>CAVWSG010000001.1:0-1468884 GCA_963757745.1 uncultured delta proteobacterium
CACGACTGGTAGTACGGCGTCATGATGTGGCAGCTGCCGCAGAAGCGCGGCTGCGAGGTGACTTCAACGCTCAGGTAGAGGAAGGCGAGGCTGGCCGGGATGAACACGACCAGAGCGAGCGCCGCCCGCTTGGCCCATGTGGCGATGTGAGCCCGCACGCACGGTGCTCGGGCGGCGCTAGTGCCGCCCGGCCTCCGTCCCTTGCTGCGTGCGCTCCCGCCGATACAGATACGCGACGCCGACAGCGAAGAGGACGTAGACCCAGACGACGGCGAGCCAAAGCAGGCTCAAGCGACGGTCCTGCTCGATGCCGTGGACGGTCGCCGCGGACATCTTCGCTGATGGAGCGGGCGCTGCGGGTGAGATCGTCGACGCGCTCGACGTTCATGGCGTGCTGCACCGGCAGCGCCTCGAGGTAGTGGGCGCGCGCCTGCTGCAGTCGCGGCCGCAGCGGGCCGTCGTGGGCGCGATGCGCTCGGCGTGCTCTAGCTCCGCGGCGGCGGTCTCGAGCGACTGCTGCGTCTGCGCCAGCAGGGTCTTGAGCTTCTGTGCCGTGGCAAAGCCGCGGCTGTCGGCGGCATGGCAGGTCGGGCAGGCCGTGTCGAACAGCGCCAGGTCCGGCGGCGGCGTATCGTGGTAGCCGTGGCAGCTGATGCACTCGGACATCTTGCCATCCTGCACCGCCTTGTGGTGCGGGCTCTCGTTGAAGTACTCGAGCGTGCGGGAGTGGCAGTGGCCGCAGGCGGCCGTGATGTTCTGCGCGTCGGCCGCGCCATGCGAGCCGTGGCAGGTGGCGCACGTCGGCGCCAAGGGATGCTGGTCGACGAACAGCGCCACGCCGTGCACGCTGGTGCGGAACTTCTCGAGTTGGTCGGACGGCAGCTTGTACGCCGCCATCAACTGGCTGTCGGCGTGGCAGCGCCCGCAGGTCGCCGGGATGTTGCGCGCGAATACCGGGCTCGACGGATCGCCGCGCGCCATGATGCGATGCGTGCCGTGACAATCCGTACACACCGCGACGTGCGTGTCGCCCTGCGCCAACAACTGCCCGTGCTGCGATTTCTGATACTGGGCGTACTGATCGGTCTGCAGCCCGAAGGGCCGCATGCGGCTGGCATCGGCGTGGCAGCCGGCGCACAGGGAGGGAATGTCCTTGCGGCTCGGCGTGCCGATGTATCCTTTGGCGGCCGCGTGGGCGTCGAGACTGACGACATGCGGATCACCGCCGTGACAGCCGGTGCAGCTGAAGTCCTTGGCGTGGATACTCGACGCGAAGTCGGTTTTGACGTCGGGGTGGCAGGTGAGGCACGACTCCTCCGCCGGCGCGCTGCCGGCGCCGAGGACGAGGAAGGCGACAAGGAACGGGATGCGTGCGCATCGGTCACGACATATATTGCCGCACCGCCAGGAAGACCCAGGCGGCAACGGCGGCAATTCCGAGCATCCAGCGGACCGTCGTGGCCGCCAGCGACGGGGTGCGGCGGCGATCGATGAACGGCACTGAGAGGACGAGCGCCAACAGACCAATGACGACGAGGCTGGCCGTTCCGCCGGAGAGGTGCCGCAGGAGTTGGCGCGCCGGCAGCAGGTACCAGCGCGGTTGCACGTGCACCAGCGGCAGCATCGGATCCGCCGGTGCCGCGAGCTCCGGTGGGAAGACAATCGCCACCGTCAGGAGCCCGCCGGAGATGAGCAACAACGCAATGAACACGTCGATGGCGGCGACTGGCGACGCGGCCACACGCGGCGCGGCATCGGCAGCCTCGACGCGGCGCGCCCGCCACACCAGCACCAGGTGGGTCGACAAGCAGGCGAGCGCCAGCCACGGCAGGATGCCGATGTGAAACGCGTAGAAGCGCAACAGCACCTCCTGGCCAATGTCCCAGCCGCCCCAAAACAGCTCCAGCACGGTCCGGCCCAACGAACGGAATGGAGGCGATGGTCTCGCGCGCCGCGTCGATCTCCCAGTACGCGTATTGATCCCACGGCAGCAAGGTTCCCGTGAGCCCGAAGCCGAGGAGGACGACGAACAGCAAGATGCCGGTGACCCAGGCGCGTGCGCTTGGGCACCACGTAGGCGCGCCGGAAGTAGACACTGACGAGGTGGAGCAAGCCGCAGAGAATGAGCAGGTTCGCGCTCCACCAATGCACCGAGCGCACCAGCCAGCCCAGGCGCACCTCGTCCATGATGATGCCCAGGCTCGCAAACGCGCCTTCCGCGGACGGCCGGTAGTAGATCAGCAGCTGGATGCCGGTGGCGATCTGCACGCAGAAGAAAAACAGCGCCACGCCGCCGAGGCCGCGGAAGGTCTCCACGACAATACCGGCGCTACGCTCCGGGTGCGCCGGCAGGCGATCTGTCGAGACGGCACTCACGGGTTCAGACCGCCCGTTCGTCCCCTCGCGAGACGTAGATCTCGTCGCGGACGACTCCGACGCGCAAGCGCGTCAGCGGGCGGCGCGGCAGTCCCGCTACGACGTTGCCGTCCTCATCGAAACGGCCCTCGTGGCAGGGGCAGATGAACACGTGCCGCTTGTCGTCCCACTTCACCAGGCAGCCTTTGTGCGTGCAGAGGGCGGAGAATGCCGCAAAGCCCTTTTGTGTTTCGTGGATGACCCACACCGGCTCGTCGTTGACCAGGGCCAGCTTGGCTTCACCGGGGGCGATCTCATCGGCTTTCCCGACATTGGTGCGCAGCGGGCCGAGTCCCGAGCGCACCTCCTCAGGGGGCAGCAGATACGCCAGCATCGAGCTGATGATCCCGGCGCAGCCGACCACGATCGTCCCGCCGAGCAGCCGGCCCAAAAAGGAACGCCGCGAGGGCTCGTTGCATCCGTCGTCATCGTCCCCTTTCCACCGCGCGCCGAAAGCCTTGCAAAGATCGGTGCGGCCAGCCGCTCTAATAGCATTACTGGCCTGTCATCAGAAGCTCTCTCGTTTAGTGGCCGACCCCTTCGCCGTCCTTCGCAGCGGCGAGAAGCCTATGCCGCAACAATTCTCAGAATCGTGTCGCGCCTGATGTCGACTTTTGCTATGCAGGTTGCGGCCCGATCAACCTCAAGCCCTACGGAGGCGTGGATGGATGCTGGAACAGAGCGTGGCATCGGACGGCGGCGTCTGCTGGATGTCCTGCTGTCGGTGACCGGGCTGGGGTTCGTCGGTGCCGTCGTCTACCCGGTCGTTCGCTATCTGACGCCGGCCAAGGTTAGCGAAGCGGTCGTCGGGTCAGTCGTGGCCGCACGGCTGGGCGACGTCAAGCCGAACGCCGGGAAGATCTTCCGTTTCGGCTCGAAGCCGGGGATCCTGGTGCGCCTGCCGTCGGGCGAGTGGCGCGCCTTCTCCGCCGTCTGCACGCATTTGCAGTGCACGGTCCAGTATCGCAGCGACCTCGAGCAGATCTGGTGCCCGTGTCACAATGGGCATTTTGATTTGACCGGCCGCAACGTCTCCGGGCCACCGCCGGCGCCGCTGCGGCGTTCGACGTGACGGTGAAGGGAGACGACGTTGTCGTCAGCCGGCGCGCCTAAACCGCCGCATCTTTGGGTGGTTCGACGAGCGGCTCGGCATCAGCGAGCGTCGATCGCGTTCCTGCGCCACAAGACGGTGCCGCTCGAAGGCAGCAGCATCTGGTACTACTTCGGCGGCGTGTCGCTGTTTTTGTTCGGCATCCAGGTGGCGACCGGCCTGCTGCTGCTGTTCTACTACAAGCCGGGCATCGAGAGCTCCTACGAGAGCGTCCAGTTCATCATGACGCGCGTCCCCTTCGGCTGGCTCATCCGCTCGCTGCACTCGTGGTCGGCCAACCTCATGGTCTTCGCGGTGTTCGTGCACATGTTCAGCGTGTACTTCTTGAAGGCGTATCGGCCGCCGCGCGAGCTGACGTGGCTGACGGGCATGGGGCTGTTTGGCGCTGACGTTGACCTTCGGGTTCTCCGGCTACCTGCTGCCATGGAACGAGCTGGCGTTCTTCGCCACCAAGGTGGGCACCGACATCGCGGCGCTGCTGCCGGTCGTCGGGCCGGGCGTCGCGCGGCTGCTGCGCGGCGGAGACGAGGTGGGCGCCGCGACGTTGACCCGCTTCTTCGGCTTCCACGTCGCCATGCTGCCGGCCGCTTTCACCGCGGTGTTGATGGTCCACCTGCTGCTCATTCAGCGGCAAGGCATGAGCGAGTCGATCTCGACAAGACCAAGAGCCACGGCAGCATGCCTTTCTATCCCAGCTTCATCATGCGCGATGCGATCCTGTGGCTGGGGGTGCTGGGCGTGCTGCTGAGCCTGTGCACGTTCTCTGCCGTGGGAGCTGGGTGCGAAGGCCGACCCGTTTTCCTCGGCGCCGGCGGGCATTCGGCCGGAGTGGTACTTCACGTTCGTGTCGCAGAGTCTCAAGTACATCCCCGGCAAGATCCTTGGCATTGATGGGGATGTGGTCGGCATCTGCACGTTCCTGAGCGGCGGCGCGGTGCTGCTTCCTGGTCCCCTTTCTCGACCGCCGCGCGGCGCGCGGTGAGCCGAGCCCGCTGTTCACGCTGTTCGGGGTGGCCATCATCGTCTTCATGCTGACGATGATCACCTTGGCGTACGTCAAGCCATATTGATGCGGATGGAATATTTAAGTACAAGATACAAATAATATTCAAAATGCAAGTAAGGTGCAGGAACACGCAATCCCGAATGCTTACGAACGCTAGACAACTCCTGCGCATCCTCGACGGGTTCGGCCCCGTGGTTCTTGCTCATTGAAAGTTCCTTGTATCTTGTATCTTGGATATTCGGCACTGGTGTTCCCGCTGGCAACGGCAATGCCGGCCTTCGCAGCGAGTCACCGGACACCTGTGTGGCGTGCCACAGCGTCATGCCCGAGGCGCTGAGCCTTCCGGTCGAGGGGATGAAGGGCGACATCCATGGCGAGAAGGGTTTGTCGTGCGTGGATTGTCACGGCGGCGATGCGACGGTGATGGATGCGGCGGCCTCGATGTCCGTCGAGAAGGGATTCCGCGGCAAACCGCAGCACGCCGACATCCCCAACTTTTGCGGGCGCTGCCACGCCGACGGAGCCTACATGCGGCGCTTCAATCCGCGTCTGCCGACCGATCAACTGCAGCAGTATTGGACCAGCGTCCACGGCCAGCGGTTGCAGCAGGGCGATCAGAAGGTGGCGACGTGCGTCAGTTGCCACGGGGTGCACGGCATCCTGCCGCCCGATCGCGCCCAGTCGCGCGTCTTCGCCGCCACCGTGCCGAGCACTTGTGGCCACTGTCACGCGGATGAGCAGTACATGGCCGAGTACGGCATCCCGACGGATCAGGAAGAAAAGTACACGCGCAGCGTGCATGGCGAGTTGCTGCTCGTGCAGCGTGATCTGTCGGCGCCGGCGTGCAACGATTGCCATGGTAACCACGGCGCCTTTCCACCCGGCGTGGGCTCGATCGCCGAGGTTTGCGGGCAGTGCCACGTCAACAACGCCGCGCTCTTCGTGAAGAGCCCGCACAAGCCCGCCTTCGATGCGCAGAAGCTCCCTGAGTGTGCGGCGTGCCACGGCAATCACGAGATCCACCGTGCCAGCGACAGCATGTTGGGGAGTCAGGATGACGCCGTCTGCCGCCGCTGCCACAAGCCCGGGACGCCCGGCTACGATGCCGCCGCGCAGATGCGTGAGGCCGTCGAGCGGCTCAAGGCAGTGATGGCCGAGACCGAGACCATGCTCAGCAAGGCGAGCAAGATGGGCATGGAGGTCAGTGATGAGCAGTACACCTATCGTGAAGAGCGTCCGTCCGCAACTGATCAAGGTGCGCACGGAGACCCACCTTGCGGATGCCCAGGCAGTGGTGCAGATGGCGCAGGAGGGCATCACCAGCGCCGCTGCTAGTGCCACTGCCGCCAAAGCCACGCTCAACGAGGCTCAAGCGCGCCGGCGTAATCTGCTGCTGCCCTTGGCGCTGATCGGGCTGCTCATGCTGCTGCTCTACGTCAAGCTGCGTCAGGTCGAGGCCCGGAAGAAAGACAATTGACCGGCAGACAACAGACCGGCAACCCAATCGGATGCCACGCCGATTTACCATGGCAAGACGCCGGGCCCAACGTTCGCAACGCTGCGAAGATTCCCCAGCGCTGCGAAATTCCCCGCACCCGAATTCTTCCTCATTCGGCAAGATCTTTTGCTTGGCAAAGGGCTATCCGGCCAGGCATATAAGTTGCCTTAGCGCCTGGCTGGATGACTCAATTGGCTCTCCCAAGGAACCTGAAAAGGCAGTTGGAGTCCCTTGTGCGGCTTCAAGTTCGCTCGCGGGTGCCCGTGCGCCGGGACGGCCCCAGGAAGCTTGACGCGGAAGAGAAGGAGCGACCGATCATGACAGCGAGAAACCCCCTTTGGAAGGCATCCTTGATGGCAGTGGTGTCCCTTCTGCTCATGCCGCTAATGTCCGCGGGTCCCGCCGGGGCCTTTTATCTGACTGACGGGTCAAAGGCCCTCGGTGGAGGAGCGTACGCCAATCCTCAGGACGGGGTCTGCGTGCTCGGCGTCGCGGTGGACGGCACCCTTGCCGTCGATCCGACAATAACGACCAACCGGGATTGTGTCGTCGCTACCACGCCCGCGATCAAGGCCATCAGCACGTCGGCGGCGTGTACAACGGCAGGCGCGGCTGGCAACGACGGCTACAGGCATACCTGGTCCACAAACATCTGCGTGGACAACAGCACCGACAAGAATCCGATTTCCCGCGTCGATCTGGACAACACCGTCTCCATGTGCACGGCCAAGGGCGGCGTCATTTATACCGGTGGCCTGTGCGTCGCCTACGGCTGGCAATACATGAACCGGAAGGCGGGAGAGACGCTGGCGCTGCCGTATCGGGACAGCATCAACCCGGTGGGATACAAGGGCCGGACCTCCGCTGACAATCTGGGTTTTTGCTACACCGCGATGCGGATGACCTCGGTTGCCGGATACAATACCGCCAACAACGGTGGCTGCCCCTCGTACCACAATGTCAGCACGACCGCGTCTGCAGGCGAATGGGTCGCCGGCACCGATAACGTCTTGTACCAGACCCATTGGAGTGGCAGTCGTAGCAGGCGCGCCGGAGGATCGACTTCACCTCGGGGGGAGCGACGACGTCCGACTCCACCGGGGGGTTGGTGCGCGACACGGGTACGAACTGCAGGCTCACGAACACGACCACCGCGGCAATCGAGGCGATGCGGGTCTTCGACATGGCGCGATGATGCCACAAGGTCGCGAGGCGCGGCGCCGGTTCCGCCGCGCCCCGTCGATGTCCGACCCTTGCGTAGAGTGGTCGCATGGCGCTCCGACTGCTCCACACCGCCGACTGGCACCTCGGCCACACGCTGCACGGCTTCGGGCGCTCCGCCGAGCACGAGCTCGCGCTCTCCTGGCTGCTCGAGACGGCGGTGGCCGAGGAGGTGGATGCGCTGCTGGTGGCGGGCGACGTCTTCGACGCGGCCAATCCGCCCATCGAGGCGCAGGAGCTGTGGCACCGGTTCCTGGCGAAGGCGTGGAAGCGGCTCCCTCACCTCCAGGTGGTGGTGATCGGCGGCAACCACGACTCTGCGAGCCGGCTGGATGCCATCGCGCCGTTCCTGAGCGCCCTGGAGAGGCTCCACGTGGTGGGGGGCGCGGTGCGGAGGGGCGGCCAGTTCTGTCCGGATGGCCACGTCCTCCCCCTCGCCGACCGCGCGGGCCAGGTCGCCGCCTGGCTGGCGGCCGTACCGCACCTCCGCGCTGCCGAGACCGGCACCGGCGACGAGGCCGCGGTCGCGGCCGGCGTCCGCCGCGTCTACGACGCGGTGCTGGCGGAGGCGCGCGCGCGCCGGAGGGCAGACCAGGCGCTCGTGGCGATGGGCCACCTCTACCTCGCGGGCGCCCAGGTCTCGACGCTCTCGGAGCGCCGGCTCACCCTGGGCGGCGAGACGGCGGTGGGACACGACCTCTTCGCCGCCGACGTGGCCTACGCCGCCCTGGGGCACCTCCACCTGGCGCAGCCGGTGGGCGGGCGCGAGCACGTTCGCTACGCCGGCTCGCTCATCCCGCTCTCGCTCTCCGAGCGCACCTATCCACACCAGGTGATGCTGGTGGAGCTGGAGGGCGCCCAGGTGGCCGGCCTGCGCGAGCTCCGGGTGCCGCGCGCGCTGGCGCTGCCGCGCATTCCGGAGCAGGGCCGCGCCACGGTGAAGGAGGCGCTGGCGGCCATCGCCTCGCTGCCCGTGCGCGCCGACGGGTCGAGCGACCTGCGCCCCCTCCTGGAGGTGGAGATCGAGCTTCAGGGGCCCGAGCCCGGACTGCGCCAGCGGGTGGAGGAGGCGCTCCGCGGCAAGGAGGCGCGGCTCGCGCGCATCGGTGTGCACACCACGGGAACGGGCGAGGCGCTGGGCCAGCAGGCCGTGCGCTCGCTCGCGGACCTTCAGCCGGAGGACGTGTTCCTGGCCCACTGGCGCAAGCTCCACGCCGGCGAGCCGCCGCCCGAGCTGCTCGCCACCTTCCACCAGCTCGTCGGGCTCGTCCACGAGGAGGCGCGATGAAGAAATCCTCGCCATCCGCGGCAAGAACCTGGCGAGCCTCTACGGCGAGTTCGAGCTGCCCCTCGACTGCGGGGCCATCGCCGAGGCAGGCCTCTTCTCCATCTCCGGCCCCACCGGCTCCGGCAAGTCCACCCTGGTCGACGCGCTCTGCCTCCCCCTCTTCGGCGAGACACCGCGCTTCGACGAGCGCGGGAACAGCCGCGTCAAGCCGGGCCGGCCGGACGACGACCCCGAGGAGCTCATCGACGCCGGCGACAAGCGCAACCTCCTCTCGCGCGGCACCGGCGAGGGCTTCGCCGAGGTCGACTTCGAGGGCGTCGACGGCAAGCGCTACCGCTCGCGCTGGACCGTTCGCCGGGCGCGCGGCAAGCCGGGCGGGAGGTTCCAGAAGGCGGAGATGGCGCTGCACGACCTCGACAGCGGTACCCCGCTCGGCTCCGGGATCGTCGACGTGCAGCGGCGCGTCTGCGCCGCGCTGGGCTACTCCTTCGCCGAGTTTCGCCGGGCGGTGGTGCTGCCCCAGTTCGAGTTCCGCGCCTTCCTCGAGGCCGACGCCAGCGTGAGGGCGCAGATCCTGGAGCGGGTCACCGGCACCGAGCTCTACGCCGCCCTCTCGAGAAAGGCCTTCGAGCGGGCGAAGGAGGAGAGGACCCGCCTCACGGACTTGGAGGCGCGCGGCGCCGGGCTGCCGGTCCTCACGCCGGAGGAGCGGGTGGCGCTGGACGCCGAGGTCGAGCGCCTGGCGGATGCCCGCAAGGCAGCGTGCGAGGCGAAGCGCCGGGCCGAGGGCGAGGTGCGGTGGCACGAGGCGCAGGCCATGCTCTCGCGCGAGCTCTCCGAGGCGCAGGACGTGGTCGCCGGCGCCGCGGCTGCCGTGGAAGCCGCATCGGACCGCCGGCGCGCGCTCGCCGAGACCGAGTCGGCCGAGCCCCTGCGCCCGCCGCGCGACGAGGCCGTCCGCACGGCGCGGGCGCTCGAGGGAGCACGGCGCGCGGCCGAGTCTGCCGCCACCGCGCTGGTGAGCGCCGGAAGTGGGCAAGAGGATGCTGGCGAGGCTCACCGGAAGGCGAGCAAGGCGCTCGCCGAGGAGCTGACCCGGCTCGCCGCGCTGCAGCCCGCGCTCGCGCTGGCCGACGCGCTCGACGTGCGCCTGCGCGAGGTGCGAGCCAGGGCCGAGGGCGCAAATCGCGCCGCCCACCAAGCCGCGAAGCTGGCCAAGGAGACGCGCGAGGAGCTCGGGGCCGTCGCGCAGCGCGCGGGGGAGGAAGAGCAGACGAGGGCAGCCGCGGAGCGGTGGATCGAGGAGCGGAGCCCGGAGCGGGCGCTCGTCGACGAATGGCCGCGCTGGCAGGCTCGCCTCGCCGAGCATGCCACGCTCGGGCAAGATCTCACCCGCGCCGAGCAGGTGCTGGAGAAGGCTCGAGAGCGGCTCGCCGCGGCGGTGGAGGCCCACAAGGGTCTGGAGGTCGCGCTGGCGGACCGGGAGGCGGACCTCGCGGCTGCGACGAAGGTTCTGGAGCAGGCCAAGGGCGAGGCGGGACGCGACAATCTCTCGGCCATCGCCGCCGAGGTGGGGGAGCTCGCCGACAGGCGCGATGCGCTCTCCCGGCTCGCCTCGATCGCCGCCGAGGCGAAGGAAGAGGCCGAAGAGGCCTCCACCGCCGCATCGCAGCGGGTGGCGGCAGCCGGTGCGCTACAGGGACTCACCGAGGAAGAGAGGAAGGCCGGGCACGCGCTGGCAGTGGCCAGCGGGGCGCTCACCGCCGCGCGCGAGGCGCTGGCGCGCCTCGACGCCGCGCTCTCGCTGGAGGAGCAGCGCGCCCTGCTCACGGAGGGTGAAGCGTGCCCGCTCTGCGGCGCGACCGAGCACCCCTACGCCGCCCACGCACCCACCGAGAGCGCGCGGCGGGATCAGGCCCGGGCGGTCGCGGTCGCCGAAGGCGAGCTCTCCCGGCTGCAGGCTTCGGCCGGATCGCTCGCGGTGGCTCGCGCCAGGATCGAGGAGCAGCTCCGGCGCGCCCGGAAGGACGAAGACCGTCAGCGGAAGGCCCTCGATGAAGCGCAGGGGCGCTATGTCGCGGCCGTTGCGGCCGCCGGGAGCCTCGGAGACCGCGGCCCGCTGCCGGAGCAGGCGTTCGAGGCAATCGAGCTGCTCACCGTGGCCAGAGCCGGCGCGGAGAGGCTTCTCTCCGAACGGAAGGTGCAGCAGCGCGAGGCGCTCACCCGCGCCGAGGCGGTGCGGAGGGCGCGCGAGAGGCACGACCGTGCCCGCAAGGCCGATGGCGAGGTGCGCAGCCAGCTGGAGGCCGCGCGGCTCGGGCGAGAGCGCGCAGAAGGCGAGGAGAAGGCAGCCACGCTCTCGGTGAATGGGCTCACCGCCCGGCGCGGCAGCCTCGAGGAGGAGCTCTCCCCTCCCCTGAGCTTCCGGCGAGCGTGGCAGGAGGAGGCGCGCGGCGCGCCGGCCGCGCTGGCGACGCTGCTCGAGGGGCTCGTCGCGACGCACCACCGCCAGGCCGGAGCGCTTCGCGCCGCAGGAGAGGCGATCGCAAGGCTCGGCGCCGAATGCGAGGCGACTCGCGCCGCGCTCGCGGAGCGCGAGGCGGTCGCCCTCCGGCTGGCGCAGTCGAGCGCGGACGAGCGCGCGGCCGTGGCCGCGCTCGAGGTCGAGCGCTCCGGACTCCTCGGCGGCCGGAGCGCGGCCGAGGTGCGGGAGGAGAACGCCGCGCTGGAGCGGGAGCGCCGAAAGGCATCGGAGGACACAGCTTCGCGACTCGGAGAGGCCGAGGTGCGGCTCGCCACCGCCGTCGCGAACCACGCCGCCACCTGGGACGTGCTCACCGACGCCCGCTCTCAGGCCGGTGCGGCGGCGGGTGCGCTCGATGCGGCGCTCGCGGAGCGCGCGCTCGACCGGCCCCGGCTCGACGGCCTGCTGGCGCGGGGAAACGCATGGATGGCGCACGAGCGCGAGGCGCTCCGCGCCCTCGACCAGGCACAGCGGGATGCGGCGACGCTCCGCGAGGAGCGGGCGCGCAGGCTGGCGGAGCACGCCGCCGGCTGCCCGGCCTCGACGCCCGAGGAGGCCCAGCAGGCCGTCGCGACCGCCGCGGGCACCGAGGAGCGCCTCGCCGAAGAGCTGACCAGGCTCCTCTCCCGCAGGGCGCAGGACGACGCGAACCTCGTGCAGCGCGCGGCGCTGGGGGAGGAGCTCGCCCGGCAGCAACGGGAAACGGCCCGGTGGGAGTCTCTCTCCGACCTCATCGGCTCCGCCGGTGGAGACGTCTTCCGCGTCTTCGCCCAGGGGCTCACGCTCCAGGCCCTGCTCCAGGCGGCGAACCAGCACCTCGAGAAGCTGGCGCCGCGCTACCGCCTGGAGGCCGTGCCGCGCTGCGACCTCGACCTGCAGGTGGTCGACCGCGACCTCGGCGACGAGGCACGCGGCGTGAACGGCCTCTCCGGCGGCGAGAGCTTCCTCGTCTCGCTGGCGCTGGCGCTCGGTCTCTCGTCCCTCTCGGGGCGGCAGACGCAGGCGCGCACCCTCTTCATCGACGAGGGGTTCGGCACGCTCGACCGCGATACCCTCGAGCAGGCCATGGCCGCCATCGAGCAGCTCGGCTCCGGCGAGCGCACGGTGGGCGTCATCTCGCACGTTCCCGAGCTTCACGAGCGAATCGGCGTGAAGGTCGAGGTGGAGCGGGTGAGCGCCGGCCGCAGCCGGCTCGTGCTGCCGGACGGCGCGCTCGCCGCGCGCGAGGGAGGGCAGGAGGCGCCCCGGCGCGCCTCCTGAGGAGGGCTCCGCTCTCACGGGCGGGAGAGCATCCTCTCTCCCCCGGCGGGGGAGGGGATGGTATGCGAGGCGGAGATGACCTGGTTCGAGCGGCTCTCCGGCCTCGACGCGGTGTTCCTCTACGTGGAGGACGCCACCGCCCACATGCACGTGGGGGCGGTCGCCGTCTTCGAGGGAACGGCGCCGACGTACCGGGAGCTGCTCCGGCACATCGGGTCGCGCCTCCACCGGCTGCCGCGCTACCGGCAACGCCTCGCCTTCGTGCCCTTCGAGCTGGGCCGGCCGGTATGGGTCGACGAGCCCGACCTCGACCTCGAGCACCACGTGCGCCGCGTGGCCCTTCCGTCGCCCGCGGGAGACGAGGAGCTGAAGGCGCTGGCCGGGCGGCTCTTCGCGGAGCGGCTCGACCGCCAGCGGCCGCTCTGGGAGCTGTGGTTGGTGGAGGCGCTCCAGCCCGGCCGCTTCGCGCTCGTCTTCAAGACGCACCACTGCATGATCGACGGCGTGTCCGGGGTCGATCTCACCACGGCACTCTTCGACCGGGAGCCCGACCCGCCCGCTCTTCCAGCGCCTGTGCCCTGGAAGCCGCGGCCGGCTCCGGCGAGTTCAGTTCTGGCCGCGTCCGCGCTCTCCGACGACCTCCGGCGCCCGCTCGGCCTCGTCCGGCGGCTGGTCGATGGAGACGGCGGCTCACGCGCTGCGCTGGCCGAGCTCGGCGCCGGCCTGTTGCCCCTCGCGGGCCTGGGTCTCATGGGCCGCGCTCCACCGTCCTCCCTCAACCGCCCGCTCGGGCCCAGGCGACGCTGGGCGACGGCCACGCTCGACCTCGCCGAGGTGAAGGCGGTGAAGTCGGCACTGGGCGGGACGGTGAACGACGTGGTGCTGGCGGTGGTGGCGGGGGCGCTGCGCACCTTCTTCGTGGCGCGGGGCGAGGAGCCCCCGGCCGAGCTTCGCGCCTTGGTGCCGGTCTCCGTGCGCGGCGACACGGAAAAGGGCACGCTGGGAAACCGGGTGAGCGCCATCTTCTGCCGCCTGCCGGTGGGCGAGCCCGAGCCTCGAGCCCGCCTCGACAGGGTGATGAAGGAGACGCGCCACCTCAAGGGCAGCGGCCAGGCGCTGGGGGCGCTCGCCTGGACCCGGCTGGGGAACCTGGCGCCTCCGGCGCTCCTCGCCGCCGTCGCGCGTTACCAGGCGGTCCACCGTTACATGAACCTCGTGGTCACGAACGTCCCCGGACCGAGGGAGCCGCTCTATCTCCTCGGCCGCGAGATGGTGGCGTTTCACCCGCTGGTGCCCCTGGCGCCGGGCCAGACGGTGGGCATCGCGCTCGAGAGCTACGCCGGCCGGCTCGGCTTCGGCCTGGTGGCCGACGCCGATCGGGTACCCGATCTCCGCGGTGCTGGCGAGCGCCATCCCCCAGGCGCTCGCCGAGCTCTCGGCGCTCGTCTCCTCGCGCGCGCCGGGGAGGAGCTAGCCCCGTGCCCTTCGCCGAGCTGCCCAGCCACCGCCTGCACTTCACCGTGGTGGGCCCCGACGCCGCCCCGCCGCTCCTCCTGGTGATGGGCTTCGGCATGAGCGGGGCGGCCTGGGGCACCCTCCCCGCGCGGCTGGCCGAACGCTTCCGGGTGGTCACCTTCGACAACCGCGGCACCGGCCGCTCCGAGGCGCCCCGCGGCGGCTTCCGGGTGCGCGATCTGGCCGACGACGCGGCGGCGGTGCTCGACGCGCTCGGCGTGGGGCGCGCTCACGTCTTCGGCATCTCCATGGGCGGGATGATCGCCCAGGAGCTGGCCCTGCGGCACACCGGCCGGGTGAGGGCGCTCGCGCTCGGCGCCACCTTCGCCAGCCACTGGCGAAGTCACAAGCCGGCGCTGGCGGTGGCGCGCGACCTCTTCCTGGTGAACCTCCTCTCCCGCGGGTCGCGGCGCATGGGGAGACTGCTCGTCTCCGACGGCTTCTACGAGGCGAACCGGGAGGTGTTCGAGGCGTGGCTGGCACAGATTGGGCGCGCCCCGCGCTCCACCGCGCGCAGGCAGATCCTGGCCATCGCCGCCCACGAGGCGGAGCGGCGGCTGGGGGCTCTGCGCGTTCCCACGCTGGTGGTCACCGGCGACGCCGACCGCCTCGTGCCCCCGGAGAACTCGCGCCGCCTGGCCCGGCTCATCCCGGGCGCGCAGTTGGTGGAGCTGCCGGGGGCAGGGCACGGCTTCCCCTTCGAGCGACCCGACGAGACGGTGAGGGTGCTCACCGCGCACTTCGCGAGATGCGGATGAAGGCGAGCGCGGCCGCGGCGATGAGCAGGGTCTGGAGGCCGAAGTAGGCGAAGGGCCTGAGCCCCTGCTCGTAGAAGGGCGCCATGGTGAGCGCGGCGGTGTCGCCCACGAAGACGGTGGCGTGGAAGGCCGCGGTCACGATCGACTTCGTCCCGGGCACCGCCTGGCGGTAGGCGTACTCCAGTCCCACCACCGAGATGCACAGCTCGGCCAGGGTGATGACGAAGGTGGCGCCGATGATCCACCACACCGACACGGGATCGCCATCGCGCGCGAGGAAGGCCGCCACGGTCATGAGCAGCATGCACCCCACCACGATGGCGAAGCCGATGAGCATCTTCCGCGTGTCGGGCACCTCGCGGCCGCCGCGCGCCCGCCGCCACACTCCCCACAGCCAGTTGAACACCGGGGTGAGCGCGATGATGAAGACCGGGTTCAGGGCCTGCACCTGGTCGGCGGTGATGGTGAGCCCGGAGAAGGCCCAGGTGCCGAGGTGGAAGGGCGGCACGGCGGTGAGCATGCGCACCCGCGCCACCGCGTCGTAGACCCCGGCCCCGTGCCGGTCGGCGAAGTAGATCCAGGTGTCGGCGTTCTGGTCGTACACGAGCCAGAAGACGGCGATGAGCGCGAAGACCCCGCTCACGCGCAAGAGCGTCCGGCGCTCCAGCGCGCGCTGCTCCGGCGTCTTGGGCGGCCGGGGCGGACGCCTCGCGACCTGCGACCTCGGATAGAAGCGCTTCCCCGCCGCGAAGAGGATGAAGGCGAGCGCCATCATGCCGGCGGGCAGCACGAGGGCCGTGGCGTAGCCGAAGTGCGTGCGGACGATGGGGAGCCCGAACGACGTCACCGCCGCGCCGAGGTTGATGGCCGCGTAGAAGTAGCTGAAGGCCTCGGTGAGGAGCGCGCCCTTCCCGGCCGCGTCGTAGATCTCGCCAAGCAGCACGCTGGTGTTGGGCTTGATGGCGCCCGACCCGAGGGCGAGCAGGCCGAGGGCGATGAAGAGGCCGGTCTCGCTGGGGAAGGCTCCCAGCACCAGGTGCCCGACGATGTAGGGCACCGAGTAAAAGAGGATGGTGCGGTACGGACCAAGCCACCGCTCCGCCACGATCCCGCCGATGAAGGGCGTGATGTAGCAGGCGGCCATGAAGATCTTCATGACCGTGGTGCCGCCCGCCTGGGAAAAGCCGATCACCTCGGTGAGGTAGAGCGCCAGGATGGTGCGCATCCCGTAGTAGCTGGCGCGCTCGGCGGCCTCGCCGGCGAAGACGAACCAGAAGCCGGTGGGGTGCTGGCGGAGACGGCCGAGCGCGCTCTTCGCGGGAACGAGCTCGGCCTGGGGCGGGGGCGGCATCCGCGCTCTTTACCATCCGGCGCCTGCTTGGGGCCGTCCTTGCCGCCTGACGCCGGCTACACCGTCGTCGGGTCGCGCTCCCTCTCCCGTCCCCCCTCTCCCTCCAGATGAGGGGGGACGCTGATTGCGCTCAGCTTCGCAGCTGTCGCGCGGCCTGGCTGCGGCGCGCGAGGGAGGCGGGCGGCACCGCCGTGGCCGTGGCCGCGGTCCGGGCTGCCCTCGGGCCGGCACCGGCGTGGCCGGAGGCGGCGGCGCGCTCGAGCTGGAAGGTCTGCACCATCGAGGCGAGCTCCTCGGACTGCCCGGAGAGCTCGGCGGCGGCCGAGGAGGACTCCTCGGAGTTGGCGGCGTTCTGCTGGGTGACGGTGTCCATCTGCGCCACGGCCTGCGTCACCTGGGAGATGCCGGCGCTCTGCTCGCGGGCGGCGGAGGCGATCTCGGCCACGATGCTCGTCACCTTGGCGACGCCGCCGGCGATCTGGCCCAGCGCGGCGCTCACGTGCTGCGCGGTGAGCTCGCCCTCGGTGGCCTGCTTCACCGACTCGCGGATGAGCGCCTCGGTCTTGTTGGCCGCCTCCTTGGAGCGCATGGCGAGCGAGCGCACCTCCTCGGCCACCACCGCGAAGCCGCGCCCGGCCTCGCCGGCCCGCGCCGCCTCGACCGCCGCGTTGAGCGCGAGGAGGTTCGTCTGGAAGGCGATCTCGTTGATGTCCTTGATGATCTGCGAGGTGCCCTCGGCCGCCGCCTTGATCTTGCCCATGGCGCCGGTCATCTGCTCCACGGCAGCGCTTCCCGACACCGCGCCCTGCTGCGCCGCCTGCGCCAGCGCATTCGCCTGCTCCGCGTTCTCGGCCGAGCGCTGCGTCATGCTGGCCATCGACTCGAGCGACGAGCTCGTCTCCTCCAGCGAGGCCGCCTGCTCCGAGGCGCCGGTGGCCACCGCCTGGCTCGACTCGGCGATCTGCGAGGAGGCCGAGGAGACCTCGACCACCGCCTCGGCCACCTGGGCCAGCGCGTCGTGGAGCGCCTGGGCGGTGCCGTTCAGCGCCTCCTTGATGCGGGCGTGGTCGCCCTGGTAGGTGCCCGCGACCCGCACGCGCAGGTCGCGCGCGGCCAGCCGCTCGAGCACCCGGGCCGCCTCGTCGATGGGCCCGAGCACGGCGTCCAGGGTGGCGTTCACCCCCTCCACCACCGCGCGGAAGTCGCCCTGGTGCCGCGAGGCGTCGGCGCGGGTGGTGAGCTGGCCCGCCACCGCGGCCCCGGAGAGCGCTCGCGCGTCGGCCACCAGCGCGCCCACCGCGCCGATGCACCGGTTGAGGTTCTGCTTGATGGCGTCGAAGTCGCCCTGGTAGGTGTCGGTGATGGGCTCGGGCAGGTCGCCCCGGGAGATCCGGTCGACGTAGTCGGCGGTCACGCGGATGGGGCGGATGAAGGCCTCCATGGTCTCGTTCACCCCGAGCACCACCGGCTGGAACTCGTGGGACACGGCCTCGGGGGAGCCGCGCACGTCGAGCCGGCCCGACTTCACCGCCTCGGTGAGCTTGCGCGCCTCGGCGAGGAGCGCCCGGATGACGCCAGAGGTCGAGCGTGAGAGGAAGAGACCCATCACCAGGAGCGCGAGGCTCCCCCCCAGGATGGCGGCGACGATGGTGGCGGCCCCCGCCTTCACCGCGGCCTCGCCAGCCTCCTTGCCGGCGGCCACGTCCTTCTCGGTCTGCTCGATGACGGCGCCGACGGCGGCGGTGGCGGGTTGGAAGGTGTGCCGCACGGCGATGAAGGCGATCCAGGCGCGCTCGACGATGGGCTTCATCTCGGGGTCTTCCCAGTCGATCCCCTTCTCCTGCAGCGCCTCGCGCTCGGCGATGACACCGAGGAGGGACTCCACGCTCTTGCGCCAGGTGGACCAGGGCGTCTGCATGGCCTGCCACAGGGTCATGCCCGCTTCGCTGTGCGGCAGCTTCTCGTAGCGGGCCCAGGCCTCGTCCATCTTCTTCCAGGAGGCGTCCAGGTCGGCGTGGGCGGTGCGGCGCATCTCCGGGTCGGCCCGGCTCATGATGAGGACGTTGACGCTGCGCGCAACCGCCGTCTGCGCCTCGTCGATGTCGCCCAGGGCCACCGCCGAAGGGAACTTCCGGCTGGCGATGTCGTCGAGCTGCGCTCCGATGCGGCGAGCGCTCACGAAGCCGGCCGCGCCGACCAGCGCCGCCACCAGAACGGCGAAGCCGAACGAAAGGAGAATCTTGGAACCCGTGCTCATCCGACGAAACATGTGACCCCCAAAATGATCGAGAACAGCCGGCGGTAACGCTTCGCAAGGCTCATGCCGCGCCGTCCTCTTCGTGATCGCGCATCGCGTCGTCCGCGCGCCCACTCGTGCAGCCGACCGCGTCCCCGCAGGAGAATGTCCATTGGATCAACTGGGGGTGCGGGACCTCGACCCGGCCAGACGACCAGGGGCGACCCGGTCGCAGCGGCCCCGCACCGCCAGTCCGTTTCGACCCATCCGCGTCACGGCTTCCGCTCCAGGCCAGCGCAGGAACGACTCGCCGTCCCTGACGAATGTTCGTGGAGCGGAAGAGTCGTTTCTGAAAGGGACACGGGGGAGCACGACGGCCGAACCGCCCGGCACCCATGGGTCCGGGTGCCTCCACCTTGCGCGGCAGCACTCTGCTCCGATCTCGTGGCGGCGGCACCGCCCTGGTGGCCCGGCAGGGCGCGTTCAGCTGGCGCCTCGTGCTCATCGCCGGATGCCGGCTTCGCCATGGCGCCACCGCTCCGGTGGCGTCGCACCTGCTGGCGCGCGCCGCCTTCCGCGAGGCCGGTGGCGAGGGCCTCGCGGCCGGGGCGGGGCCGGAGGAGCCGGAAGGGGGGAGGGGTGAAAGCATCGACCGGGCCGGGCTTGCCGTCGGATGTGGTAGGAAGCGCGCCTCCCCCGGATGCCCGGGGCGGCCGCGCGAAGCGCTCCCTCCCTCCGACCCCTTCCGGCGACCCGCACCGGAGACCTGCATGGCCCTCCCCACCCGCCGCGACACCTTCTCCTCCTCGCTCGGCGCCTTCGCCGCCACCCTCGGCTCGGCCGTCGGCCTCGGCAACATCTGGAAGTTCCCCTTCCTGACGGGCTCGAACGGTGGCGCCGCCTTCGTGATCACCTACCTCCTCGCGGTGGCGCTGGTGGCGCTGCCAGTGATGGTGGTGGAGCACGCCATCGGACGCCGCATGCGCCTCGACGCGGTGCGCGCCTACGAGAGGGCGGTGCCCGGGCAGCCGTTCTGGGCGGCCATCGGCTGGGCCGGCATCGCCGCCGCCCTCCTCATCATGGCCTTCTACACGGACGTGGCGGGGTGGGTCTTCGCCTACGTGTGGAAGTCGTTCACCGCGCTCTTCACCGGCCTCCCCCTCACCTCCGAGACGTTTGGCGCGCTGGCGGGCGGCACCTGGGAGCCCCTCCTCTGGCAGCTCGGGGTGCTGCTCCTCGCGGCGACCATCATCGCCTCCGGGGTCTCGCGCGGCATCGAGAAGGTGACGAAGACCCTCATGCCGCTCCTCTTCGCGCTGCTCCTCGTCTGCGACCTGCGCGCCCTCACCCTGCCCGGCGCCTCGGCCGGCGTCGCCTACCTCTTCCGGCCGGAGCTGGCGCGGCTCTCACCCTCGGTGATGCTGGCGGCCCTCGGCCTCGCCTTCTTCAAGCTGTCCCTGGGCATGGGCACCATGACCACCTACGGCTCCTACCTGCCCGAGCACGTGCGCATCGTGCCCAACGCGGCGCGGGTGGCGCTGGCCGACACGGCGGTGTCGCTCCTCGCCGGGCTCGCCATCTTTCCGGCGGTCTTCGCCTTCGGCGGCACGCCGGCCGGCGGCCCGGGCCTCCTCTTCAACACCATCCCGCGCATCTTCGGCCAGATGCCGGCCGGCGGCCTCTTCACCGTGCTCTTCTTCGCGCTGGCGGCCATCGCCACCATCGGCGCCATGGTGAGCCTGATCGAGGTGCCGGTGGCCTGGCTGGTGGAGAAGGGACACCTGCGGCGGCCGGTGGCGGCCGCCCTCACGGCCGGCGCCATGTTCGCGCTCGGCATTCCCGCCACCCTGTCGCAGAACCCGCTGCTCGCCGAGGTGAAGCTCCTCGGCAAGAGCTTCTTCGACCTCTTCGACTTCGCCTCGTCGAACGTGCTCCTGCCGGTGGGGGGCCTCGCCATCGCGGTGGTGGGCGGCTGGCTCGTGCCGCGAGGCTTCCTGTCGAGCGAGCTGGGTCGAGGCCGTACCACGGCCTGGCCCGAGCGCGTCATCCTGCCGGCGATCCGCTTCGTCGCGCCGGTGCTCATCCTGCTCATCCTGCTGCAGAGCCTGGGGCTGCTCTCGTTCTCGTAGCCGCGCCAGCGCCCGCGAGGCGTCGGGACCCGGAGGCCGCTTCTTTCCCGGCGCAGGCGCTCGCCTGCGCCCGGTCCGGCCCGCTACCGGCCGGGGTAGGCCACCGTCACCACGCCGAAGAGGGCGATGGTGACGAGGGTGGCCACCGCCAGCGCGTCCATCACGAAGCGCAGCTCGTCGCGATCGCCCGCCGGGAGGAAGATGGGGATGACGAAGGGCGGTGGGAGGACGAGCACGGTGGCGAGCGCCGCCTCGAACCCTGCGTCGAGGCCGAGCCAGCGGCGCGCGACGAGGTGAATGAGCAGGAAGCCGAGCGGGATCCACAGCGCCAGGCGGACCGCGATGGCGAGCGCCGGCCGCCTCAGGCGGGCGAGGTCGAGCCGCAGCTCGTGTCCCACCACGATCATCACCAGCGGTCCGGTGAGGCCGCCCACCAGCCCCATCGCCTCGAGGAGGCCGTTCGACACCGGCCAGGCGGTGAGCGCGGCGGTGAGCCCGAGCGGACGCATGAGGAGCCCCAGCGCCATGGCGAGGAGGATGGGGTTTCTCGCCAGGGCGAGGAAGCGCCCGGCCCCGGAGCTCTCGCCGCGCCCCAGCCGCTCCAGCACCGGCATCATCAGGGCGTAGACGAAGATCGCTTGTCCGAGGTCGACCAGCGCCACCTTGAAGAGCTGCTCCTGCCCGTACACCGAGGTGAAGAGGGCATAGCCCATCATCCCCGCCTCGAAGCCGGCGGTGAGCGTGGGGAAGGTGCGCTCGCGGAAGCCGAGCGGCCTCGCCAGCGCTCGCCCGACGAGAAACGCCGCCGTACAGGCGACGAACACGGCGCCCACCAGCGCGAGGTGGCGCGCCTCGGCCTGCACCCGGGAGAAGGCCACGAAGAGCAGGCACGGCAGGGTCACCCGGACGATGAGCCGCTTCAGCTCGCCGATGGTGCTCTCCCCGAGCAGGCCGAAGCGGCGGGTGGCGTGGCCGAGCAGGATGATGAGCGCGACCGGGATGACCCGGGCGAAGGCGGCGAGGTGGCTCATCGGACCGTGAGCCCTACCGCAGAATCCGACCGTGTCACCAAACCCGATCCGGCCCCCGGGATTTCGTGCGATGACGGCCCCAGGCTCATTTCGATCATGCGCCGAGGGACGGGTGTGCGTGGGGAGAAGGCGGCAACGCGAACAGGAGGAGGTCCATGCGCGCGATGTGGTTCGAGACGTTCGGGGGGCGGCCGGTGGTGGCGGAAGTTCCGGACCCCTCCCCTGCCCCCGACGGCGTGGTGCTGAAGGTGCGCGCCTCGGGGCTCTGCCGGAGCGACTGGCACGGATGGATGGGGCACGACCCGGACATCTCGCTCCCCCATGTGTCCGGCCACGAGCTGGCGGGCGAGGTCGTGGCGCTGGGTTCCGAGGTGCGCCTCTTTCGCCAGGGCGAGCGGGTCACGCTGCCGTTCGTCTGTGCCTGCGGCGCCTGCCCGGAGTGCGCGGCCGGCGAGCAGCAGGTGTGCGAGAGGCAGTTCCAGCCCGGCTTCACCGGCTGGGGCTCCTTCGCCGAGTACGTCGCGGTGCGCTTCGCGGACGGGAACCTGGTGCGCCTGCCGGAGGAGATCGACGACGTGACCGCGGCCAGCCTGGGCTGCCGCTTCTCCACCTCCTTCCGGGCGGTGAACCACCAGGGGAGGCTCCGGCCCGGCGAGTGGCTGGCCGTGCACGGTTGCGGCGGGGTGGGGCTCTCGGCGGTGATGATCGGCGCCGCCGCAGGGGGCCAGGTGGTGGCGGTGGACATCGACGACGCCAAGCTCTCGCGCGCCCGGGAGCTCGGAGCCCGCGCGACGGTGAACGCCCGGCAGGTGGACGACGTGGCCGCCGCCGTCCGCGAGCTCACCTCGGGTGGGGCGCACGTCTCGATCGATGCGCTCGGCAGCCCCGCAACCCTCGCGTCGTCGGTAGCCTCGCTGCGGCGCCGGGGGCGGCACGTGCAGGTGGGGCTGCTCCTCGCCGCGCAGCGTCAGCCCCCGGTGCCGATGGACCTGGTGGTGGCGCGCGAGCTCCGGCTCCTCGGCAGCCACGGCATGGCCGCGCACGCCTACCCGGAGCTCCTGCGCATGGTCGCCTCCGGCGCCCTGCGCCCGCAGCTCCTCGTCGGGCAGCGCCTCACCCTCGACGAGGCCGTGGACGCGCTGGTGGCGATGGACAGGTTCCCCGGGGTGGGGGTGAGTGTCATCGATCGGTTTGGGGGGGGGTAGGAGGGCGTCTCCGGCGAGCGGCCCAGCGCGTGCGGTCTTGCTGACAATCGGGCGGCGCCTGGCTATCGGTGACGGGTGAGACAACAGGAAAGGGGGGCCAAAATCCACTTCTGCCCTCCTCAGGGCCAACGTTTCTTGATGCCCGCAGGGTTCGGGTCCCCTTCGGTCCGGGTTGCCTGGCCGCGCCCGGCTTCAAAGCGCCGGGCTTGGCGAGCGTGGGGCTTGCCGTAATGTGCGGGCGGTTCACATTCACCCGCGGTGAGGTCGACGACCTGGCACGGGAGCTGGCCGCCGAGGTGGAGCGCGCGGGCTCTCCCGTCGATCCGCTCAGCCTGCGGCCGCGCTACAACGTGGCTCCGTCGCAGCCGCACTGGATCCTGCGACTCGGAGAGGGCGGGCAGCGCCTGCTCTCGACCGCCCGGTTCGGGCTGGCGCGAGCCCGGGGCGGCCTGCAGGTGAATGCCCGAGGTGAGACGGCGGCGCGCTCGCGCGCCTTCGCCCGCGCCTTCGCGGAGGCGCGCTGCGTGGTGCCGGTGGACGGCTTCTACGAGTGGCGGCGCGGCCCTGGCGGCGCGCGGCCCTTCTGGCTGCACCGGCCGGGCGGGGCCCTGATGCTGCTCGCCGGGCTCTGGGCGGAGGAGGAGCGGGGGCGCGCCTTCGCCATCCTCACCACCGCCGCCAGCGCCGAGGTGGCCCCGCTCCACGACCGGATGCCGGCCCTGCTCTCCCAGGCGGAGGCGGAGCGCTGGCTCTCGGACGGCGACGGCGCGCTCCTCAGGCCAGCGGCCGACGGCTCCCTGTCCGTCGAGCCGGTGTCACCCAGGGTCAACTCGGTCGCCAACGACGGCCCCGAGCTGTTGCGACCGCCGGAGCCTGAGCGGCAGCTCGGGCTGTGGTGACCGGGGGGACCGGGCGCGCCTCCTGGCCCGGCCGGCGCTCGCCCAGGCAAGATTCGAGTTCCCTGCGCCCGGGTTGCCTGGGCGCGCCCGGCTTCGCTGCGCCGGGCTTGCCGCATGGCCTTCGCCCCGCGGATGTGGCATCTACCAGTCCATGATTCGCGACATCGTGGAGGTCGACGAGGCGCTGTGCGACGGCTGCGGACAATGCGTGCCCTCCTGCGCCGAGGGCGCGCTCCGCGTGGTCGACGGCAAGCTGCGCCTCTCCTCCGACGCGCTGTGCGACGGCCTGGGCGCCTGCCTGGGCGTCTGCCCCCGGGGGGCGTTGCGGGTGGTGCGCCGCGAGGCGCCGGCCTTCGACGAGCATGCCGCCCACGCCGCCGCGGCGGCCCACCCTGACCCTTCGACTCCGGTACCGAGGTCGAGGCCCCGGCTCTCCCTCGTCTGCGACCCGCCACCACCCCTCCGGCCGGTGCAGGGCAGCGCGCTGCGGAACTGGCCGGTGCAGCTCCACCTCGTCTCGCCCTCCGCGCCCGACCTCCGCGGGGCGGACCTGCTGCTCGTCGCCGACTGCGTGCCCCTCGCCCACCCGCGCTTTCACGACGAGCTGCTCCAGGGCCGGCGGGCGCTGATAGGATGCCCCAAGCTCGACGACCTGTCGGCCTACGCGGCGAAGCTCACCGAGATCTTCCGGCGCGCCGACCCCAGGAGCGTGCGGGTGGCACGGATGGAGGTGCCCTGCTGCGGCGGCCTCGCCATGGCGGCGCGGCAGGCCCTCTCGGCCTCGGGTTGCCAGGCGCCGCTCGAGGTGGTCACCGTCGCCGTGAACGGCGCCGTCGTCGCCTGACGGCGCGGCCCACGATCCTTTGACGGCGGAGCGGGGTGGGGCTACACGGCGGGGCATGCCCAGCACCGCCCTCACCTTCCGGAGCTCCGCCGAGCACCGCGCCTGGCTCGCCGCGCAGGCGGCGCTGCCCCGGGGCTTCCGCGCGGGCACCGCCGCGCTCGAGTTCACGCCGGTGGAGGTGGCGAAGCCGTCACGCATGCGTCTCACCCTGCTCGCGCTCGACGCGCCGACCGCGTCCTTCGCCCTCATGTTCACCCGGAACGCCTTCCCCGGCGCGCCGGTGCTGGTGGGCAGGAGGCGCCGCGAGGGCCCTCGACTCGGCGCGGTGCTGGTGAACAACAAGGTGTCGAACGTCTGCGCGCCGGAAGGCGTCGAGGCCTCGGAGCGGCTCTGCGCCGAGACGGCGCGCCTGCTCGGGCTCGCGCCGGAGGAGGTGCTGCCCGCCTCCACCGGCGTCATCGGCTGGCGGCTGCCCGTCGAGGCCATGGTGTCGGCCCTGCCCTCTGCGGTGGCGGCGCTGCGCGGCGGGAGCGTCTTCCCGGCGGCGGAGGCGGTGATGACCACCGACCTCTACCCGAAGGTGCGGCGGGCCGAGGCGGCGGGCGGGTCCATCGTGGGCTTCGCCAAGGGGGCCGGCATGATCGAGCCGAACCTCGCCACCATGCTGGTCTTCCTCCTCACCGATCTCGCGGTGCCCCGGGGCGAGCTGCGCGACGCGCTCGCCCTGGCGGTGGAGGAGAGCTTCCACGCCATCAGCATCGACACCGACACCAGCACCTCCGACACGGTGGCGCTCCTCGCCTCGGGCGCGGCCGGCCCGGCGCCGCGCCATGCCTTTCGCGCGGCGCTCACGCGCGTATGCCGCGACCTCGCCGAGGACGTGGTGCGCAACGGCGAGGGGGTACACCACGTCATCCGGGTGCGCGTGACCGGCGCGCCGGACGACGCCTCGGCGCGCGGCCTCGGAAAGGCGATCGTGAGCTCTCCCCTCTTCCAGTGCGCGGTGGCCGGCAACGACCCCAACGTCGGGCGGCTGCTCTGCGCGGCCGGCAAGTACCTGGGCGCGCTGGGACTGCCGGTGGAGGCGGCGCGCGTGCGCATGCGCATGGGCGGCGAGGAGCTCCTCGCCGGCGGCGTCATGCGGCTCGATCCCGTGCGCGAGCGGCGGCTGGTGGCGCACCTCGCGCTGGCCGAGCTCTACGCCTCGCGCCCGCCGCCCGACGGGCTCACCTTCCGGCCGCCCATCGACTACCCGCCCCACGAGCGCGCCGTGGAGGTCGAGGTGGACCTCGGCGCGGGCCGCGGCACCGCCGAGGTGCTGGGCTCCGACCGCAGCCACGAGTACATCACCGAGAATGCCGACTACCGGAGCTGAATCCCTCCGCCTCGGCGCGGCCGGCCTGGTGGCGGCGCTCCTCCTCGCCCTCCCCGGCTGCGGCGACGAGCGGACCTCGCCGCCCGTTTCACCCTACGTCCTCACCATCCGCTCGAACACCTTCGAGCCCGCCCGGCTGGAGGTTCCGGCGGGCGGCACCGTGGTGGTCCTGAACCGCGACCCCTGGCCTCACTCGGTGACGAGCGAGGCGGCTCTGGGCGCGCTCGTCTTCGGCCCGGTGAACGACGTCTCGTTCGACACCGGCGCCTTCGAGGAAACGCAGGCGTTCACCGTGCCGGCCAGCGCGCCCCCGGGCACGGTGGTGTTCTTCTTCTGCTCGCAGCTCGGGCCGGCGATGCGCAACGAGGGCGAGCTGGTGGTGACCGGTACCGCTGGCACGGCACGCTGAACGCGAGTGGTGGCCGCCTCGCCGAGGAACCAGGCCGGTACGAGCCCGCCACGCGAGCGGGTGGTCGCGACGCCGGAGCGCCCCGGCCACGTCCCGGCACCCCTACCCGCTGAAGCGCCGCGCCACCCTTCCCCGGAGCTGACCGAGGAGCCACCCGGCCGAGCGGGCGGAGGTGCGCGCGACGGCGAAGGAGAGCGCACCTCGCCTCGGGAGGGAGGCCTCGGGCGCGAGCCTGCGACCTCCCACCCGCACGCTCAGTGACCCTGGCGGCAGGTGGAGCTGGTGGGGCAAGAGGCAGAGCGCCTCGAAGCGCGAGAGGAGCTCGGCGGCGGTGAGCCGGCTGCGCTCCGCGGGGAGCATGCCGAAGGTGAGCGCACCGTGCCCCAGCCTCACGCGGACGGCAGAGGTCAGTCCCGCCCGCAGGGCCACCGCGGCAAAACCCTCCAGCCCCTCGGGCGGCCCGAAGCGGAGGTAGCTGCGGAGCAGGGCGCCGCACGCCGGACAGACGAGCCCGTGCACCTCGTCCACCCCGGTGAGGCGCGGGACGTGGACCGCCAGCACCTCGCCGCAGCGGTCGCAGCCGAGGCGGGGACCGAGGGCCGAGAGGACGGTGCGCGCGACGCTCGGGACCGCCGCCTTCCGCAGGGACGCGCGCACCCCCGAGACGAGCCCCGGCGCGACGAGCTGGAGCCCGAGGCGCAGCTCGTCTCCGGCGAGGCGCAAGTCCCAGCTCGAGGTGCGGGGGCGCCGAGGCGATGGCCCGGTCGAGGGCCGGCGCTCCCGGCCACGCCAGGCGCATGAGCTCCCACCGCTCGTGGAGCGAGCGGAGCGAGCCGAGGCTCTGCGGCGGGCGGTGCACCTCCTCCAGAAGGAAAGCGATGAAGGTGAGGGCCACCTGCCAGGGCTGTCCGTTCGCCCCGCGCTCCATCCACCGGGTGAGGGCGCGAGAGGCGGGGCCCCGGCGGGCTCGCGAACGAGCCACGCGAAGGAGGCCGCCCCCCAGCCACGCCGCCCGCCGGCGAGAGGCTGCGCGCGCGGCCGCCCGCGAGCCAGCCGGCTCGGCCCGAGAGCGGCGTCCGAGGTCGCGCGCCTCCGCGGCGAGGCGCGTCGTCTGCGCCATGGCCTCATCGAGCACGGCCTTCGACTTCAAGAACGCCGCCTCGCGCGCCTCCGAGAAGAAGTCACCGCCCGCCGACCGCCTCCGGAGCGCCTCCTCGCGCAGCCCGGCCGCCGTGGAGGCCGAGAGGCGCGCCAGCTCGACCCGCGCGCGTTGCACCGCCGACGCCGCGCCGGCGATGCGCTGGGAGAGCACGGGGTCGAGCTCACCGCCCGGCAAGGAGAGCCTTCGAACCGACAGCTTCTGCGCCACCAGCTCCAGGGCCAGGCGGTCGCCACGGGCGTAGGCGACGTTCACCCGGGCCATGAGCTCCGATCGGCGTGCGCGCTCGAGCTCGTCGCCGTGGGCGAGGTCCGGGTGCAGCAGGCGCGCCAGGGCGCGGTAGAGCTGCTTCAGCTGGTCGGGCCCGCCGCTCGCGCCGGAGCTGGGGGCTGCGTCCTCCACGCATCCGGGCGACGCGCGAGCCGCGCCCGGGGGGATGGAGGTGGCGTTCCGGCGCGCGCCGTCGCTGGCCGCCGCGCGCTGGCCCGCGCTCGCCGCCTCGGAGCCTACCCCGCCGTGGCGGAGGCGCAGGAGCTCCGCGTCGAGCACCTTCGCACGGCGGAGGAGCCGCTCGGCGTCGGCCAGCTCGCGAAACGCCTCACCGGTCGCGGCGCGGTAGTCGATCTCGAAGGCGAGGAGCACGCCCGAGAGCGACTGCATCTCGGCCTCCACCCCGGACAGCTCGCGCAGCAGGGCGCCGAGTCGGAGGCGCCCCAGCAGCGCGAGCGGGGCCTCCGGCGCGCCCGCCCGGAGCACCATGGCCCGGCAGGAAGACCCGAGAGCCTCGGGCAGAGCTCTTCCCCCAGAGCTGGCCGGCAACGTCCCCTCGCCGCTCAGCGCTTGCCCGTCCTCACCGCACCCGCTGGACCCTTCGCCGAGGCACCTGTCGCCGAGGCCTTGGCCTGGGCTCGCGCAGCGCGCTTCCCGGGAACGCTCACCTCGCCACTCGCGCCGGAAGCGGGCTCGGGCGCGGGCTGCCACAGCTTCCAGATGCCATAGGCCCACAGGGCGAAGCAGAGATACTGCGCCGGGGTGAGGCCGAGGTAGCGCGCATCGGGATAGGGCACGTCCGAGGCGCGCAGGAAGTCGAGCAGGAAGCGGCTGGCTCCGTAGATGAGCGCGAGGAGCGGCAGGAGGCGGCCCCGGAGGAGGCCGCGCCGGTCGAGGGCGAAGAGCAGGGCGGCGCAGGCGAAGAGCACCAGGGCGTCGTCGAGGCCGAGGTCGTGCCGCACGCCGGCGAAGCCGAGCGTGGCCATGGCGGAGGGGGGGAAGCTCACCGCCAGCGGAAAGGTGGTGAGGACGCCGGGGTGGTCGTGGATGGCGAAGCAGCCCACCCTGGCGATGGCCCAGCCGGGCGCGATGCCGAGCGCCAGCGCGTCGGCGTGGTCGGCGAAGCGCAGACCGCGGCGGCGAAAGAACACGAAGGCCGCCAGCACGCCGCCGAGGAGGCCGCCGAACGAGGAGAGCCCCTCCCAGAAGAAGAAGACGCGCCGCGGGTCCGACAGCTCCTCCGGGTGGTAGAGGAAGATGTGGACGAGGTGGCCGAAGACCACGCCCGAGACCACCCCCCACACCGCGAAGTCGGCGAGGAGGCGCGGGTCGTATCCGCGCCGCGCGTCCTCGCGAGCGGCGATGCGCGCCCCCACGTAGACGCCCAGCGCGGCGAAGATGCCGAAGACCTGGAGGGTGAAGGGCCCGAGGTGAAGGGAGGGCAGCGGGATGTATGGGATCACGGCGCGGGGATGATAGGCCAATCCCCGCGCTCGCCGCAAAGCGGCCAGCCGTCGTCACGTCGCTCCCAGCGGCGAGCACGGCGCAGGGACCGCGGAGCGGGGGCGGGGCCCCCGGCGGCGCCGCCGGCGGGGAGGGGCGGCATGCCCCGCGGTCACGATCATGACGTCGCGTCGGCCGTCGCCCGCGCGTACCAGACCAGGTTGAAGCTGTCGCGCGAGAGACCGGTCGCGCGATCGAGCACCACCCCGCGCAGCGTGCAGAGGGCGAAGCGCGCCTCGGCGAGGCGCGAGCGCGTCAAGTCGGCGCCGGAGAGCCGGGAGAAGAGGAAGTGCGCGCCCTTCGCCCGCGCGCCGGTGAGATCGGCCCGGGCCAGCGAACAGAGCGCGAAGCGCGCCTCCTCGAGGTCGGCCCCGTCGAGCTCGGCTCCGGCGAGGTCCACGGCGGTGAAGACGCTCCCCCGCGCCGCGGAGCGCGAGAGGCGGGCTCCGGCGAGCATGCAGGCGGCCCAGCGCGCCTCCTGCATGTGGGCGCCGTCGAGGCTGGCGTCGCGGAGATCGCAGAGCACCACCCGCGCGCCGGCCATGCGCGCCCCGGTGAGCCGGGCCTGGCGCAGGTCGCAGGCGACGAGCTTCGAGCCGGAGAGGTCGGCCCCGGAGAGGTCGGCCCCCCGGAGATCGCAGGCGCGCAGCCGGAGGCCGGACAGGTCGGCGCCCGCGAGCTTCGCACCGGCGAGGTCGCGCTTGCCCTCTGCCAGCGCCAGCCGGGCAGCCTGGGCGGCCGCCACGATCTCGGTGCGCGGAGCTTTCGGCGAGTCCGCTGCCGGCGCGCGGCGCCCGCGAGAGGCGGGCGCGCGCGAGCGTCCGGTGCCCCCCGCGGTGGCTGGGCGGTTGCGTGGCGACGGCCTCTTGGTCACAGGGCTCAAGGTGATCTCCTCCGCGGGCGGCTCGTGCCGGCGCGGCACCGAACGCCCGCGTCCCCGCGACGCCGGCGCAGCAGCTCCGCACGGGACGCCGCCCTGCGTCATGATACCGCGATCGGGCGATGACGCGCTCACCCCCGTCACCCGGCAGGGGGTGGGCGCGTTCAGCCCGAGGCGCGGAGGTCGTCCTCCAGCGCGGCCCGCTGCTCGGCCGTGAGGGCCGTCTCCACCGACAGTTCGGGGTGATCCGCGCCCAGCGCCACCGGCGCCACCCCCTTCGCGTCGAACTTGAGGTACTGGACCGAGCTCAGCCGGTCGTCGCCCACCTGGCGGTGGTCGTAGGTGGCGCGCACGCGGGTGCCGTCGGGGAGCCTCGCGTAGAGGTGCTCGGGCAGCTTCACCCAGGCGCGCAGCTTGTCGTCGCGCCCATCGGGCTCGAGCTCGACCAGGAGCGCGCAGCCCAGCTCGCCCGGCCCGCCCAGGAGCTCGTTGTAGGTCTCCAGCTCGTGCTCCAGCTCGGCCGGGCGATAGAGTCGCTCCGCCCGGATCATCTCCTGGACCTGGTAGTGAACCGTCTCGTGGTTCTCGAAGAGGAAGGTGAGCACCCCGCCCACGTGCACCCGCCGCGGCCGCTTCACCTCCATGATCCGGGTGCGCAGCTCGGCGCGGCGGGCGTCGTAGGTCTCGAGGTCGAGGAGCTCTGCGCGGGTCACCTTGTGCATGGCCGGTTGATAAGCGGCGCCGCACCGGAGCGCATGCCGGGCGGCACCGCTCCGCGCCGGGACAGCCCCAATCAGAACCCGTTCTCGCGGTAGGCGCGGGCGAGGATCGACATCGGGTGAAGAGGCTTCTTGCCGGCGTGCTGCGCGAACTGCAGCGCCGCCAGCGGGCAGTCGGTGGCCCACACCTCCGCCTCGGCCGCCTTCATGCCGTCGAAGGCGCGCTGTCCGACCCGCTGCGAGGGGTCGAACCCCTCCACCGTCATGGCGTAGGTGCCGTCGTGCCCGCAGCACTCCATCACGGTGGCGGCGATGGTGACGCCGGGGATGCGGCGGAGGAGGTCGCGGCCCTTGAAGCCCACGCCCTGCGCGCGCAGGTGACACGGCGCGTGGTAGGCGATGCGGCCTCCGGGCGGGCGGCTCTGGAAGCTCGTGGAGAAGCGCGCCTCGTTGCGCAGCGCCCACAGGAACTCCGAGGGGTCCATCACCGCTCCGGCCATCTTCTCGGCGCGCGCCCGGTCGGCGCCCTCGAGCAGGTGCGGCCACTCGCGCCGCATCATCATCGAGCAGGTGGGGTTCACGCAGAGGACCTTGGCCCCCTTCTCGACGTGGGGCATGAGCAGGTCGAGGTCGCGGTGCGCCTGCTTGCGCACGGCGGCGAGGTCGCCGTGCTCCCACGCCGGCATGCCGCAGCAGGCGAGCCCCTTCACCACGCGCACGTCGACCTGACAGGCGCGGAAGACCTCCAGCGCGTCCCGGCCGATGTCGGGCGCGTTGTGCTGCACGAAGCAGGTCTGGAAGAGCACCGCCTCGCCGCCCGCCTCGGGCTTCACGAAGCCGTTCTTCTCGGCCCAGCGGTCGAACGGCTCGGCGGCGAAGTCGGGCAGGAGCTTGTCGCGGTGGATGCCGAGCGTCTTCTCCATGAGGACGCGCAGCGGGCGCGAGTGGTTGGCCACGTTGGCGAGGCCCAGCGAGGCGCGGGCCATCTGCCCGGCGCGGTCGGGGTCGCCCAGCATCCGGTCGCGCAGCGCTCTTCCCGCGCTGGCGGAGGTGGACCGCGTCGTAGCGGTGCACGAGCTTGGGGAAGTCGAGCTGGAACTCGTGCCCGTCACGCGGGGTGTAGGGGCACTGCACCTCGCACAGCTTGCACTGGAAGCAGGCGTCCATCACCGCGCGCACATCGGCGTCGCCGAGGCGGTGCACGTCGCCGTCGGCCTTGTCGTCGAGGAGGCCGAAGAGCGTGGGGAAGGAGTCGCAGTACTTGAAGCACATGCGGCAGCCGTGGCAGATCTCGAAGGCGCGCCGCACCTCGCCGTCGAGGGCGGCCGGCTCCCAGTAGCGGGCGTCGGACGGGTCGTAGGTGAGCCCGGGGGTGGGCTGGTAGGAGACCGGCTTGCCGATGGTGGCCATGCGCGAAGAAGAGCGCGAAAGGCGCACGGTGTCGAGGGTCTTCTCGGGAACAGCGCATCAGACCCCGCCGGGCCTCAGCCGGGTGATCTCGGAGCTGCTGGTCAGTTCTGCGACAGGATGAGGTGCACGTACTGCGCGCGCTCGAAGGCGCCTGGGTCCTTCAGGGCGCGCTGCGAGAGCTGGCCGCGCATGTCGGAGAGGTCGCTGTATCCGCGCTTGTCCATGAAATCGTCGAGGCCGTCGCGCAGGGCGCCCACGAAGGCGGCGCCGTTTCGGAGCAGCGCGGTGGCCACCTGCACCACCGTGGCGCCGGCGAGGAGCTGCTTCGCCACCCCGGCGGCGTCGTGCACGCCGGTGCTGGCCGCCAGGTCGGCCTGGACGCGCCCGTAGAGGAGCGCGATCCAGCGCAGCGGGACGAGCGCCTCCTGCGGGTGGCTGGGCGGCATCACGTTGTCGAGCTCGAGCCGCTCCACCGAGATGTCGGGCTGCAGGAAGCGGTTGAAGAGGACGAGGCCCTTCACCCCCCGGCGATCGAGGCGGGTGGCGAAGTTGGCGAGGGCGGTGTAGTAGGGCGAGAGCTTCACCGACACCGGGATGGTGACGGCGCCGAGGATGGAGGCGACCACCTCCTCGTTCTGCTTCTCCACACGGGCGGCGTCGACGTCCGGATCGGCCTGCACCGCGTACATGTTCACCTCGAGGGCGTCGGCCCCCGCCTCCTGGATCTGCCGTGCGTAGTCGCTCCAGCTCCCCGGGGCCACGCAGTTCAGGCTGCCGATGACCGGGATGCGCACGGCGCGCTTCGACTTCTCGACGAGCTGCAGGTACTCGCGGGGGCCGATGCTGGCGGCGGGCAGGTAGGTGAGCGCCTCGGCGAAGCTCTCCGAGCCCTGCGCCCGCGCCTCGTCGAGCCGCGACTCCAGCGCCTCAATCTGCTCCTCGAAGAGCGACCGCAGCACCACCGCCCCGGCCCCGTACTCCTCGGCGACCTTGAAGTTCTCGATGCGGTTCGAGAGCGACGAGGCGGCGAGCACGATGGGGCTCTTCAGCGTGAGCCCGAGGTAGGTGGTGGTGAGGTCGGCCATGGCGGTGGTCTCGTTCCTTTGGCGGAGGTGGTCTCGGCATTCCCGCCGCGCCATGATCGCGCGACGAGGTCTGCCGGGAAAGCGAGGAAGCGCCGCGAACCCTAGCGGGGCACCCCCAGGATGTCCAGGGTGGAGGCGGTCGCTTCAGCCCTCCTTCCAGGCGCTGGCGAGGAAGTCGGCGTCGAGCGGCGTGAGGTCGAAGCGCAGCGCCGCCTCATCGATGAGCCTCATGCGCGGCGCACCGGGCTCCTCACGGCGGCGCTCGGAGAGCCAGAGGAGAGCCCGGCGGATGGGTTCGCGGCCGGGCCGGCTGTCGCGCTGGTCGTGTGCCATTCCAATCCTCTCTACATAGATGGCGGGCCGAGGGCCATTCGACACCTTCTTCTCGGGCGGGTACAAGCGGTCGCGCCATGGCCTCACCTGCCTCGAACCGCTCGCCTGCGCCCTCGGGACCAGCGGCCACCTCCCAGGCGCGCGGCTTTGCGAGCGCGCTCGCCGCCTATCTCGCCTGGGGCCTCTTCCCCGTCTACTTCAAGTCGGTGAAGGAGGTCCCGCCGCTGGAGATCCTGTCGCACCGCATCGTCTGGTCGATGGCCTTCCTCGTGCTCCTCATCACCTGGCAGCGGCGCTGGGGGGAGCTCTCGCGCGCGGCGCGCGGACCGGGGCTTCCTGCCTACCTCGCCTCGACCTCGCTCATCACCGCCAACTGGCTCCTCTTCATCTGGGCGGTGGCGAACGGGCACGTCCTCGAAGGGAGCCTCGGCTACTTCATGAACCCGCTCGTGAACGTGCTGCTCGGCGTCGCCTTCCTGCGGGAGCGGCTCTCGCGGCTGCAGAAGCTGGCGGTGGCGCTCGCCGCCAGCGGGGTGGTCGCGCTCACCGTGGGCCTCGGCCGGGCCCCCTGGATCTCGCTCGGCCTCGCCCTCAGCTTCGGCCTCTACGGCTACGTCCGCAAGGCGGCACACATCGAGCCGGTGCTCGGGCTGCTCGTGGAGACGGGGCTCCTCACCCCGCTCGCCGCCCTCTACCTCGGCCTCCTGGCGGTCCAGGGCACCGGTGCGTTCGGGTCGAGCGCGCACCTCACGGCGCTCCTCGCGGCGGCGGGCGTCATCACCGCGGTGCCGCTCATCCTCTTCGCGGTGGGGATGCGCGCCCTGCGCCTCTCCACCATGGGGCTCATCCAGTACGTCACCCCGAGCAGCCAGTTCCTCCTCGCCGTGGCGCTCTACCACGAGCGCTTCACCACCGCACACGCGGTGGCGTTCGCCTTCATCTGGACCTCGCTGGGGCTCTACACCTGGGAAGCGCTCCGCCCGGCCCGGCCCCTCCACGCCGCGCCCGCGCCGGTCGCCGACCCGCAGCCGTGAGCGGGTCGCTCAGGCCTTCTTGGCCTCGCGGCCGGGGTGGATGGTGAGCACCGGACAGGAGGCGCGCCGCACCACCCGCTCGGCCACCGAGCCGAGGATGGCGTGGCGCAGGCCAGTCCGGCCGTGCGTGCCGACCACGATGAGGTCGAAGGCGCCCTCGGTGGCGAGGTCGACGACTTCCATCGCCGGCTCGCCGATGCCCTTGGCGGTCTTCACGTCGCGCAGGCCGCCGCTCTCGGCCAGCTTCTTCCACTCGGCCAGGTGGCTCTCGGCCTGGTCGGCGAGCTCCTGCAGCATCTTGGGGCTCGCCACCACCGAGCCCTCCGGCAGGGTGTAGCCGGGGAGCTCGTAGGCGTGGAACAGGGTCAGCTCCGCCTCGTACTGGCAGGCCACCTGCACCGCCGCCTCGAGGGCCGCGCGGGCAGGCTCGGAGAAGTCGATGGGGCACAGGATCTTCTTCCAGGGAAACGCCATGGCGCACCTCCCGTCCATCATTGTACGCTTCCGACCGGCGAAAGCCCTCGAATCGGGAGGGCCTGCGTGGGCTCTCCCACCCCGTTCGACTCCCGGCAGCGAGGGCGCTACGCTCGACGCTGGAGTCGTTCGCACGCGCTCTTGAAGGCGCCGGAGCCCGACGTCGATGAAGCTCGAAACGCTCGGCATCACCCGCCTGGAGGCGCTGCACTTTTACGTGCGCGACCTCGCGCGCAGCAGGCGCTTCTATACTTCCCGGCTCGACTTCTCCGAGCTCGCCGTCTCCTCGCCCGAGCTCGAGAGGGCCGGGCGCCAGCAATCGGCCGTCTTCGAGGCGGGCGAGGTGAGGGTGATCTGCTCCGAGCCCGCCGGCGAGGGGGGCCGCGCCTGGCGGTGGCTCCGCCACCACCCCGATGGCGTCGGCGCGCTCGTCTTCGAGGTGGCCGACGCCCGCCGAGCGTTCGCCCTCCTCGACGGCCGCGGCGGCACCCCCATCACCGAGGTCGAGAGCGTGCGGGACCAGGGCGGCGCCCTGCACACCTTCAGCATCACCACGCCCTTTGGCGGCACCACCTTCCGCTTCGTGCAGCGCGAGGGCTACGCCTCGCTCTACCCCGGCATCCTCCCGCACCGATCTCCGCTCGGCGGGACGAACACCGCCGGCTTCGAGCGCTTCGATCACGTCACCGTGAGCTTCGAGACGATGGAGCCGGCCCTCCTCTGGATGGAGCACGTGCTCGGCTTCGAGCGGCGGGAGGGCGCCGAGCTCCACATCCCCACCGCGCGCGGCGTTCGCGGCCGGCGCGAGGGGGCGGGGCTGCGCTCCGCGGTGGTGCGCGATCCGGAGAGCGGCACCACCTTCGTCTTCGACGAGCCGCGCCGGCCCGCCTTCAAGCACTCCGAGGTGAACGTCTTCCACGAGGAGCAGCGCGGCGACGGCGTGCAGCACGCGGCGCTCTCGGTGGCGAGCATGCTCCCCGCCGTGCGCGAGCTACGGGAGCGTGGCGTGAGGTTCATGCCCACGCCCTCCGCCTACTACGCGGCGCTGCCCGCACGGCTGGCCCGCGCCGGCTCGAGCCTTCCGGCGGAGCTCCTCGCCGAGCTCGAGGAGCTGGGCGTGCTCGCCGACAGCGAGTCCCCCGGCGCCCTCCTCCTGCAGGCGTTCCTCGAGGACTCGGCCGACCTCTACGGCGAGCCCGCAGCGGGACCGTTCTTCTTCGAGATCATCGAGCGCCGGGGCAGCGGCGGCTTCGGGGCCGGCAACTTCGAGGCACTGCGCGCGGCGCTGGAGGGGGGCCACGCGCGCGTGGCTTGAGGCGCGCGCACGATCCTCGCTCAGGCTCCCGCCGCGGGCTCCGGCTTGCTCATGAGCTGCTCGCGGAGCCGGCAGAGGCCCTCTCGCTCCTCGGCGTAGAGGAGGCCGAGGCGGATCTCCTCGCCGTCGTCGCCGAAGTAGCGCACCGACAGGCGGAAGCGCCCCGAGTCGCAGACCTTGTCCACGGTGAAGCGCAGGGTGCGCCCCTGCCGGCGCAGGGTCTCGAGCGCGCGCGCGGCGCCGTCGGGCAGCTCCATGGCGGAAGATGAGACCACGAGACGGCGCCGGGGGCGAGCGGCGCTATATTGCGCCGCCATGACCGTCACCGTGGAGACCGGAGTCACGCTGGAGTTCGAGCGCTTCTGGCGCTGGCTGAAGCGCCACGCCAACTGCATCGTGCGCGCCGGGACCGTGGACACCTTCCTGCACGACCAGGAGGCGTTTCACTGGAACCTGGAGGAGGACGCCGAGCGGAACCCCGTGGTGCAGCTCGTGTGGGGGAAGCTCCTCGTCGCCGAGATGGTGCTCGACGTGCGCGATGCGCTCTATGTGGAGGCCACGCCCGACGTCCCGGAGGAGGGCGAACCGCCCCAGCGCGGCGAGGAGGGGCAGTTCGTGTTCGAGGTGGTGGGCGGCTCGCGCGAGGAGCCCTATGCCGTCTACCACTTCGTCACCGCCCACGGGCTCGACGAGGAGGGTGTCCACCCCGCTGGCGCGCTGAAGCACTGACGCGAAGGCGCGGCCGGGGCGCGCTCGCTCAGCGCCTCTCCTCGGGCGGCACCACCCGCCGGAACGCGAGCCAGAGCATGAGGTCGTAGGCGATCTTGAGCCCCCCGGAGATGAAGAAGGGCACGCTCGAGAGCGCCGCCGAGGCATAGAGCGGGCCCGCCGCCACCGGCGAGAGCGAGGCGCCGACCGTGCGGGCGATGCCGGTCACGCCGGCCGCCGCCGACCGCTCATCGGGCGAGACCATGGCCATGGTGAACGACTGCCGGGTGGGGACGTCCATCTGCGAGATGGCGAAGCGCAGGAAGAGCATGGCCATGGCGAGCGGCAGGGTGGGCATGAGCGGCACCAGGATGAGGAGCACGTTCGACGGCAGGTGGGTGAGCACCATGGTGCGCACGAGGCCGATCCTGCGCGCCACCCAGGCCGCAGAGAGCGCCGAGAGACCGGCGAGCAGGTTCGCCACGAAGAAGATGCGGCCGAGCAGCGCCGGGTCGGCGCCGAAGCGCTGGTGGAACCAGTAGGCGACGAAGGCCTGCACCACGAAGCCCCCGGCGAAGGCGTCCACCGAGAAGAGCGCGGAGAGCTTCAGCACCGGGCCGCGGGAGCGGTGGAGCCCGAGCCAGGGATTCACGGGTTCACGGCCGGACGGCGCGGCTCCCGCTCCCGCTCCCGCGACGGCGGCCGGCGCCCCGGCGACCTCCCCTCCCCCCGCTGGCCTCGGCCTCCCCACCTCGGCCCCGGGCGAGAGCCTGGTGAAGAGCGCAGCGAGGAGGAGCCCGAGCAGTCCGTACCCCAGCGCCACCGCCCGGTAGCTGGCGAGTGGCGTCCACCCCGCGGATTGCAGCTCCTCGGCCAGGGTTCCCCCCAGGAGCGCGCCGAGGCCGGTGGCGAGCGACCCCGCCAGCGCGTACCAGGCGAAGACCTGGGTGCGCCGGGCATCCGGAAGCGCCTGCGAGAGCGCGGCCTGCTCCACCGCCAGGAAGGGTCCCACCTCGTTGCCGGCCGGGCTTATCACCCCCACGGTGGCGGCGAGGAGGAGGAGCGCGAAGCTCGTCGTGGAGGCGAAGAGGAGGCCCGCAGCCGCCATCAGCACGGCGCCAGCGACGAGCACCATCTTGCGCCCCAAGCGATCGGCCCGGGTGGTGAGCAGGAAGGAGATGGCCGTGTCGCCGAGCAGGGTGAGGGTGAGGAGGAGCCCGATGCGCGCCTCGGGGAGGCCGGCGGCGGCGAGGTGCAGGACCAGCACCACCGAGAGGGCGCCGTAGGCGAGGAGCCTCACCGAGCGGGTGGCGAAGAGGAGGCGCGGGTCGGACGCGGGCTTCACGCGCGCTCCGCGACGCACGCCGGCCAACCCGCCGGCACGGCGCGGTGAACCGCTCGTGCGCCCGCGCCGGGCGCAGCTTCGCTCGGCATCCCCTCTCTCCTTGGCGGCCTGTCGGACCCCGCTGCTATGACTTCTACCTCACCGCTGGAGCCCCCCGCCTTGACCGACTTCGTCCACCTCCACCTGCACACGCTCTACAGCCTGCTCGACGGCGCCATCCGCATCAAGGATCTCCTCGCCACGGTGACGGCGAAGGGCATGAGCTCGGTGGCCGTCACCGACCACGGCAACCTCTTTGGAGCGGTCGACTTCTACAAGCAGGCGCGGGCGCACGGCGTGAAGCCCATCCTCGGCTACGAGGCGTACGTGGCCGGGGAGAAGGGGCGGCAGGACCGCTCCGAGCGGGTGGGGCGCCACCTCATCCTGCTCGCGAAGAACGCCGAGGGGTGGGCGAACCTCCGCTACCTCTCGTCCATGGCGTTCACCGAGGGTTTCTACTACGACCCGCGCATCGACAAGAAGCTCCTCGCCGAGCGCTCGCGCGGCCTCATCGGCCTCACCGCCTGCCTGGCCGGCGAGGTGCCCCGCATGTGCCGGCAGGGCGACATGGACGGCGCGCGCCGCGTGGCGCGCGAGTACCGCGACATCTTCGAGCCGGGCGCCTTCTACCTCGAGGTGCAGTCGAACGGCCTGCGCGAGCAGCTCGAGGTGAACGCGCGCCTCGCCGAGCTGGGCGAGAGCGAGGGCATCCCGCTCGCCGCCACCGCCGACGCCCACTACGCGCGGCGGGAGGACGCCAAGGCGCACGAGGTGCTCATGTGCATCGCCTCGGGCAAGACCTTCTCCGACCCCAAGCGCCTGCGCCACGACACCGACGGCCTCTTCATCACCTCGCCGGACGACATGGTGGCCGCCCTCCCCGGCCTCCGCGAGGCCATCGACAACACGGCGCGCATCGCCGAGCAGTGCAACGTGGAGCTCGAGCTCGGCAAGAGCTTCCTCCCCGCCTTCCAGCTCCCCGACGGCGTGTCCGAGGGCGAGTGGATGTCGAAGCTCTCGCGCGAGGGGCTCGACCGCCGCTTCCGGGAGATCGCGGGGCGCTACCCCTTCGACCCCGACGCCTACCGGGCGCGGCTGGAGATGGAGCTCTCGGTCATCCAGGCCATGGGCTTCTCCGGCTACTTCCTCATCGTCCAGGACTTCATCAACTGGGCGAAGGAGCGAAAGGTCCCGGTGGGCCCGGGGCGCGGCTCGGGCGCCGGCTCCATCGTGGCCTGGGCCCTGCGCATCACCGACCTCGACCCGCTCCGCTGGAACCTGCTCTTCGAGCGGTTCCTCAACCCCGAGCGCGTGTCGATGCCCGACTTCGACATCGACTTCTGCCCCGACCGGCGCGACGAGGTGATCCGCTACGTCACCGGCAAGTACGGCAAGGACAACGTCGGGCAGATCATCACCTTCGGCTCGCTCAAGGCGCGCTCGGTGGTGCGCGACGTGGTGCGGGTGATGGGCCTCCCCTTCGCCGAGGGCGATCGCATCGCCAAGCTCGTGCCCGAGCCGGTGCAGGGCAAGACGCCACCGCTGAAGGAGCTCGTCTTCGGCTCGGAGAAGTACCCCGCGGAGCCCCGGCTGCGAGAGCTGTACGAGAAGCCCAAGCTCCTCCAAGCCTACACCGACGCGCAGGGCCAGCAGCAGCAGATCACCGAGAAGGACATCCTCGACATCGCCATGTCGCTCGAGGGCCTGAACCGCCAGTCGGGCCTGCACGCGGCCGGGGTGGTCATCGCCGGGAAGCCACTCTGGGAGTACGTGCCGGTCACCCGGGACGCTGGCTCTGGACAGCTCGTCTCGCAGTTCGCCAAGGACGAGGCCGAGGCGGCGGGTCTGGTGAAGTTCGACTTCCTCGGCCTCAAGACCCTCACCGTCATCGACGACGCCCTCCGGCTGGTCCGCAAGAACCACCCCGACCAGGCGGAGCTCGCCGCCGAGAAGATCCCCATCGACGACCCGGCGGTCTACGAGCTCATCAGCCGCGGCGACACGGCCGGCATCTTCCAGATGGAGTCCTCGGGCTTCACCGAGATGGTGATGAAGATGAGGCCGTCGCGCTTCGAGGACGTGGTCGCCGCGGGCGCGCTCTACCGCCCCGGTCCGCTCGACCAGAAGATGGAGGACGGCCGGACGATGGTCGACGTCTACATCGACCGAAAGCACGGGCGGGAGAAGGTGAGCTACCCCCACCCCAAGCTCGAGCCGCTGCTGGAGGACACCTACGGCGTCATCGTCTACCAGGAGCAGGTGATGCAGATCTCGCAGGTCCTGGCGGGTTACAGCCTGGGCCGCGCCGACCTCCTGCGCCGGGCGATGGGCAAGAAGAAGGCCGAGGTGATGGCCAAGGAGCGCTCCGGCTTCATGGAGGGGTGCGCCGCGAGCGGCGTCGACGAGCGGGTGGCGGCCGGCATCTTCGACCTCATGGAGAAGTTCGCCCAGTACGGCTTCAACAAGTCGCACTCGGCCGCCTAGGGCTCCTCACCGTGCAGACCGCCTGGCTGAAGGCACACTACCCGGTCGAGTTCACGGCCGCGCTCATCTCCAGCGAGGCCTCCAACACCGACAAGGTGGTGTTGCACATCGGGGAGGCGCGCCAGGGCGGCATCGAGGTGCTTCAGCCCGACGTGAACGAGAGCGACCAGGATTTCTCCGCGCTCCCCTCCGCGACCGGAGCGGCGACCGGAGCGGCGACCGGCGAACCTGCGCCCACCGGCGCGCCACCGGACGGCCAGGTAGCCAGGAGGGGGCGGATCCGCTTCGGCCTCGGCGCGGTCAAGGGCGTGGGCGAATCGGCGGTGCAGGCCATCCTGGCCGCGCGCGAGGCGGGCGGACCGTTCGGCGGCCTCCACGACTTCGCCGGCCGCGTCGACGCGCGCCGCATCAACAAGAAGGTGGTGGAGGCGCTGGTCAAGGCGGGCGCCTTCGACTTCGAGGGGGTGCCGCGCTGGCAGCTCTTCGCAGGCATCGACGCGGCGTTCGCCGCCGGCTCGTCGGCCCAGGCCGACCGCCTCAGCGGGCAGGGGAGCCTCTTCGGCGCGCTGGCCGCGCCAGCCGTGAAACCTCGGTGGCCGATGGCCGGCGAGCAGGCGGGCGAGCTCACCGTCGAGGAGTGGCCCGAGAGGGTGCGGCTCGGATTCGAGAAGGATGCCCTGGGCTTCTACCTCACCGGTCATCCACTGGAGGCCTCGTCGCGCGAGGCGCGCCGCTACGCCTCGTGCACCTGCGCCCAGGTGGCGAACAAGCGGCAGGACGACAAGGTGACGGTGGTCGGGGTGGTCGCCTCCCTTCGCGAGAAGCAGAACAAGGAGAAGGGCACCCGCTTCGGCTTCTTCACCCTGGAGGACCTCACCGGCACGGCCGAGGTCATCTGCTGGGGAAGCCGGCCGGCCCAGGGTTCGCGGCCGGCCCAGAAGGGCTGGGCCGACTGGGAGCTCCTGGTGAAGGGCGAGGAGCCCATCGTGGTCCAGGGCCAGGTGCGCCTCAACGTCCGCGACGAGGAGAACCCTCGGCCCGAGATCACCGCCACCGAGATTCAGCTCCTCTCTCAGGTTCGAAACCAGAAGACCACCGAGGTGGCCTTTCGCATCGACGCCGACCGCCTCACCTCCGAGGTGGCCGGTGAGCTGCGGGCCTTGCTCTCTCGTCACGAGGGGGGCTGTTCGGCCACCGTGCGCGCGGTCATTCCCGAGGAGAGCGAGACGGTGCTGAGGCTCCCTTCCCGCGTCGTCCCCACCGACGAGCTCATCGAGGGCGCGCGCAGGCTGGGCTTCGAGGTCGAGCTTCACGGCTGAAGACCGGCCAGGGAGGGGCGGAGAGCGGGAGAGCCCGCGCACCCAGGAAGGCCCCGCGGGGACGTCATGCGGACGCCCCGAAAAAGCACTTACTCTACGGTTGGTCCGTTCTCGGAGCGTGGGACGACGGAGGGGCTGGTGTCGTACAATGGCCCTTACCGTCTTGGAGGCCCCCATGTTGCGAGCCACCTCGCGCGCCTCCTCACCGAGGGGCGCTTCCGCGTATTGCGACCCGTCGTACCAGCTCCGTTGCGACCGCCAGGCCGAGGAGCTCCTGCGGAGCTTCTGGGGCGGGCTCGCCGACGGTCAAGAGCTGCCGGCCGAGCTGAGGGGGCTGGCGGAGGGCGCGCAGACAGGAGCGCCGGGCGTCCGCCGCAGCCTCTCCATGGAGCGGATTGGCGAGCGGCTCCGCATCGAGATCACCGCCGTGGGAAAGGGCCGCACCCAGTTCCATCTGTGGCGCGAGGGCGCCCCGGCGGCCGTGCCGCTGCTCGCCGAGGGCGAGCCGGCCGAGAGCTCCTCGCCGCCCGGCACGGGCGACGGGCTCACCCAGCGCGAGCGCGAGGTGGCGCTCCTCGTCGCCGACGGGCTCCGCTCGCGCGAGGTGGCCGAGCGGCTCGGCATCGCCTCACAGACCGTGAAGAGCCACCTCAAGACCATCTTCGACAAGCTGGGCGTCCGCAACCGCGTCGAGCTGTCGCGGCGCCTCGAGCAGCGCTAGCGCCGCACGCTGGCAGAGCCGGAGCCCGCTCCCTCGGTTGCCGCGAAGGGGCGCGGAGGCTAGGTTCGCGCCCCATGCTGGTCACCCTGGAAGACGTGAAGGCGGCCCGCGAGCGCGTCCGGGAGCACCTGTACCTGTCGCCGTGCGCGCGGACGGAGACGCTCACCCGGATGGCCGACTGCCGGGCCTTCCTCAAGCTCGAGAACCTCCAGATGACGGGCGCTTACAAGGAGCGTGGCGCCCTCAACAAGCTCCTCACCCTGTCCCCGGCCGACCGGGCGAAGGGCCTGGTGGCGGCGAGCGCCGGCAATCACGCCCAGGCGGTGGCCTACCACGCCGGCAGGCTGGGCATCGCCGCCACCATCGTGATGCCGGAGGCGACCCCGCTCCTCAAGGTGGCGAACACCAGGGGCCACGGCGCGCGAGTGGTGCTCCACGGCGCCAACTACGAGGAGGCCTACTCCGAGGCGCGCCGGCTGGAGGGCACCGAGGGCCTCACCTTCGTGCACCCCTTCGACGACCCGGCCATCATCGCCGGCCAGGGCACGGTGGCGCTGGAAATCCTGGAGCAGGTGCCCGACGTCGAGGCGGTGCTGGTGCCGGTCGGGGGGGGTGGCCTCATCGCCGGGGTGGCGGTCGCGCTGAAGGCCATCGCACCGGGCGTGAGGGTGGTGGGGGTGGAGACGGAGCTCCTGCCCAGCATGCTCACCGCGGTGGAGGAGGGCCGGCTCGTCACCCTGGAGCCGGCCAGCTCGCTCGCCGACGGCATCGCGGTGAAGCGGGCCGGCGAGCTCACCTTCGAGCACGTGAAGGCCTTCGTCGACGAGATCGTCACCGTGTCGGAGGAGGAGATCGCGAGCGCCATCCTCTACCTCCTGGAGAAGGAGAAGACGGTGGCCGAGGGCGCCGGCGCGGTGGCGGTGGCGGCCCTGCTGAACCACAAGGTGCGGGGCCTGGAGGGCCGGAGGGTGGTGGCCATCGTCACCGGCGGCAACATCGACGTGAACGTCATCTCGCGCATCATCGAGCGGGGCCTGGTGCGCGACGGGCGGCTGGTGCGCATGCTGGTGGCCATGCAGGACAAGCCGGGACAGCTCGCCAAGGTCTCCACCGTGGTGGCGAACCACCGGGCCAACGTCATCGAGGTCCACCACACCCGCGCCTTCTCCGACCGCTTCGGCGACACCTCGCTGCAGCTCACCCTGGAGACGCGCGGCCCCGAGCACGGCGAGGAGAATCCTGCGGGCGCTTCGGGAGCGCGGATATCAGGTCGAGCGGCTCTGACGCGCCAGCGGGTTCCCGCGGAGCGGCGAAGCGTCGCCAGGCGCCCTACGCGCTCGCCAGCTCACCCACGACCTCCCGCAGCGCCTCCAGGAAGCCGTCCACCTCCTCGCTGGTGTGACCGGCGGTGAGCGCCACCCGCAGCCGGCTCGTCCCGGCTGGCACGGTGGGCGGCCGGATGGCTCGCACGAAGAAGCCGCGCTCGCGGAGCGCCCGCGAGGCGGCGAGCGCCCGCGCCTCGCTCCCCAGCACCACCGGGAAGATCGGCGCCACCACCCGCGCGACGTCGTGGCCCTGTTCGGCGAGCCCCTCGCGCATGCGGCGGGCGAGCAGGGCGAGCCGGGCCCGGCGCTCCGGCTCCTCACGCAGGATGTCGAGCGCGGCCAGGGCCGCGCCGCAGGCGGCCGGCGGGAGGGCGGTGGTGAAGACGAAGGTGCGCGCGCGCGAGGTGAGCCAGTCGGTGAGGCGCCTGGAGCCGGCCACGTAGGCACCGAATGCACCCAGCGCCTTTCCGAGGGTGCCCATCAGCACGTCGACGCGGCCGGTGACCCCCTCGGCCTCGGCGAGACCGGCCCCGGTCGGCCCGAGCACCCCCGCGGCGTGCGCCTCGTCCACGTAGAGCATGGCGCCGCGGCGGTCGCACAGTTCCACGAGATCGCCGAGCGGCGCCGCATCGCCGTCCATGCTGAAGACCGCGTCGGTCACCACCAGCTTGCGCCGCGCCTTCGCCTCGCCGAGGAGCCGGTCGAGGGCGGTCAGGTCGCAGTGGGGGTAGCGCACCACGCGCGCGAGCGACAGGCGGCACCCGTCGATGATCGAGGCGTGGTTCAGCCGGTCGGAGAAGACGGCGTCCTCGCGCTCGACCAGCGCCGGCACCACCCCGGCGTTGGCGTGGTAGCCGGAGGAGAAGAGGAGCGCGGCCTCGGTCCCCTTGAAGAGGGCAAGCCGTCGCTCGAGCGCGGCGTGCACCGGGAGGTCGCCCGAGACGAGCCTCGATGCTCCGGCCCCCGCCCCCTCGCGCCGCGCCGCCTCGGCGGCGGCGTCGGTGAGGCGTGGGTGCGAGGCCAGCGCGAGGTAGTCGTTGGAGCAGAGGTTGACGAGCGTCCGCCCCCCCACCGACACGCGCGGGCCCTGCGGCCCGGAGAGTGGCTCCAGCGAGCGGCGCAGCCCGCGCGCCTCTAGACCGGCCAGGGCGCCGTCGATCCAGCCGAGCGCCGCGGTCATGGTCGAACCGGGTGCCCGGTGGTGAGCACGCGGTCACCGCACCACGGGAAGGGGCCGGGGCCGCGTCCGGCGGGCCGGCGAGAGGGGCGCGGCCCCCCGCTCCCCCTCCACCGCGCGCTGGTTCCAGGCCGCCTCGCCGCCCGGGGCCTGCCCGCGGAACGCCCAGCCTTCGGCGTCGGGAGTGGGCCTCACCTCGAGCCCGCTCCTGCGGATCATCTCCACCACCTCGGCCGGCTGCGTGCCGGCGCTGGTGAGGTAGTTCCCCACCATGGTGCCGTCGGCGCCGGCCTCGAAGATGCGCTCCTGCAGGGCGCCCAGGTTCACCTCGCGGCCGCCCATGACGAAGATGTGGGCGGTGGGCATCATCAGGCGGAAGACCGCCACCGCCGCCAGGCATTCACCAGGCGTGATGGCCTTCACGTCCGCCATCGGGGTGCCGGGGCGAGGGTTGAGGAAGTTCACCGGCACGCAGTCCACCCCCAGCTCGCGCACCGTCTCGGCGAACTCCACCCGCTGGTCGGGGGTCTCGCCCATGCCCAGGATCCCGCCGGTGCAGAGCTTCAGCCCCAGCCCCTTGGCGGCGCGGATGGTGTCGAGCTGCTCGTCGTAGGTGTGGGTCGTGCACACCTCGCCGAAGTGGCTGCGCGCGGTCTCGAGATTGTGGTGGAGGTGGTGGAGGCCGGCTGCTTTGAGGCGCGCCAGCTCCGGCTTGCGCATGAGCCCGAGCGAGGCGCACGGCTCCACCGTGGTCTCCTCGCGCATGAGCCGCAGCGCCGCCTCGAGCTCCGCCAGCTCCTTCTCTCGCGAGAGACGGGTGCCGCTCGTCACCACCGAGAACTCGCGCGCACCGGCCGCCTCGGCGGCCTTCGCGTGGTCGACGATCTCGCGCGCGGTCATCATGCCGTACTCGGGCGCGCCGGTGTTCTCGAAGTGGGCCGACTGCGCGCAGAAGCCGCAGTCCTCCGGGCAACGCCCGCTCTTGGCGTTGGTGATGCCGCACAGCGAGACCTGGCGTCCGTGCACCGCCTCCCGGACGGCGCCCGCGCGGGCGAGGAGCGCCTCCAGCTCCGGGCCCTCGGTGTGCCGGATGAGGCGGCGGGCCTCCTCGGCGGAGATGGGGGTGAGGTCCGGCCTGCTGGGAGAAGAAGCCGGCGCGGGCGCGGCGACGTCATGGGCAGCGTTCATGCCGCGGCACCCTAGCAGCCCGGCGACCTTCGTCAACCGCCCCGGCCGAGGCGGTTGACGTTCGCTCCTTCTGGCCCTTCGCGTGCGTGGTAGCGTGCCTGCTCCCGCCCACCCATCGCTCGACCCGACCTCGCGCATGAGTCACGCCGGCTTCCTCCCGCTCCTCGTCGCCGCCTTCGCCGCCTTCCTGGCCGGCGCGATCAACTCGGTGGCGGGGGGCGGCACGCTCGTCTCCTTCCCGGCGCTGGTGTGGCTCGGGCTCCCCCCCATCGTCGCCAACGCCACCAGCACGCTCGGCATCTGGCCCGGCTCCCTCGGCAGCGTGTGGGGCTTCCGGCGCGAGCTCGGCCGCGCCGACCGCACGCTGCGACTCCTCGCCGTCCCGGCCGCGGTGGGCGGGGGCCTCGGGGCGCTCCTCCTCCGCAGCACCTCGCCCGCCCTCTTCGAGCGCCTGGTGCCCTTCCTGCTCCTCTTCGCCACCCTCCTCTTCACGCTCCGCAATCGCGTGCAGCGGTGGCTCGGCACCCACGCCGCACGCGAGCGGGGCCGCGGCTGGCTCGTGGCGGCGGCGCTCTGCCTGCTCGCCGTGGCGGTCTACGGCGGGTACTTCGGCGCCGGGATGAGCATCGTCATGCTCTCCCTGCTGGGGATGCTCGGCATGAGCGACATCCTGGAGATGAACGCGCTCACCAGCCTCTTCTCGCTCTGCGTGAACGGGGTGGCCATCGCCGTCTTCATCGCGGCGGGCCTCGTCCAGTGGCACTTCGTCGCCGCCATGGCGGTGGGCGCCCTCGCCGGCGGCTACGGCGCGGCCGGCCTCGCCCGCAGGGTGGGCAAGACCGTGGTGCAGCGCTTCGTGGTGGTGGTCGGCTTCGGCATGACCGCCGCGCTCTTCGTGCGGGTGTGGGGGCGCTAGGCCGTCGTACCCCCGTGCCACACTGGCGCCGTGCCGAAGCTCGCCTCGAAGCAGAAGACCCTCTTCTCGTGCGCCGAGTGCGGCCACAGCTCGCCCCGCTGGCTCGGGCAGTGCCCCTCCTGCCGCAAGTGGAACACGCTCCACGAGGAGCTCGCCCCGCCGCCGGAGCGCGCGCGCTCGCGCGACTTCGGCGCGGTGGAGCGCTCGGCGCGGCCGGTGCTCCTCCACGAGGTCACCGGCAGCGAGGAGGCGCGCATCCTCACCGGCATCGGCGAGCTCGACCGCGTGCTGGGCGGCGGGGTGGTGCCGGGCTCGCTGGTGCTGCTCGGCGGCGACCCCGGCATCGGCAAGAGCACCCTCCTCCTCGCGGCGCTGGAGCGCCTCGCCCGGGCCTCGGCCGGGCGCCCGGTGCTCTACGTCTCCGGCGAGGAGTCGGCGCGGCAGGTGAAGATGCGGGCCGACCGGCTCGGCATCACAGCGGAGAACCTGCACCTCTATCCCGAGACCGACGCGGCCAAGGTGCTGCACGCGGCCGAGGCGCTTCGCCCCGCGGTGCTGGCCATCGACTCCATCCAGACCCAGTACCTCCCCGAGCTGCAGAGCGCGCCCGGCACGGTCACGCAGATCCGCGAGGTGGCGGCGCGGTTCATGGCCTTCGCCAAGACCACCGAGACCCCCACCTTCCTCGTCGGCCACGTCACCAAGGACGGCGCCATCGCCGGGCCCCGGGTGCTCGAGCACATGGTCGACACGGTGCTCTACTTCGAGGGGGGCGGAGCCCACCCCTACCGCATCCTGCGCGCCCACAAGAATCGCTTCGGCTCGGCGAGCGAGCTCGGCGTCTTCGAGATGAAGTCGAGGGGCCTCACCGAGGTGGCGAACCCCTCCGCCCTCTTCCTCTCCGAGCGGCCGCAGGGCGTGGCGGGCAGCGCGGTGACGGCAGCCCTCTCGGGCACCCGCACCCTCCTCGTGGAGCTGCAGGCGCTCGCCTCGCCCACCAGCTTCGGCACCCCCCGCCGCACGGCCCTCGGGTTCGACGGAAACCGGGTGGCGCTCCTCGCCGCGGTGCTGGAGAAGAAGGTCGGCTTGGAGCTGCTCGGCTGCGACCTCTTCGTGAACGTGGCGGGCGGCCTCACCCTCGACGATCCCGCCGCCGACCTCGCCTGCGTGGCCGCGCTCGCCTCGAGCTTCCGCGATCGCGCCCTCGATCCCGCCACGGTGGTGCTGGGCGAGGTGGGGCTCGCCGGCGAGGTGCGTGCCGTGTCGCAGGCCGACGCCCGGCTCACCGAGGCGGCGCGCCTCGGCTTCAGCCGGGCGGTGCTGCCCGCCGGCAACGCCCGCCACGCCGAGGTCCCGAAGGGCCTCACGCTGGAGAGCGTGGAGAGCGTGGCCGAGGCGCTGGAGGTGCTGACCGGCTGAGGCTGGCGGGTCGCGCGGGCGGAGGGTGGAAAGGGCCGCGCTCAGACGTAGCGGAAGACGAGCACGGCGAGCGCGAGGGCGAGGACCGTCGCCCCCCACAGCGGGGTGCCGATGAGCCCCAGCCAGGCAAGGTGCACATAGGCCGCGAGGAGGATGGAGATGAAGAGCCTGTCCCCGCGCGTGGTGTCGATGCGCAGCACCCCGTGCCGGGGCGCGCCTCCCGGCGAGCGCCACTCCCAGACCATCATGCCCACCAGCAGGAGGCCGATGAAGATGCAGAACGCGGCCGTTTGCCAGGTCCAGGCCATCCACCCGAGGCTGAGCTTCTGGACTGCCATGGAGGCTCCTCAGACGCGGCCCAGGGCGAAGCCCTTGGCGATGTAGTTGCGCACGAAGTAGATGACGAACGCCCCGGGGATGATGGTGAGGGAGCCGGCGGCGGCGAGGAGGCCGAGCTCGTAGCCCGAGGTGCTGGCCGTCCGGGTCATGGTGGCTGCGATGGGCTTGGCGTCCACCGAGGTGAGCGTCTTCGCCAGCAGGAGCTCCACCCAGGAGAACATGAAGCAGAAGAAGGCGGCCACCCCGATGCCGGCGGCGATGGTGGGGAGGAAGATGCGGATGAAGAAGCGCCAGAACGGATAGCCGTCGACGAAGGCGGTCTCGTCGAGCTCCTTCGGCACGCCGGACATGAAGCCCTCCAGGATCCACACCGCCAGCGGGATGTTGAAGAGGCAGTGGGCGAGCGCCACCGCGAGGCGCGTGTCGAAGAGGCCGATGGCCGAGTAGAGCTGGAAGAAGGGCAGCGCGAAGACCGCCGGCGGGGCCATGCGGTTCGTGAGCAGCCAGAAGAAGAGGTGCTTGTCGCCGAGGAAGCGGTAGCGGGAGAAGGCGTAGGCGGCCGGGAGCGCCACCGTCACCGAGATGAGCGTGTTCATCACCACGTAGGCGATGGAGTTCAGGTACCCGCCATACCAGGTGGGGTCGGTGAAGATCTTCTGGTAGTTGGCGAGCGTGAAGTTGCGCGGGAAGAGGGTGAACGAGCCGAGGATCTCGTTCGTCGTCTTGAACGACATGTTGAGCAGCCAGTAGATCGGCAGGAGCACGAAGACGATGTAGAGAGCCGGCACCAGCCAGACGAAGCGCCTCATCACTGCACCTCCCCCTTCGTCATCGCCGTGTAGAAGATCCAGGAGAGGAGGAGCACCACCAGGAAGTAGATGAGCGACATGGCGGCCGCCGGCCCCAGGTCGAACTGCCCGAGCGCCACCTTCACCAGGTCGATGGAGAGCAGCGTGGTGGCGTTGCCCGGCCCGCCGCCGGTGAGGACGAAGGGCTCGGTGTAGATCATGAAGCTGTCCATGAAGCGGAGCAGCACGGCGATGGTGAGCACCCGCTTCATCTTGGGAAGCTGGATGTAGCGGAAGACGGCGAAGCTCGACGCACCGTCAATCCGGGCCGCCTGGTAGAAGGCGTCGGGGATGGCCGAGAGCCCGGCGTAGGCGAGAAGGATGACGAGCGACGTCCAGTGCCAGACGTCCATGGCGATGAGCGTGCACCAGGCCGCCACCGGCTGCCGGGTGAAGTTGTAGTCGATGCCCATGGCGTTGAGGGTGTGCCCCAGCAGGCCGATGTCGGGGAGCGCCAGGATGTTCCACATGGCGCCCACCACGTTCCAGGGGATGAGCAGCGGCATGGCCATGAGCACCAGGCACACCGGCACCCAGATGCCCTTGCGCGGCATCGCCAGGGCGATGGCCACCCCCAGCGGCAGCTCCAGGGCGAGGATCGCGAAGGTGAAGAAGAGCTGGCGCTGCAGCGACTGGTGGAAGCGCGAAGAGTGCAGCACGGCCTCGAACCACTTCACCCCCTCGAAGAAGAAGACGTTCTCCCCGAAGGTCTCCTGCACCGAGTAGTTGATGACCGTCATGAGCGGGATGATGGCGTTGAAGGCCACCAGCACCACCACCGGCACCACCAGCCACCAGGCCTTCTGATTGGGCGTCCTCGCGTCCATCGGATCCTTTCGGCTCAGCCGGTGATCCAGCCGTCGGCGTAGAGCTGGGTGCGCTCGGGATCGAAGCGAAGGAAGGCGTCGCCGGAGGGGATCGGCTGCCCCTCGTCGACGAGGAGCCGGATGACGACCTCGCCGGAGCGCGTCTCCACGATCCGCTGCCGCCCGGTGTCGCTGATGCGCTCCACCCGCACCGGGATCCCCGAGCCGGCGAAGCGCACGAACTCCGGGCGTACGCCGACCTCGAGCCGCGCCCCGGCCGGCGGCGCCGGTGGCGGCGACGCCAGCTCCACCGGGTGGCCGAGGAAGCGCGCGCCGCCGGCCTCCAGGGTGGCGGGGAGCACGTTCATGCCCGGCGAGCCGATGAAGTGGCCGACGAAGGTGTGGCGGGGGCGCTCGAAGAGCTCCACCGGCGTGCCGGACTGCACCACCGCGCCCTCGTTCATGACCACCACCTGGTCGGCGAAGGTGAGCGCCTCGGTCTGGTCGTGGGTGACGTAGATCATGGTGGTCCCGAGCCGCTGGTGAAGCTCCTTCAGCTTGGAGCGCAGCCGCCACTTGAGGTGGGGGTCGATCACCGTGAGCGGCTCGTCGAAGAGGATGGCGCTCACGTCGGAGCGGACCAGGCCTCGCCCGAGCGAGATCTTCTGCTTGCCGTCGGCGGTGAGGCCCGAGGCGCGGTGCCGGAGGGTGGCGGCGTCGAGGTCGAGGAGCGCGCCAATCTGGCGGACGCGCGCGTCCACCTCCCGCTCGGGAACGCGGCGGTTTCGCAGTGGGAAGGCCAGGTTGTCGTAGACGGTCATGGTGTCGTACACGACCGGGAACTGGAACACCTGGGCGATGTTGCGGGCGTCGGGGGCGAGCTGGGTGACATCCCGTCCGTCGAAGCGAACGACGCCCTCGGTCGGCCGCAGGAGCCCCGAGACGATGTTGAGGAGCGTGGTCTTGCCGCAGCCGGACGGCCCGAGCAGCGCGTTGGCGCTGCCGGCCTTCCACTCGAGGTCAAGGCGCTTGAGGGCCCAGTCGGCCTCGTCCCCCGCCGGCTCGCGGTAGCTGTGCCGCAGCTTCTCCAGGCGGATGCTGGCCATGGCTCCTCAGACCTCGCCGGAGGTGATGCGCCGGCCGTCCGGCGCGAAGTAGAGGCCGCGCTTCACCTCCAGGCGAAAGGCGGCGGCCTCGCCCACGTCGAAGGGGTGGATCCCGTTCGACTGGGAGACCCAGGTGTGCTCGCCGAGCGCGAAGTGCACCACGCTCTGCGAGCCGCTGATCTCGGCAATCGACACCTTGCCCGTGACCTCCGCCCCGTCGCCGCCCGCGCCCTGCGTTCCGGCTGAGGCGCACGTGGTGGGGCCGGAGGCCGAAGACGTATGGGCCGTCGGGGATGGAGGCCAGCGCTCCGCCCGCGGGCCAGCTCGCCACCTCGCCGAGCGCGATCCGCCCGCCGCGCTTCACCACCGGGGCCGTGTTGATGGGAGGGTCGGAGAAGGCGCGCGCGGTGGTGAGATCGCCCGGCTGCCGGTAGACGTCGCCGGTGGGTCCGAACTGGGTGATCCGCCCCTCGTGCACCGCGGCGGTGTGGCCTCCGAGCAGGAGCGCCTCGGAGGGCTCGGTGGTGGCGTACACCACGGTGCACTCGCGGCCCGCGAACAGCCGCGGGAGCTCGTCGCGCAGCTCCTCGCGCAGCTTGTAGTCGAGGTTGGCGAGCGGCTCGTCGAGGAGGACGAGGTCCGCCTCCTTCACCAGGGCGCGGGCCAGCGCGGTGCGCTGCTGCTGGCCGCCGGACAGCTCGGCCGGCTGGCGGTCGAGGAGCGGCGAGAGCCGGAGCAGCTCGGCGATCCGGCCCACCCTCGCCTTCACCTCGGAGGAGGGCAGCCCCGCCACCCGCAGCGGGGAGGCGATGTTCTCCGCCACCGTGAGGTGCTGGTAGTTGATGAACTGCTGGTAGACCATGGCCACGCGCCGGCTCCGCACCGGCACGCCGGTGACGTCGCGTCCCCTCCACCGACCTCGCCGGAGGTGGGGCGGAGGAGCCCGGCCATGAGGCGCATGAGGGTGGTCTTCCCCGCCAGGGTGGGGCCGAGCAGGATGTTGAAGCCGGACGGGGCGAGCTCGAGGTGCGTGCGGTGGATGTGCGTCTCGGCGCCGACGCGCAGCTCGACGTCCTTCAGGGCCAGGCTCATGCGGGAGACCAGGTCGCTGCGTTGGGGGTCCGGGCTGGCGAGCAGCCCGGACCTCTCGTGAGGGAGAAAGGACGGGAGGCAGGCCGGCGGAGCGCGTCCGCCGGCCCGCTCATCGGCGTGTCACTTCACGTTCCAGCGCTTCACCAGCTCGTCGTAGTCGATGGTCTGGCCTTGCGGCTTCTCGTCGGCGAGCTTCGCCTTCGGGCCATCGGGCTTGCCGAGCCACTCCTTCGGATCCTTCGGGGCGTTGAGTCGCGGGCCGCAGCCGCCGTAGGTCTTGGCCTTCTCGTCGGCGACCTGCATGCGCGCCATCACGTCGTCCATCTCCTGCGCGAGGCGGTCCATGGCCTTCTGCGGGGTGAAGACGCCGGAGTTCACGTCACCGATGTTCTGCCACCAGAGCTGCGCCAGCTTGGGGTAGTCGGGGACGTTGATGCCGGTCGGTGTGTAGAGCACCCGGTCCGGGGAGCGGTAGAACTCGACCAGCCCGCCCAGCTTGGGCGCACGCTCGGTGAACGAGGCGTCCCGGATGTCGGAGTCGCGGATGATGGTGAGGCCGACGTGGCTCTTCTTCAGCGAGGTGGTCTTCGACACCACGAACTGACCGTAGAGCCAGGCCGCCTTGCGCCGGTCGACCGGGGTCGACTTGAAGAGCGTCCACGACCCGCAGTCCTGGTAGCCGACCTTCATCCCCTCCACCCAGTACGGCCCGTGCGGTGAGGGCGCCATCCGCCAGAGCGGCACGCCCTGGTCGTCGACGGTGTTGTTCCCCTCGCTCTTCGGCGCCACCATGTTGGCGGTGAAGGCGGTGTACCAGAAGATCTGCTGGGCCACGTTGCCCTGCGCCAGCGCCGGCAGCGACTGGTAGAAGTCGTAGTCGGCGGCGCCGGGCGGCGCGTACTTGCGCAGCCACTCGTCCCACTTGCGGATGGCGTACACCGAGGCGGGGCTGTTGGTCGCCCCGCCGCGCGACACCGATGCGCCGGCCGGGTTGCAGGAGCCCTCCTCCATGCGGATGCCCCACTCGTCGATGGGGCGGCCGTTGGGGAGGCCCTTCGACCCCTCACCGGCCATCGAGAGCCAGGCGTCGGTCATGCGCCAGCCCAGGTCGGGCGCGCGCTTGCCGTAGTCCATGTGGCCGTAGACCCGCACCCCGTCGATGGTCTTCACGTCGTTGGTGAAGAACTCGGCGATGTCCTCGTAGGCCGACCAGTTGAGCGGAACGCCCAGCTCGTACCCGTACTTCTCCTTGAACGCCTTGCGGAACTCCGGCCGCTTGAACCAGTCGTAGCGGAACCAGTAGACGTTGGCGAACTGCTGGTCGGGGAGCTGCCAGAGCTTCCCGTCTGGCCCGGTGGTGAACGACTTCCCGATGAAGTCGTCCACGTCGAGCATGGGGTTCGTCACGTCCTTGCCCTCGCCCGCCATCCAGTCGGTCAGGTTGATGGCCGACTGGAGCCGTGAGTGGGTGCCGATGAGGTCGGAGTCGTTGATGTAGCCGTCGTACAGGTTGCGGTTCGTCTGCATCTGCGTCTGCACGGCCTGTACGACCTCGCCCTCGCCGAGGAGCTGGTGGTTCACCTTGATGCCGGTGATCTCGTAGAAGGCCTTGGCGAGGACCTTCGACTCGTACTCGTGGGTCGGGATGGTCTCCGACAGCACGTTGATCTCCATGCCCTGGAAGGGCTTGGCGGCCTCGACGAACCACTCCAGCTCCTTCAGCTGATCCTCCTTGGAGAGGGTGGAGGGTTGGAACTCCTTGTCGATCCAGGATTTGGCGGCCGCCGTGTCGGCGCGGCTCACCGGGGCTAGGGCCACCGCAAGCAGCGCGGTGCCGAGTTCGAGAATCCGACGACCTGTCATGTTCGCTCCCCCTTCGCAGGTGCTGGGTGTCGCTCACTTCACCTCGTCTTCCGGCTCGTCTTGGTCACTTATCCGTTCGTTTCCTTTCGTTTGATTCGCGTTCAGAACGCCTGCTCCGGCTCGGCCAGGTACGAGACGCTGCTCGACTCCCCACCCGCTCCGAGGAGGATGCGGCACACCTCCTGGAGGCCGGGGGCGCTCCGGAGCTCGGCCGGGCGCGTGATCTGCGCGAGCTGCGTCCGCCGGCGGAGGAAGTCCTCGAGCGTCACCACCATCTCCCGCCGGGCGGCCGCCTCGACCTCGCAGCGCAGGTAGCCCGCCGGCTCGAGGAGCACCTCGGCCTGGACCGGGTCGCGGCGAATGGCCTCGAGCAGCTCCAGCGCCGCGGCCCCGTGCCTGCGCCACAGCCTCGCCGAGACCGGCTCGGGGCCGCCTCCGGGTACCGAGGCGTCGAGCGCCATCAGCCGGGCCTGGTGGAAGAACTGCTCCCGCAGGGAGGAGGGCGGCTCGCCGTACCAGAGGCGGCCGTTGAAGGGCAGCGCCACGCCGAGCCGCTTCGCCTCCTCGCACAGCTCCTCGCCCACGTTCAAGCAGTCGGTGAGCTTGCCCCCGAAGATGGTGACGTGGCGGGCGCGGAGGTCGGTCTCGATGGCGTGGCGGCGCGACAGCTGCATCCAGTCGCGGCCGCCGCCGCCGCCATCCTCCACCACCAGCGGCCGCACGCCGCACCGCTCGGCGATCACGTCGGAGGCCTCGAGCGGCCTCGGAAGCCGCAGCCGCTTGTTGATGTTGTCGAGCACGAAGCGCCGGTCGTCCGCCGTCACGCCCACCTCCGGCTGCGAGACCGGCGTGTCGGTGGTGCCGATGCAGGTCTTCGGGCCCATGGGGATGGCGAAGAAGAGCCGCCCGTCGTCGGCGAAGAAGGCGAGGACCCGGTCGCTCGGCGTGAGCCGGTCGACGAGGAAATGGATTCCCTTGGAGAGGACGTGCCGGTGAGCGGTGGGGACGCCGTTGAGCACATTCACCCGGTCGGCGTACGGCCCGCAGGCGTTCACCAGCACGCGCGAGCGGATCTCCAGCTCCTGGCCGCTCACCGCGTCGAGCGCCCGGGTGAGCCACTCGTCCCCCACCCGGCGGGAGCCGAGCGCCTCCACGTAGTTGGCGGCGGCGCACCCGTGGTCGAGCGCCGAGCGGACGAAGCCCCAGACGAACCGGGCGTCGCTCTCCGGGAGAAAGGCGTCGGAGTACTCGAAGCCGCCGTCGAGCCCGTCGAGCGCGATGGCGGGCTCCTCCCGGGCGATGGTCCGGGTGGAGAGCAGCCGCGGGCCGCGGGTGAAGAAGCCTCCCAGGAGCCAGTACAGCCAGGCCCCGAGGAGGAGCTTCCAGCGCCCGTGGCGGAAGCCGCGCACGTGGGAGGTGTAGAAGCGGATCTCGCGCACCGAGGAGGGGTAGGAGCGGATGAGCGCGTTGCGGGCGCGGCACAGCTTGCGCACGAGTCCGAGCTCCAGTGTTTCCAGGTACTTGATGCCGCCCCAGACCAGGTTCGAGGACTCCTGAGAGGTGGCCGAGGCGAAGTCGCCGCGCTCGACGAGCGCCACCCGCGCGCCGCGGGCGGAGAGGGCCGCCGCCGAGACGGCACCGTTGATCCCGCCCCCCAGCACCAGGATGTCGAACGGGTCGCGCCCGAGCCGGGCGAGGACAGCGTTGCGCAGAGCTGGCGATCGCTGCCCTCCCGTGGGAAGAGACGGTCGCGCTGGCGAGGGGTCGCCGGCTGGCATGCTCGGGACGACAGCGCCGTTCATTCGAACATCCAGGATGTTGAAACGTGAGGCGAAAACCTACTATGAACGAAAACAAATCGTCAATGGAGAGTTCGATAAGATTCGTTTGGGTTCGTGCGTCATGACCCCGCGCCAGCGACAGCTCGTCGATCTTCTTCGCCAGAACGGCGACAGCGCGGTCTCCGACCTCGCGCGAACCCTGAGCGTGACCACCCAGACCATCCGCCGCGACGTTCGCATCCTCGAGACGCAGGAGCTCGTCGCCCGCTACCATGGCGGCGTCGGCCTGCCCTCCACCGTGGAGAACATCGACTACGCCCAGCGCCGGGTGATGAACGTGGAGTCGAAGCGCCGCATCGCGGCGCTGGTGGCGCGCCAGGTGGAGCCGGGGCGCTCGCTCATCCTCGACCTCGGCACCACCACCGAGGAGGTGGCGCGGGCGCTGGTGCACCACCGCGGCATCCGCGTCGTCACCAACAACCTCAACGTGGCGGTGATCCTGGCCGGCAACGAGGAGGCCGAGGTGCTCATCGCCGGCGGCCTGGTTCGACATCGCGACCGCGGCGTGGTCGGGGAGGCGACCCTCGACTTCATCCGGCAGTTCCGGGTCGACGTGGGCGTGATCGGCGTCTCCAGCATCGAGCCCGACGGGACGCTGCTCGACTACGACTACCGGGAGGTGCGGGTGGCGCAGGCGGTCATCGAGCAGTCGCGCGAGGTGTGGCTGGTGGCGGATCGCTCCAAGTTCAGCCGGGGGGCGATGGTGAAGCTCGGCCACCTGTCCCAGGTCGACAGGTTCTTCACCGACGGGCCGGTGCCGGCACCGCTCGCGCGCGTGCTGGAGGCAGCCGAGGTGGAGCTCCAGGTGGCGGAGCCACCGCCAGCCCGCAACGCGAAGGCCGTGACTACGCCGCCGCCACCGCCTTCCGCCACCTGACGAGGTGCCGCTCGCGCTCCTCGGGCTTCATCTTCGGCTCGAAGCGCTTCCCGCTGCGGAGGCTCCGGCTGATCTCCGTGGGCGAGGCCCACACGCCGGTGGCGAGGCCCGCGAGGAACGCCGCGCCGAGCGCGGTGCTCTCCACCATCCGCGGCCGCTCCACTGGCACGCCCAGGAGGTCGGCCTGGAACTGCATGAGGAGGTCGTTCGCCGAGGCACCGCCGTCCACGCGGAAGGAGGGCGCCCGCACCCCGGCGTCCTTCATCATCGCCTCGGCGAGGTCGTGGATCTGGAAGGCGATGCCCTCGAGCACCGCCCTCGCCAGGTGCCCGGCCGTCGTCCCGCGGTGCAGCCCGGAGATGAGGCCGCGCGCCTCGGGCCGCCAGTGCGGCGCGCCCATGCCGGCCAGCGCCGGGACGAAGACCACCTCACCCGAATCCTTCACCTTCTTCGCCAGCGCCTCGACGTCGGCCGCCTTCTCGATGAGCCCCAGCCCGTCGCGCAGCCACTGCACCGCCGCGCCGGCGATGAAGGCGCTCCCCTCCAGCGCATAGCGGGTGTCGTCGCCGAGGCGCCAGGCCACCGTGCTGAGGAGCCCGTGCTCGGAGCGCACCGGCTCCTTACCCACGTTCTGCAGGAGGAAGGCACCGGTGCCGTAGGTGCACTTCGCGTCGCCCGGCTCGAAGCACCCCTGGCCGAAGAGCGCCGCCTGCTGATCGCCGGCCATCCCGCACACCGGGATGCCGTCGGGAAGGCCGCGCACGTTGCGGGTCTGGCCGTACACCTCGGCGTTGGAGCGGATCTCGGGGAGCAGGCTGCGCGGGACGCGGAACAGGTCGAGCTGCTCGGCGTCCCAGGCGCAGGTGCGGAGGTCCATGAGCAGGGTGCGGCTGGCGTTGGAGACGTCGGTGACGTGCGCGCCGCCGTTGGTCAGCTTCCAGACGAGGAAGGTGTCCATGGTGCCGAAGGCGAGCTGACCCGCCTCGGCCTTGTCCCTGGCGCCCCGAACGTGCTCGAGGAGCCAGGCGAGCTTGGTCGCCGAGAAGTATGGGTCGATGACGAGGCCGGTCTTCGCGCGGATGGCCTCCTCGCGCCCCTCCGCGCGCAGCTGCTCGCACGCCTCGGCGGTGCGCCGGTCCTGCCAGACGATGGCGTTGTGAATGGGCTTGCTGGAGCGCCGGTCCCAGAGCGCGGTCGTCTCGCGCTGGTTGGCGAGGCCGATGGCGTCGAGCTCGCTGCCGCGCAGCCCCGCCTCGCGCAGCGCGCGGGAGACGGCGGTGTGGACCGAGCCCCAGACGTCGTCGAGGTCGTGCTCCACCCAGCCCGCCTTCGGGAAGATTTGCCGGAACTCCACGTTGGCCTTCGACCGCACCGAGAGGCGCTGGTCGACCACCATGGCGGTGGTGCCCGTCGTCCCCTGGTCGATCGCCAGCACGTACCCCTTCGCCATTCCCTACCCTTTCGCGGCCGTCGGGGCCGCATACCGCTCGTAGAACAGGCTGACCGCCTCCGCGCAACGCTCGCGGTCGAGGTCGAGGCCCACCAGGTGGAAGCTCCTCTCCAGCACGACGAGGTGCGCCGGCCCGCCCAGCCTCCTCGCCAGGCGCCGCACCCCAGCCAGCGTCACCGTGTGGTCGTGGCGCCCGGCCACCAGCAGTGTAGGCGAAGCGATGGCCGGGAGGAGGCCCTCGACGTGCCGGGCCAGCGCCGAGAGTTCGGCCACCGCCCCCAGCGGAACGGCGGAGAGCCCCGGGGTCAGGCGGCGCGCCTCGGGGTCGGCCACGTCCGAGCCGGCCGCCTTGGGGACGAGCCGGCCCCGGAAGGCGCGCGTCGAGCCGAGGAGCGCGCCCAGCCGCCCGGGGAGCGTGAGGCGCAGGGCCGGCGAGAGGAGGACGAGCCCCAGCGCGCGCTCGGGGCGCGCGTGGGCGAGGGCGCAGGCGACGAGCGCGCCCATGGAGCACCCCACCAGGAGTACCCTCCGTGCGCCGTCGAGGGCGCGGAGCTCCCGCGCCGCGCCCTCCACCCAGTCACTCCAGGGAAGACCCACCAGCGCCGAGGGGTCGCCCCCGTGGCCCGCCATGCGCGGCGCGCGGCAGCGCAGGCCCACCGCGTGCAACCGCTCGGCGACAGGCCTCACCTCGTAGGGCGAGCCGGTGAGCCCGTGCAGGAGCAGGGCCGCGTCAGGCCCTCCCGGCAGGTCGAACGGCTCGTCCAACTTCACGGTCAGTTGGCCTGCTGGCCCGGGAAGTGGGGGGCGTCGCCGAGCTCGATGGCGCCGAAGCGCGCCTCGTACCGGGCGAGGTTCTCCTGCAGCGCGTGCATGAGGCGCTTCGCGTGCTTTGGGGTGGTGATGGCGCGCGCCCGTACCACCGCCTTCGGCGGCTGGGGCTGCAGGTAGACGAGGTCGAGGGTGAACTCGGTCTCGGTGTGGTTCAGCATCGCCATGTTGATGAAGACGCCGTTGGCGGTGACCGGGTCGATCTCGATCTGGAGCTGGACGGCGCCGGGCGGCGGGGCGGGAGGGTGGTCGGCCATGGCGCGAGCATCGCCCAGAAAGGGCGGGCACGGTAGCGGCTCTGGGTGGGACCGCGGCAGCGGGGCGGTGCGGCGCTTTATCGCGGGCCAGGCACGGGACGTTCCTGGTCCCGCGCGGCGGCGCCTCAATGCCCGGCGACCGCCGGGCGACCGCTGGTCCGCTGCGCGACCGGCCCCAGCGAGCGCATCCTCAGAATGGGCGCTCGGGTTCGCGGAGGCACGCCCGATGCTTTTCCGCCGGCGAGCGGGCCTCTCGCCCGCCCTCAGGAGAAGCCATGAACGACAGCACCCAGGCCGGCGGCAAGAAGCCGCTCGGCGTCTACGCCGCCCTCGAGCGCAACGAGCGCACGCACTGGTTCAAGCTGGGCGCCGCCTTCACCAACCGCGACGGCAGCCTCACGGTGCTGCTCGACGCCGTGCCCATCGGGACGAACCGCCTGCAGATCCGGGAGCAGCGCACCTGGGAGGAGGGGCGCCCCGCGCGCGCCGGCGGGCAGGCGGCCAGCCAGGAGCAGCACGGGGACGCCCAGCTTCGGCTCGCGAATCCCGAAGCGCAGGCGCCGCTCACCGGGGAGGTGCGGCCATGAGGCGGTCCCGGGCCTTCCCCGGCCGGGTGCTCGGCTCTCTCCTCCTCCTGGCCCGCTTGCGCGCCGCGCTCGCCGCGCTGCTCCTCCTCCAGGCCCCCTCCGCGCTGGCTGCCAAGAAGGCGCTCCCGGCCGGGGAGCGCATCGACGTGAACCGCGCCAGCGTGGTGGAGCTCATGCGCCTCCCGGGCGTGGGGCGCGTCAAGGCCGAGGCCATCGCCGCTCGCCGGGCCCAGGCCCCGTTCACCCGGGTGGACGACGTGGTGAAGGTGCGCGGGATCTCGGCCCGCTGGCTCTCGAAGAACCGGGCCTTCCTCTCCGTCGGCGAGGGCAGCTCGCCCGCCGCGCTCCCGGCGCCTGCCGGTCGGGTGGCTACGCCTCACTCGTCCCCTCACCCGCCGACGACGGCGAAGGCACGCACCGGGAAGGAGCCGAGGGCGCGCACCTTGACGGGCGCGGCGGTGAAGCGGAGCCCGGCGTCGGGCAGCGCGCCGAGGTTGCACAGGTGCTCGCAGACCGACACCTCCCGCCCGAGCAGGAGCGAGTGCACTGGTCGCGCACCGGTCGAGGTGTCGTCGATGTTGTGGGCGTCTATCCCCACCAGCAGCGCCCCACCCTCGGCGAGGAGCTGCGCCGCCTCTGCGGTCAGGCAGGGAGAGGACGGGTCGCCGTAGCGGTCGCTGCCCCAGTGCTCGTCCCAGCCGGTGTGCACGAGCACTGCCTTGCCGCGGAGGTCGCGATCGAGGAAGGCGTCCGGCCCCACCTCGCGCCCCCGCGCCCAGGGGGCTCGCACCACCAGGGCCGGCAGGTCGGCCACCGAGGAGAGCGGAAGCTGCGCGAGAATCCTTGCCGTCGCGGTAGCGGTGAAAGGGGGCGTCCACGTAGGTGCCGGTGTTGGCCACCATCTCGATCCGGCCGATGTGGAACTCGGTCCCAGGCGCATAGCGCGCCCGGGAGGCCTCGCGCGAGAGGTGCTCGCCCACCGCGGGACCCGGCAGGCCGCGGTAGGTGGTCATGCCATGCACGACCTCGTGCGAGAGATCCACCAGGCGTCGCGCGCTCGCCTCCTCTCCGGTGCCCCCCACCACCACCGTCCAGGGCTGGATGCGCCAGGCGGTGACGAGCCCCGCGCGCACGTAGGGGTCGGCGTGGACGAAGGGCTCCACCTCCGCCGGGCCACTGGCCCGGAAGAGCAACAGCGAGCCGGGCGGATCGCTCAGGGCACCGGCCATGAGGAGCTTCCCCTCGGCGCGCCAGCGCTCGGCGAGCGCGAGGTGCTCGGCCCGGTAGGGCGCGCGGCGCTGGAGATGGTCGGCGACGACTTCGTAGCGGAGCGCGAGGTCCATGCGCGAGTCCCATAGCTCCGGGCCGCTGCCCTTTCACGCGCGCCCGTCGCGCGGTGGGACACGAGCGCGGCGTGGCGAGGATGGAGGGAGACCGGAAATGGCGGTCCCGCCGCTGCTGCCCGCGCTTGCCGCGCCGTCCGGCGCTCCGCAACTTTGCGGGCGCATGACCTCCATCGAGGAGCTCAGCAAGAGCGGGTACCGGCGCCTGGGGGCGCCAGGGAAGGGCTTCCGCTTCCTGGACCCGCGCGGAAGGCCGGCGGCCCAGGCGGAGGTGTCGCGCATCCGGCAGCTGAAGCTGCCCCCGGCCTGGTCCGACGTCTTCGTGAGCCGGAAGGCGGGCGCCAAGCTCCAGGCGGTGGGGCGCGACAAGGCCGGGCGCTGGCAGTACCGCTACCACCCCGCCTTCCGGAAGCGGCAGGAGAAGCGGAAGTTCGAGCGCCTGCTCCGCTTCGCCGCGGCGCTGCCGCGGGTGAGGGCCGCGGTGGCGCGCGACCTCCGCCGGCGAGGCCTCCCGCGGGAGAAGGTGCTCGCCGCGGCCGTCCACATCCTCGCCACCTGCTTCATGCGAGCGGGCTCGAAGGTCTACGCGGAGGCGAACCGCAGCTACGGACTGGCCACGCTGAGGAGGAGGGACGTCTCGGTCGAGGGTGACCTCGTCCGCTTCGACTACGTCGGGAAGTCGGGGAAGCGGCAGGTGCGGGAGCTGCGCGATGGCCGCATAGCACAAATCGTGAAGGCGCTGCTGCGGCTCCCCACCCGCGAGCTCCTCGCCTACGTCGGCGAGGATGGCGCGGTGGTCGACGTCCGGCGCAGACACATCAACGCCTACATCAAGACGATCATGGGCGAGGCCTTCACCTCCAAGGATTTCCGCACCTGGGCGGGCACGCTGCTCTGTGCCTGCGAGCTCGCCCGCGGCGCCGCCTCGATGGTCCCGGGACGAACCGACCGGCAGCGGATGGCCCGGGCTGCGGTGAAGGCCACCGCCGCCCTGCTCGGGAACACTCCGGCGGTCTGCAAGTCGTCCTATATCTTTCCCGGGGTGCTGGCCGGCTTCTCCCAGGGGAGGGTCATCGATCGCTGGCTCGACGATGTCTCGGAGCTGAATCGCCAGCGTGGTCTCCACCGCTGCGAGGAGGCGCTGGTGGCGTTTCTCCAGGCGACCGGTGGCCGGGCGAAGGCACGGCCTCCCGCGCGGGGCGCGAGGCAGGGAGGCCACGCCCCGTCGAAGAGCCTGCGGCGCCTGCTCGAGGCGAGCGTGGCGGAGGCCGGCGCTTCCGGAGCCCGCGCCGCGAGCGCTCGGTGAGTGACCGCCGCGGCCTGCGGTCCGGGCCGCCTTCCGGGACCTGCGGCGCTCGAACAGCCCTGCGACGGCGGGGCTCCCCACTCGCCCGCTTCGCGCTTGACCCTTCCCCCTCCTTCGGCTAGGTGTGGCCGCGTCGTACCGCTCGGAGGAACAGGGAAGCCGGTGCAGGCACCGCTGGTAGCGGGGCCGAGTCCGGCGCGGTCCCGCCACTGTAGCCGGGGTGGAAGCGCCTGCGGATCGTCACCACTGCCGCGTCGTTAGGAGCGGTGGGAAGGTGCAGGCGCCGCGGTTCTGCGAGGTCGTTCCTCGCGGGCCGCGCCCCGGGAGCCAGGAGACCTCTCCCCCAGGCGGCCGCCGCGCATGGAGCGCGGCGGCTTCGGCTTACCGCGTCCGTCAGGAGACGCGCGAGCTTGCCTACCGCCCCTCGCATCTGCGCCCTCGTGGCGCTCGCGGCCCTTGGGGCGGGCGGGAGATACAGCCGTGCCGACGAAGCGCCGGCTTCACTCCCCTCCTTCGGCGAGGAGGTGGTGGTGGTCGGCCAGCGGAACCGCCCGGCCGACGCCACCGCCGCCTCGACGGTGGTCGATGCGCAGCGCTTCGCGGGCGAGTCGAAGACGGTGGCCGAGCTCGTCACCACCTCGCCGGGCGTGGCGGTGAACGGCTACGGAGGCCTGGGCCAGTACACCACCGTCTCCATCCGCGGCTCGGCCTCGAGCGAGGTGCAGGTCTTCCTCGACGGCCTGCCGCTCCAGACCGCCGCCGGGGGCGGGGTGGACCTCTCGCGCATCCCCCGTGCCTGGATCGACCGCATCGAGGTCATCCGCGGGGCGGCGGGCGCCACCTACGGGCCGGGCGCCATGGCCGGCGCGGTCGACGTGGTCACCCGGAGGGCAGCGGCGGGGAGCTGGTCCGCCACGGCGAGCGGCGGCTCCTTCGACACCTTCTCGGGTGCGGCCGACGGCGCGGTGGGGGGAGAGCGCTGGGGGCTCCTCCTCGCCGGCGCGCTCGACCGGACGAGCGGCGACTTCGGCTACGAGCTCGAGCGGGCGCCATCCCTTCCTGGCAGCGACCGGGTCACGCTGCGGCGGATTCACGACGCGTCCTACACGGCGGGCGGGCTCGCCAAGCTGTGGGCCGACCTCGGCCGCGCGCGGCTCGACGCCGCGCTGCAGCTCTCCGGCGGCCGGCGCGACCTCCCCGGCACCCTCTACCACCTCACGCCCGAGGACGCGCAGGACGACGCCCGCGCCGGCCTGGTGACCCGCCTCGCCGCGCCGCTCTCCCCCGACCTCGATCTCGACCTCGGCGCCACGCTGCGCGAGGACCGGCTGAACGTCACGATCGCGCCCTACCCTCAGTTCCGCCAGCAGGACCACGCGGGAGAGCTCTCGGCCCGCCTCGGCTGGCGCGCCGGGCTCCACACGCTCGCCGTGCGCGCGGCCGGCTCCTTCGAGCGGCTGGTGATGGAGCGCGGCGCCGCCCACACCTGGGGCGGCGTGTCGCTGGCCCTCTCCGACGAGCTGGCGCTCGCGGATGGCCGCCTGCTCCTCACCCCGGGGGTGCGCTGGGACCGGCAGGGGCCCTTCGACGGCCTCTCGGCGCGACTCGGCGCGAGCTGGCGTTTCGGCCGGACGTTCCTCCTGCGCACCAGCGGCGGCCGCGCCTTCAGGGTGCCGAGCTTCGGCGAGCTCTACCTCGAGCAGGGGCTCGTCCTACCGAACCCGACGCTGGTGCCGGAGCGCACCTGGTCGGCCGACCTGGCGCTGGTGACCGAGGGGCGGCTCGGGCTCGCCTCGGCCGGGCTCTTCGCCCAGCTCTACGACGACCTCGTGGTCTACGAGGCGGTCTGGCAAGGAAGGCTGAAGCCCTTCAACGAGGGGCGGGCATGGGCTCGCGGCCTGGAACTGGAGCTCGCCAGCGCACCGTACGGCGCGGCGGCCTTCACCGTCAGCGCGGCCTACACCCTGCTCCTCACCGAGACCCTGCGCGGGAGCGAGCTCACCCTGGGCAACGAGCTGCCGCACCGCGCGCCCCACCGGCTCTTCGCCCGCGTCGGGGTGGCGCCGGGCCCCCTCGACCTCCACGCCGAGGCGCACGCCGTGGCCGCGCAGCACGGCGACGCGGCGAATTCCCCGGCGCTGCGCATCCCCGCCGCCCTCACCTTCCACGCGGGCGGCTCGGTCCGCCTCGCGCGCGCTCCCGAGGTGAGGCTCGGCCTCGAGGTGAAGAACCTGCTCGACGACCGTTCGCTTCAGGACGGCTTCGGCTACCCGCTCCCCGGCCGCATGGTGCTCGTCACCCTGCGCGCATCCGGGGACTAAAGGAGAAGCGCCCCCCATGAAGAACGTTCCCCTGCCCCTCCCACTCACCCTGGCCCTCGCCTCCGTCCTCGCCCTCGGCGCGGCCTGTGCCTCGGAGAAGACCTGCGCGGCGGACCAGCGCCTCTGCTCCGACGTCTGCATCGCCGTGCGGAGCGACCCCGCGAACTGCGGCGCCTGCGGCAACGCCTGCGCCACGGGCCTCAGCTGCCAGGCCGGCGCGTGCGTCGACTGCACCGCCGCTGGCGCCTCCTGCGCCGCCGAGGTGGTCGCGGCCTGCTACAACCTGAATCAGGTGCGCCCACTCGACGCGAGCCTCAACCCGGCCGGCCCGCCCATCGACACCGATGGCGGCCCGAACAGCTTCGCCCGCCTGGTCGGACAGCTCTACCTTGCGAACAGCACGGCGAGCAGCGTCTCCACCCTGAACCTCCAGCCGCCCTCGGTGACCCGGGGCACCGAGGCGACCGGCGTCTCGGCCGGCGGGGTCTCGGGCGACCTGGAAGGGTTGGCGGCACATGGCGGCAGCCTCTTGGTGGCCAACGCCGCTACCAACACGCTGGTGGTCATCGACCCTGTCCAGAAGCAGGTGACGCGCGAGGTGCCCATCGAGGCGGCGACCTCCCCGTACGCACTTCACGCCTTCGACTTCGTGGGGGGGAAGGCCTATCTCACCGCCGGTGGGTATTCCGTGGCCGTCGTCGACCTGTCCGCCACCCCGGCGATCCAGAAGACGCCGCTCGACCTCACCGCGCTGGCGCAGAACGGCGTCCAGCCCGGGCCCTCGGCGGTGGTGGCCTCACCGGACGGCAAGCGGGTGTACGTGAGCCTCAACGACTACTACGACTCGACCTACCTGCCGGTGGCGGGAGCCCACGGCCTCCTGGCGGTGATCGACCCGGCCTCCGACACCCTGGTCGGGAACGCCGTCGACCTCGGGCCGGGTTGCATCAACGCGAGCGGGATGGCGCTTCACGGCTCCACCCTCTGGGTGGCCTGCGGCGCCTACGACGCTTTCGGCACCAAGGCCGTCTCGGGCGGGGCACTGGTGCCGGTCGACGTCTCTAGCGCCACACCGGTGGTGGGGACGCCCATCGCCCTCGCCGACCACGCGGCGACGAGCGTGGTCTTCTGCGGCGAGTCCGGCTACGCCGGCATGAGCGACAGCGGCATCGTGGTGCGCTTCGACCCGGCCTCGAAGTCGGTGCTCGCCTCGGCGCTGGTCTGTCCCGTGCCCGAGGGCCGGTTCAGCCAGGTGCCAGCCCTCACGTGCGCCCGGTGAAGCACCTCGCGCCGGGAGGGTGCCTCGCGCTCGCGGCGCTCGCCCTCGCGCCGCTCGCGCTGGCGGACGCCCCCCGGTCGCCGCTCGCCGGGGCGACGGGCACCGGCTCCGCCGGCCAGGAGCCGCTCTGGCTCGGGCCCCCGCCGCTCGCCCGTCCGCGGCGGGTCATCTCGCTCGCGCCCAGCCTCACCGACATGATGGTGGCCATGGGCAAGACGGACCTCCTGGTGGGCGTCACCCGCTACGACCACGCGCCGGAGGTGGCCGCGCTGCCCAGGGTGGGAGGATTCATCGACCCGAGCGCCGAGGCGGTGCTGGCGCTGCGCCCCGACCTCCTGCTCTGGATCACCGATGGAAGTGCGGCTCCGGCGGTTCAGCGCATCGCCAGCCTGGGCGTGCCGGTGCTGGCGCTCCCGGTGGAGAACGTGGCCGGCGTGAAGACGAGCCTGCGCGCCGTGGGCCGGGCACTCGGCGATCCCGCCGCCGGAGAGCGGGTGGTGGGTGAGATCGAGCGCGCGGTGGCGGCGGCGAGGGTGCGAGCGGCGGAGGGGCCATCGGTGCGCGTGCTCTTCGTCGTGGGCCGGGAGCCGCTGGTGGTGGCCGGCCCCGGCTCCTACCCCGACGAGCTCCTGCGGCTCGCCGGCGGCGAGAACGTCGTGCACGACACCCGCGCCTGGCCGGTCTACCCGCTGGAGCGAGCGGTGGCCGACGACCCCGCCCTCGTCATCGACGCCGCGGTGCTGGAGCCGCCCGTGGGAATCGACCGCCTCGCCGCCATCCCGGCGGTGCGGCGCGGCGACGTCTGCCGGCTCACCGGCGATGCGGCCCTGCGGCCCGGCCCGCGCCTCGTGAAGGCCCTCCCGGAGATTGAGGCGGCGATTCGCACGGCGAGGCGGAGGTGAACGCGACTCACAGGGCGAGGTCGCCGCGCGCGAGCATCAGCCCCCGCTGGCAACTCCTTGCCCGAGGTGCGAACGGGCGAGGCGCCGGGCCGCGGCACCGCTCCGCGCGTGCGCCGTGGGCGAGCTGGACGTGCCACGGGGGGACGCGCCGCGCCAGGGCCGCCAAGCCCTCGGCGACCTCGCCGAGGGGCTGCGATGCGTAGAAAGCTCGCCCTGGTGCTCGCGCTCGGCCTCGCCTCGGTGGTGGGGGCGCTCGCCCTCTCCTGCCTGCTCGGCTCGCAGTCCATCTCCCTCGCCCGGGCCTTCGCCGGCGAGGACCCCGACCGCGCCATCCTCTTCCAGCTCCGCCTCCCGCGGGCGCTGGTGGGCGCGGTGGTGGGGTGCGCGCTCGCCGCCGCGGGCACGGCGCTGCAGGCGCTGCTCCGGAACCCGCTCGCCGAGCCGTTCGTGCTGGGCGTCTCCGGCGGCGCCGCCCTGGGCGGCACGCTGGTGCTCCTCGCCGCCGGGCTCCTCGGGCGCCTCTTCTCGCCCCTGGGCGCGCTGCTCTCCTCCACCTCCCCGGTGGCGCTGGGCGCCATGCTGGGCGCCGCGGCGGCGACGCTGCTCGTCTTCGCGGTGGGCCGGGTGGGAGGCCGGCTGGTGCCGGAGACGGCGCTCCTGGTGGGCGTCGTCTTCAATGCCTTCGCCGCGGCCGTCATCTCTCTCGTCAAGGTGATGGTCCCGCCGGAGCAGGCCGCGAGGCTCCTCTACTGGCTCCTCGGCGCCATCGGCTACGAGCGGCCCTCCTCACTCTGGGTGGGCGGCGCCTGCATCGCCGTCGCGGTGGCGGTGCTGCTCCTCCTCTCCGCCCGCCTCAACCTCCTCGCCCTGGGCGACGAGGAGGCGGCGAGCCTGGGGGTGAACGTCGGCCGCACCCGGGCGCTGGTGCTCTTCGCTGCCAGCGCCGCCACCGGCGCGGCGGTGGCGCTCTCGGGAATGGTCGGCTTCGTGGGGCTCATCGTCCCGCACGCGCTGCGGCGCGTGCTCGGCCCGGACCACCGCCCGCTCCTCCTCGCCTCCTGTCTCTTCGGGGCCGCGTTCCTGACGCTGGCCGATGCGCTGGCGCGCCTCGCCTTCCTCTCGCTCGGCACCGAGCCGCCGGTGGGCGCGCTCACCGCCTTTCTGGGCGGCCCTCTCTTCCTCTGGCTCCTCCGGCGGGGCGATTGGCCGGCCGGGCCCGGGGCGCGGCCGTGATCGCGCCTCCGTCCGGCACGCTGGTGGAGGTGAGCCGCGCCTCCTTCGACTACGGCGGTCCACCCATCGTGAACGACGTCTCGCTCGCCGCCCGCGCTGGCGAGCTGCTGGGCCTGGTCGGCCCGAACGGCGCCGGCAAGAGCACGCTGCTCCGGCTGATGGCCGGGCTGCTCGCCCCGAAGGCCGGGACGGTGCGCCTCTGCGGCCTCGAGCCCTCGCGCGCCCCTCGTCGCGCCGTGGCGCGGGTGGCGGCGCTCGTCTCGCAGGAGCCGCGCGTGGCCGAGAGCTTCACGGTGGTCGACGTGGTGGCCATGGGGAGGGCTCCGCACCAGGGCCTCCTTGCCTCCTCCACGCGGTTCGACCGCGGCGCGGTGGAGGGCGCGCTCGCCGCCTGCGACCTCTCGGAGCTCGCGCACCGGCGGATGGGGACGCTCTCCGGCGGCGAGCGGCGGCGCGTCTTCTTCGCCCGGGCACTGGCACAGGAGCCGCGGGTGCTGCTCCTCGACGAGCCGACGGCCTTCCTCGACCTCGCCCACCAGGTGGCGGTGATGCGGATGGCCGAGGTGGCGGCGCAGGGAGGCCTCTGCGTGGTGGCGGTGTTGCACGACCTCAACCTCGCCGCCGCCTCCTGCGACCGGCTGGTGGCGCTCTCGCACGGCCGCGTGGTGGCCGACGGGCGTCCGGGCGAGGTGCTCACCCCGGAGCGGGTGGGGGAGGTGTGGGGCGTGGAGGTGTGGCGCGGGGAGAACGCCGCCGACGGTTCACCGGTGGTGCTGCCGGTGCGCGCGCCCCACGCGCGCACCGGCAGGCCGTGAGCTGGCCGGGCGCCGCGGGGGCGCGCCGCGGCTACAGCGTCGAGACGAACAGCTTCAGCCCCACCGCCACCGTGTACTCGCTGGGGCTCTCGAAGCGCTGCCGGAAGCTGAGGTCGATGGCCGCCCCACCCGAGGAGACCACCCCTGCGCCCACCGACCAGAAGCTGGCGTCGCGCGTGTCGTCCTTCACGTAGCTGGCTCGGAGCGGGACGAGGTCGGCCACCAGGTACTCGGCGCCCACTGCCAGCAGGCTGGTGAGCTCGTTCCTCCGGTCGAAGTCGCCCCGCCAGTCGAGGGCCACCGTGTAGCGCGAGGGCTCGCCCACCGACACCCCGGCGCCGACCGCGCGAGGTTGCACACCCTTGTGACCGGTGTCGAAGAGGTTGTAGCCAGCCACCCCCAGCCCCACCAGGCGGTTCGCCCGGAAGTAGGCCGAGGCGTCGGCGTTGAGCGCCCGCATCCGGTTGCCGCCGGGGCCGTCGAGCGAGCTGTACTTGAAGGTGGCGCCGAGGAGGAGCCCTTCACCCACCGGAAAGGCCACCGGGATGGCGACGAGGTTCCCGATCCAGGGACCGGACGCCACGCGCGTGTAGCCGATCCCGCCGGTCACGGCACCGGTCGAGTCGACCACCGAGACCGCGAGGGCCTGCAGCGCCGTCTCGCCGTCCACCCGGTCGAGGAGCCACTGGCCGTCGAGCTCGTACCGCTTCTGGAGGCCGAGCGAGGCGGCGTTGGTGTAGAGGCCGTCGTTCCCGGTGAGCACCCCGCGGTAGGCGCCGAGCGCGAGGCCCCGCGCGCCGATGAGGTCGGGCACCCCCGCCGCCACCGGCTCGGCGCGCGCCGGGAGGGCGCCGCCCGCCAGCGCGGCCGCGGTGAGGGCGAGCGCCGCGCGCGAAAATCTGGAAGCAGGACGCAGGTTTGTCACCGCCGGAGGATACCGGTGCCCTACCCCCCCTGCAAGCCGCCCAGGAGGCTCCGCGCGTGAGGTAGGATGGCCCAGAGCGCGTCGGGATCGAAGGCAGCCGGACCGTGGAGGGCGCATGCGCAAGCAAGAGGTGGCGCGATACCGGAAGCTCCTCGAGGCGCAGCTCGCCGCCCTCACCGCGAGCGCGAGCGGCAAGGTGGGCGACTACGCCGAGGGCTTCGAGGAGCTGCCCGACCCCAACGACCGCGCCACCCGCGAGAGCGAGATTCGAGTCGGCGCTCCTCCTCCGCGATCGCGACCGCAAGCTCATCCCCCAGGTGCGGGCGGCCCTCGCACGCATCGAGGCCGGCACCTTCGGGCTCTGTGCCTCCTGCGAGCAGCCCATCGACCCGGAGCGGCTGCAGGCGCGCCCCTCCACCGTGCTCTGCATCGAGTGCAAGCGCGACACCGAGCGCGGCCCGCGCGATCGCGCCGCGCGAAGCTGACCCTCACCTCTCTCCTTGCTCGTCGCGCCTGTGCATGCGAGGTTCCGCACCTCGCGCGCGGCTTCCACGAGCCGTCCGCGCCCCTGCCAAAGGAATCGAACGATGAAGAGGATCCTCTTCGCCGCGCTCTGCCTCGCGGCCTTCCACCCCACCGCCCGGGCCGCCGACGATTCCCTCCGCAAGGTGAAGGAGAAGGGCGAGCTCGTGCTCGGCCTCGACGACGCCTTCCCGCCCATGGGCTTCCGCAACGACGACAACGAGATCGTCGGCTACGACATCGAGCTGGCCCGCGAGGTGGCGAAGCGGATGGGGGTGAAGCTCGTCCCCCAGCCCATCGACTGGAACGCCAAGGAGCAGGAGCTCGCCACCGGCAAGATCGACTGCATCTGGAACGGCTTCACCATCACCGAGGAGCGCAAGCAGGCGATGGCCTTCACGAAGCCCTACCTCCGCAACGCCCAGGTGGTGGTGGTGAAGAAGGGCTCCGGCTTCACCACGCTCGCCAGCCTGGCGGGGAAGAAGGTCGGCCTGCAGGCCGGCTCCTCCGCCGCCGGCGCCCTGGAGGCGGCCACGGCGTTCCGCGCCTCGCTGGCACGGGTGGTGGAGCTCAAGGACAACCTCACCGCGCTCATGGACCTCGAGGCGCGCGGCGTCGATGCGGTGGTGATGGACCTCATCGTCGCCGAGGACAACATCAAGCGCTCGGGCAAGGCGTACCAGATCCTCTCCGAGTCGCTCGCCCCCGAGGTGTTCGGCGTCGGCTTCCGCAAGAACGACCTCGCCCTGCGCGACGCCGTCCAGGGCGCGCTGGAGGCCATGGCCCGGGACGGCGCGCTCGCGCGCATCACCACGAAGTGGTTCGGCTCCGACATCTCGGTCGTCGGCAAGTGACCTCCGCGGCGGGGCTCCCGGAGGCATAGACGCATGGTGAAGATGCTGGAGGCGATGCTGGAGGGGTCGCTGGTCTCCCTGGAGATCTTCTTCCTCACCCTGCTCTTCGCCCTGCCGCTGGCGCTCCCGGTGGCGCTCGGCCGGATGTCTTCGAGCCGGCTCGTCCGCGCCCCGGTGCACCTCTTCATCCTGGTGATGCGCGGCACGCCGCTCATCCTCCAGATCATCTTCGTCTACTTCGTGCCGTACTACCTGTTCGGCGCCTCCTACGACCGCTTCGCGGCGGTGATCGTGGCCTTCACCATCAACTACGCGGCCTACTTCGCCGAGATCTACCGCGGAGGGATCCAGTCGATCCCGCGCGGGCAGCACGAGGCGGCCAAGGTGCTCGGCTTCACCCGCGCCGGCACCTTCTTCCGAATCGTCCTCCCGCAGGTGGTGAAGCGCATCCTGCCGGCCACCGCCAACGAGTTCATCACCCTGGTGAAGGACACCGCGCTCGCCCAGACCATCGGCGTGGCCGAGCTCTTCCGGGTGGCGCAGAACGCCTCCGCGCGCCAGTTCTCCACCATGCCCATCTTCATCGCCGGTGCGTTCTACTTCGTGATGAACTGGGCCGTCTCCGAGGCCTTCCTCCGCCTGGAGCGCAGGCTCGCGTACTACAGCTAGCGCAATGGACGTCCTCCGCGTCGAGCACCTCTCGAAGTCGTACGGCGCGCTGGAGGTGCTGAAGGACCTCTCCTTCTCGGTGCACCACGGCGAGGTGCTCGCCGTCATCGGGCCCTCGGGCTCGGGCAAGTCCACCCTCCTCCGCGTCCTCACCCACCTCGAGACCACCACCAGCGGGAGCATCACCGTCGGCGGCACGCGCATCGTCGAGGACGGCGTCCACGCCGGCCGGGCCACCCTGCGCCGCGCGCTCCTCGAGCTCGGGCTCGTCTTCCAGGACTTCAACCTGTTCCCCCACTTCTCGGTGCTCCGCAACATCACCGAGGCGCAGGTGCGCGTGCTCCGGCGTGGCAGGGCCGAGGCGGAGGCGGTGGCCCGCGCGCTCCTCGAGAAGATGGGCCTCTCGGCCAAGGCCTCGGCCTACCCGTGCGAGCTCTCCGGCGGGCAGAAGCAGCGCGTCTCCATCGCCCGCGCCCTGGCCCTCGACCCGAAGGTGCTCCTCTTCGACGAGCCGACGAGCGCGCTCGACCCCGAGCTCACCGGCGAGATCCTGAGGGTCATCCGCGCCCTGGCCGCCGAGAAGATGACCATGGTGGTGGTCACCCATGAGATGGGCTTCGCCCGGGAGGTGGCCGATCGCGCCATGCTCATCGACGCCGGGGTCATCGTGGAGGAGGGACCCGCCCGGGAGCTCATCGACAACCCCCGGAGCGAGCGGACGCGCGCCTTCCTCAGGCACTTCTCCCGGTGAACGCTTACTCTTCCGGCATGACGCACGAGCCCAAGAACCCGAAGCCCATCCGCAAGGCCGTCATCCCGGCGGCCGGTCTCGGCACCCGATTCCTCCCCGCCACCAAGGCGGTGGCGAAGGAGCTTCTCCCCATCGTCGACACCCCCACCATCCAGTACATCGTCGCCGAGGCGGTGGCCGCCGGGGTGCGCGACGTCATCCTGGTCACCGCGCGCGGCAAGGAGGGAATCGCCGACCACTTCGACGTGGCGAAGGAGCTGGAGAGCCACCTCGAGCGCGCCGGCAAGATCGCGCAGCGCGACGAGATCAGGGCCATCGCCGAGATGGCGCACGTCATCTCGGTGCGCCAGCAGGAGCCGCTGGGGCTCGGCCACGCGGTGCTCTGCGCCCGCGACGTGGTGGGCGACGAGCCCTTCCTCGTCATGCTGGGCGACGACATCATCGACGCGCCGGTGCCCGGTGCGCGGCAGCTCGCCGACTGCTACGCGCGCCACGGCCTCGGCACCATCGCGCTCATGGAGGTCCCGCTCGAGGAGGCCGGCCTCTACGGCATCGCGGTGGGCGAGCCCATCGGGGAGCGCACGCTCCGGGTGAACCGGCTCGTCGAGAAGCCGAAGAAGGATCCGCCCTCGCGCCTCGCAGTCATCGGACGGTACGTCCTCCCGCCCGAGATCTTCGGCATCCTCGAGCGCCAGGAGCCGGGCGTGGGGGGTGAGATCCAGCTCACCGACGCGCTCGCCACCCTGGCGCGCGAGCAGGGTCTCCTCGGCTACCAGTTCGAGGGCGACCGTTACGACGCGGGCGACCGGCTGGGCTACCTCAAGGCCAACGTGGCCTTCGCGCTGAAGCGGCCGGAGCTGCGGGAGCCCTTGCTGGCGTGGCTGCGGGAGGTGGTGAGGTGAGGGGGAGGGGGGTCATGGCCCTCCGGGAGAGGGAGGTGTGCTGCCGGGTGATCTCTGTCTTGGCGGGCGCGCTGGTGGCGCTGCCGGCGCGGGCCTATCTCCCCTCCTCCTCGGCGCTGCTGGCGCGCGCCGCGCAGCGGCGGGTGGAGACGCGGCTTCCGGGACTGGAGGCGACGGGTGAGCTGACGGTGCGGGGCGAGGCCGCGAGGGAGCTCGCTTCCGCCCTCGGGCTCGAGGAGCCTCGACCGCCCGAGCAGCTCTCCCTCCCCGCCGCGATCCAGCTCAAGGGTCCCGGTCGCTGCCGGCTCGAGGTCGCGCCACCGCCCGCCGCGCTGCCCCCGGTGGCGCCCGCGGCCGCGCGCTCCCCCGCCCCGCTGAAGGGTGCCGCGGCCGCGACGCCGCGGCCGGGGTCCGGCCACCCGGCCTTTGCGCTGCGTCCGGGGCCGCCCGCCGCGTCACACGGGCTGGAGAGCGTGGCCGCGGTGAGGGCGATGGTGGAGGGCCTCTGCGTGCTCCTCGGCGACGGGCCTGGCGGGGCGAGCGAGGTGGAGCGGGCGCTGGCCCAGCGCCTCGCTGCGCACGGGATATCGCTGCAGGAGGTAGCGCTCGGCCACCTCGGCATGCGGGTGGCGTGGGTCATCGGGGGGATGCCTCCGCCGAGACCGGCGACCTCCGAGCTGGTGGCCGTGCGCGCCCCCTCCGCAGCGCCAACTTCCGCCCTCCAGGCGCCCTTTCCCACCCCGCTCGTCCAGGCCGCGCCGGAAGCGCCGCGCGAGCCAGCCCCCGCGCCTGCGCCGCAGGTCTGGCTCGACAAGGAGAGCTTCCAGCCGGTGCGGCTCCTGGCACCCCTGGCGGGGGCGCCGCGCGACGTCCGCCTCCTCGACATCGGCCTCTCGCCGGGCACCGAGGCCTTCCCGCGCGCGGTGGAGGTCTGGGCGGGCGAGACCGGCGAGGCGCGCTTCGACACCGACCGCGTGACGCCGGCGCCGAAGCTCCCGGACGCCCTCTTCTGATGCGAGCGAGCGTGGACCTCTCGGCGCGCCGACGGTGGGGGGATCCGGGGGGAGCGGCGGCTCGCTCCCTCCGGATGAAGTCGCGCCGCGCGAGGCGCAGTTCCTCCGGCGCGTCGAGACCCGCCTGATTCACCTCGCGGCGCTCACCATGGCGGAGAGCGAGGTTCTCGTGGAGGTCGCGGTCGCTGCCGCCGTGCGCGGCCTCTACACCTACCGTGTTCCGGAGGCGCTGCGGGAGCGGGCGGTCCCGGGGGCTCGGGTGGCGGTGCCGTTCGGCAAGAGCCGCCGCGCCACCGGCTACGTGCTCGGGCCGGCTGCGGCGCCGCCCTGCGGCGTGGCGCTGCGGGACGTCACCGGCGTCCTCGACGACTTCCCTCTCTTCACGCCGGACCTGCTGACGCTCCTTCGCTGGGCCGAGGCCTACTACCTGTGCCCGCCGGGGGAGCTCTTCCGGGCCGCTCTGCCCCCGGGCCTCAACCTCCGCGCCGGCGCCACCGCCCCCAGGCGGCGCGCGGTCGAGTACGCCGAGCCCGCGCTGGGAGCGGCAGCCGCGCTCCCTTCCCTGGCGAGCCGCGCCCACGCGCAGCACGCGGTCCTCGCCTATCTGGTGGCGCGCGGAAGGATCCCGGTGGAGGAGCTCCGGGCCGCCTTTCCCCGCGGCCGGAGCCTCCTCTCGTCCCTCGCGGCGCGCGGGCTCGCGGCACTCACCTCCGAGGCCCCGGCCCCCGGCGGCGTGCTGGCAAGCCCCGGAGGCGCGGCCCAGCGCCCATCCTCCGAGCAGGAGGCGGCCCTGGCCGTGCTCGGCGAGGCGCTCGCGGCGCGCACCTTCGCCCCCTTCCTCCTCCACGGCGTCACCGGTTCGGGGAAGACCGAGGTCTACCTCCAGCTCATCGCCCGGGCGCGCGCGGAGGGGCGCGGGGCGCTGGTGCTGGTCCCGGAGATCGCGCTCACGCCCCAGCTCGCCGGCCGCTTCAGGGCGCGCTTCGGCGGCGAGGTGGCCCTCCTGCACAGCGGGCTCTCCGGCGCCGAGCGCCACGCCGAGTGGCTCAGGCTGCGGCGAGGCGAGGCGCGCCTCTGCGTGGGGGTCCGCAGCGCCGTCTTCGCCCCGGTGGAGGACCTGGCGGTGGTCGTGGTGGACGAGGAGCACGACCCCTCCTTCAAGCAGGAGGAGGGCCCCAGCTACCAGGCGCGCGACCTCGCGGTGGTGCGGGCGAAGCAGGCCGGCGCGGTGTGCCTGCTCGGCTCGGCCACGCCGTCGCTGGAGTCGCTGGAGAACGCGCGCCGCGGCCGCTACCGCCTGGTGGAGCTCACCCGGCGCATCGACGACAGGCCGCTCCCCGAGGTGCGGATCGTCGACCTCGGAGGGCTCCGCCGCGAGGGCTGGCGCCTCGGTCCGGGCCTGCTCTCCCCGCCGCTCGCCGAGGCGCTCATCACCACCTGTGACGCCGGCCGCCAGTCGATCCTCTTCCTCAACCGGCGCGGCTTCCAGACCCTGGTGCTCTGCGAGGCGTGCGGGCGCGAGGAGCGGTGTCCCCATTGCTCGGTGGCGCTCACCCACCACCGGCGCCGGGGCGTGCTGCTCTGCCACTACTGCGGCGCCACCGCGCCGGCCAGCGCCACCTGCTCTGCCTGCGGCGGACCGCGGCGCGGGGTGGGCGTCGGCACCGAGAGCGTCGAGGCGGCGGTGCGCGAGCTGCTTCCCGGGGCGCGGGTGGACCGGCTCGACCGCGACGCGGTGCGGAGCGCGAGCGAGGTCTCGGCGGTGCTGGCGCGCTTCGCCCGCCGCGAGACCGACGTGCTGGTCGGCACCCAGATGGTGACCAAGGGTCACGATTTCCCCGGGGTGACCTTGGTGGGGGTCATCCTCGCCGACACGGCGCTGGCGCTCCCCGACTTCCGGGCCGCCGAGCGCACGTTCCAGCTCCTCACCCAGGTGGCCGGGCGGGCCGGCCGGGGTGGCGAGGCGGGCCAGGTGCTCATCCAGACCTGGAGCCCCGCCTCGCCCGCCGTGGCCTGCGCGGTGGAGCACGACTACCGGCGCTTCGCCGAGGGGGAGCTGGCAGCGCGCCTCGCCACGCGCTGGCCGCCCTTTCGCCGGCTCCTCGCCGTGCGCGTCGAGGGCGACGAGGAGGGCGCGCGCCACCTGGCCGAGCGGCTCGCCCGGGCGGCCCGCCCGGCCCTCGCGGACGGTGAGGTGGCCCTCCTGGGCCCGGCCCCGGCCGCCCTGGAGAAGCTGCGCGGCCGCTACCGGTGGCACCTCCTCTTCCGCGCCGAGGGGCCGCGGCCGCTGCGCCGGGTGCACGCCCTGCTCGAGCCGCTGGCGCGCCGGCCGCCGGGGGGCACGAGCATCCGCTTCGACGTCGACCCTTCGTCCATGGTGTAATCACCCGCCGTGCAGAAGCTCCTGCTCGTCCACGACGACCTCGCCGCGGTGGCCGCCCTGCGGCGCGCCCTGGAGCCGGCGTGGCGGGTGATGCTGGCGGTGAACGTCTCGGACGCCCGGGAGATCGCCTCCGCCGAGCGCCCGCAGGCCGCGCTCGTCGCGGCGAGCTGCGATGGAGGTGAGGGCGCTCAGCTCGCGGCCCAGCTCCTCTCCGGCGAGCGGCCGCGCATCCCCGTGGTGCTGCTCGAGGCGGGGTCCTCGGCCGGTGCCGAGCGGCCAGGCGAGGGCGGCCCCGCGCGCCGTCGCCCGGGTGAGGAGGACGTGGGGCGCGAGGGCGGCGGCGCCGGCGACCTCGTCGCTTACCGGCGAGCGCCCGGGGGCTGGATCGCCCTGCCCTCCTGCACGCCGGCCGAGGAGATCGCCCAGGTGGTCGCGGACGAGGCGCGGCTCGCTGCCGCGGCGGCCGCTGGGTCCCTGGCCGGCGGTGCGGCCTTGCCCACCCCGGGCGAGCCGGGGGCCGACCTCCGCATGCTCTCGGAGGCGCTCCGGGTGAGGGCGGAAGAGCTCCGCCAGGAGGCGTGGACCGCAGAGGCCCTCCGCGAGCCTGCGTCCGCCGACGAGCCCGATGGTCCGCGCGAAGACCAGGCCACCGACCTCCGGTTGCGCGCCGGCAGCGAGGAGCGGCGCAGGGTCGAGGAGGCCGCGGCCGGCGAGCTCTCGCGGGCGTTCCAGGCGCGCGCCGACGAGGAGGCGAGCCGCGCCGCGGCGCTGCCCGACGCGCGCGCGCTCTTCGCCCGAGGCGAGCGCGCCGGCGAGGCGCGTCGCGGCCACCCCCCGGCCACGGCGCCGTCGCCCAGCCGCCGGGCTCCTTCATCGGAGCGGGTGGACGCGGTCCTCGCCCTGGTGAAGCGAGCGGACTACTTCGCCATCCTGGGGGTGGAGCGCGGTGCGCCCGCGAGCGAGGTCGAGCGTGCCGCCGAGTCCCTGCTCGCCGAGCTCGCCCCGGAGGCAGCCGGGCCGGGATTCGGTGGAACCTCCACCGGGAAGGGCGACGAGCGCGACGGGCTCATCGCGGCGCGACGCGTCATCGCCGAGGTGGTCACCGAGGCGCGGGAAGTCCTCCGCGACGACGTACTGCGCGCCGCCTACCTCGCGGCCATTCGATCCGGTTGAGAGGCCTCGCGCGCTCGAATAGATTGGTGCGGTCCATGATCCGCGAGATCGTCATCTGGCCCGACCCCGTGCTGAAGCAGGTCGCGAAGCCCGTCGGCCGCGTCGACGACACCGTCCGCCGCCTGCTCGACGACATGGCCGAGACCATGTACGCCGCCGACGGCGTGGGACTGGCCGCGCCGCAGGTGGCGGAGCGGCGGCGATGCATCGTCATCGACACCTCACCCCGGCAGGCGGGGCAGCGGCTCATCCACCTGGTCGACCCCCAGATCGTGCGCACCGAGGGTGTCACCAGCTACACCGAGGGTTGCCTCTCGATACCGGGCGAGGCCGAGGAGGTGGAGCGGGCCGCCAAGGTGTGGGTGAGGGCGCTCGACTACCACGGCCAACCCTTCGAGTTGGAGTGCACCGAGCTCCTCGCCATCGCGGTGCAGCACGAGTGCGACCACCTCGAGGGCACGCTCTTCGTCGACCACCTCTCCAGCCTGAAGCGCGAGCTCATCCGCCGCCGCATGAAGAAGCTCAAGCAGGAGCGGGCGGTCGATCGCGCCGCGGCCATCAAGGGCGCTCCAGAGCACGAGACGGCCCTGTAGCCACCGGATGGCCATACTTATCGGCCCAGGGGCGAGCTCGCCGTGCGGCAGCGACGGTGAGGAGCCCCAGGAACCTCATGCCCCCGACGAGGCGCTCGGGCAGAGCGCCGCCACCGGGCAGCGCTCGCAGGCCGGTCGCCGGGCGAGGCACGTCTTCCGCCCATGCCAGACGAAGAGCTGGTGCCCCATCGCCCAGAGCGTTCTGGGCAGGAGCGACCGCAACCGCTCCTCCACGCGGCCTGGGTCCCTCTCGCGCGTGAAGCCGAGTCGCCGCGCCACGCGGCCCACATGGGTGTCGACGGGGAAGGCCTCGTCCGCACCGAGGTGGATGAGCACCACCCCGGCCGTCTTGGCGCCCACGCCCGGCAGCGCCTCGAGGAGCGCGCGCTCTCGCGGCACACGCCCCCCGTGCTCGCCCTCGAGGAGCCGCATGGCGCCGACGATGTTCTTCGCCTTGGCGCGGAAGAGCCCGAGCCTCTGAAGATAGGGCCAGAGCGCCTCGGGTTCGACCGCCGCATAGGAGGCGGCGTCGGGGAAGCGGGCGAAGAGGGCGGGGGTCACCTCGTTCACCCGGGCGTCCGTGCACTGCGCGGAGAGGACGACCGCGACGAGGAGCTGCAGATCGCTCTCGAACTGGAGGGCGATGCGCGCCTCGGGCAGGGCCTCCTCCAGCACCTCGACGACCGCAGCGGCGCGCTGCCGGAGCGGGGCAGGGGGCGCTCGGACCTTTCCGCGCCGCGCCCGGGCGCTCCGGCGCCGGCCTTCGGCGGGCGGTGGGGGGGAGGGCATGGTGGCGGATGGAGGATACCGCCTTGCGGGTCCGCAGCGTCCGGTGAGCCTCGACAAAGATCGCCTCGCGTGACAGCCTTCCCGTGGCGCTTCGTCTCACCTGGCCGCGACCGCCCACGAAGACCTCGACCCACGCACGAGGCCCACGGACAATGCAGATCAACCTGCGCAAGGCGATGTTCGTGCTGCCGAACCTGTTCACCTGCAGCTCCATCTTCCTCGGCTTCTACGCCATGACCCTGTGCGTGGGCGACGCGTCGCCCGCGCAGCTCAACCAGGCCGCCCTGGCCATCTTCTTCGCGCTCTTCTTCGACGCGTTCGACGGCCGCGTGGCGCGGATGACGAAGACACAGTCCGACTTCGGGGTAGAGCTCGACAGCCTGGCTGACGTCATCTCCTTCGGCGCAGCGCCGGCCCTGCTCGTCTACAAGTGGGCGCTCGCGCCGCTCGGCTTCGTGGGCCTCTTCCTCAGCTTCGCCTTCGCCACCTGCGGGGCGCTCCGGCTCGCCCGGTTCAACGTCCTCGCCCACAGCGGGGCGAAGAGCGCCTCGCGCTACTTCGTCGGACTCCCCATCCCCTTCGCGGCCGGCGCCATCGTCTCCATCGTCATCGCGCACTACGGGGCGTTCGGCTCCATCACCGACCCCTCGGCACGGCTCCCCATCGCCATCGGCGTGGCGCTGCTCTCGTTCCTCATGGTGTCCACCGTCCGCTACCGCACCTTCAAGGACGTGCACCTCTCGCCGAAGAGCTTCCTCGTCTTCGCGGTGATGAGCCTGGGCGGGCTGGCGGTCGGCCTCGCCACCCGGCCCTCCTTCGTGCTCGTCGTCTACATCGGCGCCTACATCCTGCTCGGCCTCGCCGAGTCGCTCGTCTCGCGCCGGCCGCGCGAGCCCGCCGTCACCGCCCTCCCCCCCTCCATCCGTGCGGCCATCGAGGCCGACCCAGCGCTGGAGCCGGACGAGGAGGACACCGAGGAGCACCACCTCGGGAAGGACGAGGGGGACGAGCTGGTCTGACGCGCGTCGGAATCACCCCGGCGCGCTCTCGGACCGGCGACGGCGCGAGGCCGCGACCTTTCCCGTCGCCCGGCGGCCGGCGCGCAGTTATCCTGGGCACCTTGTCCACCTCGAGCGATGCGGCTGGCGCGGGCCACCTCTCCAGGCTCGCACCCAGGGGCCGGCCGGGCCTCTGGGTGATCGTCGCCGCCTGGGGGCCGTGCGGCTACCTCCCGCTCGCGCCCGGCACCTGGGGCACCCTCGGGGCCATCCCGCTCTTCTGGCTCCTGCGCGACCTGCCGCTCTCGCTCTACGGCCTCACCACCCTCGCCTTCATCGCCCTCGCCTGCTTCGCCGCGGCGCGGGCGGGGGGGTACTGGGGCGAGCACGACGCTTCACCCATCGTCATCGACGAGGTGGCGGGCTACCTCGTCACCATGGCGCTCACCCCCTGGTCCTGGGGCTTCGCGCTCTCGGGCTTCGCCGTCTTCCGCCTCTTCGACGTGCTGAAGCCCTGGCCGGCCGGCTTCTTCGACCGAGAGGTGAAGAACGGCTTCGGCACGGTGCTCGACGACGTCTTCGCCGGGGTGTGGTCCCTGGCCGCCCTGGAGGTGGTCAAGGTCGCCCTGCGGCTCCTCGCCGGCTGCTCCACCGCGCACTGGTGGTGCCAGGTGCTCACGCCATGACCGCCGCCCCCCTGTTTCCGCTGACCGTGGAGCTCCTCGCCACCGGCGACGAGCTCCTCACCGGCCAGGTGATCGACACCAACAGCGCCTGGCTCATGGACCGGCTGTGGGACCTCGGGCTCATGGTCCGCCGCAAGACCCTGGTGGGCGACGACCGGGCCGACCTGCTCGCCGCGCTCCGCGAGACCACCGCCCGCGCCGACGTGGTGATCGATCGAGCGGGGGCATGGGGCCCACCGAGGACGACCTCACCTCGGAGTGCGTGGCCTCGGCGCTCTGCGTGCCGCTCGTGGAGGACGCCGCCTCGCTCGAGGCCATCCGCGCGCGCTTCGCCCGCGGCGGCCGGGTGATGACCGAGAACAACGCCAAGCAGGCGCGCTTCCCGCGCGGTGCGGCCATCCTCCCCAACGTCTGGGGAACCGCCCCCGGCTTCCGGGTGTCGCTCGGGCGGGCGGAGCTCACCTGTCTCCCGGGCGTGCCGGTGGAGTACCGCGGGCTGTGCGACGAGGCGGTGCTGCCCCGCATCGCCGCGCGCCTGGGGGAGAGGCCCGCGGCGCGCCTGGTGAAGCTCATCGGCATCCCCGAGTCGCACGCCGACCAGGCCATGCGGCCGGTCATGGACGACCCGGCGAACGCCGGGGTGCGCTGGGGCTACCGCGCCCACTGGCCGGAGATCCACGTCAAGTGGACGGTGCCGGGCGAGGAGGCCGAGGCGCGCGCCGACCGCATCCTGGCCCAGGTGCGCCAGCTCTTCGGCGACGCCATCTTCGCCCAGGGAAAGGAAGAGCTCGCGCGCACGGTGGTGGAGCGCCTCGCCGCGCGCAAGGAGACCCTGGCGCTCGCCGAGAGCTGCACGGGCGGGCTCGCCGCCCAGCTCGTCACCGCCGTGCCGGGCTCGTCCGAGGTGTTCCGGCTCGGACTCGTCACCTACGCCAACGAGGCCAAGACCGGCCAGCTCGGCGTGCCTCCCGAGCTCATCGCCGCGCACGGCGCCGTCTCCGAGCCGGTCGCCCGGGCCATGGCCGAGGGCGCCCGGCTGCGCGGCAAGGCCACCTGGGCGCTCGGCATCACCGGGGTGGCGGGCCCCGGGGGTGGCTCGCCGGAAAAGCCGGTCGGCACCGTGCATCTGGCGCTGGCCGGCCCCGACGGGACGCGCGCCTGGCGCCAGAACTTCTGGGGCGACCGGACGCGGGTGCGCCTCACCGCGGCCTACGACGCGCTCGACCAGCTCCGGCTCGCCCTGCGGTGAACGGCCGCCTGCGTCGGAGCTCCAGCGTCGAGGAGACCGCGATCCCGAGAGCGGGCCGCCGCGTCCCAGGGCGCCCTCACCCAGACAGTGCGTGAAGGACGCCCGCGATGCGTTCCCGGGTCGAGGCGAACGGCTCCCGATCGAAGGCGAGCTGCAGCTCGAACCGCGCGAGCATCTCGTCGCCCCCCAGAGCGTGCACCAGCCCGTAGAAGTGGTGGTGGCGCGCCCAGCTGTCGTCGACGCCGGCCGCCACGCGCAGCGCCTGGTAGGCGGCGTCGCGGTGTCCGAGGAGCGCGTGCACGAGCGCGCTGCGGCAGGCGAGCGCGTAGCGGTCCTCCGGGGCCTCGGCCCGCGCCAGCCGCTCGTCGAGCTCCCGGCCCAGCCACCCCACCCGCGCCTGCTCCTGCCCGGGGATATTGCTGGCGACACCGCGCGCGAAACGGGCGAGATCGTCGACGGGGGAGCCGCCGGGCCTCGATCCCAGCTCCTCGGCGAGGGCCGGCTCGTGTCGCGTCTCCTCGATGAGAGCCTCCGTCGCGCGCTCTGCCGTCATCATGTGCTCGCCCTCCGGGACCGCTCGTTGGCTCTATTCTTGGCCTACCCCGGCCTTCTCGGCTACGCCAGCCCCAGTCGAGAGCGCGCGCGGGCGCGCAGCCCCGGACGTGTTCACCTCCTCGCTCCTTCCATGGCCTTCGGAGGCCTCGTCGCCGGGGACGCTGTCGTACACCTCCTCGGAAGAGTCACCGTCGTGCACCGGCGCGAGCAGCTCGCGCGCTTTCGCCGACCTGAGCGGTGCCCCGAGCGCCGCCAGCTCGCGCGCCTTGCGCACCACGTTGCCGCGCCCGGTGACGAAGCGGGCGTGGGCCGTCTCGAAGCTGGCGCGCGCCTGGTCGAGCCTCATGCCCACCGCGTCGAGGTCGCCGGCGAAGGCGGTGAGCTTCTCGAGGAGCTTCCCGGCCTCCTCGGCGATGCGCCTGGCGTTCTCCCCCTGGCGCTCGGAGCGCCAGAGGTGGGCGATGAGCTGGAGCGCCGCGAGGAGCGTGGTGGGGCTGCAGAGCACGATGCCCTGCCGGAAGGCGTCGGCGTAGAGCCCGGCATCGCGCGCGATGGCAGCGTGAAAGGCGGCCTCGCTGGGGATGAACATGAGCACCAGGTCGAGCGTGCGCTGCCGAACCACCTCTCCGTACGCCTTGCCCGCGAGGCCCCGGGCGTGGGTGCGGACCGAGGCCACGTGGGCCGAGAGGGCGGCGTCCCTCGCGTCCTCTTCCACCGCGCGTGAAGCCTCGACGAAGGCGGTGAGCGAGCACTTGGCATCGACCACCACCGCGCGCTCGCCGGGGAGGTAGATCGACCGCGTCGGGGCGTTTCCGCGCGCCGCCCTCGTCGCGGCAGGTGAGCTGCAGGTCGTACTCCCGACCCTCCGAGAGACCCGCGGTCTCGAGAACGCGCTCCAGCACCAGCTCGCCCCAGTCGCCCTGCGCCTTCGACTCGCCGGTGAGTGCGCGGGTGAGGCCGCGGGCGTCCTCGTGCAACCGAACCTGCGCCTCCTGCAGGTGGCGCAGCGACTCGGCCAGCGCGGCCCAATCGCGGCTCTCGGCATCGTAGGTTCGCTCCACGCGCGCCTCGAAAGCGCGCAGGCGCTCGGCCACCGGGGTCAGCAGGGCGGACAGCCGCTCGCGGCTGCGCTCGAGGAGCGCCTCGCCCTTCACGTCGACGAGATGGCTCGCCTGCAGCGACACCTCGGCCCGCACGAGCTCTCTCGCCCGGGCTGCCCCCGCCTCGCGCGCGCTCGCGGCCTGCCTCTCCGCGGAGAGCTCGGAGGCGAGGCGCGCCCGCTCCTCCCGCAGGCCACCGGCCTCCCGGGCCGCCGCCTCGAGCCGCTTCTCCAGCTCCGCAGCTCGGCCCGCCACCGCGAGCGCCCGCGCCAGATCCGCGCCCACCGCCGCCAGGCGGCGCGCCTGCCGGAGAGCGCTCAGCGCGTAGCCCAGGGCCAGCCCAGCCGCGGCGGCGCAGAAGACGAGAAGGAGCCAGCGCGAAGTGTCCATGTCAGGCAGCCTCTCCCCTCGGCGAGGTCGCTACGTGCTCACGGTCGGCCGTCGACGCTGAACCTATCAGCAGGGTCCGACACGCTCGAGCGAATTCCTCCTGGCAGTACGTGCAGCGCCCGCAGCCCGCCTGGTGCAGCTTGCCGCCGCAGGCATGGTCAAGCCCATGCTCGAGCTGTACCCGCTGTCGGAGATCAACGAGGCCGTGGTGCGCCTCGACGAAGGCAAGGTCCGCTACCGCGCGGTCATCCGGCACGCCGCCTAGGTCCTCAGCCGCTCCAGGAAGCGCGCCACCCGGCGGAGGGCCTCCCGGAGGTCCTCCTCGTGCGGCAGGAAGACCACGCGGAAGTGGTCGGGGTCGGGCCAGTTGAAGCCGCTTCCCTGCACGAGCAGCACCTTCTCCTGGAGCAAGAGGTCGAGGATGAGCTGCTGGTCGTCCTCCACCGGGTAGACCTCGCGGTCGAGCTTCGGAAAGAGGTAGAGCGCCGCCTTCGGCTTCACGCAGCTCACGCCCGGGATGGCGGTGAGGAGCTCCCACGCGAGGTCGCGCTGCCGGGCGAGGCGGCCGCCGGGGCAGACGAGGTCGTCGATGCTCTGGTAGCCGCCGAGCGCCGTCTGGATGGCCGTCTGGCCGGGGACGTTGGCGCAGAGCCTCATCGAGGCGAGCATGTCCAGCCCCTCGATGTAGTCACCGGCGTGGCGCTTCTCTCCGGACACCACCATCCAGCCGGCCCGGTACCCGCAGGCGCGGTAATTCTTGGAGAGCCCGTTCATGGTGATGCACAGCACCTCCGCGGCCTCGGGTAGCGCAGCGAGCGAGGTGTGCGTGGCGCCGTCGTAGAGCACCTTGTCGTAGATCTCGTCGGCGAAGACGACGAGGCGGTGCTCGCGCGCCAGCTTCGCGATCTGGCGCAGCACCTCCGGCGGGTAGAGGGCGCCGGTGGGGTTGTTCGGGTTGATCACCACCACCGCCCGCGTGCGCGGGGTGAGCTGCGCCCGCAGGTGCTCGAGGTCGGGCAGCCAGTCGGCCTTCTCGTCACACCGGTAGTGGCGCGCCCTTCCCCCGGAAAGGCTCACCGCCGCGGTCCAGAGCGGGTAGTCGGGGGACGGGACGAGCACCTCGTCGCCGGCGTCGAGCAGGGCCTGCATCGCCAGGACGATGAGCTCCGAGACGCCGTTCCCGAGGTAGACGTCCTCCAGGCCCACCCCCGGGATGCGCTTCTCCTGGCAGTAGTGCATCACCGCCTTGCGCGCGGAGAAGAGCCCCTTGGAGTCGGAGTAGCCGGAGGCGCCCCGCAGGTTGTGGATGACGTCGACGACGATCTCCTCCGGCGCCTCGAAGCCGAAGGGGGCCGGGTTGCCGATGTTGAGCTTGATGATGCGGTGCCCCTCGTCCTCGAGCTGGCGGGCGCGGGCCAGCACCGGCCCCCGGATGTCGTAGCAGACCCCGGCCAGCTTGGAGGACTTCCGCAGCTCCCCGGGCGCGGAGGGCGAGGCGGAGGGCTCGAGCGGCAGGGGGCGGGGGGCGGTCGATGGGGCCATGGCGGAGAGCAGGATAGCGCGAGCCGCTGTCAGGGGCCCCTGCTAGCGTGACCGCTCCGAAGGGAAGGCTTCTCATCCCGCCCGCCCGTCGCTTCACCCACGAGGTTCGAAGATGGCCGTCAAGGTGATGCTCGCCCCCGCCGTTTCCCGCCCCACGCCCGCCCCGGCGCTGAAGCCGGCCCCCGCCCCGGAACCGCGCCCCAGGCGGCGCCGCGCCAGCGTCTTCGACGGCGAGGGGCGCGAGGTCTTCATCACCCTCATGTGCCTGAAGTGCCACAAGATGAAGCCTCTCTCGCAGTTCGGGCTTCGCCGGATGGCCGATGGCGCCATCCGCAACCAGCCCTGGTGCAGGCCTTGCCGCAACGACGCCAGCGCCGAGACCGCCCGGCGCAAGCGGCAAGACCCCGCCGGCGCGGGCCCGCTCGCCCTCGCCCAGGAGCTGCCGGCCGCCGAGCCCACCAGGGAGGAGGTGCGGCCGGTCGACCCGGGCACCCTCGCCGCCCAGGTCACCGCAGCCCTCCGGGGCGGGAGGGGCTGAAGGCCCGAAGAGCGGTGCGCTTCGGGTGCGCGGCGTCCCCAAAATCCGTAAAGTCCGATTGCAGGCCTCGATGGCTCGCAGCTAGGATCCGGTCGCCGTAAGCCCCCTCCAGCCGCTCGCGGAGTCGACATGTCCACCGCCAACCCCGGGACTTCGGCACTCAAGTCGAAGCTGCTCGAGAAGATCGAGGCGTTCCGTCCCCGCACCAACCGCCTCAACAAGGAGCTCGGCGACGTGGTCATCGACAAGGTGACCATCGGTCAGGCCATCGGCGGTGCCCGCGACATCCGCTGCCTCGTCACCGACATCTCCTACCTCGATCCGCAGGAGGGCATCCGCTTCCGCGGCAAGACCATCCCCGAGACCTTCGCGGCGCTCCCCCGGGAAGAGGGATGCGAGCAGCCCAGCGTCGAGAGCTTCTTCGCGTTCCTGCTCACCGGCGAGGTCCCCACGCTCGAGGAGTCGCGCGCGGTGGTGGCCGACTGGCAGGCCCGCGCGGAGGTGCCGTCCTACGTGTTCGACGTGCTTCGCGCCATGCCGCGCGACACGCACCCCATGGTGATGCTCTCCACCGCCGTGCTGACCCTGCAGCGCGAGTCGGTCTTCGCCCGGCGCTACGCCGAGGGCATGAAGAAGACCGACCACTGGGACGCCACCTACGAAGACGCGATGAACCTGCTGGCCAAGCTGCCGCGCATCGCCGCCTGCATCTACCGCCTGAAGTACAAGGGCGACGTCCACATCGAGGCGAACCCGCAGCTCGACTGGGGGGCGAACTTCGCCCACATGATGGGCGTGCCGCCCCCGTACGACGAGCTCTCGAGGATGTACTTCATCCTCCACTCCGACCACGAGTCGGGCAACGTCTCTGCGCACGCCACGCACCTCGTCGCCTCGGCCCTCTCGGATTCCTACTACGCCTACTCGGCCGGGCTGAACGGGCTCGCGGGCCCACTGCACGGCCTCGCCAACCAGGAGGTGCTCGGCTGGATCCAGGGCCTGATGAGCAAGCTCGGAGGCAAGCTGCCCACCGAGGAGGAGCTGAAGGCCTTCCTCTGGGACACCCTGAAGTCGGGTCAGGTCGTCCCGGGTTACGGCCACGCCGTGCTTCGCAAGACCGACCCGCGCTTCACCGCCCAGAACGAGTACGCCCAGCGGCACCTCCCCGACGACCCGCTCTTCAAGCTCGTCAACATGATGCTGAAGGTGGCTCCGGGCGTCCTCACCGAGCACGGCAAGACCAAGAACCCCTGGCCCAACGTCGACGCGCACTCCGGCGTCATCCAGTGGTACTACGGCGTGCTCGAGTGGGACTTCTACACCGTGCTGTTCGGCGTCGGCCGCGCGCTGGGCGTGCTCGCCAACATCGTCTGGGACCGCGCGCTCGGCTACGCGCTCGAGCGTCCGAAGTCGGTCACCACCGCCATGCTGGAGGAGTGGGCGGCCGAGGGCGGGCGCAGGCTCTAGCGCGCCGCGGCTCACCGTCGGCGAGCCGCGGGCCCTTCACTTTCCGGCTACGAGCAGCATCGGGTCGAGCTTCGCCTTCTCGGCCTCGAAGGCCGACTTCACCGCCCCCTCCAGGGCGATCTTCCGGGTGGGGAGCACCGCGAACGGGTCGAGCACCTTCCCGCCCGGGGCCTCGAGCTGGTAGTGCAGGTGCGGCGCGGTGGAATGCCCGCTGTTTCCCGAGGAGGCGATCACCTCGCCCTTCTTGATGGCGTGGCCGGGCTGCATCTCCTTCGGCACGGCCTCGAGGTGCAGGAAGATGGCCTTCAGCCCCTTGGGGCCGACGAGCTCCAGGCAGTTGCCGTTGGAGGTGAAGTTCCAGGTGCGGCGCGTGACCGTCGCGTCGAAGGGCGCCCTCACCTCGGTGCCTACTGGCGTCTTGAAGTCGACCCCCTTGTGCTTGCGCCCGTCGCGCAGGAGCGAGGTGATCTGCTCGTAACCCTCCACCGGGCTGTCGACGAGGTGCTCCTCCACCTCTACCCCTTCGGCGGTGTAGTAGCGCGGGAAGGGCGAGCCCTCGGGCTTGAAGCGGTAGGCGGTCAGCACCTTGTTGAGCTTCTGCGACCCGTAGCGAAGGGCGAGCACGACGGGCTCCTTGCTGGAGGGCCCATCGGAGCTCACCGGCGCCACGTCGTTGGGCTGCTGGGAGGGCAGCTCGTAGAGCAGCTCGAGCTTGTCGCCCTTGCGCCCGTCGCGCGCTACTTGCATCGACCAGACCAGGATCCGGTTCGTCACCTGGGTGAGCTGCTCGGCCCAGGCCCTCTCCTCGGCGGGCAGCGCGCTCGTGATGCTGTCCTCCAGCGCACCCTGCAAGACGATGGAGACACGCCGGACGAGCGGTCCCTGCGGCGCACCGGGCGGCGTGGCGGAGGCGGGCGGCTGGGCCGCCACGGCTCCTCCGGGCCCTGCGTTCGCAGCCGCGCCGTCGGCGCCCCCCGCGGGCCCGGCCGCCTGCCGGGTGCTGCCGGCCGGGAGGAGTGGGAAGGGTCCGCGCAACGCCGACCTTCGACCGAGGTAGACCCCGCCGCCGAAGACGACGACCAGCACGACCAGCCACACCACCAGGCGCACGAGGCCACCGCCACCGCCTCGACCGTTGGGGGAATCTATCGACAGGTTGACCATGGACCATCCCGCATGAGCTTCAGGTGCAACGCCGAGGAGGGCGCCTCTGTTCCGGCTTCGGAAGCGACTTCTTCCTCAGAAGAAAAACCGATCTACCACGCCCCGGCTCCAGGCGAGCGCCGTGGGCCAGCCCACCACCGCGTCGAAGGCCGCCTCCGCTCCTTCCGGCGCCGGCCGCCCCTCCCCGCGCGATTCGAGGAGCCCCGCGCTGCAGGCGAGCAGGCGGCAGGTCCCTACCTGGCGGGCCTGCTGCAGGAGGGCGCCCGGGTGCTCGGGCTCGTCGAGCGCCGCCACCACCGCCGCCACCGCCGGACCGAAGAGGAAGACGTCCACCCGGTCACCGGTCGTGGCCGCGGCGAGCGCGCACGATCCGGCGAGCCGGAGCTGGCTCGGGTCGGCGTGGGAGACGAAGAGGACGACGCGTCCTTCCATGCCGCGGGTTTATCAGGTTTCGGCCGGAGGTGATCCACCCGACCCCCGTGCACCCGTTCCGCGGTGCCCCTTCGAGCAGCCTGTGCTATGAACCGCGCCCGTCATGGCCGATCCGAAGAAGCCCGAGTCCCCCGGTCCGGTAGTCATCCGCAAGGGCGTGGTGACCCCTCTTCCCGCCGCTCCGGAGGCCGCGCCCTCCGAGGGCGGAGCGCGCGAGGCCAAGCTGGCGCCCCACGACCTTCGCCCGCTCTGGCAGCGCGCCGCCGAAGGACATGCCGGAGCTGGCCGCGGTGGATTCGGCGCTCGGCCCCCCGGTGGACAGCGAGGCACGGGTGGAGCAGGTCAGGGTGGCCACCGCCCAGGCGGAGATCGCGGGCGGAGGCCGGAGCGCAGCGCGCGCCCGGCCGAGGAGAGCCAGACCCGCGGCGAGGGTGCTCTCGCAGCCCCTGCGCCCGGTCCGAGCGGCGAGCCACCGCCCGCCCTGGAGGCGCCCGCGCCCGACGAGGGCTCCTTCGCCGAGATGCTGGCGGGCGCGGGGAGCGCCCCGCGCCGCAGGTGGCAGGTGGGCGAGAAGGTGGCCGCCAAGATCATTCAGCTCGGCCACGACGTGGCCTTCCTGGAGCTCGGCTCGGGCGTGGCCGAGGGCATGATCGACGTGGCCGAGCTGCGCGGAGAGGACGGGGAGGTCACCGCCCGCGTCGGCGACATCATCGACGGCGTGGTGGTGAAGGGCGGCGAGCGCGGGGTGGTCGTCTCCAAGGGGCACGCCTCCCGCGCTCACCACGATCGCGAGGCGCTGGTGGAGGCCTCGCGCACCGGCCTGCCGGTCGATGGCGTGGTGAAGGCGGTCAACAAGGGCGGCCTGGAGGTCGAGGTCTTCGGCCAGCGCGCCTTCTGCCCGGTGTCGCAGATCGACCTCCACTTCGTGGCCGACCCTTCCACCTTCGTGGGGCAGAAGCTCCAGTTCAAGGTGCAGCGCGCCGACGCGCGCGACGCCGTGCTGTCGCGGCGGGCCCTGCTCGAGGAGGAGCGCGCGGACCGCGCGCGCAAGACGCGGGAGGCGCTCGCCGAGGGTGCCGTCTTCGAGGGCGTGGTGACGAGCGTGCAGGAGTACGGCGCCTTCGTCGACATCGGTGGGGTGGAGGGGCTCGTCCACGTCTCCGAGCTGGCCTGGGACCGCACCTCCCGCCCGGGCGACCTCCTCCACGCGGGCGACGGCGTGAAGGTGCAGGTGCTGCGCATCGAGGAGGATCCGAAGAAGGGCGCGCGCATCGCGCTCTCCGTGCGCTCGCTCACCCCCAGGCCCGAGCCGGTCGCTCCCGGGCCCGGCGAGGCGCCGCGCCCGGCCACCGCGCCCCCCCCGCCCCCCAGGGTCGGCGACGTGGTGAAGGCCTCGGTCGACAAGGTCGAGCCCTTCGGCGTCTTCGTGCGCTTCGCCGGGGGACGAGGCCTCGTGCCCGGGGCCGAGACCGGCACACCGCGCGGTAGCGACCTGCGCCGCGCCTTCAAGCCGGGGGACGAGCTCGAGTGCGCCATCGTCGCCATCGACGAGCAGGGGCGCTACCGCCTCTCACACACGGAGGCCGAGCGCGCCGCGGAGCGGAAGGAGGCGCAGGAGTACCTCCGTTCGTCCGCGCCGAAGGGCAAGGGCAAGGGCTTCGGCACGCTCGGCGATATGCTCCGGGAGAAGATGGGCAAGTAGCGGAGGGCGCTGCCGCGCGGGCGAGGCGATTCCTGCCGCCGGCGCGGGAGGCCCGGGCGGCAGCTTCCCGCTCGCGCGAGCGGGGCACGGTCACCCCTCGTCGACGCGCCACCCCCAGCCCTCGAGGCCGCCCGCCGGGCGCGGGCCGAGGTTCACCGAGAGCGTGAGGCCGGGGCGGAGCAGGGTGAAGGTCGCGCCCTCCACCCTCACCTCGGGCCAGCGCTCCGCCAGCAGGGCGGCGTGGCGGCGCCGCAGGTGGAGTAGATCCTGGTGGTGCCGCCACAGCTCGCCGTGGCGGCCGTCGCGCCGGTGGGTGAGGACCGAGCGGCGCATGGTCTCGGGGTCCTGCGGGTCGGGCACCTCGGTGCCCTCGGCGGTGTGGTGCTCGGCCCGGCGCCCGTCGGTGACGGCGCGGGCGAGCGCCTCGTCGCCGTGGCTGGTGAAGAAGAGGAAGGGCCTCGTCTCGCCGTATTCCTCGCCCATGAAGAGGAGCGGGAGGGCAGGGCCGAGCAGGAGCAGCGCCGCCAGGGGAAACGCCGCCTCCGGAGGGACGAGCTCGGTGAGGCGCTCGCCCTGGGCGCGGTTCCCCACCTGGTCGTGGTTCTGCAGCGCCACCACGAACTGCCCGGGCCGGAGCCCCCGGGTGGAGGTGCCGCGCGGCGCGCCGCGAAACGGCGAGCGCTCTCCCTGGTAGGCGAAGCCCTCGGCGAGCGTGCGCACGAGCTTCCCGGGCTCGTCGAAATCGGCGAAGAAGGCGCGCCGCTCGCCGGTGAGGAGCGCGTGGACGGCGTGGTGGAAGTCGTCGGTCCACATGGCGTCGCAGCCCCATCCGGCCGGCGGCGCCTCGACCACCACCCGGTCCTCGAGAATCGCTCTCGGCGATGACCTGGATCTCGCGGCCCGCGCCGCGGGCAAAGGCGTGGACGGCCTCGGCCACCTCGGCCACCAGGTGCCTCGGGCTGTCGTCGGGGATGGCGTGCACGGCGTCGAGGCGGAGCGCGTCGATGCGGAAGTCGCGCACGTAGGCGAGCGCCGCCTCCACCGCCCAGGCGCGCACCGCCTCGCGCTCCTCGCCGTCGTAGTTCATGCCGTCGCCCCACGGCGAGGCGTGGCGCGAGCTGAAGTAGGGCCCGAAGACCGGCGCGTAGTTTCCCTCCGGGCCGAGGTGGTTGAGCACGAGGTCGAGGCACACCGAGAGGCCCTCACCGTGCGCGGAGTCGACGAAGCGCTGGAGCGCGTCCGGCCCGCCGTACGCCTCGTGGACGGCGTGAAGCGAGACGCCGTCGTAGCCCCAGTTGCGCTTTCCAGGGAAGGGCTGCACCGGCAGGAGCTCCACGCAGCTCACGCCCAGCGCGGCGAGGTCGCCGAGCCGCGCCGCCGCGGCGTCGAGGGTGCCCTCCTCGGTGAAGGTTCCGAGGTGAAGCTCGTAGAAGACGAGCTCGCTCGCCGGCCGGCCGGTGGCCGGGTGCCGCCAGGGGTGGCGAGCTGGATTCCAGACCTGCGACACGCCGTGCACGCCCCCCGGCTGCCGGCGGCTGGCCGGATCCGGCAGCGCTCTCCCGTCGGCGAGGACGAAGGCGTACCGGGCGCCCTCCCCCGCCCCGGGCACCTCCGCCGACCACCAGCCGCCCTCCCCGCGCGCCATACCGTGGCGGCGGCCATCCACCTCGACCAGCAGCGCCTCGAGCCGGGGCGCCCAGACGCGGAAGCGCACCGCGCCCTCGAGGAGCTCGGGTCCGTGCCGGGGGATGAGCAGGTGTGGGGTCATGCCAGAGGCTATAGAGGCGGCGCGCGCCGGTTCAAATCCCGGTCGTGATGCAGGTCGGGAGAGCGGTCGCCAGGGCCGTAGCGCGGCGGCGGCGCCTCGGGTTAACCTGCGACCTTCTGACCCATCTCACGCGCAGCGAACGAGGGAGTGTGCCGCCCATGGCGAGCCCCGAGACCACCGAGAACCTGTCGACGTCGAACCCTCACGTCATCACGTGGGTGGACAAGATGGCCGGGCTCCTGAAGCCCGACCGCGTCTACTGGTGCAATGGCAGCCCCGAGGAGCGGAAGAGGCTCACGGAGGACGCCGTGGCGCAGGGGGTGCTCATCACGCTCGACCAGAAGAAGCACCCGGGCAGCTCCTACCACCACTCCCACCCCAACGACGTGGCGCGGGTGGAGCACCTCACCTTCATCTGCACGCCCACCCGCGAGGAAGCGGGCCCCACCAACCACTGGATGGATCCGGCCGAGGCCTACGCCAAGCTCTCCGCCATCTACGACGGGGCCATGAAGGGCCGCACCCTCTACGTCATCCCCTACGTGATGGGCCCGGCGAGCTCGCCCTTCGCCAAGGTGGGCCTCGAGCTCACCGATTCACTCTACGTCGTGCTCAACATGGGCCTCATGACGCGCATGGGGACATTGGCGCTGGAGCGGCTCGGCGTCGACGGGCAGGACTTCAACCGCGGCGTGCACTCCGTCGACCAGTGGAACCCGGAGAAGCGCTTCATCTGCCACTTCCCGCAGGACAACGCCATCTGGTCGGTCGGCTCGGGCTACGGCGGCAACGCCCTCCTCGGCAAGAAGTGCCTGGCCCTGCGCATCGCCTCCTACGTCGCTCGCCGCGAAGGTTGGCTCGCCGAGCACATGCTCGTCCTGGAGGCGGAGAGCCCCACCGGCGAGAAGCACTACGTGGCGGGCGCCTTCCCCTCGGCCTGCGGCAAGACCAACTTCGCCATGCTGGTGCCGCCCAAGGAGCTGCCGGGCTGGAAGATCCGCACCATCGGCGACGACATCGCCTGGATGCGGGTGGGCGAGGACGGGCGGCTCTGGGCGGTGAACCCCGAGTTCGGGTACTTCGGCGTCGCGCCGGGCACGAACCGCAGCACGAACCCCAACGCCATGGAGTGCGTCCGCAAGGACTCCATCTTCACCAACACCGCGCGCACCGCGGACGGCGACGTGTGGTGGGAGGGCATGGACGGCGAGCCGCCCGAGGAGGCCATCGACTGGAAGCGCCAGCCCTGGAAGCGCGGCTCGAAGGAGAAGGCGGCCCACCCCAACAGCCGCTTCACCGCGCCCATGCAGAACAACCCCGTCCTCTCGCCCTTCGCCGACGACCCGCGCGGCGTGCCCATCAGCGCCATCATCTTCGGCGGGCGGCGCTCCACCACCGTGCCGCTGGTGCTGGAGGCGTTCAACTGGGTGCACGGCGTCTATCTCGGCGCCACCATGGGCTCCGAGACCACCGCCGCCGCCGCCGGCGCGGTGGGCGTCGTCCGGCGCGACCCCATGGCCATGCTCCCCTTCTGCGGCTACGACATGGGGAGCTACCTCGGCCACTGGCTGGAGATGCAGAGCCGGATCACCCACCCGCCCCACATCTTCCTCGTCAACTGGTTCCGCAAGAGCCACGAGGGCAAGTGGCTGTGGCCTGGCTTCGGCGACAACATGCGGGTCCTGAAGTGGATGCTCGACCGGTGCACCGGCCGGGTGGAGGGCCACCAGACGTTGCTCGGAGTCACGCCGGCCGAGGGCGAGCTCGACCTCCGCGGGCTCACCGGCGCCAACGTCCCGGCGGCCACCCACATCGACCTCGCCGCGTGGTACGCCGAGCTGGAGGACCAGGCCGAGTGGTTCAAGAGGCTCGGCCCCACGCTGCCGCCGGCCCTGGAGCACCAGCGCCAGCTCCTGCTCGACCAGGTGAAGGTGGCGCTGGGGGACCGATGAGCGATGGGCCTCCTCGACCGCCTCACCTTGAAGCAGGGCACGACCGCCCCCCCGGAGAGCATCACGCTCGGTGATGGAGGGGCGCTGGTGATCGCCTGGCCGGGCGGCGATCGGGTGGAGGTCGCCCCTGCCGCCCTGCGCAACGCCTGCCCGTGCGCCTCCTGCATCGAGGAGGGCACAGGCAGGAAGCTCCTCGACCCGGCCACCATCCCCGGCGACATCCGGCCGGTCGAGCTGCACGGGGTGGGGAACTACGCCATCCAGATCACCTGGTCCGACGGCCACTCCACCGGCATCTACTCCTGGCCGGTGCTGCGGCGCGCCTGCGGCCTCGAGGGCTGAAATCACCCTTGCTCGTCTTCGTCTCCGACCTGCACCTGCGGCCCGGGGCGCCCAGCCCGGTGGCCCGCGAGGCGCAGCTCCAGCGCCTCTGGAAGCGCATCGAGGGTGGGCGCCCCGGCGAGCCGGTGCGGCTCGTCCTGCTCGGCGACATCTTCGACCTGGTGCGCGCGCGCGCCTGGCTCGGAGCGCCGGTGCGCCCCTACGCCGAACCATCGGCCGAGCTGGCGGGGGTGGTGGAGGGCATCGTCGAGGCCACGGTGGCGGCCGACGCCGCCTTCTTCGGGACGGTGCGCGAGAAGGTGGCCGAGGGCACGCTGGTGGTGGAGTACGTGCTCGGCAACCACGACCGCCTGCTCGCCCACGCCCCGCGCGCGAGGCGGGCGGTGCGGGCGGCGCTGGGGATGGCCGGTGGCGACGGCCCCTTCCCCACCTCGCTCGTCTTTCCCGAGGTGGGGGTGCTCGCCTACCACGGACACACCGTGGATCCGCTCTGCCACGAGCCCGATGGCTCGGCGCCCCTCGGCGACGTCATCGCCTCCGAGCTCATCATGCGCTTTCCGACCGAGATCCGGCAGCGGGTCGACCTGCCGGATCTGCGCCTCGACGACATCGACGACGTGCGCCCGATCCTGGCGGTGCCGGGCTGGGTGCGCATGGCGGCAGCCGCGCGGCCCCGCTTCCTCTCCCAGGTGGTGGGGCGCGTCTGGCGCGAGCTGGTGGACGCCTTCCTCGCCGACGCCTGGGTGCGCGCCTGGATGCGCGAGCACCACCGGCCGCTCAAGCTCGACTTCGCGCAGCGGGTGAAGCTCTTGCTGGCGCTCTCGGCGCGGGCGCGGCCGCGCGACGAGCCCCGCCTCTCGCAGCTCTACTACACCGCCATGCGCCTCCTCGACGTCCGCTTCGCGCGCGCGGCGGTGAAGGCGCTGGAGCGACGGGAGCACCGCGGGCTCCGCTTCGTGGTGAACGGCCACACCCACTTCGCCGGCATGACGCCGCTCGGAATGATGAACGGCAAGCCCGGCTGCTACTTCAACACCGGCACCTGGCGACAGCTCCGGCAGCTCGGCAGCGTGGCCCGGGGCCGGCCGGCCTTCCTCGACTACGACGCCTCGGCCTCGCTCGTCTTCTTCCCCGCGAACAATCCGCTCGGCCGGACCTTCGAGTGGTGGCAGGCCGCGGGGGGCTGATCCCCGAGCGGGCGAGGCTCAGCGCCGGCTGCGCCGCGCCGAGAGGGCCCGGTCGACCTCGCGCTTCGTCTCGCGCTCGGCGATGGCGTCGCGCCGGTCGGCGTGCGTGCGCCCCCGCGCGACCCCCAGCTCCACCTTGGCCCAGCCGTCCTTGAAGTAGAGCGAGAGCGGCACGAGCGTGTAGCCGCGCTGCTCCACCTTCACCCTGAGCTTGTCGGCCTCCGCCCAGTGGAGGAGGAGGCGGCGCTCCCTGAGCGGCGCGTGACCCATGTACGAGGCGGGCCCGTACTCTCCGATGCGGCAGTTGAAGAGGAAGAGCTCCGAGCCGCGCGGCTGCGCGTAGGCGTCGGAGAGCGAGACGTTGCCAGCGCGGAGCGACTTCACCTCGCTGCCGGTGAGCGCGAGGCCGGCCTCGACGGTGTCCTCCACCTCGAAGTCGAAGCGGGCGCGCCGGTTCACCGCGATGGACTTCACGCCGTCCTGCTCCGCCCTCTTGCGACCCGAGGCACTCACCGGCGCACCGCCTCCGCGCTCGACGTCAAGGGAGCGCCACGTTGTCGATGAGGCGGGTCGTGCCGAAGAAGGCTGCGGCGAGCAGCCGGCTCCCGCTCCCGGCTCGCTCCACGGGCCGCGACGAGTCCGGGTCTATCACCTCCACGTAGTCGATCCGCGCCGAGGCTTCCTCCAGCGCGCGCCGCACGCCCTGCACCAGCGCTCCGGCGTCGCGCTCGCCTGCGCGGACCCGCTCCTGGGCATGCGCGAGGGCCGCGGAGAGGGCGAGCGCCCGCCGCCGCTCGTCCGGCGAGAGGTAGGCGTTGCGCGACGAGAGGGCGAGCCCGTCCCCCTCACGGACGATGGGGCAGGCCACCACCTCCACGTCGAGATCGAGGTCGCGCACCATGGCGCGGATCACCTGCACCTGCTGCCAGTCCTTCTCGCCGAAGAGCGCCACGTGGGGAACGGCAAGGTGCAGGAGCTTCGCCACCACCGTGGCCACCCCGCGGAAGTGGCCCGGACGACTGGCGCCACACAGCCCCTGCGAGGCCTCCTCCACCGTCACCCAGGTCTGGTGACCGGGCGCGAAGATCGCCTCGGGCCGCTCGGGGGCGAGCACCCAGTCGACGCCCGCGCTGGCGCACCGCAGGAGGTCGCCCTCGAGGTCGCGCGGGTAGCGCGTCAGGTCCTCTCCGGAAGCGAACTGGGCGGGGTTCACGAAGATGGAGGCGAGGAGCAGCCCCCGCGCCTCTCCCTCGTCGGCGCGGCGGCGCCCCTCGCGCAGGAGCGAGAGGTGGCCCTCGTGGAGCGCGCCCATGGTGGGCACGAGCGCGATCCGCCGGCCCGCGTCGCGCGCCGCCCGGCACCGGCGCTGCCACGCTCTGGGGTCGCGCAGGAGCTCGGGGCTCGCCGGCCGCCCTCGGTGGTGCTCGCCGGGCTGCGGCTCCGTCAAACGGGCGCCCCCATCACCTGGGCCCCGTCGTGGCCCTCGTCGCGCGACGCTCCGTGAACCTCGCCCACCGCGCGGAGGAGCCGCAGCGACGGAGCGTGGAAGCTGTGCTCCTCGGCCGGGAAGGAGCCGTCCCGCACCGCCCCCGCGTAGGCGGCCACCGCCTCGCCCACCGGCGCGGAGAGCTCGGCGAAGCGCTTCACGAAGCGCGGCCTGAACCCGGCGTCGAGGCCGAGGAGGTCGTTCAGCACCAGCACCTGCCCGTCGCAGCCCGAGCCCGCCCCGATGCCGATGATGGGGATCGCCAGCTGCCCGGTCACGACGCGCGCCAGCTCGGCGGGGACGCACTCCAGCACCAGCGCGAAACAGCCCGCCTCCTCCAGCGCCCGGGCGTCGCGCAGGAGGCGGTTCGCGTCCTCGGTCTCCTTCCCCTGCACGCGGTAGCCGCCCAGGGCGTGCACCGACTGAGGGGTGAGCCCGAGGTGGCCCATCACCGGCACCCCGGCGCGGACGATGCGGCGCACCGTCTCGGCGAAGGCCGCCCCGCCCTCCAGCTTCACCGCGTCGGCACCGCCTTCGGCGACGAGCTGCACCGCCGCGCGCACCGCGTCGTCCACGCCCGCCTGGTACGAGCCGAAAGGCAAGTCGGCGGTGAGGTGCGCCCGGCCGCTCGCCCGCGCCAGGCCACGCCGCACGGCGGCGCTGTGGTAGACCATGTGCTCGAGCTTCACCGGCAGGGTGGAGTCGTGCCCCTGCACCACCATCCCCAGGGAGTCGCCCACCAGGATGGCGTCGGCGCCGGCCTCGTCGACCAGCCTCGCCATGGTGGCGTCGTAGGCGGTGACCATGGCGATCTTCTCGCCGGCCAGCTTCATCGCGCGGAGATCGTGGAGGGTGAGGCGCTTGCGCGGCCCCTTGGGCTGACTCGACATGTGAACCTCTGGTGAAGGCCCGTCGCCGGGTCCCTCCCGTCATGAGCTGCCCGGGTATCTATCCCCGGCGGTCCGTTTGCGCCAGCGGCGGCAGGGAGGTTTTTTGCTTTTCTGCCAGATCTCGGCCGGACGGGAGCAGGTTATTCCTTGCAGCCCCCCCGGGCGCGTGTCAGCATCCTCCGACCCTTTCTTGGTGTGGACTTCTGGTTTCGGGTGGCGCGTGGTTCGGCCCCAGGGCCGGGGCCTGGCTCGCGCAAGGGGAGGTGCCGGTGGCGAGCGTCGTCGAGGTCCGCAACATCTCCAAATCCTTCGCCGGCGTGGCCGCGCTGAAGGGCGTGAGCTTCGACGTGCGGCCCGGAGAGGTTCACGCCCTGCTCGGGGAGAACGGGGCCGGCAAGTCGACGCTCATCCGGGTCATCGCCGGGGCGCACCAGCCCGACGAGGGCGAGATCCTCGTCTCCGGAAGGCCTGTGCGGCTCTCGTCGCCCCGGGACGCCAAGCGGCGCGGCATCGCCACCGTCTACCAGGAGCTGCTCCTCTTCCCCGACCTCACGGTGGCCGAGAACATCTTCCTCGGCAGCGCGCCCCGGCGGCGCGGCGGCGCCCTCGACTGGCCGGCCATCCGGGAGCGCGCCCGCGCCCTGCTCGACGACCTCGACAGCCCCGACCTCGACGTCGACGCCAGGGTGGGCGGCCTCTCGGTGGCGAACCGCCAGCGGGTGGAGATCGCCCGCGCGCTCTCGCAGGAGCCGCGCGTGCTGGTGATGGACGAGCCCACCGCCTCGCTCGCCGAGGCCGACGTCGAGCGCCTCATGGCGGTGGTCCGCCGCCTTCGCGAGCGCGGGGTGGCCATCGTCTACGTGAGCCACCGGCTGGCGGAGATCTTCGCCCTGGCCGACCGGGTCACCGTGCTCCGCGACGGCGCCAGCGTCGGCACGCGCGACCTCGGCGAGGTGACGCCCGACTCGCTGGTGGCCATGATGGTGGGCCGCTCCATCGACCAGCTCTTTCCCAAGAGCGACGTCGCGAAGGGCGAGGTCGCCCTCGAGCTCCGGGGCGTCTCCTGCCGGCACGAGGTGGAGGACGTCTCCTTCGCGGTGCGCCGCGGCGAGATCCTCGGCATCGCCGGGCTGGTCGGCTCGGGCCGCACCGAGCTCGCCCTCACCATCTTCGGCATCGCGCCGGCCACCTCGGGCGAGATCCTGGTGGAGGGCGCGCCGGTGGTCATCGACAGCCCGCGCCGCGCCCGCGACCTCGGCATCGCCTACATCCCCGAGGACCGCGGGCAGCAGGGGCTCATCCGCTCCCAGACCCTGCGCGAGAACGTGGCCCTGGCGGTGCTCGACCGCCTCTCCCACGGCGGCTTCATCGACCGCGAGGCGGAGGAGGCGCGCGCCCGCGAGGCCATCGACCGCTTCGGCATCCGCGCGCGCGGGCCGGAGATGGTGGTTCGCCAGCTCTCCGGTGGCAACCAGCAGAAGGTGGTCATCGCCAAGTGGCTGGGGACGGCGCCGCGCATCCTGGTCATGGACGAGCCCACCCGGGGGATCGACGTGGGCGCCAAGGCCGAGATCCACGCGCTCATGGTGAAGCTGGCGAAGGAGGGGCTCGCCATCGTGATGATCTCGAGCGAGCTGCCGGAGGTGCTGGGGATGAGCGACCGGGTGATGGTGATGAGCCGCGGGCGCGTGGCGGGCGAGCTCGAGCGCGCCGCCGCGAGCCCCGAGGCGGTGGGGCGCCTCATGGCTCACGGCGCGGACGCCAGGGGGCGGGCGTGAGCGAGGTCACCGCCCTTCCCCTCCCCCCGCGCGGGCGCAGCCGGTTCGGGCGCACCGTCGAGGCCTACGGCCAGGAGCTGGTCGTCCTCGGGGCGCTCGTCGTGGTGATGGTCGTCTCGTACCTCGTGAACCCGCGTTACCTCTCCGAGAACAACCTCCGCAACATCTTCATCGGCAACGCCTACGTGGCGGTGGGCGCGCTCGGCATGTCGATGGTGATCATCACCGGCAACATCGACGTGTCGATCGGCGCGCTCATCGGTGTGCTCGGCACCATCGCCGGTACGCTGGCGGTGAAGGGCTACCCCATCTGGCTCTGCTGGCTGGCGCCCCTCGTCGTCGGCGCGCTCATCGACGCGGTGATGGGTGTCCTCGTGGCCTACGCCAGGATCCCGGCCATCGTGGTCTCGCTGGGGATGCTCTCCATCCTGAAGGGCGGCCTCATCAGCGTCACCCAGGGCGCCTGGATCACCAACCTCCCGGAGGGTTTCTTCCTCGCCCAGATCCGCTTCTTCGGGGTGCCCTCCTCGGTGTGGATCGCCGGCATCCTCACGGTGCTGGTGGCCCTCTGGATGCGGAACAGCGCCACCGGCCGCTCCATCTACGCGGTGGGCGGCAACGCCGACGCCGCGCGCGCGGCGGGCATTCCCATCAAGCCCACGCTGGTCATGGTCTTCGCCCTCCACGGAGCGTTCGCCGGCGTGGCGGCGGTGCTCTTCTCCACCCAGCTCCAGGTGATCCAGTCCACCGTGCCCAACAACCTCGAGATGAACATGATCACCGCCTCGGTCATCGGCGGCGTCTCCATCCTCGGGGGCACCGGCACCGTCATCGGCTCGACCCTGGCGGCGCTCCTCTTCGCCGCCATCGCCTCGTCGCTGGTCTTCCTCGACGTCTCCGCGTACTGGCTCAGGGCCGTGCTCGGCCTGCTCATCCTCGGGACGGTGCTCGCCGACATGGCGCGGCGCCGCAGGGTGTCCTGACATGGGCTACCGGCTCCGCTCGCTCCTGCGCCACGAGACGGTGCTCGCCGTCCTGGTGGTGATCGCCCTCTTCGTGCTGTCGCGTCAGACCGACCGCTTCTTCACCGCCGAGAACCTGCTCAACCAGGGCCGGCTCATGGCGGAGATGAGCCTCATCGCCGTGGTGATGACCTTCGTCATCGTGACCGGCGGCATCGACCTCTCGGTGGGCTCCATCCTCGGCCTCGCGGCCATCCTGGTGGGCGTCCTCTGGAAGAACGTGGGCCTGCCCTTGCCGCTCGCCGCGGCGCTCGCCATCCTCGCCGGCGGGCTGGCTGGCCTGGTGAACGGGCTCGTCATCACGCGCTTCGCGGTGCCGCCGCTCATCGCCACCCTGGCCACGCTCGCCCTCTACCGGGGGCTCGCCGAGGGCATCAGCGAGTCGCGCTCGGTGCGCGGCTACCCGCAGTGGTTCTTCCGGCTCGGCCAGGGGCAGGTTTTCGGCGTGCCCACCCAGGTGTGGATCCTCGGCACCGTGGCGGTGGTGGCCGCGGTGATCCTGGCCAGGACCACCTTCGGGCGCGCCACCTACGCGGTGGGGGCGAACGAGATCGCCGCCCGCTTCTCCGGCATCGCCGTGGCGCGTACCAAGCTCCTCATCTACGCGGCGTCGGGGGTGATGGGCGGCCTCGCCGGCGTCATCCTCGTCTCGCGCGTCTCCACCACCCGCTCCGACATGGGCATGGGCATCGAGCTCGACGCCATCACCGCGGTGGTGCTGGGGGGCACGAGCATCTTCGGAGGCACCGGCACGGTGCTCGGCACCGTGCTCGGCCTCGTCCTCATCCAGGCGCTCCGCAACGGCCTGGCGCTCTCCGGGGTGAAGGGCGACGGCACCATCGTGGTCATCGGGGCCATCCTCATCCTGACGATTCTCATCAGCAACCTCCTCGGGCGCGACGGCGAGCGCTGAGCGAGGGAAGGGAGGTCGCCGTGGAGGCGTCGGGGCCGAGGAGCCCCGCCGGGAACACGGACCGGGCAGAATACCCCGCGAGCGGCATCCGTCCTGGAGCCAGGACCGGGAGCTTCGAGGCCGGTCATCACACGAAGAAGAGGAGCGACACGATGCTGCGTGAAACGTTGCTGCTGGCGCTCGGGATCTCCCTGGCGACCACCCCTGTCATGAGCCGCGCGGCCTGGACCGGCGCCGACGAGCTGCCCACGAACCCGCTGCCCTGCGACGAGAGCGCGCCCAAGGTGGCGTCGAAGCCCTACGACGGCGGGAAGGTGCAGGGCGCGAAGGACATGAAGGGCAAGAAGATGAAGGTGGTGGACGTCCCGAAGCTCATCGGGATCCCGTACTTCAACGCCACCTCCAAGGGCATCGCCGAGGGGGCCAAGGAGCTTGGCAACATGGACGCCAAGACCGACGGCCCGACCAAGGCGAACATCGACGAGCAGATCACCTTCATCGACAACTACATCACCCAGGGTGTCGACGGCATCCTCTTCGCGGCCAACGACCCGGTGGCCATCTCGCCGGTGCTGAAGAAGGCGCTGTCGAAGGGCATCCACGTGGTGGGCTACGACGCCAACTCGCAGCCCGACGCCCGCGAGTGGTTCGTGAACCAGGCCGAGTTCAACGGGATCGCCAAGGCGCTCATCGACAACATGGCGAAGGAGATCGGCGACGACGGCTCCTTTGCCATCGTCACCTCCACCTTCACCACGCCGAACCAGGCGCGGTGGATCGCCGAGATGGAGGCGTACCAGAAGATGTGCCACCCGAAGATGAAGTGGCTGGAGACGGTGGAGGCGCAGGAGGACAACGTGCTGTCCTTCAACCAGGCGACCACCCTCATCAACAAACACGGCCCGGAGCTGAAGGGGCTCTTCGGCATGACCAGCGTCGCCACGCCGGCCGGGGCCGAGGCGGTCACCCAGGCGAAGAAGTGCGGCCAGGTGGCGGTGATCGGCCTCGCCACCCCGAACCCCATGAAGCCCTACGTGAAGTCGGGCTGCGTGAAGTCGGTGGTGCTGTGGAACCCGGTCGATCTCGGCTACGCCGCGGCCTACGTGCTGCGCGCCGCCGCCGACGGCACGCTCCAGCCCGGCGCCAGCTCGGTGAAGGCCGGCAAGCTCGGTGAGCTGAAGGTGGTGAACGGGAGCGAGAATCCTCCTCGGGCCGCCGTTCATCTACACCAAGGACAACATCGACAATTTCGATTTCTGAGCGACCCCTCACCCCACACCCCCTCTCCCCTCCCAGGGAGAGGGGGGTCGGCTCAGTGGGACGGGTTGTAGTGGCGGGTGCCGCTGCGGTGGCGTCGGATGACCGAGATGAGCGCGTCGGCCTCTGGCGCCGACGAGAGGTCGAGGTCGCTGGTGTTCACCACCAGGAGCGGCGCGTCTTCGTAGTGGAAGAAGAAGTCGTTGTAGGCTCGGGAGAGCGTCTCGAGGTAGGCGGGCTCCAGGTGGCGCTCGAAGGGGCGGCCGCGGCGCCGGATGCGGTGCAGGAGCACCTCCTGGCGCGCTTGCAGGTAGATGACCAGGTCCGGCCGGACCGTCCGCCCTCCCACCAGCGCGAAGACCTGCTCGTAGAGCGCCAGCTCGTCGGGCTCGAGGTTGAGCGCGGCGAAGATCCGGTCCTTGTCGAACAGGTAGTCGGCCACCGTCACCTGGCCGAAGAGATCCTGCTGGAAGAGGTCCTGCTGCTGCCGCCAGCGGGAGAGCAGGAAGAAGATCTGCGCCTGGAAGGCGTACTTGCGGCGGTTCTCGTAGAAGCCGGCCAGGAAGGGGTTCTCTTCCACCGGCTCGGCCACCAGCCGCCCCCCGAGACGATCGACCAGAAGCTCGGCGAGGGTGGTCTTGCCGGCACCGATGGGGCCCTCGATCGCCACGTAGCGGACGCGATCCATCCAGCGACTCTACCGCAGCTTCGGCGCGTGTCGGCAGCGGGCGTGGCTCCGGTCATCCTGGGCCGACCGCCCAGCGGTCCTGGCTCCGCTCGTCCCGAGTCGACCGCGCAGCGGTCGCGGCTCCGCTCATCCTTCAACTCACCCCACCCGCGCGTCGAAGGACACCATCTTCCCCCGGGCCTCCACCAGGAGCTCGCCGCTCGTGCGGTCGCGGATGGAGCCGCGCAGGGTGACGAGGTCGCCTCCCAGCTTCTCGGAGCGCTCGACCGCCGCCACCTCCCAGCGCAGCACGATGGTCGTCCCGGCCCGGGCGGCGCGGCGGAAGGTGAACGACGTCTCCAGGCCCACACCGGGCCAGTGGGCGGTGGTGAAGGTGGCGCACAGCCCTCCCAGGAGCCCGCCCAGGTGGGCTCCCGAAGCGATGAGGCCCCCGAAGCGACTCCGCCGCGCCACCTCCTCGTCGTGATGGAGGGGGTTTCTGTCGCCCAGCAGCGAGGCGCAGCGGACGACCTCCTCGGCGGTGAGGGACACCTCCAGCTCTTGGTGGTCGCCCACCCGCAGGCGGGGCGGCGCGGACGAAGGCGGTGGAGGATGGCTCTCGGGCATCGCGCCCCGAGCTTAGCGAGAACGCCGCGCGCGCCGCCACCTCGGGCGAGCGCGGCGCGCGGTGCCTCCGCGCCAGTTCTCCGCAATCATGTCGCCGCTCACCAGGAAGCGCGTGGTTCTGGACATTCTGCCGTCGGGCTCGTGAGCGGCCGAAAACTGGCTGGGGTGTCCGTTCGCAGGTAGCGAGAGCGCGGCAGGGCGCAAGAGTGAGGGCGCGGAGTGTCGAGCTCCGAGCCCTCGGGCCAGATCAGAGGGCGCTGCGATCCAGCAGGACCGCCGGTAGACCAGCGCCTGCGCGCGGTTCTCCCGGAGCGTCTCCGAGAGCGCCGCCGCGCCGCGAAGGCCAGCCGGCCAATGGCCGGATCATCCGGGATGGACTCCAGGTGGAGGCAGCGCCCCAGGAGCGCCCCGGCCATCTTCTCCACATCGGCGAGGTCGACAGGTAGCCCAGGACAAGCCGCTGGCGTCCCGGCGCGGAGACGGCGGCGAGCTCCGCGAGCACGCGCTCCCCCTTGGCGGGCTTGCGCCAGACAGATGGTGAGCGATGCGCCAATCGTCTCGGACGGCGAGGGCGACGCCTCGGCCGCGCTCGAACTCCGGGCGCGCGCAGCGGCGCTGAGTGCCAGCATCTACGGGCTCGGAGGGAACAAGCGGGCCAGCCCGCGGCCGCCATCGCCTTCCTTGGCCTCGACGACCCGTGGATCGAGGCGGGCCCCGAGGAGCTCGCGGTGCTCGTCCTGCGTGTCGCAGAGGGCCAGTCGCAGAAGGCGGAACTCGCCGAGTTCATCCGGACGCACGTCCACCGGTTCGAGGGCTGATCGGGCTGGCCATCCCGGCCCATGCGGTCGGGGTGGGCGGCCGACGGCGCAGGCCACGATGCGCGCGGCGTACGGTGACGGTAGACGTAGGGATGACAACGCCCGGCGAGGGGCTTCCGCCAGACGTGCGCAGCCACCGGCTTCTGCAATTCGGCGCGCTGCTCTTTCTGCTCGGGCTGATCGTCGGGTTCGTGGTCCCGCTGCTGACGAATCCGCGCATGGGACTCGCGAGTCACCTCGAGGGCGTCCTAAACGGGATGTTTCTCGTCCTGCTCGGACTCCTGTGGCCTCGCCTCGCCCTCGGTGCTGGGGCCGGCAGAGCGCTCTTCTGGCTCGCCCTGTACGGCACCTTCACCAACTGGGCGACGACCCTGCTCGCGGCGTTCTGGGGAGCGGGGACCCGGATGCCGCTGGCCGCCGGGGCGCACCATGGGAGCAATGGCCAGGAGCTCGCAATCGAGGTTCTCCTCGTCAGCCTCTCCGCGGCAATCGTGGGCGCCTGCCTTCTCGTCCTGTGGGGCCTCCGTCGTCCTCCCGTTGCGCCGTGACTTCGTGCCGCGCTTCGGCACAATCGCGCCAACCGGAAGGGAGGGTCAGCTTGAAGCTCGTCACCTGGAACGTGAACGGGGTCCGCGCCCGGGAGGCGCAGGTGCGAGAGCTCCTCGCGCGCGAGGAGCCCGACGTGCTGTGCCTCCAGGAGCTCAAGGCCAAGGCGGAGCAGGTCCCGGCGCTGCTCTTCGACCCGGGCAGCTATTGGAGCTACCTGCACGGCGTCTCCGCCTACTCCGGCGTCTCCCTGCACGTGCGGCGCGCGCTCGCGCCGGAGCGGCCCGCCTTCGTGCACCCGCCCTTCGACCACGAGTGCCGCATCGTCACGGCCGAGGTCGGCCCGCTCACCGTCGCGTCGACGTACGTGCCGAACGGCGGCAAGGACTTCGTCGCCAAGATGCGCTTCCTGGAGGCGCTCGACGCCTGGGCGGCGGCGGCGCAGGCCGGGGGGCGCCTCGTGGTCATCTGCGGGGACCTCAACGTGGCCCGGGCCGACATCGACGTGCACCCGAAGGAACGCAAGCCGTCCGCTCTTGGCCAGCGCGACGACGAGCGCGCCCTCTTCGCGCGGCTCCTGTCGCGCGGCCTCGCCGACGTGGGCCGGGCGCTCCACCCGGACGACGACGCCCACTTCACCTGGTGGGCGCCCTGGCGCAACATGCGCCAGCGCAACATCGGCTGGCGCATCGACTACGTCCTCGCCAGCGAGGCGCTCCTCCCCGGCACCACCCGCTGCGACAGCCTGCGCGAGCACGGCACCAGCGACCACGCGCCGGTGGTCGTCGAGCTGGAGCTCGGCTGAGCGCGGAGAGTTCGGCGCTGCTCATCCTTCGACAGCGGCGCCAGAAGCGGCGCCGCGCTCAGGACGAGCGGGGGGAGATGCGACTCCCGGGCGTCCTTCCAGCCTGCGCGAGGGCTTGACACGTCATGTGTGGCGATGTATCGTCACCGACATCGCGCAGCTTCTCCAGCCGAGCTGCCAGGAAGAAGGTCGCCGCCATGCCAGGTTCCTCGCGGACCAAGCCGGCCGTGAGTCGCACCACCGGTCAAGCCTCCTTGAAAACGGCGCCGGCCCGGCCAGCATCGACGGCCGATCGAAAGGCGGGGGCTACCCGGGTCGATCCGGCATTTCACCGCGCCATCCTCAAGATCGCGCTGGAGCTGAAGAAACCCCGCGCCGCCAGCTACGACGCCATCGTCGCGGAGACCATCCGTTCCATGCGCCTCGATGCCGAGGCGTTTCGCCACCATCTCGGCGAGAACGGTGGCCACAACATGAGCCTTCTCCTCGCCACGGCGCGCGCGGGGGGCCTGTAGCGAGAAGCGGAGCCATGGACGCTCGCTCGACCGATGGGCGTGGGCGGGTGGAGACTGCGGGCGGGCGTCCGTGAGTTCGGCCGAAGATCAGGTGCGTGCGAAGGCTGGCGCTGCCGTACGCCTTATCCGCCACAGTCGCCCAGCGCCCGCTCCAGTGCCGCCCACTCCTCCACGGTGAGCGTCTCGCCGCGCCGCCGCGGGTCGATGCCGGCGCGAGCCAAGGCCTCGGCCAAGGCTCTCGGGCCCGGCGACCTTCGCCGAGGCGAGCGCGTTCCCCAGCACCTTGCGCCGCTGCGCAAAGCCGGCCTTCACCAGCCGCCGGAAGCGCGCCGGGTCGGCGACCTCGGCCCGTGACCCGGCGAAGGCGATGCGCACCACGGCGCTCTCCACCTTCGGTGGCGGCAAGAAGGCGCTCGCCGGGACGTCGCAGCTCCAGGGTCACCGTGGCCTGCTGCTGCAGGAGCACCGAGAGGAGGCCCCAGGCGCGCCCGCCAGGCCCGGCCGCCAGCCGCTCGCCCACCTCGCGCTGAACCAGCAGCACCGCCCGCGACACCGCGGGCTGCGCGTCGAGCAGCGAGAAGAGGATGGGGCTCGTCAGGTGGTAGGGGAGGTTGCCCACCACCGCCAGCGGCCCCTCCCGGGCGAGCGCCGCGTAGTCGAGGCGGGCGGCATCGGCCTCGAGGAGCTCGATGCGCTCCGCCAGCTCGGCGCGCAGCACCGCGGCGAGCTCGCGGTCGCGCTCCACCGCGACCACCCGGGCGCCGCGCGCGAGGAGCCGGGCGGTCAGGTGCCCGAGGCCAGCCCCCAGCTCCACCACCCGCTCGCCCTCGCGCTCGACCGCGAGCCGGGCGATGGCGTCGAGAAGCTCCTCGTCGCCGAGGAAGTTCTGCCCCCAGCTCTTCTTGGCACGGAGCCCGTGGCGGTGGAGGAGCGCGCTCGGCGACGGGTATGCACCCTCTGCCGTCATATCCTCCACCCTGCGTCGGCGTTGAGGTCCGGCCCGGCGACCTCCCCGCGGGCGAGGGCGTGGGTGCCGGCCACGGCAATCATGGCCGCGTTGTCGGTGCACAGCCTCGGCGCCGGGAGGAATACCTCCACCCCGTCGTACTCCTTCGCCCGCTCCGAGACGGCCGCGCGGAGGCGGCTGTTGGCCGCCACCCCGCCGGCGAGGACGATGCGCCCGTACTGCAGCTCGCGCGCGGCCTTGAAGAGCTTCTGCACCAGCGCCCCGACGATGGCCTCCTGGTAGCTGGCGCACAGGTCGGAGAGGCCCTGCCCCTCCGGCACGCCCGCCCGCCGCACGTGGTGCAGGAGCGCGGTCTTCAGCCCCGAGAAGCTGAAGTCGAGCGGGCTGCCGCGCACCACCGCGCGGGGGAAGCGCACGGCCTTCGCGTCGCCGTTCCTCGCCAGGCGGTCGATGGCAATGCCGCCGGGGTAGGGCAGGCCGAGCAGCTTGGCGCCCTTGTCGAACGCCTCGCCGGCCGCGTCGTCGCGGGTGGAGCCGAGGAGCTTGTACCGGCCGAAGTCCTCGGCGGCGTAGAGGGAGGTGTGGCCGCCCGAGACGACCAGCCCGAGGAAGGGGAAGGGCGGGGCCTTCTCGGAAAGGAAGGTGGCGAGGAGGTGCCCCTCGAGGTGGTTCACCCGCGCGAGCGGCTTCTGCCACCCCAGGGAGAGCGCCTTCGCCACCTGGACGCCCACCAGGAGCGCGCCCACCAAGCCCGGACCCGCGGTGACGGCGAGCCCGTCGAGCTCCGAGGGCACGACGCCAGCGCGGGCGAGCGCCTCGTCCACCACCGGCATCACCTGCATGACGTGGTTGCGGCTGGCGAGCTCGGGCACCACGCCGCCCCACCGGCGGTGGAGCTCGATCTGCGTCGCCACCACGTCGGAGAGCGCCCGGCGCCCGTCCTCCACCACCGCCGCCGCCGTCTCGTCGCAGCTCGTCTCGATTCCCAGGACCTTCACGCGCGCTCTTCTACCGCGCGGCGGCGCCCCGGCGCGAGCCTTCCTCCACCGCGGCGGGCCTGCCGCCCGGCCGCTCCGGCTCACCCGCGAGCCGCTTCCCGAGCCCCCACAGGCCAAGGGCGAGCGCGCCCAGCATGAGCAAGGCGGCGGCCAAGGTGAGGAGCGGCATGGCACGCCTGGGGCGGGGCGCGCCTCCGGCCGTGGGGGAGAGGAGCTCGCCCGGCGGCACGGGAGCCCTGGCCGCCGGCGCGCCGAGCGTTGCCGGCCCATCGAGGGGGGCGAGGAGCGTGATGTCGTCGTCGGCCGGCAGGGGTGGCAGCCGTCCGCCGGCCGGTCCGTCCAGCCGCTCCTTCGGGCGCGCTGGCGCGATGCGCTCGACCGGCGCGCGCGCCGCCTTCTCGGGCACGGGAAAGTGGACGATGCGCGGGGGGTCGAGATCCGGCCCCGCGGCCGTGTGCGGGTGGGATGGCTCGCGCGGCGTCGTTCGCAGGAGCCCCTCGGACACGAGCCGGATGACCGCCGCCGCGGCCTCGAGGAGGTCGCCCGGGGCCCCTTCCACCACCTCCTCGACCGTGCGGCGCCCGTCGACGAGCCTCAAGAGGGCGTTGAGCTCGTCGGGCACGTCGCCCAACCGGTCGGAGAGCAGGAGGTAGTCGATCTGCAGGGGACGGTCGAGGGAGGGGAGCCGCTCCACCAGCCGCTCCCACGCGTCGCTCCGGCGCTCGGCCTCGGCGACGAGCTCGCGGGTGGTCCGGCGGATCCTCTCGACCCTGGAGCGGGCGCCGGGCAGCGCGACGAGCGCCCCCTCCCTCCAGCGCATGAGCCGGTGGAAGGCCGCCTCGCCCACCCTCCCCTCGGCCTCGCAGTCGACCACCCTCCCCTCGCGCAGCCAGAGGGTGCCGATGCGACCGTGCGGCGACAGGATGCGCAGCCCTCCGCTCCCCCGGTCGGCGGCGAGGCCGCCCAGCGCGGCCGCCAGCTCTTCCCTCACGCCACCGTTCACGCGCCGTGCCGCCCGCGCAGCGGCCCCGCCTCTTCCCGGGCAGCAGCTCCGCCATTCCGCTCGAGCCACGCCTCGCGCTTCCGGTCGTCGGAGAGGATCTCATAGGCCTCGTTCAGCGCGGAGAAGAGGTCTTTCACCTGGAGTGCCAATCGGCAAGCCCGGGGGCGGCAAAGCGGTCGGGGTGGAGGCTCCTCGCCAGCTCGAGCCAGGCGGCCTTCACCGCCGGCTTGCCGGCGCCCCGGCTCACCCCGAGCCGCTCGAAGAGGTCGGGATTCTTCGCCCGCGGCAGGGCGGCCGCCAGGGCGCGCCGGAGCTTCGCGTGGGGGTCCCTGGCCTCGGTCGCCTCCCCATGCGCGGCGGTCCGGCTCGCGGCGGCTGCTTCGCTCGCGCGCGGTGGCGCGAGGCCGGGTGCGGGGCTCGGCGCGACCTCTTCTCCCGCCGGGCGCGATGGCCGCGGCTGGCCGGAGAGCGGGCCCACGCCCATGTTCTGCATGGCGCGCTGCAGGAGGCGCTGCCGGCGCCTGCGCGCCTCCTCGGGGTCGCTCCGCCGACCAGCGGGTACTCCCGACCGAGGGGGGGCCAGGGGCTCCTCGCCCGCCCCACGTGCGCCTGCCGCGGAGGGCCGGGGATGGCCGCGAGCGACCTCCTGGGGCTGTGCGTGACCTGGCCCGCTGCCTGCGCCGCCCGCGCTCCCACTGCGGCTGCCCGGCGGACCCGCACCCGGGCTCACCAGCTCGACGAGCGCGGAGAAGAGCTCCTCGGCCTCGGCTCCAGGCTGCGGCGAGGCGAGCCCCAGCAGGAGCAGGGCCGCGGCGATGGCGCGGGCGCGCTCCGGACCGACGGAACGGGTCACCCCCAGGATCTCGTCGAGGGTGGGCCGCGCCTCCAGCCTCCGGACGAAATCGAGCTCGGCCGCGCTCCACCCGAAGGCGGCGGCGAGCCGCAGGTGCCCGGCGGCGAGGTTGAGCGGAGCCCCCGCCGCCTGCTGGAGCGAGGCGACGACGAGCGGCATGGCCTGCGGCCCCTCCAGCGCGTCGACGATGGCGCGCAGCGGGGCGATGCGCACCTCGCGCGTCCAGCGCGGGATCGGCGCGCTCCGGTCGAAGGCGAAACGGCCGGAGGCGAGGGCCGCCACGGCGCGCAGGTAATCCGACTGCTGGCTGGAGAGCGCCTCATCGATCTCGGCCTGGGTGATGGCGCCCTGCGACACCAGGATCTCGCCCTGGAGCCGCCCCGTGCGCGCCATCTCGCTGAGCGCGCGGCCGAGGGTCTCGACGTCGATGCGCCCCTCGGCGAGCAGCACCTGCCCGAGCGGCTTGAAGCCGGAGAAGCACTGCGCGCCCACCGGGAGGCCCTGGCGAAAGTAGGCGCGCGAGGATCCGCCGCCGTGCTCCACCGTGAGGACGCCGCCCTCGCGGCCGTTCAGCACCTCGAGCAGCACGGCCGCGAGCGGCACCTCGGCCAGGTTTCCGGGCTCTTCGAGGAAGGACATCCCGCGCAATCCTGACCCATGAACCTCGCTGAAGCCTCCTGTCGCAGGCCCGCCCCGGCGCGGCTCGCGCGAGCCTGGCGCCCCGGGCCGGGGTACTCTCTCACGCCATGGGCGGCATCGGCATCGTGAGCAACCCGCTCGCCAGGCTGAACCAGCTCCACCCCGGCACCGGGCGGCAGCTCCGCCGGCTCCTTGGAGACGAGGGGCTGCTCGTCGAGGCCACCACCCGCGAAGGCCTGGCGAGCGCCCTCGCGCGCTTTCACCGGATGGGCGTGGACCTCCTGGCGGTGAATGGTGGCGATGGCACCGGGCACCTCGTGCTCACCGCCGCCGTCTCGCAGTGGGGCGAGGCGCCGCTCCCGCCGGTCCTCCTCCTCCGGGCGGGCGCCATGAACACGGTCGCGGAGGCGCACGGGCTCCGGGGCTCGCCGCAGGCGGCGCTGCAGCGGCTGCTCGAGCGGCGCCGCCGGGGTGCTCCGCTGAGCACGGTGGAGCGCGACCTCCTCGCCGCCCGGGCCGATGAGGGGCCGGTGACCCACGGCTTCCTCCTCGGCACCGGGGTCATCGTCGCCTTCCTCGACGGCTACTACCGCTCATCGCTCCCCGGCCGGAGCGCGGCGGCGGGGCTCCTCGCGCACGCCGTCCTCTCGGCCATGGTGGGGGGGCGGCTGGCGGCCGGGCTCCGGGCGCGCGAGCGGCGGCGGGTGGTCGCCGACGGCGACGAGTGGCCCGATCTGCCCTACCTCGCCGTGCTCGCCGGCACCATCCCGGAGATCGGCTTCGGCTTCACGCCCTTCTCGCGCTGCGACGAGCAGCCGGGGTTCTTCCACGCGGTGGGGGTGACCGGCTCGACGCTCCAGGTGGCGCTTCACCTGCCGTCAATCTGGTGGGGCCGTCCCTGGCGGCGCCGCCTCGCCGTCGACGGCATCGCCCGGGAGCTCCTGGTGGAGGGCCCCACCCGCTTCACCGTGGATGGCGACCTCTACGAGGCGCGGGAGGAGCTGCGGGTGACCACGGGACCGGCGGTGAAGCTCGTCGTCTTCTGAAGCCGGCCCGTGAAGCGCGGCGGGGCCGGGGGTTCACGCCGGCAAGCGGGCCGCCCCCGCGGCGACGGCCCGGTCGACCACCTCTCCGGGCTGGATTGCGGTGTCTTCCCACACCACGGCCCGGCTCACGCGCGCCCCGCGCCCGATGGAGGCGCGCGCGCCGATCGCCGCGCTCGGCCCGACCACCGCTCCCTCGCCCAGCGTGACGCCCGCTCCGACGAGGAGCGGGGGGAGGAGCACGGCGCCCGGGGCGACCGCGGCCCCGCCGCCCACGAAGACCCCGGGCGCACGCTGCCGGAGCCCGGCCCGCGGATCGGCGCCGTGGAAGCGGGCGAGCGGCACCTCGCCGGCGAGGAGCTCCTCGTGCGCCGCGAGGTAGCGCGACGGGGTCCCGAGGTCGTTCCAGTAACCGCGCACCACCACCCCGCGGACCGCGCCCTCCTCCATGAGCGGCGGGTAGACGTGACGGTTCACGTCGAGCTCGAAGGGCTCCGCCGCCACCCGCGAGAGGAGCCCCCCCGAGACCACGTGCACGCCGGTGAAGTGCCACGAGGTGAGCCCCGCGCCGCCGGGGCCGAAGCGGCCGGCGATGCGTCGCACGCGAAGGGAGGCGTCGGCCTCCACCGCCGCGTAGCTCGCGCCGGGAGGCATGGGGGCGAGCACCATGGTGGCGAACGCGCCCGAGGCGCGGTGGGCGGCCAGCACGGCGGCGAGGTCGACGTCGAAGAGCACGTCGCCGTTCACCACCACCACCTCGCGCGCCGGCAGGAGGAGCGCCCGCGCCTCGCGCAGCGCGCCGCCCGTGCCGGCGATGACCGGCTCGTGCGACACGGCGAGTGGGAGGCCCAGCTCGCTCGCCGCGCCGAGCGCCACCCGCGCCATCTCCTCGGGCAGGTGGTGGACGTTCACCACGGCGCGCTCCACCCCGGCGTGCGCGAGGAGCCCCAGCGTGTAGCGCACGAGGGGGATCCCTCCCACCGGCATCGCCGGCTTCGGGACGCGCTCGGTGAGGGGTCGCAGCCGGGTGCCCAGCCCGGCGCACAGGACGAGGCCGACGGCGGTGCCCGTTCCGGGGTTCTCGCTCATGGAGAATCGACTCTATCCCGGCCTCTCCTACCCGCTGCCGGGGCGACGCACTCACGCCCCGAAGGACGGGCGCTCCCCAGGGACTCGGCGAGCCCGCCAGGGGGGTAACGCCCTCTTGGGTCGCGCCCTTCACTTTGAGTCGAACGAGAAATAAAAAGTCGACCGAACACCACCACATCACCCGAAGTCGAACCAGCACCGGCATTCCTCAGCACCCTGGAGGTCGAATGGCCACGCGTTCGTCGTCCGTCCCGCCTGCCCCGGGGGCCGCGGCCCTCACCGCCCGGCCCGGCATCACCCGCGAGGAGCGGCTCGTCATCTCCGCCTCGTCGCTCGGCACGGTGTTCGAGTGGTACGACTTCTACCTGTACGGCTCGCTCGCGGCGATCATCAGCCGGCAGTTCTTCTCCTCGCTCGACCCGACCAGCGCCTTCATCTTCGCCCTGCTGGCCTTCGCCGCGGGCTTCGCGGTGCGCCCCTTCGGCGCGCTGGTCTTCGGCCGGCTCGGCGACCTCATCGGCCGCAAGCACACCTTCCTCATCACCATCCTCATCATGGGCGGCTCGACCGCCATCGTCGGGCTCCTCCCCGGCTACCGCACCATCGGGGTGGCCGCGCCCATCCTCCTCATCGCGCTGCGCATGCTGCAGGGGCTGGCGCTCGGCGGAGAGTACGGCGGCGCCGCCACCTACGTGGCCGAGCACGCGCCGCAGGGCAGGCGCGGCATGTTCACCGGCTGGATCCAGACCACCGCCACGGTGGGGCTCTTCCTTTCACTCCTCGTCATCATGGCCTGCCGCGCCCTCTTCGGCGCCTCCTTCGAGACCTGGGGCTGGCGCGTGCCCTTCCTGCTCTCGGTGCTGCTCCTCGCCGTCTCCGTCTACATCCGCATGCAGCTCCAGGAGTCGCCCGTGTTCCGGCGCATGAAGTCGGAGGGCAAGAGCTCCGAGGCGCCGCTCACCGAGTCGTTCCTGCGCTGGGGCAACCTCAAGATCGTGCTGATGGTGCTCTTCGGCGCCGTGGCCGGGCAGGCGGTGGTCTGGTACACGGGCATGTTCTACGAGCTGTTCTTCCTCACCCAGACGCTGAAGGTGGATGCCCAGAGCGCCAACGTGATGGTGGCCATCGCGCTGGCTCTGGCGACGCCCTTCTTCGTGCTCTTCGGCGCCCTCTCCGACCGGGTGGGCCGCAAGTGGATCGTCCTCGCCGGCTGCGTCATCGCCGCCGCCACCTACTTCCCGGTCTTCAAGCAGCTCACCCGCTGGGCGAACCCGGCCATCGCCGAGGCGACGGAGAAGAGCCCGGTGGTGGTCACCGCCGACCCGAAGGACTGCAGCGTGCAGTTCGACCCCATCGGCAAGAAGCAGTTCAACACCTCCTGCGACGTGGTGAAGAGCTTCCTCGCCCGGCGCGCGGTCCCCTACCGCAACGTCGAGGCGCCGGCCGGCACGGTCGCCTCGGTGACCATCGGAGACCGGAACGTGGAGAGCTTCCCCGGCCGGACCCTCCCGGCCGCCGAGTTCAAGGAGAAGAACGCGGCGCTCTCGAAGGCGCTCGGCGAGGCGGTGGACGGCGCGGGCTACCCCACCAGGGCCGACCCCGCCCGCATCAACCGCGTGGGGGTGGTCTTCCTCCTGTGGCTCCTCGCACTTTACGTCACCATGGTGTACGGGCCCATCGCCGCCTGGCTGGTGGAGATGTTCCCCACCCGCATCCGCTACACCTCGATGTCGCTCCCCTACCACATCGGCAACGGCTGGTTCGGGGGCTTCCTGCCCACCATCGCCTTCGCCATGGTGGCCGCCACCGGCGACATCTACTACGGGCTCTGGTACCCCATCGTCGTCGCGCTCGCGACCGCGGCGATCGGCGCCGTGCTCATGCCCGAGACGCACCGGCGGGCGATCGAGTAGGGCCCGGCGCGCCCACCGCGGTGGCGCTTCCCCCGGGGCGCGCCACCGTGACCGAGCAAGGCGCCTCGGCCGCCACCTGCTGCGCCACGCTGCCGAGCAGGGCGCGCAGCGCGCGGGCCGACGACGATGCGCCCACCACCAGATGCGAGACGCCGTTCTTCCTGGCGTAGGCGAGGAGCGACCGGGCTGGGTCGCGCCCCTCCAGCGCGTGGAGCGAGAGCCGCGCGGGTGGCAGCCGCAGGGGCTCGGCGAAGTGGCGAAGCTCCACGAGGCGCGAGATGCGCTGGGCGGTGGCCGTCTCCTCGGGCGTGTCGCCGCCGAGCGCGGGCTCGGGCCGGACCACGGTGAGGCAGGCGAGCCGCGCGGCGGGGTCGGCCGCGAGGAGCCGGCGCGCCTCGGTCCGGAGCGCCTCGCGCAGGGGCTCGTCCTCCTCGCCTGGCGCCAGCGCCAGCGCCACGATGGAGCCGCGCGCCGCCTGCGCCGACGGGCGGGTGGGTGGCAGCTCGAAGCCGGTGGCGCGGAGCCAGCGGAGGAGCTCGCGGAGGCCCGCGCGCCGGCGCGTGCGTGCGGCGCGCTCGCCGAGCTCGACCGCCTCCGGGTTCCGCAGCTCGAAGGCGAGCTGCGCCGCGGAGAGCTGGCGCGACGCGGCGTGCGGCTCCAGCGCCGTGAGGATCACCTCCTGCAGCCAGGGCGGCAGCTCGGGCGCGAGCCGGCGCGGCGGCAGCGGGTCGCGGTAGAGCCTCTTCCGCAGCCCGCGCGGCGTCGAGGGCGAGCCGAAGGGGAGCGCGCCGGTGGCGAGCTGGTAGAGGACCACGCCGAGGGCGAAGAGGTCGCTGCGCGGATCGCCGCGCAGCCCGAGCACCTGCTCCGGGGAGATGTAGGGGGCCGAGCCGATGGGGCGGCGCAGCTCCTCGGCCAGGAGGTCCGGGAAGTGGGCGTGCCAGGCGAGGCCGAAATCCACCAGCACCGCCTCTCCGCCCGGCCGCACCAGCACGTTGGAAGGCTTCACGTCGAGGTGCACCGCCTCCTGCAGGTGGAGGTCCTGCAGCGCGGTCGCCACCGCCGCCCCGAGCCTCGCCACCTCCTCCGCATGAAGCGGCGCGCGCGCGGCGAAGGCCGAGAGGGGCGTCCCCTCCACCAGCTCCAGCGCGAGGTAGGGACACTCGGCCAGGTCTCCCGCGCCCACCAGCCGCGGAAAGTGGGGGCCCCGCAGCGCGGCGAGGACGGTGCGCTCCACCTCGAAGCCGATCACCGACTCGGCCGGCTCGCCGAAGCCGAGGCGCGGGAGCTTCAGGACGAGCGGCGACGGCTCGCCCTCGGCCGACGCGCGGTAGAGCTCGCCCATGCCCCCGGTGTGCAGCGGCGCCTCCACCACGAACCTGCCGATGCGCGTGCCGACGGGGAGCGGCATCAAGAGCTCGCTTCCACGGCGGGCGGCTGCATGGCGGTCACCCCCCCCACTCCAACCGGCGCGCCAGGCTCTCCGGCAGCCCGGCCGCGCGCACCTTGGCCGCAGCCGACGGGATGTCGTAGGGCACGCGGAAGAAGGCGAGGGTGGCGGCGTCCTCGTCGAGGAGCGCGTAGCAGGCCGCCGCGCTGCCGTCGCGGGGCTGACCCGCCGACCCCACGATGCCGAGCCAGCGCCGGCGCGGCGGCACCGGGATCGCCACACCCGCCACCGGGGCGAAGTGGACGGCGCGGCCGCTCGTCGCGAGGTGGTAGAGCGCCGGCACATGGACGTGGCCGGAGAGGATCCAGGTGGCCTCGGGCGCCGCCGCGAGGCTCTCCTCGGCGGCCGCCTGATCGTGGACGTAGCGCCAGCTCCCGGGCGAGGCGGCGCTGGCGTGGACGAAGAGCGCGCGGCCCCGGCTCGCCCGGAGTGGGAGGCCGGCCAGGAAGGCGCGGTGGTGGGCGGCCAGCCGCTGGCGGGTCCACTCCGCCGCGAGCGCCGCCGGCCGGTCCATGGTGGCGGTGCGCCCCTCCGCCACCGCCCGGTCGTGGTTTCCAGCGACGACGAGCGAGCCGCGGGCGGCGTGCGCCTCCACCAGCTCGATCACCGCCTCCGGGTCGGCGCCGTAGCCCACCAGATCACCGAGGAAGACGTGCCCCTCGGCGCCGCGGCCGCGCGCGTGCTCGAGGCAGGCCACCGTGGCCTCGAGGTTGGCGTGCAGATCGGCGAGGAGCGCGAGGCGCACGGAAGGGCCGTCAGGGAGCGAGCTCGGGGACGTGGCGGGCGAGAATCGCCTGCAGGGGTGCGAGGTCGGGGCGGCGGGCGAGGGCCTCGCGGACGTAGCGCAGCGAGGTGGGGATGTTGGGGAGGAAGCCGGGGTTCTTCTTCACCCGGTCGATGAACACGAAGCGGCCAGCGTCCTTCAGCTTGCGCTGCACGGTGAGGAGGTCGAAGAGCTGCCGGAACGGCTCGTACTCGAGGCGCGGTCCCCCTGCCTCGGCGAAGCGCGCCAGCCACCGGCGCACGAGCGCCTCCACCAGCTCCGGCGGCAGCTCGACGTAGGAGTCGCGCAGGAGCGCCACGAGGTCGTACTGGCGGGGGCCGAGGAGCGCGTCCTGGAAGTCGATGACGGCGAGCTCGCCACCCGGGAGCACCATGAGGTTCCGAGACTGGTAGTCGCGGTGGGTGAAGCCGCGCGGCTCGGCGGCGAGCAGGGAGGCGATGCGGTCGAAGGCTGCGTCCGCCTCGGCCCGCTCCTCCAGCGAGAGGGTGGCGCCCTTCCAGGCCTCGAGCAGCCACTCGCGGAAGTGGTCGAGCTCCCAGCGGTAGAGGGTCTCGTCGAAGCTGCGGGTGAAGGCCACGCTGCCGCCCGGCGCGCGCTCGGCCGCGGCGCGGAGCCCGGCCAGGAGGTCGACGGCGCGCTCGTAGTGCGCCTTCCGGTCGTCTCCGGCCCGGAGGCGCGTCTCCAGCATGTCGTCGCCGAGATCCTCCAGCACCATGAGCGGGCCGTCCGGGTCGTCGGGGTAGAAGCCCTCCACCGCGGGCACCCGCACGCCGAGCTGGCGCAGGTAGCGCTGCACGTCGACGAACGGCTCCTCCGCGGGAGGTCCACCCTGCGTCACCTCCTCGGGGCGGGCGCCCTTCGGCATCACCATCACCACGCGCGAATCGGGGGGGGTCCCCACCCGCCAGTAGCTGCGCATGGAGGCGTGGCCCGCCAGGCGCCGCACCGGCACCCCGGCCATCTCCCGACCGCTGGCCCGGGCCGCTGCCTGCCGCACTCGCCGCTCCGTCTCCGCCGCGCCCCCGGCCTCCCGCGCACCGCCGTCGTCCATGCCCTCTCCCCTCTCGAGCTCGCGGTCCCCGATCCCACCCGAGGTGCTCCGGCGCCGCCCGGCTCGCCGCGTTGACCCCCGGATATCCCACGCCTATAACGCCCCGTTCCGAGAAGAGCCTCATCCCGGGCCAAGAGCCCCTCCGGAGCGCCATGCCCTACCACGACGACGTCCTCGCCGCGATCGGCCGCACGCCGCTGGTGCGCCTCCACAAGGTGGTCGGCCCCGAGGACGCCACCGTGCTCGCCAAGCTCGAGTACATGAACCCCGGCGGGTCCATCAAGGACCGCATGGCGCTCCACATCATCGAGAAGGCGGAGGCGCAGGGGCTGCTGCGGCCGGGCGGCACCATCGTCGAGAACACCAGCGGCAACACCGGCGTGGGCGTGGCGCTGGCGGCGGCGGTGAAGGGCTACCGGTGCATCTTCACCATGCCGGACAAGATGTCGAAGGAGAAGCAGGACACGCTCAAGGCCTTCGGCGCCCAGGTGGTCGATCACGCCGACGAACGTGCCGGCCGAGTCGCCGGAGAGCTACTACTCGGTGGCGAAGCGGATCGCCGCCGAGACGCCCAACAGCTTCTACCTCAACCAGTACCACAACCCGGACAACATCGAGGCGCACTACCAGCTCGACAGCGCCCGAGATCTGGGAGCAGACCGAGGGGCGCTTCGACGCCTTCGTGGCCGGGCTCGGGCACCGGCGGCACGATGAGCGGCTGCGGCCGGTACTTCAAGGAGAAGAACCCGCGCGATGCAGAACATCGGCGTCGACCCCGTCGGCTCCGTCTACCACGCGCTGTTCAAGACCGGGAAGCTCACCGCCGCCGCACGTGTACAAGGTGGAGGGCATCGGCGAGGACATGATGTGCGGCGCCATGGACTTCGCGGTGCTCGACGACGTGCGGCAGGTCGACGACCGCCAGGCGTTCGTCATGGCGCGGCGGCTGGCGCGCGAGGAGGGGATCTTCGCCGGCGGCTCCTCGGGCGCGGCGGTGCACGTGGCGGTCCGAGGTGGCGAAGGAGCTCGGGCAGGGCAAGGTGGTGGTGGTGCCCGCTCCCGGACGGCGGGCGGGCCTACATCTCGAAGTTCTACTCCGACGAGTGGATGCGCGACAACGGCTTCCCGGTGGCGCGGAGCAGGAGCGGCTCGTCCGCCGGCACGCGTGCGCGACGTCCTCGGCAACGCGGCGCGGCGAGGTCATCACCGCCCGCAAGAGCGACAAGCGTCGAGGTGGTGGTGAAGGCGATGAAGGAGCACGACATCTCGCAGATGCCGGTCGTCGACGCCGACGGGCGCGCTGCATGGGCATGATCCACGAGTACGACCTCCTCGAGTTCCTCCTCGAGGGGAAGCACCGGCTCACCGAGGTGGTCGAGCCGCTCGTCGCAGCCGCTCCAGGGCGTGGTCGCGCTCGACACCCCGGCCTCGCGCCTGCGCGACATCTTCCACGACGACAACGTGGCGGTGGTGAGGGAGGGCGACACGCGTCATCGGCATCGTCACCAAGATCGACCTCATCGAGTTCCTCGCCGGGCAGGGCAGCGTCCGAAGTGAGCTCGCCGAGGCGCGCGACGAGCACCGCTTCGACACCCTGGCCATCCACGCCGGGCAGCGGCCCGACCCCACCACCGGCGCGCATCATGACGCCGGTCTACCTCACCTCCACCTACGTCCAGGAGGGCCCCGGCGAGCACAGGGCTTCGAGTACTCGCGCACGCGGAACCCCACCCGCGACGCGCTGGAGGGGTGCCTGGCGGCGCTGGAGGGCGGCCGAGCACGGCCTCGCCTTCGCCTCCGGGCTCGCCGCCACCGACGCCGTCCTGCACCTCCTCGAGGCCGGCGACCGCGTGCTCCACTCCGACGACGTCTACGGCGGCACCTTCCGCATCTTCGACAAGGTGCTTCCGCCGCCACGGGCCTCGACGTTCGAGGCGCGCCGACCTCACCGACCTCGCGGACGTCGACCGGGCGCTGCGAAGAAGCGCACGCGCCTGGTCTGGCTGGAGAGCCCCACGAACCCCATGCTGAAGATGGTGGACCTCGCGGCGGTGGCCGCCCGGGCGCGCGGCGAAGGGCGCTCTCACGGTGGTCGACAACACCTTCGCCACGCCCTTCTTCCAGCGCCCGCTCGAGCACGGCGTCGACCTCGTCGCCCACTCCACGACCAAGTACCTGAACGGCCACTCCGACGTGGTGGGCGGCGCGCTGGTGACGAGCGACGGGGCGCTGCACGAGCGGCTCCGCTTCCTGCAGAACGCGGTGGGCGGCGTGCCCGGCCCGTTCGACAGCTTCCTCGTCCTGCGCGGCCTCAAGACGCTGCACGTCCGGATGGAGCGGCACGCCCGCAACGCGCTCGCCCTGGCGCAGTTCCTGGAAGCGCACCACCAGGTGGTGCGGGTGCTCTACCCCGGCCTCGCCTCCCACCCGCAGCACGCGCTGGCGATGCGGCAGATGGGCGGCTTCGGGCGGGGGAATGCTCGAGCTTCGTCCTGCGGGGCGGCCTGCCGGCCGCGCGCGCCTTCCTGAAGGCGGTCGAGGTCTTCGCCTGCGCGGAGTCGCTCGGCGGGGTGGAGAGCCTCATCGAGCACCCGGCGATCATGACGCACGCCTCGGTGCCGCAGGCGCAGCGCGCGCGCCTGGGCATCGACGACGGCCTCATCCGGGTCTCGTGCGGCATCGAGGACGAGCAGGACCTCCTCGCCGACCTGGAGCGTGGCTTTCGCGCCGCGGCGGCGGCCTAGCCCGTCAGCGCTCGCCGCCCTGCTCGCCCTCCACCTCGGCTGGCGCGGGCTCGACGTCGTAGGGCAAGGGCTGCGGCCCCGGGACGATCCCTGCAATATCCGGGTCTTCCCCGCCCCCCCCTTGGGCCGGTTCTTGGCCGCCACCTTGCGGTCATCGCGCTCGGACTTCTTCTCGCGCTGCTTCTGCTGGCGGGCGAGCTCCTTCTGGCGCTTCAGCGAACCGGGGTTGCGAGGGGGCATGGGGTCGCTCCTTTGCTGAGGGGTTTTCTGCCGCCTTTCACGCCAGGGCGGTCCGGCCTCGCGGCGGGCTCCGTCCACCGGCTGCACCGGCAGCTTGGTACGCAGTCTAATCGAGGAGCGCCCCGCGCGAAACTTGCTGCGCGATCGGCGACTCCTGGCCTTTCCCGGCCGGAGTGGCCATCTCCACGACATGACCGACCATCTGGAGAGCTCGAAGGAACCGGGCGAGCGGCGCTCGCGCGAGCATGACGGTTCGGGGGTGCGAGAGGGCGCCACCGAGCGCAAGCCGCCGCACCGGCCGGCCGATTTCCCCGACTCGGGGTCTGCCCCCAGGGATGAGCCGCCCACCGTGAACGACGCGGACCGCGCCTCACAGTCGCCCGAGGACGACGCCCTGCTCGGCTCGCCGAAGGTCGAGCCCTCCCGCGAGGCCGGCGCGGACTGAAGATCGGAGTCAGGGGAGCCGGAGGAAGAAGCACTTCAGGTAGCGCGTCTCCGGCACCCCCATGAGCACCGGGTGGTCGCGCCCCGCGCCCCGCCGCTCCAGGATCTGCACCGGGCGGCCCGCATCGCGGGCAGCGTCGAGCACGAGCTCCTCGAAGGCCGGCTCGGGCATGTGGTAGCTGCACGAGGCGGTGACCAGGATCCCCCCGGGCTTGAGGAGGTGCATGGCGCGAAGGTTCACCTCCTTGTAGCCACGGCGCGCCGCCGGCACCGCCTCCTTGTTGCGTGCGAAGGCTGGAGGGTCGAGCACCACCAGGTCGAACTCGGGGGGGCGCTCGGCGGCGTCGCGCAGCCAGTCGAAGGCGTTCGCCTCCACCACCTCGAGGTTCTCCGCGCGGTTCACGAGCGCGTTCTCCCGTGCCAGCGCCGCGGCCGGTGCCTGCAGCTCCACCGCCGTCACCCTCTCCGCCCCGCGCGCGAGCTGCAGCGCAAAGGCGCCGGCGTAGGAGAAGCAGTCGAGGCACCGTCCCCTGGCGAAGGTGCCGGCGAGGAGGCGGTTCTCGCGCTGGTCGAGGAAGGCGCCGGTCTTCTGGCCGCCCAGCACGTCGAGCCGCATCCGCACCTCGCCCTCGCGGTACTCGACGACGCCCGGCGCCTCACCGCGGACCACGCCCTTCACCTGGGCGAGGCCCTCCAGCTCGCGCACCTTCACGTCGTTGCGCTCCACCAGGCTGCGGAGCGGCAGCGCGGCCGCGAGGAGCTCGGCGAAGAGACCCTTGCGGCGGTCGGTGGCAGGGACGAGCGTCTGCATCACCGCCACGTCGCCGAAGCGGTCCACCACCAGGCCCGGGAGGAGGTCAGCCTCACCGTGAACGAGCCGGACAAAGGGCTCGCCTGGGAGGGCGTGCTCCCGGAGCGCCAGGGCCGAGGCGAGGCGGGCCTCGAAGAAGGCGTCGTCGATGGCCTCCTCGTCCCGGGTGAGGAAGCGCAGCGCGATCTTGGAGCGCGCCGACCAGAACGCCTTGCCGAGGAAGCGGCCTCGGCCGTCCTTGGCGGCGACCACGTCGCCCCCCTCCACGCCGTCGGGTACGCGCTCGACGTCGCTGCGGTAGATCCACGGGTGGCCACCCTGCAGGCGCTCGGCCCCTCGCCGGGTGAGGTTGACGCTACGCTCCATGGGCACCCGCCGCCCGCGCGGTGATCACCGCCGGGTCGAACCAGAGGAGCGGCGAGAGCTGCGCGAGGAGCGCCTGCTCGAGCGCCGGGCTCGGCGCCTGGGTCCAGTCCCAGAACTGGTTCTGCGCCGGCCAGAGGTTGAGCCAGAGGCCGAGCCGCCGCGCCAGCTCGAGGATGGAGACGAGCTCCTTCGCGCGCTGGGGCGCGCCCCGGCCGCCGACGAGCGCCGCCATGCGCGTCCGCACCAGCTTCTCCACGTCCTGCCGCACCGGCACGAGGTCGAGCTGCGCGCCCAGCACGCTCGCCAGCTCCACCGTGCTCGTGAGCTCGCTCTCCGCCACGGCGGGGTCGACGTCGCCCTGCAGCGCGCTGCGGGTGACCGCCAGGAGGCGCCGGGTGAGCGAGACGTCGGCCGCCGCGCGCAGCGCGCTCGGCAGGGGTGAGTCGATCTCGGCGAGGAAGAGCATGAGCCGGCTGTTGTCGTCGAAGATGCGCTGGTAGTCGGCCTCGTAGCGCCGCTGCGTGTCCTCCAGCAGCGAGGCCGCCACCCGGCGGCGGCCGTCGAGAAAGAGGTCGCGCAGGTTGTAGTCGCGGCCGGTGAAGACGCGGTCGACCTCCCGCAGGAGCTGGGCGAGCGAGATGCGCTCCGAGAAGAGCACGCCCTCGAGCCGGGCGCGCGCCTCCTCGCCTGGGTAGGGCACGAGCCCGCAGCGGAAGTCGGACGAGCCGAAGTGGATGACGCAGAAGAGCGCGTCGAGCTGGTCACCGGAGACGCGGCTCCCCACCCGGAGCCGACCCAGGGACAGGTGGGCCGGCCCCTCGCGCTCGCGGCGCCGGTGCTCCAAGGCGTAGTCGAAGACGAAGAGGCGACCCTCCTCGGGGAGATCCTGGATGAGGCTGGCGATGGCGAGGTGGGCCCCCACGCCCTCCAGGGTGACCAGGCTCGGCTGCACCAGCCGCTCGTAGATGCGTCCGCCGTCGCGCAGCTCGGGCACGTTGGAGGGCGCGCGCTCCAGCGCCCGGATGAACTCGGGCTCGAAGTCCTGGCCGGTGGCGCGCAGCGCGAGCTGGAGGGCGCGGGCGGCGTACTTCATCACCTGCACCGTCTCCAGGCCCGACAGCTCGGAGAAGAACCACCCGCAGCTCGTGTACATGAGCTGCGTCTGCCGCTGCATCTCCAGGAGCCACAGGGCGCGCATGTGGGCCTCGGGCGGGAGCAGGCGGCCCGCCTCGCGCTCCAGCCAGGGGACGGTCTCCTTGCGGTCGGCATCGAGCATGAGCTGGACGTACCGGTCGCGCGAGCCCCACGGGTCGCGGAGGAGGGGCTTCGCCTCGCGCTCGTACAGCTCGGCCAGGTGGTCGCGGAGACCGTCGAGGGCGGCGCGGAGCGGAGCGCGCCAGGCCTGACGCCAGCCGGGCTGACCCCCGGTGTGGCAGCCGCAGTCGCTCCGCCAGCGCTCGATACCGTGGGCGCAGCTCCAGGACGACTGCTCCAGGATCTCCGCCTCCCACTCCACCGGCAGCCGGTCGAGCGCCTGGGCGGGGTTCACGATCTCCAAATCGTCGCGGCGGAGCGTCCGGCGCAGCGCCTCGGCCAGCGCCTCGTCGGCGCCCTTCTTGTGGTGACCCAGCGTCTCGCCGTCGATGGCGATGGTGAGCAGCTCCGGGTGGTCGCGCCGGTCGTCGTAGCCGGCCTGCAGCCGGGAGATGAGCGCGCCGGCCGAGGAGAGCCCCTCGCCGAAGGCCAGCTCGCGCGCGATGTGGCCGTCGTAGAAGAAGACCACCAGCGTGTGGCGCCCGGCGCGCACGCGGTAGGGCCGCGTCGGATCGAAGCGGCCGCCGGTGGCGTCCACCCAGGCGCCGCCCGGGGCACGCACCCGGTGCACCTGGTAGGGCGAGAGGATGGTGAAGCGCACCCCCTCCTCGGCGATGGCCTCCAGGGTGGCCGAATCGGCTGCGGTCTCCGGCAGCCAGAACCCCTCGGCCTCGCGCCGGAAGCGGTGGCGGAAGTCAGCGAGGCCCCAGCGGATCTGCGTGCGGAGGTCGCGCGGCGAGCAGAGGGGCAGGATGGCGTGGTTGAACCCCTGGGCGATGGCGTTGCCGTGCCCCCGGCGCGCCAGGCTCTCGGCGTCGGCCTCCAGCACGCGAGCGTAGACGTCGGGGCGGTGCTGCTCCAGCCAGGCGAGGAGCGTCGGCCCGAAGTTGAACGACAGGTGCCGGTACGAGTTGACGATGTCGACGATGCGATCGGCGGGGCTCTTGATGCGCGCCGCGCCGTTCGGCCCGTAGCACTCGGCGGTGACCCGCTCGTTCCAGTCGTGAAAGGGCGCGGCCGAGTCCTGCACCTCAATCTGCTCGAGCCAGGGGTTCTCGCGAGGGGGCTGGTAGAAGTGCCCGTGCAGGCACAGCATTCGGCGGGCCATCCCGCCATCATGCCACGCTCGGGGGGGTCGGGTCCCCGGGGCGCTGGGCAGCCGAACCCTGCGCCACCCCGTGGCCGCGACGCCGGCGAGGGCCCCGGCCCTCCGCTCGCGCTACCGCGCCCGGCCGTACTGCGGTGGCCAAGGCACCTCGACCCGGTGCTGCGCCGCAGCGTGAAGCGGCCAGTACGGGTCGCGAAGCTCCGCGCGCGCCAGCAGCACCAGGTCGGCCTGGCCGGCGACGAGGAGGTGCTCGGCCTGCTCGGGCGAGGTGATGAGGCCCACCGCTCCGGTGGGCACGCCGGCCTCGCGCCGGATGCGCTCGGCGAAGCCGGTCTGGTACCCCGGGGCGATGGTCATCTTCGCGTAGGGGACGAGACCGCCCGACGAGGTGTCGATGAGGTCTACCCCGAGCGGCGCCAGCATGCGCGCCAGCTCCACCGTCTGCTCCACGTCCCAGCCGTGCGGCACCCAGTCGGTGGCGCTCACCCGCACGAGGAGGGGCAGCCGCTCCGGCCAGACCTCCCGCACCGCCGCCACCACCTCGCGCGCGAGCCGCGTCCGGTTCTCGAACGACCCGCCGTAGGCGTCCTCACGCCGGTTGGTGATGGGCGAGAGGAACTGGTGGAGCAGGTAGCCGTGCGCGGCGTGCACCTCCACGGCGCGAAAGCCTGCCGCGAGCGCCCGGCGCGCCGAGGCGGCGAAGGCCCGCGCAATGCCGGCGAGGCCGTCGGCGCCGAGCGCCACCGGCACCGGGTAGCCCGGCGAGAACGGTGCGGTGCCCGGTCCCATCACCTCCCATCCGCCCTCGGAGACGGGCACCGCCGGCTCCCCCTTCTGGAAGGGAGGGCGCGTGCTCGCCTTCCTCCCGGCGTGGGCGAGTTGCAGGCAGGCCACCGCGCCCTGTCCTTCCACGAAGCGGACCACCCGCCCGAGCGGCTCGATCTGGCGGTCTTCCCAGAGGCCCAGATCGGCCGGCGAGATGCGCCCGCGCGCCTCCACCGCGGTGGCCTCGAAGACGACGAGCCCCGCGCCGCCCACCGCGCGGCTGCCCAGGTGGACGAGGTGCCACTCGTTCGCCAGGCCACCCTCGGCGGAGTACTGGCACATGGGCGAGACGGCGATGCGGTTTCGGAGCGTGACCTCCCGGAGCGTGAGCGGATCGAAGAGCATGGCCCCTTCTGCTCGGCGGCCCCTCCGTGCGCAAGGCCCAGGTCCCGCCCTCACGCCCGCACTCCGGCGGGTGTACGATCCGCCGGTGCGCGGCCCCTTCCGCCCCATCCACTCGGCGCTGCTCGCCATTCCCCTCGCCGTGCTCCTGCTGGTGGGGTGGCACGGCCGGCACCCGCGCGAGGACCGCGCGGCGGTGCTCGCCGCGCTCGAGGCCTCGGCCGGGCCAGCGCTGCCCGACGCGGCAGGTGTCGGCGCCTCCGCCAGCGACCCCGTCCGCTACCACCGCGACTCGCTCTACGAGCTGGTGGACGGCGCCGCCGAGGCGTACCTGCAGCGCGGGTACGAGCGGAGCGTGGCGGTCACCTACACCCTGGGTGATGCGCCAGGCGGCGCGGGGCCCATCGAGGTGGCGGCCGAGGTGCACCGCTTCGCCGCCGCGGCCGGCGCCGAGGCGCAGCTCCTGGCCGAGCGCCCGGGCGAGGCGACCCCGCTCGAGGAGCCGCGCGGCGCCCTCACCGACGGCAGCGTCCTCCTCCTCGCCCGCGGTCGCGACCTCCTCAAGCTCACCGCCTTGTCGGCTGCGCCGGAGACCCGGGCGGCCCTGGTGAAGCTCGCCGGTGCCTGGAGCGCTCCCGCCGCACCGCATGCCGCCGCACCTGCCACGGCGAGATGAACCGAGCTCGAAAGGAGCACCCCATGGCGAAGCGCAACCTCCCGCCCGTCACCCCCGAGGAGCGCGAGCCCTCGCGACTGAGCCGCCGCGAGGTGCTCGCCCGGCTCTCGTCCGCGGGCCTGGCCGCCGCGGGCGTCACCCTGGGTGCATTCGCCTTCGCCGACCGGCGCGCGGTGGCGGCCGGCGCCGCCCGCGTCCGCGATTTCCGCGCCGCGGGTGTTCCCGTGCAGGGGCGGGGTGCGGTGGTGGCGCGCGGCGACGACCCGGCCGCCAACGTGGCGCGGGCGCTCGCCGCGATGGGCGGCATGGGCGCCTTCGTGAAGCGCGGCGAGACGGTGCTGGTGAAGCCCAACGTGGGCTGGGACCGCCTCCCCGCCCAGGGCGCCAACACCGACCCGGCGGTGGTGGCCGAGCTGGTGCGGCAGGCGAAGGCGGCCGGGGCGCGGAAGGTGGTGGTGGCCGACATCTCGTGCAACGACCCGCGCCGCTGCTTCGCCCGCTCGGGGATCGAGGAGGCGGCGAAGGCCGCCGGCGCCGAGGTGCTCACCGGGCGCGACCTGGAGCTCGTGCCGGTGGCGCTGGCGGGCGCGCCCTCGGGCTTGCCGGTGATGCGCCCGGTGCTGGAGGCCGACCGGGTGATCAACGTACCGGTGGTGAAGCACCACTCGCTCTCGCAGGCCACCATCGGCATGAAGAACTGGTTCGGCCTCTTCAGCTCGGGCCGGAACCGCATGCACCAGGACATCGACCGCTCGCTCGCCGAGCTGTGCGCCGCCTTCCGCCCCACCCTCACGGTGATCGACGCCACCCGGGTGCTGCTCCGCAACGGGCCACAAGGCGGGAGCCTCGCCGACGTGAAGGCCGTCGGGGCGGTGGCGGCCGGGCTCGACCCCGTGCTGCTCGACGCCTGGGGCGCCACCCTGCTCGGGCTCGACCCGCGGCAGCTCGGCTTCGTCACGGAGGCGGAGCGGGCCGGCCTCGGCCACGCCGACCTCGCCGCGGTGAAGGAGCTCGGCAAGGCGTGACCGTCGTCCGCGCCATCCGCCTCCTCTGGCAGGTCACCTTCCTCGGGCTCTTCCTGGGGCTCTCCTGGGCGCTCGCGACCGGCGAGCTGCGCGAGTACCCGTACTCGGTCTTCCATCGGATCGACCCGCTCTCCGCCGCCGGAACCATCTTCGCGGCGGGGTCGCTGCCGCTGGCGCTGGCGGTGGCGGCCGGGATCCTCCTCCTCCTGACCCTCGTCTTCGGCCGCTTCTTCTGCGGGTGGGTTTGTCCGCTCGGCACGCTGCAGGAGGCGTCGAGCTGGCTCTTCTCGGCGCGCACGCGGCGCGAGAGCCTGGAGGTGAACCGCTGGCGCCCCTGGTACTCCGCGAAGAGCTGGCTCCTCGTGGCCCTGCTCGCCGCCGCGCTGGCCGGCTCGCTGCAGACCGGGCTCCTCGACCCCCTCTCGCTCCTCGCCCGCGGACTCCACGCCGCGCTGTGGCCGCTCCTCCCCGGCGGAAGGCCGGTGCCGGGGGGGTGGCTCGCAGCTTCACTTCTGGTGGCGGTGCTCCTGGCGAGTCGCGTCATCCCCCGCCTCTTCTGCCGCGCCCTCTGTCCGCTGGGCGCGCTCCTCGGGGTGTTCGGCCGGCTCTCGCTCTTCCGCATCGCCCGGCGCGAGGGCGCCTGCACCTCGTGCAAGCTCTGCCGCTTCGCCTGCCAGGGCGCCGACGAGCCGCTCGGGGCGCACCGGCCCGCCGAGTGCCACGTGTGCCTCGCCTGCACCGCGCACTGCCCCGAGGGCGCCCTCTCCTACCGCTTCCTGGGGCGCGTCCCTGGCCCTGCCCCGGAGCCCGATCTCGGCCGGCGCTGGGTGGTGGGGGGCGTCCTCTCTGGCGTCGCCTTCGGCGCCGTCGCGCGCGCCGCGGGCGGTGGGCGGGCCGCGGCAGCGGCGAAGCTCATCCGCCCCCCGGGCGCGCTCCGCGAGGCCGACTTCCTCGAGCGGTGCGTGAAGTGCTCCCTCTGCCAGCAGGCCTGCCCCACCGGCGCCCTGCAGCCGGCCCTCGCACAGGCGGGCCTGGAGGGGTTCTGGACACCGGTGCTGGTGCCCCGGCGCGGCGCCTGCGAGTTCGCCTGCACCCGGTGCGGCGAGGTGTGCCCCACCGGCGCCATCGCCGAGCTCGCCCCGGCCCGCAAGACCGGCTACGACGGCGGCCCGCCGGTGCGCATCGGCTCCGCCTTCGTGGACCGCGGCCGCTGCCTCCCTTGGGCCTCCTCCACCCCCTGCATCGTCTGCGAGGAGATGTGCCCCACCGACCCCAAGGCCATCTGGCTGGAGACGGTGACCGAGCCGGGCCGCGACGGCGCGCCGCCCACCCTGAAGCGGCCGCGGGTCGACCTCTCCCGCTGCGTCGGCTGCGGCCTCTGCGAGCACCAGTGCCCGGTGGGCGAGGAGGCCGCCATCCGCGTCACCTCGGCCGGAGAGACGCGGGAGCCGCTGCACCGGGTCCTGTTGTGAGATTGTGCGGAAACAGCGAGGGTCGCGCCTCACGGCGTCGAGCACCGGGCCACGCAACAAGGGACCGAGGTCCACCACTCGTTCGGTTCCGTCGGTGAAGCGGAGCTCGACCCGAAAGGCCTCGAGCGCTGTCACACCGCGGATCCGCACCATCCCGCTGTCCTACCCAGGCGGAGCTGTGGGCACCGCCGGTCTGATACGCTCCCGGGATGGCCCCCGCCCCCGGCGAGTCCTCGTCTTCCGCCCCCCAGCGCGCCTTCCTCGACGCGCTGGCGCTGAGCCCGCTCCTCTCCGCGCTCGGTCCCGAGGCGATCCCGCGCCTGCTCCGCGCCTCGGAGATCGTCGAGGTGCAGGCGGGCGAGGTCGTGGTGCGGGAGGGCGAGACCAGCACCGAGGTCTTCTTCATCCTGTCTGGCGAGGCGAACCTCCGGCGCGGCGATCTGCCGCTGAAGACGCTCGGGCCGGGCGGGCACCTCGGTGCACTGGGCTTCCTCACCGGCCGGCCACGCACCGTCACCGTCACCGCCCAGAGCACGCTCACCCTGGCGCGCATCGACGCCTCGGGCTGGCAGGGGCTCGCCGAGCAGCAGCCGCAGCTCGTCCTGAAGCTCGTCACCGCGGTGCTCCTCCACGCCCGCGACGAGCTGGTGGAGATGACCGACCAGGTGGGCCTCCTTCTCCAGGGCCGCAGCCTCCCGAGGGCCCGCACCGTGGAGCTGCGGCTCGGGGCACAGACCTTGCGCGTCCCCACCGGCACGCTCTTGCGGGGCGTCCTCCCGGCCGAGGTGGAGGGTTCACCCGTGGTGGCGGCCCTGCTCAACCAGAAGCCGGTCTCGCTGCAGACCCCGGTCTTCGCCTCCTCGGCGGTGGAGCCCCTCACCACCGCCGCCTCCGAGGGGCGCCAGGTGTGGGCGCGCACCTTGGGGCTGGTGTTGCTGGAGGCGGCGCACGAGCTCGCGCCGGAGCTGGAGGTGCGTCTCGGTCCCTCGCGCGGCGCGGTGCAGCTCGTCGACGTGGTGGGGCCGGGAGCGCCCGCCGACCTCGCCGCCTTCGCCGCGCGCCTCCTCGCGCTCATGGGGAGGCTCGTCGCGGCCGACGTCCCGGTGCGCCAGGAGCTGTGGGCCGTGGAGGAGGCGGCGGCGCACCTCCGCGCCGCCGGGTGGGACCACGCGGCGCGCCTCCTGGCCACCTGGCGCACCGCCACCGTGCCCATGGCGAGCTGCGGAAAGCTCTACGCGCTCGGGCTCGGCACCTTCCTCCCCTCCACCGGCGCCCTCCGCGGCTACGGGCTCAGGGCGCACGGCCGGGGGCTGGTGCTCGACTACGGGCACATCGACCCGCGCAACGGCTTCGGCCCGAGCCCGCTCCCCGAGCCCGGCGTGGACATGGCCTCGGCTCACGTCGCCTGGCTGGAGGGCATGGGGGTGCGGAGCGCCGGCGACTTCAACGACCTGTGCATCTCCGACGGGGTGGCGCAGCTCATCCGGGTGGCCGAGGGGTTCCACGAGAAGCGCATCGGCGCCCTCGCCGACGACATCGCCGCCCGCCGCGGAGAGGTGCGGATCATCTCCATCGCCGGGCCCTCCTCCTCCGGCAAGACCACCTTCATCAAGCGGCTCACCACCCAGCTCGTCATCAACGGCCTCCGGCCGGTGGGCATCTCGCTCGACGACTACTACGTGGACCGTGAGCGCAACGTGCGCGACGAGCACGGCGAGTACGACTTCGAGGCGCTGGAGGCCATCGACCTCGCCCTCCTCCACGAGCACGTGCGGCGCCTGCTCCTCGGCGAGGAGGTGAAGACCGCCCGCTACGACTTCCGCTCGGGCAAGAGCGCGCCCGCTGGCGGACCGCTCATCCAGCTCCGGCAGAGCGACGTGCTCATGCTGGAGGGCATCCACGGGGTCAACCCCGCGCTGCTCGGCGACATCCCGCGGCCCGACGAGCTCTTCCGGGTGTTCATCCACCCCATGACCACCCTCCCCTTCGACCGGCTCTCGCGCACCTCGGCCACCGACCTGCGGCTCCTGCGCCGCATCGTGCGCGACCGGTATCACCGAGGGTACAAGGCGGAGGAGAACATCTTGCGCTGGCCCTCGGTGCAGCGCGGCGAACGGAAGCACATCTTCCCCTTCCAGCCGGCCGCCGACGCCGTCTTCGACAGCGCGCTCGTCTACGAGCCCTCGGTGCTGAAGGTGTACGCCGAGCGCTACCTGCTCGAGGTGCCGCAGAGCTCGCCCGCCTACGGCACCGCCTGGCGGCTCCGCATGCTCATCGACCGGTACGTGTCGATCTACCCCGAGCACGTCCCGCCCACCTCCATCGCCAGGGAGTTCATCGGCGGGAGCGGGTTCGAGTACTGAGGCGACCGCCGTCGCCGAGACTGCTCGCCAGGGAACCGCTGGAGGATGGCGTCCGGAGGTTACTTCCAGCGGTTCGCGCTCGCGGCGCGACGCTCTGGACCCTTCAGGGAGGAGCCCCCGGGCCGCTCCTCAGCCGCCGCGGTGGAGCGGCAACCCCAGGAACGCAGCGAGAGCCTCATCGATGGCCGCGAGCTCCATCGGTGAGACGCACCCGTAGAAGCGCCGGATGCGTCGCTTGTCGACGGATCTCACCTGGTCGGCGAGGGCCCAGGACACCTTTGCGAGACCGCTCGGGCCTGGCTCGAGTCGAGGATAGAGGGCGCCGTCTCCGGCAGCTGCCGGTCACGGGTACGACACCGATGACGGGGAATCGCTGGTCGGCGAGGATCTCGGCAGCGCTCACCACGATGCAAGGACGCACCCCGCGCTGCTCGTGGCCGGCGGTGGGGTCGAGGGCCACCAGCGCCAGCGATCCCCGCTGAAGAGGCCTCACCTCTCCTCCACCCACCCTTGGCCCTCCACCCAACGCACACCCGTTCCCTCGCCAGGATCGACGAGCCCCTCCTCCTCGGGGAGACCGGCCAGCCAGTCGGCCATCCCTTCCTCCGCCATCGAAACGCTCTCGGGATGGGGGTTTCTCAGCGAGCGCATGAGAGCCTCCCGTCTCCGGGCCGCGAGCTCGTGCTCGACGGCCGTGAGGATGAAGCGGCTGCGGTTCCTCTCCGCTCGGTCGATGTCTTCCACGAGGTGGGCGGGAAGGGTCACGGTGATGCGCTCCAGCTTGCTGATCATGGTATGATTATCAGATATGATCATACTGAATGGACCGGCTGTCAACTGCCGTTGCCGTGGTGGGCAAGTCCGCCATCGAGCGCACGGCCGCAGGCGAGCTCACTCTCCGCGGGAAAGAGCAGCGCCTCGGCCATACTCCCGGCGCCGGTGAGCAGCATGAGCAGGCGGTCGAGGCCCACCGCCACGCCGCCGCAGGGGGGCATCCGTGGAAGGGCCGCGAGCAGCTTCTCGTCGATGGGGTAGACGGGGCGGCCTAGCTTCACCCTGAGCGCGCGCTCGGCCTCGAAGCGGCGGCGCTGCTCGGCGGCGTCGGTGAGCTCGCTCCAGCCGTTCGCGAGCTCGAGGCCACCGGCGTACAGCTCGAAGCGCTCGGCCACTCGGGGATCGTCCGGCTTCAGGCGCGCCAGCGCCGCCATCGAGGCCGGCCACTCCACCACCCAGGTCGGCCGCTCCACTCCGAGCGCGGGCTCGATGTGGTCGAGGAAGGTGCGGAAGAAGAGGTCCTCGAAGCTGTCGCCGGGCCGACCGCCATCGAGGCCGCGGGCGACGAGCTGGGCGCGGAGCGCCGGGGCATCGCCATCGCAGGCGAGCACGTCCACGCCAAGCCTCGCGAACGCCTCGGCCACCGTGAGGCGCTCGAAGGGCCCGCCGAGCTCCAGGGCCTCTGACACGCCGCGCACGGAGCCGGGCCCAGCCTCGACCTCGCTGGAGCTGCGTGGCGCGGGCGACCCGATGGCCCAGGGCCCAGACAGCTGCTCCTCGCCGCTCCTCGCGCGCGCGCGCGGCGAGGACAACCTCGTCCGGCCCGCAACCGCGATCGCCGCCTCGGCGAGGAGCGCCTCCAGCCGCGCCATGATCCCGCTGGCGTCGCTCCCCACCTCGTAGAGCTCGAGCATGGTGAACTCGGGGTTGTGGGTGGCCGAGAGCTCGCCGTTCCGGAAGACGCGGGCGAGCTGGAAGATGCGCTCGAAGCCCTCGGCGAGGAGCCGCTTCATCGCGTACTCGGGGCTCGACTGGAGCCAGAGCGGGACGGGCGCGCCGCCACCCTCCGGCACGAAGGGTGCGCAGAAGGCGTCGATGTGCGGCTCCATGCCGGGCGCCGGCACGAGGCAGGGCGTCTCCACCTCCTCGTAGCCGAGCGCTCCGAAGAAGCGGCGCACGGTGGCCTGCAGGGTGGCGCGGGCTCGCGCCGTCTCGCGCCGGGTCATCTCGCTCCTTCGCCCGACCATGCCTCCAGAGGGGTCGACGCGTGTGCCGCGTTCAGACCTGCCCCCGGATGGCCAGCGCGCGCGCCCCGAGCGAAAACCCGCCGCCGGGGGCTCCCAGCAGCTCGAAGCACGCCTCGCGGAGGGCCGACCGGCGATTCTCCGGCTGGGCGGCGAGATACGCCGCCGCGGGCCCGATGCCGAAGGCGAAGGGCGACCAGAAATCCTCGAAGTCGCGGTAGGCCACCTCCACCTCCAGCGTGTCCGTGGAGACCGCCTCGAGCCCCGAGCGCAGGAAGAGCGCGGTCAGCTCGCCGGGGCGCCGGTAGGGGAGGAGGGCGTCGTCGGGTGCCGCCGGGTCGAAGCGACGAGCGGCCTGCCAGAAGGTACGGGCGAGCGCGAAGCCGTCGGCATCGAAGGTGCACGCCGCCACCGTTCCGCCGGCGCGCACTACCCTGGCGAGCTCACGCGCTGCCTGATCGGCGTTGCGCACGAAGGAGAGCACGAGCTGCGACAGCGCTCCCTGGAAGGCGCCGTCGTCGAAGGGCAGCGCCTCGGCGGCGGCCTGGCGAACGTCGGCGCCGGGGGCGCGGAGCCGGCAAGCCTGCACGAACGGCTCGGAGGGGTCCACCGCGGCGACCAGCTCGGGCCCGAAGCGAGCCGCCAGCACCTCGGTGAGCGCTCCGGGACCGCACCCCACGTCGAGCACCGGCCCGCTCGCCAGCCCGGCGAACTCGAGGAAGCTCGGCGCCAGGAGCGCAGAGTAGCGACCGATGTAGCGATCGTAGGCGTCGGCGGCCACGGCGAAGGTCATGGCCCTCTCGTTGATGTGCCGCGCGGCCGGAGTCAAGCGGCGCTTCAGTCGCGGGGACGGGCGACCGGGCGCCATCCCGATCGACCGCCAACGCAGAGTGGCCTATCTTGCCGCGCCATGCTGGATGCGATCGAGGACGGCTGGAAGCGGGGCTTCGCCAGCGACAACTTCGCGGGCGCGCACCCCAGGGTGATGAAGCGGCTGCTCGCGGCGAATCACGGCCACGCGCGTGCCTACGGCGACGACGAGCTCACCGTCCGTGTACGGGCCGCCTTCTCCCGGCTTCTCGGAATGGAGGTGTCCACACACTTCGTCTTCAACGGCACGGCGGCGAACGTGCTGGCGCTGCAGGCCTTCGCGAAGACTCACGGCGCGGTGGTCTGCTCCGACGTGGCGCACCTCTGCAACGACGAGAGCACCGCCCCGGAGCGCTTCCTCGGCATGCGACTCCTGCCGGTGCGGAGCAGCGCCGGAAAGGTCGACCCCGCCGCACTGCACGAGGTGCTGCACCGCGGGCACGGCGTTCACGCCGCGAAGCCGGTGGCCCTCACCCTCACCCAGCCCACCGAGCTCGGCACGGTGTACACGGCGAGCGATTCTGCGCGACCTCGTCGAGCTGGCGCATGCGCACGGCCTCGGCGTGCACGTGGACGGCGCGCGCATCGGCTGCGCGGCCGCCTCCCTCGGTGTTTCACTCAGGGAGATGCTCGTGGAGACGGGCGTGGACGCGTTGAGCTTCGGCGGTACCAAGCAGGGCATGCTCTTCGGCGAGGCGGTGCTCTTCCTCCGGCCCGGGCTCGGGGAGGAGTTTCCGCACTGGCAGAAGCACGGTATGCAGCTCGCCTCCAAGATGCGCTTCGTCTCGGCACAGTTCGAGGCGCTGCTCGAGGACGACCTCTGGCTCCGGAGCGGCCTCCACGCGAACACGATGGCCCGGGCCCTGCTCCAGGCGGTGCGTCCTCTGCCCCAGGTGGAGATTGTCCACCCGGTGCAGGCGAACGCCGTGTTCGCGCGCATCCCGGTGGAGGCCATCGCCCCGCTCCAGCGCGAGAGCTTCTTCTGGCCGTGGGACGAGCAGACGGGCGTGGTCCGCTGGATGTGCGCGTTCGATACGCGTCCAGAGGACGTGCAGCAGTTTTCGGGGCTGGTCGCGAGGGTGCTGGGGTGAGCGGCCGTCACCACCGGCCCATTCTCTCCCTTCCAGGGAGGGGGTGAGGATCGGGGCGGCGGGTCAGGCCGACGACCTGTCGAGCGCGCAGAGCACGCCCTGCGCCACCGCCGCGAAAGTGGCGGCGTGGACGGGGAGCAGACCGAGCTCGGCGAGCGTCCACTCCGCCGCGGGCGGCGTGGCGCCGAGGCGCGGGAGGAGCGCCAGCTCGCCCACGGACACGGCACCGGTGAGGAGCGCGCTGCGCACGAACCATCCGCCAGGGAGCCGCTCGAGCGCGAGCGCGAGGGCCGACGCATAGCCAAGGCGCATGAAGCGCCCCGCCCACTGGGCCTCCGCACGGTCGAGCAACCGGACACCGAGCGTCCGGGCGAGCCCCCGCGCCAGCTCGCCGGGTGCGTAGACGGCCGGCCGGCCCAGCAGCCGCTCCTCCCAGCGGTCGAAGAGGGCCAGCGCTGCCGACCCCATGAGCCCCGCCATCGCTCCGCGCTTCACGTTCATGCCGACCCCTGACCGAGCGGTGCCACACATCGTCATCCCAGAGCCGCCCCCGTCACAAGCTGGCCTCCAGGCACTCGCACGCCAAGGCCGCGCGTGCCGAAACCTGGCGCCGCTGCCTCGAGCGTAACCTGCGCTCCCGCCGGCTTTCAGGGCTCGGAATGCCGCGGTTCGATTGGGTGCTCACCCGCACCGCTCCACAGGGGCCGGGAGGGTGAATACCCTGGTGCTACTGGGCGACGCCGTGAGCGTCAGCGGCGAGATCCGGCTCCAGGCCGCCCATCCTCGCCGCCGAGCTCCAGGTCCGACAGCTTCGCGCCTGCGGCCCGGGGATGGTTCGCCCTCGAGAAAGGGCCTCACATGGAACGTATCGAAACGCTGCGCCACCAGGAAACTCCGGTGGGTGGGCTCGCCATGGAGATTGGCATCGCAGGGCTCGTCGCCGGCCTGGTGGGCGCCTCACTGATGGGGGTCTTCCTCATCATCGTGACGTGGTGGAGGGATTTGGGAGCGCTCTCCACCTTCGGCGCCATGTCGGCGCTCTTCCAGAAGGAGGGACCGGTTCCCACCGGCGGGTGGGCCATCCTGCTCGGCATGGCGGTGCACGGCGCGTTCTCGGTGGCGCTCGGGGTTCTCTACGCCGCGCTGGTGAAGCCCACCACGCGACCTCTTCCCAGCGTCATCGGCGGCATGCTGCTCGCGGTGGGCGTGGGGGTGCTCATGACCGCCGCGCTGTTGCTGGTGGTCGATCCCACCCTGCGGGCCCTGGCGCTCCGCTTCCCCACCGGCTGGCTCGGAGCTCACATCGCGTTTGGCCTCTGCCTCGGCCTCGTCACGCAGACGAGGCAGACGGTCGCCGCTCGCGCAGGACCTCCTGGGCGATGAGCTGGACGGTGGCGGCGAGGGGGATGGCCAGGATGGCGCCCGCCACCCCCCAGATTTCGGCCAGGAAGAGGGCGGAGAGGAGGATGACCACCGGATTCACATGGACGGAGCGGCGATAGACGACGGGGGCGAGGAGGTGGTTCTCGAGCTGCTGGTAGACCACCACGTAGGCCGCGGCGGCGATGCCCGTCCAGAGTCCGCCGGCAGCAAACGCCACCAGGGTGAGGAGCGCGCCCGCGACGAGCGCGCCGACGTAGGGCACCAGGCTGGAGAGCCCCGAAAGAAGGCCGAGAGGCAAGAACCAGGGTACTCCCACGATCCCCAGGAAGGTGCTCGTCAGGGCGGCGTTGGTGGCCACGATGACCCCGAGCCCCGCCACGTAAGCTCCCAGTGAATCGTAGATCTTCCCGGCGGTGCGCTGGACGACCTCGCGGCGCCGCTCGCCGAACGCCTGGATCCACGAGCGGACCAGGGGGCGCCCCGAGGCGAGCATGAAGGCCACGACGAAGAAGACGGTGACGAAACCCGCCAGGCCGCCGAGCAGGGTCGCCGCGACGGTGACGAGTGAGCCCAGCGCGTCCCCGACGCGTTTCGGCACCGCCGACCTGAGCGCGCCGTCCGGCAGGTGGCCGGTGACCCATCCGTAGGCGGCCGAGCTCTTCAGCCGCTCGAGCAACTGTGGCGCATTGGAGACGAGCTGCTCGAGCTGGGCCACGGCTGGGGGAACGAACAGCCACACGAGCGCGGCCACCACCAGCGCCCAGGCCACCAGGGCGGCCGTGATGCCGGCTGCGCGCGGCCACCCGTGGCGTTCCAGCCACGCCACCCCCTGGTCAAGGGCGACCGTCGCCAGGACGGCGATGAAGGTGATGAAGAGCGCCACCAGCGCGTGGGCCGCCATCCAGGCGACGAGCGCCAGCGCCAGCAGCGTCGCGCCCTGCACGAAGGTCCGCCGCACCAGCTCCGCCGCGGGAGGACGCGGCTGACCAGCACCGTCATTCACCTCGAACCCCGCCGCGCGTTCCGCGAAGGCGGGCGGAGCTCACCCAAGCTCACCCCTGGCCGCACGCACCGTGACCGGCGCCCGGTCGAGCCGGGACGCGAGCCGAGCCTGGCCCGTCGCTCCAATTCTCCTGGCGCGCCCGTGCGGCCTCTCATTCGAGGCGCTCCCTCGCCATCCACGCCCCCACGCCGGCGGCCGCCAGCAAGGTGACCGCGAGCTCGAGCCGGTTCCGCCGCAGCCACGCCTCCGAGCTGTGGCTGCGAGCCCGATCGTCGAAGCTGCCGTGGGCGCCGCGATCTCCGGGGAGAGGGGTGTCGACGTTGTCCGGCCGTCCGGTCGTGACAGGCAGGTCGGTCTGCTGCCCCCCGTACGCCTTGGTCGCGAGGTAGCGGTCGAGGAGACCGGGGATGACGCGCTGTCCGAGGATGGCCTTCACCGTGCTCCAGCCGATCCAGAATTCGCGGGTGGGGTGCTTCGCCACGTACACGGCCGCCCGGGCGATCACCTCCGGCTGATAGATGGGCGGCACCGGCTGAGGGTGATCGGGCAGGCGCGAGCGCACCACGTCGAACTGCGGCGTGTTCACCGCCGGGAGCTGGAGCGCGGACACCTGGATGCCGCTCTTCTCGTGGTGGAGCTCGCAGCGAAGCGAGTCGGTGAAGCCGCGCACCGCCGCCTTGGTGGCGCAGTAGGAGCTCTGGAGCGGGATCGACCGGTAGGCGAGCGCCGAGCTCACCATGATGATGTGGCCCATGTTGCGGTGCCGCATGTGCTTCAGGGCGGCGAGCGTGCCGTGCACGTAGCCGAGGTAGTTCACCTCGGTGACGCGCCGGAACTCGTCGGGCGTGGTCTGGTGCACCGGCGCGAAGACCCCGACCATCGCGTCGTTCACCCAGATGTCGATGTGGCCCCAGAGCTTCACCACCTCGTCGCTGGCGCGCTCCACCGCCACGGCGTCGGCGACGTCGAGCGGGAGCACCAGGGCCTCTCCCCCCGCTTCGCGGATCTCGGCGGCGCAGTTCTCGAGCGCCTCGCGGGTACGGGCGATGAGCCCCACCCTGGCGCCCGCGGCGCCGAAGGCGCGCGCGATCGCCCGCCCCACGCCGCTCGACGCGCCGGTGACCACCACCACCTGCCCCCTCAATCCCTTCCCCATCTCGTCATCCTCTCTGGCTGTGGGTTCTCTCGATCCTCGGCGCGGCCGCACGGACCTCGCCCTCCGCCGGCGCGCCTGCGAGGAAGCTGCGCGTTCCCTGGCCATCCGAGAAGTCCCGGCCCCGGATGCCCGTCCCCTCCTCGGGTCATGACCAAGCGACGGCCATGGCGCCTCTCCGCCCGGCCGGCCTCAGCCCTCGGCGGGGTCGCGCGGCGTCGCCGCCGGCGCGGCCGGAGCCGGCGGGTCCTCGGCGCGCGGGGGCGGCTCGTCGTCGTCCTCCAGCATGCGGTACTTCGCGCCCTCGGGGTCGTCGTATTGCCCTCCCTTCACCGAGCCCAGGAAGAAGAGCCAGGCCGCCACCCCGAGCGCGAGCGAGAGCCCGATGAGGAGGCCTAGCTCCATCGCCTCACCCGGAGCGAGTTCAGCACGACGAAGCTCGACGAGGCGGCCATGCAGGCTGCAGCGACGATGGGGTGGAGCGCTCCCTTCACCGCGAGCGGAATGGCCACCACGTTGTAGGCGAAGGCCCAGAAGACGTTCTGAGCGATCACGCTGCGCGTCCGGCGCCCCAGCCGCACTAGCCCGGCGAGCAGGCGCAGGTCATCGCGCATGAGGACGGCATCGGCGCTCTCCAGGGTGACGTCGGCGCCGCGCCCCATCGCCACGCCCACCGCCGCCCGGGAGAGCGCCGGCGCATCGTTGATCCCGTCGCCCACCATGAGCACCCGACCTCCTTCGCTCGCGAGCCGGGCCAGCTCCTCGGCCTTCCGCTGGGGGGTGGCCTCCGCGAGCGCGCGCTCCACGCCCGCGGCGCTCGCCACCGCCGCGGTGGCGCCCGGCCCATCTCCGCTCACCACCGCGGTGGCGAGGCCCAGCCCGCGCAGGGCAGCGACCGCCTCGGCAGCCTCCGGGCGGAGCGCGTCGGCGAGGACGAAGAGCGCGGCGGGCCTTCCGCCGACGGCGAGGTACACCACCGTCTCCCCGCCCTGCTCCAGCAGCGCGGCCTCCCCGAGGATGGCTGCGTCCACCTCGATGCCCTGCTCGGCGAGCAGGGCGCGGTTGCCGATGGAGACCGCGAGCGCACCCGGGCCGCCACGCCCCTGCGGCCCCGCCCCGTCTTCCTCGCCCCACTCGGGGTGAACCGGCACGCCGGGCACCGTCGCCCTCACCCCGCGGCCGGGCACCACCTCGAAGGCCTCCACCGCCGGCGGCATCTCGTCGAGCCGGGCGGCGGCCTCGCGGAGGGCGCGCCCCAGCCCGTGCTCGGAGCGCCGCTCCACCGACCCGGCGAGCGCGAGCGCCTTCGCCGCCGTGAAGCCGGCGGGCGCGCCGGCCAGCAGCCGCGTCTCGCGCAGCGCAGGCCGCCCGCGGGTGAGGGTGCCGGTCTTGTCGAGCACCGCGTGGGTGGCGCGGGCCGCCGCCTCCAGCACGTCGGCGCTCTTCACCAGGAGTCCATGGGCGCTGGCGGTGCCGGTGGCGAGCAGCACGGCGATGGGCGTGGCGAGACCCAGGCTGCAAGGGCAGGCGATGACCAGCACCGCCACGCCGTTCATGAGCGCCTGCTGCACCGGGGCGCCGTGGGCGAGCCGCCAGGTCACGGTGCCCGCCGCGAGGAGCAGCACCGCCGGGACGAAGATCCCGGAGACGCGGTCGGCGATGCGCTGCACGCGCGGCTTGTGGAGCTGCGCCTCCTCCACCGCCCGGGCGAGGCCGGCCAGCGCGGTGTCCTTCCCCACCCGGGTGACGCGGAAGGTGAAGGCGCCGGCCAGGTTCACGGTGCCGGCGATGACGGCCGAGCCGGGCCGCTTCGGCACCGGCCGCGCTTCCCCGGTGAGGAGCGCCTCGTCCACCTCCGATTCACCCTCCGTGACCTCCCCGTCGAAGGGGAGGCGCTCCCCCGCCACCACCTCCACCAGGGCGCCCGGCTCCACCTCGGCGAGCGGCGCCAGGCGCGTCACGGCCGGTGCGGCCTGCGAGGGCTCTCCCGCTCCCTCCACCACCCGCGCCTCGGCCGGGAGGAGGCGCCCGAGCCGGGCCACCGCCTCCGAGGCGCGCGCCCTGGCCCGCGCCTCCACATAGCGCCCCACCAGCACCAGGGTGACGATCATGGCCGCCGTGTCGAAGTACACCTCGGCACCGGTGGCCATGGCGTAGAGGCTGTAGAGGAGCGCCGCGCCCGAGCCGAGCACGATGAGCGCGTCCATGTCGAAGCGCAGGCGCCGGGCGCTGCGCAGCGCCGAGCGCCAGAAGGGCGCGCCGGCGTAGAGCACCACCGGGAGGGTGAGTGCCAGCGCCACCACCTCCATGAGGCGGCGCGTACCCTTCGCCATGCCCTGGAAGTACCCCGCGTAGAGGGCGACGCTGTAGATCATGAGCTGCGAGGCGAGGAAGAAGGCGGTGCCGAGCCGCACGAGGAGGTCCTTCGCCTCGGCGTCCTGGAAGCGCTGCCGCTCCGACTCGGACCAGGGCCGGGGCTGGTACCCGGCGGCGTGGACGCGGCCGAGCACGCCCTCCAGCGTGGCCTCGGCGGGGTCCCAACGGACGCGCGCGCGGTGGGTGGCGTAGTTCACCCGGGCGAACCGGACGCCCGGCAACTGCGACAGGAGCCGCTCGTTCAGCCAGACGCACGAGGCGCAGCGGATGCCGTCGATGTGCAGGTCGAGCTGGGCGAGTCCGCCCTCCTCCACCACCGCCTCGCGGAAGGGGGCCACCTCCACCGGCTTCCGCGGGTCGGCGTACAGCCCCGGCTCGCCCCAGCGGCGGCCGGCGTAGAAGCCCGAGAGCCCCTCCCCGGTGACGAGCAGGTAGACGCCGCGGCACCCCACGCAGCAGAAGACGCGGGGCGCGCCCTGCACCTCCTCGCGCACGGCTTCACGCTCCGGAAAGTCGAGCAGGCAGTGGTCGCAGCGGAGCAGCCCGCTCGCGGCGGAGGTGCCCGGGGCTGGTGCGCCGGGCTTCCCGGCAGCTTCACCAACCGGCATGGAGCCCCAGCCCGCGCGCGACGAAGAGCGCGCCGAGGATGGCCACCGAGAGGCCGCCCAGCCGGTAGAGCGTGGCCCGGAGGCGCGCCGAGAGGACGGTGCTCGCCCCTCCCACCACGAGGAGCGCCGGGACCGTCCCCAGGCCGAAGGCGAGCGCCAGGAGAAGGCCGTCGGGAAGGCTGCTGGTGCCGGCCGCGCCGAGGAGCACGGTCCAAGAGAGCCCGCACGGCAAGAGGCCGAGCAGGAGACCCAGCGCGTAGAAGCGGCCTGCACCGCCGCCCGAGAGCACGGCACCCGTCGACTGCAGCACCCGCGCCGAGGCCCAGCGCTCCAGCCTGGCCAGCGGACGCAGAGCGCCGGCCGCGCCCAGGCCGAGGAGGAGCATGAGGAGGCCGACCGCCACCTCCACCGCGCGCTGGACCCCGGCGAGGCGCCCAGCCACGTTCACGAACGAGCCCGTGAGGCCCATCACCGCCCCCAGGCTGGCGTAGGTGGTGATTCGGCCCGCGTTGTAGAGCACCTGCCCGAGGAGCGCCCGGCGCTGCCCCAGGCGCGGGCTCGCCACGAGCCCCACCGAGGCCACGATGGGTCCGCACATTCCGGCACAGTGGCCGAAGCCGCCGAGGAGACCGGTGGTGAAGGCGAGGAGAAGGTCGGCCCTCATGTCGAGGCCAGCGTACGCCCCTCATGTCGATCGCTCCACGTCTCTGCGACCGCCGGGCTCGCCCGGTGCCCGACGGCGTCTCGAGCCGGGAGAAGGTTCGCGCTGGCGCCCCCGTCGCGGGCGCCAGCCCGGAAGAGAGATCGCCGCCAGCGGTGCGCCCCCCGTCTCGCCGGCGTCACGCGCCCCACCGCGGTGGGGTGAGCAGCCGCCCGGCGGGGCGGACCAGGTGGCTTCCAATCACACCTTCACTCCACCACCTCGAAGAGGAAGGTGGCATGAAGCGCAGGCTCGCCCTCGCGCGCCGGGAGCTCCACCTCCGCGGCCCAGCCCTTCTTTCCGGTAGGACAGCGCACCAGGGTGCCGTGCCCCCTCCAGCGGCCGGCGCCGTCCGGCTCGAGCGCGGTCCGGTTGTCGCCCATCCACATGCCGGGCATGGAGAAGGACACCTTGCCAGGCCCGGTCCCCACCGCGTCGGGAGGGGAGGCCTCGACGGTGAGCGTGAGCTCTCGCATGGTGCGCAACGGGCGAGGCCCCACCTCGAGGGCGATGGTCGCGCCATCCACCCGCTGCGCGCAGGCCTTCCGTCCGAGGTCGCAGCGAGGCGGTGCGCGCAGGCCCACCGCGGCGGCGTCATGGGCGTGGGCGAGGGCGGCGTCTGCTGCCGCGTTCTCTCCGGCGGCTTTCTCCGCGTCCGCCCCGGCGCGCGTCTCGTCGTAGCGCAGGCCCTCCTCGTAGGGGTCGGGCACCACCGTCGGCTCGGCGAGGTGGTTCCCCATCCAGATGGCGAGGGCCACCGCGGCGAGGGCGGCGAGGCCCGCCACCCCCACCACCACCCCCATGAGGCGTTTCACCTCGCAGCTCCGCGGACGGCCAGCGACACCCAGCGCTCGGCCCGAGGCCCCTCACCGGCCACCGGCGAAGCGCCGAGCAGCGCCGCCACGTGCTCGTCCGGCGTGAGCCCCCGCGCCACCACGTGGACGCGCAGGCGGCGATGCTGCCCGGGGTCGAGCGCGAGCGCATCCGGCCTGAGCGAGGTGGTGAGGCCCGGCGCCTGGAGCGCCAGGGTGAGGGCCAGCACCTCGCGCCCGCGGTTCTCCAGCGCCACGTCGAGCACGAGGTGCGCCTCGCCGTCTGCGCCGAGACGCGGGGTGAAGTCGCTCCCCACCGTCACCTCCATGTCGAGCGGCGCGCGCCCTGACGCCACCGTCACCGTGAGCGTGAGCGCACAGAGCGTGAGAACCGCCAGCGCCACCACCGCCGGCCTGAGGAGCAACCGTGCGCTCCACCCCATCCCCTCCCCCGAACCAACCCCCTCCCCCGAACCAACCCCCTCTCCCCGAACCAACCCCCTCTCCCGGAGGTTCCCCCCTCTCCCGCGAACGGCACTCCCCTCCTCTCCCTGGGGGAGAGGAGGGGCAGGGGGAGGTGAGGGCGACGACCCGAACTGATACCCCACCAGCTTCCCGGGCCTCCCCAGCTTCGCCATGATCGGCTCGCAGGCGTCGATGCAGGCGGTGCAGGTGGTGCACTCGGCCTGCGCGCCATCGCGGATGTCGATGCCCACCGGGCAGACCCGGACGCACGCCTTGCAGTCCACGCAGTCGTCGTCGCGGCGGCTGTCGTAGGCCACGGTCATCGACCGCCGGTCGAGGAGCGCACCCTGCAGCTTCGCGTAGGGGCAGGCCTTGGCGCAGAAGCCCTGCCGCCAGAGGGCCAGGTCCGCGAAGAGAACGGCCGCTCCGACGAGCCAGCTCCCGAGCAAGACCGGCCCCATGGTGAAGCTCGCGAGCCGGGCGAGGAAGTCGGCCGGCCGCACCACGTACCAGATGAGGTCGGCCGCCACGAGGAGCGAGACGAGGGCCACCGCCGCGTAGGCCGCGCCGAGGCGCCAGCCGCCTCGCCTGCGCGCTTTGCCGAGGAAGCCGGTGAGGTCGACGAGCGCGGTCTGGGGACAGGCCCAGCCGCACCACACGCGCCCAAAGAGGACGGTGACGAGCAGGAATCCGAAGGTGAGGGTGAGCGCGGCCGCCAGCACCACGAACAGCTCGTCCATCCACACCACGGCGCCGAAGAGGTGCAGCTCGAGCCGGGACACGTCGAAGCGCAGGGCGCTCCGGCCATTCACGGTGAGAAAAGGCAGCCCCAGCAGCACGACGCCCTGCGCGAGCAGCGCCGCCCGGCGCCGCGGCGCGAGGGGACATGCCGGCGGGCGAGGAGGGAGGCGAGGCCTGCGCCCAGCGCCGGAGCGCGTGGTGGCTCGCGGTGCGCCGGGGTCAGCGCTCGTCGTCGTCATCGAGCATTCTGTACTTCGCCTGCTCCACCTTTGCCCGGCGCTTGCGGGCATAGTAGTGGACGATGATCGCCGCGAAGAGGGCCACCAGCCCGGCGCCGAAGGCGAAATAGCCCAGCTCGGCCGAGGTCACTTCTTCGCCCGCGCCCGCCGCGCCATGCCGATGGCGAGCCCGATGGCCGCCGCCGCGGCCGCCGCGGTGAAGAAGACGGTGGCGCCGATGTTGGTGCCGATGGCGGTGGAGGCACCGCTCTTCACCTCCGCCGCCTGGTCCCATCCCACGTAGGCGATGAAGTACCAGATGCCCCAGAGGATGAGGCCCCCGAAGAGCGCCCAGATGCCGATGGGCACCGTGTCGTGGGTGGCCTTCGCCTGGAGCTCCTCGCTGCCCTCGTCCGTGACCTCTTCGAGCTCTGCCATGGCGCCTCCTCGGCCCTACTTCTGGTTCTTCTGCAGCTCGCGCACGTAGCCGATGATCGACCAGATGTCGTCGTCGGGGAGCTGCCCGCCGAAGGCGGTCATGCCACCCGCCGGGTCGCCGGGCCGGTCGATCTCCTTCTTGGCGTCGCTGCCGCAGGCGATGAGCCCGAAGTAGGTGCCGTCGGGCACGTCGCCCGAGGCGCCCAGGAACTCGGCGTCGACCAGGCTGGGGATGGCGCCAGGGATGCCCGCCGCGTCGTCGCCGTGGCAGGCGGCGCAGTTGGCTTCGTACACCTCCTTGCCGTGAGCCGCTGCCTCGAGCTTGCCGGCGAGGGGGCTCACCGCCACGAGGTCGCCCACCCTGCAGGCGCGCGCCACCGCGTGGCCGAGCCACTGGGTGTAGGCCACCATCGCGTCGAGCTCGGTCTTCTCGGAGAGGGCGGTGAACTCCTCTTCCTTGGCCGGGAAGTCGGAGGGCGCATAGAGGCTCGCCAGCGCCACGTAGTGCCTCCGGACTTGCCTCGGGTCGAGCTTCGCGCCGGCCAGGAAGGCATAGGCCGGCATGTCGGAGCGCGGGACCACCGCCCGCGGATTCGACGTAGTGGCGCCGGTGCCAGTCGTCGGGCTTCCTTCCGCCCTCGCGCGCCAGGTCGGGACCGGTGCGCTTCGAGCCCCAGAGGTGCGGCCGGTCGAAGGCGAACTCGCCCGCCTTGGAGTAGTCGCCGTAGCGCACCACCTCGCTCGCCAGCGGGCGCACGGTCTGGGTGTGGCAGCTCATGCACCCCTCGCGCTGGTAGAGGTCGCGTCCGGCCAGCTCCAGCGGCGTGAAGGGGCGGAGCTCCTTCAACCGAGGGTGAAAATCGTCGCGCAGCATCGGGTAGAACATGGTGGCCACGGTGCCCGCCAGGATGACGAGCAGGGCGGCCACCGAGAAGAGGACGGGCTTGCTGTAGATGGAGCCGGCCATGGCGTGCGTTCTCCGGGGGCGCTAGACGGGCGCGGCGGCGGTGAGCCTGGGCTTCGCGGGGGCAGCAACCTTTTTTTGCGCGGCGCGGCCGTTCTGGATGGTGCGCAGCACGTTGTAGATGAAGACCAGCATGCCGGCGACGAAGAGGAGCCCGCCCAGCAGGCGCAGGTGGTAGTACGGGTAGTTCTTCACCAGCGTGTCGATGAAGCGGTACTTCACATGGCCGCCCTCCATCACCTTCCAGAGAGCGCCCTGCTGGATGCCGGTGATCCACATGCTGATGGAGACGATGAGCTGGCCCACCAGCACCAGCCAGAAGTGCACGTTGGCGAGCTTCTCGCTGTGGATCTCGACGCCGTAGATCTTCGGCACCGCGTAGTAGATCGACGCCACCACCGTCATGGTGACCCAGCCCATGGTCCCCATGTGCACGTGGCCCGGGATCCAGTCGGTGTAGTGGATGAGCTGCGAGACGGCGCGGAGCGACTGGGTGGGCCCCTGCACCGTCTGCAGTCCGTAGAAGGTGATGCCGAGCACGAAGAACTTGGTGAGGTAGTTCGTGCGCATCCTCTCCCAGTCTTGACCCACCGTGTAGTAGCCGTTCACCACCGAGCCCCACGAGGGCGCGATGAGGAAGAGGGTGAAGACGATGGCCAGGGTCTGCAGCCAGGTCGGGCACCGGCGTGTAGATGAGGTGGTGCGCGCCGGTCCAGAGGTAGCCGAAGATGAGCGACCAGAAGGCGACGATGGAGAGGCGGTGGCTGAAGATGCGGGAGCCCGGTGGACTTGGGGAGGAAGTAGTAGAACATGGCCAGGATGGGCGTGGTGAAGAGGAAGCCCACGACGTTGTGGCCGTACCACCACTGCACGTTGGCCGAGTTCACCCCGGCGAAGAGGTGATAGCCCTTCATGAGCCCGGCCGGCACCACCAGGTTCTCCACCAGGTAGAGCACCGCCACCGCGATGACGGTGGCGAGCGCGTACCAGAGGGCCACGTACATCTGCTCCTCGCGCCGCCTCAGCACGGTGGCGAAGACGTTCACCCCGAACATGACCCACATCACCACCACCACGATGTCGAGCGGCCACTCCAGCTCGGCGTACTCCAGGGTCTGCGTGTAGCCCATGGCCAGCGTCACGGCCGCCGCCAGGATCCCCACGTTGAAGATCCACAAGTGGGCGCGCGCCAGCCGCGGGAACACCAGCGCCCGCCGGCAGAGCCGCATGGTCATGTAGTAGGTGAGGCCGAAAATGGCGCCGCCGCCCATCCCCAGGGCGAGCACGTTGGTGTGCACGGGGCGCAGACGCCCGTAGGTGAGGTAGGGCGCGAGGTTCCAGCTCGGCGCGAAGATCTGGGTGGCGATGAGCAGGCCGACGAGGAGGCCGACCACGCCCCAGACCAGCGTGGAGAGGACGAAGCCGATGACGGTGCGATCGTCGTACCGGTAGTCGGCCGCGGCTACAGTGACCATGGGTTGAACCCTTCCCCTGGGAGGCACGCCGGCACAAAGACGACGGGCGAACTCCATGTTAGCGAATCGCTTCGAAGCGGGAAGAGGAAATTGCGCAAGTGCATCAACCGCCTTTGCGTATCATTGATCAAGATCAAGTTCATGCGCCGACCGAGCAGCACCTGCGGCACGATGTCGCATTTTCCAGCGGCTGCCGCTCCTCGCGGCTCGGTCGGCGGCCCGCAGCACCGCCCTGCGCTCGAAGAGAGCAGCAGTGCTCCGGACCTCCCGCAGCCCACGCCCAGGATCGACGCCACGGCGTGGGTCCGCATTCGCCGCTCTCCCCTCCTGGTAAACCCGCACGCCGGATGCGGTTGACGATGCCCGGGGCGCTGCTACTGTGCCGCGGCGATGGCTTTCCCCGAGGTGGCTGCGGACGTGCGGCTTCACTGGCGCGAGGCAGGTCGCGGCCGCCCGCTGGTGCTGGTGCACGGCTGGGCCATGTCGAGCGGCGCCTTCACGCCCCAGCTCGAGGAGCTCGCGGCCTCGAGCCGGGTGATAGCTTACGACCTGCGGGGGCACGGGGGCTCCGCTGGCGGCGAAGCCGGGCGTCGCGCCCTCGCCTCCGCCGTCCACCCCGACCACGCGAGCGACCCCGGCTTCCGGATCGAGGACCACGCCGACGACCTCGTCGCATTCATGGAGGGCCTCGAGCTGCGCGGAGCGGTGCTGGCGGGCTGGTCGATGGGGGGGCAGGTCGCGCTGGAGGCGCTCCCGCGGCTGGGTGAGCGCGTGGCTGGGCTGGCGCTCATGTCGGCGACGGCCAAATTCGCGGGTCTCCCTCACCCCCCTTGCCGCCCTCACCCTCCGGGAACGGGGGGAACGAGCCATCCAGGAGAGGGGGGGAAGAACCCTCCAGGGGCGCGGGGAAAGAGCTTTCCGAGAGAGGAGGAAACCCGGCCCGAGGGAGCGCCGAAGGCCTGGCCGCACGGGCTGCCGGAGTCGCACGTGCGAGCGCTCTCGCGGAAGGTCGCGCGCGAGGGGCCAGCCGCGCTGGCGCGCTTCTTCGACGGCCTCTTCGTGCCGGGCGAGCTGCCACCCGGGGCGCTTCGGGGCCTCCGCGACGCCGCGCTGGGAGACCCGCCCTGCTCCGCCGCGGCGGCGCTGTCCGGGCTGGAGGCGCTGCTCGAGGCCGATCAGCGCGGCCGGCTCGCCGAGGTGCGGGTGCCCACGCTCGTGGTGCACGGGGCGCTCGACCCAATCTGCCCACCCGCGGCGGGACGCGAGCTGGCGCGCGCCATCCGCAACGCACGGCTCGAGGAACTTCCCGGCACGGGCCACGCGCCCCACCTCTCGCGGTCACGCACGGTGAACGCGCTCCTGAAGGCGCTCCTCGCCGAGGTAGGCCGGGAATGAGCCGCTCCGTGGCCCGCGCCGCCGGGCGAGGAGCGAGCGATCCTCTCGACCGCGAGAGCGGTGCGGCGGATGGCGCGGACCAGGGCGAGCCGGGGCGCAGCGGACCGGCGCCGGGAAAGACCGGGCGCGCCGGGTGGCGAGTCGAGAAAGCTCGAGTCCTTCGCGCCTTCGGCGAGGGAGCAGCGCACTACGACGCACACGCAAGCGTGCAGCGCCGCGCAGCCGACCGGCTCCTCGAGCTCATCGGGCATTCGCTTTCTCCGCGCCGGATCCTCGACGTGGGGGCCGGCACCGGCGCGCTCCTGGCCCGGCTCGAGGCCGGCCTCCCCTCGGCGCACCTCTGCGCGGTGGACCTCGCGCCGGGGATGGCGCGGGTCGGCCGGGAGGCCGTGCCCCGCGCCGCCTGGGTCGTGGGGGAAGCGGAGGGCCTCCCGGTGCGCCGGGACCACTTCGACCTCGTCCTCTCCACCTCGGCGCTGCAGTGGCTGCCCCGCCTCGACGGCGCGCTGGCCGAGGCGGCCCGGGTCGCCGCGCCCGGCGGCCTGGTGGCGATCGCGCTCTTCGGCGGCTCGACCCTCTGGGAGCTGCGGGAGGCCTGGCGCGCGGCCGTGCCGCCGGAGCGAGCCGACGGCGGCCACCGCTTCCACGACCTCGCAGCGCTCGGCGACGCGGCGCGCGCGGCCGGGCTCGAGCTGCAGCGCCTCTGCTCCGAGCGGCTGGTGGAGCACCACCCCGAGCCGCTCGCCCTGCTGCGCGCGCTGAAGCGGCTCGGCGCCGGCAACGCCAGCGGAGGGGCGGCGGCCGCCGGCTTCAACGCGCGCGCGCGCCTGGCCCGCATGTCCGCGCACTACCGCGAGCGCCACGGCGACGCGCTCGGCATTCCGGCGACCTGGGAGGTGCTCTACTTCGTCGGCCGGAAGGGCGCCGGTTGATGCGCTATCCTCCCCCTCCCCATGACGCAGCCCGCGCGCTTCCTCGTCGGCATCGACCTCGGCACCGTCCACACGGCGCTGGCCTACGTCGACCTGGCCGCCGAAGGTGACCCGGCGGATTCACTGACCGTGCTCGAGATCCCGCAGCTCATCGCCGCGGGCGAGGTGGGTGAGCGGAGGCTCCTTCCCTCCTCGGCCTACCTGCCCGGCGAGCACGAGCTCCCGGCGGCGCAGCGCCGGCTGCCATGGGATCCGCCCGGTGAACCACCCGAGCGCGAGGGTGCGCCCGAGGTGGTGGTCGGCGAGCTGGCCCGTGCGCAGGGAGCCCGGGTCCCCGGACGGCTGGTGGCCTCGGCGAAGAGCTGGCTCTCCCACCCGCGCGTCGACCGGACGGCGGCCATCCTCCCCTGGGGTGCGCCGGAGGGTGTGCCGCGGCTCTCGCCGGTCGCCGCGTCCGCCCTCTACCTCACCCACCTCCGCGCCGCCTGGCGACTTCGCTTCCCGGGGCACCCGCTGGAGGAGCAGGAGGTGGTGCTCACGGTGCCCGCCTCGTTCGACGAGGCGGCGCGCGAGCTCACCCTGCGCGCCGCGCACGAGGCCGGCCTCGCCAGGCTCACCCTGTTGGAGGAGCCGCAGGCGGCCTTCTACGACTTCACCCGCCGTCATCGAGGAAGCCTGGAGGAGGCGCTCGGCGGCAGCAGGCTGGTGCTGGTCTGCGACGTGGGAGGCGGCACCACCGACCTCACGCTCATCCGCGTCGCGCCCAGCACGGGCGGCCCGACCCTGTCCCGGCTGGCGGTGGGCGACCACCTGCTCCTCGGCGGCGACAACGTGGATGCGGCCCTGGCGCGCGCGGTCGAGGCGCGCCTCTCCGTGCGGCTCGACGCGCCGCAGTGGGCGCTCCTCGTGCAGGCGTGCCGGGCCGCCAAGGAGCGCCTGCTCGAGCCCTCTCGCCCCGGTGCCGCCCGCCTCGAGCGGGCCACGGTGACGGTTCCCGGCCGCGGCAGCAGGCTGGTGGGGGGCACGCTCTCCGCCGAGCTCACCGTGGCCGAGGTGCGGAGCGCGCTCCTCGACGGCTTCTTCCCGCGCGTCGGCCCCGGCGAGCGCCCCCGGGCGAGGGGGCGCGGGGCGCTGCAGGAGCTGGGGCTTCCGTACGAGAGCGATCCGGCCATCACCCGGCACGTGCTCGGCTTCCTGCGCGACCACGCCGCCGAGAGCGACGCCGCGGGGGCCGCCGAGTCGCTGCCCCGGCCCGATGCCCTGCTGCTCAACGGCGGCGTCTTCAAGCCGGTGGAGGCGAGGGAGCGCCTGCGCGAGGTGGTCTCCTCCTGGTTTCCCGGCGCTCCGCCGGTCGCCCTGCTGGATGCGGCCGAGCTCGACCTGGCGGTGGCTCGGGGCGCGGCCTGGTCGGCGCTGGTGCGGCGAGGGCTCGGGCTGCGCATCGGGGGCGGCACGCCCCGCGCTTACTACGTTCAAGTGGCCTCGGCCGACGGAGCGCCTCAGGCGCTCTGCCTCGTCCCACGCCACCTGGAGGAGGGCAGCGCGGTCGAGGTGCCGCGCACCTTCGCCCTGCGCCTCGGCGAGCCGGTGCGCTTCGCGCTCTACGCCACCACGCGGGCGCGCTTCGAACAGCCCGGCGACGTGGTGGCCATGGGGCCGCGCGGCGAGCCGCCGGCCGGCCTCTCTGCTCTCCCGCCGGTGGAGACGGTGCTCCGGGCGGCGGCGAGGCCTTCACCCGGCGGCCGCCCCTCCTCGCAGACGGTCCCGGTGCGGCTCCGCGCCTCGCTCACCGAGATCGGCACGCTCGAGCTCTTCTGCGTGGCGGAGGACCGCGACGCCCGCTGGAAGCTGGAGTTCAATCTCCGCGGTGAGGCCGAGGGGGCGCCCGCCTCCGAGGCGGGTGAGACGCTCTCCCTGCCGCGCCGCTTCGGCGAGGCGCGCGAGCTCGTCGAGCTGTACTACGGCAAGAAGCCGGCGCCGGTGGAGCGCCGCGACGTGAAGGGGCTCCACCGCGCGCTGGAGGCGGCGCTGGGTCCCCGCCAGCAGTGGTCGCTGCCGGTGCTGCGCGAGCTCTGGGCGGCCCTGCACGCGGGCTTCGCCAGGCGGCGGCGCAGCGCCGGCCACGAGCGCCTCTGGCTCTCGCTCACCGGATATGCCCTGCGCCCCGGCTTCGGGGCGCCGCTCGACGCCTGGCGCGCCGCCGAGACCTTCCGGGCCTTCGGCGAGGGCCTGCAGTTCCAGGCGGAGCCGCACAACTGGCAGGCCTGGTGGGTGCTCTGGCGCCGCATCGCCGGGGGCCTCGCGCCGGCCGCGCAGGAGCGGCTCCTCGACGCGCTGCTGCCCTTCCTGTGCCCGCCCGACCCTCGCCGCCCGCGGCCGAAGGTGGCCGGCGTGCGCGAGGAGGCGGTGGACGAGATGATCCGGCTCGCCGCCAGCCTGGAGCGGGTGAACCCTGCGCGGAAGCGGGCCGCTGGCGAGGCGGTGCTGGCGCGCCTCGAGGCCGAGGGGGTGGCGCCGCACACCCTGTGGGCGGTGGGCCGGCTCGGGGCCCGGGTCCCGTTTCACGGAGGGGCGCACGCCTGCGTCGGCCCGGAGGTGGCGGAGGCCTGGCTCGCGCGCCTCGTCGCGCTCCCGGTGAAGCGGGCCGAGCTGGCCTTCCCGGTGGCCCAGCTCGCCCGCCGCTCGGGCGATCGCGCTCTCGACCTCTCGGACGAGGCGCGGGCCAGCGCCCTCCGCGTGCTCGGCGAGGCCCGCGCGCCCGAGGCGCTGGTGCATCCGGTCCGCGAGGCGGTGGCGCTGGCCCAGGCGGAGGAGGTCCGCATCTTCGGCGAGAGCCTCCCGGCCGGGCTGGTGCTGGTGGAATAGCTGGACCGGCTCGGAGACGGGCGGCTGCCCGGGCGCCGGTGTAAAAATCCGCCGCATGCACAAGTCGCAGGGCTCGAACCTCTCCCAGCTCGCCGCGCACTGGTCCTCGCCGGGCACCCCCGCGGGCGGTCTCGCCGCCGACACCCGCGACGCCCTCTCCACCGTGCAGCCGAGCGACCTCACCATCCTCACGCCTCTCGCCGAGGCGCTCCTGGCGCGGCTCGGCGATCCGGACGCGCGCGAGGCGGCGCGGCGGGCGCTCTTCACGCTCCTCGACATCTGCCGCCGGCGCTTCTTCACCGAGGCGCTCTCACCCGAGCTCGTGGACCCCTGGCTCTCCCTGCTCCTGCCGGCGATCGAGCGGGCCGACTATACCTTCGGGTGAAGTGCTGCGGTCGCGCGAGGAGACCGACCCGAGGGTGGTGGCCCTCCGCGTTCGAGGCGCCGACGCGGGCGAGCTCACCGTGGCGGACCTCGCGCGGCGCACCCGCTCCATCGCGCGGGGGCTCCTCTCGCTCCTGCGCGAGGGCCACCCCGACAAGGTGGCGCTCCTCTCGGAGAACTCGCTGGAGGTCGCGCTGTGCGACCTCGCCTGCCTCACCAACGGCATCTTCGACTTCCCGCTGCCCGCGAACGCCGCCGCCGACCAGGTCGATCTACATGCTCCGCCACTCGGGCGCGCGCGTGCTCATCGCCTCGGACGAGGAGCAGCTCGCCAAGGTGCTGCCGGCGCTCCCCACCCTGCCCGACCTCGCCGAGGTGGTGGTGGTGGACCGCGCCGCAGCCGCCCGGCACGGCCTCCTCTCGCTGGAGCAGCTCGTGAACCAGGGGGCGGGTCCCTTCGTCGACGAGAGCCGCGTCCGTCGGGCCGCCGCGGTGCGGAGCCGCGACGTGGCCACGGTGATGTACACCTCGGGCACCACCGGCCAGCCGAAGGGCATCGCCTTCACCCACCAGAACATCGTCACGAAGCGCCTCTGCCGCGGCTTCGCGCTGCCCAGGCTGGGCGAGGGCGACGTCTTCCTCTGCTACCTGCCGCTCTACCACACGTTCGGGCGCTGGCTGGAGCTGCACCGGCACCTTGTGGTGGGGCGCCACCTACGTCTTCGCCCGCAGCACCGCCCACGCCGCGCTGCTCGAGGATTTCCGCGCGGTGCGGCCCACCACCTTCATCAGCGTCCCGAAGAAGTGGATCGGACCTGCACGAGCGCGGCGGTGCAGGAGGCCGCCTCCGACGACCCCGAGGAGACGGCGAGCTCGCCTCGCCGCGATCACCGGCGGGCGCCTGCGGCAGGGCCTCTCCGCCGCCGGCTACCTCGACCCCCTCGGTCTTCAAGGCCTTCCACCGCGGCGGGCATCGGGCTCGCAGTCGGGCTACGGCATGACCGAGGCCACCGGCGGGATCACCATGACCCCGCCCGGGGAGTACGTGGAGCAGTCGATCGGCGAAGCCGCTCCCCGGCATCGAGTGCCGCCGCGCCGAGGACGGCGAGCTGCTCATCCGCGGCCCCTACGTGAGCCCCGGCTACTTCGGGCCGGACGGCGTCGAGCCCGCGCTCGACGCGGACGGGCTGGTTCGGCACGGGCGACCTCGTCTCGCTCGACCCGGCTGGCCACTACCGCATCGTCGGGCGCAAGAAGGAGATCTACAAGAACCGGGCGGGCCAGACCATCGCCCCACAGCGGGTGGAGAACCTCTTCCGCGACTTCGACGTGGTGGCGCAGGCCTTCCTGGTCGGCGATCACCGCGAGCACAACACCCTGCTCATCTGGCCCCGCGAGGCGGCGCTACCCCCCGAGGCGCGCTCGGCGGAGGGGCTGCAGGCGCTCCTCTCGTCACTGGTCGCCTCGGCGAACCGCTTCCTCGCGCCCTTCGAGCGGGTGGTCTCCTTCCAGGTGCTGCCGCGCGCCCTCGACCAGGCGCACGGCGAGCTCACCAGGAAGGGCAGCTTCCGGCGGGAGGTGGTGGAGCAGAGCTGGGCCGAGCTCATCGAGCGCATGTACGCTCGGAAGAAGCTCACCCTGCCGGTGGATGGCCTCTTCCTGGAGATCCCCAGCTGGGTCCTGCGCGAGATGGGGGTGCTGCAGCACGAGGTGGTCCTGAAGGAGGGACGGCTTCACGCCGGTTCACGCTCGGTTCGGGTGGGGCCGGTGCCGTCGGCGCCCGGGGCGCTCAGGCTGGGCGACCTCGCCTATCGCTTCCCCAGCTCCAGCCTCGACCTCGGCGCGCTCCTGGCGCGGCCGGCGCTCTGGCTCGGCAACGAGGAGCTGGCCGCCTTCCTTGGCGAGGAGGCCTACCGCTCGCTGGTGGCCCGGCGGCGGCGCGGCGGGCCCGAACTCTGCATCGACCCCCGCCTCTGGACCCCGCCCGGCGAGCCGGAGCCGCTCGCCGCCCTCCTCGAGGCGCCCTCCCCCACCCACGCGAGCGCTCACGCCGCCGGCCAGCTCCTCCGGGGGAGCTTCGAGCAGGCGGCCGCCGCCGTTCGCCATCTGGAGAAGGGCCTCGCCCACGACGACGAGCTGGCCGAGCTCTGCCGCGCCCTCCTGCGCCGCACCGCCGACGCGCCGGACGAGCGGCTGCGGCGCCTGGGGTTGAAGACGCTCCTGCCCGGCGAGACGCCCGGGGCCACCCTCTCCACCTTGCGCCTCTTCCTCGACCGGCTCGGCGCAGGAGCTCTCCGCGATGACGAGCTCCTGGCGCTCGGCGCGCGCGGGCTCTCCGATGCGCAGGTGGGGGCGCTCCTCGCCTCGCTCGGCTCCGACCGCGCGCTGGAGGAGGTGCGCGACCCCTCCGACCGGCGCGTCCTCGTGGGCACCCTGCGCCTCCTCACCGCCCAGGCGGTGACGCACCCGCGCTGGTACCCCCGGGTGCGGGTGCCGCTCGCCCGCCTCTCCCTGCACGGGGACGAGGAGCTGGCGGCGCGCGCCAGCGAGGAGCTCGACCGCCTGCGCCGCGGCTTCTCCAACTGGGTGGGACCGAACCTGCGTTTGGCCATCGACCCCGTACACGACTCCGAGTACGGGTGGCGCGAGGTGGTGGGGTTCGAGCACGGCATCGGCGACCGCGCCCGCGAGCTCCTCCTCAAGGCCATCTCCGACACCACCCTGGTGCGCGCCTCGATCTTCCTCTTCGGCGGAGGCGCGCTCATCTCGCTCGCCGACCTCGCCCCCGGCGGCGCCACCGTGAGCCAGCTCGGCACCGGCCACGGCAAGTCGGTCTACCGGCTCTCCCTGCACACGCGCTCGCGCGCCGCTCACGACGTGGCCATCAACCTCGTCTCGGCCATGCACCCGGCCGAGCTGCGCGAGGAGATCTCCTGGATGCTGGCCGCGGGGGCGCCGCCGCCGCTGGTGGAGGCGTTCGGCGGCTATTACCCGGAGTACGGCATCTTCACCGAGGAGTACATCCCCGGCGACCACGTGGCCCGCCAGGTGGAGAGGCTGGAGCGCCACGGCGACGCGCGCCGGCTGAAGGCGCTCTGGCCGTTCCTCGCCTGGACCTCGCTCTCCGCGCACGTGGCCTTCTGGGATCGCACCGGGCGCAGGCTGGCCCTGCGCGAGCCGGTGCCGGAGATGTTCGTGGCGCCCTCGCACGACTACCAGGAGGGCACGCGGCTGGTGTCGGTCTCCGACCGCTCCTCCTGCGCCACCTTCGACGAGCTGCTCGACCGCTTCCAGCTCTTCTTCCTGAACCGCATCGAGTCGCCGCGGCCGGAGCTGCAGGGCGAGGTGACGGAGCGCATGCTCTTCTCCGGCGGCGGTGGAGGCGCTGGGGCTCCCTCGCGCGCGCGCCCTCCTGCAGGTGGCGGCCCGCCTCGACCGGCGCGGGCCGGCCATCGCCCGCTTTCTCGCCGAGGTGAAGGAGTGGGGCTACACGCCCCTCAGGGTCCACTTCGCCGCCCGGCGCTACGCGCGCTGGCTGGAGGTGAACCCCGGGGCCACGGCGGAGGCGCGCGGCAAGATGCTGGGCGAGCTGTGGGGCACCTACCGCCTCGGCGAGCTCGAGGCGGTTTGGCCCGACACCCGCGTGCGCTTCTTCCGCCAGACCGTCTTCGCCGGGGCGCGCTCCGAGCTCGGCGCCGCGCTCGACCGGCTCATGTCCGACGCCCGCGACCGGCCGGGCGGGGTGAACCTCGAGGAGCAGATCGCGGCGAACCGCCTGGCGCTCCGCCCCACCGCCGAGGAGGACTACTTCCTCGCCCGCCTCACCTACCGCTTTCTCACGCCGGCCGACGAGGCGCTGCTCATCGCGCTGCCCTCGGGCGGCCACCAGACCACCGGCCTCGTCACCGGCCTGCGCGACGAGACGGGCGCGCGGTACTGGATCCGCGGCCCCGCCAGCCCACGCGAGGTGGCGCGCCTCCTCCGGCTCTTCGGCGAGGCGAGTCTCTCGGTGAGCTTCACCGCCGAGCACGAGTTCCTGCTCGCCCTCGACGGGAGCGACGCGGTGCTGGGCGGCCTCTTCTGGCGCGCGGTCGACCCCGAGCGCGTGCACATGGAGAAGGTGGTCATCGGCCGCAGGCACCGCGGGCTCGGGGTGGCGGACGGCCTCGTCCGCGAGTTCTTCCGCCGGCTGCGCTCGCGGGAGGTGCGGGTGGTGGAGACGGGCTTCTACCAGCCCGACTACCTGCGCCGCTTCGGCTTCCGCACCGACGTCGGATCGGGCGGACTGGTGGCCGGCATCGCCGAGCCCGACGCCGTCTCCGCCCTCCCCGCGCTCGAGGAGCTCTCGTGACCCAGCCCACATGGAAGCTCATCGACACCACCCTGCGCGAGGGCGAGCAGTTCGCCACCGCCGCCTTCCGCACCCAGGACAAGGTGGAGATAGCCCGCGCCCTCGACCGCTTCGGCGTGGACTACGTGGAGCTCACCTCCCCGGCCGCCTCGCCGCAGTCGCAGCGCGACCTGGAGGAGATCGTGAAGCTGGGGCTGGCGGCCCGGGTCATCACCCACGCCCGGTGCGTGGTGGACGACGTGCAGGCGGCCATCGACACGGGCGTGCGGGCCATCGGCCTCCTCTTCGCCACCAGCCGCATCCTGCGCGAGTCGTCGCACGGGAAGAGCATCCAGGAGATCGTCGACGCCATGGGCCCGCCCATCGAGCTCGCGCTGCGGGCGGGCCTCGAGACGCGCTTCTCCGCCGAGGACGCCTTCCGCACCGACGTGTCGGACCTCCTCACCGTCTACCGGGCTGCGGCGGAGATGGGCGTGCACCGGGTCGGGCTCGCCGACACGGTGGGGATCGCGACGCCCCGGCAGGTGTTCGCGGCGGTGCGCGAGGTGCGCCGCACGGTGAAGTGTGACATCGGCTTCCACGGACACAACGACACCGGCTGCGCGGTGGCGAACGCCTCCGAGGCCATCGCGGCCGGCGCCACCCACGTCGACTCCTCGGTGCTCGGCATCGGCGAGCGCATCGGCATCACGCCGCTCGCCGGGCTGGTGGCGCGCATGTACTCGCTCGACCCGGCTGCTGTGTCGCAGCGCTTCCGACTGGGCGAGCTGCGCGAGCTGGAGAAGCTGGTGGCGCGCGCAGTGGGGGTGGAGATCCCGTTCAACAACTACCTCACCAGCGAGAACGCCTACGCCCACAAGGCGGGCATGCACCTCAAGGCCATGACCGTGAACCCCGGCTCCTACGAGATCATCCCGCCCGAGGCGTTCGGGCTCTCCCGACACCTCATCGTGGGGAGCCGGCTCACCGGCAAGAGCGCCATCGGCTACCGCGCCCGCGAGATCGGCCTCACCTTCGGCGAGGGGGAGCTGCGCGCCATCACCCACCGCATCAAGGACCTCGCCGACCGGGGCGACCTCTCCGACGAGCAGATCGACAAGGTGCTCCGGGAGTGGGTCACGGCGTGAGCGGAGGGCTGCCGCGCTCATCGCGTTTCCCCCCTGGGTTTCGGTCGACCAAGGAGCCCCCGCGCCTGACCCACCCCGATCGTCGCCTGGCCCGTCGGGGCCGTGCCGTTCACCGCTCGTGAGGCGCACCATGTGGGAGCATGGAGCACTTTGGCGGCGGGGTGGGTGCAGCGGGGATCCCCTGGCTCCTCGCCTGCGCGGCGCTCGGCGCCATCTGGATCGCCGCCGCGTCCTGGCGCTCCGGCGACGGGCGGGCGGTCACCGCCCTTCGCGGTCTGCTCGGGGGTCTCGCCGCCCTCGGAGCCGCCTCGGCCAGCTACGGCCTGCTCCAGCTGGCCGGCCTGGACCTTCGCTGGGAGTGGGTGGCGCGCGGCACGCTCCCCGCCCTCGGGCTCACCGCCCTCATCGGCGTGGTCGAGGAGAGCGCGAAGCTCCTCGGCCTGGTGTTGGCGACGCCGCCCCGCGCCGGCCGGCGCGGCGTGCTCTGTACGGCGATGGCCGTGGCGGCGGTGTTCGCCGTGGCGGAGGCGGCGAATGCGCTCGCCGCCGCCTCCTGGGCGCTCGCCCTCGCCCGGCTCACCTTCGCGCCGGTGGCGCACGCCCTCCTCTCCGCGCCTTTCGCGGTGGTGCTCTCCGAGGCGCGCGAGCTCCCCCTCGGCGCCCGCATCTGGCGTCTCGCCGTGGCCGCGGCCGCCTCGGCCTCGCTCCACGCGCTCGGGAACTTCAGCCTCACCCGGCCCGGCTGGGGCCAGCTCGGCTACGCCGCCGCGCTCCTCCTCCCGGCGCTCTGGCTCTTCGTGCGTCTTCCGCACACCCGCCACGATCGGCCCAGCCCGGCGGTGAGATGATGAAGGAACGGGAACCGGGCCAGGCGTTACGTTCGCAGGTCAGATGGGCGGCCTGCTGCCCGGCCCGTAGCCCGTGAGCTCCACGTAGCCACGGCCGGCGGGCGTGCCGGCGGCGTCACGCACCGTGACCATGCCCTCCCAGTAGAAGACCCCGCCGGCGAGGGCGGCGCGGTTCTCCTGGTCGGCGAGGGCGGGCACCACGGTGAGCTCGAGGCGCTCGGAGGGAATCGTGACCTTCCAGCGCGAGGGATAGACGGCCTTCGTGGCGTCGCTCCTCCACGCCTCGGTCGCGCGGACGGTGAAGTCCTCGGCGCCAAGCCAGCGCGCCTCGCCCGACGGGCTCACCACCGTGGCGCGGGCGAAGTCGAGCGAGCCGTCGGCGCGCCGGAGGAGGTAGAGCATGAGGTCGCGCCCGTCGGCGAGCTGGAGCGCGAACCAGTCCCACCCCACCTGCGAGGGGGCGAGCTGCGACGACCCGAACTCGCGGTCGAGCCAGCTCGTGCCGCGCACCCGGCGCGTGCGGCCTCCGACCGTGACCGAGCCCGCGGTCACGAGGCGGGTGACGCTGTAGTAGAGGCTGGCGAACCCCTCGGCGGCGGCCTTGCGCGAGAGGCCTCCCGGCCCCTGGAAGACTATCGGCTTCTCGGGCCGGGCGGTGAGGTCGTAGGCGAGTCCCCTCGCGTCGTCCTTCACCGTCAGGCGAAACGCTCCGCCCGGCAGGAGCTCCAGCGCCCAGCGCGCGTCGGTGCCGGGCGGCGCCTGCGCCCACGCGATCACCGGACCGGGCGGCGCCCCCACCCCGGAGAGGAGCGGCACCGCCCGCCAGAGCACCTCGGAGAAGACGTGCGCCTTCGCCGCGGGGTCGGTCACCGCGGCGTGGCCCATCACCAGCTCGGAGGCCGCCCAGGGCGAGTCGAGCGGCGGCCGCTCGGGCAAGAGGCCCACCCGGAAGAAGGTGAGCTGGTAGCCGAGGAGCTCCCCGGGCTCGCCCTCCGCCTCGAGCTGTCCGGTGAAGTACCACCACTCGTTGCGATAGGCCGGGTGGGCGAAGTGGTCGCGCGGGAAGCTCCAGGCGTAGCCCGGCGCCGCCGGCACGAACCCCTCCGCGGCCCACGCGGCAGACGCCGCGAGGAGCAGCGGCGCGGCGCACAGCGGAAGCGCTGCGCGCTCAAAGCGCATCTCTGGCCAGCTCCGCCGCCGGAGCGCGGCTCGCCCGCAGGGCGGGATAGAGGCTCGCCAGCAGCGCCACCCCGAGGAGGAGCGCGGCCTGTCCGGCGAGCGCGCCCCACGGTGGGTAGAGGCCGAGGCTCCAGCCGAACCAGGCCGGGTTGATGAGCTTCACCAGCACCAGCGCCAGCCCTCCCCCGCCCAGCGCGCCGAGGAGGAGCCCCGCCGCGGCCATGCCGGCCGCGCGCCCGACGAAGAGGCGGAAGATCTGCCCCCGGGTGGCGCCCAGGGCGCGCAGCAGCGCCACCTCGGCCGAGCGCTCCCGGGCGAGCACGAGGAGGCTCAGGGTGACGCCGGTCACCGCCACGAGGAGGCTCATCGCCTGCAGGAGCCGCGTCACCGCGAAGGTCTGCTCGAAGATGCGCAGCACCTCGGCGCGCAGGCGGCGGTTGGACCGGACGAGCAGCGCGTCCCCCTCCTCCGAGGCCATGAGCTCCCGCGCGAAGCGGTCGGCGTCGAGCCCGGGCTCGAGGTAGAGCGCCGCGTTGGTGAGCGGCCCGTCCCCGAAGCGGGCGGCGAGCACCGGCAGGTCGAGGAGCACTGCACCGCCCTCGGCCCCATAGTCGCGGTAGACCCCGGCCACCGGGAAGCGCACCGGTCCCCTTGGACCGGAGAGCTCGAGCGCGCCCCCCGCTGCCAGGTGCTCCCGGCGCGCCAGCGGCTCCGACACCAGCGCCGCCCCGGCGCGCACGGCGGCGAGCGCCTCACTCGCGTCGCCGCCGGTGAGCTCGACCCGCCCCGCCGCCGCCGGCAGCGCGGCGTCGAAGCCCGAGACCGAGACGCGCCGGCCGCCGGACTCGGCCTGGAGCTGCCGCAGCCGGTCCACGGCCACCACGCCGGGCAAGGAGACGAGCCGCTTCATCACCTCCGGCGCCAGCGTGGCGTCGGTGCGCCCGCGCCGCCACGACGGCGTGGTGACGTAGACGTCGGCGCGGAGCGTGGCCGTGAGCCACCGCTCGACGGTGGTGCGGAAGCTGCCGATCATCACCGTGATGCCCACCAGCATGGTGACCGCCACGGCCAGCGCGCCGGCCGCCACCGCCGTCGACCGCAGGTGAAAGGCGAGGTCGCGGGCGCCGTAGCGAACGCCCAGGCGCGCAGGCGCGCGGAGCGCCGCGCCGGCCCGGAGGAGGACCGGCACGAAGAGGGGGATGGCTGCGAGGAGGGCGAGGGCCACCGCGAAGCCGGCCCAGGGCGTTCGCAGCGCCGGTCCCAGCGCCAGCGCCGCGGACAGCACGAGGAGCAACGCCCCGGCGAGCGCCAGGCCCGCGGTGGAGCGCCCCGGTCCGCTCTCCGTCCCCCGGGCAGCGAGGAGCGCCCGGGGGTCCTCCCGCGCCACCTCCAGCGCCGGCACCAGCGCTCCCAGGAGTCCGCCCGCAATCCCGAGCGCCGCCCCCAGCGCGATGAGCCCGGGGGTGAGGAGCACCTGTTCCACGCCGCGGAGCTGGTAGAGCCCCTCCAGCGTGGCGCTCACCGTGGCGAGGTTCGCGCGCGCCGCGGCCCAGCCGAGTGGCAGGCCCAGGGCCGTCCCGAGCACCCCGAGCAGGAGGGCGTCGAGGAGCACCAGCCGGACCACCTGGGCGCGGGTGGTGCCGAGGCAGCGCAGAAGTCCCAGCTCCTCCCGCCGGCGCGCCAGCGCGGCCTGCGTGCTCGCGTACACCAGGAAGCCGCCCACGAGCAGGCTCACCAGCGAGAGCGCGGTGAGGTTCATGCGAAAGGCGCGGAGGAGCGCCCCGGCCTCGGCGAGGCGCGCCTCGGGCGTCTGCACCCGTACGCCGGGCCCGAGCTTCGCCTCGAGCGCATGGGCCACCGCGGCCGGCCTCGCCCCCTCGGAGAGGAGAACGTCGAGCTGCTGCAGGTGGCCGGGGGTTCCCAGGAGCGCCTGCGCCTGTGCGATGTCCATCACCGCCAGGCGCGAGCTGGCGAGCGGCGCGCGCCGCTGGAGATCGACGAGCGCACCCACGGTGAGCAGAGTGCGCCGGGAGCCGCTCGACACCTCGAAGCGCAATCCCTCGCGCCAGTTTCGCGCGGCGGCGAGGCGGGGCGTCACCGCTACCCAGCCGCGCACCCCGAGCACGTCGGCGAGCCGCGCCGGCGCGCGAATCTCGCCCGCGCCACTCCCCCGCCCCCACGGCACCTCCACCGGGGCGAAGAGGTCGGTGCCCACCACCTCCAGCGTGTCGCCGGGAGAGTCACCCAGCGCCACGGTCACCCGCGTGAGTGGGATCGCGCCGCGCACGCCGGGCGTCCCGAGGACGCGCGGCAAGAGGTCGTCGGGCAGCGAAGGACCGTTCCCCACCACGCTGAGCTGCGTCTCGCCCGAGACCGCCCGCGCCGAGTCCTCGAAGGCTCCGAGCGCGCTCCCCGACAGGATCTGAATCGAGAGCACCGAGGCGACGCCCAGGGCCACCCCGCCCACCGCCAGGAGAAACAGCGCGCGCCCTCCCCGGAGCCGGGCGCGGAGGGCGCGCGCGGCGTACCGGATCACGCCGCTTCCAGCTTTCCGTCGTGGAGGCGAAGGGCGAGCCCGGCCCGGGCGGCGAGCTCTCGACTGTGGGTGACGTAGAGGAGCGCGCTGCCCTGCTCGCGCGCCAGGGCGAAGAGGAGCTCCATCACCACCTCGCCGGTGGCCTCGTCGAGGTTGCCGGTGGGCTCGTCGGCGAGCAGCAGCCGCGGCGAGCGCAAGAGCGCCCGGCAGAGCGCCACCCGCTGCATCTCGCCGCCCGAGAGCTTGCCCGCCGGCTGGGCCGCCCGGTCCGCGAGGCCAACCCGCTGCAACAGGTCACCGGCGCGGCGCCGCAGTGCTCTCGCATCGCCGCCGCCGACCAGCGCCGGGACGAGCACGTTGTCCTCCACGCTGAGGTGGGAGAGGAGGTGGAAGAACTGAAACACCAGCCCCACGCCGTCGCGCCGGAGCAGGGTGCGCGCCCGGTCGGAGAGCGCCCCGAGCTCCTGTCCCAGCACCCGCACCTCCCCGCTGGTGGGGAGGTCAATCCCCGCGGCGAGGTGGAGCAGCGTGGACTTACCCGAGCCGCTCCGCCCGACGACGGCCACCGACTCGCCCTCCGCCACCTCCAGCGAGACGCCGCCCAGCGCCTCGTGGCTCGCGCCGCCGGGCAGCGCGTAGCGCCGGGTCACCCCGGCGAGGGCAAGGACGGGTGGCATCCGGTCAGGTCTCCGCGTCGGCCTCGATGAGCTCCGCCCGGCCGCCCACGTGCTCCTTCGTTCGGTCGCGCGCGATGAGCAGGTAGATGGTCGGCACGAAGAAGAGCGTGAAGGCGGTGCCGATGGCCATGCCGGCCACGAGCACGAGGCCGATGCTGTTGCGCGCCGCCGCGCCCGGGCCGGTCACCAGCGTGAGCGGGAAGTGGCCGCAACACGGTGGCGACGCTGGTCATGAGGATGGGGCGGAGGCGCGTCACCGCCGCCTCGCGCACCGCGTCGATCTTGGAGTAGCCCCTCCTCCTGCAGCTTGTTCGCGAACTCGACGATGAGGATGCCGTTCTTGGCGACGAGGCCCACCAGCGTGACGAGCCCCACCTGCGAGTAGACGTTGAGCGTCGTCGTCCAGCCGTTCGGTGAAGAACGGGCATGTTCGGGTTCGGCATCTTCAGGAAGGTCAAGATCAGCGCGCCGAACATGGCGAGCGGCACCGAGCCGGCCAGGATGACGAACGGGTCGCGGAAGTGTTGAACTGCGCGGCGAGCACCAGGAAGATGAGGACCACCGCCAGCCCGAAGGCGGGCAGGAACTTGTTCCCCTCCGCGCGGAGCTGGCGCGACTCGCCGGTGTAGTCGATGGGGTAGCCCTGGGGCAGGATCTCGGCGCGCCTCGGTCCTCGAGGTAGGCGAGCGCCTCGTCGAGCGGCCGGATGGCCACGCCCGAGAGCTTCACCGCGTTGAGCTGCTGGAAGCGGTTGAGCGAGCGCGGCGCCACCCTGTTCTTGATCGTGGCGATCGAGCGAGAGCGGCACGAGCTGGCCGTCGGGGCCGGTGACGTAGATGTCGCGTCGAGCTGCTCGGGGGTCAGGCGCTCCGAGCGCGTAGGAGCTGCGGGATGACCTTGTAGCTGCGCCCCTCGACGCTGAAGCGGTTGACGAAGTTGCCGCCCACGCGCCGAGCGAGGTCCTGCCCCACCTGCTGGAGGTTCAGGCCGAGCTCGCGCCACCTTGTCGCGGTCGAAGACGATCTCCGCCTCCGGCTGGTCGATCTTGACGTCGATGAGCGGCGGGAAGGCGAAGAGCCCGCTCTTGGCCGCCTTCTGCTGCAGCTGGTTCGCGAAGCCGAGGATCTCGGTGGCCTCGGCGGTGGAGGCGATGACGAACTCGACCGGGAAGCTGCCGCCGCCGGGCAGGGCCGGCGGCAGGATGGGGAAGGTCTGGACGCCGGGAATGGCCGACACCCTCCGCTGCACCTCCGGCAGGATCTGGGCCGCCGAGCGCTCGCGCTCCTCCCACGGCTTCAGGCCGACGCCCCCGAAGCCGCCGGTCGGAAGCGTCATCTGGAAGGTGAACTGGGCCTCGGGGATCTCGCGTGACCGTGCGGTTCACCTCCCGGGTCGAGAAGACCACCTGGTCGAGGGTCGAGTTGGCGGGCGTGTTGACGATACCGAAGATGACGCCCTGGTCCTCGGTGGGCGCGAGCTCCTTGGGCGACTGGGTGAACATGAGGAAGGCGAGCACGCTCACCACGCCCCACGCCAGGTAGATGCGCCCCGCGCGCCTGGAACGAGGCCTGTCGAGGTGCCGGGCGTAGGTGGCCTCGGATCCGCTCGAACCCGCGGTTGATCATGCCCGGACAGGCCGCGCTCCTCGTGCCCGGCGCTTGAGCAGGTAGCGCCGACATCATCGGCGAGAGGGTGAGCGCCACGACGCCGGAGATGGTGACCGCGCCGGCCAGCGTGAACGCGAACTCGCGGAAGAGCGAGCCGGTGAGGCCGCCCTGGAAGGCGATGGGCGTGTACACCGCCGCCAGGGTGATGGTCATGGCGATGATGGGGCCGACCAGCTCGCGCGCGCCCTTCAGCGCCGCGTCGAGCGGGCGTCATCGCCCTCGCGCAGGTGGCGCTCGACGTTCTCGACCACCACGATGGCGTCGTCCACCACCAGGCCCACCGAGAGCACGATGGCCAGCAGGGTGAGCAGGTTCACCGTGAAGCCGAACACCTGCATCAGGAACACGGCGCCGATGAGCGAGACCGGGATGGCCACCACCGGCACCAGCACCGAGCGCAGCGAGCCGAGGAAGAGGAAGATGACCACCACCACGATGAGCAGCGTCTCGACGAGGGTGCGCTCCACCTCGTGCGATGGCGCTCTTGATGTAGTTGGTGGCGTCGAAGGCCACGATGGCCGCGAGTCTGCTCGGGGAGCTCGCTCTGCAGGCTGTCGATCTCGCTCGCGCACGCGCCTGGATCACGTCGAGGGAGTTGGCGTTGGGCAGCGCCCAGACGCCGATGAACACCGCCGTCTGGCCGCTGAAGTTCACCGCCGCGTCGTAGTCCTCGGCGCCGAGCACCACGTCGGCGACGTCGCCGAGGCGCACCACCGCGCCGTCCTGCTCGCGCACCACCAGCTGCTTGAACTCCTCGACCGAGCTGCAGGTCGGTGTTGGCGGTGAGGTTCACCTGGACGAGCGAGCCCTTGGTCTGGCCCGACCGCCGCCAGGTAGTTGTTGGCGGCCAGCGCCTGGCGGACCTGCGCTGGGGCTGACGTTCAGCGCGGCCATGCGGTCCGGCTTCAGCCAGATGCGCATGGCGAAGGTGCGGGCGCCCAGGATGTCGGCGCGCTGCACGCCCTCGATCGCCGAGAGCCGCGGCTGGACGACGCGGACCAGGTAGTCGGTGATCTCGTTCTGCTTCAGGAACTCGGAGGAGAAGCTGAGGTAGGCGGCGGCGAACTGGCTGTCGGCCGACTCGATGTTGATGATCGGGACCTCCGCCTCGGGCGGCAGGTCGCCGCGCACCTGGTCGACCTTGGAGCTGATCTCGGCGAGCGCGCGGGTGGCGTCGTAGTTGAGCCGCAGGCGGGCGCGTGATGGTCGAGACGTTCTGGCGGCTCTGCGACTCGATGTAGTCGATGCCGTCGGCCGCGGCGATCACGCGCTCGAGCGGCGTGGTGATGAAGCCGCGCACCAGCTCGGCGTTCGCGCCGACGTAGGTGGTGGTGACGGTGATGGCCGCGTTCTCGCTGCGCGGGTACTGCCGCACGTTCAGGGTGCGGATGGCCTGCAATCCGGCGATGACGATGACGAGGTTGACGACGATGGCGATGACCGGACGCCGGATGAAGAGATCGGTGAACTTCATGGTCCTCTCCGGCCCCGGTCAGGGGGTCTCGGGGTTCGGCGTGAGCGAGGTGGGGGGGGCGAGATCGTTCCTCACCACCACCGATGCGCCGCTGCGGAGCTTGAAGGCGCCATTCCCCACCACCGTCTCACCGACGGTGAGGCCGGAGACCACCTCCACGAAGTCGCCGCGTCGCTCTCCGAGGCGCACGAACTTCTGCTGCGCCACCAGCACCGGCCCACCCTGGCCTGGCTTGCCGGCCGCGGGGGCCTCGGCGCCCTTTCCGGGCTGCGTCGCGCCCTCGGCGGCCTGGGCCGTCCCGGGAGTGCCCTTCTCCTGCTGCGCGGCGCTCGAGGAGGGAGCGTCCCTCTTCTCGGTGAGGACGAAGACCGAATCGCCGTAGGGCGCGAAGATGACCGCGGTGATGGGCACGGCCAGCACCTTGCGCGTCTGCCCGGAGAGCACCTCCACCCGGGCGAACATCCCGGGCCGCAGCCGCCCGTCCTCGTTGGGAAAGGTGGCGCGCACCTTCACGTTACGGGTGGCGACGTCGACCTCCGGGTTGATGGTGGTGACCTTCCCCTCCCAGACCTTTCCTGGAAAGGTGTCGACGTGAAGGCGCGCCTTCTGGCCGACCTTGAGGGTGGCGAGCGCCTGCTGCGGAAGCCAGAAGTCGGCGTGGATGGGCGACACCGACTGCAGCGAGGCGATGGTGCTGCCCGGCGCGAGCACCTGGCCGAGCTCCACCTGCCGGATGGCCACGCGCCCGTCGAAGGGTGCGCGGATGGTCTTCTTGTCGATGTTCACCTGCAGCGTCTTCAGGGTCGCCGTGGCCTGCTTGGCGCGCGCCTCGGCCGCGTCGAGGTCGGCGGGGGTGTTGGCACCGCCCTTCCTGAGCGCGCGGGCCCGGTTGAGCTGCTCCCTCGCCAGCGCCGCGTCGGCCTCGGACGCCGCGAGCTGCGCCTCCTCGGCGGAGGTGTCGAGCTTCACGAGGAGCGCACCCTTCTTCACGCCACCGCCGGATTCGAAGGCCACCTCGCGCACCAGCCCGCCGACCTCGGCGCCCACCATCACCGCGCGCACCGCCACCAGGGTGCCCACCGCCTCGCGCGAGCCCTGCCACTCGAGCTCCTTCACCTCGGCGGAGGTGACCGACTCGGGTGGGGGGGCGAAGGACTTGCCCGCGTCGATCATCTTTCGGATCTGAAGGAACTTCACCCCGCCCACGACGACCACGACGGCGATCACCGCGACGATGGCGAGGATCCAGAGCTTGGACTTTGTCTTCATACGAAGGGGTCTCTCGGAGGCGCCGTGCGGCCCGGGCGGTCGGCGCGCCGGTGACGAAGCAGGTGGTGACGCATGCCCACGCGCAGGGTGGGCGCCCAGGTGGAAAGTCGTTGCCTTACCTCGATTCCGGGCCGGACGCATGTGAAAGTTCGTCCACCTGCCGTGGTATGGAGGGCGGATGAGCGAGATCCAGCGCCACGAGATTCCCATCCTCACCACCTTCGACCCGCCGGCCGGATGGGAGGTGGAGCGCGTCATCGGCCCGTGCTGGGGCATCACCGTCCGGAGCCGGAGCGTGGTGGGCACGGCCTGCGCCGGCTGCCAGACCTTCTTCGGCGGCGAGATCACCATGTTCACCGAGCTCGCCAACACCAGCCGCAACGAGGCGATGAACCGGCTCGAGAAGCAGGCGCGCGCCATGGGGGCGAACGCGGTGCTCGCCTTCCGGTTCGACTCTTCCGAGCTCATGCAGAACACGAACGAGATCGTCGCCTACGGCACGGCGGTGGTGATCCGGGCGGCGCAGCCGGCGGCGCCCCTGGCGAGGGGGTGAGCTCGATACCGCGACTGCCGCCTCCGGTGGCGCGCCGCCTCGACAAGTTGGCGCGGCGGGCCCACGGGTTCCACCGCTGGTCGCACCACCCGCTGTGCGAGCCCTACGCGGGGGAGGTGGTGCGCCTCGGACGAAGGGCGCGGGTGTGCCGCGGCTGCACCCTCGCCGTATGCGGCGCGGCGGCGGGGGTGACCCTGGGCCTGCTCGCGCCCGTTCCATCGTGGCCGGTGGCGAGCGCCCTGCTCGCGGGCCTCGCCGCGAGCTTCGTCGCTGCTCTTCACCAGAGCGCCGCGAGGCACCGGAGTGGCAAGCTGTTCACCCGCGCGCTGCCGGCGCTGTCGCTCGCAGCGCTCCTCGTGCTCGGGACCCGCTGGGGAGGCGCCGCTGGGACCGCGGTCGCAGCCGGCAGCGTTGGGCTGGTGATGCTCGCCTGGGACGGCTACCGGCGCCGCGGACCCGAATCGAAGCTCATGCGCCCTCTGTCCCGAGCGGTCGAAGCAGGAGGTGTGCAGCGGCTACCGGCGCATCCTCCACCGCGAGGCGGCCCTGAGTCGCCTGGCGGCGCGGGAGGTCGAGCGCGCTGGCGGCGCGGGAGCTCCTCCTCTCCCGCCGGTGCAACGCCCCCGTCCCGCGCAATTCACCGGTAGTCCTGCACGGCCCACACCTCGCCCCCGGGCGTGGTGAAGAAGCCGCACGCCACCTTGGTGTAGCCTCTGCTGGTCATGATGTCGTAATGGCCGCCGCCGGGCCCCTCGGCCCACATCATGTCGAGGCAGCCCGGTACGACGCTCCAGCTGCTCCCGGAGATGGAGCTCCAGTCCGGACACTCGCACTGCGCGTGTTCACCGCACCGGCCGAAGGCGCCGTGAGCCTTGCCACTCACGCTGTCGCTCGCAGCCTCTTCACCGGCGCACCTCTCGGCGTCGCTCCAGCGCGCGAGGGGCGCGAGCCCCTTCGAGGCGCGCAGCGCGTTCACGCGAGCCACGCAGGCGCCCGCCGCCGCGGCCAGCGCCGGTGGGGTCGAACCGCCGCCTCCCCCCTCGCCGGTGAGCTCGCTCGCGCTGCCGCCACAGCCCGAGAGCAGGACGGCGACGAGTGCGACGGCAGCGCCTCGGGTTGTCATGCAAACATGGCACACCCGTGGCAGGGGGCGTTTCAAGGGGCCGGTGTGGGGGGCTTCGGCCGATGCCTCGGGCGGCGCCTCTCGTCCCGGGAACAGGCGAGCTGTAGCTCCACGGACCGGCGAAAGGCGGCGCACATCGGGGCGAAGCGCTCGGGCGCACCCTCCAGGGCCCCGAGGGCGTGGGCGACCGCCTCCAGGGTGGAGAGGCAGTGCGCGGCCGGCTCGCGCCGGAGCTCGCCGTAGCCGCTCGTCTCCCCGGGGTCGACCGACACCCGCGGCAGCGCCGCGAGGCGCGGGTTTGCCGCGAGCATCTTCTCCGACTGCAACCAGGTGCTGTCGATGGCGAAGAGCACCAGCGGCGGCGCTGCGGAGAGCGCGGATGCAGGGACGGCCTCCCGGCCGGGGTAGAGCAGCGCCGCGCCGGGGAGGACTGCCAGGGCCGCGACGCCCGGATGCGCCTCGAACGAGAGCCCGCGGTGCAGCTCGGCGTTCGAGAGCGCGAGGCGGGTGAGCCAGGCGCTGCAGATGGCGAGGCGCGCCTCGCGCGGGTGCTGGAGCAGCACCACCCGGGTACGGGTGGCCACGGGGACGAGGCCCTCGCACACGCAGAAGGATGGGGCCGCAGGCAGCGAGGGCAGGTGACGCGCAAGGGACGGAGGAAAGCACGGAGCCGGCGGCGAGGTCGAGCGGGCGCCCCGGCATCCCCGGGCTCCGAGCCTGGGGGCGGGCTGACGAGGTTCGGCGTACCGCCCGGTCCGGCGCGCTGCACCGCCTGGTACGGTCAGCCACGCTCATATCGCCCCGACCTCCCACGGAGCCGCCAGCCCCGGCCTGAAACCGCGGCCGGTGAGCTGGTCGCCATCCGTGGCACGCGCCATGCTCAGGGAGGACGAAGCGAGGGCGCGACCTGATCCGGGCGGCGACCGGCGCGAAGCGGGCCGGACAGCGCGCGAGCCTCCGGCACGACGAATCCGTCGCGCGAGGAGCTGCAGATGAAGAGGATGGCGATGCTGGGGTTGGTGGCGGTGATGGCAGGGGCCGCGTGTGGCGGCGACGGCTCGAGCGCGGGGGCCCAGGATGGCGCCGCCCTGCGGGCGCTCGAGCAAGAGGTGACGACCGCGCTCGCGGCCTACGAGGGCGAGATGGCCACCGCCCCGGACCCGGCCACCTGCACGGCGGCGTACACGCGCTACCGGACGGCGCTCGACCCCCGGCTCGACCGGCTCCGCCAGGGCTGGGATGAGCTCGACCGCGAGCTCTCGCGGCAGGGGCGAGGGCAGGAGGCCGACCTCGGCTGCATGGCCTCGGCCATGGAATCCGAGCTGGCCCGCCACGGCGCGCGGACCTGCACCCTCGCCGATCCCGCAGCGAACGCGGCCGACGCGACCGTCCACGTCGCCACCCTGTCGCGCTGGATGGAGCACCAGCGCGTCCGGAGCGGCCACGCGGGTCGAGGACAGGGTGCCGGCGCGGGCGCCACCTTCGCCTGCGAGGAGCGAGCGGACGAAACGTTCACCCTGGGCGGACATCCGTGGGCGGCGCAGAGCTGCCCGGCGCGGGACGACTGCGCGGCGAGCTGTGACTGTGGGTCGAGCTGTGCCGACGGCTGCGCCACCACCTGCGCGCCTGGCGACCGGACCTGCCTCTCGGCCTGCAGGCAGAGCTGCGCGAGCGAGTGCCGGAGCGCGTGCGTCGCGGCGGCCCGGTGCACCGGCAGCTGCGAGTGCGGCTCGAGCTGCTTCACGGCCTGCCAGGGCGAGTGCTCGGCCGGCGACCAGGCCTGCCTGGCGACCTGCCGGCCGGCGTGCGCAGCGGAGTGCCAGGCCGCCTGTCAGGCGACGTGATCGCGGAGCGGCGGACCACCGTGCCCGGGATCCCGCGGAGGGAGACCCGGTCCCGGCCGCCGGATGGGCAGTACGCCGCTTCTTCCGGCGCGGAGTGGGGCTGGGTTCAGCCCTCCTCCGCGCCCTCGGCCTGCAGGCTCGCCAGCATGGAGTAGAGCCGCCGGCGGGTGATCCCGAGCAGCTTCGCGGCGTGTGTCTTGTTCCCACCGGCGCGCTCGAGGGCCGCCTCCAGCAGCTCGCGCTCGAAGGTGTCGAGCGCGAAGCCCTCCACCAGGATGTCGCCCACCCGACGCGGCCGGCCAGCGCTGGCGGCCCCCGCGAGGTGGGCGCCGGCGATGGGCTCGTCGCCGGCCAGGATGAGCGCGCGCTCGAGCGCGTTCTCCAGCTCGCGCACGTTGCCCGGCCAGGAATGTGCAGTGAGCCGGGCCCGCGCCTCGCCAGAGAGCCTGGAGCCTGGCAACCCGCGCCCCGTCAGGAAGCGCTCGGCGATGGGGACGATGTCCTCGCGCCGCTCGCGCAGCGGCGGCACCCGGATGGCGAACACGTTCAGCCGGTAGAAGAAGTCCTCGCGGAAGGCGCCCGAGCTCACCGCCTCTCCCGAGGTCTCGGTTGGTGGCGGAGATCACCCGCGCGTCCACGGTCTCCGCCGCGGTGGCGCCAAGGGGCACGAAGGCGTGCTCCTGGAGGAAGCGGAGCAGCTTCACCTGGGTGGCGGGGGTCACGTCGCCGATCTCGTCGAGGAAGAGGGTCCCGCCACTGGCGGCGGCGAGGTGGCCGGCCTTGCGCTGGGTGGCGCCAGTGAAGGCACCCTTCTCGTGGCCGAAGAGCTCGCCCTCGAGCAGGGTCTCCGGGAGCGCCGCGCAGTGCACCTCGACGAGCGGCGCTGCCGCGCGCCGGCTGGCGTAGTGGATGAAGCGCGCCAGCTGGCTCTTGCCGGTGCCGCTCTCGCCGAGCAGGAGGACGGTGGCGTCGGTGGGGGCGACCTGGCGGGCCGCCGCAAGCGCGGCCTGCATCGAGGCGCTCTCGGCGACGAGGTCCGGGGTGAGGCGCTGCGAGGAGCCGCTCGCTCCGCGCCTCCGCCGCGCGCTGGGAGGCGAGGCGCCGGACGCGCATGCGCAGCTCGTCGAGGGCAAATGGCTTCACGACGTAGTCGGCCGCGCCCGCCTTCATGGCCGCCACCGCGCTCTCCGTCGAGCCGAAGGCGGTCATCACCACCACCTCGGGCGGCGCGGGGAGCATGGCGCGCGCGGCCTTCAGCACCGCGAGCCCGTCCACCTCGGGCATGCGGAGATCGGTCACCACCACGTCGACGCCGCCCGCCGCCAGCTGCACCAGCGCGGCGCGCCCGGAGGTCTCGTGGACGACCCCGTGCCCGTCGAGGACGAGCGCCTGCGCCACGAACTTGCCCAGCTTGGGCTCGTCATCGACCACCAGGACACGTGCCATGGCCTCTCCTCCTCGTGACGAAACCGCCGTCAGCCACCGCTCCGGGACGTCGGCGCGACATCTTCGGCCGCCAGCGGCAGGCGCAGCTCGAAGGTCGCGCCTCCGCCCCCGGTGGCGAGGAGCTGCAGCCGGCCCCCGTGCCGTTCGGCGACGCGCCTCGCGATGGCGAGCCCCAACCCGGTACCCTCGGGCCGGCCCGTGGCGAAGGGCTCGAAGAGCCGCTCGCACAGCTCGGCGGTCACCCCGGGGCCGTCGTCCACGATCCGGAGCCGGGCGGAACGTCCCTCTCGCCCGCCTGCGATCTGGACGTTTCGGGCGCCCGCCTGCGCGGCGTTCACCAGGAGATTCGAGAGGAGCTGCCGCATGCGCTCACCGTCAATCTCCACCACGAGTGTGGGCACCGACAGTTGGACCGCCACCCCCGGGAAGGCGAGGCCCAGGCCGTTCGCGGCCTCGGCCGCCAGCGCGGCGAGGTCCGCGGTGGCGAGCGTGAGCGGCGGATCGCGCGCCAGGTCGAGGAAGTCCTGGGTGAGTCGCCGGAGCCGCTCCACCTCGCCCAGCACGTCGTCGAGCGCCTCGCGATCGTCGGGGCCGAGCGACGCCCCGGCCCGCTCCTGCACCAGCTCGACAGCCCCACGGATGACGCCGATGGGGTTGCGGATTCTCGTGGGCGGCCATCGCCCCCATCCGGGCGAGCGCATCGCCCCGCGCCGCCCGCTCGGCGATCCTTCGACGCTGCACCTCGCCATTCGACCACTGCCGGCCCAGCGCGGCGAGCGCCAGCGCACCGAGCAGCGAGAGCCCCACGCCGATGAAGAGCGCGCGCCGCACGCCCCCTCGGGCGCTGGCGAACGACTGGCCCGCCTCGAGTCCCAGCACCCCACCCACGCGGCCGTCGGACCGCCGGACGGGAAAGTAGCCGGTGGCGACGCGCAGGCCGCCCACGGCGAAGGCGAAGGCCACGCTCGCCTCGCCCTCCAGCGCCCTGGCCGCGCGGGCGGGGTCCACCCGCAGCAGGTCGGCGGCAGCCGGCGAGGGACCTGTGGCGTCGCCCAGCACGCGCAGTGCCGGGGAGAGCAGATAGGCCCCTTCCAGCTGGTTGCCGGCCATGATGGCGCGCAGCACCTCGCCCGGCGGCTCGTCGAGCGCGAGGAGCTCCGCCGCGGTCTCACCCGCTCCGCGCAGGCGCTCCTCCAGGACGCGGTCGAGGGCGGTGGTCGCCGCGTGGTGGAGGAAGAGGGTGGCGGCGAGCGAGCCGGCGAGGCCGAACACCGCCGCCGCGAGCGGCAGGGGGATCCAGGCACGCGACACCTCAGAGCCCCGCCGTGAGCGCGATCCCCAGCGACGGGGCGACGCGCGAGTAGGTGAAGTCCGGCGCGCTCGACGACTGCCGCCGGGCCGCCAGGGAGCCACGCAACGTGAAGTGTTCGTCGAGTCCCCAGGCCAGCAGCACGCCGGCCTCCACCCAGGCGTCCGAGCGCCGCACGCCCAGCTGGGGGTCGTACGCACCGTGGGTGCGGAAGCCGGCCGCCGCGCGCAGGCCAGCCCGCGCGCGGGGCCCGAGCCGCAGCTGCACCTCTGCGGCCGGGCCGTGGTCGACCCACCCCAGCTCGGGCCGGCGCGCGTCGTCGAGCGAGAGCCGGTAGCCCACCTCGAGCCGATGGCCGGCGGAGTGACCGAGTGGCCACGTCGCGATGAGCTCGCCGCGCGCGAGCGCGCCGGAGAACGGCTCGTACGCTGCTGCCGGATAGGACTCGAAGCGCACCGCGCAGGAGGCCGACAGCGTGGCGGCCCCGGCGGGTAACCACCCGGCCGCGAGGAGCCGGTGCGCCGTCAGGAAGGCGTCGCCGCCGAGCCATTCCTGAGCGAGCTCGTAGCCGGCGAGGGCGCCGCGGCGCGAACCGCCCAGCTGCCAGCCGAGGCCGGCGGCGAGGCCGGCGTGCTCGAGGTCGGTGAAGCGGAGCGGTTGATCGAGGAACGCGCTCGCGCGAAGGTAGGGTCCCGCTTCGCCCGCGGGCCGGTAGAGGGCCCACCCGGAGAGCCCCAGCACGAGAATCGCTGGAGGTCGCGAGGGAAGTCCCGTCGGGTGCGAGCTGGGCGTTCGAGTCCCAGGTCGAGCCGGCCAGGAACGAGAGGAGCAACCGCTCTCCATGCGCCTCGGGCGCGAGCGCCGCCGCGAGGGGCGCCAGCGCCGGGCTGCCCGATGCCGCCTCGAGCCGGCGCGCCGCCTCGCCTCGATCCCCTCCGGCGAGCGCGATGAGGGCGAGGTAGAGCTCCGCGCTCTGGCGGTGCTCGGGCGCGGCCGCCGCCGCGAGGAGCCAAGGGCGCGCCTCGCCATCCCGGCCCAGCTCGTGGAGCGCGATGCCGAGGAGGAGCGCCGCCGAGGACCCGTACCCGGCGTCTACCGCCTCCCGGAGCGCCGCGACGGCGCCGACGAGCTCGCCTCCTTCCATCCGGCGGAGGCCGAGGTCGAAGGCCTCTTCCCCTCTCGGGCTCTCCGCGCACAGCCTCTGGAGGGCCGCACGCGAGGCTCCGTCCGACGGGTCGAGCCTCGAGGCCTCGCGGTAAGCCTGAAGCGCGGCCTCGCGCGAGCCGCGGCCGAGCTCCTCCTCGCCCACCGCGCGGTAGAGCGCGGCGGCCTCCTCGCCGCCGGGCTGCGGCCGGCCGGTGGGCGCGTCATCCAGTAGGCACGGGTCCGGTGGGCACGAGTCGAGAGCGAGGCGAAGCGCCACGAGCAGGAGGAGCGCGTGCGTCAAGGCACCCCCTGGTCCGGCGGGGCGCGGGACAGCGCTTCCAGTAGAGCGCCCGCCTCGGCCTGGCCGTGGTGGTCAGGCCGCCGCTCGGCGAGGCCCAGCGCCTCCCGGCAATGGGCGCGGGCGAGCAGCGGCCTCCCCTCGCCCCGCCGCTCCGCGCAGCGGTGGAGGTACCAGTCGATGCTCTCCCTGGGAGGCTCCCCGGTGAGGGCGGTCGCGAGCTCCCTGAGGAGCGTGGCGGCGCGCCCGCCGAGGCGGGGGCCGGCGCGGTCGGCGACGCGCGCGAGGAGCCGCGACGCGCACAGGTACAGCCGGGCCTGGTGGCAGGCCAGAGCGTGGTGGAAGTCGAGGAGCGTGTCCCTCTCCTCCTCGCTCGCTCCGAAGGCTTCCACGGCCTCCTCGGGGCGGCCGAGCTGGAGGAGCGCAGCGGCGGCGTAGGGCGGGGCTTCCTTCGCGCCGAGGCGCGCGGCCACCCGGAACTCGACCAGGGCCTCGGCGAAGCGCCCGTCGCGAAAGGCCTCCGCCCCGCGCAGGAGGTGGGGGCCGGCCTCGGAGGCCTCCGCGGCGGCCCAGGCCCCGTCCCTCGGAGCGAAAAGCGCGAGCAGAACGAGGAGGATCCGCGCGGTCGAGCCTCGCTCCCCCTTCACCGGCCGCCTCCCTCCCCCGGGAGCGGGTCCGAGGGGCGCGCCCCCGCTCCGCCGGGGATCGCATCTACCCCCGGTGAACTCGGCGCGCCGCCGCCTCCCCGGTGCCGCGGGCCACCCCCCGGCATCTTCCCGCTCTCCTTCATGCGCTCGGCGGGCGGGCCGCGTTCACCCTCGAGGCCGTACCGCGCCCGCTCACCGGGCGCTCCCCCCACGCCGCGGCGGGGGCCCGCGCCCGGGCGCTCCTCGGTGGCCCCTCGCACCTCGCGCTCGGCCCGCTCCGCGGCGACGCGCTCGGCCGCACGGCGACGGTCACCCCCGTACCTTGACGGTGCGTCCGTTCTGGCGGTGGCGTCCGGGAGCCTGGGAGAAAGGAGCGGCATGGACGCCCGCAGCTCGAGCGCCTCGGCCATGATGCGTCGCGCCTGGTCGGCTGCCTCCTCGGCACGCGCTGGCCCGCCCGGGACCGCCGAGGCGAGGAGGGTGAGGGCGATGGCGATGGCGATGACGATGCCCAGGCGCATTTCACCGCATCTGGGCGACCGCTTCGGCAAGAGACCCCCTTCCGCTCACCTCGAGGGCGAGTAACGCAATGCTCTTATAAGCAACGCTCATGCCACCTGGGCGGAAGGCAGGGCATCCCTGCCACACATGGTGATCGCGCGCTCCGCCCCCCGGCTGGATCGCCCCGCGCTGCACATCGAGTGTACCAGATCGGACGCCTGGCCTCGCCGGGTAGCCTCCCGCGCGGGTCAGCGTCACCTCGCCGCTGGGTGCACATCTTCTCGCCTCGGAAGAGCGGGGCTTCGCCCCGAAAGGAGCCATACGTGAAGAGTTTCTTGAAAGGGGTCTCCATCGCGGTCGCCCTCGGGCTTGCCGCCCCTGTGCTGGCCGGCGACATGCAGGACACCATGACGGAGCAGAAGGCCGAGATGCGGAAGAGCGCCCGCGACGTCAAGGCCGACCTGAAGGGCGGCAAGACGGCCAAGGACCACTGGGAGGACGCGAAGGACACGGCCAAGGAGGGCACGGCCAAGACGAAGAAGGCTGCCCGCAAGGCCGGCCGCAAGGTGAAGCACGCGGCGAAGAAGGCTACCGATTGACCGGCGACCCCCCGCGGGGGCTCAGGAGGGTGGCCGGCGCGCCTCCAGCTCCTGCCAGCGCGCGTAGAGCCGCTCCACCTCCGCGCTGACGCGGTCGAGCTCGGCGGAGAGCTCCGCCACGGCCCCGCCCCCGCGCTGGTAGGTCGAGGGGTCGGAGAGGGCCAACTCGAGCGCGCCCTTCCGCTGCTCGGCGGCGAGGAGCGCCTCCTCCATGCCGTCGAGCTCGCGCTGCTCATTGAAGGAGAGCCTGCCCGGGCGGCGAGCGGGAGGGGTGGCTCCTCCTTCGCCGGCGCTCGCGCGCTCGGCGCCGTCTCGGGCGCCGGACGAGGCGGAAAGGGGTGGCGCCGCCATCCCCTCCTCCAGCGCCATCTGCTCGGCCTGCTCCTTCAGCGTGCGGTAGGTCTCGTAGTTGCCCGGGTAGCGCACCGCGCGGCCTCCCCCCTCGAAGGCCAGAATGGCGGTGGCCACCTTGTCGAGGAACCAGCGGTCGTGGGTGACGAGGAGCACGCTCCCGTCGAAGGTGAGGAGCAGGCGCTCCAGCACGCCGAGGGTCACGAGGTCGAGGTCGTTGGTGGGCTCGTCGAGCACGAGCACGTTCGCGCCCTCGAGGAAGAGGCGCGCCAGCAGCAGCCGGTTGCGCTCGCCGCCGGAGAGCGCCTTCACCTGCATGCGCTGCACGGAGACCGGGAAGAGGAGGTCGTCGAGGTAGTCGCGGAGGGCCACCCGTCGTTCACCGAGGGTGACCCAGTCCTCGCCCCTCCCCGCGCCGGGAGGGCCCCCCCCGGCTGCCTCGTAGACGGTGGCCTCCGGGTCGAGCCGCTCGCGCGCCTGGTCGTGGTAGGCGACCCGGGTGCGCTTCCCAAGCACCACCTCGCCGGCGTCGGGCGCGAGCTCACCGAGCAGCACGCGCAGGAAAGTGGTCTTGCCGACGCCGTTCGGCCCGACGATGCCCACCCGCTCGCCGCGCTGCAGCCGGAAGGTGACGCCCCGCAGCACCGCCGCCTCCCCGAAGCGCTTCGCGATCCCGTGAGCCTCCAGCACCACCTGCGAGAGGCGCGGCGCGGCGGCCACCTGGAGCGCGGCCACCTGAGCACGGGCCGGGCCGCGCTCGGCCATGAGGGCCCGTGCGCGCTGGATGCGCGCCTTGCTCTTGGTGCGGCGCGCCTCCACGCCCTGCCGGAGCCAGGCCACCTCCTGCGCGATCCACCGCTCGCGCTTGTGCGCGGCGAGCCCCGCCAGCTCCTCCGCCTCGAGCCTCGCCTCGAGGTAGAGGCTGTAGTTGCCGGGGTAGCTCTCCACCCCGCCGCCGGGAGTGATCTCCACCATCCGGTCCACCAGGTCGTCGAGGAAATAGCGGTCGTGGGTGACGAGCAGGATGGCGCAGGAGAGCCGGTCGAGCTCCTCCTCCAGCCAGTCGACGGTGTCGGCGTCGAGGTGGTTGGTGGGCTCGTCGAGCAGGAGGAGGTCGGGGTGGGTGAGGAGCGCCCGGGCGATGGCCACGCGCTTGCGGGTGCCGCCGGAGAGCTCCGACACCGGCCGCTCCCACTCCTGCACGCCCAGTCGATCGAGGAGCTGCTTCGCCTCGTGGGCGGTGTCCCACCCTCCCAGCCGGTGGATGCGATCGTCCACCTCGGAGAGCTCCGCGAGGAGCCGCCGGTGCGCGTTCTCCTCCGGCTCGGCGGCGAGCTGCTCCGACAGGGTGGTGTGCGCTTCCAGGGCGGCGCGCAGGGGGGCGCGCGCCACCTCCAGCTCCGACGCCACCGTGGCGCCCTCGGGGAAGACGGGCTCCTGTGGCAGGTAGGTCACCAGCGCGCCGCGCCGGAGCTGCACCTCGCCGCGGTCGGGCTCGGCGGCCCGGGCGAGGAGGCGCATGAGCGAGGACTTTCCCGACCCGTTCACCCCGATGAGCCCCACCCGCTCGCCCGCGTCGAGGGTGAGCGTGAGGTTCTCGAAGATGGTGCGGCTGCCGAAGGCGAGGCCGAGGCCGGCGGCGTGGAGCAGGGTCACCGTCTGCCCCCGCCGGTCTTCACAGGCCGAGCTTCTTGAAGAAGTCGTTGCCCTTGTCGTCCACCAGCACGAAGGCGGGGAACTCCTCCACCTCGATCTTCCAGACGGCCTCCATGCCCAGCTCCGGGAAGTCGAGGCACTCGACCTTGCGGATGTTCTCCTCGGCCAGCAGCGCGGCCGGGCCGCCGATGGATCCCAGGTAGAACCCGCCGTGCTTCTTGCACGCGTCGGTCACCTGCTGGCTGCGGTTGCCCTTGGCGATCATCACCATCGACGCACCGTGCGACTGCAGGAGCTCGACGTAGGAGTCCATGCGCCCTGCGGTGGTGGGGCCGAAGGAGCCGGAGGGCTTCCCGGGCGGCGTCTTGGCCGGGCCGGCGTAGTACACCGGGTGGTCCATGAGGTAGTGCGGCAGCGGCTCTCCCGCGTCGAGCAGGGCCTTGAACTTCGAGTGCGCGATGTCCCGCGCCACCACCAGCGTGCCGGTGAGCAGCAGCGGCGTCGAGACCGGGTGCTTCGCGAGCTCGGCCAGGATCGCCTTCATGGGCTGCCGCAGGTCGATGCGCACGCCGTGCTGGTGCTTTCCGGTGCGGTAGGGCGCCGGGATGAGGCGGCCCGGGTCGTGGTCGAGCTCTTCGATCCAGAGCCCGTCGCGGTCGATGCGCGCCTTCACGTTGCGGTCGGCCGAGCAGGAGACGCCCATGCCCACCGGGCAGGAGGCGCCGTGGCGCGGCAGGCGCACCACCCGCACGTCGTGCGCGAAGTACTTGCCGCCGAACTGCGCGCCGATGCCGAGCCTGTTCGCCGACTCGAGCAGCTTCGCCTCCAGGTCGAGGTCGCGGAAGGCCACCCCGCGGGCGTTCCCCTCGGTGGGAAGCGCGTCGTAGTACTTCGTCGAGGCGAGCTTCACCGTCTTGAGGCAGGTCTCGGCCGAGGTGCCGCCGATCACCACCGCGACGTGGTAGGGCGGACAGGCGGCGGTGCCGAGGTGCTTCATCTTGTCGACGAGGAAGCGCTCCACCTTCTCCGGCTCGAGCAAGGCCTTCGTCTCCTGCCAGAGCATGGTCTTGTTGGCCGAGCCTCCACCCTTGGTGACGAAGAGGAACTTGTACTCGGCCCCCGGGGTGGCCATGAGGTCGATCTGCGCCGGCAGGTTGTCGCCGGTGTTCTTCTCCTCGTACAACGTGAGTGCCGAGGTCTGCGAGTAGCGCAGGTTCTCGCCGGTGTAGGTCTCCCAGATGCCGCGGGAGAGCCACTCCTCGTCGCGGACGCCGGTCCAGACCGCCTGGCCCTTCTTTCCCATCACGGTGGCGGTGCCGGTGTCCTGGCAGACGGGCAGCTCGCCGCGAGCCGAGACCTCGGCGTTGCGCAGGAAGGCGAGGGCCACGCCCTTGTCGTTTGCCGAGGCCTCGGGGTCGTCGAGGATCTTCGCCACCTGCTCGTTGTGGGCGGGCCGCAGGAAGAAGGAGCACTCGCGCACCGCCTCGCGCGCGAGCCGGGTGAGCGCCGAGGTCTCCACCTTCAGCACCTCGTGCCCCTCGAAGGAGGCCACCGAGACGCCCTCCTTGGTGAGAAGTCGGTAGCGGGTGGTGTCGGGCCCCAGCGGAAAGGGGTCCTGGTACTCGAAGGTGGGCGTGGCCATGCGGTGCTCTCGTGAGGGCGCCGGGCGCCTGGGGCAGCGGCGGAGCGGCGGCGTCAGGGGAATGGATGAACGAGCGGTGATTGGGCGAGGAGGAATACCTCTCCGGGCGAGCGCTGTCGACGGGGGCGCGAGGCGGGTGCGGGCTGCGTTCGCCCCCCCTCCTGTGGTTAGCTCCTCCCGTGACCGAGCGCCTCTTTCACACCTGCACGCTCTGCGAGGCGGCCTGCGGGGTCGAGCTCACCGTGGCGCGCCAGGGCGGGCGGCGGCGCGTGGTGCGCGTGCGGGGCGACCGCGAGGATCCCTTCAGCCAGGGGTTCGCTTGCCCGAAGGCGGCGGCCATCCCGGCCCTGATGGACGACCCCGACCGCGTGCGCATGCCCCTGCGGCGGCGCGGCGCCTCCTGGGAAGAGGTGGGCTGGGAGGAGGCCCTCGCCGAGGCCTCCGACCGCCTGGCGGACCTCCAGCAGAAGCACGGCCGCCACAGCGTCGGGCTCTACATGGGCGGCCCCACGCTGTCCGACCCCGGCGCGCTGCTCGGCGGCTCCATCCTGGCGCGGTCGCTCGGTTCGAGGTCGATCTTCTCGGCGGCCGCCACCCGGCGCCTGCCGCACACGCTCGCGGCGCTGGAGCTGTTCGGACACGCGCTGCTGGTGCCGGTGCCCGACCTCGACCGCACCTCGTACCTGTTGCTCCTGGGCGAGAACCCCGTCGTCTCGAACGGCAGCCTGCTCCGCGCCCCGGGCATCGGCCGGCGGCTCCGGGCGCTGCGCGGTCGCGGTGGCAAGCTGGTGGTGGCCGACCCGGTCCGGACGGAGACGGCGCGGGTCGCCTCGCTGCACCTCGCCATCCGGCCCGGCGGGGATGCCTTCTTCCTGCTGTCCTTGCTGCAGGTGATCTTCGCCGAGGAGCGGGCCCGGCCAGGGCGGCTGCAGGCGTTCACCAATGGTCTCGAAGCAGTACAGGCCGTCGCGGCGCGCTTCCCGCCGGAGCGCGTGGCGGGGGTGACCGGGCTCGCACCAGAGCTCGTCCGGCAGGTGGCGCGCGACTTCGCCGCCGCCCCCTCGGCCTGCTGCCACGGCGGCATGGGGCTCGCCTCGGGCGAGCACGCCACCCTCTCGGCCTGGCTCGTCACCGCGCTCCACGCCGCCACCGGGAACCTCGACCGGGAGGGCGGCGCCCTCTTCACCTCGCCCGCCGTCGACCTCGTCTCGCTGCTCCGGGGAACGCTTCGCCTCGGCCACGCCGGCTTTCACAGCCGCGTGCGGGAGCTTCCCGAGCTCGCCGGGGAGCTCCCGCCCTCGGCGCTGGGCGAGGAGCTCGACACCCCTGGTGAGGGGCGGCTCCGGGCGCTCGTCACCGTGTGCGGCAATCCGGTGCTTTCGGCTCCGAACGGAGCGCGGGTGGACCGGGCGCTCGCCGGCCTCGACTACCTGGTGGCCATCGACGTCTACCGGAACGAGACCACCCGCCATGCCCATCTGATCTTGCCCACCGCCATCGGCTTCGAGCGGGACCATCTCGACCTCGCCTTCGACCTCTTCGCGGTGCGCGACGTGGCGCGCTTCGCACCGGCCGCCCTCGAGCCGCCAGCGGGCGTGCGCGACGCCTGGCAGGTACTCGTGGACCTCGCGCTCGGCGTTCGCGACCAGGGTGGGGGCCGGCCGGGGGCGATGTTCGGCCTCGCCCTCCGCGCAGCCCGGGCGCTCGGCCTCCGGCGAAGCCTCGACCTCCTCCTCCGGCGGAGCCCGCGGCACCTCACCCTCTCCGAGCTGGAGCGGGCGCCTCACGGGCTCGACCTGGGGCCGCTCGCGCCCTGCCTGCCGGAGCGGTTGCTCACCCCGCAGCAGCGCATCCGGCTGGCGCCGCCCATTTTCCTGAAGGAGGTCGAGCGGCTGGAGGCGGCGCTGACCGAGGCAGCCTTCGCCTCGCCGCCCGAGCCCACCTCGCCGCTCCTCCTGGTGACGCGCCGGCAGCTCCGGGGGCAATCCTCCTTCCTGCACAACCTGCCGTCCCTCGCTCGCGGCCGGCGCACCTGCACGCTGTGGGTGCACCCCGAAGATGCCGCCACCCGCGAGCTCGTCGAGGGCGATCCGGTGATCGTGCGCTCGGCGACGGGCGAGGTGCGCGTCACGCTGGAGGTGACGTCGCGCGTGGTGCCGGGGGTGGTCTCCCTGCCGCTCGGTTACGGCCACGACCGGGACGGCGTGGCGATGGCGGTCGCGAGGGGGCTCGGCGGCGCGAGCGTGAACGACCTCACCGACGACCAGCGGGTGGATGCCTTCACCGGCGGAGCCGTCTTGCAAGGCGTGCCGGTCACCGTGGAGCCGGCGCCGCCGTGAGGTGGCTCGCCTCCCGCCCAGACCTTCGGGTCTCGTCCAGCGGATCGTCATCCTCGGCGGGGAGAGCGGCCTGTCGCGGACCGCCGTCGGGTGCGGCGCCGCGGGAGAGGACGCCATCCGTCAGCCTTCTCGAGAGCTTCCCCAGCGGGCGCCCTGCCGCCTCGCGGTCGAGCGTCGCCTGCACCACCGCCTGGAGCCGCCGCGCCACCGCCGAGCAGTAACCGTGATCGGAGGCGGCGTCGGGTCCCCGCTCCAGCACGACCGGTTCGTGGAACACGATCTTCCAGTGCGCCGGCAGCGGCACCCAGGAGACCGGCAGCCCCACCGGCTCGCCGATGAGCGGCTCGAGGAGGCGCACCGTCCAGGCCACCGGCAGGGACTCCTCGCCACCGAGGACCGCCACCGGCACCACCGGGGCGCGCCGCGCCAGCGCCACCCTCACGAAACCGCGGTTCCAGTCGTGCATCCGGTAGGCCTCCCAGAACGGCTTGGTGTTGCCGCGGACGCCCTCCGGGAACATGCCCACCGACTCCACCGAGGGTGGAAGCCGCTCGGGCCGGCGGAACCAGCTCGCCGGCAGCGCGCCGAAGCGGCGGAGCAGCACCCCGAGGCCGGGGGCGGCGAGCGCGGCATCGACGGTGGCGAAGCAGGGTGCGCGCGCGAGCCCCTGCGCCTCGGCGATGGCCAGGGTGAGGAAGAAGGCGTCGAGCGGGAACCAGCCGGCGTGGTTCAGCGCGTAGACCACCCTCCCCTCGCGCGGCACCCGCTCCATCCCCTCCACCTCGAAGGAGAAGTAGCCCACGCGGATGAGCGAGCGGGTGAGGGTGAAGAAGCGCTGAACCAGCGGATCGCGCTCCAGCACCGGCGACGGCGATTCGTTCGGCACGCCTCACCTCGTACCCGCGCCACCGCCTCGCCGCCGGATGTTCCGACCGGCGCGCCTCTGACCGGCGCCTGGCGGTCAGGTGAGCGCGCCGAGGAGCCAGAGCGCGGCCATGCCCGAGGCGATGGTGGCGAGCACGTTGCGGGTGAGCCAGGCCACGAGCGCCGCCACCACTCCCGCCAGCAGGCGATGGTTTTCCGCGCCGAGCTGCAGCGCGCCGTCGCGGATCACCAGCTCCGGCAGGATGATGGCCGAGAGCACCGCCGGCGGCACGAAACGCAGCGCCCGGGTGAGGAGCGGGGGCGGCTCCACCCGGCCCAGGAGCGCGATGAACGAGAGGCGGGTGGCGAAGGTGACGAGCCCCGCCACCGCCAGCACGGGCAGCCAGCCCCCGGTCACCGGCGGCTCCTTTCCTGGGCGACGTGCGCCTCGGGCGAACGCGGGTCGCCGGGCGGCACCTCCGAGCGCGCGGAGGGGTGTGCTCCTCGCGGGGTGCCGTCGCGGCTCGACGTCCGCTCGCGGCCGGGCGGCACGGCGAGCCCCACCAGGATACCCGCCAGGGCGGCCACCATGAGCCCGAGCTTGTAGGGGAGCCCCGCGCCCGCCACCCCGAGCAGCCCGGCCACCGCCGCCGCCGCGACCGCCGCACGGTCGCGCAGGCCGGGGATGACGAGCGCCAGGAAGGTGAGCGGCAGGGTGAAGTCGAGCGACCAGGAGGGAGGCACCCGCGCGCCGAGGAAGATTCCCACCGCGGTGCTCACCTGCCAGCACGACCAGAGCGTGAGGCCCGCGCCGAGGAAGTACCAGTGGCGGTGGGGCGAGACCTCGTCTCGGCCTTCGTCGCGGACATAGCGGCCGATGGCCACGGCGTAGGCCTCGTCGGTGAGGAGATAGGCGAGCAACGCCTTCCAGCCGGCGGAGAGCTTCTTCACATAGGGCGCAACGGAGGCGCTGTAGAGCGCGTGGCGCAGGTTCACCACCGCCACCGTCAGCACCACCATCACCGCCGGCGAGCCGCCGTGGATGAGCTGGGCGGCGATGAACTGCGCCGAGCCGGCGAAGACCACCGACGACATCGCCTGCGCCGTGCCCGGCGGCAGGCCCGCCGCCAGCGCCAGCACCCCGTAGATCATGCCGAACGGCGCCACCCCCAGCAGGATGGGGAGCTCGTCACGACAGCCGCGGAGGAGCTCCGTCCGGCGCGAGGGGAACGACAGGGAAGCCATGGAGGAGGCGCAGGATACCGCAACGCAGGCGTTGCGGGCCGCTCTCCGCGGAGACCCGGGACGTCGCCCTGCTGGCCTGGCGCCGTGCGGGGCGGCCGGAGCTCTGAGTGCGCCCGAGTCGTGGCGGCGGGCGAAGCTGCGGCGGAAGAGAGCGGAACTTCAGATTAGGATGCCGGTCATGCCCCTCCATCCCAGCGCCCAGAGGGTTCAGGACGCACTCGTTGCGCGCGGCTTCGCGAACCGGGTGGTCGAGCTCCCCGACAGCGCCCGCACCGCCGTCGAGGCGGCCGCGGCAGTCGGCTGCGAGGTCGGACAGATCGTGAAGTCGCTGGTCTTCTCGGCGCCCGGAAGCGGACGGGTCTTCCTCGTGGCCGCGAGTGGGGCCCACCGCATCGACGAGAAGGCGCTCGCCCGGCTGGCCGGAGAGAAGGTGGTGCGGGCGCCTGCCGAGCTGGTGAGGGAGCGAACGGGCTTTGCCATCGGCGGCGTGCCGCCCCTCGGTCACGCCACCCCGCTCGTCGCCTACGTGGAGGAGGCGCTCCTCGGCCACGCCCAGATCTGGGCCGCTGCTGGCCACCCCCACGCCGTCTTCTCCCTCACCCCACCGGAGCTCGTGGCGATGACCGGGGCCGAGGTGGTCCGGCTGGCGACCGCCGGCTGACGCCGCGGAATTCGTCGGGACTGCCAGGCCGCCGGCCGCCCGCTCCGGGAAGCTTCCATCCGGAAACCGTTGCGCCCGGGCGAGGCCCCATGTTGAATTGGCGCCACCATGGCCAAAACTCGCGTCGGCATCCTCACGGGCGGGGGCGATGTCCCCGGTCTCAACTCCGTCATCAAGAGCGTCGTCTACCGGGCTTACGAGAACGGCCTGGAGGTCACCGGCATCCGCCGGGGCTGGGAGGGGCTCACCCACCTCAACCTCGAGGATCCCGAGAGCCGGGCGAAGTACGTCCTGCCGCTCTCGCGCGAGAACACGCGCGCGGTCGACCGCACCGGCGGCACCTTCCTCCACTCCAGCCGCACCAACCCCAGCAAGATGAAGAAGCTGCCACCGCACCTCGCGGGGCAGGAGTTCCCGAAGTCCGAGAGCACCAAGGGCGGCACCCCCACCTTCGACGTCAGCAAGGCGGTGCTGAAGAACATGGAGGGGCTCGGGCTCGAGTACCTCATCGCCATCGGCGGCGACGACACCCTCTCCTTCGCGGCGCACCTGCACCAGCTCGGCGCCAAGGTGATCGCGGTGCCGAAGACGATGGACAACGACGTGCGCAACACCGAGTACTGCATCGGCTTCTCGACGGCCATCACGCGGGCCATGGACGCCATCCAGCGTCAGCGCACCACCGTCGGCTCGCACGAGCGGATCGGCATCTTCCGCGTCTTCGGCCGCGACGCCGGCTTCACCGCGCTCTACACCGCCTACGTCACCTCCATCCGCTGCGTCATCCCCGAGTACAAGCCCGACCTCGACAAGCTCTGCCAGCTCCTCGTCACCGACAAGCGCAGCAACCCCAGCAACTACTCGCTGGTGGTGCTGTCGGAGGGCGCGCAGTGGGAGGGGTACGCGGTGCAGGAGTACGGCGAGGCCGATGCCTTCGGGCACCGCAAGAAGGCCAGCGTGGCGGAGTCGCTTTCCGACGAGATCAAGCGCCGCACCGGCGAGGAGACCATCGTCTCCGACCTCACCTACGACCTCAGGTCGGGCGACCCCGACTTCGTCGACAAGCTGGTGGCGTTCACCTTCGGTACCATGGCGCTCGACGCCGTGCTGAAGGGGCAGAGCGGACTCATGTCGGCGCTGGTGGAGGGCAAGTACGACCTCGTGCCCATCCCCGACCCCAAGCTCGGGCCCAGGCACGTCGACATCTCCACCATGTACAACACCGACCGCTGCCGGCCGCTCTACTCCGACAAGCGCGGACTGCCCATCTTCTTGAACCGCCTCTAAATTCAGTTCCGGCAGCAGCACCCTGACTGCATCCCTTCTCCCGGAGGCAGTCCACCCCCTCTCCCGGAGGGAGAGGGGGCCGGGGGTGAGGGAGGACCTCGAGGCGGGGCCGAACCATGAACCAGGACGTATTCACCCAGGCGCTGGAGAAGCTCGCGCTGCCCGTGACGGTGGTGACGGTGGGGCGAGGGGGCGCCGAGAACGCGCTCACCGTCTCCTGGCTCTGCCCCGCGTCGTTCCAGCCCCCGCGGGTGGCCTTCGCCGCCGACAGCCGCCACTACAGCGTCGACTTCCTGCGCAGCACCAGGAACTTCGCCGTGAACGTGCTCCGCGACGGGCAGCAGCGCCTCGCCGGCCACTTCGCCCGCCAGTCGATGGCGAACGAGGACAAGCTCGAGGGTGTGGCCACCCGCGAGGGCACCACCGGCGCGGCCATCCTGGTCGACGCGCTCGCCTGGCTCGACTGCGAGGTGTTCCAGATCCTCGAGGTGGGCGACCACGTCCTCGTCATCGGCGACGTGGTCGATGCCGGCGTCGGCGACGAGGGGCGCCCCCTCAGCACCACCGCCGGGCCCAGGTACCACCAGCTCCGGCCCGCGTGAGCCGGTGGGCGCCGGAGCTAGGCAACACCTGGGCATCCGTCGCTCTCACTCGTAGAGGAGTTGCTCGGCTTTCAACAATGGCGGCGGGCGATCGATCCCGATCGCCCGCCGCGCTGCGCTTCGGTCCAGGGTGGTTGGCTACTTGATGAGCCCGCGAGCTCTGTGGATGTTCAGGAGCTCTTCGACGTTCTCCTTCGTGTAGAGAGGGTTCGGCACGATCACCAGCTCGGGCTTGGTCTTCTTCTTCGTCAGGTAGTCCTTGACCATCTGGACCGACAGGTTGCCAAGGTCGTAGGCGCTCTGGAGCGAGGTCGAGACCAGGCGACCTTCCTTGATCGCCAGGCCGGCGTCCGCCGTTCCGTCGACCCCATAGGCCAGGGGAAGCTTCCTGCTGGACCCCTTGTACGCCTCGAGCGCGCCCAGGACCATGTTGTCGTTCATGGAGACGATCATCCCGATGTCGTCGCCGTAGGCCTGGATCCAGTCCTCCATCAGCTTCAGCCCCTCCTCCTTGTTCCAGTTCCCGATCTGGGTATCCAGGATCTTGACGTCGGGACGAACGGCGAAGAACTCCTTCTTCCATGCGTCATGGCGCTCCGCCGAGTGGCGGTTGCCGGCGGGGCCGAGGAGCACGACCGCCTTGAGGCCCTTGGGCGCCGTCTTGGCGGCGTAGCGCGCGTTCACGGCACCCTGCTCGTAGGGGTTGGCGTCGACCATCGGAACGCGCTTCGAGTTGATGATCGTGTTGACCGCGACGACGACGAGCCCGGCGTCCAGCGCCTCGTGCGCTGGCGCGACCTGAGCCTCAGGATCGTTGGGGTGGAGGAGGATCGCGTCATACTTGCTGGTGATCGCGTTCTCCATGTGCGTGCGGATGAGATCGTTGTTGTTCTGGCCGTCGAAGAAATCCATCTTGATCGATGGATCCTTCGCGGCGACCGCCTTCGCCGAGTCGAGCAGCCACGACGCGAAGGAGTCGCCCTGCGTCCTCGCGATGTAGGCCACCCGGTAGACCTTGCCGTCCTTCGCCTCGTCCTCTGCGACCGCCGTACCCGCCATCGAAAGCACCGACAACGCCAGCGCGATGACCCTCGTGATGCTCGACATGGTGCGACCTCCATTCGTGTGGATCCTGCGGCCCACCGGGACGGTGGATCGCCAGGCACTCACAGCCACGCTCACGCCCTCACCCTGCTCACGCTCCTCCTCTTCCTGCTCTGCTTGGACCAGATGTCGTAACCGACCGCCAGCACGATGATGAGGCCCCTGACGACCTGCTGGACGTACGAAGGCACCGCCGTCAGGTTCATGATGTTGCCGAGGAAGCCGATGATGAACGAGCCGGCCAGCGTCCCCGCCGCGCTGCCGATGCCGCCGGTGATGCTGGTACCGCCGACGACGGCGATCGACAGGGTCTCCAGCTCGAAGCCGATGCCCGAGTTTGGCAGGCCCGCGTTCACGCGCGACATGAAGAGGACACCGGCGAGGCCCGTGAAGACCCCGCTGATCAGGTAGGCCTTCATCTTCACGCGGTTGATGTTGATGCCCGAGGCGATGGCGGCCTCCTCGTTGCCGCCGATCGCGTAGAGATAGCGCCCGAACCTCGTGTGGTTGAGCAGGTACCAGGTGAACACGCCGATGGCCAGCATGAACCACACCGGCGTGGGAATCCCGAGGAACCTGGTCTGACCCCAGACGACGAACTTCCCGATCTGGTAGATGTTTTGACCGTTGGTGGAAAGCAGGGCGATGCCGCGGACGGCGGTGAGCATTCCCAGCGTCGCGATGAACGGCGGAACCCGGAAGCGGGTGACGGTCAGGCCGCTGAACACGTTGACGACGAGGCCGACGACCATCCCCACGCCCAGCGAGGCGACCAGCAGGCCGGTGGCCTTGTAGAAGAACACGGCGGTCAGCCCCGAGAGGGCCAGCGACGAGCCGACCGCGAGGTCGAGCATCCCCGAGATGATGAGGAGCGTCTGCCCGAAGGCGACGATGGTGGAGATGGCGATCTGCTTCGAGACGTTGGAGATGTTCTGCGCCGACAGGAAGTTCGGGCTCAGCAGGGAGCAGGCGACGAACACGATCGCCAGGATGACGAAGATGCTGTACTCGCGCCGGAGGGCACCAAGGAGGCTGCGGATCGTGGCTCGGTTCATCTCGAGCTCTCCACGTTGGCGGTCGCGAGCTTCATGATCCTCTCCTGGGAGAACTCCTCGGGCTGCAGCTCGCCCGCGACCGCGCCCTGCGACATGACGACGATGCGATCGCAGATGCCGATGAGCTCCGGCAGCTCCGACGAGATGAACAGGATGGCCTTCCCGTGCACGGCCAGCTCTTCGATGATCTTGTAGATCTCGAACTTGGTGCCGACGTCGATGCCGCGCGTGGGCTCGTCCAGGATCAGGATATCCGGGTCCTTCAGCATCCAGCGGGCGAGGATGACCTTCTGCTGGTTGCCGCCGCTCAGGTTGCGAATGGGGGTCGCGTAGCTCGGCGTCTTCACCCTGATGCTGCTGCAGATCTCGTCGACCTCCTGCCGCTCCAGCCGCCCGTGGCGGTACCCGTGATGGATGAACCGCTCGAGGCTGGAAAGCGTGACGTTCTCGGTGATGTCGCGCATCGGGACGATGCCGTAGCGCTTCCGGTCCTCCGAGAGCATGACCATGCTGTGCCCGATGCTGTCCGAGACGCCGCCGATCCGGACCTTCTCACCCTTGATCTCGACCGTGCCGGAGTCGTGGGGGTCGAGCCCGAAGAGCGCGCGCGCGACCTCGGTCCTGCCGGCGCCCATGAGTCCAGCCATCCCGACGACCTCGCCGCGGGCCACCCGCAGGTTCACGTTGGAGAACGCACCAGCGCGGGAGAGTCCGTGGACGTCGAGGACGATCTCGCCGATCACCTTCTCGCGCCTGGCCGGGAAGAGGTTTGCCATGGGGCGTCCGACCATGAGGCTGATGACCTGATCGACGTCCAGCTCGGAAGCCGGCCTGGTGTCGATCAGCTGTCCATCGCGGAGGACGGTGATGTCGTCTGCGATGGTGAAGATCTCGTCGAGCTTGTGGGAGATGTAGATGATGCCGACCCCCCGAGCCTTGAGCTTCCTGATCTTGTCGAAGAGCGTCTCCACCTCGTGCTGGGTGATGGCCGACGTCGGCTCGTCCATCAGGATGACACGGGCTTCCGTCGAGACCGCCTTGAGGATCTCGATCATCTGGATGTCGGAGACGGTGAGATCGCGGAGCTTGGTGTTCGGCCGATAGGAGAGGTGCTCGGCCTCCATCAGGTCGAGCGTCCTCCTGCGGATGGCCTTCCAGTCGATGTTGCCAAAGCGCGTCGTCGGCTCCATCCCGAGGAAGAGGTGCTGCTCGATGGTGTTCTCCGGGATGTAGTTGAGCTCCTGGAAGATCATCGCGATCCCGAGGCTCCTCGCCTGGGTGGGGCTCTCGATCTTGACGGCCACGCCGCGGACCCTGATCTCCCCGGCGTCCGGCTCGTGGAGGCCATTGATGATCTTGACCAGGGTCGACTTGCCCGCGCCGTTCTCGCCGCAGATGACGTGGACCTTGCCGGCCTCGACCGACAGGTCGACGCCCAGCAGCGCCTTCACGCCAGGAAACGACTTCTCGATGCCGATGAGCTCCAGCAGCGGAACGGCCCCCCCCGCATCCTTCGAGCCCGTCATATCGGCAGACTCCTCCTCGGAGTGAGGTGAGCGCTTCCCTCGGGACGACGGCGCGATCTCGTCGCTCGAGCCGCGTCGCCGCGGGCGCGGAGCCCGAGGCCTCCGCCTCAGGCCTCGACGTCGATCATCACCTTCATCGCCTTCTCGCGGTGCGCGTCGATGTACTGGTAGGCCTCGAGGTAGCGATCGAAGGGGTACCGATCGGTGATGAGCGGCGCGAGGTCGACCTTCCCGGAATCGACCAGCGCGATGGCCGCTCGCCAGTCCGGCTCCTGGTACATGAGCGTCCCGATGAGGCGGAGCTCGCGGTCCTGCACCACCCCCAAGTCCACCACCGGCCGGTCGCCGTAGACGCCCACCACGATGATGTCGGTTCCCTTTCGTGCGGTGGCCACCGCGGCCTCGATGGTCTTCTGCCCGCCGACGCACTCCAGGATGAGGTCGGCCTTCCCCTCTCCGAAGCGGCGGCGAACCTCGTCGGCCAGCTCGACCCTGCTGGGGTTCACCCCCAGCGGCAGCCCGCAACGCGCCGCCAGCTCGAGGCGGTAGTCGCTCACGTCGGAGAGCAGCACGTCGGCGGCGCCGGTACCCTTGGCAGCCTGGGCCACCAGGTTGCCGATGGGACCGGCACCCAGCACCACCACCTTCTTGCCGGCCGCCCCACCCCCGCGTGAGAGCGCGTGCACCGCCACGGCCAGCGGCTCCATCATGGCGCCGTGATCCATGCTCATGCCCGCCGGGAGGTGCAGCACCTTGGCGGCGTCCACCGCGAAGAGCTCGGCCGCCGCGCCATCCGTCTGGAAGCCCATCACCGCCAGGGTGTCGCAGATGTGGTACGCGCCGTGCCGGCAAGGGTAGCAGACGCCGCAGGTGACCTGCGGCTGGAACGTGACGGGTTCACCCGGAGCGAAGCCCTTCACGCCCGGACCTACCTCGGCGACGACGCCGGAGACCTCGTGCCCCTGCACGATGGGATACGAAGTGTACGGATGCTTGCCGTGGTAGACGTGAATGTCGGACCCGCAGACCCCGATGCGCTTCATCCGGACCAGCACCTGGCCGGCGGCCGGCAACGGGGCCGGGACGTCGCGGAACTCGATCCTCCCGGGAGACGTCATGACCGCTTGCTTCATGGCTCTTCCTCCACGTCCCGACTGCGTGGGCGCGGTGGCGCCGGCGCGACGTCGGGTGAGCTGCTCCGCAACTGAACCAGACGGGGTCGACGGCCGCGCCATCGCTCGGCCGCCCTCGGGGACACGCCTCAGGACCTCGACAGGCTCGACAGAGAAGTGATTTGTTTAGGCTTGCAGCTTTCATTTGTGAAGTCAAGGTGAGCCTGGGCGGGCGGGGTCGGAGCGCTGGCTTCGCGCGGGGCCGTGTGGCACACTCTTAGTGCATTCACTCTCCGGAAGCCCGCGCCTTCCTCCGCGGAGGCCGGGCGCGAGGTGGACCCTCGTGGCGACCCCCCGATCCATTCGCTACCTCAACGAGCTGCGGGCGCTGAATGCGCTGTTCCGGGGAGGTGGCATGAGCCGGGCCGAGCTCGCTCGTCGACTCGGGCTCAACCGGGCCAGCGTGGGTTACATCGTCCGGGATCTCCTGTGCGACGGGCTCGCGCGCGAGGGGGGGCTCCTGGGCCGGCCATCCGACCGGGCGCGAGCGGGACGGCCCGGGATCGTGGTCGAGCTGGACCCCGACGGCGCCGTCTTCGTGGGCGTCGAGATCGGGGTGGACCACATCACCGCGGTGGCCGCCGACCTCGGCTGCAACGAGCTCCTCCACCGCTCCTCCGCTTGCGACACCCGCGCCAGCGTCCCCGCGACCGCGGTCCGCCGCGCCGCCGGGCTCATCGACGCGGTCGCCGCCTCGGTGAGGGGTAGCCGAACGCGGGTCCGTGGCATCTGCGTGGCCGTTCCCGCCCTCGTCCGTGAAGGGGTCGTCGTGGACGGGCACGTGCTCGGCTGGCGGGACGTGCCGCTCCGCGAGGAGCTCATGGACGCGCTGGGCGGTCGGCTACCCGTCCTGGTGGAGAACGACGCCAATGCGCTCGCCATCGGCGCGACGTACGGAGGGGCCTCCGCGCCGTCGGACACGGTGGTGTGTCTCAACATCGAGAGCGGGGTCGGGGGCGGCATCGTCATCGGGGGCCAGCTCTTCCGCGGCGCCACCGGCTTTGCTGGCGAGTTCGGCCAGTTGCCGCTCGGCGGGCGGGGCTTCTGTGCAGGCTCGCAGCGGCCCGGCCACCTGGAGTCGTACATCGGCAAGGACGCCGTGGTCGCCCGATACCGGGCCAACGGGGGACCGGCCTCCGCCGACCTTCGGCGGCTCCTCGCGGCGCTCGATGCGAAGGAGCGCCCCGCGCTGCGCACGGCCGCGGAGTGGGGCGACCGCCTGGCCCAGGGTCTCACCCACATCGTCCACGTGTTGAACCCCGGGCGCATCGTCCTGGGCGGCTCGGTGGCACCGGTCTACCCGGCCGTCGCCGACCGGGTGCGAGCCCACATGGCAAGGGGGTTCCTGGAGGGGTTCCCGCTGCCGGCGATGGAACCTTCCAGGCTCGGGACCAGGGGGACGGCGTTCGGCGCGGCGTGCCTCCTCCACCAGCGCATGTTCTCGGTCGACCAGGACCTGGTTCACGGGCAGGGGGAGCCTCCAGGCCGCCGGGTCCGAAGAGCACCGGACGCGGACGCCCCGGGAACCGGGCACCCACCCCGGCGCGTGAGGAGAACCCTCACCGCGCCGCCATCACCAGCCCCTCGATCTGGTGCGCCTGCACGATGGGCTCGAGCCTCTTCACCACCCGGCCGGCGAGGTGGCGGCGGGTCTCCACCGGCAGCCGCTCGAGGAGAGCCTCGGTGACCTGCACGTCGTGCCGCTCGGCGTTGACGGCCCCGGGGGCATCCACGCCCAGGACGAGCGCGGGCCGTGACTTCTGCGAGTGGTTGGCGGTGCCGCGGTGAATGGTGAGGGCCGTGCGCGCCGAGATGTCGCCCAGCTTCGGCATCTTCCGCTGCGCGCGAGCCTCGTACCGTGAGTAGAGCGAGCTCGGAGGGAACATCCCCTCCTCGAAGCCCTCCGACTCGTCCCACTGCGTCCCCGGTGCGATCTCGAAGGGGCCCATGTCCTCGGTGACGTCCACCCCGGTGAGGTTGAAGGCGAGCGAGTCGAGCCGGCGGCCTCGCAGGGTCGCCTCCGGCGAGGGGAAGTCGCGGTGCCAGGGCTGGGCCTCGGCACCCGGCCCCGGCACGTCGAAGCCCACCTCCACCACCTTCCAGTCCGGCCCCAGCACCGCCTCGGAGACCGCCACCACCCAGGGGTGGGTGACGAGCTCGGCGAAGCCGCGGAGGTCTTCCGGATGGATCTCGGCGTAGAAGCGCGCCGGTCCGCGCCCCACCAGCCCGCCCGGCCGCTCCTTCAGCTCGGCGAAGAGGCGGTCGATGTCCTCCCGCATCTGCTCCGCCCAGGCGCGCGAGAAGGCGCCCTTCAAGGCGGTGATGCCATCGCCGTAGAGCGCGCCCATGATCTGGGCCACGTCGAAGGCCTGCTTGCGTTCGTCGGTGGGGGCGTGGTCGGTCACAAGAGGCCTCCGGTTGCTGGGAGGCCGATCAGGTAGCAGGGAGAAAGGCGCCGCGCAGGGGAATGGCAAGGAGCTCGCCTTCACAGCGCCGAGCTTGCGCTCAGTACCGCAGCAGGCACTTCAGCGCCTCGCCCCCTGCCACGGTGGCGAGCGCCTCGCGGATCTTCTCCATCGGGTACTCGTGGGTGATGAACTGCTTGGCGGTGAGCCGGCCCTCCCGGATAAACTCGGAGAGCGGCTCCTGCGCCGCCCGCTCGCGGCTGCGGGTGGGCCACTGGTGCACGAAGAGGTTGAAGTTGTAGGGCCCCTTCGCCTTCTCGACGACGAAGCTCGGCTCGGCCAGCACGCCGTAGATGCAGATCGAGCCGCCCAGCTTCACCTGGGTGAGCGCCCGGTTGGCGATGGAGGGGTGTCCCACCGCGTCGACCACCGCGTCGAGCGGCCGCCCCCGCTTCGCGACCAGCTCGGCGAGCTCCGGCGCGTCCGGGGTGAAGACCGCGTCGGCGCCCAGCTCCATGGCCTTCGCGTGCTTCGACACCACCGGGTCGACGAGCCCCACCCAGCCGAGGCCGAAGAGCTTCCCCAGCTTCACGAAGGAGAGCCCCACCGGACCGCCGCCGTAGACGAGCACGTCGTCGCCCGGCTGGAGGTGGAAGTCGCCCAGCCCGCCCCACACCTCACGCCAGGTGCAGAGCAGCGCCGCCTCGGCCGGGGGGATGTCGGAGTCGACGCGCCGCTGGATCTCGTACACCTCGAACCAGCCGTGCTCGGCATCGGCCACCCCGTCCGCCACCATGGCGTCGTGGTCGTTCACCAGGGTGTACTCGCAGAACCCTCCCCACCCGCTGGCGTAGGCCGGGTCGGAGAGCTCGAACACGAGGCCGCCGATGGCGCGATCGCCCCTGGCAAAGTTTCGCACCTTGGCCCCCACCTCCTGCACGATGCCGGCGCCCTCGTGCCCGAGCATGAGCGGGTACTTCTCGACGCCAGGAAAGTGCCCCGCCACGAGCTTGCGGTCGGTCGAGTTGCAGAGGACCGCCGCCTCGGTCTTCACCAGGGCCTGATACGGGCCCGGCGACGGCGTCCCCACCTCGACCACCTCCACCTCACCGGGCTTCACGACTGCGATGGCGCGCACGGGCCTTCTCCTTTCGGTGCGAGGGACTACCTGGGGCTCTGCATGTACGGACGGTACGGCACGGGGTCGAGCACCCTCACCCCGGTCCAGGCCGCGAGCTCGTTCAGCTCCGCGGTGAGGTCGCCCTGGGCCGCCGGATAGTGGTGGTTCACCCGCTGGGTGACGATGGTCTCCATGAGCGTGGGGAGGTCGACCGGCTGTCCGTTCACGCGCAGGCGGCTCACCCAGCCGCTGCTGCCCGAGTAGGCGCGCTTGCCGGCCATCACCTCGCCGGTCACGATGAACAGGTTGTCGAAGGCGTCGTTCACGCTGGCGATGGTGACCCCGCCCGGCTTGAACGTCATCTCGGCCACCGTCCCGTCGCCCTGCCACTTCCCCCCCTCGGCGTGGTGGCCGATGTTGAAGTGGTTGGCCCAGACCACGCCCGAGCAGTCGGCCCAGCAGGCCGGCGCCACCCCGCAGTGCCAGAGTGCCAGGCTCGCGTCGGCCTCGTCGAAGGCCACGAGGTCGTTCAGCGAGGCCTTCCCGCCGTTCATGGCGTTCATGGCCAGCATCATCACCGCCGAGGTCACGTCGCCTTCACAGGGCGTCACGATGCCCTGCTCGTTGAGCCGGCTCATGGCGCCGCACACCGCCACCCCGTACACCTCCTGGAACCGGCTCCAGCAGCTCACCGCCAGCGCGTCGTAGGCGTTCTCCCTGGCGAAGTCGCGCAGCGCGACGAAGAGGCGCGCCGAGCGCTCCAGGTGCTCGCTCCGCACCTCCGCCACCTTGCCCTCACCCCGCAGGGCGGCGAGCTCGGCCTCCACCTGCGGCCCGGGGACGCGCTTCGCGCGCTCGACCATCTCCTCCACCGTGTAGCGCGCCTGGAGGTAGGTGCCGAACCGCTTCTCCAGCACCCGCTCGTCGAAGTACATGTTCTCGAAGCCGTTGGCGAGGCCGCCCACCTGCGCCACGCGGGCGGTGGCGAGCCGCTTCACGGCGGTGAGCGCGCGCAAGGTGACCCCGAAGCGCTCCTGGAACATCTTGCCGTCGGGCTCCCCGTAGAACCACTTGAAGGGGATCTGGTGGTGCCGGAGGTAGTTCCCGACAATCGACCCCAGCATGTTGGTGCCGCAGAAGGAGTTGAGCTGCAGGACGCCGCTGCGCGTCGGCTCGGGGACCGACCAGAGCGCCAGCTTGCTCCTCACCCGGGCGAGCGGCAGGATCACCCGGCCGAAGGGGAGGCTGGCGTTGAAGAGGAGCGTCAGGTCCACGCGCTCGCCATCCATGAAGTCGCGCGCCTTGGCCCCGTCTTCCTCGGAGCGCAGCGGCTCCCGTAAGATCGACAGCTCGAAGCCACGCTCGGCCGAGAGCGCGGTCACCCGGTCGATGACGCGGACGTAGAGGCCGCGGTCGTCGCCCGGCATGTTGGGGTGAACGGCGCCAGCGAGTCCGATGCGCAGCTTTTCCATGACAGCTCCTCCACCCGCTCGCCCAGGGGCCGGCGCCCAGCAGCGCGCCGCACCCCGGGAAGCGAGGGGTTCTCGAGTCAGCTACGGCATCGCGCGGACGTAGTTCGCGTACAGATTGCTCCAGTCGTACTTCGGCGTCCCGTTCACGAACTTGGCGATGATGTCCTTCACGTTGTTCTGGTCGACCTCCACCGCCTTGGCGAAGTACTGCCGCTTGTCCTTGGGCGTGGTCTTGAGGTTCACCTTGCCGGTCTTGGCGGCGTAGGCGAGCGCGAGCCCCATGCCACCCTGCCAGTACGAGTCGTTCAGCACGGTGGCTGCCGCCTCGCCTGCCGCGACCGCGTTCAGCATCTCTCCGATGCCGTCGACGCCGCTCACCAGCACCTTGCCGGCGAGGCCAGCCGCGCGGATGGCCTCCAGCGCGCCCAGCGCCATGTTGTCGTTGGCGGCCCAGACGCCGGTCACGTCGGGGTTGGCGACGAGGAAGCTCTTCATCTTCTCGAACGCCTTGGTGCGGTCCCACTCGGCGGTGTCGCTGCCCACCACCTTCACGTCCGGGTACTTGGCGAGCACGTTCTGCAGGCCCTTGTGGCGATCGATGGCGGTGGTGTTGGCGAGCATGCCCTGGATCACCACCAGCTTGCCCTTGCCGCCCATCTTCTCGATGAGGGCCTTGGCGGTGAACTCGCCGGCGCTGATGCCGTCGAAGGCCACGTGCGCCACCCAGTGCGGGAAGTCCCACACCTTGATGTTCTCCGGCTTGTTCCACCAGGTCACGTAGTACGCGCCGGCCGCCTCCAGGGCGCGGGCGATCGGGATCACGTTCGGCGACTCGTTCGGGTCGATGCAGAAGACGGCGTCCTTGCCGGCCTTGGCGATGAGCGCCTTGATGTCGTTGAGCTGCTTCTCGCTGGAGCCTTCGCACGTCTGCACCACGTGCACCCCGCCCAGGGCGTCGGCTGCCGCCTGGCCGCCGCGTGCCCAGGTGGCGTGGTAGGGGTTCTCCAGGCTGCGAATGGCGGTGACCATGAAGGTCGTGCCCTTCGCCTTCGACTGAGCGTACGCTGTCCCGAAGGCCGCCACGGCCAGCAGGCTCAGCACGATGCGGAGCGTCTTCATCTCGTCTCTCCTCGTGTGGCGCTCCCGGCCGAGGGCGCGGGGCGCGTTTTCGATACACTCCTCCCACCCCCCCACCGGCGACGCCGACGGGGCCCAGCCCATCTTCACTGCTCGTTTCACTGCCCGGCGGCGGCTACTCCACCGTCTTCAGCATGCCGCCGTCCACGTAGTAGGTCGATCCCACGCAATAGCTCGCCCGCGGCGAGCACATGAAGACGAAGAAGTGCGCCAGCTCCTCCGGGGAGGCGAAGCGTTCGATGGGCGCGTGCTCCTTGGCGACGCTGTCGAGGTACTGGTCGACGGTGCGTTCGGTGCCGGCGGTGAGCAGGCCAGCCGTCTTCCGCCAGTCGGGGGTGAGGATGAGGCCCGGGTTGATGGTGTTCACCCGGATGTTCTCCTTCACCAGCTCGTTGGCGAGGCACTTGCCGAACATCACCAGCGCGGCCTTGGTGGTGTTGTAGATGGGCTCGTAGCCGAGCGGCTGCTTGGCACAGATCGAGGCCGTGCTGAGGATGACGCCCCCGCCACGCTTGCGCATGAGCGGGACCGCGGCGCGCGAGAACCGCACCGCCCCCATGACGTGCAGGTCCCAGTAGTACTGCCAGCGCTCGTCCGAGGCCTCCATGATGGTCTCGGACAATCCGGTGCCGGCGTTGTTCACCAGGATGTCGATCCCGTCGAAGTGGCCGGCGATCTCCTTCATGGCGCGCTCGACGTCGGCCGCCTTGGATGCGTCGGCCGCCACCCCGTGCGCCTTCACCCCGTACTTGCCGGCGATGGCCTCGGCCTCGCGCTTCGCGCGCTCGCCATCCCGCGCCACGAGCGCGAGGTCGACGCCCTCGGCGGCCAGCGCCTGAGCCACGGCGAGGCCGATGCCCACGCTGCCTCCGGTGATGACCGCCCGCTTCCCCTTCAGCTCCAGATCCATGTTCATTCGCTCCAGGAGGCCCCTCAGGGCCTCGCCTCGGGTGAAGAGCCTTCGTGACCGGTGCGATCCGGGCTCATTTGATGACGGCGACCTTCTTGCGGTCGAACGTGACCGCGACGGCGACGATGATGAGGAGACCGAGGAAGACCTGCTGGCCGTAGACGTCGACCCCTACCACGGTGAGCCCGTTTCCGATGACCCCCATGATGAGCGCGCCCACCAGGGTGTTCAGCACGCCGCCCGCGCCGCCGGTCATGGCGGTGCCGCCCACCGTCACCACGGCGATGGAGTTCAGCACGTAGGCGCCGCCGATGGTGGGGTAGCCGGAGTAGAGGGTGGCGGACAGCACGACCCCCGCCACCGCGGCCCCCAGGCCGGCGAAGCCGAACGCCAGGATGCGGGCCCTGTCGATGTCGAGCCCGGCGAGCCACGACATGCGCTCGTTCGCCCCGATGTAGAGGATCTGCCGGCCGAGCGGGGTGAAGCGCTGCATCACGTAGAAGACGCCGAAGAGCACCGCCCCGATGATCCACACCGACTGGATGGGACCGACCTTGCCGTTCACCAGGTCGAGCACCCCGTAGGCGTTGTCGGGCACCGAGAGCGGCTCGGCCGAGAGCATGTAGGCGACGCTGAGGAGGAGCCCCTGGGTGCCGAGCGTGGCGATGAACGACGGGATGCGCAGCTTCGACACGATGACGCCGTTGAGGAGTCCGGCCGCGACCCCGATGGCGAGCACCAGCGGGTAGGCCCCGGCGCCGAGCTTGCCCACCGTGAGCATGAAGGCCACCGAGACGAGCGACATCGTGCTGCCCACCGAGAGGTCGATGCCGCCGGTGAGGATGACGCACACCTGGCCGAGCCCCACCGCGAGCAGGATGACCACCGCGTTGAGGATGGTGGTGACGTTGTAGGCGGAGACGAAGCTGCTGTTTCCCGCGGTGAAGGCCACCACCAGCGCCACGAACATGGCGACCGAGATGGTGATGGGCCGGACGGTGAAGCGGGGAAGGGCGAGGGCGCGTTGCACGGTGAGCTCCTAGACGACCTGGCTGATGACGTCGACCGGGGCGGGCTTGGCGTGCGCCTCGCAAGCGAGCTCCCCCATCACCCGCCCGTCCTTCATGAAGACCATCCGGTTCGAGAGGCCGATGTCCTCCTCCAGCGTGTCGCACATGATGACGAGGCTCATGCCAGCCGCCGCCAGGTCGCGGATGCGGGCGTAGATCTCGTCCTTGGCGCCCACGTCGATGCCGCGGGTGGGGTGGTCGAGGACGAGCACGCGCACGTCGGCCGCCAGCCACTTGGCGATGACCACCTTCTGCTGGTTTCCGCCGGAGAGGTTCGAGCAGAGCGCGCTCAAGGACGGCGTCTTGATGGTGCACTCGCGCACCCAGCGCTCGGCGCTCTCCCGCTCCATGGCCGGGCGGAGCAGGCCGAAGGAAAGCATGTTCTCCAGGACGAGCAGGTTGATGTTGTCGGCCACCCCGAGGCTGGTGGCGAGGCCGTCGCTGCGCCGGTCGATGGGGACGCACCCCACCCCGGCGGCGATGGCGTCCTTCGGGCTCCCGAACCGCACCGCCTTGCCGCCCACCTCCAGCGTTCCGCCGTCGGGCTTCTCCGCGCCCACCAGGCAGCGGCAGACGTCCTCCTTGCCGGAGCCGAGGAGCCCGACCAGGCCCACGATCTCGCCCTCGTGCAGCTCCAGCGAGAAGTTCTCGAAGCGCCCCTCCTTCCGCAGTCCGCGGACCCGCAGGACGACCTCCGGCGACGGCTCGCGCTGCATCGACTCGCGGTACCGCTCGGCCTTGGGGTCGTGCCCCACCATGAGCCGGATGATCTTCTTCACCTCGGCCTCGCCGTGCGAGAGCTCGGCCACCCGCTCCCCGTCCTTCAGCACGTAGACGCGGTCGGTGAACTGCACCACCTCCTCCAGGCGGTGCGAGATGAAGATGATGGAGGCGCGCTCCTTCAGCTCGCCGAGGAGCCCGAAGAGGATCTTCACCTCGGCATCCTGCAGCACCGTCGTCGGCTCGTCGAGGATGAGGATCGGGTTCTTCACCTCGTAGAGCTCCGACAGCCAGAGCAGGCGGGCGATCTCCACCATCTGCTTCTGCGCCGCCGAGAGGTCGCGCATCTGCGTCCAGGGGTCGAGCTTCTTCAGCCCCACCTGCGTGAGCACCTCGCGTGCGCTGGCCGCCATGCGGCGGCCCGAGAGCAGCCCCAGCTTCTCGAAGCTCGTCTCGTGGCCGAGGAAGAGGTTGTCCGTCACCGAGAGGTTCGGGATCATGCACCCCTCCTGGAACACCATCCCGATGCCGGCCCGGATGGCGCCCTCGGGGCCGTCCAGCACCGCCTCCTCGCCACGCAAGAGGATCGACCCCTCGTCGGGCTTCTGCAGTCCCACCAGGATCTTCATCAGGGTCGTCTTGCCCGCGCCGTTCTCCCCCACCAGGCCGAGGATCTCGCGCGGTCGCACCTCGAGGTCGACCCCCTTCAGCGCCTGCACGCCGGGGAAGCTCTTGCGGACGCGCTTCAGCTCCAGGATCGCTTCGGCCATGGCGCGCTCCCTACTTGATGATGCCGATCTTCTTGCGATCGATGGTGAGCGCGACCGCGGAGATGAGGACGATGCCATTCACCGCGTTCTGCACGTAGGGGCTGATCCGCATGAGCACCATGCCGTCGTTGAGCGCCGTCACGATGAGCGTTCCGAACACGGCGTTGAGAGCGCCCCCCACCCCTCCCGAAAGCGAGACGCCGCCCACCGCCACCGCGGTCATGGCCGGGAAGAGGAAGCCGGCGCCGGTTCGAGGGTTGGAGTTGGCGAGCCGCGCCATGAGCAGGGTGGCCGCGAGCCCGTAGATGGCACCGGTGAGGGTGAAGACGAGCACCTTGATCCGCTTCACCTTGATGCCGGCCTGGCGCGCCAGCACCTCGTCGCCGCCCATGGCGTAGAGGTAGCGCCCGAAACGCGTGCGCCTCTGCAGCACGGCCAGCAGGGCGAAGAGGGCCATGGCCAGGATGAAGGTGTGGGGGAGCCACAGCGTCTCCCCGTTCACCAGGGTCTGCAGGCGCTGGTCGAGCATCTTCACCGAGTTGCCCCGGCCGATGATCACGGCGAGGCCCTGCGCCACCCACCAGATGCCCAGGGTGGCGATGAACGACGGCATCCGCACCGCCGTGCTGAGGAGGCCGCTGGCGAGCCCGGCGGTGGCGCCGATGGCGATGGCGATGGGTACCACCCAGTACCCGAGGTCGTACGCGGTGAAGGGGTTCTTCACCAGGAAGCCACAGATGACCGCGGCGAGCGAGATGACGCCCTCGGTGGAGAGGTCCATCGCGCCGATCACGATGACGAGGTGGATCCCGAGGCAGATGATCATCGGGATGCCGGCCAGGCTGAGGATGGTCTGGATGTTGCGGGCGGAGAGGAAGTCGCCGCGGGTGCCGATGGAGAAGATGAGGAAGACGATGGCCAGGGCGGCGAGCTGGCCGCCGTAGCCTCGCAGCACGAAGGACATCGACCGGCGGCCGGCGGCGCGGAGGGTGAACGCCTGATCGCCGCTCTTCACCGCTGCGAGATCCATCGAATCGAGCCCTCTCGAGGCTGTGCGCCAGCGCTTTCCGGCGCCGGGGTCCACCAGTTCGGCAATGAAGTAGTAATACTACCACAGCTGCGGCAGGGCGTTGCACCCCCTTTTGAGGTCGCCGGGAGAACCCCTGATTTCGGGGATCTGGTCGAGGAAGCCGGGCTCCTCCTGCCCGCCGTCACCACTCGGCGAAGCTGCCGTCGGCATGGCGCCACACCGGGTTCCGCCAGCGGTGGCCAACCGCCGCCCGCTCCGCAAGGTACGCCTCGTCGATCTCGACCCCGAGCCCGGGGCCGTCCGGGATCTTCACGAACCCGTCCTGGTAGGCGAAGGCCTCCCGGTTCTTCACGTAGTCGAGGAGGTCGTTGCTCGCGTTGTAGTGGATCCCCAGGCTCTGCTCCTGGATGAAGGCGTTGTAGCTCACGGCGTCGAGCTGCAGGCAGGTGGCGAGGGCGATGGGCCCGAGCGGGCAGTGGAGCGCCAGGGCCACGTCGTACGCCTCGGCCATGGCCGCGATCTTGCGAGTCTCGGTGATGCCCCCGGCGTGCGACGGGTCGGGCTGGATGATGTCGACGTAGCCCTCGGCCAGGATCCGCTTGAAATCCCAGCGCGAGAAGAGCCGCTCCCCGAGCGCGATGGGGGCGCTGGTGAGCGGCGCCAGCTCCTTCAGCGCCTCGTGGTGCTCGCTCAGCACGGGCTCCTCGATGAACATGAGCCGGAAGGGCTCGAGCTCCTTCATGAGGATCTTCGCCATCGGCTTGTGCACCCGGCCGTGGAAGTCGAGCCCGATGCCGACCTCCCGCCCCACCGCCTCGCGCACCGCCGCCACCCGGGCCAAGGTGGCGTCCACCCGGGCGTGGGAGTCGACGAACTGCAGCTCCTCGGTGGCGTTCATCTTCACCGCGCTGAAGCCGCGCTCCACCGCCGCCCGCGCCGCCGCCGCGGTGTCGGCCGGGCGGTCGCCGCCGATCCAGGAGTAGACGCGGATGCGGTCGCGGAGTGGCCCGCCGAGGAGCTGGTGCACCGGGAGGCCCGCCGCCTTCCCCTTGATGTCCCAGAGCGCCTGGTCGATCCCGGCGAGCGCGCTCATGTGCAGCCCGCCCCCGCGGTAGAAGCCACCCCGGTAGAGGACCGTCCAGTGGTCCTCGATGCGCAGCGGGTCCTTGCCCACGAGGTAGTCCGCGAGCTCGTCCACCGCGGCGGCCACCGTCCGCGCCCGGCCTTCCAGCACCGGCTCGCCCCACCCGGAGATCCCGGCGTCGGTGTCGACCTTCAGGAAGAGCCAGCGCGGCGGGGTGAGGTAGGTGGTGAGCTTGGTGATCTTCACGGTGTCCTCCGGGGAGCCTCGAGGCGCGCAGCTCTACCCCACCTGCCCGGCGCGCTGGGCCGGGGCCACCGGCGGGAGCGCGTGCGGGCCTCCCCCTCCCTTGGAGATGAAGGTGGCGCCGATGGCGCCGCCACCCTTCACCCCCTGTGAGAAGACGCGCTGCAGGAGGATGAAGCCGAGGAGCAGGGTACCGACGAAGATCTTGGTCCAGGAGACGTCGAGCGTGCCCTGGAAGGCGATGATGGTCTGGATGACCCCCTGGATGAGGGCGCCGATGAGCGTCCCGGCCACGAAGCCGAAGCCGCCGGAGAGGAGCGTGCCGCCGATCACCACCGCGGCGATCGCGTCGAGCTCGAGGCCGATGGCGGCGCTGGCGCTCCCGGAGAGCGTGTAGATGCAGAAGACGACGCCGGCCAGCGCGGAGAAGAAGCCGCTCAGCGCGTAGATGGTGAGCTTGGTGCGGGCGAGCGGGAGGCCCATGAGCAGCACCGACTGCTCGCTGCCCCCGATGGCGTAGACGTTGCGCCCGAAGCGCGTGTAGCCGAGGATCAGCGCCGCCACGACCACCGCCAGGATGAGCACGCCCGCGCTGGCGGTGAGCCTGCTCTTTCCGAGCAGGGGGAGGGCCAGGGTGGAGAGCCGGACGAGGAAGGGGTCCTCGATGGGCACCGAGGCGAGGGTGATGACGAAGGCGAGGCCGCGGAGGAGGAACATGCCGGCCAGGGTGACGATGAAGGGCGGCGCCTTGAAGTAGTGGATGACCGCCCCCTGCGCGAGGCCGAAGACGGTCCCGGCGAGGAGCACCAGCGGCAGCACCAGCGCCGACGAGAGGTGCTGGAGCTGGGTGAGCGAGGCGATGAGGGTGGAGGAGAAGGCCACCATCGCCCCCACCGAGAGGTCGATGCCGCCCGAGATGATGACGAAGGTCATCCCCACCGCGCACAGCCCGAGGAAGGCGTTGTCGGTGAAGAGGTTCATCATCACCCGGTAGGAGAAGAACCCCCGGTAGAGGATGCTCCCGGCCACGAAGATGGCGAGGAAGACGCCCAGGGTGGCGAGGAGCGGCACGTACTTCCGATTCACTCGCAGGCTCACGCCAGCCTCCGGGGAGCGAGGGAGAGGATGCGCCTGCGGAACTCCTCCGACTGCAGGAGGATCACGATCACCACCACCGTGGCCTTCACCACCAGGGTGAACTGCACCGGCACGCCCTTGGTGAAGATGGTGGTGGTGAGGCTCTGGATGATGAGCGCGCCCACCACCGAGCCGAGGAGGTAGAACTTGCCGCCGTTCATGCTGGTGCCGCCGATGACCACCGCCAGGATGGCGTCGAGCTCGATGTACATCCCCACCGTGGCCGCGTCGGAGCCGTGGATGTTGGCGGTGAGGATGAGGCCGGCGAGTCCCGCGCACAGCCCGGAGAGCGTGTAGGCGACGAACTTCACCAGCCGCACGCTCACCCCGGCATAGCGGCTCGCCTTGGCGCCGCCCCCGATGGCCTGGAGGTAGAGGCGGAGCGGCGTCGCCCGCAGCACCCAGCCGAGGAGGAGGAGCAGCGCCAGCGCCACGAAGATGCGCGAGGGGAGGCCGAAGAGGTAGCCCGAGCCCAGGTACTCGAAGCCGGGGTGGCGAAACCAGAGCACCCGGCCGCCGATGATGAGCTGGCCCAGGCCGCGGCCGGTCACCATGAGGATGAGGGTGGCGATGATGGGCTGGATCCCGAAGCTGGTGATCAGGAGGCCGTTGAAGGCCCCGCACAGGAGCGCCGCCAGGAGCGGCACCACCAGCAACACGGCGAGCGGCGCGTGGGCCTTGGTGATGAGGACGCCCACCAGGGCCCCGGCCACCGCCACCACCGCGCCCACCGAGATGTCGATGCCGCCGGTGGCGATGACCAGCGTCATGCCGATGGCGATGACCATCACCGGAACGGCGTGCTTCACCACGTCGACGATGCTGCCGTAGAGGTGGCCGTCCTGCAGCCGCACGTTGAAGAAGCCGGGCGTGAAGAAGAAGTTGAAGAGGAAGATGGCCGCCAGCGTGACGAGGGGCCAGAAGAGCGGGGACGAGGCGGCGCGGCCGAGAGGGCTCTTCACGAGAGGGCTCCGGGGGCGTCGGACCCGGCGATGGTGTGCATGATGGTCTGCTCGTCGATCTGACCGGCGGCGAGCTCACCCACCTTGCTCTTGTCGCGCAAGACGGCGACCCGCGTGGCGCAGCGCACCACCTCGTCGAGCTCGGAGGAGATGAAGAGCACGGCCATGCCCTGCTTGCTGAGCTCCACGATGAGGCGCTGGATCTCGGCCTTGGCGCCCACGTCGATGCCGCGGGTGGGCTCGTCGAGGATGAGGAGGCGCGGCTCGGCCGCCAGCCAGCGCGCCACGATGGCCTTCTGCTGGTTGCCGCCGGAGAGGTTCTTGATGGCCTGGTCGGTCGAGGGCGTCTTGATGCCGAGGAGCTTGATGTACCGCTCGGCGAGCTCTTGCTGCTGCTTCGCCGAGAGGTTTCCTCGCCACCCCTGCTTCACCTGAAGTGCCAGGATGATGTTGTCGCGGATGGAGAGGTCCTCGATGATCCCCTCCCCTTTGCGGTCCTCCGGGCAGAGCCCGATGCCGAGCTGCAGCGCGCGGAGCGGGCTGGAGATCTCCACCTGCTCGCCGGCCACCTCCACCTCGCCGTGGTCGGCGCGCTCCACCCCGAAGACGAGGCTGGCGAGCTCCGTGCGCCCCGAGCCGAGCAGGCCCGCCAACCCGAGCACCTCGCCCGGGTGGATGTCGAGGTCGAAATCATTGAGATAGTTGGCCTTGCCGAGGCCGCGAGCCCGCAGGGTGGGCGCTCCATCCCGGCGCGCCACGACGCCCTCCTTCTCCTGCTCCACCCCCTGCAGATCGTCGAGCGCCTTGCCGAGCAGCTTCGAGACGAGCTCCACCTTGGGGAGCTCCGACGTCGCGTACTCGCCCACCAGCTCGCCGTTGCGGAGCACGGTGATGCGATCGCTCACCGCGTAGACCTGGTCGAGGAAGTGGGTGACGAAGATGATGGCGTGCCCCTCGTCCCTGAGCTTCCGCATCACCTTGAAGAGCTGCTCGGCCTCGTCGGCGTCCAGGCTGGAGGTGGGCTCGTCGAGGATGAGCACCTTGGAGTCGAACTCCAGGGCGCGCCCGATGGCCACCATCTGCTGGACGGCGATGGAGTAGTCGCCGAGGAGCCGTGAGACGTCCAGCGCCAGGTTGAGCCGCGCGAGGAGGGCCTCGGAGCGCTGCTTCATCTCCGGCCACCTGATGAGCCCGCCGCGCAGCGGCTGGCGGCCCAAGAAGAGGTTCTCGGCCACCGAGAGGTTCGGCACCAGGTTCACCTCCTGGTACACGGTGGCGATGCCCTTCTCCTGCGCCTCGTGCGGCGAGCCGGCCTCGAAGGGGCGCCCCTCGAAGAGGATCTCGCCCCCGTCGCGCCGGTAGACTCCGGTGAGCACCTTGATGAGCGTGCTCTTCCCTGCCCCGTTCTCGCCCATGAGGGCGTGGACCTCCCCCTTGCGCAGGGAGAAGTCCACGCCGGTGAGCGCCCTCACGCCGGGGAACACCTTGCTGAGCTGTCTTATCTCGAGGATGCGTTCGGCCGGCATGAGCTCTTCACTTTGCGGCTAGTACTTGCGGCTCGGCATCACTTCCTTGGCCACTTCCATCGGGAAGGTCTGGTCCTCCGACTTGATCCACTTCGGGAGCTTCTCGCCCGCGAGGTGGCGCCGGAGCGCCTTGTAGGCCGGCCCGCCGAGGAGCGGGGTGCACTCGACGGTGCAGTTCAGCTTGCCGTTCTCCATGGCCTGGAAGGCCTCCTTGATGCCGTCGATGGAGACGATGATGATGTCCTTGCCAGGCTTGAGCCCGGCCTCCTCGATGGCCTGGATGGCGCCGAGGGCCATGCCGTCGTTGTGGGCGTACACGGCGTTGATGTTCTTACCCTCGGCCTTGAGGAACGCCTCCATGAGCTGCTTGCCGCCCTCGGGGGTGAAGTTGCCGTCCTGGGACTTGATGATCTTCATCCCCGGGTGGTCCTTGATCACCTTCTCGAAGCCCTTCTTGCGGTCGATGGCCGGCGCGGCGCCGGTGGTGCCCTGCAGCTCGACGATGTTGGCCTTGCCGTCCATCTTCTTGGCGAGCCACTTGGCGGCCTCCTCACCCTCGAAGACGAAGTCGGAGGCGAGCAGGGTCACGTAGAGTGAGTCATCGGTGGTGGAGATGCCGCGGTCGACCAGGATCACCGGGATCTTGGCTGCCTTGGCCTCCTTCAGCACCGGCTCCCAGCCCGTCTCGACCTTGGGAGGGAAGATGATGCCGTCGACGCCCTGGGCGATGAAGGAGCGGATGGCCTTGATCTGGTTGGCCTGGCTGTCCTGCGCGTCCACGTACTTGAGGTCGATGTTGTTGTTCTTCGCCTCGTTCTTGAACGAGTCGGTCTCGGCGGTGCGCCACGGCTGGTTGTTGTCCATCTGCACGAAGCCGACCGTGAGCTTCTTCGACGTGTCGACCTCGTCGGCGGCGGTGGCCGTGAACGCGAGCCCCACGGCTGCGGCGACGGACAGGATGCGTGCGGCGAGCTTGAACCTCGTCATCGGGTGACCTCCCTGAGATTTGCGCGCCCACCGGGTGGTGGGCGCGTGCGGCCTTGCGGCGGGTGCGACTCCTCTTCACTCGAACGGCTTGCTACTCTTGCAAAGCACTCCTCCTCCGGCGCCCACGAGCTGCGACCGCTCGCCGGAGCCCTTCAGCGCGACAGCTTCTCCGTCCTGCGGATGAGCTCGTCCTGCGCCTTCTTCCCCATCTGCGTGAAGTAGGCACTGTACCCCGTGACGCGGACGCAGAGGCTCCGGTACTTTTCCGGGTGCGCCTGCGCGTCGAGGAGCTGCTCGCGCGTCACCACGTTCACCATCACGTTCATGCCGCCCGTCTCGAAATAGGTGTCGAGGGCAGCCGACATGAGCCGGAGGCCGTTCTGGCCCGACACCGCCGAGGGGTGCAGCTTCATGTTGAGCGGGCCCCCGTTGAAGCGGTGCATGGGGAGCCGCGCCACCGAGCTCAGCAAGGCGGTGAGGCCGGCCACGTCCATCCCCTCGGTGGGAGAGGCGTTCTCGCTGATCTGCTGGCCAGCGGCCCGCCCGTCGGGCGTGGCGCCCACCCACTTTCCCATGGTGGTGAAGTCGCGGTCGGTCGAGATGCAGGGCAGGAACTGGTAGAGGTACCCGGGCTCGTTGCAGGCGGCCACCTCGTCGCAGAAGACGTCGGCCACCCGGCGCCCCAGCACATCGACCCACTCCACGTCGTTGCCGTACTTGGGCATCTTCCGAAGCATCCGGGCGCGCAGATCCTGGTGCCCGAGCCAGTCCCGCTTCAAGATGGCGTTCAGCTCGGGCAGCGTCATCGCCCGGTCGCGGAAGACGAGCTGCTCCACCGCGGCGAAGGCGTCGACGGTGGTGGCGAGCCCTGAGCCCTGCAGCGTGATCTTGTGGTACTTCGTGCCGCCGTCGTTCCAGCTGGTGGCGCTCTCGATGGTGCCCTGCAGGAAGCAATCCTCGATGCGGAGCCGGCCGGCGTTGGCGGCGTGCTCCACCGCCAGGTCGCGCTCGAGCGCGGCGCGGTAGTCGCGGAGGAGGAAGCGCACCTGCTCCCGGTAGACCTCGAGGAGCTCGTCGATGCTCTCCACCTCCTCGAGCGGCCGCGTCCGGGCCCCGTAGTACGGACCGTTCATGAGGCCGATCATCCGGTCCTCGAGCGAGAACTGGCTCTCCCGCTCCGGTGCGTCACCGCGCGGTGCCATCGGGTAGTCGCCCTGGTTCAGCGCCAGCTCGAAGGGCTTCGCCAGGTTGAACCAGAGCTGCCGGAGGCCACCCTCCTTCGCCGGGAGGTTGGGGTCGTTGCAACCGTAGAGCCCATAGCCGACGGCGTCCTCCTCGGCGATCCCGTAGGAGCGCAAGGAGGGGATCATCGTCTCGTCGTTGTAGACGATGAGGGTGGCGTTGTCCCGCATCGCTTCCACCACCTTCCCCCAGAACGCAGGGTCGAGGCCGTGGTAGCGGCGGAACACGATGAAGGGGTTTCGCAGCCGGAGGTCGTGCGCGGCCTGCACGAACAGGCCGGTGAGATCGTTGACGCCGGGCTTTCCACCTGGAAGGAGGCCACCCAGGATGATGTAGTTCGGGTCGTCGTAGGCGACCTCCAGCGTGTACTGCGTCGCCTCCAGCTCCTGGGACATGTGGTCCGTGGGAGCCATGATCTCGTTGTTCTTGTTGTAGAACTCGTGGAGGAGGGAGAGCGCCTCCGCCTCCGTGAGGGTTCCCGCCGCCAGATCCTTCCGGTAGAGCGGCAGGAGGTACTGGTCCATCCGGCTGAAGTTGAAGACGCCGCAGCCGCACACCTTCTGCAGCGGCAGGGCCACCAGCCAGACGAGCTGGAGCGCCTCGCGGAACGACCGCGCCGGACCGCGCGCGAGGTGCGCGCACGAGTCGGCGATGGCGCGCAGCTCGGCGGCGCGCGCCGGCTCCACGCACGCCTCGGCCTCGCGCCGCGCCTCGGCGGCGTGGCGCGCGATGTAGGCCGAGAGCGCCTCGTAGCAGAGCACCGCGCCCTGCAGGAAGGTGCGCTTCGCGGGGTCGCCCTCGAACTCGGGGCGGGCGGAGCGGTCGCGGGCGCGCTGCTCGAAGGCGCCCAGCCCCTCGCCGATGAGGCGCTCCCAGTCGAGCGCCAGATGGCCGAACGAGTAGAACCAGGGCGGCCGGTTCTTGAGCCACCCGTACGAGTAGAACCAGAGGACCCCCCTCTGGATCTCCTCCAGGCCCCCCTTCCACCAGGAAGCCGCCATCCGGTCCGCGGCCGCCTTCTGCTCGGGCGAGGGGATGATCTCTTTCACCGAGCCGATGAGCGTCTCGCCCGCCTGGACGAAGACCGAGACGCGCTCCAGGGTGTAGGCGAGCGTCTTCCCGTACCGCACGGCGTAGGGCAGACCCTCGTAGAGCTTTTCGCTCGCGACGAGGCACTCGATGCGCTCGTGGAAGGTGGCCCGGTAATCCTTGTCGAACCAGCGGTCGACGGACTTGGCGATCCAGGGCTTCAACATCTCGGCCTCCTTCACTGCGTCAAGACCCGGACGCCCCGGGCGGTGAAGATATTCGAGAGCCGCTCGAGGACGGCCGGCTCCGGGGTGGCAAAGCGCTCCTGGGCGTCCGAGGGGCGCTGCAGGACGTGCATCTTCTCGATGCCGAGGTCGTGGTACGGCAGGAGCTCCACCCCGCGCAGGCGGGGAAAGCCCTGGGCCAGGAACTCGGCGCTCCGCCGCATGTTCTCCTCGTCGGCGTTCACCCCCGGCACCACCGGGATGCGCACCAGCACGTCGACCGGCTCGGCGGCCAGCCTGCGCGCGTTCTGCAGGATGAGGTCGTTCGGCACCCCGGTGAAGCGCTCGTGCACCTCGCTGTCCATCGCCTTGAGGTCGAGGAGGACGAGGTCGGTCACCGCGAGCACCCTCGCGAGCGTGCTCCACGGCACCGCGGCGGCGGTGTCGAGGGCGGTGTGGATGCCCTCCTTCCGTGCGCCGCCGAGGAGCGCCAGGGCGAAGTCGGCCTGCAGGAGCGGCTCGCCGCCCGAGAGGGTGAGGCCACCCCCCGAGCTCTGGTAGTAGGCGCGGTCGCGCACCACCGTCTCCAGCACCTCCTCGTGGCCGGTGAGCTGGGCCACGAGGCCGGTGGCGTCGTAGGAGCAGCTCTCGGCGCAGAGGCCGCACACGTCGCAGCGGGCTGGTTCGAAGCGCCTCACCCCCGCCTCGTCCACGTACCAGGCGCGGGTCGGGCAGGTCGCCACGCAGGCGCGGCAGTCGGCGCAGTTCTCCTCGCTGAAGCGCAGCTCGTTGGCGCGCGGCATGAGCTCCGAGTTGTGGCACCAGGCGCAGCGGAGGTTGCAGCCCTTCAGGAAGACGGTGGTCCGGATGCCCGGCCCGTCGTGGGTGGAGAAGCGCTGGATGCGGCTGACGAGACCCTTCAATTCGATGATCCTTCCGCCTTCGGGCTGAAACGAGCCTGAGTCGAAGCCTTCGCTGGCGGGTGCTGCTCCGGTTTCGCGATCGTGGTCCTCACGAGTCCTGTTTTGCGGTACGCCTTCGCTCGACCCGATGCCCGATGTAGTGAAACTACCAAAACGCCGTGCGTTCGACCACGCCGACGCGGCTGGAAGCTCCCCGTGGGGGTCGCCCGAGTAATGGAGCTACGGATCCTGCCCAGGGGGAGCTTCGATCGTCAACGGAGTCTTTCGGGTGTGAACGTTCCCATGTTCGGGCGCCCCATCAGGGCCGATCAAAGGCCAGACGATGAGCGCCCGAGGGGCCGCGCACTCCCGGGCGGCTCTTCACTTGATGACGCCCGTCTTGGTCCGGTCGAAGGTGAGCACCACGCAGACGATGATCATGATCCCCAGGATGCTCTGCTGAAAGTACTGGTCGATACCGATCACGTTCATTCCGTTCTGCAGCATGCTCATCATCAGGGCGCCGAAGAGCGTCTGGAACGGCCCGCCCGTCCCGCCGGTGAGCGCCGTGCCGCCCACCACCACCGAGGCGATCGAGGTCAGGACAAAGGGCGTACCGAGGTATGGATTGCTCCCGTACTGCGATGCCGAGAGCATCACGGCCGCCATGGCCGCTCCCAGGCCGGACAGCGTGAAGGCCAGGTTGCGGGTGCGCGCCACGTCGAGACCGGACGTCCAGGCCATGGTGATGTTGCTGCCGACGTAGAACAGCCTGCGCCCGGCCGGCGTGAAGCGCAGCGCGACGTAGAAGAGCGCGAAGATGGCGGCTCCCACGTAGAGCGAGTTGTCGATGCCCAGGAACGTGCCGGTCGCCACGGTGAGGAGGTGGTAGGACGCGGAGGGCACGTTGACCGGCACCGGCGCGAGCAGCATGGCGAAGCTCGCCAGGATGCCCCCCATCCCCAGCGTCGCGATGAAGGACGGGATGCGCACCCGGGTGAGCAAGAGGCCGTTCACCCACCCGATCGCGGCGCCTGCCACCAGGCAGGCCGGATAGGCGAGCACCCCCAGGCGCGGGATGAGGACCACGAAGAGGCAGGAGACGAATGAGATGACCCCGCCGACGGAGAGGTCGATGCCGCCCACCAGGATGGCGCACATCTGGCCCAGGGCGACGAGGAGGAGCGGCGCCGCGTACGTCAGGATGGTGCTGATGTTGTAGGCCGAGACGAAGTTCGAGTTACCCACGGCGAACAGGACGGCCACCAGGGCGAGCAGCGCCATGGGGTAGTAGCGAGGAGGGAGCCGCAGCTTCCGCCTGCGGGCCACCTCGACCTCCATCCCGTCCACGATGCCTTCGGACCTGGGCGCCACGGCGACCTCTCTCGTTCGCTACTTCACACGATGTGCTGGATGACCTCGCGGGAGCTCGGCTTCACGGGCGCGCAGGAGATCTCGCCCACAGCCCGGCCGTCCTTCATGACGATCATGCGGTGGCTCAGCCCTATGTCTTCCTCGAGGGTGTCACACATGACGATCATGCCCACGCCGTCGCGGGCGAGCTCCCGGATGATCCGGTAGATCTCGTCCTTGGCGCCGACGTCGACCCCGCGGGTCGGGTGGTCGAGAACGAGCAACTTCACGTTCCGGCTCAGCCACTTGGCGATGACCACCTTCTGCTGGTTGCCACCGCTGAGCGTGCCGCAGGCCGACTTGCCGGAGGGCGTCTTCACGCGACAGGTCTCGATCCACTGGGCGGCGTTTCGCTCCTCCAGGCTCGGCGCGATGAGTCCCGCGCGCCTGAGCCGCTCCAGCACCAGGACGTTGATGTTCTCGGCCACCGACATGCCGAGGGCGAGCCCCTCGCTCCGCCGGTCGATGGGGACGTGCCCGATTCCCACGCGCACCGCCTCGCTGGGGGATCCGTTCGGCAGGGGCGTGCTCTCGAGGAGGACCGTGCCCGTGTCGGCGCGCTCGAGCCCGGTGAGGCACCGCACCAGCTCTTCCTTGCCCGACCCCACCAGGCCCACCAGGCTCACGATCTCGCCCTTGCGGACGGAGAAGCTCATCGGTTCGAAGCGTTTCTTCTTTCCCAGCCCGCGGACCTCCAGGAGGACTCCGGGCGAGGGCGGCACCTGCTCGTGCTCGCGGTAGCGGTCGGCCGCGAAGGTGTGGCCCACCATCAGCTCCTCGATCTGCGCCGGCCGCGCCTCCGCGCCCTGGAGCTCCGCCACGCTCTTCCCGTCCTTCAGCACCACGATGCGGTCGGAGTGCTCCACGATCTCCTGCAGCCGGTGCGAGATGAAGATGACCGAGGCGCGCGCCTTGATGGCCCGGAGAATGGAGAAGAGCGTCTCGCGCTCCTCGTCGTTCAGCACCGTGGTGGGCTCGTCCAGGATGAGGACGGGATTCTCCTTGCCGTAGAGGGTGGAGAGCCAGAGCAGGCGGGCGATCTCGACCGTCTGGCGCACGGCGGGGCTCGCCTCCTCCACCCTGAGGTCGAGATCCACCTCGAGCCGCACCTCCTCGAGCACCCTGCGCGCGGCACCCTCCATCGCCCGCTTCGACAGGAAGCCCCGCCGCCGGAACTGGAGCTCGTGGCAGAGGAAGAGGTTCTCGAGGATGGTCATGTTCGGGATGAGGCAACCCTCCTGGAAGACCATCCCGATCCCCTGCTCGGCGGCGACGGTCGGGTCGGCGAGCGAGGCTGCCGCGCCGCGCAGGGTGATGGCCCCGGCGTCGGGCTGGACGAGACCGACCATCACCTTCACCAAGGTCGACTTGCCCGCGCCGTTCTCCCCCACCAGCCCCAGGATCTCGCCGGGCAGGACGTCGAGGTCGATGCCGTCGAGGGCGACGACGCCGGGGTACTCCTTGCGAATGCCGCGCAGGGAGAGCACGGGGGTGGGCGCGGGTCGGGTCGCCGCTTCGCTCATGGGCTCGCTCGCCTCACTTGATGAACCCCAGCTTGCTCCGGTCCATGGTCGTCGCGACCGCCACGATGAGGACCAATCCGTTCACCGCCTGCTGGATGAAGGGGTTCACCTGCATGAGGATGAGCCCGTTGTTGAGGGCGGTGACGATGAGCGCACCGAGCATGGCGTTCTTGGCTCCCCCCACGCCGCCGGTCAGCGCCACCCCGCCCACCGCCACGGCGGTCACGGCCGGGAAGAGCGTGTCGCTGCCGCTGCGGGGGTGCGCGCTCCCCAGCCTGGTGGAGAGGAAGAGCCCGCTCAGGCCGTAGATGGCGCCCGCCAGCGTGAAGACCTGGACCTTCAGTCGATTGACCCGCACGCCGGCCTGCTTGGCGAGGAGCTCGTCGCCCCCGATGGCGTAGAGGTAGCGGCCGAACCGCGTGCGGTCCTCGACCAGCTGGATGACGGCGGTGAGCGCCAGGGCGAGGAGGGCGATGTTCGGTATGCCGGCCAGCCGCCCGTTGACGAAGCTCTGGATGCGGTCGTCGAGGAGCGGGACGGTGGTCGCCTTGTTCACGTAGACGGCGAGTCCGTAGAGGGTCCAGCTCATGCCGAGCGTGCTGATGAAGGAGGGGATGCGGAGCCGGGTGATGGCGAGCCCGTTGATGAAGCCGGCCAGCGCCCCGGTCACCAGCACGAGCGGGATGATCCACAGCCCGATGTCGCCGGCGTTGTACTTGTTCCTCACCCCCAGGCCCACCAGCACGATGCAGACGGCCGCGACGCCTTCGACGGAGAGGTCGATGGCCCCGAGCACGATGGCCTGGTGGAGGCCGATGGCGATGATGGCCGGGATGCCGAAGACGTTCAGCATCACCTGGAGGTTGGGGATGGAGAGGAACCGGCCCCCGGTCCCCACCGCGAAGACCGCGAAGACGATGGCGAGCGCGGCGAGCTGGCCGGTGATCCCGCTTCGCCTGATCGAGCGGACGAACCGCCGGGCGGCGGGCTCGGCAGGGCGAGTGGCCGCCGGCGCTGCGGAGGGTCTGGCATCCGTGCTCGTCATGCGGAACCCCACCCTCCCGGTCTGCGGCTGGGCGGCGCCGCCGGGGCGCCCTGCCCGGTCCGCGTGAAGGCGGAGAGGGAGGCGGAGCCGCCTCCCCCTCCAGCCGCGCTAGTTCTTGACCATCCGCGCCCAGAAGTCGGTGAGGTCGTACTTCGGCGTGTTCTTCACGAACTTCTCGACGACCTCGTCCACGTTGGCCTTGGTCACCTCGACGCCCGGGATCATGAAGTCGCGCTTCTCGGGCGGCAGGGACTTCACGTCGAGCTTGCCCTGCTTCGCGGCGAGGGCCATGGAGAGACCCAGCTCGGCCTGGTACTTCGCATCCTGCATCACGGTGGACGAGGCGAGCCCGTCGCGGATCGCGTCGTAAATCTCCGGGATGCCGTCGCAGCCGCTCACCTTGATCTCCCCCGCCTTCCCGGCCTCCTTGAGCGCCTGGATGGCGCCCATGGCCATCTCGTCGTTGGCGGCCCACACGCCGTCGACGTCGGGATGAGCCACCAGCATGGCCTTGGTGAGGTTGTACCCCTTGGTCCGATCCCAGTCCCCGCCCTCCCACTGGACGAGCTCGACGTCCTTGTTCTCGGCGAGCGCCTTCTGGAGCCCCTTGAAGCGATAGATGGCCGGGGTGTTGGCGAGCTGCCCCTGGAGGGCGATGATCTTGCCCTTGTTGGGCGTCTTGAAGGTCTTGAACAGCTCCTTGGCGTTGAAGTAGCCCGTGCCGAGGCTGTCGAAGGTGATGTGGGCGACGAAGTACTTGTAGTCGGTCACCTTCACGTCGTCGGGCTTGTTCCACCAGTTGACCCAGTAGACCTTGGCGCTCTCCAGGATCTTGGCGATGGGGACGACATCCGGGGCCTGGTTCGGGTCGAGGTTGAGGACCATGTTGCCGCCGGTCTTGGCCACCTCGGCCTTGATGTCCGAGATCCCCTTCTGGCTGTTGGCCTCGGTGGACAGGGTGTCGACGGGCAGGCCCAGGGCCTCTCCGAGCGCCTCGGCGCCGACCTTGTAGTTCGCGTGATAGGGGTTATCGAGGCCGCGGATGGAGACGACCAGGGTCGTCTTCTCCGCCGCCTCCGCCAGACCGCTCCAGCAGAGGGCTACCGCGGACAGCGTGAGCAACATCGCCAACTTCTTCATACCGTTCCTCCTTCTTGCGACGTGGACTGCGACGCGAAGAGAGTTCCGGTCGAGCGCTCCGTGCGGGAGGACACTGGACGAGAGCTTGTAGTATGGCTACCGATCGCGACCCTCTGTCAATGGTGCGGGCGTTCGGGCGGCCGTTCACCGCAGCCTCGATCGGGTCGCCTCCGCGGTGGCAGCTCCGGTGGAGAGAGCCGGTCCGGGTGCGCCAGCGCGCATTCAGCGCACGCTGGCGGCGATGCGGCTGATCTCGTCGAAGCTCGAGCCGGAGGTGGGGATGTCCACGTGGAAGACCTCGGCGATGACGCGGGTCCAGCCGTGGATGAAGTAGACCCAGCCGTCCTCGATGGTGAGCCGGCGGCTCTTCTCCTGCGCGCGCGCCTGGTCGAGGAAGACGAGCTTGCCGCGGTAGTTGTACTCCCAGACGAGACCGTCCTCGGGGAAGCGGACGGCAGTGGTGAGGGGCGAGCCCTCGGCGTCCTTGCCGAGCCCGGTGGCGTTCACCACCAGCGAACCTCTCGGCAGCGCGCTCACCACCGCGTCGTTCTTCTCGGGCTGCTCGGCGAGGACGTACTCCACCCTCAGGCCAGGGTTGATGCGGGCGTGCACCTCGCGCATGTGCTCGAGCCGCTTGGGGCTCCGGTTCGTCACCACCGTGCGCGCGGGCCACTCCTCCGGCGGCTTCTGCCTCATGAGGTAGCAGGTGAGCGCCAGCGACGAGCCGCCCGCTCCGAGGATGCACAGCTCGCCGCCGGTGCGGCGCCAGTGGCCGGCCGGCAGGAGGGCCTCGAGCGAGAGCCCGCTGGTGATGGGGTCCTTGGCGTGGCCGCGGAGCTGGCCACCCTGCTTCGAGATGCTGGAAATCTCGGCCAGCAGCTCGGCGTAGGGGTCGAGGTAGTCGAACTGGCCCCGCGCCGCCTCCAGGAGGTCCATCTTGTGGGTGGTGACGAGCGCGCCCAGCGAGAGCGGGTCGTCTTTGAGAAAAGCCACCACCCGGCGGTAGACCTCCGGGTCGTCGTGCCACTTGCAGTCGATGCCCTGGATGTCGACGTCGCCCAGCCCGAGGTGCGTCGACCAGGCCGGGAAGACGCGCATGATGGAGGACTTGGTGGTGGTGACGCCCACGAAGTAGAAGGTGGGCTTCTGCGCGGGCTTCAGGTCGTCGACGGTCACGGGGCTCCTCCGGTGGCGGAAAGACCGCCCAGGCCAGGCACGGCGGTGACGAGCTTCAAGATTCGCTCGTAGGTGCGGGCGCGCTCCCGGTAAAGGTCGCCGTGCCGGCCCGAGGGTGCGACCGGCTCGCCGAGCGACACCCAGGCGCGGGCCGCGGAGGCGAGGTCGTCCACCACGCCCACGGCCGCGGCCGCCACCAGCGCCGCCCCGAGCGGCGCGCCGCCGCCGTCCTGCACCGGCACCAGCGGGAGCTCCAGCACGTCGGCCTTGAGCTGGTTCCACTGTGCGTGGCGGGCGCCTCCACCGGTGGCCCTGAGCTCGGTGAGGGCGAAGCCGGCATGCTGCGCCAGCACCGCGTCGCGGTAGAGCGCGTACTCCAGGGCCACACCCTCGAGGAGGCTGCGGTACATGGCGGCGAGGCCGTGGCCGCGGGTGAGCCCCAGCCAGGCGCCGCGCATGTGCGGAGCGCTCGGCATCACCCTCCCCTCCATGTGCGGCACGAAGTAGGGGTCGTCGAGCGAGGGGGAGAGACCCTCGAGGGCGCCGTTCAGGTCGGCCAGGCGCTCTCCCAGCTTGCCAGCGCGCTTTCCCGCCGCCCCGCCCGCGCCCGCGGCGAGCTCGTCCACGAACCAGTCGAGGTTGAGCCCGCCCCCGTTCACATAGGCGTACGGGTGCCACAGGCCGGGCACGGCCGAGCGGCCGCAGCCCACCACGCGCGAGCGGAGGTCGGCGGCGAAGGCCGGTGTGGTGGCGGCGAAGACGGAGGCGGTCCCCGCCACGTCGACGCAGAGGCCCGCCTCGACCGCGCCGCAGGAGAGAAAGGAGGCGGCGGTGTCGCCCAGTCCGGCGGCGACGGGCGTCCCCTCCCGGAGGCCGGAGGCAGCGGCCGCCTCGGCGCTCACCCACCCGACGATCTCGGCGGGCCGGGCGATGCGGGGCAGCTTCTCCTCGGCGACGCCGAAGGCGGCGCACAGCTCGGGATCCCAGCGCCGCTCCTCGTTCCGGGCGAAGCCCGAGAAGTGGAGGTAGGTGTCGTCGACGAAGGCGTGCGCACCGTCGAGGCCGCACAGGCGCATGGCGGCGTATCCACCGGGCTGCACGAAGGCGGCGATCCTCGCGTAGACCTCCGGCCGCGTCGCCTTCCACCAGAGGATCTTCGGCCCGTGGTTGAAGCTCGGCACGTTGCCGGTGCGGGCGAGCACGAGGTCGCCCACCCGCCGCTCCATCTCACCGATGAAGGGTGCGCAGCGGGTGTCGAGCCACGAGTCGTAAGGGGTGACGGCGCGCCCGTCGGCGCCCACGGCGAGAATGCCCGCCATCTGCCCGTCGATGGCCAGGGCGGCCACGCTCCCAGGCGAGACGGCCGACCGCTCCAGGCAGGCGCGCACGGTGCGGCAGACCGAGCCGAACTGCCGCTCCGGATCCTCCTCGATGGCGCCGGGGACCGGGTGCAGGAGCTCCGAGCGCTCGTCGGCGTCGGCCACCAGCGCCCCGGTGCGGGAGCGGAGCGTGGCGCGGGTGCCCTGCGTGCCGATGTCGATGCCGAAGACGTGGTCCATGGCGCTCCCGCCGGTTCAGGCGATGACGAAGCCGGACTTGAGCCCCTCACCCTTCGCCGCGGCGCCGAAGGCCTCCAGGGCCGCGTCGAGCGGATAGCGGCCGGTGAGCACGCCTTCCAGCCCGAGCTTGCCCCCGGCGATGAGGCCGAGGCAGCGGCGGTACTGCGCGAGGCTCTGTCGGGTGGTGCCGGTGACGGTGATCTGCTTGTAGTGGATGACGTTGGTGTCGAGCGGCACCACCTCCTTCCCGGCCGGGAGGCCGCCGAAGAAGATGACCCGGGCGTCGAGGCCGGCCAGCGCGAAGCCGAGCTGCTGCACCGCCGCGCTGGAGGCGGCGGTGACCACCACGTCGGCGCCCTTGCCCCCCGTGAGCTCCAGCACCCGCTCCTTCGGGGCGTCGGGGCCGATGGTGACGAAGGACGGCTCCTCCTTCGCGCAGGCGGCGAGGCGCCCCTCGTTGAGGTCGTGCATCATCACCAGCCCGGCCCCGGCCAGGCGGTAGAGCTTGGCGTGCATGAGTCCGATGGGGCCGGCGCCGATGACCACCACCCGGTCGCCGGGCTGCAGGCGGGCGCGCTCGAAGGAGTTGTAGACGCAGGAGAAGGGCTCGGCGAGCGCCGCCTGTTCGAACGGCAGGCCCTCGGGGATGGGGCAGACGTTACCCTGCGCCACCGCCGCCGCGGGCACCCGCACCAGCTCGGCGAAGCCGCCGTCGACGTGGATGCCGATGGCCTGCAGCTTCGCGCAGTGCTGGGTCATGCCGGCCACGCAGACGTCACAGACGCCGCAGCCGTAGTTGGGCGCCACCGCCACCGGCTGCCCTCTCCGGTAGCCACTCACCCCCTCACCCACCTCCTCGATCACGCCAGCCAGCTCGTGACCAAGGGTGACGGGAAGCACCTTGCTGCCGTGCGCGTGCATGCGGACGTCGGTGCCGCAGATGAGGGCGGCCCGGGTGCGCACCAGGACCTCGCCGGCGACCGGGCGGGGCTCCGGCGCCTCCACCACCCTGAGGTCGCCCTTCCCGAAGAGCTGTACGGCCTTCATGCGGCCTCCGGCGCGAGCCGCACCGGCGCGCGCGTGACGATGGACTGGTTCCCTGCGTTCACGGCGCGGACCGCCGCCAGGCCGTCGCGACCCGAGGGGCTCGGCGAAAAATCCTCGCGCACGGCGCGGACGAAGGCGCGGTCCTCCTCGCGGTAGGCGTCGAGGAAGAGGTCGCGCCAGCTCTTCACCGCCGGGCTCGTGAGCTCGGAGGAGCTGCCGCACACCACCACGCTGTTCGCCTGGAGCGCCCCCACGAAGAGGACCCCCTTCGTGCCCACCACCTCCAGCCGCGAGTCGTAAGCGTAGCCCACGCCCTGGGCGCCGTCGATCATCCCCTGCGCGCCGCGGGCGAAGCGCACGGTCATGGCCACGTTGTCGTAGAAGTCGGGGAACTTCTCGCGAGCGTCGGGCGAGCGGTAGTTCCCGGCGATGGCGTAGACCTCGGCGAAGTCGTCGCCGGCGAACCAGCGCAGCGCGTCGATGTCGTGGCTGTTCACCTCGGCGAGGGGACCGTTGCTCTTGGCGATGTCGTACATCCAGGGCTGCGGCACGCTGGGACCCCGGGTGAGCGACTTCACCAGCACGAGGTCGCCGATGCGGCCATCGTCGAGGGCCTGCTTGGCCGCCCGGAAGTCGCGGCTGTAGCGGCGCATGAAGCCGAGCTGAAGCTTCACGCCGGCCTTCTCGCAGGCGGCGATCATCGAGCGGCACTCCTCCGCGTCCATCGCCATCGGCTTCTCGCAGAGGACGTGCTTCCCGGCGGCGGCGGCCGCCACCACGATGTCGCGGTGGAAGACGGTGGGCGTCACCACCACCACCGCGCCCACCTCCCGGTCGTCGAGCGCCTCGCGGTAGTCGCGGTAGCCCTTGTCGATCCCCAGCTCGGAGAGCGCGGCCGCCCGCGCCGCGTCCACCGGGTCGACCATGGCCACCAGCCGCGCCCCGTCGACCCCCGCCGCGAAGTTCCGCGCGTGGATCATCCCCGCCCGGCCGGAGCCGACGACCGCGATCCCCAGACCTCTCACCGCTCCTGTCATGATGTAGTGCTACTACAAGAAGCCGGGAGGGAGCGCAAGGGCCCGAAAGAACGACGGCCCCCCTCACCGCGGTGACCCGCGGGGAAGGAGGCCGCCCTGGTTCTCGCCCTGGGGGGGAGGGCGAGAATCAGTACGCCTTGTCCATGTACTTCGAGACGTTCTCCGAGGTGACGACGAGGGTGGGCTCGATGTTCACCTTCTCGAACTTCTCACCCATCAGGATCTTCTTGGCGAGGGCGACGGCGTTTCCGCCCATGCCGGGCCAGTAGGACATCGAGGCTCCGTACTGCGGGTCCTTCTTCGCCATGAGCTGGTAGGCCGACTTGGAGCCGCCCATCCCGGTGATGAACTGGACGTCCTTGCGGTTGGCGTTGCGGATGGCGGTGAGGGCGCCCACCGCCGTCTCGTCGTCCTGCGCGAAGACGGCGTCGATCTTGGGGTAGGCGGGGAGGATGTTGCTCATGGCCTTGAGGCCCGCCTGCTGGTTGAACTCGCCGTCGCCTTCCACCAGCACCTTGATGTTCGGGTAGTCCTTCTTCAGGACCTCCATGAAGCCGCCGTACCGCTGCAGGTCGATGGGGATGCCCACGTAGCTCCGCAGGACGGCGATCTGGCCCTTGCCCTTCAGCCGGTCACCCAGGTACTTGGCGGCGTTCCGGCCGCACTGCATGTTGTCGCCGCCGTAGAAGACGGTGAACTGGTCGCCCTCGATGGGGCGGTCGATGATCATGAGCTTGGTGCCCGACTTGAAGACCTCCTGGGCGATGGGGGTCATGAGCGTGCCGTTGCCTGGGAGCATGGCGATCATGTCGTAGCCGCCCGACTTGAACGTCTGCATCATGTTGAGCTGGTCGGCGTCGTCGACCGCGTTCTTCACCGTGATCTCGAAGTTCTTCTTGTCCTTCTCGACCTCGGCGTTGATGGTGTCGAGCATCTTCGCCTGCCAGGCGTTGTTGGCCGGCGGCAGGGAGACGGCGATGCGGAACTTCTTGTCCGCGGCGTGAACCTGGGGCACCAGCACCAGGGCTGCGAACAGGGCGAACAGGGCCTTCTTCATTGGGGACCTCCTCCGCGACGTGAATGCCTGCACCACTTCGGCGTCTACTTCCTCCACCCGGTTCCGAGAGGACGGACGGCGCTCTCACCGCCGTTGTTCAATCGGGGCCTCTCTTTTCGTTGGGCACCGCTTCCACCTCCCGCGGCGCCATCTCCCGGCTCGACGATCTACCGCTCCCGGCGCTGCAGGAGCACGGCGAAGAGGATGACCGCGCCCTTCACCGCGCCCGACAGGTAGGGCGAGATGTTGAGCATGATCATCATGTTGTTGACAATGCCGAGGATGATGAAACCCACCACTGTACCGATGATGCGGCCGCGACCCCCGGCGAGCGAGGTGCCGCCCACGATCACCGCGGTGATGGCCTCGAACTCGTACTGGGCCCCGGAGCTGGCGGCCGCCACCGCCGCCATGCGCGACATCTCCATGGTGGCCGCGATGCTGGTGCACACGCCCACCAGCACGTAGGTGAGGATGCGGATTCGGTCGACCTTCATCCCGGAGTAGCGCGCGGCGTTCTCGTTACCGCCCACCGCGAACACGTAGGTGCCGAAGCGGGTCTTGGTGAGGAGGACGTGGAAGCCGATGGCCATCACCAGCACGATGAGGAACGGGATGGGGATACCGAGGAGCGAGCCGTTCCCGATGCGGGTGAACTCGGGGATGTTGTTCCCCATGATCGTCGCGCCCCGGCAGAAGTACATGGTGAGGGAGCGCGCCAGGATGCCGACCGCCAGGGTGACGATGAACGGCGGCAGCTTGGCCCGGGTGATGATGAGCCCGTTCATGAGGCCGAAGGCGCCCCCCACCGCCAGGCAGGCGAGGATGGCCACCGGCAACGGGATGAGCGGGGCGCCCTCGGCGGTCACGATGCGCTGCAGCAGGATGAGGACCGCGCCGGAGGTGGCGAGCACCGGTCCGGACGAGAGGTCGATGCCGCCGGCGATGATGACGAAGGTCATCCCCAGGGCGATGGCGCCGACGATGGAGGTGTTGCGCAGGATGTTGAGGAGGTTGTCCGGGCTGAGGAAGCGCGGCGCGAGCATGCCGCTGATGGCGAGGATGGCGGCGAAGACGATCAGGATGCTGTAGTCGCGCCAGATGCCCCGCAGCACCTCCAGCCCGCGCCCCTCGGCGCGGAGCTCAACGGCTTCCATGCTCGCCTCCTGGCCGCACGTCGGTCGCGCGGTACATGATGTTCGCCTCGGTCATCTCGGAGGCGGGGAGCTCGCCCGCGATGCGCCCCTCGTGCATCACCATCACCCGCGCGCAGATGCTCAGGATCTCGGGCAGATCGGAGGAGACCACCACGACGGCCACCCCCTCGGCCGCCAGCTCGCGAATGATGCCGTAGATCTCCTGCCGCGCGCCCACGTCCACGCCGCGCGTGGGCTCGTCGAGGAGGAGCACCTTGGCCCCGGAGAGGAGCCACTTCGCGAGCGCCACCTTCTGCTGGTTGCCGCCCGAGAGGCTGCCCACCGGCTGGGCGGGGCTGCTGCAGCGGATGCCCAGCCGCTCGACCATCCGCCGGGTGTTGGCGGCGGTGGTCTTCTCGCCCTTGAAGAAGCCAGGGGTCTTCTGCCAGGCCACGTAGTTGGCGTTCTCGGTGATGTCGCGGCAGAGGACGAGCCCGGTGTCCTTGCGGTCCTCGGTGACGAAGCCGAGGTCGGCCCCGATGGCATCCATGGCGCTGCGGAGGGTGACCGGCTTCCCGCCGACCAGCACGGTCCCCGAGCGCGGCTTCCGGAGGCCGAAGACCACCTCCATGAGCTCCGTCCGGCCGGCGCCGACGAGACCGGCGAAGCCGAGGATCTCACCCTTGCGGACGGCGAAGCTGACGTCCCTGAGCAGGGTGTCGGAGACGCCCCGCACCTCGAGGACCACGCCCTCCGGGTCACCCGTGAAATCGGAGGCCCGGCTCTCCGAGACCTCGCGCCCCACCATCAGGGTGGCGAGGTCGTGCGGGGTCACCTCGGCGACCTCGCGCACCGCCGCCAGGTTGCCGTCGCGCAGCACCGTCACCCGGTGGCAGACCTCGCCGATCTCCTTCAGGCGGTGGGAGATGTAGACGATGGCGATGCCCTGGCCACCGAGCTGGCCGATGAGGTCGAAGAGGATGCGCGTCTCCTTCCCGGTGAGGACGGCGGTCGGCTCGTCCATCACCAGGATCTCGACGTTGAAGGAGATGGCCTTGGCGATCTCCACCATCTGCTTCTGCGCGATCTTGAGCTCCCGCACCTTTCGCCGGGGGTCGATCTTCTCGCCCAGCCGCGCGAGCAGCGCCGCGGCCTCGTCGTTCATCCGCGCGAAGTCGATGAGCCTCGCCGGCGTGCGCGGCTCGCGGCACAGGAAGATGTTCTGGGCGACGGTGAGCTCATCGAGGAGGTTCAGCTCCTGGTGGATCATCGAGACGCCGAGGCCCTGCATCTCCATCGGCGTGGCGCCCTGGTGCACCGCCCGGTCCGCGAGCACCACCTCGCCCGCGTCCTGGGGGTGAATGCCGGCCAGGATCTTCATCAGGGTGGACTTGCCGGCCCCGTTCTCGCCGCAGAGGCCCATCACCTCGCCGCGGTCGACGGCGAAGTCGACGCCATGCAGGACCTCCACACCGGAGAAGCTCTTCCGGATACCCTTCATCTGAAGGGCAGTCCCGGGAGGGTGCTCGGCACCCCTCAGCATCGCGACACTCGCGGTCAAGCGGCGGTTCCCCCTTCTGCGTCGGGCTGCGGTGTGAGGGGCCGGACGTGACGGCCTCCCGGTGAAACGGGCTCCCTCTCTTCAGGTGTGCTTCTCGCCCAGCTTCCCCTTCTGCTTGCGGATGGCCTGCAGCTCGCGCGTGTACTCCTCGGCGTGGGTGGCGCAACCCACCGGCACCTGCCGGATGAGGAACTCGATGCAGTTGTCGCAGCAGGTGCACCAGTCAATCTCGTCCGCGCGGCCGGCCTCGATCTTGAGCGGGAGGAGCGGATCGGCGAGCGACTGCCGGCCGATGGCCACCATGTCGCAGACGCCGTCCCTGATGTTCTTGTCGGCCCAGTAGACGAACGAGCTCTGCTCGGGCCGGACGCCGCGGAACTTGTTCTTCCCGTCGCGGAAGATGGAGTACGCGGAGCCGATCACCACCGTCTCGGGACGGAGCGCCTTCTTCAGCTCCCTCTGGAACCAGAAGTGAAGATAGGCGTAGTCGGGGATGTGCCGGTCGGGCTGGGTGAGGGCGAGCGTGATGGAGGGGTTACCGGCCGACTGGATGACGAACTTCGCGCCGCGCGCCTCGATCCCCTTTGCCAGCTCCAGCACCTCGGTGAGGTCGATCACCGCCGAGTCGGGGCCGGCGGTGCCCATCCCGCCGGGAATGCCCTCCCACATCGAGATCTTCGAGCCGACGATGAAGTTCGGATCGTTCACCTCCCTGGCGATCCGCTCGTAGAACTCGTAGGCGAAGCGGGTGCGGTTCGCGAAGGAGCCGCCGTACTTCCACTTGCGGTCGTTGTAGGGGCGGACGAGCTGCGAGCCGAAGTAACCGTGGCAGAGCTTGAAGTCGACGCCGTCGGCGCCGCAGTCGTGCGCCATCTTGGCGGCCAGCACGAACTGGTCGAGGACGTAGTCGACCTCCTCCTCGGAGATGAGCTCGCCCTCGTAACCGGGGAGCGGCTTCACGCAGACGCGCTTCGAGAACGCGGGGTTGGAGAGCTCGCCGGAGTGGGTGAGCTGCCAATCATGGCCGGCTTCGGGTTCACCTTCCGCATCTCGGAGACGAGGCGCGCCAGGGCCGGCTGGTTCTGCGGGAGCGCGGTGAGCTGGTGCTCGCGTCCGCGGCTCTCGTCGATGACCGACAGCGCCTCCACCACGATGACGCCGGCGTCGCCCTCGAAGAGGCTGGCGTAGCGTCGGTAGGTCTTGTCGGTGGGGTTGCCGGAGGTGTCGGCGTCACAGCACTCCATCGCGTTGATGGCGATGCGGTTGTGGACCTCGCGGGGGCCGACCCTGAGGCTCGACAGGAGGGCGCTGTTCTCTTTCGTATCCATCATGTTCGTCTCTCTCCCAGCGCCACTCCCGGCGCAGCCGGGCTAACCTGCCAGCACTTCCCGCCGCGTGGCGTCGGGACTCACGAAGACCTTGAACAGCTCCGGGTTCGTCCGGAGCTCGTGGAGCGCGCTCTCCAGCTCCTCCAGCGGCACCACCAGCGAGAACATCGGGCGCGGGTCGATCCGCCCGTGCTCGAGCAGGGTGATGGCGTCGGGCCAGTCGTTGCCCACGCCGGCGCAGGAGCTCGACACCGTCTTCTCGTGGAGGACGAGGTCGAACGGCTTCAGGCTCATCGCCTCCTCGGGCCCGGTGATGCCGAAGGCGGAGACGCTGCCGCCGTCGCGCACCATGGCGAAGGCCTGCTCGTAGGTGGCCACGGTCCCCACCGACTCGATGACGTAGTCGGCACCGCGGCCGCCGGTGAGCTCCTTCACCGCCTTCACCGGATCCGCCACCTCGCTCGCGTCGATGACGTAGTCCGCACCCATCCTCTTGGCGATGGCGAGGCGCTTCTTGTTGTGGCCCACCACGATGACTGGCGCGCAGGCGCGCAGGTGCGCCAGGGCCGCGTGCAGGGCGCCGAGCTTCGCGCCCAGGATGGCCACCGAGCTCCCGATCTCGGCCTCCATCGCCTTGGCGGCGTGCACGATGCAGGAGACCGGCTCCACGAAGGCGCCCTCCAGCATGCCGAGGCTCTTCGGCAGCCGGTGGACCTGGCCCCACGGCGCCTTCACGTACTCGGCGAACGAGCCGTCGACGTGGATGCCGAGCTGGTGGAACTCGGGGCACATGAGCTTCTGCCCCTGCTTGCAGAAGAAGCAGTGGCCGCAGCTCATGTTGATGTCGGCGGTGACCGGGTCGCCCACCGAGAGCCCGCGGGCGTTCCTGCCCAGCTCGGCCACCGTGCCGGAGAACTCGTGCCCGGCCACCAGCGGCAGCTTGTCGGCCGAGTACTTGCCCGTGTAGATGCTCCAGTCGGTGCCGCAGATGCCGGTGTACTTCACCTCGATGAGCACCTCGTCGTCGCCGATCGAGGGCACCGGCACCTCGCGGACCTGGATCTTCTCGGGCCGCTCGAACACCGCGGCGCGCATCGTCTTGGCCATCTCACGTTCTCCATCGAAGCTGGGGGTCCAGTGGGGAACCCGGGCCATCTCCGGGCCCGACCCCTCCCCGACCATCAGTTGAACAGCACGTCGTTGCGCCCCTCATAGGGCTTCCGGATCATGAGCGGCTTCAGGAAGGCGATGGTCTTCTCCAGGCCGTCCTGCCGGCTCATGGTGACGTCCTCGTGCTCGTAGCTCATCACGTAGTCGTAGCCGATCATGGAGAGCTCGGTGATGACCTTCTTCCAGGGCACGGTGCCCCACCCCGGGATGCGGAAGCGGAAGCCGCGCCCCAGCCGCTGCCAGTCGCCCTGCGGGATCATCCCCGACCGCTTCACGTTGTGTGACACCAGCTCGCCGTCCTTGGCGTGGACGTGGAAGATGCGATCCTTGAGGAGGTCGATGAAGTTCTCGACGTCGATCCCCAGGTAGATGAGGTTGGCGGGGTCGAAGTTGAAGCCGAAGGACTTGCGGCCTCCCATGAGCTCCACCGCGCGCAGCGCCGTGTCGATGTCGTAGACGAGCTGGTTGGGGTGCGCCTCGTGGGCGAACTTGACGCCGTACTCCTCGAAGCGGTCGAGGATGCGGCCCCAGCGCTCGACGAATTCCTGCTCCATATCGGCCCAGCCCTTCGAGTAGGGGAAGGGGAAGAAGCGGCCGAAGTTCTCGCAGCCGACGAAGCCGCACACCACCGGCACCTCCAGGGCGTTGGCGGCCTGGGCGGTCTTCACCATGCGCTCGCTGCCGAAGCGGATCTTCTCGTCCTTGGTGCCCTTGCAGAAGGCGTCGGTGTCCTTGCCGTAGGGCCCGAGCACGAGCTGGCTCTCGGTGTGGTTGCTGATGGCCGAGACGATGAGCCCCGCATCCTTCACCGTCCGGAGGAGCCGGGCGGCGTTCCCGGGCTTCAGGACCTCCTCCACGTCGAGGTGCGGGTTGTTCGAGAAGCCCGGCAGCTCCACCGCCTGGTAGCCGTGCTCCGCCGCCAGCTTGCACACCTCCTCGAGCTTCAGATCGAGGTACGTCGCCGAGAACAGACCGATCCGCATGGGCTTCTCTCTCCTACGGTGAGAATGACGTCATGATGTCTCTGGAGCCTACGCTGCCACGGGTCGCATCGTCAAGCGCCCGCTGCGCTCTCCGGGGCCTCTCCGGGCCATGCGCGGAGCTCCTCGCCGACGGCCGCGGACGCCTGGCGGGCGCGCTCGAACACGTCCCTCAGGCCGGCGTAGGCCGCCACCGCCCGAGGGCGTGGCTCGTGTACCGCCTCGGGACGGTGGATGGCGTCGACGCGGCTGAAGTCTGGCCACAGCCCCAGCCCGACGGCGGCCAGCGCGGCCGCGCCCAGCGAGGCGGCGTCCTGGTCGACCTGCGTCTTCACCACCCGCAGGCCGTAGACGTCGGCGAAGATCTGCCGCCAGAGCGAGCTGCGCGAGCCGCCGCCCACGAGGAGCATCTCCCCGTCGAGTTCCACGAAGCCGCGGAGGATCCCCAGGACGGCGCCGAGGTTCAGCGCCACGCCCTCCATCACCGCGCGCACCAGGTCCTCGCGCCCGTGCCGGAGGTCGAGCCCGAAGAAGCCGCCGCGGATGGCGACGCTGGGCTCCTGAGAGGTGCCGCCGGCCAAGCTGGGATTGAACAGGAGGCGGTTCGAGCCGAGAGGCGAGCGCGCGGCCAGCTCGTTCATGACCTCGTAGGGGTCGCGCCCGTCGCGCGTCTCGCCGCCGAGGCCGAGCAGCACGTCGCGCGCCCAGCGGAAGGCGCTGCCACCGGCGAAGATGCTGACCGCCGAGGTGAAGTGGCCCGGGACCACGTGCGCGAAGACGTAGGGCCGCCGTGCCGCGTCGAGCACCGGCTCGCGCGACGACACGGCGATCCAGGACGAGGAGCCGAGCGAGGTGTAGACGCGCCCCTGCACCGTGTTGCGCGCGCCGAGCGCCATGCACGAATTGTCGACCCCGCCGCAGGCCACCGCCACCCCGGCGGGGAGGCCGAGCGCCGCGGCGGCCTCGGGCGTGAGGGTGCCGATGAGGTCGGTGGAGGCGACCGGCTCGGGGAAGATCTCGCGGGGGAGCCCGGCTGCCTCGAGGTAAGGCTGGTGGTAGGCCCAGCGCCGGAGGTCGTAGGCGCCCGAGCCCGAGGCGTAGGAGTGGTCGGTGGTGGCCCGGCCGGTGAGCCGCAGGTTCACGAAGTCCTTCGAGCCCAGCAGCCAGCGCACCCGCCGGAAGAGCTCCGGCTCGCGGTCGCGGTACCACATCGCCTTGAACAGCGCGTAGCACTCGGCCGGGAAACCGTTGCCGGTGGTGAGGTACCACTCCGCGCGGTCCACCCGCTCGAAGAAACGCTGGGTCTGGGCGGTGGCGCGGGTGTCGGACCAGATGGGCGTGCGCTCGCGGAGGAGCGCACCGGAGGCGTCCACCGGCACCACCCCCAGGCTCTGCCCGGAGATGGCGAGGCCGGCGACCTCTTTCCCTTCCCCTGCCTTCACCAGCCGCCTCGTCGCCTCGACGATGGCGTTCCACCAGTCGAGGGGCCGCTGCTCGTGCCACCCCGACTCCGGGTAGAAGGTCTCGTAGGGGACGAAGGCACTCCCGAGGCAGGCGCCGTCGTCGGCGTAGAGCGAGGCCTTGGCCCCGCCCGTCCCCAGGTCGTAGGCGATGACCTTTCGCGTCACGCGCGGCCCACCGGGGCGACGGCGGCAGCGCGCACCTCACCGCCCGCGGCCGGCTCGGCCGAGGCGCACTCCCGGAGGATGGCCACCGAGGCGTCGAGGTTGATGCCGAAGCGCGACACCCCCATCTCGAGCATGGCCCGCACCGTGGCGAGATTGCGGATGCCGCCCGAGGCCTTCACCTTGATGGCCGAGCCCACGAAGGAGGTGATGAGCCGGATGTTCTCCAGGGTGGCGCCGCCGGCCAGCCAGCCGGTGGCGGTCTTCACGAAGGCCGCTCCGGCGTCGATGGCCAGCGCGCAGGCGCGCTTCGTCTCGTCGGGGGTGAGGAGGTGCACCTCCAGGATGACCTTGATCGGCGTTCCTCGTGCCGCCTCGACCACCGCCCGGATGTCGTCGCGTACCTCGGCGTCGCGGCCGGAGCGCAGCTTGCCGACGTTGAGCATCATGTCGGCCTCGTCGACCCCGTCGGCGAGGAGCTGGCGCAGCTCGGCCACCTTCACCGCCGTGGTGTGGGCACCGCCCGGAAAGCCCACCGGAGCGCCCACCAGGATGTCGCGGTCGGCGGCGAGCTGCTCCCGGAGGAATGGCACCCAGCACGGGAGCACGTGCACGGCGATGAAGCGGTGCTCGCGGGCGCGCCGCACCAGCTCCAGGATCTCCGCCTCGCCGTGGTGGGTCTGCACGGCGCTGATGTCGATGAGCCTCGCCAGGCTCTTCGCGGTGAGCTTCATCTCGTGCCCCTTCGCTGCGGAACGCCTCACGGCCCGAGGCGTCCGGGCCGGCTGTGGGTGTGGACGCTGTACTCGTACCGGCCGGCCACGATGAAGAGGTCGGCGCGCTCGATGGGGGTGGCGGCTGCGTAGGTGATGCGCCGCACCACGAGGAGCGGCGCGCCCTCGGCGACGGCGAGCGCCTTCGCCTCCTCGGCCGAGGCGGCGCGCGCCGAGATGAAGTCGGTGGCGGCGTCGATGACGAGGTTGTACTCGGCCTCGAGGAAGGCGTAGAGCGACTGGATCCGCGCCTCCCTGGCCTCGATGCCGGGGACGATTTCCGGGAGGAGGTGGTTCTGCATGATCGCCACCGGCTTCCCGTTGGCGAGCGCAAGCCGGCGCACCAGGATGACGTCGCTCCCGGCTTCCACCCGGAGGTCCTTCGCCACCGCCGCGCTGGCCAGCACCATCCGCACCTTCACGTTGCGGTAGCGCACCTCGAAGCCCTTCTCGCGCAGCGTCTCGGAGAAGGAGGTGACCCCTTGCAGCTTCTGGATGGCCTTGAAGTCGAGGATCTCGGTGCCGCGACCGCGCCGCACGACGAGGAAGCCCTCGCCGATGAGCAGCTCCACCGCCTTGCGCACGGTGGTGCGGCTCACGTTGAGCTTCTTGCCCAGCACCGGCTCCGGCGGCAGGAACGAGCCCACCGGGTACTCGCCGTCCTCGATCCGGCGGCGCAGGAGGTTGTGGACGCGCAGGTACTGCGGGATGCGCTGGGCCGAGGGCGGCTCCGCGGAGGACAGCCGGAGCGCGCTAGAGGATGACGTCATGATGTCCCGGCACGGTAGCCCCAGGACATCATGACGTCAAGGAGGGCTCGCCCGGGGACACTTCTGCCTGGACCGGAAAGCGAACCGGACGCCCGGGACGAAGCGCTCCGCCGCGGCGGGGCGCGGGAGGGCGGCCGGCAAACGTCAGGCGACCTTCACCCGCGCGCCCTGGGCGGCCGAGGCGAGCACCGCGTCGAGGATGCGGGCGGTGGCGAGCCCGTCGCGGAAGTTCGGGGCGATCTCCTTGCCGTTCACGATGGCATCCACGAAGTCGACCACCCCGTGCACGAAGCCGTGCTCGTAGCCGATGGGATGGCCGGGCGGCCACCAGTGGGCGATGTAGTCGTGCGAGGGCTCGGTGGCGAGGATGGTGCGGAAGCCCTGCGCGTACTCGGGATCGCTCGCCGAGAAGAACTGCAGCTCGTTCATCCGCTCGAAGTCGAAGAGGATGCTGCCCTTCTCGCCGTAGATCTCGAAGACGTTGTGGTTCTTGCGGCCGGGGGCGAAGCGCGAGGCCTCGAAGGAGCCGAGCGCGCCGTTCGCGAACTCGGCCACCACGAAGGCGGCGTCCTCCACCGTCACCTCGCCCATCTCCCCTCCTCCGCCGGACCCCGCGCTGAAGGTGGCGGCCGCCTTCCCGGGCAGGGGTCGCTCCTTCACGAAGTTGGTGGTCATGGCCACCACCGAGGCCACCTCGCCGACGAGGTAGCGGGCGAGATTGACGCTGTGCGAGTTGAGGTCGATGTTCGGCCCCCCCCCCGCCGTCTCCTTGCGCAGGTGCCAGGTGAGCGGGAACTGCGGGTCGACGATCCACGACTGGAGGTAGGCCCCCCGCCAGTGGAAGATCCGCCCCACCCTGCCCTCGTCGATGAGGCGCCGGGCGAGCCGCACCGCCGGCACGCGCCGGTAGTTGTGGTTCACGAAGTGCTTCACCCCGGCCTTCTCCGCCGCCTCGCACATCTCCTCGGCCTGCCTCGCGTCGAGCGCCAGCGGCTTCTCGGCGAAGACGTGCTTCCCGGCCCGCGCCGCCGCGATGGCGATCTCGTGGTGCAGGTAGGTGGGCGCCGCGATGTCGACGATGTCGACGTCGGGGGCGGCCACCGCCTTCTTCCAGTCGGTCTCGCACCGCTCCCAGCCCCAGCGGCTGGCGAACGCCTCCAGGGAGGCGGCGTCGCGGCCGCAGGCGACCTTCAGCACCGGCTCGGCGGCGAGGTCGAAGAAGTACTTCGCTCTCTTCCAGGCGCTGCTGTGCGCCTTGCCCATGAAGTTGTGGCCGACGATGGCGACGTTGAGCTTCTTCATCGGTTCACCCCTTTCCGCCGGCCCCCTAGCCGACCTCGGCCGCCACCCGCTTCAGCTCGCGGATACTCTGCGCCACCGCGGCGTCCTCGTCCTCGTGGTAGTCGGGGTGCAAGAAGTCGATCTCCACGGCGAGGAAGCCCTGGTAGCTCGCGTCCTTCAGCAGCTTGGCCAGGGCCAGGTTGTCGACGAAGCCTTCGCCCACCGGCGTGCAGGCGAAGAAGTGCCAGCTCGTCACCGGCTCGCCGCGCATCGGCTTCAGGTCCTTCACGTGGGTGGCGAAGGTGTGCTTCGCGAGCTTCTTCATCCCCTCGATGGGATCATCGAGGACGCGCATGAAGTTGCCGGTGTCGAAGTTGATCCCGAAGTTCGGCGAGCCCACCTCCTCGATGAGCTGCAGCATCTCGGAGGAGTTGAAGTCGATGTGGTTCTCGTCGGCGAGCTTCACGCCCTGCCGCTCCGCTTCCTTCACCGCCGTCTGGAACATGCGCGCCAGCTTCTCGAGCTGCGGGCCGTGCGGCTCGTTGCGGAACATGAGGCTCGCGCCCACCACCCGCATCACGTCCGCGCCGATGGCCCTGGCATAGGAGATGCCCTGCATCATCTCGTCGAACGCCTTCTCGTTTCGCCCGCCCTCCAGCCCGTCCGGGTGGCCCCAGGCGAAGACGCGGTCGAGCTTCGCCGCGTCGAGCCGGCCCTTCACCTCGGAGAGGTAGGAGGCGTCGAACCGCGGGATGAAGCACGACTCCAGCGAGACGCCGTCCACCTGGAGCGCCTTCGCCCGATCGATGAAGCGTTCCAGGGTCCAGCTCTCCGCCGGCTTCCGCTGGTCCGGGTACACCTCTCCGAAGAACCGGTGGTAGCAGTAGCTGTCGATCCCGACCTTGAGTGGCATGGTGGCTCCGCGGTTGGGGAGCGGCTTTGCCTCGCCGCCCCGCGTCGTGAAAAGGCGGCGGGGGCGAGGCGCTCGCGCTTGACCCTCCCCTGACCGGCCCGTACGCTGGTAGTACCACTACACGCGGAGGTTTGCACATGCTGGCGCGCCTCGTTCCGGTCTTCTTTCGCTCTGGCATGGATGCCGACTACCGGGCGCAGCTCGCCCGCCTGACGGAGCTCCTCCAGGGGGTGGCGGAGGTCCTGCCGCCCACTCCGGTGGGTTCCCGCTTGCCCGACGCCGACGCGGTGCTCTTCCCGCAGCTCATCGGCGATGCCTTCAAGCAGATGGGGGAGCTCCTCGCCCTCGGCCGGCCCTTCCTGGTCATGACCTCGGAGTTCGGAACGGTCGCCATGTGGGACTGGGAGATTGTGAGCCTGCTCAAGGCCGATGGCGCCCAGGTCTTCACGCCCTACACCCTGGAGCAGGCCAAGGTGGTCTGTCGCGCGCTGGCAGCCCGACGCGCCCTCCGCGACGCCAAGTTCGTGGTCTTCCAAGACGACCCCGGCGAGGGCATGCAGGCCGAGATCTTCAAGCGCTTCTACTGGTGGGAGGAGCGCTGCTCCGGCCGCATCCGGGAGAAGTACGGGCTCACCGTCGAGAAGCGGAGCTTCAAGGCGCTCGGAGCCCGGGCGAAGGCGCTCCCCGATTCGGAGGCCGACGCGGTGCTCGGCGCCCGCGGCTTCCCCACCGACGCCTCGCAGGTGCAGCTCCGAGCCGCCGCGAAGTACTACCTGGCGCTGCAGAAGGAGCTGGCCGGTGAGCAGGCGCTGCGGGGCGCGGGGGTGAACTGCCTCAACGAGTCGTTCCACTCCGACTCGACGCCCTGCCTCGCCTGGAGCTGGCTCTACGACGACCGGAAGCTCCTCTGGGCCTGCGAGGCCGACACCATGTCGCTCCTCACCAAGTACCTCGCCCACGAGTCGGTGGGCGGCCCGCTCATGATGAGCAACGTCTACCCGTTCCTCATGGGGATGGCCGCGCTCAAGCACGAGAAGATCGCGTCGTTCCCGGACATCGCCGAACCCGAGCACCACGCACTCGTGGCGCACTGCGGCTACTTCGGCCTCATCCCCCAGGCGATGGCCTCGGAGTGGAAGCTCCGCCCCAAGGTGCTGGCCATCGTCGACGAGCGCGCCACCGCCATCGACGCGCGCTTCCCGGTGGGAAAGCTCACCATGACCAAGCTCGACCCGAAGCTGGAGCGGCTGCAGATCATCCCCTCCGAGCTCGAGGGATATGCCAGCTATCCCGGCTCCGACTGCCGCAACGGCGGCATCGTGCGGGTGCGCGACGGCCACGCGCTCATGGACCGCCTCTACTCGCACCACCAGATCCTGATGCCGGGCGATCACGCCCTGGAGCTCGGCCTGGCCGCGCGCGCCTTCGACCTCGGGGTGGAGCTCATCTGAATCGCGGCTCACCCTGCGCTCGGAAGCCCGGCGCCGGGGCTGGCCTGCGGGGTGCGTCTGCGTGCAGGGATTGAGAACCGCGCGGAGGTCGCCACGTGAGCGACCTCCGCGCGCCGGCCCGCCGAGCGCTTACGACTTCGGGATCTTCTGGTTCACGTTGGCCGGGGTGGCCACGTCGCCCTCGAACCAGTTGACCTCCTTCTCCGGATCCTGGCCAGCCGCCAGCTTGTTGAACGCGGCGATGACCGGGGCATACCCCTGGTTGAACGGGTCCTGGTCCAGCACCGCCGTCACCTCGCCCGAGCGGACGTAGGACACCGTCTCCTTCATCCAGTCGTGGCAGACGAGCTTGACCTTCCCGGTCAGCCCGGCGTCCTTGATCGCCTTCGCCGCCCCGAACGGCCCGCCCGCCGTCACGTAGATGCCCTTGATGTCCGGGTTCGAGGTCAGGAGGTTCTGCGTCACGTTGTACGCCTCCTCCGCCTTGTCCTGGTTCTCGAACTCGCCGATGAGCTTCATCTTCGGGTTCTTGTCGAGCACGTCGCGGGCACCCTTGCGCCGCAGCTCGTGGCCGAGCACGTTGAACGACCCGGTGATGATCGCGTACTTCCCCTCGCCGCCCATGGCGTCCTCGAGCAGCTTCCCGCACTTCTTCCCGCCCGCGAAGCCATCCTGGCCCCAGTAGGCCTGCCGCTTCGAGTTCATCCCCGGCTCGGTGTTGAAGGTGTAGACCAGCATCCCGGCGTCCACCGCCTTGTCCACCACCGGCTGCAAGGCCTCCGACAGCGCGAAGAGCGTCACCGCGTCGTACTGCGCGGTGATGGTGTTCTGCATCGCCGACTCGAACTTCTGCGGGTCGAAGTCGGGCACCGGGATCCAGTCCACCGTGGCGTTGCGGTCCTTCAGGATCTTCTTCGCGAACAGCGCCCCCTCCATCACCGCCTTACCGAAGGGGTTGTTCTGCACCATGATCGTCGCGATGCGGATGGGCTTCTTCGCCTTCACGTCGGCCGGGAGCCCGATGAGCGTCTTGCCCTTGGGCGCCTTGATCTTCGCCGCCGGGGTGAAATCCGCGGCCGGTGCCTTCGACGGTGCCGCGAGGAGCGCCGAGGCGGCGACCAAGGCGGCGAGAGCCTGCAATGCTTTGCGCATGACCTTCCTCCGAGTGCTGCAGGGTGAACTGCGGGTGCTACGGTGCGGCGCCTGCTCTGCGGACCTCCTCCCCCCTCCAGCGTCTATGCGGACCTCCGCGCCAGCTTCCTCCTACCCGCGCCTCCGCTTTCTCAGGCTGTCGATCGACACCGCGCCGATGATCACCACCCCCACCGCCACCGTCTGCCAGTACCCAGGGACGGCCAGCAGCACGAAGGCATTCTTGAGCACGCCCATCAGGGCCGCCCCCACCACGATGCCGAGCAGGTTCCCCTCCCCACCCGCCAGGCTGATGCCCCCGATCACCGCCGCGGCGATGACGTCCAGCTCGTACCCGTTGCCGTAGAAGGCGTCGGCTCCCTCCAGCTGCCCGAGCAGGATGAGCCCGCACACCCCCGCCAGCACCCCGGTCAGCGTGAAGACGATGGTCTTCACCCTCCCCACCCGGATGCCCGACAGGGTCGCCGCCTTCTCGCTGTTCCCCACCGCGTAGATGGCCTTCCCCGTCACCGTCCGGTTCGCGAAGACCGTCCCCAGCGCCACGATCACCGCCATCACGATCACCGACACCGGCACCATCCCGATGTACCCGCCCCCGAAGACCGAGATCCACGTCGAGTCGTAGTGGATCGGTGAACCGAGCGTGATGAGGAGCGAGATGCCCTTCGCCACGCTCATCATCCCCAGCGTGGCGATGAACGGCGCGATTCCCACCCGCGTCACCAGAAGCCCGTTCGTGAGCCCCGCCAGCCCCCCCGACCCCAGGATGATGACCAAGGTCAGCCAGGGCGGCGCACCGTACGACTCGGCGGCCCAGGCCCCCACACAGGCGGTCAGCCCCACCAGCGTCCCCACCGAGAGGTCGATGCCGGCGGTGATGATGATGAGCCCCTCACCGATGGCCAGGATGGCGATGAGCGAGAACTGCCGCAAAATGTTGAGCACGTTGCGGAAGGTGAGGAAGTACGGGCTCGCGAACGACATCCACACGCAGAGCCCGAGCAGCGCCACCGCCACGCTCACCTCGGGCCGGGCGAAGAACGCCTTCCACCCCCCGGCCCGCGGCGCGCCCGCTCCCGCCGGACCCCGCGCGCCCGGGTCGGCTCCCGACCCCTCCGCCGACTGCGTCGCCCCCATCCTGTTCCGCGTCACGTCCGGCATGCAGTCGTCCTCTCGAGCACCGATGGTCGCGGCTGCCGTGGCGGGCGGCGCGGAGCGTGGTCAGTAGCCGCCGCCGAGCTGCCCGTCGGGGGTGAAGGGGAGCCTGCCCTCGGCGTCGGCTCGCCGGCGCGCCTCGTCGAGGATGGCGCGGGTGGAGCGGGTGCCGATGCGCGACGTGCCGGTGGCGATCACTGCCAGCACGGCGTCGAGGGTGGACACCCCGCCAGCCGCCTTCACCTGCACCCGCGGGCTGACCGTCTTTCGCATGAGGACGAGGTCGGGGATGGTCGCGCCGCTCGACGCGTAGCCGGTGGAGGTCTTCACGAAGTCGGCGCCCGCCGCCTCGGCCAGGCGGCACCCCACCACCTTCTGCTCGTCGGAAAGGTAGGCGTTCTCCAGGATCACCTTCAGCAGGGCGCCCCCGCCGTGCACCGCCTCGGCCACCGCACGGATGTCGCGCTCGACGTAGTCGTGCTCGCCGGAGCGCAGCCGGCCGATGTGGAGGACCATGTCGACTTCCACCGCCCCGGCCACCACCACGTCGCGCGCCTCGGCCACCTTGGCGGCGGTGGTGGTGACACCGTGAGGGAAGCCGGCGGTGGTGGTCACCTTGACGCCACTCCCGCGGAGCTCCTCCACCGCGATGGGCAGATTGGCCGGCCGGCAGCACACCGAGATGACGCGGTAGTCGCGGGCGATCTTGCACCCCTCTTCGATCTCGGCATCGGTGAGCTCGGGGCGGAGGAGCGAGTGGTCGATGGTCCTGGCAATCTCGTCGAGCGAGATGGTGCGTTCCGTCATGGCGTGCTCTCCTGTGGTGCGCTGCTCTGGGCAAGCGCGTCGAGGTCGTCGTAGAAGCCGAGACCGGTGGCGTAGAGCCGGTCGAAGATCGGCGCCATCCGGTCGTACCGCTCTTGCCAGCGCGGGTCGGGCAGGATCTCCGGCTCATACCGCACCAGGGCGTCGGCTGCGTCCTCCGGCGTGCGGTGCTCGCCCAGCGCGGCGGCGACGAGCGCGGCGCAGCCGACGATGCCGCTCTCCGGCTCGCTGGGCACCACGATCGGCATGCCGTAGATGCTCGCCTTGATCTCCAGCCAGAGGCGCGTCTTGGCGCCCCCGCCCGAGGCGATGACCCGGTCGAGCTGGCCCGCGGCCCCCTCCATGATGCCGGCGATGCGCCGCAGCCCGAAGGCCACGCCCTCCATGATGGCGCGATGGAGGTGCCCGGTGCCGTGGCGCGAGGTGAGCCCGAAGAGCTGCGCCCGGGAGTTCGTCTTCACGCCGAACCGCTCGCCGGTCAGGTAGGGCATGAAGAAGAGGCCGTCGGAGCCGGCCGGCGCCTTCTCCGCGCGGCTCACGATGGCCTCGAAGTCGAGCGCGTTCTCGTGGAAGGCGCGCCGGGCCCAGCGCATGGCGTCGCCGCCGGTCTCGAGGAGGACGAAGGCGCCCCAGTGCCCTTCGCCGTGGCGACGTTGGAGATCTCCGGGTCGAGCAGCGGCTTCTCGGAGATGAGGGTGAGGATGCAGGCGGTGCCGGTGACGTCGGCGCCGAGGCCCGGCCGGCAGGCGCCCGAGCCGAGGAGCGCCACGGGGTAGTCGGCGCCGCCGACCAGCACCGGCGTGCCCTCGAGGAGGCCGGTCTTCGTCGCGGCGCGCGGCGGTGACCGTGCCGAGGATCTCGGTGGGCTCGCGGATCGGCGGCAGCTTGGCGCGGTCGAGGCCGAGCGACTCGATCATGCGAGGCGACCAGTCGCGGGTGACCGGGTCCATGAGGAAGCTGCAGGAGGCGTCGGTGAGGTCCATGGCCTGCACGCCGGTGAGGCTGATAGTTGATGTAGTCCTTGGGCATGAGCACGCTGGCGGTGCGGCGGTAGGCCTGCGGATCGTGCTCGCGAGCCAGGCAGCTTGAAGCCCGGCCAGGCCGGCGTCGGCGGGTTCGCCGCTGCGGCGAGGTAGCTCCTCGGGCCGGTGGTCGCGCTCGAAGGCGGCGGCGAGCCCCTGCGTGCGCTTGTCGTTCCAGAGCGGCGCCGTGTCCCGGGTGGGGTTCCCTCGGCGTCGACGAGGACGGTGCCGTGCATCTGGCCGCAGGCGCAGACGGCGGCGACCTTGGAGGCCGAGCCCGGCACCGCGTCGAGCACCGCCCGCACGCTCTCCACCGTGCCGCTCCACCACTCGGCGGGACGCTGCTCGGCCCAGCCGAGGGCGGCGACGATCTGCTCGTGGGCGCGGCTGCGCGAAGGCGACGATGGTGCCGTCCCGGTGGTCACCAGGGCGGCGCGGACGCTGCCGGTGCCGACGTCGATGGCGAGCGTGAGGTTCTCGAGGCCATGGCTCCTTGCTCCTGCGCCCGCGCCGAGCGGGCGGGCGATGTGATCTCACATCGAGTGCATTCCAGCCGCGGCGAGGACCTTCACCGACGGTTCATCCAGTAGGTGCCGTACTGCAGCAGCATGGCGATGATGATGATCAGCCCCATATAGACCTGCTGGTGGTAGCCCGGCACGCCGGCGAGGTTCATGATGTTGGCGATGATGCCCATCACCATGGCGCCGAGGAGGGTGTTGACGACGCCGCCGCGCCCGCCCATCAGGCTGGCGCCGCCGATGACCACGGCGGCGATGGTGTTGAGCTCGGCCCCGACGCCGACGTGGCCGAGCCCACGCCGGTGCGGCTGGAGGAGATGATGCCCGCCACCGCCGCGGTGCACCGGAGATGACGTAGACCGCCACCAGGTAGCGCGGCACCGCGATGCCGGAGAGGCGCACCGCCTCCTCGTTCGAGCCGATGGCCTTGACCAGCCGGCCGAAGCGGGTGAAGGTCAGCACCACCGCCCCACCGCGAAGATGGCGAACATGAGCCAGACCGGGTTGGGCACGCCCAGGGTGAAGCCCGAGCCGAAGTCGCCACCAGGCCGGTCTCCGCATCGACGATGATCGGGCGCCCCTTGGAGATGATCAGCGAGAGGCCCCGGGCGATCGCCATCATCGCCAGCGACATGACGAAGGACGGGAGGCGAGATAGGCGACGAAAACGCCGGTGACGAGGCCGCAGGCCGCGCCGGCGAGGAGCACCGCCGGGAGCGAGAAGGCGAGGCTGTGGTCGGTGAGGAAGATGGCGGTGAGCACGCTGCCGAGCGCCGAGACCGAGCCGACCGAGAGGTCGATGCCGCGGGTCAGGATCACGAACAGCATGCCGACCGCCATGATCCCGGTGCCCGAGCGACCTGGCGCAGCACGTTGAGGAGGTTCCGCCTGGTGAGGAAGCTGTCGGAGCGGAAGTTGGCGACGATGACCAGCACCACGAAGATGCCGAACGTGCCGTAGCGCTGCAGGAGCGCCGCCGCATTGGCCCGGCGCACCGCCCCCACCTGCTCGGCCGCGGGAGTCGTTTCCATGTCAGCTCACCTTCCGTGAGGAACCGTGACCGGCGGGCGCGATGGCGAGCGCGAGGAGGTTTTCTTCCGAATAGGCGTCGGGGAGGAGCTCGCCGCGGATGCGCCCCTCCCCCATGACCAGGACGCGGTCGCAGAGGCCGAACAGCTCCTGGTGCTCGGAGGAGATGACCAGCACGGCCTTGCCCGCCTCCGCGAGCCGGTTCACCAGGGCGTAGATCTCCGTCTTGGCGCCCACGTCGACGCCGCGGGTCGGCTCGTCGAGGATGATGAGGTCGCCGTCGGCATGGAACCACTTCGCCAGCACCACCTTCTGCTGGTTGCCGCCCGAGAGGCTGGACACCGGCGCCTCGATGCTCGCCGCCTTGAGGCGCAGCGAGCTCGCGAGGGCATCCACCACCCGCCGCTCCTCCACCTGCCGGATGAAGCCCAGCTTCACCACCGACGAGAGCCGCGCCATGGTGGCGTTGACGCGGATGGAGAGCGGCAACACGATGCCCTGCTGCTTGCGGTCCTCCGGCACGAGGCCGATGCCGAGCCCGACCGCGTCGGAGGGACTGCGCAGGTGCACCTCGCGCCCGTCGAGGAGGATCTCCCCTTCTCGGGCCGGTCGGCGCCGAAGATGAGGCGCGCCACCTCGGTGCGGCCCGAGCCGACGAGGCCGCCCAGCCCCACGACCTCGCCGGCCTTCACCGAGAAGCTGACGTCCCGCACCCGGCGGCCGGCCGAGAGGTTCTCGACCCGGAGCACCTCGCGGCCGCCGGAGGCGCGCACCCGGTCGGCGAACATCGACTTCAGCGTGCGCCCGACCATCATGCGGATGAGCCCCGCCACGTCGACCTCGGCGGGCGTCACCACCCCGGCCACCTGCCCGTCCTTCATCACCGTCATGCGATCGGCGATGCGGAAGACCTCGTCCAGCCGGTGCGAGATGTAGACGACCCCGGTGCCCCTCGCCGCGGAGTGCCCGGATGATCTCGAGCAGCCGCTCGGCGTCGCGCGTGGCGAGCACCGCGGTGGGCTCGTCGAAGACCAGCACGCGCGCGTTCTGGGAGAGCGCCTTGGCGATCTCCACCACCTGCTGGTGGGCCACCGAGAGGTTGCCCACCAGCGCCGCGGGCGAGATGTCGAACCCGAGCTGCGAGAGCAGCTCGCCGGCGCGCCTGCGGAGCTGCCGCCAGGCGATGGTCGCCGGGAGCTCGCCCAGGAAGATGTTCTCGGCCACCGAGAGGTCGGGCGCGAGCGCCAGCTCCTGGTGGATGACGGCGATGCCGCGCGCCCGCGCGTCGTCGGGGCCGTGGAGGTGGACCGGCTGGCCGTCGAGCTCGATGTGCCCCGACGTCGGCTGCAGCTCGCCGCCGAGGATGCGCATCAGCGTCGACTTGCCGGCGCCGTTCTCGCCGACGAGCGCGTGCACCTCGCCCGCCCCGAGCGAGAAGCTGGCGCCGTCGAGCGCCCGGATACCACTGAACGCCTTGGTGATGCCCTGCAACTTCACGAGCTCGGTCAAGGCAGACCTCGTTCACCTGGATGGCGCGCCGCGCTCACGAGACAAGTTGGATCCGGGGCAGGGTATCACCGCCCGCCGCCGGCGTGCGGACGCCGAAACCGCGGACCGCCGCGCGCACCGCAAGCGCATCCCACTCGACCTGAGAAGGCGGGGGGAGGGTCTCCCCCCGCCTGACGCGCCGCAAGGCGCCGGACGTCGAGCCGGCGACGGCCGGAACGCCAGGCCCATCCCTCGAAACCGGCGGAACCGGGCGCTGCCGTGCCTTCAGAACACCGCGTCGGCCTTGTAGTACTTGTCGACGTTCTCCTTGGTGATGGCATCGGGCGTGGTGAAGTGGAGCTTGGCGAAGTCGGCCGGGAGCTCGTCCTTCAGGGCCTGCACGCCGAGCTCGACGGCCGTCCTGGCGACCAGCGCCGGGTCGTTGAGGCCAGTCGCACCGTACTCGCCCTTCTTGATGAGCTCGAGGGCCTCCTTCTGGCCGTCGGCCGCGGCCAGCACCACCACGCCCTTCAGCTTGTTGGCGTCGGCGAGCGCCTTGCGGGCGCCCAGCGCCATCGAGTCGTTCTCGGCCAGCACCACGTTCACGTCCGGGTGCGCCACCAGGATGTCCTCCATGGCCTTGAGGCCGCCCTCCTGGTTCCAGCCGCCCCAGCCTTGCGCCACCACCTGGTAACCGGCCGTGCCCGGACTGCCGGAGCTGCCCCTCGACGAGGCCGCGGAACACGCCCAGCCGGCGGTCCATGCCCACCAGGTTGCCCTTGTCGCCCGAGAGGAGCGCCATCTTGATGGGCTTGTCCTTCATCTGCCGCGCCAGCCAGTTGCCCACCAGCTCGCCGTTGGCGGTGTTGTTCGACTGCACGAGGGTGGTGATCTTCGCCTTCATGTTGATGGAGCTGTCGATGACCACCACCTTGACGCCCTGCGCGGCGGCGGCGTTCACGGCGGGGACGAGACCCTCGGGGTCGCGCGGATTGAGGACGAGGAGGTTCACGCCGCGGGTGACCATGTCCTCCACGTCGGCGATCTGCTTGTTCATGTCGTTGCGCGCGTCCGCGGAGGCGATGACCTTGCACCCCAGCTCCTCGGCGCGCTTCTTCGCCGCCTTCTCCTGGGCCACGAAGTAGGGCGCCGAGAGGGTGTACATCGAGATGCCGACCTTGCACTCCTTGTCCTTCGCCTGCGCCTCGGCGCCAGCGCCCGCGAGCACGGTCGCGAGCAGGATCCGGCTCCAGATGGAAGTCTTCATGTGGCACTCCTCCTCGAATCGAGAGAACGCCCTTCCCTCCGCGGCCGCAGGGGCCACGGAGGGAGAGGGACGTCTGTAGCGTGACTACATACTCGGCGGGGACGCCGCCGCCTGTCAACGACCGGCCGCAGCAATTCGGCCGTCGGGCACGAGCACGGCCCCGACGGGACCTCCGAGGGCCGGACGGCTCTCGGAGCGAGCGCACGCGGGGCGCGCCTCCGCCGGAGCGCGACCTCGCCTCGCTTTCGCGCCGCTCCTGGGCGGGCTACGAGGGGATGGCCTTGGCCCCGTCCGCCCGCGGGCCGGCGATGCCCACCGCGAGGGGCGCGGTGCGCATGGAGGCGAGGGCGCGCTTCATGTCGCGCAAGCGCCGCACGTAGGCGGCGTCGTGGCGCAGCGCCACGCCGATGGCGAGGAGGTCGATCACCACCAGCCCGGCGATGCGCGAGGTGGTGGGGGTGTAGAGGTCGGTGTTCTCCAGCGTCTCCACCACGATGGTCACCGAGCACTGCTCGGAGAGCAGTCCGGCCTTGCCGGTGATGCCGATGACGGCGGCGCCGTTCTCGCGCGCGCGGCGGGCGCACTCCACCACCGACGACGTCTGGCCGGTGTTGGAGATGGCCACCGCCACGTCGCCGGCCGAGAGCATGGCCGCCGACATGAACTGCTGGTGATCGTCCGGATGGGCCACGCAGGGGACGCCGAAGAGAGGGAACTTCTGCTGCGCGTCCTGGCCGAGGATGTTCGACGCACCGTGGCCGTAGAACTCAATCCGGCGCGCCCGTGCGAGCAGATCGATGGCCCGGCGCACGGCGGTGAGGTCGAGCGAGCGCCGGGCGCGGTCGAGGCTGCTCATGGTGTAGTCGAAGAGCTTCTTCGCCACCTCGGCCTCGCTGTCGCCGGGGCGGATGACCGAGTGGGTGGCGGGCACTCCGAAGGCGAGGCTCCTCGCCAGCCGCAGGCGGAACGACTGGAAGCTCTCGCAGCCAGTGGCGGCGCAGAAGCGCATCACCGTGGGCTCGCTCACCCCGGCCGCCCGCGACATGGCGGCCATGCTGGCGTGGGTCGCCCAGTCGGGATCGCGGAGCACCACCTCGGCCACCTTGCGCTCGGAGCGCCGGAGCGAGGGCATCCGCGCGCCAATCTCGTCGAGCAGGTTGGTGCTGCCCACCCGGGGCGAGCTCTCGGGCTGGTCCTGAAGTGCCCTCGTCTTCGGCATCGTTCTCCCCCACCCGCGCCCGCGCGAGGCTGGCGATCCTATGCCTGATCTAGTAGTATTACAACATGCCAACCGAACCTTCATCCTCCGCGAGCTACATCGAACCCGTCGCGCTCGTCATCGAGCCCTCCACCGGCCGGATGGAGAGCGCCAGCCGCCGCTACCAGAAGAAGTTCCGCGATCTCACCGGCCTCTACGCCGACGAGAAGGCGTTCGAGGCGCTCCTCCCCGCCCTCGCCGACGAGGTGGTTTACGAGGTGTACGAGCACAAGGCGAGCGCCGCCACCGGCGACCTCATCTTCGGCACCAGCATCATGAAGCCCGGCCGGGTGGGCGACGAGTTCTTCGTCACGCGCGGCCACCAGCACGAGCGCACCGACCGCGCCGAGACCTACTACTGCCAGGCCGGCTCGGGCGTCATGCTGATGGAGGCGCCCGACGGCACCGTTCGCGCGCTCGCCATGACGCCCCAGGTGATGGTCTACGTGCCACCGCACTGGATCCACCGGAGCGTGAACGTGGGCGACAGCACGCTCGTCACCATCTTCTGCTACGACTCCGACGCCGGCCAGAACTACGGCATCATCGAGCGGTCGGGCGGCATGCGCTCCCGGGTGGTGACCGATGGCGCGGGCGGCTGGAAGCTGGTCGAGAACCCTCAGTGGAGCCCCGCCGGGCGCTGACCGCACCGTCCCGAGCAAACGGATACCTCATGCCCACTCCCGAGCTGAACGAAACCCTGGCGCGCCTGGGCGTCATGCCCGTCATCGCCATCGAGGATGCCGAGCGCGCCTCGCCGCTCGCCGACGCGCTGGTGCAGGGCGGCCTCCCCATCGCCGAGATCACCTTCCGCACCGCCGCCGCGGCCGAGGTCATCCGCCGGCTCGCCGCTCGAACCAATCTCCTGGTGGGCGCCGGCACCGTGCTCACCGTGGAGCAGCTCCTCGCCGCCCGCGATGCCGGCGCGCGCTTCGCCCTGGCCCCCGGCTTCTCGGCCGAGGTGGTGGCGAAGGCGCAGGAGATCGGGCTGCCCTTCTTCCCGGGGGTGATGACCCCCTCCGAGATCCAGGGGGCGCTCTCGCTCGGCCTCACCGCCATGAAGTTCTTCCCGGCCCAGAACGCGGGCGGGCCGGAGATGCTGAAGGCCGTCTCCGCTCCCTTCGCCTCGCGCGGCGTGCGCTTCATCCCCACCGGCGGGGTGAAGCTCGCCACCCTGGAGAGCTGGTTCGCCCTGCCCTCGGTGCTGGCCGTGGGCGGCACCTGGATCGCCACCCCAGCCGCCATCGCGGCCGGCGACTGGAAGGCCGTCCGCGACAACGCCGCCGCGGCCCAGCAGGCGGTCGCGAAGCTCCGGCCGGCGGCCGGGTAGCCATGGCTCGCGCGCGCGGGACCGAGCCGCCTGGGGCCGCGGCCGTGGTGAGGTCGAATTGCATCCGACGCCGGCTCGATGCCTTGCGGGAGCAGGCGGACTTGCAGGACGGGGGACCTGCATCTGGGCAGCGCAGTGCTTCACCCGGTCGCGCGGACTGGGCGACGTCCGAGGCTGCGCCCGGTCCCCGCCATCATGTGCAGTCGTCCGCCGACGGTGACCTCCGACGCCAGGGCGGCGCTGGGGCATTGCGCTCCGACCACATCCAGCCCAAGGAGGTTCGCTGACATGCCTCGTATCCTGGTGACCCCCCGCTCCCTCACCCGCGAGGGCGACCCTGCGCTCGACCTGCTGGCGAGGGCGGGCTTCGAGGTGGTGAAGAGCAGCCCCGGCAAGCAGCCGGACGAGGCGGAGCTCCTCCGGCTCGCGCCGGGGTGCGTGGGCTGGCTCGCCGGGGTGGAGCCCATCTCGGCGCGGGTGCTGGAGGCGGCAGAGGGGCTCCGCGCCATCAGCCGCAACGGCACCGGCGTGGACAACGTGGACCTCGCGGCGGCGAAGCGGCTCGGCATCGAGGTGCTCCGCGCCGAGGGGGCGAACGCGCGCGGCGTGGCCGAGCTCACCATCGGACTCCTGCTCTCGCTGGCCCGCTCCATCCCCTGGAGCGACGCCCGGATGAAGGGCGGCGCCTGGGAGCGCCGGCGCGGCATCGAGATGGGTGGCCGCACCCTGGGTGTCATCGGCTGCGGGCGCATCGGCCAGCTCGTCTCCGGCATGGTCATGGGGCTCGGCGCCAGGGTGGTGGCCTACGACGCCTTCCCGGCGGCCGGGTTCTCGCCAGGCACGGGCTTCCGCTGGGCCGGCCTCGAGGAGGTGCTCGACACCGCCGACGCCTTCACCCTGCATTGCCCCGCGCTGCCCGGAGGGAAACCGGTCATCGGGGCGGCCGCCCTCTCGCGCATGAAGCGGGGCGTCCTCCTCGTGAACACCGCCAGGGCGAGCCTGGTGGACGAGGCGGCAGTGATGGCCGCCCTCGACGACGGCCGGCTGGCCGGCTTCGCCACCGACGTCTTCGCCAAGGAGCCCCCGGAATCCTCAGCGCTCTACCGCCACGACCGGGTGATCGCCACGCCGCACGTCGGCGGGCTCACCGGCGAGAGTGTGGCGCAGGCGACGCGGGTGGCGGTGGACAACCTGCTCCGGGCGCTGGCGGCGAAGTCGCCCTGACCCCGAAGTGAGCGATGATGCAGCTTCCGCCCCAGCCTTCTCGAGGTGCGCCATCATGATCCAGCTCTCGCACGAGCCCTTCACAGGAAGCCTGGCCAGCGCGCTGGACGCGGCGCTAGACCGGCCCGGGCTACGCGCCTACTGGCTCATCCAGGCCGGCTTCGTCCTCCAGGCCGGCGACGCGCGGGTGGTGGTCGACCCCTACCTCTCCGACTCGCTGGCGGTGAAGTACGCCGGCCAAGAGTTCCCGCACCGGCGGATGGCGCCTCCGCCCATCGAGCCGGATGCGCTCACAGGCGTGGGGCTCGTCCTCTGCACCCACGGCCACACCGACCACATGGATCCCGGCACCCTGCCCCCGCTCACCCGCGCCAACCCCGGCGCGCTGGTGGCGGTGCCGGCCGCCGAGCGGGAGAACGCGCTCGCGCGCGGCGTGCCCGAGGCGCAGCTCCGTGCCATGGACGACGGCGACCGCCTGGAGGCGGCCGGCGTGGTGGTGGAGGCGCTCCCCTCCGCGCACGAGGAGCTGGAGCGCGACGCCGCCGGGCACCACCATTTCCTGGGCTACGTCATCCGGATGGGAGGGCTCGCCCTCTACCACTCCGGCGACTGCGTGCCCTATCCAGGCCTGGCCGAGCGGCTGCGGGCGCTGAAGGTGGACGTAGCGATGCTCCCCATCAACGGGCGCGATGCCTACCGCTCGAGCCGCGGCATCATCGGGAACTTCCAGCTCGAGGAGACGGTGGAGCTCTGCCGCGCGGCCGGCATCGGCGTGCTGGTCGGCCACCACTACGGCCTCTTCGACTTCAACACCCTCGACCCCGCCGACGCCGAGCGCGCCTTCGCGAAGCTCGGCGAGCCGCCGAGGACCGCCGTGGTGCGACTCGGGGAGGCGCTGGTTCTTTCTCAGTGAATCTGCGCCAACCCGTGGCTGGCTGACCTCGGGCCATTGGCACTGACGGGTCGCCCTGGTGGGGTAACCCTACCCGCCGCCCTCATCGCAGCGGCGGACGGCGGCGAATCGGCGCTGCGACGCGCCCTCGCGACTTGTCTTGGGCACGGACACGGGCGGAACCGCCCGTTGAGAAGGAGGCGAGCGGGGCTTCGCGCGCGGCTGATGGACTTCACCGCGCGCAAACCCTCCCGCCGGGCGTAGGCGCTCCCATCCTCACCCGAGCCTCGCCAGCACCTCGTCGGCCATCGCCCGGGTGGAGAGCTTGCCGCCGAGGTCGGCGGTGCGGCACCCCTCGGTGATGGCGGCGTCGGCGGCCGCCTCGATGGCGCGCGCCTCGGCCTCGAGGCCGAGGGAGTGGCGGAGCAGCATGGCGGCCGAGAGGATGGTGCCGAGCGGATTGGCGATGCCCCTGCCGGCGATGTCGGGCGCCGAGCCGTGGATGGGCTCGTAGAGGCCGGGGCCGCCCACGCCGAGGGAGGCGGACGGGAGCATGCCCATCGAGCCGGTCAGGACGGCGGCCTCGTCGGTGAGGATGTCGCCGAACATGTTCTCGGTGACGAGCACGTCGAAGGCGGCGGGGCCGGCCACGAGCTTCATCGCGGCGGTGTCGACCAGCATGTGGTCGAGCTTCACCTCCGGGTGAAGGGCGCCCACCGCGGTGGCCACCTCGCGCCAGAGGCGCGACGAAGCGAGCACGTTGGCCTTGTCCACCGAGGTCACCTTCTTCTTGCGCCCCGCGGCGAGCCGGAAGGCGAGCTTCACCACCCGTTCGAATCTCGAAATCCTGGTACTCCAGCGTGTCCACCGCCCGCTCGCGGCCGTCCGCTCGTCTCGCGCCCCTTGGGCTGGCCGAAGTAGAGGCCGCCGGTGAGCTCGCGGATGACGAGGATGTCCACCCCTCGCAGGAGCTCGGGGCGGAGCGGCGAGGCGTCGACCAGGCTGGGGTGCACCCGCACCGGGCGAAGGTTGGCGAAGACGCCGAGGCCCTTCCGCAGCGCGAGGAGGCCTCCCTCCGGCCGCACCTTGGCGCGCGGGTCGTCCCATTTCGGGCCGCCCACCGCGCCGAGCAGCACGGCCGAGGCGGCCTGACAGTCGGCGAGGGTCTCGTCGGTGAGCGGCGCGCCGTGGCGGTCGATGGAGCAGCCGCCCATGAGCCGCTCCTCGAAGGTGAAGGCGTGGCCGCCCTTCGACGCCACCGCCTCCAGCACCCGCACCGCCTCGGCCGCCACCTCGGGGCCGATGCCGTCACCGCCCAGCACCACGATCCTCGCCTTCACTCGACGTCCCCCTCGGCGCGCGCTGGCGCCAGCGCGAGGCCGTACTCGATGGCGTCGACCAGCGCCAGCCAGCTCGCCTCGATGATGTTGGTGCTGGCGCCCACGGTGGTGAAGCGCTTCGCGCCCCGCACCATGTCGATGAGCACCCGGGTGATGGCGGCCGCCCCCGCCACGCTGTCGAGGATGCGCACCTTGTAGTCGTCGAGGTGGAGCTCGTTCACCGCCGGGTGGTGGCCCACGAGCGCCTTGCGGAGCGCCCGATCGAGCGCGTCGACCGGACCGTCGCCCTCGGCGGCGGTATGCAACACCTCGCCATCCACCCGCACCTTCACCATCGCCTCGGCGAAGAGCCCGCGCCCGGCGCGGTGCTCGACGTTGACCAGGAAGTCGATGAGCTGGAAGGGGGCGCTGTAGCCGGGCTCGAGCCGCTTCATGAGCAGCGCCACGCTGGCCTCGGCCGCCTCGAAGGAGAAGCCCTTCGCCTCCAGGGCCTTGATCTCCGCGAGGACCCCGCCGGCGGCGTCCCCCGGGCCGAGCGCGATGCCGAGCTCCTCGGCCTTGGAGACGAGGTTGCCCCGCCCGGAGAGCTCGCTCACCACCACCCGGCTGCGGTTCCCCACCACCTCGGGCGGGACGTGCTGGTAGCTGGTGGCGTTGCGGCGCATGGCCGCCACGTGGATTCCACCCTTGTGGGCGAAGGCCGAGCTTCCCGACATAGGGCAGGTGCTCGTCGGGGGCGAGGTTCGCCACCTCGGCCACGAAGTGCGAGAGCTCGTGCAGGGTCTGCAGGCGGCCTTCCGGGAGGCAGCGCCTGTTCATCTTCAGCTCGAGGGCCGGCATCACCGAGCAGAGGTTGGCGTTACCGCACCGCTCTCCGTAGCCGTTCACCGTGCCCTGCACCTGCCCGGCGCCCTCGCACACCGCGGCGAGGGAGTTCGCCACCGCGCACCCTCCATCGTCGTGGGCGTGGATGCCGAGCCGCACCGCGCCGAGGCCCGCCGCCACCAGCCGGGCCTTCACCGCCCGCACGGCCTCGGTCACCTGCCACGGCAAGGACCCACCGTTGGTGTCGCACAGGACCAGAGTCTCGGCCCCACCCCGGGCCGCCGCTTCCAGCGTGGCGAGGGCGTATCCCGCGTCCGCGCACCAGCCGTCGAAGAAGTGCTCGGCGTCGTAGATGACGCGCCGCTCGCGAACGCGAAGCCAGCGCAGGCTCTGCTCGATGAGCCGCAGGTTCTCGTCGAGGCTGGTGCGGAGCACCTCCTCCACGTGGAGGATCCAGGTCTTGCCCACCACCGTGCACACCGGGGTGCCGGCCTCCACCAGCGCGCGCAGGTTGGCGTCGTCGGCCGGATCGCCTCCCACCCTGCAGGTGGAGCCGAAGGCGGCGATGGCCGCGTGCTGCCAGTCGAGCTCCCGGGCGCGCGCAAAGAACTCGGCGTCCTTGGGGTTGGAGCCGGGCCAACCGCCTTCGATGAAGGCCACCCCCAGCGCGTCGAGCCGCCGCGCGATGCGCAGCTTGTCGGCGCAGGAGAGGGAGATGCCCTCGCGCTGCGTGCCGTCGCGGAGGGTGGTGTCGTAGATCTCGATCATCGGTCCGGTGTGGGCGTGAGGGGGCCCGACACTATACACGACCATCCCGGTCCGGCGCCGCGCCGCCACGGCGCAGAGGACGTGTGGCGTCATGCTACGCCCCCCCACTTGCCGCGGTGAGCTATCGTCACCCCCTCGCCCGCTCATCCCGCTCGACGGAGCATCTTCGAATGGCCTCTCCCCAAGACATCGCCGCCCTTCCCGAGGCCTACCGCGCCTTCTGCGCCGAGCTCGGGCAGATCCTCCCGGCCGAACGCATCGTCTGCGACCCCCTGCGAACGCTCGCCTACGGCACCGATGCGAGCTTCTACCGGCTCGTCCCCCGGGTGGTGGCGCAGGTGCGGAGCGCGTCCGAGGTGGCGGGGGTGCTGTGGGCTGCCCGCGCCCGGCGCCTCGGCTGCACCTTCCGCGCGGCCGGGACCAGCCTCTCCGGGCAGGCGCTCTCCGACTCCGTCCTGGTACAGCTCACGAACGGCTTCCGGGGGGCCCGAGTGCTGGAGGGCGGTGCGGCCGTCGCCCTCGAGCCGGGGGTCGTCGGCGCCGAGGCGAACGCCCTGCTCGCGCCGCTCGGCCGCAAGCTCGGACCCGACCCGGCCTCCATCGGGAGCTGCATGGTGGGCGGCATCGCCGCCAACAACGCCTCCGGAATGTGCTGCGGGACGCACCAGAACAGCTACCAGACCGTCCGCTCGATGAAGCTCGTCCTCGCCGACGGCGCCGAGCTCGACACCGCCGGCGCCGCCTCGAGGGAGGCCTTCACGGCGAGTCACCAAACGCTGCTCGACGGCCTCGCCGTCCTGCGCGACCGCGTGGCGGCCGACCCGGCGCTCTCGGCGCGCATCCGCGAGAAGTACCGCATCAAGAACACCACCGGCTACGCGCTGAACGCCTTCGTCGACTTTCACGATCCGTTCGACATCCTCCTGCACCTCGTCATCGGCTCGGAGGGGACGCTCGCCTTCATCTCCGAGATCACCTACCGCACGGTGGAGGAGCACGCGCACAAGGCGAGCGCCCTCCTCCTCTTTCCGGACGTCGAGCACGCCGCCCGCGCCGCCCAGGCGCTCGACCGGAGCCAGGTGGCGGCCGCGGAGCTCATGGACCGGCGCTCGCTCAGGTCGGTGGAGGAGAAGCCGGGCCTCCCGCCGGCGCTGCGCACCTTGCCGCCCGGCGCCTGCGCGCTCCTCGTCGAGGTGCGGGCCAGCGATGCGGAGGCGCTCCGGCTCCGCGCCGAGGCGGTGGCGGGGCTCCTCGCCGGCATCGCCAACCTGCAGCCGGTGCGCTTTACCTCGGTGAAGGCGGAGTGCGAGACGCTGTGGGACGTGCGCCGCGGCCTCTTCCCCGCGGTGGGCGCGAACCGCCGGGTGGGCACCACGGTCATCATCGAGGACGTGGCCTTCCCCATGAAGCACCTCGCCGCGGGCGTGCTGGAGCTGGAGCGCCTCTTCTCGAAGCACGGCTACGACGAGGCGATCATCTTCGGCCACGCCCTCGACTCCAACGTCCACTTCGTCTTCACCCAGGACTTCAACGACCCGGCCGAGGTGGCGCGCTACCGCCGCTTCATGGAGGACGTCTGCGAGGCGGTGACGGCCCGCTTCGACGGCTCGCTCAAGGCCGAGCACGGCACCGGCCGCAACATGGCGCCCTTCGTCGAGCGCGAGTGGGGCGCGGCGGCGTACGCCCTGATGAAGGAGACGAAGGCGCTCTTCGACCCGGACGGCTTGCTCAACCCCGGCGTGCTCCTCAACGACGACCCGGAGGTCTTCGTCCAGAACCTGAAGCCTCTACCGCTCACCCACGAGCTCGTCGACCGGTGCACCGAGTGCGGCTTCTGCGAGCCGCGTTGTCCCTCGCGCGCCCTCACCCTCACCCCCAGGCAGCGCATCACCGTGCGGCGAGAGCTCTCGCGCCTGCGCGCGCGGGGTGAGGCGCCCGAGCGCCTGGCTCGCATCGAGCAGGACTATCAGTACCAGGGCCTCGACACCTGCGCCGCCGACGGCCTGTGCGCCACCGCTTGTCCAGTCTCCATCGACACCGGCAAGCTGGTGAAGGCGCTGCGCGCGGGGCAGCGCGGAGGCTTCGCCCGCAGCGTGGCGAGCGCGGTGGGGTCGCACTACGGCGCGACGGTGGGGGCGGCCAGGGTGGGCTTCGCCCTGCCGGGCGTGGCGAGGAACATCCTCGGCGCGGACGTGGTGGAGTCCATCTCGGGCAGACTGCACCGCCTGACCCGGGGCCTCGTCCCGGTGTGGAACGAGCACACGCCCGCGCCCGCGCGCGTAGGTCCGCTCCGCGATCTCGTGAAGGGTCGCCCCGACCGCGTGGTGTACTTTCCCTCCTGCATCACGCGGCTCTGGGGCCCGGCCCCGGGCACCGACGACGACCGCGCCGTCACCGCGGCCCTGCTCTCCATCCTCGACAAGGCCGGCTATGACGTCCTCTTCCCCCGCGACATGGCCGGGCTCTGCTGCGGGCTCACCTTCGACTCCAAGGGCTTTCCAGAGCTGGGCGATGCCAAGGGGCGCGAGCTGGAGGCGGCGCTCCTCGAGCGGAGCGAGGAGGGGCGGCTTCCCATCCTCTGCGACACGAGCCCCTGCGTGCAGCGGATGCGCGACCACCTGGACCGCCGCCTGCGCATCCACGAGCCAGCCGAGTTCATCCATGCACACCTCATGCAGCGGCTCACCTGGGAGAAGAAGGCCGGAAGGGTGGCGGTGCACGTCACCTGCAGCGCCCTCAAGCTTGGCCTGGGGCCTCAGCTCGAGGCGGTGGCGCGCGCCTGCGCCGAGGAGGTGGTGGTGCCGCCCACCGGCTGCTGCGGCTTCGCGGGCGACCGCGGCTTCAGCTTCCCCGAGCTCAACGCCTCGGCGCTGCGAGATCTCGGCGAGGCGGTGAAGGGGTGCGAGGCCGGCTACTCCAACTCGCGCGGCTGCGAGATTGGGCTCTCGGAGCACGGGGGCATCGAGTACCGGCACATCGCGTACCTGGTGGACAGGTGCACGGGATCGCCCTCACCCCCCCTCCCCCCGCCTCCCTCCGGGCGAGGGGGGTGATGCCTCACTTCTTCGCCACCTGCGCCCCCTGGATGGCGGTGAGGGCGATGGTGAAGACGATGTCCTCCACCAGACAACCGCGGGAGAGGTCGTTCACGGGCCTGGCGAGGCCCTGGAGCATGGGGCCGATGCTCACCACGTTGGCGCTGCGCTGCACGGCCTTGTAGGTCACGTTGCCGCTGTTCAAGTCGGGGAAGATGAAGACGGTGGCCCTCCCGGCCACCTCGGAGCGGGGTGCCTTCTGGCGGGCCACGTCGGGCATCACCGCGGCGTCGTACTGGAGCGGCCCGTCGATGGGGAGGCCGGGGCGCAGCGCCCGCGCCAGCTCGGTGGCCCGCTTCACCTTCTCCACGTCCTCTCCCGAGCCGCTCTCGCCGGTGGAGTAGGAGAGCATGGCCACCCGCGGCGTGATGCCGAAGGCGATGGCGGAGTCGGCGCTCTGCACGGCGATGTCGGCGAGCTGCTCGGCGTTGGGGTTGGGGTTCACCGCGCAGTCGCCGAACACCAGCACCTGCTCGGGCAGGAGCATGAAGAAGACGCTGGAGACGAGCTTGCAGCCGGGCACGGTCTTGATGATCTGCAGGGCCGGACGGATGGTGTGGGCGGTGGTGTGCACCGCGCCGGAGACGAGCCCGTCGGCCTCGCCCAGCGACATCATCATGGTGCCGATCATGATGGGGTCGGAGAGCTCGGAGAGGGCCAGCTCCTCGGTCATGCCCTTGTGCCGCCGCGCCTCGACCAGCGCCTTCACGTAGGAGGGCGCGGCGTTCGCCGCGTTGAGGAGCTCGATCCCCTTCGGCAGGGTCACGCCCTGCTTCTGCGCCACCTCGCGGATCTCGTCGGGGTCGCCCATGAGCACGCAGCGGGCGATGCCGCGCTCCTGGACGATGGCCGCCGCCGCGATGATGCGCGGCTCGCTGCCCTCGGGGAGCACGATGCGCTGGTTGGCGGCGCGGGCGGCCCCCACCAGCCGGTGGCGGAAGGCGGGCGGTGAAAGCCGCGGCGCGCGCACGTTGCGGGTGAGACCGGAGAGCCAGCCCGGCTCCAGGCGGTCGGCCACGTAGTTCATGGCGAGCTCCACCCGCGTGGCGTCGTCCTCCGGGATCTCCGGGTTCATGGACTCCACCCGGGTGGCCGCGGTGTACGAGCCGTCCTCCACCGAGAGCATGGGGAGCCCGGTGTCGAGCGCCGGCTTGCAGAAGGCCAGCACCTGCTCGTCCGGGTAGAGCCCGCCGGTGAGGAGCAGCCCAGCGATGGGCATCCCGCCCTGCACCGCCAGCGCCACCGCCAGCACGATGTCGTTGCGGTCGCCCGGCACGATGACCAGCACGCCGGGCTGGAAGGCCTTGATGGCGTTGGCGACGGTCATGGCGCACAGGATCACGTCGCGCACCCGCCGCTGCGAGGCATCGCCCTCGCGCACCACCGTGGCGCCGAGCGCCCGCGCCACGTCCATCACGCGCGGTGCACCGAGGTCGCGGTGGCACGGCACCACCGCGATGGGCCGGAGCCCCTCCCCGGTGAGCGCGTCGCGGTAGGCCTGCGCGTCGGTGGCGGAGAGGAGCGCCCCCCTGCACTCGCCGCACTCGCCGGCGAGCGCCCCCTGCAGCTCGTCCTTGGATGCGCCGCGGGCCGGGCCGAGGCACACGCGGTTGAGGACGCAGCTCACCGGCGGCCCCTCGGCCAGCGAGCCGTAGCCCCGGGCGGCGATGGCCAGCGCCTCGGCGGCCTGCTCGGGGGTCTGCTCGTTGGGCGCGCCCACCAGCACCAGCTCGGCGTCGAGCGCCCTCATCATCAGGCCGTTCACGCGGGTGGAGTAGACCATGCCGCTCTCGGCGGCCATGCCCACCACCACCAGCACGTCACACCCCACCGCCGCGCGGTGGCAGAGCGCCACCACCTGCTCCATGAGCGTGCCCTCGTCGCCGGCGGCGAGGAGCTGCTCCACCATGGCCCTGGGCAGAGAGTCGGGCGGGTCGATGCGCGCGCCGAGGCGCATGAGCTGGGCGGCCGGGTTCTTCCCGTGCCCGGCGATGGGCTTGGCGAAGCCCACCCGGACGCCCTGACGGTCGAGCGCGCGGACCAGGCCCAGGCAGACGGTGGTGAGGCCGGCGCCGCTGCCGGCGGGCGCGACGAGGACGGTGTGGGCCATGGACTCTTCTCCTGCGGGTGAATGGGAGGGGAGGAGCGGCCGTCAGGCCTCCGGGGGCGCCTCACCGCGCACGATGGCCGCGGTGTCGAGGGCGATCATCCGACTCCTCGTTGGTGGGCACCACGGCGGCGACGGGGCTGGATTTACCTTCAGTGATGAGGCCGCCCGTGGCCTTGCCGTTCTGCGCGTTCGCCTCCTCGTCGAGGCGAAGCCCGAGGAAGCCGAGCTGCTCCACCACCCGGCCACGGACCACCGGCGAGTTCTCCCCGATGCCGCCGGTGAAGACGAGCGCGTCGAGCCGCCCGAGCGGGACCACCAGCCCGGCCACCGCCTTCGCCAGCACGTAGCAGAAGATGTCGAGCGCCAGGACGGCACGGGGCTGGCCCTCGGCGGCCGACGCCTCGACGGTGCGCATGTCGTTGGAGAGGCCGGAGACGCCGAGCAGGCCCGACGACCTGTTGAGAGCATCGATGATGCGATCGCACGGCTGGCCGAGCGCTTTGGCCATGTACCCGACGATGGCCGGATCGACCGAGCCCGAGCGCGTGCCCATCATCACCCCCTCGAGCGGGGTGAGCCCCATGGTGGTGTCGAGGCTCTTGCCGTTCCGCACGGCGGCACAGGAGCAGCCGTTGCCGAGATGGGCCGTGACGAGGGCGTGATCCTTCAGGTCGAGCCGGAGCTGCTTCACCGCGCGGCCGGAGACGAAGCGGTGGCTCGTCCCGTGAAAGCCGTACCGCCGCACCTTGTGCTCCTCGAGCCAGGCATGGGGCACGGGGTAGACGTAGGCCCGGGGCGGCATGGTCTGGTGGAACGCGGTGTCGAAGACCGCCACCTGGGGCAGGCCAGGGAAGAGCTCCTCCGCGATGCGCAGGCCGGTGAGGTTGGGGGGGTTGTGCAGAGGCGAGAGCGGGATGCACGCCTCGAGCATCTCCACCACCTCGGGCGAGACCGCTATCGACGCCGAGAAGCGGTCGGCGCCGTGGACCACCCGGTGACCGACCCCGCCGAGGTCGCCGTCGAGCTTCCCGGCGCGGAGCAGCTCCACCACGGCCCGGAGGGCGGCATCGTGAGAGGCGCCGGGGAGCGGGCGAGCGCTCTTCTGCCCGCCCTGCTTCCAGTCGAGGGTGGCCTCGGGCGAACCGAGCCGCTGGGCGAGGCCGGAGATCTTCTCGCTCCCGTCGGCGGCGTCGATGACCGCGAACTTCACCGAGGAGCTGCCGCAGTTGAGGACGAGGACGTTCATGGCGCGGAGGGAGCCTAACGCAGACGGTCCAGCGGCGACAGGTGGGATGATCGACCGCAGGCACTGGAGGTTTCGCGCTCGAGCGATTTGACCTCGGACGCTCCGGGGGGTTTACACCTCACCGGGCTTCAGGGGGGCGAGGCGGGCTTGTCCTTGCCTCGCTCACCCTTCACCCTCTCGACCTCCTCGCTCCCACAATCCCCCCATGACTCGACGCCTCCCGCTCGTCCTCCTCGCCCTCGCCGCCGCCGGGGCCATCTACGGCCTGTGGCGCTGGCGCGCCGGTTCGAAGGACCCCGGGCCCCAGCTCGAGACCATGGCCGTCGACCGCGGGCGCATCGTCGGCAAGGTCACCGCCACCGGCACGCTCTCGGCGCTCGTCACCGTCCAGGTGGGGAGCCAGGTCTCGGGCCGGGTGCAGGCGCTCCACGCCGACTTCAACTCGCGGGTGAAGAAGGGGCAGCTCATCGCCCGGATCGACCCGCAGCTCTTCGAGGCGGCGCGCGAGCAGGCGCGGGCGAACCTCGTCGCCGCCGAGGGCAACCTCGCCAAGTCGAAGGCGCAGGCCATCGACGCCCGCAGGCAGTGGGAGCGCAACCGCGTGCTCGCCGGCGACAAGCTCGATCGCCCAGGCCGACCTCGACACCGCGGAATCGAACCGCGATGCGGCGGTGGCCCAGGTGCGCGCCTCCGAGGGCTCGGTGGCCCAGGCCAAGGCGGCCCTGCACCAGGCCGAGGTGAACCTCGCCTACACCCGCATCCTCTCGCCCACGAGCGGCGTGGTCATCTCGCGAAACGTCGACGTGGGCCAGACGGTGGCGGCCTCGCTCCAGGCGCCCACCCTCTTCGTCATCGCCGAGGACCTCTCGAAGATGCAGGTGGACACCAGCGTGGCCGAGGGCGACGTGGGGCGCCTGCGCGACGGGATGAAGGCCACGTTCACGGTGGACGCCTTTCCCGACGAGGTGTTCGAGGGGCGCGTCCGGCAGATCCGCAACGCCGCCACCACCACCTCCAACGTGGTCACCTACGACGCGGTGGTCGACGTGTCGAACCCGGACCTCAAGCTACGGCCGGGGATGACCGCCAACGTCACGTTCATCTACGCCGAGGTCGACGACGCGCTGCGGGTGCCGAACGCCGGGTTGCGGTTCAGGCCCACCCCTTCGCAGCTCGCCGTCTGGGGTGGCGGCGCGGCCGGAGGAGAGGGGCGCGAGCAGGCGGGGGGCGCGAAGCGCGATGGCGGCGCCGGCACCGCGCTGGCCGCCGAGCCCGGGAAGGGCCGCGCGCCGGCGGCGGACGAGAAGGCCGCCCCGGACCGGCGCACGGTCTACGTCTCCACCCCGGCGGCGGTCCGGGCCGTGCGCATCCGCACCGGGATCACCGACGGTTCCTACACCCAGGTGGTGGAGGGCGAGCTCTCGCCGGGTGAGCAGGTGGTCACCGACGCGCCGGGCGGAGGCGGCGGGCGGCGCATGACCGGCCCGCGCGGACCGCTATGAAGGCGCGTCCCGGCCCAGGCGAGCACGCCCGACTTGGGGGCAGCTCGAGCCCAGCTCGACCGGACGCGGCCATGAGCGCGACCTCGATGCCCCTCATCGCCCTCGAGGAGCTCACCAAGACCTACCGGATGGGCGAGGTCGAGGTGCACGCGCTGCGCGGCGTCTCGCTCACGATCGCCGAGGGCGAGTTCGTCGCCATCATGGGCCCCTCCGGCTCGGGCAAGTCCACCCTCATGAACATCCTCGGCTGCCTCGACCGGCCGACCAGCGGCCGATACCTGCTCGACGGCCGCGACGTGTCGGGGCTCTCGCGCGACGAGCTCGCCGAGGTGCGGAACCGCACCATCGGCTTCGTCTTCCAGAGCTTCAACCTGCTCTCGCGCACGAGCGCGCTCGAGAACGTGGAGCTGCCGCTGCTCTACGCCGGCCTTCACACCGCCGAGCGGCGCACCCGCGCCGCGGCGGCGCTCGCGCGGGTGGGGCTCGCCGGCCGCGCGCACCACCACCCCAACCAGCTCTCGGGCGGCCAGCAGCAGCGGGTGGCCATCGCGCGCGCGCTGGTCAATCCGCCCCGGGTGATCCTGGCCGACGAGCCCACCGGCAACCTCGACTCGCGCACCAGCGTGGAGGTGATGGCGCTCTTCCAGGAGCTGGGGCGGGCCGGCATCACCGTCGTGCTCGTCACCCACGAGCCCGACATCGCGGAGTTCGCCTCGCGCATCGTGGAGGTGAAGGACGGCCGCATCCTCTCCGACGAGCGGCGCACCCCGCGCCTCGCCGGAGCCCTCGCCGCGCAGGTCACACCATGAACTGGCTCCAGACCCTCCGCGTGGCGCTGCGCGCGCTCCCCCGCAACAAGATGCGCTCCTTCCTCACCACGCTGGGCGTCATCATCGGCGTCTCGGCGGTGATCGCCATGGTGGCCATCGGCGACGGGGCCAAGGCGCGGGTGGAGCAGGCCTTCGCCTCGATGGGCTCGAACATGCTCATCGTGCTCCCGGGCTCCACCAGCGCAGGCGGCGCCATGGGCGGCTTCGGCTCGCAGCCCACCCTCACCTGGGACGACCTGGCCGCCATCCAGCGCGAGATCCCCTCGGTGCGCTGGGCCGCGCCCTCGCTGCGCGCCGGCATGCAGATCCTCTGGGGCGACGGCAACTGGGGGACCTCGGTCACCGGCACCACGCCCGACTACTTCGCCATCCGGAGCTGGCCGGTCACCCGGGGGAGGCCGCTCACCCAGGCCGACGTGGACGCCGGCACCAAGGTGGTGGTGCTGGGCCAGACGGTGGCGGAGCGCTCTTCGGCGCGGGCGTGGACCCCGTCGGCCAGGCGGTGCGGCTCAAGAACGTCCCCTTCACGGTGGTGGGCGTGCTCGAGCGCAAGGGGCAGTCTCCCATGGGCTCGGACTACGACGATGCCGCCTTCGTGCCCGTCACCACCTTCCAGCAACGCATCCAGGGCGGCCTCAAGAACTACGTGACCGGGCCCATCATGGTGAGCGCCAACCGCGCCGACGCCACCGACCGGGCCGAGCGGCAGGTGCGGGCACTCCTTCGCGACCGCCACCGCCTGTCCGAGGGCGCGGAGGACGACTTCTCCATCCGCAACCTGGCCGAGCTCGCCAGCGCCCAGCAGGAGGGCACGAAGACGCTGACCACGCTCCTCGCCGCCATCGCCGCCGTGTCGCTGCTGGTGGGCGGCATCGGGATCATGAACATCATGCTGGTGAGGGTCACCGAGCGGACGCGCGAGATCGGCGTGCGCATGGCGGTGGGCGCGAAGGGCCGCGACATCCGGCTGCAGTTCCTGGTGGAGGCGCTGGTGCTGGCGCTGGCGGGCGGGCTCATCGGGGTGGTGCTGGGGGTGGGGGTGGCCTGGAGGCTCGCCACCAGCTTCGGCTGGTCGATGCTCTTCCGGCCCGACATCGTGCTGCTCGCCGTGGGCTTCAGCGCCCTGGTGGGGGTCGGCTTCGGGCTCTACCCCGCGCACAAGGCCTCGCAGCTCGACCCCATCAACGCCCTCCGATTCGAGTGACCCGGAGCCCTCCCCACCATGACCCGAGCCCTTGCCGCCGCCCTGCTCTTCTCCCTCGCCCTGGGTGTCGCCCTCCCCGCGGCGCGTGCCGCGGACGAGCAGGCGCCGCAGCCAGCGGTACCGCACTCCCAGGGTCCGAGCGCCGCGGCCATTTCCTCGGCGGTCACCGCCGAGCCACCTGCGGCGACCTCGGCACGGGTCCTCGGGCTGGCCGAGGCCGTGGAGACGGCCCTCGCGCGCCAGCCAACCCTGGTGCAGGCGAGCGCCTCCTCGCGGGCGGCTGCGGCGCGCGCCGACCAGGCGAGGTCGGGCCTCCTCCCCCAGGTGGCGGCCTCGGCCGTTTACGCGCGCGGTACGACCAACCTCGCCGGACTGGATGGCCGCGGCACCGGCACCAGCTGGAGCACCACCGGAAGCTGGCGCTTCGGCGCCACCCTCTCCCAGCTCGTCTGGGACTTCGGCCAGAGCTCGAGCGGCTGGCGCGCCGCGCAGGAGAGCGCCCGGGCCGTGCGCCGGAGCGAGGCCGCCACCCGCGACGCCGTGGTGCTGGGGGTGCAGGCGGCCTTCTTCACCGCCCGCGCTGGGCGCGACCTCCTCGCCGTGGCGCGCGAGAACCTCCAGAACCAGGAGCTTCACCTCCGCCAGATCGAGGGCTTCGTGCGCGCCGGCACCCGCCCCGCCATCGACCTCGCCCAGGCGCGCACCGACCGGGCCAACGCCGCCGTGCAGCAGGTCCAGGCCGAGAACGCCTACCTCACCGAGAAGGCGCAGCTCAATCAGGCCATGGGGGTGGAGGGGCCCATCGACTACCAGGTGGGAGACGACGCCCTCCCGGCCATCCCGGGCGAGGACGCCTCGCTCGACGCGCTCCTCGACGAGGCGCTCCTGGCACGGCCCGACCTCGCCGCCCTCGCCTCGCAGGCCAGAGCCCAGGAGCTCACCATCGACGCCGCCAGCGCCGCCCGCTGGCCCTCGCTTGGATTCACCACTGGGCTCACCAACGGTGGGTATGCGCTCGACTCCACCGTCTGGAACTGGGAGGCGCAGCTCACCCTCAGCTGGAACCTCTTCCAGGGGGGCCTCGTCCGCGCCCGGACGGACGAGGCGCGGGCCAACCTCGACGTGGCGCGCGCCCTGCTCGCGTCGGAGCGCCAAGCCATCCGGGTGGAGCTGACGCAGGCGCAGCTCGCGGTGCGCGCCGCCCGGGAGACGCTGGCCGCCTCGGGGGAGGCGCTCGTCAACGCCCGGGAGCAACTCCGGCTGGCCGAGGGCCGCTACCGGGCCGGGGTGGGGAGCGTCATCGAGCTCGGCGACGCCCAGGTGAAGCTCACCAGCGCCGCCGCCCAGCGGGTGAAGGCGGAGTACGACCTCGCCACCGCCCGCGCCCAGCTCCAGAAGGCGCTCGGGCGCCCGCCGGAGGCCTGACGGCAGACGCCGCGGCGGCGCCGGGGCGGGGGAGCGCCCCGGCGCATCTGCTCGGTACACCGGCGCGAGGACGGTGCGTCAGCCCTTCCGGGCGAACTCCTTCATGAAGTCGCAGAGCGTGTCGACCCAGGCCGGCTCGATGGCGTTGTAGATGGAGGCGCGGACGCCGCCTACCGCGCGGTGGCCCTTGAGACCCACCATGCCCGCCTTCTTCGCCTCGGCCACGAAGCGGGCGTCGTCGGCCTCCGTGGGGAGCCGGAAGACCACGTTCATCATCGAGCGGCTCTCCCGCTCCACCGGGCAGCGGTAGGCGACGGGCAGGGCGTCGAGGGTGGCATAGAGCTTCGCCGCCTTGTCGCGATTGCGCTTCTCCATGGCCGGGAGGCCCCCCAGGCCCTTCAGCCAGGCGAGCACGTTGCGGACCATGTAGATGCCGAAGGTGGGCGGCGTGTTGTAGAGCGACTTGTTCGCCGCCACCGAACGGAGCTGGAAGATGGTGGGCAGGTCCTTCCGGCCGCGCTCGATGAGATCCTTCGACACCACCACCACCACCACGCCGGAGGGGCCGATGTTCTTCTGGGCGCCGGCGTAGGTGAGCGCGAAGCGGGAGACATCGAAGGGGCGCCAGAGGAAGTCGCTCGACATGTCGGCGACGAGCGGCACCGCGCCGGCCTCGGGGAAGGGGCGCGACGGGTCGGCGCCGTACTGAAGGCCGTGGATGGTCTCGTTGGAGGTGAGGTGCAGGTAGGCGGCGTCGGGGCTCGGCTTCACCTCGGACGCTAGCGAGACGCGGGTGTAGCGCTTCTCCTTGCCCTCGCCCTCGGCGCTGGTGGCGGCCACGCGGACCGAGCCGCCGAGGAGCGCGGCCATGGCCTTCGCCTCGGAGAGCGCCTTCTCGCCCCAGGCACCGTTCACCACGTACTCGCCCGTCTTGCCGGCGCCGAGCAGGTTCATGGGGAGCTGGGCGAAGAGCTGGGTGGCCCCGCCCTGCACGAAGAGGATCTCGTGGCTCTCCGGCACCGCCAGCACCTCGCGGAGGAGGGCCAGCGCCTCGTCGTGCATCGCCTCGTACTCCTTGCCGCGGTGGCTGTGCTCCATCACCGACATGCCGCTGCCGGCGAAGTCGAGGAGCTCCTCCTTCGCCCGCTCGAGGGCGGGGAGCGGCAGCGCGGCCGGGCCGGCGTTGAAGTTGATGGTGCGGGTCACGTGTGTTCCTCCAGCGCGAGAGAAGGGCCGCGCGCTCCGCGGCGCGGCGCCACCTTACAGCAGGGGGGCGCCGCCTGCCCCACCCGAGAACCGGGGCGCCGTGATGCTGGTGGAAGCGCGCACCACGAGCTCCGGGGGCAGAAGGTGCGTGGCAGGCTTCGTCCGCGGCGGGTCCCCGCCTTCCAGCGCCTTGAAGAGCACGGATACGGCCAGCTGACAGAGGGCGGGCACATCCTGTCGGACGGTCGTGAGCGGCACCTCCGAGATGGATGCAAAGACCACGTCATCGAAGCCAGCGACTGCGACATCTGCCGGGACACGCAGTCCGGCCTCGCGGATGGCCCTGCAGGCGCCCAGGGCGAGGATGTCGTTGATCGCCATGATCGCCTCGGGTCGCCTGCGCCTGAGCAGCGCCCTCGTCTCCTCGTAGCCGTTCTTGAAGGTGGTCTCTCCACAGCGAACGATCATGTCGTCCGAGAAGCCTCGTCCGCTCTCGGAGAGGGCGCGCCTGAAACCTCGGATCCGTAGGTCGGCCGGGACGGCCCTGGTGTCATGGGAGGTCAGAAGCACGATGTCGCGATGTCCGAGCGCGGCCAGGTGCGCGGTGACCAGCTGGGAGCCTCGTTCGAGGTCCATCATGACGCAGGGGCAACGGTGGCCGGGATAGTAGGAGGTCAGGAACACATAGGGGATCCTCAGCGCCCGCAATCGCTGGAAGGGGCTGAAGTCAGTCCGGATCGTGCGCAGCGTCGGGACGATGACGAGGCCCTCGACCATCTTGCCAACGAGGTCTTCGACGCACCGAGTTTCCCCGGCGATCTCGTCGTCGGAGATCTCCAGGATGAGCCCATAACCAGCCTCCTTCACGAACTGGTCCACGTACTTCGTGATCGAGGCGAAGAACGGATTCTCGATGTCCGTGACGACCAGACCTATGGTGCGCGAGCGCTTGGTAGCCAGGCGCTGGGCGATGCTGTTGGGCGTGTAGCCGAGCGAACGGGAGGCTTTACGCACCTTCACCCGCGTTGCCGCATTCACTCCGGGCCTGCCGTTGAGCACGAGGGAAACGGTAGCGGTCGAGACTCCCGCGAGGGCGGCCACGTCCTTCAACGTGATCATCTGTTCCTGGCTTCGGCTTCCGCGGGTGGTCTTCTTGGTCGGCACCCCTGGGGTGGGGGCCGGCCGCGAGCGCCGGGGCGGTTGGCACGTCAGAGCTCCGGGTACTCGTTCCCTAGCAGATAGAGTGCGGGCTCGTCCTCGTCGACGGCGGGGAAGCGACCGACAGCGTCGAGAAAGCGATTGTCGCTGGTGTCGTCGTTCACCTTCGACACCTCGCCGAGCAGGACTGTACCCCTGCCGGGCTCTCCCCAGAACTTGTGATACTGGCCCGAGGGAATGGTGATGCTCTCGCCGGGCCGGATCCGGATGATCGATCCGGCTCCGACGGCGTAGCGACGCCCATCGACCGAGACCTCCACGGGAGTGTCGGCGAGTCGCGCCTCAGGCGTCGCATTGTGCACCTGGACGAGTAGATTTCCTCCACCGCGGTTGATGATGTCCTCCATCTTCTTCCAGTGGAAGTGGAATGGAGTGACCTGCTCCTCGCGGGTGATCAGGATCTTCTCCGCGTAGGGCTTCGCATACTCGGCCCTGGCGTAGTGGCCATTCCGCAGCGTGAACATGAGAAGACCGACGCGCAGGTAGTCACCCGAACCGAAATCGGTGATGTCCCAGCCCAGCATGCAGTCCGCAACCTCACGATACTCGGGCCCCCTGGAACGCCACGCCTCGGGGCTCCAGAAAGCGAAGGGGGGAAGCAGAAAGCGCATCCCTTCGAGGAAGGTCACGGCCTCGCGCATGATCCCGTTCAACTCTGAACGCTTCACGGTTCTCGTCCCCTTTCCACCGCAGAGAACTTCCTTGCGCGCTCCCGCGAGCTGCCATCCCGCGGAAGCGAGTGCCTAAAGCGCTTTAGGCGCATTTAGCGCGTGGATCGCTGCGGCTGTCAAGACGGGGCGAAGACGGAGCGCGGCGGTTCGAGGCGGGCCGACGCGCGGCCTCGCGAACTGCCGCACCGCCCCCGGAACCCACTTGGGTCGCGGCAGCTCGACGCCCGCGCTAGCGGCCTTTTGCCCTTGACTTCGATAATCGGCGGCGGATACTCGTTCAGCCCGTTTAAAGCGCTTTAAACCCTTTCCCGACGGGTCACAGGAGAGCGACATGATCAAGGGCATCAGACTGCTGGCATCCATGCTCGTGCTCTGCATGGTCCCGTGCGGAGCATATGCACAAACCAAGAAGCCGAACTCGGAGCTGCGGTTCGCCTTCTCCGTCATGATCATGGACAACCCCTACTTCGTGTCCGTCAAGAAGGGGTTCGAGGATCGCTGCAAGGAGCTGGGGATTCAGCCGATCGTCAACGACGCCAAGTACGACGCCGCCACCCAGTTCGCCCAGGTCGAGAACTACACCGCGATGGGCGTGGATGCCATCGTCATCGCGCCCGTGGACGCACGGGGGATCACGACGGCGGTCGACAAGGCGAAGGCCAAGGGAATCGTGGTCGTCAGCGAGGCCCAAGGCTTCGACAACGCCGACGCCAACATCATCGTCAATGACTACGAATACGGCGTGGCTGGCGGGAAGAACGCCGCGAAATGGATCAACGAGAAGCTCGGCGGAAAGGCCGAGGTCGCCATCGTCGCTCAGGACAATGTCGAGGCCGTCATCAAGCGAGGCAACGGGATCGTCGACACCATCAAGAAGCTGGCCCCAAACGCGACCATCGTATCGCGCCAGACGGGTGACACGCCGGAACTGGCGATGAAGATCGCCGAGACGGTGATGCAGGCGCACCCCAACGTCAAGGTCTGGCAGTGCAATAACGACTCGGGCGCACTGGGCGTCTATCAGGCCATCAAGGCCATGGGCAAGGATAGCGCAGACTTCTACGTCGGCGGAGCCGATGCTACCGCCGAGGCCCTGGCCAAGATGAAGGAGAAGGACAGCGTCTACCGGTCGACGATCGACATCGATCCCTACGGGACCGGCAAGAAGTGCGTCGATGTGATGCTCGATTACGTCCGCAACGGCGTCAAGAACGAGACCTTCTACTTCGAGATGAAGCCCATCTGGCAGGCCGATCTGAAATAGAGCCGCGCCGGGGCGGGCGACCCTCGCCCGCCCCGACGAAGAAAGTTCCAATGCTCGAACTGAGGGGGATCAGCAAGTCCTATCCCGGGGTGAAAGCCCTCGACTCCGTGTCACTCGACTTCGTCAAGGGTGAGGTCCACGCGATCGCCGGCGAGAACGGCGCGGGGAAGTCGACACTGATCAAGATCCTCTCGGGCGCCGTCCGGCCAGACGCCGGGACGGTGACGCTGGACGGCGCCGTTCTCGGCCATATCACGCCCCGGGGAGCCATCGATCTCGGCATCTCCACTATCTACCAAGAGTTCAACCTCGTTCCGTACCTCTCCGTCGCCGAGAACATCTTCTTCGGACTCGAGCCGTCTCGCCTCGGCTTCGTCGCCAAGCGGCGAATGCAGGCCATGGCCGCTCAGCTATGCGCAGACATGGGGGTGAAGCTGGACGCGCGCGCCAAGGTGAAGGACCTCGGCGTCGCCTACCAGCAGATCGTCGAGATCCTCAAGGCCGTCTCCCGGAACGCTCGCATCCTGATCATGGACGAGCCCACGGCACCGCTCACCGCCAGGGAGATCGACGTCCTCTTCGGGATCGTGGGGAGGGTGAAGGAGCGGGGCGTCACGACCGTCTACATCTCGCACCGGCTCGAGGAGATCTTCCGTCTGTGTGATCGCGTGAGTGTGCTCAGGGACGGGCGAAAAGTCGCAAGCATGGAGACGAGCGCCACGACCCAGAGAGAGCTCGTGTCACACATGGTCGGGCGGAAGCTCGACGAGGTCTTTCCCCCGAGGAGCTCGCGCCCGGGAGCGGAGGTCCTGCGGGTGGAGGGCTTCCACAACAAGAAGTTGAATGGGGTTTCCTTCTCCCTGCGGGAGCGAGAGATCCTGGGCATTGGTGGCCTGGTGGGTGCGGGTCGGACCGAGCTCGCGCGGGCACTGTTCGGGGCAGACCGCCTCCGGAGTGGAAGGACGTTCCTGTCGGGCGACGTCGCGGTGATCAAGAGGCCGCGAGATGCCATCCGGCGCGGGATGGGCCTCCTGCCAGAGGACCGCAAGCAACACGGCGTCCTGCTCAGGATGAGCGTCAAGGAGAACATCTCCTTCCCGATACTAAGGAGCCTCTCCAGGCTGGGCTTCCTCCGGAAGCGGCGCGAGCGGTTGCTCTGCAGCGAGCTCGCGGAACGGCTCAAGGTGAAGACGCCCTCGCTGGACCAAGCCGTGAAGAACTTGAGCGGCGGTAATCAGCAGAAGGTCGTCCTGGCAAAGTGGCTCGGGACCAGGAGTAACATCCTGATCTTCGATGAGCCGACGCGAGGGATCGATGTAGGAGCGAAGCAGGAGATCTACAACCTGCTGAACGAGTTCGTCGAGGAGGGGAAGAGCATCATCATGATCTCTTCTGAGATGCCCGAGCTCATGGGCATGTCGGATCGAATCCTGGTGATGCGAAACGGCTCCGTAGCAGGCCTGCTCGCAAAGGAAGAGTTTTCGCAGGAGAGAACGCTCATTCTCGCCTCCGGCCTGGAGCGGCGGAAAGAAGGACCGGACGGCAATGCTCGAGCTAGCTAGGAAGGTCGTCGGGACCTACGGCATCATTCTCGCGCTGGTGGCATTGTGTGTGTTCTTCGGCGTGATGTCGCCCGTATTCTTCAGCGCCGAGAACGTTCTCAATATATTGAGACAGGTTGCGGTCGTGGGAATCGTCGCCGTGGGCATGACCTTCGTGATCCTCACCGGCGGCATCGATCTCTCCGTGGGTTCGATCATCGGGATCGCGTCGGTGGTCACCGCTCAGCTCATGCTTCGTGGAACCTCGGCGCACTGGGCGGTCCTGGCGACGCTGGTGATCTGCGCACTCCTCGGCCTGCTGAATGGCCTGGTCGTGAACTGGCTGTTCATACCGCCGCTCGTCGCGACGCTTGGAACGATGACGGCCATCCGGGGGATCGCCTTCATCATCTCCGGCGGCCTTCCCGTCTTCGGATTCTCCAACGCCTTGAGCTTTCTCGGCCAAGGGTATCTGTGGTTCGTCCCCGTCCCGGTGATCGTGATGGCGGCGACCTTCGTCCTGGGTTGGGTGCTCCTCGATTCGACGCGATTCGGTCGCCATGTCTACGGGGTCGGCGGCAACGAGGAGGCGACGCGACTGTCCGGGGTCAGCGTCGCGATCACCAAGTCACTCGTCTACACGATCAGCGGCTTTCTCAGCGGGCTCGCGGGAATCGTCCTGCTCTCGCGCATCAACTCCGGCCAACCCAAGGCGGGCCAAGGTTACGAGATGGACGTCATCACCGCCGTCGTCATCGGGGGAGTCAGCATCTCGGGAGGCGAAGGCAATATCGTTCTAGTCGTCGCCGGGGTGCTCATCATGGGGGTGCTGTCCAACGGGATGATCCTGATGAACATCAACGAGTACGCGCAGTGGGTCGTCAAGGGGCTGGTGCTGGTCGCGGCCGTCGGATTCGATCGAGTCTCGCAGCACCGGAGGGTCATCGCCTGATTCCCGTGGGGGAACGAGGCATCCGAATCACAGCAGGTCCCAGCCGTAGCCGTCGCGGACGAAGGCGTCCTGGGCGAGCGCCCGCAGGCGGTCGTCCTCGTTGGCGTCGACCTGCGAGAGATTCTGGCGGATGCGGGCGCGCACCCGGTGCAGGAAGACGTGCACGATCTCCAGCTCGCGCGCCGAGCCCTCCTCGCCGCTCGCCGCCAGGGTGGCGTTCACCCGGGAGAGCACCGCGGCGAGGACGAAGAGATCGATGAGCACGTCGGCCAGCCGCCGAAGCGCCGGCTGCTGGTCGATCACCTTCCTCGCGTAGCGCCTGAGCACGCGGTCGGTCATCCAGGCAAGCTCGCGCGTCATCTCGGCGAACTCCTCGGCCGGCTCGTTGAGCGACGGGTGGAGGAGGCGCCAGGCGCGCTTCTCGCCCACCATCCCGGTGTGGATGGTGGCCCGCTTTTTTGCGTAGTCGGAGAGCACGCCGAAGCCCTTGATGGGGTCGGAGAGCACGCCGCCCTTCAGGTTCTGGGAGAGCTCCTTCAGCTGCGCGCCCACGTCGTTCATGGCGGTGAGGGCGATGAACAGCCGGAGGATGTCGTTCGTGCCCTCGAAGATACGGTTGATGCGGGCGTCGCGCATCACGCGCTCGTAGGGGTACTCGCGCATGAAGCCGTTGCCGCCGGCGATCTGCAGCGCCTCATCGGCCACGCGCCAGAGCGCCTCGGTGGCATACACCTTGGAGATGGCCGCCTCGACCGCGTAGTCCCGGTAGCCCTGGTCGATGAGCCCGGCCACCAGGCCCACCACCGCCTCGGCGGCGTAGCAGTCGACGACCATGTCGCCCACGCGCTGGGTGACGAGCCCGAACTCGGCGATGGGCCGGCCGAACTGCTTGCGCTCGGTGGCCTGGCGCGAGGCGAGGCCGATGAGCTTCTTCATGGCGCCCACACAGCCACCGCCAAGACCGGTGCGCCCCGAGTTGAGGATGCGCATGGCGGCCTTGAAGCCCATGCCCGGCTCGCCCAGCACGTGGTCGTCCGGCACCTTCACGTCGTCGAAGTGCACGGTGGTGGTGGAGGAGGCGCGAATGCCCATCTTGTCCTCGTGGGGGCCCACCGACACGCCGGGCATGTCGCGCGTCACCACGAAGGCGGTGAGGTGCGCCTTGCCGCCGGGTCCACTGGGAGTCTTGGCGAAGACGGTGAAGAACTGGGCGAACCCGCCGTTGGTGATCCAGAGCTTCTGGCCGTTGAGGAGCCAGCCCCCGTCCTGCCGCACCGCGGTGGTCTTCACCGCCGCGGCGTCGGATTCCGCGCCGGGCTCGGTGAGGCAGAAGGCGGCGATCATCTCGCCGGTGGCGAGCTGGGGCAGCCACCGCCTCTTCTGGGCGTCGGTGCCGAAGAGCAGCAGGCCGCGCATGCCGATGGAGCTGTGTGCGCCCACCGTGAGCGCCACCGAGGCGTCGTGCCGGGCGATCTCCTGCAGGGTGCGCGAGTAGGCGGCGGCGCCGAAGCCGAGACCGCCGTGCTCCTCGGGGATGACGAGGCCGAAGAGCCCGAAGCCCTTCAGCTCCTCGACGAAGCTCATCGGCAGCTCGCCCTTCACGTCCCAGGCTCGGAACTCCTCGGCCCGGTCGCCGAGGAGCTGGTTCACCGAGGTGAGCACCTGCTCCAGCGTCTCCTTCTCGGCCGGCGCGATCTCCGGGAAGGGGACGACGATCTCCTCCTCGATGCGCCCCATGCAGAGGGCCTGGACGAAGCTGGCGGTCTTCTTGTCGATCATGGTTCCTGGACCTCCGGCGAGGGGCACGGCGCGCTGCGTCGAGCCTCCTCAAAGGTGAGCGCCCACGACACCACCGCGCACGACCGAGATGGGGGTAGGTCTTGCTCGGATCGCGCGGTGAGAGAGCAGGGGCGCGCAGGCGTCCTGGGCCTCTGGGGTCCGCGCGCGAGGCTACTCGTTGAGCGCCGACGGCCAGGGCCGGAGCACGTAGGACTCCGGCTGCAGCGGCACGGGATGCGGCAGGTCCGCGGCGCTGCGCGCGTCCACGCACTCGAAGCGGTAGAGCCGCCCGTTTCGCTGCACGGGGCGAGGGCGACCGTCGTCGCCGAACAGCACCGGCATGCCCGCGCGCCGCCACTCGACCCGGGAACCTGCCCGGTTGAGCACGCGCGCGACGGTGGGAGGGGTGGTGGCGTCTTCCTCTCCCACCAGCCGCCAGCGGTCGGAGGGCTCCTCGACAGCCTCGAGATGCATGTTCGACTCCTCTCGCGGGAGACGACCCTCGACGCTAGCGCAACGAAGTTCCGGACCCCAAGGCACCTCTTGGGGACGGCCGAGGGAAGGGCACCGCGCCCACGGTGCGCGGGGGCCTAGCTTCTTCGGGGCGTTCGGGAAAGGCGCGGCCGCCGGCCGCGGAACATGGGGGCATGGGGGCTCCTCTCCGGGCGGGCGAAGGGCCAGATTGAGAGGGTGCGCTTTCTCGTCTCCTCCCTGACCGTCGGGCTGCTGCTTCTCGGGACAGCCTCGCGGCCGGTCCTTGCCGCCGAGACGGGCAAGCAGAGCTCGAGCTCACCGTCGGCGGCGTCCCCCGACCAGCCGGTCATCAAGGCTGGCGAGGTGGACGGCTGGAACTTCGCCGCCCTCCCCTTCTTCTCCTACGGCAGCGACGTGGGGGTCACCGTCGGCGGCGCGCTCTTCTTCTACAGCGACGTGGCCGGCTACCCCGGTGAGCAGCAGAGCGCCTCCCTCTCGTTCTCCTACGCCGCGCGGGGACCGAAGTCGCTCGACATGGGCTGGGGAAGGCCGCGCATCCTCGGGGCGCTCGAGCTCCGCCTGAACCTTCACCTCGCCGACGACTCGCGCATGCCATACTGGGGCGAGGGTGCGCAGCTCGGCGGCCTGCCGGTGCCGGCGGGCTGGGGCACGCCACCGGAGCCGTACCGCTACCACGACCGCCGCGCCTTCTTTGCCGTCATCCTGCGCGGCCCCATCTACGGACCGCTCGGCTGGCACGTGCGCGGCCGCTACCTCGACGTGAGCGTGCGCGAGCGAGGGCCGCTGCTCGCCTCCTCGATGCCGCCGGGCGCCGGCGGCGGCCAGGTGCTGCTCGCCGAGGCGGGCCTCCTCTACGACACCCGCGATCGGCCCCTCGCCACCCGCCGCGGCCTGTTCCTCGGCGCGTCGGCCTTCTTCTCGCCGGTCGTCTCGGGCCTCTCCGAATTCTCCTTCCACGGCTACGACGGGGCGGTCCGGCTATACATCCCGCTCTGGAGCGGCGCCACCATCGCCCTCCGCGGCATCTACGACCGCAAGCTGGCGGGGGTCCCCGGGCGCGAGGAAGACGCCCGCTCGGCGGTGCCCTTCTTCGAGCGCATGCTGTACGAGGGGTACACCTACGACGAGGGGCTCGGCAGCGCCTCCACCGTGCGCGGCATCGCCCGCTACCGGCTGGCCGGCGAGGAGAAGATGCTCGCCAACGCTCAGCTCAGGGTGAACCTCTTCACCCTGCACCTCTTCGGCAAGAGCCAGGAGTTCGGCGTGAGCGGGGGAGTGGATGCCGGCCGCGCCTGGCAGCCGGGGTACGACGCGGTCGACGCGCTCGCCTTCGCCGGTGGGCTGCGCATCATCTGGGATCGCGCCGTGCTGCTCCGGGTGGAGCTGGCGAAGGCGCGCGGCGGCGACCAGGGGCTCTACGTGGCCTTCGGCGAGATGTTTTGACCCGCGGAGGTAGGCCGTCGCTCCAGGGGGGCGTCGCCGTCTCCAGGGGGGCCGTCCCAAGGGGGTGCGTTGCCGTCTCCCCGGGTCCCACCGGTTTCTCGGCAGCTCGGCTCGTGCATCGCTCCTCAGGCGAGCGGCTCGCCTTGCCGCTCGGCGCGGGGCCGCGGTAGACCGGAACCATGCGCAGCACGGAAAACCTGAACGTCGTCGCCTTCGACCGGATGCCGCCGCCGTCGGAGCTGAAGGGGCGCCTCCCCCTCTCCGAGGCCGGCGCTCGGACGGTGCTCCGCGCCCGGCAGGTGGTGCAGGCCATCCTCGACGGGCGCGACCAGCGCCTCTTCGCGGTGGTGGGCCCCTGTTCCATCCACGACCCGGACGCCGCGCTCGACTACGCCCGGCGCCTCCGCGCTCTGGCCGACGACCTCTCGGAGACGCTCTTCCTCGTCATGCGCGTCTACTTCGAGAAGCCGCGTACCACCCTCGGCTGGAAGGGCTTCATCAACGACCCGCGCATGGACGAGTCGTTCCTCATGGGCGAGGGGATGGAGCAGGCGCGCCGCTTCCTGGTGGAGCTGGCCAGCCTCGGCCTCCCGGCCGGCACGGAGTCGCTCGACCCCATCGCCCCCCACTACCTCGGAGACCTCGTCTCCTGGACCGCCATCGGCGCCCGCACCGCCGAGTCGCAGACGCACCGCGAGATGGCCTCCGGCCTCTCCTCGCCGGTCGGCTTCAAGAACGGTACCGACGGCGACGTGGAGATTGCGGTGAACGCCATCATCTCGTCGGCGCGGCCCCACGCCTTCCTGGGCATCGACGACGGCGGCCGCAGCGCGGTGGTGCGCACCCGGGGCAACCGGTACGGGCACCTCGTGCTGCGCGGCGGGGGCGGACGGCCCAACTTCGACACGGTTTCGGTGGCCCTGGCGGAGCAGGCGCTGTCGCGCGCGCGACTCCCCGCCTCACTGGTGGTGGACTGCTCCCACGCCAACTCGTGGAAGAAGCCCGAGCTGCAGCCGCTCGTCATGCGCGACGTGGTGAACCAGGTGCGCGACGGCAACCGGTCGGTGGTGGGCTTCATGGTGGAGAGCTTCCTCGAGCCGGGCAACCAGCCCATTCCCGAGGACCGCTCGCAGCTCCGGTACGGCTGCTCGGTGACCGACGCCTGCCTGGGCTGGGACGAGACCGAGCGGATGCTGCGGGCGGCCCACCAGGCGCTGCGCGAGGCGCTGCCCGGCCGACAGCGAGCACCTGGCTCGGGGGCGTGAGGGGGGCCACCGCACCCGGCCATCTCCGCGGCACGCCGCAGCGCCGGAGCAAGGCGCGCCGCCCTGCGTCGCGATGCCTATGTTGCCCTCGCGGAGGGAGGATTCCATGAAGACGAGGAGCATCTGGTTGCCGCTCGGGCTGGGCTGGCTCTCGGGCATGCGCAGCATGGCCGGCGTCACCGCCGCGAGCTTCGAGCTTCGCGGCCGGCGCGTCCGGCCTCGGAAGGGGCTGGCGGGGGTCGTCGGCGCCTGCCCGGCGCCGCTCGTGCTCTCGGCGCTGGCGCTCGGCGAGGCGGCCGTCGACAAGTGGCCAGGAGCGCCGGACCGCACCGAGGCGGCGGGCCTGGTGGTACGCACCGCCCTCGGCGCGGTGGCGGGCGCGGCCGTGTCACGGTCGGTGAGCCCGTTCGCCCGCTCGGGCTCTGCCTGGCGAGGCGCCGCCCTGGGGGCCGCCGCCGCGGTGGTCTCGACCTACGCCATGCTGGCGCTGCGCCGGCGCGCCTCGGCGGCCGCCGGGATCGACATGCAGCGGCTCGGCTTCGCCGAGGACGCGCTGGCGCTCGGCGCGGGAATGGTGCTGGCGCGCTCTTCACGGTAAGTCCTTACCCGGTGCGTCTCGCGTCTCACTGGAGGAAGAGCTCACCATGAAGTCCATCTGGATCGCGCGCCACGGCGCGCCGGAAGTGCTGGAGCTCCGGGACGCGCCGGACCCCACCCCCGGACCGGGCGAGGTGCGTGTCCGGGTGCGTGCGGCCGGCCTCAACTTCGCCGACGTGATGGCCCGGCTGGGCCTCTACCCGGACGCGCCCAAGCCGCCCTGCGTGGTGGGCTACGAGGTCGCGGGCGAGGTCGACGCGCTCGGCCCCGGTGTGGAGGGTCTCGCACCGGGAGCGCGCGTCATCGCCATGACCCGCTTCGGCGGCCAGGCCGAGCTGGTGTGCGTCCCCCGCGCCCAGGTCGTGCCCATGCCCGAGGGGATGAGCTTCGAGGCCGGGGCGGCACTACCGGTGAACTACCTCACCGCCTACCACGCCCTGTTCCGGGTGGCGGCGCTCCGGCACGGCGAGCGCGTCCTCGTCCACCAGGTGGCGGGCGGCGTCGGCTTCGCCGCGCTCCAGCTCTGCCGCACCGTCCCCGGCGTGGAGGTCTTCGGCACCGCCTCGGCCGCGAAGCACGAGGCGGTTCGCGCCCAGGGCTGCGCCCACCCCATCGACTACCACCACGCGGATTACGAGGCCGAGGTGCGGCGCCTCACCGGAGGAGGGGGCATCGACGTGGTCCTCGACCCGCTCGGTGGAAACAGCTGGCGCAAGGGCTACCGGCTCCTCCGGCCCGCCGGCCGGCTGGTGGCCTACGGCTTCTCGCGCCTCGCCCAGAAGGAGCAGCGCAGCGTGGTGGGGGCGGCGCGCGAGCTGGTGCAGGTGCCGTTCTTCACCCCCATCGGCCTCATGAACGACAACCGCTCGGTGGCCGGCGTGAACATGGGGCACCTCTGGGGCGAGGCGGAGCTGCTCGGCGGCGAGCTCGCGGTGCTGCTCGACCTGTACGGAAAGGGCCAGCTCGCGCCGGTCGTCGACCGCACCTTCCGCTTCGAGGAGGCCGCCGCGGCACACCGCTATCTCCAGGACCGCCAGAACGTGGGCAAGGTGCTGCTCGTGCCCTGAACCCCCGGCGCCGGAGCTTCCGTGGCGCCCCCCACCCTCCCGTGCTAACACCCGCGGCGCGCGCCGGGGCGCGCACGCACCGGGAGGAAAGATGGCGACGAAGGTGGAGCTCACGAAGGCGCCGGCCGCGGCGGTGAAGTGCAACCTCCTCGCGGTCCCCCTCTTCGAGGAGGAGCTGTCGACCGCCGCTGGCGCGCGCCCGGCGGGACTCCTCGGCGAGCTCGACCGCGCCCTGGAGGGGCACCTCGCCCGCGCCATCGGGGCCGAGCGGTTCACCGGCAAGCCCGACTCGAGCCTGCAGCTCGACACGCTCGCGAAGCTGCCCTCCGCGCGCGTCCTCCTCCTCGGGCTCGGGCCGCGCGCCCGCGCCGCGGCGACGAGCGAGCAGGGCTTCGAGGCGCTGCGCATGGCCGCCGGGCGGGCCGCCCGGGCTGCGCTCCAGGGTGGCGGAGGCGTGCTGGCCCTCGCCCTGCCGGCGGGAACGGATGAGGCGGGGTCCGCGAGGGCCGTCGCCGAAGGGGCGCTGCTCGGCGCCTACCGCTTCGACCGGTACCGCGGCAAGGGTTCCGAGGACGGCGGCCGGTCCCGGCTCGACGGTGTGTCGATCGTGCGCGCTGTGGAGCGGCAGGCCGGTGCCGGGCCCGAGGTGTCCTCGGCCGCCCGGCTCGGCGAGAAGGTGGCTGCGGCGGTGGCCTGGGCGCGCGACCGGGTGAACGAGGCGCCCGTGCACTGCACCCCCACGCTGCTCGCCGAGGCCGCCGAGGCGCTCTCCAGCGCGGCCGGGCTCACCTGCGAGGTGCTGGGCCCCCGCGAGATCGCGCGCCTGAAGATGGGGATGTTCATGGGGGTGGCGCGCGGTTCCGCGGAGGAGCCACGCCTGGTGAAGGTCTCGTGGGAGCCAGGGGCGACCAAGGCCCGGAAGTCGAGCAAGGCAGGCAAAGGGGAGGGCGCTCTGCGCCGCGCCGGCGGCGGACCAGCGCCGCTCGTGCTGGTGGGTAAGGCGGTCACCTTCGACTCGGGCGGCCTCTCGATCAAGCCCACCGACAGCATGGTCACCATGAACACCGACATGGCCGGGGCCGCCGCCGTGCTGGGCGCGATGGAGCTCGTCGCCGAGCTCGCCCCACCCTTCCCGGTGCTCGCGCTGGTGGGCGCAGCCGAGAACATGCCGGGCGGTCGCGCCTACAAGCCGAGCGACGTGCTCACCGCCTGCGACGGTCGGACCGTGGAGGTGAACAACACCGACGCCGAGGGGCGCCTCATCCTCGGCGACCTCCTCGCCTGGGCGAGGATGACGCTGCGGCCGGCCGGCATGGTCGACCTCGCCACGCTCACCGGCGCCTGCGTGGTGGCGCTCGGCCAGCACACCGCCGGCGCCTTCGGCCCCGACGGCGCGGTCATCGAGGTGCTCCTCGCGGCGGCGCGCTCGGCGGGCGAGGACACCTGGCGGATGCCGCTCGTACCTGCCGTGAAGGAGACCCTGCGCAGCGACGTGGCCGACATGAAGAACACCGGCGAGCGCTGGGGCGGCGCCATCTCGGCCGCTCACTTCCTGCACGCCTTCGCCGGCGACGTGCCGTGGGCCCACCTCGACATCGCCGGCCCGGCCCGCTCCGCCAAGGAGCGCGGCTACCTCTCCAAGGGGGGAACCGGCTTCGGCGTCCGCACCCTGGTGGAGCTGGTGCGGGGCTGGAAGCCGGCCTGAGCCCGTGAAGACGCTGGCCCTCGCCCTGCTCCTCTTCCTTCCGCTGGCTGCCCCCTGCGAGGCTGCTGGCGCCGCGCGGGTCCATTCCCCGGCCGGAGGCCCGACCGGCACCTCCTCCCGCGCCTTCCGCGCGCTGGAGCAGCGCTACCTCGACGGACTCTTTCGCGCGAAGCCGTACCTCGCCGACTACATGGGCGACCACCGCTTCGCCCAGCGGCTGTCCGATCCCTCACCTTCCGGCGTTGCACGGCGGGTGAAGGAGCTGCGGGCGCAGCGCCGCGAGCTCGCTGCCCTCGACCGGGCCGCGCTCGCCGTGGACGAACGGGTCGACGCCTCCATCCTGGAGGATGGCCTGGGCCTCGAGCTCCTCGAGCTCACCGAGGTGCGGGAGTGGACCTGGAACCCGGGCCTCGTCGACACCTTCACCTGGTACGACCCGCGCGAGGTGGTGGCCTCGCGCCTCTCCGGCCTTGCTCACGGCGACTGGGGGACACCTGGGGAGAGGCTGCGCGCGCTCACCGCGCAGCTCCGCGCCCTGCCGGCGTGGCTCGCCGAGCGCGAGCGCGCGCTGCGGGCCGTCTCGGCCGTGCACCTCGACCAGGCCGTCCTGGACAACCGCGGCCGCATCGCCTTCGTCGAGGAGGAGCTCGCCCCCTTCACCCGGGGCGACGCCGGGGCCGAGCGCGCCCGGCTGGCGGCGGTGAAGGCGCTGCGCGGCTACCAGGCCTTCATGAAGCGCGAGCTGCCGAGGCTAGCCACCCGGAGCTGGCGGCTCGGGCCCGGGCTCTACGCGAGGAAGTTCCCGCTCGCCTTGCAGACGCGCGTCACCCCCGAAGAGCTCACGGAGCGGGCGCGGGAGGACTTCGCGGTGGCGCGGGGCGAGCTCTTCGCGCTCTCGCGGCGGCTCTCGGCCGAGCTCTTCCCGGGCGAGCCGGTGCCCGGCGACGGCGCCGCTCCCGCGGAGCAGGCCCGCCTCATCGGCCGGGTGCGCGATGCCCTCGCCCTCGACCACCCGGCGCCCGAGGCGCTGGTGGAGGCGCACGCCGAGAAGCTCGGTGCGCTCCGCGCCTTCGTCGAGGAGAAGGGCCTCATCCCCCTCCCGCCCCCCGAGACGCTCACCGTGGCCGAGATGCCCGAGTTCAAGCGGGGCGGCGGCGGCGCCGAGTACCTCTCGCCCGGCTTCCTCGACCGGAGCCGCCCCTTCCACGGCACCTACTACGTGGAGCCGGTCGACCCCTCCTGGCCCGCCGGGAAGGTGGAGAGCTACTTGCGGGCGAACAACGACTATGAGGTGACCCTCACCGCCGCGCACGAGGCCCTCCCCGGCCACCACGCCCAGGCCTGGTGGGCGCGGCGCGACCCGAGCGCGCTGCAGGGCAACGGCGGCCAGTGAGCCTCGCGCCGCTCGCCGAGCTGGAGCTCCTCCTCCGGCCCGCAGCGGGCGGGCTGTACGTGGTCTCGACCGGCCGCGAGGAGCAGCTCGCGGTGCAGGAGCGCATCTACGGCGGCAGCGGCGAGAACGAGGTCGTCTCGCGCTGGCGGGAGGCGCTTCACCGCGCGTCCTCGGCCCGCGCCTTCCTGGTGGGTGTCCCCTCCGACGTGGGCGCGGGACTGCTCCGCGGCTCGAACCTCGGCCCGCAGGCGATCCGGGCGCGGCTCGTGGAGGAGGACCCCGGCTTCTTCACCCGTTCCGCGGAGGCGGGGCTCGTCGACGTGGGCGACGTCTTCGTGGTGCCCCAGCTGCTCCACGACGAGATGCTGTCGGCGCGCCAGCTCGACGCGACGCGGGCGGCCCTCTATCCGGCCGTGCCCCCGCGGGAGCGCGCCCGGCTCCCCGTCTCCCCGCTCTCCATGGCCGAGCGGGCGATGGAGCTGCTCCTCGCCCTCGCGCCCGGGGCGAAGCTCTTCGTGCTCGGCGGAGACCACTCCTGCGCCTTCCCGGCGGTGCGGGCGCTCGCCGCCGCGCGGCCGGGCCTCGCCGTGGTGCAGCTCGACGCCCACACCGACCTCCTCGAGGAGCGGCTCGGCGTGCGGCTCTGCTTCGGCACCTGGGCGTTCCACGCCGCGCGCCTGCTCGGCGGGGGGCGGCTCCTGCAGGTGGGGCTGCGCGCCTCGCGGCGCGACCGCGCCCACTGGGAGAGCACCACCGGTGTACGGCAGCTCTGGGCGCGCGAAGTTCTGGCGCAGCCCGAGCGCGCACTCGAGCGGGTGGTGGAGCTCCTGCGCGGCTCGGGCGCGAAGAGCGTCTACCTCTCGAACGACATCGACGCGACCGACCCGGCGCAGGCGCGCGCCACCGGCACCCCCGAGCCCGGCGGCCTCGACGGCGGGTGGGTGAGCGCCCTCATCGCGCGGCTCGGGCGCGAGCTCCCGCTCGCCGGCGGCGACGTGATGGAGGTGGCACCGCCGCTCGCCCAGATGGAGGGTGAACCTGCGCGCACGCTCTCGCTGGCGGCGCGCTACCTGCGCGAGACCATCGCCGCCGCGCTCGGAGCGGAGAGCTGAACCGCCGGGCACGAGGCGACCGTTCCGAGCTCGAAGCCCTCCACCAGCTCGGCCGGCGCAGAGCGCGCCCCGGCCGGGCAGAGGCCGGCCGAGGCGGCGAGGCGCCCCACCACCTCCCGCGGATCGGCCCCCTGCGCCCGGAGCTCACCCAGCGAGGGCGCCCCGTGGCGCTTCGCCAGCCGCGCGCCGTCCGGTCCTACCACCAGCGGCACGTGCGCGAAGCCTGGAGGAGAGAGGCCGAGCGCCCGGTAGAGGAGGAGCTGCCGGGCCGTGGAGGGAAGGAGGTCGTCTCCGCGGACCACCTCCTCCACGCCCATGGCGGCGTCGTCCACCGTCACCGCGAGCTGGTACGAGGCGACCCCGTCGGCGCGCGCCACCACGAAATCGCCCACCTCGGCGGCCACGTCGAAGGGGCACTCGCCGTGAACGGCGTCCCGGAAGCGCACCGATCCCGGCGACACGGCGAGCCGCCAGGAGGGGGGCCTCCGCGCCGCCCTGCGGGCCACCTCGGCCGCCGAGAGGGTCCGGCAGGTGCCGGGGTAGCGCCCTTCCTCGCCCGGGCCGTGGGGCGCCTCTGCCGCCGCGGCGATCTCCTTGCGCGAGCAGAAGCAGGGGTAGACGAGCCCGGCCTCGCGGAGGGCGGCGAGCGCACTCGCGTATCGCTCTCCCCGCTCGCTCTGGCGGTAAGGCCCCACCGGGCCCCCCACGTCGGGCCCCTCGTCCCAGTCGAGCCCGAGCCAGCGGAGCTCCTCCAGCGCCGGGCGCTCCCACCCGGGCAGGGCGCGGGGCCGGTCGAGATCCTCCACCCGGAGGACGAAGCTGCTCCCTGCCGAACGGGCGGCGAGCCAGGCGAGGAGCGCGGTGCGCGCGTTGCCGAGGTGAAGGGGGCCGCTCGGGGTGGGCGCGAAGCGACCGCGGGCGCCGGGCATCCTCGGGAGTGTAACCGAACGGCGCCGCGGCCCGGCTCCCAGACCGGCACCTTCTTTCCCTTGTGCGGGAGCCGCTCCGACCACACTCTCCTGGCATCATGCGTCAAGCCGGCTGCCTCATCCCGCTCTTCTCCATCCGCTCGTCCGGGGGCTGGGGCCTCGGCGGAGATCCCGATCTCGTCCCCTTCTCCCGCTGGGCCGTCTCGGCCGGGTTCTCGGTGGTGCAGGTGCTCCCCGTGCACGAGGTCTCGCGCGGCCAGACGAGCCCCTACTCGGCGCGCACCGCCTTCGCCCTCGACCCGGTGTACCTGGGCGTGGAGGCCCTCCCCGACTTCCAGGCCGCGGGGGGGCTCGACGCCCTCTCCGCCCCCGACCGTGAGGAGCTGCCCTCGCTTCGAGCAGCGCCGGCCGTGCGCTGGGAGCGGGTGCGGGCCCTGAAGGAGCGCGCGCTCGACCTCGCCTTCCGCGCCTTCGTGCAGGAGGTGTGGAAGCCGCGCGCCCCCCGGGCGCTGGAGCTCGAGGCCTACGCCCGGGCCGAGGCGCCCTGGCTCGAGGACTACGCGCTCTTCGCGGCGCTGCACGACGCGGCCGGCAGCGTGGCCTGGATGGACTGGCCAGCGGGCCTCCGCGACCGCGAGTCGGCCGCCCTGGCCGCGGCGCGCGCGGAGCTCTCCGAGGAGACTCCTCCGGCGCACCTGGCTGCAGTGGCAGCTCGACCTGCAGTGGCGGGAGGCGCGCCGCACCTGCAACGCCGCCGGGGTCGAGCTGATGGGCGACTTGCCCTTCATGGTCTCGGGCGACTCCGCCGACGTCTGGGCGCGCCCGTTCGACTTCCGCCTCGACGCCCGCGTCGGGGTGCCGCCCGACCAGTACAGCGCGGTGGGGCAGGACTGGGGCCTGCCCGTCTACCGGTGGGCCGACATGGGCCGGGACGGCTTCGTCTGGGTGAACGGCCGCGCCCGGCGCACCGCCGCGCTCTACGACCTCTTCCGCGTCGACCACGTGGTGGGCTTCTACCGCACCTATTACCGCGAGGGCGGGCCGACGTCGGAGGGCGCCTTCGTGCCGCCCGACGAGCCCTCGCAGACGCGCAACGGTGAGGAGATGATCCGCATCTTCTCGCAGGGAGCGCGCGTCATCGCCGAGGACCTGGGCGTCATCCCCGACTTCGTCCGCGCCTCGCTCGCCCGCCTCGGCACCCCGGGGTACCGCGTCCTCCGCTGGGAGAAGGAGTGGAAGCTGAGACCGGTGAAGTTCCGCGACCCGACGCGCTACCCCGCGTGCTCGGTGGCGGTGACCGGCACGCACGACACCGAGTCGCTCGCCGACTGGTACGACGCCATGACTCCCGAGGAGCGCGCCGACCTCTTCGAGCTCCCTGGCCTCGCCCGGCTGGCCGAGCACCCCCCGGAGCGGTACGACGACCGCGCCCGCGATGCGCTCCTCGAGCTCGTCTACCGAAGCGGCTCGGACCTCGTCCTCCTGCCCTGCCAGGACGCCATGGGCTCGCGCGAGCGCGTGAACGTTCCGGGTCTGGTGAGCGACGAGAACTGGGCCTACCGCATGGCCATGCCGCTGCCCGAGCTGGCGAGCGACCTCGGCACCGGCGCGCGCCTGCGCGGCTTCGCCGAGCGCTCGGGACGGAGCCCCCATGCCCGGTGAGGCGATGGAGCGGGCCGACGACCGCGTCGAGGCGCTCTACCAAGAGGTGCGGGAGAGCGCCCGCAAGGGGACCGGCCTCACCCGGCGCCCCGCCTCCACCTACCGCCTTCAGCTCCACGCCAGCTTCGGGTTCGAGGCGGCGGCGCGGGCGGTGCCCTACCTGCATGCGCTCGGCATCACCGACGTCTACCTCTCGCCCATCCTCAAGGCCGCACCCGGGGTCCACCCACGGTTACGACGTGGTGGACCACGGCCAGCTCGACCCGCAGCTCGGGGGTGAGGCGGGCTACGCCAAGCTCTGCGAGGCGCTCCGGCGCCACGGCATGGGTCAGCTCGTCGACTTCGTGCCCAACCACATGGGGGTGGGAGCCGACAACCCGTGGTGGATGGACCTCCTGGAGAACGGCCCCAGCTCGCGCTTCGCCTGCTGCTTCGACGTCGACTGGCGGCCGGTGAAGGCCGAGCTGGAGAACCGGGTGCTGGTGCCGGTGCTGGGCGACCAGTACGGCGAGGTGCTGGAGCGCGGCAAGCTCCAGCTCGTCCGCGAGGGCGGCTCCTTCTTCGTCACCTACTTCGACCACCGCTTCCCCATCTCGCCTCGCTCGGTGCCCGTGGTGCTGCGCCACCGGCTGGAGGACCTCCGGGCGGCTCGCGGGCCGGACGACGCGCCCGTGTGGGAGCTGGAGAGCATCTGCAGCTCGCTGGAGAAGCTGGCACCGCGCTCGGAGACCGACCCCAACAAGGTGGGCGAGCGCGCCCGGGAGAAGGAGGTGGCCAAGCGGCGCCTCCAGGCGCTCTGCGCCGGTTCGGCCGCCGTGCGCGAGCACGTCGACGCCAGCGTGGCCCTCTTCAACGGGAAGCGCGGCGAGCCCCGCTCCTTCGACCTGCTCGACCGGCTCCTCGACGCGCAGGCCTACCGCCTCGCCCACTGGCGGGTGGCGGGGGAGGAGATCAACTACCGGCGCTTCTTCGACGTGAACGACCTCGCCGCCATCCGCATGGAAGACTCCAGGGTCTTCGACGACGCCCACCGGCTGGTGCTGCGGCTGGTGCGCGAGGGCAAGGTGAACGGCCTGCGCATCGACCATCCGGACGGATTGTACAATCCGGCGGGCTACTTCGAGCGGCTCCAGGCCTCGGCGCTGCTCGCCCTGGCCGAGGAGCGGGCGGAGCACCGCAACGAGCCGCTCGCCCCGCCGGAGCGGGAGGCCCTGCTCCAGCGGCTGCGGGCGGGGATGGCGCTCGGGGAGCTCCCGGCCCGACCGCTCTTCGTGGTGGCCGAGAAGATCCTCTCGGCCAACGAGCGCATCCCGGAGGGGTGGGCCATCGACGGCACCACCGGCTACGAGTTCCTGGCCGCCACCAGCGGCCTCTTCGTGGACGGCCAGGCCGAGGAGTCGTTCACCGAGGGTTACGCCCGGTTCCTCGGGAAGCGGCTCGACTACCGCGAGCTCTCCCACCGGATGAAGCGCGTCATCACCTCCTCGTCGATGGCCAGCGAGATCAACATGCTGGCCCACCGGCTCAACCGGGTGAGCGAGATGAACCGCCGGACGCGCGACTTCACGCTCAACGACCTGCGGCGGGCGCTCGTGGAGCTGGTCGCCACCTTCCCGGTCTACCGCACCTACGTCACCCCGGGCGGCGAGGTGGACGAGCGCGACCGTCGCGTACGTGGAGTCGACCGTGCAGCGGGCGCGCCGCCAGAGCCGCGTCACCGATCCCACCATCTTCGACTTCCTCCGCGACGTGCTCCTCCTCCGCTACCCGGAGAGCCTGGCCGAGGGTGAGCGGCGCGAGTGGCTGGAGTTCGCGCTCAAGTTCCAGCAGGTCACCGGCCCGGTCACCGCCAAGGCGCTGGAGGACACCGCCTACTACGTCTACCTGCGACTCGCCTCGCTGAACGAGGTGGGCGGCGAGCCCGACCACTTCGGCACCAGCGTGGAGGCCTTCCACCGGCTCAACGCCTCGCGGCTCGAGCGGTGGCCCGGCTCGCTCGCCGCCACCTCCACCCACGACACCAAGCGGAGCGAGGACGTGCGGGTGCGCATCGCAGCGCTCTCCGAGGCGCCGCGCGAGTGGCGGGCGCACCTCGCCCGCTGGAGCCGGCTCAACCGGCGCTTCCGCACCGAGGTGGACTTCGAGGCCTCTCCCGACCGCAACGACGAGCTCCTGCTCTATCAGACCCTGGTGGGCACCCTGCCCGAGCCCGTCCCGAAGCCCGGCACCGACGGGTGGCGAGCCTACGCCGGCCGCGTCGTCCCCTACCTGGAAAAGGCGGTGCGCGAGGCCAAGATCCACACGAGCTGGACCAACGTCGACAAGGAATACGAGGGGGCCACCGCCCGCTTCGCGGAGGGGGTGCTCGCCTCCTCCGAGTTCCTGGAGAGCTTCGTCCCGCTGGCGCGCAGGATCGCCGCTGCCGGGAGGGTTTCCTCGCTCGCCCAGGTGGCGCTGAAGCTCGCCTCGCCCGGACCCTGCGATGTCTACCAGGGGTGCGAGCTGTGGGACCTCTCGCTCGTCGACCCCGACAACCGGCGCCCGGTCGACTTCGAGCTCCGGGCGCGCCTGCTGGAGGAGCTCGAGGCGCGGCTCGGCGCCGGAGGCGAGGCTCGCGCCGCGCTGGCGCGCGAGCTCGCGAGCCCCGACGGCCTGCGCGACGGCCGGGCCAAGCTGCTCCTCCTCCGCGCGGGGCTCGTGAAGCGGCGCGCGCTACCCGAGCTCTTCCTCCGCGGCAGCTATCTGCCCCTGAAGGTGGAAGGCGCCATGGCCGACCGGGTGGTGGCGTTCGCGCGCGTCCACGAGGGGCGGGTGCTCCTCTGCGCGGTTCCCCGGCTCCCCCTGGGTATCCTCGATGCCGCCGCGGCCCGGGGAAGCGAGCCAGGATGGGAGGGCGAGCTGGCGCTGCCGAAGGAGCTCCCTTCCTCGTACGAGGGATCTCGTCACCGGGGTGAGCCGCTCGGGCCCAGGCCTTCCCCTGGCCGAGCTCTTCTCCGCCTTCCCGGTGGCCCTGCTCCTCTCCGGGGCGAGCAGCGCCAGCGGCCCGGAAGCGCGGCCCGTGAGCCGCGAAGCGCAGGAGGACCCGAGATGAGCGCATCGAGGATCGCCTACCTCGTCCGCCACGGCGTCGCCGAGCCCCACGGCGCCGCCCCGGAACCCGTCCGCAAGCTCACGGCGGAGGGGCGGCGCGAGTTCGAGGCCCTGGCGAGGAGGCTGGCCAGCCGGCTCCACCTTTCACGCATCGTGACGAGCCCGTACCTCCGGGCGAGCCAGACCGCCGAGCTGCTGGCGGCCGCCACCGGCGCCCCGCTGGAGAAGGAGGAGCGCCTCGCCGCCGACCACTCCAGCGGCGAGGAGGTGCTGTCCATGCTCGTCGCGCGGGGGGCCGGCGTGGCCCTGGTGGGCCACGACGACGAGCTCAGCGAGGCGCTCTCGCTCGCCGCCGGCCGGCGCATGGAGATGAAGAAGGGGGCGGTGGCCGCCATCGAGCTCTGGGACGGCGGCCACCGCGTGCTCTGGATGGAAGCGCCCTGAGGCACCTCCACCTCGAGAGGGCAGGGCGCAGGAGAGCGCCCTCGTGCGGCGGGTCAGGCGGTGGCGGCCGCCTGCACCTGAGCCGGGGGGCGCACCTCGAGCTGGTCGCCCCGGGACAGCATCTTCAGCGAGAGCGAGAGGAGGCTCGCCAGCAGCTCGCCCGAGCCCGGTACATCGAGCTTCCGGTAAATCCGCTTCCTGCGCGCGCGGATGGTCTCGGGCGAGACGCCGGCCGCGGCCGCGGAGTCCTTGCAGGCGAAGCCCTGGGCGATGCGCAGCACCTCGGCCCGCTCGGCAGGCGTGAGGTTCGTCCCCTCGAGGAACTTGGCGGCGAGCGGCGTCAGGATCTCAATGTCAATCTGCGGCATGGGTTCTCTCCCTTTGAGGCCCAGAGGCCCCGGCTTTCCCGACCAGGCGGTCCTTCGGCGCCCCCCGGAAGCACCTTCTCCCCGACCGACTGGCCAAGCGATGAAGTCGATGATACGCCCCTTTGTGGCCACTTCGTCCCGCCCCCGGAACTCGCACAAACCCCCATGAGACCAGAGCTTTTGCCACGAACAGGGTCTGGACCGCATTCGGCTGAAATGCATTTCGCCATATGGCGCTTCATGGCGCGCCCTATGGCCGGTGGGGGTGCGGCTCCGTGACGCCGAGAAACGCTCGCGCGGCGAGGGGGCGCGTAGCATGCTTCGCCGGTGTCTCCCCGCATCGCGCTGGCCCAGATCGACACCACCGTGGGCGACTTCGCCGGAAACGCGGCGAAGATCCGCGAGGTCACCCTTCGCGCCAGGGCGCACGGCGCCCGGCTGGTGGTCTTCCCGGAGCTGGCGCTCTGCGGTTACCCGCCCCGCGACTTCCTCGACACCCCCGACTTCCTCGACGCCTCGGCGGCCGCCCTGGCCGAGCTCGCCGAGCCGGCGGAGTGGTCGCAGAACACGGCCGTGGTGGTCGGTTTTCCCGAGCCCACCGACGGCGGCCCGGCGCCCGGTCTCCACAACGCGGTGGCGCTGCTCGAGAACGGCCGGGTGGCGGCGGTGGGGCGGAAGTCGCTGCTGCCCACCTACGACGTCTTCGACGAGACGCGCTACTTCTTGCCCTCCCACCACAGCACCGCCGCGCCCTCCGCGGCCATGGGGCTCAGACTCGGCCTCTCCGTCTGCGAGGACATCTGGAACGACAAGCGCTTCTGGGTGAAGCCGCGCTACGCCCGCGACCCCATCGCCGAGCTGCGCCAGGCCGGCGCGGCGCTGCTCCTCAACGTGTCGGCCTCCCCTTACAACCTCGGGAAGCCCGCCCTGCGCGAGCGCATGGTGGGCGCCAGCGCGGCGCGGCACCGGGTGCCCATCGCCTATGTGAACCAGGTGGGCGGCAACGACGCGCTGGTGTTCGACGGTGGGTCGATGCTGCTCGGGGCGAACGGCGAGGTGCTGGCCCGCGCGCCACTCTTCCAGGAGGCGCTGGTGGTGTGCGGCCTCGACGGCGCGGAGGCGGTGGTGGAGCCCCTGGGCTCGCCACCGCTCGCGGCGCGCGAGGGCAATCGCGACGCCGATGAGGTGTACCGCGCGCTCGTGCTGGGGCTGCGCGACTACGCCCGGAAGTGCGGCTTCAGGAAGGCGGTCATCGGGCTCTCGGGGGGCATCGACAGCGCCCTCACCGCGTGCCTCGCCGTCGAGGCGCTCGGAGCAGGCCAGGTGTTCGGGGTGGCCATGCCCTCCCGCTACTCCTCCTCCCACTCGCGCGAGGACGCGGCCGAGCTGGCGCGCAACCTGGGCGTGCGCTTCCGCGAGATCGCCATCGAGCCGATGCACGCCGCCTACCTCGAGCAGCTCGACGGCGCGCTCGGTCACCCGCTCTGCGACCTCGCCGCCCAGAACGTGCAGGCCCGCATCCGCGGCCAGCTCCTCATGGCCATCTCCAACGAGGAGGGCTCGCTCTGCCTCTCCACCGGCAACAAGAGCGAGCTGGCGGTGGGGTACTGCACGCTCTACGGCGACATGGCGGGCGGGCTGGCGGTGCTGGGTGACGTGCCGAAGACGCTCGTCTACCGCGTGGCGCGCGTGGCGAACGCCCGGGCCGGCCGCACCCTCATCCCGGAGCGCACCTTCACGAAGCCGCCCTCGGCCGAGCTGAAGCCGGACCAGGTCGATCAGGACGCGCTGCCGCCCTACGAGCAGCTCGACGACATCCTGGCCGCCTACATCGAGGAGCGGCTGCCGGTGGAGAAGATCGTGGCGCGGGGCCACGCGCCGGAGCTGGTGCGCAAGGTGCTCCGCATGGTGGTGGCCACCGAGTACAAGCGGCGGCAGGCCGCCCCGGTGCTCAGGGTCACGGGGAAGGCCTTCGGCGAGGGGCGCCGGCTGCCCATCGCCCACGCCTACCGGTACTGACGCGACGAGATGTTCGACCGCACCCACCGCCCCGACGCCCCGTGGGCGCCGGTGGCCGCCAACGACAGGAAGCACGCGCGCCTCACGGTGCTGGAGACGTGCGTGAATCTCCTTAAGTAGTGCGCATGCCCTGGCTCTTCGTCGCGCTGCGATACCTCCACGTCCTCGCCGCCAGCGTCTGGTTCGGGGCGGCGCTCTTCTGGCCCGGCGCCGTCCGGCGCGCCCTGCGGGCGAGGAGCGCGGCGGGGGACGCTTCGCTCCAGGTGAACGATGCGCTGACCCAGGCGCGCACGGGTCTGCGGCTCGACCTCGTCGCGGGGCTCTTCACCATCGCCGTGGGAGGCGCCTACGCCGGCGCCCTGGGCGCGGTCCGGCCGGGGATCTGGGTTGGCGCGGCGCTGGCACTGCTCCGCCTCGCCCTTCTCCTCGCCATGGCGCGGCCTGCGCTGGCTCAGCTCTCGGGTGCGCTCGCGGCCAGCGACGCCGGGCGCGCCGAGGACGCCTCGCGCCGCCTGCCAGCCTACGCCGGAGCGGCGCACCTCCTCTGGCTCGTCGCCCTCGCAACGATGGTCATCCCGACCTGAGGCGGATGCGGACGAAGCGAAGCGGCGCAGGGCGCGGCGGCAGACGGCCGCCATCCCACGTGCGTCAGGTGTGCGCGTGGGCGTGGGAGGCGCAGGCCATGCCCGGCTGCATGAGCTCGAGGCGGTCCGCCTTGAACGCGGCCACCACCTCGTCGACCGTCGCGCGCCCCGTCCTGTAGACGCGGAGGCCCGCGGCGCTCAGCTTTGTGAGCGCACCGGCGCCGATGCCACCGACCACCACCGCATCGATCTGCTCCCCCTGAAGCGATTGAAGCGGCATGCACATGCCGTGGCCGTGGTGCTGGTTGCCGTTCGCGACGGCGCGGCAGCTCCCGGTGTCGGTGTCGACGAGCATGAAGGCCGGCGCCGAGCCGAAGTGCCCGCACACCGGGCTCTGGAGGCCATTCTCGGCCTCGACGGGTACGCAGATCTTCATGGCTGTTCTTCCTCTCCTCGAATGAAAGGGTCACCGAAGCGCCTCGAGAGACGCGCTGCCAGGACATTACGGACGTATGCTCACTAGTGTCAAGGCCGCGCCGGAGGTAGGCGCCCTCCGGTGAACGGTCCTCGGCTCACCCCGCCCGAGCCGCGACCGGCCTCGCGTTCGACACGAAGAGGCCCGGGCACCTCGCGAGGTACCCGGGCCGGAAGGCTCCGCGAAGAGGCCGGAGACTACCCTTCGTCGCCGGCGGTCGCGGTCATGGCCTCGAGCTCGGGCGACTCCATCTTGCTCCGGCGCACCGCCCAGCCGATGGCGACGGCGCACACCAGCACCACGATGAGGCCAACCACCTTGGCGCCGGTCGTGCTGACGGCGCTCGTCACGTTGTACTTGAGGATGACGCCCAGGGTGAGGAGGCTCACCATGTTCATGACCTTGATCAGCGGGTTGAAGGCCGGGCCGGCGGTGTCCTTCAGCGGGTCGCCGACGGTGTCGCCGGTGACGGCCGCCTTGTGCTTCTCGGAGCCCTTGCCGGTGACTCGGTGCGAGGCTCGTCCTCGATCATCTTCTTGGCGTTGTCCCAGGCGCCGCCGGCGTTGGCCATGAACACGGCCAGGAGCTGGCCGACGATGATCATGCCGGCGAGGAAGCCGCCCAGGGCCTGCGGGCCCGAGGAAGATGCCGACCAGGATCGGCATCAGGATGGCCAGCAAGCGCCGGGCCGATCAGCTCGTTCTGGGCGGCGGAGGTGCAGATGTTGACCACCCGGCCGTAGTCGGGCTTCTTGGTGCCGGCCCAGATCTCCTTGTCGCGGAACTGGATGCGGCACTCCTTGACGATCAGGAACGCCGCCCGGCCCACGGCCCGGATCAGCATCGAGCTGAACAGGAACGGCACCGCGCCGCCGATCAGGACGCCGATGAAGACCATCGGGCTCGGCGACCGAGAGCTTGCCGGCCTCGGCGAGGTACTGAGCTCAGGGTCATCGTCGCCGATCTTCGTCCTCGCTGCCCACCGCGATGACCGCGATGAAGCTGGCGAAGAGGCTGACGGCGGCGATGACCGCCGAGCCGATGGCGATGCCCTTGGTCTCGGCCTTGGTGGTGTTGCCCACGGCGTCGAGGTCGGCCAGGATCTGGCGGGCGCGCTTGTAGTTCGCCTCGCCCATCTCCTCGCGGTCGTAGCCCATCTCGCCGATGCCGTTGGCGTTGTCGGCCACCGGGCCGAACACGTCCATCGAGATCGTGTTGCCGGTCAGGGTGAGCATGCCGATGCCGCACATGGCCACGCCGTAGGCGACGAAGATCGGGCTCGGCCCCGGCGTAGATCAGCACCGAGAGCAGGATCGCGCCGGCGATGACCAGCGTGGCCACCACCGCCGACTCGTAGCCGACGGCGAAGCCCTGGATGATGTTGGTGGCGTGGCCGGTCTGGCAGGCCTTGGCCAGCTCTTGACCGGCGCGTACTGGTGTGCGTGTAGTAGCTCGTGCACTTGTTCAGCGCGATCGCCAGGATGATGCCGATCAGGCAGGTCCAGGCCGGCCGCATGTCGAGGCCGCCTGCAGACGCCCGAGGTTCGACCAGAACGGCTGAGCGTCGCCGAGGATCGTGCCCTGGTAGCCCTGGCGACGAACTCGGCTTCAGGCCCTGGCCCCCGTCGTTCGACGGCGTCGCGGGCGGCGGCGAACTCGGTCGGTGACCTTGAAGCCGTAGGTCGGCCTGCGGATACTCCCGGATGTAGCTCGTCGTCGAAGTGCAGGTAGGCCAGGCCCAGGAGCATGAAGCCGACGACGCTGATGACCGAGCCGATGAGGAAGCCGCGGTGGACCGAGTGCAGCGCCTCGTCGCTGGTGCTGTCGGCGCCGGCCTTGACGCTGTAGGTGCTGATGATCGAGCCGACCACGCCGATGGCCCGGACCAGGAGCGGGAAGATCACGCCCTTGTGGCCGAAGCTGGCGTAGCCCAGGATCATCGCGGCGACGATCGTCACCTCGTAGCTCTCGAAGATGTCGGCGGCCATGCCGGCGCAGTCGCCGACGTTGTCGCCCACGTTGTCGGCGATGGTCGCGGCGTTGCGCGGGTCGTCCTCGGGGATGCCGGCCTCGACCTTGCCCACCAGGTCGGCGCCGACGTCGGCCGCCTTGGTGTAGATGCCGCCGCCGACCCGCATGAACAGCGCCAGCAGCGTGCCGCCGAAGCCGAAGCCGAGCAGCACCTCATAGGCCTGCTCGCCGTAGATCATGAAGATGACGTGCCGCCCAGCAGGCCCAGGCCGTCGGTGAGCATGCCGGTGATCGTGCCGGTGCGGTAGCCGAGCTGCAGGGCGTCGCCGTAGGAGCGGGTGGCGGCCGCGGCGACGCGCAGGTTGCCGGTGGTGGCCAGGCTCATGCCCACGAAGCCGACCATCCAGGAGAAGAGCGCGCCCACCAGGAAGGCGAACGCCCGGCCCCACCGGAACGCGTTCACCTCGCCGGTGTAGGTGAGGGCGAGCACGATGGTGATGATGACGATGAGGGGCCCGACGCGCTTGAACTGTGCGGCGAGGTAGGAGTCCGCGCCCTCGCGGATGGCGGCGGCAATCTCCTGCATGCGCGGCGTACCGCGGTCGGCGGCGAGCACCTGCTTCGCCAGCATCGCGGCGTAGAGGAGGCCAGCCACCGCCACCACCAGCACCACCAGCAGGCCGGTCAGCTCGAGGGAGCTGAACTTGGGGTCGACGAAGGGGCCGAAGAAGTGGAAGGCCTCGGCGCCCTCCTCGGTGCCCTGCGCCACCACCGAGCTCCAGGCGAGGCCCCCGCCGAAGAGGGCCAGCATGCCGAGCATGAGCGCGCGGCGGTACGGCTTGCGATTCTTTTTCATTCCTCGTTCTCTGTTCGTGACGGGGTGATGATCGACACTTCTCGTGAAGATCGCCGAAGGGTGGCGAGCTAGTGGTTCGCCGAGCGCCACCAGTCCTTGTGCTGGATCTCCAGCTCCTGCTGGCTGGGCAAGCGGAAGAACTTGAGCCCCTCCTGGTCGCCCAGGAAGAAGCCGCGCCGGAGCACCCGGAAGAGGATGGGGATGCGCGGTGTGCGCGAGGCCGTCTTGCTGGTCTTGCCGCCGTCGCCCAGCGTGTGGATGCAATCCTCGAGGTGCGCGCGGTCGGGGTACGGCAAGAATCCGGCCAGATGCCCGTCCGGTCCCATGTCGAGCCGCAGGTCGGCGAAGAAGAGCCGCGGCGCCGAGACGGGATTCGCCGGGTCGGTCATGAAGCGGGCGAAGCGCGAGGGGGCGAGGCTCGAGACGACGAGGGGCGAGAGCGGGGAGAGCTCCTGGTAGAGCGCCGTGCCACCCTCCTCGCGCGCCGTGTCGTAGGGCGACTCGTCGAGCGCGAGCGTCCGGCCATCGGTGGTGGTGAGGTAGAGCCGGCCGTAGGCGGAGAGGGGAAGGTGCTCGATCACCCGGTAGTTCCGGATGTACTTGCTGCGCTTGGGGCTGCCGTCGGTGTGGGGCCTCACCCGGTCGGCCAGATTCTCGAGCGGGAAGTAGTCGGACTTCAGGTCGGGGTCGATCTCGAAGAAGACCACGTTGCCGGCGGCCAGCTTCTTGTTGCCGACCGCCATGTAGAGCCCGAAGGCCTCGGGCTCGAGGTGAGAGGCGATGAGGGCCTCGAAGCGCGTCGCAATGAGATAAAGGTGGATCTTCACCGCTCTCCTCCACGGAACGACCAGCGGGGTACCGGTCGGGCGGTCGCAGATTAGCGAAATCCGGCCCGGCGTAAAGGGTGCAGTACCGGACGTGGCTGCGAGCTCGTGGCCCGGAGAGGTCCACGAGTCGCGCAAAATCACACCTGCATCACTTCCTTCTCCTTCGCGGCGACGAGATCGTCGATGCGGCGGACGCCGTCGTCGGTCTCCCTCTGCACCCTCTCCATGGCCTTCTTGGCCTCGTCGGCGGCGAGCTCGCCGTCCTTCTCGGCCTGCTCGAGCAGCTCCTTGGCGTCGCGCCGCTCGTTTCTCACGGCGAGCTTCTGCTCCTCGCCCATGTGCTTCACCTTCTTCACGATCTCCCGGCGGCGCTCCTCGGTGAGGGCGGGCACGGGCACGCGCACGAGGTCGCGGTCGCTCATGGGGTTGAGGCCCAGGTTGGCGTCGCGGATGGCCTTCTCGATCACCGGGATGAGGTTCTTCTCCCACGGCTTCACGGTGATGAGGCGGGCGTCGGCGACCGCCAGGGTGGCCACGTTCTGGAGCGGCGAAGGCGAGCCGTAGTAGTCGACCCGCACGCCGTCGAGCAGGTGGAGGGAGGCGCGGCCGGTGCGCACGCTCATGAGCTCCTGCCGGAAGTGGTCGATGGTCTTCTGGATGCGGTCGCGCTGATCCTGGAGGACGTCGTCGGCGAGGCTCATCTGAAGCTCCTTCGCGGCTGGAGACCCGTCTCTACCCGGCCGCGGCTCGGGTCTGGTGCTTTCCGACCGTGGTGCCGATCTCCTCGCCCAGCACGACGCGCCGCACGTTGCCGCGCCGGGTGAGGTCGAACACCACGATGGGCAGGTCGTTGTCCATGCAGAGGCTGATAGCGGTGGAATCCATCACCTTCAGCTCTCGCTTGAGCACGTCGATGTACGAGAGGGTGGCGAACTTGGTCGCGGCCGGGTTCTTCTTGGGGTCGTCGGTGTACACGCCGTCGACCTTGGTGGCCTTGAGCAGCACGTCGGCGTGGATCTCCATGGCGCGCAGGGAGGCGGCGGTGTCGGTGGTGAAGTAGGGGTTGCCGGTCCCGGCGGCGAAGATGACCACGCGGCCCTTCTCGAGGTGGCGGATGGCACGGCGGCGGATGTACGGCTCGGCCACCTGGTGCATCTCGATGGCCGACTGCACGCGCGTCTGGACGCCCATCTTCTCGAGGGCGTCCTGCAGGGCCATGGAGTTGATCACCGTGGCGAGCATGCCCATGTAGTCGGCGCTGGAGCGGTCCATCCCCTCGGTGGCGCCCGAGACCCCGCGGAAGATGTTGCCGCCGCCGATGACGAGCGCGACCTCGACGCCCAGCTCCACGATGTCCTTCACCTCGCCGGCGATGCTGGTGAGGGTCTTCGGCGAGATGCCGTACTTCCCCTCGCCCATCAGCGCCTCGCCGGAGAGCTTGAGGAGAATTCGCTTGTAGCGGGCCCTGGGCGGCTTCTTCTCGGCTCGTTCACTCGGCATCGGGTGCTCTCCAGCTCGGCTCGGACGCATGCGCCTCCGCGCCCTCGGGGAGGCCGCGGCTGCGCGCGCTCTGCCCGCGACCGGGAGCCTCGCTTCTCGGCGGTCGAGACCGTGCCCCGCGAGCGCGTGCGCCAGGATACTACACGGCAGGTCGGCGGGAAGGAGCGGCCGGCCTCAAGCCTGCGCAGCCTGCGGGGTCGTGCCCGCTCCGCCCCCGCGGCGGCGGCGGCGCCGGCCTCCCCGCCGCCTGCGGCCCGCGCCCGCCGCCGCTTCGCTCGCCGGCGCGCTCGCATCCTGATGGTCCTCGGCCACGCCGGGAGTCTCGCCATCCGGCGGGGCGGCCTCCTCGCCGCTGGCGCGCCCATCGGCCTCGCCGCTCGGGCCCGAGCGCCACGCCGCCAGCACCTCGGCGTCGGCGCCGGTCGCCTCGCTGGCGATGGTGAGGAGCTGCAGGGCGTCGGTGAAGTAGGACTGTGCGGAAAGGCCGCGGCGCCGCCGGCGTGCGCCGCTGCGCATGGCGTGCTGGGCCGCGAGCGCGAGCCTGGCCCGCTCGGCGATGCGCCGGGGGAGCCGCGCCGTGGCCACCAGGGCCGAGAGGAGAGCCTCGCGCTCACCCTCCTCGCCAGGCTCCGCCTCGGGCAGGTGGCCGAGGAGCGCGCCGAGGAGCACCGCCTCGCTCGGCTCCTCGCCGGCGCGCACCAGGCGGTCGAGCGCGCCGAGGTGGGCGGAAAAGCGCCTGCGCGCCTCCTCGCCGCCAGCCTCCAGCGTGCGAGCGAGCGCCGGGAGGAGGACGGGGAGCGCACTGGCGGTGCGCAACAGCTCGAAGGCCCGCGCCGAGCTCCCGCAGCGGAGCACCTTGAAGATCTCCTCCAGCAGGCGCGGCGGGGCGCAGCGGGAGAGCTCGCTCGCGTGGCGCCGCATGGCGGCGAACGTCTCGGGCTCGATGGTGAACCCGAGCCTCGCGGCGAACCGCACGGCGCGGAGCGCGCGCACCGGGTCCTCGCGCATCCGCACCTCGGGGTCGCCGATGGTGGCGATGCGGTGCGCCTCGAGGTCGCCCCGGCCTCCGACGTGGTCGATCACCTCGCCCGCGAACGGGTCGTAGAAGAGCCCGTTCACGGTGAAGTCGCGACGGCGCGCGTCCTCCACGTCGGTGCCGAAGACGTTGTCGCGCGTGATGAGGAGGTCGCCGTCGTCGGCGAGGTCGTCGCCCACCACCGGGGTCTTGCGGAAGGTGGCCACCTCCAGCACCTTGCCGGCTCGGAAGTAGATGTGGGCGAGGCGGAAGCGGCGGCCGATGAGCCGGCAGTTCCGGAAGGTGGCCCTCACCTCGGCCGGGTGGGCGCTGGTGGCGAGGTCGAAATCCTTGGGCGTCCGCCCGACGAGCGAGTCGCGCACGCAGCCACCCACGAAGTAGGCCTGGTATCCGGCGTGCCGCAGCCTGGCGATGACGCGGATGGCGTCGGCGTCGAGGCGATCCTCGGGGATCTCGGGCGGGTGCGCCGGCGAAGGCCCCGGCGCGTCGAGAACGATGCGCGAGCGCATATGACCGGGCGACGTCCGCCTGGGCTGGTGCTCGGTGATGGGGGGGAGAAGCGATGCGTCGGAGGAGGAAGCGGGCGGGAGGCGGTGGGATTCGTTCATGTGTGGCCGGACCGGGGGGCGCCGTCGGGCGGGACATTCCGCCATTCGATCCGGTCGCACCGACACCGTCGGGCTCTTTTCCTGCCGCTGGTTGTAGCGTTGCCCTGCCTGCGCGTCAAATCCGCTCTGCGCCTCCCCGGTGGAGGCGCGTGGTCGAGACCGCCTGCCGGCTCTCCGGGGCGGCAAAGAGCTCGCCCTGCCCGGGCGGAAGCCCGAGCGCCTCGCGCACCGGCGCGAAGCTCCTGCGGTGCAGGGGGCACGGCCCGAGCCGCTCCAGCGCAGCGAAGTGCTCGGCGGTGGGATAGCCCTTGTGGCGCGCGAAGCCATAGCCAGGGTGCTCGCCGTCGCACCGCGCCATGAGCGCATCGCGCGTGGTCTTGGCGACGATGCTCGCTGCGGCGATGGAGAGGCTCCGGGCGTCGCCGTGGACGATGCCGTCCTGGGGGAGCTTCACCTCGCGCAGGCGCCTCGCGTCGATGAGCAGGTGCTCGGCGCAGGGCGAGAGCTGCTCGACGGCCCGGCGCATGGCGAGGAGGCCGGCGTGGTAGATGTTCAGCGCGTCGATCTCCTCCACTGAGGCTATCCCCACCGCGAAGCAGACGGCCGAGGCCTTGATCTCCGCGGCCAGCCGCTCGCGGTTCTCCGGGGTCACCTGCTTCGAGTCGTCGAGGCCTCTCGGCCGGAAGTCGAGCGGGAGGATCACCGCCGCCGCCACCACCGGACCGGCCAGCGGGGCCATCCCGGCCTCGTCCACTCCCGCCACCCGGGTGAGCCCGCGCTCCCAAAGCGGGAGCTCGAAGGCGAGCAGCCGGCGCAGGCGCTGCCCCTCTACCCTGTTCTCGCGCCGACGGCGGCGCACCGCCTCGTACACGGCGCGTGCACCGGCCCGCGGGTCGAGGGGCAGCGCCTCCTCCCAGGCAGCCGGCAGGGGCCTCCCCTCGTCCACGAAGCGGGTGCGCAGCGCGGCGACGCTGAGCTCCGCGATTCTCGTCGGGTTCCATGACCTTCACCCTCGCGCTCACCTCTGACAGCGCGGGCAGAAGAACGTCGAGCGCCCGGCCTGCACCGCGCGCTCGAGCGCGACGCGCGTGCACCGGGGACAGGGCTCTCCGGCCCGGCCGTAGACGAGGAAGGGGTTCGGGGCACCCGGCTCCTCCACGTAGGTGAGCTCCCCCTCCCCCTCGCGGGCGATGGTCTCCCCGATGGAGGCGAGGAGCGCAGCGGCGAGCCTCTTCACCTCCGCCCCCGAGAGGCTGTTCGCCTTTCGGCGCGGGTCGATCCGGGCGCGGAAGAGCCCCTCGCTGGCCTGGATGTTCCCGATGCCGGCGAGGAGCGCCTGGTCGAGCAGGAGCGGCTTCAGCGGAACGGCGCGCCGGCCGAGCCGCTCGCCGAGCCGAGAGGGGTCGATTCCCTGGAGAAGCGGATCGGGCCCCAGGGAGGCCAGCTCTGGCACCTCCTCGAAGCGGGCACCCGGCAGGAGCCGCAACCTTCCGAAGAGCCGCGGGTCGCGGTAGCAGAGCGCGGCCCCGTCCTCCAGGAGGAGCGTCGCGCGGACGTGGGCTGGGGACGGCTCGCCCGAGGCGCGGCGGAGCCACTTGCCCGTCATTCCGAGGTGGGAGAGGAGCCCGAGCGGCGGAGCGCTCCGGGGCCCGGTGAAGGTGAGGAGGAGGTGCTTTCCGCGGCGTTCCACCTTCGCGAGCCGCCGCCCCGGGAGGCTCTCCCCCCAGCGCGCCGGCGAAGCGGGGCGGAAGATGCGCCCGGCCCTGGGGTCGACCTCCACCGAGCGAACCTCGCGGCGAAGTCCCCAGGCGCGGAGGCTCCGCGCGGCGAGCTCGACCTCGGGCAGTTCGGGCATGGCTCCCGGAACATAGCCGGGATCAGTTCGCGGCGGTGGTCACGGGCTTCGCCGCCACGGCGCCTGCGGAGGGCGCGCGGCGGGCGAAGAGCGCGGCCTCGGCCTCCGCGCGCCAGCCGCGGTTCTCGTGGGTGAGGTCGTCCGCGCGGGTGGCGTAGGCGACGTCCGGCGCGATCGGCCGGTTCTCGAAGGTGAGCGACTGGAAGAACTCGCTCGCGGGCGCCTCGCCCTGGAGGATGGTGGGGCTGTCGTCGGAGTCGCTGCGCACGTGCGCCGCGCCGGCGCCCTCGCCGAGCGACGCCAGCACGACACCTGCCCTGGCCGCCGAGGCGGACGGCAGGGCCGATTGCACGCCCATGGCGGCATTCGGGAGCGAGAGCGAGACGAGGCCCTGGGGATCGGTCCAGCGCACCGGCAGGGAGTGCGTCTCCTGCTGGCTTCCGCCGGCACCCTCGGTCGGACTCCCCACCAGCGTGGCGCGCCCCGAGCGCTGGAGGAGGGCCGCGAGCCGGTCGCACGCGCTCATGCAGGTGGGCGCGACCAGCGCGACGACCTTCTCGGGAAAACCGCCCACCCCCTCGCTGGCGTGGATCGGCGCCTCGAGGAAAGCGGGCGTGAAGTCGGCCCGCGACCGCTCGGCCACGGCGATGGCCTCGGCAATGTGGCGGGGGTCCATCGCATCGGCCGCGCGGGCGGGGGCGGGGCCGGCGGGCGAGCGCTGCCGGTAGATGAGCTGGTTCATGGTGGTGGCGCGCACCACCAGCGCACCGCCTGGGTAGCTCTTCTCGGGCTCGCCGAGCATGGCGAAGAGGCCACTGGTGTGGGAGAGAAAGCCGCCGCCGTTCTGGCGGAGGTCGAGCACCAGGTCGAGCTCCTTCTCCTTGCAGCCGCGCAGGAAGCTCTCGATGGGCATGAGGAAGGGCCTGCTCTCGCCGTGCCGCGAGAGCGTCTCGGTCTGGAAGGTGAGGATTTGCAGGTAGCAGTAGGCGCGGTCGCGGCGCCGCACCACCTCGCCCATCCGGACGGCCGGTCGATCGTACTCGTCGTAGAGCTCGGCGAGGGCGGCCTCGTCGCGCGCGGGCAGGATGGTGCCGGTGCGCTCGTAGCCGGAGCTGGCCGGAGCCTCCTTGGCCCAGGCGTCGCGGCCCGCGTCGTAGCGCCAGGTGAGGAGCTCGGTGGTCGAGAGCTTCACCCGCTCCTCGTAGGCCCTGGTGAGGGGGTGGTGCAGCGCGCCGGGCGCGATCCACCACGGGAGCTCGAGGCTGCGGCGGACGCCGTCGGCCATCACCGTGAGCGTCATGGCCGGCTTCGATGGATAGGCGAAGTCGCGGCGCGTGAGGGCGTCGACCGCTCGCTCCAGGCGAGCGGCGTCGGAGGAGGCTGGCAGGTAGGGCGTGAGCGCGCGAAGCTGCTCCACGGCTGGCCGGCCGTCGATCTCCAGCACCTCGTTCCCGGTGGCGAGCGCCCCGTCCAGATCCCGGATGCCCGAGGTGGCGGAGAGGTACGAGACGAGCTTGCGCTCGCGGCTGGCGACGAAGACGCGGCCCTCCGCCAGGCGAAGCGTGATGCCGAGGGCCACCTGGGGGAGGCGCGAAGGTGCGCTCACCACGAGGTGTCCGTCCTCGAAGGCCGCCGTACAGGCGCGCATGCGGTCGTAGAAGGCGAGCGGGTCGGCCTCGTAGGGGATGGACCGCTCCCGCTCGACGCAGGCGTCGAGGTGGGCCGCGGGGTCGAAGTGCTTCCGCCTCCGCGACAGGAGCTCGCCCTTGACCGCGAAGAACACGTACCGGCCGGCGATGGCCTCCCGGAGCTGGCAGGCGAGGCGCGCCCGCTGCCGCGGGCTGTGGAGCGGCACGGGCGCGCTCTCCTCGTCCCCGGGGAGGAGCGCCAGGCCGTCGCAAGGGTCGGGCTTCGCCTGGAGCTGCGCGGCCAGGGTCGAGGCCGCCGGCGGGGTGGCCGCGGCGAGGAGGGTTGCGAGGAGGAGAGGGGTCATCGGGCTCGGTGCGTCGGAGCGAGAACCGATCCCGGAAGGGGATCATTCGCGCTCCAGGGTGCGGGGCGAACCCCACCTTGGGGTGTCGCCCTGCAACCGCATCCTAGCCAAGGTCTCCCCTCGAGGGCACCAGGCGATCGAGCAGGCGTCTGGTGTCTATCTGCCGTGAAATGTGGGTGAAAATGGGTTCGTGTGAGAAGAGCTACCGCTCGCTCGCTCGCTCGAACGACGCGAGGAAAAAGCCATCGGTGCCGTGGCGGTGGGGAAGGAGCTGCACCTGGTGCCCCGCTGGGCCGGCCCCCAGGGCTCGCGCCAGCTCCTCGCCCAGTGTCGCCGACAGCGGGAGCGGCCGAAAGTTTTCGATCGCCTCGGCGCACGCGGCCACCTCGGCGTTCTCCGCCGCGCCGATGGAGCAGGTGGCGTAGAGCAGGCGGCCCCCTGGCCGCACGAGCCTCGCGAAGCGGGTCACGAGCTGCTTCTGCAGGGCGGCGAAGCGCGCCGGATCCTCCGGCCGGAGCCGCCAGCGCGCGTCGGGCTTGCGGCGCAGCGTGCCGAGCCCGCTGCACGGGGCGTCGATGAGCACGCGGTCGCATTGGCCCGCAAGGCCGGCGAGGGCCGCCTCGACCTCCTCGCCAGCCGGAATGGCCCGCGTCCGGAGGTTGTGCACGCCGGCGCGCCGGGCGCGGCGCTTCCCCTCCTCGAGCCGCCCCTCGTCGGTGTCGAGCGCCCAGAGCTCGCCCTTCCCGCGCATCTCGGCGGCGAGCGCCAGCGCCTTCCCCCCGGCGCCGCTGCAGGTGTCGGCCACCTTGTGCCCGGGCCGCGCCCCGACGGCCAGCGCGATGAGCTGGCTGCCCTCGTCCTGGATCTCGAACCAGCCCTCCTGGAAGGAGGGCAGCGCAAAGGCGTTGGCGTGCCCGTCGAGGACGAGGCCCCAGGGCGAGTGGGGGGTGGGTCGCGCCCCGCTGCCCTCGGCTGCGAGCCGCTTCGAGAGCGCCTCGCGGTCGCCGCGCAGGGTGTTCACGCGGACGGTGAGCGGCGCCCGCAAGTTCAGGGCGGCGCCGAGCGCGCGCGCCTCGTCCACGCCGAGCTCGGAGGCGAAGCGCTCGGCGATGAAGCGAGGGAGCGAGTACTCGACGGCGAGCCGGGTCACCGGGTCGGTGAGGGTGGCGAGGCGCTTCTCCACGTCCCGGAGCGCCTCCGAGATGACGCGGGGTGAAACCCCGAGCCTGGCGGCCGCCTGCTCCGGAGGCGCGCCGCCGCGGGCCAGGAAGAGTGCGTAGATGGCCGACAGCTCGGGTGCCGCCGCGCGGGGCGCCCCCTCCCCCGCCCCGAGGAGCCAGAGGAGGAGCCCCTGCGAGCGGAGTAGGCCGTACACCGTTTCCGCCACGGCGCGCCGCTCGACCGAGAACAGGCGCTGCTCGCGGCGGAGCACGCGCTCGAGCGCCCGGTCGGCCAGCCACTCCTCCTCCCGCACGAGGCCGTAGACCTCCAGTGCGGCGGCGTCGACGAGGTCGTGGCGCGGCGCCCGGAAGGAAGGCGGGGCGGAGCGCGAGGCGGACGAGGCCTTCACAGCGTCTCGAGCACCCGGGCCGCGTGCCCGTCGACCTTCACCTTGGGGAAGATCTGCTCGACCTGCCCGTCGGGCCCGACGACCACCGTGGTCCGCACCGTGCCCATCGTCTTCTTGCCGTACATGTTCTTCTCGGCCCACACGCCCCAGGCCTGCTGCACCGCGGTGTCCTCGTCGGAGAGGAGCGGAAAGGGGAGCTCGTGTCGCTCCTTGAACTTCTTCTGCGTCGGGGGGGCGTCCCTGGAGACGCCGAGGACCGCCACCTTCTTCTGCTCGAACGCCGCCACCTCGTCGCGGAAGTCGCACGCCTCCTGGGTGCAGCCAGGGGTCATCGCCCTGGGGTAGAAGAAGACGACGACGCGCCGTCCCTTGAACGAGGAGAGCTTCACCACCCTCCCCTCCTCGTCGGGGAGGGCGAAGTCGGGGGCCTTCTTGCCGATCTCCAGCGCCATGGCTGCGTCCTCTCGTCGGTGCCGCGGTCCTTCGCCGGAAGGGGCGCCTGCGCGCCCGGGAACGGAGGTCACTATAGCGGGTGCCCTGGCTCGTGCCCGCCGGTGCGCGAGGCGCGGTCCTCGTCGCACGCCCGGCTGCGGACCGCGGGCACCCGAGGAGGAAGCGTGAAAAGGCCCGAGGTCCTCCTCGCCTGGGCGCTCGACCGGGAGGGCCGCCGGCTTCATGTGAACGCCCTCGACCCCGCCAGGCGGCGGGAGCGGGCGCCCTTTCACTGCCTGGGGTGCGGCGAGTCGCTGGTCGCGCGGCTGGGGAAGGAGCGCGCCCACCACTTCGCTCACCCGCCCGGCTCCACCTGCGCCCTCACCCGCCCCGAGACGGCGCTCCACCTCAACGCCAAGGAGCGGCTGCTCGAGCTGTGCGCGCTGGCCTTCCGCGGCGAGCTCCTGGTGACCCTGGGAGCGCGCTGTCCTGGCTGCCGGCGGCCCGCGCCCGTCGCGCTCGCCACCGCTGGAGACGCCGCGCTCGCCGAGGAAGCCGTGGGCTCGCTCCGCCCCGATGTCCTCGTCCGGCGGGGCGGCACGCCGGTGCTCGCGCTGGAGGTGAGGGTGGCGCACGCCGTCGATCCGGCGAAGGAGCAGGCGCTCGCCGCCCTCGGCCTCCCCGCGCTGGAGATCGACGCGACGGAGCCGTGGGAGGAGGAAGGGCCGGGCGGGGTGAAGGTGGTGGTGGCGAGGACGCTCGGCCTCGGACGCTGCCCCTCCTGCCAGGCCACCGCGCGAGCCGACGCCGGGCGCGCCTCGGGCGGCGAGGACGCGGCGCTGGCCGAGCTGGAGGCGTACCGCGCTCGCGGGCTCATGGGGGCGCGGCCGGGTCCGCTGCTCGCGAGCGCGCCCCGGCTCGGGGACGCCGCGCGCGCGGAGCTGGCGGCCCGCTTCTCCTGTCCCTCCTGCGGCGCCCGCACGCTGCTGTTCAGCGAGGCCATTGCCCGCCACCGATGCCCCGGAGAGGCGGAGCGCCCGGTCGCCTGGCGCGGTTACGATGGCGCGCTGGTGGAGCTCGGCTGGTGGAAGGCGCGGCCGCCCGCGCGCCCCACGGAACCCCGCCGCTGAACCCCGCATCCAAGGTTGCCCGAGCGCACCTTTCGTGTTAGGGAGCGCGCTTCGCAACAGGTTCCGGAGGGTTCTCCGGGGCGTTTCACTGCAGCAAGGTCGTAAATTCACACACCCTCCGGCGACGCCCCGGTGCTCCCGACAACCGGTGGAGAGATTTTCCACCCGTATCAGGAGCCTTCGCGTCGCACCCGAGCGCAGGGTGGCGGACCACAACCGGAAAGAGGTCGTTCCCACATGGAGATGCCGACGCAGGAGCCTCAGCAGCCCGAGGCGCAGCAGCCCGACCCCACCCTTCCCGCAGCGGAGGCCGCTCCCGAGGCCGCCGAGGCGGCCCCCGCCGCTGCCGAGCCGATGGCCGCCGCCCTGCAATCGCAGGGGAGCGCCATCACCATGAAGCAGCTCCTCGAGGCCGGCGTCCACTTCGGCCACCAGACCAAGCGCTGGAACCCGAAGATGAAGCCGTACATCTTCGGCGCGCGCAACGGCATCTACATCATCGACCTGCAGAAGACGGTGGGCCTCGCCCGCAATGCCTTCCGCTTCATCTCCGACGCGGTGGCGCGCGGCGGCCACGTCCTCTTCGTGGGTACGAAGAAGCAGGCCCAGGACGCGGTGCAGGAGGAGGCCAGCCGCTCCGGCCAGTACTTCGTCACCAACCGGTGGCTGGGCGGGACGCTCACCAACTTCAAGACCATCAAGACCGGCATCGAGCGCCTGAAGACCATCGAGAAGATGGCCGCCGACGGCACCTACGACAAGCTGCCGAAGAAAGAGATCGCCCAGCTCGAGCGCGAGCGCGAGAAGCTCGAGAGGAACCTGGGCGGCGTGAAGGACATGGCGCGGCTCCCCTCGGCGCATCTTCATCATCGACCCGAAGAAGGAGCACATCGCGGTGCACGAGGCGAACCGCCTCGGCATCCCGGTGGTGGCGGTGGTCGACACCAACTGCGACCCGCAGGGCATCGACTACGTCATCCCCGGCAACGACGACGCCATCCGCTCGATCCGGCTCTTCACCGGCAAGGTGGCCGAGGCGGCCATCGAGGGGAAGGCGCGGCACGGCGCCTGGGTGGCGGAGCACGGGGCCGAGCGCACCGATCAGGACGACCGCGACGCCGCCAGCGAGCGCAGCCCGCGCGACCGCCGCGACCGCGGGGGCCGGCGCGGCGAGCGCCGCCCGCCGCGCGAGGACCGCGGCGCCGCCAGCGCCCGGGTCGAGGTGGTGCGCAAGGGCGAGGTGGCCCCGGCCGAGCAGGCCGCGGCGCCGGCAGCCCCCGCGGCGGAGTGAGGCGCGAAATTCGAGAGCGGTCGCGGGGCGGCTCCCAGGTGAGCCGCCCCGTCCGTTCGATGTGGCCGTCGTGAACGGCCGCGAACCCGAGAGCGAGACGCAAAGAAGGAGCGAGACGTGGCGGAAATCACCGCGAAGCTGGTGCAGGAGCTCCGGGAGAAGACCGGGGCGGGCATGATGGATTGCAAGAAGGCGCTCATCGAGGCGGAGGGCGACCTCACCAAGGCCGACGAGGTGCTGCGCAAGAAGGGGCTCTCCGCGGCCGCCAAGAAGTCGGGCCGGGTGGCATCCGAGGGCGCGGTGGCGAGCTACATCCACATGGGCGGCAAGATCGGCGTGCTCATCGAGGTGAACTGCGAGACCGACTTCGTGGCGCGCACCGAGGGTTTCCAGGGCCTGGTGAAGGACCTCGCCATGCAGGTGGCGGCCACGGCGCCGCGCTGGGTGCGCCGCGAGGAGGCGCCGCCGGAGGTGGTCGCCAAGGAGATCGAGATCGCCAAGGCGCAGATGCGCGACCAGAAGAAGCCGGAGGCCATCCTGGAGAAGATCGCGGCGGGCAAGGTGGAGAAGTTCTACGCCGAGACCTGCCTGCTAGAGCAGCCGTGGGTGCGCGACGACAAGAAGAAGATCTCCGAGGTGGTCAACGACGCGGTGGCGAAGATCGGGGAGAACATCCAGGTGCGCCGCTTCGCCCGCTTCGTCCTGGGCGAGGGCCTGGAGAAGAAGTCGGACGACCTCGCGGCCGAGGTCGCCAAGATGACCGCACCGGCGTAGCGGCAAGCCCGGCGCTGAAGCCGGTTCTCCATTCGCCCGATTCAGATTCAGACGGCTGGATGGCGCTTCCTCGTCATGCCAAGCTCGGTGCGGATATCGTGGCGATCGGGACCTCGGGTGGTCGGGGTTTCGGGGAGCGGCTGCACCCGAGTCACTTCGGCAGCCTCAGCCGGATGGTGAAGGTGTACTGAACGTCGAGGGCGTTTCCTCCCTGGGTGGCGGGCTCGTAGCGGCGTCGCTCGAGGTTGCCCACCACCGCCCCGTCCATGAAGGGGAGGCCCTTCCGCACCTTGCAGTCGTGCACGGTGCCGTCGACCCTGATGATGCACTCCACCACCATGGTGCCCTCGACCTCGCGCTCCAGCGCCTGCTGCGTGTATTCGAGCGGGGCGGCCGCCAGCACCTTCGGCGCGGTCATGGTGGTGTCGAACTTCACTGGCCCCTTGGGCTTCGGCGGGAGAGGAGGAGGAGGGGGGGGAGGCGCTGGCTGGGGCGGACCGACGGGGCCGGCGGAGGTGCTGCCCGCCACACCGCCCACCACGCCTCCCTCGACCCCGTCTTCCACCTCCTCTGGCTCGGCGGGCTTCGGCCCGGGTGGCTTCAGCCCTTTGGGAATCTCCTTGGGTTGCACCATGGCCGGGCGCGGCTTGGGGGCCGGCTTCGGCTTCTCGGGCTTGGGCTCGCGCGGCTTGAGTTTCGGGGCTGGGACGGCCGGTGGGGAACGAGGCGACGGTGGGGGAGGAGGAGGGGGAGCGGCCTTCACCAGCCTCACGTCGACGAGCGGCGCCTCGGCCTCGTGGTGGGCAGTGGTCGCCGAAAGAACGAGGATCGCTGCGACCAGGGAAATCTGGACGACCGTCGAGCCGGCGAGCCACACGCTCCGCTTGGCGGCGCGCTTACCGCCCTCTCTCTTCGTGACTTCTTCGAACACGGATGAGGTCTCGACCCGCCTCTTGGTGGCTTGAAAGGGTGCAGGCGGGGAGGGTCTGTATGCCCGCGCCTTTTTTTACTCTAGCGGGCCTCGAAGGCCGCAGCAGACCGGGGCGGGCGAGCGCAAACGAGCGCTCGCCCGCCCCACTTCGTACCGACCCCGAGGGGTTTGACCGATTTTTCGCGAGGCGGTAAAGCACCTCGCCCGCTGACCCTTCCTTCGTTTGCACCAGGGAGAAGTTCCAGATGCCGCTTTCAATGATCTCGGCCGTGCAGCGGCTCGCCGCGAGCGCCGCCGAGGCGCCGGTGATGTCGTTCGACCTCGTGTCGATGTGGAAGTCGATGGGCTTCTTCGCCAACGGCATCGCCATCGTCCTCGGCATCATGAGCATCTACTCACTGGGCGTGATGGCCGAGCGGCTCGTCACCTATGCCCGCGCCGGCTCGGCCTCGCGACAGGTACGCCGAGCAGCTGCGCGGCCTCCTGCCGGCCCGCAAGTTCGGCGAGGCGGTGGCGCTGGCGAAGAAGCTCCGCCGCGGCCACCTCGCCAAGGTGCTCGGCCTCGCCATCGAGGAGTACGAGCGCGGCGTGAACGCGCTGCGCAAGCAGGGCCCGGACGACGTCGGTGACTTCGACGTGGTGGCGGCTGTGAACCGCGCCATGGACCGCAGCTCCATGCGCACGGTCGCCGACCTGCGCCGCGGCCTGGGCGCGCTCGCCACCGTCGGCTCGACCGCGCCCTTCGTCGGCCTGCTCGGCACCGTGGCCGGCATCATCACCGCCTTCCAGTCGATGGCCGCGACCGGCTCGGGCGGCCTCGGCTCGGTCTCGGCCGGCATCGCCGAGGCGCTGGTCACCACCGCCTTCGGCCTCCTCGTGGCCATCCCCGCGGTGATGATGTTCAACTACCTCACCAACCGCGTCGAGGACATGCAGGTCGACATCAACGACTCGGCCAACGAGCTCGTCGACTACTTCATCAAGGAAGGCCGCACCGAGCCCTCCGCCCACGTCGTCGCGAAGTAGATCCCATGTCGATGGACATCGGCAGCAAGGGGGTGAGGAGCGACATCAACGTGACGCCGCTCGTCGACGTCGTGCTGGTGCTGCTCATCATCTTCATGGTCATCACGCCCTTGCTCCAGCGCGGCAAGGCGGTGCAGCTCCCCAAGCGCCGAGAAGGTCTCGGAGCTGAAGCACGGCGGCGACCCCATCCTCCTCTCCATCACGCGCCGACGGCCGCACCTGGCTCGACAAGAGCGAGGTGCGCCGCAAGGACCTCGCCGAGGCGCTTTCGGCGGAGATGGCGGCGCAGCCCGGCGCGCCCGCTCATCCTCAAGGGCGATCAGGTCGATCCCCTACAAGGAGGTGCGCGAGGTGATCCTGGAGGTGTCGAAGACGCGCGTCGGCGGGCGTCTCGCTCGCCGCCACCCAGCTCGAGCCGGGGGAGGCGAGAGTAGACATGGCCATGGGGCTCGGGACCAAGCGTCCCGTGAACGACATCAACGTCACGCCGCTCATCGACGTCGTGCTGGTGCTGCTCATCATCTTCATGGTGCTGACGCCGCTCGCCGAGAAGCAGATGTTCATGCGCGTGCCGGCGTACGAGCCCGAGGCGCAGGCCGGTGCCGCCCGACGAGGTGCCGCCCGACCAGACCGTGATCCTCCTCAAGGCGGACGGCCGGGTGCTGCTCAACAGGCAGGACAAGAGCATCGACGAGGCGATGGCGTACCTGCAGCGAGGCGTACGAGAACCGCCTCTCCAAGGTGCTCTTCTTCAACGCCGAGGACGGGGTGAAGTACGACCAGGCGGTGAAGGTGCTCGACCTCGCGCGCCGGGCGGGCGTGAACACCATCGGCATGATGACCGACCCCCCGGCGGTGGCCGAGCTGGCGGCGCCAGCGCTCCCTCCCGTGGACGGCGCCGCGCCCGAGCCGGCCCGCGCTCCCTGACCTGGTGGAGCGCCGGTCGCCGCCCCGCCTCGCGCTCACAGTCCCTCGAGCACCGCCGCGAGCTCGGCGGGGAGCGGGCTCCTCACCTCGACCCGGCCTCCCTCCGGCCGCTCGAAACCCAGCGCGGTCGCGTGGAGGAAGTGGCGGTCGAGGCCGGGGAGCATCGCCCCCTCGCCTCCGTAGAGCGTGTCTCCCGCGACGGGATACCCAGCGTGCGCGAGGTGGGCGCGGATCTGGTGCATCACGCCGGTGATGATCCACACCTCGAGGAGCGTCTGGCTCGCGTAGCCGGTGTGGACCTCCCACCGCGTCTCGGCCTCGCGCGGCTTGCCGGTGGAGCGGGGCGGCCGCTCGGGATCGGGCACCGTCACCACGCGGCCAGCGCGCTGCGCGAGCGCCACCGAGGAGCGCCGCCCCGCCGGCATGCGGCCCAGGACGAGCGCCAGGTAGCGCTTCTCCATCGCCCGCGAGGCGAGCTGCGCCCGCAGCGCCTCCCAGGCCGCACGCGTCCGGGCGAAGAGCACACAGCCGCTCGTGTCGAGGTCGAGCCTCTGCAGCGCGCCCCCATCGCGCGGCTCGGGCGCGGCCTCGGCGCACTCCGGGTAGCGAGCCACCACGGCGTTGGCCAGCGTGCCGCCCTCCCCTGCGCGCAGGGGGTGGGTGGCGAGGCCGGCGGGCTTGTCGGCCACCAGCCAGCCCGCGCCCTCGGCCAGCACGGTGAGCGCGAGCCCGGGCTCCGGCTCCGGAGAGCCGGCCGGAACCTCCAGCTCGATCTCCACCAGCGCTCCGGGCACCGCGGCGTCGCTGGCCCAGGCGCGCCGCCCGCGCACGCGGACGTCACCCTGGGCGAAGGCCTGCTTCACCGCGGCGCGCCCCACCCCCAGGGCGTCGGCCAGGGCCCGGTCGAGGCGGCCGGCCACCGTGAGCGAGAGCCTGAGCTGCGTCTTCATGCGAGCCGCCTCATGTCTTCCCGGACAGGGGCATGTACCCCACGAAGAGGTCGCCCGCCAGGTCGCGTGACCGGCCTCGCCGTCCGGGACCTCCGGCGCCCGAGCGGCGGACGAACATGCGGACGCGCACCGTCCCTCGGTACGCGAAGGGACTCAACGCGTCCGGCCCGGCCTGCTCCAGGTAGCGCCCGAAGAGCCGGCGGATGCGCCGGTCGTAGGCGTGGCGGGCGAGGGCCGAGTGCTTGCGGCCGGCGTGGAGGCGGCCGTCGAAGCGAGCCGACAGGTGGTAGAGCTCGTGGATGACGGTGGCCACCCGCTCCTCGGGTGTGGAGGCGACGAACCAGAGCGGCCGGAGCGTCATCACGTAGAGGACCGGCTTGCCGTTCAGCGTGGGTCCGCGCCCCGCGGCTCCCCGGCGCCCGTGGGCGGCGAGCGCGCCGGGGGCGGGGCCGATGGTCGCGCGCGAGAGCCCCCTCGCCTCGCCCGCCACCACCAGGATGCGCGAGGCCCGCACATGGGCCAGCTCGGGGAGGCGCCGGGCGAGATCGCGCACGAGCCGCCGCACCGCGAGCGAGACGCTGGGTCGGCTGCGGGGCTTCACCTTCAGCAGCATAGCCGCTTTGCGTGCCGGCCCCATCCGGGACGTTGCTCTGGACACCCGAGAGATGGCACTCTGCGCGGACTTAATCGTTTTAGTACGCGACGCGAGCGGCTCCGCCTCCGGCACGGACGTGAGGGGCGAGGCACCTGGGGGATAGCGCGTGAGCGAGCCGCTGGTGGTGATGGAAGGGATCGAGAAATCCTTCCCCGGCGTTCACGCGCTGGCCGACGCGCGCTTCGAGCTTCTCCCAGGAGAGGTGCACGCGCTGGTCGGCGAGAACGGCGCCGGCAAGTCCACCCTGATGAAGGTGCTGGCCGGCGTCTATACCAAGGACGCGGGCCGGGTGCTGCGCGGCGGGCGCGAGGTGGAGATCGGCAACCCCCGCGAGGCGCAGGAGCTGGGGATCAGCATGATCCACCAGGAGCTGAACCTCATGCCCCACCTCACGGTGGCGCACAACATCTTCGTCGGCCGCGAGCCCCGGCTGGCGGTGCCCTTCCTCCTCGACGAGCGGAAGATCAACGACGACGCGCAGCGCTACCTCGACCTCCTGCACCTCGACCTCGATCCGCGCACCCGGGTGAGCGACCTCACCGTGGCGAAGCAGCAGATGGTGGAGATCGCCAAGGCGCTCTCGTTCGACGCCCAGGTGCTCATCATGGACGAGCCCACGGCGGCCCTCACCGACGCCGAGATCGACGACCTCTTCCGCATGATCCGGCAGCTCCGCGAGAAGGGCGTCGGCGTGGTGCACATCAGCCACCGCCTGGAGGAGCTGAAGCAGATCAGCGACCGGATCACGGTGATGCGCGACGGTCGGTACGTCGACACGGTGAAGACAGCCGAGGTGGGCATCGACCGCATCATCTCCATGATGGTGGGGCGCACCATCTACGGCGCCACGCCGGAGCTCCCGGAGCACCCGAGCAAGGAGGTGGTGCTGGAGGCGCGGCACCTGCGCCGCGGGCGCGCCATCCGCGACGTCTCGTTCGAGCTGAAGCGGGGCGAGATCCTCGGCTTCGCGGGGCTGGTCGGCGCGGGCCGCACCGAGGTGGCGCGCGCCGTCTTCGGGGCCGACCCGCTCGATTCGGGCGAGGTCCTGGTCCACGGACAGAAGGTGGAGATCCACCGCCCCCTCGACGCGGTGAGGCACGGCATCGCCTACCTCTCGGAGGACCGCAAGCGGTACGGCCTCGCGCTGGGCATGGACGTGGAGACGAACGTCGTCCTCGCCTCGCTGCGGCGCTTCCTCGGCTGGCTGGGCTGGGTGGACACCAAGCGCACCCGCGAGAGCGCGCAGCGCTTCGTGGAGGCGCTCCGCATCCGCACACCCAGCGTCACTCAGAAGGTCCAGAACCTCTCCGGCGGCAACCAGCAGAAGGTGGTCATCGCCAAGTGGCTGGTGGCCGACACCAGCGTCCTCATCTTCGACGAGCCCACCCGCGGCATCGACGTGGGCGCCAAGAGCGAGATCTACAAGCTCCTCAACGATCTGGTGAAGCAGGGCAAGTCGATCATCATGATCTCCTCCGAGCTTCCCGAGCTCCTCCGCATGAGCCACCGCATCCTGGTGATGTGCGAGGGAAAGATCACCGGCGAGGTGCAGGCGAGCGCCTCGCAGGAGGAGATCATGCGCTACGCGACGCAGCGCAGCGAGCCGGTGCTCGTCGACGCCCCGCCCCCCGCAGCCTGAGATCCCGAGGCCTCCATGGACGAGCCCGCCGCTCAGCCCGACCCCCACACCGTCGCGAAGACGCCGCTCCTCCAGCTCGGGGCGATGCAGCGCCTCCTCGCCTTCGGCGCGCTCGTCCTCCTGGTGGTGATCTTCACCCTTTCGTCGCCGAACTTCATGCAGTTCGACAACGTGGTCGGCATCCTCATCGCCACCACGGTGAACGGCGTCCTGGCGCTCGGCACCACCTTCGTCATCATCACCGGCGGCATCGACCTTTCGATCGGCACCGTGATGACCCTTTCAGCGGTGATGACCGGCGTCTTCGTCACCGACCTGCACTTCCCGGTCGGCCTCGGCATCTTGGGGGGCCTCGCCACCGGGGTGGTGGCCGGCCTCGTCAACGGAACGCTCATCGCCAAGCTCAAGATCCCGCCCTTCATCGCCACCCTGGGCATGCTCAACGTGGCGAAGGGGCTCGCGCTGGTGAGCTCGCGCCTGCGGCCCATCTACTTCAACGACACCCCCATCTTCAACCAGCTCGCCATGGGCTCGGTCTTCGGCGCCATCATCCCGGGCTTCGACGTGCCGAACCTGGTCATCGTCTTCCTGCTCATGGCGGTGGTGGCGAGCCTGGTGCTCACCCGCACCTCGCTCGGCCGCTACACCTTCGCGCTCGGCTCCAACGAGGAAGCGGCGCGCCTCTCCGGGGTGAACGTCGACGCCTGGAAGATCGCGGTGTATGCCACGAGCGGCCTCTTCACCGGCCTCGCCGGCGTGCTCATCGCCGCCCGCCTCAACTCGGCCCAGCCCTCCCTCGGGCAGGGCTACGAGCTCGACGCCATCGCCGCGGCGGTGATCGGCGGAACCTCGCTCTCGGGCGGCGAGGGCACCATCATCGGCACCGTCATCGGCGCCTTCATCATCAGCACCCTCACCAACGGCCTGCGCATCCTCTCGGTGCCGCAGGAGTGGCAGACGGTGGTGACGGGCGCCATCGTCATCCTCGCCGTCTACCTCGACATCCTCCGCCGCCGCCGGACGAGCTGAGGCGCCCACCCCTTGAATCTCTCCGCAGCTCGCACCGTCGTCACACCGCCGTACCGTTCGCAGCCCGCACGCAGTACCCCACGTGGAGGAGGAACCGCATGAAGAAGAACAAGATCGCGCTGGCCCTGCAGCTCGCGGCGATGTTGGCGCTCGTCGGCGCCACCAGGGCCTCGGCGGCCGAGATGTACATCCCGGTCATCTCCAAGGGCTTCCAGCACCAGTTCTGGCAGGCCGTGAAGTTGGGGTCGGAGAAGGCGGCCAAGGACTACAAGGTCCGGATCACCTTCGAGGGGCCGGAGAACGAGTCCCAGGTGGACAAGCAGCTCGAGATGTTCCGCTCGGCGCTCGCCAAGAAGCCGTCGGCCATCTGCTTCGCGGCGCTCGACTCCAAGGCGGCCATCCCGCTGCTGCAGAAGGCCAAGGACCAGAAGATCCCGGTGGTCGGCTTCGACTCCGGCGTCGACAGCGACATCCCGGTGGCCACCGCCGCCACCGACAACATCGCCGCCTCCGCCGCCGCGGCCCAGCACATGGCCCAGCTCATCGGCGACTCGGGCGAGGTGGCGGTCATCGTCCACGACCAGACGAGCCGCACCGGCATCGACCGGCGCGACGGCTTCCTCGCCGAGATGAAGAAGCACCCGAACATCAAGGTCGTCGACGTCCAGTACGGCGGCGGCGACCAGCTCAAGTCGACCGACCTCGCCAAGGCCATCATCCTGGCGCACCCGAACCTGAAGGGCTTCTTCGGCGCCAACGAGGGCTCGATCATCGGCGTGCTCAACGCCGTGAAGGAGCTGAAGAAGGAAGGAAAGATCGTGGTCATCGGCTACGACGCGGGCAAGCAGCAGAAGGACGCCATCAAGAGCGGCGTGGAGGCGGGCGCCGTCTCCCAGGATCCGGTGGGCATCGGCTACAAGTGCGTCGAGGCCGCCGTGAAGGCCGTCAAGGGCGAGAAGGTGCCGAAGAACATCGACACCGGCTTCAAGTGGTACGACAAGTCGAGCATAGACTCCCCGGAGATGCAGCCGCTGCTCTACGACTAGCCGTCACTTCCCAGCCCCTCCCGCTGTGGCGGGAGGGGCGGGACGCGGGCGCTCGAGCGCTGGCAGGAGCACGCTCGAGCCCCGGCGTTCCGCGGCGCACACCCCACAGGAGCCAGAATCATGGAAACGATTTACCTCGTCGCGAGCGGCGATTCTCCGCCTCGGCGCCAACCAGCAGTGCGAGGCCGCCCAGGCGGCCATGGAGAAGCAGCTCGTCGCCGCCGTGGAGAAGCAGGGGGGCAAGGTGAAGCGCGCCCACCCCTACGACGCGGAGAAGAAGCACGGCTTCATCGACAGCCAAAAGATGGGGCTCGAGGTGTTCCGCAAGATCCCCAAGGAGGCGCCGGTGATCGTGGCCGAGGCGGTGTGGCAGTACACCCACCACGTCCTGCCGGGCCTGCTCGACCAGCGGGGGCCCATCCTCACCGCCGCCAACTGGAGCGGCGAGTGGCCGGGCCTGGTGGGCATGCTGAACCTCAACGGCTCGCTCACCAAGGCCGGGAAGAAGTACTCCACCCTCTGGAGCGAGAGCTTCGAGGACCCGTTCTTCCAGAAGGGCCTCGCGAGCTGGCTCGCCAAGGGCCAGGTGAAGCACGACACCTCGCACGCCGTGGCCTACGACGCAGGGGCCGCGCCCCAGAACGCCACCCGCCTCGGGGAGAAGTGGGCGAAGGCGTTCGTCGAGAAGAGGTCGATCATGGGCGTCTTCGACGAGGGGTGCATGGGAATGTACAACGGCATCATCCCCGACGAGCTGCTCTTCCCGCTCGGCATCTACAAGGAGCGGCTCTCGCAGTCGGCGCTCTTCGCGAAGAGCCGCACCGTCTCCGACGAGGAGGCGCGCGGAGTCTACGGGTGGCTCACGGCGCGCGGCATGAAGTTCGTGCTGGGGAAGGACGAGGCCACCGAGCTCACCGAGGCGCAGGTGCTCGGTCAGTGCAGGATGTACGTGGCGGCGCTCCGCATCGCCGACGAGTTCGGCTGCGACACCATCGGCATCCAGTACCAGCAGGGCCTGAAGGACGTGATGCCCGCCTCCGACCTGGTGGAGGGCCTCCTCAACAACGTGGAGCGGCCGCCGGTGCGCTCCGACGACGGCTCCCGCGAGCTCTACGCCGGGAAGGCGCTGCCCCACTTCAACGAGGTGGACGAGTGCGCGGGCGTCGACGCGCTCGTCACCAACGGCCTGTGGACGCAGCTCGGCTTCTCGCCCGAGACCACCCTGCACGACGTCCGCTGGGGCCGCTGGTTCAAGGGGAAGGGGATCGATGCCTTCGTCTGGGTGCTGGAGATCTCCGGCGCCGTGCCGCCCGCCCACCTGCAGGGTGGCTACGCCGGGTCGTCCTCGGAGCGGCAACCGGCCATGTTCTTCCCGCTCGGTGGCGGCTCGCTGAAGGGCGTCTCGAGGCCAGGCCAGGTGGTGTGGAGCCGCGTCTTCGTGGAGAGGGGCAGCCTCTCCTGCGACCTCGGCCTCGGCGAGGCGGTGGAGCTGCCCCAGGAGGAGACGGAGGAGCGCTGGAAGCTCACCACGCCCCAGTGGCCGATGATGCACCTCGTCATGAAGGGGATCACCCGCGACCAGTTCATGGCGAAGCACAAGGCGAACCACATCCAGGTGGCCTACGCGCCCGACAAGGCCGGGGCGAAGAAGGCCCTCTGGGCCAAGGCCGCGGCGATGAAGGCGCTCGGCATGAAGGTGTCGATTTGCGGCAAGGTCTAGCGAGCTCCCCGCTCCTCACGGAGGAATCACCATGCTGAGAGGTCCCCTGCTCCACCCGGAGATTCTGGAGGCACTCGCCAGCGCCGGCCACGGCGCGCGGGTGCTCATCGCCGACGGCAACTACCCCTTCGCCACCGGTGCGCACCCAGCGGCGAAGCGGGTGTTCCTGAACCTCGCCCCGGGCACGGTGTCGGCGCCGGAGGTGCTGAAGGTGCTCACCAAGGCCATCCCCATCGAGAAGGCTCAGGTGATGCAGCCGGCGGACGGCTCGGAGCCGCCCATCTTCGAGGAGTTCCGGGCGCTGCTCGGCCCGGTGCTCCCGCTCTCGCCGATGGGCCGCTTCGAGTTCTACGACGCTGCGCGGGGCGCCGACACGGCGCTCGTCATCGCCACCGCCGAGCAGCGCATCTACGCGAACGTGCTCCTCACCATCGGCGTCGTGATGCCGTGACCGGCAAACCGGGTTCGCCTCGCGCCCGTCCGGCTCCGGCCGACCCCGGGCGCAGGCGCACCTCGCTGAAGGAGCTGGCGGCGGCCACCGGCTTCTCGGTCACCACCGTCTCCATGGTGCTGAACGGCCGGGCCGACGCCTTCAACATCTCCTCCCGCACGCGCGACCGCATCCTGGCCGCCGCGCGGGAGCTCAGATACCAGCCGAACCTCCACGCGCGCAGCCTCCGGAGCCGCACCACCGGCATCCTCGGGCTCATCGTGCCGACGCTGGTGAACCCCTTCTTCGGCGAGATGGCCGAGACCTTCGAGCGCCTGGCGCGCGGCGACGGGCGGCTCCCGCTCATCAGCGTGACCCACTTCGACCGGCTGGAGGAGCTCGACACGGTCCACTGGTTCCTCTCCCAGAAGGCGGAGTGCGTCTTCACCGCCAACCCGCAGGCCCTGGAGGAGCTCTCGCTCCTCTGCAGCCGGGGCGGCACCATCCACATCGTGCTCGACGCCCAGGAGAGCGAGAGGCCGACGGTCACCACCGACAACCGCGACGCGGCCCGGGTGCTCACCGAGCGGCTGCTCGACTCCATGGAGGCCGCCGGGCGCGAGGGGCGCGTCTACTTCGTGGGCGGGATGGACGACCATCAGGTGACGCGGCTCCGGCTCTCGGGCTTCCGGGCGGCGCTCTCGGCTCGCGGGCTCGCCTTCTCGCCCGAGCAGTTCGTGGAGGCGCCCTTCGACGCCGAGCCGGCCTACCGCCGCATCCGGGCGCTCTTCAAGGGGCGCGACGACATCGGCGGCATCTTCCTCAACGCCATGTCGCCCATCGACGGCCTCGTGCGCTTCTACCCGGAGGCGGCGGAGCGGTGCAGCCGCGTGCACTACGGGGCGTTCGACCTCTACCCCCATCTCGCTCAGCACGCTCATCACCCTGCGCATGTTGGTGGTGCGGCAGGACCCCGAGCGCATGATGCGGCGGGCTTACGCCCTCTTTGCGAGCGGCCTCGGCGATGCGGCGCTGGGGCGGGTCGAGCACGTGCCGTACGAGCTCGTGACCACCCCGGCCATGAGGCCCTTCCTCGCGGAGGGTGCCCCCGCCTTCACTTGCGGAGGAACTTGAGCTCGCGGGCCAGCTCGGCATGCTCGGGCTCCAGGGCGAGCCCGCGGCGCAGGTGGCGCTCGGCGAGGTCGAGCTGGCCGGCCATCTTGGCCATCTGGCCGAGGAAGAGGTACCCGGCGAGGCACCTCGGCACCTTCTTCAGCGCGGCCTCGATGGCGGCGGCGCTCTGCGCGTGCTGCCGGGCGGGCTCGGGCGCGGCGAGGAACTCCGCCCACGCCTTCCACACCGCGAACTCGGGCTCGTCGTTGAGCTGGATGGCCTCTTCGAGGTGGGCGAGCGCGCGCTCGTACTGGCGCGTGCGCACGAGCACGGTGGCGCGCTGGAAGAGCTCCTCGGAGCGGAAGATGCCCGAGACGTCGACCTCGGGCTTGCCGCCGGCCGAGAGCTCCTTCAGGTAGGCGACGCGGCGCCCGTCGTCGGAGAGGACGCCCCACGCCTCGCCGATGCGCGCGAAGATGTCGGCGCGGAGCGCCTTCACCTCCCCGGACTCGGTGGCGGGACCGGCGTCGGGGTGGTAGCGCCGGGCGAGGCCGAAGTAGGCGGCCTTGAGCTGCGCCGGGGCGGCCTCGCGCGCGACGCCCAGGGTCTCGAAGTGGTCGGCGGTGCCGAGCTTCCCGTGGAAGGCGCGGAGCCCGAGGAGGTCGACGGCCGGCGGAGAAGGGGCCGCGGAGGGCGGGGCGGGCGCGCGCGGAGAGGTGGGCCGCGGAGCTGGGCCGCGGATGGGTGGAACGGGAGGCGCGGCCGGGGTGGGCGAGGCGCGCGGAACCGGGGGCACGGCCGGGATGCTTGGGATGGGGGGAACGGGGCCGGCGGGCGGGACGCGCGGCTCGGGCGGGATGGCCGACCGGGTGCGCGGGGCCTGTTCGGAAGCGGCCGGGTCGGCCGTCGGGCGGGATGCGACCTTCGCAGGGGCGGCCGAGGCAGAGGGCGGCGGCGCCTGGACCACCTCCCCGAACTCGAGCAGCTCGGTCTCGCCGAGGAGCAGCGCCACCCGCAGGATCACCTCGGCGTCGGCGGGATACGCGGCGGCGACCTGGCCCGGGCTCCTCCGCCCATCGAAGAGCGCGGCGACGCGCGCCTCCACCGCGGTGAGCTTCAGCTCGTTGGCGTCGATGCGCCCGCGGCCGCGCGAGGCGATCCGCCGGAGCCGCTCGCCGAGCAGGCCGCGCACGGCGAGGCCGTCGAGCCGGCGGGCGGCGTCGCAGAGGAGGCCCCAGCGGCTGCCGAGCGGGAAGGCGGAGCCGGGCGCTGGCGCGGCGGGGTCCCAGCGGGCGGCCCCGTCGCGCACGGCGAGGGCGCGCGCCACCACCTGGGCGCCGTGCTCCTGCAGGGTTCGGAAGCTGGTGGCGGGATCGAGCAGCCTGAGGTGGGCGAGGGCGGCCACGAGGTCGCCGCCGAGCGAATCCTTCACCCGGCCGGCGTCGGCCACGGCCTCGGCGTTCACCACCCCACGCGCGACGAGGTACCGGCCGAGGTCGTCCTCGGGGGCGGTGGAGGAGGCATGCTCGACGGCGCCCCGCCTGAGGTAGAGGGCGAAGCGGCCGCGGTCGGAGGCGAGCTGGAGGAGCCCGGTGGCCTGCGCGGCGGCGGCGAGGTAGCAGAGCCGAAGCGCGCTCTCCCGCTCGAGGGTGCCCTCCCAGCGCAGGCCGGCGGCGATGGCTGCGGGGGCGGTCACCTCGGCCGAGCAGCCAGGGGCTCTGGCGGCGGGCTGCGCCCGCGCCGGCCCGTGCGGCCCTCCGCCCTGTTCTCCCCCCGGGAACACGGGGCGAGGTTATCACCACTCGCGAGGTCCATCACGGCAAGCCCGGCGCCGTGAAGGGGGGCGCGCCCAGGCAGCCCGGCCGCAGGGCAGCCGAGACCCTTGCGTAGTCGCTTGACGCTGGCCCGCGAGCGCGCTCCGGCTGCGCGGGCTCCGGGCTCGGTCCTGCACCTGCGCCGCGCGCGGGGTGCGCGTGGCCACGGCGCGCGCCGGGGTTCACGGGTGGCGCGCGACGAGAACTCGGTCGCCCGGGTGCGGACCAGACGATGGGGGCGGGGCTGCGGGCTCCCTCGAACAGCTCGTCGCGCGCACGGAGTACACGCGGCGCGCCGTGGCAACCTCGGCACCCGAGTGCGCGGCTTCGGTAAGGGGCCTTCGCCGGACCCCGCGAGCCTTGCCGCAAAGCTCGTTGGCGCCAGGCCCGCGCCGTGAGGTGGTCCACCGTCATCGGACTCGCTTCACTTCGGGTGGAGGGGGCTCACGGTGATCGGCCCCTCACCCCCCGGCCCCCTCCCCCCAGGGGGAGGGGGTGACCTGCCAAGGGAAGCGGGGCCATTCGCGCGCGGCGCCTACTCCACCGTGACGAGCTTGGCGCCGGACTCGACAGCCTGACCCTCGATCGCGGAGAGCTCGACCACCACGCCGTCGCGCGGCGCCTTGAGCTCGTTCTCCATCTTCATCGCCTCGATGACCACCAGCCCCTGCCCCTCCTTCACCTCCTCGCCCATCTTGACGAGCAGCTTCACCACCCGGCCCGGCATGGGGGCGGTCACCGTCTGACGCCCCTCGACGGTGAACTTTCCGGCGGCGCGCCGCATGCGCAGGCGCCGCTCGTCGAGAATCTCGATGGGGTAGGTTGAGCCGCGCAGGTGCACCTTCACCTCGGTGCTCCCCTGGTCGAGCATCACCGAGTAGCTGGCGCTGTCGACGAGGAGGCTGACGGTGCCGAAGTCGTGGCGGAAGGCGTCGACCTGGAACACCTTGCCGCCGAGGGAGACCTCGTACATCCCCACGCCCCTGGGGCGAACCTCGATGGTCTCCTCGCGCCCTCCGCCGTCGAGCAGCGCCACATAGGTGCTCATCGCGAACCTCCCCTGAGCGCCCAGTTGCGCCCGAGCCGGTGCCATTGCCCCCGCGCGGCCTGGTCGCCGCCGGCGCGCGAGGCGGCGGCCTCGGCCTGCTCGTGGTCGCGCCGGTGCGCCGCCACCGCCGCGGCGATGAGGGCCACGTCCTCCCACCGCGGGTCGGGCCTGCGCAAGAGCTGCTTCGCATACGCGTTGCAAAAGCCGGTGTCGTAGGTGCCGGCGCGGAAGGCGGGGTGGTCGAGCACGGCGATGAGGTACGACAGGTTCACGGTGATGCCGTGCACGGCGTACTCGGAGAGCGCGCGCTTCAGCCGGGCGATGGCCTGGTCGCGGGTGGGCGCCCAGGCGAGCAGCTTCGAGAGCATGGGGTCGTAGAAGGTGGGCACCGCCCAGCCGGTGTAGACGCCGGAGTCGTCGCGGATGCCAGGGCCCGCCGGCACGCGCAGGTAGCTGATGCGGCCGGGGCAGGGCATGAAGTTCCGGGCCGGATCCTCGGCGTAGACGCGCGCCTCGATGGCGTGGCCCCGCCTCACCACCTCTTCCTGGCGGAGCGGCAGGGGCTCGCCCTGGGCCACCTGGAGCTGCATGCGCACGAGGTCGAGCCCGGTGCAGAGCTCGGTGACGGGGTGCTCGACCTGCAGCCGCGTGTTCATCTCCAGGAAGTAGAAGTTCCGGTGGGCGTCGACCAGGAACTCGATGGTGCCGGCGCCGCGGTAGCTCACCGCGCGCGCTGCCTTCACCGCCACCTCGCCCATGGCGGCGCGCATGGCGTCATCGAGGATGCACGAGGGGCTCTCCTCGACAATCTTCTGCTGGCGCCGCTGCACCGAGCACTCGCGCTCGCCGAGCCAGATGCAGTTCCCCTGCTCGTCGGCGAAGACCTGCACCTCGACGTGGCGCGGTTGCTCCAGGAACTTCTCCAGGTACATGCGGTCGTCGCCGAAGGCCCCACCCGCCTCGCGCTTCGCGCTGGCCCAGAGCGCGGCGAAGTCCTCGGACCGGTCGCAACGCTTCATGCCCTTGCCGCCACCGCCTGCGGCCGCCTTGATCATCACCGGGTAGCCGATGCGGTCGGCGAAGGCCCTGGCCTCGGCCGGGTCGGCCACCGGGTCGGGGGTGCCGGGCACGGTGGGCACCCCGGCCTGCTGCATGTTGCGGCGGGCGGTGGTCTTCACCCCCATGGTGTCCATCGACTCGGCTCGCGGCCCGATGAAGGTGAGTCCGGCCGCCTCCACCGCCCGGGCGAACTCGGCCTTCTCGGAGAGGAAGCCGTACCCGGGGTGAATGGCGTCGGCCCCGGTGACGCGGCAGGCATCGAGCACGCGGCCCGCGTCGAGGTAGCTCTCGCGCGAGGGAGGTGGCCCGATGCGCACCGCCTCGTCGGCGAAGCGCACGTGAAAGGAGCCGCGGTCGGCGTCGGAGTAGACCGCCACCGTGCGGAGCCCCATCTCCCGGCAGGTCCTCATCACCCGCACCGCAATCTCACCGCGGTTGGCGACCAGCACCTTGCGAATGGGCGCGCGCTTGCTCATGCGGTGGGCTCCGTACGGAGGGTCGAGTGGACGGACATGGCGGCGAGGCGGAGACGCGACGATAACATGACCTCCCAAGCGGAGGCGGGAACCCCTGACGAGCGGGGTTGCCCTCCCCCGCCCTCGTCCGCACACTCCACAGGGGTGGCCGACGGCCGCCCCCCGGGGGACCGAAGAGCCATGACGCAGAAGAGGAGAGGCACGAAGGGAGCATCACCACCGACCACGGGGCGGGCGGTCTCGCGGCCCGCAAAGGGCGCGGAAGCTCCTGCGTCCCGAGCAGCCCGGCCCGGCCTTCAGCCCGGCGAGACCCCGGCCCGGCGGAGCAAGCAGATGGAGGCGTCCGGGAAGCCGCGCCAGACCGAGCCTCAGGCGCCCAGACCCACCGGCGCGTCGCGCGGCGTGCGGGTCACGAGCGTGACCTCCAGCAGCGGCCGGCCGGCCACCTCCATCGACGTCGACGTCGAGCCGGAGACGGTGCAGGAGAACATTCAGGGGAAGTTCACGGACATCCGCAGCGTGGTGGCCCGGGTGCCGCACAACCGCAAGGAGGAGGTGGATTGGCAGGATGAGCACCTCTCCAAGGTGAGCGAGCGCAAAGCCGAGCCGGGGAAGAAAGGGTCCGTCCGGTACAGCGGCACCCTCTACGGCGCGACCGACGCGAAGCGGCTGGGCGTGGGGGTCAGGGTCGAGACCGACGCCGGAAACCTCGACGCCGACGCCGAGGGCGAATCGCTGGCGCACGACGCCGACAAGCCGCCCGACGGGTCGCGCTGAAGGCTGGCGCCGGTGAACCGCAGCGGGGCCCTGCCGCGCGCGTCCCGAGTGCCGGAGCCTCGTCCCGGCGGGGGAGGGAAGCGCTTTGCCTTCTCCACCCCGGGGCCACGCCACAGGAGGGGTCTGTCAGGCCTCCGCGCTCCCCAGCGGGGCGGGCCTCACCTCACCGCTCAGGCTGCGCCGGATCGCCTCGCGCGCCGCGTCGCGTAGTTCCCCGGGGTTGACGAAGTCCTTCGGGTCGAGCGGGTCGAGCACCTGCACCTCGGCCGACATGGACCGCTGGATGAGCACACCCTGCTTGGGCATGGTCTCGTAGGTGCCCTTCACCGCGATGGGGATGACCGGCACGCCCGCCTCCAGGGCCAGCCGGAAGGCGCCGTCCTTGAAGGCCTGGAGCTCGCCGGTCGGCGAGCGCGTGCCCTCGGGGAAGATGAGCACCGGCGACCCCTGCGAGAGGTGACGCCGGCAGTGGTCCATCATCTCGCGAATCGAATGGCGGTCGCCGCGGCGGAGCCGCACGTAGTCGTTCAGCACCATGTTCCAGCCGGCGCACGGCACCTTGAAGAGCTCGGCCTTGGAGACCCACTTGAACGGCCGGTAAAGCCCGTAGAGCACCAGGATGTCCACCAGCGAGAGGTGGTTCGCCACCAGCACCGCGGGACCGTGCCAGGGGAGCTTCTCCCGGCCGCGGATGCGCGAGCGCCAGATGGGATTGCAGTAGATGTAGAAGGAGGCCCAGAAGCACGACCACATCTGGTTCACGAAGCGCCGCCGGTCGAAGGCCACCGTGAGCACGAAGAGGACGAGCGCCACCAGGAAGAGGAACGGCATCGTCGCGAAGACGAACACCCAGTAAAAGACGCTGAAGATCCTGATCATGGGGTTTCCACGGGGCCCCATTGTGGGCAACCCTGCGCAACGCCGCAAGCGCGGCCTCGCCCGGATGGCGGCCAGCCCCCTGCGGCCACGCTTCCGAGCCCCTGCAGCCCCGCCCGGCACCACCTGCGCTGCGCCCATGACCGCGCCGTGACCCCCCTCGCTTATCGTCGACTTCACCGGTGTGGAGTCACGGACCGCGCCCCCGCGAGCCGTTCCATGGTCGGCCCCCAGGGAGCACCATGGCTCGCACCGCGAACGCCCTCGACCGGTCCTCAACCGCCGTTGACCAGGAGCCGCTCCCCGAGCCGCGCGCGGTGATGAGCCCCGCGGCGCCTCCTCGCGCGGCGGAGCGGGTCCACGCCCCCAAGCTCGACCGCGCGGCCGTGGAGGCCATCGTCGCCGGCGGCCAGCGGCTGCTGGTGCAGGGGGCCATGGGAATCAACGCTTCCGACGGCCTCGCCGGCAGGGTGGCGGCCATTGGCGGCCCGCGCCTGGTGGGGGTGGGCACCATCTCCGCGGTGCTGAAGAACGACCCCCTCCTGCGCGCCGAGATCCGGCGCGCCCGGGCCGAGGCGCCGCAGGGCTACATCGGCATGAACCTCATGGCGGCCATCAACCACACCGACTTCGACGCGCTTCTGCGCATCGCCTTCGAGGAGGGGATCTCCTTCATCGTGCAGGGCGCGGGCATCTCGCGCGACGTGGTGCGCGCCTGCCGCGAGGCGGGCGTGCCCTTCGCGGGCATCGTCTCCTCCGGGCGGCTGGCGCGCATGTACGAGAAGTGGGGGGCCGACCTCCTGGTGGCCGAGGGCGCAGAGGCGGGCGGCCACATCGGCGACATCGGACACCCCTTGCCGGCGCTCCTCGCCGAGGTGCTGGCCAGCTCCTCCCTGCCGGTCATCGCCGCCGGCGGCATCGACGTCGCCGACCTGCCGGGGATCTTCGCCGCGGGCGCCGCCGGCGCGCAGCTCGCGACGCGCTTCCTCGCCTGCCGCGACGGCGACGTGCACCGGAACTTCAAGCAGATGCACCTCGCGCAGGGCGAGGCCGACGTCACCCTCATCACCAGCTGCGTGAAGGGCATGCGGGCGCGCGCGGTGAGGAACGCCTTCACCGACGCGCTGGCGGCCGGCGGGCACTTCCCTCCCCGCTCGAAGGCCTGGTTCTTCGGCAAGGAAGGGTACTTCGGCCGCCGCAAGGCCTGCATCGAGTGCCTGGCCGCCGAGGTATGCCTGTGCCGCGCCAGCGACTTCATGGAGAGCTTCTGCATCACCGACGCGCTGCTCGCCGCCGCGGTGAAGGGCGACATGGAGCACGGCCTCTTCTACTCCGGCCAGAGCGTCACCCGCATCCCCGAGCGCTCCTCGGCCTCTCTCCCCAGCGTGGCGGAGCTGTTCGACGCCTTCGAGGCCACCCTGGCGGGGGCCGGCGGCGTGCCTGACGCTCCGGCTGCTCCCGCGGCCGCGTCCGCTTCGAAGACCAGCGTGGCGCCAGGCGGGATGTGCGGCGGCGCCCCGGCCGACCCGTAGCCCAGCTCCTGCGGCAGGGCGGCGGCGCTACAGCGGGATGTTGCCGTGCTTCTTCGGCGGTAGCTCCTGCCGCTTGGTGCGGAGCATCTCCAGCGCGCGGATGACGCGCGGCCTGGTGTCCTCGGGCCGTATCACCTCGTCGATGTACCCCAGCTCGGCCGCCTTGTAGGGGTTGGCGAACTTCTCCCGGTACTCCTCGGTGAGGCGCTTGCGCTCGGCCGCGGCGTCGGCCGCGCCGGTGAGCTCCTTGCGGAAGACGATGCTCACCGCGCCGTCCGGCCCCATCACCGCGATCTCGGCGGTGGGGTAGGCGAAGTTCACGTCGGCCCGGATGTGCTTCGAGGCCATGACGTCGTAGGCGCCGCCGTACGCCTTGCGGGTGATGACGGTGACCTTGGGCACGGTGGCCTCGGCGAAGGCGAAGAGCAGCTTGGCGCCGTGCTTGATGATCCCGCCCCACTCCTGCCCCGTGCCGGGCAAGAAGCCGGGGACGTCGACGAAGGTGAGCAGCGGGATGTTGAAGGCGTCGCAGAAGCGCACGAAGCGCGCGGCCTTCACGCTGGCGTCGATGTCGAGCACGCCGGCCAGGTAGGCGGGCTGGTTCGCCACCACGCCCACCGAGCGTCCGTTCATGCGCGCGAACCCCACCACGATGTTCGGCGCGAAGTGCTGCGCCGCCTCGAAGAAGTGGCGGTCGTCCACCACCGCCCGGACGATGTCCTTCATGTCGTACGGCTTGTTGGGCTCGTCCGGCACGATGGTCCTGAGCTCGGCGTCGCGCCGGGCCGGGTCGTCGGAGCAGGGGATGGCCGGCGGGTCGTCGGCGTTGTTCTGCGGCAGGTACGAGAGCAGCTCGCGCACCGCCTTCAGCGTGGCCTCCTCGTTGTCGTAGGTGAAGTGCGCGACGCCGGAGCGCTGAGCGTGGGCGCGCGCGCCGCCCAGGTCCTCCTTGGTGACCTCCTCGTGCGTCACCGTCTTGATCACCTCCGGCCCGGTGATGAACATGTAGCTCGTGTCCTTCACCATGAAGATGAAGTCGGTGATGGCCGGGGAGTAGACCGCGCCGCCCGCGCACGGGCCCATGATCACGCTGAGCTGCGGCACCACGCCTGATGCGAGGGTGTTGCGCAGGAAGATGTCGGCGTAGCCGGCGAGCGAGACCACGCCCTCCTGGATGCGGGCGCCGCCCGAGTCGTTGAGGCCGATGACCGGGGAGCCGACCTCCATGGCCCGGTCCATCACCTTGCAGATCTTCTCGGCGTAGGCGCCGGAGAGCGAGCCGCCGAAGACGGTGAAGTCCTGGGCGAAGACGAAGACCTGCCGCCCCTCGACGAGGCCGTAGCCGGTGACGACCCCGTCGCCGGGGATCTTCTGCTTCTCCATGCCGAAGTCGGCGCACCGGTGGGTCTTGAACCTGTCGAGCTCCACGAAGCTACCGGGGTCGAGCAGCAGCTCCAGGCGCTCCCGGGCGGTCAGCTTTCCCGCCTCGTGCTGGCGGGCGATGCGCTCCTCGCCGCCTCCCCGCTCCGCCTCCTGGTTGAGTCGCTCCAGCAGGGCGCGGCGCGGGTCGGAAACGTTCCCCTTGTCCATGACTCTCCAGTCGAGGGTGCAAGCGCGTCAGCGCCAGCGCGTGGTCCAGCAATCGTCGGCTCCCTGCTCCTGCGGCGGCTGGGCCGTCCTCCGCTCGTCACGCGCGGGTTCCTGGGTCTCCCAGCCCGGCCCCGGCCGCTCCGGGTCGACGGGAGGAGCGCCCGAAAGAATCGCCCAGCCCACTCGCGGACCCGGAGCGGCCGGGGACGAAGTGGCGCCGAGCGGTGGCGCGAAGGCTCGGAGCCGCTTCCGGGCGCGGAGGATGCGGTCGAAGGCGGGCCCCACCTCGTTCCAGAGAAGGATCACCTCGGTCGGGTTCACCTCACCTTCGCGAGCCTGCCATCCCACCTCCGAGGCCGGTTGCGGCTCCGCTGCGTCTCCGTAGAGCAAGGCCACCACCCGGTCGCGCACCACCACGGGAAAGACGAGGACGGTCCCGGGCCAGGGGCGCCCCATGGCATCGAGGAGGGCGGCGTTGCCCGGCTCCCGCGCCGGCGGTCCGAGACAGGGGGCACGCGTCTCCAGCGGCGCGCGGAAGAGCGTGGCCGCCCGGGGGTCGAGCCTCACCGACCGCACCCGCTCGCGCGCGCCCTCCCATCCGGTCGCCTGCTGGCCGGTCACCTCGCCGTGTCCCACCGCGAGGAGCGCCACCGCCGGGAAGGTGTTTCGCCCGAACCGCAGCGCCGCCTCCACCACCTCGTCGCGGTTCACCGCGTCGGCGATGGCCTGGGACGCCTCGGCCCGAGGCCAGAGCCCGGCGCCGGCCTCTGGCCACGGTTGCACTGGCGGCAGCAACGTCTGGACCGGTGGCAGCGCCGCCAGGTCGTCGAGCGTCAGGCCGGCGGGGTCGGCATCCTCGGTGATGTCGATCTCCACCTCGTCGAAGGCCAGCCGCTCGGGATTGGGCCCCTCCGGCGGCTCGTTCGCGGGTGCGGCGGGCGGTACCGCAGATGAAGGAGCGGCAGCGGCCTGCGCGCCGGAGGTGAGCCCGGGCCAGCCACCGCCGGCCACGGTGGACCCGGCGGCCTCGGGGCCGGCTGGCTCAATCCCGGGTGGCCGCGAGCGCTGGGCCAGGGCCGCATAGCGCGGGGCCAGGGGCTCTCCGGCGAGCCGCGCCTGCAGCTCCTTCACGCGCCACTCCGGGGCGGCGTAGGGCACGATCCGCAGGGAGAGCATGAAGCTCAGCTCGTCCAGCGCGCCGGTATCCACCGGGAGACCGGCCAGGGCGTGCAGAGCGTCGCCCTCGACGCGGAAGGGCGCGAGCCGGTGGTGCTCCGCCACCCGCGCCGGCACTGCCTGGCGCGCATGGACGTCGGGCTGTAGCCGCTCGTCGGGCGCTGGAGGCAGCTCGGCCGCCCGCGCCAGGAGGGCGGTGAGACCCTCCGGGGCGATGAGCCCGAGCTCGAGGAGGGCCGTGTCGAGCGATCCCCCGTGCCGGAGTTGGTGCGCGCGCGCGCGCTCCATTCCCTCGACCGAGACGGCCCCGGACGCGGCGAGGAGGGCGGCGAGCTGGTTCGCCATGGGCGGTGAAGCACCCTCCCAGAGCGGCGCGGATGCGTCAAGGCGTCGCGCGCACCACCACCGTACCGGCGAGGAAGTCGTGGAGCCCGCGCCCGGTGCGCCCGAGCAGCGCCGGGAGGAGGCCGAGCCCGAAGGCGGCGGTGCCCACGGCGGCCAGGGCGGCCCGGCCGGCGCTGCGGGCCATGCCGGGCGACGCTCCGTCCGCGCCGGCCACGCGAAGCCCGCACAGGCGTTGACCCAGGGTGGCGCCCATGAGCGCGTGGGCGAGCGCACCGTAGGCGAAGCCGAGCAGGGCGGCCAGCGCCACTGCCGGCACGCCCAGGACCGCCAGCCGGTCCGCGTGACGCGGCAGGACGAGCGCGGTGACGAGCAGCGCCGGCGCCAGCGCGGCAAAGAGCACCGCCCCGTCGATGGCCCAGGCGACGAGGCGCCGCTCCAGCGGCGCGCAGGCGAGCCGGACCTCGGGTGCATGTGCGTGGGGTGCGGCGGCTCTCGCGGTGCGCGCGCCCAACCCACCCGTGGGTGGAGGGCTCTCCAGCGCAGGGATGACCTCGGCGAGCTCCGGCGCTTCGCCTCGAGGCTCGATGTCCGGCGCTTCGCCTCGACCAGGCTCGGCGCCCGGCCCGTCCCAGGCGCCGGGCTCCGCGCTCTCGTCTTCCTCGCCGGCGCCCCCCTGGCCGGCGATGCGCGCGGCGTGCTGGGGAGAGCGAAGCGCCGGCTCCTCGTCGAAGGCGGAGCGTTCATCGAACGCCGGCTCGCGCTCGAGGAGGGAGACGACGTCGAGCTCGGGCTCGCGGGTGACGACCGGAGGGAGGTCGGTCTCCGGCTCGGGCTCCCGGGCGCGCTCGATTGCGGGGACCGCGTCCGGCCATGGGTGGCCCCACGGTCCGCGGCGGTCGAGGTCGAGCGCGCGGTCGAGGGCTCGCGGCGAGGGCTCGTCGGCGAGGAGCAGCGGGGCGGCGCAGGCGGGGCAGCGCGCGAGGCCCGCCTCGCCCGCCGGGATGCATCGCGGGCAGTTCACAGCCGTGAGGCTAGACCCGCAGCGAGGCGTGTCAACAATCCGGCGCTCGATCCATGTCCACGCCGTGCGCCTGGTGCTCCGACCCAGAAGGTGGACAGCCGGTCGGGGTCGGAGCTCTCCCCGCGCAGTGCCGCGCGGATGGTGCTCTCCGATCGAAATGCCGCGGAGCGGCTCAATCGCCCGCGGAAGGTCACTCGAGCTCGCCGAGCACCTGCTGGGCGAGGGCGGTGGCGACGATGGCCGCCGTCTCGCACCGGAGCACCCTGGGGCCGAGGGTGGCGAGCCGAGCCCCTGCGGCCAGGGCGCTGGCGATCTCTCCCTCGGTGAAGCCTCCCTCGGGGCCGACGGCGAGCGCGTGCGACGGCGCGGCGGGGTCGAGGAGCTTCACCAGCGGTTCACCGCCGCCCTCGTAGGGGACGACGAGCCGCGTCCCCGGGGGGAGCGCGGCGAGCGACTCGCTGAAGCTCCGCGGCTCGTCGAGCGCCGGGACGTCGGACCGGCCGCTCTGGCGTGCCGCCTCGGCGGCGATGCGCTCCCAGCGGAGCAGCCGCGCGGCGCCGCGGCTTCCCTCGAGGCGCACCACCGAGCGCGCCGCGACGAAGGGCGTGAGCCGTGCGACGCCGAGCTCGGTGGCCTTCTGCACCACCAGCTCGCAACGCTCCATGCGCGCCAGGGCGAAGAGCAGCTGGAGCGGCGAGCCGGGCCGGTCGCGCTGCCGGCGGGGTCCCACCGCGAGGAGGAGCGCGCCGCCAGCCGAGCCCTCCAGCCGGGCGTCGTGCACCCCGCCCTCGCCGTCGAACACCTCCAGCTCGGCGCCGGCGGCGAGGCGCAGCACGCCGGCGAGGTAGTGGTCCTCGGAGGGCGAGAGCGGGAGCCGGCCACCGGCCGCCTCCAGCCGGGAGCGCGGCACGAAGAGCCGCCGACTCGGGCGCACCTTCACGGCGAGGCGATCCGCTGCAGGGCGAGGAGCCGCCAGACCTCGAGCGCCCGGTCGCGCTCGGACCAGTCCGCGAGCCCCTGCGCGAGATAGGCGCGGCGCACCTCGTCCTCCTGCCCCGCGAGGAGTCCGGAGAGGAGGAGCTTGCCGCCCGGCGCCACCCGCGGGGCGAGGCCGGGCGCCAGCTCGACCAGGGTGTTCGCCAGGATGTTCGCGACGACCACGTCGAAGCCGCCGACGACCTCCTCGGGCGGCGCGGCGGTGAGCTCCAGCGCGACGCCGTTTCGCGCCGCGTTCTCGCCCGCGACGCGGAGCGCGACGGGGTCGTTGTCGGTGCCCACCACCCGCCCCGCGCCCAGCTTCCGCGCGGCGATGGCGAGGAGTCCCGAGCCCGTGCCCACGTCGAGCACGCTCGACCCGGGCGCGGCAGTGAGGATCCGGTCCAGCTCCGAGAGGCAGAGAGAGGTGGTGGGGTGCGTGCCCGTGCCGAAGGCCATGCCGGGGTCGAGCACCACCTCGACCTCGCCAGGGGGGCAGGGGTCCGGTCGCGACGGTGGCTCGCACCAGGAGGGACGCACCAGCACGCGACCCACGGTGAAGGGCGCAAGGCCTCTCCTCCAGCGCTCACCCCAGTCCTCGTCGGGGAGCTCCTCGAGGGCACCGGAGAGCGCGAGCGATCGCATGGCCCGCTCGGCCTCCTCGCGGCCGGCGAAGAAGGCGCGCACGCGGGCCCGGCCGGCCGGGAGCGCGGGCGCGTCCGGCATGGGGAGCAGAGAGCCGTCTCGAACCTCGGCCCCCGAGGCTCCCGCCTCGAGCAGGCGCGCCCCGGTGTCGTCCCCCTCCTCCTCCGGCACCTCCACCGACAGCACGGTCGTCGCCATGGCTTCCTTCGCGCTCCTCAGGCCCGAAGGAGCGGCCCCTCGATGGAATGCACCGCGCAGGGCGCGCAGCGCACCTTCGCCGCCATCTTGGCGCGGCCTCGCCCCGCGGGCCACAGGAACTCGCACCTCGCCCGAGTCGTGGCCAGTGTGCCACCGATGAGCGGCGTGGGGCGGGGGCGCACCCGCACCGCCGGGCGCCGCCACCGGCGCCGCGGTGGGCCGGGCTCGCACCGTTACAAGGGCCTTCGGCCCGACTACCATGACTCCCCGTCATGGCGCGCGAGCTGCTCCTCATCGAATCGGACCCAGGCCTGGCGGCGTCGATCCGCGATACGTTCGGCCCCGCTGGCTTCCACATCACCACCGTGGGTGAAGGCGAACCGGCGGTCGATCACTGCCGCGCGGAGCGGCCAGACCTGGTGGTGCTGGCGGCGGAGCTGCCGGACATGAGCGGCTTCTCGGTGTGCAACCGGATCAAGCGGGCGCTCACCACGGTGCCGCTCATCCTCTACACCGACGAGGCCTCACCCGAGGCCATCGAGGCGCACCGGCTCACCCGCACCCGGGCCGACGAGTACCTGCGCAAGCCCCTCGACCTCCCCGCGCTGCTGGGCCGCGCTTCACAGCTGGTGGAGGGGTCGCCCGCCTCCGAGCCGCGCCCGGCCCGCAACGGCGTGGCCCCCCCTCCCATCCCGCCGCCGGTGCCGCGCCCCTCTTCCGTGCGGCTCGTCTCGGAGCCGGCACCCTCCAGCACCTCGCCCGCCTCGGCGGCGGCCGGCGACGTCCTCGCCGAGTGGCCGCGCGATCCGGCGCCGCCGCGCGGCACGCCGGAGGAGAAGCTGGAGTTCTTCCGCGAGCGCCTCCGCACCAAGGATGCGTTCCTCGCCCGGATGCGCGATTCGCTCGCGGCCCAGCGCCAGGATGCCGCCGAGGTGAGGGCGGAGATCGAGGCGGCCCGGCGTGAGGCGGCCGCGGCGGGACGCGCACGGGCGGAGGCCGAGCAGGCGCTCGGCCAGTCGAGGAGCGCCTGCACCGCGATGGAGCGCCGGGTGGAGGACCTCGGGCAGCGCCTCGCCGAGTCCGAAGCGACGCGCCAGTCGCTCTCCGAGGTGCTCTCCGAGACCATGCAGGCGAGCGAGGCAGCCGAGCAGACCTGGGCCGAGCAGCTGGCCGCGGTCGAGGAGACCCGGCGAGAGCTCGACGAGGCCGCGGCGGTGGAGCGCGCCGCCGCGGCGGCCGCGCTCGAGGAGGAGCGGGCGGCCTCGGCCGAGGCCGCGGCGGCCCACCAGGCCGAGTTCGACGCCCTCGCCTCGCAGCTGCAGGAGCGCCTGGCCCAGGCCGAGGCCGAGCGCGCGGCGCTGGAGCGCGACCTGCGGACCCAGCTCGAAGAGGAGCGGGCGCGCGCCGAGGCCGAGCGGGCCGGGGCCACCTCGCGGCTCTCGCAGGCGAAGACCGAGCGCGAGGCACTGGAGCGCGACCTCAGGGCCGAGCTCGAGCAGGAGCGGAGCGAGGCCGAGGCCGAGCGCGCGGTGGCGGCCGAGCTGCTCGCCGGCAAGACGACCGCGCTGCGGGACGCGGAGGAGCAGGTCTCCGCGCTTCAGGCGAGCCTCGCCGAGGAGCAGGCGCGCGGTGGGACCCTGGAATCGCGGCTCGCCGCGGCGAGCGAGAAGGGCGCCGCCCTCGCGTCGTCCCTCTCCGAGGCCGAGGAGCGCGTCGAGGCGCTCACCGCCGAGGGCGAGCGAGAGCGGCTGGAGCGGGAGGCCCTGCGCACGGCCAGCGCCGCCCTGGAGGAGACCCTGCGCCAGGCGCGGACCGAGACCTCGGCCGAGCGCGCGCGTGCGGAGGGCGATCGCGCGGAGGCTGCCGCGCGGCTCGCCGGGGCCGAGTCCGAGCGCGAGGCACTCGAGCGCTCCCTGCGCGACGAGCTGGAGACCACGCGGGCGCGTGCCGAGGCCGAGCGCGCCGAAGCCGCCGAGTGCCTGGCCGAGAAGTCCGGCGCGCTCCGCGCCACCGAGGAACGCGCCGCCAGCCTCGAGCTCTCGCTCTCCGACGCCGGCGAGCGCACGGACGCGCTCACCGCCGAGCTCGATCGAGGCCTGCTGGAGCGAGCGGCGCTCCGCGCCGCCAGCGCTGCCCTGGAGGAGACGCTCCGCCAGTCGAGGGCCGAGGTGGCAGCGGAGGCGGTGCGAGCAGGGGCCGCCGAGGAGGCGTGCGCCGCCCGCGAGGCCGAGCTGGTCGCGGTTCGCCAGCAGTGCGGCCAGCTCGACCTGGCGCTCGGCGCGCTGCAGGACCGCGCGGGCGAGCTGGAGGCGCAGCTCGCGGCGCAGGCCGAGGCCACGGTCCGCACCCGCCAGGAAGCCGCCTCCGAGCGTCAGGGGCTGGAGTCGCGGCTCGCCGAGCTGGAGCGGCGCGCGGCGGCCGACGCCGAGCGGCACAAGGCGAGCCTGGTGCAGCTCGAGCGCCACCTCGAGGACAGCGTGCGCCGTGAGGCGCAGGCGCGGCGGAAGGTCGCCGAGCACGAGAAGGAGAAGGAGCGGCTCGCGGTCCTGGAGCTGGAGCTGGAGCGGCTGCGCGGCGAATCCGAGGACCTGCGCGCCGAGAGCGACTTCCTCAACACCGAGGTGGCGCGCTTCCAGCAGAAGAACAAGGAGCTCGTGGCCGCCGTGCGGAGGTGACTCCGCGCCGACGCCGCCGGCCGCGGCAGGTCCCCCCGGCAGCTCGACCCGGGCTCTTCCGCTTCGCGGGGCCGCGGGCGCGGCCACATCTCCGCCGATAGATCGCGGCCGATGCGCCCCTTCGGCGTCTACGTCCACTTCCCGTGGTGCGCGCACCATTGCCCCTACTGCGACTTCGCGGTGGAGGTGGCGCGCGCGATCCCGCAGGAGCGGTACGCGCAGGCGGTGCTGGCGGAGCTCGAGGCCCGTGCAGACGACGCTGCAGGGCTCGAGCTCGTCTCCGTCTATCTCGGCGGCGGCACGCCGTCACTCCAGGAGCCGGCGCTCACCGCCGCGCTCATCGCCGCGGTGCTGCGGCGCTTCCCGCGGGGCGGGGCGGGGCTGGAGGTGACGCTGGAGGCGAACCCCGAGTCGTGCTCCCCGGAGCGCCTCGCGCTCTGGCGGCAGGCGGGCGTCACGCGCGTCTCGGTGGGCGTGCAGTCGTTCGACCCCGCGGTGCTCGCCAAGCTCGGCCGGCGGCACGGGCCGGAGCTGGCCGAGCGCGCCCTCCGGAACGCCGCCGAGGCGGTGCCGGCGGTGGCCGCGGACCTCATCTACGGCGCCCGCCGCTCGTCGGTGGGCACGGCTCGAGCCGACGCCGCGCGCCTCGCTTCACTCCCCGTCTCGCACGTCTCGGCCTACGCGCTCACCGTGGAGGGTGACGCGCTGGCCGAGGAGACCCCCTTCGCGCGGCTGCGGCGCGAGGGCCGGCTGCCGCTGCCCCCCGACGACGAGGTGGTGGCGCAGGGTCGAGCGCTCCGGGCGGCCCTGCGGCGCGGGGGCCTTCGCCGCTACGAGGTGAGCAACTTCGCCCGGCCCGGGTTCGAGGCGGTGCACAACAGCATCTACTGGGAGTCCGGCTGGTGGCTGGGGCTCGGCGCAGGGGCCACCGGCTCGGTGGAGCTCGCGCCGCGCGTGGAGGCGGGCGCGCCGGGCAGGCCCCGGGCCGCAGGGGAACCCATGGATCCTGAGTCCGGGAAGCCGCCGCGCTCCGCGGGACCGGGCGACGGGCGCGCGAGCGGGGCCCTCCCCTCTGCGACGGCACTTCGCCGGCGCTGGTCGAACCACCGCTCGGCCGGCGCCTACCTCGCGGCGGTGGAGGAGGGCCGCCTGCCGACGGCCGAGGAGGAGCTGCTCGGACCTCGAGAGCTCGCCGAGGAGCGGGTGATGCTCGCGCTCCGCACCCGCCGGGGCCTACCCCTCGAGGAGCTGGGCGCGAGCAAGGCCCGGGAGGTGGCGGAGCTGGTGCGCGCGCGGCTCGCCGTCGTGCGCGAGGGCCGGCTCGTCCTCACCTCGCGCGGGCTCGACCTGCACTCCGCGGTGGTGGGACGGCTGCTGTAGACCTCCTTTCCTCCCCTCGCGCCGCATTCACTCCTGGTCAGGCCGAGCGCCCCGGGGGTGCCCCGGCTCACCGGCTCCTGTGCGCGCTGCGTCATGCGCGGAGGCCACGCCGTCGCCGTCGCCAGCCCTCACATGAGCATGTGGTCCCGCTCACTCCGGGAGGTGTGGCCAGCGCCCTGGGTTCATAAGGTAGCCGTTCCATGCCGGCCTCACCCCTTCACGCTCCGGAGCGCGGCGATCGGCGGTGGTGGCGCCCTTGATCCGCGTGCTCCACGTCGAGGACGTGCCGCAGGTCCGCCAGGGCTTCGCGGCCATGCTGTCCCGCGACCCCGAGGTGCGCCTCGTCGGCAAGCGCGGGAAGCTCTTCGAGGCGCTCCGCGCCGGCGCGTTCGCGGTCGAGCCCGCGTTGGAGGTGCGGATCACCGATGACGGGACCGGCATCCAGCCCTCGGCGCTCCAGCGCGCCACCGGCGGGCTCGCCAACCTCCGGAGCCGATCGGCCGCGATGGGGGGAGAGCTCCTCGTGACCTCGCGGCCGGGCCGCACCTCGCTCTCCTTCCGCCTGTCACGAGATGCCCACGACCCACCAAGGAGACGCCATGAAGCATGACACCAGCAGTGCAATTAGCCGCCAGGCGACGACCCTCGCCGCCTTCGCCGTCCTCACCTCCATGCTGGCCCCTTCGCCCGCCGACGCCGGTTCGTGCCAGTCGGCGGCGACCGTGGCCGCGGACGTCTGGAAGCAGTACCGCATCGCGGTCGAGAAGCTCGGCTGCGGAACGAAGCTGGGCGGGGCGGAGGAGTTCGTCCTCTGCTCCTCGACCCGCCTCCTCAACGAATCGCTGGAGGACGTGGTGGGGTGGTGGAACGCGGGGGCGAAGAACCGCTGGTCCACCATCGGTCCGCGCATGCTGGGCGCGGAGATCGAGTTCGGCACCGTCGTGTTGCCCGGGAAGCGGACTTTCGTCAGCATGGTCCCATCCTTCAACGACGGCAAGGTGATCATTCGCGGGAAGGCCGGCAGCGGGACGATGACCCTCTGCGCGACCGACAGCTCGGGGAAGACCCGGATGCTGTTCGACGACGCGCCGATCGACGGGGTCCGGACGTTCCCCGTCACCGCCAGGGACGTCGCGGGCAAGATCTTGTCGGTCGTGATCCAGCCCCGGTCGCCGACCTTCCAGTACGAGATCGAGAAGGAGGAGACCCCGCTCACCTGGAACTTCGGAAAGATCCGGGGCCTCGCCGACCTGCACGTCCACGGCGCGGCCCAGCTCGGCTTCGCGGGCCTGTGGACCTGGGGCGACAACGACGGACCGCAGGCCACCGCGCTCGCCGCCTGCAGGCAGGTCGACCTCGGCGACGCCGTGGCCATCGCCGCGCAGATCAAGAAGCTTCCGATCGCCGAGAAGAACCGGCTGCACGCGGTCCCGCTCGACCAGTCGGCGCACGCGACGGAGACGGTCATCCGGCACGGGGACGGGTTCGCCCAGGTGGGGGGCTTCACGCGCTGGCCCCACTTCTCGGACATCGCCCACCAGCAGGTGCACACCGACTGGCTGCTGGAGGCGCACCGCAAGGGGCTGGAGCTCGTGGTCATGTCCGCGGTGAACAACGAGCTGCTCTGCCGAGCGCTCCGCCTGGCGCTCTACCAGGGGGAGAACGATCACCCTTGCGACGACATGACGAACCTCCACCGCCAGCTCGACGCGTTCAACGCCCTCGACCGCAAGTACGAATGGATGGAGATCGCGCTCACTCCCTGGCACGCGCGCAAGATCATCCACGAGGGGAAGCTCGCAGTGGTCCTCTCCGCGGAGAGCAGCCACATGTTCCCGCCCTCGGAGGGTCACTTCACGGCGCAGCTCGAGAAGCTCTACCAGAAGGGGCTCCGGAGCCTGCAGATCGTGCACGAGCGCGACAACCGCTTCGCCGGCGCCGCGCCGCACCGGGAGAACTTCTGGTGGCACCAGCGCACGAGCAACCCGTTCACCTGGGTGACCACCCTCGGCGACGACAGCCCGTTCGACCTGGACGCGCAGGGGAAGAACGCGAAGGGCCTCTCGGAGGCTGGGAACCAGCTCGTGGACGCCCTGATCCAGCGCCACATGCTGATCGACGTCTCCCACTACAGCGCGCGAAGCATCGACGACCTCTACCGGCTCGTCACCGCGAAGTACGACCGGTACCCGTTCTTCGCGTCGCACACCCGCCTCGAGTCACGCCTGGAGAAGACGGAGCGGGATCTCCCTGAAGGAGTTCCTCACCACCGACGCGCAGCTCGCGCAGATTGAGGCCGTGGGCGGCGTGGTCGGCCTCCGGACCGGCCCGAACCACATCGCCACCGACCCGGCCAGCCGCGTGCCGAACGACTGCCCGGGATCGTCGAAGTCGTACGCTCAGCTGGTGTCCTACGCGAAGCAGAAGGGCGTCGACGTCGCCTTCGGCACCGACTTCAACGGCGTGACCCAGCAGCTCGGCCCGCGGGTGGGCGACGAGGGCTGCTATGCCGCGCGCGAGGCGGGTCGAGGCAGGGACGTCTGGGAGAGGAAGCAGCAGAGCCTGCCCAAGGCGGTGCACCGCTTCGAGCTGGAGGGGCTCCGGCACATCGGCTACCTGCCGGACCTCTACCAGGATCTCGTCGCGCTCGGCACGAACGGCGTCGAAGCCCTGAACCAGGGCGCCGAGACTTTCATCGCCATGTGGGAGAAGGCCTACGGTACGGACGTCCCGAAGACCGTCAACAGCGACAACGCCTGCCAGCAGGACGGCGACTGTGAGTCCGGGCAGTACTGCGACGCCGGCCTCGATTCTGAAGGCCAACATCTGCCGGGCGAAGAAGGCGGACCAGGAGACGTGCACGGTGGCCGGGGGCAGCCGCACCTGCCAGTCGGGGAACTGCAAGCTGGGTCGCTGCTTCCGGGCGGCATCCGTGGAGATGGGCGAAGGCTGCTTCTTTGGCGACGAGTGCCGGGCGGGCAAGTGCAACAACGTCGCGGACGGGGTGAAGGGAACCTGCGTCTGCCAGGCGGACACCGATTGCGGGCGCGGCCAGTGGTGCGACGGTGGACTCGATCTCCAGCGGAACGCCTGCAAGACCAAGCTCCCGAAGGGGGCCGTCTGTGGAACCGTCGGCGAGCTGGGCGTCGGACACCGGTGCCGGTCCGGCGACTGCAAGGTGGCGGGGCTGTCCAAGAACCTGAAGTGCAAGTGATTCTACTGGAAGAGCCAGCCGGGTCCAGCGGACAAGCAGCCGGGCACGAACGCGGAAGGAGCGCAGGCGAGAACAACTCGCCGCGCCCCGCTCGAGGAGGAGGAGGTGCTCAGCGCCCGGGGTAAGGGCGCTGGGCTAGACTCTTGCGGGGCGCGGCGGGCACGGCTACGTGCACCCAGGCGAGCTGCGGGCTGGCGGGGAGGGAGACCAGCTTTCGAAGCCACGCGAGGATTCGTGAGGAGTCGAGGCGCACGGTTACTCCTGATGAGCAAGAAGAGTGCCTGTCGGCACTCCCGTGATCTAGGGGGTTTGGAGCCTAGCGACACTGGGTATTTTCAGACCCTGGGTCGACACATCGAAGGTCACCGGGACCCGCTGCGCCCGGTCCACCTCGACGGCAAAGGTTGCAAAGCCGGCGTACTCCTCTCCTGGGTTCACCCTGGCGCGGGAGAGGTCGTAGGCGTCGCGCCGCTCCAGGCGTCCCCCGTCGAGCTTCTCCTCACGCAGGTAGCTGCCCCAGAGGCTCGCCGCTGCTGCTCGCTCCACGGGCACCGGTCGCCATCCGGGGGGCGGGATCACCGTGACCTCCAGCGTGTAGCGCTCGTCCCCGGCGATGAGCACCGGCGTCTCCCGGCTGGCGCGCTGCACGAAGCGGGCGACGAGCTGCGCAGGGAAGAGCGGCGCGTCGACCACGGCCCGATCGCCCTCGAGCCTCGCCCACTGCGGCACCCGCGCCTTCCAGCGCAGGACGAGAGGAGCCTCGGCCGACTCCTCCCCCTCCACCTCGAAGGAGAGGAGCTGCGGGCTCGCGAAGCCGCGAGAGAGGGCGGCCTCCACCGCCTGGCGCCGCGCCGCCGTGTCGAGCGGCTCGAGGCTGGCCCGCAGCGCCGCGCCGTCGAACCCCTGATACGCCTCGGCCCCTTCCACCACCGCGTCGCCCGACGGCTCTACCTGCACCTTCACCCGGGTGACGCGCCGCTGGTTGGGATTGGGCGGCGGCGTGGTGGTCCGCTCCAGCCGCTCCCCAGGGCGCGCGGGGAGGAGCAGCGCCTCCACCCCGCGCACCGCGTTCGGCAACTCGCCGAAGGGGGTGAAGCGGGTGGTCGGGTCGATCCACAGCTCCCGGCCGCCATCCTCCACCCGCAGTACGGCGTAGGCGTGAAGCTCCGGCCGGGGAAACCGGTAGGGCGCCGGGTCACGGGCGAAGTCGCGGAGAAGCGCCGCGCGCACCGGTACTCCGAGCGCTCGCAGCACGGCGTCGAGGAGCACGGTGCGGTTCCCCCGGCCGCGCGAGAGGATGGCGCTCGCCGACTCGGCGAAGTTTCCGCCCTGACCGAGCACCACCTCGTCGACGAGGCGGTGGGCCGCCCTGGCAAGCGCCTCGGGCGAGCTTCCCTTCGCGGCGGCGCGCGCCCGCCCGGCGAGCGCCTTCACCTCCAGGCTGGGGCGAAACGACTCCATGAGCCCGTCGGCGAGCGCGAGCGCCAGCGCCTCCTGGCCTGCCCCCGAGCCTATCTGCACCGCAGGCAACACCTCCGCTTCGCCGGGAGCCGATGGCTCGGGCCTGAGGGGCGGCACCGCCTCGCGCAGCACCCGAACCATCTGGCGGCCGTCCTCGCTCAGGATCTCTGGCGCCGGCATGTGGTGCGCGTCCACCTCCAGCGGCACCTCTTGCGGAGCCACCGCCGTGTAGAGGCTGCGCCAGAGCGGCACGTCGGCCCGGAAGTAGAACGTGTCGGCGCTGAACCCGGGCAGCGCCGCGCCGCGGGCGGCGGAGGCCTGGAGCCAGCTCCACTCCGCGAAGTCGCCCGGTTCGAGGCCGGGGAGGGAGAGCGTGCGCTTGTCGCCGAGGGGCTGCGCGGGCTCCAGGACGCGGCCGTCGCGCTTCACGGTACGTGCTACGAGGATCTCCGCGCCGGCCGGCACCGCCACCTCGCCCACCCGGTCGACCGCGCGCTGGTCGCGCGCCTCCACCACCGTGTGGATGCGCTGCGTGAGGGAGCCGCCCGGGTGCGCCTCCACCGCGCCGAGGTCGAGCACGGTCACGCTGGAGGTGTCGAAGGAGGGGGCGGCCTCGCGGTAGCGCCGGATGGCGGCGAGCCCGTCCTCGTCGAGCGCGGAGAGGGGCTCCACCCCGCGCTCCAGCGCCAGCGCGCGCCGGAGGCCGAGGTCGGAGCCGTCGAGAAGGAGCGCCTGCCGGAGCGCCTCTCGCGCCCCCTCGGCATCCCCCGCCAGCTCGCGCAGCTCGCCCACCGCCTTCATGAGGCGCGCGTCGCGCGGCCAGGTCCGGATCGCCACCGCCAGCTCCTCGACCGCCCTCCCCGCCTCGCCGCGGGCCGCGAGGAGCCGCGCCCGGATGAGCCGGGGCTCGATGCGTGCGGGGCCGGCTTTCACCAGCCGATCCACCACCTCCAGCGCTCCCGCGAGGTCGCCGCGCCGCCTCCGGTGCGCAGCTAGCCGCTCCAACCCCGACGGACAGTGGGAGAGGGCGGTGGTGAGCTCGTCCTGGCGCGCCACCACCTCGCGCCGCACCGCCCCCTCGAGGAGCAGCTCCAGCGCGCTGCACGAGCCGCTGCCGCGCCGCGCCTCCTCGGCGAGCGCCTCGGACTGGGCCTCCAGCCCACGGGCCCGCGCCAGCCGCGCTCGCTCGACGAGGGCGGCCGGCCTCGCCGCAGCCGCGGGCGATAGCGCCTCCAGCAGGGTGGCGGCGTCGTCCAGGCGATCCCCGGTCCGGGCCGCCTCGGCGCGGGCGAGGCGGGCAGCGGCGTGACCTGGGTCGGCGACGAGCGCCGCGTCGAGGTCGGACTCGGCGCGCGCGCGCGCGATGCGCTCCGCCAAGGTGCCGTCCGAGCGGCGCACCTCGGCGCGGACGGCAAGGAGCGCGGCGGAGCGCGGCGCCTGCGCGAGCGCCTCCTCGAGGAGTGCCTTGGCCGTCTCGCGGTCGTTCTCGGCGAGGTCGCGGGCGAGCGCGAGCCTCGCGCCGAGCGGCCCGAGCTCGGGCGCGAGCGCCTCGAGCAGCTCGCCCGGCGCGGCAAGAGGGCGGGGAAGCTCGGCTGCCCTCACGCGTGGCGTGGCTTCACCAGGCGTGGTTGCGGTGAACTGGGCGTCGGCCGGGGCGCCGTCCTCGCGCGCCAGGTAGGCAGCGATCCAGGCCGGTGCACCCCCGCGCCCCAGCTTCACGAGGAGGCGGTGCCGGCCCGGGGCGAGCCGCAGGGGCACCGCCTGGGCGAAGGGGAGAAAGGCCTCGTAGGAGCGCCGCTCCGCCACCGGCGCTCCGTCCACGAAGGCGCGCAGCGTGGCGGTGGTGGCGAGGTGGAGCAGGTACGCGCCCCCGCGCTCCAGCGCGACGTCGCTGGCGAGGTAGAAGAAGTCGCCGCCACCCGGCTCGCCCTCCAGGGCGAGGTCGCCGGCCGGCGTCTCCAGAGCGCGCGCGGACACCGCGGGGAGACCCGGCGGCGACGGAGCGGTGGCCGGCAGCGAGCCCTCCTCCGGCGGGAAGGGCACGTCGAGCTCCAGCGCGTGCAGGGCGCCGTAGGGCCCGGCGATCGTCCAGGCGGTGACGGCGCCGCCCTCGGACCGGAGCTGCACCGCCCCGGCGAGATCGCCCTGCGCCGCGGCGGCCGCGGCCCGGGCGTTGCGGAGCCGCGCGGCGGTGAGGCCGGTCGCCCGTTGCTGGGCCCGCGCCAGGCCGTCCGCCACGTCGCGGGCGTGGGAGGGCGAGCGCTCCGCCAGCTCTCCCAGGCGCCGCGCCGCGAGATAGGACGCCGGGTGGAGAGGGGCGGCCTCGACCAGCGCGAGGAGCTCGCGCACCTCGGACGCATCGTCGAGGGCGCGGGCGGCGAGCATCGACGCGCCGAGGTGGGCGCCCGCGCTTCCCGGCTCGCGCCGCAACGCCTCGGCGAAGCGCCGCCCGGCGGTCTCAGCGTCGTCGTGGAGGAGCCAGGCGTCGAAGCCCGCCCGCGCGAGCTCCGCGGCCGGCGCCTCCACGGCGCGCGCATCGCCCTCCGGCCGGTCGAGGGGAAGCCGCGCTCCGGCGCAGGCCAGGGCGAGGGCGAGGGCGGCCAGCGTGGACGCGAGCCGGAAGGCAGCCGATCTCATGGCCGCGCCTCCCGGCGCTGCGTCGCGGCACTGGCGAGCTTCGCGCTCCGCGGGAGCGTATCCACCGGCTGCGCCCGAGCCTCGCCCGCCCTCACCAGCCGGACCGGGCGCGACATGGCGCGGTCGGCCTGGGCGAGGAGGGTTCGGAAGGCCGGGTACTCCGCCGCCGCGATGCGCGCGCTCCTCACCGAGAGGTGCGCCTCGGCGAGGAGCGCCCCGCCCTCGCGGCGATAGCTCACCTCGAAGGCCACCTCGGGCGTCTCGCCCCGGGCCGGAGCGGGCAGCACCTGGAGCTCGAATCCGGCCGGAAGCTCCCACCGGTAGGTGGTGGTGCGCTCCCAGGGCTCGCCCAGCACCAGATCGAAGCGTCGCGAGGAGAGCGGCGCCAGCGTCTCGGCGAGGCGCTGGCTCGAGCCGAAGGGGGTGATGCGGAGCGCCTCGCCCTCGCGCTCGGCGAGCCGCGGAGCTTCCAGCGTGAACTCGAGCTTCACCGCCTCCTCCAGCCGGGAGAGGTCGGAGAGCCTGAGCTCCTTCACGGTGAGACCGGGAAAGGCGCCGCTCATCGCCGACTCCAGCAGGGCACTGCGGTCGTGGCCGGCGGCGTAGGCCGAGCGGTAGCCAGGCGCCTGGACGCCGTGCACCTGCGCGGCGCCCTTCACCTCGGCGCTGCCGTCCGGGCGAAGCGCCACCTCGTAGCGGCTGCGGCTCACGTTGTCTCCAGGCGCGCCCTCGGGGATGGTGGTGAAGCGCGAGGGACCGTCGGGGTTCACCACGAGCACCACCGCCCCCCGGTCCTCGGCCGGCAGGTCCTGCGTCCCGGAGAAGGAGGCGGTGCCGTCGAGCCACAGGTCGAAGGCCGGCACGTAGAGGATGGCGTGGTTGAAGACGGAGAGCGAGGCCGGCTCTGCCGGGATGCGGCCGAGCCGCTTCATGCGGAGCAGCACCAGCCTGGACTCTATGCCGAGCTCGGCGAGGAGCGCGTGCCCGAGGCTCGCCTTGTCCTTGCAGTCACCGAAGCGGCGCTCGAGGATCTCCTCCACCCGGTAGGGCTTGTAGCCGTGGATGCCGAGCTCGAGCCCCACGTAGCGGGTGTTCGTCACCACGAAGTGGTGCACCGCCTCCACCAGCGCGCGGGCGTCGCCCGACTCCGGCTCGCCACGGGCGCGGCGCCCTTCACGCACACCGCGGGCGAGGCGCGCGGCGGTCTCCTTCACCTCCGGGCCCGGGATGAGCTGTTCGCGTACCAAGCCCCAGTAGAAGCGCCCCACCTCCTCCCAGCTCCCGTAGGTCGAGACGTGGACGAAGGGCGCCACCTCGCTCCAGCCGGGCATGCCCGGCTCCGGGCGCAGCTTCGCGAGCTCACGCGCGGTGTAGCGGCGCTCGATGAGCCCTCCCTCCAGGCGCCGCTCGCTGCGCTCCACCCCGGCCGGCGGCTCGCCCTCGTGGATGGGCCGCTCTTCCGGCGAGAGGAGCACGAAGTCGGCCCGGAGCTTCCTCGCCCCATCTCCCAGGAAGACCAGCTCGCCGAAGTAGTCGGAGAGGAGGTTCTCGCTCGCCACATCGTCGGTGCGCACGCCCAGCTCGAGCAGGTCGCCCGGGGCCAGGGCCGGAAAGCCGACCTGGCGCGCCCTGGTGTCGTAGTAGAGGCGGTACCAGGGCTCGCTCGTGCTGCGGTCCTGCTCCTGGAAGGTCTCGACGACGCTGCCGTCGGGCTTCACCACCCGCGCCCGCTCCACCCGCAGCTCCTGGCGCTCCGGAGCGTAGGCCGCAGCCCAGCTCCTCCACGCCTCGACCCCGCGCTGGGTGAGCACCTTCACCACGAGCTGCTGGTAGGAGGACGAGAGGCCCGAGGGATGGACGCGCGTCACCCTGAGGTCGCCCAGCACCACCGCGTCCTCCTCCGGACCGAAGGAGGGCGCCGCCTTCGCCAGCGCCTGCGCGTCGTAGAGGTAGGGCGTCTCGTACCGCTCGCGCTCGGGGGCCATCGCTCGCACCAGCTCCTTGAGCTGCGGGTTCTGTGGCCGGAGGCGGAGGGCAGCCTGGAGGTCGGCCAGCGCATCGGCGGCGCTCCCCCGGCGCAGGCGGGCCTTGCCGCGGCGCTCCAGCACCTCCGCCTCCTCCGGCGCGATGCGGAGGAGCGCGGCGAAGTTCTCCTCGGCGGCCTCGTCCCGGCCGTTGGCCGCCTGCAGCTCGGCGAGGCGGAGGCGCGCGCTCACGTCCGCGGGGTCCTGCCGCAGCGCTTCCTCGAGCTCGCCCAGAGCTCCTTGCAGCTCTCCCCGGTCGAGCAGGAGCTGCACCAGCGCCGCCCGCGCCCCGGCCTCGTCGTGCCGCAGGGCGAGCGCGCGGCGGAGGAGCCGCTCCGCCTCCGGGAGGCGCTCCTGCGAGCGCGCCGAGCGCGCCGCGGCGAGGGTGGCTCCAGGGTGAGCGGGCGCCTCGGCCGCCAGCTCGGTTCGCAGACGAGCAGCGCGCGCGGCGAGACCGGCCGCCTCCTCCGCCTCGGCGAGGAGGAGCCGCGGCGTCACCGCCCCCGGCACCTTCTCCAGCACCTCCGCGAGCAGCCGGCGGGCAGGCATGAGCCGCCCGCGCCGGAGCTCGAGCTGCGCCATCATGGTGGGCGCCCGGGGATCCTCGGGGTGCCTCTCCATCGCCGCCTGGAGGTGCTCGCGCTGCCGGTTGGGGTCGTCCTCCAGCCGCGCCGCCAGGAGCCGGGCGCCGAGGTTGGAGGGATCGAGCGCCACCGCCAGCCGCGCCTCGGCTGCGGCGCGCCGCTCGCGCTCCTCGCCGGGACCGCGCTCGGCCAGGGCGGCCGCGAGGTCGCGCTGCGCCCCGACGGCCGACGCGCCCGTCGCCTCCTTCGCGCGCCGTTCGAGCGCAGCGATCACCCCCGGTCGCTCGAGCTCACCAGCGTCGGCCAGCCGGGCGTAGAACCCGAAGCTGCCGTCGTCCTGGCAGAGCTTCACCAGCACCTCGTTCCGGCCCCGGCGGAGGGAGACCTCCACCCTCGCCTGATCGAGTCGCGCCGGGTGGTAGGTGGGGTCCTCGAGCACCAGGGCGCCGTTCACGAAGACCTTCACCGCCCCGCTCGCCCCGAGGTAGAGCGCAGCCCGCCGGGCGCGCGCGGACTCCACCACCGCGAGTGCGTAAGCCGTCACCTCGCGTGAAGGCCGCAGCGCCAGGCCGAGGTGGACGAAGCCACGCGCCTGCGCCTCCTCGGGGAGGGCCCTCCAGCTCACCTCCCGCACCTTGCCGGGCCAGCGGGCGGTGAGGTCGATGCCTCGCTCGGGTGGATAGGCGCGCTCGAAGCCTCGCTTCCCCTCGTTGTCGAAGGGGCCGGCCACCCACCAGTCGCCGATGAACCCCAGCTTCGAGAGCTCGGCCTCGGCCCCGGGGAGGTCGCCGCGCGCGCGCGCGATCCCGGAGAGCCGCAGGCGCGCGAGGGCGCGCACCTCCGGGTGGGCGGCGCGGTCGCCGGCGAGCCGGGCATAGGCGCGCGCCAGGGGTGCGAGGTCGGGGAGCTCGTCCTCCAGCTCGGCGAGGGCAGAGAGCGTCACGAGCGCGCGCGGCTCGGCGTGGTCGCGAGAAAGCTCGGCGACGAGGGCGCGCAGCGCCGGCTCGGCGGGGCCAGCCACCAGACCCGCCGCGCCGGGAGCCGCAGGCTCCGCGACCGCCCGTTCGGCGGGGCTCGCCTCCACCGCCTGGGGGGCCAGGTCGCCGGGATCGCCATCCTCCTGAGCCAGGGCGGGGGCCGACGAAAACAGGGCGCAGAGGAGGGCGACGAGGTGTGGGAGCCGGCGGGCAGAAAGGCACATTGGAGTGATTCTAACCGGCGAACGGTGGTCGCGATTCCGCCGGGCTCGGCTCCTCAGAGCGTGCGTGCGAGCGCCACCACCGCCACCGAGGCCGCGCCGGCCGCCCGGAGCGCCTGTGCACAGGCGCCGGCGGTGGCACCGGTGGTGACGACGTCGTCGACGAGAACGACCTCTCCTCCGGAGAGGCGCTCCCGGTGCCAGCGCGGGGCGAAGGCGCCCCGCACGCTGGCGCGCCGGGCCGTGCGGTCGCGACCGACCTGCGGGGGCGTCTCGCGCACGCGGGCGAGGGCGCCCGGGAGGTAGGTGCCCCCGCCCGCCCGCGCGAAGGCGCGGCCGAGGAGCGCCGCCTGATCGTAGCCGCGGGTGAGGCGGCGACGGCGCGCGAGCGGCACCGAGACGACCAGCGCACCCGGCGCGGGCTGGACCTCGCGCGCGAGCCAGGCGCCGAGAGGGCGCGCCAGCCAGGGCTCGTCGCGGTACTTGAACGCGTGCACCGCGTCGGCGAGCGGCCCCCCGAGGAGGCCGGCGGCCCGGCAGGAGTCGAAGGCGGGTGGGGAGGCGATGCAGGCGCCGCACCTCGCGAGGGGACCGGGCTCGCCGCACTGCTCGCATCCCGGCGGGAGCGGCAGGAGCGCCTCCTCGCAGTCCGGGCAGAAGGGCTCCTCCGCCGTGGAGCGGAGCCACGCACCGCACGCCGCGCAGCGCGGCGGGTAGAGGAGGTCGAGGAGGCTCGTCCGTACTTCACCGAGAGTTGCACTCAGCCGCCGCGCGAAGGTGGCGACCGGCTCGACGCCGGAGACCGGCTGCAGCTCGTCGAGGACGCTCATCACGCGCTCCCGATCGAGGGCGGCCAGCGCCTCAGCGCAGGACGAGTCCCAGCCCCTTCATCTCCTTGGGCTGGGCGAGGCTCATGATGCCGAGCGCGGTGGGCGCCACGTCGGCGAGGACGCCCTCGGCGCGCAGCTTCGCGCCCCGCAGCGTGGGGACGGCCAGGATGCACGGGACCGGACCGAGCGTGTGGGCGGTGTGCGGCTGGCCGGTCACCGGATCCACCATCATCTCGCAGTTGCCGTGATCGGCGGTGATCATCATCGCCATGCCCGCCTGCTCGCACGCCTTCCACAGCCGGCCGACGCACTCGTCCACCACCTTCACCGCCTTCACCGCCGCCTCCAGGATGCCGGTGTGACCCACCATGTCGGGGTTGGCGAAGTTGGCGATGATGAGGCCGTACTTCTTCGAGGCGATGGCGGCGACGAGCTTGTCGGCCACCTCGCGCGCGCTCATCTCCGGCTTCTCGTCGTAGGTCTTCACCTCGCGAGGGCTCGGCACGAGGATGCGGTCTTCTCCCGGGAACTGCACCTCGCGCCCACCGTTGAAGAAGAAGGTGACGTGCGCGTACTTCTCGGTCTCGGCGCAGCGGAGCTGGGGGATGCCAGCGCGCGCGACGATCTCCGGGAAGATCTCGTTGGGCTGGGCGGGGGTGTAGGCCACCGGCAGGTCGAAGGTCTCGTCGTACTCGGTGAGGCAGGCGTAGTAGGAGAGGCGTGGCCGCGGCAAGACGTCGAAGGCGTCGAACCCCTCCTGCGTGAAGGCGCGGGTGATCTCGCGGGCGCGGTCGGCGCGGAAGTTGAAGAAGACGATGGCGTCGCCGTCCCTCACCCTGGCGCGCGGCTCGCCGCCCCCGTTCACCACGACGGTGGGCTTCACGAACTCGTCGTTCTCCCCGCGCGCGTAGGCCTCCTCGATGGCCTTCTGGGGCGAGGCGCTGCGGAAGCCGTCTCCCCGCACCATGGCGGCGTAGGCGAGGCCCACCCGGTCCCAGCGGTTGTCGCGGTCCATGGCGTAGTAGCGCCCCATCACCGTGGCGACCTTGCCGTACCCCTTCTCGGCCACCCGCTTCTCGAAGGCCTGCATGTAACCGAGGCCGCTGCGGGGTGGCGTGTCGCGCCCGTCGAGGAGCGCGTGCACGAAGGCGCGCGGCACGCCCTCGCGGCGCGCCAGCTCGAGGAGCGCGTGCAGGTGCTCCTCGTGCGAGTGCACTCCGCCGTCGGAGAAGAGCCCCACGAAGTGCACGGTGCCGCTGCCGCCCCTGGCCCGCTTCATCGCCTCGAGCAAGACCGGGTTCTGGAAGAAGGAGCCGTCCTCGATGGCGCGGTTGATGCGGACGAGGTCCTGGTAGACGATCCGGCCGGCGCCGAGGTTGGTGTGGCCCACCTCGGAGTTGCCCATCTGGCCCTCGGGGAGGCCGACGGAGAGACCGCTGGTCTTCAGCGCGGTCCACGGGTAGTCGTTCTTCAGGGCGTCGATCTGCGGGGTTCCGGCGATGGCGATGGCGTTTGCCTCGCGCTCCTCGCGCAGGCCGAAACCGTCGAGGACGACGAGCAGGAGAGGCTGGTTCTTGGCCACGTGACTCCCTCGGGGCGATCCCCCGGAAAAGAAAAGTTCGGGGACTTTAGGCGGGCGGCAGGCGCCCCACAACGTTCTCGGTGTAGCAAGGAGCGCGCCATCAGGGCGAGGGGCGGCACGCCCCGTGGTGAGGCCTCACTTGTGGTACGGCTCGCGCCGGATGATGGTCATGGCGCGGTAGAGTTGCTCCACCAGCACCAGCCGCGCGAGGCGGTGGGCCAGGGTGAGCCTCGAGAGCGCGAGCTTCTCCTCGGCCCTCTCGAGGAGCTCGGGGGCGAGCCCGTCGGAGCCGCCGACGACGAGCGCCACGTCCCGGCCTCCGCCCAGCCAGCCCTCCACCCGCCGCGCAAAGGCGAGGCTGTCGTGCTCGGCGCCGCGCTCGTCGAGAGCCACCACCCGCTCGCGCGGGTCGAGCCGGGCGATGAGCGCGGCCGCCTCCTCCTCACGCGCCCTGGGCGTGCCGGCGTGCCGCCGCGCCTCCGACACCTCGACGAGCTCGAAGCGGAGCTGCCGCGAGAGCCGCGCCGCGTACTCGGCCACCGCGGGCGCGTAGAGCCCCGAGCGGTCGCGCCCCACCGCGAGGAGCCGGAGCTTCAAGGCGCGCGCTCGCAGCCCGGAGGCGCGAAGAAGGCCCGCGTCGAGTCTTCCCGCACGAGCGCGGGCGGCGCCAAGCCGGCCGGGAGCGTCCCCTGCTCCTCCGCGGCGAGCTTTCCCTCTTCACCCACCGTGGCCCAGCGCCACCAGGTGGCGCCGCCGTTCACGATGCGGGTGCGCGCCTCGCGCAGCTTGCCAGCCTCGTCGAACCACTCCTCGACGGTGACCCCGCCCGGCCGCTCGCGGAGGAGCTTGCGCACCCGCTGCGCCTCGTCCACCCAGGCGACGCGCCGCAGGTCGCCCCCGGGACAGGCCGCGAAGCTCCGCCGGACCTCGGCGAGGCCGCCCGCGAGGTAGCGCTTCTCCAGGGCCGCGGCCACCGGACCGAGCGGACGCGGCCCGGCCGCGGTCGAGGCGACCACCTCCGGGGCGCCCGTCGGGGCCTCGCCCTCCGCGGCGGTGCCCACGGCTGGGCCGGGCTCGGCGCCCTCCACCGCGGGTGCAAGAACCTCCGAGGCCGCTGTCTCGCTGGACCCGTCCGCCACCGGCCGAACCTGGCCGCGGAAGCCGAAGTAGAGCACCGCCACTGCGAGCAGGGTGCCGATGCCGACCCGCAGGCTGAAGCGGCCCAGCGAGCGACCTACGGTGTCCTCCTGGCGAGGTGGCACTTGGTCCGCGGGCGCCATCGGGGATCGACTCTAGCTCGGGTGGTGGCCGTGCGCCCCACGGCGGAGCCCGACCTCAAGGGGCTCCTCACTCCTTCAGGAGCTGCCTCAGCTCCGAAGCCGCCCGGGCGATGGCCGACTCAGGGCTCTCCACCTGCGTGATGGCGTGGTGCACCGCACCGCCCAGGATCTCCTCGAAGCGGTGCTCCGAGGCGGGAGTGTTCCGCCCCGTCCTCGGGACGGTGCGCACCTGGGTGGAAGGGAGGACGTCGAAGGCCTTCAGATACCAGGGGAAGATGGAGAGCACCTCGGTGTTGCTGGCCATGTCTCGCGTGGGCACCGACGCTCCCAGGATGGTCGAGGCCGCGCTCAGCTCCGTGCAGGCCCATCTGATGAACTCGTAGGCGCTCTTCTTCTGTCGCGTGCCCGAGGAGATGCAGAGCGAGTAGCCGCCCAGCAGCGGCTGGTTGCCGGGTATGACGTCGTAGCCGATGCTGCCCACGATCCGGGAGCTGTTGCGGTCCACGATCCCGGCTGCGTGGGCCGAGAAGAGCACCATCATCGCCGCTTCGCCGCTCCTGAACTCCTCGACCTGCTCTTCCCACCAGTGTTCCGGGGAGGAGGGCGAGGCGTAGCGGTAGCTCTCGCAGTAGTTCCGGAGCGCCTTGAGCGCCTGCGCGCTCTCCAGCACGACGCGCCCCTGGCCATCGAAGGTCTCGCCTCCGAAGGTGCGCAGGCGCGGGAGGTACTCGCAGAGCGCCCCGCTGTAGCAGGAGCCTCCCAGGGTCGTGCCGTAGCGGGTCTCGGACTCCGGGTTGAGCGCGCGCGTGAAGAACCTCGCCACGACGTTGAACTCGTTCCAGCTCCGGGGGACCAGCAGCTCGGCCCGGTGCTGGCTCGCGAACATGCTCTGGTACCTGAGGTTGGTGAACAGATCCTTCCGGTAGAAGAGGAGCTGCGAACAGTACATGTAGGGGATGCCGTAGCACCTTCCCCGGGCGCGGGCGAAGTGATCGAGAATGCCCGGGATGAAGCGTTCGAGCAGGCCGCGGTCCACCGCGATGAGCTCGTCGAGGTCCTGGAAGAGCCGCCGCTCCGACAGCTCCGGCAGCCAGGGTATGTCGACCTGGCAGACGTCGTAGCCACCCCCGGCGCCTTCGATGACCGCGTCGTAGAGCTCCGCGTACTTGAGGGTGGTGACCTCGACGCCGGTGCCGGTCTTCCGCTGAAAGTCGTCGAGGAGGCAGAGCGTCGCGTAGGAGGAGGGGCTCTCCAGCAGCAAGGCCTTCAGGGTCGCGGACCTCCTCTTCGAGGGCGTTCGACCGGCCCTCGCGCTCTCGAGCAGCGAGATGCCGGAGCAGTCGTCGAGCACGGTGCGCCGGGCCTCACGAAAGGCATCCTCCGCGCTCTCGACCAGCATGGTGGCGGCCAGCTTGCCGAGGTGCATGTAGGGGCGCCTCAGCTTGACCACGTTCGTGACCGACAGGTCCGACCACGAGTCGCTCCAGAGGCTCACGACGCGCGGCGGGGCGGCGTGGCCTTCGCGAGCGTACGAGAGCGCCTTCAGGAGCCCCTCGGCGATCTGGGTGCCGGTGGTGACGATGGCGTCGGGGGGCCGCTCCGCCTGCAGGAGCCCGAAGGCCATGTTGAAGGCGCTCTCCTTGTCGGAGTTGGTGATGACGACGTTCTGGTAGCAGCCAGCCGGCAGACCGGCCGCCAGGGCTTCCCGGTAACCCTCGATGGCCTTCTTCTCGGAGTAAAACTCGGGGGGGCCGGCCATGAGAGCGATGCGCCGGCTCCCCGAGCCGATCAGCTCCGCGACCGCCCGGTGGACGTGCTTGCGGTTGTTGAAGGCCAGGAAGTTGAACTCCGACCCCGGGATCTCCCGCTCCACGAAGACGGTGCTCATCCGCTCCCCGTGGAGATCCTCGAACTGCTCCACGTTGCCTGGCTGGCACGAGGCGATGATGAGGCCGGCCACGTAGCTGCCGCGGATGGCCTCCAGGATCCTTCGCTCCTGCTCGACGATGCCGGAGGTCACGTAGAGCGTGGCGGTGAAGCCCCGGTCACCGAGCGTCCTCTCCACGCCGTGGAGGAGCTGCGCGAAGGCGCTGTCGAAGATGTTGGGGAGCACCACCGCGACCACGGTGGACTTGCTCGTCTTGAGGCTCCGAGCCGCGGCGGTGGGCCGGTAGCCCAGCTCCCGGATGGCACTCTCGACCCGCTGGATCTTGTCCAGCCCGACCCCGCGGTGCCTCCTGAGGACGTTGGAAACGGTCCCGTGCGACACCCCCGCGAGCCGCGCCACGTCCTTGATCGTCGCCATCCTCGCCCTTCCGGCGCGGCCTGCCCCCGCGCTGGCGCAGCCGGCGGCGGATCCTGGGGTTCCCCGGGCCGGGGGGAAAGCCTCTGGCCGCAACGTGCGTCGCGCGGAGGTCGCCACGTGAGCGACCTCCGCGCGCCGGCCCGCCGAGCGCTTACGACTTCGGGATCTTCTGGTTCACGTTGGCCGGGGTGGCCACGTCGCCCTCGAACCAGTTGACCTCCTTCTCCGGATCCTGGCCAGCCGCCAGCTTGTTGAACGCGGCGATGACCGGGGCATACCCCTGGTTGAACGGGTCCTGGTCCAGCACCGCCGTCACCTCGCCCGAGCGGACGTAGGACACCGTCTCCTTCATCCAGTCGTGGCAGACGAGCTTGACCTTCCCGGTCAGCCCGGCGTCCTTGATCGCCTTCGCCGCCCCGAACGGCCCGCCCGCCGTCACGTAGATGCCCTTGATGTCCGGGTTCGAGGTCAGGAGGTTCTGCGTCACGTTGTACGCCTCCTCCGCCTTGTCCTGGTTCTCGAACTCGCCGATGAGCTTCATCTTCGGGTTCTTGTCGAGCACGTCGCGGGCACCCTTGCGCCGCAGCTCGTGGCCGAGCACGTTGAACGACCCGGTGATGATCGCGTACTTCCCCTCGCCGCCCATGGCGTCCTCGAGCAGCTTCCCGCACTTCTTCCCGCCCGCGAAGCCATCCTGGCCCCAGTAGGCCTGCCGCTTCGAGTTCATCCCCGGCTCGGTGTTGAAGGTGTAGACCAGCATCCCGGCGTCCACCGCCTTGTCCACCACCGGCTGCAAGGCCTCCGACAGCGCGAAGAGCGTCACCGCGTCGTACTGCGCGGTGATGGTGTTCTGCATCGCCGACTCGAACTTCTGCGGGTCGAAGTCGGGCACCGGGATCCAGTCCACCGTGGCGTTGCGGTCCTTCAGGATCTTCTTCGCGAACAGCGCCCCCTCCATCACCGCCTTACCGAAGGGGTTGTTCTGCACCATGATCGTCGCGATGCGGATGGGCTTCTTCGCCTTCACGTCGGCCGGGAGCCCGATGAGCGTCTTGCCCTTGGGCGCCTTGATCTTCGCCGCCGGGGTGAAATCCGCGGCCGGTGCCTTCGACGGTGCCGCGAGGAGCGCCGAGGCGGCGACCAAGGCGGCGAGAGCCTGCAATGCTTTGCGCATGACCTTCCTCCGAGTGCTGCAGGGTGAACTGCGGGTGCTACGGTGCGGCGCCTGCTCTGCGGACCTCCTCCCCCCTCCAGCGTCTATGCGGACCTCTGCTCCAGCGTCATGCTCATGAGCTTCACCTGGTCGGCCTCCCCGTGGGCGAGCACCCCGCGGATCTCCCCGCGGTGCATCACCATGATCCGGTCGCACAGGTTCAGCACCTCCGGCAGCTCCGAGCTGAGCAGGACGACCGACACCCCACGTTGCGAGAGCGCATCGATGATCCGGTAGATCTCCGCCTTCGCCCCGACGTCGATGCCGTGCGTCGGCTCGTCGAGGAAGAGAATGCTCGGCCCGTGCATCAGCCACCGGGCGATGATCGTCTTCTGCTGGTTCCCGCCCGAGAGGTTCTGCGCCACCTGCGAGAGGCTCGGCGTCTTGATCGAGAGCTCCTTCACGTAGGCGCCGGCCGTCTCCGAGGCCTTCGCCCTGTCCACCAGCGTGAGCCCGTTCGCCAGCTTTCTCAAATGAACCATGGTCATGTTGTCGAGCACCGAGAGCCGGAGGAACATCCCCAGCTCCTTCCGGTTCTCCGGCACCATGCCCATCCCCAGCCGGATGGCCTCCGCCGGGTGCCGGATGCGCACCTCCTGGCCGTGCACCTCGACCGTCCCCGCCGTCACCCGCTCCATCCCCAGGATGCCCTGCAAGAGCTCGGTGCGGCCCGCGCCAACGAGCCCGGTGAGCCCCAGCACCTCACCCCGGTAGAGCTCGAAGCTGGCGTCTCGCACCCGGTCGCCGACGCAGAGGCCCTTCACCCTCAGCACCACCTCCCTCCCACGGTAGTCGGAGATGAACTGACGGTGCGCCTTCCGCTCGAAGTCGCGCCCCACCATGAGCGACACCAGCTGCTCGGCGGTCGCCCCCGCCGCGTCCAGCGTCTCCACGTGCCGCCCGTCGCGCAGCACCGTGATCCGGTCCGCCACCGCCAGCATCTCCTCCAGCTTGTGGGTGATGAAGAGGATCGACACCCCCTTCGCCCGGAGCCCTCGCATGATGTCGAGGAGCTTCGCGATCTCCGCCTGGGTGAGCGACGAGGTGGGCTCGTCCATGATGAGCAACCTCGCCTCCAGCGAGGTGGCCTTGGCGATCTCCACCAGCTGCATCTGAGAGATGCTGAGGTGCTTCACCAGATCGCGCGGGTCGATGTCCGTCACCCCCAGCGCGAGGAGGTGCAACCGGCTCTCCTCCACCATCCTCGCCGTGTCGACGAGACCCAGCCTGTTCCGCGGCATGCGCCCCTGAAACACGTTGTCCGCCACGCTCATCGACCGCGAGAGCGAGAGCTCCTGGTGGATCATCGCCACCCCCAGCTCCCGCGCCTCGCGCGGATCGCGCGGCCGCACCGCCTCCCCTCCCAGCTCCACCACCCCCCCGTCCGGGTGGAACACCCCGGAGAGGATGTTCATGAGCGTCGACTTCCCCGCCCCGTTCTCGCCCACCACCCCGTGGATCTCGCCCCCCCGGACGTCGAAGCTCACGTCGTCGAGCGCCGTCACCCCGGAGAAGGTCTTGGTGATGTGCGCCACCCTGCAGATGATCTCTTCGGCCACCCTCGCGCTCCTCTCCCGCTCCCTCTCCCTGTCGACCCGCTCCGCCCTTGGCTTCCTCCTACCCGCGCCTCCGCTTTCTCAGGCTGTCGATCGACACCGCGCCGATGATCACCACCCCCACCGCCACCGTCTGCCAGTACCCAGGGACGGCCAGCAGCACGAAGGCATTCTTGAGCACGCCCATCAGGGCCGCCCCCACCACGATGCCGAGCAGGTTCCCCTCCCCACCCGCCAGGCTGATGCCCCCGATCACCGCCGCGGCGATGACGTCCAGCTCGTACCCGTTGCCGTAGAAGGCGTCGGCTCCCTCCAGCTGCCCGAGCAGGATGAGCCCGCACACCCCCGCCAGCACCCCGGTCAGCGTGAAGACGATGGTCTTCACCCTCCCCACCCGGATGCCCGACAGGGTCGCCGCCTTCTCGCTGTTCCCCACCGCGTAGATGGCCTTCCCCGTCACCGTCCGGTTCGCGAAGACCGTCCCCAGCGCCACGATCACCGCCATCACGATCACCGACACCGGCACCATCCCGATGTACCCGCCCCCGAAGACCGAGATCCACGTCGAGTCGTAGTGGATCGGTGAACCGAGCGTGATGAGGAGCGAGATGCCCTTCGCCACGCTCATCATCCCCAGCGTGGCGATGAACGGCGCGATTCCCACCCGCGTCACCAGAAGCCCGTTCGTGAGCCCCGCCAGCCCCCCCGACCCCAGGATGATGACCAAGGTCAGCCAGGGCGGCGCACCGTACGACTCGGCGGCCCAGGCCCCCACACAGGCGGTCAGCCCCACCAGCGTCCCCACCGAGAGGTCGATGCCGGCGGTGATGATGATGAGCCCCTCACCGATGGCCAGGATGGCGATGAGCGAGAACTGCCGCAAAATGTTGAGCACGTTGCGGAAGGTGAGGAAGTACGGGCTCGCGAACGACATCCACACGCAGAGCCCGAGCAGCGCCACCGCCACGCTCACCTCGGGCCGGGCGAAGAACGCCTTCCACCCCCCGGCCCGCGGCGCGCCCGCTCCCGCCGGACCCCGCGCGCCCGGGTCGGCTCCCGACCCCTCCGCCGACTGCGTCGCCCCCATCCTGTTCCGCGTCACGTCCGGCATGAATCCGACCCCTCACTGGTGGTGTCCACTGCTCGCCTCGGTCTCCGAGGTGCCGCGGGCCGATTCACCCGGCTGACGCCGTTCGCCGTCAGTCGCGCCGGGCGCCGCCCAGGATGAGGTCTCCCAGATCCGACTGCGCGTCGGCAGCCCTCTTGAAGATCGGGACGAGGCGAGAGTAGGCCGCCGCGTTCTCGGCGATTGGACCGACGACCTCCTCGACCCGGTGGATGGCGTCGATCCGGTCGAAGTTCTTCCACAGCCCAGTCCCGACCGCGGCCACCGCGGCCGCCCCGAGCGCGGCGGCCTGCTGGTCGACGTTCGACTTGACGACCGTGAGACCGTAACCATCGGCGTAGATCTGGCGCCAGAGCGCGCTCTTGCTCCCACCGCCGACGATGAGCATCTCGTCGCTCACCCGGGTGAGCTTGCGGAGCTCGTCGAGGCACAGGCGCAGCCCGAGGGTGATTCCCTCCATCGCCGCCCGGAACATGTCCGCGCGGGTGTGGCCCAGGTCGAGGCCCAGGAAGCCCCCGCGGATGTTGGCGCTCTTGTCCATGGGCATGCCGCCGCCCAGGCTGGGGTTGAAGAAGAGCCCCTTCGCCCCGAGCGGAGAGCGCGACGCCTCCTCCACCATGAGGTCGTAGGCGTCCACCTTCTCCCGCTCGGCGCGGGCGACGAGGTCCTGCGCCAGGTGATCGCGGAATCCAGCGGAAGCTGGAGCCCCCTGCGGCGATGCAGAGCGCCGAGGCGAACATCCCGGGGAGGACGTGCGTGAAGACGTAGGGCCGGCTGCCGTCGTCGATGAGCGGCTTCGCCGACGAGACGGCGATCCAGGAGGAGGAGCCCAGGTTGTTGTAGACGCGCCCCTCCTTGAACGCCTTGGCCCCGAGCGCCATGCACGAGTTGTCCACCCCGCCGGCGACGACCTTCACGCCGGGGTGCAGCCCCAGCGCCTCGGCCGCCTCCGGCGTCATCTGGCCGATGACCTCGGTGGAGGGAACCACCTCCGGGAAGATGCGCTCGGGCAGCCGGGAGGCCTCGATGAGCTTCGGGGCGTAGGCCCAGCGCAGGAGGTCCCACACCCCGGACCCCGAGGCGTAGGACGGGTCGGTGCAGATCCGTCCGGTGAGGCGGAAGTTCACGTAGTCCTTGGTCCCGATGATCTTGTGCACCTTGGCGAACATCTCCGGCTCGTGATCGCGGTACCACATGACCTTGAACACGCTGTAGAGCTGCGGCGAGAAGCCGCTCCCGGTCGTCCGGTACCACTCCAGCTCGTCGCAGCGGCCGAAGAGCTCCCTCGTCTGGGCCACCGCCCGGCCGTCCGACCAGATGGGCGTCCACGGGCGGAGCAGGCGGCCACCGCGATCCACGGGCACCGCTCCCAGGCTGTGGCCGGAGATCCCGCAGCAGCCGATCTCGCGCGGGTCCACCTTCACCGAGGCGAGGAGGCGCCGCGTGCTCTCCACCACCGCCTTCCACCACTCCTCCGGGCTCTGCTCGTGCCAGCCGCTGTTCGGATAACGGGTGTCGTAGGAGACGAAGGTGGAGGCGAGGCAGCTGCCCTCCCGGTCGTAGAGCGACGCCTTGTTGCCGCCGGTTCCGAGGTCCCACGCGATGATCTTGTCCATGGCGTTCCCTTCTTGATCAGTATCCGCTACCGAGCTGCCCACCCGGCCGTGAAGGGCAGCTGGCCGGTGGCCTCCGCGCGGCGGCGCGCCTCGTCGAGGATGGCCTTGGTGGAGCGCGTGCCGATGCGCACGGTGGCGGTCGCGATCACCGCCAGCGCGCACCGCTATTGGTTCGGATTATGGAACGTTCCAAAAGTGTCACAGGGCGCGGCGCTCTGTCAAAGGCCCGCAAGGGTCTTCCCGAGGGGCAGGCGGGAGGCTCCCGGCACCTCGCTCCGGCGACGGGGCGCCGTGAGCTGGCGCCCGCGGGGCGCCCACCGGCTTCAGCGCTCCGAGCGCCTGTCCAGCCACCCTCCCCCGAGCGCGCGGTAGAGCGCGACCAGATTCACCTCGCGGGCGAGGCGCACCTGCGCGAGGAGCTGCTGGGCGGCGTAGAGGTCGCGCTGGGCGGTGAGGGCGACGAGCTGGCTGTCCACCCCCTTGCGCCAGCGCAGCTCGGCGAGCTGGTAGCGCCGCTCCTCGGCGGTGACCCGCGCGCGCAGGGCGTCGACCTGCTCGGCCAGCCAGCCGCGGCTGGCGAGCCCGTCGGCCACCTCGCGGAAGGCCACCTGGATGGCCTTCTCGTACTGGGCGATGGCGATGTCGCGCTGCACCTCGGCGGCGGCGAGGTTGGCGGCGTTGCGACCGGCCGTGAAGATGGGGACGCTGACCCTGGGCGCGAAGCTCCAGCTGAGCGCATCGCCGTCGAGGAGCCGGGTGAGGTCGCCGCTCGCCAGCCCGCCGAAGGCGGTGAGGGAGATGGAGGGGAAGAAGGCGGCGCGGGCGGCGCCGATGTTGGCGTACTGGGCGCGCAGCGCGTGCTCCGCCTGCAGGATGTCGGGGCGGCGCCCGAGGAGGTCCGAGGGGAGGCCGGCCGGCAGCTCGGCGAGCCGGGTGGCCTGGTCGAGCGAGGCCGGGGCTGGGAGCGATGCGGGGAGGGGCTGGCCCACGAGCAGCACCAGCGCGTTCTCGGCGCGCGCCCGCTCGCGGCGGCGTGCGGCGACGTCGGCCCGGGTCGACTCCACCTGCGTCTCGGCCGTCCTCACCTCCAGCTCCGAGGCCTGCCCGGCCTGGTAGCGCGCGCGGGCAAGGCGCAGGGTGGCATCGACCAGCTCCTTCGTGCGCAGCGCCACCTCGAGCTGCTCGTCGAGGGCGCGCGTGGTGAGGTAGGCCTCGGCCACCGCCCCCACGATGGCGAGGTGCGCGGCGCGCTTCGCCTCGCCGCTGGCGAGGAAGCTCTCCAGCGCGGCATCCTTCAGGCTGCGGACGCGCCCGAAGAGGTCGAGCTCCCAGGCGGTCACCCCCACCCCGGCCGTCCACATGCTGGTGGTGAACGGAGCTCCGGTGGTGCTCTGATCGGCGGGGGTGCGCCCCCGGGTGAAGCCGGCGGTGGCATCGACCTCGGGGAAGAGGACGGAGCGCTGCACCCCGTAGCGGGCGCGCGCGAGCTCGACCGAGAGCGCCGCCACCCGCAGGTCGCGGTTCCCGGCGAGGGCCAGCTCGACCAGCCCCTGGAGGCGCGGGTCGGCGAAGACGTCGCGCCAGCCGAGGTCGGCCGCTGGCGTCTCCCCCGCCGGCCCGCTGGCCGGAGCTTCGGGATAGGCGGGCGCCACCGGCGCCTCGGGCCGCTGGTAGGCGGGCGCCAGCGAGCAGGCGGTGAGGAGGAGCGCCAGGGCGGGGGAGGGAGCGCGCATGGTCACCCCTCCTCGGCGATGGGCATGGCGTCGTTGGGGGGCGGCTCGGGCAGCTTCTTGCGCCGCCCGGTGAGGCGCACCACCAGCACGAAGAACACCGGGATGATGAGCACCGCCAGCACCGTGGCCGAGGCCATGCCCCCCGCCACCGCCCAGCCGATGGCGTTCTGTCCGCCGGAGCCGGCCCCATTGGCCAGGGCGAGGGGCAAGACGCCCAGGATGAAGGCCATGGAGGTCATGAGGATGGGGCGGAGCCGCATGCGGGCGGCGGTGAGGGTCGCCTCCACCAGGTCCCTCCCCGCTTCGTATTCCGAGCGGGCGAACTCCACGATGAGGATGGCGTTCTTGGCCGAGAGGCCGATGGTGGTGAGCAGGCCCACCTGGAAGTAGACGTCGGCCGGGGATCCACGGAGGGTGGAGGCGAGCGCCGAGCCCACCACGCCGAGCGGCACCACCAGCATCACCACGAAGGGGATGGACCAGCTCTCGTAGAGCGCCGCCAGGCAGAGGAAGATGACGAGGAGGGAGATGCCGTAGAGGGCGCCCGAGTTGGCGCCGGCCAGCCGCTCCTCGAAGGAGAGCCCGGTCCACTCCAGGCCGATGCCGGCCGGGAGCTTCGACACCTGCGCCTCCATCGCCTTCATCGCCTCGCCCGTGCTCTTCCCCGGGGCCGGCTCCCCCACGATCTCCATCGAGGGCAGGCCGTTGAACCGCTCCAGGCGCGGCGAGCCGTAGGTCCAGCGGCCGGTGGCGAAGGCGGAGAAGGGCGTCATCTCGCCGCCCTTGCTCCGCACGTACCAGCGGTCGACGTCCTCCGGCTGCATGCGGAACGGCGCGTCTCCCTGCATGTAGACCTTCTTCACCCGGCCCCGGTCGATGAAGTCGTTCACGTAGGTGAGACCCCAGGTGGAGGCGAGGTTGGCGTTCACCTCCGCGAAGGAGAGCCCCAGGGCGGCAGCCTTGCCCCAGTCGACGTCGATCTTGAACTGCGGGGTGTCGTCCTGGCCGTTCGGGCGCACGCGGGTGACCGCCGGATCGTTCCGCACCGCTCCCAGGAGCTGGTTGCGGGCGGCGAGGAGCCCGTCGTGACCCAGACCACCGCGGTCCTGCAGCTGCATGTCGAAGCCCGAGACGTTGCCGAGCTCCGACACCGCGGGCGGCGTGAAGGCGAAGATCATCGCCTCCTTGATGCCCTGGAAGGCCCCGGTGGCGCGGCCCGCCACCGCCCTCGCCTTGAGGCGCGGGTCCTTGCGAAGCTCGTAGTCCTTCAGCCGCACGAAGCCGAGGCCAGCGCTCTGCGCCCGTCCGGCGAAGTTGAAGCCGACGATGCCGATGACCGACTCCACCGCATCCTTCTCGGCGGTGAGGAGGTGCTGGGTCACCTGCTTCACCACCGACCGCGTGCGCCCCAGGGTGGCTCCGGGCGGGAGCTGGATCTGCACGAACATGGTTCCCTGATCCTCGTCTGGCAGGAACCCGCTCGGCAGCCTCACCAGCATGAACGCCAGCGCGCCCACCACCAGGGCGTAGGCCACCACCGCCAGGATCCAGTGGCGGACCAGGCCGCGCACCACCCGCTGGTAGCGGCTGCTGCCGTGCTCGTAGAGTGAGTTGAACCATCCGAAGGCCCGCTTCGCCCCGTGGTGCTCCGGCACCGGCTTCAGGATGGTGGCGCAAAGGGCCGGGGTGAGGACGAGCGCCACCACCACCGAGAGCGCCATCGACGAGACCAGCGTGATGGAGAACTGCCGGTAGATGACGCCCACCGAGCCGCCGAAGAAGGCCATGGGGACGAAGACGGCCGAGAGCACCAGCGCGATGCCGACCAGGGCCCCGGTGATCTGCCCATCGACTTGCGGGTGGCGTCGCGGGGCGAGAGGCCCTCCTCGCTCATCACCCGCTCCACGTTCTCCACCACCACGATGGCGTCGTCCACCAGGAGCCCGATGGCGAGCACCATCCCGAACATGGTGAGGGTGTTGATGCCGAAGCCGAAGATGGAGAGGACGCCGAAGGTGCCGAGGAGCACCACCGGCACGGCGATGGTGGGGATGAGGGTGGCGCGGAGGTTCTGCAGGAAGAGGAACATCACCAGGAAGACGAGGACGATGGCCTCGAGGAGCGTCTTCACCACCTCCTCGATGGAGAGGCGCACGAAGGTGGTGGTGTCGATGGGGAATCGCACCTCGACGCCGGCCGGGAAGTAGCGCGACAGCTCCTCGAAGCGCGCCTTCACCGCATTGATCGTCTGGAGCGCATTGGCCCCGGGGGCGAGCTTGATCCCCATGGCCCCGGCGGGCGCGTTGTTGAACATGCTGTCGACGTCGGCCTGCTCGCCGGCGAGCTCCACCCGCGCCACGTCGCGCAGCCGCACCTGGGCCCCGTCGGGCGCCACCCGCAGCAGGATGGCCTCGAACTCGGCCGGGGTGGAGAGGCGCGTCTGGGCGGTGATGGTGGCGTTGAGCTGCTGCCCCGGGACCGATGGTGCTCCGCCGAGCTGCCCCGCCGACACCTGCGCGTTCTGCGCCTGCACCGCCGCGGCCACGTCGGCGGGGGTCATGCGGAAGCTGGCCAGCTTCTGCGGGTCGAGCCAGATGCGCATGGCGTACTGCGCGCCGAAGAGCGTCACGTCGCCCACGCCGGTGACGCGGCTGATGGGGTCGACCACCGCAGTGGCCATGTAGTCGGTGAGGTCGTCGCGCCCCATCCGGCCGTCGGTGGAGATCATCGAGACGATGACGAGGTAGTTGTTCACCGCCTTCTGCACGCGGACGCCCTGCCGCTGCACCTCCTGCGGCAAGAGCGGCATGGCGAGCTGCAGCTTGTTCTGCACCTGCACCTGCGCGATGTCGGGGTCGGTGCCGGCGTCGAAGGTGAGGGTCACCCGGACGGCGCCCGACGAGTCGCTGCTGGAGGTGATGTACCGGAGGTGGTCGATCCCGTTCATCTTCTGCTCGATGACCTGGGTGACGCTGTCCTCCACGGTCTTGGCGGAGGCGCCGGGGTAGACCGCATCGATGCTGATGTTCGGCGGCGCGATGGCCGGGTACTGCGAGATGGGCAGCGTGGTGATGGAGATGACGCCCGCCATCATGATCAGGATGGCGATGACCCAGGCGAAGATGGGCCGGTCGATGAAGAAGCGCGCCACGGCCTACCTCGCACCCTTCTCGGAGGCGGCCGCGGGTGCGGTCGGCGCCAGCACCGGCTTCACCGGCGCGCCCGGGCGCACCTTCTGCAGCCCGTCGACGATCACCCGGTCACCCGCTTTGAGCCCCTCGGAGACGAGCCAGGCATCGTTCACCGCGCGTGCCACCTGCACCGGGCGGACCTCGGCCTTGTCGCCCTCGCCCACCACGAGCACGGTGGCCTCGCCCTTGGCGTTGCGGGAGACCCCCCGCTGCGGCACCAGGATGGCCTGTGGGTTCACCGCCTCGTCGAGCCGCGCGCGCACGAACATGCCGGGGAGGAGCTCGCGCTTCGGGTTGGGGAAGAGCGCCCGCAGGTTCACCGAGCCGGTGCTGGGGTCGACGGTCACGTCGGAGAACTGCAGCTCGCCGGGGCTTCCATAGACGGAGCCGTCCTCGAGGAGGAGCGCCACCTTGGCGCCCTCCTTGCCCGCCCGCTGCAGCTCGCCGCTGGCGAGCGCCCTCTTCAGGCGGAGCAGCTCCACCGACGACTGCGTCACGTCGACATAGACCTGGTCGAGCTGCTGGATGGTGGCGAGCAGGGTGGCCTGCGCCGCCTGCACGTAGGCGCCCTCGGTGACCGCCGAGCGCCCGATGCGCCCCGCCACTGGCGCGTTCACGGTGGTGTAGCCGAGGTCGATGGTGGCGCGCTCCACCGCGGCGCGCCCGGCCGCCACGTCGGCCTGGTTCACCTGCTCGGCGGCGAGCGCGTTCTCGTGCTCCTGACGCGAGACGGCGTTCGCCTGGAGGAGCTCCTTGTAGCGCGTCGCTTGCGCGCGGGCCGCCGCCACCCCGGCCTCGGCCCGCGCGAGCTGCGCCTTCGCGCTCGCCAGCGCCGACCGGTAGGGCGCGGCGTCGATCTGGAAGAGCGGCTGACCGGCCTTCACCTCGTTGCCCTCCGTGAAGAGGCGCTTCAGCACGATGCCGTTCACCCGCGCCCGCACCTCGGCCACCCGAACCGCCGACACGCGCCCGGGCAGCTCGCGCGAGAGCGCCACCGGGGTGGGCTGCACGGTGACGACCCCGACCTCGGACGGGCCTGGCGGGGGCGGAGCGGCCGGCGGCGGCTTCGAGCAGCCGGCGGCGAGGAGCGCCCCCGCGCAGGCGGCGGCGAAGGCGAACCGGGAACCGGCGAGGTCGAGACGGGCTGGGCCACAAGAGGCCCGAGCTTCGAGGATGGGCGAGGCGTGCATGCGATTCTCTCCGGTCGAAGGGCAGCACCCGCGCGGCCGCCTCTCGAGCGCAGCACTCATACCGAAGCCGCGTTTGACTGTCCAGACTGAACCGTTCAGTATGCCGCTCTGCATGCGGCCCCCGCACGATGCCACGGAAGCGAGCCGGCCGAAGGGCCAGCCGGCCAAGCGGCTCCAGATCCTGGCCGGCGCCCGCGACGTCTTCCTCGAGGTGGGCTTCGAGCGCGCCGCCGTCGACGCCATCGCCGCCCGCGCCGGCGTCTCCAAGGCCACCCTCTACAGCCACTTCGCCGACAAGCAGGCGCTCTTCGTGGCCTGCGCCCAGGAGGAGTCGGCGGGGATGCGCGAGCGGCTGGCCACCCTCACCGCCGCCGACACGGGCGACCCGGCTCGCGACCTCGCCGAGGTGGGCGAGGCCATCCTGTGCTTCCTGGCCAGGCCGCGCACGCTCGCCTTCCGGCGCATCCTGATGGCCGAGGGGAGCCGCTTCCCCGAGCTGGGCCGGACCTTTCACGAGGATGCCGCCCGCTCGATTCGCGGCCGCATCGCCAGCTACCTCCGACAGTGTGCCGGCCGGGGGTTGCTCACGGTGGAGGACGAGCAGCTGGCCGCCACGCAGTTTCTCACGCTCACGGTGGCCGATCTGCTCTGGCAGCTCGAGCTCGGCGTGCTCCCGCGCATCACCGGCGCGGTCGCGAAGCGCGCCGTGAAGGAGGCGCTCGCCACGTTCCTGCGCGCGCACGCGCCTGCCCCGAGCGGCGCTCTGCCCGGAGCTCCCCGCCAGACGGCGAAGCGGTGAAGGGCCGCCACCTCGACGCGGAGCCCCGAGCGCCGCCCGGGCGTCGGGACAGGCTCGGTCCGCGTCACTTCCGGTGGTCGATCACCCGCACGGCCTTGCCGGTGGAGCGCTGGAGCGCGCCGGGGGGGAGCAGCTCTACCTTCATGCGCAGGCCGGTCACCGACTGGATCTCGCGGTCGATGCGATCGCGCAGCTCCACCATGCGCCGCATCTCGTCGGAGAGCTCCTGCGGCCTCACCTCGACCTTCACCACCGCGTCGTCGAGCGCGCCGGGGCGCGAGACCTCGATGAGGTAGTGCGGCGCGGCGCCGTCCACCCGCAGGAGCGCCTCCTCCACCTGGGAGGGGAAGAGGTTCACGCCGCGCACGATGAGCATGTCGTCGGAGCGCCCGATGACGCGGCCCATGCGGGCGCCGGTGCGGCCGCAGGCGCAGGGGCGCCGGTCGAGGCAGGCGAGGTCGCGGGTGCGGTAGCGCAAGAGCGGCAGCGCCTCCTTGGTGAGGGCGGTGAAGACGAGCTCACCGGGCTGGCCGTCGGGCACCGGCCGCAGGGTGACGGGGTCGAGGCACTCCACCGCGAAGTGGTCCTCGGCGATGTGCATGCCCCGCCGCGCCGCGCACTCGCCGGAGACGCCGGGGCCGATCACCTCGGAGAGGCCGTAGTTGTTGAAGGCCTGGAGCCCGAGCTCCCGCTCCAGGGCCTGCCGGAGCTCGTCGGTCCACGGCTCGCCGCCAAAGTGACCGGTGCGGAGCGCGAGCGCGGCGGGGTCCACCCCCTCGGCCCGCGCGGCCTCGGCGAGGTGGAGCGCGTAGGAGGGGGTGCAGACCAGCACCTCGGGCGCGAGGTCGCGAAGGAGCATCACGTGGCGCGAGGTGTGGCCGCCCGCCGCCGGGACTACCGCCGCGCCCACCCGCTCGATCCCCTGGTGCAGCCCGAAACCACCGGTGAAGAGGCCGTAGCCGAAGGCCACATGCACGAGCTGCCCGGGCCGCAGGCCGCCCGACCAGAGGAAGCGCGCGCAGAGGCCGGCCCACAGATCGAGATCGGCCCGGGTGTAGGCCACCAGCGTGGGCTTGCCGGTGGTGCCGGACGAGCCGTGCACCCGCGCCACCCGCTCGCGCGGGACGGCGAGGAGGCCGAGCGGGTAGTGGCGCCGGAGGTCCTCCTTGGTGGTGAAGGGGAGGCGGTCGAGGTCGTCCAGCCCGCCGAGCGAGGCCGGCTCAACCCCGCGCGCGGCGAGCGCCTCCCGGTAGAAGGGCACCGCCGCCACCCGCGCCACCACCTCGCGAAGGCGCCGGTCCTGCAGCGCGCGCAGCTCGTCGCGGGACAGCGCCTCGGCGGCGTCCCACGGACCGTCGCGGCCGGCCGCACGTCCCTCCTCTTTCACCGCCCTCGCTCCGAGAGGAGCGCGTCGCCGTCGAGCACCCGCACCCCGCGCTCCGCCAGCGCAGCCAGGGCGCGGTCGGGCTCCTCGAAGCGGAAGACGATGGCCGCCTTGCCGCGCGCCGCCCCGGCGGCGAAGGCGTACATGTACTCCACCGAGAGTCCGGCCTCCTCGACCAGGGCGAGCACGGCGGCGAGCCCGCCCGGGCGGTCCTCCACCTCCACCGGCACCACCTCGGTGACGTTCACCACCATGCCGGCCGCCTCCAGCACCTCACGGGCGCGCTGCCACTCCTTCACCACCAGGCGCAGGATGCCGAACTGCGCGGTGTCGGCGAGCGACATGGTGAGCACGTCGAGCCCGGCGTCGCCGAGCGCCTGCAAGGGCGCGCGGAGCTGGCCGGGGCGGTTCTCCAGGAAGAGCGAGAGCTGATGGAGCTTCATGGACCGTTGACCCCCTCACCCTGCCCTCTCCCGAGGGGGAGAGGATGACGGCGCGCCGGACGACGCGACCGTGCGAGCTCACACCTTCCGCTGATCGTCCACCCGCCGCGCCTTGCCCTCGCTGCGGGCGAGCGAGCGCGGCTCCACCAGGGTCACCTGGGCGCGCAGCCCGAGCACGCTCTCCAGCGCGGCGGAGAGCTGCCGTCGCAGCGCCTCCAGGGCGCGGACGCGGTCGGAGAAGAGCTCGGGCGTCACCTCGACCTTCACCTCCATCTGGTCGAGGCCCTCCTCTCGGGTGAGCACGAGCTGGTAGTGGGGCAAGCGTGCCCTCCACCCTGAGGAGCGCCGTCTCCACCTGCGAGGGGAAGACGTTCACCCCGCGCACGATGAGCATGTCGTCGGAGCGGCGGGCGATGCGGCGGATGCGGCGCAAGGTCCGCCCGCAGGCGCACGGCTCCGGCACGAGCGCGGTGATGTCGCGGGTGCGGTAGCGGATCATCGGCATCGCCTGCTTGGAGAGGGTGGTGAGGACGAGCTCGCCCTCGGCGCCCTCCGGCAGCACCTCGCCGCTCTCCGGGTCGATGATCTCCGGGTAGAAGTGGTCCTCGAAGATGTGCAGGCCGTCCTGGCGCGAACACTCGATGCCCACGCCCGGGGCCGATGATCTCGGAGAGCCCGTAGATGTCGTGGGCCCTGCATCCCGCTCTCGGCCTGGATGCGCTGGCGCATGGCCTCGCTCCAGGGCTCGGCCCCGAACACGCCCACCCGCAGCCCGCGAGAGGTCGATGCCGGCGTCGCGGGCGCGCTCGACGAGGTGCAGGAAGTAGCTCGGCGTGCAGCAGATGGCGGTGACGCCGAAGTCCTGCATCACCATGAGCTGCCGCTCGGTGTTGCCGCCGCCGATGGGGATGACGGTGGCGCCGAGCGCCTCGGCGCCGTAGTGGGCGCCGAGACCACCGGTGAAGAGCCCGTAGCCGTAGGCGTTCTGCACGACGTCGCCCCGGTGCAGGCCGCAGGCGGCGAAGGTGCGCACCATCACCTCGCTCCACACGCCGAGGTCGGCCTGGGTGTAGGCGACCACGATGGGCTTGCCCGGTGGTGCCGCGACGAGGCGTGCAGGCGCACCACCTCCTCCATGGGGCTGGCGAAGAGCCCGAACGGATAGGTGTCGCGCAGGTCGGTCTTCACCGTGAACGGCAGGCGGGCGAGGTCGGCGAGCGCGCCGACGCTCGTCCGGGCCGAGCCGACGCTCGTCCATGCGCGGTCCGGAAGAGCGGCACCCTCGTCGTAGGCGCGCGCCACCACGGCCCGGAGGCGCTGGAGCTGGACCGCCTCGAGCTGCTGGCGCGGGAGGTAGTCGGGGGCGCTCGCCGGGTGGAAGCCGCCGGGGGGGTCGTTCCAGGCGCTCACGGCGTGCCCTCCGCGGCGCGCTCCGCGGCGCGCTCCGCGGCGGCGCGGCCCAGCTCGAACGCCTGCTCGTTCACCGCGTGGAGCCGCTCCGGCAGGGCGGCGCGCACGGCCTCGAGGAGGCAGGCGCGGGGGAGCGCCAGGTGCGTGCAGAGCGCGCCCAGCAGCGCGACGTTCAGGCTGCGGCTGGTTGGGAAGCGAGGTCTCCGGCACCAGGTCGGGAGAGAAGACGAGGCCACCCTCGCGCAGCATGGGGCGGGCCACCTCCACCTCGGAGGGCGCCAGCGCCAGCAGGAAGTCGGCCTCGCCGCGCGGCACCATCGGGCGAGAGCACCTCCTCGCCGAAGCGCACGTCGGAGGTGACCGAGCCGCCGCGCTGGCTCATGCCGTGGATCTCGGCCTTCTTCACGTCGAGCCCGGCGCGCAGGGCCGCGTCGGCCAGGATGTCGGAGGCCTTGATGACGCCCTGCCCGCCGAGGCCGGCGATCACGACGTTCACCACCTTCGAGGCCGGCATCACGCTCCCTCGTGAGCGCACGGCCAGGGCGGCGCAGGAGCTCGCGGCGCGCTCGGCAGCGGCCTTCTCCCAGCGCCGGATGTCAGCGGCAGCGAGCACGCAGGGGCGGCGCGCCACGATGACCGAGAGCTCGGGCGCGGCCAGCCGGTCGCCGAGAAGCCGCTCGAAGGCGGCCGGGTCGGCGAAGGGGTCGAGCACCGTCACGCTGGGAACGCCGATGGCGCGGGCCATGCCCTCGATGGACGAGCTTGGCGGTCGGCTCGTGGCCGAGCGTGCGCCCGGTGCCGGGGTGCTCCTGCTGGCCGGTCATGGCGGTGGTGCCGTTGTCGAGCACCAGCACCACGTGGCCGGTGGCGGGCGGGTTGTAGACCATCTCGACGAGGCCGCGTGATGCCCGGAGTGCACGAAGGTGGAGTCGCCGATGACGCGACACCACCCGCCGCGCCTGCCTCGGGCGGCAGGACGTGCCGCAGGCCCAGGCCCACGCCGATGGAGGCGCCCATGCCCACGCAGGTGTCCATGGCCTGGTAGGGCGGCAGCGCGCCGAGCGTGTAGCAGCCGATGTCGCCGGCGACGATGCAGTCGAGCTTGCTGCAGCGTGGCGAAGACCGGGTGGTACGGGCAGGCCGGGCAGAGCTCGGGCGGCTTGCCGCGCGGCGGCGACCGGCTCGGGCGAGGTGTCGCGGGCGAGGATGCGGCGCACGCGCGGCACGTCGAGCTCGCCGAAGCGGTACATCTCCGGCTTCGCCTCCACCGGCGATGCCGGCGGCGCGCAGGGCGTCGGCGAGGACCGGATCGCCCTCCTCGATCACCACGCAGCGCTCGACCTTCGCGGCGAAGCGCGCGGAGCTTCTCCATGGGCAGCGGGTGGACAGGCCGAGCTTCAGGAGCGCGGCGCCCGGCGCGGCCTCGCGCGCGTGCAGGCAGCGAGACGCCGGTGGCGATGAGGCCCAGCGCTCGGTCGCCGTCGCGCTCGCGGTTGAGCGCCGCGCTCCTCGGCCCAGGCGGCGATCTCGGCCAGCTTCTTCGCGCAGCGCGCGGTGCGCGGGCCGCGCGTAGGCCGGGATCATCACCCGGCCGGGATGTCGCGCTCGAAGTGGGGCCGCGGGCGGCGCGCGGGAGCGGCTCCCGCGGCAGCACGATCGACTTGGAGTGGCACACCCGGGTGGTCATCCGGAAGAGGACCGGCATCGTGCCACCGCTCCGAGAGCTCCATCGCGCGTGAAGAAGAGGTCGTACGCCTCCTGGGAATCGGACGGCTCCAGCATCGGCAGCCCGGCCGCGACGGCGTAGCGGCGGTTGTCCTGCTCGTTCTGGCTGGAGGCCATCCCGGGGTCGTCGGCGGCAGACCACGACCAGCGCCCCGGAGACGCCGGTGTAGGCGGCGGTGAAGAGCGGGTCGGCGGCCACGTTCAGGCCGACGTGCTTCATGGTGACGAGGGCGCGGGCGCCGCCGAAGGCGGCGCCGAGGCCGACCTCCAGCGCCACCTTCTCGTTGGGCGCCCACTGCGCCCGTCCGCCCGAGCGCGCCGAACGCCTCGAGGATCTCGGTGGAGGGCGTGCCGGGATAGCCGGTGCCGAGGGCGACGCCGGCGTGGAGGGCGGCGAGCGCGACGGCCTCGTCGCCGGAAAGAAGCTGTTTCATTTACGCCCCTCACCCCCCTTCCCCCCTCTCCCAAGGGAGAGGGGGAACTCCGCAAAGAGGAGGAACCGAGAATCGAGGAGGTCGGGGAGAGGGAGTGACTCCCCCGAGAGGGTGACGTTCTAGGCCCGGGCCTTGGGCGGGGTGGCGGCGGTGGTGACGACGGTGTTGGGGCTGAGCGCCTTGGCCATCGACTCGTAGAGCGCGTACTTCTCGCGGATCTCGGTCTGGGCCTGCTCCATGTAGTGCTTGTACGCCTCGGGATTGGTGAGCTGCACCTGCTTGAAGCGGTTCTCGTGGCTGGTGAACTCGGTGAGCGCGAGCTTGGGCGCCGGCGAGTCGAGCTTGAGCGGGTTCTCGCCCTGTGCCACCCGCCGCGGATCGTAGCGGAAGAGCGGCCAGTAGCCGGAGGCCACCGCGCTGCTTCTGCTCGTCGACGCCGCTCGGTCATGTCGATGCCGTGGGCGATGCAGTGGGAGTAGGCGATGATGAGCGAGGGCCGTCGTAGCTCTCGGCCTCGAGGAAGGCCTTGACCGTCTGCGCGTCCTTGGCGCCGATGCGCCACCTTGGCCACGTAGACGTTGCCGTAGGCCATGGCGATCATGCCCAGGTCCTTCTTGGCGCATGGACTTGCCGCCGGCGGCGAACTGGGCGACGGCGCCCAGCGGGGTGGACTTGGAGGCCTGGCCGCCGGTGTTGGAGTACACCTCGGTGTCGAGCACCAGGATGTTCACGTTCGTGCCGCGAGGCGATGACGTGGTCGAGGCCGCCGTAGCCGATGTCGTAGGCCCAGCCGTCGCCGCCGACGATCCAGACCGACTTTCTTGACCAGGTAGTCGGCGACGTTGTCGAGGCGGCGCGCCTCCGGCGCGGTCGATCCGGCCGAGAGCTTCTTCGGAGGGCGAGCACCCGGTCGCGCTGCGCCTCGATGCCGGCCTCGGTCGTACTGGTCGGCTCTCCAGGAGCTCGCTTGACGAGCTCGTCGCCGACCTGCGAGCCGAGCCGGGTCGAGGAGCTCCTGCGCCGCACTCGGCTGAACTTGTCGACGGCGAGCCGCATGCCGAAGCCGAACTCGGCGTTGTCCTCGAAGAGCGAGTTGGACCAGGCCGGGCCGCGCCCGTCGGCGTTCTGGGCGTAGGGGGTGGTGGGCAGGTTGCCGCCGTAGATGGAGGAGCAGCCGGTGGCGTTGGCGATGATGGCCCGGTCGCCGAAGAGCTGGGACATGAGCTTCAGGTACGGGGTCTCGCCGCAGCCGGCGCAGGCGCCGGAGAACTCGAAGAGCGGCTCGAGGAGCTGGCTGCCCTTCACGGTGTCGAGCTTGAGCGAGCTCGCGGTCCGGCGTCGGGCAGGCCGAGGAAGAAGTCGAAGTTCTTCCGCCTCGGCGTCGCGCAGCGGGCGGCTGGGAGTCATGTTGATCGCCTTGTGGTTCGGGTCGTTCTTGTCCTTGGCCGGGCAGATCGTCGACGCAGAGCGCCGCAGCCGGTGCAGTCCTCGGGGGCCACCTGGATGGTGTACTTCATGCCCCTTGAACTCGGTCGCCCGACTTGGAGTCGAGCGCCTTGAAGCCCTGCCGGCGCCTCGGCGAGCTGCCTCGGCCGGGTAGAACTTGGTCCGGATGGCGGCGTGCGGGCAGACGAAGGAGCACATGCCGCACTGGATGCAGAGCGCTCGTCCCAGACGCGGGATCTCGAGGGCGATGTTGCGCTTCTCGTACTGCGAGGTGGCGGTGGGCAAGGTGCCGTCGACCGGGAAGGCGGAGACCGGCAGCCTGTCGCCCTTGTCCGCCAGCATGAGCGCCGTGACCCGCTTGCACGAAGTCGGGCGCCTGCTCGGAGACGATCGGCGGCCGCGGCTTGCCGGTGACGCTGCCGCCGGGACCTTCACCTCGAAGAGGTTGTCGAGGGCGTGCGTCGACCGCGGCGTAGTTCATCTCCACCACCTCCTCGCCCTTGCCGTAGGTCTTCTCGATGGCGTGCTTGATGGCGTCGATGGCCTCCTCGCGGGGCAGCATGCCGGAGATCTTGAAGAAGCAGGTCTGCATGATGATGTTGATGCGCACGCCCAGGCCCGTCTCCTCGCGCCACCTTGAAGGCGTCGATGACGTAGAACTTGAGCTTCTTGTCGATGATCTGCTGCTGCACCTCGCAGCGGCATGCTCGTCCCAGACCTCGTCCTGGCCGAAGGGCGAGTTGAGCAGGAAGGTGGCGCCCGGCATCGGCCTTGGCCAGCATGTCGTACTTCTCCAGGAAGGAGAAGTTGTGGCAGGCGACGAAGTCGGCCTGGTCGACCAGGTAGGGGGAGCGGATGGGCTTCTGCCCGAAGCGCAGGTGGCAGATGGTGATCGAGCCGGCCTTCTTGGAGTCGTAGACGAAGTAGGCCTGGGCGAAGTTGTCGGTGTCCTCGCCGATGATCTTGATGGAGTTCTTGTTGGCGCCGACGGTGCCGTCGGAGCCGAGGCCGAAGAACATGGCGCGCACGCACGTCCTCGGCCTCGGCGTCGAAGTCGGCGTCGTAGGGGAGCGACAGGTGGGTGACGTCGTCGTTGATGCCGACGATGAAGTGGCTCTTCGGCTCGGCCTGCGAGCTTGTCGAAGACCGCCTTGACCATGGCCGGGGTGAACTCCTTGGAGCCGAGGCCGTAGCGGCCGCCGACGACGGTGGGTCTCGTGGTGGAAGCGGTCGATGTGCGCCTGCATGCGCCTCGCCGAGGCGGTGACGCACGTCCAGGTAGAGCGGCTCGCCGAGGGCGCCCGGCTCCTTGGTGCGGTCGAGCACCGCGATCTCTTGACGGTGGTGCCGGCAGCGCGGCCATGAAGCTCGTCGAGCGGGAAGGGCCGGTAGAGGCGGACCTTGAGGACGCCCACCTTCTCGCCGGCGGCGGTCAGAGCTTCTCCACCGTCTCGTGGGCCGTCTCGGCGCCGGAGCCCATGATGACGATGACCCGCTCGGCCTCGGGTGCGCCGACGTAGTCGACGAGGTTGTACTGGCGGCCGGTGAGCTTGGCGAAGTTGTCCATCTCCTCCTGCACGATGTCCGGGCAGGCGGTGTAGAAGCGGTTGCACGTCTCGCGCCCCTGGAAGAAGACGTCGGGGTTCTGGGCGGTGCCGCGCAGCACCGGGTGGTCGGGCGTGAGGGCGCGCGGCGCGGTGCGCCGCGACCAGGTCGTCGGTCGATCATGGCGCGCAGGTCGTCGTCGGTCGAGCTCCTCGACCTTCGGCGACCTCGTGCGAGGTGCGGAAGCCGTCGAAGAAGTGCAGGAAGGGCACCCGGGAGCGGCAGGGTGGCCGCCTGGGCGATCAGGGCGAAGTCATGGCCTCCTGGACGTTGTTGGAGCAGAGCATGGCCAAGCCGGTGGTGCGGCAGGCCATGACGTCGGAGTGGTCGCCGAAGATGGAGAGCGCGTGGGTGGCGATGGCGCGCGCCGAGACGTGGAAGCACGAACGGGGTCAGCTCGCCGGCGATCTTGAACATGTTGGGGATCATCAGCAGCAGGCCCTGGCTGACGCGGTGAAGGTCGTGGTCAGGGCGCCCGCCTGCAGCGCGCCGTGCACGGCGCCGGCGGCGCCGCCCTCGGACTGCATCTCGGCGACGGAGGGGATGGTGCCCCAGATGTTCTTCTTGCCCTTGGCCGACCACTCGTCGGCCAACTCGCCCATGATCGACGAGGGGGTGATCGGGTAGATGGCGATGACCTCGTTGGTGCGGTGCGCGACCGACGCCACCGCCTCGTTGCCGTCCATCGTGATCATGCTCCGCTTCGACATGCTCTCTCCTCGGGGTGCAAGGTGTGCGCTCGCCGCCCACCCGCGCATCCGGACCGCGGGCGCGGCGAACACGGGGGCGGACGACAGCTGCTGCTGGCTGCGTGCGATCGACGGACCGCCCTTGCGCTGGGTCGAGATTGCAAGCGAGGCTCGTTCAGAATCGGCTGCATGAAAGGCCAAAGGAGGGCGCGCCGCAAGGGGGGTGCGACTTTGCGCCGTCCCCAGGGCCTGGCGCCCCGTGCTGCACCGCGTCAGGCGGGCGGGGCGTCGTCCACCGGGAGGCGGGGTGCATCGGCCCAGAGGCCCTCCAGGTCGTAGAATGACCGGGCCTCGCGGGAGAGCACGTGGGCCACCACGTCGCCGTAGTCGACCAGGATCGAGCGCCCCGTCCCGTACCCCTCGGTGCCGACTGGGCTCGTCCCCTCGGACTTGAGCCGCTCGTGGACGGCGTCGGCGACGGCCCCGGCCTGCCGCTCGGAGTCGGCGGTCATGAGCACGAAGTAGTCGGCGTAGGAGGTGAGGCCGCGCACGTCGAGCACCAGCACGTCCTCCGCCTTCTTGTCGAGGCCGGCCCGGGCGATGGCGAGTGCGCGGGGCCGGGAGGCGTCGGGCTGCTCTGCGGCAGCTGGCGCGGGCACGGCGGACACCCGCGGGCGCGCCACCTGGTTCTTGCCCGGCTTGTGGCTGCGGAGCGGCCCGCCCTTCTTCCTCGGCGCCTCGCGCGAGACCTCGCTGCGCCGCGGCGGCGCGGACTTCACGGCGGGAGCGTTCCGCGACGGCGCGGCCCTTCTCGCGGGCGGCGCCTTGCGCGGTCCGGACGAGAACTTCGGAGCGCCGCTCTTCTTCGGTCCCGGGCGCGCCCGGCGCGCCGGGCCCGTGCTCTTCTTCGCTGCGGTCTTCTTCATCGTGCCTCGCGGTCCTGCGGGTGATGCTCCGCCATTCGAAGGACTCATCCCCTCACCTGGCCGGTCCCCTCCACCACGTACTTCTGCGTGGTGAGCTCGGCGAGGCCCATGGGTCCGAAGGCGTGGAGCTTGGTGGTGGAGATGCCGATCTCGGCCCCGAGGCCCAGCTCGCCACCGTCGTTGAAGCGGGTGGAGGCGTTCACCATCACCGCGCTCGCCGTGACCTCGCGCTCGAAGCGGCGGGCGGCCGCGAGGTCGCGGGTGAGGATGGCCTCGGTGTGGAGGGAGCCGTAGCGGGCGATGTGGTCGAGCGCACCGTCGAGGTCGGCCACCACCCGCACCGCCAGCGTGAGCGCCAGGAACTCCTTGCCGAAGTCCTCCGGGGCGGCCGCCACCGCCGCCACCCCGGCGCGGCGCAGGAGGCCCAGGGCGGTGGGGTCGCAGCGGAGCTCGACGCCCTCGCCGGCCAGCGCGCGCCCCACCGCAGGCAGCAGCTGCGCGGCCGCGGCGCGGTGGACGAGCAGGCACTCGAGCGCGTTGCACACGCCGGGACGGCGCACCTTGCCGTCCACCGCGAGCGCCACCGCCCCCTCCGCAGGGGCGCTGGCATCGAGGAAGAGGTGGCAGACACCCTGGTAGTGCTTCACCACCGGCACACGCGAGCGCTCGGCCACCGCGCGGATGAGGCCGGGCCCTCCCCGCGGGATGGCGAGGTCGATGAGGTCGTCGAGCTGGAGGAGCGCGAAGGTGGCCTCGCGATCGCGGGTGGGCACCACCTGCGCCGAGGCGCGAGGGAGCCCCGCCGCGGCGAGCCCGTCCGCGAACGCCTCGGCGAGCGCCAGCGACGATCGCAGGGCGTCGGAGCCGGGCCGGAGGAGGGCCGCGTTGCCGCTCTTCACGCAGAGCGCGGCGGCCTCCACCGTGACGTTGGGCCTCGCCTCGTACACCATGAGCACCACGCCCAGCGGGATGCGCACCTTCTTCACGGAGAGCGCGTTGGGCCTCCGCCAGCTCGCCGTCACCTCGCCCACCGGATCCGGCAGCGCGGCCACCTCGCGCAGGGCGCGGGCGATGCCCTGGAGGCGGCCCTGGTCGAGCGCCAGCCGATCGAGGAAGGCGGCGCCCTGTCCGGCCTGCCTCGCCGCCGCCAGGTCGGCGCGGTTCGCGGCGAGGATCTTGCGCGCGCGCCGGCCCACCGCCTCGGCCGCGGCGTGGAGCGCCTCGTCCTTCTGCGAGGTGGGCGCGCGAGAGAGCACCCGGGAAGCGTCGCGCGCCTCCACGGCGAGGGCGCGCATCGCCTCCGGCAGCGACTCCACCGCCGCGACCCCCTGCGCCATCCCGCCTCGTCGAGCCAACCGTCACCTCCCGTGAATTCGCTTCGCCGCCACCGGCTCCCGCACCGTTGCCGGAGGGCCGGGCCGCGGGGTCACTCCCGTCTCCACCGCAGCGGCTTCACTCCGCGAGCAGCACGAGGTCGTTCCGGTGCACCACCTCGTCGAGGTACTTATAGCCGAGCGCCCGCTCGATCTCGCTCGACTTGAGGCCCGCGATGCGGCGCACCTCGTCGGCCCCGTAACCGGCGAGGCCGCGCGCGAAGGGCCGCCGCGCCTCCACTGCGATGTCCACCGGGTCGCCCACCCCGAACTGCCCCTCCACCGCGCGGACCCCGGAGGCGAGCAGGCTGCGCCCACCCTCGCGCAGCGCCTTCCCCGCCCCCGCGTCGACCAGGATGGTCCCCCGCCCGCGGGCCGCGGCGGAGAGCCAGCTCTTTCTTCCGCTGAGCCGCTCCAGCTGCGGGGGAAGAAGGTGCCCACCGGCGCGCCGGCGAGGAGGTCGCGCAGGGCGCCGGGCCGCCGGCCGGAGACGAGGGCCGTCGCCGCGCCCTGGGCGGCGAGGCGCTTCGCCGCGCGCAGCTTCGTCACCATGCCCCCCACGCTCCGCTCACTGCCGGCTCCCCCGGCCAGCCGCTCCACCTCGGCGGTGACGCGCGGCACCTCGCCCAAGAGCCTCGCCCCGGCCGCGGCGGGGTCGCGGTCGTAGAGCCCCTCCACGTCGGTGAGCAGGACGAGGAGCTCGGCCTCGACGCAGGTGGCGACCAGCGCCGCCAGGCTGTCGTTGTCGCCGACCTTGATCTCCTCCACCGCCACGGTGTCGTTCTCGTTCACCACGGCGAGAACCCCGAGGTCGTGCAGCCGCGAGAAGGTGCGCCGGGCGTTGAGGAAGCGCTTGCGGCTCGCCAGGTCTTCAGCGGTGAGGAGCACCTGGGCGGCCGGGAGGTGGTGCGGCGCGAGCGCGGCGCCCCACGCGGCCACGAGGTCTGGTTGGCCCACCGCGGCGCACGCCTGCTTGGTGGCCATGTCCCACGGCCTCGCCCGCGAGCGGACCAGCCCCAGGCGCTGCGCGCCCAGGGTGATGGACCCGGAGGTGACGAGGACGAGCCTCCGCCCGCGGCCGGCCTCGGCGAGCTCCGCCGCGAGGCGCTCGCAGTTCTCGCGGTCGAAGCAGCCGGAGCGGTCGGCGAGCGTACCGGTGCCCACCTTGACGACGAGGCTCTTCACCCGGCTGAGGTCGGCGCGCACCATGGCGGGCGACATCCTACGACGTGGCCGGCCTCCCGTCCCGCCGGGGTCGCCCGTGCCCGCCAAGGCCGCTTCCTCGCCTCCTGCGCCGCGGCGCGAAAAGGGTTATGGGTGGGGCGTGGAGATCGTCCTGTACGACTGCGACTGCGGACTCTGCCAGGCCGCCATCCGGATCGTGATCCAACACGACTCCGAAGGCCGGTTCCGCTTCGCCAACCAGGCCTCGGAGCTGGGGCGGAGGCTGCTCGCCGCCCACGGGCTCTCGCGTGCCCAGGATCAGACGGTGGTGCTGCTCGCCGACGGTCGCGCCTACGTCCGCTCCGATGCCGCGCTCCGCATCATGCAGCGGTTGCGTGGCTTCGTGCGCTGGGCGGCCGTGCTGCGCGTCGTCCCTAGGCCGCTGCGCGACGCCGCGTACGATCTGGTGGCCGCGAGCCGCCGGATGCTCGGAGGGACCGCCCGCTCCTGCGCGGCGGCCTTCTCTCCCGAGCTGCGCTGCCGCTTCCTCGACGAGGGGAACGGGCGCCTCGGCCCCACCCTCGCGGTGTCGGCCGACCGCCGGTGAGCCGCATCCCGGCCCATTCCGTCCCCTTTCCAATGCTCGCGCGCGATGCGAGGCGACCCGCGCGGCCGAACCGGCGGCGCGAGCGCCTCGCCGTTCCCCGGCGTGAGCCCTGACCGGGAGGACCACGACCCCACATGGAAGAAGTCCACGGCCACACCCTCGGTCTCAAGCCCTCCCAGCTCCACGCGCTCCGGCGCACCTACCGGCGGCGGGTCGACGCGGAGGAGGTGGTCTCGCCCGAGCTCGCCCGCCACCTCACCGCGATCTCGCGCGAGACCGGCCGCCAGGTGGGCGTCCTTCTCGACCGCAAGGGCACGGTCCAGGCGGTGATGGTGGGCGACGCGCGGAAGCTGGAGCTGCCCGACGTGGGCCGCGCGCGCGCCGCCTCGCACCGCCTGCGCGGCCTGCGGCTCGTCCACACCCACCTCGACGGCGAGCCGCTCACGCGCGACGACCACACCGACCTCGCGCTCCTGCGCCTCGACCTGGTGGCCGCGCTGGAGGTCCTGCCGGACGGGCTCCCGGGGCGCGTGCACCACGCCCACCTCCTGCCGGAGAACGCGGAGGGCGCGCTGTGGAAGGACGAGACCGCACCCTCGGTGCACGAGCTCTCCTATGGCGCGGCGAGCGGCGCCCTGGCCCTGGAGGAGGAGCTGTCGCGCGCCTCGTCGCTGCGCCGCACCGGCGGGCGCGAGCGCGCGCTGCTGGTGGGCGTGGGCGGCGGCAAGGGGCGCGGGCGGGCGGAGGCCGAGTCCTCGCTCGCCGAGCTGCGGGAGCTGGCGCGCACGGCGGGGGTGGCGGTGGTGGAGTCCATGCTCCAGCTCCGGCGGGACCCCGATCCGCGCTTCCTCATCGGCAAGGGCAAGCTCGAGGAGATCGTGCTCCGCTCCATGCAGCGCATGGCCGACATGATCATCTTCGACGCCAACCTCTCGCCCTCCCAGGCCATCCACATCGCCGAGGCCACCAGCCTCAAGATCCTCGACCGCACCCAGCTCATCCTCGACATCTTCGCCCAGCGAGCCCAGTCGGCCGATGGCAAGCTGCAGGTGGAGCTGGCGCAGCTCCAGTACCTCTATCCGAGGCTGGTGGGCCGCGACGACTCGCTCTCGCGCCTCGCCGGCGGCATCGGCGGCCGGGGGCCCGGCGAGACCAAGCTGGAGATCGACCGGCGGCGGGTGCGCGACCGGATCACCGCCCTCGAGCGCCGCATCGAGGCGCTCTCCGGCCAGCGGCAGGTGCGCCGCCGGGGCCGCATCTCTCGCGGCCTGCCGGTGCTCTCCATCGTGGGCTACACCAACGCTGGAAAGTCGACGCTGATGAACGCGCTCACCGGGTCGTCGGTGGTGGCCGAGAACGTGCTCTTCGCCACCCTCGACCCGACCAGCCGCAGGCTGCGCTTCCCCCGCGACCGGGAGGTGATCATCACCGACACGGTGGGCTTCATTCGCGACCTGCCCCCGGACCTGGTGAACGCCTTCCGTGCCACCCTGGAGGAGCTCTCCGACGCCGACCTCCTGCTGCACGTGATCGACGCCTCCGACCCTCGCCACGAGGCACAGATCCGCGCGGTGGAGGTCATCCTCCGCGACCTCGGGCTCGAGGAGAAGGCGCGGCTCCTCGTGTTCAACAAGTCCGACGCGCTCCCCGAGGGGCAGGCCGAGGGGCTGGCGCACCAGGCCGACGGCATCGCCGTCTCGGCGGCGACCGGCGCCGGGCTGGAGGAGCTCCTCGTCCGGTGCGAGCGCGTGCTGTGGGCCGAGGGGAAGTCGCTCCAGCCGGCTCGCGCCTCGTCTTGACTCGACCGCGGGGCGTGCCGCCCCGCCCCGGCGGTTGTCGGGAGGGATTCGAGATTCTTTTCGCCCGATCGCTTACCCTCGTGGCGGATGTCCCCCACCCGCTCCCTCGCCCTCGCCCTGACCGCGGCCCTGGCGCTCCCCGGCTGTTCCCGCGGCGGAGAGGACGAAGCCAGGCGGCGCATCTTCGAGCCGGCCGCTCCGGCCAGCGCGGCGCTCCCGGCCATCGATTCTGGCGCGCCCGCTGGAGGCGCTCCATCTCGATGCCGGGGAGGTGGCCGCGAGGGCGGGGCCGTTCACCTGGGAGGCCGAGGTGGAGTGGTCGGCAGTGCGGGAGGGCTCCGGCACCCTGCAGACGCGCGAGCACCACCGGCTCACCCAGCTCCCCTCCGGTGACTTCGACGTGGAGTCGACCCTCGACACCAACGGCGAGAAGGGCTCCGGCAGCGGACGCCGGGTCGTCTTCACCGGGGGGAAGACCTTTGCGGGTGGGAGGTGGGGCCCGATGAGGGCGCGCGAGAGCGACCGCGGCGAGGAGGCGCGGCGCCAGCGCGACCAGAGCTTCCGCATGGCCTCCGACCTCCTGGCGCTCTTCCAGCCGGCCCTGCGGCTCGACGAGGGCGGCTCGGGCGAGGCGCTGGGGCGCTCCGCACGCCGCTACCGCCTCTCGCTCGGTGAACTGGCCGCGGGCAGCGCGAGCGCTGCCTTGCCGGCCGGCCCGAGCGCCGAGGTCCGCCCCGGGCCGGCCACCGCGCCGGACGCCGCGCCAGACGCCGCGACACAGCGCCGGCTCGATTTCCTGGCGAAGCGCACGCCCACCGCGCTCACCGGCGAGCTGCTCCTCGACCCCGCTACCGGGTTACCCCTGTCGGTCACCCTGCGCGGCGCCTTCACCTCCGGCGCCGACCCTCTCCTCCGGCTGGAGGTGGCGCTCTCGGCACGGGCGACCGCGGTCGGCCGCGGCATCGCCAGCGTGCAGCCTCCCAGGGACGCCCTGGCCGACGAGCGGCGCCCCCGCGGGGTCGCGCGCGCCCTCGAGGCGGCGGGTCTGCGGGGTGGGCAGCGGAAGGCGACACCCCAGGAGGACGAGGACGATTCGGCGCCCTGAAGGGCGTTTTCAGGACGTCCCTTGCGTCCCCTCGTTCCGCCTGTCGAGTCTTTACCGCTGCGGGCGTGGCAGGGCGAGACCCCCGCTGGAGAGCTGGGGCTTCGAGCGCTCGCCCGCCCCGCCCCTCATTGAGCCTTCCCCTTCGCAGAGTACGACCTAGCTTGCAGAGGACGACCTAGCTTGTCGTGGAGGAAGGGACTTCCAATGCAAATCAAGAGAATGGTGTGGGCGCTCGCGCTCGTCGGGATAGGGGCCTGCGCGAGCTCCGGAGGACAGGCGAACAAGGTCTCGGATGCCGACGTGGGGCGGCTCGCGGCCGACGAGATGGGACCGCTCGACGAGGCGCGTGACTTCGCCACGAAGGCGAAGGACGAGCGCAACCGCGCCGAGCTGGCCCTGGAGCGGGCGAACCACGAGGTGGGCCTCGCCAAGGCCGACACGGCCGCCGCCCAGGCCGCCGCGGAGCAGGCCAAGGCGCAGCGCGCGATCGCCGATGACAACCGCGAGGCGGGCGCGATGCGTCAGGCGCGTACCCTGGAGGAGCAGGCCACGCTCCACCAGCAGGCGGCCGATGCCCGCAAGGAGTTCGCCGACAAGCTGGTGGGAGCGCGCAAGAGCTCGCTCCAGGCGGCGGACAAGAAGGTCGACCTCGCGAACGCCAAGCTCGAGCTCGCCAAGGTTCAGGCACTGCGCCAGGCCAACGTCGCGGCCGGCACCAAGTACGACACGGCAGCCTTCCAGGCGCGGGTGAACGAGGCGCAGCGCGCGCACGACGAGGCGGTGAAGAACGCGCACGAGAGCCAGGCCGAGGCCGCCACCGCCCGCACCCGCTGGGAGGACGCCGACCGCACCCTCCAGGCGAGGGTGAGCGGCGAGACCACCGAGGAGGGGATGGGCAGCAAGCCGTAGGGGGCGTCTTCACGCGGGGGTCGCATACGCCCCTTCCGTTCGCCCTCCTCGAGCGGGGGGCGGGCCGGAGGGGTGTTCGCGTCTCGCGCCCCATCCATACCATCCGCGTCGCGCCGGACATCCGCGCCGGGTCTGCGGGCTGCGACTCCTCAGGGCGCAGCGGCCGCCGTCCCGAAGTCGAGGACCGTGCGCGGCGGCAGCCTCTCCGCTTCCACCACGTGGAAGGTGCCGCGCTTCCAGTCGATGGTGAAGCGGAGCCTGAGCTTGTCGCCCACCTCGAGGCCCGGGGGAATCACCTTCGGTGGGATCTGGAAGGGCATCACCATCGCGCTCATGCCCACCGTCGCTCCCGAGGCATCCTTGAAGTCGGGGAGCGGCTCGTGGCGGACCTGCACGCCATCGTCCGGGTGCCGCGGGTCCGCGAGGCGCATCACCTCGCCGCGCACCTCATAGGTCTGCGCCGTGCTCGCGCCCCTCGACTCGCCGCGGCTGCAGGCCAGGGCCAGCACGGAAGCCAGGGTGGCCGCGGCGAGCGAATGCGGGCGGAAGGCCAGAGCTCCGTGCGTCATCCCGGGAGCGTAGCAGGAAGTCCGGCAGCCTGGCAGGAGGCCGAGTTCCGTGGGTGAAGGTCCGAGCCCAGGGAGCTGGCGCGCTCGCCGCTTCGGCCGACCGCACCGCGACGCGGGCGCGGTAAGCTCGGGCCTCACCCGAGGAGCCGCCTTGCCACCTCCAGCGCAGAGACCCCCCAGGAAGCTCGCCATGACGCTGCTGCGCATCTACGTGTTGATCGCGCTCCTCTACCTCGCCTACCGCTACTTCGTGAAGGGTTGATTCCCCCCTCTCCCGGAGGGAGAGGTGCCCGGGGGGTGAGGGCGCGGTCACCCGCATCCACCGCTGATCTTCTTCGCGCCCCCCGAGGTGGCCACCTTCTTCCCGGCTCCGAGCAGCGTCGGCTGGTAGTTGAGCTTCACCAGGGTCTGGAGCGCGCCGAGCGCGCTCTGGCGCCGCAGCCGGGCTCGCGCCGGAGAAGAAGCCGTGAACCGCCTGGATGGCCTGCTCGTGCTCGCTGGGAGGCGAGGCCTCGGCGAAGAGCGGCACCGGGAGCTGTAAGGCGAGGTACCAGGCGCGAGCCCCGTCGGCGAGGTACCAGTACTTGCCCGCCGCTCCGGCCTCCCCCTTCCGCAGCTCGGCCACCACCTGCTGCGCCACGTCGTCCTTTCCGGCGTAGAGCACGGCGGCCGGTGCCGCGCCGAAGCGCTTCCTCACCGCGGCGGCGTCGGCACCCGGCATGCTCACCGCCGACGGCAGGTGGTAGCGCGCGAAGGCATCGGCCGGCCGGAGGTCCACCACGGCGGTGGCCGGCTCCTTCACCAGGAGCGCGGCGGCCTTCCAGACGTCGAGGGCGGCGGTGGTGATGGGCGGTGAGAGGTCGGGCGGGATGTCGGCCTTGGCCGAGTCGGCCGGTGGCGAGGCTCTCCGCCATCACCAGGGCGCCGAGCCCCACCAGCAGGCCGGCCGCCACCTTGCTGTCCATCTTCATGACTCGCTCCCCGCGGGCGAGGCCGCGCCGAGGCGGCCGCCCGGGCTCCGTTCACGCGAGCGCACGGGCAACGGGCGCCGAGCGGCCGCCGCCCGCGCCAGCACCGCCTGCTCGATCTTCCCCACCACCCAGAACGCGCCCACGGCGAAGAGCGAGACGGCGAAGACCATCACGCCCGAGGGGACGTGGAAGAGCTCGTGCAAGGAGGAAGCGCCCCTTCGCCCCCGAGTTCGGCAGCGGCGCGAACGAGTCGAAGCCGAGAGCGTGAAGAGCGCCGAGCCGGCGACGAGCCCGACGATGAAAGCAGCGCGTCGATCTTCCCCGCTCACGAGCGCCACGATCGAGGTCCCGGGGCAGTAGCCGCCGACGATGAAGCCGGCGCCGAGCAGGAGCCCGCCCACGAGCTGCGGCCACGAGGTAGGTGTCGAGGACCCCGATGCTGGCGAGCGGCAGCGACGCCGGCGAGATCGAGGAAGTAGAGGCCGACCATGGCGGTGACGATGGCCGAGAACATGACGCGGAGCACGCGGAAGTCGCGGCCGTAGAAGATAGCCGCGAGGCTGTCGGCGCGGCCGAAGCCGGCGCGCTCGAGCACGAAGCCGAACCCGAAGCCCACCAGGACCGCGATCATCATCTCGAGCGGCGTGGCTGAGACTGGCAGACGACCTGCCGAGAGGTCCTTCCATGTGCGCATCCTCAAATCCACTGCTTGCGAACGAACCACGCGAGCCCGTAGGCGCCGCCGAAGACCGAGAACATGAAGACCCAGCTCCCCAGCGCGAGCTGCGCGCCGCCGGTGAGCGCCTGGCCGCTGGTGCAGCCGCGCGCGAGCTGGCGCCGCGAAGCCGGCGAGCATGCCGCCCGCGCACGGCGAGCACCCAGCGGTTCTCGACCGCGCGCGCGCGGCCCGCGGACCGTCTCCGACCCTGAAGCGACGCGCGGTGAAGACCGACGACCGCGCCGCCCACCGCCGAGCCCGAGCGAGAGCCAGACGATCCAGGCGTCGAGCGGCGAGCTGCGCCCGGGGTCGGCGAAGAAGCCCCCGATGTTGCCGTTCTCCTCGGCCCAGGTCGGATTGACGACGTGCAGGACCACCGCCTGCACGTGCTTGAAGGTGCCGCTCGCGCCCAGGCCGCGGCCGGTGAGGACGAAGCTCGCGAGCAGCACGAGCCCGAGGGCGAACCCGGCCAGCGTAGGGGTTCCAGAGTGTTCGTGGTTCGTTCATTTGTTCTCCTCCTTGGATTGCGGCTCGCCGAGGCCTGGCCGAGTGGCCGTGGCCCGCCTCGCCCCACCCACTTCGGGCTGTGGTGCTCCGCGTGCTGCGTAGTCGATGTCGCCGGTGATCATGGAGCGCAGCGCCGGGCGCTCCTCGGCGATGACGGCGCCATCGTGAGGTGCACGGCGACGCCGAGCAGCACGAGCGCGATGGCGAGCTTGTGGGCCAGGATCGCCCCCGCCACCACGCCGGCCGGCCCGAGGTGGAACGTCATGACGAGCCCGCTCGCGATGATGACGCTCGTCGCGACGAGGACGAGAGCGCAAAGAGCTTCTGGCCGGCGTTGTACTTGTCCTGCGGCGGCAGGGGCTGCTTGCGGAGGCCGACCATCGCGAAGCGGCTTGGCGAAGAGCCAGGCGAGGTCGTCGCGGCGTGATCCGCACCTCCGCCAGCACCTCGCGCGGCCCGCGCTTGAAGAGGAGGAACAGCGGCACGATCACGGCCGCCCAGAGGAGCCCCCACAGCACGTGGAAGCCGGAGGAGCGTTCGCGGTCCCGCCCAAGAGCCCGGCGAGCCAGCGCGGGAGGGCGCGTGCCGAAGAGGGCGAAGTGCGCCGCCGACAGGAGCGCGGTGCCGGTCGCGAGGAGGAGCAGCCAGGAGGGCGTTGAACCAGTGGAGGAAGCGGACGCCGAAGCGATGGCGGGGGAGCATCGGCGGCGAGCGCATCCAGGCCCGGGAACGGGGCCGGGGCGCGGATCAGTCCTGCCCGCCCGGCCGCCTCGGCCGATGCCGTCCGCCTCGGCCTCGCGCTTCACTCGATCGCGCGCGCCACCAGAGTTCACCAGCGCCCGCCGGCCACGACGGCGAGCCCGACCGCCGGGACGACGCTCCGCGCGACAGCGGCAGGGTCACCCGCCCAGGTCGCCGTGAGCCAGCTCGTGCTCCGCGGCTGCTTCACGGCGCCGGCGCGGGCGATACGCTCGCGGTGGGCTTCGCCCGCGTAGAGCCGTCTTCGGCGCCGATGTCGACCTCGGCCGTCGCGAGCGGCTTCGCCCTCGCGCGCGGCGATCTGCCGCGACCAGCGGCCGCTGCGGGGTCGTCGAGATCTCCGAAGATGCGGCATTCGGCCGGGCAGGTGGCGACGCAGGCCGGCAGCTCGCCGCGCGCCACGAGCGGCGCGCAGAGGTTGCACTTCTCCACGATCTTCTTCGCCGGGTCCACGGGCGCGCGCCGTAGGGACAGCATCGAGACGCAGTTGCCGCAGCCGATGCAGACGTTCGCCCGTCCACCATCACGACGCCGGTCGTCGGGTCGGCGTAGGTGGCGCCGGTGGGACAGTCGGCGGTGCAGGGGTGCGCCTCGCACTGCATGCAGAGGCCCGGGTAGAAGGTGACGCGCCAGGTCCTCGCCGCGCTTCCCCGTCTCGATGCGTGTGCACCCAGTCGCGCGCCGCGCCGGGCCCGCTGTCCCACTGCTCCTTGCAGGCCGAACGCAGGCCTTGCAGCCGACGCACAGGTCGAGGTCGATGCTCATCGCGAGGCGCATGTCAGGCCACCTTCCCCGCCTCGACGGCCGCGCTGAACCGTCGACGAACTGCGGTGCGCATGCCGTTCGAGCCGCTGATCGGATCGGCGGCGTAGTCGTCGATGACGGCCCCGTCGTCGCCGCCCACCCCGTCGGCCCGCGAGAGGCCGGGCGAGCGGTGCCCGAAGCCGTGGACCATGTAGACGGCCGCGTCCGGCATGCGCTCGGTCACATTGAGCGGGCAGCGGGCCGGTCGTCGCTCGCCGCGGTCGTTCGCGACCAGCACCGGCTCGCCGTCGGCGAGCCCAGCGCGCCGGCGGCCGGAGGGCTCATCCACAGGGTGTTGTCGGGCTCGAGGTCGTGGAGGATGGGGTTGTTCTGCGTGCGCCCGAAGGTGTGCAGGGGGCTCCGGCCATAGAGGAGGCGAAAGCGGCCCGGCGGCGGCTCGGGCTGCGGTCGATACACCGGCAGCGGATCAAAGCCCGGCTCCGCCAGTCTGCTGCGAGAAGAGCTCGACCTTCTTCGACGGCGTGTGGAACTCGTACGGCTCGCCGTCGGCGAGGTAGAGCGGCGTCTTCCGCTGCTGCGCGAAGATGCCGTCGCCCTGAGCTCTGCCGAGCGTCGTCCCCGAGCCCGGCGAGGCGCGTCTCGAGGTACTCCTCGAAGGTCGCGAAGGCGAAGAAGTCGCCCACGCCCAGCGCCTCGGCCAGCTCCTTCGCGATCCGCCAGGCGGGCCGCGTGTCGTACGGCGACTGCACCACCGGCTGGCGCAGGCCGACGAAGGGCTGCTTGCCCGGCCCCGAGCGAGAAGGTCGTCGTAGCGCTCGAGGTAGGTGTCCTCCGGGAGCAGGACGTCGGCCCACTGCGTGATCTCGGTGGGGAGGACGTCGCACACGGCGAGGAGGTCGAGCTTCTCGATGGCGCTCGATCGTCTCCCTCGGGTTCGGCATCGACTGGATGAGGTTCGTGCCGTGCACGAACCAGCCCTTCATCGGGTAGGGCTTGCCGGTGAGCGTGGCCTCGCGGAGGCCGTTGGTCGTGACCTCGTGCGCGAACGGGAAGCGTCCGGCGGCCTGGTCGACGTCCGGGGGCAGGTCGGGGAAGTCGGGGGTGGGGTAGTCGGCGGCGTGCCCGCGCTCGGCGCGGTAGATGCCGCCCGGCCTCCACCAGGCGCCGAGGAGCGCCGTGAGGATGGCCTGGCCGCGGGCCCGCTGCGTGTCCGCCTCGCCGTACCAGGCGGTGTGGCGCCCGGGGTGCGATCACCACGGCCGGCATCGGCCTTCACCATGAGGCGGTAGGCCGCGACGATCTGCTCGGCCGGCACGCCGGCCTGCGCGGCCGCCCACTCGGGCGTGAAGCGGCGCGACGTGGGCGCGGAGCGCGTCGAAGCCGACGGTGCGCTCCGCGACGAACGCCGGTCGTAGGCGCCCTCCGCGACGAGGAGGTGGAGCCAGGCGAGGATGACGGCCAGGTCGGAGCCGGGCCTCACGGGCAGCCACACGTCGGCCTTCTGCGCGACCGTGGAGAAGCGCGGGTCGAGCACGACGAGGCTCGCGCCGCGCGCCCGCGCCCGCACGAATCCTGCATCTGGCTGTTGTGCGCGTTCTCGCCGAGGTGCGACCCGAAGAAGACCATGCAGCGCGTTCGTCGAGGTCGATGCGGCTCGGGCGAGGCGATCTTCTCGCCGAAGGTGAGCGCGTAGCCGACGTTGCGCGCCCCCTTGCACTGCGCGTACGAGGGCGCGGCGTAGTTGGGCGTGCCGTAGGCCACCATGGCGGTGCGCAGGAGCGGCCCGCCCGTGCCGTGGTAGAAGAGCGCCAGCGCCTCGCGCGCCGTGCTCCTTCTTGATGCGCTCGAAGCCCGCGGCGATGCGCGCGTAGGCCTCCTTCCAGCCGGCGCGCCGGAACTTCCCCTCCCCGCGCTTGCCGGTCCGGATCAGCGGGTAGCTGGAGCCGATCGTCGTCGACGGATGGTGGCCGCGCCCGCGTTGCCCCGGCCGCAGAGCTTCCCGCGCGCGGTGGGGTAGCCGGGGTGGCCGCGCAGGGAGAGGACGCGGTTCTTGCGGACGCGGGCGACCGCGCCGCAGTTCCAGAAGCACATCTCGCAGAACGTGGGGACCTGGCGCTCGGGCGGCAGGTCGCCGAGGTCGCGGGTGAGGCCGAAGGCGCGCGCCGGACGCGGCGCGGCGAGCGCTCCGGCGGCGGCCGCGGAGGCGGTAACCCCCAGGAATCCCCGGCGCGAGAGGCCCTTCGTTTGGCTCTGCTTCATCCTTCCCTCAGAACGTGTAGGCGATGGCCGCGTCGAGCGCGTACTGCGACATGGTGGTCTCGTAGGAGGCGATGAACTGCTCCATCGGATTGCCGCCGGCGAGCTTCGCCTCCGGCGAGTACATGCCGGCGAGGTTCACGGCGAAGCGCTGGGTGACCTGCAAGCCGACACCCGCCGTGAAGTGGTGCTCGGCGATGGCGGGGAAGGCGATGTTCTCGAAGGCGCGGCTCGAAGCGAGCGGGCTCTTGCCGTAGTTGTAGCCGGCCCGGACGGCCACCACCGGCGTCGCCTGGAGCTGGGCGCCCGACCTTGAAGACCCACTGGTCGCTCCAGTTCAAGTTCCAGGGCATGGCGCCGGTGGTCCGGATGTCGGAGCTGTAGGCCGGCAGGTTCTTGCCGTTCGTCTCGCTCCAGCGGATGCACTGCACGTCACCGGCGAGGCTGAGGATGGGGAGCGGCTTCACCGCCACGCCCACGGTGGCGCTTTGGGGCTGGTCGAAGGAGAGGTAGTCGACACCCGCGGGGAGGATCACCGGCTGCCCGCCATTCATCATCGGCGCGCCGGTGGTGGGGTCGAGCGGCTGGTGCGCCGGGATGTTGAACTTGAAGTCCTCGAACCAGCTGCGCGTCTCGTAGGCGGCGCCGAAGGCGAGCATCGGGGACGGCGCGGAACTGCGCGCCCAGCGTGGCGCCCGCGCCGAAGGCCGAGGCGGTCTGGTGGGACACCTGCAGCATCCCCGCGGCCGCGTCGAAGGCCATCTGCGAGTACATCACGTTGGCGGTGACGCCGACCGAGAGCCGGTCGGTCGACGCGGTAGGCGATGCCGGGGGCGAAGCGCATCTGCGGAGTAGGCGGAGTAGGTGATGCCGCCGTAGAGGTTCTGCGGGTAGTCGACGCCCATGCCGGCAGGTGCCGTAAGCGCCGATGCCGAAGGCGAGCTTCTCGCTCGACCGGGATGACAAGGCCGAAGGCCGGCACCGGCGAGGCGCCGCGCTTCGACTCGAAGTCTCGCCGGTGGAGGCCACCACCATGCCCGGGCATGCGGGAGCCCGCGGCGATCTCCGGCGCCTGGTAGCGGACGGTGGGCTTGAAGTAGGAGGCGCCCGAAGTCGACCCGCCCGCCCAGCTCGTCATGCCGGCCGGGTTCGTGACCACGCTGGCCGCGTCGAGCGAGATGGCGGCGCTGACGCCGCCCATCGCCGACCTGCGGGGCGCCGAAGCCGATCATGCGCATGCCGTTGGTGGCGCGCGCAGGGGACGCCACCAGGGCACCGAGCGCGAGGAGGGAGATGGCGAGCTTTCTCATGGTGTTCCTTCGAGGTGAAGAGTTCGAGCCGGAGCGCTCCGACCGCCGCCCGCGTCCTCGGGATGGAGGTGTTGGGTGGACCCTGACCGGTACCCTTGCTCGTACCGTGCCTCGTGAGGGCGCAGCCGTTTGCCTTGATTTCCGGCCTTGCACTTGCCTCGACTGCACCGGTCGTGTTTCTCCTGTTGCGACGTCTCTGTTTCAGGTTGACGCGAGATGTGTCATACTTTCCTCGATGAAGAGTCTTGAAGCCATGCCGCCCGCCGCCGAGGTCCTGCCGTTCGCTCCGGGAAAGGAGGCCAGGAGACTCCTCGAGCACTCCTCGCCGTGGGGCCCGCCGGTCACGAGCTCGCCTTCGCCGCGGTGAACGCCGCCTTCGGGTCGCTGGGGCGCGTGTGCATCGCACTCGACGGCGGCTTTCGGATCCGCCACGTCTCCGACGGATGGACGCACTCCTCGGGCCCGGCGCGGCGGCGCGAAACGAGGGCAGCCCCATCGAGGCGGTGCTGGGCCCGGAGCTGTTCGGCGTGGACGGCCCGATGCGCAGCGCGCTCCTCGCGGGCGAGAAGCGCGAGGGGTGGCGCGCCTTCCTGCGCCCGAGAATGGCGGTCACGGCTCCTCTCCGTGACGGCGGCGCCCCTCCACACGACGCGCACGGCGTGTGCGACCCCGACGCCGCCTTCATGGTGGTGCTCCGCCCGGACGAGGAGGACACGTCGCTCGCCGACGGGCCGTTGACCGGCGCGGGCATCATCTCGCGCTCGCAGAGCATGTGGCGCGTCTTCCGGCTGGTGGAGAGCCTCCAGCACAGCGAGTCGGCGGTGCTCGTCACCGGCGAGAGCGGCACCGGCAAGGAGCTGGTCGCGCGCGCCATCCACGCCAGCTCGCCGCGGCGCGAGCGGCCCGTTCGTGGCCGTCAACTGCGCCGCGCTCCCGGCGAGCCTGCTCGAGAGCGAGCTCTTCGGCCACGTGCGCGGCGCCTTCACCGGCGCCGGTCGCGCGACCGGGCGGGCTGCTTCGAGGCGGCCGACGGCGGCACGCTGTTCCTCGACGAGATCGGCGAGCTGCCGCTCGCAGCTGCAGGCGAAGCTCCTGCGCGTGCTGCAGGAGCGCGAGGTTCGAGCGGGTCGGCGACGACCAGCCGCGTCACGGTCGACGTCCGCATCGTCGCCGCCACCCACCGCGATCTCGCGGCGCGCCGTGGCAGAGCGGCGCTTCCGCGAGGACCTCTACTACCGGCTGCGCGTGTTCCCGCATCGAGCTCCCGCCGCTGCGCGAGCGCCGCGAGGACATCGCGCCGCTCGCGAGCACTTCCTCGCCGCAGGTGAGCCGCGGACCGGGCGCGACCGTCGACGGCGTCTCGCCCGACGCGCTCCGGGCGCTCGCTCGCGCTACGACTGGCCCGGCAACGTGCGCGAGCTGGAGAACGCGATCGAGTACGCCGCCACGGTCGGCCGCGGCCAGACGCTGCAGCCCGAGGACCTGCCGCCCGAGGTGCTGGAGGGTTCGGGGCCGCTGCGCCGACCCCGAGTCCGGGGCGGGCGAGCTCGAAGAGGCAGCCTTCCGGGGCGGGGTGGCGCGCCTGCGGCCGCGGCTGGGCCGCAGCCGGGCGCGCCCCACGCGCGGCTCGGGCCGTCCGCGCTCGGCGAGCGCGCGCGGATCGAGGCCGCGCTCGACGCCCACATCACTGGGACCGCGCCGCCACCGCGCGGGCGCTCGACGTCTCGCGGAGCACCCTCTGGCGCCGCAAGCATGCTCGGGCTGGCGAGGGGAAGGGGGCAGACGGAGAGTACGATCGCGCCTCCAGTCCATTCCAGGTAGCGTCAGCACGCTCTGAGGCGATCCCCGAGAGGCGGGCGCGCCGCGGCGAGCGCCACAGCCGAGCACGGCCGATCCTGCGACAGCGCCGGCGCCCGCGCGAGACTCACCCATGGTATCTGCCGCGCATGCAAGGCATCGGGACGATCGTCAACGTGGGCGCCATCCTCGCGGGCACGGCGGTGGGGCTCCTCTTCGGGCGCTTCGTCCCCGAGCGCATCCGCAAGACGGCCATGGCCGGGGTGGGACTGTCGGTGCTGGGGCTGGGGCTGCAGATGGCGCTCGACCCGCGCCTCGACCCGGCGAAGCTGCACTGGGCGGGTCCCCTGCCCTACCACCCGAACCCGCTCGTCATCATCGGCGGCCTGGTGCTGGGCGGCGTCGCCGGCGAGCTCATGCGGCTCGAGGAGCGGCTGGGGCGCCTCGGCGAACGGCTCCGGAGGCTGGTGCAGCGGGCGCCCGTGCTGGCGCCGGGGAGCGCCGCGGTTCAGGCCGTGCCGCCGGAGAGCTCAGCGGCAGCGCTCGGAGGAGGCGCATGGGGCGACGCCGCAGCCGCAGCCACAGGTGGTGCATCGACGCGCCGCGACCCCGGTCACGACCTCGTGGAGGGGTTCGTCACCGCCTCCCTGCTCTACTGCGTGGGCGCCATGGCCGTGCTCGGCGCCCTCCAGGACGCGGCGGGCCAGCCGCAGGTGCTCTACGTGAAGGCACTCCTCGACGGCATCGCCTCGGTGGTGCTCGCCACCACCCTCGGCGTGGGGGTGGGGCTCTCCGTGCTCCCGCTCGCTCTCTACCAGGGCGGCATCACGCTGGCAGCGGGCGCGGTGGCGCCCTACCTGTCGCTGCCGGTGCTCGCGACCCTCACCAGCGCCGGGGGCCTCCTCATCGCAGCCATCGGCCTCGATCTCACCGGCATCGAGAAGCTGCCCATCGGGAACCTCCTGCCCGGCGTCTTCGTGGCCGCCGCGCTGGCCTGGTTCGCGGGCTGAAGCGCCGGAATCGCCCCGCCCCGAAGAGGCGCGACAGCAAAGCCGAGCGCACCCTACCCTCCCTACCCCTCCTCCTCGCCGCCCTTCCCGAGCAGCGCCTGCAGCGAGGTGCCCCCCTGCCGCCGAGGGCCCGCAGGCTGTCGAGGTGGTGCAGGAGGAACGCGCGGTTGTCGCTGCACCGAGAGGTTCTGCATCTCGAGCGCGCCGATGCGATCCTCGGGCGTGAACGGCGGCTCCTCGACCCGCTCCATCGAGAGCTTCTCGGGCGCGTAGGCCATGTACTCGGCCTTGGTGTCGAGGATGGTGTAGTCGTCGCCGCGGCGCAGCTCGAGCGTGACCGTCGCCGGTGACGCGCGGGCGCGACCCAGCGGGTGAGCGCCGTCCTTGAGCATGCATGCGCCTCGGGGTCGAACCACTTGCCCTCGTAGAGCAGGCGGCCGAGGCGGCGGCCCGAGCGTGAAGTAGAGGTCGAGCGTGTTCTCGTTGTGGATCGCGCGAGAGCAGGCGCTCGTAGGCGAGGTGGAGCAGCGCCATGCCCGGGCGCCTCGTAGATGCCGCGGCTCTTGGCGTCGATGACGCGGTTCTCGATCTGGTCGCTCATGCCGAGGCCGTGGCGGCCGCCGATCGCGGTTGCGCCTCGAGGAACAGCTCGAACAGCGAGCCGAAGCGCTCGGCCGTTGATGGCGACCGGGCATGCCGCGCTCGAACGTCGACGGTGACCTCCTCGGCGGCGATCGGCGACGTCGGGCTTCCAGAGCGCGACGCCCATGATCGGGCTCGACGATGCGCATGCCCTTGTCGAGGTGCTCGAGGTCCTTGGCCTCGTGCGTGGCGCCGAGCACGTTCGAGTCGGTGCTGTAGGCCTTCTCGGTGCCCATGCGTGTAGGGCAGCCCGACGCGACTCGAGGTACTCGCTCATCTCCTTGCGGCCGCCGAAGCGCGTCGACGAACGCCTGATCGAGCCACGGCTTGTAGATGCGTGAGCTCCGGGTTGGACGAGGATGCCGTAGCGGTAGAAGCGCTGGATGTCGTTGCCCTTGTGCGTGCTGCCGTCGCCGAAGACGTGCACGCCGTCCTCGCGCATGGCGCGCACGATGGCCGTGGTGGTGACGGCGCGGCCGAGCGGCGTGGTGTTGAAGTACTTCTTGCCGCCGCTCGACGAGGTGGAACGCGCCGCACTGGATGGCGATGATGCCCTCGCGCACCATCGCCTCGCGGCAGTCGACCAGGCGCGCCGCCTCGGCGCCGTGCTCGAGCGCGATGGGCGGGATGTCGGCGGGTTCTTCTCGTCGGGCTGCGCGAGGTCGGCGGTGTAGGCGTGGACCTCGAGGCCGCTGCCGGCGACAGCCAGGCGACGGCGCAGCGGGTGTCGAGGCCGCCCGAGAAGGCGATGCCGAGGCGGGTGCCCTTCGGGCGGAAGCGTGCGGTAGATGCGGCTCATGGTGCGCCACCTAGCGGAGATCGGGCGCCCGCGCCAAGGAGAGGCGAACCCCCTCTCACCGACGGTGGCGCAGGACGACCGCGGAGTGGCCGCGGGGTCAGCGGCCCGTGCCACCCAGCCGCGGCTTCGCCGCCGCGACGAGCTCGTCCACCCAGTCAATCACCGCCGCCACCCGGGGGTGCGGCGCAGGTCGCCATGCACGAGGAGCCACAGCTCGTGCACCATCCCGAGCTCGAAACCTCCGAGGGGGACGAGGCTCGGGTCGCCCTCGGCGAGGAAGCACGGCAGGAGCGCCACCCCGACCCCCAGCTTGCAGGCCGCGGCGAGCGAGGCGGTGCTGTTGCAGCGGAAGACCACCCGCCGTCGCGGCCCGAACCCCGCCAGCCACCGCTCCTGAGGCGTGCTCGCCAGCGACTCCTCGTAGCCCATGAAGTCGTCGCGCTCCGGGTCGGCCTCGCCGCGAGCCGCCGCCGCCGTGCCCTTCGCCGCGTAGAGCCGGTGGGCCACGTCGGAGAGCTTGCGGGTGACGAGGCCGGCATCCCGCGGGCGGCCCATGCGCAGCGCCGGATCGGCTTCACGGCGGGTGAGGTCGAAGCTGCGCTGGTCGGCGGTGACCTCCAGGGTGATACCGGGGTGCTTCTCGCGCAGGTGCGGGAGCGCCGGCACCACCAGCGCGACGGCGAGGTGGCTGGTGGTGGTGAGGCGGACGGCCCCGGTGACGGCGCGGTCCTGGGCGTCGGCGTGGCGCGCGAGCGCGAGGACGTTCTCCTCGACCCGGCCGGCCAGCTCGGCGAGCTCCTCGCCCGCGGCAGTGCAGCACCAGCCCTGCGGACCGCGCTCGAAGAGGGAGATGCCGAGCTCCTTCTCCAGCGCTGCCACCCGCCGCGCGATGGTGTTGCGATCGACACCGAGGCGCTGCGCGGCGCGGGCGTGGCTGCCGGTCCGCACCAGCTCGAGGAAGAAGCGCAGGTGGTTCCAGTCGAGCGACCCCGCGCGTTCCTGCGCCTGGGCGGCGCTCTCCTGCGCCTTCTGCGGTGCCTGCGCCATCGATAGCTTCCCTCGTGACGGACGGAGCGGTGAACCACGAAGCCTATCGCCGAAAGGAAGCGCGATGTCAGCTCTCTTCGAGAACGTCTTCTTCCCCCTGGCGGGGGGCGCCGCGAGATGGCCCGCTGAGGCGTGCGGCGCGCTGGCTCGGCGACCGCGCCGGTCGCCCGGCGCGCGGAGGAGGCGATTGCCCGCGGCCCCCGGGCGCGTTGGGCGCTGTCGCGCGACGACACCCTGCGCCTCCTGCCTGGCCGGAACGGCGTGGTGCTCCGGGGCCTCGGCGGCGCGCTGGTGGTGACCCAGTCGCGTGATCCCGTCGACCACGTCCTCGAGGCGGGTGGCGAGCTCCGGCTGACGCGCCCGGGCAAGGTGGTCCTCTGGGCCCTCTCCGAGGCCGAGGTGGAGGTGGGGCGACGCGGCGAAGCCTGCTCCTCCTGAATGGCGCGAAGGCGCCGCCACCGGCCGATGGATAGATCTCGAAGGTGCGCGTCCTGGTGGGCACGAGCGGCTTCAGCTATCCGGCCTGGAAGGGCACGTTCTATCCTCCCGGTCTGCCCGCCGGGCGCATGCTCGCCTTCTACGCCGCGCGGTTTGCAACGGTGGAGGCGAACGGCACCTTCTACCGCATGCCCAGGCCAGAGGCGCTCGCCTCGTGGCGCGCGCAGGTGCCGGATGGCTTCGTGTTCTCGCTCAAGGCTCCGCAACGCATCACCCACGTGCAGCGCCTGCGCGGCTCGGAGGAGTCGCTCTCGCGTTTTGGACAGGCCGCGGCCGAGCTCGGGCCGACACTGGGCGTCGTCCTCTATCAGCTCCCGCCCGGGCAGAAGAAGGACCTGCCGCGGCTCACCGACTTCCTCCTCCAGCTCCCGCGCGGGCATGCCGCCTTCGAGTTTCGCCACGCCTCGTGGTTCGAGGACGACGTGTACGCCGCGCTCGCGGGCCGGGGCACCGCGCTCTGCGTCGCCGACACCGACGAGGGCACCACCCCGATCGTCGCCACGTCGGAGGTGGGCTACCTGCGGCTGCGCAGGACGCACTACGACGAGAAGGCCCTGGCCGGGTGGGCGGAGCGCATCCTCGAGCAGCCGTGGCGCGAGGCGCTCTGCTACTTCAAGCACGAGGACGAGGCGCGCGGGCCGGCCTTTGCGCTCGGACTTCTGCGGGCGCTGGGACAAGGAGCTCAGCAGGAGCCCTCGGTCAGGCCTCAATAACCCGGAAGAGATCCTCTTCGGACAACCCAGCCTGCCTCAGGATGGCCTTGACCGTAGAGGTCCCGGAGCTTCCCGGCAGCAACTCGTGGGCGCCGTTTGCGCCTAACCCCTGACCAGCACCGCCTTGTGCATCTTCCCGGGGTGCTCGGCGAGGTCGGCGATGACCGACGGGCCGTCCCAGAGGTCGAGCTCGGTCGCGACCTTGGGGTAGTGCACCGCGCCGCGGCCGAGGAGCTCGAGCGCCTCGGGGAAGCAGCCGACGGAGGCGCGCGAGCCGACGATGGTCATCTCTTTGCGGGTGAGGTCGAGGCCGGGGAAGGTGACCTCGGTCCCCTTCTTCACCAGGCCCACGATGACGACCCGGCCCCCGGAGGCGACGAGCTCTACCGTCTGCTCCATGGCCTTCACGCTGCCGGTGGCCTCCACCACCACCGGCGCGCCTTCACCGTGGGTGGCCTCCATGACCTTGCCGGGGAGCGCCTCGTCGGCGAGGTGGACCTCGGCACCGAGCTCGGCCCCCAGCGAGAGCCGCGAGGCCTGCGTGTCGGTGGCGAGGACCCTGGCACCCCGGGCGCGCGCGACCTCGATGATGGCGAGCCCGATGGGGCCGCAGCCGAGCACCAGCACCAGCTCGCCCTCGGCGATGGCGCCACGGCGGCACACCTGCACGCCGATGGCGATGGGCTCCACGAACGACGCCGCGGTCATGGAGACGCCGGCGGGGATGCGGTGGACGTGGTCGGCGGGTGCGGTGACGAGCTCGGCGAAGCCGCCGGGCTGGGTCACCCCGATGATGCGGAGCTTTGCGCAACAGTTGCTCTTGCCGACGCGGCAGGGGTAGCAGGTGCCGCAGCCGAGGAACGGCTCCACCACCACCGGGGCGCCCGGGGCGAGGCCGGTGACGCCCGGCCCCGTGGCCTCGACCACACCGGCGATCTCGTGGCCGGCCACCTGGGGATAGGTCACGTAGGCGTTCTTGCCGAGGTAGATGTAGAGGTCGCCCGCGCACACTCCCACCGCCCGCGGCGAGACCAGCACCTCACCCTCTCCCGGACTCGGCGTCTGCCACTCGCCCACCCTCGCCTGCCCCGGCGCATCCATGATCACGGCCCGCATGGTTCACCCCTGGTGCTACGCTATCGTCGCCGGCTCGTCCGGCTCCCACCACCCGCCCGCCAGCACGCCCCCGTCGACCACCAGGGTGGTGCCGGTGATGTAGGAGGAGGCCTGCGAGGCGAGGAGGAGCACCGCGCCGGAGAGCTCGCCGGGCTCGGCAGGGCGCCGCGCCGGGATGCGGGTGCGGAGCCATTTCGCCTTGAGCGGGTCGGCCCAGAGCGGCTTCGAGAGCGGCGTCGCCACGAAGCCGGGGATGACGCAGTTCACCTGCACGTTGTCCCTCGCCCACTCCACCGCCATCACCTTGGTGAGCTGGGCCACCGCGCCCTTCGCCGCGCCGTAGACCGAGACGCTCCCCAGCGCGAAGCTGGAGTTGATGGAGCCGATGTGGACGATCTTGCCTCCGCCCTGGGCGCGCATGAGGGCGTGCGCCGCCTGGCTCATGAAGTAGAGGCTCTTGAGATCGACCGCCATGATGGCGTCCCAGTCGTCCTCGGTCACCTCGGCGATGGGCTTCCGCCGGTTCATCGCCGCGCAGTTGACGAGGATGTCGAGCCGCCCGAATGCGGCGTGGGCCCGCTCCACCAGGCCGCGCGCCTCGTCGAGGTCCTCGAGCTCGGCGGTGAGGCTCACCGCCTTTCCGCCGGCGCGGCCGATGGCCTGCTCGAGATCGGCGAGCTTCTCCATAGACCTGGCGTGAATGGCCACGGCAGCCCCCGCCCCGGCGAGAGCGAGGCCGAGGGCGTGGCCAATCCCTCCGCCGGCGCCGGTGAGGAGCGCCGCCTTCCCCTCCAGCGAGAAGAGCCGCGCGAGCGTGCTCGCGCCCTGCGCCACCTCCGTCATGGAGCCTCCCATTCGATGCGTGCCCCCGAGGGCGTGCGGCCCTCCGGTCGTCCCTTCCCCTTGCCAGCCGTCATGTGGACTCCCAGTCGATGCGCGCGGTGGCGTACGGCAAGAGCTCGAGGCGGAGCTCGCCCTCCACGGCAGCCACGCGGACGCCCTCCTCCACCCGGAAGCGCTCCGGCTCGCGGCAGGCGCGCTCGGCGCTGGTTTCGTCGAGGAGGTGGAGCTGGCCCCGGGCTGGTGCCCCTGCCAGCACGACCACGCCCGGCTCGCCCGTGAGGTTCGCGAGCACGGTGCGGCGCTGGCCGTCCTTCTCCAGGGTGAGACCCTCGGTCTGCCAGGGAGAGCGCGACCCGCTCGCCAGCACCCTGCCCCCGCCAAGCTCCAGCACGTCGGCGAGCGCGTGGTAGAGCGGGAACGCGCCACCGGGGAGCGAGGGGAACTTCACGGGGAGCGGCGAGCCCTCCTCCCTCTCCAGGACGCCGCGCCAGCCGGTGGTCTCGTAGTAGGTGAGGCTCGCGGCGCCGCTCGGGAGGAGGCTCATGAGGCTCCCCAGCGTCCAGGCCGCGCCGAAGAGCGACATCTGGCGCGGGTCGACCGGTTCGGGAAGCTCGCCGGGCGGGGTGGGCGTGAGCGGCCCGGTGGCCACCGCGTTGAAGCGCGGCTTCAGGGTGACCGGGCTCACCACCACCGGCCTCCCGCCAGCCAGGCGGCGGGCGTTCTCCACGGTGAGCGCCTGCATCCGCAGGGTCTCCACCAGCGAGACATTGTCGAAGGCGTGGATCTGTGGGTTCACCGAGTAGACGGCCGCGTCGGCGAAGGTGGGCGAGGGACCGCGGTTCAGCTCGGTGAAGTAGGCGTTGGTGCCGGCCGCGAGCGGGACACCGGGCGCTGCGGGAGCGAGCACCTCGCGGGCGAGCGCCACCCACGGCTCGGTGGTGGAGGACTCGCCCAGCCGGAAGACGAGGAAGCGGGCGATGGGAGCTCCCGCGCCGGGCAGCGCATTCGCCAGTTCCCGAAGCTCGCCCTTCGCCTCGCCGGAGAGGTGCAGCGCCACCTCCAGCCGCGCGCCGAGCGCGATGGCCTCCGCGGCCGCCCGGTGGAGCACCGCTTCCCAGTTGGCGCCAGCGAGCTGGAGGTCGACCCGGAGGTGCGAGGGGCGCAGGGCGCGCAGGAGCCCGACCTCGCGGGCGGTGAGGGGCTCACCGTGGCTCGCCACGCCGAGGCCGATGGCGGCGAGGGGCTGGCCGGGCTCGTTCAGACGGAGCTCGAGGATGGTGGGGACGTGGTGCCCCTCGCCCGCGGAGTCCCCCCTCTCCCGGAGGGAGAGGGGGGAAGGGGGGTGAGGGCGACCCGACGGCGATTCGGCGCGCCCACCGCCTTCGCTCCGCACCCGCAACGTCAACTTCTGGCGCACGCGGGTGCCGGCGGCGACCTCCACCGGGAAGGGCAGCCGGAGCGGTGTGCAGTAGGTCTTGAAGGAGGCGTCGGTCCAGTTGCGCTGGTCCTCCGTCTCGAAGATCTCGCCCTCGAAGGTGAGCTCGGCCCATTGCCCGGGCGCCACCTCGTGGGCGAGGGCCTGCACCTCGCGGAAGGGCTGGTGCGGCGCGATGTGCTCGGGGAAGCGCGGCTCCTCCTGGGTGCCGTCGGGGTGGACAATCCGGCAGCGCGCCCCGGCCGCGGCGTCGGGGTGGAGCACGCAGAAGCCGATGCGGTTCCGCGTGAAGGTGGTGTGCGCCTCGCCGTCCATCTCGAAGGTGACGGTGCCGTCCGGCTCGCCGGTGAGGAGCGCCCTCCAGGAGAAGTCGATGTCGCGTTCTCTGTTCACCGAGAGGAAGGAGACCCGGAACGACTCCTCGCCGATCTCCTCCCGCACCTCGGAGAGCACGGGCGGCACCGTGCCCCAGTTGCGGTCGCGGATGGCGACGTAGATGCGCCGGAGCACCTCGACTTCGCCCAGGGTGATGAAGGCGAGCTCGCCCCGCTCCAGCACGAGGGAGAGGGGCCCTGCTCGCAGCGCGGTGCGGGGCGAGGCCGCGGCGCCCGGACCGGCGCGCCAGATGTCGGTCGTCGGCATCGGGGTGGCTCCTCACGCCACCGGGGCGAGCGGCGGCTCCCCGCGCATGACCCGCACGATGTTCTCCACGGTGATCTCGCCGATTCTCCGGCGCGCCTCGCGGGTGTCGCCCGCCATGTGCGGCGCCAGCACCACGTTCGGGAGCTCGAGGAGCGGGCTCCCGGCTGGCGGCTCGCGCTGGTAGACGTCGAGTCCGGCCCCGGCGAGGGGGCCAGCGCGGAGCGCCTCGGCGAGCGCCTCCTCGTCGACGAGGTGGCCTCGCCCGGTGTTCACGAGCAGCGAACCCTGCTTCATCGTGGACAGCTCGGCGCGGCCGAGGAGCGGGCGGCCCGCCTGCGAGAGGCCGGCGTGGAGGCTCACCACGTCGGCGGTGGCGAGGAGCTCGGCGAGCGGCAGGTAGCGGACGGCGTGGGCCCTGGCGAAGGCTTCGTCGGGGTACGGGTCGGTGGCGACGAGCTCCATGCCGAAGGCGGCGGCCCGCAGCGCCACCTCCTTCCCGATCTTGCCGAGGCCCACCACCCCCAGCGTCTTTCCCCGGAGCTCCATGCCCATGAAGCCCTTCCACTGTCCGGCGCGGGTGCGCTGGTCGGCCGGCACGAGACCGCGCGCCACGGCGAGCAGCAGCGCCAGGGTGAGGTCGGCCACCGAGTCGTGAACGGCGCCGAAGGCGGCGCTCACCACGATGCCCCGGGCGCGCGCGGCGGGGAGGTCGATGTTGTCGAGCCCCACCCCGTGCTTGGCGATGGTCTTCAGCGCGTCCGAGGAGGCGATCACCTCGGCGGTGAGCTCGTCCGTCCCGGTGACGATGGCATCGACGCCCCGCAGCGCGAGGGTGAGCTCGGCGGCGCGGTAGGCGCGCCCGAGCTCGTTGGGGAGGATCTCGCACCCGGCAGCCCGGAGCTGCTCCAGGTGACCCGGGTGCGACTGCCCGAACGACTTCGAACCGATGAGCACCTTCCAGCGCGTCATGCGACCTCCGTGGCGACGAGCTGGCGCACCTCGGCCACCTCGCGCTTCATGTCGGGGACGCCGTAGATCCCGGCGCCCAGGGAGAGGGCGGTCGCTCCGGCGGCCACCAGCGCCTTCACGTTGCCGCGGTTGACGCCCCCAGCCGCCTGCAGCTCGCACCGGCCGCCCGCCCCGTCCACCATCGCGCGCACGGCGCGGATGCGGGGGAGCGCCGCCGGGTCGAAGCTGGCGCCCTTCACGCCCTCCCCGGTGACGCGCGAGAGGACGAGCACCGAGTCCATCCGAGCGGCGAGTGGCTCCAGCGCGGCGAGCGGGGTGCCGAGCGAGAGGACGGCGCCGGCTTTCAACCCCCGTGATTGAATGGCGAAGAGCGTCTCGAAGGCGAGCCGGGCCGACTCGAGGTGGAAGAGCACGAGGTCCACCCCAGCGTCGGCCAGGGCGGACAGGAACCGAAGCGGCTCCAGCACGCCCAGGTGCACCTCGAAGGGAAGGCGCGTGAGCTTCCGCAGGGCGGCGAGGGTGCGCGGGGCGAAGCCCACGTCGGGCACGAGGTAGCCGTCGAAGACGTCGAGGTGGAGGAAGTCGAGGCCGGCCCCCTCCAGCCGCGCCACCTCGTCGGCCAGGTGGCCGTGGTCGCCGTTGAAGAGGGCGGCCCCGAGCCGCACGCCGGGGCGCTGCCGCGAGGTGGGCCCGGTCGCCAAGGTCAGCCCTCCGGAACGATGCCGATCGCCCGCACCGGGACGGCGTCGAGCCCCACCACCGGCACCGGCAGCGCGATGAGGAAGAAGCGCTGGCTCCCGAGCCCGACGAGGTTGTTCATGCACTCCAGCACCGGGATCTCGGCGCGGGTGATGAGCAGGTGGTTCGGGTGGTGCTTCACGCCGCGCACCTCGTAGCCCGAGCTGTCGGTGCCGAGGCAATTGATCTTGCGGTCCTCCACCAGCCAGCGCACCGCCTCCTCGGTGATGTAGGGGCGCTGGTGCGACTGGGGCGTGCGGTAATGCACGTGCCGGCCGGTCATGGTCATCACCCGGTCGCCCACCTGGACGTCTCCCGCGGCCTTCATGTCCTCGAGGGTGATGGGCTCGCTCACCCCCTTCGACCGGAAGTCGAGGACGATGGCCGGTCCCATCAGCTTCTCGATGGGGATGCCGGCGGTGTCGCTGCCGCTCGCGAGGTAGTGGAGCGGCGCCTCGACGTGCGTCCCCACGTGCGACCAGAGGTAGACGGTGCTCATGATGTCGCCCTCCTCGCCGTGCCGCTCGTTGTGGCGGCCCAGGTCGAGGGCGTACTGCTCGCTGCCGGGCACGAGCCGGTGGGTGAGGTCCACGATCCGGCCCTTGGGCATCAGGTTCTGCACGTCCATCTTCAGCTCTCCTTCGGGCCTGTTCACGTTCAGGCCGGGTGGTTGGCTTCGATGCGGGCGCCCTCCACCCCGACCTCCGGGGTGAGCGCCTTCCCGCCTGCTCTCTCGATCGCCTGGGCGACCGCCATGCGCGTCGACTCCTCGGCCAGCGCGACGATGATCCCGCCGCCCCCCTTCCCCGAGATCTTGGCGCCCAGCGCGCCGGCGCCGAGCGCCGCCTCGATGAGCTCCTCGATCTTCGGGATCGACATCCCCAGCTTCTCCTTGATGAGCTGGTTCAGGTTGAGGAGGTGTCCGAGGAGAGGGAGGTCGCCGGCGCGGAGCGCGCCCTCGGCCTGGCCGACGAGGAGCCCCATCTCCGCGAGGAGGTGCTGGCGCATGGGGTGCTCGGCGAACCAGTTGCGGGAGGCGGTGTTGCTCGCGGCCGTGCTGGCGCGGAGGAGCGTGTCGCCGACGACGAGGGGCAGCGGGACCTTCACCGCCGCCGGCACAGGTCCATCGGCCAGCGTGTAGCGCACCACCCCGCCGAGCGCGCAGGCGCCCGAGTCGAGACCGCTGCCAATGCCGCCGTGGGCGATGACGTCGCCCTGCCAGGCGAGCCAGGCCACCTCGCGCGGCGCCGCCTCCCGGCCCGCGGCCCCCAGCGCCGCCTTGGCCATCGCCGCCGAGGCGGCCGCGCCGGAACCCAGGCCCGAGCCGGAAGGAATCTCCGAGCTCCAGGCGAGGTCGAGGCCGAGCTCGCCCGTCCGCTCGACCACATGGGCGAGCACGTAGCGCACCGGCGCGAAGAAGTCCTGCCGGGCGATGGCCGAGACGTCGTCGTGCCGCTTCGCCTCGCGCAAGGCGTCGATGCGCGCCTTGAAGGCGGTGAGCGCGGCGCGGTCGCCCTCCTCGCGCTCACCCCCGAAGGTGAACCGGTAGCCGCCTCCAGCCACCCGGCGGAGGGTGCAGCTGGTGCGGATCCCCACCGCCGCCACCAGCGCCGGGTGGCCCCAGTTCACGCCCTTGCCGCCGAGCAGGATCACCTTGGCCGGCGCCGACGCGACGATGGTCTCCGCGCTCATGGTTCCTCCCTCGGTCCGGGCGCCCTCGCGGGCGTGGGGCTCATGCCGGTGGCCTCCCGGCCACGAAGAGGACGAGGATGATGAGCAGCCCCTCGGCGATGAACTGGCCGCCGATGCGCATCCCGGCCACCTGCATGGCGGTCACCAGGAGGACGAGGAAGAGGCTGCCGAAGAGGGTGCCGGTGGGCACCGCCTTGCCCCCGAAGATGAGCGTGCCGCCCACCACCACGCTGCCGACCGTCTCGAGGAGGTAGGGGTCACCGAGCCCGAGGAAGGCGCCGCCCACGCGCGCCGAGATGAGGGTGCCGCCCAGCGCGGCGAGGACGCCGCTCATCACGTAGGCGACCACCTGCACCAGGTTCACGTCGACGCCGGAGAGGCGGGCCGCCTCGAGGTTCTGCCCCACCGCGGTGAGCGACTTCCCGAAGCGGGTGAGGCGGAACATGAGTGAGAGCCCCACCACCAGCGCGATGGCGAAGAGCAGGATGACGGGGACGACGCCGAACACGCGGTCGCGCGAGAGGTGCAGGAGGAGCGAGGCGATGTAGGTCGACCGGTAGTACGGGTTGTAGAGGAGGACCAGGGTGGTGACGATGTAGCCCATGCCGAGCGTGGCGATGATGGGCGGGATGCGCAGGTGGAGGACGATCATCGCGTTGGCGAGGCCGATGAGGGCGCCCACGGCGAGGACGAGCGGCACCACGTAGGCGAGGCGGGCGTTGCTGCCGCTGGCGAGGCCGGTGGCGAGGTAGGCGGCGAGCGTGATCACGCCGGGGATGGAGAGGTCGATGGCGCCGCGGCCGGTGGTGATGACCAGCATCTGGCCCATGGCCACCACCGCCAGGAACGAGGCGGTGGTGCTGGTGGCGACGAGGCTCGCCAGGCTCACGCCCGCGCCGAAGTGGCCGAGGGCGAGCCACATGGCGAATGCCCCCAGCGCCGCCCAGATCCAGTCGATGCGCTTCAGGGAAGCGAGCGCAGCCGTCATGTGCGCGCCCTCCGGAAGAGCCGCGAGGCGAGGATGCCGATGAGGATGAGCCCCTGCACCGCGGTGACGTAGCTCGAGGGGAGCCGCAGGAAGCCGATGAGCGCGCCGACGAGCGAGAGGGTGATGGCGCCGACGATGGTGCCCCAGGGCGAGATGACCCCGCCGAGGAGCTCGCTTCCGCCCATCACCACCGCGGCCACGGTGAGGAGGGTGTAGGAGCGGGTCGAGTTGATGTCGGAGGCGCCGGCCGCCGCGGTGATGGCGAGGCCGCCCACCACCGCGAAGAGGCTCGCCAGCGCGTAGGCCGCGACGATGGCGGTGAGCGGCGACCAGCCGCTGCGCGCCATGGCCACCGGGTTGTTGCCGAAGCCCTTCAGCACCGTGCCGTAGCGGGAGCGCGAGAAAGCGTAGGCGGCGGCGCCGAGGAGGAGCACGATGATCACGCTCTCCGGCACCGGGAGGTCGAAGGCGAAGAGCGCCACCAGCCAGTCCGGAGCCTGTCCGCCTGGGCTGTCCTGCAGCGTGTAGCCGATGCCGGTCCAGACGAACGACATCCCCATGGTGACGATCACCGCCGGGATGTTTCGCACGAGGATGAGCGCGCCCATGGCGCCGTAGGCCAGCACCGCCGCCAGGATGCCGGCGGCGCCGAGGAGCGGCTGCTGCTGAAGGGCGGTGGCGGAGAGCACGCTCACGAGGCCCATGAAGGCGCCCACGCCGAGGTCAATCTGGCTCTGGCCGATGACGAACATCTGGGCCAGCGCGGCGCAGATGAGCGGGATCGAATCCGGCGAGGAGGAGGTCGACGCCGAAGCGGGTGAAGACGCCGTGGTGCAGGCTCCCGGAGATGGCGAACACGCCCAGCATGGCGAGCGCCGGCACGAGCAGCGTGCCGCGGCGCCGGCCGCGCCGGGCCGGGCCCTCCTTGCGCTCGAGCAGGTGCTCGCCCTCGAAGCTCGCCTCGATGATGCGGCCCCGGGTGGTCTCTCCGCCGGCGAGCTCCTCCACCACGTGGCCGTAGCGGAACACCAGCACCCGCGAGCACGACTCCAGCTCGGCGTCCTCGGTGCTGTACCAGACGACGAGCTTGCCGCTCGCCGCCGCGGCCCGGAAGAGCGCGTACATCTGCCGCTTGGTGGCGACGTCGACGCCCTTGGTCGGGTCGTCGAGGAGGATGACGTCGGCCTCGGCGAGGAGCGCCCGGGCCACCAGCACCTTCTGCTGGTTGCCGCCGGAGAGCGAGACGATGGCGGCCTCGGGGCCGGGCGCCTTCACCGCCAGCCTCTTGAACCAGCGGTCGACCCGGGCGGCGAGGTCGCGCAGGTCGAGCCGGGCGAAGAGGGGCGACTCGTTCACCTGCCCGATGGTCATGTTGTCGGCCACCGGCCAGAGCGGGAAGATGCCCTCCTTGCCCCGGTCGCCGGTGACGTAGGCGAAGCGACCCACCTTCTCCAGCTGGCCGCCGGGGCTGCTCCTCGAGAAGAAGAGCGCCTTCAGAAACTCGCGCTGGCCGCTGCCGTCGAGGCCGGCAATCCCCACCAGCTCGCCACCTGCGAACTCGACATCGAGGCCGGCGAGCCCCGGCGCGGTGAGGCCGCGGGCGCGGACGCTGGGCGGGCGGGCCACCGCGGCGGCGGGCGGGGATGCTCGTGGAACCGTCACCCTTTCGGATGTAGCGACTGTCACGACCGCTGCGCGCTCCTCGACCTGCGGCGGGCTCACCTCGACCGGCCCGGCCTCGAGCTCGCCGGTCATCTTCTCGACCAGGCTCGCCTCGTCCACCTCGGCGGAGGCGCCCTCCCACACCTTCTGGCCGTTGCGCATCACCGCGATGCGGCCGGCGAGGCCGAGCACCTCACCGAGCCGGTGCGAGATGAAGAGCACCGCCACCCCCCGGGCGGTGACCTCTCCCAGCGCACGCATGAGCTCTGCGGTCTGGCTCGCCCCCAGCGAGGAGGTGGGCTCGTCGAGGATGAGCAGCCGGAGCCCGGGCGTGCTCAGGGCACGGGCGATCTCCACCATCTGACGCTGGGTGATGGAGAGGTCGCCGAGCACGCTGCGCGGGTCGATGTCGCTCCCCGGAAACACCGTCTCCAGCGCCGCACGCGTCGAGCCGGCGAGGTGCCTCCGCCACCGGCGGACGCCGCGCAGCGCGGCGTGCTGCTCGACGTAGAAGTTCTCGCAGACGTCGAGGTTCGTGCAGAGCGAGAGCTCCTGGTAGACCACCCGCACGCCGAGCGCGCTCGCCGCCCGCGGGTCGTAGGAGGCGAGGTCCACCGCCTGCGCCCCGGCCCCACGCCGGGCGTGGTGGAGCAGCTCGCCGGCATCGGGGCGGGTCACGCCGGAGAGCACCCGCGTGAGCGTGCTCTTTCCAGCCCCGTTGGCGCCGATGAGGCCGACGACCTCGCCCGCGCGCAGCGCCAGCGAGACGCCCTCGAGCGCCGTGGTGGCCCCGTAGGTCCGGGTGACGCCGCGGAGCTCGAAGGCGACCTCGGGTGCGGGTTCCGCCCTCCCCGTCCTGGCGGAGGGCGGCCCCTCTCGAGGAGCGCTCTCGATCCCGTTCATGGCGTGGGTGTACCTCGGAAGCGCCCTTGCACCGCGCTACTTCTTCAGGACGTTCTTCACCACCCAGGCGTCGTCGTAGGTCTGCGCCAGCACGGTGCCGGCCGGCAGCCCCTTGTACTGGTCGACGGTGGCGTTGGTCACCGGCACCAGCGGGAACTGGTAGGGCTTCTTCTGCATCTCGGGGACCTTGTCGCCCTCGAGGATGTGGACGGCGAGCCAGAAGGCCACCGCGCCGATGCTCGGCTCGGAGGCGAGGCTGATGGTCTCGTACCCGTCCTTGGCCTTCGCATCCACCCACCAGTTGATGAACTCGGCGCGGTTCGAGCCGATGATCACCGGCACCTTGCGGCCGGCGTTCTGGAACGCCTGCACCACGCCGAAGCCGCCGCTCATGCCCACGCAGGCGTCGATCTCGGGGAAGCTCGGCAGCACGTTCGCCACCGCGCTCTGCGACTTGGCGATGTCGGCCTCGGTGTCCACCTCACCCAGGACCTCGATGCCGGGGTTCGCCTTGAAGACCTTCATCATCGCGTCGTAGCACTCCTTCTCGGGAGCCGAGCCCATGACGCCGCGGGTGATGAGCACCTTCGCCTTGCCCTTGAAGCGGTCGACCACGTAGTTCGCCGACACCGTGCCCCAGCTGGCGAAGTCGTACTCCACCTTGTAGGCGTACGGGCTGCTCACGATGGAGTCGAAGGCGACAATCTTGATGCCCTTCTGGTGGGCCTTGGCGAGGACGCCGTTCAGGCCGGTGAGCGACGCCGCGTTGATCACGATGGCGTCGACGTTCTGGAGGATGAGGCTGGAGAGCTGCTGCGATCTGGGTGTTCTCGGTGCCGTCGCCGTTCGCGACGATGAAGTCCTTGACGAGGCCCTTCTCCTTGGCCTCCTTGGCGGCCACCTGCATGGTGTCCACCATCTGCTTGCGCCACGAGTTCCCGTAGAACGAGTTCGACAGGGCGATGACGTACGGCTTCTTCGCCTTGTTCGCGGCGAGCGCCGCGGCGGGAACCATCAGCATCGCCACCATCATGGACACGACGAGCTTCCTCATGTGCGACCTCCGACCGTGAAGGAAAACCGCGACCGCGACGCGCTCCACTGCTCCATCCTCGACTCGATTCCAGGGCAATCTTGACAAGGCACCGGGATCCGTTGATCACCTTGGGCCGTGGTGGCAGGCGGCGCGGGGCGCGTCCAGGACGGCGCCGGCGCCGTAGAGAGGTCGGACATATGACGTCGCCGTTCGACGCCGCGGTGCTGAAGCGACCGCCTCGGAAGTCGGCCGTGAACACGGTCATCGACACCGTGGAGCGGCTCATCATGACGAAGCAGCTCCGCCCGGGCGACCGGCTCCCGAGCGAGCTCGAGCTGACCAAGAGCCTCGCCACCAGCCGCGGCTCCATCCGCGAGGCCATGAAGGTGCTGGCCTCGTTCGGCGTCATCGACATCCGCCGCGGCGACGGCACCTACGTGTCCGAGTCGATGAGCCAGCACCTCTTCGACCACCTGCTCTTCCGGATGATCCTGAGCGACGTGGACAAGGAGCGGCTCCACGAGCTGCGCGAGCTCATCGAGGTGGGCCTCGTGAAGCTGGTGGTGGCGAACGCCGGAGAGGAGGAGCTCGACGCCATCGCGGCTGCGCACCAGCGCATGGCCGACGAGATCGCCCGCAAGACCCAGGATCCGGCCCGCTTCGCCGAGCTCGACGTCGCCTTTCACCGGGCCATGGCCAAGGCCACGAAGAACGTGCTCATCGAGCGCATCTACGGCTTCACCCTGGAGCTCTTCACCCCGTCCATCGAGGCCACCCACGAGCACCGGCGGCGCGGGGTGAACGCCCTCCGCCACCACCAGAAGATCCTCGACGGCCTGCTCGCCCGCGACGCGGAACGGGCCGAGGCGGCGGTCCGCACCTCCATCGAGCAGTGGCAGATCCTCTCTTAGGCGCATCGCTCAATCCGGGATGAGGCGGCGCAGGTGCCGGACGCCTCGCTCGGCCCACGCCAGCTCCTTGGCGACGGTGTCCTCGAGGCGCGGCTCGGGCGGGACCCACTGCTCGAGCACCGCATTCGGGTCGCGCCCGGCGGCGCGGAGACGGGCGAGCAGCCAGGGCAGGTCGAGCCGCCCCTCGCCGGCGGGCGCGCCCTCGATGGCGAACCCCATGTGGTGACCGGCGCGGCGGACGACGAAGTCCTTCACGTGAAGGTTCACGGTGAGCGGGGCGAGCGCCTCCACCACCACCGCCGGCCCCTCCAGCGCGCCGAAGGAGTTCACCGTGTCGAGGCAGACGCCGACGCAGGGGCTCTCGGCCGAGCGCACCACCTCCGCCAGCTGCGCCGCCGCGAAGCGGTCGTGATTCTCGATGGCGAGGGTAATCCCCGCCTCCTCGAGGAGCGGGACGAGCCGCCTCAGCTCGGAGGTGACCTCGGCGGGCACCGGCTCGAAGCCTGCCCGGTCGATGACGATGCGCAGCAGCGTGGAGCCGAGGGCGCGGCACACCTCGAGGTGGCGGGCGACGTGCGCGTGGTCGAGACCGCGGATGCCCACCTCCAGCATCACGCCGGCCCTATCGGCCTCCAGCTTCAGCGCGGCGAGCTCGGCGCGCGGGAGCGCGTCGAGCGGAGCGAGGTTGTCGGCGAGCTGGACGAGGCGGAGCCCCCAGCCGGCGGCGCGGTCGATCAGGGCGCGGGCGTCGAGCGGCTCCGGCACGGGGTGCCCCGGAGCACCCACCGCCCAGCCGAAGGTGTACGAGCCGATCCCGAGGGTCATGTCCGCGCCCGGTACCGCTCGCGCTGATCGGCAAGAGCCATCGTGCCGCTCTCCCCTACTTCGCCGCGAGGCCCTGCACGATGCTCTGCACGCTCCGCGCGATGCTCTCGCGGTTCATCACCTTCTCCTTCCAGTCGGGCTTGAAGATGACGTCGCGCGCCTGCTTCATGGCGAGCTTCGCGCCATCGGAGAACTGGAAGTCGGCGTAGCCGAAGAGCACCGCGAACTGGATGCGGACGTGCCCCATGAAGAAGGCGTGGGCGGCCTTCTCCGGCACCCCCATCTTCACCGCCTCGTCGTAGGCCTCCTTCATCGCCTCGATGAGGGTGGAGGAGAAGGTCTCCACCAGCGCCGGCTCGAGGATGGCCATCTGGTCGACGGTCACCCGGTGCGTCTCGTTCACCGGCTGGAACAGCTCGCGCGCCAGCTTCTCACCCACCGCGTAGTGCTCCTCGGCGCCGCTGAAGAGCGCGCACACCACGTCCTGCCTGGCGATGCCGCCGAACCAGTCGCGCTGGGCCTTCGGGTCGGTCTCGTCGTTGAAGAGCGGCGGGTGGGTGGGGTGGCAGACGAAGAAGCTCACGTCGTCGCGCTTCGGCATCACCCCGGCGAGCGGCGCGGCCGGGTCCAGGGAGACCACCAGGGCGCCGCTCGGAAGCGAAGGGACGATGGCGTGGCTGACCTTGCCGATGAGCGTGTCGGGGACCGCCAGGATGGCGATATCGGCCGAGGCGACGGCCTCCGCCTGCGGCACGGCGGTGAGGCCGCGCTGGGCCAGGCGCTCCAGCCCGGCCGCGCCGGTCTCCACGTGCGCCACCGTGTGGGAGAGGTTCTGGCGCAGGTGATCGGTGATGCGGCAGCCCATCTTGCCGCCGGCACCCATGAGCGCGATCCGGGCCATCGGAGCTCCTCCTGGTGAATCAGCAGACGTCTGATGTTTAGTCCTACATGATGACAGGCGGCAGGTGAGCTGTCAACGCCGACGCGCCGCAGCCCGAGCGTGAAAGCGCGGCGCCGGGCGAGCCGGCCGTCCGGCACCCGCGGTGGAGACCCCCGGAGGAGCTCCCGCCGGGCCCGGCCTCCTGCATGTATGCTGCGATTCCTTCACCCGATGGGCTGGTCCCACCCCCGTCACCGGAGGGCCTCTTCGTTGCGCCGCCTCGCCTTCACCGCCCTCCTGGGCGCAGCCGCCTTCGCCGCCGGTCCCGGCAGCCACCCGGTCCGGGCGGACGCCGGCCAGAAGACCCTCGCCGTCGCCGCTGCGGCGAACCTCGAGCCCTCGGCGACCGAGCTCGCTGCGGCCTTCGAGGCCACGCGGCCGGGCACCAGGGTGGCCTTCACCTTCGGTGCCTCGGGCGCCCTCTCCTCCCAGCTCGCGAATGGCGCGCCCTACGACCTCTTCCTCTCGGCCGATCGCGACTACCCCGGCCGCCTCCTCGCGGCTGGCCTGGCCGCGGAGGGCGACGAGCGGGTCTACGCCTTCGGAAAGCTCGTGGCCTGGCTCCCTCCCGGCTCGACCCTCGCCCTCGATGGCCGGCTCGCCGCGCTCGCCTCGCCCGAGGTGAAGCGCATCGCCATCGCCAACCCCGCCGTGGCGCCCTTCGGCCGCGCCGCCGTGGCCGCCTTCACAGCGGCCGGGCTCGCACAGACCGTGGAGCCGAAGCTCGTCCGCGGCGCGAGCGCGGGGCAGGCGGCGCAGTTTGCCAGCACGGGCGCGGCCGACGTGGCCCTGCTCCCTCTGGCGCTCACCTTCCAGGAGGCGCTCGCCAGGGGGCGGGTGGTCGCGGTGGACGAGGCGCTCTACCCGAGGATCGAGCAATCGGCGGTGGTGCTGTCCGGAGCCCGGGAGCCGGAGCTCGCCCGAGCCTTCCTCGCCTTCATCCTCGGGGGGAAGGGACGCGCCATCCTCGCGCGATACGGCTACGGGTTGCCGTAGTAGACCTGCAGGCGCATGGACCTCACCGCCCTGGCCCTCTCCCTGGAGCTCGCCGCCCTCGCCACCGCCGTGCTGGCGGTGGTGGGCCTGCCGCTGGCCTGGTGGCTCGCCGTGAGCCGCTGGCGGCTCAAGTTCCTCGTCGAGGCGCTGGTGGCGCTGCCGCTGGTGCTTCCCCCCACCGTGCTCGGCTTCTACCTCCTCGTCGGGCTCGGGCCGCGCAGCCCGGCCGGGCGGCTCTTCGAGGCGGTGGCAAGCCACCCCTTCCCCTTCTCGTTCGCCGGGTTGCTCACCGCATCGGTGCTCTACAGCCTCCCCTTCGCCGTCCAGCCCTTCTCGGGCGCGCTGGCCGGCGTGGATCGGCGGCTGGTCGAGGCGTCGCACACCCTCGGCGTCTCGCCGCTCGCCACCTTCTTCCGGGTCACCGTGCCGCTCGCCTGGCCCGGCATCCTGGCCGGGGCGGTGCTGGCCTTCGCGCACACGATCGGAGAGTTCGGGGTGGTGCTGATGGTGGGCGGCAACATCCCGGGCCGCACGCGCACGCTGTCGGTGGCCATCTTCGACCACGTGGAGGCGCTGGAGTACGGCGCGGCGCACCGCAGCGCCGCGCTGCTCCTCGCCCTCTCCTTCGCCGTGCTGGCGCTCGTCTACGCCCTGCAGCGCCGGCCCCTCCTGCGATGGAACGGACGCTGAGCTTCGAGGTGGTGCGCCGCTTCGCGGGGGGCCCGGCCATCGCCGCCCGCGCCGCCTGGCCGCTCCACGGCGCGCCGGTGACGGTGCTCTTCGGGCCGTCCGGCTCGGGCAAGACCACCGTGCTGCGCGCGCTCGCCGGCCTCGACCGGCCCGACGGCGGTCACATCGACTTCGGCGGTGAGCGCTGGCTCGACGTCGCGCGCGGGCTCTTCCTTCCGCCCCAGGCGCGGGGCGTGGGCCTCCTCTTCCAGGAGTACGCCCTCTTTCCCCACCTCTCGGTGGCGCGCAACATCGGCTTCGGGCTTCACCGCCAGCCGCACGCCCATCGCCAGCGGCGCATCGGGGAGGTCGCCGAGCGCTTCGGCCTCGGAGGGCTCCTCCACCGCCGCCCGGCCGAGCTCTCCGGCGGGCAGCGCCAGCGGGTGGCGCTGGCGCGCGCGCTCGCCCCCAGCCCGCGTCTCTTGCTCCTCGACGAGCCCCTCTCGGCGCTCGACGCCCCCTCGCGCGAGGCGCTCCGCGGCGAGCTCCGCCAGCTCCTCGAGGAGGCCGGCATCCCGGCCGTCGTGGTCACCCACGACCGAGTCGAGGCGCTGGCGCTCGGCGACCGGATGGCGGTGCTGATCGAGGGGAGCATCCGCCAGGTGGGGCCGGTGCACGAGGTCTTCTCGGCGCCGGCCGACGTGGAGGTGGCGCGCGTGGTGGGCACCGAGAACGTGTTCCCGGCACGCGTCGTCCGGCGCGAGGAGGGGCTGGTGCTGGTGCGCACCGCCGGCGCGGGCGACGTCGAGCTCCTGGCGGTCGACCCGGGCGCACCTGGCGACGAGCTCTTCGCCTGCATCCGGGCCGAGGAGGTGGTGCTGGAGCCGGTCGATGATCACCTCTCCTCCGCCCGGAACCGCCTCCCCGGCGTCGTCGCCTCGCGCCGGGACGAGGGTGCGCTCGTGCGCGTCACGCTCGCCTGCGGTGCGGCGCGGGGCTTGCGCCTCGTGGCCCTCGTCACCCGCTCCAGCGCCGAGCGGCTGCAGCTCGAGCCGGGCCGGGAGGTCTGCGCCCTGGTGAAGGCCCCGAGCGTGCGGGTGGTGCCACACGGAGGCGGCGCTGCCCGCTGAGCGCTGGGGCCGTCCAGCTCAGTTGAGCGCGCCGGGCTGCACCAGCACGAAGGGTGCGATCTCCACCTCGAACTGCTCGCCGTCGTCGCGCACCATCTGGTAGGAGCCGCGCATGGAGCCATGCGGGGTGGGGAGGATGCAGAAGCTCGAGTACTGGAAGCCGGTTCCGGGCTCCACCCGCGGCTGCTGACCCACCACGCCCTCGCCCTTCACCTCCTCGCGCCCGCCGCTGGCGTCGGTGATGATCCAGTGGCGCGAGACGAGGCGCGCCGGCGCCTCGCCCTCGTTCATGATGCGCACGGTGTAGGAGAAGAGGTGGCGGCGAAGGCCCGGCTCCGAACGCTCGGGCCGGTAGGTGCTCTCGACCTCGACGCGGATACCCTGGGTGATGGCGGTGGACACGCTGGCATCATACCACCCGCTGCCGCGCCCGCCGTGGGACGACCGCCCTCCGCGGGCCGCGCGCGGCGACAGCCACGGAAGCCCGGAACACTCGCCGGCTCAGCGCGAACCGAGCGTTGCTGGCCCGCGGCGGTTGCCGCGCGCTTGCCGCAGCGCGACCGGGCCCACCAGCGCCAGCGCGCCGAGGATGAGCAGCATGCCGATCGCCTCCAGCGGCGCCGGCCGCTCGCCGAGCTGGATGGCGCTGGAGAGCAGGCCGATGAGCGGCGAGGCGAGGATGGCGAGGCTCGCCACGCTCGCCTCCACCCGGCCGAGGAGCGCTATCCACAGGAGCCAGGCCATGGCCGTGGCCGGGAGCACCTCGTAGGCGAGGATGAGCGCGAAGGTCGGCGTCCAGTGCGTGGGCCGCCCCGGCACGAGCAGCGCGGCCAGCCAGAGGCCCAGGCCGCCGGCCAGCATCTGCCAGGTGGTGAGGGCGAGCGGGTCACAGCTCCGGCGGGTGAGGAGCCGCCGCGAGAGGACGGTGCCGGCCGCCCAGGTGACGCCAGCCAGGATGGCGTAGAGCGCCGCGTCGGCGCGCCGGTGGGCGGTGCTGGAGATGAACACCAGCGCGATGCCGAGCATGGCGAGCAGGGTGGCCACGCCCTGCAGGCGGCGCGGGCGCTCGCCGAGGAGCGGCCAGGCCATGAGCAGCACCCAGAACGGCATGGCGTAGGAGAGGATGGCGCTCCGCCCGGCCGGCCCGCCCAGGAGCGCCCACATGGCGAAGCCGGTGTTGCCGGCCGTCTGCAAGAGGCCGATGGCGATCACCGTGCCCCAGGCGGGCACGCGGAAGGGCCGTCGGGTGAGCGCCATGGCGGCGAAGAGCACCACGGCCCCGAGCATGAAGCGCCAGGCGGCGAACTCGAAGGGGCCGGCGTAGGCGAGCCCCTCCTTCATCACCACCCAGTTGTAGCCCCAGATGGCGGGCACGAAGACGAGGACGAAGAGCCACACCCACCGGCCGCGGATCGTCCGCTGTGGCACCGCGCGTGACTCTCCCGCCGGCATGCTCCCCCCGGTCTCACCCTCTCCGCTCATCTGGCGCGGCATCCTACGCCTCGAGAGGGGCCGGGGCTTCACCACCTCACCGACACGTCCCAGGCTGCCCCATCTCCAGGCACGGTGGCGATCGCCGCCTGGTGCGCCTCGTCCCACCGCCAGCTCGGGGCCGTCGACGAGCCGGAGGTCACCTCGCGGGGCGCGCGCGGCACGCCGTGTACCACCACCTCGGTGGAAGACCACCAGGTGGCGAAGGTGCCCTCGCTCGTGGCCGTCACCGAGACCGCACCCTCGCTGGCCCGGCACCCATAGGACACGCGGCGGAGCGCCCCTTCACGGTAAGCGAAGCTGGCGCCATCGTCGAGGTAGAGGCTCCCCGCGCAGTCGCCCCCTGGCCACACCTCGACGGTGAGCGGCCCCTCAGGCGCGGCGCCGGTGTGCTGCACCACGGGAGCCTGCGGCACGATGGCGCCGGCCCGCGCCAGCACCACCAGGCTCTCTCCTTCGGGCGGCGAGAGGTCGGCGCGCCGGCCCCCCTCCACGAGCGCCCCGGTGGACACGTCCCACCAGGCGCCGGCCGGGAGCGCCACCGGATAGGGGCCGGGCCGCGCGTCGAGGCGCGGCGCCACCAGGAGGTCGCGCCCGAGGAGCCAGGCGCGATCGCTCGCGGAGGCGAGCGCGTCGGCCGGGTACTCCAGCCAGAGCGGCCGCATCACCGGCAGCCCGGTGCGACTGCTCTCCTCGAAGAGCGTGTAGAGGAAGGGCAGCAGCCGGTAGCGCCGCTCCACCGCCGCGCGGCGGCGCCGGAGCTGCTCGTCGCCATTCACCCAGGGTTCACGACGGCACGCCTCCTTGGCGCTGTGGTTGCGGAAGAAGGGCTGCAGCGCGCCCGCCTCCATCCAGGCGGTGAGGAGGTCGGGGTCGGGGCAGCCCACGAAGCCGCCCACGTCGGCGCCCACCAAGGCGAAGCCCGAGACACCGAGGTTGGTGAGGGTGGGGATGGTGAGCGCCAGCCCCTCGCGGCCCGCCACGTTGTCGCCCGTCCAGGTGGCGGCCCACCGCTGCGTCCCGGCGTAGGCCGCCCTGGTGAGAACGAAGGGGCGCTCGGCCGGCCGGAGCGCGAGGAGCCCCTCGTAGGTGGCGCGGGACTGGAGCGCGCCGTAGGCGTTGTGCAGGAAGGCGTGGTCGACCGTGCGTCCGTCATCGAGCCGGTGCGGCGTGCTGCTCGGCATGGTCTTGCTCGGCACCTCGAAGAGGGCCGGCTCGTTCATGTCGTCCCAGAAGCCGGCCACCCGGTCGTCGAGGAACCCCCGGTAGAGCCCGCCCCACCAGGCGCGCGTGCGGCTCAGGCTGAGCTCCGGGAAGGCGCTCTTCCCCGGCCACACCTCGCCCGTGAAGACGCCACCGTCCGGCGTCCGGACGAGGTGATCGCCGGCGAGGGCGCTCGCGTACGGCTCCTCCCCCGGGCGCACCGCCAGGTGGGGATCGGTGATGACCACCGTGCGCAACCCCACCTGCCGCAGGGTCGACACCATGCCCGCGAAGTCCGGGAACGCCTTCCGGTCGATGGTGAACGGTGCGTGACGGTCCTGGAAGTCGATGTCGAGCCAGATAGCGTCGGTGGGGACGCGCTCGGCGCGGAGGCGCGCGGCCAGCTCGCGCACCTCCGCTTCGCTCTCGTAGCTGTAGCGGCTCTGGTGGTGCCCGAGCGCCCAGCGCGGCGGCAGCGGCATCCGGCCGGTGAGGGCGGTGAACGACTCCACGACCCGGTGCGGCTCGGGCCCGCCGAAGAGGTAGAGGTCGATGGCCTCACCGCGGTCGAGCTTCCAGGTGACGAGGTCCTTCTTGCCGTCGCCCACGTCGACGATGGCGTGGGCGGGGCTGTCCACGAAGACCCCGTGCGCGCGCCCCCCGTCGAGCAGCACGACGAAGGGGATCGACTTGTAGAGCGGGTCGGTGTCGGCCGTCCACCCGTAGGAGTCGTGGTTCCAGAGCTCGAACCACTGCCCGCGCCGCTCCATCCCCTTCGCCTTGTCGCCGAGCCCGAGCACCCGCTGGCCGGGCGGCAGCCTCCACGAGAGGAGCAGGCCAGGCTCCCCCCAGGCCACCGGCGCCGCCGACTCCCAGATGGTCTCGCCCCCGGCGCCGACCAGCGCGAGCTGGAGCGGGCGCCGCGTCACCCGCAGCGCCAGCCGCTCGGTGCGGGCCACGAGGTCGGCGTCGGTCTCCTCCACCGCGAAGGGCACCCCGGTCCCGCCACCGGGCGGAGTCACGGCGAAGGAGGGCAGGGGCTTCGCCTCGGCATTCGGGGCCCTGCGCGAGAGCCGCACCCGCACCGTGTCGGCGGTGGGGAAGCTCACCCGGACCCAGCCCCGGTCGGTCTCGATCTCGGCCTCCGTCACCAGGCGGGGCTGTCCTGGATCGGCCGCGGGCGGTGGAGGGAGCGGCGGCGTGCCGTCCTCCACCGGCGGAACGGAGGCGCAGCCCAGGGCGAGGGCAAGGGCCGCAGCGAAAGGGAGCGACGAGGAGCGGTGCCGTGGGGTGAGGGAGGTCACGCCCGCTTTTGTAACGCACTTCGGCAAACCCAGCGGTGCAAAGACCCAGCGGCGCAGACGAAGAAAGGGCGCCGCCGTCGCGGTGACCGACCCATGACGGTCGAGACGTAAGGTGCGGCGCGTGAACATCCTCCTCGTCCAGCCCAAGACCCCCTCGACCTACTGGAGCTACGACCACAGCCTGCCGTTCGTGGGCAAGAAGGCCGCGCTCCCGCCGCTCGGCCTCGTCACCCTGGCGGCGCTCCTTCCCCGCTCGTGGGACTTTCGACTCCACGATCTGCACCTCGGGCCCGTATCCGATGACGCCATCCGCTGGGCCGACGTGATGCTGGTGAGCGGCATGCTGGCGCAGCAGGTCTCGGCGCGCGAGGTACTCCTCCGCGCGCGGAGGCTGGGCGTGCGCACCGTGCTCGGCGGTCCGGCCGCGACCACCTCTCCCGGCGGCTTCCCCGAGGCCGACCACGTCTTCTGCGGCGAGGCCGAGGGACGCCTCGAGGGGCTGATCGCGGCGCTGGAGGCTCCCGGCACGCCGGCCCCCCGGGTGCTCTCGCCGCCCGAGCTGCGCCGGCCCGACCTCTCGTCCTCACCCCTGCCACGCTTCGACCTCCTCGACCTCCGGCGGTACGCCTCGATGTCGGTGCAGGCCTCGCGCGGCTGCCCGTTTCACTGCGAGTTCTGTGACATCATCGAGGTCTTCGGCCGGGTGCCCCGCCTGAAGTCACCCGCGCAGCTCCTCGTCGAGCTCGACGCGCTCTACCAGCTGGGCGCGCGCGGGTCGCTCTTCTTCGTCGACGACAACTTCATCGGCAACCGGCGCGAGGTGGCGAAGCTGCTCCCCAGGCTCGCCGCCTGGCAGCGCGAGCGCGGGAGGCCGTTCGACCTCTACACCGAGGCGAGCCTCGACCTCGCCTCCGAGCCGGCGCTCCTCGCGGGCATGGTGGAGGCGGGCTTCTCGGCCGTCTTCGTCGGCATCGAGTCGCCCTCCACCGACTCGCTGAAGGAGACCGGCAAGACGCAGAACCTCCGCCTGCCTCCCGCGGAGGCGGTGGCGCGGCTCACCGAGGCCGGGCTGGAGGTCTTCGCCGGCTTCATCGTCGGGTTCGACTCCGATACCGAGAGCATCTTCGACGAACAGGCGGCCCTGCTCAATCGCCTGCCCATTCCGCGCGCGATGGTGGGGCTCCTCTCGGCGCTCCCCGGCACCGCCCTGTGGCGGCGGCTCGAGAGCGAGGGGCGCCTGCGCAGCGACTGCTCCGGCGACCAGTTCGAGCGCCCCAACTTCGTGCCGCGCCTGCCCGAGAGAAAGCTCCTCGCCGGCTACCGGCGCCTGCTCGCCACGCTCTACTCCGATGAGAGCTACTACGCGCGAGGCCGCGCCTACCTCGAGAAGGTGCGCATCCCCGCTGGCGGAGGGAGCATCCGGCCGGGCTGGCCGCGCCCTCTCCTGCTCTCGCTCTGGCGCATCGGCGTCGTGAGCCGGCGGCGCCGCCACTTCTGGTCGCTCGTGGCGGTGGGCGCACGGCGAGGCCGCTGGGCCTTCGCCCAGGCCCTCTCCATCGCCATCCTCGGCGAGCACATGGTGCGCTACACCGAGGAGGTGGTGGTGCCGAGGATCGAGGAGAGCCTGAGGGCGCTGGAGAGCGCTCCTACGCCCGCTGCACGCATGGAGGCGAGGGCGACCGCTTTGCCGGCAGCGAGGCGGCGGCGCCCAGCGGGAAGCGTGGAGGAGAGGCCGGCGGCGAGCGCGTGAGCGTTCAAGACCCAGGACAGGTCGCGTTCGGCTGCAGATTGCAGAGCCCGTATTCCTGCGGATCCGCGAGGCACCGGCCGGCGGCCACCGCCGTGTAGCACATGTAGTAGGCCGTGCCGCCGACGCAGCACCCCCTCGCCGGATAGGGCTCGAAGTCGGAGCCACCGCAGCCTGCAGCCAGCGCGGCGGCGACGGCCGCCAGCGCGAGCAGGTGACGAGACCGGCGCGCCGGCTTGCCTTCGCCGCCTTGGAGGCCTTCAGGGTCGCGCGCGGCGGCGCCCTCGGTGTGCGGTGCTTTCACGAGGGCGCGGAGTTTACCCGGCCCCTCCCCGGGGGGGAAGCGCGTCTCCGCTGCGCGGGCCGGGAGGGCGGCCTCCGGCGCGGAGCCCCATGAGGGAATGGCCCGCGCGCCCCTGCGCGATGACCTTCGACGCTCACACCGGTCGGAGGCATCCATGGGCGAAGTGGTCTCGTTCGAGCGCGCGGGCGGCGGCCAGAGCAGGGGCTGGCTCTCGACGGCGAAGCGGGCCGGCGCACCGGGCGTGGTGGTCATCCAGGAGTGGTGGGGCCTGCAGGGGCAGATCAAGGCGGTGTGCGAGCGGCTCGCCGCCGAGGACTTCTCCGCCCTGGCGCCCGACCTGTACGGCGGCAAGGTCATCCCCTATCACGACAGCGCGGCGGCCAGCGCCGCCATGCAGGCGCTCGACTTCCGCGCCTCGGTGGACGAGGCGGTGCGCGGTGCGGTGCAGCGCCTCGCCGCGGACGGGGGCAAGGTGGGGCTCACCGGCTTCTGCATGGGCGGCGCGGTGACGGTGGCAGGCGCCGCGCGCATCCCCGAGCTCTCGGCGGCGGTGTGCTTCTACGGCCTGCCGCCGGAGGGGCTGGCGCGCCCGGAGGACGTGAAGGTGCCGCTCCAGTGTCACTTCGCGGCGCAGGACGACTGGGTGAAGCCGGAGCTGGCCGACGCCTTCGAGAAGCGGTTGCGCGCCGCCGGCAAGACGTTCGAGGTGTACCGCTACCCCGGCCACCACGCCTTCATGAACTCGGAGCGCGGCGAGGTGCACGACGCCGCCGCGGCCGAGCTGGCCTGGGAGCGCTGCCTGCAGTTCTTCCGGCGGCACCTCGCGGGCTGACGGCGCCTCTCCGTTCAGCTGGACGCGCACGATGAGGGGGGGCGGGGGGAGTGCCCCTCGCCCGAATCGGCGTGCCGCGTCTGGATTGAGAGGGTGGTGAGCGCCCAGGGTGCCCCTCTTCGAGGAGACCGGCTATCCTGCCGCCCCCGCGCCATGACCCGCCAGACCGACGACCTCCGCATCGCAGGGCTCTCCGAGCTCTCTCCCCCCGCCCACCTCCTCCGCGAGTTCCCCTGCACCGAGAGTGCCGCCGAGACGGTGTACGGCGCGCGCGAGGCCATCCACCGCGTGCTCACCGGCGAGGACGACCGGCTGGTGGTGGTGATAGGCCCCTGCTCGATTCACGACGTCGGCGCCGCCCGCGAGTACGCCCGGCGGCTCGCCCCCGAGCGCCAGCGCCTCGCGGCCGAGCTCGAGGTGGTGATGCGCGTCTACTTCGAGAAGCCGCGCACCACCGTCGGCTGGAAGGGGCTCATCAACGACCCCGACCTCGACGGCAGCTTCCGCATCAACCACGGCCTCCGGCTCGCCCGCGAGCTACTTTTCGACCTCGCCGAGCTGGGCCTGCCCGCCGGCTCCGAGTACCTCGACATGATCACGCCGCAGTACGTGGCCGACCTCGTCTCCTGGGGCGCCATCGGGGCGCGCACCACCGAGAGCCAGGTGCACCGCGAGCTGGCGTCCGGCCTCTCCTGCCCGGTGGGCTTCAAGAACGGCACCGACGGCAACGTGCGCGTCGCGGTGGACGCCATCCGCACGGCGCGCCAGCCGCACCATTTTCTGTCGGTGACGAAGGGCGGCCACTCCGCCATCGTGGCCACCCGCGGCAACGACGACGGCCACCTCATCCTGCGCGGCGGCCGCCAGGGACCCAATCACGGACGTGACGGAGTGGAGGCGGCCTGTCGAGAGCTGGCCCAGGCAGGGCTCCCGGCCCGGCTCATGATCGACGCCAGCCACGCCAACGCCAGCAAGCGGGCGGAGAACCAGCTCCCGGTCTGCGAGGAGGTGGCGAGCCAGCTCGCCGCCGGCGACGCGCGCATCATCGGGGTGATGCTGGAGGGCCACCTCGTGGCCGGACGGCAGGAGCTCGTCCCCGGGCGCCCTCTCACGTACGGTCAGAGCATCACCGACGCCTGCATCGGCTTCGAGGAGAGCGTGAAAGCGCTCGACCTCCTCGCCGGCGCAGTGCGTCGGCGTCGCGCCGTGCGCTGAGCCGGACCCGCGACACGCCCCGTCCGCAACCTTGCGGAGCGCCCGCACCGAAGAGAAGAAGAGGGGCCGGAGGAAGCCCCATGCCCCTGACTCGTCTCCCGATGAAGCTCGCCCTCGCCGCCACGCTGCTCACCCTCGCCGGCACGGCCGAGGCGGCGCTGCGCACGAAGCCCATCACCTACGAGCAGGATGGAACCAAGCTGCAGGGGTACCTGGCGTGGGACGACGCAGCCAAGGGGAAGCGCCCCGGCGTGCTGGTGGTGCACGAGTGGTGGGGGCACAACGCCCACGCTCGGCGGCAAGCCGAGCGGCTCGCCCGGGCCGGCTTCGTCGGGTTCGCCCTCGACATGTACGGGAAGGGCAAGGTGGCGAAGCACCCCGCCGACGCCCAGGCCTTCATGCAGGAGGCCACCAAGGACCCGGCGGTGGTGAAGGCTCGCTTCGACGCTGCCCTGAAGCTCTTGAAGTCGCAGCCCCAGGTGAACCCCGAGAAGATCGGGGCCGTGGGCTACTGCTTCGGCGGCGGCGTCGTGCTGGCGATGGCGCGGGCGGGTGAAGACCTCGACGCGGTGGCCACCTTCCACGGCGTGCTGGCCCCGAACGGGCCGCCCGCCCGGCCGGGCGCGGTGAAGCCGCGCATCCTGGTGGCCGCCGGTGGCGCCGACCCCATGGTGCCGAAGGAGCAGGTGGACGCCTTCCGCGAGGAAATGCAGGCGGCCGGGGCCCACGTCGAGGTCGACACCTATCCTGGCGTAAAGCACGGCTTCACCAACCCCGACGCCGGCAAGTACGGGATGGAGGGGCTCGCCTACGACGCGCACGCCGACAAGGAGTCGTGGAAGAAGGCCATGGCCATGTTCCACGAGGTGTTCGGCCGGTAGGCGCGGGCCGCTGCGCGCCCCGGAGCCAGACGCGGCGCGTCACGAGGCAGGGAAGGCGTTCAGTCCCTGACATCAAACATCTGTTCTCCGGATCTGCTAGCGTGCCACCATCGAAGCATCGGTCGATGAGCGCAGGTTCTCGCCGCCGGGCCCTCCCGCCCCGCAGCAGCCCCGAGGGACCATGAAGCACTCCGCCTGCATCGAGCTCCTCTTCCCCGAGGTGGCCTTCCTCGACCGCATCTCGCGAGCGCGCGCGAGCGGCTTCTCGCACGTCGAGTTCTGGCTCTGGCAAGGCAAGGACCTCGACGCCATCGGCGACCGGCTCCACCGCGAGGGCCTGAAGCTCGGCGTCTGCCAGGGCAACACGCGCGGACGCATGGTCGATCCGGCCGACCACGACGCCTACTGCGACGGCGTGCGCGAGTCGTTCGAGGTCGCGAGGAAGCTCGGCGCCGAGAACCTCTTCTGCATGACCGACATCCTGCGCGACGAGGACCGCACCGTCGAGCCCGCCTCGTACCCCCTCCCCGACGAGGTGAAGGAGGAGGCGGTGGTCTCGGTGCTGCGCGAGCTGGCCCCCGAGGCCGCGGCGGCCGGGGTGACGCTCCTCTGCGAGCCGCTCAACACGCTGGTCGACCACGCCGGCTACTTCGTGGAGCGCTCCTCCATCGCCTGGCGCATCCACCAGCGGGTCGGCCACCCGAACGCAAAGATCCTCTACGACGCGTACCACATGCAGATCATGGAGGGGAACCTCATCTCCACCATCGAGGCGAACGTCGCCGCCATCGGCTACGTGCACGTGGCCGACGTGCCGGGCCGCCACGAGCCGGGGACCGGCGAGATCAACTACCGCAACGTCGCCGCGGCCCTCTCGCGCTCGGGCTACCAGGGCGTCGTTGGCTTCGAGTTCATCCCCAGCACGAGCACCGAGGCGGCCCTCGCCGAGGCGCGCCTCGCCTTCGGCTTCTAGCCGACCCGCGCGGCCACCAGCCCGAGACCCCCAGCGCAGGAGGACACACGATGGAGCACGGCCAGACGATGACGAAGGACGTCGCGCAACACGCCTACCGCACCATGCAGCGCATCCGCGCCTTCGAGCTGCGGGTGGAGAAGCTCTTCGCCGCCGGCGAGATCCCCGGCTTCGTCCACCTCTACATCGGGCAGGAGGCGAGCGCGGCGGGCGTCTGCGCCTGCCTCAGGCCGAGCGACTACATCACCAGCACCCACCGTGGACACGGCCACTGCATCGCCAAGGGGGGCGAGCCCCGGCGCATGATGGCGGAGCTCTTCGCCAAGTCGACCGGCTACAACAAGGGCCGCGGCGGCTCGATGCACATCGCCTCGCCAGCCATCGGCATCCTCGGGGCCAACGGGGTGGTGGCCGGCGGGATGCCGCTCGCCACCGGCGCCGCGCTGGCGTCGAAGCTCCAGAAGGCCGGGAAGGTCGCGGTCGCCTTCTTCGGCGACGGCGCCTCGAACCAGGGCACCTTCCACGAGTCGGTGAACCTGGCCGCGGTCCTCGAATCTGCCGGTGGTCTTCGTCTGCGAGAACAACCAGTTCGGCGTGGGCACCCGCTTCTGCGACGCCTGCAAGCAACCCGACGTGGCGGAGCGCGCCGTCGCCTACGGCATCCCCGGGAAGATCGCCGATGGCATGGACGTGGTCGCCGTGTACGAGGCGGCTCGCGAGTGCGTCGATCGCGCCCGCGCCGGAAAGGGCCCCTCCATCTTGGAGGTGAAGACCTGGCGCTTTCGCGCCCATTTCCAGGGCGAGCCGGGCACTTACCGCACGAAGGAGGAAGAGGCGAGCTGGCTCCTCCGCGACCCCATCGAAGCGGCGAAGAAGAAGCTCGGCGCGCTGGGCCTGCTGGACGCGAGCGAGGCGGAGCGCATCGAGGCCGAGGTGCAGGCCGAGCTCGAGGAGGCCGTGCAGTTCGCTCGGGAGAGCCCCTCCCCTTCTCCGGCCGACGCCCTCGCCGACGTCTTCGCCTGAAAGGAACCTCATCACCATGCGACGGATTCTCTTACTCCGAGGCGATCTCCGAGGCTCAGCGGCAGGAGATGGAGCGCGACCCCCGCGTCTTCCTCATGGGCCTCGTCCTCCGCGACCCCTACGGCGCCGCCTTCGGCCAGACGAAGGGAATCTCCAGCAAGCTCGGCACCGAGCGCGTCCTCGACCTCCCCATCGCCGAGAACGGCTACGTGGGCGCCGCCGTGGGCGCCGCCATGGCTGGTATGCGGCCGGTGGTGGAGCTGCAGTTCTCCGACTTCATCACCATCGCCATGGACCAGGTGGTCCAGCAGGGCGCCAACGTCCGCTACATGTTCGGTGGCCAGGTGACCGTGCCGGTGGTTCTCCGCGGCCCCACCGGCGCCTACCTCTCGGCGGCGGCCCAGCACTCGCATTCACTCGAGTCGTGGTTCGCCTTCATCCCCGGCCTCAAGGTGGTGCTGCCCGCCGACGCCTACGACGCCAAGGGGCTCCTCACCGCGGCCATCCGCGACGACAACTTCGTCCTCTTCCTCGAGCACAAGAAGCTGTTCGACAAGAAGATGGACGTGCCGGAGGAGCCGTACACGCTCCCCATCGGCAAGGCGCACGTGAAGCGGAAGGGCGAGGACGTCACCCTGGTCGCCTACTCGTTCATGGTGACGAAGGCCCTGGACGCGGCCCGCGAGCTGGAGAAGGAGAAGATCTCGGCCGAGGTGATCGACCTCCGCTCGGTGGCGCCCCTCGACATCGAGACGGTGGTCGAGTCGGTGAAGAAGACGGGCAAGCTGGTGGTGGTGCAGGAGACGTACCGCTCCTGCAGCGTCTCCTCCGAGGTCTCGGCCGCGGTGAGCGAGCAGGCCTTCGGTCACCTGAAGGCGCCGGTGGTGCGCATCACCGCCAAGTACGCCCCCATCCCCTTCGCCCCCTCGCTGGAGGCCGAGGTCCTCCCCCAGACGAAGGCCGTCGTCGAGGCCGCCTTCCGGCTGGTGAAGGAAGGGCGCTGACATGGCCACCCGGATCGTCATGCCCAAGCTCGGCCTCACCATGGAGCAGGGCACGGTGGCGCGCTGGCTCAAGGCCGAGGGCGACGTCGTGACTGAAGGTGAAGGCCTGGTCGAGGTGGAGACCGACAAGATCTCCAACGTGGTGGAGTCGCCCGCCGCCGGGGTGCTGCTCAAGATCCTGGTGCCGGAGGGCGACGAAGCCGACGTGCTCGCGCCCATTGGCGTGGTGGGCGCGGCCGGCGAGCGCTGGGAGTGACCATGCTCCTCGCCTCCGACGACGTCGCGCTCGTCACCGGCGCCGCGCAGGGCATCGGGAAGGCCATCGCGCGACTGCTGGCAGCCGAGGGAGCCCACGTCGCGGTGGCCGATTTCGACGGCGCGCTCGCTGGGGCGACGGCGGCCCAGATCACCGAGGAGACCGGCCGCGAGGCGCTGGCCCTCACGCTCGACGTCTCGTCGGAGGCGAGCGTCGAGGAGGCGGTGAAATCCTGCCAGGCACGTTTCGGCGCGGTCAGCATCCTCGTCAACAACGCCGGGCTCTACCTCGGCCGGCCCCTGCTGGAGATGACGAGGGCCGAGCTGGAGCGCGTGTTCGCCGTGAATGTCACCGGCACCTTCCTCATGACCCGCACCGTGGGGCGCGTCATGGTGGAGCGCCGGAGGGGAAAGATCGTCAACATCTCCTCCTGCTCGGCCCGCAAGGCCGATCCCGGTCAGGCGGCCTACAACGCCTCCAAGTCGGCCATCGTCGGACTCACCCGGGTGACCGCGCTGGAGCTCGGCCCCTCCGGCGTCACCTGCAACGCGGTACTGCCCGGCGCCACCGACACCGAGATGACGCGGCGATCGTTCCTCACCTCGCCCGAGGTGGAGCGCGAGTGGATCGAGCGCACCGCGCTGAAGCGGCTCGGCCGCCCCGAGGACATGGCGCGGGTGGTGCTCTTCCTCGCCTCGCCGCTGGCCGACCACGTGACCGGCGAGTCGATCGTGGTGTCGGCCGGCGAGCTCATGACGCAGTGAGGGAGGATGCTTGACCACGACCGGCATCGCGGTCCGCCCTGCCAGAGCGTCCGAGGCCAGCACACCCCGGACGCGGAGCGTAGGGCGCCTGCTCCAGAACCGCGTGGTGGCGCTCGTCGCCATCCTCGTCCTCTACAACGTGGTCTTCGCCCTGCTCAGGCCGGCGAGCTTCCTCTCCGCCGACAACTACCTCAGCATCCTCGTCAACATGTCGATCGAGTCGTTCATCGTCATCGGCATGACCATCCTGCTCGTCTCGGGGAACCTCGACCTCTCGCTGGGCGCCAACATGGCGCTGGCCGGCATCCTCTGTGGGATGCTCATCAAGTTCTCGAGCCTGGGGGTGGCCGGCGCCTTCGCCGTCTCCATGGTTGCCTCGCTGGGGATGGGGGCCTTGAACGGCTACGTGATCGCCTTCGTGGGCGTGAACCCCATCATCACCACGCTCGCCACCGCCTTCGCTTATCAGGGCATCGCGGTGTGGCTGGCCGGGCCGGGCTTCACCGACTTCCCCGAGTACTTCAAGGTTTACGGACAGGCGAAGCTGCTGGGGGTCCAGGGCCCCATCTGGTACATGCTCGTCGCCACCGTCCTCTTCCACGGGCTCATGTCGAACGCCCGTTTCTTCCGGCGCTTCTACTTCGTCGGTGCGAGCAAGCGGGCGGCCATCATGTCCGGCATCGACGCGCGCTGGACCGTCTTCGCCGCCTTCATCATCGCCGCGGTACTCGCCAACCTCGCGGGGGTCGTCACCGCCAGCCGCTTCAACAGCTCGATGACCTCCGTCGGCACGGGCGTGGAGCTGCGCGCCATCACCGCCGCGGTGATCGGCGGGGTGAGCTTCACCGGCGGGACGGGCACGGTCCTCGGAGCGGTGCTGGGCGCCCTCTTCCTCGCCTTCGTGAACAACGGGCTCATCATCCTCGGCGTCGCTCCGAGCTGGCAGAACGTGGTGGTGGGCGTGATCCTCATCGCCTCCATCATCATCGACGTCGCCTCGGCGAGGAGGAGATGAGCATGCCGGAGGTCGCGGCCCGGGCAGGCCAGGTCGTCCTGGAGGTCCGGCACATCGACAAGCGCTTCCCAGGCGTGCACGCCCTGAGGGACGTGAGCGTCGCCTTCGAGGCCGGCCGGATCCACGCCGTCTGCGGCGAGAACGGTGCCGGGAAGTCGACCCTCATGCACATCCTGGTCGGGGCTCATCCCCCCGACGCCGGTACGGTGCTCCTCGAGGGGGCGCCGGTCGAGCTGCGCTCGCAGCACGAGGCCAACAAGCGCGGCATCAGCATCGTCTACCAGGAGCGGAGCCTGGTGCCCGCCCTCACCGTGGGTGAGAACATCTTCGCCGGCCGCCAGCCGCGGCGCTTCGGCGGACTGGTCGACTGGAAGGTTCTGCACCGGCTGGCCCGGCAACACCTCGCCGAGCTCCAGATCGACATCGATTCGCGCAAGCTGGTGGGAGAGGTGCCGACGGCCATCCAGCAGATGGTGGAGATCGCCAAGGCGCTCTCGGTGAACCCCAAGGTGCTCATCCTCGACGAGCCGACCGCCACCGTCACCGAGCGCGAGTCGGCGGCGCTCTTCGCGCTCCTCCGGCGCCTGCGCGAGCGCGGACTCGCCATCCTCTACATCTCCCACCGCCTGGCCGAGATCTTCCAGCTCGCCGATCGGGTGACCGTGCTGAAGGACGGCACGCACACGGGCACGGAGGACGTGGCCCAGGTGGACGAGAAGTGGCTCATCAAGCGCATGGTGGGGCGCGACCTCTACGTCACGCGCGCGCCATCTCCAGCAAGCAAGGAGCGCATCCTGGAGGTCGAGGGGCTCTCTGACGGCGAGCGCTTTCGCGAGGTGAGCTTCCACCTCGAGGCGGGCGAGATCCTCGGCTTCTCCGGACTCGTCGGCGCGGGCCGTACGGAGGTCTTCAAGACGCTCTTCGGGCTCACCCCTCGGGTGGCCGGCCGGGTGCGCGTGTTCGGCTGCGAGGCCCGCATCCGGAGCCCGCGCGACGCGATCGCCCTCGGGCTCGGCTACCTGCCGGAGGACCGCAAGGAGCAGGGCCTCTTCCTGGAGATGTCGGTCTCCGACAACATCGTGGCCGCGGCGCTCGACAAGTGCCGGCGCTTCATCGAGGTGGATCGCCGCAAGGTGGCCGCCTTCGCCGAGCACTACCGGTCGCAGCTCGCCATCGCCACCCCCTCCATCCATCAAAAGGTCTTGAACCTCTCCGGCGGCAACCAGCAGAAGGTGGTGCTCGCCAAGTGGCTCTTGGTGAGCCCTCGCATCCTCATCGTGGACGAGCCCACCCGCGGCGTGGACGTGGGCGCCAAGCTGGAGATCTACGCCATCCTGCGCAGGCTCCGCGAGGCGGGGACGAGCATCGTCGTCATCTCCTCCGACCTGCCGGAGATCCTCTCCATCTCCGATCGCATCTACGTGATGTGCGATGGGCGGGTGAGTGGCGAGCTGCTGGGCGACGCGGCGACCGAGGAGCAGCTCCTCTCCTTCTCCTCGCGCTTCGAGCACGAGCTCGAGGCCGCGGCGACGGCCGAGGTGCTGCCGTGAGGCGCGCTCCCTGGAAGGATTTGGGTCGGGCCCTCCTCTTCCGGCGCAGCCTCGCGCTCGTCGTCGTCATCGCCGTCTTCAGCGGCGCGATGACGCTCTCCTACCCCGACATCTTCTTCAACTCGTACAACTTCAGCTCGATCCTCCTCAACATGTCCTTCGACGTCATCGTCGTCGTGGGCATGACCATCCTCCTCATCGGCGGCGAGGTCGACCTGTCGGTGGGCTGGAACCTGAGCATGTCGGGGATCATCTACGCCCTGCTGATGACCAAGCTGGGCCTGCCGCTCGTGGCCGCCCTGCCGCTCACGCTCCTCATCGCCGCGCTCACCGGTCTCGCCGTCGGCGTCATCGTCGCCTACGTGGGCGTGAACAGCTTCATCGCCACCCTGGCGGCTGGCCTCATCTACTACGGCCTGGAGTTCTGGCTGGCGGGGGGCCAGTCGGTGACGCACCTCGGCCCCGAGGTGACCTCGATCGGGATGAGCTCCTTCCTCGGGCAGCAGCTCCCGGTCTGGTACGCGCTCGTCATCGCTGCGGTCTTCCTCTACCTCATGGACCGGACCGTCCTCTTCCGTCGGTACTACTACATCGGGCTCAACAAGGAGGTCGCCCGCTACTCCGGTATCCCGGTGGCGCGCATGAAGGTGGCCGCCTTCGTCATCTCCTCCGTGCTGGCGGCCTTCGCCGGCGTCATCAGCGCGGCGCGCTTCGCCAACGCCATCCTGCTGGTGGGTCAGGGCATGGAGCTGAAGGTGATCACCGCGGCCATGGTGGGCGGGGTGAGCTTCACCGGAGGTATCGGAACGCTCACCGGCGCCCTGCTCGGCACCCTCTTCATCGCCCTCATCAACAACGCCATGATCATCGCCAGCGTGAACGGCTTCTGGCAGCCCATCTTCATCGGCGCGATCCTGCTCGCGGCTGTCGTCCTCGACGTCGTGCTCCTTCGGGTGAGCGCCGCCCTTGGACGAGAGGAGGCCTCGCACACCGGCCGCCCAGCGGCCAGCGTCGCGGCCTCGTGAAGATCTCCAGACCTCGGCAGGTCCCTTCGTCGGAGCAGCGAAGAAGGGGGAGTCGCAGGAGGGGAGTCGCAGTCTCGTAGTCGGACGCAGGACCACCGCTGCACATCGAGGAGAACCCATATGCTGAAGAGGATCGCAATTCTGATCGCGGCCACGCTGCTCCTGGCCTCGGCGCCGGGCGCGAAGGCGAGCGCCGCGGGCAAGGAGACGTACGTCTGGGCGTGCCAGTACCAGAGCCTCCCGCTCTTCGTGAACAACGACTACCACGGGCTGGACGCCGCGGCGAAGGAGCTCGGGGTCAACGTGGAGAAGGTCGGCCCGCAGAAGATCGACCTCCCCGCCTTCATCGCCTCCATCGAGCAGGCCATCGTGAAGCGCCCGGCGGGCATGATGGTGGTGGGCTGGGATCCCTCGCTGGGCGTCGCCATCGACAAGGCCATGGCCGCCGGCATCCCGGTCGTCACCATCGACGCCGACGTGCCGAACAGCAACCGGCTGGCCTTCATCGGCACCGACTGGTACGACCTCGGCGCCGAGGAGGCGAAGGCCGTGGCGCCCTTCCTCAAGGGCAAGAAGGGCAAGGCGGCGATGGTCGGCATCGCCGCGGCCGACAACACGGTCCTCGCGCGGGCCGGCTACACCGACACGCTGAAGAAGCTGGCCCCCGGCGTAGAGGTGATCCAGCAGGTCTACGACAGCGGCAGCAACTCCGCGGCCGTCGCCACCACCGTCTCGAACCTCATCCGCTCCACGCCCGACCTGGTGGCCGTGGCCGGCACCGACTCCGTCTCCGGCCCGGGCATCGCCACCGCCATCCGCGAGACCGGCAAGATCGGGAAGATCGGCGGGACCTGTGTCGACGCAGAGGCCGAGCACCTGCAGGGCGTGAAGGAGGGCTCGCTCATCGCCGCGGTCGGCCAGAAGCGCCACTTCTTCACCTACTACGGGGTGAAGATGCTCTACGACTACAACCACACCCCCATCAAGTTCACCAACGACGACAAGAAGAACAACATCTCGCCCATCCCCACCAAGGTCTCCACCGGCTTCATCGTGGCCACCAAGGACAACGTCGATGCCCTGATCGCCTCCGCCCAGGCGCGCTCGGCGAACAAGTAGCCGGACTCGACCCGGAGGGCAGGCGGCCGCGTGGCCGTCCGGCCCTCCGGCTCGGTCCCGCAGGAGATCGGCCCGTGAACGACCTTCAACGCGCGGAGCTGACGCGAAAGCTCGAGCGCCTCCGCTCCCACCTCTCCGCCAGCGGCTACGCGGCGGCGATGCTCGGCCGCAGGGACCAGTTCGCCTGGCTCACCTCCGGCGGCGACAACCAGGTGGTGCGCACGCAGGAGGGCGGCGCCGGCACCCTGGTGGTCACGGCCGAGCGGCTCTTCCTGGTGGCCTACACCATGGACGCCGCGCGCATTCACGACGACGAGCTCGCCGGCGCGGAGGTGGAGGTGGTACCGGTGCGCTGGCACGAGGGCGCGCGCGACGCACGCGCCCTGAAGCTGTGCGGCCCCGGTCGCGTGCTCTCCGACACCCCGCTGCCGGGGGCGGAGTGTGACCCGCACGCGCTCACCCGCCTGCACTACCCGCTTTCGCCCCTGGAGGTCGAGCGGTGCCGTGAGCTCGGCCGGCGGACCGAGGCGATCCTGCGGGCGACCGCGGACGCCCTCTCCCCGACCATGACGGAGGCGGAGGTGGCGACCCGCCTCGCCTGTGAATACGCGCGCGCCGGCATGACGATCGACGTGCTCCTGGTGGGGGGTGGCGAGCGCATCGCCCGCTACCGGCACCCGCTCCCTTCCTCGCAGCCGGTCGGCGAGACGGTGCTGCTCCACCCTGCCGTGCGCTGGAACGGCCTCCATGCCAACGTGACGCGCATGGTGTGCCTGGGAAAGGTCCCACCCGCGCTGGAGCGCACCTACGACGCCGTCTGCCAGCTCCAGGCGCTCACGCTCTCGATGTGCACGCCCGGCACGCCGTTCCGCGCCATCTTCGAGGCGCGCCGCCGCCTGTACGAGCGGCTCGGCTTCCCCGACGAGTGGGAGCTGCACTTCCCTGGCGGGCCCACCGGCTATGCGCTCGAGGAGGACGTGAGCCAGGACCTCGACGCGACCGTGCAGGACGGTCAGGTGTTCGACTGGTTCGTCACCGTGACCGGTGCCAAGGTGGAGGAGCTGTCGCTCTCGCTCGGGGGCCGCCGCGAGCTCCTCAGCGCGGCCGGCGCCTGGCCCACCCGCCCCTACGCGAGCGGTGACCTCGCCGTAGAGACCCCCTGGATCCTCGAGCGGTAGGGCGCCCGGAATCGAGTGAGCACCCGGAGGAGCACATGAAGGCGGCACCCTGGCGCGCCGTGCCGCCGCGCTTTCCCTACAACGAGAATGCCCGCGGGGTGGGCCTCGCCGACACGGTGGCGGCGATCCGCTCCGGCCGGCGACCCCGAGCCGACGCCTCCATGGCCTTCCACGTGCTGGAGATCATCGAGGCGTTGCTCACCTCGGCCGAGCGCGCTACGAGTTACGCCCTGGAGAGCATCTGCGAGCGCGCGGCTGATCGGCGCCCGGCCGGACGTGGTTGGTGAGGGGGACCGATGAGCATTCCCGTGCGACAGATCGTGGTCATGGGGGTGAGCGGCTCCGGCAAGACCACCGTGGCGGTGAAGCTGGCGGAGCGGCTGGGGTGCGAGGTGGCCGAGGGTGACGATTTCCACTCGGAGGCGAGCGTCGCCAAGATGGCCTCGGGCCAGCCGCTCACCGACCGGGACCGGGAGCCCTGGCTGCGCAGCATTGCCGCCTGGCTCCGGGAGCGCGATCTCGCCGGCCGCTCGGCGGTGGTGACCTGCTCGGCGCTGAAACGCTCCTACCGCGACCTCCTCCGGGAAGGCTCCGCCCGGCTCTTCTTCCTGCACCTCGCCGGCTCGAAGGCGCTCATCGAGGAGCGGATGGCGACCAGGACGGGGCACTTCATGCCGGTGACCCTGCTCGACTCCCAGTTGGCCACGCTCGAGCCGCTCGAGCCGGACGAACGGGGGCTCACGCTCGACGTGGCGCGTCCTCTCGGCGAGCTCGTCGCCAGCGCGGCGTCCGCCCTGGCCACCCCGGTCGCGGAGGCCTGAACCGTCCAGGCACGGTCCGGCAGCCGTGAGCGCCTGGAGCGGAGCTGCCGGTGATGCCTCCGGTCGCCCCGCTGACCACCGAGAGGTTCACCGTCCGTCGGGCTGCTCCTCCCGGTCGATCGCATCGAGCCGTCCGGCCACGATGAAGTCGTTCTCCGACAGCCCGCCGATGGCGTGGGTCCAGAGGCTCACGTCGACGACATTCCAGTCGTGCAGGGCGAAATCGGGGTGGTGGCCCTCAGCCTCCGCGACCGCGGCGAGCGCGTTCAGGAAGCGCATCGCTCCGGCGAAGTCCTTGAACCGATGGTGACGGTGCAGCCGCCCTTCACGCAGCTCCCACCCGTCGAGGGTCGGGAGCAGCTCTCTGGCCCTCTCGGGCGACATCGCCGGCACACCGCCCTCGCACGGCACGCAGTGCTTCTCGGTCCAGTCCATACGGCTCTGGTTTAAGGATGTTCCTCCCGCGTGGCCACCGCCGCACGGTGCGAGGCATGACCTCCGAGGGGCGTCCCCACCTCATCGGCGAAGCGCCTGCTGGCCAGGGCGATGAGCACCCGCCGACTTGCCTGACTCGTTTGGCAGGGGCTCGAACGGGCGCCCGGGCCCCGTGCTACCATGCCTGGGCGCGGCAGGCCCGGCGGCCGGCCGCGAGCGGGAGCCGGTCGTGCCACCTCGTTCGACGAGCCGCCGTCCGCTGGTCACCGTCCTCATGGCGGCGCACGATGCAGCTCCGTACATTGCGCAGGCTCTCGCCTCGGTGTGCGGGCAGTCGGTGGATGACCTCGAGGTGATCGTCGTCGACGATGGCTCGACCGACTCGACCGCCCGGGTGGTCGAGCTCGAGGCGCACCGCGATCCTCGTGTGCGGCTGCTTCGCCTTGGCCACAATCGCGGTCAGGCCGCCGCGCTCAACGTCGGGGCCGGGGAAGCGCGGGGGCACTACCTCGCCATCCTCGACGCGGACGACGAGGCGACCGCGAACCGCCTCGAGCTCCAGCTCTCCGCCATGGCGCACGAGCCGGCCCTCGTCCTCGTCGGCGGCGCCATCGAGACCTGGCGTGACTGGGACGGAGCCGCCGGAGCAGTGTGGCGCTACGCCGCCGACGATGCGGCGATCAGGGTGCGGAACCTGTTCAAGTCCGAGTTCATCTCGGGCGCCATGACCTTCGACCGCGAGCGGCTCCCGGCAAGCGTCCTTCACTTCGACGAGCGCCTTCGCCTCGGGGTGGACTGGGCCTCCTCCTTCGAGGCCATGCGGCGCGGGAGCGTCGCCAACGTCGGATCCATCGTCATGAGGTACCGGGTGCATGCCGGGCAGCTCACCACCGGCATGATGGACGGCCTGGGATCCGACAGCACGCGCCTGCGAGCCGAGTACCTGGCGTGGCTGGGCGTGCAGCCCTCGGACGACGAGCTGCGGACGCACCTCGCCGTCAGCCCATGCAACTACTGGCTCTTCGGGGCGCACCCGTACTTCCGCGCGCGCAGGCGCACCATCGCCGGTGAGGCGAGCCGGTGGTTCGACCGCTTGAAGGGGGCCGCGGCCCGGAGCGGGAGGGTCTCGACCGCGGCCCTGGGCGACTATCTCGACGAGATCGGCGCCCTCATCGTCGAACGCCTGGCTGCGCCCGAGGTGCCGAGCCTCGTTCTTCCGGTGGCTTCTCCGAGGGGCTGCGTCACCGCGCAGCCCGAGACGCCCGGTTGCTGTCCGGCGGCGGACCCACCGCGAAAGCTCGCGGTCGCATCCTCCGCGGCGTGAAGGCGCTGGTCCATTCGGGGGCTGGGCCTCCCGTCACGGAACCGCTTATGGAGTACCCGTGCACGCCGAGACCCCTCGCTCGCTGGCGCTCCTGACCGACCTCTACGAGCTCACCATGGCCGCCGCGGCCTGGCGGTCGGGGGTGGCCGGCGACGAGGCTGTCTTCACCCTGTCCTTCCGCAAGAATCCGTTCGACGGCGGCTTCGCGGTGGCGGCCGGGCTCGGGCCAGGCGTCGACTTCCTCACGAGGGTCCGCTTCCAGGGCGACGACCTGGCCTGGCTGGCGCAGCTCCGCGACGACCGAGGGGGCGCACTCTTCGAGCAGGGCTTTCTCGACTGGCTCTCCCGGCTCTCCTTCGCGGTCGACGTGGACGCCGTGCCGGAGGGCACCGTCGTCTTCCCCTGGGAGCCGCTCCTGCGCGTGCAGGGACCGGTCGTCCCCTGCATGTTGCTCGAGACCGCGCTCCTCACCTTCGTGAACTTCCAGACGCTCATCGCCACCAAGGCGGCGCGGGTGAAGCTCGCGGCGCGGGGCGATCCGGTGCTGGAGTTCGGCCTCCGGCGAGCCCAGGGCCTGGACGGCGGGCTCTCCGCCTCCCGGGCGGCCTTCCTGGGCGGCTGCGACGCGACCTCCAACGCGCTCGCCGCCAAGCTCCACGGCATCCCCGCGCGCGGGACCCACGCCCACTCCTGGGTGATGCTCTTCGACTCCGAGCAGGAGGCCTTCGAGCGGTACGCCGAGGCCATGCCCCACAACTGCGTGCTCCTCGTCGACACCTGGGACTCGCTCGATGGCGTGCGGCACGCCATCGCCGCTGGTGAAGCGCTGCGCGCGCGCGGCGCCGCGCTGGCTGGCATCCGCCTCGACTCGGGGGACCTCGCCTGGCTCTCGCAGGAAGCGCGCCGGATGCTCGACGCCGCCGGCCTGGAGAAGGCCCGCATCTACGCCTCCAACGACCTCGACGAGCGGGTCATCGAGAGCCTGAAGGAGCAGGGGGCTCGCATCGACGTGTGGGGGGTGGGCACGCGGCTCGTCACCGGGGCGCCCGACGCCGCGCTGGGTGGCGTCTATAAGCTCGGGGCGCAGCGGCGGCCCGGAGCCGCCTGGTTGCACCGGGTGAAGCGGGCCGAGGGGTCTGGCAAGACGAGCGTACCGGGCATCCTGCAGGTGCGGAGGTATGAGGACGGAGGTGCGTTCCTGGCCGACTGCATCCACGACACGCTCCTCGGCCTCCCGAGCGAGGTCCGCATCGTCGACCCCACCGATCACGCTCGCCGCCGAGCCATCCCGGGCGGGCTCGCCGGTCGCGACTTGCTCGAGCCGGTGGTGCGGGGCGGCGTGCGCTGTGCCCCGGAGCCGCCGCTCGCAGGGTCACGCCGGCGGACGCTGGAAGAGCTGGGGAGGCTGCACCAGGGTGTGAAACGGTTAGTGAATCCGCACCGCTATCCGGCCGGGCTGGAGCGCGGCCTCTTCGACCTCCGCACCCGCCTCGCGCTGGAGGGGGGCGGGGGGTGAGGTCTCGAGCCGAGGCTCGCACGGGTGGCGACTCCGGTCGCCTCCGTCACAACGGTTCGAGCTCGGCCGGCGAGCCGAAGCGCATGCGCCGGAGCGGCGTGTAGCGCGGCCCGCCAGGAGAGAGCACCGACCGGAAGAGCACCAGCTCCCGGGCCTTCCACGGACAGTTCCTGGGCTCGACCGCCAGCGCCGGGGCGAGCCCGCGCACTCCGCGGTCGCCGCGCGCACGGGCGAGGGTCACGTGAGGTGACAGCGCCCGCGCCTCCGGCGGAAAGCCCAGCGGCTCGAACCGCCGGGAGAGGCGTTCGGCCAGATCGACGAGGCGTGAGGACTCGCCGCCGACGGAGGCCCAGACCACCCGCGCGTTCGTCGCCCGGGGAAACGCTCCGAGGCCACCGACCCGCAGGCGAAGGTCAGGCGTTGCAGCCGCGATCTCCTCGGAAGCTCGAGCGATTCTCCTCGACCCGCACGCCGGCCACCGCGCCGAGGAACCGGACCGTGAGGTGGAGCAAGGGCGGGGCGACGAAGCGCAACCCTGCGGCCGAACCGGCCGCTTGCCGCAGCCCGGCGGCGAGCGCCGCCAGCGCCTCCCGCGCCTCCAGGGAAGGCTCGAGCGCCAGGAAGAGGCGCAGCCGATCGCTCTCCCCGGGATGGCCGGCCATCGCTCCCGTGGCGGGGCGCGACGTGCCGCCTCCCTCGCTCACAGGTCCGCCGGGCGGTGAACCAGGCATCCCCGGATCAGCGCCGCACCCGTCCACTGGCGTCACCGCCCATCAGCGCGACCACCTCCTCCTTCGAGACGAAGTTCACGTCGCCGCGGATGGTGTGGGCGAGGCAAGAGGCCGCGGCGGCGAACGCTACGCAGGTGTCGGGGCTCTGCGAGAGCTCGGGGTCGTCGAGAGCGTACAGCAGGGAGGCCGCGAACGAGTCGCCGGCGCCCACCCGATCGACGATGTCGGTGATCCGGTAGGGCTGGTACCGGCCATCCCGCGCGGGAGCGAAGTGCCCGCGGTCGCCCGCCCGGGTCCAGAGCACGGCGCCCCAGTCGTTGTGCGTGGCCGAGATGCTCTGGCGCAGCGTGAAGGCCACCATCGACACGTTGGGGAACCGCTCGGCGATCTGCCTGGCCACATCCGGGTAGCGCTCCACGTCCAGCTCTCCGCGTTGCACGCTGGACGCGCCCGCCTTGATCCCCAGCACGTCCTCGGCGTCCTCCTCGTTGCCGATCACCAGGTCGACGTGTGGCAAGAGCTCGCCGATGACGCTCCGCGCGAGCTCGCGCGCGGGTACGCCGGGCTTCCAGTCCCACAGCTTCTTCCGGAAGTTGAGGTCGAGCGACACGCGAACCCCGGCGGCCTGCGCCTGGCGGACGCAGGCTTGCGCGCTCTCCGCCGCCGCCGCGGAGAGCGCCGGGGTGATGCCCGAGAGGTGCAGGCGCCGGGCGCCCGCGAGGAGCTTCGGCCAGTCGTACGCCTCGGGGCCCGACAGGGCGATGGTGGAGCCGGCGCGGTCGTACCAGACGGTGCTCGGCCGCTGGCAAACCCCGGACTCCAGGAAGAAGAGGCCCATCCGGCCGACCGGCCGACGAACGATGCGGGTGACGTCCACCCCCACGCCGCGAAGAAACGCCACGCAGGCGTCGGCCAGCGGCCCGCCCGGGAGGGCCGTGGCGAAGGCGGCGCTTCCCCCGAGGAGCGTGTAGGCGCTCGCCACGTTCGACTCCGCCCCGGCGAAGGAGATCTGGGCCAGGCCGGGGAGCGCCTGCGCGAAACGGAGAGGCGGCGGCGGCTCGATGCGAGCCATGACCTCGCCGAAGGTGATGAGGCTAGGCATGCGGCTCCTCCCGGCGGCAGGCGGCATGGGCCCGGGCCGCGGCCTCGCCGATGCCCTTCCAATCCTTGGCGGCGATACGGTCGCGCGGGGCGATCCACGAGCCGCCCACGGCGAGGATGGAGCGCTCGGCCAGATACGCGCGGCAGTTCTCGCTGGAGACCCCGCCGAGCGGGATGTACTCCAGTCCGAGGTGAGCGTACGGCGCGTTGATCGCGCGCAGGTAGGCGAGGCCGCCCTGCTGCTCGGCCGGGAAGAGCTTGAGGATCCGGCAGCCGTACTCCAGGGCGGTCTCGATGTCCGACGGGACGGCGATCCCAGGGGCGATGGGGATGCCGACCTCGGCGGCGCTCTCGATGACGCGCCGGTTCGTGCCGGGGGTGACGATGAAGGCGGCGCCGCGCCGCTTCGCCTCGACCACCTGGTCCGCGCGAAGGATGGTGCCCACGCCCGCCAGCATCTCCGGCACCTGCGCCGCGATGCGTTCCAGGGCGTCCATCGAGGCCGGCGTGCGCATCGCCAGTTCCATGATGTCGACCCCGTTCTCCACCAGCGTCCGGGCGAGCGGGACGGCGTCCGCCGCGTCCTCGACCACGAGGACAGCAACCACACCGGCACGCCGCAGGCGCGCCCTCTGGTCTGGCGGAAAAGGCACCACGGATGGCTCGGACATCACCTTGTCTCCCGGCTGGAGGCTCGGCTCTTCGACGCACGAGCCGGCCACGCGCTGTCATTCGAGGTTCTCGCGACGACAGGTGCCGAACTCTACGGCCGTTCGTGGAGCGCTGTCGAAGCAAATGAAGGGCATGCCACCGGCGGCGTGAGCCCCGCGGGCGTCGATGGGGCGACACTTGTCAGTTTGCAGAATGATGGGACCCCGCCTTCGCAGAAGCATTCCCCCCCTGGGCCCCCTCGCTTCTACGCCGCCCGCCTCGCGGCTCGAGGCCGCAGGGTGAGCTGACGCAACGCGCCCTCCCTCAGGACCTCCAGCTCGAGCTCGGGGGTACCGGAGAGGACCATCGCCCGCTGCAGGTCGTCGAGCGTCACCACCTCTCCGCCATCGGCCCGAACCAGCACATCGCCCGCCCGCAGTCCCCCCTCGTCGGCCGGCGTCCCGGCCTCGACTCGCAGCACGCGCACCGCACGCGCGCGTTCCAGCGCTCGCGCGAGATCGGGGCCGAGATCTTCGCCACGAGCAGCGATCCCGAGCCAGGGGCGGCGCACCTCGCCCCGCCTGAGGAGCACGCTCGCCACCCAGCTCGCGGTGTGGGCAGGCACCGCGAAGGCCATGCCGTGCGCCCAGGGCAGCATGGCGGTGGTGACCCCCACCACCCGCCCCTCCGCGTCGAGGAGCGGTCCACCCGAGTTGCCAGGGTTCACCGAGGCGTCGGTCTGAACCAGGCCGTCGAGCACCGCGCCCCGGTTTGCCGGCAGCGTCCGGTGCAGCGCCGAGACGACGCCCAGCGTCACCGAGCGCTCGAAGCCGAGCGGGTTGCCGATGACCACCACCAGCTCGCCCACCTGGAGCCGCCGGGTGTCGGCGAGCGGCAGGGCGGAGAGGTCACGCGGCTCCACCCTCAGCACGGCGAGGTCGGTGGCCTCGTCCGCGCCGACGTGCTCCGCGGCGAGCGAGGCGCCGCCGAGGAGTCGCACGCGTGGTGCGACTTCCCCCTTGGCCACATGGGCGTTGGTGAGGACGTAGCCGTCGGGCGTCAAGACGAGGCCGGAGCCCTGGCCGCGGCGGTGCTCCACCCCCACCACCGACGGCGAAGCGCGCGCGACCAGCTCGGCGAGATTGCGAGAGAGCTGGGACAGTGCCGTCACGGCTTCCCTCCGTTCCCGCCCGCGCGCTCACCGCGAGCCCCCACCGTGACCTCGACCTCCTGGGCGGCGCCGGCGCGCCAGATGCGCGCCACCGCGACCTCCCCGATGCGCTCCTCCTCGAGGAGCGGGAAGAGATCACCGACGTGAGCGAGCGCGACCCCATCGAGCGCGAGGAGGAGGTCGCCGACGAAGAGCCCTGCGCGCGCCGCGGGACTCTCCGGCTCGACCGCGGTGACGAGCAGCGCCGAACCAGGCGCTCCGGAGCGCTCGACGGCCGCTGGCCACTTCACCGGGAGGGTAGCCACCCCGAGCCAACCCCGCCGCACGGCACCGTGGTCGAGGAGCGACCTCACCACCCGGCGCAGGGTGCCGGGGGGCACGGCGAGCGCCGTCTCCCGGGCGAGGCCAGCGCTGGCGAGCCCGAGCGCCCGACCCCCCAGATCGAGGACGAGGCTCCCCGAGAAGCCCGGGAAGAGGCCGAAGTCGAGCTCGACCCAGCGATCGATGCGCCCTCCGGCGTGGGTGCGGAAGGCGTCGCCCAGGCGAGCCACCAGGCCCAGCGCGGCCCGGGGGTTCCGCCCGGGACGCGAGAGGGAGAGGGCGAGCTGACCGGTGCGGAGCGGCGCTTCTTCCCATACGACCCCCGGCAGGCCCGTCGCGCTCACGCGGACCACGGCGAGGTCGGTGGCCCCGTCGGCGCCCACCACCTCGGCTCGTGCCTCCGAGCCGTCGGGGAGCCCCACCGTCACCTCATCGTCGGCCCCCAGCACATGCGCGGCGGTGACCACCACGCCGTCGGGGGACCAGACGAGGCCCGAGCCCGCGCGGCGCCCTCGCCCCACCCGCACAACGGAGGGCGCGTGGCGCTCCACCAGCGTCGCCAGCCCGTCCGAAAGCTCCGTCCACCTCGTGTCCATCGCGTCCATCGCTTGCTCCCCTCGCGCCGAACGTCGGCACCGAGGTTCTTGCGGCGCGCAGTGCCGTGGCGCATCGACCGGAGGACGGGGAGAGCACCCTGGCCGAACGGCCAGGTCCGCGGACGCCGCTACAGCGTCACGAGCCCCTGGCGCGCCGCCTTGACGATGGCCTCCGCCCGGCTCCCGGCGTCGAGCTTCCCGAGAATGGCCTCGACATGGAACTTGGCGGTCCGCTCGGTGATGCCGAGGCGCTGGGCGATCGATTTGTTGGAGCGGCCCTCGGCGAGGAGCCCCAGCACCTCCGCCTCGCGCGCGGTGAGCCCCTCCGCAGCCGGCGGCGTGGGCCGCAGCCAGGAAGCGGCAAGCGATGGCTCCAGCGCCACCAGCCCGGCCGCGGCCGCCTCGAGCGCTGCCGCCAGCCGCGCCGCGGTTGCGTCGCGCAGCACCGCTCCCCGCGCACCGGCGGCGAGGGCCGCGCCTGCCTCCGCCGCGCTGCCCGAAACTGCGACCGCGGGCACCTGCGCCGTCTGTAGCCATGCCAGGGCGCCCAGCCCCGTCGGGTCGAGCGCCACGGCCAGGACGCCGGACGCCGAGAGTGCCTCCGGGGAAGCCTCGTCGGGCGTGAGCTCCGCCGCCAGCGTGAGCCCGCCGGCGCGAACGAGACTGGCCAGCCCGGCCCGTACCAGCGGGTCGTCGCTCACCACCGCGACGGCAAGGGCGGGCATGTCGGGCGTGTAACGCACCCGCGTGAGGATGGCTCAGCGCGAGGTCGTTATCGCTCCCGAGATCCAGCGCTCGGCGAAGGCGAGCGGGATGGCCACGGCGTAGGCCACCGGAGAGATCTTACCCTTCACGTCCCGGCCCACCAGGCATCTGGACATCGCGTCCTCCTTCAGACCTCGTTCGAGCAGGGCTCGAGCCGGGTCCTCGTCGCCGACGAGCACGTTGACCAGCTTCCCCGTCAGCGCGCCGCGGATGGCCTGGAGCTTCTCCGGCCCGGCCGCCACCCCCAGCGGCGCGGAATCGCTGGCAGGGCAGGGAGCGACCTCGAGGTAGTCCGCGTACAGCTCGCCCGGCCAGTAGCGCACCGGCTCGACGCCGTCTACGAGATCCGCGAAACGGTGCTAGAGTGCATCGTATAAACATAGCGACACGAATATTTATTCGAACGTTCTACTCTCGACCAATTCCGAAGTCGGTGGCGCCCATCAACCGCTGGAGGTCGCAAGGTCATGTCTCGCTCTCGCATGCTGCACCTCGCCCTCGCCGTCGCCGCGCTGTGGCTCTCGCCACGTCAGGCGCGCGCCTTCGATCAGGGCGACCTGATCAAGCCGATCGACGAAGGAGCTCACTTTCATCTACGTCCCCAAGGTGGTCCACCCCTGGTACGAAGTGGTCCAGGCCGGCGCGAAGAAGGCCGTCGAGGAGCTCGAGGGGCAGGGCATCCACGTCAAGATCATCTGGGACGCGCCGCCCCAGGCCGACGTCGCCGATCACAACCGCCGCATCGAGACCAACATCGGCCGTCAGCCCGACGGTCTGGCGGTCTCCTGCCTCGACCCCGCCACCAACGTGCAGCTCTTCGGCGAAGCGGTGAAGGCCAAGCTCAACGTGCTCACCTTCGACACCTTCTGCTCCGAGGAGTTCCCGTTCGTCGGCCACACGCGGTGACGACCAGGACGGCGCGGATCTCGCGGAGTTCCTCGCCAAGAAGATCGGCGACGAGGGCAAGGTCGGCATCCTTGCCGGGAGCCTCACCGCCACGAACCACGCCGCGCGGGTGAAGGGATTCAAGGAGACGATGGCGAAGCACCCGAAGATCGAGGTCGTGTTCGAGCAGCCCGACGACGACAGCCTCGAGAAGGCGGTGAGCCTCACCGAGAACGCGCTGCAGGCCAACCCCGACCTGAAGGGCATCTTCGCCTCCAACGCCTCCAATCCAATCGGCGCCGCCCGCGCCGTGAAGAACGCCAAGAAGGCCGGCCAGGTCACCATCGTCGGCATGGATGACCTCCCCGAGACGCTCCAGTTCATCAAGGAAGGCGTCATCGCCGGCGTGAAGGCGCAGCGGCAGTGGGAGATCGGCTACTGGACCGTTCGCTACCTCGTCGCCATGAACCAGAACCACACGATCCCGCATGTACCACGCGACTGGTTCGCAGATCTTGACGAAGGACCAGATCAAGTAGGCCTCGCCGGCTTCGCCCTGCCCTCCACGACCCCGAGCGGGCGGCGAAGCCCCCGCGGCGACCATGAGCGAAGCCAGGAACGCCACACGGCGGGCGCCGCTGTTCGAGGCACGCGGCGTCTCGAAGCGCTTTGGGCCAGTCCACGCGCTCACCGCGGTCTCGCTCGACATCCACGCCGGCGAGGTCCATGCCGTCCTGGGCGAGAACGGGGCGGGCAAGAGCACGCTCATGAACGTGTTCTGCGGGCGGCTCACGCCCACGAGCGGACTGCTCTGCCGCGAGGGCGGGCCGGTCAGCTTCGCGTCTCCGCTGGACGCCCAGCGGGCCGGCATCGCCATGGCGCCTCAGGAGATCAACCTCGTTCCCGCGCTCACGGTGGCGGAGAACGTCCTGCTCGGCGCCCCGGAAGTCGATTGCCTGGGGAACATCTCGTGGCGGCGCACGCGCGCGCTCGCCGCTGAACGGCTGGCTCAAATCGACCCCGCGCTCGATCCGGACCTACGGGTCGGGGGCCCTGACCAAGGCGCAGCAGCAGCTGGTGCAGATCGCACGCGCTGCTGCTGACCCACGCCCGTGATGCTCATCTTCGACGAGCCCACCGCCGCACTGACCGACCGGGAGTCCGGGCGGTTGTTCGCCTTCATCCGGAGCTTCCGCGCACGCGGGGGCGCCATCTTCTACATCTCGCATCGGCTCGACGAGGTGTTCGCCCTCGCGGACCGCATCTCCGTGCTGCGCGACGGGGTGCATCGTGGCCGAGCTCGATCCCGCGCTCGCCACCAAGGACGAGATGGTGCGCCACATGGCTGGCCGGGCGAGCGCCGAGCCGTCAGAGGTGATCTCTTCGGCGGCTCCGGGCGAAGTCGTACTGCGGGTGAGCGGGCTCTCCCGGCCGGCGAGTTCCACGAGGTCAGCTTCGAGCTGAGGCGCGGCGAGATCCTGGGCGTGGCGGGGCTCGTCGGCTCCGGGCGAACCGAGCTCGGCAAGTGCCTCTTCGGCCTGACGCGGGCCGACGAGGGCACGATCGAGGTGCTCGGCGAACGTCGCCGCTTCTCGCACCCCGCGGACGCCATCGCCGCTGGCCTCGTCTACCTGCCCGAGGAGCGAAAGCAGGAGGGCATCTTCCCCCTGCTCAGCATCGCCGAGAACATGGCGCTCTCCTCCTTTGGCCGCTTTCAGGGTGTGCTCGGGCTCCGCTTGAGCGCCATCGAGCGTGGAGGCGGCGGATTTCGCCAGCCGGCTCCGCATCAAGCACGACCGCCTCTCCGATCCGATCACCAGCCTCAGCGGCGGCAACCAGCAGAAGGTGATCCTCGGGCGCTGGCTGATGAACGGGAGCGCATCCTGATCCTCGACGAGCCGACGCGCGGCATCGACGTGAACGCAAAGCGGGAGATCCAGCGCCAGCTGCGTCACCTCGTCGGGGAGGGGCTGGCCATCGTCTACATCTCCTCGGAGCTGCAGGAGGTCCTCGACGTCTCCGACCGCATCCTCGTCATGCACGAGGGGCGCGTGAAGGGCATCGTCCAACCGCGCGAGGCCACGCAGGAAAGTTTGCTCGCCCTGGCCATGAGCTGACGCAGGTGACCACTTGACCGACTCCGCCACCAAGCTCACTGCGCCATCCGCCGCGGCACGCGTCTTCGCCACCATCCGACGCTGGGAAGCAAGCGGTATCGCACTCGCGGTGCTCCTGCTCGTCGCCGTGCTCGCCTGGGCTGCCCCTGGCTTCCTATCGCCATACAACCTCAGCGTGGTCGCCCGGCAGGCCTCGTTCGTCGGGCTCGTCGCGCTGGGGCAGACCCTCGTGCTCCTCACGGGCGGTATCGATCTGTCGGTGGGCGCGGCCGCCGGGCTCGCCGGCATCCTCGGCTCGCTGCTCCTGACGAACACCGGCGTACCTCCGGCCTCGGTGCTCCCGCTCACCGCGCTCTTCGGGCTCGGCCTCGGCTGCGTCAACGGCGCCCTCGTCGCCGTCCTCAGGCTGAATCCGTTCATCGTGACGCTCGCCTCGTGCGAGGTGTTCGCCGGCATCACGCTCGTGATCACGAAGGGCTATCCGATCCGTCCCCTCGGGCCAGGGTTCACGGTCTTCGGTCAGGGAGATGTTCTCGGCATCCCGATTCCCGTCCTCGCCTTTCTTGCGGCCGCCGTCCTGCTGAGCTGGGTCCTGGCGCGCACACGCTTCGGCCGGAACATCTACGCCGTGGGCGGCAACCGCGAGGCCGCCACCCTGGTCGGCATCCGGGTCTGGCGAGTCGATTTCGCGGTCTTCGGCTTGTGCGGGACTGTTCGCCGCACTGGCCGGCATCCTCTACGCGAGCCGCATGGACGCCGGTCAGCCGTCGGTCGGCGTGGGCTGGCTGATGGGCGCCATCACGGCGGCGATCATCGGCGGCACGAGCCTGCGCGGCGGCCAGGGAACCATCGTCGGAACCGTTCTCGGCGCGCTGCTGATGGCGGTGCTCGCGAACGGCATCGTGCTCCTCAACGTCTCCGGCTACTGGGAACGCGTCATCATCGGCGGCGTGGTCCTGGTCGCGGTGCTCGTCGATCTCCTGCGGAGGCGCTGAGGGGCGAGCCACGTCGCCGCCGCCGGCCCACGGACTCGCGGCGGGGTCTTCGCGGCCGCGCCCTCGTCGATCATGGACATGCGAGTGCGTTCTCCCAGCCGAATCGCGGGGGCGTGCCGACCGAGCCGTCCCGAGGCCGTGACCCGGATGGCCCCGCGACTGCCACAACGGCCAGTTCAGGACATGAACATCCCGCCGTCGACATTGATGGTCTGGCCGGTGATGTAGCTCGCATCATCGGAGGCGAGGAAGGCCACCAGGCCGGCCACGTCCTCGCCGGTCCCGGCGCGGCCGAGCGGGATGCCGGCCACCCACTGCGCCATCAGCTCTCCGGGCTTGTAGTCTCCGAGCAGCTTTCCCCAGGCGGAATCGTTGTAAGCCCACATCTCGGTGGTGATGATGCCCGGGCAGAAGGCGTTCACCGTGATGCCATCCTTGGCCAGCTCCTTGGCCAGGCTCTGCGTGATACCCACCACCCCGAACTTGCTGGCGGCGTAGTGCGCCGTGTAGATGAAGCCTTGCCGCGCCTGGCCGGAGGCGGTGTTGATGAGTCGCCCCTTCTTCCCGGCCTTCCTCATGCGGAGCGCCGCTTCCTGGCAACACAGGAAGACGCCCTTCGTGTTCACCGCCATGACCTTGTCCCACTCGGCCTCGGTGAACTCCTCCAGCCTGGCGATGGTGATGACGCCCGCGTTCTGGCAGGAGATGTCGACCTCGCCCAGTTCCCGGGCCACGCGCTCGTAGAGCGCCAGCACCTCGGACTTGTTCGTGACGTCGACCTGGACCGACAGGGCGACATGCCCGGAGGCGCGCAGCTCCTCCGCAGCCTCATGGACGCGCGGCTCGTTCGCGGCCACACAGACCTTGGCCCCCTCGGCCGCGAACCTCGCCGCGATCGCCTTCCCGATCCCCCGGCTCCCACCGGTCACCACCGCCACCTTGTCCTGGAAACGACCCCTCACCTCGGCCATGTAGACCCTCTCTCGCTTTCTCTCGCTGCGCTCCTGACCCAAGCTCCTTTGCTCACCAGCAGACGAAGCCGCCGTCGACCAGGAGGTCGATTCCCGTGACGAAGGAGGCCGCCTTGCTGACCAGGAACACGGCCGGACCCACCATCTCGTCCGGGGTCGCCATGCGCTGCATCGGTGTGTCGGCGGCGAACTGCTTCGTCTGCTCCGCCACCTCCGGTCGCAGGTTCATGGGCGTGAGGGTATAGCCGGGGCTGATGGAGTTCACGCGGAGGCCGCGCCCCGCCCACTCCATGGCGAAGCTCTTGGAGAGATGGATGACCCCGGCCTTGGAGGCGTTGTAGTGCACCTGCAGGAGGCCGCGATTGACGATGGTGCCGGACATCGAGGCGATGTTGACGATGGCCCCGCGCTGCCGCGGCAACATGACCCGGGCCTCCGCCTGACAGCTCAGGAAGACCCCGGTCAGGTTCACGTCGATGACCCGCTGCCACTGCTCGAGCGACATCTTCTCCGCGGCGGTGGCGTTGGCGATGCCCGCGCAGTTCACGGCCGCGGTGATCGCCCCGAGATCGCGCTCCGTGGCATCGACGGCCTCGGCGAGCTCGGAGGCGCTCCTCGCGTCCCCCTTCAGCACGAGCGCGCGCCTCCCTGCCTTCTCGATCCCTTCGACCGTATCCTCGACCGTCGCGCTCCCTGGCAGATCGAAGCATGCGACATCGGCACCAGCCTCGGCCAAGCCCACCGCGATGCTCTGCCCGATCCCGCTCCCCGCGCCCGTGACGAACGCGACGTCGCCATGCATGTCGAAGAGCTTCACGATGCCATCTCCTGGTCTGCTCGCAGGTGCGCGAGGGGGCCGATCCGATCGTTGAATCGGGGAACACGCCGGCGAGACTTCATGTCGTCGCCAGCTCCATGACAGAAACGTGATTCGCCTGCGCTGCCTCCAGGACGCCTCTCTGCCGCCCGCGGCTCAGGACGAGGACGCGATGTGACAGGCCCAACACCTCCTCGAGGTCCGAGCTCACGACCACGACCGCCATGCCGGCCCGAGCCAGCTCGGCGATCACCTCGTAGATGGCGGCCCGGGCGCCGACGTCGATGCCACGCGTCGGCTCATCGAGGATGAAGACCTTTGGAGCGCGGGATATCCACTTGGCGATGACGACCTTCTGCTGGTTGCCACCGGAGAGGCTCCCGACCGGCTGGCCCGGCTTTCCCTTGACGCCCATCCGCTGGATGGCCTCCGAGGCGAAGGCTGTCATCCTCTTCGGCCAGACCCAGCCGGCGCGCGCGACCAGATCCAGGTTTCCGCACGCGAGGTTGTCGGCGACGGTCTGGTGCAGGATGAGCCCCTGCGCCTTCCGATCCTCGGGGACGAAGGCCAGCCCCGCCTCGACGGCATCCCGCGGGCTTCGCAGGTGTATCACCTCCCCATCGACGGCGACCTTTCCGGCCTGCAAGGGATCGGCCCCCGTGATGGCGCGCACCAGCTCCGTACGGCCCGCACCGACGATCCCCGCGATGCCGAAGATCTCGCCCTGACGCACCGTGAAGCTGACGTCGCGAAACGAGCCGTCGGGGGAGGTCAGCCCCTCGACCTTCAGGATCTCGCGTGATCTCGGCTCCTCCACACGAGGGAACATCCTCTCGAGGCTCCGGCCGACCATCTCCTCCACCAGCGCGCGGACGGGTACCTGGGCCGTGTCGTGGGTGGCGACCTGGCAGCCGTCGCGCAAGACCACGATGCGGCTCGCCACGCGCGCGATCTCCTCCAGGCGGTGGCTGATGTAGATGAAGGCGACCCCCTCCTGCTCGAGCTGCGCGATCTGCGCGAAGAGACGCTCGGTCTCGTCGCCTCCGAGAGAGGCTGTCGGCTCGTCGAGGATCAGGAGGCGCGCCTCGAGGGTGAGCGCCTTGGCGATCTCCACCTGCTGCTGCGCCGCAACCCGGAGAGAACGGACCACGCGGGTGGCGGGGACATCGAGTCCGAGTCGCCGGAGCTGCTCCTCGGCCCGGCGGTTCATCTCCTTGCGATCGATGAAGCCGCCCTGCGTCGGCAAGCGTCCCACGAACACGTTCTCGCCGATGGAGAGATCCGGCAGAAGGCGCATCTCCTGGTGGATGAGTCCGATCCCGGCGGCGATGGCATCTCCCGGTGAACCTGGGGCGTAAGAACGGCCGTCCCAGGTCATCGAGCCGGCGTTCGGCGTGATGAGACCGGCGATGACGGCAGAGAGGGTCGACTTGCCGGCCCCGTTCTCACCGAGCACCGCGACCACCTCACCCGGGCGAACGTCGAGGCTGACGCCCTCCAGGACCCAGTTGCCTGCGTAGTGCTTCCCGATGCCCCGGACGGAGAGCCCCCGAGGAACGAGGGTCTCCGCCGGAGCACCGGCAGGAGGCAGGCCGGACGGTTGCCGCGTGGTCGTCATGGTCTGCCGTCTCCTGGTGCTACCGTTACGGGTGGTTCTCGATGAACGGACCGACGTTCTCCTTGGTGGTGAGCGTCGCTGGCTGGAGCTGCATCGCGGGGACCTTCTTGCCGGCGAGGATGTCGACGGCCGACTGCACCGCCAGCCGACCCATCTTCTGGGTGACCTGGGTCATGGTGGCGTCGAGCACGCCGTCGCGGACGGCCTTCAGGCCGGCCACGTCGCCGTCGAATCCGATCACCCAGACCTTGCGGCCCACGTTGGCCACCTTCACCGCCTGAGCAGCCCCCAGCGCGAGCGCGTCGGCGCGGCCGTAGAAGACGGTGATGTCCGGATTGCGCTGGAGCATGTCCTGTGCGATCTGGAACCCCTCGTCCTGCATCCACATCTTGCTGTCCTGCTTGGCCACCACCTTCATGCCCGGGCACTTCTCCATCGCTTCCGTGAACCCGCGGTCGCGATCGACCTCGGGCGTGGTGCCGAGCTGACCCTGGATGATGCCGACCTTGCCCTTGCCGCCCGTCTGCTTGCAGATCCATTCGCCCAGCGTCCGGGAAGCAGCGACGCTGTCGGTGGCGATGAAGGTGTCGCCCGGGGCATCGGGGGCGTTGCGATCGACGGCAATCACCGGGATTCCGGCGGCCTTGGCGGCCTTCACCGGGACGCCGGCTGCGGTGGCGCCGGCGGGGATGTAGATGAGCGCGTCGATCTGCCGCGTGATGAGGTCCTGGATCTGGTTCACCTGGGTTGCAGAGTCACCCTTGGCGTCGACCGAGATGATCTCGATCCCCTTCTCCTTGCCGTAGGCCTCGGTGGCCTGCTTGATCTGGTTGAAGAAGTCGGCCTGCAGGTTGGCCACGGCCACCCCGATGGTCAGCTTCTTGTCGGCTGCGAACGTCCGAGGCGCCGACACGACCGCGGCAACGCCCGCGATCAGTGCGGCCATACGCATCGTCTTGCTCATCTGAACCTCCTCCAGCTTCCAGTGGGACTTCGTGGACCCGGGCTGCCGCTCCTTTACTGCTCGTCTCGCGTCTCGTTCCTCGCCGCCGCCGCGGCAGCGACACCTCCTTCACGCCCGCTTGCGTCCCAGCGAATCGAACGTCACCGCCACGGCGATCACCGCTCCGATGACCACCTGCTGCCAGAAAGCGTTGATTCCCAGGAGATTCAAGCCGTTGTGCAGCACACCGATGATGAGCACGCCGATGATGGTTCCCGGGATGCCGCCCACGCCGCCGAAGCTGAGACTCGCTCCGCCGATCACCGCGGCGGCGATGGCATCGAGCTCCGCGCCCTGAGCAGCGCTCGGCTGAGAGGAGTTCAGCCGGGCCGCCAGGGCGGCCCCGGCGAGGCCGCAGAGCGCCGAGGAGGCCGTGTAAACCAGGATGGTCCATTTCCGGACCGGAATTCCGGCAAGACGGGCCACCTCCGCGCTGCCGCCAATGGCGTAGAGCGTCCGTCCGCCGGATCGGAACTTCAGGTAAACCCAGGAGAGAACCGTCACGAGCAGAAACGCCGCGACCGTCATCGACAGGAACCCGAAGTGCCTGACCGTGGAGAGGTTGGTGAAGCCGTCCGGGTACCCGATGATCTGGAAGCCGCCGGTGATGATGTTGGCGGCTCCCCGCAGCACGCTCATCATGGCGAGCGTCGCGATGAAGGGCGGAAGGCGGGCCACGGTCACGAGGAGGCCGGTCACGGTTCCGCAGAGACCTCCACAGACGACGCCGAGGACGACCGAGAGCCACAGCGGCAGGTGCGCGTTGTGCGAGAACCAGCCCATCATCATCATCGCGAAGGCAAGGACCGAGCCGACGGAGAGATCGATGCCGCCGATGATGATGACGGCGGTCATCCCGATGGCCACGATGCCACCGACCGTCACCTGATCGAGGATGTTGAGCCAGTTACGGACCTGGAGGAAGAAGGGCGACAGAACAGAGAAGAGGACGCAGAGGAGAATGAGCCCGATGAGCGGCCCCTGAACGCCGCTCGTCAGGCGGAATCTGCGCGTCCGGGGCTTGGTGGCGAGACCTTCGACTTGGGCTTCCATCTCGCGTCCTCTCCAGTCCCAGGGTTGGAGTCGACTCAGCTCAGGACCGCTCCGGCACCGCTGACGGCGTGCCCCCGAGCTCGCTTCACGGCGCACGCCCAGCGTTGGCGCTCGGCCTCGCGGTCGGGCTGCTTCATCGAGGGCTCGTAAGATCCATGGTCGCGCTCGAGCGCCACGAGGCCATCCCAGGACCAGAAGCCGGACTGCATTCCAGCGAGGTGGGCGGCGCCGAGCGCCGAGAGCTCGGCCGTTCGAGAAGGAAGCACCGGTCGCGCCGCGAGGTCCGCCATGAGCTGCATGAGCGCAGCGTTCCGGGTGGGTCCACCATCGGCGAAGATCTCGCGCACCAGGCCCACGCTCCGATCGACCGCATCGAGCACGTCGCACACCTGGTGGGGTATCGACTCCAGCGCCGCACGCGCGAGGGCTTCGCGCCCGGTCCCGAGCGTGCAGCCGGTGATGAGGCCCACCGCAGTGCGGTCCCACCACGGCGCTCCTAACCCGTTGAAGCCGGGGACGACCGAGACCCCCTGGCTGGAGGAACGCTCGGCCAGCGCGGCCAGCTCATCCACCTCTATCCCGAGCACGCCGGCCATCCAGCGCAGCGTCGCTCCGGCCGACCGGATGTTCCCCTCCGCGGCAAACGCCGGCCGGTCGGTCATCCAGCCGATGGTGAGGCAAAGCCCCTCGGCGAGCCGTCCTGGTTCGGCCACGAGCCCCATGACGGAGGAACCGGTGCCGAAGGTGGCCTTCACCGTACCCGGCTGGAAGCCGCCGTGGGCGAACAGGGCGGAGTGTGAATCTCCCATGACCGCCCGGATCGGTACGCCATCCGGGAGGGGGGTGAGCCCTTTCACGGCCGGGAATGGCCCCAGGGAGGAGACGATCTCCGGTAGCGCCTCCCGCGGCACCCCGAACAGCCGAAGCAGGTCATCGTCCCAGACCACGCGCCGCACGTCGAGGAGCTGGGTCCGAGAAGCGTTGCCCGCCTCGATGCGGTGCTCCTTCCCGAAGCGGGAGAGCAGCCAGCTGTCGATCGTCCCGAGCCGGATCTCTCCGGCGCGTGCGCGCGTCCGATCGGGATCGAGCTCGTCGAGGAGCCAGCGCGCCTTCAACGCCGAGAACATCGGGTCGAGCGGGAGGCCACTCCGCTGCTCCACCAGGCGCTCCACCTCCTCGGTGCGGAGGGTGTCGCAGGCGCCTGCCGTCCGCTGGTCCTGCCAGCTGACGAGGGGGGCCAGCGGCTCGCCGCTGCGGCGATCCCAGGCCACCAGAGACTCGCGCTGGGTGCTGAGGCCCACCGCGATGACCGCATGCGGGTCGTGGCCTTCGAGGCAGGCTCGCACTGCGGCGCGCACGCTCGCCACCACCTCGTTGGCATCCTGATCGACCCAACCCGGGCGTGGATGCGACTCGCCCAGGGGGGCGCTCCCGCGGGCGAAGACCTCCCCGCGCTCGTTCACGAGGAGGCACTTCGTGCTGCTCGTGCCCTGATCGATGGTGAGGATGCAAGGTGGCGTCATGATCCCCTCAGCCGACGAGCTCGAGTGCGGCCTTGGCGATGCCAGCAGCACTGAGGCCGAAGTGATCGAGGAGGAAGCCTGTGCTGCCGGTGGGGCAGAAGCCGGGGAAGCCGAGGATGCGCATGGGCACCGGGTGCCGCTGGCAGAGGACCTCCGCCACGGCCGAACCGAGCCCACCCCGGACGACGGCTTCTTCCACCGTCACCACCCGACCCGTCTCGCTGGCGGCGCGCAGGAGGGCCTCCTCGTCGATGGGCGACACCGTCGCCATGTCGAGCACCCTGGCCTCGATGCCGCGGCCGGAGAGCACCGCGGCCGCGTCGAGGGCGCGCTTCACCACCACCCCCGCCGCCACGATCGTGAGGTCCTTTCCGGCGCGGAGCTGGAGCGCCTTGCCGATCTCGAAGGGCGCCCCGGCGGGCGTGACCTCGGGAACCTTGAACCGGCTGATGCGGAGGAACGAAGGGCGCGGCGTGGCCAGGGCCCAGCGAACCGAGGCTCGCGTCTGGCGCGGGTCGGCCGGCACCACGATGGTGAGCCCCGTGAGCGCGCGGAGCCAGGCGAGATCCTCGATGGAGTGGTGCGTGGGGCCGAGCTCACCGTACGCCACACCTGGGCTCATGCCGCACAGCACCACGTGATACTGGCTGTAGGCGACGTCGACCTTGATCTGCTCGAGAGCTCGGCCGGTGAGAAAGGGCGAGGCGCCGCAGACGAAGGGGACGAAGCCACCGTTGGCGAGGCCGGCGGCGACGCCGACCATGTCCTGCTCGGCGATGCCCACGTTGATCAGGCGGTCGGGAAACTCCTTCTTGAAGGGGACGAGGTTGGAGGAGCCGACCGAGTCGTTGCAGACCGCGACCACGCGCTCGTCCTGGCGGGCGAGCGCGGAGAGCTCTTCCACGAAGGCGTTGCGGCAATCGAAGGTCTCGGGAGCTGAGGCCTTGGCAGCGGAAGCGTCGCCCTGGGAAGTGCTCATCGTCCGAGCTCCCTGAGCGTCTGCTCGACCTGCTGCGGGGAGGGAACCTTGTGGTGCCACTCGACGCGGTTCTCCATGAAGCTCGCGCCCTTGCCCTTGGAGGTGCGGGCGATGAAGCAGCGCGGGCGGTCGCCTGCCGCTGCGGTGAAGGCGTCGTAGAGGGCGGCGTGGTCGTGCCCGTCGACCTCGGCCACGTCCCAGCCGAAGGCTCGCCACTTGTCGGCGAGCGGCTCGAGCCCGTTCGTCTCCTCTGTACCTGCCCCCTGCTGGAGTCGGTTGCGATCGACGATGGCGGTGAGCTGCGCGAGCCGCTGGTGGCCGGCGCACATGGCGGCCTCCCAGTTACTGCCCTCCTGCAGCTCGCCGTCGCCGGTCACCACGAAGACCCTCCGCGAGGAGCGCGAGAGGCGGGCCGCCAGGGCGCACCCCACCGCGATGGGCAGACCGTGACCGAGGGGCCCGGTGTTCGCTTCCACCCCCGGTATCTTCCGGTTGGGATGCCCATTGAGCAGGCTGAGCGGCGCCATGAACTCTGTCAGCAGCTCGGTGGGGATGAAGCCGGACAGCGCCAGCACGGAGTAGAGCGCGGCGGAGCAGTGCCCCTTCGAGAGGATGAAGCGATCTCGGTCTGGCCACTCCGGGTGGGCCGGATCGACCCGCAGGACGCCCGCGAACAGGGTCGTCAGGATGTCCGCGACCGAGAAGTCGCCCCCGACGTGCCCCATCTTTGCGGCGCCGATGGCGGTGAGCACCGAGACCCGGACCTCGGTGGCCGCCTGCCGGAGCAGGAGGGTCCGCTCGTCAGGACCGGCGGCAGCCAGGCGTGCGCGAAGACCTCCACCCTGGACTGCCCACGCGCCCATGTCGTTCACAAGAACCTCGTGAATATCTATGCCACAAACGGATTTATATCCGCAATGGTACGCTTCTCGCTGCATCGACGTCAAGAACGCCCTCAAGGGGCGAACAGTTCGGGGGAGATCGGAGGGTCAGGGCTCGGCGAGGAGCCGTTGGGCCACGCCGAGATCGGTGATGAGCGTGTCGACCCAGCGTCCGCGAATGGCAGCCCGGATGGCGGTGAACTTGCGCTGTCCGCCCGCCACGGCCACCGTCCGCTCGGTCTTCATGAGCTGCTCGACCCCGATGGAGATCACGCGCTCGTCCAGGGACGACGAGACGAAGTGTCCCTCCGCGTCGAAGAAGCGCAGGCAGATGTCGCCCACCGCACCGAGGGTCCGCAGCCGCTTCTGGTCGGCACTCCCGATGACCCCCACGTTCTCGCGGAGCACGCGGGAGGGGGCCGCGAGGCTTCCGATGCCGACGAGCACCAGCGACAGGCGGTCGTGGAAGGCGAGCGTCTCGGCGAAGTGCGGGTCGCGCATCAAGGCCTCCCGCGCGCCGGCGGTGGCCACGACACCGGGGCCGAGCAGGAAGACCGGCTGGGCGTGACAGAGTTGCGCGAGCCGTTCCGCGAGCCGCGTGGCGTACCGCTGCGACTCCGGGCGGCCCACGCCCCCGAGCACCTGGACGACGTACTCGGTGGCGCCCCTCGGCAGCGGGTTCATGGCCTCCACCGCCGCCAGCAAAGTCTCGCTCCAGGAGGAGATGCCGATCACCTCGCAGGCGGGAAGCACCTCCTCCAGGAAGGTGGCGGCGGTCGCACCGAGCGCCGGGACGACCCCGTGGTCATCGACCTCTCCGGTGTCCACGACCAGAACCTGGGAGAGGCCGTAGCGCTCCTCCAGCGCGTCTTCGATCTCGGTGAACATCCCAGGCGGCACGTGCACGGTGGTACGGACGATGCCCTTCTCCTGGGCGAGCTTCAGGAGGCGAGAGACGCGCGCCTGCGACATTCGAAGCTGAGACGCGATGCGCACCTGGCCCATTCCTCGCTGGTGGTAGAGGTGGGCTACCTTCACCATGAGGCGCACGTGCTCCAGCGCGGCGTCGGGCCGAAGCAAGGATGCTGGTTGGAGTCGTCTGGGCGGCACGTGGGTGAAGGGTTTCTCCCGCCCTTCATAGGACAAGATCCGCGCTGGGTCACGAGGAGCGTAGCCGCTCGAGATCCGGCACCGTCGGGCGATCAGTAGCTCCCAGCCTCTCCCTCACCAGAGGTGACGAGAGCCACCGCCGAGCTGGTTCCGAGGAGCGATGCCCCGGCCGCGAGGAGCGCCTCGGCCTTCTCCCTGGAGTTGATCTTCCCGGACGCCTTCACCTGGGCCCGGTCGCCAACGATCTGCTTCAGGAATGCAACGTCTTCGGGCGTCGCCGGGATACCCTTCGAGAAGCCGCTCGACTGCTTCAGGAAGGTGATTCCGGCCTCCACCGCGAGCTCGGCCGCCTTCCGCCGCGTGGTGGGGTCGGGGATCAGCCCAAACTCCAGGATGACCTTGGTCTGCGCTCCCTCCACCGCGGCAGCCTCGGCGACCGCCCGCAGATCGGCCGCGAACTCGTCATACATCCCGGAAAGAAGATAGCTCGTGTTCGAGGTGAAATCGAAGTCTCGGATACCCTCCTTCAGGACCTCCCGGACGAGAGCCACCTTCATGCGGGTCGTATCGTTACCACTCGGGAAGGACAGAGCGGTCGCAACGTGACTCGTGGATCCGCGCAATACTGCGGTCGCCTCGCCGATCCAGCAGGGAGCGATCATCGCCGCGTCGAAGCCATGGCGCAGGCAGGCCTCGCAGTGCGCGATCACCTCCCGGCGTGTCATCTCGGGGTTGACGTTCGTGTACTGGATTCGCTTCGCGAGCTCTCTATCGTCCATGGTCTCGTCCTCCGGGGCGGCTTTGGTTCAACTGACGGGGGCGCTCGGCCAGGACCTGATCGAGAGGTCATAGAGCGAACGGACGTTCGCGATCGGCGTGTCCGCCTGGATGTGGTGGGAGCTCGCGAGCACATAGCCACCTCCCACCGACAGCGCGTCGATCACTCGCCTCGCCTCGGCCTGCACCTCTTGCGGGGTGCCCCTCGGCAGAACCCCAATGATGTCGATGCCGCCGTGGAAGCAGAGACGGTCGCCGAAGTCGCGCTTCAGGCGCTCGGGCTCCATGTCGACGACGTTGGGCTGAAGAGGGTTCAAGACATCGACCCCCAGCTCGATGAGGTGCTCGATGACCGAATGCATCGCGCCATCCGAGTGGTACATGACCCTCTTGCCGAAGGCCCGCGCCACCTCGACGAGTCGCGCATGGCAGGGGCGGATGAACTCCTCCCACATCTCCAGGGAGAGGAGCAGCCCCGCATTGGAGGCCACGTCATCGTAGAAGTAGACCATGTCGATGTCGTCGCCAGCGAGCGACAACACCTGGCGCAGATTCTCGACGTACAGCTCCGTCAGGCGCTCCATCAGGTAGCGCGGGATGCGTGGCTCCAGCGCCATGTCCAGCATGAACTGCTCGAGCCCGCGGAGCTGCCACGCGACCTCGAATACCGAGCCAATCCGGTACCGGACGTGACGAGGCCCAGCGGCGTTCATCTCATGGATGACGTCGCGGACCTTGCCGAAGTCCCACCAGCCCGGCTCTGGCCACGGATGCTGCCTCAGTTCCTCGATGGAGGTGGCCGACGAGAGCACGGGGATGTTCTCCTCGTAGGATCCCGAGGCGTTCGACTTGGTCGCGAAGCGCCTGCCGAGGATGTCGTGCGCCTCTCCGTTTCGGGATCGCCTTCGCCACATCCGGGAAGGGGTGGAACGGCTCTGGACGTCCCACCACTCCACCACGTCGCCGGGGCTGAGCACCGAGCTCGGCGGCGCGCAGAACTGGTCGTAGGAGATCACGCGGCAATCCACCTCGAGCAAGCGGAGGATGGACTCCCAGGCGGGATCGAAGAACTGTGACTCGTCGAGATTGCTGGGCGTGAGCCCGAAGCAGCGCTCGAGCTGCCGCCGAATCTCCGGGACGGCCAGGAAGTCGACGGGGACCCTGTCCGCCGTGCGGTGCTGAAGGACGGCGTTGACCCGTTCTCGCGAGTTCATGTCACTTTTCGTCCCTGTAGGACGCGCGCTGCTCGTAGTAGCCGGGCACGATGGTTCCTGGCTTCTGGAACCAGATGGGGGCATCCACCCCCGAGCGCAGGGCGAGGTTGCCCCATGGCTCGAAGGCGCCCGTTCGCACGATGTACTTCGCCCGGAGCGGCATGCTGCGTATGAACTCTTCGTGCTTCACGGTGTCCACCGTGCAGCGCGTGCAGAGCGCCACGATCTTCTCGTGGAGCAGCGGGTTGTAGGACTTCTGCTCCTCCGCGACGGTACAGGCCTCGTAGATGAAGTCGCTCGTGACGAGATCCAGGATCTCGATGATGCCGGGCTTGTCCTGCTCGATGGCGAGGTCGACCCGCTTCTGGTCGTCAGGGATCGGGAACCCGGCATCGGCAATCACCAGGATGTCCCCGTGCCCCATGTCGGCCAGGGCATCGTTCAGGTACTTGTTCAGGATGCGGCTCTTCTTCATGGTCCGACCTCCGAGCGGCCCGCAAGCCTCTCGTCGACAACTTTCCTGTAGGGAATGGACGGGACGACGCCCCACACCTCGACCGACATGCTGGCGGCTCGCGTCGCGAATTGGCAGGCGGTCAGGATGGGCTTGCCCTCGCCGAGCGCCACGGCCAGGGCGGCGCTGAAGGTGTCGCCGGCCCCCGTCGAGTCGACGACCTTTGTGAGGCAGGTGGGAACCCTCTCGCACAGCTGGGGGGTCCGCACGAACGCGCCCTGCTCTCCCAGCGTGACGATGGTGTTCACCCCGAACCGGTCGAAGATCGCGCTGGCCAGCTCTCGACCATCGGCGGCCCGAGCATCCTCGCGGCCGAGCATCGCCGCCGCCTCGGTCTCGTTGGGCGTGACGTAAGAGACCATCCGCACGATCTCGTCTGGCAGCTTCTGGAAGGGGGCGGGATTGAGGATGATCGGCGTTCCCACCCGGTGGGCGATCTCGATGGCGCGAATGACCGCCACCGGATTGATCTCGAGCTGCACGAGGAGCAGGTCGCTCGCGGCGATGGTGGCGGACATGGGTTCGACATCGGAGGGCTGAAGTCCATTGTTGGCCCCGAGATCGATCACGATCTCGTTGTCCCCGCTCTCTGCCACGATGATGAAGCCGACGCCCGTCGAGCCTTCGGAGGTTCGCTTCACGAACCGAGTGTCGACTCCCTCGTCTTCTAGCATGCCGAGGGCGGCCCTTCCGAAGGAGTCCTCGCCGACGGCGCTCATGAAGGTAGGGGTCCCACCCAGGCGCGCGACCGCGATCGCCTGGTTGGAGCCCTTCCCGCCGTGGAGCATCTGGAATCCGCGCCCCATGACGGTCTCGCCCGCGCGCGGAAACTTCCCGCACGACATGGTCATGCCAACGGCGTAGCTTCCGACGACCGAGATCTTGGCCTTGTCGCTCATGAGTTGCTCCACGAGTGCTCTGGATGGGCGAGGTGTCGCGCCGAGCCGCCCGCGCTCCCGCCGGGGTGGCTCGGCGCGTGACCGAGGCCTCTACCCGATGGGCTCGCCGTCCTTGAGCTTCTTCAGGTACGTGTCGACGTTCTTCTCATCGACCCGCAGGATGCCGGTATCGACGCTCTTCATGGGCTTCTTGTCGACGATGTAGTCGTGGAGGGCTTTCACCGGAAGATAACCCTGCTGGTACGGGTCCTGGCTGAGAGAGGCGTTCGTAGCTCCCGCCTTGATGTTGTCGAGCGTCTCCGGGATGAGGTCCATCCCGACGTGCTTGATGGTCCCGGTCTTGTTCAGCCGGATGAGAGCCCGGCCGGTGGCGGGTGTGGTCGCGGCGTCGAGCGAGACGATCCCGGTGAGATCCGGGCTTGCCCGGAGCGCGTTCTCGATGGCGGCATACTGCGCCTGCTCCTCCCAGCCGGTGCTGATGGTGTTGACGATCTGGATGTCGGGGTACTTGGCGATGGCCTCGCGTGCCCCCTTCTCCCGGTCCTGTGACCAGGAGGCCGCCGCCTCTCCGGTGATGATGAGGATCTTGCCCTTGGTCCCCATGTACTCTTTCAGGATGTCCCCGGCCGCTCGTCCGGACTGCACCAGATCCTGACCGAAGAAGGCCATGCGCTTGGAGCCGGGCGCCTCGCTGTTGAAGGTGACGGTCGGGATCCCGGCGTCGATGGCCTTCGCGATCATCGGGTTCAGCGCCTCACCGTTCACGTTCGACACGGCGATGCCGGAGACCTTCTTGGTGATGGCGTTCTCGATGAACGCGACCTGCTCGTCCACCTTGATCCCGATGGGCCCGACGAATTCGACCTCAACCCCGAGCTCCTTCCCGGCCGCCAGTGCGCCGGCCTTGATGACCTGGCCGAACTGGATGCCGGTATCGTGGTAGATGACGCTGATCCTGATTGGCTTCTTGGGCGCAGCATTTGCTTGCATGCTTGCGAAGAGAGCCAAGGCGATGAACAGGCGCTTCATGTTCGTACCTCCCAATACGTGTGAGCGCGACATGAGCTGCATTTCACTTCTCCGACGGTGTGGTCCTCCTTCCCGGCGCACGGCACGGCTACAGAGCCTGCTGGATCACGTCCTCTCGCGTCCGCCTGCTTCCCTCGAGCACCCCGACCGCCGAGCCGCTCTTCATGACCAGGATCCGGTCGCTGACGGAGAGCACCTCCGCCAGCTCCGAGGACACCATCAGGATCGCGAGGCCTTCCTCCCGCAGGTGCTTGAGCACCCGATAGATCTCGGCCTTCGCCCCCACGTCGATCCCGCGCGTGAGCTCATCGACGAGGAGCACCTTCGGGCGGGTGGCCAGCCACTTCGCGATGACCACCTTCTGCTGGTTTCCACCGCTGAGATCGCGGACGAGCTTCCGGCGCGTGTCGGTCTTGATCGCGAAGCGCCGGATGGAGTCGTCCGCCAGCCGGTTCATGAAGGTCCGCTTGAGGACCCCGAAGCGCCCGCTCATGTCCTCGGGATTGGCCGCATTGATGTTCTCGGTGAGATCGAGATCGGCGAAGATCCCGCTGTCCCGCCGGTTCTCGGGGACGAGGGCGAACCCGTTGCGGATGGCTTCCCGCGGGCTTCGGTTGACGATGGGCCGACCGAACGTCGTCACCGTTCCCGACCACCTCGGCGCGAGCCCGAAGATCGTCTCCAGGACCTCCGTTCGCCCCAATCCCTGCAACCCGTAGATGCCCAGTATCTCCCGCTCCCTCACGCTGAACGACACGCCGGAGAAGCTGCCGGGCCGCGAGAGGTTCTCGACCTCGAGTGCGACCCTGCCTCCCTCGGGCGGCGAGGCGACCGGGGCCTCCGAGAGCGCGGTCTCGAGCTCCTTTCCGGCGATGAGCGTCACCACCTCGCGGGGGCTCACCGCCGAGGCGGCAAAGGAGCCGAGGTAGCGTCCATCGCGAAGGACGGAGATGCGGTCCGCGATGGTGAAGACCTCCTCCAGGCGGTGCGAGACGTAGATGATCGTGACCTTCCGTGCTTTCAGTCGGCGGATGTTCCGGAAGAGGCCCTCCGTCTCGCGCAGGGTGAGCGCCGACGTCGGCTCGTCCATGATGATGACCTTCGCCTCGAGGCTCAGCGCCCGCGCGATCTCCACCAGCTGTTGATCGGCGATGCTGAGGCTGGAGACGAGGGTGTCCGGGGAGATGCCCGAACCGAGATCCTCCATGATCTCGGAGGCGCGCTTTCGCATGAGCGGCCAGCTCACACGCCCCTCTCCGGCCTCTCGCTCCCTTCCCAGAAAAAGGCTCTCGGTCACCGTGAGATTGGGGCACAGCCTGAGCTCCTGGTAGACCACGGCGATCCCGAGGCGCAGGGCCTCATACTGTCCGTGGAGATGAACGGTCCGGCCTCGATAGCGCAGCTCGCCTTCGTCCTGGCGGTACTGGCCGCCCAGGATGTTCATGAGCGTCGACTTGCCAGCGCCGTTCTCGCCCACGAGGGCGTGGACCTCGCCCTCGGCGATGCCAAAGGTGACCTCCTGCAGTGCCGTCACGCCAGGGAAGCGCTTCACGATTCCCTGAAATTCGATGATGTTCGTCACGTCTCTCGCCCCCGTCGCGTCCAGATGTCGAGGGCCACGGCCACGACGATCACCACGCCGATGATGGTCATCTGCCAGAAGGGCGAGATCCCGAGGAGGATGATCCCGTTGTTGAGGACGCCCATGATCAGGACGCCGATGATCGTCCCGATCACCGTCCCCTGACCTCCCGCCAGCGAAGTCCCCCCGATGATCACCGCGGCGATGGAGTTGAGCTCCATGCCCTGGCCGGTCGTCCCCTGGACGTTCCCCAGGAACGAGATGTTCAAGAGACCGGCCACCGCCGAGAGCAGCCCGAGCAGTACGAATGCGACCACCTTGATGTGCTTCTCGTTGATGCCGCTGGCGCGGGCGGCGTTCTTGCTGCCGCCCACCGCTCGCATCCGGAATCCTAGGATGGTCCTCGAGTAGAGCAGGTAGACCAGCAAAGCCAGGACCACGAAGACGACGCTCATCACCGGGATGTCGAGGATCTTTCCCTGGCCCAGGTACTGGAGCAGCGACAGCGCTCCGGGCGTGACCGTGCGGGCCGAGAGGTTCACCACGTGACCCTGGCTCACGATGAGCGCGAGCCCGCGCGCGGCGTTCATCATCCCCAGGGTCACGATGAGCGCCGGGATGCGCGCATAGGTGATGAGCACCCCGTTCAGGAAGCCGAACCCGGCACCGCTGGCGAGCCCGAGCCCGATGGAGAGCGGCAGCGGCACCTTGCTGGCGAGCAGCACGCCGGTGAAGATCGCCGAGGCGCCGTAGATGGAACCAACGGAGAGGTCGATCTCCCCGCACACGATCACCAGGGTCATCCCGAGGGCGATGATCCCGAGCAGCGAGACCTGGCGCAGGATGTTGATGAGGTTGTCGAGGTCGAAGAAGTAGGGTGATAGGATCGAGAAGAGGACCACCAGGCTGAGCATGGCCAGCCCGATGCCCACCTCCTTCACGCTCCCCACTCGCCGGCGAAGGCCCGCCAACGCAGTCGATGGTGCGGTGCTCATGCCTTCTCCTCGGGGCTCGTCCGCGCTGCGCGCCGGGCCGCGGCACGCCGAGTCGTGGCCCGGTCGAGCGCGATGACGCTCCCCTTGTCCTTGAGCTTTGGCGCGAACATTCTCATTGGTGGCTCGAGCGCCTTCCCCTCGAGCATCGCGAACAGCATCTCCGCGGCGCTCCGGCCCAGCTCGTAGGCGGGGATCTCGATGGTCGTGACGAGGGGCCGCATCACCGGCGGGAAGCTGATGTCGTCGAAGCCGGCGACCGAGATGTCATGGGGAATCCGGTAGCCTCGGTCCTGGATGAGCTGATACGCCCCGAGAGCCATCAGATCGTTCGCAGCGAGCAAGGCCGTGAACCTGGGCTTCCTGCCGCCGAGAAGCCTCTCCGCCGCCTGGTATCCTCCGCTGTACCGGTAGTTCCCCTCGGCGATCAGGGCTCCGTCGACGGCGATCTGGTGTCGCTCCAGTACGTGCTCGAAGCCTTGCTTGCGAAGCCGCGCATTGTGGGTGGATTGCGGTCCGGAGATGAACGCGATCCGCCGATGCCCTCGCGAGACGATGAACTCCGTCATCTCCACGGCGCCGGCAAAGTTGTCGAAATAGACGCCCGGGACGTCGGGCATCTCTGGGACGTACCGCTCGATGAAGCAGAAGGGATAGCCGGTCGCCCGCAGCTGCAGAAGGGCCTCATTGAACTCGACCGCGTTCTGCGTGCTGAAGATGGCCCCATCCGCGACGCGGCCTCGGAGCACCCTGACGTACTCGTTCTCCTTCTCGATCGCTCCATCGGTGTTGCACAGGAGACAGCCAAAGGCGTTGGCGTTGCAGGTGTCCTCCACCCCGCGCGCGAGCTCGGAGAAGAAGGGATTGCGGACGTCGGGGATGACGAGGCCGATGGTTCGCGTGCGCTTCGTGATCATGCTCTGCGCCACGCTGTTGGGATGAAAGTCGTGCTCGCGTATCGCCCGCCGCACGCGCTCGTTGGTGCTGGCTCCGACGCCGCCGGAATCATTCACCACGCGTGAGACCGTCGCGATCGAGACGCCGCACAGGCGCGCGATGTCCCGGATGGTGGTCGCCCGTACTCGAAGTTCGCCCATCGGTGCCGACCCGGAGACCTAGAAAACGTTTACGTTCCCCCAGCCTGCCAGGAACGCACACTTCGGCTGGTTGTGGTTTACCCCACGAAAACGTTTACGTAAAGCCTAGCCGAGGTCAAATGGGAGCGTCAAGGGGATGGAGAAGAACCCTCCATCAAGGGCCTGTTTCTCAGCCAAACCTCCGCCTCGGCCGGAGAGCTGCTGGCGGTCGGGGTGGGATTCTGCTGAGGTTCAGCCCAGAGGAACTGCAGGCGAGGGGGCTCGATGGCGCTCCCCTCCGCCGGCGCACCGCGCAGCAGCTGGCGCGGCGTCGCATCGCCGAGCTCGAGGAGAAGGCGCGCCGCCAGCGACACGGCCTCGAACCCCTCCCCTCCGAGTCCCTGACTCAGAACGGATGGACGAACAGCCCGCTCCGCAGCTTCGGCTCGAACCAGGTGCTCTTGGGCGGCATGAGGAGCCCGGCATCGGCGACGGCCATGAGCTCCTCGATGCGGGTAGGGAAGAGGTGCAGGGCCATCGACCAGCCCTCGCTCGCCACGCGCCGCTCGAGCTCGGCGGCGCCGCGGATGCCGCCGACGAAGTCGACGGCGGTGTCGCGGCGCGGGTCGTCGATGCCGAAGATGGGCGCGAGGATCTGCTCCTGGGCGATGGAGCAGTCGAGCGAGGCCACCGGATCGGCTGCGTCGAAGCTACCCGGGCGCGCGCGCGCCCGCCACCAGCGCCCGCTGAAGAAGACGCCGAACGTCCGCGGGGCCTCGGGAGCGGCCCGCTCGGCGGGCTCGAGCTCCATCCGCTCGCGCAAGGCGGCGAGGAGCTCCTCGGCCGAGCGGCCCCGCCGGTCGCGGACGAGGCGGTTGTAGGCGAGGATCTGCATCTGGTCGTGCGGAAAGATCACGGCGAGGAAGGCGCCGTGGCCGCCGGGCTTGCCCTTTCGCGAAGCGTGAACGCGGGCCGCCGCGGCGGAACGGTGGTGCCCGTCGGCGACGTAGAGCGCGGGGACGGCCTGGAAGGCCTCCACGATGCGCCCCGCCGGCCCAGGTGGCACCACCCACAGCCGGTGCTCCACGCCATCACCGGTGGTGAAGTCGTACTCGGGCGCGCCTCGCCTCACCTCCGCCACCAGCGCGTCGAGCTCCTCCCGTGCGCGATAGGTGAGGAAGACCGGCTCGTCGTGGGCCGAGAGCGCCTCGATGTGGCGCGTGCGGTCGTCCTCCTTGTCGGCGCGGGTGGCCTCGTGCTTCTTGATGGCGCCGGAGAGGTACTCCTCCACCGAGGCGCAGGAGACGACCCCGGCCTGGCGGTGCTCCCCCATGCGCTGGGCGTACACGAAGAGGCTGGGCTGCGGATCCCGCCTCAGCACGCCTCGTGACACCAGCGCCGACAGGTTCAGCCGACCTTGCTCATACACCGCGTCCGAGTGCTCGTCCGTGCCTTTCGGGAGATCGATCTCGGGCCGCGACACGTGCAGGAAGCTGTCGGGCTCCCCCCCCGCCAGGGCGCGCGCCTCGGAGGTGCTCACCACGTCGTAGGGGGGCGCGGCGACTCGGGCCACCACCTCGCGAGGGGGCCGGAGCGCGTCGAAAGGGATGATTGTGGCCACGCCGCGCACCTCCTCCAATGAGCCACCACGCAGTCCGGGTTCACCGCGCCGCGCACCCGAGAGAGCGTGAAGCGCCACCCAGGGTGAGTCGCGACCCTCTAGCTACCACGGCCGGATGGCGCGGCGGTACCCGTTGCAAGCGTTGTCGCGGTGCAGCATTCGGCGGTCGAGTGCGCTCCTGGGACGCCTCACGAGCCGTGGATCTCCGGATGCATGCTCGAGCCGCGGCAGGAAGGAAGCGCCCTCCCCGCGTGGCACAGCCTCAGCACCTCGACCCGAAATGTCCTACCCGAAGACGACACGCGCGGAATCGTCGGAATCGGCCCCGGCGGTGGGGGTCGCCTCGAGGTCGCCAGTCACGTGGACCTCGCCTGGCGCGCCGTCTCACGCGGGAGACGGCGGAGGATCAGGCGTGGAGTTCGAGCGCCGGTTGCTCGCCTGTCCCACCCTGCCCTCTCTTCCGGCCGTGGCGCTCCAGGTGATGCGGCTCTGCCAGCCCGAGGAGATCGACCTCTGGCAGGTGGCTCAGGCTCTCTCGACCGATCCGGCGCTCACCGCCCACCTCCTGCGCGTGGCCAACTCGGCCTCGCTCGCCACCCGGGGGAAGGTGACCACCGTCAACCGCGCGGTCGCGCTCCTCGGGACCAGGGCGGTGGTGTCCATCACCCTCTCTTTCTCCCTCATGAGGGGCCGGCGCTCCGATGACCACGACGCCCTCGATCGCGGCGCCCTGTGGCGGCGCGCGGCCTACGCGGCGCTCGCCGCCCGCACCCTCGCCGAGGTGGCGACGACGCGCGTCGACCCGCAGGAGGCCTTCGTCGCGGCGCTGCTGCAGGATCTCGGCATGCTGGCGCTGGCCGAGTGCTTCCGCGGGGAGTACGGTCGGCTGTGCGCCCGGGCCGGTCGCGACCACGCAGCCCTGGCTGTGCTGGAGCGCGAGGTGTGGAGCGTCGACCATGCCGCGGCCAGCGCGCTGCTCGCCCGCTTCTGGCTCCTGCCACCCGAGCTCTGGCGAGCGGTGGGAAGCAGCCACGAGCCACCAGCGCGGCTCGGAGCAGCGCCCGGGGAGCTCCTGGGAGGCGTGGCCCCGCAGCTCCACCTCGGCGACTGCGTGGCGCTTTCCGGCCGGATCGCCGATGCGTGGCTGGCGCCGAGGGGCCTCGGGACGGCGCTGGCGCTCGATGGCGCGGCCGAGCAGCTCCAGCCGAGCCTGATGGAGGCCGTGCTGGCGCGCATGGCGCTCGCCGTCCCCGAGATCTCCGCGGACTTCGAGATCGATCTCGGCGGACCGGCGCGCGTGGAGGAGGTGCTCGCGGAGGCGCGCCTCCTGCTCTCCGAGAAGAAACTCGCTCTGCCAGCTGAGCGGCGGACCGCTCCGGCCGCGTCGGTCGCCCCGCTCTCGGCGGCCTTCGGCTACGCCCAGCGCCACGCCGAGCCGGTGGCGCTGCTCGTCGCATCGCTCGCACCAGCCTCGCCGGAGGAGCTCTGCCGCCTCGTCGAGCTCTGTCGGCGACGCCTTCGCGCCATCGACCTGGTGGTCGCCGGCGCGCGCGGCGAGGTGTTCGCGCTCCTCCCCAGCACGGGTTTGGCTGGAGCTCGGACCGCGGCGGGGCGCCTGTTCGCGCGCGCGGCCGCCGAGCTCGAGGCACCGCTCGCCATGGGCCTCGCCTCGAGCTCTCCCGCCGCCCCTGCGGCGAGCTTCGAGGTGCTCCAGACGGCCGCCTGCGGCGCTCTCGCAGCGGCCCTCGGCCGCAGCGGACCCGAAGGCGACCTCACGGAGGCGCCTCCTTTCGATCGGACTTGAGGAGGCTGCCAAGCTCGGGCGGAGGCGCTCGGTGCGGCAGCGGAGGGAGAGCGCCCTCACTCCATCACGCCGAGTGGTGGGCCACCTCCGGGTAGCGCGCGATCATGGCCACCCCTGCCGCGACCAGCCGCTCGCCAGCCTCCACCAGCCGCTCCAGATCCTGGAACCGAAAACCGTGCAGGCCGCGCAGGAAGCGGCTGACCACCACCAGCCGCCCGCCGAGGAGCACCAGCCGTCCGAAGCCGGCGTGCTGCATCTTCAGCAGGGGCGTGCAGACCACCCCCGTCCGCGCCTCGATGGCGAGGCCCACCGCGGAGTGAAACACCTCCAGGCGCCAGAAGACGTCGGGGTCCGGCTCGTCATCCTCCCTGCCTCCGCCGCGGCGCGCCTCCAGGAAGGGGGCGAGGAGCTCGAGGTCGTCCTTCCCGTTCCAGCTGGTGGGCTCCTGCGAGCGGAGCTGACGGAGGAGCTCCCGGAGAAACGAGGTCTCTCCGGTCCGCTCGGTGAGGCTGCCGTGGATCATGCGCCCTCCGGAGGCGCACCATGCACCTCTCGTTCCAGGCAGCTTCGCCGGGTGGGCTCGTAGCAGCGACGCGACTTTCGTCGCTGGGTCTGTGTCGCCGCGCACGCTTCTCGGGCGCGCGCTGGTCACGAGGCGGGCAACCCGCGTGCTTCGGGTGCGCCTCCGCGCAGCGCGTTATGAGAGAGCGATGGCGTCTCGCGGGTCCACCCTCCATTTCCTCGCGAGGGCGGCGACACTGGGCCTCGGCCTGATGTGGCTGACCTTGCCGGAGCGCGGCGAGGCCGGAGGCGGCGGCACCGTGGCGCAGGCGGTGTCCCTCCCGCGGCCCGCTCCGGCGTGGGAACGCGACTCGCCCCTGCGCCCGCTTCCCACCCCCCCGGCCTCGGTCGGCATCGAGGAACGCGCTCTGCCCGCCGGCCTCACCCCCGAGAAGGTGCGACTCGGCCGCTGGCTCTTCTTCGACCCGCGCCTGTCGGTGGACGGCACCGTGGCGTGCGCGTCGTGTCATCGGCCCGAGCACGGCTTTTCAGAACCGGCGGCCGTCTCCACCGGGGTGCGGGGGCAGCTCGGCACGCGCAAGGCTCCGCCCACCGTGAATCTCGCGCACCGGCTCCAGACGAGCTTCTTCTGGGACGGCCGGGCCGCTTCACTCGCGGAGCAGGCGCTCGGGCCCATCACCAACCCGGTGGAGATGGCGAACACGCTCGCCGGGGCGGAGCGTGCCGTCCGCGGGATCCCCGGATATCGACGCACCTTTCACGAGGCGTACGGAGACGACCTCATCGACTCGGCGCGCATCGCCGAGGCGCTCGCCGCGTACCAGGCCACCCTCTTCTCCGGCGACTCGACCTACGACCGCTGGCAGACGGGCGACGATGAGGCGCTCTCACCCGAGGCGCTCGCCGGCATGGAGCTCTTCTTCGGGCCGGGCCGCTGCAGCGCCTGTCACCTCGGGCCGAACTTCACCGATGGAAAATTCCACAACGCAGGGGTCGGCGAGCCTCCCGGACCGGATCTCATGGCGCTCCTGGCGGCGGAGGCGCGCCGTTCGCGCGCCTGGGCGCCCCTGCAGGGCGAGCGCCTCAGCGCTGAACGGGCGTGGGCAGCGCCGAGGCCAGCCCCGATCGCCCTCGCGGATGCGGGCCGCTACCTGGCCTCCGGTAGGCCGGCCGACATGGGCGCCTTCAAGACGCCCTCGCTCCGCGATCTTCCGGTGAGGGCGCCCTACATGCACGACGGGTCCTCACCCGATCTGGAGGACGCCGTCCTGCGCTACCTCGTGCCTCACGAGAACCCCTGGCTCGATGAGGCCATGCGCGAGGTGCAGCTCGAGCCGGCCGACGTGAAGCCGCTCGTGGCCTTCCTGCGCTCTCTGCAGAGCGCCTCGGCTGCGGACGTGGCGCCGCCCAGCTTGCCGGAATGACGGCCGCGCGGTGAAGCTCCGAAGCGCAGTGACTGTCAGACCCATCTGGCACCGTCCACCTCGTGAGACGCTACGTCGCCCTGGATCTCGAGACCGTCCCCGATGAAGGGCTCGTGTCGGCCGTGGACGGCGAGCCCACCCGGCCCTACGCCGACAAGCTGGGGCGTCTCCTCGCCCAGCGCCGCGCCCAGAGTGGGGGGCGGAGCGATTTCTTGCCCATCCCTTACCATCGCCCCGTGGCAGCCTGCTGGCTCGAGGCACGCGAGGAAAACGGGGCGCTCCTCCTCGAAGATGCCGGGTGCTGGCTCGAGGGGGCGGTCTCAGAGGCGAAGTTCCTCGAGAGCACCTGGGGCCGCGTTCGCGACCGCACGCTCGTCACCTTCCACGGGCGCGGCTTCGACGTCCCGGTGCTCGAGCTCCGCTCGCTGAAGCTGGGGCTCTCGGCGCCCGGGTTCGCCGGTGGGCAACAGGCGGGCCTCGCCGCCCACCACGACCTCTTCGACCTCCTCTCCAGCGGCGGCGCCGCCCCCTCCTCGCTCGATCTCTACGCCAAGCTGGTGGGCCTCCCCGGCAAGGAAGACGTCGCGGGCAAGGACGTCGCCGGGCTCTACGGCCGGCGCGACCTCGCCCGCATCGCCGGCTACTGCATGACCGACGTGGTGCAGACCTGGCTCCTCTATCTGCGCTACCGGCTCCTCGAGGGAACTCTCGCCCGAGGTCCTTACCTCCGCAGCGTCGGTGCCTGCCGCGACGAGCTCCCCGCGCTTCTGCCCCGCGCCTTGCCTCCCGAGGCCCGCCGTCCGCTCGAGGCGTTTCTCGCGAGGTGCGCTGCCTTCTTCGACGAGCTTCCGGCCGTACCGGTCCTCGAGGCCGTCTGAGTCCCCCTGCACCGGAGGAGCCGGCCGAGAACGCGGCGCTCCGCACCGGAGCAATTTTGCCCCGGGGTGCGTGCGACCCGAGGGCGATTTCCGCAAAATCAGGACTTTAGGCTTGGCATCCCGCTGGCATCACCAGCCCCCGTGCGCACGGGCGATTCCCACCAGCAGGCTCTCGCGACCGCCATCCGGGCTCTCTGCACGGAGAGGCAGCCCGCCTGCCTTCTCGATACGCAGGGCACGTTCCTCTTCGTCAACGAGGCCTGGGACCTTCAAGGGGTCCGCCTCGGCCGGAGCTGCCCGGGCTCCTCTCTCATCGGAACGAACTGGCTCGAGCACGTGGTGGGCGACCGGGTGAAGCACCGCCACGCCGAGCTCCTCGCCTCGGCCCTGGCTCCGCACCGGCCTCGTGGTCCGCTGCTCCAGGTGTGCGAGTGCAACACCGCGACGACGGCCACCCTGGTCTCGACGCGCTTCGTGCCGGTGGTGCTGGGCGACGAGCAGCCGCTGGCGGTGAAGGTGGTTCACACCCTGGCGCGCTCGCGTCCGATCGAGGAAGTGTACGAGGTGGTACACCGCCCCCTCGAAGCCTACCGCCGAGTCGACGGGGTGGTGCGGCAGTGCGCCTGCTGCGGCCGGCTCGGTGATCCGGTCGAGCCGGGCCGCTGGGACCTCGTCCCGGAGCTCCTCGGCGTCGTCCCAGGTGCCGAGGAGGTGCTGTGCGAGCTCTGCTCGGAGCTCCACTTCGCGGAGAGCGAAACGCCCGGTTGACGGCGCACCGCCACCGGGCGCGGCTTGCCTGGCTCTATCCGACCTTCTTGGCGCGGCGCTGGCGCTTCACGCTCAGCTTGCGCTTGCCGGCGGCGGTGGCCCGCTTCGTCTTCGAGCGGTTTGCGACCTTGCGCTTCGTGCGGTTTCCCTTGGGCGTCGGCATTGTCGGTGTTCCTCCGGGCGATCGTGGCGGGGGTCCCGCTCCTGCGCGCCCTGCGCTCTGGCGGGTGGAGCCCCGCCTCTCGAAACTTCCTGAACGTCGTCGGGCCGCGTTCTACCTCGATCCGCCTACTCCAGCCAGTCGCGCTCGGCGAGCTTCCGCGGCAGGTACTCCTCGGTGATGAAGCTGATGCCGCGGCGGGAGAGCGCCTCCAGCTCGAACTTCACCCCGGAGCGCTGCATCTCCTCAATCTCGCGCTGCCAGCGCTTCGCCTCGAACCAGGGGTAGGCGAGCATCTGCTTCGCCCGCGCCTGGTCCTGGTCGTTCATCCGGATGGCCACGTTGGCCGGCAGGGCGTACTTGTCCTTGTCGAAGGACGAGAGCCCCACGAAGCGGGCCGAGGGCACCGCCATCCGCATCGACTCGTACGCGAGGTTGATCGAGCCCTGCTTCATCACCGAGTAGATGTAGAAGCCCCAGGGGTCGTTGTCGACGAGCACGTAGACGGGCAGCTCGAGCTCCGAGTGAAGCCGCTGCACCATCCGGCGCACCCCGCGCGGCGGCTGGCCCTGGCCGGTGACGATGATGCACCCCTCGCGCTGCCAGAACCTGTCCTCGTTGAAGCGGCGCCACACCGCGTCCTTCTCGATGAGCAGCACGTACTTCGCCTCGTGCTTCTTGAAGGCGACCACGTGCTCCTCGACGATGGAGGGTACCGACCAGCCGCCCGACCCCATGCGCCGGAGGTCGATGGTGTCGCCCGAGTCGCGGATGGTGATGGGGCCCACCATCGAGCCGCGCCCGGTGGCGAAGAGGTGCAGCTCCTCGCGGAGGGCGTCGACCGAGACCTCGAGGTCCTCGATGATGGGGTCGGACTCCTCCTGCTCCTCGAACGTGTTCTGCTTCGTCGCGCCGAGGGTGTGCTTCGTCATGTAGTACAGGTCGCGGATGCTGGTGGTCTTCCCCGCGTCGATGAGCTCCTTGCAGGCCTCCGAGACGAGGAAGGTCTGCATGAACTTCTTCGCCATCGAGACGTTGAGGAAGTAGCGCTTCTGGCGCTGCGACCCGAGCTCGATGAGGCGCTTCTTCTGGTTGAAGCGCACGTTGGCGAGCGAGCGGATGGGGATCTCCACGAAGGGGCTCACTCCGTCCTTCGCCGCCTTCAGCACCGAGCCGGCGAGGCGCTCGATCTTCTCCACGGTCTTCTTGTCGGTGACGTCGAGCCGCGGCATCGGTCAGCCCTCCTCGCCCTCTCCGGTACCCTCTCCATCGTCGCGGCCCGCCTGGCCGCTGCGGCGGCCCGGCGCCTCCTCCTCCGCGGCCGTCTCCTCCTCGTCCTCGGCCTGGGTGACCTTGTGGGCCAGCCTGAGCAGATCGCGCTTCAAGGGGTCCGGGCTGCGCTTCGTGATGTGTCCGATGGAGCGCGCCAGCTCCTCCACGTACAGCTCGAAGATGCCTCGCCGCTGCGCCTGGTAGTCGGCGTGCTGCCGCTTGCGGATGTGCGCCGCGAGCTTCCGGCCGCACTCCTGGGCGGCGAGCTGGATCTCCCGGATGATCTCCGGGTAGTGCGCCACCGCCTCCTTGGACTCGCTGGTGAAGGGCACCCAGACGCTGGCCACGTGGACGAGGAGCGCCATGGGCCCCACCGGGAGCGAGCCCTTCGGCTGCGAGAGGAGGTAGTTGCGCCAGTCGGTCTTGACGATGGCCTCGGTGATGCCGCAGGCGCCGCGCTGGAAGAGGAGCGGCACCCGGTTGGCGAAGCGAAACAGCTCCACCGGCCGGTCGGCGGGCCACGAGCCGCCGTAGGCGAGCCCCACCTCCACCTGGAAGGGGTTCCCGCGATACACCTTGGGTGGTCGGGTGACGGTGGCGATGAAGTAGTTGTGCCCCTTTATCTTCTCCACTCCCTCCTCGGCGGGGGCGTCGGGCACCTCGGGGGCGGCGGCACGCGCCTCGCGCCCGCGGCGCGAGGTCTTCACCTTGGCGGCCTGGTCGAGGTCGAGCTGCGTCTCCTCCTCGGGCCCCTCGGTCTCGATGACCTCCAGGAACGAGACCAGCCCCCGCCTCATCAGCGCGTCGCCGATGGGCGAGAGGCAGTTCACCGGCGGGGCCATGATCTTCGTCTCGCCGATGGCGCGGTGGAGCAGCGCGGCCAGCGCGCGGTCCTCGGCGAGGTGGCGCGGGCGCACCCTCCCCTTCAGCGCCGCGCGCTTCAGGATCTCGTCGGCCACCGGCGAGGAGACGCGCGAGAAGGCCGCCTGGAGGAAGCCCTTCACGTCGTGGCTCTTCGAGTCGGCGGCGAGCCGCATCAGGGCGCCCAGCTCCACGCCGTGCGGGTGGGGCCTTATCTCCAGCGCCTCCTTGGGCAGCTCGCCGGTGGCGCGCGGGAAGGCGAGCGCCTCCTGGCGCGGGCGCAGGTAGCGGAAGCTGCCGTGGGGGTTGGCGAGGGCGGTGTGCTCCACGTATCGGTTCACGAAGCGCTGGCCCTGCTGCCAGTTGGCCACGATCTCCAGCTCGACCCGCGTGCCGTGGTCCAGGTGCCACTCGGGGAGCTCGCGGTCCTCGCTGACCACCGGGTCGTTCTTGCGCGTGTCGATCTTGATCTCGAAGAAGTGCGCGGGCCGGCCCTTGCCGGTGCGCGTCGTCACGCGGATGGGGCTGCCGGTGGTGAGCTGGGCGTACATGGCGGCGGCGCTGATGCCGATGCCCTGCTGACCTCGCGACTGCTTCAGCCGGTGGAACTTGGAGCCGTAGAGGAGCTTGCCGAAGATCTTGGGGGCCTGGGCCTTCACGATGCCGGGGCCGGAGTCCTCCACCGCCACCACGAAGCGGCCTTCACCCTTGGTGAGTTCGCCGCCCAGCGAGGCCTCCCAGGCCAGGTCGCGCACCTCCACCGTGATGTCGGGCAGGAGGCCGGCCTCCTCGCAGGCGTCGAGCGAGTTGTCCACCGCCTCCTTGATGGTGGTGAGCAGCGCCTTGGAGGGGTTGTCGAAGCCGAGGAGGTGGCGGTTCTTGGTGAAGAACTCGGAGATGGAGATCTCGCGCTGCTTCTGCGCCATCTGCTCGGCGGTGGCGCGGCGGCGAGGCCCTGGGGGATTGCCCTCCCCCCCCTTTCCCGCCCTCACCCCGGACGGGGCCGGTTTCGCGGCGCGGGGCAGGGCGGCTGGAGGGCTGGCCGCCCCGGACAGAAGCTCGAGCTGCGCTCCGTCCTTCTCCTTCACCCTCTCCTTCAACCTCGCCTTCGACGCCATCCCAGCCCCGGGCCATGAGCGATATCGCTGGCTTGGGCTTTAGCACGCCCCACCCACGGTGGCGAGAATTGACCCGGTCCCCCGGCTGGCTATGTTCCGCCCATGGCCTGGAACCAGAGCGAGACCGTGCGGGGCATGCCGTCTCCCGTGCGGGGCGTGGGACGCAACTACCTCAAGACCGCCATGCTGATGGCGTTCCTCATCGCCGTCCTGGCCATCGGCGGGCAGGCGATCGGCGGTTACCGAGGGCTCATCCTCTTCGGCAGCATCGGCCTCCTGGTGAACTTCTTCTCCTACTGGTTCTCCGACCGCATCGCCCTCATGGCGCACCGGGCGAAGCCGGTCACCCGCGAGGAGCTGCCGCAGCTCCACGAGCTGGTGGAGCGACTCACCCGCCGGGCGGGCATGCCCATGCCGAAGCTCTACGTCATCCCGTCGCAGACGCCGAACGCCTTCGCCACCGGCCGGAACCCCTCCCACGCGGCGGTGGCGGTGACCGAGGGCATCCTGCGCCTCCTCGACTGGCGCGAGCTGGAGGGCGTCATCGCCCACGAGCTCTCGCACGTGCGAAACCGCGACATCCTCATCGCCACCATCGCCGCCGCGGTGGCCGGCATCATCAGCACCCTCGGCCACGTGGTGCAGTGGGGCGCCCTCTTCGGCGGCTTCTCGCGGCGCGACGGCGAGGGGCGCGGCGGCGGGCTGGAGATGCTGGCCTGGGCCATCCTCGCCCCCATCATGGCCATGGTGATCCAGCTCGCCGTCTCCCGCTCGCGCGAGTACGCCGCCGATGCGTCGGGCGCCGAGCTCGTCGGCGACCCCGACCCGCTCGCCGACGCGCTCCTCAAGCTCGAGCGCGGGAACGAGGCCATCCCCTATCAGTACGGCGGCCCCGCCACCGCCCACCTCTTCATCGTGCACCCCTTCAGCGGCAAGGGGGGCGCCATCATGAACCTGCTCTCCACCCACCCGCCGCTCGAGGAGCGCGTTCGCCGCCTGCGCGCGATGAAGCGCGGCGTGCGGTACGCGTGAGGCCCGGCGTCAACCGCGAGGTGAGCCCTCCGGGGGCGGCTTCCTGCCCGAGCTGAAGCGGAGCCGTGAGCGCCGAGCCGGCGACCGGCGGGCCAGCGCTCACAGCGCGCAGCTGCTCGTGCCGTTGCCGCTGATGGTCACCGTGCCGCTCCGGGCCGCGTTGATGAAGATGTCATAGTTGCCAGGCTGGACGTCCGCAGGGATGGTCGCCACGCAGGTCGCGGTCCGGCCGGAGATCTCGCACCCCTGCGTGTCGCACTGCTGCTGCTCCGAGCACTGCTGGACGGCCGGCGCCACCTCGAAGCGGTCACCCACCCACTCGGCCTGGCAGCTCGCGCTGGTGTCGGTGCACTTGCAGTTGACGGCCACCGTGACCTGCACGTCGGAGCCCGGCTTCAGCGCGCAGGAGCCTCCGGGGTTGGCCGCAGCGATCTCGCTGGAGGTGCAGCCGGAGGCGCCGCACCCGGCGAGGGCGGCCACGGCCAGCGTGAACAGGGCGAGGGAGAGCTTCTTCATGGTGGGCTCCGGAGTCGCGCCGTGGAGCCGGAAGGGGCGCCGCGCCCCCGTCCGCACCCACACCGGCCGTCACCAGCAGCATTATCTCACCTCCCCCTCCGTTGCCATGAGCCTTCCGGTGCGCTTCGATGGGGAGCGTGCGGGAGCTCGACATCGTGGCCATCGTGGGTTCGGACGAGGGGGCGCGTGAGCTCGCCCGCCTGGCCGCTCGGGCGGGCTGCGCGGTGCGCCTCTACGACCCCGACCCGTACCGCCTGAAGCAGGCGCGGCTGGCGCTCCGCGAGGCCATCGAGGGCGAGCTCAGGCGCGGCGAGGTCACCCCCGACGAGCGGCAGCGGGCGTTCGACGGCCTCCTCGCCACGAGCGACCTCGAGGAGGCGCTCACCCACGCCGAGCTGGTGCTCGTGCCCGATCCCGGGCCGCTCGGCTCGAAGCCCGCCCTCCTCGGCCACCTCACCGCCGCCTGCCGCGCCAGCGCGGTGGTGGCGCTGGGCGACTGGGACCACCCGCTGCCGCCCTTCCCGCACCCCGGGCGCCTCGTCGGCCTCCGCGTCCCGGGAGGGTTCCGTGCCACCTTCCCGGTGGAGATCACGGTCTCGAGGAGCACCGCGCCCCACGCTCTCGCGCGCGCCTGCGCCTTCGCGCACAGGCTCGGCCGCGTGCCCCGGGTGTCGAGCTCGGCGCTCCACGACGCGTACGACGCCGCCTGAGCGCCGCCTCCGTCGGGGGCAGCACGCAGGCATGAGCTGCACGGCGCCTGCTACTTGATGATCCCTATCTTGGTTCGATCGATGGTCACGAACACGGCGCCTATCAACACCAGTCCCTGGACGATCTCCTGCAGGTAAGGGTCGACACTGGCCATGTTCATCCCGTTCGACAGGACCCCGATGATGAGCGTGCCGAGGATGGTCCCGCGGATGCTCCCCACGCCCCCGGTGAGGGGGGTGCCGCCCACCACGACGGCGGCGATCACGCTCAGCTCCAGGCCCTGACCGAGCTGCGCCGTGGCGGCCATCACGCGGCCGCTCTCCAGCAGCCCGGCGAAGCCGCAGAGGGCGCCCACCATCGTGAACATGATGAGCTTCACGCGCTGGACCTTGATCCCGCTGAGGCGGGCCACTCTCTCACCCCCCCCGAGCGCTCGGACCTCGTGACCGAAGACCGTCCGGTTGTAGATGATCCAGGCGAGGATGACGAAGACGAGCACCAGGACGACCGAGTGCGGAACCCCGAAGGTGCGCCCCGAGAAGACGTCCAGGAAGGTCTCGTTCTCGATCGAGATGGGAGCACCCTTGGTGAAGTAGAGCACGATCCCGCGGAAGGTGATCATCGTGCCCAGCGTGGCGATGAAGGACGGCACGCGGCCCACGGAGAAGATGATCCCGTTGAAGAGGCCGGCGAGCGTCCCGACGAGCACCGCCGGCAGGAAGGCGAACAGGCCGAGCTGATGTGAGGAGGCGGCCGAGACCAGGGCCGCCAGGGCCAGGATCGAGCCCACGGACAGGTCGATGGAGCCGCCCACGATGACGAAGGTCATCCCCAGCGCCGCCGCCAGCAGGCTGACCGACTGCTGCAAGACGATCATCGCGTTGGCGAAGGAGAAGAAGCGGGGCTCCATGGCGGTGAAGAAGACGCACAGGCCGACGAGCACGGCGATGGGGATGAGCTCCGAGGCGCGGAGCCTCCGGCGCCGCGCCGCCCTCCGCTCGCCTAGCGACCCGCGATCCTCGTCGGTTCTCGTCTCCATCTGGCCTTTCCGTCGCTAGACCATGTGACTGATGACGTCGCTCTCCACCGGAGCGTCCTCGCGGCGGAGCTCGGCGCGGATGTGCCCCTTGTTCATCACCAGGATCCGATCGCTCAGGCCGATGAGCTCGATGAGATCCTCCGTGAGCATGATGATCGAGAGGCCTTGCTCCCGGACCAGCTCGCGCAGGAGCTGGTAGATCTCGAAGCGCGAGGCCACGTCGACGCCGCGGGTGGGGTTGTTGAGCAACAGGATGCGCGGGCGCGCGAAGAGGCACTTGGCGAGGAGCGTCTTCTGCATGTTGCCGCCACTCAGCTGGGCACACCGCACCGAAGGCTCCTCCGCCTTGATGCGGAACCGCACCATCGCCTCGCCGACCGCGTCGTGCGCCCGGGCCAGGTCGATGAAGGGTCCGATCCGGGGGTAGCTCGTCATGACGACGTTCTCCTGGATCGTGAAGTCGGGGATGAGGCCTTCTCCGGTCCGGTCGCCCGGCAGGTAGGCGATGCCCACCTTCCACGCGTCGTGCGCGTCGACCGGAGCGAAGGAACGGCCGGCGAGCGCCATGGTCCCGTCGACGGCCCCGCGCTCCCCCATGATGCCCTCGAGGAGGGCCTGGCCGCCGGAGCCCTGCAGGCCGCCCAAGCCCAGGATCTCCGTCCGGTGCAGCACGAGGTCGAGGTGCACGCCCGGCGGCATCCCCTGGAAGCGCACCCCGCTCAGCTCCAGGATGGGCTCGGCGGAAGGCGCGGGTGCTGAGGACGCGAACTCGAAGACCGCTTCCCGGCCCACCATGAGCGCTTCCAGCCTGCTGCGATCGATCTCGGCGGTCGCGTACTCCCCGACAAAGGCGCCGTCCTTGAGGACCGTCACCCGGTCGGCGACCTTCTGCACCTCGTCGAGGTGGTGAGAGACGAATCCGACCACCAGCCCCTGGCTCTTCAGGATCCGCATCACGCGGAGGAGCTCGTCGATCTCCGTCGTGTTGAGGAACGCGGTCGACTCGTCGAGCAGCAGCACCCTGGGCCGGTAGGAGAGCGCCCGCGCGACCTCCAGGATCTTGAGCTGTCCCAGCTCGAGCGCCGCGAGGTCGTCCTCGACGGAGATGTCGCTGCCGATCTCCTCCAGGATGGCTCGCGCGGCCGCGGAGAGCTTCTTCCGATCGATCGACCCCCAGCGGGTCGTGAAGTCGCGCAGCCGGTCGATGAAGACGTTCTCGGCGACCCCCAGCGCGTGGCTGATGGTGAGCTCCTGCATCACCATGGCCACGCCTCGCCGGGCAGCCTCCAGCGGCGTGGCGGGCGAGAAGCGTTCGCCGTCGATCGTGACCGTGCCCGAGTCACCCCGCTCGTGGCCGGCGATCACCTTGAAGAGCGTCGACTTGCCGGCCCCGTTCTCTCCCACCAGGGCGTGGATCTCGCCGCTCCGCAACGTCACGCTCCCCCGCGAGAGGGCGACGGTCGGGCCGAAAGACTTCACGATGCCTGAGGCCTCGAGGAGCATGGGCTCGCCATGGCACGGGCGCCCCGGCCGCAGGTTCGAACGGTCGGGGCGCCCACGTCACCGGGCCGGCGCCGGGGCGCCGCGCTCTTTACTTGTAGGAAAGCTCGATCACCGGGTCCGGGGCGTTCGCGCCGCTGTAGGTCTTCGAGTGTGCCTTGAAGTCGTACGCCGGAACGCCGTTGGGGTAGAGCTTCCTGAAGGCTGGCACCTTGTCCTTCGTGAGCGGCAGGAGCGAGATCTTCATGTTCGCCTTGTCGGCGGGGATCTTGAAGCCGTTCAGGTGGTCGTACATGAGCACGAGGGCGAACCCTCCCTGGAGCCAGTGGCCGCCGATGTCGTAGAGCAATTTCCCGCTTTCCACCGCCTGCACGTTCTCCGGGTTGAGGTCCATCGCGACCACCTGGATGTCCTTGCCCGGCTCCTTGCCCGCGTTCTGGATGGCGGTCATGACGCCGGTGGCGGTGCCTCCGTTGGCGGCCCACACGCCCTTGATCTCCGGGTGAGCCTGAAGGACCGGCGCGAAGGCAGTCTGCGACTCGTCGCGCACGAAGTTGCCGCTGACCCGGCCCGCCACGACGACCTCCGGGTGCTCCTTCAGTGCCCGGTCGAGACCCTTGGCGCGGTCGATCGCCACCGACGTCCCGGGCGTGCCGTCGACCACCCCGATGGCCTTCTTGCCGTTTGCGCCGGGCTGGATGGCCTCGAACAGCGCGTTGGCCATGCGGTAGCCAGCGTCCTCGTCGCTGGGCCCGATGAAGCCTATGTAGTTGGGGTACTTCGGGTCCTGTGGCTGGACGTCGGAGTAGGTGTCCGCGAACATGAGGGGGATCTTCGCGCGCTTGGTATTGCGCAGCGCGACCTTGTCGGTGGCCCAGTAGGGGACGACGATCATGCCGTCGACCCCGCGCGAGGTGAGGTCCTCGATGTACTTCGGCAGCGAATCGGGCTTGTTGTTGGCGTTGAGGACGATGAGCTTCACGCCCAGCTCCTTGGCCCCCTCCTTCGCGAAGGCGACGTAGTTGTTCCAGAACTGCGCGTCCAGGGTCGGCACGATCATGCCGATGGTGGGGTTCTTCTTCGCAGCCTGCCCAGCCAGCGGCAGCATCACGGCAAGTGACAGGACGAGACCTCTCGCAAGACGCATCTTCATGGCGGATCCTCGCTCAGGCGACGGGCATGGTTGCTTCTGCGGCGGCGGGCACGGTTGCACTCCCGGACCGTTCCTTCGAGGTCGAGCAAGGTGGGGGAACGGGCGGACGAGAAGTCTACGGGATGTACCTCTCGAAGCAAAGTTGCCTCGAAGCAAAGTTGCCGCTTCGGGGGCCGGAGAGGGAGAGGCCCATGCACTCAGCGTGCGTTGTGGGCCAGCACCCTTCGCACCACCGCCGGGCCGGCCGCCGTCTCCAGCCGCTCGCCGGGATTCCAGTGCGCGCGGCGCAGGTAGCCGAGGCCGAGCCTCCCCTCCGGCAGGTCGGCGGCGCTCGTCACCACGCCCACCTCCTCCTCTCCGGCGAGGAGAGCGGTGCCCGCGCCGGCGCCCGGCGGCAGCTCGAGCTGCACAAGGCCGCGCTGCACCGCCCCCCGGAAGGTGCCGCGCAGCACCACCTCCTGGCCGAGGTAGCACCCCTTGTCGAAGCTCACGGCGGTCTCGACCAACCCGGCCTCCATCGGGAGGCGCTTCTCGTCGAGCTCGGCGCCGGCGGCGGGGACGCCGGCGGCGATGCGCAGCGCCTCGAGGTCGCCCTCCTCGAGAGAGAGGGCGCCGGCGGCGAGCAGCTCCTGGCGGAAGGCCTCGGCCTCCGCGGAGGGGAGGAGCACCTCCAGCGCGGGCGCGCCGCGCCTCGGGCTCTCGAAGAGGGCGGCGGCCGGGCCGCTCGCGACAGCCCGTTCGCGCGCCAGCGCCACGCCGCCCGGACCGAGCGCCACCACCGCGCGGAGCGCCGGCGAGAGGTCCTGGAAGCGGACGTCGTCGCGCATCACGTAGCGGCCGAGGTGCGCGAGGAGCGGCTCGGCCCGCTCTGGCGCCACCGAGAGCATCGCGTGGTCCTCGGCGACGAGGACCAGCCCGTCGGCGACGAGGTGGCCCTTCACCCCCAGGAAAGCGAGGTGAGCGACCGCGCCGGGAAGGAGCGCCTTCACGCTCTGGGTGGAGAGCCGGTGGAGGAGGTCGAGCCGCTTCGCCCCGTCGAGGCGGAGGAGCCCGCAGGGCTGCACCGGCGCCACCGCGGCCCCCTGCCGTGCGGCCGCGAGCCTTTCTGCCAGGGAGGTCATGGGGCGGGTTTCTAGCGCCGGGGCGCCGCCCGCGCCCGCGAGCGGCTCCAGCCGGAGCGCCGTCCAGAGGGCGGCGGCGCGCACGCCGGGGAGCGGGCTCGCGAGGTGGGTCCGCGCGCGTTCGCGAAGGTGAACCAGGCCTGCGCTCCCGGCGGCGAGGAGCGCGTCCCGAAGGAGCCCATCGTAGCGGGCCCGGGCGAGGGCGGTCCCGTGGTAGCGCTGGCGATAGGCCGGCTCACCCTGCGCGAGCAGCGCCTCGAGGTCGAGCGCCCCCTGTCCCTCGCGCTCCCGGAGCTCGGGATCGCATCGCGCCGCCACCGCACGGTTCCACGGACAGACGGTCTGGCAGTCGTCGCAACCGAAGCCCCAGGGCCCGAGGAGCTCCGCCAGCTCCTCCGGGAAGGGGCCGCGATGCTCGATGGTCTGATAGGAGAGGCAGCGGCGCGCATCGACGAGCCCGGGCTCCGGTATGGCGCCGGTGGGGCAGGCCGGGAGGCAGGCGGCGCAGCTCCCGCACCGCCCGGGGTGGGGCAGGTCGGGCTCGAGCTCGCGGTCGACGAGCACGGTGGAGAGGAGCACCCAGCTCCCGAGCTCCTCGCTGATGAGGCAGCCGTTCTTTCCCACCCAGCCGAGTCCTGCCCGCTCGGCCCACACCTTCTCCATCACCGGGGCCACGTCGCACGAGGGGAAGGCGCGGAGCGACGGGTCGCGCGCCCGGAGCGCTTCGACGAAGCGCCGGAGCTTCGCCTTCGTCACCAGGTGATAGTCGCGGCCGCGGGCGTAGCGGGCAATCCGGCCCGGCGGACCGCCGCCCCCACCCGCTCCAGCACCGGTGCCAACCTCCCGCCAGCCGCCGGCGTAGCCGAGGCCGAGGGCCACCACGCTCTTCACCTCCGGCAAGAGGCGCTCCGGGTGGAGCCGCTCCGCGCGCTGTGTGCGGAGCCACGCCATGCCCGCCTCCGCGCCCTCGCGCAGTACGCGGTCGAGGGGCCCGGGATCGAGCGGCCCCGCCCGCGCCACCCCCACCAGGTGAAATCCGGCCGCGCGCGCGGCCTCCTTCACGAAGGCGCTCTCGAGCTTCGCTCCGGCCGTGGCGATCACCTCGCCCCATCACCTCACGCCATCACTTCACCACGGCCCCGGCACGCTCCGGCACCGGCCGCTTCTCGGGCGGGACGAAGCGGCGCACGAGGAGCTCGACCAGCCAGCCGGCGAGCGACCCGAGGATGGCGCCCAGCACGATTCCACCCACCGTCGGCCCCACCGAGGCGCTCGGCGTCGCGTTGTAGGTCACGAGCAGCGCGAAGGCGACGGCCATGCCGGCCGCCACGCCGAGCTCGTTCTTGCGGGCGAGCCGCGCGTCGACGGCGGCGGCGAGCGCGGTGGCGAGGAGCGCCAGGATCCAGGCGCCGCCCGGCACCGGGATGGGGTCGCGGTACACGGCCACGTGGAGCGGCCCCACCGCCCGGCCCTGCATGCGGTCGAGGGTGAGCGCCGCGGCGCCGGCGGGGATGCGCGCGGTGAACATGTCGCCGGTCCGGTCGTGGGCCACCCGGGCCCGGCCGCTGCGCCCCACGCGCGCATAGGAGAAGGTGCGCTCCAGCCGGCCCTCGAGCGGCTCCTCGGTGCCGGTGAGGGTGTAGGTCACCGCCGGCTCCCCCTGCTCGGCGAGCTGCCCGGAGACGAGGAGCCTCACCCGGCCGCTCACGGTGGCGGGAATCGCCAGGGCGTCGCTCACCTTCTCGAGCTCCCCCGCGAAGAGCGGGGTGCCCGGGTGGACGGTGGCGAGCGAGGGGAGCGCCACCGCCGAGAGGACGAGGAGCGCGGCCAGGAGCGCGAGAGCGCGGGTTGCGCCCGGGCGCCGGCCGTCGAGCGCGGGGCGGAGCACGTAGAGCGCGGTGCCGGCGGCCACGGCCAGCACCACCACCGTGGAGGTGAGGCGCTCGCTGGCGAGGCCGAGGAGGTGGAGCGCGCCCACCACCACCACCGGCGCGAGCGCTGCGAGCGGCAGGGTCCAACCGGAGAGCGCCTCGTCGAGCGAGAACGGAGCTGGTGCGCGCGCCATGGGCTTCACCTCGGATTCGTCGGGCCCCTGCGGAGGCCCCGAAGGGGCGCGGAGGATAGCCGACCTCCAGGAGGTCTTCCAGGGCTGTGGCCGGCAGGTGCCTCCGACCGGCGAAAAGTTGACCGGGCGATATCGGAGGATCACCATGCGTGGATGGCTCGACGCCTGGAGCTTCACCCGTGGAACGAGCTGCCCGGTACGGCCGAGCACGGCGAGGGCTGGGCGCTCGTCGCCGGCGACTGCCTCGACGCGCTGGAGAGCCTCCCGCCCGGTTCCGTCGACCTCGTCTTCGCCGACCCCCCCTACCACCTCTCCAACGGAGGCTCCACCTGCCAGTCCGGCCGGCGCGCGCGGGTGGACAAGGGGTCGTGGGACCGCACCGGGGGGGTGGCCGTGGACCACGCCTTCCAGACGCGCTGGCTCTCGGCCTGCCGCCGCGTCTTGAAGCCCTCGGGGACGCTCTGGTGCTCCGGAACCCAGCACGTCATCTTCTCGGTGGGTTACGCCCTCCAGGAGCTGGGCTTCCACCTCCTCAACACCGTCACCTGGTTCAAGCCCAACGCGGCGCCCAACCTCGCCTGCCGCTTCTTCACCCACTCCACCGAGCTCCTGCTCTGGGCGAGCCCGCAGCGGCTGAAGCCGCTCCGCCACCGGTTCAACTACCGCGAGCTCAAGACCGCCAACGGCGGCAAGCAGATGCGCGACCTCTGGCAGATCGCCGAGGAGCCGCGGCCAGGCGGCGAGCAGGTGGTCTGGGCCATCCCCTCGCCCGGCCCTCGCGAGAAGGTCGAGGGTCGTCACCCCACGCAAAAGCCGCTGGCGCTGCTGGAGCGGGTGTTGGCCGCGAGCGCCGCGCCGGGCGACCTGGTGCTCGACCCCTTCGCTGGCTCCGGCACCACCGGCCTCGCCGCGCTTCGCGCGGGGTGCCGCTTCCTCGGCATCGAGCGCGAGCCGGCCTACATCGAGCTCGCCTCGCGCAGGTTCCGGGCGGCGGTCGCGGAGCCCACGCTCCCCCTCGGGGTCCGAAGCTAGCCTTTCGCCGGGCGGTCCCACCCATTTGAGCCCAACGGCGAGGGAAGGCCTCCGTGCCGATCGGGAGGGCCTTTGATACCTTGCCATGGTGATTTGGTCCCTCTCCCCTGCGGTCATCGCGCTCCTTCCGCTCTTTGCCATCCTCGCGGCGCTCCTCGGCTCGATGGCCCTCTTCGGCCTGCGGACCGCGCTGCGCGGCTCTCCGCGCACTTCCTACGTGCAGGCCCGGGCCGCCCCGGCCATCTGGAAGTGGTTCATGGAGTGGTGGATCTGGCTGTGGGGCCCGGTGGAGCGCGCCTGCCTGGCGCTGGACGTCTCGCCGAGCGCCATCACCGTCTCGAGCGTGCTCCTCACCGCGGTAGCGGCCATTCTCTTCGGGGCCGGCCACCTCGCCACCGGCGGCTGGGTTTACCTCTTCGCCTCCAGCCTCGACCTCGTCGATGGCCGGGTGGCGCGCGCCCAGGGCAGCGCCTCGGCGGCCGGTGCGTTCCTCGATTCGACGCTCGACCGGGTGGCGGAGCTCCTCGCCTTTGCGGGCCTGGCGGTCCACTACCGCGACACCCCCGTGCTCTACGCCGTTCTGGCTGCGGCCGGGGCCTCGATGATGGTCTCCTACGCGCGCGCCCGGGGCGAGGCGCTCGGCGTCAGGGAAGACGCCCGGGTGGGGGGCATGCAGCGCGCCGAGCGGGTGGTGCTCACCGGGGTCCCATGCGCGCTCTGCCCCCTCTTCGACGCCTCCTTCGGGACCGACGGCGGCATCCTCGTCACCGGCACCTCGCTCGCCTTGCTGGGCGTCATGACCGGGGTCACGGCGCTGCGGCGCGGCGCCTCGATCTGGCGGGCGCTGCAGGTGCGCGCCGCGCCGGTCGTCCCCTATCTCGCCGGCGACCGCCGGCGCGAGCGCCTGGGGCGGTGAAGAAGCGCGCCTTCTCGTGCTCATCAGACCTTGGCCGTGCAGGTACCCCGTGGTAAGGGGTTCGCTGTGAGAGCGCTTCCCGGTTCAGTTGAACGCGCGCGGCCATGAGGGGCCCACCCGCAAAGAACGAGGGGGAGGGCGAGCAGCTCCCCGCCCTGGAAGGCGCCATCCGCGAGGCGGACGAGCTGCGTCCCGGCGATCGCGTCATCTACCCCAGCCAGGGTGTCTGCCGTGTGACCGGTACCGAGGTGAAGGAGATCGCCGGCCAGCGCCTCGACTTCATCCGCGTCGAGCGCGAGGAGGACGGTGCGGCCGTGCTCGTCCCCCGCGCCAAGGTTCCCACCATCGGTCTCCGGCGGGTGGCGAGCGGCGAGCAGATGGAGGGCGTGTTCCACTACCTCGCCGCGCAGTACGACGACCCCGAGCTCGACTGGAAGGTGCGCCACCGCGACAACGCCGACCGGCTCATCGCTGGTGGCGTGCTGGGGGTGGCGGAGGTGGTGAAGGGACTTCACACCCTGTCGCGCCTCAGGCCGCTGCCCGGCAAGGAGCGAGAGCAGTACGACGGCGCGCGCCACCTCCTCGTGAACGAGGTGGCCGTCTCGCTCGGGGTCTCGCCGGGACTCGCCGAGGACTACATCGACTACGCGCTCATGCCGCCGGCGGGCGTGGTCTTCGAGCTGAAGCCGCCCCCGAAGCCGGTGGTGCTCCCTGCGAGACCGCGCCGCAAGGTGGTCCGCACCGACGCCGAGGACCTCGCCCTCGAGGATGACCTCGGCCTCGACCTGCCCGCGGTGCCGGCCTCGGCCGGCGAGGGCGAGGCGGAAGCCGAGGGTGAGGGCGAGGCCGAGGAGGAAGAGGCCGAGGGCGAGGAGGGGAGCGACGAGGCCATCCCGGTGGGTCCGGGCCTTCCCCCGGCGGCCGAAGATCTGCCGGACCTGCGGGCCCTCGCCGCCATCGGCCTCGCCGACGAGCTGGAGCTCGACCCCGACGAGAGCGAGGGCGAGGGCGAAGGCGAGGAGGAGGGCGCTTCCGGGGAGGAGGACGGCGAGAGCGCCACGGGCACGGGCGGCCAGGAGCAGGAGGCCGAAGGCGAGGCGAGGCCTGCTCCGCCATCGGTGAAGCGCGCGATCCGCGAACCACCTGCCGCGGCGCGGCCCAGCAAGGAGCGCAAGGGAGCCTCGAGCGAGGCGGTGAAGAAGCCGCCCGCCCGCCCGGCCGCGACCGAGCGCCCGAAGGCGGACGCGAAGAAGAAGAGCGCGGTGTCGAAGAGCCCGGTCCCGGCGAAGGCTCCGGGTGGGGCGAAGAGCGGCGCAGCGGCGACCGCGAAGGCGCGACCGCTCGCGAAGAAGAGCCCGCCGGCGAAGAAGCCGGCGGCCGCGAAGAAGAAGCCGGCCCGGCCTGCCGCGCCGGCCAAGGCGGCGCCTGGGAAGTCCAAGGCGGCCAAGGGGACCAGGCGGTGATCCGCATCGTGACGCTGGACGCCTTCGACGAGGGCGACATCGCGGCGCTGTCGCGCACGCTCTACCAGGCGTTCGGGCTCGGCACCGAGCCGCTGGGCCGCCGAGATTTGCCCCGCGGGCTCGAGGGGGAGGACGGCCGGTACGACGCCGAGCGCCTCGCCGCGGCCGTGGAAGGGGTGAGGGTCTTCGCCGACGACAAGGTCCTCCTCCTCACCTCCGTTCCACTCGCCATGAAGCCTGGGCCGCTGGGCGAGCCTCCCTGCTGGAGCTTCGCGCAATACGGGGGCGAGCGGGCGGTGGTCTCCACCTCGCGCTTTCCGGCCCGCGGCGTCTCCGAGGCCTCGATCGAGGCGTGGCGGAAGCGGCTCGCGCGCGAGTCGATCCACGCGGTGGGCCACCTGTGGGAGCTCCACCACTGCTACGACGTGCGCTGCGCCATGCACCCGCCCTGGTCGCCGCTCTTGCCGGCTTCCCCCGAGGCCGACCTCTGCACCTTCGACCGCGACAAGAGCGAGCGGCGGGTCCGGATGGCGAAGACCTGACCGCTCCGCGCGGCCGGCTCAGGCGAGGTTGTGGAAGACGCGCTGCACGTCGTCGTCTTGCTCGAGCTCGTCGATGAGCTCCAGCACCTCGCGCGCCGCCTCCTCGCCGAGCTCCACCGGCGTCTGAGCCACGTACTCGGACTCGGCCGAGACCACCGGCAGCTTCCGCTCCTCGATGGCGGCCTGGAGCTGGCCGAAGTTCGCGAAGGCGCACCGCCCCACGAGCTGCCGCTCGCCCTTCTCCCCTGCCCCCTCGCCCAGCTCCTCGAGACCGTGGTCGATGAGGTCGAGCTCCAGCGCGTCGGCGTCGATGCCCTCGGCCGGGAGGCGGAAGACCCCCATGTGCTGGAACTGGAAGGCGACGCTGCCGGTAGTGCCCAGGTTTCCGCCATGCGCCTTGAAGTGCATGCGGACGTTGGCCACGGTGCGCACCGCGTTGTCGGTGGCCGTCTCCACCACCATGGCGATGCCGTGGGGCCCATAGCCCTCGTAGAGCACGGTGTCGTACGCCTGCTGGTCCTGGCCGCTCGCCCGCTTGATGGCGCCCTCGACCTTGTCCTTGGGCATGTTGGCGGCGCGGGCGTTCTGCAGCACGCGCCGGAGGGCGGCGTTGCCGCCCGGGTCGGGGCCGCCCGACTTCACCGCGATGGCGATGTCCTTGCTGATGCGCGTGAAGGCCTTCGCCATGCGGTTCCAGCGGGCGAACATGGTGGCCTTGCGGGTCTCGAAGATCCGTCCCATGGCCGAGCCTTATGGCATCGCCCGAGCGGAGGCGCCAGCGCAGAAGCGATCCGCGCCCGGCCGGAAGCGCGCGCCGGCGGGGAGCGGTGGTGGTAGAGATCGGGAATCGCCGCCAGCGGGCGGCCTCGCCCATTCGCGCGAAGGAGACCTCGTGAACGACCCCATCGCCTCGCAGCGCAACATCCTCGACCGCTTCCGACTCGACGGCCGCACCGCCCTCGTCACCGGTGGCGGCTCCGGCATCGGGCGCGGCTTCGCCCACGCCCTGGCCGAGGCAGGCGCCCGGGTGGCGGTGGTCGACCGCGATCTCTCCTCGGCCGAGGCGGTGGCCGAGGAGATCACCGCCAAGCAGCGCGAGGCCATCGCGCTGCAGGCCGACGTGACGCGCTCGGCGGAGGCCGAGGGCATGGTGGCCAAGGTGGTCGAGCACTGGGGAGAGCTCACCATCGGCGTCAACAACGCGGGCATGGGCGCCTGGGTCGACTCCGAGTCGATGACCGACGAGCAGTGGCGCGCGATGATGTCCTTGAACCTCGACGCGGTGTACTGGTGCGCCCGCGCCGAGGCGCGGGTCATGCTGCCGAGGGGCTACGGCAAGATCATCCACACCGCCTCGATGTCGGGGCACATCGTGAACGTCCCCCAGCGCCAGGCCTGCTACAACGCCAGCAAGGCGGGGGTGCTGCACCTCACCCGGAGCCTCGCCGCCGAGTGGGCTCCGCGCGGGGTGAGGGTGAACAGCATCAGCCCCGGCTACACGCGCACGAAGCTCGTCGACGATCTCCTCGCCACCCCCATCGGCGAGACCATGCTGCCGAAGTGGATGGCGCTCGTCCCGCTCGCCCGGATGGCCGAGGTCGACGACCTTCAAGGGGCGGTGGTCTACCTCGCCTCGCCGGCCTCCGACTACGCCACCGGCACCGACATCGTCATCGACGGCGGTTACACCTGTTGGTGAAAGGGAGCGTTGTGATGAAGAGAATTGCCTGGATGGTGGCGCTCGCGCTCCTCCTCGCCGCGCCGGGTGCGCGCGCGGAGGAGACGAGCGATCCCCGGGGCTCCGGCGAGGTGGCGCCGAAGGAGGAGAAGTCGAGCCTGAAGGAGAAGTTCGTGAAGGGCCGAGACGCCTTCGACAAGGCCGCGCACGAGGCGGCCGACGCGGTGGTCGACACCGCCGGCAAGGCGAAGCGGTCGGTCGACCGGGGATCGCACAAGGCGGCCGACGACGTGAACGAGGCGGTCACCGGCCACAAGTGACCGGCGGGAGCGCCTCCGCCCGGCTCGCGGCCCCGCGCTTCAGCTCTCGCGGAGGCCCGGCCGGGCCTGTGGCATGCGCGGCCGGAGCAAGACGCCCAGGGCGAGGCCGCCCACGAACCCTCCCACGTGCGCCGCGTTGTCCACGAAGGGCACCATCAGGCCGAAGGCCAGGTTCACGCCGGCCACGGTGAGGATCTCGCGGATCATGGCCCGGCGGGCGAGCGGGTCGAGCCGCCTGCGCTCGCGGACGGCGAAGCCGAGGAGCGCGCCGAGCAGCGCAAAGAGCCCGGCGGATGCGCCCAGCGAGGGGTTCCGGATGAAGACGGTGCTCGCCGCGAAGCCGAGCGCGCCGCCGAGGAGGAACACCGCGAAGAAGCGGAGCCGACCGTAGAGGCGCTCCACGGTGGGCCCGATGACGTAGAGGGCGAAGCCGTTCACTGCGAGGTGAACGAACCCTCCGTGCAGGAAGCTGGCGGTGAAGAGCCGCCACCACTCACCCGCGCGGATGCGCGCGTCGACCTTGGCGAAGCGGGAGGTGAGCTCCGGATCGGCCTGGCTGGCGAGGAAGGCGAGCACGATGGCCGCGAGCAGGGCGCTCGTGGCCGGCGCCTGCCGGAGGCGCGCGAGGCGCCCCTGGGCGGGTCGGGCGGCAGGCGGGGGTGAGCGGTCGTCCGGGAAGGGCACCTCCGGATCATATCGCCCGGAGGCCGCCCGTTCCCCTCCACCGTGCGCACTTTCGAGCGCGAGGGCGGGCCGAGCCGACCCGCCTCGAATCTCTTCACGGCGACCTTCGCTACACGCCGCAGGCCTCGAGGTACTTCTTGCTCTTCTGCAGGATCTCGGCGCTCCCGACGATCTCCAGCGTGGAGGAGTCGATGCGGGTGCCCTTCAGCACCTCGCACACCCCCTTGATGTCGATGACGCCGTCGCCGAGCGCGATGGTGGAGAAGCCGCAGCCGTACTCGGTGCCACGCTTGGGGATCCACTCGGCGCCGAGGTCCTTCCAGTGGACGTGGTGGATCTTGTCCCTGAAGACGCGCGCCATCTCCACCGGGTCGGTGCCACCCAGCCAGGAGTTGCCGGTGTCGAGGTTCACGCCGAGCGACTTCGGGTTGCCCAGCAGCTCGAAGAGGTCTTTCAGCCCCTGGATCGAGTCGGTGACCGGGCCGTGCGGCTCGAGGAGCACCCGCACCCCGTAGTCGGCCGCCATCTGCACCGGCGTGTAGAGCTTCTCGGCGCAGACGAAGACGCTCTGCTCGTAGGTGAGGCTCCGGGCCCACTTCGACCTGGGGTCGGTGTCGGTGGTGACGACGTCCTGGATGCCGATGGCCGCCGCGAAGCGGATGGCCTTCATGATCTCGTGGGTGCCGTACTTGCCCGGGTTGCTCGGCTCGAGCAGGGTGGCGTGGGCGCAGACGGTGGTGGGCCTGATGCCGTACTTCTCGAAGAGCCGCTTCACCTCGAACGGGTTCTCGTCGAGGCTCACGGTGGGCGAGAAGCCGGCCGACCCCAGCATGCTCCCGCCGGAGTTGGTGTCGGTGATGTCCGCGCAGAGGAAGCCCATCTCCTTCGCGCGCTGGAGCTGCCGTTCGACGCTCTGGAACGGCTCGATGAGCAGGAAGACGCCGACGTCCATGATGAACCTCCGCTGCGGGTGGTGGCTGCCCGGCCGGAGACGCGAGAGCGCACCGTGGGCCCGGCCGGAGGAGGCCCACGGTGCGTGAACGTCGGCGACGCTCCTACCGCTTCTCGAGGTACGCCTTCACCTTGGCGTCGAAGTCCTCGAACATCTTCTTGTTCTTCTCGTAGTCCTTCTCGTACACGGCGAGGTCCCAGACGAACTGGTTCGCCGCGCGGCCTTTCATGTACGAGGCGGTGTTCCAGGGGATGGCCTTGTCGAGGTTGTCCTTGGTGAGCACGTCGAACGGGGTGATCTGCAGGTACTTCACGAAGGGCTGGCCGTTGAAGTGGCGCACCATCTGCTGGACGCTGAGGTCGGCGTTGAGCGAGGGCGGGTTCGGGACGGTGGCGGCCATCTTGCCCTCCTTCATCCACTGCCACGCCTCCTCCTTGCCGTTGTTGGAGACGATGACCTTGTCCTTGACGTTCTGCTCCTCGAAGACCTGGATGACGCCGGCCGCCGTCTCCTCGTTGGCCGCGAAGACCACGTCGAAGGGCATGCCGGAGGCGATGAGGTCCTGGGTGATGGGGATGGCCTTGGTCCGCTGCCACTCGGCGCTCTTCAGGAGCTTCGCCTGTCCCATGTTCGCCTCGTCGAGCGCCAGCTGGAAGCCGACGATCTCGCCCTCGGCGGGGCCCTGGCCGAGGAAACCGGGGATGTTGACGCACGTGGCCTTGGGGTGGTGCTTCGCCACCCACTGGCCGATTCTTGTAGCCCATCACCACGAAGTTGTCGGTGACGTGGCCGGTGAGCTCGGTGCCCGGCTGGAGCTCGGGCCGCCCGGCGATGAAGAAGATGGGCACCTTGGCGTCGTTGGCCGCCTTGATGGAGGTGGCGCTCCCCGCCGCGCCGGCGGTGATCACCGCGATGGCGTCGACCCCCTTGGCGATGAGGTCCTGCACGTTGGCGAGCTCCTTCTCCGGCTTGTAGTCGGAGTTCACCTCGGTGACCTCCATGCCGTAGGAGTTCGCCACCGCCACCAGGGACTTGCCGAACTGTGCGTAGTAGTCGTCCGGACCGGCGTTGACGAAGCCGATCTTCTTGCCCTTGGCCTTGTCCGCGGCCGAGGCGTGGGTGAACGGCGAGAGCAGCACCAGCGCTGCCAGCACGGTCGATACGAGACGCTTCATGGGTTCTCTCCTCTCGAGCTTCAGCCGGACGGACTACGGGAAGTGCTGCTGCGAAATCGGTGCTGCGCGCTCGGGCTCACGCGTCACGCCGGCATGGCCCCGGTCACGTTCTTGCCGGTGCTCACCCTCCGCTTCACGGACGAGGTCCGCCGCCCGCTCACGTAGCCGAGCAGCACCGCGAGGATGATGATCCCACCTCGCAGCACGTACTGCCAATGTGGAAAGACGCCCAGGATGTTGAGGGCATTCGAGAGGAGCCCCAGCAGGAGCGCGCCGATGAAGGTGCCCCAGACGTTCCCCTTTCCGCCGGAGAGCGCCGTGCCGCCCACCACCACCGCGGCGATGACGTCGATCTCCTTGCCGTCCCCCATGAGCGGGTTGCCGGTGCCCATCCTGGAGAGCGACACCATGGTGGCGATGGCCACGAACACGCCGTTGAGGCCGTAGATCTGGAGCTTCAGCTTCTTCACGTCGATGCCGGCCAGGTAGGCGGCGTTCTCGTTGCCGCCCACCGCGTACACCGCCCGTCCGAACTTCGTGTACTTCGAGACGAGCCACATGGCGGTGACGAGGAGGACGAACACCACCACCGGCATGCCCAGCCTGAAGCTGTCGGTGAGGTTGAAGAAGGTCTTTCCGAGGAAGCGAAACTTGCCCTCGATGGTGATCTCGCTACCGTTGGTGATGAGGTAGGTGAAGCCCTTGTACATGCTCATGAAGCCGAGCGATACGATGAAGGGCTCGAGCCGGGTGGAGGCGATGATGAGGCCCATGAGGAGCTGAAAGACCACGGCCAGGAGCACGCCGAGGAGGACCACGCTCCAGACCCCCAGCTCGGCGTATTTGATCAAGTAGGCCATGGCGGTGCCGATGAAGCTCATCATCTGCCCCACCGAGAGGTCGATGCCGCCCGAGATCATGACCAGCGTCATGCCGGTGGCCAGGATCCCGGTGATGGAGACCTGCATCAGCACGTTCGAGACGTTCATCGCCCGGAGGAAGGCCACCTTGGAGAGGTCGGCGTGCCGGATGAACAGCAGCTCGACGATGAAGACCGAGACGATGGTGCAGCAGAGCACCACGAGGATGGGGCTGTTCTCGTGCTTCCAGAGGTTCTTCACCGTCGTCATCTCGCTTCGCTCCCGATGGCGTACCGGAGGATGGTCTCCTCCTCGATCTCCTCCTCCCGCACCTCGCCCACCAGGCGGCCGTCGCGCATGACCACGATGCGGTCGCTCATGGCCACGAGCTCCGGCATGTCGGAGGAGATCATGATGATGGCCTTCCGCTCCTCGAGGAGGCCGGTCATGATCCTGTAGATCTCCTCGCGAGCGCCCACGTCGATGCCGCGGGTGGGCTCGTCGAAGATGAAGATCTCGGCGTGGGTGGCGAACCACTTCGCCAGCACCACCTTCTGCTGGTTGCCGCCGGAGAGGAGCATGGCGAGCTGGAAGACGCTGGGGGTCACGATCTTGAGCGACTTCACGTAGTGCTCGGCCATCCGCACGTCCTCGCCCGGGAAGGCGAGCGGCGTGCGCGTCTGCGTGTAGCTCACCAGCGGGATGTTCCTCTCCAGGGTGTGCTTCAGGAAGAGCCCGGAGGCCTGTCGGTCCTCGGTGATGAAGCACATCTTGTGGCGGATGGCGGCCAGCGGAGAGGTGAGCTTCGCCCGCTTCCCGTGGATGAGGATCTCGCCCGCCTCGGCCCTCTTCGCCCCGAAGAGCAGCTCGGCGAGCTCGGTGCGGCCGGAGCCCACCATCCCGGAGATGCCGAGGATCTCTCCCTTCCTCAGGGTGAAGGAGACGTCCTCCACCCCGTTGCCGGTGAGGTGCCTGGCCTCGAAAACGATTTCACCCGGGGTGGCGTGATGGCGCCGCTCGTGCAGCGCGACGTCGCGCCCGACCATGTCGTGGATGAGCTGCGCCTCGGAGAGCCCGCCGATGGCTCCGGTGCTGATCTTCTTGCCGTCGCGGATCACCGTCACCCGGTCGGCCAGCTCGAACACCTCCTCCAGGTGGTGAGAGATGTAGATGATGCTCTGGCCGCTCTCCACCAGCTTCCTGATGACGCGGAAGAGGTAGGTGATCTCCGACTGGCTGAGCGCGGCGGTGGGCTCGTCGAGGATGATGACCTTCGACTCCTGGATGAGCGCGCGGGCGATCTCGACGATCTTCTGGGCGCCGCTCCCGAGCTCGCCCACGATGTCCTCCGGGGAGAGTCCGGAGTGCAGGTACTCGAGCACCTCCGCGGCCCTCGCCCTCATCCGCGACTTGTCGATGACGATGCCGTTCACCACCTCGTTGCCGGCGTAGAGGTTGTCGACCACGCTCAAGAGCGGAAAGAGGTTGTGCTCCTGGTAGATGGTCTGGATGCCGAGCTGCATGGCGGCGCGCGGCGTCAGGTGCTCGACCTCGCGCCCGCCGAAGTAGATCCGCCCGCTGTCCGGCGCGTGAGCGCCGGAGAACATCTTGATGAGGGTGGACTTGCCGGCGCCGTTCTCACCGCAGATGCAGTGGATTTCGCCCCGGCGCAGGTCGAAGTCGAACCCCTCGAACACCGTGACCCCGGGATACGACTTGGAGATGCCCCTCATCTCCAGAATGAGCTCTTCGGGCATGCCGACCTCGCGGACCGCTCGATGGGCCAGCGCCCCAAGAGCACATACCCGAGCCATTCCGTACAGCCCCCACGGGGGGCGTAAGCGTTTGCTGAGTCGGCGTGCGGCGGGGCGGTCCGAGGTGCGACCGCCTCGGTGGAGGCGCGGCCGCGGGATATGGTGGCGGTGGTCGAGCGCTGAGAGGCGGCGCCACCCATCGTCACCTCGCCAGCGGGCTCCTCCGAGGTTTCACCCCACCTGCGCGCGGCGATAGCCGTAGAGCCACCGCGAGCCGCCGCGCCCTTTCGTTCGCACGGTGTGGGAGGCGCGCGCGGGGATGAGGAGCTCCTCGCCCGGCGCCGGGTGATGAATCTCGCCGTCGATCTCGAACTCGACCTCGCCCTCGACCACCATGGCGAGCTCGTCGACGTCGTGGACGAAGTCGGCCCACACCTGGCCCGGCGGGTCCACCCACAGGCCGCAGGAGAAGCCCTTCTGGCGCCAGCTCTGCTCTACGGTCGCCTGGTCCACCGTTGAGGTGCGGTCGTTGCTCGGCATCTCCGCTCTATACGGAGGACGGACCGGCTGCGCTGCGGCGGCAAGGACCGTGGCGAACGCGCTTGGCTCGTGCGCGTCGCGGCGCTCGCCGCCGAGGGGGCCAGGAGTGACAGGAGTGACACGCGAGACGAGCGCGATGCTGGAGAGGGTTGGTGCGGATGCCAGTCCACTGGCGCACGGTGTACGATGTATCCATGGCCAACTCGTCGAAGCCTGTCGTGAAGTCGGCGGTCAAGCGAGCCGCTCGGTCAAAGCCAATCGCCACGACGAAGCCAGCTGCCAAGGAGCCGCCCTATCTGCGCTTCTATCACTCGGACGAGCTCCGCACGAAGACGCTGGCCGTCCTCGACGCGCTCGAGAAGGCTCCCGACCCTACGAAACAGCGGGATGACCTCGCAGAGGTCGTCGTCCAATTGACAAACGCCGGCATGGACTTCTTCTTCATCCGGTCGCTCAAGCTGGCCAAGGCAGGATTCATCATCCAGCAGTCGGCGAACCTCGGTGTGGCCGGCGGCCTGCAGGTCATCGGCTCCGTCATCCGCAACATCATCGGGCGCATGGACAAGCCCCAGCTGCTCTCGGTTTGCGGGTCGATCCGGGACCTGATGCGTTAGCTTCGTTTCAGTAACTCCCTAAGGATCGGTGATTAGCCGCGGGCGCCAGGCAAGATTTTGTGCCTGGCGAATGCGGCCAGACAAGGAAGCGTCCCAGCGTGACCAGAGGGACCACCGGACGCGGCTTGCGCGGCTGCCGGTCATCCGCTCCTGCCTTCATCGCGTGGGAAACTTGCCGTAGGAGACCCCGGCGATCGGCTCGTCGAGGATGGCCTGCTTCAGCGCGTCGAGGGGCTCCACGCACAGGGCCGCCGCATTGCGCCTCTGTCCAACGGATAGCTCCAGGGAACGAACGTTGGTGTTCTCGCGTGAGAGCGCCAGGATCCGAGCCTTGATCTCTCCGTAGCGGGCGAAGCTCGACGCGGCCGCCGCGAGGTCTGCGTCCTCGGACAGCGCCGCCAGCAGCCCGAGCCGAGCGAGACCATCGCGTACCTTGGTCTCCTCCTCGCGCATCGAGGCCTCCAGTTGGTCCATCCGCGGGTCGCTCTCCTCCGGGATGTGTCGGGCAAGCAAGGTGTGGATGCGCAGGAGCCCGAGCCGTGCCGTGAAGGTGAGGAGCATCACCTGCTTGGCGTCGGCCGAGCTGGCGCGCTTCGCCACCACCCGGGCGAGCGCGCTGTCCATGTCGCCGAGCGCGTCCGCGGCTGGACCGAAGAGGAGGGCGTAGGCCTTCAGGTTGGTATTCTTCTCCGCGAGGCGCAGCACCTCCTCATCGACGTGCCGCAGCGTGCCGAAGGCGTCCGAGAATTGAGCGAGGAGATCGCGCTCCCGCTCGGTGCCGCCGCTCGTCAGGAGCTTGGCGAGTTCCTCGCGATCCCGTTCCAGCCTTGCCGTCGCGGCTCTCGCCTGATCGGCGAATGCCTGGGAGTCCTGGTCGGTGGCGGCGAGGACGGCGCTCTTCTGGGCCTCGGAGGCCGCGGTCAGAGCGAGTTGCATCCGCCCGACGAGATCGACGCGGGTGGCCTTGAGGGCGAGCTGCTGTGCCGGGTCCTGGTGGAATAGCCACAGAAGCAACCACAGCAAGGCCATGACCACCACCCCTGACGCCATCCAGCGGACGTCCATGCTGCTGGCTCTGTTCTTCATCTCATCCTCCAGGACCTCAACGCGATCCGGTGCCAATCCCTTGCCAGTGCGCGCAAAGCCGTCAGGGTGACGCCGAAGGTCCAGCCCGCTCGATGAGAATGCGCCCCACGGGGCCCGCGCGAAGCTGGCTGAGCCACGCCGGCTCCCCGAGCCCGAAGAGGCAGGCTCGGCCTCTCGCCCCGTCGCGCACCAGGCCCCACCACTTGAAGGCTTTCTGCGATCCGCCGAGCAAGACCTCACCAAAGCCGGCCGGGAGCCCGCCACGGTCCAAAGGCACTTGTCAGCGCCCCCACTTCTTGCGCTTGCGCCACACGGTAGATGTGTCGATCCCGAGGATGCGGGCAGCATCTTCCAGGGTCGGTGCGCGCGCCAGGACGCGCAGGACATGCTCGCGCTCGATGTCCTCACTCGAGCAGTCGCCGCCGAGGATCGGCGTCGTCGGCTGGGCGGCGATGCGCTCGGGGAAGCTCTCGGGCTCGAGAACCTGTCCGGGCGTCAGGATGACCGCACGCTCGAGCGCGTTGCGCAACTCCCGGATGTTGCCGGGCCACGGATAGCCGAGGAGCACTCGCTCGGCCGCCGCGGACAGCTCGGGCGCTTGCCGCGCGCCTTGCCTCGCGAAGAAGGCGATGAAGCGGCGCGCCAGCGGCAGGATGTCCTCGGGCCGGTCGCGCAGCGGTGGCGTGACGATCTCGACCACGTTGAGCCTGTACAGGAGATCCTCGCGGAAGCGCCCAGCCTTCACGGCGGCCTCGAGGTCTCGATTCGTCGCCGCGATGATCCTGACGTCGGCGGTGCGGGTGCGGTTCTCGCCGACCCGCTCGAACTGCTTCTCTTGCAGGAACCGGAGCAGCTTCGCCTGCAGGCCAGTCGAGATCTCGCCGATCTCGTCCAGGAACACGGTCCCGCCCTCGGCCGCCTCCACGCGGCCCTCCTGGTCCTTCACCGCCCCCGTGAACGCTCCACGAGCGTGGCCGAAGAGCTCGCTCGCGAGCAGCTCCTCCGAGAGCGTGGGGCAGTTCACGAGCACGAACGGACGATCCCGGCGCGGGCTCCGTGAGTGGAGCAGTCGGGCCAGGACTCCCTTCCCGGTGCCGCTCTCGCCGCGCAGTAGCACCGCGACATCGTGGCCGCCGGCACGGCCGATCACCTCCAGCACCGACTGCATGCGCGGCGACGCCGTCTCGAGCACGACGTCGGGAGCCGCATCCACCAGGCGCGTCTCGAGATCGGACAGGCGCCGTTCCAGCGCGCGCCGATCGCGTGACTGATCCACGACGTGCCGGATCTGTGCGGGCGTGAAGGGCTTCGGCAGGTAGTCCTTCGCCCCGCGCCGCATCGCCTCGACGGCGGTGTCCACGGTCGCGTAGGCGGTGATGACGATGACCTCCAGCCCGGGTCGCTCGGCGAGCAGGCGTGGGAGCAGCTCCATGCCGCTCTCCTGCCCCAGCCGCAGGTCACAGAAGGCGAGGTCGAACGGCTCCAGTCGCAGCGCCTCGAGCGCTGCCGACATACAGGCCGCCTGCTCGACCTTGCAGCCGAGTCCCTCCAGGCACAGCGCCAGCGTGGTCCGGATGTTCTTCTCGTCGTCGATGACGAGTACGCGGAGCGGGGCAACGGCCTGGGCGGCGTTCAGTGGCATGGATGGGTGAGCCTTGCATGTTTCGTCGGTGTGCAGCTTGCGTGCTGAGGCAAGGCGCTGCTGGCGCGAGCTGAAGGACGCCAGGCGTTGCTGCTCTCATACCCGCCTCTTGAGCATCGCGCGTGCCACGATGGACGTCGCGCAGCAGCCTGCGGCGACGAGGTGGGGTTGCCTGGGCGGGAACTGTCCGCTCGGGGTTTGCGGCGGAACGACGCAGATCCGGACGAAGTCTCGCCCCAGGAATTGTCTGTGCGCTCGCTCGGCGGATCATCGGCTCGGAGACCGCCGAAGGAGCGTGATCGCACGTTGCAAGTTCACGCCCCGAAAGGTGCGTGCGAAATGCAAGACGCTTCCTCCCGTCCCGTGATGGTGCTTGGAGAAACTGCCTGGCACCTGCCGTGCACTGGCTCGGTGCAAGGGTGATCCATGGACCTTCTTATCGTCGTTGCGACCGTCGCCTTCTTCGCCGTCAGCCTCGCGTACGTGCGCGGCTGCGACCGGCTGTGAGTGAAGCCATGAGCTTCGAGTACGCCATCGGCATCGTGCTGTCGGTACTCCTTTCCGGATATCTCGGCTACGCCTTGATCTGCCCGGAGCGGTTCTAGGGGCATGTACATGACCTCCAACGGCTGGATCCAGATCGGGCTCTTCGCCCTCGTCATCTTCGCGATCACGAAGCCCCTCGGCCTCTACATGTACCGGGTATTCGAGGGAGAGCGGCGGCCCCTCCCGCGCCTCTTCGGGCCGATCGAGCGCGTGCTGTACCGACTCTCAGGGGTCGATCCGAAGAAGGAGCAGGGCTGGAAGGGGTACACGGCGGCGATGCTCCTCTTCAGCCTCTTCGGGCTGCTGGTGACCTACGCGATCCAGCGCCTGCAGCACATCTTGCCCTTCAATCCGCAGAAGCTCGGGCCGGTCGCGAGCGACCTCGCCATCAACACCGCCGCCAGCTTCACGAGCAACACCAACTGGCAGAACTACGGCGGCGAGAGCACGATGAGCTACCTGTCGCAGATGGCGGGGCTCGCCTGGCACAACTTCACCTCGGCAGCGGCGGGGATCGGCGTGGCGCTGGCGCTGGCGCGCGGCCTGACGCGGCAGCCCGGTCCCGGTGGCCCGAAGACCCTGGGGAGCTTCTGGGTCGATCTCATCCGGTCGATCCTCTACGTGCTGCTCCCCATCTCGATCGTGGTGGGGCTGGTGCTGGTCGCGCTCGGCGTGCCGCAGACGCTGTCGGCGTACAGCGAGGTGACCACGCTCGAGGGCGTGAAGCAGGTGGTCGCGCTCGGCCCCGTTGCCTCGCAGGAAGTCATCAAGATGCTCGGGACCAACGGCGGCGGCTTCTTCAACGCCAACAGCTCCCACCCGTTCGAGAACCCGACGCCGCTGGTGAACTTCATCCAGATGGTGCTCATCTTCGCCATCTCGGCGGGGCTCACCTACACTTACGGCAAGATGGCCCGCAACACGCGCCAGGGCTGGGCCATCTTCGGGGCGATGGCGGTGCTCTGGTTCGCCGGCGTGGCGGTGGCCTACCACGCCGAGGCGCAGCCGAACCCGGCGCTGGCGTCCCTCGCCGTCGATCACCGCCCGGGCAACATGGAAGGGAAGGAGGTCCGGTTTGGCATCGCAAACAGCGCGCTGTTCGCGACCCTGACGACCGACGCCTCGTGCGGCGCGGTGAACTCGATGCACGACAGCTTCACGCCGCTCGGCGGCCTCGTGCCCCTGGTGAACATCCAGCTCGGCGAGGTGATCTTCGGCGGCGTCGGCGCCGGCCTCTACGGCATCCTGATGATGGTCGTCCTCACCGTGTTCATCGCCGGCCTGATGGTGGGGCGCACGCCCGAGTACCTCGGCAAGAAGGTCGAGGGGCGCGAGATGAAGCTCGCCATGCTCTACATCCTGGTCTTTCCGGCCATCGTGCTCACGCTGACGGCCTGGGCGGCGGTGGTGGGGTATGGCACCTCGTCGCTCAACAACGCCGGGCCGCACGGCCTTTCGGAGATGCTGTACGCGTACTCGAGCGGCGCGGGCAACAACGGCTCGGCCTTCGCCGGTCTGAGCGGCAACACCAAGTTCTGGAACCTGACCTTGGCGGTGGACATGCTCATCGGCCGCTTCTGGATGATGATCCCGGCGCTGGCCATCGCTGGCTCCATGGTGGGGAAGAAGGTGGTCGCGCCGGGGCTGGGCACGTTCCCCACCACCGGCTTCACGTTCACTGCCCTGCTCGTCTCGGTCGTCCTGGTCGTCGGGGCGCTCACCTTCTTCCCGGTGCTGTCGCTCGGCCCCGTCCTCGAGCATTTCTCGGCGCTGGCCGGAAAGGTGTTCTAGCCATGGCTGCCCAGAAGACGAAACAGCTCTCGCTGTTCGATCCCACCATCGTGCGCCAGGCGGCCATCGAGAGCCTGAAGAAGCTCGACCCGCGGCTGGTGGCCAAGAACCCGGTGATGTTCGTGGTGGAGGTGGGGAGCCTCCTCACGACGATCCTCTGGCTTCGCGACCGGATCCTGCACCCGGCCGGCGCAGCGCCGGGTTGGTTCACGCTCGCCGTCAGCATCTGGCTGTGGTTCACCGTCCTCTTTGCCAACTTCGCCGAGGCGGTGGCGGAGGGGCGAGGGAAGGCTCAGGCCGACACGCTGCGCCGCATGCGTCGCGAGATCAAGGCGCGCAAGCTCGTCTCCGGCCGCGAGGTGAGCGTCGACGCAGCCTCGCTCCGCAAGGGTGACATGGTCGTGGTCGAGGCCAACCAGCTGATCCCCGGCGACGGCGAGATCACGGAGGGCATCGCCTCCGTCGACGAGTCGGCCATCACCGGAGAGTCGGCGCCGGTCATCCGCGAGTCGGGCGGCGACCGGTCGGCGGTCACGGGCGGCACCAAGGTGCTCTCCGACCGGATCGTCATCCGGATCAGCGTGGATCCCGGCGGGTCCTTCCTCGACCGGATGATCGCGCTGGTGGAGGGCGCCTCCCGACAGAAGACGCCCAACGAGATCGCCCTCCACATCCTGCTCGTCGGACTCACCCTCATCTTCCTCTTCGCCTGCGTGACGCTGGTGCCCATCGCCACCTACTCGGGCATCAGCCTCTCGGCGACTGCCATCGTCGCGCTGCTCGTGTGCCTCATCCCTACCACCATCGGCGGCCTTCTCTCCGCCATCGGCATTGCCGGGATGGACCGGCTCCTGCGCAAGAACGTCCTCGCCATGAGCGGCCGCGCGGTCGAGGCGGCCGGCGACGTCGACACGCTGCTGCTCGACAAGACGGGCACCATCACGCTCGGGAACCGCATGGCGACCGAGTTCCTGCCAGCGCCCCAGGTCAAGGTCGAGGACCTGGCCGACGCGGCGCAGCTGGCGAGCCTCGCCGACGAGACGCCGGAGGGTCGCTCGATCGTGGTGCTGGCGAAGGAGAAATACGGGCTGCGCGGACGCGAGGTGAACCACGGAACGCACACCTTCATCCCCTTCAGCGCGCAGACGCGCATGAGCGGCTGCGACATCGACGGGCGCGTCATCCGGAAGGGCGCGGTGGAGGCCATCACCCGCCAGGTGGCCGCGCTGGGCGGGGCCTTGCCAGCCCGGGTCGAGGCCGATGCGGCGCGGATCGCCGACGCGGGAGGCACGCCGCTCGCCGTCTCCGAAGGGGCCCGGGTGCTCGGCATCGTCCACCTCAAGGACGTGGTGAAGGGCGGCATCAAGGAGCGGTTCCAGCGCTTCCGCGCCATGGGCATCCGCACCGTCATGATCACCGGCGACAACCCGCGCACCGCCGCCGCCATCGCGCGCGAGGCGGGGGTCGACGACTTCCTGGCCGAGGCGACGCCGGAGGCCAAGATGAAGCTCATCCAGTCGGAGCAGGCCAAGGGGAAGCTCGTCGCGATGACCGGCGACGGGACCAACGACGCGCCGGCGCTGGCCCAGGCCGACGTGGGCGTCGCCATGAACACCGGCACCCAGGCGGCGAAGGAGGCCGGCAACATGGTCGACCTCGACTCGAACCCCACCAAGCTGCTGGAGGTGGTCGAGGTCGGCAAGCAGCTCCTCATGACGCGCGGGACGCTCACCACCTTCTCGATCGCGAATGACGTGGCCAAGTACTTCGCCATCCTCCCCGCGCTCTTCGTGGCGGCATACCCGGCGCTGGCGCCGCTCGACGTGATGCACCTCTCGTCGCCGTTCAGCGCCATCCTCTCGGCGGTCATCTTCAACGCGATCATCATCGTTCTGCTCATCCCGCTGGCGCTGAAGGGCGTGCGTTACCGCCCTCTCGGCGCGGCCTCGGTCCTGCGACGTTCGCTGCTCATCTACGGTGTAGGCGGCGTCATCGCGCCCTTCGCCGGCATCAAGCTCATCGACTTGGCGCTCACCGCCGCCGGCCTGGTCTAGGAGAACCCCATGCGAGAAGAGGTTACCGTCGCACTGCAGCCCTCGACCGCGTCCGCGGTGCCCCCGCATCGCGAGGAACGGTGGATCGACCACCTCGTACCCGCGCTGCGCGTCACGGCCGTCACGCTGGTGCTGAGCGGACTCGTCTATCCGCTCCTCATGACCGGGGTGGCTCAGGTCCTGTTCCACCACCGGGCCAGCGGCAGCCTCGTCAGCGACGCGGCCGGGAAGGTGATCGGCTCGGAGTTGCTGGCCCAGGGTTTCGCCGGCGCGGTCTACTTCCAGCCGCGCCCCTCGGCGGCGGGGGACAAGGGGTACGACCCGATGGCCTCCGGCGGCTCCAACCTCGGCCCGACGTCGAAGAAGCTGCGCGACGGGGCCGCTGCGGACCTTGGCGGGGCTCCAGAAGGACAATCCGGGCGCGCCAGGCCTTCCGCCAGTCGAGCTGGTCACGGCCTCCGGAAGCGGCCTCGACCCGCACCTATCTCCCGAGGCGACGCTCTGGCAGGTGCCGCGCGTCGCGGCGGCGCGCAACGTGGCGCCGGAGCGCGTGCGCGCGCTGGTGGAGGAGAGTGTGGAAGGGCGCGATCTCGGCATCCTCGGGGAGCCTCGGGTGAACGTCCTCCTCTTGAACCTCGCGCTCGACCGGCGATTCGGCGCACCACCAGCCCCTGCGCCCCCCGCGGCGGCCCCGGCGCAGGCTCCCGGCGGGAAGTGACCATGCCCCTGGTGCGCTTCGACGTCCGAGCCGGCGGCGACCTGGTCCACGAGATCCTCCGCTGCCAGCGCCGCTACGACGAGGCGCGCAAGGTTCGAACGGTGCTGCTCATCGTGCCGCTCGCCACCAGCGCCTTCGCGTGGATGCTCCTCGCGAACGAAGTCCGGGCGCGCTCGTCGCTGCGTCCGCTCGCGCTCGCGTCGTGGATCGCCGCGGCCGTGCCACGGGGTGCCTGCTGGGCGGTGGAGAGCTACTGGCGTCGCCGGCGCGATGGGGCGGCGCGGGCATCGGAGCGGCAGTGACCGTTGCCGCCGCCAAGCGCACCGCCCAGGACTTCCTCGAGCTGGTCGAGCGGGGCAAGCGCGGCCGGCTCAAGCTCTACATCGGCTTCGCGGCCGGCGTGGGAAAGACCTGGCGCATGCTGGAGGAGGCGCACGCGCTCCGGAAGCGCGGCGTGGACGTGGCGCTCGCGTACATCGAGACGCACGGTCGCGCCGAGACCGCCGCCCTGGTGCGCGACCTGGAGGTCGTCCCGCGCAAGAGCCTGGAGTACCGCGGCGTGCTGGTGGAGGAGATGGATCTCGCGGCGGTGATCGCAAGGCGGCCGCAGGTGGCCATCGTGGACGAGGTCCCACACACCAACGCGCCGGGATCGAAGAATCGGAAGCGCCATACCGACGTGCTCGACCTGCTCGCCGAGGGCATCAGCGTCATCGGCGCGCTGAATATCCAGCACCTGGAGAGCCTGAACGACCTCGTCCTGCGCAACACCGGCGTGACGGTGCGCGAGACGGTGCCCGACTCGTTCCTCGAGCACGCGGACCAGATCGTGAACCTCGATCTGGCGGTGGAGGACCTGGTCGAGCGTCTCAGGGCCGGCAAGATCTACCCGGCCGAGAAGATCCCGTGGGCGCTGGAGCACTTCTTCAAGGACCAGAACCTCGGCACCCTGCGCGAGCTCTCCTTGCGCGAGGTGGCGGAGAGCCTCGATCGCTCCGCGGCGCAGGCGGCGCGCCTGGGAGAGGCGCCGGCGACCACCCGCGGGCGCGTCATGGTCAGCCTGTCGTCCAACCCACCGCACGCGCTGGCGCTCCTCCGGCGCGGCTCCCGCATGGCAGGCCGCCTCAGCACGAACTGGTTCGTGGCGTACGTGGAGACGCCCGACGAGGCGCCTGAGCGCATCGACTCCGAGGCGCAGCGCAAGCTGCTCGGGAACATCGACAAGGCACGCGAGCTGGGCGCCGAGGTGGTCCGGCTCCGGTCGCGCGATCCTGCCGCCGCCCTCATCGACTTCGCCCGCTCGCACCGGGTGAGCGACGTCATCGTGGGGCGCAGCGCACAGCCGTGGTGGCGTCGCCTCGCGGGCCGTTCGGTGGTGCACCGGCTCGTCGACCAGGCGGAGGGCCTGGATCTGCACATCGTCTCTTTCGAGGGCGATGGGGAGGCTGCCGGATGAGGTTCCAGACGAAACTCCTGCTCGCCCAGGCGCCGCTGGCGCTCGTGCTGGCGGTCTTCCTGGTCGCCTCGATGACCACCATCACCGCGCTGGGGAACGGCCCCGAGCTCATCCTGAAGGACAACTACCGGAGCGTGCTCGTGTCCGAGCGGATGTCCCGCGCGCTCGAGGGCCTCCACAAGACCGCACTGGCGCGTGCCACCGGACGCGTCACCGACGAGGACACCGCGGCCCTGCGGCAGCGTTTCGAAGCGGAGCTCGGGGTGCAGGAGCGGAACATCACCGAGCGAGGCGAGGCCGAGGCCACCCGCCGCCTGCGCCAGGCGTGGACGGCCTATCTGGCCGCCTACCAGCGCCTCGCGGCCGACGAGGCGCCCGCCACGCTCCAGGCCTACTTCCTGGTGCTCGAACCGGCGTATCGAAAGGTACAGGTGGCGACGGACGAGATCCTCGCGATCAACCAGGACGCCATGGTCTCGAAGAGCGAACGGGCGCGCCGCGCCGCCGAGCGCAACAACGGGATCGTGGTCGCGGCCACCATGGCCGCTTTGCTGCTGGGGCTGCTCGCCTCGCTGTCCTTGACGGCGCGCCTGCTGCGCCCGCTCGGCGTGTTGTCGCAGACCGTGCACCGGATCGGCGAGGGCGACCTCGAGGCGCGGGCCAGGGTGTCGGGTCGGGACGAGATCGCCGCGCTCGCGCACGAGTTCAACACGATGGCCGACCGGCTGGCCGAGTACCGCCGGAGCTCGCTCGGCGAGCTGCTCCAGGCCCAGCAATCCGCGCAGGCCGCCATCGACAGCCTGCCGGACCCGGTGCTCGTGCTCGACGCCGCCGGTGGCGTGCTGAACCTGAACGGCGCCGCCGAGACCGTCCTGCGCCTCGGGGCGGGGGGCGCCGCTCCCACCGTGGCGACGCTCGATCCCGCGGCGCGAGAGGTCGTGGAGCGCGTGCGCGCCCACGTGCTGGCCGGCAAGGGGGCGTACGTGCCCTCCGGCTTCGAGGAGACCGTGCGGGTGTCGTCGCCGGACGGTGACCGGCACCTCCTGCCGCGCGCGACACCGCTCTACACCGAGCAGGGTGGGGTGGTGGGCGTCACCATCGTCCTGCAGGACGTGACGCGGCTCATGCGCTTCGACGAGCTCAAGAACGACCTGGTGGCGACGGTGGCCCACGAGTTCCGGACGCCGCTCACCTCGCTGCGCATGGCGATCCACCTCTGCGCCGAGGAGGCGGTCGGACCGCTCACGGAGAAGCAGGCGGATCTCATGGTCGCCGCGCGGCAGGACTGCGAGCGGCTTCAGGGAATCGTGGACGACCTGCTCGATCTGTCGCGCATCCAGGCCGGGGGGATGGCGCTGCACAGCGTGCTGGTCGATGCGCGAGCGCTGGCCGAGGACGCCGCCGCGGCTGCGCGCCCGGAGGCCCAGGCGGCCGGCGTCGACCTCGCGGTCGCCTTCCCGGCCGGACCGGCCGAGGTGACCGGCGATCCGGAACGGCTGCAGCTCGTCCTCTCGAACCTGCTGGCCAACGCGGTGCGACACACGCCGCCTGGCGGGCACGTGGAGATCAGGGCGGTCGCCAAGCCCGACGCGGTCCGGTTCGAGGTGCGCGACACCGGGGAGGGCATCGCGCGCGAGCACCAGGACCGCATCTTCGACAAGTTCTTCCGCGTTCCAGGCACGCGCAGCGGCGGGGTAGGCCTCGGGCTCTACATCGCGCGGGAGATCGTCGAGGCACACGGCGGGACGATCGGCGTCGAGAGCGAGCCGGGAAGGGGGAGCACGTTCTGGTTCACGCTGCCCATCGTCAAGCTCCAGTCTGCCGCGGCGTGACAGGTGCCGTCGGTTCCCGTAGCAATGGGGCAAAATACACCTCGTCGACGCCGGCGTGCTCGTGGAGTCGACAGGCAAGAAGCGCGATCGCTCCTTCGCCTACCGCTCCTACCTCGATCGGTTGAAGGTCGGAACCGAGCCCGCGCGGCCGACGCGATCGTAGGAGAAATCGGCGTGGGTGACCTCGGCGAGTGCGGTTCGGGTCGGGCCTGTGCCCCCAGACGGACGTGGGAGCGCGGCGTCCCTTCGCGCAGGTTGACGCACCGTTCCACGCCTCGCGTAAGCGCTAGGCCTGGAGTAGGCCTGCTGCGCACGTTGATGTTTCGTTCGAGGTGCCCTCAGATGGCTCACGCGGAGGCGCACCGGCCGCGGAAACCCGAGTTCCGCTCGGTAACGAAGGAGCACAGCATGACCGAGCACGCGCCCACCTACGACGAGCTGCTGGCCCGGATCGCGCACCTCGAGGGGCAGCGGCGCGCTTCCGAGCAGGTGGTGGCCGAGCTCGATCGCGTCGCGGTGGAGTTGCGCAGGAGCGAGCGCCGGTTCCGATCGTTGGCGGAGCAGGTCCCCAACATCGCCGTGCAGGGGTATGACCGCGAGCGGCGCGTGGTCTACTGGAACGCCGCCAGCGAGGCGCTTTACGGCTATGGCCGGGAGGAGGCCACCGGCCGGCGCCTCGAGGATCTCATCATCCCTGACCCGATGAAGGTCATGGTGGTAGCGGGCATCGAGGCCTGGATCACCGGCGGTGAACCGATCCCGGCGGGGGAGCTCGTCCTCAGGACGAAGGACGGAAGCCCGGTCAACGTCTTTTCCAGCCACGTCATGGTGCAGGACGCCCGGGGTGAGCCTGAGATGTTCTGCCTCGACGTGGATCTCACGGGGCGTCGCGCCCTGGAGGAGCAGCTCAGGGCCTCCCAGCGGATGGAGGTCGTGGGCCGGCTGGCTGGCGGGATCGCGCACGACTTCAACAACCTCCTCACGGTGATCCTGAGCTGCGCCGAGGTGCTCCAGGAAGACATGCGAGCAGGCCACCCGGCAGCGGACGACGTTGCCCAGATCCAGGCAGCCGCGCGACGGGCGAGCGATCTGACGCGGCAGCTGCTGGCGTTCGCGCGCAAGCAGATCGCCTGCCGGGTACCGCTCGACCTCAACGTCGTGCTGGGGCGGAGCGAGAATCTGCTGCGGCGGGCGCTGGGTGAGGCGATCGAGCTGGCCATCGGCCCCGGTCCAGGCCTCTGGAACGTGCGCCTCGACCCCGGACAGCTCGAGCAGGTGATCTCTGAACCTCGCCGTGAACGCCCGGGATGCCATGCCGGGAGGTGGGACGCTCCTCCTCACCACCTCGAACGCGCACGTCGACGCCGCCCTCGCCGCGGCGCACCCATGGATACGCCCGGGCCCGCATGTACGGCTCACGGTCCGTGACACGGGGGTAGGCATGTCGCCCGAGGTGCAGGCCCACATCTTCGAGCCGTTCTTCACCACCAAGGCGGTCGGCCAGGGCACGGGCCTGGGACTTGCGACGGTCTACGGGATCGTCAAGCAGAGCGAGGGCCACATCGTCGTTCACAGCGCACCGGGGAGAGGAACGTCCTTCGAGCTTTACTTCCCCAGGAGCCTCGAGGCCGCGGCGACGGAGTCGCCCCCTGCTGCCCCTGCGCGCTCGAGCCGGGGTACCGAGACGGTGCTCGTGGTGGAGGACGACCCCCAGGTGCGGGAGGTCACGACGCGCGCGCTCCGGGATGGGGGCTACCGGGTGCTGGCCTTCCGCGGCGGTCCCGAGGCCCTCGCCATCGCGCCGGGCGAGCTCGCACAGACGAAGCTCGTCGTCTGCGACGTGATCCTGCCGGGGCTCGACGGGCCGGCAGTGGCGAGGGAGCTTCGCGGGCGGAGCCCCGGGCTACGCGTCCTCTACGTCTCCGGATACACCCACGACGGCATGGCCGAGCGTGGCGTCCTCGACCCTCCGCTGGCCTTCCTCCAGAAGCCGTTCACCGCCTCGTCGCTCCTGGTCCGGGTCCGAGAGGCGCTCGACGCCGCCGGGGCCTCGGCCTGATCGCGCGGCGGTGCCGGCGCGAGCTGACCCGCCGCGTCGAGAGCGCGCAGTGCGACCGCGGCTACTCGCCCATCGGAACGGCGTTCTCGAACGTCTCGTGGCCCTTGCGGAAGTACACCAGGTCGTGAACGGTGGCGAATAGGCTGAAGTTCCGCGACTAGCTAGGGCGTGTGATCGTCCTCTTCCCGGGCGACATCGGGATACTTCGTCTCCAAACAATGCGGGCACAGGCCGTGGCTAAACTCAGCGCCGGTGCGTTCGCGGACATAGACCTCCACTGGGCTCCAATGGCCCCGGTCGTCCCGGATCTTCTTGCAATGCATGCAGATGGGGAGGAGGCCGTGCAGCGTCTTGATCTGGGCGACGGCCTGTTGCAAAGCGGCCTCGGTTTGCTTGCGCGCGGTGATGTCGCGGGCGATCACGATGAGCTTGGTCGGTCGTCCCTCCGCGTCGCGAATGAGGGCGCTGTTGACCTCGATGTCGAAGGTAGAGCCATCCATGCGCAATGCCCGGTATTCGCTCGGACCGGACATGACGCCCTGGAAGAGAAGGGCGACCCTGGACATGGCGCGCTCCCGGTCCTCGGGCACGAGGAAATCGGTGACCTTGCGTCCCTTGCCCTGCTCTGCGTTCGCGAAACCGAACATGCTCACGGCATTGGGAGAGACCATCAGGACCCGACCTTCGAGGTCGGCGATCGTGATGTCGTCGGGAGAAGCGTTCAAGATGGACTTGTAGAGCGTCTCGCTCGCCCGAAGCTTCTCCTCTGTCTGCTTGTGCTCTGCGATCTCCCTCGCCAGAACGGCGTTCGCCTCGGTGAGCTGACTGGTCCGCTCGGCAACTAGCTGCTCCAGGACCTGCGTGCGGTCCACCAGCTCCTTCAGCGGGTACACCTCGCCCTCGCGGACCAGGTGGTACGGGATGGATATGCTGCTGTGCGAGATCTTCCAGCCCGACGATTCCTTGCGGAAGACCAACACCAGGCGGGCGGTCTCTCGCGACAGGATGTGGTCCTTGATCGGCAAGTGGATCGTGAAGAAGCTGGTGGCGACGGCGATCGTCTCCGCCAGCGACTGGAGAGTGACATCCTTGAGCTCGATACGAATTGGATCCCTGACCTGAGAGAAGTCCTGGCGGGTAATCGCCACCCACGCGTCGCGGTCCTTGACGACGAAGTCGCCGCCACCGGTGAAGCCAGAGAAGTCCTCGCTGAAGAAGGCGGTGAGCCGATCGTCGCGGGAGGCATACATCCGAAGGTAGTCGTCGAGGAGTTGTCGAATGGTCTGGTGGTCGCTGGAATCCATGGTTCGTAACCTGTCTATCTGTCTGCTTCACGCCACACTCGACATGGGGCCGTTCAGCGTCTCGTCAAGGCGTACTGGCGGCCCTCCGGCATGGATGGCGCTGCGCACTGCCCACCGCTCGCGCGGCGCGCCCCTCGTCGTGGCCATGGTCGGGGCCTTCGGGTCTCGCGCCCCAGGAGTCAGCTCCTGCCGCATGGACCGGAGTGCGAGTGCACGAGGAACTGGCCGTAGCATTCCCTCAGGATCTTCACTGCGCATCGAGGAGTGCTCGGACTCGCCCGAGGAGCGCCACCTTCGTGAACGGCTTCCCTAGCAGCTCCACTCCCGAGTCGACCGCGCCGGCCTGGGCGATCACGTCACCGGCGTATCCGGACACGAAGAGCACGCGCAAGGTGGGTCGAAGGCGGGTCAGCTCGTTGGCGAGCTGGCGACCGTTGAGGCCTGGCATGACGACATCGGTTACGAGCAGGTGGAGCGGCCCTTCCTCTCGTGCCGCTACTTCCAGCGCCTCGCGCCCGCTGCTGGCGGCGAGCACCCGATAGCCTCCAGCTCTGAGGGCCCTGAGAGTGACCTCGCGTACCTGGGGGTCATCCTCCACGACCAGCACGGTCTCCCTGCCACCGCTCGCCGGCGCCGGCGCCACTGATGAGGCCTCGACAGCCGTGCCGAGCGCCCGAGGGAAGTACAGCTCGAAGGTGGTGCCACGACCCTCGGTGCTCTCCAAGAGGATGTACCCTTCGCTCTGCTTCACGATCCCGTAGACCGTTGCGAGGCCGAGTCCGGTCCCCTTCCCTTGAGTCTTCGTGGTGAAGAACGGCTCGAAGGCGTGTGCCCTGACGTCAGGAGTCATCCCTACGCCAGAGTCGCTGACCTCCAGCTTGACGTAAGCCCCGACGCGCATGAACGGATGGACAACAACGAAGCGCTCGTCGATCTCCTGGTTGGTGGTCCCGATGGTCAGCGTCCCTCCGCCTGGCATCGCATCGCGGGCATTGATGGCGAGATTCAAGATGACCTGTTCGATCTGTCCTCGGTCGCACCGCACAGTCCAGAGGTCGGACTGCGTCATCGTGACCAGCTCGACATCCTCGCCCAGGAGACGGCGGAGGAGCTGCTCGCTCCCGAGCACCAGAGTGTTCAGGTCCAGAGCCTCGGGCGCGATGACCTGCTTGCGCGCGAAGGCGAGGAGCTGGCGAGTCAAGTCGGCGGCGCGCTTGCCCCCGGCGAGGATCTCGTCGATCACCTCTGGCAGCACGGGTGCTCCGGCCGCGACATCTTCCTTCAGCGTGTCCGCGCAAGACAGGATGACGGTGAGGAGGTTGTTGAAATCGTGAGCGATGCCTCCCGCGAGCCGACCGATGCTCTCCAGCTTGCGCGCCTGCTGAAGCTGCTCCTCCAAATGGCGCTGGATGACGGCCTGCTGGCGCTGTGCGGTGATGTCGGTCAAGGTCGCCACGACGGCGTAGGGTTCCGCCTGTCCAGGCCCGAACACCGGCTGTGAGTTCACGGAACACCAGGTCGTGGTGCCGTCGGGCTGGTGATGGCCCAGGATCACGTTGGAGGTGGGGTTGCCGGTGCGCAAGGCGACCCTGTTCGGCCGCTCCTCGGTCGGGAGAAGTGTCCCGTCCTCCCGGACCGTGTACCAGCCCGGTGGCGTGGGGGTCAGACCCTGTATCTGTCCCGCGGTCAGGCCCATCAGCCGTTCGGCAGCGGGGTTGAAGACCGCGATCACTCCGTCCGCCCGCCTCATGAGGATGCCCTCGCCAGCGGCCTGGACCACGACCCGAAGGCGCTCCTCGCTCTCGCGCAGGGCGTCCTCTGCCTGCTTGCGCTCGCTGATGTCCCAGAGAATGCCATCAAGTCGCAGTGGACGACTTGCGCGGTCTCGGGTTACTCCCCCGCGCGCACAGACGTAGTGGATGCTCCCATCTGGCCAGACCACTCGGTACTCCGGGTCATATGGCACGCCCTGCTCAATCGCCCGGGTTGCGGCCTCGCTTAGCTTCTCCCGGTCTTCCGGGTGTACCGCAGCGAAGAACTCAGCAGCAGCCCCGCTGAATGTCGCGGAGTTCAGCCCCAGGAGCCTGCACACTTGATCATCGAAACGGCGTCGGTCGGTCGCGATGTCCCACTGCCACGTACCCATCCGCGCCGAGCGCAACGCGAGATCGAGCGTCGCCTGGCTCTCCCTGAGCGTCTCTTCGATCAGCTTTCTCTCAGTGATGTCGATGACGATGCCGAGGTACTTCTCGGGCCTACCAGTCTTGTCCAGCAGCGGCCTGGCTCTCGAGAGCAGGTGGTGCACAGTGCCGTCCCCATACAGTACTCGGAACTCGACGGAGATCTCGCTCCCCCGGCGGGCCGCGTCGCCTACCATCTGACTGGCCTTCTCGCGGTCCTCGGGGACGATGACCTCGCGCCAGTCTTCATAGGAGGGGGCGCAACTTCCCTTCCTCAGTCCATAGAGCTTCCACAACTCGTCGGACCACACGTTCTCGTTGGTGCGGAGGTCCCACTGCCAAGTGCCGGCCCCGGCTGTGTCATGGGCCAACCTCAGCCACTGTTCGCGCTCGCGCGCCTCCTCGCCAGCGAGAATGGCCTCGGTGATGTCTTCGCTGAAGATGACAATCCCACCGACCCCGCCCCCGACCTCACGCCAAGGGCGCACCTCCCACCGTAGCCATTGAACGCTGCCGTCGGCGCGCACGAACCTGTCAGCGTCGGCCCGCACCACCTCGCCCTCCAGGGCGCGCCGGTGGACCTGCTTCCACTCCTCGCCAATCTCCGGGAACACCTCGTAGTGGGACAAGCCACGCAAATCCTGATCGCCGAGCTCGTAGTCGGTGAGCCACGCGTGGCTGACGTGCAGGTAGCGCATCTGGCGGTCGAACATCGCCAGGGCCACCGGAGCATGGTCGATGAACAGCCCGAGGTGCTTCTCGCTCTCACGCAGCGCCAGTTCCGTCCGCTTACCCTCGGTGACATCTGTCACGTACCCGTGCCACAGGGTGGCTCCGTCCGACTCGGCAATGGGTGACGACCAGCCTTCGATCCAGCGCAATCCCTTCGTCGGGTGCTCGTACCGGAACTCGGCGTGCCAGCCAGACATCATGCGCGCCGCCTCTGCTATATCGTCGGTCACGCGCTGGATGTCGTCGGCGTGTACGTTGGCGAAGTAGGGAGCCATGTCATTGGCCAACACGTCCCGCGAGATTCCGAACAGGTCCTCTACCGCCGGGGCAGCGAAAGGCATGCTGGTACTGCCGTCCGGGCGGAGTCGGAAGGCGTAGATGGCCCCCGGCACGCTCTCGGCGATCTTGGCGAGCTGTTCTTTCACCGCAAGCTGCTCGCGGAGTGACTCCTCGGCCCGCTTGCGCCCCTCGACCTGCGCGGTGATATCGGTGATGACGCCGAGCAAGAGCCGCCCACCGCTCGCGTCAGTGTGCAGGCTCTTCCGCGTAATGACGATGTGCGTTTGACCGGACGAGTCGGTGAACCGCTCCTCGCTCTCGTTGACGCCGGCACCGGCGAAGACCGCGTCATCCGTTGCCCAGAAGACCCGCGTCTCATCGGGCGGGAAAAAGTCGACGTCGAGCTTTCCGAGCAGCTCGCTGCGCTCACGGCCCACGAGTTCGCAGAACGAGGCGTTCAACAGCACCCACCGATGAGTCTCGTCCTTCACGAAGACAGGGTTCGGCAAAGCCTCCAGAAGGCTCGCGACGAGCCCCTCCGTCGAGGGCGCATCCTTGGATTCCATCGGCCTCAACTCCTCGATGGTGCCGTCGGCGTGCTTGACCTCATGTCACCAGGCCGACCGAGTCGGGCACGTTGCTCGCCTTTGCTGCTGCTTTGGTCGCTGCCATTCTTGCAGACGCGGGCTGGGGAAGCCGCGGCCTCGTTGGCAGGCGGATTGTCTTCACGCCCCATGCTAGCACCCCGCACGTACGGTGTGACGTAGGCGCGGCGCGAATACGGGCCTGAAACGAAAAAAGCGACCTCATGGCTACCCCGAAGGGCCTAGGGATCGCCTTCTAAGTACTTGAAATTTAGCTCCGGACGCGGGACCGTGCGGCAAGGTTGCGGTCGGAGCCCATCGTACTCCGCAGTGACCCGAGTGCTCCTCGGTTCAGTGGCTCAGGCGGTGAGCGAAAGCGCGAAGACCCCTGTTCTCCTTGTCCCCGATTAAGGCGGCGTGAAGGGAACACGAATGCGCCGTGGTGACCGCCGGCCTGTTCGCGCCACCTCGGTGGAGCGCTGATGGATACGGTCTATATCATCGGTCCGTTGCTGCTGCTGGGGGTCGTCCTGGCGGCCGTTTGGCTCGATCGGCTCAGCGTGCCTGTCATCCTCGTGGCCCTGGGGCTCGGGCTCCTGGCCGGCAGCGATGTCCTCGGGCTGTGGCACTTCGATGACGTCGATCTGGCAAACCAGGTCGCGAACGCGAGCCTGGTGTTCATCCTGTTCCATGGTGGGTTCGTCACAAAACTCAGTGTCCTCAGGGCGGTTGCGTTGCCAGCAGGCGGGATGGCGACCTGGGGTGTCGTGCTTACGGCGGCCGCGGTGTTCTGCGTCCTGTATCTCGGCGTGGGTTGGGCCTTCGAACGATCACTCCTCCTTGCCGCGGTGATCTCGTCGACCGACGCGGCCGCGACCTTCTCGATCCTCCGTCGCCAGTCCCTTCGGCCGCGGCTCGCATCGACGATCGAGATCGAGAGCGCGGCGAACGATCCGATGGCGATCCTCCTCACACTCGTCGTCGTCGGGGCGCTGACCACTGGCACGGGCCTGGGCTGGATGATCCTACCTGTGTTCGTCTGGAAGTTCGTCGCCGGGCCGGTGGTGGGATGGGTGCTCGCACGCGCCGCTCTCGCGATCTTCCAACGGCTGAACCCGCAGGATCGGGGCTACTACTACGTGCTGCTGCTCGCCGTCGTGCTGCTGACTTACGGCCTGGCAGAGGCGGCGAAGGCCAGCGGGATGCTCGCGGTCTTCACCGCGGGCCTGGTCATGGGAAACCGGAAGTTCATCTACCAACAGGGTATCCGGAACTTTTCGGCGGCTCTGTCGGTGATCGCGAACATCGGCGTGTTCGTGATGATGGGGCTGCTGGTCTTCCCGAGCCAGTGGAGCAGCCTGTGGCTCGATGGCATCGTGATGTTTCTGGCGTTGACGTTCGTCGCCCGGCCCGCCGCCGTCTGGTTGGGCACGCTCGGAATGGGGTTTGAGGCAAAGGAACGCCTCTTCATGAGCTGGGCGGGCCTTCGCGGCGCGGTCCCGATCGTCCTCGCGACCTACCCGATGGCTGCCGGGATCCCGGCAGGGCAGGACGTGTTCAACCTGGTCTTCTTCGCGGTCATCCTGTCGGTGGGGATTCAGGGATCGACGCTCGGCCTGCTGGCGCGACGATTCGGACTGTCGACGCCGTCACGTCCGCAGCCACGCTACGCGCTCGAGCTCGTCACCATGGCGCATAGCGATCTCGACCTGATCGTCGTCGATCTGCCTGACCCGAAAGGTCGACCGGGACCGCGAATTCGCGACCTCACGTTGCCCCCCGGCGCGATGCTCACCCTCGTCACACGAGGTGACGAGGTCGTCGCGCCCACCGGCCACACGAGGCTGCTCGGTTGGGATCAAGTCACGGTTCTCGCGCACGCCAAGGATGAAACCGACGTTCGCTCAGCACTGCTCGAGCCGTTCGACCGGCCCGTCGCACCAGAGGAGCCCGAGACGTCCGCGATCGATGCCGAGCCGGCTGAGTCTGCGGAGGCCGGAAGTGATGGCCTGTTTCGCGATCACGTCGTGCTCCTCGGCCACGGTGACGTCGGGAGCGTGCTCACCCGGTTCTTGCGGCTGCGTGAGATCCCGTTCGTCGTGATCGAGCAGGACTACACGACCGTGATGGCCTTGCGCGGTCAGGACGTGCGCGTCTTGCACGGCCATGGAGAGGACCCCGAGCTCCTGGGCCGCGCCGGCATCAAGGACGCAAGGATGTTCCTCGTCACCGCGACGCAGCCCGTGGCCGCTCGCCGCGCGATCGAACACGCGCATCGGATGAATCCGCAGCTCGACGTGATCGCCCGCGTACACCATGAGTCGCTGCTGACTGCCCTGTCGGCCCTCCCACGAACCCGGGTCGTGCAGGGCGACGTCGAGCTCGCCTACGCGATGGCCAGGTTCATGCTGCTCGCGTCCGGTATGAGCGCCATCGAGACCGAGGCGCTGATCTTCGACGCGCGACGGGGGGACCCGGGCACCACGCCAACACGGTTCATTGAGATCCCCGTCCCACCAGTATCACCCGTCGTGGGCCAGCGACTCGCAGAGATCGCCCTCCCTCCCGGGTCGCTCGTCGTCAAGATCTTGCGAGGCGGTGAGGTCATCGTCCCAGGAGGCCAGACCGCGATCCGCGCAGACGACGTGCTGTTCGTGCTGACGGACATCGGTCAGGCGCGCACGATCGAGCGCCTGGTCAACCCGAACCCGCCTGCGGCCGACGATTCCACCGACCCCACGCCCAACGCGGCAGGATCTCGGGCGGTCTCGCGCCTTCTTGACGCTCACGGAGAGCCATGAGCGATAGCCACGCGAAGGCGGTGTTGACGGAGACTGCGAGAGGGGAAGACCGTCAAGCAGGGCAACACCGATCTGCTCGCGTTGGGGACGCACGGCTACTCGGGGCTCGCGCACGCACCGCCTCCGCATGCGCAGCGCGCGAACGCTCGGAGTTCTGGGGAGAAACGGCGAAGCCCCCTCGGATCGCTCCTTGCGGGGCTTCTGTTTACCGACCCTCGCCGTTGGTTGGCGACGAGAGAAAACTGGCTCCCCAGGCAAGACTCGAACTTGCGACCCGGTGATTAACAGTCACCTGCTCTGCCAACTGAGCTACTGGGGAACATCGGGGGGCGCATCCTACGAAGGGCCTTCCGGGGTGTCAACGACCGATGAACGGTGAAAGCGTCGCGGCGGATTTCTCGCCCACCTGGGCGAGTACCGAGGCCTCGCGCCGGAAACCGGCGCGAGGCGGTAGGGAGCGGCCGCTCGGCAGGCTCGATTCGTCGCGCGGCCGGGGCGAAGACCGGAAACCGTTGCTGGAGAAGCGCTTCGGCCGGCCGGGAGTGGGTCATGCCCCAGGGTGAGAGCGGGGGCGGAGGCCCGCTCACCCGGACCCTGCCCCCATTGAATCGTGCGCTGGCTGGCGGCGGGCGCGAAGCATGGCCGGTGAACCGGCGACGAGTGATGGTGGTCGAGGACGACGCGATGATCCGCGAGACGCTCGCGGAGGCCCTCGACGAGGAGGGCTTCGAGGTGATCGAGGCCGCCAACGGCAGGGAGGCCCTCGACAAGCTCCAGGGCGAGCGCACCTCGCTCGTGCTGCTCGACCTCATGATGCCGGTGATGGACGGCTGGCAGTTCCGCGAGGCGCAGCTCCGGGACGAGGAGCTCGCGGACATCCCGGTGGTCGTGCTCTCGGCGGTGAGGGACGACCGCGTTCCGGCCGTGCGGCACTTCTCGAAGCCGTGTGACCTAGGCGACCTCATCGACACCGTGCGTGAGTTCACCGGCGGCCCGTGAGGTTTTTCCACCGTCAGTTGAGGTAGCGGGGCGTGGCCGGCCTCTTCTTCGAGGTTTCCGCGGCCTCCATGAGCTCGAGCCCCTGCCGCGTCAGCAGGAAGCGCACCGTGGCCGGTCCCCGCGCCGTCTCGAGGTCGGCCTGGAAGGCCGGGCCACCGATGGTGCCGAGCAGATACTCCTTGCGCAGGTTCCGGACGCGCCCGCTCATCACGTCGCCGCCCACCTGCTGCGCGTGCCCGCCCTCCCGGTAGAGCGCGTAGGCCGCGGTCTGGAGGGTGACGGCGAGCGCCGAGGTGAGGGGCACGGTGCTGTAGAGCACCGAGATGAGAATCCAGCTGGAGGGCGGCTGTTCCATCATTTCAGTCCATTGTAGCCCAGACGCGCCCCCGCCGATCAGGTCCCGGCCGCCGGGGCGCGGCGCGACCGGGCGCCAGGGTTCGAACCGGCGCGGTCGCGGAGCCGCGTCCATCAGGCGGGGTCGAGGTACTTCCCCAGCAGCGGCCGCAGCCGCTCCTTCACCGCCGGCGGGATGAGGGCCCGGTTCGACCAGATGGCGAGCGCCAGCGCCGACTGGCACGGGCAAGGCTTCTCGGCCAGCGCAGGAACGCCCGGGATGGCGCGCCGGATGAGCTCGATGGCGTTCTGGGTGGCAGCCTTCACGTTGGCCAGGATCTCCTCCAGGAGCTTCTGCTGGTCCACGTGGGCGGGGTGCGGCCGCCAGCAGTCGTAGTCGGTGGGGAGCGCCACCAGCGCGTAGCAGAGCTCCGCCTCACGGGCGAGCTTGGCCTCGGGCATGACGGTCATTCCGATGAGGGAGCCTCCCCACGAGCGGTGCAGCTCGCTCTCGGCCCGGGTGCTGAACTGCGGACCCTCCATGCACACGTAGGTGCCTCCCTCGTGCACGCGGGTGGGCAGCCCCGTGCCCGATCTGGGCGAGGAGCCGCCGTAGGCCGCCGCAGAAGGGCATGGCGAGCTCCACGTGGACGGCGAGGTCGTCGTAGAAGGTGCCCTCGCGCCGGAACGTGCGGTCGATGACGCTGTCGGGGAGGACGAGCGACTTCGGCGCGTAGTCCTCGCGGAGACTCCCCACGGCTCCGCTGGCGAGGACGTGCGTCACGCCCAGCGATTTCAGCGCGAAGATGTTGGCCCGGTAGGGCACGCGCGAAGGGTTGAGGAGGTGACCCTCGCCGTGCCGCGAGAGGAGCGCCACCGGCACCCCGCCCACCTCGGTGAGCGTCACCGGACCCGAGGGATCTCCCGAAGGGCGTCGCGATCCTGCGCTGCTCCCCCTCACCCAGGCCCACCAGCGCCTCGCCAAGGCCCGTGCCCCCGATCACCCCGACCATGACGCGTTCCATGCGGTCACGCCTCCCTCGAACGAATCTCAGCAGGAATGGCCCTGCGGAACGCCCAGTTTAGCGCGCCTGGGCGTCCAGCGGGTGGCGAGGGCCGCCTTCGGCGACGCTCCGCCCGCGCAGCCACCGCCCGGGGGCCTTCGCCATCGCCCGGGCGCCGCTCCCGAAAAAGGAGAAGCCCGCCTTGTGGGGCGGGCTTCTCGAAAAATTGCGGCGGCGACCTACTCTCCCACACGGCTTCCCGTGCAGTACCATCGGCTCTGGTGGGCTTAACTTCCGTGTTCGGGATGGGAACGGGTGTGACCCCACCGAAATAGCCACCGCAAACCTTGAAAAAGATCGGTCCTGACGACCGGAGACGATGGGTAGAAAGCGGACCAGCGCGGCGGGTCTCGGTCCCACACGGGGGACCTCGACCTCGACCTCGACAGAAGGCCTTGTCGGCCTGAGAAAAGAGAGACCAAGCCTCACGCCCGATTAGTACCGGTCAGCTGAGCGCCTCACAGCGCGTACACCTCCGGCCTATCAACCTCGTCGTCTTCGAGGGGGCTTCAGGGGCCTTGCGACCCGGGAGAAGTAGTCTTGAGGTTGGCTTCCCGCTTAGATGCTTTCAGCGGTTATCCGTTCCGCACATAGCTACCCAGCGATGCCTCTGGCGAGACAACTGGTACACCAGCGGTGCGTCCATCCCGGTCCTCTCGTACTAAGGACAGATCCTCTCACTTCTCCTACGCCCACGGCAGATAGGGACCAAACTGTCTCACGACGTTTTGAACCCAGCTCGCGTACCGCTTTAATTGGCGAACAGCCAAACCCTTGGGACCTGCTCCAGCCCCAGGATGCGATGAGCCGACATCGAGGTGCCAAACCGCGTCGTCGATGTGAACTCTTGGACGCGATAAGCCTGTTATCCCCAGAGTACCTTTTATCCGTTGAGCGATGGCCCTTCCATACAGAACCACCGGATCACTATGACCTGGTTTCCCACCTGCTCGACCTGTCGGTCTTGCAGTCAAGCTCCCTTATGCCATTGCACTCGCCGCCTGGTTTCCAATCAGGCTGAGGGAACCATAGCGCGCCTCCGTTACTTTTTGGGAGGCGACCGCCCCAGTCAAACTACCCACCAGCCATTGTCCCCAACCCCGATGAGGGGTCTAGGTTAGACACCAGAAATCGACAGGGTGGTATTTCACCGTTGCCTCCCCCCAAGCTAGCGCCCGGGGTTCATAGGCTCCCACCTATCCTACACAATCAATTTCTAGTGTCAGTGGCAAGTTGTAGTAAAGGTTCATGGGGTCTTTCCGTCTTGCCGCGGGTAAACTGCATCGGCACAGCTATTTCAATTTCGCTGAGTCCCTGGTCGAGACAGCGCGGAAGTCGTTACTCCATTCGTGCAGGTCGGAACTTACCCGACAAGGAATTTCGCTACCTTAGGACCGTTATAGTTACGGCCGCCGTTTACCGGGGCTTCGGCTCATCGCTTTGGCCTTGCGGCCTGACGAATCACCTTAACCTTCCGGCACCGGGCAGGAGTCAGACCCTATACGTCCACTTGACGTGTTTGCAGAGTCCTGTGTTTTTGCTAAACAGTCGCTACCGCCATTTATCTGCGACCTGGCGCGGCTTCGGGAGCAAGTCCCTACACCATGCCAGGCCCACCTTCTTCCGAAGTTACGGTGGTAATTTGCAGAGTTCCTTGACCAGAGTTCTCTCAAGCGCCTTAGGATTTTCTCCTCGCCCACCTGAGTCGGTTTGCGGTACGGACACCTCTCTGGCTCCACGCGGGGATTTTCTTGGAAGCATGGGATCACGCACTTCAGGCCTTGCGGCCACGTCGTCACCTCTCGGCGATAACGGCCTCACGTTTTTATCCTATGAGGCCCGCCTACGGGCTTGAACCACCACAACCGTCAGGTGGCTGCGCTACCCTTCTCCGTCCCCCCTCGCTTCAACGCCAATGGGGTGGTACAGGAATATTAACCTGTCATCCATCATCTACGCCTTTCGGCCTCGACTTAGGTTCCGACTAACCCTGGGCGGATGAACCTTCCCCAGGAAACCTTGGGCTTACGGCGAACGAGTTTCTCACTCGTTTTGTCGCTACTCATATCGGCATCAGCTCTAGAACAGACTCCACCAGTCCTTACGGTCTGGCTTCGCTGTCGGTTCTACGCTCCCCTACCGATCCGGTTGCCCGGATCCCGTGGCTTCGGTGCCATGCTTGAGTCCCGATACATTTTCGGCGCAACCTCGCTTGATCAGTGAGCTATTACGCTATCTTTAAAGGATGGCTGCTTCTAAGCCAACCTCCTGATTGTCAAAGCGTTGTCACATCCTTTTTGTCAACACTTAGCATGGACTTGGGGACCTTAGCCGACGATCTGGGTTATTCCCCTCTCGCCGATGAATGTTATCACCCACCGACTGCGTCCCGGGATAACAGTTTCAGGCATTCGGAGTTTGGTACGGTTTGGTAATCTGGTGAGACCCCTAGCCGTTCCAGTGCTCTACCTCCTGAACTGAATTACCCGAGCCGATACCTAAATATCTTTCGGGGAGAACCAGCTATCACCAAGTTTGATTGGCCTTTCACCCCTACTCACAGCTCATCCCAGAAGTTTTCAACCTCCATGAGTTCGGTCCTCCACGCGGTTTTACCCGTGCTTCAACCTGGCCATGAGTAGATCACTTGGCTTCGGGTTATAATGATTGCGACTGGACGCCCATTTCGGACTCGCTTTCGCTGCGCCTCCGGCTATCGCCTTAAGCTCGCCACAACCATTAAGTCGCCGATTCATGATGCAAAAGGTACGCTCTCAGGCATTCCGCTTGCGCGGCATAGCCCTCGAACTGCTTGTAGGCATGCGGTTTCAGGTTCTTTGGACTCCCCTCACAGGGGTTCTTTTCACCTTTCCCTCGCGGTACTAGTTCACTATCGGTCTCTAGGGAGTATTTAGCCTTACGAGATGGTCCTCGCAGATTCAGGCAGGATTACACGTGTCCCGCCTTACTTGGGTACGCAGTCAGAGAATTACACACGGTTTCGGCTACGGGACTTTCACCCTCTGTGGTCCGTCATTCCAGACGGCTCACCTACCATGCAAGCGGCTCATTAGGCCGCCTTCTCCGGGTCATCCCCACTGCGCCCCTCAACCCCGGGTCGACTCGCGTCGGTCCGGTTTGGGCTGTTCCGCGTTCGCTCGCCACTACTGACGGAATCGCTGATTGCTTTCTCTTCCTCCGGGTACTGAGATGTTTCACTTCCCCGGGTTCGCTTCCTGCAACTATGGATTCATCGCAGGATGAGGCGGTATTACCCGCCACGGGTTTCCCCATTCGGAGATCTACGGATCAAAGCCTGGTTAGCGGCTCCCCGTAGCTTATCGCAGCTACCCACGTCCTTCATCGCCTCCTAGAGCCTAGGCATCCACCACATGCCCTTAGTAGCTTGGTCACCCGATACTCGGGCCTCTCGAGCTTGCGCTCGAGCGACCTTCGTCAAGGTCGAGGTCCAGGTCCCGGTGCTGCTGGGACGCGAAGCCTCGCAAAGACCACGCTGGTCGATGCTTTCTACCCATCGTATTCGGTTGTCATGGAGCCCGTCTCGCCGCCCGACCGGGCCGGCGACGCGAAACCCGAGGTTTCGCACGAGAAAACGGTGTGGAGCTGATCGGAGTCGAACCGACGACATCCAGCTTGCAAAGCTGGCGCTCTACCAACTGAGCTACAGCCCCAGCTCGAGCCCAAAGTGCCGGAAGCTTGTGGGCCTAGGTGGATTTGAACCACCGACCTCACGCTTATCAGGCGTGCGCTCTAGACCAGCTGAGCTATAGGCCCGGCCCCGAAGTTCCGACGCTCCAACGAAGATCTCAAAGATCCGGTGGCGTGTGAACGCCAGCTCGGTCCCTGGAAACTGAACAGCAAGCCTTGCGAGGATGCGATCGTCGCGCTCCCTGAGTCGCCTCCCTCGATCCTCGCGGACCGGGGGCTGACCTAGGATTGGTGGCATGACGCCCGAGGGCGCCTTCCACGCTCCTTAGAAAGGAGGTGATCCAGCCGCAGGTTCCCCTACGGCTACCTTGTTACGACTTCACCCCAGTTACCAGCCACTCCTTAGGGACCTGCCTCCCTTGCGGGTTGGCGCGGCCACTTCTGGAGCAACTGACTCCCATGGTGTGACGGGCGGTGTGTACAAGGCCCGGGAACGTATTCACCGCGGCGTGCTGATCCGCGATTACTAGCGATTCCGACTTCATGGAGTCGAGTTGCAGACTCCAATCCGAACTGAGACCGGTTTTTTGGGATTAGCTCCGTCTCGCGACTTGGCGACCCTTTGTACCGGCCATTGTAGCACGTGTGTAGCCCTGGTCATAAAGGCCATGAGGACTTGACGTCATCCCCACCTTCCTCCGGCTTGACGCCGGCAGTCCCGTTAGAGTGCCCAACTGAATGATGGCAACTAACGGCGGGGGTTGCGCTCGTTGCGGGACTTAACCCAACATCTCACGACACGAGCTGACGACAGCCATGCAGCACCTGTCTCTAGGCTCCCTTGCGGGCACCCCTCCATCTCTGGCGGGTTCCTAGGATGTCAAGACCAGGTAAGGTTCTGCGCGTTGCGTCGAATTAAACCACATGCTCCACCGCTTGTGCGGGCCCCCGTCAATTCCTTTGAGTTTTAGCCTTGCGGCCGTACTTCCCAGGCGGAGCACTTAATGCGTTAGCTGCGGCACTGCAGGGGTCAACACCCACAACACCTAGCGCTCATCGTTTACAGCGTGGACTACCAGGGTATCTAATCCTGTTTGCTACCCACGCTTTCGCGTCTCAGCGTCAGTATCCGTCCAGGTGGCCGCCTTCGCCGCTGGTGTTCCTCCCGATATCTACGAATTTCACCTCTACACCGGGAATTCCGCCACCCTCTCCGGTACTCAAGCTGCGTAGTTTTGGGCGCACTTCCTCGGTTGAGCCGAGGGCTTTCACACCCAACTTGCGTAGCCGCCTACACGCGCTTTACGCCCAATAATTCCGAACAACGCTAGCACCCTCTGTATTACCGCGGCTGCTGGCACAGAGTTAGCCGGTGCTTCCTTTGCAGGTACCGTCATCGGCTGCGGGTATTCGCCGCCGCCTTATTCGTCCCTCCCGACAGTGCTTTACGATCCGAAGACCTTCATCACACACGCGGCGTTGCTGCGTCAGGCTTTCGCCCATTGCGCAAGATTCCCCACTGCTGCCTCCCGTAGGAGTCTGGACCGTGTCTCAGTTCCAGTGTGGCTGATCGTCCTCTCAGACCAGCTACCCGTCGTAGCCTTGGTGGGCCATTACCCCGCCAACTAGCTGATGGGCCGCGGGCTCATCTCGAAATGACAGCTTGTGTACAGAGGCCGCCTTTTCCCTCGGGATCCGTGGACCCCGTGGTCTTATCCGGCATTAGCGCCCCTTTCGGGGAGTTATTCCGGGCTTCGAGGAAGATTACTCACGTGTTACGCACCCGTGCGCCGCTTTACTCACCCTTGCGGCCTTTCTCGCTCGACTTGCATGTGTTAGGCACGCCGCCAGCGTTCGTTCTGAGCCAGGATCAAACTCTCCAATTAAGAGATTTTGATGCCTCGCCCGCTCCGCTCGACCTCGGGTCACCCCTCGGCCTTGCAGGAACGTGGCTTTTACTACGAATTGTTGCAAACTCAAGGAATGCGGGACCGCATTCCGTCGTAGGCTTGCTATCCAGATTTCAAAGACCGAGCACCGCTCCTGCGCGTCTCAACCATTCCGTCGCGCAGGCCTCGCATCGAGGGAGTCTCGAAGGCTCCATCTTCTGCGAGAAGGGGGAGTGGTTTACCGCCACTTCCCCGCTTCGTCAAGAAGGGGTCACCGATTTGTTTCAGTGTCCTTCCCGACTCCGCGGAGTGATCATGGTAGCTGATCACCGCGCAGTCCGTCAAGAGGTCGTTGCGGCCGACCCCCGGGAACCCAGTTTCGGGTTTCCTTTCCGAGCGGGCGCTGCTTCTACTCCCGGCCGGAGACCTCGTCAAGAAGAACCATCGGAAGAGCACTCAGCTTCGCCGGCTTGGTTTTCCCTGGAGGGGCGCAGCTTCTATCCCCTCTTCGAGTCCGCCGTCAAGGGGGTGGTCCGGTCGAGCGCATCCGCGGTCGAAGGGCCCTCTTGCGACGGGGCGCGTGGTCTACAGCCGCGGCGCGCGCGTGTCAAGCTGGGGTTCGCTCCAGGCCGAGGCGTCGAAGCGCGCCCGCTCGAGCTCCCTCGCGACCGCCGCAGCCTCGGGGTCGTGCCGGCCCTGCGCGAGAGCGCGCTCGTGCGCGACGACGGCCGCGAGCCTGGCGTGCGCGCGCGCGAGCTCGTCGTTCACCACGAGATAGCGGTAGCGGTCGAGGCCGCGCGCCACCTCGGCGTGCGCCGCGGCGAGGCGGCGGCGGACCGCCTCGTCGCTCTCGGTGGAGCGGGCCCGCAGCCGCCGCTCCAGCTCCTCCATGGAGGGCGGCAGCACGAAGACGCTCACGGTGTGGTCCGGCCAGAGCGCCTCGAGCTGGGCTCCGCCCTGGACGTCGATGTCGAAGACGGTCACCGCGCCGGCCTCGAGCGCCCGCTCCACGGTGGAGCGAAGCGTGCCGTAGCGCGCACCGTGCACCTCGGCCCACTCGGCGAGCGCGCCCTCGGCGAGGAGCTCCGCGAAGCGCGCCGGCGAGACGAAGTGGTAGTCGACGCCGTCCCTCTCGGCACCGCGCGGCGCGCGGGTGGTCACCGAGACGGAGAAGGCGGCGCCGGCGCAGGAGGCGACGAAGCGCCGGGCGAGCGTGGTCTTGCCAGCCCCGGAGGGCGCGGAGAGCACCAGGAGCAGGCCGGGGGCGGGGGGCATGTTCACTCGACGTTCTGGACCTGCTCGCGCATCCGCTCCACCTCGGCCTTCAGCTCGACGACCAGCGCGGCAATCCCGGCGCTCTGCGACTTCGAGCCCACGGTGTTCACCTCGCGGTGGAGCTCCTGCACCAGGAACTCGAGCTTGCGGCCAGCCGGCTCGTCCCCCTCGACGAGCGCCCGCGCCTGCGCCACGTGGCTCCGCAGGCGGGTCAGCTCCTCGGCGATGTCCAGGCGATCGGCGAAGAGCGCCACCTCCTGCGCGAGGCGCACCGGATCGGCGGCGGCGTGGCCTCGGGTCACCTCGGCGATGCGCTCGGACAGTCGCTCCCGGTACCGCTCCACGCTCTCGGGGGCGAGCGCCTCCACCCTGGCGGCGAGCGCCGCCAGGCGGTCGAGGCGGCCGCGCAGGTCGCGCGCCAGCGCCTCGCCCTCCCGGGCCCTCATGGCCTCGAGGTGGTCGAGCGCCCCGGCCAGCGCGCCCTGCACCGGGGCCCGGACGGTCTCCGGGTCGACCGCCTGCTCCTCCAGCGACACCACCCCCTCGGCGGCCAGGACGTCCGAGAGCTGAAGCTCGCTCTCGATCCCGAGCCGGAGCGAGAGCTCGCGGAACGCCTCGGCGTACCCCTCGGCCAGCGCGAAGTCGACCCGGGGCGCCAGCGCGCCCCGCCCGCCCCCGCGGCGCAGGGCCACCTCCACCCCGCCGCGAGCGAGCCGGTCCTTCACGGCGCGCGAGAGCTCGAGCTCCATCGAGGCCAGCTCGCGCGGCAGGCGCACCTTCACCTCGCAGAACTTGTGGTTCACCGACCGCACCTCCACGTCGAAGGTGTCGTCGAGATGGGCGGAGCGCCCCGCGCCGAAGCCGGTCATGCTGCGGATCATGGCGCCTCACCGCCGAGCGGACGCGCCTCCTCGACCAGCATCACCGGGATGCCCTCGCGCACCTGGTAGGCCAGCCGGCACGCCTCGCAGTGAATCTCCTCCGGCTCCTCGACGAAGGCGAGCGGCCCCTTGCATCGGGGACAGGCCAGGATCTCCTTCAGCTCCGCGGGCAGCGCCATGGGCTCCTCCACGCTCGAACCTACCCTCGGGCCGCGGCGGGCGGCAAGGAGACGATGGCCGCGAGAAAGCGCTCGACGGCCGCCCCGCGCGCCTCCTCGGTGAAGAGGCTCGCCATCCGCGCCCGCGCGGCGCCGCCCATGGCGCGGGCGCGCGGGCCGTCGCGCAGGAGCGCGAGGAGCGCGTCACCCAGGGCGGGCACGTCGCCGTCGGGGACGAGCAGCCCGCTCTCTCCGTGAACCACCGCGTCGAGCGGCGCGCCGAAGCGGAACGCCACTGCCGGCCGGCCGCAGCTCATCGCCTCGAGGAGCGCCCGGCAGGTGCCGTCGTTTCCCTCGGCGAGGAGCACCTTCACGTCGAGGGTGCGGTAGGCCGCCGGCAGCTCGTCGCCGCTCCGGTAGCCGGCGAAGAGCACCGAGCGCGCGAGCCCGAGCGCGCAGGCCCGAGCGCGCACCTCCGCCAGCCCCTCCCCGCGCCCCACCACCACGAGCCGCGCCTCGGGAAGCTGGCCGGCGACCCGGAGAAAGGCCTCCAGGAGCTCCAGGTGACGGCGGTCGGGCTTCACCCGCGAGACGATGCCCACCACCGGCTGGCGGGCTCCGAGCCCGAGCTCCGCGCGCAGGTCGCGCCCCTCCGGACGGAAGCGGGCCGCGTCCACCGCACCTCGGGTGACGAGCACGCGCTCCGGCGGGAGGCCGAACGCGGCGAGGAGCGCCTCGGCGTGCGCGCCGCAGACCGCCACCAGGCCATCGGTGCGGCGAAAGGCTCGCCGCTGCAGCGGGCGAGGCGCGAGCGAGCGCGCCGAGTGAACCGTGCGGACCACCCGGTGGCGCCGCCCCGCCCCGCTCGCGAGGAGCGCCAGGGCGTGGTCGTGCGAGAAGTTGGCGTGGAGCACGTCCACCTCGCGCGCGCACCGGCGCAGGGCGGCGAGGTCGCGGAGCGCGGTGAGCGGCCCGGCGCGGGTGCTGAGCGCGAGTCCCTCACGGAGCGGGAGGCCCAGCGCGCGGAGCCGCTCCCGGAGGTCGCCCGGCCGGCGCGCGTCCACCGCCACCTCCACCTGGTGGCCGCGGCGGGCGAGCTCGAGCGCCACCGAGGCCATCGGCTCGGCGGGGCCGGTCCAGGCGGGCGAGGAGAGGAGCTCGAGGACCTTCATCGCGGGCGCCCATCGCATGCGAGCACGAGGACCCTCATCGCGGCGACAGTCGCCTCGATGCGAGCGCACCCGCCCCGCCTCACCCGACGAGCCGGTAATTCCGGTACTCGCCGAGGCGGATGCCGGTGCCGGCCTCGAAGAGGTCGAGCAAATCCTCGCGCAGGTTGTCGAGGCTGTTCGTGCGGAGGAGCTTCGGACGGGCCTCGAAGGGCCAATCGTTCTCGGCCACGAAGGCGCGCATGGGCTCGGGATGCGTGCCGGCGAAGGGCCGCACCTTCTCGCCCGGGTCGTACGCGAAGCCCTGCGCGAGGCGGCGGCGCCGCGCCTCGTCGCCGTGGTAGAGCCGCTCCATTTCAGCCACCTTCTGGGTCTGGGCGGCGGGTGGCCGCGCCCACCCGTAGTGAAAGACGTGGGCGCCGCTCGACACCACGCGGAGCTTGCGGGCGGGGTGGCCGGGCTGGAGCATCCTCGGCCGCGGCCCGGCGAAGCCGGCCGGCGGGTCCCACACGCGGAAGCCCTGGGCGTCGCGCCAGGAGCACACGCCGATGCCGTTCTTCACCGCGCGCACCTCGCGACGGTACCACTTGCGGGAGACGCCGGTGGTGTGCAGCGAGCCGTAGAAGTGCACGTAGTCGAAGAGCAGCCCCTCCACGCCCGGCTCCCCGGCCACCCGCTCCAGCCCGGCGCGGATGCGCGGGTGGTCGTCCTCGTGCACCACCTCGTCGGCCTGGACGTAGAGGCAGACGTCGCCCTGGCACCGCTCCAGCGCGAGGTCGGTCTGCTCGGCGAGCACCCGACCGTGGGCGAGCTGGGCCTCGTCCCAGCGCGACTCGAAGATCGTGAGCCGAGGGTCGCCGATGCTCCGCACGAGGTCGAGGGTGCCGTCGTCGGAGAGGCCCACGTTCACCACCAGCTGGTCGCAGAGCGGCAGGATGGAGCGCAGCGCGGCCACCACCGGGTACCGGAGGCGGACCGCGTTGCGCACGAAGCTGAAGCCCGAGACCTTCATCGCCTTCCCACCTCCAGGCTGGACACCCGGGCGAAGAGCTCCTCCAGCCGGCCGTCGCGGAGGGCGGCGAGCTCCTCGGCCCACACTCCGCGCTCCACCTCGGCGAGCCGCCGGTACTTCTCGGCGTGGTAGCGCGCGACGCGCCAGGAGAGGACGGCGCCGTCCCGGCCCCCGCGCAGCGCGGCCCCTCGCAGGAGCCCGTTGCGGAGCGCGTGCGCCAGCCGCTGCGGCCCGGCCGGCTTTCGGCGCCAGCCCTCGAGGTGGGCCCGCAGCGCCCACAGGAGAGCGTAGCGGTCCTCCTTCTCCTGCCGGAGCGCGGGCGACGTGAGGAAGCGGTGCTCGACGAACGCCGCGAGGTCGCGCGCCTCGGCCCGGGGGAGCGCCTCGTGCACCACCATCCGCGCCTCCCACAGGCGCGCGTCGGCGCGGACGAGGCGCACGTGCCGCTCCTTGCGGAAGAGAAAGCGGTGGCCGGGCAGCTCCGCCCAGTCGCGCCGGGTGAGGCGCAGATGCGGCGGCCTCGGCCCCTCCTCCTTCCAGCGCCGGATGGCCCCGGCCGAGCCCGGCTCGAGGTACTCGTCGGAGTCGAGGAAGAAGAGGTAGTCGCAGCCGCGCAGCGCCTCCGCGGCGGCCGCCCGCGCCGCCCCGTAGCCACGCCAGGGGAGGGCCACCCGCTGCGCTCCCCGCGCGAGGGCGAGGCCGGCCGAGCCGTCGCGGGAGCCGGAGTCCACCGCCACCACCTCGTCGCAGGTGGCGGCGAGCGCGTCGAGGCAGGGCACGAGGGTGCTGGCGGCGTCGCCGTGGATGACGAAGCCGCCCAGCCGGACCGCCCGGCTCTTCACCGTCCGTCCTTCCCAAGGCGCGCGATGAGCTCGGTGGTGGAGTGCGACTTGGGGTCGCCGGCCACCGCCACCCGGCCGCCGTGGCGCCGCACCTCGGCGGCCTCGGGGATGGTCTCGGGCGTGTAATCGGTGCCCTTCACCTGCACGTCTGGCCTGAGCGCCCGGATGACCGGCACCACGTCGGGGGTGTCGAAGAGGACCACGTGGTCGACACAGGAGAGCGCCGCCATCAGCTCGGCGCGCTCCTCCTCGGGGATCACCGGGCGGCCCGGCCCCTTGCCGAGGAGCCGCGCGGAGCCGTCGCTGTTCACCGCCACCACCAGCAGGTCGGCCTCGCGCCTCGCGCCCTGAAGATAGCGCAGGTGGCCCACGTGCAGGAGGTCGAAGACGCCGTTCGCCAGCGCGACGGTGAGCCCCTGGCGCGTGGCCTCCTCGCGGAGGCGCGGCAGGTCTTCGAGGGTGAGCCGCGAAGGAAACCGGGCGGGGGCGAGGCCGCTCACACCTCGGCCCCGGCGCCGAGCTCGGCGAGGAGCTCCTCCCGGGAGACGGTGGCGGTGCCGGGCTTTTGCACCACCAGGGCTCCCGCGACGTTGGAGAGCCGGGCCGCCGCCTCGGCACCGCCGCCGGCGGCGAGGCTGGCGGTGTAAGCGGCGGCCACCGTGTCGCCGGCTCCGGTCACGTCCACCGCCTCCTTGCGCCCGTGGGCGGCGAGGTGGAGCGGCGGCTGTCCCTTGCGATAGAGGGACATCCCGTTCTGACCCCGCGTCACGACGAGCTCGTCGCAGGCGAGGCGGCGCTGAAGCGCGCGCGCCGCGCGATCGATGGCTCCCTCGCCAGCCAGCTTCACCCCGCTCGCCGCCTCCAGCTCGGGCTCGTTGGGCTTCACCATGGTGAAGCCGCCGAACCGGAGGAGGTGATAGCGCGAGTCGCCGCAGAGCCGCGTGCCCCCCCCTTCAGCGCCGAGAGCGCCTCCAGCACCTCTGGGCCCACGGTGCCCGTGCCGTAGTCGCTCACCAGGACGGCGCCCGCCTCGCGCGCGGCCCGGGTGAGTCCGCGGGTGAGGAGGGCCGTGGAGGCGGCGGGGAGCGGCCCGGAGGGCGCGCGGTCGAGGCGGAGCATCTGCTGGCGCCTGGTGGAGCGCCCGCCGGCGAGGATGCGCGTCTTCGACTCCGTGTCGCGGCCCCGGAGCCGCTGGATCCCGGCCACGTCCACGCCGGCTGCCGTGAGCACCTCGAGCAGGAGTTCGCCCTGGAGGTCCTGCCCCACCGCGCCGAATGCGCGGACGCGGACGCCGAGGGCGGCGAGGTTCCGGGCGGCGTTCCCCGCCCCCCCGGCGACGAGCTCGGTGCGCTCGTACCGCACGACGAGGACGGGAGCCTCCCGGCTCACCCGCTCGGTCTCGCCGTAGACGTACTCGTCGGCCATGAAGTCGCCCACCACCACCACCTCGGCGCGCTGGAAGCGGGCGACGAGGTCGGGGAGGCCGGGGGCGGCTCGCAGCGGGGTGGCTCCGCGCATGCCTGCGGAGTCGTACCGCGCGCGCTCCCGAGGGTCAATGTGGCCTCGAGGGCCCGAAGGGCGCGTGGGCGCAGCGAGCGGGTCACCGGCCGCGGCGGGCGTCCGTCTCGCGGCGCGGTCACCCACCATCCGCCTTTCGCACGGCCCTCGGCGTGGGAGGCCTCGTCTTCCAGCGCCGGTGCAGCCAGTACCAGTGCTCCGGGTGGGCGCGGACGTGGCGCTCCAGCCGGTCGTTCAGGTCCTGCATGAAGGCGAGCACGTCGCGGCCACGGTCGCCGGTGCGCGGCACCGTGAGCGGGCCCTCGTAGACCACCCGGTGACGCCCGTCGCCGAGCGGCACGGTCACCGCGAAGATCACCGGTGCGCCGGTGCGCAGGGCGAGCACGGCGGGGGTCGGCGCGGTGGCGGCGGGCACCCCGAAGAAGGTGGGAAAGACGGCGTTCCGGCGCGGCTGGTTCTGGTCGATGACGTAGCCGAGGGCCCGACCCTCGGCGAGCGCCCGGCGAGCGGCGCTCAGGGTCTCGCCTCGCGCGACGACCAGGTCCTCGATGCCGCTCCGGGCGCGCGCTCGCCGCCAGACGTCGTTGAAGATGGAGCGCCCCATGCGCCGCGAGAATCATGGTGACGGGGAGGCCGCGCAGGCTGTGGGCGGCGGCGAGGAGCTCGAAGTTCCCCAGGTGCGCCGTGCAGGCGATGAACCCTGGCCCCTTGGCCCGCGCGAGGGCGAGCACCTCCTCGTGCTCGGGGACGAGCAGCCGCTCGAGCTCGCCTGGCGGGAGGGTGCGGTGGGTGAGGAAGTCGGACGCCATCCGGCCGAGGTTCCGGTAGGTGGCCCTGGCGATGGCCCGCCGCTCGAGCTCGGAGCGCTCGGGGAAGGCGAGCCTGAGGTTCGCGAGCACGACGCGCCGCCGGATTCGGAGCGCCCAGGCCAGGGTGGCGGCCGCGGCGCAGAGGGCGCGCGCGAGCGCCCGCAACAGCGGGGCTGCTCCCCTCACAAGCCCCCGCCCCTCTCGCGGCCGGGGGGGCCACCGCTCGCGGGCGGCGTGCCGAGGAGCGCGTCGAGCGCCGCCGCGAGCTCGCCGCCTCCTGCCACCACCTTCGCGTCGATGCGCACCACCCGCAGGAGCGCTCCAGCGGCCTCCGCCGGCGTGAGGCGCACGGCGTCCTTCTCGGTGAGGGCGATGGCCTCGCAGCCCGCTCGCCCGGCGGCGGCCTCGGCCTCGCGGAGCTCACCGTCGGTGAACGCATGGTGGTCGCGGAAGACGCGCTCCTCCGCCACCTCGGCGCCGAGCTCGCGGAGGGTGCGGCGAAAGCCCTCGGGCCGCGCCAGCGCGCAGAGGAGGAGCACCCGGCGGCCTCGCAGCACCGCGAGGCCGAGCGAGCGCCGGAGCGCACCGTCGAGCACCTCCACGGGCGCGTGGCGCGACTCCACCGGCGGTCTCCCGGTGGCTGCGACGACCCGCGCCCGCAGGGCCTCCAGCCGGGCCGGCTCGGCCTGGTCGACCCTGGAGAGCCAGGCGAGCTGCGCCCGCGCGAGCGCGCTCCACGGCTCGCGGCCGGGCCCGCGCGGGAGGAGGTGGCCGTTCCCCACCGGGTCCGTCGCGTCGAGCACCACCAGATCGAGGTCGCGCCGGAGCGCGCGGTGCTGGAACCCGTCGTCGAGCACCAGGGCGTCGGCGCCGAGCTCGTCCACGGCCCTCCGGGCGAGCTCGGTGCGCCTCGGACCGCAGAGCACCGCCACCGGCAGCCGCCGCGCCACGAGGAACGGCTCGTCGCCAGCCTCCGCGGCCGAAAGGAGCAGGCGCTCGCCATCCGAGACGAGGCGCATCCGGCGCAGGCGCGCCCCGTAGCCGCGCGAGAGCACGGCCACCCGCCGGCCCCGCTCGAGGAGCCGCCTCGCCACCTCCAGCGCCACCGGCGTCTTCCCCGCCCCGCCCACGGCCAGGTTTCCCACCGACACCACCGGCACGCCGGCATCGAACGGAGCCGGGTACCCCGCGCGGAGCAGCCCCTCGCGGGCGCGAAGGCCCAGGCGGAAGAGCGCCTCGCCCGCGGAGAGCGCCGCGCCGACCCAGGGAGGAGGCCTGGCGCCGCGCCACCAGAGGTCTTCCAGCGTCGCCACCGCGTCACCTCGGCCGCGGCGCGGCGACGAGGAGCGGCGGCGGGGCGGAGCGCGCACCTGCGAGGAGCTCGCGGGCGCCATTCACCACATGTGAAACCGAGAGCTCGCCGAGGCAGCGGTGGTGGCCGAGCGGGCACGCCTCACCCCCGTGGTTCGAGCAGGGCGAGCAGGGGAGCCCGAGGGAGAGCGCGCGGCCGGGGGGGGCCGGTGCCCAGCGCACGCTGGAGGTGGGGCCGAAGAGCACGAGCGCGGGCGTCCCCACCGCCCCGCCGAGGTGGGCGAGCCCGGAGTCGCCGGAGACGACGAGGTCCACCTCGGCCAGGGCCGCCGCCAGCGCCTCGATGGAGAGGGACGACAGGTCGGCGGCCAGCGGCGCGCGCAGGTGCGCCCGCACCTCGGCGCTGGCGGCGGCGTCGGCCGGACCGCCGGCGAGGACCACGCTCGCGCCCTCGGCGGCGAGCGCGTCGGCCACGGCGGCGAACCGCTCGGGAGGCCAGCGCTTGGTGGCCCAGCGCGCCCCCGGGGCGATGGCGACGCAGGGCCGGCGAGCCCCGCGCAGCACCTCGCCCGCCCGCGCCCGAGCCGCCGGGGTGAGGTGTACCCTTGGTGAACCGGCGGAGGTGATCCCCAGCGGGGCCAGCGCGGCCGCGTAGAGCCGGGTGGCGTGGGCGCTCGCGAGCGGCGGGTCGCGCCCCAGGAGCGCCAGCACGGCCTGGCCCGCCGTGCGCCGGCTGAAGCGCACGCGGAGGGGCGCCGCCGCGGCGCAGAGGAGCGCGCTCTTCACCTTGTGCTGCAGGTCGATGGCGACGTCGAAGCGGCCCCGCACCTCCTCCCGGAGGGCGAGGACGCTCCGCCAGGAGCCGCTCTCCAGGGCGTGAACGCGCTCCAGCTCGGGGAGCCCCTCCAGGAGGGGAGCGTAGTGGCGAGCCGTGACCCACTCGATGCGCGCGTCGGGGAAGCGCTCGCGCAGCGGGTCGAGCACGCTGGTGGCGAGGACCACGTCGCCGAGCGCGCTGGAGCGCGCGACGAGGATGCGGGTGGGGCTCACGGCGCCCGCCCCGCGACCGAGCCCGGCGCCGGGCGCGCCTCGCCCCGTTCCGGCACGAGCCGCAGCATGTGGTCGACGTTGCGCACGCTCGCCCCCCTCACCCTGGAGACCGCCTCGCGCGCCAGCGCGCCGAGCTCCGCCACCTGATCCGGCCGGGCGAGGAGCTCCTGGACCACCCGCTGGAGCTGCTCGGGGGTGGCGACCTGGATGGCGCCGCGGCCCACCAGCAGGGGTACGCTGTCCTTGAAGTTCTCCATGTGGGGGCCGAAGAGCACGGGCCGACCCTGGGCCGCGGGCTCGAGCAGGTTCTGGCCGCCGCGCCGCACGAAGCTCCCGCCCACGAAGACCACCGTGGCGAGGCGGTAGGCGCTGGAGAGCTCGCCGATGGAGTCGAGCAGGGTGACCTGCGCCCCGGGCGCCCCGGCGCCCGCGCTGCGGAGGCGCACGGAGAGACCGGACTCGGCGGCGAGCGCCGCCACCCGGCCGCACCGCTCGACGTAGCGCGGCGCGATGACGAGCTGCAGCCTTGGCTCGCGGGGGAGGAGCGCCCGGTAGACGCCGAGGATGATCGCCTCCTCGCCGTCGTGCGTGGAGCCGGCCATGAAGACCGGCGCGCGGGGATCGAGCCCGAGCTCGCGGCGCAGCGCCTCGGCCCGGCCCGGCTCGAGCTCGGAGGGCAGCGCGTCGAACTTGGTGTTGCCGGTGACCCACACGCGGTCGGGCGCGGCCCCGAGCCCGAGGGCGCGCTCGGCCTCCTCGTCGGAGCGCATGAGGAAGAGGTCGATGGCGGCGAGCGGGTTGCCGATGGCGCCGAAGAGGGCCCGGTACTGCGGCACCTTCTCCGGGGCGAAGCGCCCGTTGGTGAGGGCGATGCGGGTGCCTGCGCGGCGGGCGGCGTGGATGAGGTTGGGCCAGATCTCGGTGTACTCCAGCACCAGGAGGTCGGGCGCCAGCGCCCGGACCGCCCGGCGCGTGGCGAGCGGGAGGTCGTACGGAGCGTAGAGCACCACGTCGGCCTCGGAGAGCTTCTTCCGGCCCATGGCGAGGCCGCTGTTGGTGACGGTGGTCACCACGACGCAGCAGCCGGGGAGCCGCCGCTTCAGCTCCGCCATCACCGGCTGCAAGGAGAGGAGGTCGCCCGCGCTCGCGCCGTGCAGCCAGATGCGCGGAGAGCCCTCGCCCCGGCGGAAGCTCCGCGGGTAGAGGCCCAGCCGGTGGGGAATCCCGTGGCGGAGCTTGGGGTGGAAGAGCAGCACCGGCAGGAGCGCCAGGAAGAGCAGGTAGCTCGCGAGGACGTAGACGAGGTGCACGCGCTCACCCGGCCGCGGCCTGGCGCGGCGCGGAGGCGCCGGTGGCGTAGAGGGCGTAGAGCCTCGCGTACTCGCCGCTCCTCGCGAGGAGCTCCTCGTGGCGGCCCACCTCCAGCACCCGCCCGTTCGCCAGCACCACGATGCGATCGGCGTGGCGGATGGTGGAGAGGCGGTGGGCGATGACGAGCGTGGTGCGGGGACCTCCGGTGCTCGCCGTGCGAGGCCCGCCCGCGCCCTCCAGCCCCATCAGCCCCTCCAGCGCCCGCTGCACCTCGCGCTCGCTCCCGGCGTCGAGCGCGCTCGTCGCCTCGTCGAGCACCAGGATGGGCGCGTCCTTGAGGAAGGCACGGGCGATGGCGATGCGCTGCCGCTGCCCCCCGGAGAGCCGCACGCCGCGCTCTCCCAGCGCGGTGTCGTAGCCCCGCGGGAGGACGGAGATGAAGTCGTGGGCGCAGGCCATGCGCGCCGCGCGCTCCACCTCGGCGGCGCCCAGGTCGGGGCGGCCGTAGGCGATGTTGGCCCGCACCGTGTCGTCGAAGAGCAGCGTCTCCTGGGTGACCAGGCCGAGCTGCCCGCGCAGCGAGGCGAGGGTGACCTCGCGCAGGTCGACGCCATCGATGGTGATGCGCCCCTCCTGTGGATCCCAGAAGCGCAGGAGGAGGTTCGCGAGCGTGCTCTTCCCGCTCCCCGAGGCGCCGACCAGCGCCACCACCTCGCCCTTGCGGAGGGTGAGGCTCACGCCGTGGAGCACGGGGGCGTCACCGTAGGTGAAGCCGATGCCCTCGAAGCGGATCTCGCGGGAGAAGGGCGGGAGGACCCGGGTGCCGGTGTCGGGCACCCCGGTGCGCGCGTCGAGCACCTCGAAGATGCGCTCGGCCGAGGCGGCGCCCTGAAGGGCGAGCTGGCCCACCTTCCCGAGCTGCTTCACCGGGGTGTAGAGGAGCAGCACCGCGGCCACGAAGGAGAGGAACTTCTCGGGGGAGAGCGAGCCCGTCACCATGCGCGGACCCACCCAGGCGATGGCGAGCGCGATCCCCCCCGCCCCCAGGATCTCCATCACCGGCGAGGAGAGCGCCCGCACGAAGAAGCTGCGCCGCATGATGCGGAGCCAGCGCCGGTTCTCCTCCCGGAACCGCTCCGACTCCCAGCGCTGCATGCCGAAGGCCTGCACCACCCTCATGCCGGAGAGCGCCTCCGACACCAGCTCCGAGATGCGCCCCAGCGTGCTCTGCGACTGCTGGGTGACGCGCTTCAGCCGCTTCGCGAAGCGCACGATGGGCAGGAGCGTCACCGGCACCGCCACGAAGGCCATGAGCGAGAGGCGCCAGTCGAGGATGAAGCAGTTCACCAGCATCACCACCACGGTGAGCCCGTCGCGCAGGTAGCTGGAGACGGCATAGGAGACGGCCGTCTCCACCGAGGCCACGTCGGCGGAGAAGCGGCTCATGAGGTCGCCGGTGTGACGCCGGGCGAAGAAGCTGGGGGAGAGGTGGAGGACGTGCTCGAAGAGCGCGGTGCGCAGGTCGACGATGACCCGCTGGGCCACCATCCCCATGAGGTAGAACTGGCCGAAGTAGGCGATCCCCTTCACCACCGCCACCCCGGTGATGAGCAGGGGGAAGAGCATGATCAGGCGCTCGCGCGGCACCCGCTCGGCCCAGGCGGCGAGGTCCACCGAGGCGGGCAGAAAGCGCGAGAGGCTGCCCACGACGCTGGCCCGCCCGGTGAAGAGGAAGGCCAGCACCGGGCCGAGGAGGTTCACGTAGGCGGCGGTGGTGGCGGCCAGCACCACCATGCACCCCAGCGCCGCGAGGAAGCGGGCGCGGTAGGGGGCGACGAAGCCCAGGAGTCGCAGGTAGGGGGCCAAGGAGCCGGGAAACTAGATCCTTTCCGCCGGGGGCTCAATTCGCGCACCCAGGGTGAAGACCCCTCGCTCCCGGGGTTCGAGGCGAGGGCCCGGGGAACCGGTCACTCCTCGATGCCCTTCACCTTCCCCTCGGCGCGGCGCTTCTCGATGATCTTCTGGGCGATCTGCGGCGGCACCGGGTCGTAGTGGGAGTGCTCCATGGTGAAGTAGCCCACCCCCTGGGTGAGCGAGCGCAGCTCGGCGTCGTAGCTCATGGCCTCGGCGTGGGGGCAGAGGGCGCGCACCAGCACCCCGCGCGCGAGCGGCTCCATGCCCTGCACCTTGGCCCGCCGGCTGTTGAGGTCGCCCATCACCGCACCGACGTACTCCTCGGGCACCCGCACCTCCAGCTTCATCACCGGCTCGAGCAGGATGGGCCGCGCCTCGATGACCGCCTTCTTGAAGGCCATGGAGCCCGCCACCTGGAAGGCCATGTCGGAGGAGTCGACGTCGTGGTAGCTGCCGAAGACGAGCTTGGCCTTGAAGTCGACCACCGGGTAGCCCGCCAGCGGCCCCGAGCCGATGGAGTTGCGGATGCCCTTCTCCACCGAGGGGATGAACTGGCGCGGGATGACCCCGCCGACGATGGCGTCCTCGAACTCGAAGCCCTCGCCGCGCGCCTTGGGGAGGAGCTCGAGGTGGGCGTCACCGTACTGACCGTGACCGCCGGTCTGTCGCTTGAACTTCCCCTGCGCCTTGGAGGGCGAGGTCACCGTCTCGAGGTAGGCCGGCGTGGGCGGCGAGAGGGTCACCTCGACGCCGTGCTTGCGCTTCACCCGCTCCAGCGTCACCTCGATGTGCGCCTGCCCCATGCCCCGGAGCAGCATCTCGCCGGTGTCGGCCGAGCGCGTGAGCTCCAGCGAGGGGTCCTCCTCGATGAGCTTGTGGAGGGCCGCGGCCGCCTTGTCGTCGACGTTCTTGGTGTGCACGGCAAAGGCCACCGGCCGATTCGGGTCGGTGAAGGGCGGCAGGATCACCGGCGAGGCGCTGTCGCAGAGGGTGTCGCCGGTGCGCGCGTCCTTGAGCTTGAGGAGCACCACCACGTCGCCGGGCCCGGCCTCCTTCACCTCGGCGTTCTGGGACCCGTCGGTCTTGTAGAAGTGGGCCACCCGCTCCTCGGTGCGCGTGCGCGGGTTCACCAGCACCGCGTCGGGCCGGAGCGTCCCGGCGAAGATGCGCACGTAGTCGACGCGGCCGGCGAAGTGGTCGATGGTGGTGCGGAACACCTGCCCGACGAAGGGGGCGTCCCCACGCCCCTCGACGAGCTGGTCGGCCCCGTGCACGTCGGCCGCAGCCACCGTCCTCGATTCGGGGCCAGGGAGGAGCTTCTCCACCAGGTCGAGGAGCTCCTTCACCCCCACCCCGAGCTTGGGCGCGGCCACCGCCACCGGGAGGAACTTCTGCTCGGCGACGCCCAGGGCGACCCCGCGCCAGAGCTCCTCCTCGGTGAGCGCCGTGCCCTCGAGGTACTTGCCGAGCAGCTCGTCGTCCGACTCGGCGGCAGCCTCGACCAGGGCCGTGCGGGCGGCCTCCACCTCGGCCCGGAGCTCCTCGGGCACCTCGCCCTCGTCCGGCCGGCCGAAGCTCTTCCCCACCCGGTGCACCTTCTGGGTGACGAGGTCGACGAGTCCGGACAGCTTCTCTCCCTGCCCGATGGGGAGCTGGAGGAGGATGGGCTTCACCTTGAGTGAGTTCTCCAGGTCGGAGAGCGCCTTCGCGAAGTCGGCGCGCTCGTGATCGAGCCGCCCGATGACCCCCAGGCCGGGCAGCCGCGACTCGGCGAGGAGGTCGTAGTGGCGCTCGGTCCGGTTGTGCGCCCCCTCGAAGGCCGACACCACCAGCAGCGCGCCGTCGGAGACGCGCAGCGCCCAGTCGACCTCGGCCAGGAAGGAGGCGAAGCCGGGCGTGTCGAGCGCGTGGAAGGAGCGCCCCCCCTCCTCGAAGCTCTCCGGGTGGATGCTCAGGGTGAAGTTTCGCTTCTTCTCCTCGGGCTCGGCATCGAGCCGGGAGGTGGAGCCCTCGGGGCTGGCGCGCCGGGCGTCGGCGAGCCGCAGGAAGGCCTCCACGAGCGCCGTCTTGCCGGAGCCATCGGCGCCGGTGATACAGAAGGTCCTGACCGTCCGGGTGCTGGGCATGGAGGGATCTCTCCTCGAGGAAAGGTCACCGTCCGGAGCGGCCGCCGGGCCGCGCCGGGCGTGAAAGCAGGGGCTCCCTTTCTCTCTACCACGCTCCCCTGGAAGAGAGGGGGATTCACCACGCTCCTGCCGGGGCGGGGGCGGAACCGGTGACTCCGCCCGCGGGCGGTCAGTGCGGGCGCGGCTCCTTCAGCTCGGGGAAGTCCTCCTCCCAGAACTCGCGCGGGCGGCGCTCGGCTCCCGCGCCGCGGCCCTGCTCGGCCTGCCGCAGCTCGACCCGCCGGATCTTCCCGGAGATGGTCTTCGGAAGGTCCGCGAACTCCAGCCGGCGCACGCGCTTGTAGGGCGACAGCCGCCGGCGCAGGAATCGCAGGAGATCGAGGGCCAGCTCGCGGCTGGGCTCCCGCCCCGGCTTCAGGATGACGAAGGCCTTCGGCACCACGCCGCGCAGCGCGTCCGGGCTCGGCACGCAGGCGGCCTCGGCCACCGCGTCGTGCTCGATGAGCGCGCTCTCCAGCTCGAAGGGGCTGATGCGGTAGTCGGCGCTCTTGAAGACGTCGTCGGCGCGGCCGACGTAGGTGATGTACCCCTCGTCGTCTTTCCGGGCGACGTCGCCGGTGCGGTAGTAGCCGCCGCGGGTGGCATGGGCGGTGAGGCCGGGGTCGTCGAGGTAACCGGCCATGAGGCCCATCGGCCGAGGCTCCAGCGCGAGCGCAATCTCCCCCTCGGGCGCCTCCTTGCCGTGGGCGTCGAGCAGCGCCACCCGGAACCCGGGCATGGGCCGCCCCATGGAGCCGGGCACCAGCTTCTGGCCGGGGGAGTTGCCAATCTGGCAGGTGGTCTCCGTCTGGCCGTAGCCGTCGCGGATCTCCACCCCCCATGCCCGGTGGACGCGGTCGATCACCTCCGGGTTGAGCGGCTCGCCCGCCGAGAGCGCCTCGCGCAGCGCCACCCGGTGGGCGGTCAGGTCCTCCAGGATGAGGAAGCGCCACACCGTCGGTGGAGCGCACATGGTGGTGATGGCGTGGCGCGCCAGCACCTCCAGGATGCGCCGGGCGTTGAAGCGGACGTAGTTGTGGACGAAGACGGTGGCCCCGGCGTTGAAGGGGGCGAAGAAGTTCGACCAGGCGTGCTTCCCCCAGCCGGGCGAGGAGATGTTCATGTGCACGTCGCCCTCGCGCACGCCCAGCCAGTACATGGTGGAGAGGTGCGCCACCGGATAGCTGGCGTGGGTGTGGAGGACGAGCTTGGGCCGGGCGGTGGTACCCGAGGTGAAGTAGAGCAGCACCGGGTCGTTGGGGTAGGTCTCGCCCTTGGCGAGGAAGGCACTCGTCTCGGCGTAGGCCTGCTCGTAGGGCGTCCAGCCGGGGACCTTCTCGCCCACCACCGTGCGCGAGTAGCCGTTGCCGATGGCGCGCAGCTTCTCGGCGCCGGCCGCGTCGGTCACCACGTGCTTCACCTGGCCGCGCTGCAGCCGGTCGCGGAGGTCCTCGGGCGTGAGCAGCGAGGTGGCGGGGATGATCACCGCGCCGAGCTTCATGGCCGCCAGCATCGTCTCCCAGATGGGCACGGAGTTGGGCAGCATCATGAGCAGCCGCTCCCCGCGCCGGACGCCCTGCCGCCGCAGGAAGGCCGCCACGCGGTTGGAGCGCTCGGCGAGCTCGGCGTAGGTGAGCTTCACCTCGCGGCCGTCGTCCTCCTCGATGTGCAGCGCCAGCCGGTCGTTGCCCTCGGCGAGCACGTCGAACCAGTCGAGCGCCCAGTTGAAGCTGTCGAGGACCGGCCAGGAGAACCCGCGGTAGGCGGCGTCATAGTCGTCGCGGTGCTGGAGCAGGAAGTCGCGTGCCTTGCGAAACGCCTCGGTGGAACCCATCGCCGCTCCTTCTTCGTTCGAGAGGCCGTCATTCTCGCAGCAGGCGGCGCCAATCGCCACCGTTCCGTGAGGCCCGGGATGACGCAGCGTGCAGCGAGCGGGATCAGGAGGCCAGGCGCGCCAGGGCCGGGACGGCCTCGCCCAGCCCGTCGATCATGAACTGGATGGCGATGGCGGCGAGCAGGAGGCCCGAGGCGCGCTCCAGCACCTTGAGCCCGGTCCGCCCCAGCACCCGGTCGACGCGCGCCGCACCGGCCATGACGAGGTAGGCCGAGGCGCTCACCAGCAGGATGGCGGCGAGCACCAGCGCGCCGTGGACCAGGCGGTGCTCGCGCGCCCGCCCCATGAGCACCACCACCGTGGCGATGGAGCCGGGGCCGGCGAGGAGCGGCATGGCCAGCGGCACGATGGCCACGTCCTCGCTTCCGGCGCCCGACTCCATTTCACCTGGCGTGATCCTGGCCTCGGACGGGCGGGTGCGGAGCATGTCCACCGCCATGATGAGGAGCAGCACCCCGCCGGCGATCTTGAAGGCGCCCATGCTGATGCCGAGGAGCTTGAAGACGAGCGCGCCGGTGAGCGCGAACCCGCCGAGCACGGCCGCCGCGGCCACCGCCGCCCGCCGCGCGGTGGCGCGCCGGCTCGCCGCGTCCTGGCTCGCCGTCAGGGCGAGGAAGAAGGGCACCGCGCCGAGCGGGTCCATCACCACGAACACGGCGGAGAGCGCCACCAGGGCGAAGCCGAGGTGCTCCTTCACGGGCGAGCCCGGCGGGCAGCGCCACCAGCCTGCCCGCGAATGGACCACACCTTGGTGACGGCCTCGAGGACGATCCTCCGCGACATCTTCGAGCGGCCCACCCGCCGATCCTCGAAGACGATGGGGACCTCCGCCACCCGGAAGCCCCGCCTCACCGCGCGGTGGGTGAGCTCGATCTGGAAGGCGTAGCCGGAGCACTGCACGGAGGAGAGGTCGATCGCCTCCAGCACCTCGCGGCGGAAGCACTTGAAGCCACCGGTGAGGTCGCGCACCCCGAGGCCGAGCACGGCGCGGGCGTAGAGCGAGCCGCCGCGCGAGAGGAGCCTCCGGCCGAGGCCCCAGTTCACCGTCCCGCCGCCCGGCGCATAGCGCGAGCCGAGCACGAGGTCGGCCTCACCGGCTGCCGCGAGGAGCCGCGGCAGGTATCTCGGGTGGTGGGAGAAGTCGGCGTCCATCTCCAGCACGAGGCCGTAGGGTCGCGCGAGCGCCCAGGCGAAGCCGGCGAGGTAGGCCTTCCCGAGCCCCTCTTTCCCCGGCCGGTGGAGCACGTGCACCCGCGCATCCGCGGCGGCGAGCCGGTCGGCGATCTGGCCGGTGCCGTCGGGCGAGTTGTCGTCGATGACGAGGATCTGCAGCTCGGGGCACTCCTCGAGGATGGCCGAGACGATGGCGGAGAGCCCCTCGGCCTCGTCGTAGGTGGGGAGACAGACCAGCGCTCGCCGTCCTGGATCGGCCGGCGTCGAGCTCCGGCCCGAATCCGGAGGGCGCGACGGGTCGAGGTCGTTCATGGGGTCTCTTTCGCTTCCGGTGCGGCGGGGACGGGCCAGTCGCGGGGCGGCGGGAGGCGGGCGGCCAGCTCCTCGGCCACGCGCAGGGCCGAGCCGGGCGGGCCGAGCGAGGCGCGCACCTCGGAGAGCCCGGCGAGCTGCGCCACCCGGGCCGGGCTCGCTTCGGAGAGGAGCGGCTCCAGCGCCTCGGCCATGCGCCTCGCGCTCGCCTGGCGCTGCAGGAGCTCGGGCACCACCGTCCGCCCGGCGAGCAGGTTCACCAGCGCGAAGTGCGTGAGGCGCACCAGGGCCTTGCCGACGAGGTAGGAGAGCCAGGAGAGCCGGTAGACCACCACCATCGGTCGCAGCATGAGCGCCGCCTCCAGCACCGACGTCCCGCTCTTCACCAGCGCCGCGTCGGCCGCCCCGAGCGCGAGCTCGCTGCCGCCCCGGGCGAGCATCACCGGCAGCCCGGGATGGCGGGCGAGCTCGGGCTCGAAGAGCGCCACGTCGAGGGTGGAGGCGACCGGCACCACGAACTGTGCGTCGGGGTGGCGCCCTCGCAGGAGCTCGGCCGCGGCCAGCATGCGCGGGAGCATGCGGCGCACCTCGGAGCGCCTGCTGCCCGGCAGGAGGGCCACGGTGGTGCGAGCCGGGGCGAGACCCAGGGCGACCCGGTAGCTCGCGGCCTCCCGCGGAGGTGGCCGCTCCGCCAGCGGGTGCCCCACGTAGCGCGCCGAGATGCCGCTCCCGGCGTAGAAGCGCTCCTCGAAGGGGAGGATGCAGAGCATCCGCTCCACCACGCGGGCGATGGTGCGGAGGCGGCCGCGGCGCCAGGCCCATACTGATGGTGAAACGTAGTAGACCACCGGCACGCCGGCCCGGCGCAGCCTCCTCGCCAGCCGCAGGTTGAAGTCGGGGGCGTCCACCAGCAGGGCCAGGGCCGGCCGGCGCGCCGCCGCGGCGGCGGCGAGCTGGCGGAGGATGCCGAGGATGACCGGGATCCTGGGGAGCACCTCGGCGATGCCCATCACCGACAGCTCCTCGGTACGCCGCAGCGCATCGAGCCCGGCGGCGCGGAGCTCCGGCCCGCCCAGGCCGAAGGCGGTCACGTCGGGCCGCAGGCGCCGCAGCGCCTCCAGCGCGCGGGCGGCGTGGTGGTCGGCGCTGGCCTCGGCGGCCGCGATGAGGATCTCGCAACCCAAGCGCATCCCTCATAGCACGGGCCCGGGCCGCCATCCCGCTGGGGGCGTGCGCATTGCGCTCGCCCCCGCATCGGGTCCCGGGATCCCCTGCCCCCCGTAGGAGCGACTGACGGAGAATCTCGCGGGGGCGTACACAGGGAGGGTGATGGCGCTTCCCAGTCCGCAGCGCATCGAGCTGACCCCCCCGAGGATAGCCCTCGGCTTCCTGGCTTTCGGCCTCGCCTGGGGGGTCCTCTCGCTGGCGCTCGTCACCTCGCGCGCCGTGCCCCCAGCCGCCCGCGGGCCGCTCCTCCTCGTCCTGGCCGTCGCCTTTCTGGCCATCACCGCGCTCGTGCTCTACCGTCTCACGAGCTGGCAACGCACGGAGGGTGAGGCCTTGCGCGAGAGGAGCGTCGCGCGCCGCTTCGAGGAGGCGCGCGAGGCGTTCATCGCCGCCGCGGCGCACGAGTTCCGCACCCCGCTGGCGGTGGTGAAGGCGCACGCCCAGCTCATGGCCCGCCGGGGGCAGGGCGATCCGGAGGCGCTCGCGGTCATCGAGCGGCAGGTCGACCGGCTCACCCGGATGACCCAGACCCTGCTCGACCTCTCCCGCTTCCGGCTCGGCGGCGCGGACCTGGAGCAGGAGGCGTTCGACCTCGGTGCGCTGCTGGAGGAGGTGGCGACCGCGCTGCGCGCCCATGCGAACGACCGCTCGATCGAGGTGAGCTCGGTCGCCGCCCCCGTCACCGGCGACCGCATCCGCCTCGGCCAGGTGATCGGCCGCCTCCTCGAGAACGCCCTTCGCTTCTCTCCCAGGGGCGGGCGCGTGCTGGCGACGCTCCAGGTGACATCGGAGGAAGCGCGGGTGGAGGTCCACGACGACGGGCCGGGCATTCCCCCCGAGCGGCAGGGCCAGGTCTTCGCGCCGCCCTTCCAGGCCGCCGCCGCGCTCGACGAGGCGGGCGCCTTCGGCGGCGCCCTCGACGTGAGCAGGGAGATCGTGACGCGCCACGGCGGGCGCATGTGGCTGGAGAGCGCGGCGGGGCGCGGCTCCACCTTCGCCTTCAGCCTGCCCCTCGCCGGGCAGCCGCCGAAGGAGCTCGCCCCGCGGGCTGCGCGCGAGGCGGAGGTGGGCAGGTAAAGGGGAGGTGCGCCGTGCCCGGAGAGAGCAGCGTGCTCGTGGTCGACGACGACGGCGACCTCGTCGACCTGATGGAGATGATCCTCACCGACGCCGGCTTTGCGGTGCGCACGGCCCGCGACGGGCTGGAGGCGCTGGCGCGGGTGGGCGAGCGCATGCCCGGGGTGGTCCTGCTCGACATGCGCATGCCGGTCATGAACGGCTGGGAGTTCGCCCGCGCCTTCCGCGCGCGCCACGGCCGCGCCGCGCCCATCGTGGTGGTGACGGCGGCCGAGAACGCCCGGGCCCGGGCGGAGGAGATCGGCGCCGACGGGTGGCTGGAGAAGCCCTTCGAGGTGGAGGCGGTCATACGGATGGTGACGCACCACCTCGCAGCGTCGGGCGACGCCGCCTCGCCCTGACGGCGCGACCCGGCGGCTACTTCGCTGCGGCGCCCTCGGCGCGCGCCCTGGCCTCGGCGGCCAGCGTCCGCACCGAGAAGCCGGGCGTCTGCGCGTACTCGTCTCCGGCGGTGGCGGGGTAGGCGCGCGCCCTGGCGCGGAGCTGCACGAGCTGCTCCGGCGGGATGGCGGGCGAGCCGCGCTTCAGCCAGGGGTCGTCGCGGTAGGAGACGGGCGGTCCTCGCAGGAGCTTCGTCTCGTCCCACACCTGCGCCTCGCGCGTGTACGAGGGCGGCGCGTGCTCGCCGGTGTCCATGCGGATGGCGTCCTTGGGGCACGCCTCCACGCAGAAGCCGCACACCACGCAGCGCAGCTCGTCGATCACGAACTTGACCGGGTACTTCTCGATGGGGTCGTCGGGGTACTCGCCGGCCTCGATGTAGATGCACTGCGCCGGGCAGATGGTGGCGCACATGTAGCAGGCGACGCAGCGCGGCCTGCCGTCCTCGCGGGGCACCAGCCGGTGCATCCCGCGGTAAGCGGGCGGATAGGGGATGCGCTCCTCGGGATAGGCGACGGTGGCGTTCTGGGAGAGGGTTCGGCCGCGCGCGAGGAGGTCGGGGTCCTTCTGGCGGGTGAAGAAGAAGTTGCGGAAGAACTGGCGCGCGAGGAGGCCGATGCCGCGGAAGGCCTCGGGGAAGAAGAGGCGCTCGCGGAGGTCGGGGCCGGCGTCGGGGAGCTGATAGGGCATCGGTCGGGGCCTCTCGAGCTTCTGACTTAATGGCCAGCGTGGGCGGTGACCGCGTGACCGGCGGGTACGACGCCGGCCGACGGGGCCTTGCCCCGGCCTGCCACGGCGGTGACGGCGGCCAGGGCGACGAGCTCCACCAGCCCCACCGCGGCGAGGAGCTCCAAGTTCGGGTCGAGCAGCACGAGCGCGCCGGTCACGAAGACGTTCGCCAGCGAGACGGGCAGCAGCATCTTCCAGCAGAGCTGCTGGATCTGGTCGAAGCGGAAGCGCGGCAGCGTCCAGCGGATGACGAGCTGCAGCCAGCACAGCACCAGCACCTTGGTGAGGAAGGCGCCCGCCCCCACCGCGGCGAACCAGCCGGGGGAGAGGTGCGCGCGGAGCCACCCCTCGAAGAAGACGGGGTGCCAGCCGCCGAAGAAGATGGCGGTGGTGATGCCCGCCAGCACCACCACCTCGATGAACTCGGCGAGGAACATCATCCCGAACTTCATGCCGGGGTACTCGACGAAGTAGCCGACGATCTCGCTCTCCCCCTCGGGGAGGTCGAAGGGCGCGCGCTTGGTCTCGGCGAAGGCGGAGACGAAGAAGACGAGCAGGCCCACCGGCTGGAGGATGAATCCGAGCGCCGGCAGGCCGCCCCACAGGAGCTGACCCTGCGCCACCGTCATCTCCTCGAGCCGCAGGGAGCCGAAGGCCATCATGGCGCCCACCAGCGAGAGGCCGAGCGACACCTCGTAGGAGATCATCTGCGAGGTGGCGCGCACCCCGCCCAGGATGGCGAGCTTGTTGTTGGAGGCCCAGCCGGCGATCGCCGTGCCGTACACCGCCAGCGAGGCGGCGCCGAAGACGAAGAGGAGCCCGGCGTCGATGCTCGCCACCTGCAGCGCCACCCGGTGCACCGCGCCGGCGATCTCCACGCCCACCGGCGGACCCACCGGGACCACGGCGAAGAGGGCGAAGGCCGGCGCGAAGGCCGCCATGGGCGCGAGCTCGTAGAGCACGCGCGAGCGCTGCGCCGGCTCGATGTCCTCCTTGGTGAGCATCTTCAGGGCGTCGGCGGCGAGGAAGAAGATGCCGCCCATCGACCACCCGAAGAGCTTGATGCGGTTCGGGCCGATGCGGTTCTGGATCATCGCCGACCACTTGCGCTCACCCACCGTGAGCGCGGCGGCGGTGGTCATCACCACCCCGGCCATGAGCAGGAGCACGTTGGCGATGGCCGCGCCGTAGGTCGGGGGGAGGCCCACCGCCACCCCGAGCGCGTCGGCGCCGGCCGCGGCGAGGTAGAGCAGCCGCGAGAGGACGGAGAGCGCGACCGGAATCGCGAGGACGAAGAGGACCATCCCGAGGAGTCGGCGCATGGTGGATTCCCAGGTTCCCTCTGGCTAGGTGACCTTCAGGAGGTCGAGGCGCGTGTCGCCCGAGCCGGTGGTGGGCACGCGCTCGCGGTAGCCGGGGAGGCGGCCGTCGACCGTTCCGGCGGGAGGCGGGACGAGGCTCCGGCGACGGCGCGTGGAGGGGAGGCTGTCCCACTCGAAGCCGGGCAGCGCCTCGGCCAGGCGACCCCCGAGCTGCTGCCACACGTCGCGGGCGCTCTTGAAGCGCAGCGAGAGCCCGAGCGCCTCGGCGAGGTTCGCCGCGAGCCGCCAGTGGGGCGCCGCCTCACCCCGGGGCCAGTAGGCGAGCTCGAAGCGCTGCGCCCTCCCCTCGAAGTTCACGAAGGTGCCGTCGCACTCGCTGTGGGGCGCCGCCGGCAGGAGCACGGTGGCCTCGCGCGCGAGCGGGGCGTCGCCGAAGGCCTGGCAGACGAGCGCCTCGAGCTGCGAGAAGGAGGCCGCGGCAGCCTCGTCCGGCACCTCGGCCCCCACCGCCCAGAGCGCCCTGACCTTCCCCGATGCCACCGCGTCGGTGAGCTCGGCGAAGGGGCGCAGGGCGAGCCCGAAGGCCGCGGCGACCAGCTCCAGGCCGCGCCGGTTGGGGTTCTCGTCGGCGCGCTTCAGGAAGTCGTCCTGCCAGCCGTCGGGCCGACCGCCCACGAAGACCTCGGTGAGGCCGAGCCCGTCCTTCGCCACCGCCGCGGCGGCGAGCAGGTCCTCCAGCGAGGCGAGCGGCGAGAAGAGCGCGGCGAGCTGGCCGGAGGCGGCGTGGGGCCGAAGCGCCGCGGCGGCCGACGCGGTGGCCGCCGGGAGCGGCACCTCGCGGCGGGCAGCCCCCCTCCCCTCCCGGGCCAGGAGCGCACGGGGGGCGTTCAGGTACTTGTAGGAGAGCCGCCCGTCGTCGCACATCCACTCGCCGTTGACGGCCTCGTTCTCGCGGGGGCGGTAGCGGTAGGTGGCGTCCTTCAGGTAGTCGAGGTGCACGTTGCAACCGCGCGCACAGCCGGTGCACACGCTGCGGGCGGCCGACATGTACCAGACGCGTCCGCGGAAGCGGAAGTCGGAGCTGGTGAGCGCCCCCACCGGACAGATGTCGACCGTGTTGCCGGCGTACTTCGAGTCGAGGGGCTTGCCGGGGAAGGTGGTGATGAAGGAGCGGCTGCCGCGCTGGGAGACGCCGAGCTGCGGCTCCTTCGCCACCTCGCGCATGAAGCGGACGCAGCGCGTGCAGAGGATGCAGCGCTCCTCGTCGAGGGTGATGAGCGGCCCGAGCGGCACCCGCTTGCGCTTCACCAGCTTGGGCATGTCGAGGCGCGACGGCTTCTGGTCGTGCCGCATGTAGTAGTCCTGCAGCTTGCACTCCCCGGCCTGGTCGCAGATGGCGCAGTCGACGGGGTGGTTGAGGAGCAGGAACTCCAGCGTGGCGCGCTGCTGGTCCTTCACGCGCGGGCTGTCGGTGCGGACGGTGATGCCCTCGGCCACCGGCATCTGGCAGCCGGGCATGAGCTTGCCGCCCGGCGTGTTCGACATCTCCACCAGGCACATGCGGCAGTTGGCGGCGATGGAGAGCCGCTTGTGGTAGCAGTAGTACGGAATGTCGACCCCGACCGTGCTGGCGGCCTCGATCACGTTGGTGCCCGGCTTCACCACCACCTCGCGGCCGTCGATGGTGCAGGTGACGAAGCCGGGGTTCTTCGGCGGAGGGGGGCCGGAGGGCCTCGGTGCCGCCGCGGCCGGCGCTGCGGGCTTGTTCTCTTCGGCCATGGGCCTTCTCTTCTCCGTCGTGGAGGCGGCGCTACTGCTCCACCTCGCCGCCGATCATGTTGATGCTGTCGTAGGTGGGGACGAGGTCGGCGAGGAGCGAGCCCTTCATCATGTGGGGGACGGCCGCCAGCATGGGCCAGCCCGGGCGCGCGGATGCCGAGCTTCTACGGCCGGCCGCCGCCGTCGGAGACGGCGTAGAAGCCCAGCTCGCCGTTCGCCGCCTCGGTGTAGCCGTAGGCCTCGCCGGGCGGGCACCTGGATGCCCTCCATGACGAGCTTGAAGTGCGCCATCACGCCCTCGATGGTGCCGTAGACCAGGGGCTTCGGTGGCAGGACGATAGCGCAAGTCGTCGACCATGATCGGGCGCCGGGCTCCATCTGCGCGAAGCACTGGCGCACGATGCGGTCGGACTGCCGCATCTCCTCCATGCGCATGAGGTACCGGTCGAAGTTGTCGCCGTGCGTCCCCACCGGGATGTCGAAGTCGAGCCGGTCGTAGACGCAGTAGGGCGCCGCCTTGCGGAGGTCGTAGGGCTCGCCGGTGGCGCGCAGGCAGGGGCCGGTGAAGCCGAAGTCGAGGGCGTCGGCGCGGGAGATGACCCCGGTGCCGCGGGTGCGGTCCATGAAGATGCGGTTGCGGGTGAGCAGCGCGTCGATGGTCGTCGCGCAGCTCTTCACCCGGTCGAGGCTCTGCAGCACCTTCTCGGCCCAGCCCTCGGGGGCGTCGCGCGAGACGCCGCCCACGCCGCACGTAGTTGGAGGTGAGCCGGGCGCCGCACAGCTCGGTGAGCCGGTCCCACAGCAGGTCGCGCGCCTCGATGCCGTACAGGAAGACGGTCATCGCCCCGAGCTCGAGCCCCATGGCGGCCACCAGCGTGAGGTGGTCGCAGATGCGGTGCAGCTCGGAGGTGACGACGCGCAGGTACTTCGCCCGAAGCGGCGCCTCGAGCTTGCAGAGCTTCTCCACCGTCAGCGCGAAGCCGACGTTGTTCATGATCGACGAGACGTAGTTGAGCCGGTCGGTGTAGGGGAAGCACTGCCCCCAGGTGACGTTCTCGCAGCTCTTCTCGAACCCGCGGTGGAGGAAGCCGATGTCGAGCTTCATCTCGACGATGGTCTCGCCCTCCAGCGCCACCACCGCCCGGGTGACCCCGTGCATGGCCGGGTGGCTGGGGCCGAGGTTCACCACCATCTGCTGACCGTGAAGGGGCGCGTCGAGCGCGCCCGAGCCGTCGGCGGCCCGCACCGAGACCCCCGCCTCGAGCGGTGAGGGGGCTCGCCGGCGCCGGCGCTCCCCGGCGTGGCGCGCGCGTCGAGACCGCCCTTCCTCTCCTGTTCGATCGCCATGGCGCTCAATCCCGCCCGTCCGGGCCCGGCCCGCGGAAGATGTCCCTCACCTCGCGCTCGGGGACGAGCGGTTGCCGGCCACGGAGCGGGTAGTCCTTGCGCAGCGGGTGCCCCACGAACTCGTCGTACATGAGCAGCCGGCGCAGGTCGGGGTGGTCCTCGAAGCGCAGGCCGTACATGTCGAAGCAGTACCGCTCGAACCAGTCGGCGCCGCGCCAGACGGAGGTGACCGAGGGGAGCTGCGGGTCGTCCTCGCCGACCTTCACGCGAAGTCGAACCCGGTGGTTGTGCACGGTGGAGAGCAGGTTGTAGACCACCTCGAAGCGCGGCTCCTCGCCCAGGTAATCGACCGCGGTGATGTAGGGCGCCATGTTGAAGCAGAGGCGGGGCTCGTCCTTCAGGAACCGGCACACCCGGCCGATGGCCTCCTTGCGGACGAAGGCGCAGTCGTCGCCGCCCGCGCCCTCGTAGGGGTCGCCGACCTCCTCGGGAAACCGCGCCCTCAGCGCCTCGATGACGGCCTTCGACATCCTCATTGTCCTCGCGACACGTCTAGGGAAGGGCCGGCTCACCCGGGCGGCGAGGCTCGCCCGCCAGGACCGGGGCCTTCAACCTGTCGATGAGCTTGTGCTCCTGCCCCTGGATCTTCCTCTGCAGCAGGATGAGGCCGTCGAGGACCTGCTCCGGGCGCGGCGGGCAGCCTGGGATGTAGATGTCGACCGGGATGACGCGGTCGATGCCCTGCACGGTGGCGTAGTTGTCGTAGAAGCCGCCGGAGCTGGCGCAGACGCCGAAGGCGATCACCCACTTCGGCTCGCTCATCTGCTCGTAGACGCGCTTCAGGATCGGCGCCTGCTTGCAGTTGATGGTCCCCACCACCATGAGCATGTCGGCCTGGCGCGGCGAGAAGCGCGGCACCTCGGCGCCGAAGCGGGCGATGTCGTAGCGCGCGCTGCTCACCGACATGTACTCCATGCCGCAGCAGGCGGTGACGAAGGGGTACTGCCAGAGCGAGTTCTTTCGCGCCCAGCCCAGCCCCTGCGAGACGAGCTTCTGGAAAAAGCCGGTGGCCTCCTCACGCCGTGTGGTGATGCCCGGGACGATGTCGACGCCGTTGCCCATGGCTGTTCTCTAGCCCCCCTCCAGCTCGAGGGCTCCCTTCTTCCACACGTAGGCGAGCCCGATGAGGAGCGTCACGGCGAACACGGACATGGAGATGTAACCTGACCAGCCCAGGTCGCGGAGCAGCACGGCCCAGGGGTAGACGAAGACCGCCTCGACGTCGAAGACGATGAAGAGGAGGGCGATGACGTAGAACTTGAGGCCGAAGCGCTGCCGGGCGTCGCCGATGGGGTCGGAGCCGCACTCGAACGGGCTCGACTTCACGGCGCTGGGCCGGCGGGGGCCGAGCAGCCGGGCGGCGCCCACCAGCACCACGGCGAGAAGCACCGCCATCGCCAGGGCCACGACGAGCGGAAAGTAGGACTGGAGCGGCGTCATCCGACGTGCCTCGACCAGGGGATAAGGACGCCCTTCAAATCACCCATCGTTTCGCCGAAGTCAAACGAAAATGGCCCGGGTCTCGCGAGCTTCTGGCCGTCCGGGCGCTCCGGAGGTCTCCTTGACACCGCCGACGGGGCAGGGGTAATCACCCCCGCGTTTCGTGGAGCGGGCTCATCGTGCAATTCGACCTCGGCGCAGTCCTCGTCTTCGCGGTGGTGGCGGTCGGGTTCGCCCTGGCCGGCCTCACCGGTGGCCGCTACCTGCGGCCGAACCACCCCGACCCTGCCAAGGCCAGCATCTACGAGTGCGGCGAGAAGCCCATCGGCCGCGCCTGGATGAACTTCAACCCGCGCTTCTACCTCATCGCGCTGGTCTTCGTGGTCTTCGAGGTCGACGTGGCCCTCACCTTTCCGGTGGTGGCCGTCTACAGGGCGTGGGTGGCGCGCGGCGCCGCCTCCGGATTCCTCGCGCTCGGCGAGCTCGTCGTCTTCACCCTCATCCTGGTGGTGGGCCTGGTGTGGGTGTGGGTGCACGGCGACCTCGCCTGGGTGAAGCGGCTCGCGGTGGTCGAGCCTCCGCCGAGGGCGCCGGTCGCGACGCCGGAGGGGCCCGAGAAGTCGTCCGGACGCGCTGCGTGACGGACGGCTCGCCGCGAGCACGGTGGTGCCCTGGCCGCCCGCCGGGCAGCGATTCGCGGGCTCTGGAAGTGAAGGAGGCCTCGCCGGTCTCGCGCTGGGCGAGCCAGGTTCGAGGGGGGGCGCAGACATGAGCCGGGCCGACAGCATGGACGCAGGGATGGGCGGCGAGGTGATGCTCTCGAACACGAGCCAGCTCGACAAGCTCATCGCCCTCGCCCGCACCCAGTCCTTGCACTACCTCCTCTTCGGGCTCGCCTGCTGCGGCATCGAGCTCATGCAGACCGGCGGTCCGCGCGCCGACCTCGACCGCTTCGGCGCGGTCTTCCGGGCGAGCCCGCGCCAGTCCGACTTCATGATCGTGGCCGGCACCCTCACCTACAAGATGGCCGAGCGCACCCGGCTCCTCTACGACCAGATGGCCGAGCCGCGCTACGTCGTCTCGATGGGCTCCTGCGCCAACTGCGGAGGGCTCTTCCAGCTCGCCTACTCGGTGTGCAAGGGCGTCGACAAGATCGTCCCGGTCGACGTCTACATCCCGGGCTGCCCGCCCAGGCCGGAGGCGCTCACCGAGGGCTTCCTCAAGCTGCAGGAGCTCGTTCGCCGGGAGAAGTGGCACGAGCGCTGGCGCGACCGCCTCCCCGCGAGCGCACCCTCGGCGGGGCCGGAGGCCGGGTGACCCCGCAGGAGCTCCACGGCCGCCTCGCCGAGGCGCTGGGCGAGGCGGTGGGTCCGCTCTCCGAGCCCAAGGTCGACCCCTTCGCGGTGGTGAAGGCCGACCGCATCGTGGAGGCGTGCCGCTTCCTCCGCACCACCCCCGGGCTCGACCTCGACCACCTCGACGACCTCACCGCCGTCGACTGGCCGGGCCGGGGCGAGCTGGAGGTGGTCTACCACCTCTTCTCCTACAACCACCGGCACGGGATCGTGCTGAAGGTGGCGACCGGGCGCGATTCACCGATCCTGCCCTCGGTGTCGGGCGTCTGGAAGGCGGCGGTCTGGCTCGAGCGCGAGTGCTACGACATGTTCGGCATCGCCTTCACCGGGCACCCCGACCTGCGCCGCCTGCTCCTCCCCGACGACTGGGAGGGCTTCCCGCTCCGCAAGGATTACCAGGAGGCGGGCGGCTGGCACGGCATCTCCAACGAGCGCGAGAACCCGCTCGTGGAGCTGCGCCGGCTCGACGAGGCGAAGCGGGCGCTCAGGCCGCCGCCCCTTCCCCCCCCGGCTCCGGCGGCGGCGGCTCCGCCCACCCCCCGCCCCGGCGGCGGCCCCGGCGGCGACCCCGGCCTCCGAGCCGAGCGAGAGCGCGTAGATGGAAAAGCTCATCCTGCGGCGCATGGGCGACTCCGGCGAGGAGATGCTCCTCAACTTCGGCCCGCAGCACCCCTCCACCCACGGGGTCATCAACTTCCTGGTGGACACCGACGGCGAGGTGATGCGGCGCGCGGTGCCCGACGTGGGCTACCTGCACCGCTCGCTGGAGAAGATCGCCGAGAAGGTCACCTGGCCGGGCTACATGCCCTACACCGACCGCATCGACTACGTGGCGGCCATGTTCGCCAACGAGGGGTATGCGCTGGCGGTGGAGCGGCTGCTCGGGGTCGAGGCGCCGCCCCGCGCCCAGTGGCTGCGCGCCATCTCCTGCGAGCTGTGCCGGATCGCCAGCCACCTGGTGGCGGTGGGCACCATGGCCACCGACATCGGCGCGACGACGCCGCTCGTGCACGCGCTGCGCGAGCGCGAGGCGGTGAACGACCTCATCGAGGCGCTGTGCGGCGGGAGGCTCACCTACAACTACCACCGCATCGGCGGCGTGGCCTACGACCTGCCGGAGGGCTGGACGGAGCGCGTGCTCGCCTTCCTCGACCACTTCGAGAGCGTGCTCCCGGAGTGGGACCGCCTCCTCTCCTTCAACACCATCTACATGCGGCGGCTCGGGGGCGTGGCGGTGATCAGCCGGGCGAAGGCCATCGACTACGGCCTCGTCGGTCCCAACCTGCGCGGCTCGGGCGTCGACTGGGACCTCCGCCGCGACGTGCCGTACGGCGCCTACCCCAGCTTCCGTTCGAGGTGCCGCTGGGCCGCGGCCAGGCCGGCGCGGTGGGCGACGCCTTCGACCGTTACTACGTGCGGGTCCAGGAGATGGGCCAGTCGGCCCTCATCGTGCGGCAGGCGCTCGCCACCCTGCCCGAGGGGCTCATCACCGCCAAGGTGGCGCGCAAGCCCAAGCCGCCGCCGGGCGAGGTGCTCTCGCGGGTCGAGTCGGCCCGGGGCGAGATGGCCTACTACGTGGTGTCGGACGGCAACGACAGGGCGTACCGGCTGCACGCGCGCACCGGCAGCTTCATGGCCATGGGCATCGTGGAGGACCTGTCGCCCGGCCTGATGATCGCCGACCTCGTCGCGCTCATCGCCTCGCTCGACGTGGTCGCGCCGGAGATCGACCGATGACCACCACCGCGCGGCGCACCCTGTGGCGCCTGCCCCAGCTCTCGCCCCGCCAGCTCGTGGCCGTCACCCTGGCCGCCGCGGTGGGCATCCCCGGCGCGCTCTTCGGCGGCCTGCTCCTCCTCACCCCGCTGCTGCGCCCGGCCGTGCTCGACGCCGTGCTGCGCGAGGGGCTCGGGGTGGAGGCGCTGCCCGGCTGGCCCTGGCACTACGTCCTGGCGCTCTTCGTGCTCGCGCTCCTCACGGTGAGCTTCGGCGCCGCCTTCTCGGGCGTCATCTCCTGGTGGGAGCGGCGGGTGGCCGGCCGCATCCAGAGCCGCATCGGCCCGAACCGCGCCGGCTTCGGCGGCTTCTTCGTGTGGATTGCCGACGCGGTGAAGCTGCTCCTCAAGGAGGACCTCGTGCCGGCCGAGGCCGACGCGGTCCTCTTCCGCGCGGCGCCCTACTTCGTGCTCAGCGGCTTCGCGCTCACCTTCGTGGTCCTGCCCTTCGGCCACTCCATCGCCGCCACCAACCTCGACACCGGCATCTTCTACGTGATGGCGGTCACCGCGCTCTCGGTGATCGGCATCCTGCTCGCCGGCTGGTCCTCCAACTCCAAGTGGTCGCTCTTCGGCGGCTTCCGCTCGGCGGCGCAGGTGGTCTCCTACGAGATCCCGGCCGGCCTCGCCATCTTCGTGCCGGTGCTCATGGCCGGCACACTCTCCTTGCAGGGCATCATCCGCGCCCAGGGCGGCCTCCCCTGGGAGTGGTTCGCCTTCCGGAACCCGGCGGCGGCGCTGGCCCTGTTCATCCTCTTCACGAGCCAGCTCGCCGAATCGAACCGCACCCCCTTCGACCTGCCCGAGGCCGAGTCGGAGCTGGTGGCGGGCTACCTCTCCGAGTACTCGGGCTTCCGCTTCGCCCTCTTCTTCCTCGCCGAGTGGGGCAACCTCTGGGTCATCTCCGCCGTCTCCGTCACGCTCTTCCTCGGCGGGTGGCAGGTGCCGGGCATCGAGCGCGGAGGCCATCGACGCCCTCCGCGGCGAGGCCATCCTGCCCTCCCTCGCCTGGTACGGGTGGAACGCCCTCTCCATGGTGGTGTTCGCGGTGAAGACCGCCACCCTCTGCAACGTGGTGGTGTGGCTGCGCTGGACCCTGCCGCGCATCCGGGTCGACCAGCTCATGGCGCTCTGCTGGAAGTACCTCGTGCCCGGCGCCTTCGCCTGCTTCGGCTTCACCCTGCTGTGGATGCTCGCCGCGAGGGCCGCGCCGGTGCTGGAGGAGGTGAGCGGCTACGCCCTCACCGCCCTCTGGCTGGTGGTGCTCCTCCTCTTCGCGGCGCGCGTCCTGCGAAACATCCGGGCGGTCCACGGCGACCGCGTGGACCTCACGAACTGGTAGCGCCACCCGGGATCTCGGCGGCCCATGAAAGAAGAACCCACCTACTTCGGCAACGTGAAGGAGACCGCCCAGTCGTTCTGGCACGGCCTCTCCATCACGCTGTCGTACCTGCTCCGGCGCCCCGTCACCACGCAGTACCCCGACCGCACGCCGCTGCCGGTGCGCGACACGCTGCCGCCCCGCTACCGCGGCTTCCTCGAGGTGGACGCCACCATCTGCACCGGCTGCCAGGCCTGCGAGCGGGCCTGCCCCATCGACTGCATCAAGATCGCGCTGGAGAAGGACGCGCAGAACCCCAAGCAGCGCATGGTGGCGCAGTTCGACATCGACGAGGCGAAGTGCATGTTCTGCGGCCTGTGCGTGGAGCCCTGCCCCACCGGCGCCATCCAGCACACGCGCGAGTTCGAGGGGTCGCAGACCTCGGTGCGGAACCTCACCCTGCGCTGGGCCGACCCCGAGCACCCCTTCCCCGTGTACAAGGTGGCGAAGGGCGCCCCCTACTTCCCGCGGGCGCCGCTCGGCTCGCTGGTGCGCCAGAAGCTCGCCGAGCGGCCCTGGGACGCCGCCGGCCCCGAGTACCTCCCCCCCGAGCCCGCCAAGCGATGAACCTCGCCGACCTGCTCTTCTACCTCTTCGCGGCCGTCACCCTGGGTGGCGCGGCGGCGGTCGCCTTCTCGCGCAGCATCCTCTACAGCGCGCTGGGGCTGCTCGCCGCCCTCACCGGAGCCGGCGCCCTCTACGCCTTGCTGGGGGCGGACTTCCTCGCCGTCACCCAGCTCCTCGTCTACATGGGCGGCGTGGTCGTGCTGGTGCTCTTCGCGGTGATGCTCACCCGGCGCATCGGCGAGGCGATTCCTCGAACCCGACCGCCGGGCTCAAGGCCGGCGCCGGCCTCCTCGCCGTGCTCACCCCCGTCCTGCTGGTGGTGGCGGTGGCGGCCGCCCGCCGGAGCGGGCCGCGCTCGCCAGCCCCGAGCCCACCACGGCGCGATCGGCGACGCTCTTCCTCACCAGCTGCCTCCTCCCCTTCGAGCTCGCCTCGCTGGTGCTGCTCGCCACCCTGGTCGGGCGCGGTGGTCATCGCCCGCAAGGAGCTGAAGGCGGACGACGAGCCGCGCACCTGAACCCGATCTCACCCTCGCCCGAGCTCCACCCCACGGCCGAATCACCCCTGGTGAAAGCATGCTCCACGTAGGGCTCTCCCACTACCTCGTCCTCGGCGCGCTGCTCTTCGCGCTCGGGCTCTTCACGGTGGCCACCCGCCGCAACGCGGTGGGGGTGCTGATGGGCGTGGAGCTCATCCTCAACGCCGCCAACGTGAACTTCGTCGCCATCGGCCGGCTACGTCACGGGCGGGCTCGGAGGTCAGGCCTTCGCGCTCTTCGTCATCGTGCTGGCGGTGGCCGAGGCGGCGGTGGGCCTCGCCATCGTCCTCGCCGTCCTCCAGACCTTCCGGTCCATCGACGTCCGCGCCAGCGACAGGATCCGGGACTAGCCATGGAGCACAGCGCCGCGCTCGTCCCTCTCGCCTTCTCCTCCGCCCGCTGGCTCTGGCTCATCCCGCTCCTCCCGCTCCTCGGCACGCTCGCGAACCTCGCCCTCGGCTGGCGCTGGGAGCGCGAGGGCAAGAAGGCGCGCGTGCACCAGGTGGCGGTCGCCACCATGGCCGCGACGTTCGCCCTGGCGGTGGCGGCGTTCGTCACGATGGTGCGGCTCCCCGCCGGCCAGCGCCTCCTCGAGGCCTCGCTCTGGAACATGTTCGAGGTGGGTGCGCTGAAGGTCGACTTCGGCCTCGCGCTCGACCCGCTGTCGATGATGATGGTCCTCGTCGTCACCGGCGTCGGCACCCTCATCCACGTCTTCTCCATCGGGTACATGTGGGACGACGCGGCGCGCGCCTACTGGCGCTTCTTCACCTGGCTCGAATTCTTCATCGTCGCGATGCTCCTCCTGGTGATGGGCGACAACCTGGCCCTGCTCTTCTTCGGCTGGGAGGGGGTGGGCCTCTGCAGCTGGGGCCTCATCGGCTACTACTACACCGAGCGTGAGAAGGCCGCGGCCGGGATGAAGGCCTTCGTGGTGAACCGCATCGGCGACTTCGGCTTCCTGGCCGGGCTGCTCCTGCTCTTCTGGAGCCTGGGCGGCGTCTGGGCGGCCGATGGCCGGCTGGGCCAGCCGCGCCTCGAGCCGCTCGCCGCCGAGACCGCGCTCTCCACCGCCTCGCCCGCCGGGGGTGAGGCCGCGGCGGCGAGGCCGGCCGGCGCCGATCAGGCCGGGCACCGAGACATCACGGTGGGTCCCACCCTCAACTGGCGCGAGCTGCGCGACCAGGTGGTGATGGAGTCGACCGGCGTCGCGGAGCGGCTCCAGGGGCAGCACCTCGGGCCCTTCGCCCTCCTCGCCCTCATCTGCGTGCTCCTCTTCGTCGGCGCCATGGGCAAGAGCGCCCAGCTCCCGCTCCACGTCTGGCTGCCCGACGCCATGGCCGGGCCCACCCCGGTGTCGGCCCTCATCCACGCCGCCACCATGGTGACCGCCGGCGTGTACCTGGTGGCGCGGCTCGGCTTCCTCTTCGCGCTCTCGCCCTCGGCCATGGCCTGGGTGGCGGTGGTGGGCACGCTCACCGCCATCTTCGCCGCCTCCATCGGCCTCTTCCAGTACGACATCAAGAAGGTGCTCGCCTACTCCACCGTCTCTCAGCTCGGCTTCATGTTCATCGGGGTGGGGGTGGGGAGCTACTGGGCCGGCGCCTACCACCTCGTCACGCACGCCTTCTTCAAGGCGGCCCTCTTCCTCGGCGCCGGCTCGGTGATCCTCGGCTGCCACCACGAGCAGGACATGCGCCGCCTGGGCGGGCTCGCCCGCTACATGCCGGTGACCCGCGCCACCTACCTCGTGGCCTGCTGCGCCATCGCCGGCTTTCCCTTCGCGAGCGGCTTCTACTCGAAGGACGAGATCCTCTGGAAGGCGTTCACCTCGAGTCACCTCACCCTCTTCGGCCTGCCCACCCCCTGGCTCGGGCACGCCATCTGGGCGATAGGGATCACCGCCGCGGTCCTCACCAGCTTCTACATGTTCCGCAGCTACTACATGACCTTCACCGGGAGCTGGCGCGGCGGGCGGGGGCACGCGCACGAGCACGGCGAGGACCCGCACGCGGCGACGGCCACCCCGCACCACGCCGACCCGGTGGGCCACCACGACGCCCACCTCGCCCCCGACGTCTCCTCGCCGCTCGAGGTGCACCGCCCGCACGAGTCGCCGCGCACCATCACCTGGGTGCTGGTGGCGCTCGCCGCCGGGGCGGTGCTCGACCTCGCTCCTCGGCCTCCCCATGGCCTGGACCGGTCACGAGCCGCTCCTCGAGCGGTGGCTCGCGCCGTCGCTCACCGCCGAGGTGCCCTTCCGCGAGGCGAGCCACGGGCTCGAGCTCTCGTTCCAGGCGCTCGGCGTGGGGGCGGCGGTGCTGGGGTGGCTCGGCGCGCTCTTCCTCTACCGGAATGGCCGGAGCGAGCTGCCGGCCCGCTTGCAGGCGCGCTTCGTCCGCGCCTGGCAGGTGGTCTACGACAAGTACTACGTCGACGAGCTCTACGGGGCGACGGTGGTGCGCGGCACCCTCGGCCTCTCGCGGCTCCTCGCCTGGTTCGACGGGCGGGTCCTCGACGCCATGGTGAACGCGGCGGCGGTGGCGACCCGCGGCTTCGCCGGGATCGACGCCTTCATCGACCGGGTGTTCATCGACGGGGCGGTGAACGGCGTCGCCACCCTGGCCGGCCGGAGCGGCCGGGCGCTCCGCATGCTCCAGACCGGCCGGGTGCAGACCTACCTCTACGGCGCCCTGGCCGGCGGCCTGGTGCTCATCCTCCTCGACTTCCTCATCCGTTGATCTCGCGGCGGGGAGAGCCCCCGCCCGCCGTGAAAGGCTGCCATGTTCCGACCCGACACCGTCCTCGCCTGGGCCACCTTCGCGCCGCTCGCCGGCAGCGCGATCATCATCCTCCTCGCCATGGTGGGCTGGGCGCTCCGCCTCGGGAAGCGCACCCTGGCGCAGGCCTCGCGGGCGGTGGCGCTCGTGGCGAGCCTCCTCTCGCTCGCCGCCGCGGTGGCCGCCTGGGCGCTCTACGACCCGAACGTCGCGGGGCTGGCGGTGGCGGGCAAGGCCTCCGGCGTGCAGCTCGTGTCGCGGGCGGTGTGGATCCGCGCCTTCAACGTGGAGTGGTTCGTGGGGGTGGACGGCCTCTCCATCTCCATGGTGCTGCTCTCCGGCCTCATCTCCTTCGTCGCCACCATCGCCTCCATGCCCTGGTGGTCGGGCGCGAAGCTCCGCACGCTGGCCGGGATGGAGGAGGGGTACGCCGAGCGCGACGAGGACCCGGAGCACCCGCGCCACTTCTCGGTGCGGATGGTGCCCGGCTACATGGCCCTCCTGCTCCTCCTGCAGACGGGGATGATGGGCACCTTCGTCGCCCTCGACATGTTCCTCTTCTACGTCTTCTGGGAGGTGATGCTCCTGCCGATGTACTTCCTCATCGGCATCTGGGGCGGCGCCCGGCGGCAGTACGCGGCCATCAAGTTCTTCCTCTACACGCTGGCCGGCTCGGTGCTGATGCTGCTCGCCATCATCGGCCTCTACTACGCCAGCGCCGGAGGCACGCTCGCCGACGGCACCGCCACCACCCACACCTTCGACCTGCTCGCGCTCGCGGCGCAGGGGCAGGCCGGGCGCTTCGCCTCGGCGGTGCCGGTGCTGGGGGTGGCCTTCAGCAAGATCGTCTTCGTGGCGCTCTTCATCGGCTTCGCCATCAAGATCCCGATGTTCCCCTTCCACACCTGGCTGCCCGACGCGCACGTGGAGGCGCCCACGCCCATCTCGGTGATCCTGGCCGGCGTGCTCCTCAAGATGGGCCCCTACGGCATCCTGCGCTTCTGCTTCCCCATCCTGCCCGACGCGGCGCGCTGGGCCGCCGACGCCATCGCCGTCTTCGGGGTGGTGAACATCGTCTACGCCGCCTTCGTCTGCCTGGCGCAGACGGATCTCAAGAGGCTCATCGCCTACTCGTCGGTCTCCCACATGGGCTTCACCCTGCTCGGCATGGCGGCGCTCACGCCCACCGCCATGTCCGGCGCGGTCCTGAACCTCTTCACCCACGGCATCATGAGCGGCATGCTCTTCCTCGTGGTGGGCGTCATCTACGACCGCGCGCACCACCGCGAGATCGCCCGCTTCGGCGGCCTCGCCCAGCAGCTCCCCGAGTACACCACGCTGGTCGGCCTCGCCTTCTTCGCCTCGCTGGGCCTGCCCGGCCTCTGCGGCTTCATCTCCGAGTTCATGGTCTTCGCCGGCGCCTTCCCGGTGTACATGGGCTGGGTGATCGTGGCCTCGGTGAGCGTGGTCATCACCGCCGCGTACTACCTGTGGACCATCCACCGCGCCTTCCTCGGGCCGCTCAAGGAGGCGTACCGGGGGCTCCCCGACCTCGCCTGGCGCGAGCGGCTCACCCTCTACCCGCTGGCCGCCATCGCGCTCGTGCTGGGCGTGTACCCCCAGGCCATCCTCAGGGTGACGAGCGCCACCCTCGCCGCCCTGGTCCAGACGGTGCGACTGTAAGTCATGGACGCCCTCATCCAGGACAACCTCCGGAGCCTGGCCAGCTTTCGGCCGGAGAGCGCGCTCACGCTCGGTGCGGTGGCGCTCTTCCTCCTCGACGTGGCCTGGCGCCGCGCCGCCCGACGCCGCACGCTGCTCACCGGCGCGGCGCTGCTCGCCGTCGCGGTGGCCGGCCTCTTCCTCGCCTACCAGCCGGCGGGGAGCGCGCCGCTCTTCAACGGTCTCCTCGCCACCGACGCCTTCGCCACCTTCTTCAAGTGGCTCTTCCTCGCCGCCGCGCTGCTCACCGTCCTCATCATCGGCCAGGGCGGCGACTACCCCGACGCCCGGGTGGGCGAGGTGTACGGGCTCCTCCTCGCGGTGGTGCTGGGCATGTTCCTCATGGCCTCGGCCACCAACCTCCTCACCATCTACATGTCGATCGAGCTCGTCTCGATGGTGAGCTACGTGCTCGCCGGCCTGCGCAAGGGCGATCGGCGGGCCTCGGAGGCGGGCCTCAAGTACGTGCTCTACGGTGCGGTGGCCTCGGGGGTGATGCTCTTCGGCATGAGCTGGCTCTACGGCCTCCTCGGCACGGCCGACGTGCGCGCCTTCGCCGGCAAGCTGGCCTCGCTCACCGCGGGGGGCTCCGGCACCTGGCCGGTGAAGCTCGCCCTGGTGGTGGCGCTGGTCTTCGTCTCCTCCGGCGTGGGGTACAAGATCGCCAGCGTCCCCTGGCACATGTGGAGCCCCGACGTGTACGAGGGCGCCCCCACCCCCTTCACCGCCTTCCTCTCGGTGGGGCCCAAGGCGGCCGGCTTCGCGGTGGCGCTCCGGCTCTTCCTCGGCGCGCTCGCCTCTCCGGCCGACGGCGACGGGTTCGCCACCGCGCTCGGCGGCCTGCCCTGGCCGGCGCTGCTCGGCCTCCTCTCGGCGGTCACCATGACGCTGGGGAACCTCTCGGCGCTGGGGCAGACGAACCTGAAGCGCCTCCTCGCCTACTCCTCGATCGCCCACGCCGGCTACCTGCTCATGGGCCTCTCGGCGGCCTCCGCCATCGGGGCGCAGGGCGTGATGGTGTACCTCGCCATCTACCTGGTCATGAACCTGGGGGCCTTCCTGGTGGTGATCGCGGTGGCCGAGGGCACCGGCGCCGAGACGGTGGACGCCTGCCGCGGGCTGGCGCGGCGGCAGCCCTTCACCGCCATCGCCTTCGCCATCTTCCTCGTGGCGCTCACCGGCCTCCCGCCCACCGCCGGCTTCACCGGCAAGTGGTACATCTTCTACGCGGTGGTGGAGCGGGCGCTCGGTCCGGACGGCTTCTGGTACGCGGTGCTGGCGGTGGTGGGGGCGCTCAACACCGCGGTGGCGCTCGGCTACTACGCGCGCATCCTCCGCGCCATGTTCCTCGACGACCCCGAGACGACCCGCGCCATCGCCCCCCGCGCCGGCTACCAGGTGATGCTGGGCGCCTTCTCGGTTGCGGTGCTGGCCTTCGGGGTGTGGTGGTCGCCGCTCATCGACTGGACCCAGCGATCGCTGGCGATGCTGAGGTAGGCGCCGCGAGCCGAGGGCGAGGCGCCCCCCCTCACGCCACGCGGTCGACGATGGCGGTGCCCGGGGTCCCGTTGGCCGGAGCGCGCTGCGTGAGCTCGAGGCCGCGGCTCCGGCGCTCGAGGCGCTCCACCGCCGCTTGCACCTGGCGACAGAGCAGCTCCACCACCTGCTCGGTGTCGCGGTCGAGCACCTGCCCCGGGCGCCAGCCCAGCTCGAGGACGTCGCCCGGCCGCTCGACGAGGAGGCTGTGCTGCGTCGGCTCGAGCGCGAGGCCCGCCGCATCCGGGCGCTGCCAGTGGTAGTGCTGCTGGTGCGGACAGCCGCTCTCGTAGCCCGTGCGAGAAGCGCAGGCTCACCGCGGCGGCGCCGAGCTCGCGCTTGGCGCGCCTCACCGACTCCCACACCTCGGCCATCTCGGCCGATCGCCGGAGCCGCGCCGTGATGTCTCCCATGTGGGCGCGAAGGGACACGTTGCGGCGGCGGATCTCGAGCACCCGGCGGAGGGAACGGAGGCGGAGGTAGCCGAGCCGGCGCAGCCCGAAGAGGCCGAGCACGGCCACCCCGGCCAGCACCGCGGCGGCCTTCACGCCGCTCGAGCTCCCCAGGGCGACCGCGGCCATGCCCAGCATCACGCAGACGCCGTAGAGCAGGAGCGCCACCTGCCGCTGGGTGAGCCCCAGCGCCAGGAGCTTGTGATGGATGTGCCCGCGGTCGGCCAGGAAGAGCGGCGAGCCGCGCAGCCAGCGGCGGCCCAGCGCCAGCAGCGTGTCGGCGATGGGGAGGGCCAGCGCGACGATGGGCACCACCAGCGCCACCGCGGCAGAGCCCTTGGCGCTCGCGGCGATGGAGGTGACGGCGAGCACGTAGCCGAGGAACATGCTCCCCGCGTCGCCCATGAAGATCGACGCAGGGTGGAAGTTGAAGCGCAGGAAGCCCGAGGATGCTCCCCGCCAGGCAGGCCGCGAAGAGCGACATGAGCGGGTCGCCGTGGCTCACCGCCGAGGCGAAGGTGACCACCACCGCGGAGAGCGCCACCCCGCCGGCGAGCCCGTCGAGCCCGTCGATGAGGTTGAGGGCGTTGGTGACCCCGGCCACCCACAGCATGGTGAAGGGCAGGCTGAGCGCGCCGAGCGCGAGGGGGGCCCCGAACGGGTTGGCGATGCTCTCCACCCGGAAGCCCATCGACCAGGCGAACGCGGCCACGGCGAACTGGACGGCGAACTTGAGCCAGGCCGAGGAGCCGCGCAGGTCGTCGTAGAGCCCCATCGCCGCCATCACCGCTGCGCCCAGGAGGAGCGCCAGCGTGCGGCGGTGGTCGGCGAAGAGGTAGCGGTCGCCGCCCAGCCGCACCAGCGCCAGCCCGGCCAGCGGCGCGTAGAACGCGGCCACGATGGCCACGCCGCCGAGGCGCGGAACGGGCCGGCCGTGGATCTTGCGCGACGAGAGCGCATGGTCGAGCACGCCGAAGCGGAAGGCGGCGAGTCGCACGAGCGGCGTCAGCGCCAACGAGGTGGCGAGCGCGAGGAGAAAGGCAAGCTCGGCGGTCACCATGGTGGTCAGGTCTGCCCCTCAGGGCGCTCCGGCGAGCGAGCAGAATGCTGCGCGGTGACCCGGGTCTTCCCAGGGTAGCTCGACCGCGGAAATGAACCGACTTCGAGACGGCGGCGATCGCTGTTCAAGAACAGGCCCCCCCGGACCCTCGTCACCATTTCCGGAGGAGCTGGCACCGGGCGGGAACGCCGAGTGGCCATCCGGACGTGAACTCCCGAATCCGATAGCACACCGAGCCGGGGGAGGATAGGCGACCTGGAGGCGGTGCGCCGCGTCATCGGGCGGCGCGTGCGGCGGAGGCAAGAGCATCAGCTCACGGTGACCTGTAGCCCGTGCGCGGCCACCGAGAAGTCGATGAAGCGGGCCCTGGCGTTGGGCGGCTCCTGCTCGAGGCGCTGGCGGATGCGCAGCCCGGCCTCGGCGCCGTGGGCGCAGAGGAGCATGTAGCCTCCGCCACCGGCGCCGAGCAGCTTGCACGCCGCGAGGTCGTCGCCGCACGCCGCGATGATGCGCTCGATCTCGTCCGTGCTGGTGCCGGCATCGAGCTGCTTGTTGAGCCGCCAGGAGCGCGCGATGCACCGGCGCAGGGCGCGCCCGTCGCCGAGCTGCACGCCCTGATAGAGTCGCCAGGCGTTCTTCCGGATCGATTCCAGCGTGCGCAGGGTGCGGGCGCGCCCGAGGAACATGTCCTCGACGATCTCCTGAAGGATGCCCTTCGCCACCCGGGTGATGCCCGTGTAGTAGAGGAGCAGGCTCCGGTTGACGTTGTCGGCGAGGAGCGGCTCGGGGAGGTAGCGCACGGTGGGGGTCTGGCTCGGGCCTGCTCGCGTCTCGATGAGCTTCAGGGCGGGGAAGAGCGCGCCGGCCTGGTCCTGCCAGCCGCCGCCGGTGGTGAGGAGCTGCTCCACGCCGAGCACCCGGTCGTACAGCTCGAAGTCGTCCCAGGCGAGCCCGCAGGCGCGGTGGATGGCCCCGAGGAGCGTGGCGCCCAGGATGGAGGAGGTGCCGAGGCCCGAGCCCTTGGGTACGGCGCTGAGGAGCGACAGCTCGAGGCCGCTGCCGAAGGCCTGGAGCTGGGCGCGCAGCGAGCGGAAGGGCTTGCCGGCCACGAACTCCGGGTGGAAACCGGAGAGCGCCAGCGCCGCCCGGGCCAGGCTGAAGTGGCCGCGCGGGTTCCGATAGTCGGCCAGCTCCTCGTAGGTGGCGATCTCCTCGGCCGAGCCGAGGTCGATGGAGCGCAGCCGCAGCACCGGCTCGGGTGTGGGCCGCACGAACACCTGGATGGGCGGTTGCCCGTTGAGGAGCACCGCCACGTTGAGCACGGTGCCGCCTGCCTCCAGGCAGAAGGGCGGGGTGTCGGTCCAGCCGCCGGCGAGGTCGAGCCGCACGGGGCTCCGGCCCCACACGATGTGGTCCTCCTTGAGAACCAGGCGGGGGCTCACCTTGGCGAGCTGGCTCCCCGAGACCATGGCCGCCTGCAGGCGGACGAAGCCGTCCCTCGACCAGGCCGCGCTGCGCTTCCCGCGGGTGAGGCCGGCGAGGAGCATGGCGAGGCGCGACTGGTGCTCGGGCCGGGTGAGGGCGGTGAGGAGGCGATCGGCCTCGCGGAGGAGCCAGCGCGAGAGCCCCGGAGCCTCGGAGCGGCAGAAGGCCTGAAGGGCGGCGAAGTCCTGGTCGAGCACCGCCGCATCGCCGGAGGCGGCGCAGGCCTCGAAGGCGGCGCGCAGACTCTCCTCGAGGCCGGCCCGGCGCTGGGCGAAGTAGCGCGCGAGGTCGATGGCACCGGGGATGGCGCTGGCGGCGAGGCGCGGGCGCAGGGCCAGGCGGGCCGTCACCTCGGCCGAGGGCTCCTCGGCGAAGAACCAGTCGAGGAGCTCCTGGGTCACCTCCTCGGCCGGAAGGACCGGGTAGAGGGGCAGGTCGAACACGTCGATGGCGCCGGCCGCCCGCCTCCCCTTCGCGGGTTCGGCGAGCCCGCGCCGGGAGAGCCAGAGCGAGGCCGGCTGGCCGCAGAGGGTGGCGGTGGCCGGCACGCCGCGGCCGGGGTCGTCGAGGTGGTAGGGCCGGACGACGAAGAGGCGGCCCGCGGGCTGCCGGAGAAGGGCCTCGCCCGAGGGTGAAGCCCCGTCGCGGCCCGCGCCCGACGGCAGGGCGCCCTCGCGGAGCGGTGCCACGTCGAGGCAGACCCCCGGGGCGAGCTGGCGAATGCTCGCCCCCAGGGGGAGGCCGGTGAGGAGGTTCAGGCCGGCGAGGCGCACGGGCGCGACTCGCCCGCGACGGCGAGCTGCCCTCCACCCAGGTCGGGTCGCGCTCGGCGGCGAGGAAGGCGCCCGGTGAGGCGCCGATCTGGAGCGAGCGGCGCGGGGTGAAGGAGCGCCACTGCACCTGGGCCATCGACTCGAGGAGCTGCCGGCTCGAGCCCAGGTGGTGAAAGCGAGCGGCCTCGAGCGGGATGACGCTCACCCGGAGCGCGTCGAAGCCGGCTGCGCGCAGGGCCCGCGGGGCCTTGGCCCCGGTGCCGAGCGCGCAGCCCACCTCGGTGTAGAGGTCGAGGTGGCGAGGGTGGCCGCTCGGCGTGTCGAAGCGGCCCGCCGCCTCGTCCCAGCCGCAGCGGCGGAAGAGGAAGCGCAGCGCCGCCGCGCTGAGGAGCCACATGCCGGTGTCGACGAAGGCGTCGTTCCGGGCGAGCTCGCGCCCAATCTCGGCCGGCGAGGGCTTCTGCCGGAAGAAGGCGATGGGCCGCTCGCCACCGCGGGCCCGGGGGTCGCGCGCGACGAAGAAGACCCCGAAGTGCTGCGCCACCTCGGGCGCCACCTGCATGCCGATGCCGGCGAGGTCGGCGCCCACCGCCGGGATCTCGGTGGCGTCGAAGTCGAGCCAGACGTCACCCGAGGTGACGAGGGCCGCCACCCCCGGCCCCGCCTCGGCCAGCGTCTCCTCGTAGGTGGGGAGCTGGAAGTCTGCGAGCACCTGGTCGGGGAGGCGCGGGCGCAGGCCGTCCACCGCCGGCAGCGGCATGAAGGCCTTGCCGACGGCCGCATAGGCCGGGAGGCGACGGCTCTCGCCCCCCGCGTGGAGGACGAGCTTCTGCGAGCCGCCGAGCCACGCCTCGAGCCCCTCCGCCTTCCCCGCCCGCACGTCGGCCTGCCACGCCTCGAAGAGCACGTTCACCGTGCCGCCGCCCGAGCCGAGCCGCTCGCCCGGCGGGTCGCACCCGATGAACGCGGGGCGCCCCGGACCGCCGCGGAGGCGCCGGAGCCACGACGGCAGCCCGGCCTCAGGGCCGTTCGCGAAGGCGGCCATGGCTGGGGGGACGGTGAGGAGGGTGTGGGGCATGAGGGGCTGAGTTCGCCGCAGGTTCACCGTGGCGGCCACCCCCGCGCGCGGCGCTCAGCCCCTCCGCGCCTCCAGCCGGGCCAGCGCCTCGGGCGTCATCGACACCTCGCCCGGCCGGCGGTCGGGGTTCACCGCCTCGCCGTGGAAGTCCGAGCCGGCGGTGGGTACGAGCTCCGTGTCCCTCGCCACCCGCGCGTACTTCTCGCGCACCGAGGGGTTGTGGTCGGGGTGGTCCACCTCGACCCCGTCGAGCCCCCAGCCGGCGAGCTCCTCCACCTCGCCGCGCTCCACCCGGTTCACGCCGGGGTGGGCCAGGGTGGCGGTGCCGCCGGCGCCGTGCACGAGGGCGATGGCCTCGCGCGCGCCGAGCCGGTAGCGGCCCACGAAGGCGGGCTGCCCCTCCCCGAGGAAGCGGTCGAAGGCTTCGCGCACGGTGCAGACGATGCCCCGCTCCACCATGGCGCGGGCGACGTGCGGCCGCCCCAGCATCTTGCCCCCGCTGAAGCGCTCGATCTCCTCGGGGAGGAGCGCCACCCCCAGTGCGGCCAGCTTGTGCACGATCTCGCCCATGCGGGCGCGCCGCTTCTCGGCGAGGAGCTCCTCGAAGGCGCGAAGGGGGGCGCTCGCCACGTCGACGAAGTGGCCGAGGAGGTGGATCTCGCGGCGGCCGTGCTGCACCGAGAGCTCGATGCCGGGGACGAAGCGGAGCCCCCGCTTCGCCGCAGCCTCGGCGCCGGCGGCGAGCGCGGTGACGGCATCGTGGTCGGTGAGCGCCCACACCGTCACCCCGGCGGCGGCCATCCGCGCCGCCACCTCGTCCGCCGGGTACTGGCCGTCCGAGGCGAGGGAGTGGCTGTGGAGGTCGATGTGCATCGGGGTGTTCCTCGGTATCTGTCGCCTCCCCACGCGCCCGTAGTATCATGACTTCTCCTGTCCTCGTCTCCCGAGCGGGCGAGCCAGGCATTGCTTCGCGCGAGACGCGCCCTGCTCGACCCAGCGGAGAGTGGCATGCAGCACGTCCTGCGCATTTCCAGGAAGATCGACTACGGCATCCGCGCCATGATCTTCCTCTCGTCCATCCGGCCCGAGAGCGTGGTGCCCTTCCGCGAGGTGGCGCGGCTCATGCTCATCCCGGAGGACTTCCTCGCCAAGATCCTGAAGACCCTGGTCGATCGCGGGCTGGTGCGCTCGACCCGCGGCCCGCACGGGGGGTATGCGCTGGCCCGGTCGCCCTCGGAGATCAGCTTCCTCGAGGTGATCGAGGCGGTGGAGGGGCCGGTGGCCATCAACGAGTGCCTCGACCACGAGGACCCCTGCGGGCGCTCCGGCTGGTGCACCGCCGCCCGGGTGTGGGGGCGCGGCCAGGAGGCGATGCTGACGGTCTTCCGGGAGACCACCATCGCCGAGCTGGTGCTCGCTCCCGACGCGCAGGGGCAGGTGGGGTTCCTCGGGAGGTTGCCGCAGAAGGTGATTTCCTGAGCATTTCTCCCCGCGGCCGGCCGTGATACGGGGGTGAGCGTCCCGCTGTGCCGCCCTGGCGCGGCCGGGCCTGAACGCCACCCTCTCGGAGCAAGACCCTTGTCCCCCTTCGACCCCTCCGCCGCGGCCCTCCCGGGCTCCGGCCTCTTCGGGCTGCCCCACCGCGAGGACGAGGCGCGGGTGGTGGTGCTGCCGGTGCCGTTCGAGGCCACCACCTCCTACGGCGGGGGCGCCTCGCGGGGACCTTCGGCCATCCTCGAGGCGAGCCACCAGGTGGACCTGCGCGACCTGGAGACTGGCCGGCCCTACGCTGCGGGCCTCCACATGCTGCCCCTCCCCGGGCACATCGCGGGGCTCTCGGCGCGCGCGCGGGAGGCGGCGAGGCCGATCATCGAGGCGGGCGGGGTGGGCGACCACGCGGCGCTGCTTGCCGCCGCTTCGCGAGGTGAACCGCGCCTCGGCCGAGGTGGACGCCTGGGTGGAGGACGAGACCACCCGCCTCCTCCGGGCCGGGAAAAGGGTGGGGGTGCTGGGCGGCGACCACGCGGTGGCGTTCGGCGCCATCGCCGCCCACGCGCGCGCCCATCCCGGGCTGGGGCTCTTGCACATCGACGCGCACGCCGACCTGCGGGTGGCCTACGAGGGGTTCGAGCGGAGCCACGCCTCGGTGCTCCACAACGTGATGGAGCAGGTGCCCGGGGTGGCGCGGCTCGTCCAGGTGGGGATTCGCGACGTCTCCGACGGCGAGCTCGCCTACCTGGAGGCCTCCCGCGGCCGCATCGTCTCCTTCGGCGATGCGGCGCTCTGCGAGGCGCGCTTCGAGGGCGAGGGCTGGGCCTCGCAGGTGCGGCGCATCGTGGAGGAGCTGCCGCGCGAGGTGTACGTCACCTTCGACATCGACGGCCTCGACCCCTCGCTCTGCCCGCACACCGGCACCCCGGTGCCGGGCGGCCTCTCCTTCCAGCAGGCGTCGTCGCTCCTCGGCGGGCTCGCGCGAAGCGGCCGGCGCATCGCCGGCTTCGACCTGGTGGAGGTGGCGCCGGGACCCGACGGCGGCGGCTGGGACGCCAACGTGGGGGCGCGGCTGCTCTACAAGCTCATCGGCTGGATGCTGGCGAGCGGGTGAGAAGGCTTCGATGAGCCTCGACCAGGTGAGCCTCGTCGTCGTGGTGCTGGGCGCGGCCGCGGGCGCGTTGCAGGGTGCACGCCCCCACCTCCTCCGGCTCGGCGCGGTGGCGGGGGGCTGGCTCGGCGCGCGCTTCGCCGGTCCCTGGGTGGCGGCGGCGCTGCACGGAAGGGTGCCGGCCTTCGCCGCCGAGCCCATCGGGAGCGTCATCGCCTTCGTCGCCTGCGCGCTCCTCGCGCGCATCGTGCTCGGCGGGCTGGCTTCGATGCTCTTCGGCGAGGAGCGCGAGAAGGGCGGCGTCGACCGCGGTCTGGGGGCCCTCCTCGGCGCCGCGCAGACCGCCTTCGTGCTGTGGATCCTCATCTCGGCCCTGGCCGCCTGGGGGAAGCCCGTGCACTTCGGCAAGGTCACCCTCGACCCCACCCGGAGCGACCTCGCCTCGCTGGCGCGCGCACACAGCGCCTTCTCGCTGGTGAAGCGGGCGCCGTCGGTGGCGCTGTGATGCCGTGGTTCGGGGGTGGAGGCGGCGCCGCGAAGCCGCGCGCGCCGCGAGCTGGCGGAGCGCGCGCCAGGGCGGCTACTTGATCTTGAACGCGTCGCTCTTCGGCCGCGAGCGCTCGACCTGCTGGAGCAGCTCCTTGAAGCGGGCGTTGGCGGGCTCGTACATGAGGGCCGCCTGCAGGGCGCGCGCGGCGGCGTCCCAGCGCTTCGCCTCCACGTCCTTCAGCGCCGCCGCGTAGAGCTTGCGGCCGTTGGGGGTCTGGCCGAGCTGCTCCTCGGCGCGGCGCTTCTGCTCGTCCTGCAGCGCCGACTCCTCGGCCTCGGTGAAGCGCAGCTTCCTCGCGCGGTCCGGGCCGGAGACGTCGGCGAGGTAGCGCGGCCGGCGCACCTCGTCGCGGAGCACGGTGTAGGCCTCGTTCACCCGGCGGTAGATCTTCTGCACCAGCTCGCGCAGCTCGGGCGCCGGCAGCGCGGCGAAGCGGTCGGGGTGGAAGGTCCGTGACTCCCGGTAATAGGCCGCCTTCACCTCGGCGCTGCCGGCGGTGCGCGGGAGCCCCAGCACCTCGAAGTAGTCGAGGCCGTCGAGCGCTGCGGCCCGCTCCTCGATGAGGAGGATGAGCTCCACCTCCATCGGTCAGGCCTCCGCTCCGGGACGCTGCGCCAGCGCCGCGCCTGCGTTCTTGGCGCGGGCGGCGGCGAGATCCTCCTCCGAGAGCCCGGAGGAGAGGTGGATGGTGGTGGAGGCGCGCTTCCCCGTCTCGGGGTCGGCGGCCGAGACGTGGACGATGCCGTTCGAGTCGATCTCGAAGGTGACCTGGATCTTGCACCTCGCCGCGGTAGCCGATGCGGAAGCCGGAGAACTCGAACTCGCCGAGGAGCTCGCACCCCTCCGACCGGCTCGACTCGCCCTGGTAGACGCGGATCTTCACCCGCTCCTGGCCGTCGCGGCTGGTGGTGAAGGTCTTCGTCTTCTCGATGGGGATGGGGGTGTTCTTGTCGATGATGAGGTCGGTGAGGCCGCCCACCGTGCCCACCCGCAGGGAGAGCGGGGTCACGTCGAGCAGGTAGCTCGCCTGGCCGGTGGCGGCGGCGCCCTCGTCGAGCAGGGCGGCGGCCTGGATGCTGGCGCCGAGCGCCACCACCTCGTCCGGGTCGATGCCGCTCATCGGCTCGCGCTGGAAGTAGTGGCGCACGCTGAGTTGCGGATGATGGGCAGCCGCGTCGGGCCCCCCACCAGGATGACCGCGTCGATGTCGGCGGCGGTGAGGCGAGCCGACTGCAGCGCCTCGTCGCACACCTTGAAGGTGCGCTGCACGAGGTCCATCACCATCGGGTTGAAGGTCTCGGTGTCGAGGGTGGCCTGGAGCGTCGAGCACCTCGCCCTCGGGGGTCTGGCAGATGGCCGGCACGTGGATGCGTGCGGTCCCGTCCCGGCCCACGTCGATCTTGGCCCGCTCGCTCGCCTCCTTCAGCATCTGCAGGCAGAACTTGTTGTGCCGCAGGTCGATCTGGTGCTGCTTCAGGAAGTCGCTCGGCGAGCCAGGTCATGATGCGGTCGTCGAAGTCGTCGCCGCCCAGGTAGGTGTCGCCGGCGGTGGAGAGCACCTCGAAGACGTCGTGGCCGATCTCCAGGATGGAGACGTCGAAGGTGCCGCCGCCGAGGTCGTAGACGCACAGCTTCTGGTGGATGTCCTTGCCGAAGCCGTAGGCCAGGGCCGCCGCCGTCGGCTCGTTGATGATGCGCAGCACCTCCAGGCCGGCGATGCGGCCGGCGTCGCGGGTGGCCTGGCGCTGGTTGTCGTTGAAGTAGGCGGGGCAGGTGACGACCGCCTTGCGCACCTCGCGGCCGAGCGCCGTCTCGGCCACCGCCTTCATCTCCTTCAGCACCAGCGCCGAGATCTCGGGGATGGCGAAGGTGCGGCCCGCCACCTGGATGCGGACCGCGTTGTTCGGGCCCTCGACGATGCCGTAGGGCATCACCGCCTGCGCCTTCTTCACCTCGTCCGAGAAGAAGAAGCGGCCGATGAGGCGCTTCGCCGAGTACACGGTGCTCTCGGCGTTGGTGATGATGTTCTTCTTGGCGTCGTTGCCGACGAGCACGCTCCCTTCGGGGAGGAAGCTCACCACCGAGGCGTGGGTGCGCTCCCCCCATTCGTTGGGGATCACCTGCGGCGTGCCGTCCTGCGATCGAGGCGACACAGCTGTAGCTCGTGCCGAGGTCGATCCCCACGGCGATGTCGTCGCTCATGAGGTTTATTATAGAGGAGAGGGCGGGCTTTTGGACCCGCCGGGGGAGCGACGAAAGCGATGGGAGTGCTGTTCGCAGTGGTCCAGACGGATCCCAACCTCCTGCGCTGCCAGGTGCGGCGTCTGGAGGAGCACGTTGCGCTCCGCGAGGGGGAGCGCCTGCCCGATGCGTACGGCTTCGGGTACTACCACGGTAACGATGTGCTCCTCGGCAAGCGGCCGAGCGGTGCGCCGGCCACCTTCACCCTCACCCAGCTCGCCGGTGCGGTCGACAGCGAGGCGCTGCTGGTCCACGCCCGCCACGCCACGGTGGGTGCGCAGAAGGACGAGAACACCCACCCCTTCCGGTTCCGGCGCTGGCTCTTCGCCCACGACGGCACGGTGGAGGCCTTCCGCGAGGTGAAGGCTCCGCTCGTCGCGAGCTTGCCCGACTTCCTGCGCCGCCAGGTGGAGGGCGACACCGACAGCGAGCACGTCTTCATGCTCTTCCTGAAGTACCTGCGCGAGACGGGCCACCTCGACGACCCCGACGTCGAGGCGCGACTCGTCGCGCAGGCACTCGCGCACACGGTGCACGACCTCGACGCGTGGTGTCGCGCGGCCGGTGCCACCCGCCCGAGCGTGCTGAACCTGGTGGTGACGAATGGCCGGGTGATGGCGGCGGTGCGCCGCGGGCGTCCGCTTCACTGCGCGCTCCTCGAGGGCATCATTCCCTGCCCGCGCGAGGAGCTCGGGCTCGCCACCCCCGACAGCGACCCGCGCCTGCGCGCCCACCGGCAGGTGAAGGCGGTGTGCCTCGCCACCCTGCTGCGCCAACCGAACGGCTTCCGCGAGGTGCCCGAGGCGAGCGTGCTGTCGGTGGAGCGGCAGCTCCAGGTGTCGATCACCTCGATGGCAAGCTCCGCGCTGTGAAGCGGAGGGCGCTCAGGCTGCCGTTCGCCGCCGCAGCGCTCCTCCCAGAAGGAGTCCTCCGGCTGCCGCCACCAGCACACCCCCCAGGTGAAAGACGAGCTGGTGCGGGAGCCCGCTCGTCACCGGACAGGCGAGCTGGAGCGCCGCGGCGCCGGCCAGCGCTCCGGCCGCGGCCGTGGCCACCGCCGAGGCACCGAGCCGGGTGGCGCTGCGCCGGAGCGTGAGCGCCACCGCCCCCAGCACCACCCCGGCGGCGACGAGCTCGGTGAGCAGGCACTCGACTCCCTGGAGCGGCGCGAGCGCCGCGTCGTGACCGCTCGCGACGGCCACGGCGAGCGCGAGGGCCGCGGCCGCCCCGGCGGCGAGAGTCTTCCATCGGCGTGAGAAGGCCGCGGCGAGGAGGGCACCCACCGCGAGGAGGGTCGCGAGGGCGAGGTCGCCAGCGTCGCGCGAGGGGTGTCTCGCCGTGGCGAGGAGGAGGGCCACCACCACCGCCACCGCGCCCGAGCCCGCCCAGGCGCGCCTGCGCCCCTCGCCGCGGAGCTGGCGCGCGATGAGGGCTGCGGCGCCGATCGTGGCGATGGGCTCCACCACATCGGGAGGGCCGGAGCCGTCGCGTGGCCCACGCTCACCAGCCTGCACCTCGCCCAGGAGCTCGTGCAGCGCCGTCGCCTCGCGCAGCGCCTGCGCACAGCCGAGGCACCCGCGCGCGTGCGCCTCGGCGGCGGAGCGCTGCGGGTGTCCGGGGGCGAGCGCCACGAGCGCAGGGGCCTCCTCGCGGAGCCGGGTGCACTGCGCGTTCACGTCGCCTCCTTCACCAGGTCGGCGAGGGCCTCGCGCAGGCGCTCGTAGGCGCGAAAGGCCCGGAGCTTGGCCGCACCCTCGGTGATGCCGAGCGCCGCGCCGATCTCGGCGAAGCTCAGGCCCTCGAAGCGGTGGAGGCGCACCACCTCCCGCTGCGCCTCGGGCAGCGCCTCGAGCGCCGCGCGAACCCGGCCACCGCGCTCGTGCGCGATGAGGCCCGCCTCGGCCGACGGGGCTCCCTCCGCCTCGACGGCCGTGGCCACGCCCTGCCCGCCTTCGCGCTCCGGCAGCGGCTCCTCCATCGCGCGCTCCTGGCGCCGGTGCTCGTCGATGCGCACCCGCGCCGCCACCGTGAAGAGCCAGGGCCGGAGCCGCTCTCCCCGCCGCCAGCTCCCGCGCGCTGCGTGCACCTTCAGGAGCGTCGCCTGCAGGAGGTCGTCCGTGGCCGCCCTGCTCGCGCCGTACCGGGAGAGGAAGGCACGCAGCGCCGGCAGCACCCGCCGGAAGAGGGCCTCGAATGCAGCGGCATCGCCCTCCACGTAGGCGGTCATGAGCTCCTCCTCGGTGTCACCTTCCGGTCTACGCATTCGAGGCGAGAAGGTTACCTCGGAATGCCACCCTCACCCCCCCTCCCCCCTCTCCCTCGGAGGGAGAGGGGGGCGCCAGCGGTCCGCCCTTCACGACCTCGCGGCGGACGTGGCCAGGACGGCGCCAGCGTCCGCCCCCGCGCTTCGAGAGGGGGCCTGCTCAGCCCTTCACGACCTTGCCGCCCTGGTCGGTACACGCCTTGGCGCTGGCGGTCTCCACCCAGCCGTGGCCCTTGCAGGCGTTCTGGGCCTTGCAGGCGTTGTCGGCCCCGGCGCAGGAGCCCTGGCCCTTGCAGGCGTTGATGCCGGCGCACTGCACGGCGCTGGTGGCCATCTTCGGCTTCTCCATCTTGTCGGTGGCGCGGCCAGCGCCGGCGGCGAACAGCGAGCAGACGGCGGCGGCGACGGCGGCACCCTTCACGGCTTCACGGATCATGTGTTCGCTCCTCGGGTCGAGCTGCGTCTGGTGGGACTGCGTGGATACGCACTGCACTTCACTGCACGTCACGCGCGAAGAGGCTGAGCTCGATGGTGCCCTCGTCGGCCACGACCTTGGCCAGCGACTGCACGCGGGCGAGCCAACCGTCGGTGTACTTCGGACCGACGTGGTAGGCGTCGCGGTCGAACCCGTCGACGGTCGCGCGGACGCGGATGACGCTGGTCTTTCCGTAGCTTCCGGCCGGGAAGAGGAGGGCCGTGCCGCGCACCTTCTCCTTGCGGCCGTCCACCGGCTCGCGCCCGCAGACGGTGAAGGGCACCGCGGCGGTGAAGGGCGCCGGCGTCTCGGCGGCGAGCTTTCCCAGCTTCACGCCGTCGAAGCGGGCCACGATGCTGCACGCCTCGGGATCGGACTTCTTGTTCGTGGCCCACTGCCGGAAGTGGTCGGTCTTGGTGTCCTCGTTGTCCACCTTGATGGAGGTGAGCGGGACCGAGCAGGTGCCGGAGGCCAGGCCCGACGCTGCGTTCCAGTCGACCTTGCAGTCCACCGACGACGACTGGGCGGTGATGCGCTCGCCCAGCTTCGCGTCGAAGACGGCGGTGAAGGTGCTGTTGCCGGCCTCCGGGTCGACGCGGAGCTCCTCCGCCGAGGCGCCGAAGGCGAGGGATGAGAGCGCGACGGCAGCGAAGAGGCGGGCGTTCACGGTGGGCTCCAGGTCGGGGGCAGCGGGGACCGGGAAGACCTCCCGACCACCGCGCCCTTGCCCACCAGTTACGGACCGGAACTATCCAGGTTACGCGGGCACGGTGCCCGCCCCAACGGGGCCGACGACGCGCGCCCGCGCGAGACCGGCCTACTGCTCCTTCTTCAGATAGCGGCGGGAGATGGAGTCGAAGGAGATGGCGAGCACCACGATGGCGCCGCTCACCACGGACTGCCAGTAAGGCGACACTCCGAAGATGACGATGATGTTCTGGATGACGCCGATGATGGCCGCGCCGATGATGGCGCCGGTGAGCGAGCCGACCCCCCCGGTGGTCGCCACCCCGCCGATGACCGCACCGGCGATGGAGGGCATCACCCAGATCTCGCCGATGGAGGGCTGGGCGGTGCCGAGCCGCGCCACCATCAGCATGCCGGCCAGGGAGGCGCAGAACCCGGCGATGGTGAAGGCCAGCATCCGGATGCGGTTCACCGGGATCCCCAGCATCTTGGCGGCGGAGGTGCTGTTGCCGATGGCGTAGATGTACCGGCCCACCGGCGTCTTCCGCATCATCACGGCGAGCACCACGAGCAGGATCATCATCACCACGAAAGGCATGGGCACGCCGAGGTACACGCCCTTGCCGAGGAACCCGATGCTGTCGGGGATGCCGGTGATGGCGAGGCCCCTGGTGACGACGAGGTTGAGGCCGCTGTAGACGCCGGCCATGCCGATGGTGACCACCAGCGAATTCAAGGACAGGGTCGTCACCAGGAGGCCGTTCACCAGCCCGAACAGCATCCCGAAGAGCAGGCACACCAGGAAGGAGAGGAAGGGGTTCAGGCCGAGCTGGACCATCAGGATCCCACCCAGCACGCCGCACAGCCCGCCGATGGCACCCAGGGACAGGTCGAGCTCGCCCATGATCATGAGGAGCGCCTGCGCGATGGTGACCATCCCCACGAAGGCGAGCGCCCTGGCGATGATGAGCAGGTTGAAGGGGGTGAGGAAGTAGGGCGAGAGGAACGACGAGATGACGAAGATGACGACCAGCGCGGCGAACACGCCCGCGAGCTGGTTGGAGAGCAGCCCGGACCAGCGCCGGCCCGCCGAGGACTTCACGGCTGCGTTCGCTTCCGAGCTCATGCCCTGGGCTCCTCGCTGGCTGGGGCGCCCCGCGCCCCGATGATGGCGCCGAGGATGTCGTGCTGCCCGGTGGCCTCGGCCACAAACTCACCGTTGACTCGCCCGTGGTACATGGTCACGATCCTGCTCGCGCACTTGAAGATCTCGTTCATCTCCGAGGAGACGAGGATGATGCCCACCCCCTTCTCCGCCAGCCCCTGCATGATGGCGTAGATGTCGATCTTGGTGCCGACGTCGATGCCCTTGGTCGGCTCGTCGAAGATGAGCACCTTCGGCCGGCAGGCCATGGCGCGACCGATGATCGCCTTCTGCTGGTTTCCGCCGGAGAGGAACATGATCTTCTTCGCCAGCGACGAGGTCTTGATCTGGTAGGTGGCCACCACCCTCGAGACGATGTCGCTCTCCCGCGCGTCGGAGATGAACCCGGCGCGCACCGTGTCGCCGAGCACCGAGATGGCGATGTTCTCCCGGACGCTCAGCATGGGCAGGATCCCGTGCTCCTTGCGCGACTCCGAGAGGTAGAGCATGCCGTGGCGGACGGCGTGGCTGGTGTCCGCGAGCTTCCAGGGCTCGCCGTCGAGGCGGACCCGGCCGGCCCGGGGCTTCAGGTAGCCGAAGAGCGTCTGCATCACCTCGGAGCGTCCGGCCCCCACCAGGCCAGCGAAGCCGAGGATCTCGCCCTCGCGCAGGGTGAACGAGACGTCCGTGAACCGCGCGCCGGAGAGTCCCTCCACCTCCAGGATGAGCCGGCCCGGCGGACGCGACGGCCGGAACACCGCGTCGAGCTTCAGCTCCTTGCCCGACATCATCCGGATGAGCTCCGCCTCGCTCACCTCGCTGAGCTTCCCCTCGCCCACCTCCTCGCCGTTGCGCAGGACGGTGACGTCGTCCCCCAGGGCGTAGAGCTCCTCGAGCTTGTGGGAGATGAAGACCACCGCGTGATCGGTGTCGCGCAGCTCCCGCACGATGCCGAAGAGGCGCTGCACCTCGCGGTCGGTGAGAGCGCTGGTGGGCTCGTCGAGGATGAGCACCTTCAATCGCCGGTGGGTGAAGGCGCGCGCGATCTGCAGGAGCTGCTGATCCGAGACGGCGATGTCCTTCACCAGCTGGCGCGGCCTGGCCTCGATCTTGAAGCGGTCGATGTAGCGCTGCGCCTCGCGGTCGAGCGCCGCGGCGTCGAGGAACGCTCCGGCCACCCCGGACTTGCTGAACGGCATGAACAGGTTCTCCGCCACCGTCATGTGGGGGAACAGGTTCAGCTCCTGAGGTACGTAGCCGATGTCGTCGAAGAGGGCGGGCTCCTCGACGGCGTTGCGCCCGCCGATGAGGACCTCGCCCGCATCCGGCCGGTCCACGCCGGTGAGGATCTTCACCAGGGTCGACTTCCCGGCGCCGTTCTCGCCGGCCAGGACGTGGACCCGGCCGAGCTCGATCGAGAGGCTCACCCGGTCGAGGGCCACCACCCCGGGGAACTCCTTGCGGATGCCACGCACCTCGAGGAAGGGCACGCCGTCACCTCGTACGGGCCGGGGTGCGAGAAAGGCCGGGCGGGGACCTGCCCCGTCCGGCCCCTCCCGCGGCCGTGAGGGCTAGAAGCCCTTGTAGTCCTTCGCCATCTCCTTGGTGATCACCGCGATGCCGGTGTCGATGCGCTTCGGCACGAGGTGCACGCCCATCTTCTGCTGCCACATCGCCATGACCGCCCAGTAACCCTGGGTGCGGGGCTTGGTGGAGGAGGAGGAGTCGGCCACGCCGTCGCGGATGAGCTCGAATCATCTGCGGCAGGTCGTCGAGGCCCACCATCTTCACCTTGCCGACCTTGTTCGCCTCCTTGATGGCGATCCCGACGCCGATGGGACCGGCCGCGTCGCAGGCCACCCAGCCGGCGAGGTTCGGGTGCGCCTGCATGATGGCCGCGGCCTGCTTCTGCGCGGTCTCGATGTCGTCGTTGTCGATGCCCTTGGCCACGAGCTTGATGCCGGGGTGCTGCGCGAACAGCTTCTCGTGGCAGTCGGCCCGGATCTTGTGGTTCGGCGCGGTGGGCACGCCCATCATGATCGCCACCTCGCCCTTGCCTCCCAGGATCTCCACCAGCCGCCTGGAGGCGATCTGCGCCTGCTCGCAGAAGTCGTTGCCCACCTGGGTGAGGAACATCCCCTCCGGCGCCTCGGAGTCGAAGATGGTGACCACGATGCCCTGCTTCAGGGCCTCCTCGATCACCGCCTTGTTCGCCTTCTCGTCGAGGAGATCCATGGTGATGCCGTCGGGCTTGGTGGCGATGGCCCGCTCGAGGATCTGGTTCTGCTCGACCACGTCGGCCTTCTGGGGTGCCCGGTACTCGATGGTGACCTTCGAGCCGGTCACCTGCTCGATGTTCTTGGCGGCCAGCTGGGCGCCCTGGTTCACGAGGTCGAACCAGGGGTGAACGACCTTCGGCACCATGACGAAGCGGTACGACTCCTTCTTCTGGGCCTGGGCCGAGAGCGGCACCAGGAACAGCGCGGCGAGGGCACACGTCAGCAATCTCTTCACAACTCCTCCTTCATCAGAATCGAGTCACTGCACTCCCCCCTACACGTTGGATGAGCGCACGAGGGGCGCCCGACCACGAAGATCAAGTGGCCGCCCGTCCGAGGTACGCCTCGGCGAGCCGCACCAGGCCCAGCAGTCCCTCCGCCCGCCACGCCGTGCGGCCCACGAAGAGGCCGTCCACCTCCGGTGCGGCGAGCAGGGCGGGCGCGTTCGAGAGGTCGACGCTGCCTCCGTAGAGCACGCACAGGGCGTCGGCGCCCGGGTGGCCGAAGAGGTCGCGGGCGGCCTCGCGGATGGCGGCGTGGATCTCGCTCACGTGGCGCGGCTCCGCGGGGGTCCCGGCGGTGCCGATGGCCCACACCGGCTCGTAGGCCACGAGGACCTCCGCTGCGCGCTCGCGCGGAACGCCGTGGAGCGCCATTTTCACCTGCCGCGCCACCGTCTCCCGCGCCGCCCCGAGCGCCTTCTCCTCGGCCGTCTCGCCGACGCAGACGAGCGGCATGAGCCCGTGGCCGAGCGCCGCCAGCACCTTGCGGTTGACCGCGGCGTCGGTCTCGCCGAACATCGGCGCGCCGCTCCGAATGGCCCAGCTCGACCAGGTGGACGCCGGCAGTCCGCCAGCATGGCCGGCCGAGATTTCGCCGGTAAGGCGCCCCGCTCCGCCCAGTGCATGTTCTGGGCGCCGACCAGCAGCGGCCGGTCGCCGGCGGCCTGCGCGACCTCGCCGGAGCGCGCGTGAAGGGCGGGACCACGAAGACGATTGGCGGCCCGGGCGCGCCTCCCCCAGCTCGGCGCGCAATCGCGTGGCGAGGTAGGCTTGCGCGCCTCGGCCGCGGACTATGTTCATCTTCCAGCCGGTGCCGATCCAGGTCTGCCTCCCGTTCACGCCCCCGCGGCGGGCAGCGACGCACCCGGCGTGAACTCGGCCATGAGCTTCAGGATGAGGTGCATGGAGGCGGCGCCCGGGTCGGGGTGGCCCTTCGAGCGCTCGCCGAGCGTCTTCGCCTTGCCGGTGCTGGCGATCATGTCCTTCGTCCCTCGAGCCCCAGTCTCGCGGCCTCGGCGGCGCCGGACAGCGCCTCGGAGAGCGGGTCGCCGGCTCGCTCGCCGGGCTTTCCGCGCCGCGGGCTCGAGCGCGTCGATCATGGTCTTCTCGCCCGGCTTCGCCCCGCCGCGCGCCTGCACCGCCGCGAGCCCGATCGGCCAGGAAGCGGGCAAGCCCCGCCGCGTCGAAGGAGGTCGCGTCCTGCAGCGAGGCGGCCCCGCCGCGGTAACAGAACGTGCCGAAGATGGCGCCGGAGGCCCCGCCTATCATATGAGCAGCGACTCGCCACGCCGTGCAGCACCTTGACCACCGTCTCATGCGGCTTCTGCGGCGGGCAGGCATTGCTTCCGCACCGCCTGAAGCCGTGCTGCATGCCGAGGCCGTGGTCGCCGTCGCCAATGGCGCGGTCGACGGTCGGTGAGGTAGTCGAGTGCTCGCCACCATGCGCGTGAGCGACGTGCGACCAGCATGTCGCGGGTGGCGTCGACGCCGAGGTTCGCTGAGCCCATCGGTCAGACCTCCTTGAAGGCGAAGGATCGGCCGGGACGTCCAGAACCGGGCCAGCTCGTCGTCGAGCTTCATAAGGGTGATGGAGAAGCCGGCCATCTCCTGGCAGGTCAGGTAGTTGCCGATGACGGTCTCGTGCACGCGAGCCGGCCTCGCCCAAGACCTTGTGAACGCGCCGGTTGACGATCAGCAGCTCCATCATGGTCGTGGAGCCGAGATTGTTGCAGAGCACGCGACACTTCGTCGCCGCGCGCGAAGGGCAGGTCTTGAGGAGAAGTCGAGAGCATCTGGTCGGCCAGCGGCGTCGGCCGGCAGTCATCTTCTGGCGGACGACGCCCGGCTCGCCGTGGGCGCCCATGCCGATCTCGATCTCGTCGTCGGCGAGCTCGAAGGTGCGGCTCGCCGGTTTCGGGGATGGAGCCGGCCGAAACCGCGACGCCGATGGAGCGGGTGTTGTCGCGCGCCTTGGCGGCGATGCGATCAGACCTCGTCGAGGTCGGCCGGAGGCGGCCGCGGCGGCGCCGGCGATCTTGATCACGAAGAAATCGCCGGCGATGCCGCGCCGGTCGGTGATGCGCTCCAGCGGCGCCGCGGCGACATCGTCCCACACCCGCACCGTGCTGTCTGGATGCCCTCCTCCTCCGCCAATTCGGCGGCGATGTCGAAGTTCATGTTGTCGCCGGAGTAGTTGCCGTAGATGAACAGCGCGCCGGCGCCGCGATCGACCGCCTTGACGCGTGCGAGGATGAGGTCGGGGGCGGGCGCGGCGAAGACCTCGCCGCAGGCCGAGCCATCGGCCAGGTTTTCGCCGACGAAGGCCGGGAACAGCGGTTCGTGTCCGCTGCCGCCACCCACGAGCACCCCCACCTTGCCGGAGGTGAGCTGGCTCTTCACCAGGGCATTGGGCTCGTCTTCCAGCCGCCGCACCGTGCCGCCATAGGCCGCGATGAGTCCCTCGAGCAGCTCCGGAACCACCTGCCGGCGGTCATTGAGGATCTTCTTGGCGTGCACGTGGGACCTCCCCGGATTCGCTTGCTGACGATCGATTGCTGCCGGCCTGCCGCGGGCGCATCCGTGGCGCCCGCCGAATCGCGCGCGCCGAAATTGGCAACGTCGTCACTGAATGTTTGCTCGACCTTCGCTTAATTGCTCTCTGAGGGCGGAAACCGTACCGTTCCCCTCCAGGGGGGTCAAGCTCGAAATGGCCGTCTACTTGGGTCAGTCCACCAGGCCTGGCCGCCATCGAAGGCAAAGCGAAGTGACCGGAAGCGAACGCTGGGCCCGCACGCACCCGGCGTGCTGGCGCGATGCGTCAGGCCCGGAGCGTTGGCCGGGGCGGTCCCTAGCTGGCATTTCCCGGCGTCGCTCACCCACGGTAAACCCATCAGGGGTCTATCGCCATCGGCCAGGGGTGTACGAAGCTGCAAGCCATCGAGCAAAGGCTTGAAGGGCGAGCATTTCCTCGTGGCGGCTCCGTCCCATCGGGCCGCCCTCGGCTTTGGAACAACCCGCCAAAGGAGGTGCCTCGTCACCCTCTCGTTCTCCCAGGTCGTGGGGTCGTCGGCGGCAGGTCTCACCGGTCGTGCGGTGCGCGTTTCGGTACCGAGGAGGCACGCGATGTCCAGGAAGCGCTTCATCTCGTCCTTGCTGATCCACTGTCTGAGCATGTCCATGGTCCTGGGGGCCGGGGCCTCCGTGGCCCGGGCCGCCGACCATCCCCTGAAGGGCAAGAAGGTGGAGATGGCCATCCTGGGCATCGGCGGCTGGCTGCCGAGCCGGCTGGGGGTGGACATGTCGCCGATCTTCGCCAAGTACGCGAAGGAGAAGTACGGCTACGACGTGAGCTTCACCTTCGCCGAGGCGCCCTTCTCGGCGCTCTTCCAGAAGGCGGCCTCCACGCTCGCCACCCGCTCGCAGGAGTACAACATCATCATCAGCGACAGCCAGTGGCTGGGCGCGTTCGCGGAGCCTCGCTGGATCGTGAAGATCAGCGACCTCATCAAGCAGCACCCGGAGTTCGATCTCCAGTGGTACGACCCGGTGAGTCGCGAGACCTACCAGGTCTACCCCGACGGCTCGAACGAGCTGTGGGGCCTGCCCGAGGAGGGCGACGTGGTCGCGCTGTTCGTGCGCAAGGACCTCTTCAACGACGCCGGTGAGCAGGCCGCCTTCAAGGCGAAGTACGGCATGCCGCTGCCGCAGACCTTCGAGGACTGGGAGAGATCTCCTTCACCGAGTTCGAGAAGATCGCCGAGTTCTTCACCCGGCCGGAGAAGAACCTCTACGGCACCGAGCCCCAGTACTCCAAGGAATACGACTTCATGTCGATGTACCTCTATCCCTTCATGTTCTCGATGGGCGGGAACATCTGGGATCCCAAGACGGCAAGGTCTACGGCATCCTCAACAGCGACGAGAACGCCAAGGCCATGGAATGGAACAAGCGCATGCTGAAGTACCGGCCCTCCCGGCGCCACCAACTACGGCATCGCCGAGGACATCGACGCCTTCACCCAGGGCAAGGTCGCGACGGCCTTCCAGTGGGCGGCCGTCGGCCTCGCGATGATCAACGACAATGAACCGGGCAAGGTGATGGTGGTGCCGCCGCCCCGGCATCAGCAGACGGACGGGACCATCAAGCGGCTCTACTGCATCGGCGGCCAGCCGTGGGTCATCAACGCCTTCAATGACAAGGCCCACATGACGGTGGCGGTCGACTTCCTCAAGTGGTGGTACCTGCCCGAGACGCAGCTCGAGTTCGCCAAGCGAGGTGGCAACCCGGCGCTCAAGTGCGTGCTCGAAGCCCCCGGCTTCGACGATATCAAGCCCTGGAACCGAGCCTACAAGTACATGCTGAGGAGGGCCGCTCGCGCGACTTCTGGCACGAGCCGAAGTACTCCGAGATGCTCGCCGCACAGCAGGAGGCCTTCACGGCCTTCGCCACCGGCCAGGCGGCCGACCCAAGGCGGCCCTCGAGTGGGCCGCCTGCGAACAGCAGAAGATCCTGTTCGAGGCGGGCCGGACCAAGACGAAGCCCCCCGACTCCTGCGAGGACGCGCGGCTCAGGTAGGTGCGAGGCGCCGGCGGGTGGTCGAGCCGCTCCACCCGCCGGCACTCCACCCTGGAGACGAGACGATGGCATCGACTGAGGGTCGATTCCGCGACCAGCGCGCCCGGAGCCCGGGCCCGGGCGTGGCCCGTCCGCCACCCGGCGACTCCGCGCCCTGCGGCTGCGCTGGATCGACGACTCCCGTTTCTTCCCCCAGCTGCTGCTCGTCCCGGTGCTCGTCTTCTTCATCATCTGGAACATGCTGCCCACGCTGTGGATGTTCGGGATGAGCTTCTACAACTACTCGCTCATCCCAGCGGCCCTCCTCGGTTCGTCGGCTTCGACAACTACGTCGATCTGTTCACCAACATCTCGGTCTGGCTCGCGCTGAGCAAGACCTTCGTCTTCGTGCTGGGCGCCGTGACGGTGGAGACGGCCCTCGGCATCCTCCTCGGCTTCCTCTTCTGGGGGAGCACCACCATGCCGGGGCGGCGCCTCGCGCTGACCCTGCTCTTCGCGCCGATGATCCTCACGCCGGCCGCCACGGGCACCTTCTTCCGCCTGATCTACGAGCCGACCTTCGGCGTCGCCAACCACCTCGTGCGGCGTGATCTTCGGCACCCAGGTCAACTTCCTCGGCGACCGGAACTGGGCCATGGCCTCGGTGCTCCTCGTCGACGCCTGGATGTGGACGCCCTTCATGACCCTCATCACGCTCGCCGCGCTGGGCTCGGTGCCGAGGGCCGAGCTGGAGGCCGCGGAGGTGGACGGGCTGCCGTGGGTGCAGCGCATCCGGCACGTGATCCTCCCGCACGCCAAGTTCATCCTGATGCTGGGGATCCTGCTGAGGACCATCGACTCCTTCAAGGTGATGGACCTCATCCTTCAGCTCACCCGCGGCGGCCCCGGCAACACCACCGAGGTCGTCGGGCTCATGCTGTTCCGCAAGGCCTTCGAGGGGTTCACCATGGGCTGGTCGGCGGCGCTGGCCGTCATCGCCCTGCTCATCGCCATCGCCTTCACCTCCATCTACCTGTTCATCCTGAACGCGAAGCGTCAGGAAGAGGGGGTGGCGTGATGGGTCGGCGCCGGTCCGTCTACCACGTCGTGCTGTGGGCGGTGTCCATCCTCTTCTTCCTGCCCATCGCTCTGGATCATCCTCGCCGCCTTCAAGACCAAGGACGATCATCCTGGCCGTCCGCCATCAAGTGGACCTTCCACGCCACGCTCGACAACTTCCGGGCGCTGGCGGTGCGGCACGACTTCTTCTCCTCGCTCCAGAACAGCTTCCTCATCTCGGCGGTGGCGGTGGTGACGGCCATCGCGGTCTCGTACCTCGCCGCCTACTCCTTCTCCCGCTTTCGCCCCGCGTCCACCGACTTCCTGATGTTCGTGCTCCTCTCCATCCGCATGGTCCCGGCGGCTGCCTCGGTGGTGCCGGTCTTCCTCATGTACACGGCGCTCGGCTGGAAGGACACGTTCTGGGGCGTGACGCTCTTCTACGCGATGTTCAGCATCCCCTTCTCGGTGTGGATCCTGAAGGGCTTCCTGGACGGGATCTCGCAGCGCTACGACGAGACCGGCCTGGTGAACGGCGGCTCGCGCCTCCACGTGATGTTCCGGGTGGTGCTGCCCCAGGTGCGGCCGGGCCTCATCGCCGCCTTCATCTTCAACCTGATCTTCGTGTGGAACGAGTTCCTCTTCAACTTCATCATCGGCGGGGAAGGAGACAGACGATGATCCCGGTGAGCCTGGTCACCGGCTCCTGGCCAGGGGGGCGTCGCCTGGCCCTTCGTCGCCACGCTCGACCTCGGTCTACCTGGTGCCCCCGGTGGTGGCCATCTACTTCTTCCAGAAGTATCTGCTCGTCGGCATGACCTTCGGTACGGTCCGGGGAGAGGTCTAGTGGCTCACCCGACCTCGAGGCCCTTCGCGGCCCGCATGCACGTGGCGCTGGTGGTGCTGATGCTGGCGAGCTTCGTCCTCATCACCCAGCAGCGCAGCAAGGCGCTCTACCAGGTCGGGTTCCTCGTCCTCGTGGCCTCCACCCTGCTGCAGATCGTCTTCGGCAACATCGAGCGAACGGCCGGCTTCGCCAGGTCCATGCGCAAGCTCGCCGTCGGGCTCCTCATCATCGCAGCGCTCTTCTTCCTGAGCGCCGCCATCACCCCTTTCCTCGTGAACCTCGGGAGGTGACGGCGTGCTGGCCATCGAGCTCCAGGGCATCGCCAAGGGCTACGGGACGAGCGCCGTCCTCCGGGGCGTCGACCTCGCGGTGGAGGCTGGCTCCTTCCTGGTCGTGTTCGGTCCCCCCGCCTGCGGCAAGTCGGTCCTGGTGCGGCTCCTGACCGGGCTCGAGCGGCCGGACGCCGGCAGCCTCCGCCTGCGCGGCCGCGATGCGACTGGCCAGAGCCCCGCGGAGCGCAACATCGGATACGTCCCCCAGTCGTTCGCGCTCTATCCCCACTACAGCGTCCACGACAACATCGCCTACCCGCTCACGCTGATGCGCCTCCCGCGGCGAGACACCGAGTCGCAGGTCCGGAGGGTCGCCGAGCAGCTCTCCATCGCCCACCTCCTCGACAAGCGTCCCGACCAGCTGAGCGGCGGCGAGAAGCAGCGGGTCGCCCTCGCCCGCGGCATCGTCAAGCCGAGCGACCTCTTCGTCCTCGACGACCCGCTCATCGGGCTCGACTTCAAGCTTCGCGAGCAGCTCTTCGACGACCTGAAGCGGATGCAGCAGGAGCTCGCCGCCACCTTCGTCTACATGACCTCCGACGCGCTGGAGGCGCTGGCCCTCGCCGACCGCATCGCGGTGCTCGACGGCGGGCGCGTCCTCGAGGAGGGCCCGGTGGTCGAGGTCTACGAGCGGCCCCGGGCCCTGCGCACCATGGAGCTGCTCGGCGTGCCACCCTCCAATCGGTTGGCCGGGGTGCTCCGGCGCCGGGCAGGCGGCATCTGCTGCGAGGCCGGCCTCTTCGAGCTCGCGTTCCGCCCGGGCGGCGACGGCACCGCGCTCGAGGATCCTCACCCGGTGGAGGTGGCCATCCGTCCCCAGGATCTCCTGCTGGGCGGGGGCGACGGGCTGGTCACCTTCCCGGCGCGGGTGGTGCTGGAGGAGGACCTCGGCGCCGAGGCGGTGATCTTCCTGCGCGCGGGCGAGACGCCACTGGTGACGGTGGCGCCGCAGGTGAACCGCACCCCATACGCGTCCGACGAGAGCGTCAAGGTCGGCGTTCGACCCTCGGCGGCGGTCGTGTTCGACGCCCGCACGGGCCTGCTGTTGGGACGAGGAGCGTGAGCCGTGCCCGAGATCCGGCTGAAGCAGCTCAGGAAGGAGTTCAAGGGCACGGTGGCCGTGGCCGACGTGACGCTCGCCTTCCGCAGCTCGGCCGTCACCTGTCTCCTCGGCCCATCGGGCTGCGGCAAGACCACCATGATGCGGATGATCGCCGGGCTCGAGCACCCGACCGCGGGGGACGTCTTCTTCGACGACGAGCGGGTGACCCGGCTCCCCACCCGCAAGCGCAAGATCGGCATGGTCTTCCAGTATCCGGTGGTTTACGCAGGGGTGAGCGTCCGGCGGAACGTGGAGCTCCCCCTCCTCCACGAGGGGCTGGAACCCGCCGAGCGGCGCCGCCGGTTGGACGAGGTGGTCGAGATCCTGCGGTTGCAGGACGTCATCGACACCAACGTGAGCCGCCTCGACATGGCCACGCGGCAGAAGGTGGCGGTGGCGCGGGAGATCGCTCGCCAGCCCCGCTTCATCCTGTTCGACGAGCCGATCACCAACGTCGACGTGGAGACCAAGATCCAGATCCGCCGCGCCCTCAAGGTCCTGACCAAGCAGCGGAAGCAGACGATCATCTACGTCACGCACGACCAGACCGATGCCATGACGCTGGCAGACGAGATCGTGCTCATGAACAAGGGGCGCATCGTGCAGCGCGACGCCCCGAGGGCGCTGTACGACCGCCCGGCCGAGGTCTTCGGAGGTTGGTTCCTGGGCAACCCGGGCATGAACTTCTTCGACCACGAGGTGACGGAGGAGGGCGGCGTCGCCCGCATCGCTTCCGCGCTCTTCCCCGGCCCCGTCCGGACGCGCGGTGCGTCACCAGGATCCCGCGTCGTGGTCGGGATACGGCCCGAGCACCTCGCGCTGCACACGGCGCCGCGTCCGGGAGCGGTGCCGGTCCGCGTCCTCCGCAAGAGCATCGGCATCGGGGGTCGCTGGGTGGTCGCCGCCACCGTCGCAGACAGGCCCTTCAAGGTGAAGGTTCCGCCGGAGCTCGGCGGGCGCATCGGCGCGCAGGCCTGGCTGGAGTGTCCGCTGCAGTGGGTCAGGGTGTTCGGTGTGGACGGGCGCCTGCAGGACGTCGAGCTTCGAGACGCTGGCGGCTGATTCACGACGCGCGTTGTTCCACGACGAGAGGGAGGCACCGGATGGCCAAGGTCGTCACCATGGGTGTGCACATCGCCGACGTGCTCGGCAGGCCCGTCGCCGCGATCCCGCCAGGCCAGAACATCGCCCTGCTGGACGAGATCCGCATCACGGTCGCGGGGACGGCGGCGGGGGCGGCCGTCGACCTCGCCAAGCTGGGCGCCGACACCTACACGGTGGGGGCGCTCGGCCAGGACGAGCTGGGGAACTTCGTCGTCTCCACCATGCAGCGCTACGGCATCCACACCGAGGGGCTGGTCCGGAAGAGCGGCGTCCAGACCTCGGCCACCATGCTTCCCATCCGTCCCAACGGGGAGCGGCCCGCGCTCCACGTGATGGGTGCGAACGGCGAGTTCCGGTACGAGGACGTCGACCTCGGCACGGTCGCGCAGGCGCAGTACCTGCACATCGGCGGGACCCCGCTCATGGCCAGGTTCGACGGCGAGCCCATGAGCCGCGTCTTCCGGCACGCGCGCGAGTGCGGGGTGACCACGACCTACGACATCCTGGCCATCCCCGGCCCCGGCGTCCTGCAGTCCATCGAGAGGTCACTGCCGTACGTGGACTACTTCATGCCGGGCCTCGAGGAGGCCTTCATGCTGACCGGCCTCGACAATCGTGAGGACGCCATCCGCTACTTCACCGACAGGGGCGCCCGCCACACGGTCTTCAAGATGGGCGGCGAGGGGAGCAGCGTCGGCTGGGTCGAGAACGGCTCCGTGAAGGAGATCCGCGTTCCCACCTACAAGGTGCCGGTGGTGGACTCGACCGGGTGCGGCGACGCCTACTGCGCCGGCTTCATCGTGGGACTCTCCCTCGGCTGGGACCTCGAGCAGGCGGCGCGCCTCGGCAGCGCGGCGGGCGCGCTCGTCATCCAGGGGCTCGGCTCCGACGCCGGCATCGTGGATTTGGAGAGGACGCTGGAGTTCATGCGCGCGACCCCCACACATCCCCTCGCCTCCTGACCGGGCCGCCGTGAGCCCCAGCATCGTCATCATCGGAACCCTCGACACCAAGGCGGGGCCGCTCGCGCACCTGGCGATGCGGGTGGCCGCCGCCGGGTGTCGGGCCATCGTCATGGACGTGGGCGCGCGAAGTGCCGGCGAGCTGCCGCCCGGCCTCGAGGCCGAGCTCGTCCGGCCCCTCCCGGGGGACGAGCTCAGGGCGCTGCCCCGCGGCGAGGCGGTCGAGCGGATGGGACGCGCCGCAGCTGCCAGGCTGGTCGAGCTCGTCACCGGTGGACGCGTGCAGGGCGTGGTCGGCGTGGGAGGCTCCGGTGGGACCGCCCTCTGCTCGGCCGCCATGCGCGCTCTACCCCGCGGCCTCCCCAAGCTCATCGTCTCGACGCTCGCCTCCGGGAACACCCGCTGGCACGTCGACACCTCGGACATCGCGATGATGCCGTCGATTCGTGGACATCGCCGGCGACAACCCGATGCTCAGGATGGTCCTCGACAACGCCGCCGGCGCCGTGACGGGGATGGCCCGCGCCTACCGCCCCTTCGCGCCATCGGGCAAGCGGGTGGTCGGGGCGACCATGTACGGCACGACCACCGCCGGCGTGAGCCGCGCCACCGCCCGCCTCGAGCTGGCCGGCCTCGAGACCTGGACCTTCCACGCCTCGGGGGTCGGCGGGCGAACCATGGAGGAGCTCATCGCCCTCGGGCACATCCACGCCACCATGGACATGACCCTGGCCGAGATAGGGGCTCACCTGGTGGGAGGCCTCCACGACGCGGGCGCGCACCGCCTCGAGGCGGCGGGCGAGAGGCGGCTGCCACAGGTGATCGTCCCGGGCGCGGCCGACACGGTGGTGCTGCCGCCGCGCGCCGAGGTCCCCGAGCGCTTCCGCGGGCGGACGCTCAACTTTCACAACCCCACCATGACGACCATGCGCACCACCGTCGAGGAGAACGTCGCCATCGCCCGCTTCATCGCCGCAAAGCTCAACCGCGCGCGCGGGCCGGTGACGGTGCTGCTGCCGCTCGGTGGAGTGTCCTCCATCGACCGTCCCGGGGCCATCTTCCACGATCCCGCCGCCAACGCCGCCCTCTTCGAGACGCTCCGCTCGGAGCTCGCACCCACCGTCCGCCTCCTCGAGGACGAGCACCACATCGACGACGCGCCGTTCGCCGACCGCGTCGCCGACCTCACCCTCGCCCTCGTTCGGGGCCTCACCGAAGGACATCCGTCGCCATGATCCAGTACGAACGCCAGCAGGTCCTCCAGCGGCTCCGCGCCAAGCTCGCCACCGGCCGCATCATCGTGGCCGCCGGGGCCGGCACCGGGATCTCGGCCCGCTTCGAGGAGGAGGGCGGCGCCGACCTGCTCCTCGTCTTCAACTCCGGCCGCTACCGCATGCACGGCCTCGGCTCGCTCTCCGGGCTCATGCCCTACGGCGACGCCAACGCCATCGCGCTGGAGATGGGCGAGCGGCGAGATCCTCCCCATCGTGAAGAGCGTCCCGGTGCTGTGCTCGGTGAACGGGACCGACCCCACCCGGCTCATGGACCGCTTCCTCGCCCAGGTGACGCAGGCCGGGTTCTCGGGCGTGAACAACTTCCCGACGGTCGGCCTCATCGACGGGAACTTCCGCGCCGAGCTGGAGCAGACGGGGATGGGCTTCGGCAAGGAGGTGGCGATGATCGCGCTGGCACACCGCGTGGGACTCTTCACCGCGGCCTATGCCTTCGACGCGGCGGAGGCGCGCCAGATGGCCGAGGCTGGTTGCGACGTCCTCCTGGCGCACGTCGGCCTCACCGCCGGCGGAGCCATCGGCTCCCGCAAGACGATCTCCATCGCGGAGGCCGCCGCCAGCGTGGAGCGCATGATGGACGCCGCCCGCGCGGTGAACCCGGAGGTGATGGTGCTCTGCCACGGCGGCCCCATCGCCTCGCCCGACGACGTGCGCGAGGTGTTGCGGCACGTCGACGTGCAGGGCTTCGTTGGAGCCTCCAGCATGGAGCGGCTGCCGGTGGAGAGCGGGATCCGCGAGACCACGGCGGCCTTCGCGGCCATCGAATGGCGAGGCGCGCGCGGTTGACTTCGAGGGTGGGGGGTCTACTGTTTTCGCATCTCGGAGGAGCTGATCGGTCGGTGAGAAGTCTGGTCGGAGTCCGTCTCCCGTCGCACCCACGAAGAGGAGCTCGAACCATGGCGAGCAACAAGAAGCTCGAGGAGCTGGTTCACACCGACAGCAAGGTGAAGGAGGCCGTGGACATCGTCACCACGGAGGGGCTGGAGTCGTTCGCGGAGAAGGCCGCCGACCGGCTCGACCGCCGCGACTTCATGAAGTACGCGGGCCTGGTGACCTCCGGGCTCACGCTGGCGGGCGGCAGCCTCACCATGATGGGCAAGGCCGTGGCCGCCGAGCCTCCGGCCAAGAAGTACCGGGGCGCCTACTCCTCCATCGGCATGCAGATCCTGTGGGTGAGCCAGGGCGCCGAGACGCTGAAGGCCCTGGGCGAGGTCCTCGGCTTCGAGATGGACATCCTCGACTCGCGCAACCAGGTGAGCCTGCAGCGGCAGCAGGTCGAGCAGCTCGTGGCGCGCTCCAAGGAGTACAACGCGGTGTTCATCCACCCGTCGGCCATCGGCGCCTTCACCGAGCCGGTGAAGGAGCTCATCAAGAACAAGATCCCGGTCTTCGACATCGACACCAAGCTGGTCGACGATCTCGACAGCCTGGGCATCGCGGCCTTCACCGAGCCGGACAACGAGTTCATGGGCAGCGTGGTCACCGAGGCCCTGTGCAAGAAGATCGGCTACAAGGGCAACATCGTGCACACGCAGGGCCGCCTCACGCACACCGGGGCCCAGGGCCGTACGCGCGGGTTCCACAAGGCCGTCGAGAAGTACCCCGACGTCAAGGTCATCGACGAGACCCCTGGTGACTGGGACGGCGCCAAGGTGCAGCAGATCTGGCGCGATCTCCTCGTCAAGTACGACAAGATTGACGCCGGATTCTTCGACAACGACGACATGGCGCTGGCGGCCTACAGCGCCATCCGGGCGGCGGGCCGCGAGAAGGACATCGTCCTCGGCGGCGTCGACTCCACCGCGCCGGCCCTCGAGGAGATGAAGAAGGGGCACCTCACCTACTCCGTCTTCAACCCCTCCTCCCGCGTGCACGGCTTCGCGCTCTGGGCGGCCTACTACAACCTGGTGAAGAAGGAGTCCCTGGACAAGATCCCCGGCCGGTTCATCCGGTGTGACGGACCGTTCACCACGGTGGACAACCTCCGGGACGTCGACAGCTACATCTGGCTCACCAAGCACTACCTCCTGTGATCACCTTCGGCGTCCTGCGCCTCACCGGCCGGCTGGCCGGTGGGGCGCGGCGCCGTCCACCCACAAGAGTCCACCCTCGAGGCTCGATGAGCGAAGCCGCGTCACATGTCAGGCCGTGGGTCGAGCTCCGGGGCGTCTCCAAGCGCTTCGGGGGGACCCTCGCCCTGTCGAACGTGGACTTCGACATCCGGCGCGGGGAGGTGCACGGCCTCATCGGCGAGAATGGCGCCGGGAAGAGCACCCTGATGAAGATCCTGTCGGGGGTGCACACCACCTACGACGGCGAGTTCCGCCTCGACGGGGAGCGCGTGCATTTCGGCGGGCCGGCCTCGGCCCGCCACCGCGGCATCGGCATGGTTCACCAGGAGCTGAGCGTCATCGAGCTGCTCACGGTGGCCGAGAACGTGTTCCTGGGCCGCCAGCTCCTCAACCGCCTGCACCTCGTCGACTGGCCCGCCATGCGCCGCCAGGCGGAAGAGCACCTCGTGGACCTCGGCATCGAGGTGCCGGTGAACGCGCGGCTCGGCTCCCTGCCCTTCGGGGTGCGGCAGATGGTGGAGATCGCCAAGGTGGTGTTCTCCGGCGCGGACATCCTCATCCTCGACGAGCCGACCTCCGCGCTCTCGCACAGCGAGACGAAGCGCCTCTTCGCGCTCATCCGGACCCTGCGCGAGAAGGGAAGGTCCGTCGTCTTCATCTCTCACCTCCTCGACGACGTGGTGGAGATTTGCGACCGCGTCACCGCGTTCCGCAACGGCGAGAAGGTCGGCACCATCGACCGGCAGGAGTGCGACAAGCGGGTGCTCATCGAGATGATGATTGGCGGGAACAAGCACCTCCGGACGGTCGAGCAGGACGCGTCGGTCGTGCTTCCTCCGCGCAGCAGCGCGCCGGCGAGGCTGGCGGTGGAGCACCTCACGCGGCACGGCCAGTTCGAGGACGTCAGCTTCGAGGTGCACGCCGGCGAGGCGGTCGGCCTCTACGGCCTCATGGGCGCGGGCCACGCGGGCATCGGGACCTGCCTCTTCGGCCAGCAGCTCGCCGACGCGGGGCTCGTCTCCCTCGACGGCGAGCGCGTGAAGATCGGCTCGCCCATGAAGGCCACGGCGCTCGGCATCGCCTACACCCCCGAGGATCGGCGCCGCGGGCTCGTCCAGAAGGCCGAGATTTACAAGAACATCACCCTGCCCTACCTCCGGCGCATCCTGGGCCCGCGCGCGAGCTGGCTCATCAAGGCGAAGCGCGAGATGGCGGTGGCGAGCGGGCAGATGCAGGAGCTCAACGTCAAGGCGGAGAGCCCGAGCACGCCGGTCGAGGCGCTGAGCGGCGGCAACCAGCAGAAGGTGGTGCTCGGCAAGTGGCTGTGCTTCCCGCCCCGGCTGATGATCCTCCACGAGCCGACCCGCGGGATCGACGTCGCCGCCAAGGCCGACATCGTCGACCACGTCGCGCGCCTCAAGGATCAGGGGATCTCCGTCCTCGTCATCTCCAACGAGCCCGAGACCATCATGGCCATGAGCGACCGCATCCTGGTCTTCTCCAAGGGGCGGGTCACCGCCGAGCTGGCCGGACAGACCGTCACGAAGACCTACATGCTGGAGGTGATCTGACATGCAGACGCCGGCGCACGGCAGGACGCCTCCGGTGGCTCCCGGCCAGCAGAGCCTCCTCGCCCGCTCGCTGAGGCTCGTGCGGGACGAGGTCCGGCTCATCGCCCCGATCATCACCCTGGTGTTCCTGGTGGTCTTCTTCTCGCTCTTCACCCGGTCGTTCTTCTCGTCGCGAAACTTCCTCAACATCCTCGAGCAGTCGGCGCTCCTGGCGATCCTCTGCACCGGGGTCACCATGGTACTCCTGGTGGCGCAGATCGACCTCAGCTTCGCCAACCAGGCCACGCTGGTCGGCGTCGTGCTCGCCATGGCGACGGGCGCGGGCTACAGCCCCTGGGTGTCGATCCCCCTCTGCGCCTTGTTCGGAGCGTTCATCGGATCCCTGAACGGCTTCTTCACCGCCTACCGGGGCGTGCCGGCGTTCATGACCACGCTCGCCATGCTCCAGATCACCGACGGCTATGCCATCTACCTGACCGGCGGCCGGCCGCTCTTCTCGGTGCCCCCGATCCTCGACTTCCTGGGCAACCGCCGCATCGGGCCGGTGCCGAACGTCCTCATCGTCGGCGTGCTGGTGATCGTGGTCGCCCACTTCGTCCTCACCTACACGCGGCTCGGGCGCTACATCTACATGGTGGGCGGCAACGAGGAGGCGGCCCGGGTCTCCGGGGTGAACGTCAAGCTCATCACCAGCGTGGTCTTCCTCCTCTGCGGCTTCACCGCGGCGCTCTACGGACTTCTCGCCACGGGCCGCCTCGGCAGCGCCCAGCCCGGGACCTTCGCCTCGGTGATGGTCGACGGCCTCGCCGGCGTGGTGCTCGGTGGGACGTCGCTCTTCGGGGGGGTGGGCGGGGTCAAGTACACGCTGGTCGGCGTGCTCATCTACGTGGTGCTGTCGAATGGGCTGAACATGATGTCCATCGACATCTACATCAAGACCTTCGTCACCGGAGTGGTCCTGCTCTTCGCGGTCGTGTTCAACGTCTACCTCCAGCAGCTGGCCAGCGAGCGATGACGAGCGGCCCGGAGAGCGTCACGAGAGAGTCCATCGGACTCGGGGAGAAGCGATGAGCGCGCGCAAGATGACCATGGGCATCATCGTCGGCAATCGCGGATTTTTTCCCGACGCGCTGGCGAAGACGGGGCGGGAGGAGATGATACGGGCGCTCGAGAGCGCGGGGATTGGCGCCGTCGTGCTCGGCCCCGAGGAGAGCAAGCACGGTGCCGTGGAGACTCACGATGAGGCCAGGCGGTGCGCGGAGCTCTTCCGGAAGAACCGCGACCGCATCGACGGCGTCATCGTCACCCTGCCCAACTTCGGCGATGAGCGGGCGGTGGCCGATGCGCTGCGCCTCTCCCGGCTGGAGGTGCCCGTCCTCGTGCAGGCGTCACCCGACGAGCCGGGCCGCCTCGGCACCCAGACGCGCCGCGACAGCTTCTGCGGCAAGATCTCGGCGTGCAACAACCTGCGCCAGTATCAGATTCCCTTCTCGCTCACCGAGCGTCACACCGTCCACCCCTCCTCGGAGGAGTTCCAGCGGGATCTCTCCTCCTTCGCCGCGGTCTGCCGGGTGGTCACGGGCCTCCGCGATCTGCGCGTGGGCTGCATCGGTGCGCGCCCGGCCGCCTTCAACACCGTGCGCTACAGCGAGAAGATCCTGGAGGCCAACGGGATCTCGGTGGAGACGGTCGACCTCTCGGACATCTTCGGGCGCATCGGCCGGTTGCCGGACGGGCACGACGGCGTCCGGGCCAAGCTCGACGAGATCCGCGCCTACGTGCCGACCAGCGTGCCGGAGCAGGCCCTCGTCAAGATGGCGAAGCTGGGCCATGTGATCGATGCCTGGATGGCGTCGGCCGGCGTCACGCTGACCGCGATCCAGTGCTGGACCGCCATGCAGGAATACCTGGGTGTGATGCCCTGCACGGTGATGAGCATGATGAGCAACGGGCTCAGGTCGAGCGCCTGTGAGGCCGACATCTGCGGCACCCTCAGCATGCACATCCTGGCGCTCGCCTCGGAGACGCCGAGCGCGCTGCTCGACTGGAACAACAACTACGGCGACGACCCCGACAAGGCCATCTGCTTCCACTGCAGCAACCTGCCAAAGTACTTCTTCGAGGACGCGCGCATGCACCACGGCGAGATCATCGCCAACGCGGTCGGCCGCGAGAACGCGTTCGGCACCGTGGCCGGGCGCGTGAAGCCAGGGCCGATGAGCTTCGCGCGGATCTCCACCGACGACGTCGCCGGGAAGATGCGCGGCTACACCGGCGACGGGGCCTTCACCAGCGATCCCCTCACCACCTTCGGCGGGGTGGGCGTGGTGCAGATTCCCCGCATGCAGGAGCTCCTGCGCTTCATCTGCCAGAACGGCTTCGAGCACCACGTCGCGGCCAACCTCGCGCTGGTGGCGAGCGCCGTCCACGAGGCGACCACGCGCTATCTCGGCTGGGATGTGACCTTGCATCGGGCCTCGTGAGGCGAGCCCCGGGTCAGCATCCACGGCGCTGAGTCTTTGCCCGCCGCCCCACCGGCCCCGGACCGTCGGCGGCAGGTGGCCCGATCGCGCCTGCTTCGCGCAGCCGCACCACCGACATCTCCGAGTGGCGCAGGGCCACCCGGCGCGCTTCCGCGGCATCGCGCCGGGCGATGGACTCGACGATGGCCTGGTGCTCGGCGCGCACCTGCGCGGCGAAATCGGCCCGGCGCGCCTCGTTGGCGCGCGTCGTGCGCATCGCGCCCCGGATGAACTGGGCGATGAAGTCCCAGAGGGCCGGATAGTGAGGATTGCCGGTGGCTCGCACGATGGCGCGGTGGAAGCCCATGTCGGCATCGACCCCGTCCTCGCCGGCCGCCTCCGACCGGGCGATCTCCGCCAGCGCAGCGCGGATCGCGACCAGGCCCGAGCGGCCGCACCGCTCGGCGGCGAGCGCGGCGGCCTCCACCTCCACCCCGCGGCGAAGCTCGACGATGGGCAGGATGGAGTCGGCCCTCCCGTCGATTCCGCCCGGATCGATGCGAAAGATCATCTCGGCGTTCGGGCGGCGCACGAAGACGCCGCTCCCCTGCCTCGACTCGAGGAGCCCGGACGACTTCAGCCGCGCCACGGCCTCCCGGACCACCGTCCGGCTCACCCCGAACCGCTCGGCGAGCTCGTTCTCGGTGGGGAGGCGGCTGCTGGGCGGGTAGTCGCCGCTCGTCACCAGCGAGCGAAGAACCTCGGTCAGGCGCTCCGTCAAGCTCCGCCCGGCCTCCAGCCTGGGGAAGGGGGCTCTCGGGAGGTGGCGCACGGCGTGGTCTCGCACGGGGTTGGTCTCGGCAGCGGCCTTGGCTACTCGGGTTCGGTCCCTGGTGGGGCTGCGCTTCTCGACCACGGATCGCGGCTGCGTGCAAAGATGTATTGTCATCATACAACTTTTTGGTAGCTTGAAGGTCAACTCGAAGTCTTCCGAATCGCGCCGCCGCGAGGCCCGCGGCGGGGAACGGAGACGCCAACGTGGCCGAAGCGCAAGCAGCGCAGCAGCTCCCGGCGTCGGAGTCGGTCTGGTCGCGGCTCCTCGGCCTGCGCAAGGCGCGGGAGATCAACGTCCTCTTGGCCCTCGTCCTGGTGGGCGCAGGCATCAGCCTCGCCACGCCCTACTTCCTGACCACCAACAACCTGATGGGGGTCGCGCGGGCCTTCTCGCTCACGGCGATCATGAGCATCGGCATGGTGATGGTCATCATCACCGGGGGCATCGACCTGTCGGTCGGTTCGGTGATGGGTCTCTCTTCGCTGGTGACCGCCCTCTGCTTCTCGGCCGGTGCGCCGACCCTCCTCGCCGTCGCCGGTGGGCTGCTGGTCGGGCTGCTCTTCGGGGGCTTCAACGGGATGCTGGTCACCCTGGTGGGCCTGCCTCCGTTCATCGCAACGCTGGGGACGCTGAGCATCGGCCGCGGCCTCATGTACGTCATCACCCGCGGCATTCCGCAGACGCCGAACACGCCTCCCGCCTTCGCCGTGATCGGCCAGGGATATCTCGCCTTCGTCCCGGTCCCCGTCGTCCTGCTCGTCGCCATGACGGCCATCTTCACGGTGGTGATGAAGAAGACCCGCTTCGGCAGGCACGTCTACGCCGTGGGCGGCAACGAGGCGGCGGCCCGGCTGAGCGGCGTGCGGACCAGTCGCGTCAAGTTCACCATCTACGCGCTCTCCGGGCTCATCGCCTCGATGGCCGGGGTGATCGCCTTCTCGCGCTACCTGTCGGCGGAGCCGGCCTCCGGGTTCGGGGCGGAGCTCGACGTCATCGCCGCGGCCGCCATCGGCGGGGCCAGCCTCTCCGGCGGCGTCGGCAGCGTGCTCGGAGCGGTGATCGGCGCCGCCCTGACGGGCGTCATCTCCAACGGCGTCGTCCTCCTCAACATCAACACCTACGCGCAACAGGCGATCACCGGCGCCGTGATCCTGATCGCCGTCTCCATCGACGTCGTCCGCAGCCGGCGCAAGCGCGCCTGAAGGAGCAGCTCCCACAAGCGCAGGAGGAGGTTCAGATGAGCACATGTACCAGGTGGTCGAGGGTCGTGCTGGCCGCGGTTTCGGTGCTGGTGGCCGGAAACGCTCTCGCCAAGGACGCGAAGGACATCACCGTCGCCGTCATCCCCAAGGTCGCCGTGCCGTTCTTCGACGACTGCAACACCGGCGCCGCCGAGGCGGCCAAGAAGGCGGGCGTCCAGTATCAGTGGGTCGCGCCGCAGAACACCCAGGGCTCGACGCAGGTGAAGATCGTCGAGGATCTCATCGCCAAGCACGTCGACGGGATCGCCATCTCCGTCAACGAGCCCAAGTCGGTCGAGGGGGTCATCAAGCAGGCCATGGACGCGGGGATCAAGGTCCTGACCTTCGACAGCGACAGCGCCAACAGCGGGCGGAGCATGTACATCGGCACCATCAACTCCGCGGCCGGCGAGACCATGGGTAACTCGATGGCCAAGGCCATCGGCGGCAAGGGCAAGGTCGCCATCGTCACGGGTCAGCTCGGCGCCTCGAACCTCAACGAGCGCATCGCAGGCATCAAGAAGGCGCTGGCCGCCCACCCGGACATCAGCATCGTGGCGACCGAGGGCACCGACGACGACCTCGCCAAGGCCGTGTCCGTCTCCGAGGCGCTGCTGCGCGGTCACCCCGACCTCGCGGGCGTGTTCGGCGTGAGCCAGGTCGGCGGGCCGGCCCTGGCCAAGGTCCTCGCCACCAAGGAGTTCAGCGACCGGAAGGGCAAGATGAAGGTCTTCGCCTTCGACGACCTCCCCGACACGCTGAAGGGCGTGAAGGAGGGCTACATCCAGGGGATCATGGTCCAGCGCCCGGTGACCATGGGCAGGCTGGCCGTCGAAAGCCTGCTCGCCCAGATCGAGGGCAAGGGCCCCGCGCCGAAGGACATCGACACCGGCGTGACCGTCGTCGACGCCAGCAACCTCGACAGCTACACCAAGTAGAGGCCGGTTCATCGCGGCGGTGGCGGGTCGCCGCCGCCGCGGTGGTCCGAGATCGCCATGGCGCCATTCCTGGAGATGCACGGCATCTCGAAGTCCTTCCCCGGCGTGAAGGCGCTGGATCACGTCGACCTGACGGTCGACCGCGGCGAGGTGCTCGCGCTGGTGGGCGAGAATGGGGCCGGCAAGAGCACGCTCATGAAGGTGCTCACCGGCGTCTACCGCGCCGACGAGGGCCACATCTCGGTCGAAGGCGCGCCGGTCACCATCCACGACCCCGAGCACGCGCGGTCGCTGGGTATCAGCATCATCTACCAGGAGCTCTCGACGGTGGACAACCTCACCGTCGCCGAGAACATCTTCCTCGCCAAGGAGCCGCTCACCCGGCTCGGCCTCATCGACGGTCGTCGCATGCTGCGCGAGGCCCGGACGGTCCTCGACACGCTCCACGTCCGGGTCGACCCGCGCACCATCGTCGGCGAGCTCAGCGTGGGGCAGAAGCAGATGGTGGAGGTCGCCAAGGCGATCTACGCCAGCACCAAGATCATCGTGATGGACGAGCCCACCTCGTCGCTCAGCATCCACGAGGCGGACGAGCTGCTGGAGCAGGTGAGGCGCCTGCGGAAGCGCGGGATTCGGGGTCGTCTACATCTCGCATCGCCTCGACGAGGTCTTCGAGATCGCCGACCGCGTGACGATCCTGCGCGACGGCCGGACGGTGGACAGCCGGCCGGCGGCGGAGATGACGCGCGAGCACCTCGTCCGCATGATGGTCGACCGGGAGCTGAGCCAGCTCTACGGAGAGCACGCCCGCCGGCCGAAGGGGGACGTGGTGATGTCGGTGAGGGGCCTCACGCTCACCAAGCAAACGCCCCACACCCCGCGCATCTCCGGCGTCAGCTTCGACCTCCACCGCGGCGAGATCCTCGGCTTTTTCGGCCTCATCGGGGCCGGGCGCACCGAGATCATGGAGATGATCTTCGGGGTGCGCCCCTCCTCTGGTGAGGTCTGGATCGGCGGTGAGCGCGTGGAGCTGAACGACCCGTGCGCAGCGATCCAGCACGGGCTCGGCTTCGTCACCGAGGATCGGAAAGGGCAGGGGCTCGTGCTCAACATGACGGTCCGGGAGAACTTCAGCCTGAGCCACCTCGCGGACTACTGCCGCCACGACTTCGTCGATGTGGCGCGCGAGGGGGCCGCGTGCAGGGCGTACGTCGGCAGCCTCGGGATCAAGACACCGTCGATCGAGCAGCAGGTGGTGAACCTCAGCGGTGGGAACCAGCAGAAGGTGATCATCGCCAAGTGGGTCGCGAGGCGGCCGCGCGTCCTCATCGTGGACGAGCCGACGCGGGGAATCGACGTGGGGGCGAAGGCCGAGGTCCACGCCCTGCTCAATCGCCTGGCGGACGAGGGGGTGGGCATCCTGCTCGTCTCCTCCGATCTCCCCGAGGTTCTCGCCGTCTGCGACCGCGTCGCCATCGTGAGGGACGGCGAGATCACCGGAACCCTCGAGGGCGATACCGCCGACCGCGAGAAGGTCATGGGGCTGGCGACGCACTGAGGCCGAGACTCTGGCTCAACGAGCGCAGTTCGCGCTCACATCACGGTCGAAAGGGAGGCACACATGTCGAGGTTGAAGGTCGCGGTGATCGGCACGGGCATCATGGGCACCGGCGTGGGCCTGACGCTCCGGTCGAAGGGGCACGAGGTCACCTGCTGGAACCGGACCAAGGCCAACGCGGAGGAGCTGCTCCGCGCCGGCGCCGTCTGGAAGGACAGCCCCAAGGCGGCTGCGGCAGAGGCCGACTTCATCGTGCTGCTGGTATGGAACGAGGAGGCGCTGCACCACGTCCTCAGCGGCCCCGAGGGCGTCGTCGCCGCAGCCAGGCCCGGACAGATCTACCTGGACATCAGCACGCAGCTCCCCGCCACCGCCCTGGCCGAGGCGCGCCAGCTCGAGGAGCGCGGGGCAGCCTTCCTCGACGCGCCGGTCCACGGCACCAAGGGTGAAGCGCGCTCCGGCGGCCTCTGGTTCATGGTCGGCGGCGACCGGAAGGTGTACGACCGCGCCCTCCCCCTCTTCCAGGCCATCGGCGAGACGGTGCACTACATGGGGCCGACCGGGCGCGGCTGCGCCGCCAAGCTCTGCGGCAACCACTTCGTGTCCGCCATCCTCGCCTCCATGGGCGAGGCGCTGGCCCTGGCCGAGAAGGCGGGGGTCGACGGGTTCGAGCTCCTGAAGCTCTGGGGTGAGAGCGATTTCCGCTCACCCATCGTCGCGGGCGCGGGGGGGTCGATGCTGAACCACCAGTTCGACCCGACCTTCCACCTGAGGACGATGGTGAAGGACACGGAGCTGGTGAGGAACCTCTCCGAGAGCCTGGGGGTTCCGGTCATCCTCTCCAACGTGGTGCACGAGCTCAACAAGGTGGCCCAGAACCGCGGCTACGGCGACGAGAACGCCTCGGCCATCTACAAGCTGTTCCAGGAGATGGCCGGTCTCCCGGTGAAGCCGCGCACTTGACCGCTCACCCCACGTAGGTCGGATACCTCGGCCTCCACATGGCGGCCTCGACGAGGCGGGCCAGCTCCGGTGGGCGCTCCACCGTGGCGAGCCCCTCGTCGAAGGCCTCCTCGGCCACCGCGGTGGCGATCTTCAGGGACACCTCGCGGATGCGCTGCAGCGACGGGAAGAGGCGCCCGAGGTCGAGGTCGGACTGCGAGGTGGCCTCGGCGAGCGCGCGGGCGGCGCGCGAGAACATGTGGTCGGTGACGAGGCGGGCGCCGCTGGCGAGGATGCCGAGGCCGACGCCGGGAAAGATGTAGGCGTTGTTGCCCTGGCCGGGCACGAAGGTGCGCCCCTCCACCGTCACCGGCGGGAAGGGGCTGCCGCTGGCGAAGAGCACCTTGCCGTGCGACCAGCGGTAGGCGTCCTCGGCGGTGCACTCGGCGCGCGAGGTGGGGTTCGAGAGGGCGAAGACGATCGGCCGCTCGTTCATGCGCCCCATGGCCTCGATCACCCCGCGGTCGAAGGCGCCCGGCTGCGCGGAGACGCCGACCAGCGCCGTGGGCCGCACCGCCTCGATGGCGGCGCGCAGGTCGGGCTGCGGGGGCGCCTCGTGGGCGAAGCCCACCTTGTGGCGCGCGAGGCCGGTCCGGCTCTTCACCACCAGGCCCTGCGAGTCGACGAACCAGCAGCGCCTCCGCGCCTCCTCGCGCGGCACCCCCGCCTCGGCGATGGCGGTGGCGATGAGCTCGCCGATGCCGACGCCGGCCTCGCCGGCGCCGAGGAAGAGCACGCGCTGTCCGGCGAGTGGCTGGCCGGAGAGGCGCAGCGCGGAGAGGAGCCCAGCCAGCGTCACCGCGGCGGTGCCCTGGATGTCGTCGTTGAAGCAGCAGGCGCGGCCGCGCCACCGCTCCAGGATGCCGAAGGCCGTGCTGTTCCCGAAGTCCTCGAACTGCACCAGGCAGCGCGGCCACACCTCCTGCACCGCCTCCATGAGCTCGTCGATGAAGGCGTCGTACGCCTCGCCGCGCACGCGCGGCTGGCGCAGGCCCATGTAGAGCGGGTCCACGAGGTAAGCCTCGTTGCCGGTGCCCACGTCGAGCGTCACCGGCAGGGTCTCGCCGGGGGGGATGCCTCCGCAGGCGGTGTAGAGCGAGAGCTTGCCGATGGGGATGCCCATGCCGCCCACGCCCTGGTCGCCGAGGCCGAGGATGCGTTCACCGTCGGTGACCACGATGGCGCGCACGTCGAGGCGCGGCCAGGAGCGGAGCACGTCGGCGAGACGGCCGCGCTCGCGGATGGAGAGGTAGAGCCCGCGCGGGCTGCGGAAGATCTGGTGGAACTGCTGGCACGCCTCCCCCACCGTGGGCGTGTAGACGATGGGCATCATCTCCTCCAGGTGGTCGCACAGCACCCGGTAGAAGAGCGTCTCGTTGCGGTCCTGGAGGGCCATGAGGTGGATGTACCGCTCCAGGTTGGAGGTCTTGCGCCGGTAGTTGTCCATCACCCGCGCCACCTGCTCGTCCATGGTGTGGACGTGGGGCGGGAGGAGGCCGGTGAGGCCGAGCGCCAGGCGCTCACGCGCGGTGAAGGCGGTGCCCTTGTTGAGCAGCGGGTCCTGCAGGATGGCGGTGCCGCGCGGCAGGGTGCGCGCGCCGGGGCACACGAGGTCGGTGTCGTCCATGAGCGCCCGGGATCTACTTCGGCTCGCCGCGCGCCGCCGCGCGGAGCCGCTGGACCTCGAGCTCCGCCACCCGGAGCTGGCGGGTGCGCTCCTGCACGGTGGCCTGCAGGCGCTGCGCCTCCTGGGTGCGCATCTCCTCGCGCCGCTGCAGCTCCTCCTGGAAGCGCGCCTGCGCCTCGGAGAGCGCGCGGAGGGCGCGGGCGTCGGCCTCCTTGCGGTCCTGGGCCGCCTGGGCCTGCCGCCGCGCCGTCTCGGCGAGCCGGTTCTCGGCCGCGTACACGCGCCCGCCGAGCTCGCGCTCCACCCGCGCGCGCTCCTCCTGCGCCCCGGCGAGGCGCCGCTCCAGCTCCTCGCCCCGCTTCGCCGCGGCCGCCTCCAGCCTCGGAGAGGCGGCGGGCGTTCTCCGCGGCCTGCGCCGCCTGCTCGCTCACCCTCCGCCCGGGCCCCGGCGAGCTCGGCGCGCAGCTCCTCCTCGGCGCGGTGCGCTCCTCCACCGCCGAGGCCAGCGAGGCTCCAGCTCCTCGGCCCGCCCACGCGCGGCGGCGAGCTGCTCGGCGCCGCGTGCGCCGCTCGCCGTCGAGCGCGGCGTCGAGCTCGGCGAGCCGGGCGCTCGCCGCGCGGCGAGCCGCTGCTCGACGTCCTCGCGCGCCAGCACCTCGGAGCGCGCTCCTCCTCCAGGTCGGCGCCGCGCTTCTCCAGCACCCTGGCCGCGCTGGCGTGCGCCTCGGTCGCGGCGGTCTCGCGCCGCTCGGCCTCGGCCAGCGCCTCGCCGCGCGCGTCGAGCTCCTTCTGCAGCGCCTCCTCGCGGCGGGCGCGCTCGGCCGCGGCCGCGTCGAAGCGCCGGTCGAGCTCGGCGGCTGCCTCGCTCTTGCGGGTGAGCTCGGCGAGCAGCTCCGCCTCGCGCCGCTCCCGCTCGGCCGAGAGCTCCTCGGTGCGGGTACGCCAGGCCGACTCGGCCTGGGCGCGCGCGTCGATCTCGTGGGTCAGCTCGGCCTCGGTGCGGGCCCGGGCCGCCTCGCGCTCGTCGGCGAGCGCCTGCACCCGCTCCCCGTGCTCGAGGGCGTCGCGCGTCTCCCCCCGCGACGTGTCCAGCTCGGCGGAGAGCGCCTCCACCCGCGCGGCCAGCTCGGCCCGCTCGGCCTCGGTGCGGGAGAGCGACGCGTCGAGCTCCTCCACCCGGTGGCGGGTGGCGTCGAGCTCGGCCCCGAGCACCCCCTCGCGCTCCCTGGCGGCCCGGGCAGCGTCGTCCGCCGCGGCGCGCGCCTGCGCCAGCACCTCGCGCTCGCGCGTGAGCTCCTCCTCGAGCCCGCGGGCGCGCGCCTCGAGCTCGGAGACTCCGCCCGTCGCGCTCGCGTACCAGCGCGTCGAACGACTCCTTCTGGCTCGCGAGCTCCGCGCGCAGCCGCTCGCCCTCGGCGGTGAGGTCGGCCTGCCTGGAGGCGGCCTGCTCGGCGGCCTCGGCCGCCGAGCGCGCGGCGCGCTCACCCTCCTCCCGCGCCGCGGCGAGCTGCGCGGACAGCTCGGCCTCGCGGTCGCGCCCGAGCCGCTGCGCCTCCTCCAGCGAGGCCGAGAACCGGGCCGACTCGGCCCGCGACCCCTCCAGCTCCTCCGCGAGGCCAGCGCCTCGCGCCTCGGCGGCGCGCAGCTCCTCGCGCAGCCCCTCCTCGCGCCGGACCGCCTGCTCCTGCGCATCGGTGGCCTCGGCGGCGGTCCTGAAGGTCTCCTGGCGCGCCTCGTCGAGCCACTGCGAGAGCGAGGCCACCTCGCCGCGAGCGCCGGCGAGCGCGTCGTCGAGCTGCGCGGCCCGGGCGTTGGTCTCGTCGAGCGCGCTGGCGAGGCCGGTGCGCTCCGCCTCCACCTCGGCGAGCCTCGCCGAGAGCTCCTCGCGCTCCGTGCGCGTCGAGGCGAGCTGCGCCTCGAGCCCCCTGGCGCGCGCCTCCAGCGCCTCCACGAAGGCGCCCCGCTCGGCGAGCCGGACATCGCGCTCGGCGAGCTCGCCCTCCAGCCCCTCCACCGTGCGCTGCCGCTCCTCCAGCTCCTCCTCGCGGCTCGAGAGCTCGCCGGCGGCCGCCTCCAGGCGGAAGGTGAGCTCGGCGCGCTCGGCCTGCGCGGCCTCGCGGGCCTGGCCGAGCTCCCGGTCGAGGGTGCGCGCCGCCTCGTTCGCCGCCTCCAGCGCGGCCGAGAGCCCGGCCTCGCGCCGACCGGCCTCGCCGGCGGCCCGCTCTGCCTCGGCGCGGTCGCGGTCGCGCCCGGCCTCCAGCGCCGCGGTGCGCGCCGCGAGCTCGGCCTGCAGCGCCGCCTCGCGCTCCGCCGCGGCGGCGGCGCCAGCCTCGAGGTCGCCCTCCAAGCAGCCCGATGCGCTGCAGGCGCTCCTCGCCCTCGCGCGTGAGCTCCTCCTCGCGGGTGCGCGCCGCGTCGCGAAAGTGCCGGTACTCTCCGTCGAGGAGCGCCAGGCGCGCCTCGCCCTCGGCCACCAGCGCGTCGCGCTCGGCGAGCCGCTCCTCCGCCTCGTCCGCGGCGAGCCGGGCCGCCTCCTGCGCCTCCTCCAGCTCGCGGGCCGCCCTCGCCAGCCCCTCCCCCTGCTCGGCGATGTGGGCGTCGCGCTCGGCCTCGGCCTCCCGCGCCCGCGCCCGCTCGGTGTCGAGCGAGGCGAGCCCCGCAGCCACGGCCGCCTCGGCCTCGGCGCGGCGCATCTCCAGCTCGCCGATGCGCTCCTCGGCCGACTGCCGCGCCAGCTCCAGCTCGCGCCTCGACGGCCCGGCGGGCCGCGCTCTCGTCGTCGAACCGGGCCTGGGCGGCCCGCTCGGCGGCCCCGGCGTCCTCCGCCGCGGCCTCCAGCGCGCGGTGAAGGCTCGCCACCTCGCCCTCGCCCGCCGCGACGATCTCCTGCATCTCGCGCTCGCGGGCGCTCGCCTCCTCCGACTGGGCGGCGAGTCGCTTCTCCAGAAGGTCGAGCTCCTCGGCGGCGCCGTCGAGGGCGGCCTTGCGGCGTCCCAGCTCCTCCTCCCGCGGCGCAGGTCGCGCTCGAGCTCGTGGATCTTGCGCTCGTGCGCGGCCACCACCTCGATGAGCTCCTTCTCCTGGCCGAACTTCTCGAGGAGCAGGTCGTCGATGGAGGCGCCGTGCTCGCGCTCCTTCTTCACGAACGTGTCGCGCGCGCCGGCGAGCTTGCGCAGGAGGTCGTCCACCTGGAGGCGGAGGCCTTGCAGCTCCACCTCCTTCTCGTGCAGCCGCTCGTCGTTGTGGACGAGGTCGTGCTCGCGGATGTCCCAGATCTCCGCCAGCCTGGCGATCTGCGCCTCGCGGGCGCGCAGGTCCTGGCGCAGCACCTCCACCTTGCCCTCGGGCGTCGAGAGCAGCGAGCGGGCCGGCGGCGGGCGCTGGCGCTTCGACTCGGCGACGAGATCGGCGCGGCGATCGGAGATCGACTTGAACACCCTGCCGAGGAAGAGGCGGTCCTCGTCGGTGATGGCGCTGCGCCTCGACTTGCGCGGCACCGGCGGCGGCTGCGGTCCCTGCGGCTCGGGGGGCGAGGGCGGCGCCTCGGCGGCGCGCCGCGGCGCGACCGGCGCCTCGTCACCCAGCCGCACCTCCACCGCGCCCTCGGCCCCCTCCACCACCAGCTCCTCGGGAACGAGCTCGGGCTCGTCGAGGAGGGGCTCGGTCATCACCAGGAGGTTCTGCACGAGCTGGCGCAGGGCATCGGTGTCGAGCGGCATGCAGAGGTAGCCGTTCGCCGCCGCTGCGGTGCGGGCGTGCTCCTCCAGCGCCTCCTGCGGCGCGTCCGAGGAGTAGAGCACCACCGGGAGGCTGGGGCGCTCCTTGCGGAGCCGGGCGCAGAGCGAGAAGCCCGAGAGGTCGGGCAGCTCGGCGCGGGTGAGGACCAGGTCGGGCGTGCGCAGCCGCAGCTCGCGCTCGGCCTCGGACGCGCTCGCGGCGGCGGCGGTGGCGTGGCCGTCCGCGCGGAAGAGGGTGGCGAGCGAGAGCGCGAACGGGCTGTCCGGCTCTACGATGAGTACGCGCTTGGGATCCATGGGGCCGTGGGGGGCTTCGAGGTGAGCGAGCCGGAGTCTAGCGCCGGGCGGCGCCTCCGATCTACTCGCCGCGGCCGTGGGAGAACGTCGCACCGGCCAGCCAGCCTGGGCCGTCCGCGCGGAGCACATTCACCATACGTCAACGAGGCCGCGGCCGCGCTCGCGAGGTGAAAAAAGCGAGAGGCCGCTCTCGCGGCCTCCTCGGCTCAGGGCGATGGGCGCCCGGGTGCGCTCCGTGGTTTGCCCCGCAGGGCTCCCCACGGTGGGGGGAGTCGATCGTCCGTTCGGGATCGACTTGGGAGAGAAGGAGTTGGGGGCCCGCGATTCGAGTCTTGAGGCTGGAACTTCGTGTGCGGGTCTCCGTCGAACGGTCTCCGGTAGGACTCGCTTCTCCCTACTTACAAGTCTCGTGCCGAACAGTTCATGCGGGCAGAACACGTCAAATCAAGGAGTTAGCGAGACCACGAGCGGGTGACGCGCTGTAAAACCTGGGTCATTGGCATGCCCCAGGGTCCAGAAACACCTCCCCTCATCCCATCTGGAGGGGTGAAGCCCTGAGAATCCAAATACCTGCAGCGTTTGCAGACATGGGTGCAAAAAACCCACTCCCCCCAACCTGCACCCACCTGGTCACTGCCGGAGGTCGATGCGCACCTGGAGAGGACCGTTCTCCACCTCGTCCAGGGCCACGAAGGTCCCTGCCCGCTTGCGGGTGAAGGTGAGGGTGACCCTGGCAGGGCCGATGGGCACCCGGGAGAGGGTGAGGTGGTCGAGCCAGGGCGGAAGGGCGGGCGACACGACGTGCAGCTCGCGGCGCGGCGCGTCAGGGAAGAGGCCCAGGCAAGCCCTGAGGAGCAGGAACGGAGCTGCGCTGGCCCAGGCCTGGGGGGAGCAGGCCACCGGGTAATGCACCGGAAACTGCCCCTCGCGGCGATCGAGCCCGCAGAACAGCTCCGGCAGGCGCAGGTAGCGAAAATTCTGGGCCGCGGCCCACAGGCCGTCGAGGAGCTGCCCCGCCGAATCGGTCAGGCCATAGCGCGCCATCCCCATGGCCGCCAGGGCGTTGTCGTGCGGCCAGACGGTGCCGTTGTGGTAGCTGAGCGGATTGTAGGCTCCTTGCCCCTGCGCCAGCGTGCGCAGGCCCCACCCGCTGAAGCTCGGCGCGGCGAGCAGCGTCCTCGTCACCTCGCTCGCCCGGGCGTCACTCACTGCTCGTGAAAAGAGCAGGTGGCCCGCGTTGGAGCTCACCGAGTCGACCTGGCGCTTGTCCCGGTCGAGGGCGATGGCGTAGGTGCCCTTCGCCTCCATCCAGTAGCGCGCGTCGATCCGGCGCATCAGCGCGCGCGGCGTCGTCGAGCAGCGCGGCCGCGCGGTCGTGCCGGCCGACGAGCCGGTAGAGGCGCGCCATGCGGCGACGGGCGTCGACCGCGTAGCCCTGCACCTCGACGAGGGCGATGGGCGGCTCGGCGGACGAGCCGTCGGCGAAGGGGACACCGTCGTGGCTGTCCTTCCAGCCCTGGTTCTTGATGCCCTTCGGAGTGCGCCGCTCGTACTCCACGAAGCCGTCACCGTCGCGGTCGCCGTACCGCTCGATCCACTCGAGGGCGCGCTCGGCCGCCGGAAAGAGCTCGCGCGAGGAGCTCCCGGTCGTCCGTCCACTGCACGTACTCGGAGAGCAGGATGAGGAAGAGCGGCGTGGCGTCGACCGAGCCGTAGTAGGGTGTGTGCGGGACCTCCCCGGCCGCGGCCATCTCGCCGAAGCGCAGCTCGTGCAGGATCTTGCCCGGCTCCTCGTCGCGGGTCGGGTCCTCCACCGTTCCCTGGTAGCTCGCCAGGAAGCGCAGCGCCTGCTTCGCCACCTCCGGCGTGGCGAGCAGCGCCTCGTAGCCGGCGATGAGCGCGTCGCGCCCGAAGGGGCAGGTGTACCAGGGGATGCCGGCCGAGATGACGCGCTCGCCGCCGTGCACCACGGTGAGCGCCAGGAGGTCGGCCACCGCCTGCTCCAGGGAGCCGTTGAACTTCTCGTGGCTGCTCGAGAAGCCGGTGCATGCCCCGGCCCAGGCGGCGTAGCGCAGCGCGCTCTCCTTCGCCCGCGCCGTGAAGGGCTTCGTCTCCTTGGGACCGGGCGCGTCGCCGGCGGCTGCGCGCTCGGCGCTGCTGACGGGCGCTCGACTACGTCGCCCACGGCCGCGCGCACCGTGAAGGCTACCTCCCCCGAGACCCCGCGCGGGAGGCGGAAGGCCACCCTGGCCCCGCGGCCGTCGAGCCGCTCCAGGGTGACGTTTCCGGCCGGGTCCGGTGGAAGCTCCACCCGACATCTCGGTGCGGTAGGAGCGCCCGTCGAGCCCGTCGTAGCGGAGCTCGACCGACCGCTCCGACACGGCCGGCAGGTGGTAGCGCCCCCGCTGCGCGCGGTGGGCGCCGCGGACCTCGAACACATCCGCGAAATCGGCTGCCCACTCCAGCTCGAGCCAGAGCGCGATGGGGCCGCTCTGGTAGTTGGTGAGCACGAGCCGATCCACAAGCGCGCCGTCGATGAGCTGCTCCCGCCGGAGGTGCACGTAGTTCACCGGCTCGTCGCCGAGCAGGCCGCCGTGGTGGAGGCCGGTGATGGTGAAGTCGATCTGCGAGACGTAGTCGGTGGAGACCTGCGTGGAGAGGCAGAGCGGCGGCCCGCCCTCCACGGTCATCCTCCAGGCCGAGAGGTGGCGGGTGTCGGTGAGGAAGAAGCCCAGGTCGCGCGCGCCGGCGGGGACGAGGTCGCCCAGGCGGTTCGCCACCAGGAAGAGGTTGTCGCGCTTCAGGACGAGCTTCTCTACGCCGGTCGCCTCGGGCCGGGTCGATGGGTCGCGGTAGCCGAACAGCTCTTCAGGCTCGGCGTACCGCTCACCAGCGACGTCATCAGCGGGTCTCGCCGCCTCGCCTCCGCTTCCCTCTCGCCTGGTCATTGCTCTGCCCCGGGACAGCCTAACCCGCGATGGGGGCCTCGGCCGCGCCGGCGCCGACGGCCGCCTGCTGCGCCACCGCCCGGGCGTACACCCGCTCGTATCCCTCGACCATGCGCGAGGCGGAGAAGCGGAGCTGGGCGCGGCGGCGGCAGGCGGCGCGGTCGAAGCCGTCGAGGCGCCGGAGCGCCTCCGCCATCCCGGCGGTCGTCCTCCACCAGGAATCCGGTGACCCCCTCGTCCACCACCTCCGGCACCGCATCCCCTGGGAAAGGCGACGACCGGCGTTCCGCAGAGCATCGCCTCGATCATCACCAGGCCGAAGGGCTCCTCCCAGGAGATGGGCATGAGCAGAGCCCTCGCCTCGCACAGAAAGCGCATCTTTCGCGCGCCCCCCACCTGACCGACCACCGCGACGCCCGGCCGGGCGAGCGCCCGCTGGAGGCCGCGCCGCCACGCTTCCGACAGATTCCTCCTCGTGGACCGAGCCGGCCAGCCGGATCCTCAGGCCAGCCGCGAGGGCCGCCTCGACGGCGAGCTCGGGCCCCTTGCACGGGACCATGCGCCCGAGAAAGGCCGCGTAGCCGCCCGAGCCCCGGCCGGGCGGATGGCGCTCGGGCGCGAGGCCGTGGTGCACCACCTCGCAGGCGAGGTGAGGCTCGCGCTCCGCCTGCCGGGCGGAGATGGCCGCATACCGCACCGACGGGTGGCGGCGGTAGACCTCGGTGAGGCTGTCCACGTGGTCGTGGTGCAGGGTGTAGACGAGCGGGGCGCCGAGCTCGTCCGCGAACCCCAGAATGGCCGGCGCGTGAGCGTGGACCACGTCGAAGCGTCCCCGCGCGATCTCCTTCGCCGCGAAGCGGCAGTGAAGGAGCTCGGTCCGCCGCTCGGGCGGCCACACCGGCTCGGGTAGAGGGAGCGCACGTCTGCTCCCTGCGAGTCGCCGGTGGCGAAGAGGCTCACCTGATGCCCGCGGCGCGGTGAGACCGCGCTCGAGCTCGTGGACCACCAGCTCGGTGCCGCCGTAGGCGGGAGGAGGACAGGCGACGAAGGGCGTGGAGACCAGGGCGATGCGCACCCTCCCAAGGTAGGGCGCCCGGGCGCCGCGGCCACTCCGCTCCCCTCCCCGGGGTGCAGGCGCCACCCGTCCGGGCAGGAGGGGCCGCGGGAAGCACGCCCACACGCGCCCACGCGCGAGCACCGGGACGGCTTCGAGCGCCGGGCGATCAGCTGCCCATATCGTATAGACTCGCCCGCCATGGAAGCGCAGGCGAGCGGCCCTCTCAGCGAGGAGATGTTCCACTCCTTCCTTCACCTGGCGGTGAAGAGGCAGGCGAGCGACCTGCACTTCGAGGTGGGCTATCCGCCCACCTACCGCGTGTTCGGCGACCTCCTGGCGGCCAAGTACCCGCCCCTCACCCACGAGGACACCGAGGCCGTCGCCAACTTCGTGCTCCAGGCGCCGGGGTCGGGCTTCACGCCCCTCGACTTCCGGGAGGTCGACCGGAGCTACTCCCTGCCCGGGGTGAGCCGCTTCCGCGCGTCCGTCTTCAAGCAGCGCGGGAGCTGGGGGGCGGTGATGCGCACCATCCCCTTCAGCGTGCCGGACTTCGCCGGCCTGAACCTGCCGCCGGCGGTGCAGACGGTGGCCGAGGCTCGGCGCGGGCTGGTGCTCGTCACCGGCGCCACCGGCAACGGCAAGTCCACCACCATCGCCAGCATCATCCACCACATCGTGCAGCGCGAGCGCCTGCACGTGGTGACGGTGGAGGACCCCATCGAGTTCATCTTCCACCCGGGCAAGGGGCTCGTCATCCAGCGCGAGGTGGGCGCCGACACCGCCAGCTTCTCCGACGCCCTCCGCGCGGCGCTCCGCCAGGACCCCGACCTCATCATGCTGGGGGAGCTGCGCGACCGCGAGGCGGCCGACATCTGCCTCAAGGCCGCCGAGACCGGGCACCTCGTCATCACCTCGCTGCACACGCCCGACGTGGTGCGCTCCATCGGGCGGGTGGTGGGGCTCTTCCCCGCCGACGAGCAGGAGACGGTGCGCGGGCGGCTCGCCGACAACCTGCAGGCGGTGATCTCGCTCCGGCTCCTCGTGCGCGCCGACGCGGCGGGCCGCATCCCGGCGGTGGAGGCGCTGCTCGCCACATCCACCGTGCGTGAAGCCATCCGCGAGGGCGGCGCCCGGGTGCAGGAGCTGAAGCGCTACATGGAGACCGCCGGCGCCGACCTCGGCATGCACTCCTTCGACCAGCACCTCTACAAGCTCCACGAGACGAAGCGCATCTCGCTCGACACCGCCCTCGCCAACGCCACCCACCGCACCGACCTCGAGCGCCGCCTCCTCATCGAGACCGGCGAGCGGGGCGCGTAGGCCCGCGGGCCACCAGCCCCGCCGACATGGCCCCAGGCTCTCCACCCGCCTTCCGCGCGCTCGTCGTCGGCCAGGACGCCGAGGTCGGCGCGGCCCTGCACCTCCACCTGGAGCGCGCCGGCTGGGCGCTCTACTGCATTCCCTTTCCCGAGGCGTTGGAGGGGGTGACGCGGCTCGTGGCGCCGCACCTCGTCCTCCTCGTCCTCCCCGCGCAACCCGACGCGAGCTGGGGGAGCGCGCTCACCACCGCCGCCAGCGCCGCCAAGGTGGGCGTGCGGGTGGTGGTGGTGGCGCCCTCGCGCGAGGTGGTGGAGCCGCTCGCCGCGGTGGCCGGCGCAGAGCGGGCGCTCTCGCGGGCCCAGGTGCTGGCGCGCCCGCTCTCGGCCGTCGAGCGGCCCGGCGCCCCCTCGTACGCGGCGCCTCCTCCCCTCGCCTTCGCCCCGCCCCCGGCCGCAGCGCCCCCGCCGCGCTCCGCCCCGCCGCCGCGCCCCGAGGCCTCCTCGCCAGGGCCTCGCCCGGAGGCCGCCCTACCCTCCTCTCCCACCCGCACCGGCATCGACCTCATGGCCCTCATCGACGAGGAGCTGGTCGACGAGCCGCGCAACCGGCCCCAGCTCACCCGCGTCGAGGTGAACGTGAGCCTGGTCTCGGAGCACAACTTCTACGTGGGCCCGAGCCGGCGGGTCGACTCGGGCGGCGTCTTCATCTCCACCGCGCTGCCGCCGGCGGTGGGCACGCATCTTCAAGTGAGGCTGGGCCTCGCCGACGGCCGCAAGATCGACCTCGAGGGCGAGGTGACCTTCCTGCGCGAGAAGAGCGCCATCGGGGGCCGCCAGCCGGCCGGCTGCGGCGTCTCCCTGCACGGCCTGCCCGGCTGGGCCATCGACGCCGTCGACCGCTTCCTGCTGGCGCGCCCGCCCGTCGTCTACGTCCCCGGCGGGAGGTGACGCAGACGTTCAGTCGTCGACGACCCGGTCGGTGCGGCGCACGCCCAGCAGGTAGGGCGTGACGAACGGGTCGAGGTCGCCGTCGAGGACGTCGTCCACCTTGCCCGTCTCCACCCCGGTTCGGAGGTCCTTCACCAGGCGGTAAGGGGCCAGCACGTAGCGACCTGAATCTGCGAGCCGAAGTTGATGTCCTTCTTCTGCGCCTCGGCCGCGTCGAGCACCACCTGCCGCTTGCGCTCCTCGTGATCGTAGAGGCGGGAGCGCAGGATCTTCCAGGCCATGGAGCGGTTCTTCTGCTGGCTGCGCTCGTTCTGCATGGCCACCACGATGCCGGTGGCGAGGTGAGTGATGCGCACCGCCGAGTCGGTCTTGTTCACCTTCTGGCCGCCCGCGCCCGACGACCGGTAGGTGTCGATGCGGACGTCCGCCTCCTTGATGTCGATGACGATGTCGTCGTCGATCTCCGGGGTGACGTCCACCGCGGCGAAGCTGGTCTGGCGGCGGGCGTTGGCGTCGAAGGGGCTGATGCGCACCAGCCGGTGCACGCCCTTCTCGGCCTTGAGGTAGCCGTAGGCGTGGTCGCCGCGGACGATGAACGACGCCGAGGAGAGGCCGGCCTCCTCGCCCGCCACCAGGTCGGCGGGCTCCACCGTCCAGCCGCGCCGCTCGCAGTAGCGCGCGTACATCCGGTAGAGCATGGCGGCCCAGTCCATCGCCTCCACCCCGCCCGCGCCGCTCTTCACCTCGACGATGGCGGCGGCCCGGTCGTGGGGGCCGGAGAGCATCCTCTCCAGCTCGAGCGCGCGGAGCTGCTCCTCCACCGCCGCCGCCTGCTCGGCCGCCTCGGCGCGGGTGGCCTCGTCTCCGGCCTCCTCGGCCAGCTCGTGCAGCGCCCTCGCGTCCTCCAGCGACCGCAGGCCGGCGTCGAAGCCGGCGAGGGCGCCCTCGAGCTGCGCCTTCTCCTTCAGGAGCCCCTGGGCGCGGACGTTGTCGCTCCAGAAGTCGGGGTCCTCGGAGAGGCGGGAGATCTCGGCCGTCCGCGAGCGCTTGCGCTCGACGTCAAAGAGACCCCCTGAGCGCCTCGAGGCGCCTCCCCAGGTCTTCCAGCAGCTCGGCGGTGGGTGCGGGCATGGCGATCCTTCTCCTTCTGCGGTCCCTCTCCCTAGCGGCTCTCGGGGGGCGCCCGGGTGCGGGCCGCTTTCACGCGCGGTGTGGCGCTCAGGCCGGACCGGCGCCTCGCCCAGGGTGAGAGCGAGGCCGCCAGGGCGAGGGCGGTGAAGGTCGCCGAGAGCCCCGCGAAGAGGTCGCCGAATCTAGTGTAGAGGGTCCGCCCCCGCAAGAGAGGCACCTTCCCCTCGAGGAGCCGCGGCGGCTCGTCGGGGTCGGGCGCGAGCTCGGGGTCCACCGGTCCGAGCGGGAGCGCCCCCGGCCGCACCTCGCCGGTGGGCTCGATGAGCGCGCTCACCCCGGCGTAGGCCGGCCGGATGAGCGCCTTCCCGGCCTCGATGGCGCGCAGGCGGACGATGGCGAGGAACTGGTACGGGCCGGAGGAGTAACCGTACCAGGCGTCGTTGGTGGGGTTCACGAGGAGGTCGGGCTCCAGGGCGGCGAAGGCGACGTTCACCTCGGGGAAGATGGCGTCGAAGCAGATCATGGGCGCGAGCCGCACCGTCGCGCCCCCCGGGCGCGGGCAGCTCCAGCACGCGCAGGGCGCGGCCGGGCCGCTGCTGCGTCATGGCCGGCACCACCGAGCGCAAGACGCCGGCCAGGAAGGCCGGGACGTACTCGCCGAAGGGGACGAGGTGGTGCTTGTCGTAGCGCCCCAGCACCTCGAGCCCCGGCGAGAGGAGGAAGACGCTGTTCGTGCCGAGGAGCTCGCGCCGGCCGCCCTCCCGCCGCTCCACGAAGGTGGGCACGCCGGCGAGGAGGTATGCATGCTCCAGGCGAGGGAGCCCGATCTCGCGGTGGTCGAAGCTGCGAAGGTCGGGGGGGACGAGCCAGGGGTAGGCGGTCTCGGGCCAGGCGACGAGGTCGGCCCCGCGCTGGTCGGCCTCCAGCGTGAGCGGCAGGTAGCGCGCGAGGATGGTGTCGCCGAGGCGCCGGCCCTCGTTCTTCACCGCCTGGTTCACGTTGCCCTGCACCAGCGCCACCGCGAGGTGGGGGGCCGCGGCGGCGCGCTCCCGCACCCGCCGTAGGTGGAGGGTGCCGAAACCGAGCGTCGCGGCGAGCGCGAGCGCGGCGGCGGCGAGGGGCCAGGGGGAGGGGCGGCGGAGGAGGAGCAGCGCGCGCAGCGCGGCGTGGAGCGCGGCGTTCACCAGCACCACCAGCGCCGCCAGGCCGTAGACGCCCGTGACGGCGGCGAGCTGCGAGACGGTGGGGTGGCGCGCCTGCAGGTAGCCGAGGTTCCCCCAGGGAAAGCCGGTGAAGAGATAGTTCCGCGACAGCTCGGCCGCGGCCCAGACGAAGGGGAGGTGGGTCCAGAGCGGCCACCCGAGACGTTCACGAATAGTGAATGACACCAGGAAGGCGGCCCCCCAGTGAGCGGCCATGAAGAGCACCAGGGCCGAGAGCCCGACGAGCGCGAGCCCGAACGGGACCCCGCCGAACGAGGTCATGGCGTGGTTCACCCACCAGATGGCGGCGTAGAAGTAGGCGAGCCCGGCGGCGAGGCCCAGGCCGAACGCCCCGCGGCCGCTCCGGGCGCGGTCGAGCGCGAAGAGCGCCGGCACGAGCCCCACCCAGGCGAGCGCCTCGAGGTGTCCTGCCGGGTCGAGCTCGCCCAGGCCGAACCAGGGGATGGCCTGCGGGAGGGCGAGGGCGAGGAGGAGGCCCGAGGCCATCGCCATCAGCAGGGCGCGGATCACCGGCCGCGCCCCGGGCTCGAGCCGCGCCGGGCGCCGCGAGACGCGTCCCGCCTCGGTGCCCGGGCTCGCGCGGGGGCCGCCCGACCGGCGCGCGCCTTGACGCCCGCCGCCGCTTCGCCCCCTTCCCGGCCGCGCCCCTGCGTCGTCACCCGCTCGGCGCGGGGCACGGGAGCCTTCGCCGCCCGCTCGACCGCCGCGCGAGCGCGCCGCGGGGTCGACACCGCTCGTGAGGTGCCGCCACCGGAGGCGCCGACCAGGCCTGCCCCGACCAGCGCGTCCTCGGCCGCCGCCATCCGCCGCGCCTCGGCCGGCGCATGGTGGTCGTGCCCGAGGAGGTGCAGGAGCCCGTGCGCGAGGTAGCGGTCGAGCTCCTCCGAGGTGCGCCGCCCGGAAGAGGCGGCCACCCGCTCGGCGGTGTCGAGCGAGATCACCACGTCGCCGAGGAGCACGCCCGCGGCGTGCGGGCCAGGCTGGGGAAAAGAGAGCACGTCGGTGGCCGCGTCGAGGCCTCGCCAGGTGCGGTTGAGCCGGCGCATGGCGACATCCCCCACCACCAGGATGGAGAGCTCGGCCTCCTCCCGGCCGAGCGCGGCGAGGAAGGCCCGGGCGCGCGCGGCGAGCCGCCTCGCCGCGCCCCCCCCGCGCCGGTGCGTGCTCGCCGCCCGCGCGCTCAAGGGACCTGGAGCCCCCGCCCGGCGCCGCCCACGAGCTGCAGCGAGCGCACGTCGGCCTCGCCCGCCCCTCCTCCTCGCCGGGCGCGCTCCCCGTGGAGGGTGACGAGCACCTCGGCGACCGCGCGCTCGGCGGCGGCGAGCTGCCGGAGGGTGAGGTCGCAGTCCCTGAGCTGTCCCTCGGCGAACAGCTCGCCCGCTCGCCGCGCCACCAGCGCCCGCAGGGACGCCTCGTCGTGCTCCGGGAGAGCGCTGGCCGAGGCCTCGACCACGTCGGCCAGCATGACCAGCGCAGCCTCGCGCGAGCGGGGGATGGGGCCGGCGTAGCGGAACGGCGCCTCGTCCGGCGGCGCCTCGCCCGCCTCTCGCGCCCGCGCCTGCGCCCTCGACCAGTAGGACGCCACGTGGCGCGTGCCGTGGTGCTCCCGGATGATCTCCTGCACCTCGCGCGGAAGCTGCCAGCGGCGCGCCAGCGACAGGCCATCCGCCACGTGGCGCTTCACCAGCGCCGCCCCCGCGGCGGGAGCGGCGATCGACGCCGCGGGCTCGGCGCGCTGGTTCTCCCCGTAGGCGCCCGGGTTCTCCAGCTTCCCGACGTCGTGGTAGTAGGCGCCGACCCGCGCCAGGAGCGGCCGCGCGCCAGCCGCCCGCGCCGCGGCCTCGGCCAGGGCTCCGGTGACGAGGGCGTGGTGATAGGTGCCCGGCGCCTGGATGATGAGGTCCTTCAGCGCGGGGTGGTTGAGGCTCGCGAGCCGGAGGAGCTGGCGCTCGGTGAGGTAGAGCCGCTGGAGGAGCAGGAGCATCAGCAGGGCGGAAACGGGCACCAGGAGCGCTCCGCCGAGGGCGGCGGCCGCGGCGGGGGCCAGGGAGGCTCCGAGCGACCGGCCGGTGACGAGCGTGGTCCCCGCAGCCACCAGCGCCCCCACCAACCCCAGGGCCATGCCCGAGCGGAAGAGGCCCCTCGCACCGCGCGTCCGGAAGGGGAGCGCGGCGGCGGCGAGCGCCGTGACGACGGCGTGGAGCAGGAGCCCGGGGGCGCCACCCGCGGCGAGCCCGGCCAGGGCGCCGCTCGCCACGCCGAACGGAAGCGCCAGCCTGGCCCCGAGGACGTTGCGCACCACCAGGGTCGCGGCGGCGAAGGGGAGGAGGAGCAGGAAGGTGTCGGCGGGGATCCAGGGGAAGCGGTCGTGGAGCAGGTCGCTCGCGAGGAGGCTCGCCGCCGCCGCGGTGGCGGTGACGAGGAGCAGGCCGGTGAGCACCGCCGCATCCTTGAGCCCGGGGCGCGGGCCCTCCGAGCGCCGCGCCGCCATCCACAGGAGCAGCGCCAGCAGCGCGACCAGGCCGGCCGCCCCCAGCCTCACGGCCAGCACATCGATGGCGCGCGTCTGGTCGCGGATGCCCTGGAAGAGGAGCAGGTGGTGGCGGTCGATGACCTCGCCCTCGGCGAGGATGCGCTCACCGCGTCGCAGGTGCACCACCACCGGCTTCACGCGGTCGGAGGCCTCACTCCGGCGGCGGGCGGTCTCGGGCAGGTCGTAGGCCACGGTGGGCTTCACCAGGGCCGCGGCGAGGTGCCCGAGGGCGAGCCGGGCCGGCGGACCGAGCTCGAGGCGGGTGGCGGCGCTCACCACCTCGTCCCGCACCGAGCGGACGCTGCGCACGAGGTCGAGGTCGACGAGCACGCGCTCGCTTCCGGGGGCACCGCGGCGGACCGCCCGTGCCACCATGCCGCGGTCGAGCTCGCGCAGCTCGCTCAAGGTGCGCGGGTCGTCGACCAGGTAGCCGGAGAGCGCGGCGCGGAGCAGCGCCGCGAGCTCGCTCTCCAGCTGCTCGGAAAATCCGGCGGCGGAGAGCGCGGCGAAGTCGGCGTCGCCCACCGGAACGCCCAGCCGCTCCTCGAGCTCCTCGCGCTCGGGAGCGGCCAGCCGGTGCGGCTCGGTGCCGAGCGGGCTCGGCGAGGCCGGCCCGCGGAGCGACTCGCGCATGCGGGCGAAGGCGGACCGGACCCGCGCCGCAGCGTCCTCCGCCGCGCCCTCGTCCCAGGCGTACACCGGGCGCTCCGCCCCTGCGGCCGCCACCCGCGCCGCGCGGGTCGCGTCCTCGTCGACGATGTCGTACGAACGGTGAACCGAGAGGTTGCCGCGGGCCACCGTGCCCAGCGCCGCCTCGTCGGGCAGCCGCCGCGGGAAATCTCCCGGGGAGAGGAGCCAGGCGCTGCCGCCGGCGAGGAGGGCGAGGAGGAGCGCGCCCGCCAGCCCGCGCCCGACGGTGGAGAGCGCGCGCTCGAGAGGCGAACGCATCGCGGCTGGAGATTCCTGGGGCACGGGCGGCAGGGTCGCACCGCCCCCGGGCGAAGGCAATATCGCCACGGGGCGTGCCCGGCGTTCAGGTGACGCCACCCGGAGGCGCGGCCTGGGTGGACGGTGCGCCGTTCGAGGCCGCGGCGCGCGCCTTGCGCTCGGCGTCGAAGAGGTCGTAGGCGCGCACCACCTCCTGCACGAGCGGGTGGCGCACCACGTCCACCTCGGTGAAGGCGCAGAAGGAGATGCCCTCCACCCCTCGGAGCACGGTCTGCACCTCCATGAGCCCGCTGGCGCGCCCGCTGGGGCAGGTCGACCTGGGTCACGTCGCCCGTCACCACGGCCTTCGAGCCGTAGCCGAGCCGGGTGAGGAACATCTTCATCTGCTCGGAGGTGGTGTTCTGCGCCTCGTCGAGGATGACGAAGGCGTCGTTCAAGGTGCGCCCGCGCATGAAGGCGAGCGGCGCCACCTCCACCGTGCCGCGCTCCATCAGCGCCGAGGCCTTCTCGTAGTCGACCATGTCGAAGAGGGCGTCGTGCAGCGGGCGGAGGTAGGGGTTCACCTTCTCGGCGATGTCGCCGGGCAGGAAGCCGAGCCGCTCGCCCGCCTCGACGGCGGGGCGGCAGAGGACGATGCGCTTCACCTTGCGTTCCACCAGCCAGGCGACCGCCATGGCCATGGCGAGGTAGGTCTTGCCGGTGCCGGCCGGGCCGATGCCGAAGACGATGTCGTCCCGGCGGATCGCCTCGACGTAGCGCTTCTGCCCGAGGCCCTTGGGCGTGATGACCCGGTGGCGCGCGGAGACGTAGACGGTGTCGCTGAAGATCTCGCGCGAGCGAGACGCCCTGCAGGGCGAGCTTGGTGCGCCTGGTCGACGTCCTCGAGGTGGAGCGGGTAGCCGGAGGCGATGAGGTCGTAGAGCTCCCGGAGCAGCGTCTCGGCCTGCGCCACCCGCCGGGGGTCGGCGCCGGCCACCACGAGCTGCCCGCCCCGCGAGCCCACCTGCACCCCGAGGCGCCGCTCGATCGAGCTTCAGGTTCTCGTTGTGGGCTCCGCAGAGCGCCCTCACCCGGTCGTTGTCGTCGAGCTCGATGCGAGCGGTGTGCGAGGGCGGGGCGTGGGCCAAGGGGTCTCCGGGGGCGTCCGGCGCTCGAGCCCGCCTCGGCACCCCCGCCGAACGGGGCGAAGCAAGGCTCAAGGGAGCGGCGGCAGGAGCACCACGCCCCCGGGCCCTCCGCGCCGATAATAGTACGGCTCCCGGAATGGGTAACGCAGGTCGGCCCGCTCGGCCAGTCCGGAGACCAGCAGCCCGCCGAGCGTGGCCGGATAGGCCCCGTTCTCCAGGCGGTAGACCTCTAGGGCACAGCGCAGGCGGGCGGCCTGGTAGCGCGCCAGGAAGCGCTGGGCGGCGTGGTCGCGCAGCACCGAGCTCCCACCCTCCAGCGTCACCCCGCGCTCGCTCGCCAGCCAGGCGAGGGTGGAGATGGCGAGCGCCAGCGCCAGGGTGACGGCCACCCCCACCACGCCGCGCCGGAGCCGCTCGGCCCAGCTCCTCGCGTACGCTCCCACCCGAGGCGGCGGCGCGCCGGGGGGGAGGGAGGGGCTCGAGCAGCTTCAGGTTCACCAGGTCGAGCAGGGCCTTGCTGGTCTCGAACTCGCCGAGGCGCGACAGCCCGACGATGCGCTCGAGGCTCCGCCCCGGCTCGGCCAGCGGGAAGACGCGGCGGGCGTTCTGCGAGAGAGCCGCCGACTCGGCCTGGCGGGCGGGGTCGGAGAGGTCGGCCGTCCGCCGGAAGGTCATGGCCGGCGAGGTGATCTTCCGGCGGACGAGCGGCCACTCGTCCACGCGACGGAAGCCCTCCATGAGCAGCGACTCCGCCCTGAGCGGCGAGGCGCTGGAGGGGTCCCAGTCGACGGCGCTCGGCCTCGAACCGGTAGGTGCCGCTCTTCCAGCTGAAGAGCCGGTAGACGGTCTCGGTGGTCTGCAGCGCGGTGAGGTCGCGCAGATCGCCGGCGGTGACGAGGCGGCGCTCCACCAGGATGTCGCCCAGCCGCCGCAAGGTCCGCCGCTGCACCTCCAGCGCCGACTCCAGGGCCTCGCGCCCCAGCAAGTCGGCCCGGATGAGGAGCTCTCCCAGGCGCTCGCGCTGGGCGCGGCGGACGTCCTCCGCCGCCACCACGCAGCCGTCGGCCAGGGTGACGCGCACCTCCTCGCTGCCGCGGCTGAGGTGAAGGACACCGCTCTTCGCCTGCTGCCCGATGAGCTGGAGGATCTCGGCGATGCCGAAGTCTTCGAGGGTGCCGGTGAGCGCCATGTTCAGGCCTTCCGGGTGATGCGGACGATGTCGCGGAGGGCCAAGGCCCAGATGGCGAGCCCCACCGGCAGCGCCAGCGCGAGCTTGGCGGTCTCCTCCCACGTGCTGGGCTGCGGCGGGGGAACGGCCCCGCGCCAGAAGACGGCCATGAAGGCGACGAAGGCGATGGCGAACAGCACGAGCGCGCCCCGCGCCGGAGCGCCCGCCCAGACGTGTCCTCCGCCGCCGCTCACCACCGCCAGCGCCCGCGCGACGATGCGCCGGGCGCGGTCGCGCCGGTGCACCTGGGCGTGCTTGCGCAGGCGGTCGCGCACGTCCACCACGCCCTTCTTCGTGAAGGCGTTCACGCACTGTCCGCACTGCCCCCCCGCGGCGGGGCCGCAGCGGCGGCACGCGGGCCCGCCGCACCGGACGCAGGCCGCGCTCGGGGAGAGCACCCGGTGGAGGAGCGCGACCTGCCAGAGAAGCAGCGCGGCGGCGAAGAGGAGCCACGGGCCGGAGGAGGGCGGAAAGGCGCCCGAGAGGCGCGCCTGCACGGCGTCGGCGACGGCCTGCGGAGCCTCGTCCTGGGCGAGGGCCTCCACCTCCGGCCGCGGCGGGGGCACGTCGATGAGCCAGCGGTTCGCGCGGAAGTCGTCGTCGGAGCCCTGTCGCTCGATGAGCTCCGGGTCCTCGGTGGCCGCCTTGCGCCGCGCCTCCTGCGCCTGATCGAGCGCCGAGCCGCGCAGGAAGACCTTGGAGAGGCCGTAGTGCGCCGCCGCGAGCGGCGTCACCTGCCCCGCCGCCATGGCGCGATCCACCGCCCGCAGGTAACCGGCGCGCGCCTGCTCGAGGTCGCCCTGCAGGAAGCGGACGTTGGCCGCGTCGACCAGCGCGTCGGCGCGCTCGGCCCCGGCCGCCGCGTACCAGCGCATGGCGAGGTCGAGCTCGCCGCGCCGCTTGTGGTGGAGGCCCAGCGCCACCAGCGCGGCGGGGGCAGATCGCCCTTCGCCGCCCGCGCCGCGAGCTCGCTCGCCACCCTCCCGTCGTCGGCGCCCTGGAGCAGCGCGTGGACCTCCTCCGCGATGGTGCCGGTGAAGGCCGCGGCCGAGGCCACGCGGTTCGCGCCCCAGGGCAGGGCGGCCACCGCCAGGAGCGCCACGGTGGCGATGATGCGCTCGGAGCGGCGCAGGAAGGGGGCGCAGAGGAGCGCGGTGCGTGGCGAGCACCGCGACCGGCCCGAGCCGGAGCAGCCAGGGCAGGGCGAGCACGGCTAGCGCGAGGACGGCGGCCTGGGAGGGCGTGGCGAGCCGGAGGCCGGGGACGTGCTGCGCGTCGTGCAGGATGAGCCGCAGGTGGCGCGCGAGGAGGAGCGCGAGCAGCACCGCGGCGGTGACGAAGGCCGCGCTCAGGGCGGCGACGCCCAGGTCGCCCAGGATGGCGCGCCGGGTGTGGGGCTCCCGCCAGGCGACGGAGGCCACGGCGGCGAGGTCGTGACAGCGCCGCCCGGCCCTGCTTCCAGGGCGCGAGCGTGAACCGTGCCTGGGCCAGGACCAGCCATGGCGTCGGGAGGTCGGGAGAGAGTCGAACTGCCAGCTCGGCGCGGGAGACCGCCTCGGCGGGCGCGCGCGCCTCGAGCGCGCGGCTCGCCGCGCGCGCCTCGGCGATGGCCATGACGTCGAGGTTGGAGATGGCGAGCTCCTCCTTCAGGTCGAAGAGGCGCGCCTCCGCCTCGCGCGCGCGCGCCACCGCCTGCTCGCGGAGCGCGTCGCGCCGCTCCTGCCACGCCCGCTGCACGTCCTCCAGGGTGGCGCGCACCGGCGCGATGGGCCGGAGCGGCGGCGGCGCCTCGATCGAGGGAACGGCGGGGACGGCGAGGCGGCTCGGCTCCGCGACCGGAGGTAGGGGCTCGGCCGCGGGTCGCTCCTCGGCCGGGAGGTCTCCCTCGATGAGGCCGGGGGCCTTCACCTGGGCGGTGGAGAGCACCGGCCACGCGAGCACCAGGGCGAGGAGGAGGCGCGCGACGGGAGGAGGAAGGCCATTCACGGCGAGCGGATGCTAGCATACGAGGGCGCTGCCGGAGGTGATCGCGCCGCCCGGCTGAAGTAGAACACGCGGCCATGAAAGACCCGCTCGCCGCCGTGGGACGGCTCCTCTCGATCATGTCGCGCCTGCGCGGCCCGGGCGGCTGCCCGTGGGACCGCGAGCAGACCCTCGCCACCCTGCGCCCCTTCCTGCTGGAGGAGACCTACGAGGTGCTGGAGGCCATCGACGCCGGCGACCCGCGGTGGCACCGGGAGGAGCTGGGCGATCTGCTCCTGCAGATCGTCTTCCAGGCGGAGCTCGCGCGGGAGAGTGGGGCCTTCGACTTCGGCGACGTGGCCGAGGCCATCTCGGAGAAGCTGCGTGGCGCGCCACCCGCACGTCTTCGCAGAGGGGCCGAGCGAGGTGCGCGACGCGGCCGGGGTGGTGAACCAGTGGGCGGCGCTGAAGCGCAAGGAGAACCTGGCGAGGGGAGCCGGACGGAGCGTGCTCGAGGGCGTGCCGCGCGAGATGCCCGCGCTCGCCCGCGCGGATCGGCTGGCGGAGAAGGCGAGCCGCATCGGCTTCGACTGGCCGGATCACCGGGGTGCCCGCGCCAAGGTGGACGAGGAGCTGCGAGAGCTCGACGAGGCCGTCGCCTCGGGCCACGCGGAGGAGGTCGAGCGCGAGCTGGGCGACCTGCTCTTCGCGGCCGCCAACCTGGGGCGCAAGCTGGGGGTCGCTCCCGAGGAGGCGCTGCGCGGCGCGCTGGGCCGCTTCATCGCGCGCTTCGAGCACGTGGAGGAAGGCCTCGCGCGGGCGGGGGTGGCGCACGGCGAGGCCACGCCCGAGCAGATGGACGACCTGTGGCGAGCGGCGAAGATGCTCGGGAAGTGAGGCCGAGACGCACCCTCGGCGCCTCGCGTCCTGCGCCGGAGTCTTGGACCGTTAGCCGCCCCGCCCCACTCGTCCGGGTGCGTCAGGAAGCGGAACGCGAGCGAAATGTGACGGGAAGACCCAAGAGGACATCGCCGTCATCGCCCGAATCGGCTTTGTGGAAAGTTCGTGGAGAGTTTCCCGGGGGCCGCTCGAAGTCGAGGCAGGTTCTCCTGCCCGCCGCACATCCGTCACCGAGCTGGACGGGCTAATCATGAAGAAATTCAGTCCTTTGAGGCGACTGGTGACGCGGCGACCAGCGGGGAGGAGAGCCCGTTCGAAGGTTTGGCCCGCTGACCCGCGCGGATAGTGGATAAGTCCAAGGGGGTGGCGCGCCGCGCGATGGCTCGGGACGCGGGCGCGGCGGGCATGTGCGGCGCGGGCCCTTGCGGCGCTAGGGGAGGATGCGTAGGGGGGGAGGCGCCTGTATCTACGGACTGGCGTCATCCGCCTACGCAAGGTTCGGGTCCCCTCCGCCGGGGGAGGCCTACGCGCGCTCGGCTTCTCTGCGCCGAGCTTGCAGGCAGAGCGCCCCGCGCCCCTACCCCGCCGTCTTCGCCGCCTTGGCCTTGTTCTCGGCCTTCGCCAGCCGGCTGATGCGCCGCGACGCGGCATTCTTGTGCAGCACGCCCTTGGAGGCGGCCTTGGCGAGGGTGCGCACCGCCGCCTTCACCGCGGGGTCGGCGGCGGCCGGGTCGCGGCCGATGGCCTCGCGCGCCTTCTTCACCGCCGACTTGACGCCGGTGCGAACCTGGACGTTTCGGGTGCGGCGCTTCTCGGACTGCCGGATGCGCTTCTCTGCAGAGCGGGTGTTCGCCAACGTCTTCTCCGTGACCAAGCGGTGAGAAAGCGGGCCTGTCTACCGCCCGGCGGAACCTACGTCAAGGGTGCCGGGCGGCTCGGCGCACGGCGAACGCGAGGAGGCGGGCGCGCCGTCTCCCGCGCGAGCATCAGGCGAACTCCACCACCACCTGGCCGGTGCGCACCGCATCGCCCTGGGCCACCGACACCTTGGCGATCTTGGCGGCCACGGGCGCGGTGATGTTCGTCTCCATCTTCATGGCCTCGAGCACGAGCAGGATGTCGCCCACCTGCACCGCCTGCCCTGGGGAGGCGTTCACCCGCACCACGGTACCGCTGATGGGGCTCCGGCAGACCTTGGACTCGTCGGCGACCGCTTCTCCGCCGGCCGGCGGGGGCGCCACGACAGGGGCTGCGGCGCGAACCGGCGCGGAGCTGAACTGCGCCGCGGGCCGCGCCTCCGGCTCGGAGGCCTCGACCTCCACCTCGTACGTCCTTCCGTCCACCTGGATCTTCAGCTTCACGTCGTGACTCCTCTACCGGTACGTTGAGACGGCGTGCGATGCCTGGATGTTGACCCGGCCCTGGTGCGCCCAGCTCGCCGAGCTGATGACGCGGATCTGCTTCAGGGACGGCTTCTTGCCGAGGAAGGCCGCCACAGCCGCGCAGAGCACCGCCAGCACCTCCTCCGGCACCTCCGGGCGCGCGAGCGGCCGCCTTGGCTGCCGGGGCGGCCGCAGGAGCAGGCGCCGCAGCCTCGAGCGCGGCGAGCCTCGCGCCGAGGCGCGCCACCTCGTCGCGGAGCGCCCGCAGGGTGTCTTCGACTTCGGACATGGTGTGCTCCTCGCCTAGAGCGGAATGAGCCCGTGCTTCTTCTGCGGCCTGAGCTCCCGCTTGCCGTGCAGGTACTCGAGCGCAAGCGCCAGGCGGCGGCGCGTGTCGGCCGGGTCGATGATGTCGTCGACGAGCCTCCGGCCGGCGGCCATGTAGGGCGAGGAGAAGGTGCTCCGGTACTCCTCGATGAGCTCGGCGCGCTTCGCCGCCTTGTCGCCCGCCTCGTCCATCTCCTTGCGGAAGACGATCTCCACCGCCCCCTCGGCGCCCATCACCGCGATCTCGGCCGAGGGCCAGGCAAAGACGCGATCGGCCCCCAAATCCTTCGAGCACATGGCGAGGTGCGCGCCGCCGTAACTCTTGCGGATGATGACCTGGATTTTCGGCACGGTGGCCGCGGAGTAGGCGAAGAGCAGCTTGGCGCCGTGGCGGATGATGCCGCCGTGCTCCTGCTGCACGCCCGGGAGGAAACCGGGGACGTCGACGAAGGTGACGAGCGGGATGTTGAAGGCGTTGCAGAAGCGGATGAAGCGCGCCGCCTTGTCGCTGGCGTTGATGTCGAGCACGCCGGAGAGCACCGAGGGCTGGTTGGCGATGAGGCCCACCGACCGCCCCTGGATGCGGGCGAAGCCGACCACGATGTTGGCGGCGTAGCCGGCCTGCACCTCGAGGAAGTCGCCCCCGTCGACCACCCCGGCGATGATCTGGCGGATGTCGTACCCCTGCTTGCCCTCGGCGGGGACGATGGAGCCGAGCTCGGGGTTCGGGTCGAGCGTGCCCACGCTGGGGAGGCGGGGCGGGTCTTCCAGGTTGTTCTGCGGGAGGAAGGAGAGGAGCTTGCGGCAGATGGCAATGGCCTCGCGGTCGTCCTCGGCGATGAAGTGGATGACGCCCGACTGCGCCATGTGGGCGTCGGGGCCGCCGAGGTGGTCGGCGGTGATCTTCTCGCCCGTCACCTGCTTGATCACGTTTGGCCCGGTGATGAACATCTGGGCCTTGCGCGTCTGGATGATGAAGTCGGTGAGGGCCGGCGAGTAGGCGGCACCGCCGGCGCAGGGCCCGGCGATGATCGACACCTGCGGGACCGCGCCGGACAGCATCACGTTGGTGTAGAAGACCTGCCCGTAGCCGGAGAGGGCATCGACGCCCTCCTGCACGCGCGCGCCGCCCGAGTCGTTCATGAAGACGAAGGGCGAGCCGGTCTTGAGCGACTGCTCCATCACCTCGGCCACCTTGCGCGAGTGCAGCTCGCCGGCCGCGCCGCCCATCACCGTGAAGTCCTGGCTGGCGAGGTGGATCTGGCGGCCGTCGACCGCCGCCGCGCCCACCACCACGCCGTCGGCCGGCACCTCCTTGCCGTGCATGCCGAAGTACTCGGCGCGGTGCCGGGCGAAGAGCCCGAGCTCCTCGAAGGTGTTCGGGTCGACGAGCTCCGCGATGCGCTCGCGCGCGGTGAGCTTGCCCTGCTCGTGGTGCTTGTCGATGCGCGCCTGGCCACCGCCCGCCTCGAGCCGCGCCCGCGTGCTCTTCAGCTCGGCGACGAGCGCGTCCATGGTCTTCGCAGCTTTCTTCTGAGCCATGACCTTTTCCTGCTCTCCCGTGTGGTGGAGCGTGTGGATGGGCGCCGGCCGCGGCCGGCCGGCGCGGAGCGCGAGCCCGGGCGCGCCAGCGCCGGCGCCGCCGTCAGGCGGGGACCACCGTGACCTTGTGCGTGTGCTCGCCGATCTTGATCTCGTAAGCCACGGGCGTCCGCACCGGCTCCTTGCCAGCACCGTTCTGGCCTGGCTTCGCCGTCACGTTCTTCCCGAGCCCCTTCGGCCCCTCGTGGCGCGACTTGAAGAACTTCGTGGCCACCTGCGGGAACATGGCGTAGGTGAGCACGTCCTCGTCGCTGCCGTTGCAGCCCTCCAGCGCCAGCGCCTGGGAGCGGAGCGCGTCCCACTCCGGCTTCAGCTTGTCGGCCGGGCGGGTGGTGATGGGCTCCTTCTTGGCGTGCTTGTAGGCCGCCTCGACCACGGCCGGGTCGCGCGAACCGATGGCCTCGCCGTAGTAGCCCAGCATGAGGTCGGCGAACTCGCCGGTGAGCACCTTGTAGCGCCCCATGAGCACGTTGAAGACGGCCTGGGTGCCCACGATCTGGCTGCTCGGGGTGACGAGCGGCGGATAGCCGGCGTCCTTGCGCACGCGCGGGACCTCGGCGAGCACCTCGTCGACGCGGTCGGCGGCGTTCTGCTGGCGGAGCTGGCTCTCCATGTTGGAGATCATCCCGCCGGGGATCTGGCTGTCGAAGATCTCCGTCTCGACGCCGATGAACTTGCTCTCGAACTCGCTGTAGCGCTGGCGGACGTTGGCGAAGAAGCGCTTGATCTTGGCGAGCCGCTTCTTGTCGAGCTTCGCCTCGAAGCCGGTGCCCTCCAGCATCTCCACCACCGACTCGGTGGGGTTGTGGCCGGGCCCGAGGCTGAGCGAGCTGATGGAGCTGTCGACCGCGTCGGCGCCGGCCTCGATGGCCTTCATGAGGGAGACGAGCGTGACCCCGGTGGTGGCGTGGGTGTGCACGTGCACCCGGACGCCGTCGCCCAGCCGCTCCTTGATGCCGCGCACCAGGTCGAAGGCGGCCTGGGGCTTGAGGAGCGCCGCCATGTCCTTCACGCAGATGGAGTCGCAGCCGAGGCGCATCAGCTCCTCGGCCATGTCGACGAAGGCGGTGTTGGTGTGGAGCGGCGACACGGTGTAGCAGATGGTGCCCTGCGCGTGCTTGCCGGTGCGGCGCACCGCCTCCAGCGCCCTCTTGAGGTTTCGCACGTCGTTCAGGGCGTCGAAGACCCGGAAGACGTCCATGCCGTTCTCGGCCGACTTCTCCACGAAGCGGTCGACGACGGTGTCCTCGTAATGGCGGTAGCCGAGGAGGTTCTGCCCGCGGAGCAACATCTGCAGCTTCGAGTTGGGCATGAGCTTGCGGAAGGTGCGCAGGCGCTCCCACGGGTCCTCGTTGAGGAAGCGGATGCAGGAGTCGTAGGTGGCCCCGCCCCAGCACTCCACGCTCCAGTAGCCGGCCTGGTCGATGTCCGCGCAGATGGGCGCCAGGTCCTCGGTGGACATGCGGGTGGCGAGCAGGCTCTGGTGGCCGTCGCGGAGGGCCAGCTCGGTCACGTCGACTCGGCGTGTCATTTCGTCTCGCTCCGTTCTTCCCCCGCCCGCAAAACACCCAAGCGGCTGAATAGATTCCCGATTTAGAGGTCTTTGGCGCGCAGAGCCGGCGGGCGAGCCCTCGCGCGGCGCAGGGTGGTTTTACCCGAAAGGGCGCCCCAGTCAATCGCGAAAGGGCCGCCTTGCCGCTCGGCGTCACGTCCCGTGTAATCCCCCGCAGCGGGCCATTTTCCCCGCGTTCACGGGATCTCCAGGCGCTCGACCGCCTCCCGTCCCGCCGCCTCCGCGGCGCGGCGCAGCGCGAGGCGCCGCCTCCCCTCGCTCTCCAGCGGGTCCTGCCCGGCGAGGAGCTCCTCGCCCCCGCTCACGAGGTGCTCGGCCACCGCCGCGCCGTTCACCAGCAGTCGCACCCTGGCCAGGAGGCCGACCCGGTAGGTTCCGCTCACGCTGGAGGCGCCGAAGGAGGTGGAGAGCACCTCGCCCTCCAGGCGGGCGGGGGCGCCCGCGCCGCCCATGGCGCCGCGCCGGGCGAGCTCCCGGCGAACGGCCGCGGCGAGGAGCGCGCCCACCTCGGCGTCCGAGGTGCGGTTCTCGAACGGCGGGACGAAGATCCGCTCCGCGCCGGCGGGGAGGCGACCGCCCGAGGCGGCGATACCGTAGCCGCAGCCGGCCGCCACCAGCGCGGCGGCGAACAGCGGACCCAGGAGGGCGAGCGGTCTCATGGCGGGGCGGCGCTCACCGTCGCCGGCCTTCACCCGACCACGAAGTTCACGAGCCGCCTCGGCACGAAGACGAGCTTGCGGACGGCCTTGCCCTCGAGGTGGGAGCGCACCTTGGGGTCCGCCTCGGCGAGCGCCCTCACCTCCGCCTCGCCGGCCTCGGCCGCCACCTCCACCGCGCCGCGCAGCTTGCCGTTCACCTGCACGGCGATGGTGATGGTGTCGGCGGCGACCAGGGCCGGGTCGAAGGGGGGCCAGGGCGCCTCGGCCACCAGCCTCCCCGCCGCGGCCTCGCCCAGGAGCTCGTGCCAGAGCTCCTCGGCGATGTGGGGGGCGAACGGTGAGAGGAGCAGCGCGGCGGCCTCCAGCGCCTCGCGCACCGCGGCCCGGTCGGATGCGGAGCCCGGGGTGAAGGCGTAGAGCTCGTTCGTGAGCTCCATGAGGGCGGCGATGCCGGTGTTGAACTTGAGGTTGTCGCCGAGCCCCTCGGTGACGCGCTGGATGGTGCGGTGCGTGCGCTGGCGCAGCGCCTTCGCGCCCTTCGATTCCGGGGCTGCGGCGCGACCAGCCTCCGGCTCCGGGGCGAAGCACGCCTGGCGCGCGTGGAAGATGCGCCACACCCGCGAGAGGAAGCGGAAGAGCCCCTCCACCTGCTCGTCGGACCAGTCGATGTCCTTCTCGGGCGGGGCGGCGAAGAGCATGAACATCCGCACGGTGTCGGCCCCGAACTTCTTCACGATGGGTCCGGGAGCGACGGCGTTGCCCCACCGCTTCGACATCTTGCGGCCGTCGGGGCCGTTCACGATGCCCTGGGTGACGAGCCGCCGGCACGGCTCGGCGGTGGGCGCGAGGCCGAGCTCGTGCATCACCCTGTTCCAGAAGCGGAAGTACAGGAGGTGCATCACCGCGTGCTCGGGGCCGCCCACGTACACGTCGATGGGGAGCCACCGCGCCGCCACCGCGGGGTCGAACGGCTGGCGCGCGTCGTGCGGCGAGAGGTAGCGCGCGTGGTACCAGGAGGAGTCGACGAAGGTGTCCATCGTCTCCGTCTCGCGGCGCGAGGGCTCGCCGCAGCGAGGGCAGCGTCGTGTTCACGAAAGACGCGCACCTTGGCGAGGGGCGGCTCGCCGGTGCCGGTGATGATCGCCTCGCCGGGCAGGAGGACGGGGAGGTCCTCGACGGGCACCGGAACGGCCCCGTGCTCGGGGCAGTAGATGATGGGGATGGGCGTGCCCCAGTAGCGCTGGCGCGAGAAGCCCCAGTCGCGCAGGTGCCAGCGCACCACCGCCTCGCCAAAGCCGCCGGCCTTCGCGTCCGCGCTCATCCGGCGCCTCGCCTCGGCGCTGGCGAGGCCGTCGTAGGGCCCGGAGGCGGAGAGCACGCCGTCGGCGGTGGAGGCGCGCTCGAGCTGGTCGCCGGGGGGCAGGCGCTCGCCCTCCACGGGCTGGATCACGGTGCGCACCGGCAGCCCGTACTTGCGGGCGAACTCGAGGTCGCGCTGGTCGTGCGCGGGCACGCTCATCACCGCGCCGGTGCCGTAGTCGGCGAGCACGAAGTTCGCGACCCACACCGGGATGCGCTCGCCGGTGAAGGGGTTCACCGCCTCGGCGCCGGTGAAGATGCCCTCCTTCGGCGCGTTCTCGCCGGTGCGCTCGGCGGGGTCGGCGAGCCGCATGCGCTCGGCGAAGGCCCGCACCTCGGCCGCGCGCTCGGGCCGGGTGAGCGTCGCCACCAGCGGGTGGTCGGGCGCGAGCACCACGTAGGTGCAGCCGAAGATGGTGTCGATGCGGGTGGTGAAGACGCGGATCGTCTCGCCCGAGCCGGCGACCGCCAGCTCGACCTCGGCGCCCTCGCTCCGCCCGAGCCAGTTGCGCTGCATGGTGGTGACGCGCTCGGGCCACCGGTCGAGCTCGTCGAGGCCGGCGAGCAACTGCTCGGCGTAGGCGGTGATGCGGAAGGCCCACTCGGGGATGACCTTCTCCTCCACGGTGGACTGGCACCGCTCGCAGACCGACCGGCCGTCCTCCAGGAGCACCTGCTCGTTGGCGATGACGGTGAGGCACCCGGTGCACCAGTTGGCCCTTCCCTGGCGGCGGTAGACGAGGCCGCGCTCCAGCATCTTCACGAAGAACCACTGGTTCCAGCGGTAGTACTCCGGGTCGGCGGTGACGATCTCGCGCGCCCAGTCGAAGGCGTAGCCGAGCGACTTCAGCTCGGCCCGGAAGGCGACGATGTTCTCGCGGGTGCGCTCGCCCGGGTGGCGCCCGTCCTTCAGGGCGGCGTTCTCGGCCGGGAGGCCCAGGGCGTCGAAGCCGATGGGGTGCAGGACGTCGTACCCGCGCATGCGCAGGTGGCGCGCCAGCGCGTCACCAATGGTGTAGACGCGGGCGTGCCCCATGTGCATGGCGCCGGAGGGGTACGGGAACATCTCCAGCACGTACCGCTTCTCCGCCTCGGGGCGGCGGCCGGCCGCGAAGACGCCGGTCTCGGCCCAGCGCGCCTGCCAGCGGGGCTCGATCTCGTGGGGCTCGTAGCGCTCGTTCATGGGCATGGTCTATCCGGGAAGCGGGGCATCCTAATACCTTTCTCCGCCCGCGACCGGGCGGATATATTCGCCCGCCCGCACCTCCGGAGGCCCCCCATGTACCCGCCCGTCCACATCGCCGGCATCGCAGCGCACGAAGGCGAGGAGGTGACGCTGCACGGCTGGCTGCACGCCCGGCGCTCCTCGGGCAAGCTCCACTTCCTGCAGGTCCGCGACGGCACCGGGGTGATCCAGTGCGTGGTCTTCAAGGGCAACGTCCGGCCCGAGACCTTCACCGAGGCCGATCACCTGCCGCAGGAGACCTCCCTCACCGTCACCGGGACGGTGAAGAAGGACGCCCGCTCGCCCATCGGCTACGAGCTCGACGTGAAGGACCTCGCGGTGGTCAACCGGCCGGCGCGCGAGTTTCCGCTCGGCCACAAGGAGCACGGCGTCGCCTTCCTCATGGAGCAGCGCCACAACTGGCTCCGCTCGCCGCGCCAGGCCACCATCCTGCGGGTGCGGCACGCCGTCGTGAAGGCCATCCGCGACTTCTTCGACGGCCGCGGGTTCACGCTGGTGGACGCCCCCATCTTCACGCCCGCCGCCTGCGAGGGCACCTCCACCCTGTTCGAGGTGCCCTACTTCGAGCTCGGCAAGGCCTACCTCACCCAGTCGGGCCAGCTCTACATGGAGGCGGCCGCCATGGCGCTCGGCAAGGTCTACTGCTTCGGGCCCACCTTCCGGGCCGAGAAGTCGAAGACCCGCCGCCACCTCACCGAGTTCTGGATGGTGGAGCCGGAGGTGGCCTTCATGGACCTCGTGGGCGACATGGAGCTCATGGAGCAGCTCGTCGCCTTCATGGTGGGGGCGGTGCTGGAGAAGCACGAGCGGGAGCTCGCCTCGGTGCTGGAGCGCGACGTCTCCAGGCTGCGGGGGGTGAAGGCGCCCTTCCCGCGGATCACCTACGGTGAAGCGGTCGAGGTGATCCGCGCCGCCCAGCTCGCGCAGCGGGCCGCGCCCGGGAAGCCCGCGGGCGAGCCGGCGCCGGGCGGAGAGCCGCCGCTCATGCAGTGGGGCGACGACATCGGCGGCGACGAGGAGACGCTGGTCGCCTCGGCCTACGACCGGCCGGTGATGGTGCACCGCTACCCGGCCAGCATGAAGGCCTTCTACTTCAAGAAGGACCCGGCCGATCCCCGCGTCGCGCTCGGGTGCGACGTGCTGGCGCCCGAGGGCTACGGCGAGATCATCGGCGGCGGCCAGCGCGAGGACGACCTCGGCGCGCTGGAGGCGTCCATCGCCGAGCACCAACTGCCGAGGGAGGCCTTCGAGTGGTACCTCGACGTGCGGCGGTACGGCTCGGTGCCGCACGCCGGCTTCGGGATGGGGGTGGAGCGGTGCGTGGCCTGGATCTGCGGGCTGCACCACGTGCGGGAGACCATCCCCTTCGCGCGGATGATGGAGCGGATCACGCCGTAGGCGGCGCGCCCGCGCGAACTCCCGGGGCCCGGCGCAAGGGTCCGCCGAGAACTGGTAATCTCCGCCCGTGCCCCCCGATCACCTCGAGGCGCGGCCGGCGCGAGGAGCAGGGCTCGAGCTCCACCTCGAGCATGAGCGCGTGCGGGTGCGCCTGCCGGCGCAGGAGCTCGCGCCTGGCCTCACCCTCCTGTCGCTGACGATGGAGGTCCCGGCCGAGGGCGCCTCCCTCGACCCGGCCCGGGGTGCCGCCCAGTACCGCCACGTCCTGTGCGACCTCGTCGAGCTGGAGCTCGAGGTCGCCGAGCCCGCGCTCCCGGCCCTCCTCGCGCGCCTCGGGGCCGGCGCGGAAGGTGGCGCGGAGCGAGAGCTCGCGCTGCGAGCGGGCTTCGCCGAGGCGCGTGGACGGCTCGAGGACGGGGCGCCCGCCACCTTCCAGCTCATCCCCCTCGCGGCGCCTGGCCCTGCCGAGCTGGCGCTCCGGGTGCACGCGTCGAGGGTCTGGCCGGAGCAGGGTCGCTGGCCCGCACACCCGTCTCCCCGGGAGCTGGCCGCGAGCCTGGCCAGACTGATCGGCGGCTCGAGGTGTCTCGGCCCTTCCCTGATCGTGAACCCGCTGCCCGCCCTGCTGCGCCGGCTCCTCCCGCCGCTCGGATGGAAGGTCCCCCTCCTCGGCGCCGCCAGGCTCGCGGAGGCCAGGGTCACCTCGGGCGAGCTCCTCCTCCGCTGGGAGCGCGGCGCGGAGGGCCTGGTCGCCGCCGGGATCGAGGCGCTGGGGGCAGGCCGCCCGGAGGAGGAGCCAGCGCGCCGCTCGGAGCCGGACGAGCTCCTGGCCTCCGCCCGGTCGGCGCTGGGCGGTGGCGAGGCGGCGCAGGCCGCGGAAGCGCTCACCTCGGCCGCGGAGGCGCTGCTCCGGCGAGGAGAGGAGAGCGCCGCGCTGGCGGCGGCCGGGAGCGCGCTCTCGCTGGCGGGCGAGAGCGGCGCCTCGCCAGCCCCACCGGCCTTCCTCCGGCGCGCCGTCGACCTCGTGCTGGCGCTCCAGCGGAGCCACCTCGGCGCGCTGCGGGCGCTGCGCGCGCTCGGAGCCCAGGGCGACCTGGCGTCGCTCCTGCGCGCCTGCCGCCGGCTCGCCGCCTACGCGCCCTCGGCGGAGGAGCGCGCCTCGGCGCACGCCGAGCTCGGCGAGCTCCTCCGCGAGGAAGACCTGGCCGCGTCGAGGCTGCACCTCGACCAGGCGCTGCGGCTCGCTCCCTCCGACCGCGAGGTGCTGACCCGGCTGGCGCGCGCCTTCGACGCGGCGGGCGACCCCGGGCGCGCCCGGGAGCTCGTGGAGCGGCTCCGCGCCGCCGCGGTCGAGCGGGGCGATGCGCCGTCGGCGGCCGAGGCCGCGCTCGACCTGGCGGAGCGCGCCCGGGCGGCCGGAGACCTGAGCGAGGCATCGCGGCGCCTGCGCGACGCCCAGAGCCTGGGGCTCGCCAGGGAGGATGCGCTCGCGGCCTGGTCGGCGCTGGCCGGCCGCGCGGCGGAGGCGGACGAGGCCGTCGCCGAGCGCGAGGCCCTCACCGAGGCGGTGCTCCTGCTCCCGGTGGGGGCGCGACCGGCCGCCCTGCTCCGGCTCTCCACGCTGGCGCTCGCCGCCAGCGACCCGCTGGCTGCCCGCCAGCAGGCGGAGGCGGCGCGGGCGCTCGCTCCTCGCGACGTGCGGGCGCTGGAGGCGTGCAGGACGGCGGCGCTCGCCCAGGGCGACGAGCAGGCCATCCCGGCCCTCCTCGCGGCGCTGGCCGCGCTCGTGCCCGAGCGGCGGGGGGCGCTGCAGCTCGACCGAGCGCGCCGCCTGGCCTCCCTCGGGCGCGCGCTGGAGGCGGACGACGCCTTCACCGAGGCCCTGGACGCGATGCCACCGTGCCTCGACCTTGCGCGCGCGCTCGCCCGCGCCCGGCGGGTGGGGGAGCCCGACCTCCGCGCCCGCTCGTGGTCGGCGCCGCTCGAGCACTTCGCGGCGCGGGCGGACGGCGACGAGGTGGGGGGCGCGCTCCTGGAGGCCGCGCGCCTCGCCGAGGCTCAGGGCCACCTCGGCACCGCGCTGCGCTGCGCGCGCGGCGCGCTGGCCCGGGCGCCCGGCGACCTCGCGGGCGCGGGGGTGGTGCTGGCGCGCCTCCTCTACCTCCAGGGCTCCGGATTCGAGGCCCTCGACCTCCTCCGGCGCCTCTTCGAGGCGGGGGTGGCGGGCCCGGCCTCGCAGGACGAGGGCGCGTCCGGGGCCGAGGTCGCCGCGCTCTTCGCGGAGCGCGTCGACCCTGCCGAGCCGCTGCGCGCGCTCGCCGAGCTCGCCGAGAGCGAGGGCGACACCGCCCTGGCGCGCGCCGCCCTCGACCGGCTCGTCGCGCTCGCTCCGGGAGACCTCCAGGCCGCGCTGCGCCGCGCCGAGCTCGATCCCGATCGCGCGAGGGCCGCGAGGTCCCTCGCGGAGGCGGCCCCCCAGATGCCCGGCGCTCGCGCCGCCGCCCTCGGGCTCGCCGTCGCCGCCGCCCTCGCGCGGGGCGGCGGGCAGGACCGCGAGGAGACCGCCCCCCTCACGAGCGCGGCGCTGGAGGCGCTCGACCGCCTCGCGGCGGTGGCCGGCGGGGCGGCGGTGGACCGCGTGCTCGAGGAGGTGGCCAGCCGCGATGCAGAGGGAGCGCTGGCCCTGGCGCTGCGGCGCGCGGAGTCCGTGCCGGAGGCCGGCGACCGGCGCCCCGCCTGGGCGCGCGCCGCCGAGCTCGCGAGCCGCTGCGACGACCGCGGCCCCGACGCAGCCACCGCGCTGGAGGCGCTGGCCTCGATTGATCTCGAGCGCGGCGCGGCCGGCGCGGACGCGCTGGTGGAGCGCGCCCTCGTGGCGCTGGCGCGAGGGGGGAGAACTCGCGGGTGGGAGCCCTGATGGCGCGGGCGGCAAGCGCCAGCGCGGGACCGCGGCGCGCCGCGTGGCTGAGTCGCCTCGCCGAGGCGGCGCTGGCCCGGGGGGAGTGGATGGCCGCCCGCGCGGCGCGGGAGGCGGCGCTCGAGGCCGTGCCGGGCGACCTCGCGCTGCGCGAGCAGCACCTCGCCGAGCTGGGCGCCTCGGGGGACCCGGCCGCGCTCGTCTCCGGACTCGACGCCGCGCTTCGCGCGGCCCTCGCGGTCCTGGACGAGGGGAACGCCGCCTCGCCCGGCGCCTCGGCCGCGCTCGAGGCGGGGGTCGGGCGGCTCCGGGTGTGGAAGGCGCGCACGCTCCTCGCTCTGGGCGATGCCGCCGGCAGCGCGGAGGAGCTGGAGCGCGCGGCGCGGGTGACGCCGCTCGCGACCGGCTGGACGGAGGCCGCCGCCCAGGTGCGGCGCCTCCTGCAGGCGCGGGGGGATCACGCGGCGGAGGCGCGCCTGGAGCTCGCGCGGGGGCGGGCCACGTCCGGGGCGACGAAGGCCGCCGCACTGCTCGACTCGGCGTCCCTCTTCGACCGCGCCGGCCAGCCCGAGCGCGCGCGCGAGGCGGCCGAGGAGGCCCGGGAAGCCGACCCGGACCGCCCGGCGCCGTGGCGCCTGCTCGCCCAGCTCGCGCACCAGCGCGGCGAGCCGGTGGAGGCGGCGCAGCTCCTGCTCGCGGCGACGCTCCGCTGCGATGGCTCCGAGGCAGCCCTGGCGGCGAGCCAGGCAGCCGAGCTGTTCGAGCTCCTCGGCAAGCCCGCGGAGGCGCTCCGCGCCTGGCAGGCGGCCGCGGCCGCGGTGCCGGGATGGCCGTCCGCCCGGCGCGCGCTCTGCGAGAGCGCCCGCCGCGCCGGCGATCCCCAGGGGGCGGCCCACCACCTGCTCGCGCTCGATTGGGGAGCGCTCCCGCAGGAGGAGCAGTGGTCCCATGCGCGCGAGCTGGCGGCAGCGCTCCAGGCCGCGGGCGACCCGCGGTGCGAGGCGGCCTGGGAGGGGATCTTTCACGCCGACGCCTCCGACGCGGAGGCCTTCGACATGCTTGCCGCGCTGGCCCGCGAGCGCGGCGAGTCGGGCCGGTGGCTTGCGCTGGCGGCCGAGCACGAGGGCGCCCTGTCGGCGGGGGGCGACCCGGTGCGGCGGCGCGACCTGCGCTGCGCGCGGGCGGAGCTCTTCGCCGAGCTCGGGCAGCTCGGAGCCGCCGAGGGCGCCTGGCGAGCCGCGCTCGCCATCGACCCCCATCACCGGAAGGCGCTCCGCTTCCTCCGGGGCCTGCTGGCCCAGCGGGGAGACGTGCACGGCGCAGTGCAGCTCCTCGCCCGCGAGGCCGCGGCGTGGGACGACCCGGAACGGGCGGCCGAGCTGCTCCTCGACGGCCTGCGGTCTCCAGCTGCCTCCGACCCCGAGCTCGGCACCGCCCTGGAGGAGGTCGCCGCCCGCTTGCGCGACGTCGGGAGCCCCCGCGGGCGGGGGCTGCTCGCCCGCCTGGGCGAGGCGCGCGGGGCGCTCGCGGAGGCGGCGCGCTGGCCGGCCTCGCGGCCGGTGCGGGCGAGCCCCCCGTCGCCCGGCGCCGATCGCTTCGAGGAGGTGCTGGCGGAGGTGCGCGCTCGCCCTTCCGACCGCGCGACGCTCGAGCGGCTGGTCGAGATGGCACGGACGCCGCCCTCCCAGGGCGGCTCCCCTGCGAGCCAGGAGCGCGAGGAGCTGCGGCGGGCCGTCCTCGGCGAGCTGGCCGCCGGAGCGCTCGCCTTCCTCGACGGGGCGGAAGGGCCGCGCCGAGCGGGACCCCCCCGAATGCTTCCCGAGGAGGCCCGCCATCGAGCCGCGCACCCGGTGGCCCTCGGCGCGACCGCGCGCCTGCTGGGCCAGCTCGCGCCGTGGCTGGAGCGCCTGTTTCGCGCCGACATGGAGGCGCGCGGGGCACACCCGGACGACCGCCTCTCGCCCTGGCACGGCCCGCGGATCGAGGCGGAGCTGGAAGAGGTCCGCAGGGCGCTCGGCGCACCGCGCCTCACCGGCTACCTCACCGGGCGATCCGGCTTCGAGGTGGCGCTGGAGAACAGCCAGCCGGTGGCGGTGGTGATGGCCTCGGGGCTCGCGGCCCTGCCGCTCGCCGAGCGGCGGTTCCTCCTCGCCAGGGCGGCGGCCCTGGCCGGTCTCGGGGCGTCGCTTCCCCTGAAGTTCGCCCCGCGCGACCTCGCCATCCTCGCCGAGCTCGCCTGTCGCTTCGCGGGCGCCACGCCGCCGACGAACCTCCTCCCCGAGGAGCGCATGGCGCTGTACCTGGAGGCGCTGCAGCGCGCCGCGCCACCGGACGAGCGCAGCCGCGCCGCGGAGCTGGGGCCGCGCGCCGCGCTCGAGCTCGCCTCGCTGGAGCCTCGCGCCCTCGCGCTCGGGCTGCGGCTCACCGCCACCAGGCTGGCCTTCCTCCACGGCGGCGACCTCACCGCGGCGCTCACCGCCCTTCGAGTCTCTGAGCGGCGCCTCCGGCGCCTCACCCCCGCCGAGGTGCTGGCCGACCTCGAGCTCCAGGATCTGCTGGGATTCGCCTTCTCCCACGAAGGGTCGTCGATCGTGGGCACGCGCTGAACGCGCGGCGCCTCGCGTTCGACCCCCGCGAGGAGGCCCCTCGCTCTATAAGACGGCCCCCATGCGAGCTCGTACCCCCGAGAAGCCGAGAGCCGTGGTCCTCCTGTCCGGGGGGCTCGACTCCACCACCTGCATGGCCGTCGCGGTGAGCGAGGGCTTCGCCGTCCACGCCCTCTCCGTCGACTACGGCCAGCGCCACAAGCAGGAGCTCAGGCAGGCGCGGCGCGTGGCCGAGGCGCTCGGCGCGGCCGATCACCGGGTGGTGAAGGTCGACCTCTCCGCCTTCGGCGGCTCGGCGCTCACCGACCCCGCGCTGGCGGTGCCGAAGGGGCGCGAGGCGCGCCGGAAGGCCGGCCCCATCCCCATCACCTACGTCCCGGCCCGCAACACGGTGATGCTGGCCCTGGCGCTCGCCGACGCCGAGACGCTGGGGGCCGAGGACATCTTCCTCGGCGTGAATGCCGTCGACTACTCCGGCTACCCCGACTGCCGCCCTGCCTTCGTGCGCGCCTTCGAGCGGCTGGCTCGCCTGGCCACCCGCGCCGGGGTGGAGGGGCGCCCCACGCGCATCCGCACCCCGCTCCTCCGCCTCTCCAAGCGCGGGATCGTCCTGCTCGGCACCCGGCTGGGCGCGCCGTACGAGCTCACGCTCACCTGCTACGACCCCGTGCGGGGCAGGGCCTGCGGGCGGTGCGATGCCTGCGAGCTCCGGCGGAGGGGATTCGAGGAGGCCGGCGTGCCCGACCCGACGCTATATGTGAAGGCCACGAACCCCCAGCACACCGCCCCGCGGGCGGCGAGGTGAACGGATGGCTCAGGCGAAGATTGAGCGAAAGTTTCCCGGCAAGACCGCTGAGGAGATCTACGAGAAGCTCGACCACGTCGTGGAGCGGCTCGCCGCCAAGATGGGCTTCACGTGCCACAAGGACGCGGCGGCGAAGCTCATCCACGTCTCCAAGATGGGCATCAAGGGCGACTGCCGGGCCCACGAGGAGAAGGTCGCGGTGGACCTCCACTTCCCGATGCTCATCCCCTCCTCCCTCCGCGCCCAGGTGGTCGAGACCATCGAGAAGAAGCTCGACGGGCTGTTTGCGGTCTGATCCACGGGGGCTGCGCCCCCGCCCCGCCGGCTGAGCCGTGGGCCCCCAGCTGCGCGCGAGAACATGAGCCACCATCAGAGGAAGGGCGAGCTTCAGTCGAGCCCGACCACGATGGCGCCGGCCCGGGCGTTCATGCGCTGCACGGCGGCGTAGAGCGCGGCGAGCGGGGAGTCCCCCTTGCCGCTGGCGGAGCGCGGACCCGAGGCCCGACCCCTGCGCGCGGAGGGGCGCGCCACGATCCGCGCCCCGGCTCGGCCCGACAGCGCGTCGGGCCACACGCACACCTCCAGTCCGGCGCGATAGACCGCCAGCAGGGCGCGCCCCATCTCGGCAGCCACGCGTTCGTCGGAAGAGGTCATGCCGGGCACCGTGTCGGGCGAAGGGTGGTCCGGCGCATGGTAGCTCGCCCGGTTGCTCGAGCCAGTTCTTGAGAGAACAGGAATCGACCGCTATCGGGCGAGCCCCGCCCCTCCGACGCGGCCGCCTCCGCGGGCTTCGCCCCGCCGCGGGTGATGCCTGCGGCGGGTTGTGGATTACAGTCGCGACTTGAACGACGACACCCACGCGCGCGCCCTCGAGCTCCTGGAAGCGCTGCCGCCCGGGAGGCGGCTCGAGGAGGCGGCGCTCCGGCTCGTCGGCCTGGAGGGAGGCCTGCTCGGCGACTTCTCCGTGGGGGTGGAGACCTCTCCGCGCGCGGGTCGCCTGGACGGACGCCTCCTGGAGCTGTTGGCCGCGCGAGCTCTCGCCGGCGCGCGCGGGTCCATCTTCACCGGTTCGCCCGAAGCCGGCGTGCTCGCCGCGCTCGGCCTCGCCCGGGTGGCCGCGCGACGGGGCGCCCGGGAGCAGGAAGCGCTCTCCGCCCTGCTCGGCGTGCCGTTCCGGGCCGGGGTGACCACGCCGCTCGCGGAAGCGAGGGCTGCAGCCTCCCCCTCGCTCGGGGTCGCCGCGGCGCTCTCCGGCGTCCGCGTGCTCGACCCGTGCTGCGGCGGCGGCGCCCTCCTCGTGGCCGCGCTCATCGCTTGCCGCCGCGTGGGCGTCGAGCCGGTGCTGCTCGGCCTGGAGCTCGCGCCGCTCGCCGCCTCGGCCTGCCGCGCTCGCCTCCGGCTCCTCGGCGCGGCGCCGGTGATCGCCTGCGCCGACGCGGTGGAGGGACCCTGGCCCGGGGCCGACCTGGTGCTCGCCAACCCGCCCTTCCTCCGCCACGAGGCCCTCTCACCCGAGGTGAAGAAGGCGGCGGTGGCCCGCACCGGGCTCGGCCGGCGCGCCGACCTCTCGGCCCATTTCGCCCTGCTCGCCCTGCGGCACGCCTCCGAGGTGGCGCTGGTGTGGCCCCGCGGCCTCGAAGGCGCCCGCTCCGCCGCGCCGCTCCGCGCCGAGGCGGCGGCGCGCGGCGGCTTCACGTACCGCCTGCGCTCGGGCGCGGCGGGGAGCTTCGCCGCCTCCATCGACACCTCGCTGGCGGTGTGGTCGGAGGGGGTGGACCCCCGGCCCGCCTTCGAGGCGGACGTCCCGCTCGGCGAGCTCGCGCCGGAGGAGGTCGCGAGCCTGGGCCAGGGCCTGGCCGGCGCGCGCCTCCGCGCGAGGGCGGCGCCCCGGCCGCCTCCGAGCGGCGCCGCGCGGCTCGACGAGCTGTGCGCGGTGCGCTTTGGCATGAAGTCGGGCTGCAACGCCTTCTTCCACCTGCGGCGGATCGGCGAGAGCCGGTTCGAGAGCGCGCTCGCGGGCGAGGTGGAGCTGCCGGACGAGGTGAGCCGCCCCATCCTCGCCTCGCTGAAGGAGGTCTCGGCCCCGGGGGTCGCCTCGCCGCGGTGGCAGCTCTTCCGCCCCTCCGCGCCGGACCTGCTCTCCGGGCCGGGGGAGCGGACCGTTTTTTTCGACGCCCGCGTCGAGGCGTATCTCGCGCGGGGTGAGGAGCTGGGGGTGGCGCAGCGACCGACGTGCCGGGGACGCACGCCGTGGTGGCTCGTCGCGCCGGGGCGAGCGCCCGCGCCGCTCCTCTACCCGGCCAAGGTGGGCGCGCGCGCCTTCGCCTTCGAGAACGCCGGGGGGCTCTGGGAGGACAAGAAGTGGCACGCGCTCTTCCCGCGCCACGGGCTGCCCCCGTGGCTCCTCGCCGCCGCGCTGAGCGCGACCCCGGTGCGACTCGGGGTGGAGGAGGGAGCGCGCCAGCTCACCGGCGCCCAGGCCATCGCCGACATCGACTGCCACGTGCTCGCCGCGGTCGGCTTCCCGGAAGAGCGCGCCCTGCGCGCCAGGGAGGCGCGGCTCGCCGCCTGCTGGGCCGCGCTGGCGAAGGACCCGGTCACCACCGACCTCGCCGCCGCCCTCGCCCGCCCCGCCCAGCTCGAGCTCGACCACCTCGTCGGCGAGGCGCTGGGCTCGACCCCGGCCGAGGTGGAGGAGGCGCGCCGCGCGCTCCTGCAGCGGGTGTCGGCGCGGCTCGAGCTCGCCGCCCAGGTGCGGAACGCCCTCACCGCCTCGGGGCGCCGGTGAGCGAGCTGCCTCGGCGCACGAGGCCCCACCGGTCGCCGGCGAGGCCCACCCGCGGCTGGGCCACCGGCGGCTGGACGACTCGTGCGAGGGCAGCCCACCGCCTGGCGCGCTCTGGAGCTCCTCCATCGGGATCGACCGCGGCGGCGCTCCGGAGCTGGCGCGGCGCGATCGTACACGGCGCGGCGCTCCTCCTCTCCGCGGCCGTGGCCTCGGCGGCTCTGTCCTCCGCGGCCCTCGCAGCCTCGCGCGCCGGTCCAGAGGGCCCAGGCGAGGGTGGGGCAGAGGCCAGGGGCTCCACCGGGGGTGCAGTGCCGCCGCCGGTCGCGCCGGGGCTCGCGGGTGCGCCCGAGCTTCCCGCTCCGGGCGGCCCGGAGGTCGAGCCCGCCCCCGAGCCCGGGGACGACACGGAAGCCGACCGGGACGCGCCCGGCGAGCCCACGCCGGAGCTCTGGCCCGGCAAGGGGGGCGGGGGGTCGCCGCGCGCGCCGGTGTGGCCAGGACGGCTCTCCCCCGCCGCCGTGGACACGCTCCGCGCCCGGCTCGACGCGGCGCTCCGGCGCCCTCCGCTCCGGGCGGCGCAGGTGGGCGTGCAGGTCGTCTCGATCGACACCGGCCGGGAGCTCTACGCCCGGGGGGCGGACACCCTGCTCAACCCGGCCTCCAACGTGAAGCTCTTCACCAGCGCGGCGCTGCTCACCCTCCTCGGCCCGGGCTATCGCTTCGACACCGAGGTCCTCTCCGACGGCGCACCCGCTCGCGGGGCGGTGCGCGCGCTCTTCGTGCGCGGCCGGGGCGACCCCACCCTGGTGACCGAGCGGCTCTGGCTCCTCGCCGGCGACCTCGCGCGAAAGGTGAAGCTCGTCCGCGGTGACCTGGTGCTCGACGACACCTTCTTCGACGGCGAGCGGCTGGGCCCGGGCTACGACCAGGAGGAGGGCGACCGCGCCTACCTCGCCCGCATCGACGCGCTGGCGCTCAACTTCGGCGCGGTGGAGATCCACGTCGGTCCGGGCGAGCGCGCCGGCGCGCCGGCGCGCGTGGCGCTGGAGCCGGAGAGCGAGCACCTCCTGCTGCGAGCGCGGGTGTCCACCTCGGCGCCCGGCGGCCGGGCGCGGCTGCGCTATGGATCGGGCCGGCCGGGGACGGGCGCCAGCTCGTGACGGTGGAGGGGCGGGTCCCGCTCGACGCCCAGGACGGCGTGGTGTGGCGCCGGGTGGAGGATCCGGCCCTGTACCTCGGCTTCACCCTGAAGCGCTTCCTCGCCCTGCGCGGGGTGGAGGTGAGGGGCCGGGTGCGGCGCGGCGAGGTGCCCGAGGGGGCGAGGCTGCTCGCCGTCTCGCGCTCCGAGAATCTCGGCGCGGTCGTCCGCGCGCTGGAGAAGCTCTCCAACAACTTCGTCGCCGAGCAGCTCCTGAAGACGCTCGGCGCCGAGCGCGGGGGAGCGCCGGGCACCTGGGAGAAGGGGGTCGCCGCGGTGGGGGAGTACCTCTCCGCGGTGGGCCTCCCGCCGGGGAGCTACGTCCTGCGGAACGGCTCCGGCCTCAACGACACCAACCGCTTCAGCACGCGCCAGGTGGTGGCGGTGCTGCGCGACGCCTGGGGGCGCTTCCCGGTGATGGCCGACTACGTCGCGGCGCTGCCCATCGCCGGCCGCGACGGCACCACCCGCGCGCGCATGCCCGCCGCCGCCGGACGCCTCCGCGCCAAGACCGGCTCGCTGGCAGGGGTGGGCAGCCTCTCCGGCTACGTGGAGACGGCCGCCGGCGAGCGGCTCGCGTTCTCCATCCTGGTGAACGACTCTCCGGCGGGCTACCGCGCCACGGTGCGGGCCATCGACGCCGTGGGCGAGCTCCTCGCGGCGGCGGGAGACCCCGCCGCGGTGCTCCCCCCGCGGTGAGCATGCCGGGCCGGGGGCGGCACTATGGCAGCGGTCCCTCGGGCCGGAGCGGGTAGCGGCCGTACCTCCGCACGGCCCGCGCCAGCGCCTCGATGTTCTCCGGCGGCACGTCGGGCTGGATGTTGTGCACTGGCGCCGCCACGAAGCCCCCTCCGGGAGCGAGGTCGCGGATCCGCTGGCGGACCTCGGCCTCCACCTCCGCCGGCGAGCCGTGCGGCAGGACGTGCTGGGTGTCGATGCCGCCCCAGAAGGTGAGGCGCGCGCCGAAGCGGGCCTTGAGGGCCGCGGTGTCGCCCATGGCCGAGACCTGCACCGGGTTGATGGCCTCGACGCCGATCTCGGAGAGGTCGTCGAGGAGGTCGTTCACCCGCCCGCACGAATGGTAGAAGACCTTGGCCTCGGTGAGGGAGTGCACGAGGTCGAGGTAGCGCCGATAGAACGGCTTCAGGACGGCGCGGTAGGTCTCCGGCGAGATGAGCAGCCCGGACTGGGTGGCGAGGTCGTCCGCGGTCCGGAACACCTGGATGTAGGGCCCCACCTCCTCGAGGAAGCGCCTCGTGCCGGCGGCGTTCAGCTCGAAGAGCTTCTCCATGAGCGCGGTGACGAAGGCCGGGTCGGCCACCAGGTCCATGAGGAGCTGGGGCAGGCCCCGCAGCATGTAGCCCAGCTCCCAGAAGCTCTTGAAGCCGCCGTCGGCCATCAGGGCGTAGGGGGTAGCCCGGTGAAGCTCGCGGACCTCCTCCCCCAGACCAGCCGTGTAGCCCGGGTCGAGCGGGTCGGGCCAGGGGTAGCGGTCGAGGTCGTCGATGGTGGCCTCGGCGAGGGGGCACCGCTCGACCTCCCAGTAGTAGCCGGTGGGGTGGCGGGCCCGGCGCCAGCCGATGCCCCAGGCGTCGACGAACCGCTCCGCGGAGGCCGGCGCGGGGCGCGCGTTCGCGGGAGGCTTCAGGCCGATCGGGCGACAGTCGGAGCCGAGGCGCAGGAGCGTCTCCTCGTCGAGCGCGGCGAGCCGGAACGCCTTGCTCATGAGGCGCGTCTCGCCTTTCGACCCCCAGTGCGCCCTCAGCCGCTCGTAGCACTCGACCACCAGCGTGGTGCTGGCGCCGCCACCGATGTCGAGCGGCACGCGGTCGGGCTCCTGGTGATTCAAGGCCGCCCACACCCGCTCGCGCGACGTCATCTCGGTCATGTTCGCTCCCACGCTCGAGCCATCAGACATCTTGCCTTTGGCCCCGGTCCCGGTCAACGCCTCGGGGAATCATCTCACTGCAGCGAGATCAGCTCGCCCCTCGCCGCGGAGTCGTAGGCGGCGAAGACGAGCCGCAGGGTCTCGAGGTTGTCGCGGCCGGTGGTCTCGGCCGGCCCCAGGCCCGCGAGCGCCTGGAGCAGGTTCTCGTGGCAGGGGACGATGCTGGCGTGCGCGAGCGCGATCGCGGGATCGGCCCAGGCATAGCGGGGGGCCGAGACCTGTCGCACCTCCGTCCCGGCCGCGGCGGTCACGTGGATCTCCCCGCGAGGGAGGAGCTCGATCGAACCCTGCTCACCTTCGACGAAGAGGCTGGCGTCGCCGAGCTGATCGCGCTCGAGGAAGTTTCCGGCATAGGCGAGGGTCACCACCACGGTGGCGCGGCTCCGCATCCGGAGGAGCACGGTGGCCACGTCCTCGCCGACGATGTTCCGGTGGATGCGGTCGGTCTGAGCGTAGAGCGTGGCCGCCTCGCCGAAGAGGAAGCGCGCCACGTCGAGCTGGTGGCTGCCCATGTCGGTGAGGATGAAGCGCTCGTCGGTGGCGAGGAAGGGCTGGTTCTCGAACACCTCGACCCCGGAGAGGAGCTCGATGCGCGCGCGGAAGGGGCGGCCGATGGCGCCCTGGTCGAGGAGGCGCTTCACCTCGCGTATCTGCGGCTGCCAGCGCCAGTTCTCGTGGACGAGGAGCGGAACGCCGGCGCGCTCGCACGCCTCCACCATGCGCTCGGCCACCTCCAGGGAATTCGCCAGCGGCTTCTGGCAGATCACCGGCACGCGGTGCGCAGCGGCGAGGAGCACCAGCTCCTCGTGAGAAGCCGGCGCGGTGACCACGTCGACGAAGTCGGGCCTCTCGCGCCGCAGAAGCTCGGCTGCGTCGTCGTGGACGGCCGGGACGTCGAAGTCGGCCGCAAGCTGCTCCGCCCTCTCCCGGGTGCGGTTGTAGAGGGCGACGCACCGCACGCCCTTCACCTCCCGCCAGGCCGCGAGCTGAGGGCGAGCCCAGAAGCCGGCGCCGAAGAGGGCGAAGCGGAGCTCGCGCACGGCTCAACCACTCTCCGCCGCGAGCTTCGAGAGCTCCGCGCGCTGGTCGTCGTCGATCGTCTCGATGATCGCCCTCACCGCCCAGAGCTTAACCTGCGTGTGCACCACCCGCCCTGGCGTGTGCACCACCCGCCCTGGCGGCGGCTCGCTGTCAGGGCGAGGTGCTAGCTTCTTCGCATCGCCAAGCAGAGAACCGGGCGAAACGAAGAAAGGGCATCGCCATGGTGAACAAGGTCATCCTCATCGGAAACCTGGGAAGAGACCCCGAGGTGAAGTTCACGGCCGGTGGACAGGCGGTGGCCCGCCTGAACGTGGCCACCTCGCGCAGCTGGACCGACAAGACCTCCGGGCAGCGCAAGGAGGAGACGGAGTGGCACGAGGTGGAGGTGTGGGGCAAGACCGCCGAGCAGTGCGGTGAGTACCTGTCGAAGGGTCAGGCAGGTGTACGTCGAGGGACGCCTCAAGACCGACAAGTGGCAGGACAAGCAGAGCGGCCAGGATCGCTACAAGGTGAAGGTGGTCGCCGACAGACGTGCGGTTCCTCGGCGGCGGCGGCGGAGGCCAGCGCTCCTCCGGACCGCGGCCGGCCAACGACGACATGGGCGGGGGCGGTCCGCCCCCGAGCTACGACGACAACGGCGGCCACGGCAGCGGCCCTGGTGGTCCGGGCGGCCAGGGCGGCCAGGGCGGCGAAGACATTCCGTTCTAGTGCCGCGACCGCATCTTCGATCGAGGTCGCACCGCCCGCGCGGCGCTGTCGCGGGGAGAGCTCGAGAGGGCGGTGCCGCCCCTTCTCGGAGGGCTCCCCGGGGAGGCTCCAGGGCTTGCCCGCAAGACCTGAAGCCTTGCCCGTGAAGTGCTCCGACCCCGACCCGCCGTTCAGGCGGTCCCTGCGCTCTTTGGCGCACCGCGTGCGCCAGCGCCCCGCTGCGGGCGCCGAGGTAGTCCCGGCTCGCATCTTCCCTCGTCGCTCGCGCATGGTACCCTCCTGGGCCTCGCTGCATGACGCCCGCGACGCTCGCCAAGTACCGCCGGATCCTCGAGGCCGACCCCCGCTCTCGCATCTTCGTGGAGCTGGGCCGAGCTCTGCTGGAATCCGGTGAGGCCGCAGAAGCGGCTCACGTCTGCGAGCAGGGGCTCACCCATCATCCCGACTCCGTGCAGGCGCTCCTGGTGTGGGGGCAGGCGCTCGGGTCACTCGGACGGCAGGGCGAGGCCGTGGCTGTCCTCGGGAGGGCCACCGAGAAGTCGCCGGCCGACCCCCGACCGCGCGCCTTGCTCGCGCAGCTCGGAGCCCAGTCTCGTGGGGCCGCAACCTCCGCGCGCTCGCCTTCCGCGTCCCTCTTGCGCGGCGGTGATCTCTCCTCATTGCGGGAGCGGGAGCGGGGCCCGACAGCGACGCCGATGACGCTCGCTTCGCCCTTGCCAGAGCTGGCCGAGGCGCCTGCCGGCGTTGCGGCGTTCGGGGTGATGCCGCCGCCACCGCCCCCGCCGGTCCCCGAACCCCTCTTCGCCGAAGAACCGAAGGCCGTGCCGTCACCGCCGCCGCTCCCGACTCCCGCTCCGAGCCGTGCCGGCCTCCTGGCACTGCTGCCCGAGCTCCCCTTCGAGGAGCGGAAAGCAGGCCGCGCGGTGACGGGGGCGGCCGCGCTCCCCGCGAACCTGGGTGAAGGCCTCGGTGGGAGCGCCGCCGCTCCCTCTCACGACCCGTTCGCCCCGCTCGCCCCGCCTTCCAATCTCGCAGCCGCAGCCGCGGCACCCGCCTCCGAGGACGAGGCGCGCCGCCAGGCCGAGGAAGAGAGCCGCACCGAGGCGCGCACCTTCGAGCACGAGCTCCGGCAGGAGCTGGCGTCCCTGGCGCTCCCGCCGCCAAGGTTCCTGCGGCGCCACCTGGCGGCGGTGGCGGTCGCCTCGCTTCTCGTGGCGACCGCCGGTGGCGCGGGCGCCTTCGTCCTTCTCCGCCACCGCCATCGAGCCGAGCGCGTGGGGGAGGCGGTGCAGGCGGCGCAGAGGGGCCTGGCGCGCGGGACGCTCGGCTCGCTGCGCGAGGCGGCAAAGGTGCTCTCGGAGGTGGAGCGCGACGCCAGCGAGATTCCCGCCGCCGCCGAGGTGCAGGCCGAGGTGGCGGCCCTGCTCTGGCACGATCACGGCGACTACGACGCCGCCGCCACGGCCCGGAGGCTCCTCGCTTCGGAGAGGGTCGGGGGCGCCGGCCCGGTGGTGAGCTTCCTGCTCGCGCCGGAGGCGGAGAAGCTGGCCGCCGGAGAAGCCCTGCTGAAGCAGGTGCTCGCCCCGGCCTCCGCGAACGGCACGCCTTCGACAGCTTCTGGAGCTCCGGCGCGCCCCGCCGCCGCGGACGTGACGCCCTCGCTCCTCAGCGCGCTCGCCGGCGAGGTGCTCTTCGCTCGGGGTGATCGAGAGGACGCGCTGCGCGAGCTCGCGGCCGCGGCGCGCGCCTCCCCCCCCTGCTCCGCGCGGCCGCGGCGCTCGGCGAGCTCGCGCTGGCCGAGGGCGACCCCGACGCGGCGCTGGCCCAGCAGGCGAGGGTGCTGGCCGCGGTGCCCCACCACCCGGCCGCGGCCGTCGGGGCGGCCGAGGCCCGGCTGGCCCTGGGCCGCGAGCTCTCCGCGGCGCGCGCGCTGCTCGAGGCCGTGGAGGCCGACCCGGACAGCGCACCAGCTCCGGCGGTGCGCCACCGGCTCGACCTGGCGATGGCAAGGCTCCTCGCCGTCGAGGGGCACGCGGGTGCCGCCCAGCAGCGCCTCGCCACAGCCCGGCAGCGCCGGCCCGAGGACGCCGCGGTCGCGCTCACCCAGGCGGAGGTGCTCGCCCAGCTCGGCGACCTCGATGGCGCCATCTCGGCCGCCGAGGAGGCCGTCCGGGTGGCGCCCGACGACCCCTCCCGCCGGGAGCCCCTCTCGCGGCTCCTGCTTCGCCGCGGACGCTACGCCGAGGTGCTCGCCGCGTCCGAGGCCAGCCCCTCGCGTCGCCTGCAGCTCGACCGGGGCATCGCGCTCGCCTTGAGCGGAGAGCCGGCCCGGGCGCTCGCCGAGCTGGAGGCTACGCGCCGGGACGGCACCATGACGGCGGAGGCGGCCTCCTGGACCGCCCTCGTCGAGGTGGCGCTGAACCGCCGGAGCGAGGCCGCGGCGCTGACCAATCGCCTCCTCGCCCTGCCCGCGCCGCCGCCGGCGGCGCTCCTCGCCAGGGCGCGGCTCGACCTCGCGCGCCGCGACCCGGCGTCGGCCGAGAGGCGGCTCCGCGCCGCGATGGCGAGCGACCCTCAGCTCCTCCTGGCGCGCCGCGAGCTCGCCAGCCTGCTCGTCTCCCAGGACCGGCCGGACGAGGCGCGCGAGGTGCTCCGGCAGGCCCTCGCCCGCAGCCCCTGGGACGACGCTTCCCGGGAGCTCTTGCAGCGCGCCGAGCGCGGGCTGGCGCGCAGAATCGGCGGCGGCTCCCCGTAGCCGGCCGCCGGAGGCCGCCCTCCCCTCGCGCCCGGAACGGGTGTAAATACGTGCCGGCCTCGCGCCCGCTCCGCGCCGAGCCGGCGAACCCGGAGCCGCGCGACCTGTACCCGACGACGAAGGAAGCATGCCCACCCCACCCGAACCGCTGCTCGCCGCCCTCTTCGACATGGACGGCACCCTCATCGACAACATGTGGTTTCACGGCCTCGCCTGGGTGGAGACGGCGAAGCGCGTCTTCGGCCGCGAGGAGCGCCCGGAGCTCTTCGCGCGCGAGCTGGCGGGCAAGAACAACCACGAGGTGCTCTGCCACCTCGCCGAGCGCCCCATCACCGACGAGGAGTACCTGGCCTGGACCGGCGCGAAGGAGGAGCTCTACCGCGAGCTCTACCGCCCCCACCTCGCCCCGCTGGAGGGTGCGCGCGAGCTCCTCGCCGCCTTGCGGCGGGCGGGGCGGATGACGGCGGTCGCCACCGCCTCCACCGCCTCCAGCCGCGTCTTCGTCCTCGACGGCCTCCACCTCCGCGCCTCGTTCGACGCCGTGGTGGGCATGGAGGATGTGGCGCGCGGCAAGCCGGCACCCGACCTCTTCCTCGAGGCGGCCGCCCGGCTCGACGTGGAGCCGTCGGCCTGCGTGGTCTTCGAGGACGCCGTGAACGGCATCCTGGCCGCGCGCGCGGCCGGCATGCTGCCGGTGGGGATCACCACCATGGTGGGCGCCGGCGAGCTGCGAGCCGTGGGCGCCGAGTACGTGGTCGACGACTTCACCGCCCTCCCGCCGCCCCTCCTCGAGGCGCTCGGGGTGGCGCTGGAGGCGGCATCCGCATAGGCCGACGAGCCGTGCAATCCGCGCGAACCTACACGCCTCACCTTCTCCAGCGCCCCGCCTCCACGAAGCTGTAGTAGCCGCCGGTGGCCACGATGACGTGGTCGCGGGCGAGCACCCCCAGGAGCTCGGCGGCGGAGCGCAGGCGCTCGGTGAGGTCGACGTCGTCGGGGCTGGGCGCGGGGTCGCCGCTCGGGTGGTTGTGGGCGAACACCACCCCGTGGGCGCCTTCCCGGACCGCCGGGCGGAGCGCGTCGCGGGGCGAGACCGGACACTGGGAGAGCGACCCCTCGGCCACCTGCACCGCCTTGAGGAGGCGCCCGCGCACGTCGAGCAGCACCACGTGAAAGCCTTCGCGCTCGGCGTGGGCAGCGTGGCGGAGGAGCTCGTGGACGCTGCCGGGGTCGAGGCACCGCTCTCCCCGCTGTGGGGGCGCCCAGGCGCCGCGCCGGCCCAGCTCGAAGGCGGCGGCGAGGGCGGCGGCGCGGGCGAGGCCGATGCCGGGCGCCGCGGCCATGAGCTCCGGCGGCGCCCAGGCCAGCGCGCCGAGCGGATGGTGCTCGAGCAGTCCCAGGGCGGCCGCGCGGGCCGAGCGGCCGGCCTGACCCGTGCCGAGCACGAGCGCCAGGAGGTCGGCATCGGAGAGCGTGCGTGCCCCGGCCGCGATGAGCCGCTCGCGGGGGCGATCGCGCGTGGGGGCTTCCTCAATCATGCCGGAGCGGTCGAGCAACCCGCGTGCCGCCGCCCGCCCTCGAGGGACTTCCGGTCAGCACGCCGATCCCGGCGGTGCTTTTCGATGCGGCGAGCGCCTGGCTCTGGCCGGCGGGGGGAGCGCGGCGACCGCAGCGCGGCCTCTCCCTCCGCGGAATCCGGCCCCCGGCGCCCTGCTACGCCTTCACCACCTCGAGGTCGATGGTGATCTTCACCTCGTCGCTCACCACCGGACCGGCCTCCACCATCTTCGACCAGTTGAGGCCGAACGCCTTGCGGTCGATCTTCGCCGTGCCGGTGAAGGCGCGCCGCTCTTCCCCCTGCGGACCCTTCACCGACTTCGGCGAGTACTCGACATCGAAGGTCACCGGCTTCGACGTCTCCCTGATGGTGAGGTCGCCGGTCACCGCCAGCTTGCCCGCCCCTTTCTTCACCACCTTCGTGGACTTGAACGTCATGTTCGGGTGCTTCTCGGCGTCGAAGAAGTCCGGCGAGCGGAGGTGCTTGTCGCGGTCCGGCTGGCGCGTGTCGATGGTGCTCACCTCCACGGTGGCGTCGACCGATGACTTCTCGGGCTGGGCGTCGTCGATGGTGACGGTCCCGGTGGTCTTCCCGAACTGGCCCCTCACCGTGGAGACGATGAGGTGCTTCACCGAAAACTGGGCGGCGGAGTGGGCTGGGTCGATGTTCCAGGTAGTGGGCGCCGCGCGGGCGACAATCGGAAGGGCCAGCGCCAGCGCCAGGGTGAAGCGAAGGGGGCGAAGCATGGTGTTCTCCTCGTGAAGGCCGCACGTGCAGGCGACCGGCCGATTGGCTTAATCGGCGAGCCCGCTGTGCGTCAGGCCACCGACGGGGCGGCCGGCGGAGACGCCGTGGGTTGCGGCGGTGTCCCCGCGGTGCGAGCTTTCCCTCGATGAAGCTCCTCGCGCTCGCGTCACCTCCCGGCGGGGCCCTCGCCTGCGCGTTGCTCTTGCTCGGCGCCGGGAGTTGTGCGAGCTCAGGCGCACAGCGGCGCGGAGAGGGCGACCCGTTCTGGCTCTCGACGCTGACCCTCGCGGGCGAGCCGCTCCTCATCGGTGGGGAGGGACCGGCGCGGCTGGTGGAGCTGTGGGCGAGCTGGTGCGCGCCGTGCGGACCCGCCTCGGAGCAGGCGCAGGCGGCCCTCGGGAGACATCTCCAGACGAGGCTCTACGCCGTCTCCATCGACGCCGACCCGCGGGTGCTGAAGCACGCGCTCGCGGCCGCGCCGCGGCCCGGCACCCAGCTCCTCCTGCGCGGCGGTCCCGCCGAGGCCGCGCGGCTCGGGCTCAACGAGGTGCCGACCTTCATCGCCCTCGACCGGAACGGGGTGATGGTGGGGCGGGTGACCGGCCTCTCCGCCAGCCTCCCGGGGGCGCTCGAGGAGCTGCTCTCCCGCGCCGAGGGCCGCCCGGGCCGGCCTGGGGGCGCCTGAGCTCTCGCGGCGGCGGCCCGGCGCTCAGGTGCGAAGGAAGGCTCGCAGCCCCCGGTAGGCGCGCGCCAGCGAGGCCACCTCAATCCACTCGCCCACCTGGTGGGCCTGCGCGGTGGCGCCGGGGCCGTAGTTCACCGCGGGGATACCGGAGGCCGCCAGCCGGGCCACGTCGGTCCACGCCTGCTTGGGGCGAAGCGGAGCCCCGGTGCGCTCGGCGAGCCGCTTCACCAGCGGGTGCCCGGCGAAGGCCGGGCAGGATGGAGAGCGGTCGGTGAGCTCTGCCCTGGCCCCGAAGCGCTCCGCCAGCGCCGTGAGCTCGCCCTCCGCCTCCTCCAGCGGTTTGTCCGGGGCGAACCGGAAGTTCACGTTGAGCGCACACCGCTCCGGCACCACGTTCCGCGCCCGACCGCCCTCCACCAGGGTGGCGCTCAGCACCTCGCGGTAGACGAGCCCTTCGCTCGCCGCCTCGCGCGGCAGCAGGCCCGCCAGGTGCACGAGCAGGGCGCCCGCCTTGTGGATGGCGTTCTCGCCCTGCCACGGGCGGGCGGAGTGGGCGGCGCGCCCCTCGAAGACCACCCGGGCGTGCAGCGAGCCCACGCAGCCGAGCTGCACGGCATCGTCGGTGGGCTCGAGGCAGAGGGCGAGGCTCGCCCGGCGGAGCTCCGGCACCTCTCGCAGCACGTCGCCGAGCTCGTTCTCCTGGAAGGGCCCCTCCTCGCGGGCGTAGAGCACGAGCATCAGATCGCAGAAGCGCTCCTCCCTCGGCACCCGCTCGGCGAGCGCCATGGCCACCGCCACGCCACCCTTCATGTCGCAGGCACCGTGGGCCACGAGGCGGCCCCCCTCTCGCCGGGGCGGCAGGTTCTCGCGGCCCGGGTGGAAGGGCACGGTGTCGAGGTGGCCGCAGAGGGCCAGGAGCGGTCGCCCGCCAGCTCCGGCCCCGTCCCGGCCAGCCTCCGGCGCGGCTGCCCAACCCCCGGCCGTCGCCCGCTCCTCCGGCACCGGGTCGACCCAGACGACGAGCGAGCTCTTCACCCTGCGCACGCGCGGGAAGCGCGCCGCCCAGCGCTCCAGCTCGTCGCAGAGCGCCTGTTCCTCCCCGATGGGCGAGCGCACCGCGCAGAGCGCGGCGGTGCGGTCGGCGAGCGCCTCCGCCAGCGCATCGGGCGGCGGTCCGCCGCCGCTCACCCCTGCACCTCGAACTCGCGGAGCGCCTGGTTGAGCGAGACCTTGCGGTCGGTGGAGGCGGAGCGCCGCCCCACGATGAGCGCGCAGGGAATGTGGTAGGCGCCGGCGGGATAGTGCTTCACGCGGGTGCCGGGGATGACCACCGAGCGCGCCGGCACCCGGCCCTTGTGCACCACCTCGCTCGGCCCGGTCACGTCGATGATGGGCGTGGTGGCGGTGATGACCACGTTGGCCCCGAGCACCGCCTCCTCCTCGACGATGACGCCCTCCACCAGGATGCAGCGGCTCCCCACGAAGGCGCCGTCCTCGATGATGTTGGGCCGCGCCCCTGGCGGCTCGAGCACGCCGCCCACGCCCACGCCACCCGCCAGGTGGACGTTCTCGCCCACCTGGGCGCAGGAGCCCACCGTGGCCCAGGTGTCGACCATGGTGCCGGCGCCCACCCGCGCCCCGATGTTCACGAAGGAGGGCATGAGCACGGCGCCCGGCGCCACGTAGGAGCCGTAGCGCGCCACCGCCCCCGGGACGAGCCGCACCCCGGCCTTCTCCAGATCGCGCTTCAGCGGGATCTTGTCGCGCACCTCGAACGGTCCGTACGACTGCGCCTCCATCGCGGTCACGGCGAAGTACAGGTTCACCGCCTGCATCGCCCAGGCGTTCACCCGCCACGCCCCGCCGACCTTCTCCGCCACCCGGAGCTCGCCGCGGTCGAGCGCCGCCACGGCGGAGAGCACCGCCTCCCGCACCTCGGGTGACGACAGCCGCGCGCGGTCGGCCCACGCCTCGCCCACCCGCGCCTCGAGTCCCGACCGCTCCGCCTCGTCCATCTCGTGCACCCTTCCTCGCCTGCTGGTCCAGGTCCTGCTTCGCGGCCGCTCGCCCCGCGGCGCGAGGAGAGCGACTCGCGGGCGGCCGTCCGCCGCGGACCCACCGCTCGCGGACCCGCGGGTTCGCGGGCCGCACAGGATATCGTCGGGAAGGCCTGGCCGCATTATGTCTCGCGGATGCTCCACTACGACGTGGTGGTGATCGGCAGCGGTCCGGCCGGCGAGCACGGCGCTGTCCAGGCGGCCTACTACGGCAAGCGGGTGGCGCTCATCGAGAAGGAGACGGTGCCGGGCGGCGCCTGCGCCAACACCGGCACCATCCCCTCCAAGGCGTTCCGCGAGACGGCGCTGGCCCTCTCGCAGGCGCGCTCGCGCGACGCCCACGGCGTGCGGGTCGACCTCTCCGGCACGGTCACCGTCCCCGAGCTCATGGGGCGGCGCGGGCTCGTCACCGGCCGTGAGCACACCCGCATCCGCGACCGGCTGGTGAACGCCGGGGTGGAGAGCTTCCGGGGGGTGGCGCGCTTCCTCGACCCGCACACGCTGCGGGTGACCGTGGCCGAGGGGACCTCGCAGGACATCGAGGCGGGCATCGTGCTGCTCGCCACCGGCACGCGCCCCGCGCACCCCTCCGCCTACGGGTTCGACAACGTGAAGGTCTACGACTCCGACTCCATCCTGCTCCTCGACCACGTACCGCGCTCGCTGGCGGTGCTGGGCGGCGGCGTGGCCGGCTGCGAGTACGCCTCGATCTTCGCGGCGCTGGGCGTGCACGTCTCGATCGTCGACTCCAAGGAGCGGCTCCTGCCGTGGCTCGACGCCGAGCTCTCGCTGGCCCTGCAGGACACCTTCACCGCCGCCGGCATCGACCTCCACCAGCGGGTGCGAGCCACCCGGCTGGAGCCGGGCGAGCACGACGTCCTCGTCACCCTCACCAGCGGTGAACGTCTGGTGGCGCAGAAGGTGCTGGTGGCAGCGGGCCGGGTGGGCAACGTCGAGGAGCTCGACCTCCCCGCGGCCGGCCTCTCGGCCAACGAGAAGGGCCTGCTGGAGGTGAACGACCAGTACCAGACGGCGGTGCCGCACATCTACGCCGCGGGCGACCTCATCGGCTTCCCCGGCCTCGCCTCCACCTCGATGGAGCAGGGGCGCGTGGCCATGACCCACGCCTGCGGGAAGAAGTACCAGCAGAAGGTGTCCGACCTCCTGCCGGTGGGCATCTACACCATCCCCGAGGTGAGCTGCGCCGGGGCGACCGAGGAATCACTCACGAAGAAGGGCATCCCCTACGTGGCCGGGCGGACGCCGCTCGCCGAGAACGTGCGAGCGAACCTCCTCGGCGAGGCGGTGGGCTTCCTGAAGCTCCTCTGCTCGCCCCACGACGGCGAGCTGCTCGGCGTGCACTGCATCGGGCCGCATGCCTCCGAGCTGGTGCACCTCGGGGTGGCGGTGATGGCGCTCGGAGGGACCCTGCACTACCTCACCCAGGCGGTGTTCAACTACCCCACGCTGGGTGAAGCCTACAAGTACGCCGCCTACGATGCGCGCGACAAGATGAAGCGGCTGGGGCTCCCCGGGGCGCACGCCCAGGTCTCGGGGGCGAGCGCGGGCGCCATCAAGGCGGTGTGAAGGCCAGCTGCGCGTGCGAGGCGCGCGCCACCGCCGCGACCAGCTGGTCGCGATCGCCCTCGGCGATGCGCACGAGCTCGAGGTGCGAGCGCCAGCGCTCCTCACCGGCGCGGGACGAGGCGAGGACCACCGCCCGGAGCCCCTCGAAGCGGGCTTCACCGACCGCAAAGGAGAGCCGGCCGAGCAGGCCCACCGGGAGCGGCCCGCGGCTCTCGGCCAGGGCGCCGCCGCCGCTCACGTCGACGAGGAGGCCGCTCCAGCCCTCCGGCGCCCCGCCGTGGGGCACCAGCGCCGCCAGGGGGTGGAGGTCGAAGGGCTCGCGCAGCGTCACGCGGGCGAAAGCGCGGCGCTGGACCCTCAGCGGGGCCTCGTCGTGCCCGAGGCGGAGGCGCACCGCCGAGGCATCGGGGGCGCCAGCCGAGCCGATGAGCGGACAGCGGAGACGGTAGCGCGCCTCGTGCGCGTGGTCGAGCGAGAGCTCCACCACCTCGCCCGGGGGCGCGAGAAGGCCTCTCGGCAGCTCCAGCTCGAACGAGGACTCGTCCACCTCCACCACCTGGCCGGCGAGGGCTCCGCGCTCCGCGACCAGGGCCGTGCCGGGGCGAAGCTCGCGGGTGGTGAGGAGCGGCGCGTGGGGTGGCAACCGGTCGAAGCCGAGCGCCTGGCGAAGCTGACGCACCTCCGGAGCGTGCTCGCCGGCCCCGGCGGTGGCGAGCTCGAACAGGTCGAGCCTGGTGAGGAGGGCGAAGGGCTCGGCGCCAGCGCGCGCGGCGAGCGCGCGCGCCAGGTCGAGCGCCTCGCGAGAGAGGCCGCGGTGCTCCGCCAGCCGGCGGAGGCGGGCGGCTCGCGCCAGGCGGCGGCGCAGGAGACCGGCGAGGCCGTAGAGAAGCGAGGCGAGCGCCAGCAAGACCAGCGCCAGCACCAGCCCGGGCACCGCATGACGGCCTCGGGCGAAGGCCTCGCGAAGCGCCCGGAAGAGCTCGTCCACCGCCGCATGATGCCACTTTCATCACGGGGTGTGCCGCCACGCCCCGCCGGCGGAGCCGCCGGGGCCCCTCCCGGGGCACCCGCTCGCCCTCTTTCCCCCTTGCACCGCTGGTCACTCGCCGGCAACCTTCCGTCCATGCCGCAGCTGAACCTCGTCCTGAGCCTGCCGCAGAGCTTCATCACCGCCACCTCCCTCGGCATCGAGGGCCTCGCCTGGCACAACAGCCCGGGGTCGGGCTCGCACTACCGGCGACGCTCGCTGCTCGTCGATCTCGCCCTCACCCCCGAGGGCAAGCCCGACTTCGCCTACCTCCCCGAGGGCGACTGGCGCGACGTCACGGCCGACACGCTCCTCGCCCTGGAGGCGGCCCGGAACGGCAAGCGCACCAAGACCGCCATCTCCAACAACGCCTTCAACTGCACCCCCATCGGCGCCTACCGGCGCGTCTTCCTGGTGAAGACCGGCGGGGAGACGCTGGAGCTGCAGGGCGGCGCGGAGCGGGTCGGGTTCAGCGAGGCGAGCGCGCACGAGGGCATGGCCCCCGACGAGATCTCCGCCCTCATCGGCCAGCCGGCCCAGCCCTCCCGGCCGCCGCGCGCCTACATGGTGCTCTCGCCCCTCGAGTTCGTGGTGCTGTCGAGCCTCACCCCCGAGGAGTACGTCTGGTACGCGACGCACCGCCCCGGCAAGATCTTCCGGCAGGTGGTCTTCGCCGAGATCACCGCCCAGGAGGCGCACGTCGCGGCCGAGTCGGTGTACGAGGACGCCGCGAGAGAGCTGCGCGAGAGCCGGCACAAGAAGACGAAGACGATCGTGGTGGGCGGCGTCCTGAACCGCGTGCCCTTCCAGTCGTGGCTCGGCCCCGGCAAGCGCGGCACCCTCTACGCGGGCAATGCCTCCGGCCTCACCACCTGGCGCTTCCCCGCCGAGCTGCCCCGCTCCTGGGAGCGCGCGGGCGGCTGAGCCTTCCGGTTTGCCGCGGGCGTCCGCGCGCGGCCGGCCGGGCCGGGCCAGGCTCCGGCCCCTCCGCTGCGCCAGCCGTGTGCTGCTACGCCAGCCGGGTGCGCGCGCCGGCCAGCGCCTCGTGCACCTGCTCCAGCGCGCGCCGCGCCTCGCCCAGCTCGTCGCGCTCGCGGCGCGCGGCGGCGAGCTCCCGGGTGAGGTCGTCGCGCTCGCGCGTCACCTCTCCCAGCGCGGCGCGCAGCCGCGCCGCGTCGGAGGCGCGCTCGTCGAGGTCGGCGTCGAGCCGCTGCACCTCTCCATCGGCCTCGGCGCGCGCCCGCTCCGAGGCCTCGGCGCGGGCCGAGAGGCTGTCGAGCAGCGCCTGGCGCTCCTCGTCGAGCACGGTGAGCGCCTGGGCCCGGGCCACCGCCCCGTCGCGCTCGGCCTCGAGCTCGCCCAGCTCGGCCAGGAGGTCGGCCAGGACGGTGCGCTTCTGCTCCACCTGCTCCTCCATCGCCGCCAGGCGCTCGGCGGTGCGCCGCGACTCGGCGGCGCCCTTCGCCAGCTCGCCGCGGGCGCGATCGAGGTCGGCGCGCAGGGCGCTCTCGAGCTCCTTCGCCCGCTGGAGCTGCGCCGTGAGCTCGCCCACCAGGGCGAGCGCGCTCTCGCCGGCGCGCGCTGGCGACTCCGGGGAGGCCGGGGCCGGAGGGGTGGGACGCGCCGCCGCCGCCACCCTCCGCTTCACTTCGAGCAGGCGCTCGCGGCGCGCCTCGACGTCGGGTGCCTCCGCGAAGGAGGGCTCGGTCCTCGCCTCGCCCTCCGGCTCGGGCGTCGGCCGCGAGCGGGGCGCCGGCGCCGTGCTGCTGGCCTCGCGCACTGCCTCCTCCGTGCGCGGTGCGTCGAGGTCGCGGGTGGTGGGGCGCTGCGCGGCGACGTGCGAGCCAGCCTCTGCCTCCTCGGCCTGCGGACTCGCCGGGACCCAGGCGGCCGGCTGCGCGCCGTTCGCATGTTCACCCGCGGTGAGCCCACCAGTGGCCTGTCCGCCGCCAGCCGGCGCCCCCCGCGCGGCTTCCGGCGGCGCCTCCTCGGCGACCGCGGCGGTGCTCACCGGCTCGGGCGGCACGTTCCGCAGCCGCGGACGGAGCTTGGGGACGTTGGCGTCGAAGGCCTTCCTCATGCGCGCGCTCCCGCGGTCCCGGTGCGCGCACCCGCCGCGCCGGTCCGCTGCAGGACCTCGTCCAGCAACGCCTCGAGATCGACGGCGCCCTTGGAGTCCGGGTCGTAGGCGAAGATGGGGCAGCTCTCGCTCGAGGCCTGCGCGAACTTGGTGCACTGCCGGACCACCGTGCGGAGCAGGTAGTCCGCGTAGTGCTCCCTCAGCGCATCGAGCGCCTCCCGGGCGATCTTGTAGCTCTGGTTGTAGGCGTTCACCACGATGAAGACGTTCTCCAGCTGGTGCGAGAGGTCGTCCTCCAGCCCCTGCACCGTCTCGAAGAGGAGCCGGAGCCCGTCGTAGGAGAGGAAGTCGGCCAGCACGGGGATGACGAGGTCGTGCGCCGCCATGAGCGCGTTGAGGTTGAGAAGCCCGAACGAGGGCGGGGCGTCCATCACCACGTAGTCGTAACCCTGGGTGACGCTCTCCAGCGCCTTGCGCAGCTTGAACTCACGGCCAGCCATGGGCATGAGCGCGAGGTCGATGGTGCTCATGGCGAGGTTCGCGGGCACCAGGGTGAGGCCGGGCATGGCGGTGGGGAGCGCCACGTCGGCGAGCGGCACCCGGCGAACGAGGACGTCGTGTAGCGTGCGGGTGGCCGGCGCGCTCTCCTTGCCGAGGCACCTGCTGGCGTGCCCCTGGCTGTCGAGGTCGATCATCAGCACGCGGTGGCCCCGCTCGGCCAGCCGGTAGGCGTAGGAGGAGGAGAGGCTGGTCTTTCCGGTGCCGCCCTTGAAGTTGAGGAAGAGCTGCACACGCACGCCGCGGCGGGGCGGCGTCCGGCGGAGCAGCTCGCGCGCGTGGGGCAGCTCGGCCGCATCGAAGTGATCCCTGCGGCCCAGGGCCGCCGCCACCTGCTTCGGGGTGACGCCCAGGATCTCGGCGAAGCGGCGAGGGCTGTAGAGGATGCTCTCCATCGGCGCCTCACCCCACGAAGTAACGAGGTCCGCGCGCCACCACGGCGCCCTGCGCCACCAGCGCGGCGAGCGAGGAGGTCACCTGCGCCGGCTCGCGCGCCAGCGCCGCGGCGATCTCCTCGGCCGTGCGGCCGCGAAGGGCGGTCCGCACCTCGGCGAGCGCCGCCGAGGTCAGCGCCGCATCGACCGGAGCAGCCGGCCGCGGGGCCGCGGGCCGGGCGCCGGACCCTGGGGAGAGCGGCGCGAGCGCCCGGGGGGCGCGCGCTGCCTCGGCCCGGACGCGCGTCACCGCGCGGCGCAGCTCGCCTTCGCCCAAAGTGAGAAGCCGGTCGGCGGCGCGCCGGGCGGCCCGGCGGCGCTCGGGCTCGGGAGCGTCCACGTCGATGGCCTCGCCGCACCAGCGCCCCACCGCCCGGGCCGCCGCGACCCGCACCGAGCGCTCGCGGTGCTCCAGCGCCCGCACCAGCGCCCCCTGAGCCCGCGCGCTGGGGCGGCCCGAGAGCGCGCTGGCGGCGGCGCGCGCCACCCCCGCCTCGCGGTCGGTGAGGGCCCCGGCCAGCGCCTCCTCGCAGAGATCACCGGAGGTGAATCCGAGGAGCATCGCCGCCCGCCTTCGCACGAGCGCGCTCTCGTCGCCCAGCGCCGCGGCGAGGCGCGGGGCCACCCCTCCCGGATCGAGCGCGCTCGCCGCCTCCAGCGCGGCCGCGCGCACCTCCGGCCTCGCATCGAGGAGCTCGCGCAGCGCCAGCTCTGCCGCGCCGCGCTCGGCCAGCACCCCCAGCGCGGCGAGCAGCGCGAGCTTCACCTCGGCCTCCGGCTCGCGCCCGAGCGCGGCGGCGAGGAGCGGCGCCGCGGAGCGGGAGCCGAGGGCGCGCAAGCCGTCGGCGGCGCGGCGGCGGACCCCCGGATCGCTCGCCGCGAGGTCGTCGAGCGAGGCCTCGTAGAGCGCGCGCTCGGAGCGGGTGCTGAAGGCGGGGACCCTGCGCTCCTCCTCCCTCGAGAGCCCGATGCGGTGCGCCTCGAGAAAGCGTCCCGCCAGGGCCCGGACCGCGGCCGGCTCGGACGCTGGCGAGCGCAGCGGGAGCACCGTCGGGCGACTGCCGCCGCTTTCCGCCTGGACCTCACCCGGCGCCATCGCCTGCTCGGGCACCTCCGGCCCCGGGTCGGCCAGCTTCAGGCCCGCCGCCAGCGCCGTGCGCTTCCAGGCGCGGAGCTCCTCGATCTCGGCCCGCAGCTCGGCGATGAACCCGGCCAGCTCGTGCGAGTCGCCAGCCTCGCCGTCTTCATCGACGGGCGCGCCGGCCACCCGCGCGCGCTCCACCATCCCCGAGAGGAACCGCTCGCGCTCGGCTTCCAGCAGGCGAACCCGTTCGGAGAGCTCGGCGTTCTGGCCGACGGACGCGGCGTGCTCGGCCCGAAGCCGAGCCCCCTCCTGCTCCAGGTCGCTCTCGCGCCTTCGACCGCCCCCGGCCAGCTCCCTCGCGCGCGCTGCCGCGGAGCGGGCCGCCGAGAGCTCACCCTCCAGACTAGCCACCCTGCACTCGAAGAAGACTATTTTTTCGAGCGCGCTCCGCAAGAGCTCCTCGGGGCTTCCGATCACCCTGCCTCCAGGTCCAGGCTCGCCCGCAACTCCGCGGATTCGCAGCGAGATCCTGACCGCCTGCGCCGATGTGCGGAGCATACGGAAGCGCGGACGAAAAGGCAAACCAGCAGAGGGGGTTACGCGGCTCGGAGGGTCGGCGGTCGGTCCGCCGGGAGGGCTCGTACACCGGGTGCCGGTTCGACGCCCGATGAGGCCGGCGCAAGGAGAGGGCCGCCTCGACCTGACGAGCGGGGCAGCGCCGGCCAGCGCGCGGCGCCCCGCCGCCGCCCGCAGATCCAGGGAGCTCGCCCCGGCCGCCGCTGGCGCTACCGCTCGCCCGGGGGGTCGGCCAGAGGGGGGTAACCGCCCTGGCGCTCGTAATTCTTTTGCTCCTCGTGAATCTTGCGGTCGGGAGGGTCCTGCCCCTCGCCCGGGTCGGGCGGCCGGTTCTGGTCGTGCGCCTTGCCAGGGTCGGTCGCGGCGTAGCGACCCGCCGCCAGCTCGGCCTGAAGACCCCCCGCAAAGATGGGCGCCTGGGCGTACTCCCTCACCGGGGGTGGCACCCCCGCCGTTCCGGTCTCGCCGGGGAGATTCTCGCTCGGCGCGAGCTCGTCCTTCGTGCGCCGGAGCCACAGCTCCTCCTCCAGCACCTGCTCCACGTCCTCGTCGCGGACGATGAAGTCGTCCTTGAAGAGGAGCCCCTTCTCGATGACGAAGCTGCCGGCGTCGCGCGAGATCACCTTGCCGAGCTTCTCGCCGTCGGCGCCGTACACGTGCATCCCCTCGCGAACCTGGAACTCCTCGGCCATGGCGTCCTCCTCGCTCTCGAGCCCAAGAGAAACGATAGGCACGAGACGGCGCGCGCGCCCGCCCGGCCTGAAGGCTGTCGAGGCCGGCGTGGCCCTCCCCTTCGCCGTGTGCTATCGGCGGGCGTGCCCGGACGAAAGCTTCGAGGTGCAGCGGCCCTCCTCACCGGCATGGCCCTCTACGCGGCGGTCGCCGCCTGGGCCGTGCACAACCACCCCTTCGAGCCCGGGGTGGCGGCGGCGCTCTGCTTCACGGCGGTGGTGGCGGCCGCCCTGCTCATCTCCTGGGGCGCCGAGGCGGCGCAGTACTTCGTTTCCCAGGGCCTGGCGGTTGCGATGGTGGCCCTCCTCCAGGTGGTGCCGGAGTTCATGGTGGAGGCGGTCATCTCCTGGCAGGCGGGCCAGACCGGCAAGGTCGAGCTCGTCTTTGCCAACGCCAGCGGCTCGAATCGCCTCCTCACCGGCTTCGGCTGGCCCCTCATCTTCCTCGTCACCGACGTGTTCCACCGCCGGCAGGGGAAGGGTCCGCTGCGGGCGCTCGAGCTCCGGCCCGAGCACGTGGTGGAGATCGTCGCCCTCCTCCTCGCCTCGAGCTGGTACCTCGTCATCCTCGCCACCGGCAACCTGTCGCTCCTCGACACCCTCGTGCTGGGCGGCGCCTTCACCCTCTACCTCTGGCTGCTGAATCGCCTCCCCGCCGAGGAGGAGGGGCTCGACGAGCTCCTGGCGCCCTCGCGCCTGCTCGTGAGCCTCCGGCCGCGCAACGTCCGGCGCCTGGCGCTCTTCGGGCTCTTCGCGCTGGGGGGCCTCGTCATGTGGGCGGTGGCCGCGCCCTTCCTCGAGGCCATGAAGGTGGTCGCCCTCTCGCTGGGCGTCTCGCAGTTCGCCTTCGTGCAGTGGGTGGCGCCCTTCCTGACCGAGTTTCCGGAAAAGGTGACCGCCGTCTACTGGTCGCGGACGGTGAAGCTCGCGCCGATGGCGCTCCTCAACATGGTGAGCTCCACGGTGAACCAGTTCACCGCCCTGGTGGCGATGATCCCGCTCGTCTACGCCCTCTCGTCCGGCTCGCTGCGCGCCATCCCCATGGACGCGCTCCACCGCACCGAGCTCTTCCTCTCCTTCGCCACCACCCTCTACGGCGTCTCCTGCCTGCTCAAGTTCCGCTTCACCCGCGCCAACGCCAACTGGATGATCCTCCTCTTCGCGCTGCAGTTCTTCTACGAGGGGCCGGTCGACGTCTCGCGGCTCGACCGCTCTGGGAGCCTCATCTTCCCACCCATCGCCAGCCACCTGGTGGTGGCCTGGGCCTACGTGGCGCTCTCGGTGGTGGAGGTGGTCCGGCACCGGCGCGAGATCCGGGTGCGGGCCGCGCTCCGGCATACCCTGGCTGCGCTCCGGAGCTGACCCGCGGCGCCGTTGAACCGCGCCGGTCATCCTGCGATAAGCTCTCGCGCATGGAGAGGAAAGTGCGCGTCTTCGTCACCTTGAAGCGCGGGGTGCTCGACCCCGCCGGCGGCGCGGTGGGCCGGGCGCTCCGCTCGATGGGGTACGGCGAGGTGGAGGACGTCCGCCTCGGCAGGCTCGTCGAGGTCACCCTGAAGGACGGCCAGAGCGAGGCCGAGGGGCGCGCCCGCCTCGACGAGATGTGCCGGCGCCTCCTCGCCAACACCGTCATCGAGGAGTACGCCTTCGAGGAGGCGGCTCGCCCATGAACGCGGCGGTGGTCACCTTCCCCGGCTCGAACTGCGACCACGACGTGTACCACGTGGTGAAGCACGTCTGCGGGGCCGAGGCGCACTACGTGTGGCACAAGGAGCGGCTCCCCTCCGGGCTCGACGCCGTGATCCTCCCGGGCGGCTTCAGCTACGGCGATTACCTCCGCTGCGGCGCGCTGGCGCGCTTCTCGCCGGTGATGGAGGACGTCATCGCCTTCGCCCGGGCGGGCGGGCCGGTGCTCGGCATCTGCAACGGGTTCCAGGTGCTGTGCGAGGCCGGTCTCCTGCCGGGGGCGCTCCTGCGCAACGCCTCGCTCCGGTTCATCTGCGAGGACGTGCTGGTGGAGGTGCAGGGCGCGGCCACCCCGGCCACCGCCGGCCTCGCGGGCGCGCGCCTGCGGATGCCCATCGCCCACGCCGACGGCAACTACTTCGCCGACTCCGCCACGCTCGACGAGCTGGAGGAAGACGGCCGGGTGATCTTCCGGTACGTGGGGGGCGCGCCCAATGGCTCGGCCCGCGACATCGCCGGGATCGCCGGGGGGCCGCGCATGAACGTGGTGGGGCTCATGCCCCACCCCGAGCGCGCGAGCGAGGGCGTCCTCGGCTCCACCGAGGGGCGCCGCATCTTCGATGCGCTGCTCGGAGCAGCCTCCTAGGTATCGGTCGTGCAGCTCGACATCGCCGGGCCGGCCGGGAGATTGGAGGCCATCTACCGCGCCCCGCCCGCGCCTCGCTTCGCCGCGGCGGTGGCGCACCCTCATCCCCTTCACGGCGGCACCCTGCACAACCACGCCACCTACCGGCTCGGCCGGGCGGTGCTCGACGCGGGCGGCGCGGTGGTGCGCTTCAACTTCCGCGGGGTGGGGCGAAGCGCCGGCACCCACGACCACGGGCGCGGGGAGCGCGAGGACATGAAGGCCGCCCTGCGCTTCATCGCGGAGCGGCACCCCGGCCTTCCGCTCCTCGCCTGCGGTTTCTCCTTCGGCTCCTGGATGGCGCTGGAGGCGGGGTGCGAGCTGCCGGAGGTGCGCGCCATCCTCTGCGCCGGCCTCGCGCTCCGGCTGCGCGAGGCGGCCGTGGAGCTGGCGCGCGCCTGCGAGAAGCCGGTGGCGGTGGTGCAGGCCGCGGGCGACGCCTTCGGCTCGCCCGCGGAGGTGGAGGAGGTGCTGCGCGGCGCGGCCGGGCCGCGGCGGCTCGCGGTGGTGGAGGGCGCGACGCACCTCTTCACCGAGCGGCTGCAGAATCTGGCGCGCGAGGCGACGCTCGCCCTGGACTGGCTCCTCGCGCCCGCGAGCGCGCGCCGCCCGGAGGCGCCCTCGCCCGCCACAGGGGCTGGGTGACGTGAGCAGGCTGGGGCCGAAAGGCGTCGGTGCCTTCCTCCTCCAGCAGGAGGGCGAGCTCACCCGCATCTGGCGCATGGCTCGCGCCGCGGCGCGTCCGGAGGTGTTCCCGGGCCTCCTCGACGGGGTGGTGGGACCCTTCTTCGCGCGCGCGGGCGAGGAGCTGGCGCGAGGCGGAGCGCCAGGCGCCGTCTGGGAAGGACTCGCCGGCGTGGTGCGCTGGGCCATCACCCGCGGTGAGGAAGAGCTCCGGGAGGAGTGGGTGGTGGTCCGCGAGGTGGTGGGGGCAGCCTGTGAGGCGGTGAACGCCGACCCCGCGGTGCAGGCCTGGCTCGGCGAGGCCAGCGCCCGCTGCCAGCAAGGCGCGCTCGCCCTCTGCCAGGGGGGCACGCACCCGCCCGGGCTGGTGCCGGCGGTGGTGTTCTCCTCGCTCGTGCCCCGACCTGCTGCGCGGGGGTGATCTGAACGGGGCGTGCCGCCCCGCCCCCCAGCTTCGCTGGGGGCTTCCCTCCGACGGATTCTGGCTACGCCCCCGCCAGCTCGAGGCCGTCGAACACCAGCGTGGGCGTGCGGCCCGCGGAGAACGGGTAGGGGTCGTTCCCCACGGCGGCGAGCTGCTTCCACAGCGAGAGCTGATTGCCGGAGACGTTCATCTCGCTCACCGGCTCGGCCACCTCGCCTCCGCGCACCCGGAAGCCCACCACCCCCAGCGAGAAGTCACCGGTGGTGGAGTTGGAGTTGCCGCCCAGGAAGCCGGTGAGGAGGAGGCCGTCGCCGAGGCGGGAGAGCAGGGCGTCCTGTCCCTCTCCCCCGAGCTTCCAGGCGAGGTTCGAGGCGCCGCGGGTGGTGGGCTCCATGCCCAGCTTCCGGCCGTAGTAGCAGTCGACGAAGTAGCTCCGCAGCACGCCACCTTCGAAGAGCAGCCGCCGCCGCGCCGCCAGCCCCTCGCCGTCGAAGAGGCGCGACCCTAGCCCTCGCGGAACGAGCGGGTCGTCGGCGAGGTCGAGCAGCGGGCTCCCCACCTCCTCGCCCAGCCGGCCCTCGAGGAAGCTCCGCCGCTGCTGGAGGGAGGCGGCCGAGAGGGGACCGAGCAGTGCCCCCACCAGCCGGCCCCCGGCGCGGTTCTCCACCGCCACCGCATACCGGCCGGAGGCGCCCTTCACCGAGCCCAGCCTGGCGAGGGCGCGCAGGGCCGCGCCGCGCCCCACCTCTGCGGCGGAGGGGAGATCGGACTCATGGTGCGCGGTGGCCGCGTCCCACTCCTCCGGCCGGCGGCCGTCGGGGTCCCTCACCGAGACCTGCACCGAGAGGCCGAAGTCGGTGGAGCGCTGCCCCCCCTCGAAGCCGTTGGAGTGGACGCGGTACCCCTCTCCCAGCGTGTCGCCCACGGAGGTGGTGACCGAGAGGATGGCCTCCGCGCCAGGCACCCCGCGCGCGGCCGTCTCCAGCTCCTCGGCCTGCTGCCGGCGCGCGAGCGGATCCAGCCGGGCGTAGCCCGGATCCTCGAGGTCGAGATCCACCTGGGCCTGGCCCTGGTAGAGCGCGGGTTCGGGCAGGCGCCGGTGCGGATCGACGGCGAGTGAACGGGTGAGCACCACCGCGTCCTCCACGAAGCGCTCCACCGCCTCCGGACGGAGGTCGCTCGTCGCCACGCTGGCGTAGCGCCCGTCGACGTAGAGCTGCAGGCCCACGCCCCGCGTGGTGGCCTCGCTCACCCGCTCCAGCGACCCGTCGCGCCAGCCCACCTCCACCGAGCGCACGCGGTAGGCGCCGCCGGCGGCCTCGGTGGCCCCCTTGCGGAGCGCGAGCGCTACCGTGCGGCGGGCCGCCTCCACCAGCGAGGGGTCGGCTCCGCTCACGAGCGGCCTCCCACCGTGAGCGAGGCCACCCGCACCGTCGGCATCCCCTGCGAGACCGGCACGCTCTGTCCGTCCTTGCCGCAGGTCCAGCCGCCCTCGTCGAGCTCGAGGTCGTCCGACACCATGTCGATCGCCTCCAGCACCTTCGGGCCGTTGCCGATCACGTTCACGTCCTTGATCGGCCGGGTGAGCTTGCCGTCCTCGATGAGGTAGCCGTTCTTCACGTAGAAGGTGAAGTCGCCGGCGCCGATGTTCACCTGACCGTTGGTGAAGTTCTGGCAGTAGATGCCCCTCTTCACGCTGCGGATGATCTCCTCTCGGGCGTGCGGGCCCGGCAGCATGTAGGTGGAGCGCATGCGCGGCAGGGGCGCGTGCTGGTAGCCCTCGCGGCGCCCGTTGCCGGTGGGCGCGACGCCGTAGTGGCGGGCGCTGATGGCGTCGTGCAGGTAGGTGGCGAGCACCCCGTCCCTCCACGAGCTGGGTGCGGCCGGCCACGTTGCCCTCGTCGTCCACGTTGATGGCCCCGCGCGCGCCCGGCGGGGTGGCGTCGTCCACGATGTTCACGAAGGGTCGCGCCACCGGCTTGCCGATCCTGTCGGCGTAGATGGAGACGTTCTTGCGGTTGAAGTCGGCCTCCATGCCGTGGCCGATGGCCTCGTGCAGGAGGATGCCCGACGAGCCGGCGGCGAGCACCACCGGCATCTCGCCGGCCGGCGCAGGCACCGCCTCGAAGAGGATGACGGTGCGCGCCACCGCCTCGCGCACCATGCGGCCCAGCCGCTCGGGGGTGTAGAGCTCCAGCCCAGCGCGGCCGGCCACGTTGTAGCCGCCGCTCTCGCGCCGGCCGTCCTGCTCGGCGATGCAGGAGACGGCGAGCAGCGTCATCGGCTGGTGGTCCTCGACGATGCGGCCGTCGCTGCCGGCGATGAGCACCGCGCTCGACTCGTCGCGGAAGTGGACGTTCGCCTTGCTGCACCCGCGGGTCGGCGGCGAAGACGCGGCCGTTCAGCGCCTCGAGGAGCGGCAGCTTCCGCTCCGGCCTCACCTCCTCCCAGCGCTCGCGAAGCGGGTAGCGCTGCGGCAGGGGCGAGGTGACATGGAAGCGCTCCGGCCCCGGGCGGGAGGGGCCGTCGGCGACGGCCGCGGCGGTCTCGGCGCAGGCGCTGCAGCGCTTCCGGCGAGAGGTCCTCGGTGTAGCCGTAGCCGGTCTGGTCGCCCTTCACCACCCGTACGCCCACCCCCAGCTCCACCACCGCCGAGGCGCGGTTCACCTCGCCGTCCTCGAGCGCGAGGTCGTTCGCCACCCGGTGCTGGAGGAAGACGTCGGCGAGGTCGCCGCCCCGGGAGAGGGCGGCCGAGAGGGTCCTGGCCAGCAGGGCCTCGGTGATCCCGAACTGCTCGAAGTACATGCCCGGGTGTAATCCGCTCCACAGGGCGGCGCTGCGCCCCCGGGACTATGCTCGGGGAATGGCCACCATCCACCTGGGCGACGCCACCCTCCACGGCCGCGAGGCCGGCCAAGGCCACGACGCCGTGCTCCTCCTCCACGCCTTTCCCCTGCACGGCGGCATGTGGGCACCGCAGCTCGCGGCCCTCGGCACGCGCTTCCGGGTGCTCGCCCCCGACGCGCGCGGCATGGGCCTCTCCGGGCCTTCACCTGGCGTGAACACCATGGAGCTCCTCGCCGAGGACGCGCTCGCGCTCCTCCGGCAGCTCGGGCTGCGCAGCGTGGCGGTGGTGGGGCTCTCCATGGGCGGCTACGTGGCGCTCGAGCTCTGGCGGCGCGCGCCCGAGGTGGTGAGGGGCCTCGTCCTCTGCGACACGAAGGCGGTGCCCGACACCGCCGAGCAGCGCGCGGCGCGCGAGACGTTCGCGGCGAACGCGATGGAGAAGGGGCTCGACTGGGTGGCGGACGACTTCGCGCCCAAGCTCCTCCGGCCGGAGCCCGACCCGGCCGTGGCGAGGACGGTGCGCGAGCTCGTGGCCGGCTGCACCAGGGAGGGGGTCGCCGCCTGCCAGCGCGGCATGGCCCGGCGCCAGGACTCGGTACCCACGCTCCCGCTCATCACCTGTCCCACCCTGGCCATCCGGGGGGTCGAGGATCAGGCCACGCCCAATGGAGAGATGCAGCGGATTGCCCAGAACGTGAGGGGCGCACAGCTCCTCCGCATCCCGGGCGCCGGGCACCTCCCCAACCTGGAAGCCCCGGCCGCCTTCAACGCGGCCGTGGGCACGTTCCTGGCCAAGCTCTTTTGAGACCCACCCCGGCGCGGGGCGCGCGCTGCGAGGAAACCCTCCTCGAGTCGCCACGAGCCGGGGGCGAGCGCGCGGCAGGAACTGTCGGGCGCGAGGCGGGGGCCTCACGCCCTGCGCCCTCCGCCCCGCCCGAGACCCGAACCCGCCGGCGCGGCCGCGGCTCTCACCGGCGAGAGGCTTTCAGAAGGGGGCATCGCACATGAGCACCGAACGTTGGGTACGGGTCTTCGCTGGCGTCTTCATCCTCCTGTCGCTCGCGCTCGGCGTGGAGGGGAGCCCCCTCTTCATCTCGCGCTGGTGGCTCGCCTTCACCGCCTTCGTGGGCCTGAACCTCTTCCAGAGCGGCCTCACCCGCTTCTGCCCGCTGGAGCTCATCCTGCGGGCCGCGGGCGCAAAGAGCTCGGTCGAGCTGGCCAGCAGCCGCCGCGCCGCCTGAGCGGTTCGCTCGTCCGGTCCCGCAGGCGAGCGGGCGGGCGGCGCCCGGGTGTAGCCGCCCGTTCGGGTTGTCCCGAGAGCCCGGCTGCGCTAGGGAACGGGGGATGGAGACCGCCCCCGCCAGCGACGCCGATCTGCTCGACGCAGCGCGGGCCGGCGAGCGGGCCGCGCTGGAGAAGCTCCTCGCGCGTCACCAGCAGCGCATCTTCCGCTTCGGCCTCAAGATGTGTGGCCAGGAGGAGGACGCGAAGGACATCCTGCAGGAGACCCTGCTCGCCGCCGCGCGCGGCATCCGCGACTTCCGGGGGGCGGCCTCCGTCTCCACCTGGCTCTACACCATCGCCCGGAGCTTCTGCATCAAGCGGCACCGCCTGAGCCGCGGGGCACCGAGCGAGCTCGCCTCCCTCGACGAGCTCGGCAAGGAGGCGCGCGAGGTGGCCGACGGGGGGCGCGGACCGGAAGAGGCGGCGGTGAGCGAGCAGGTGCGGACCGCCCTGCAGCGCGCCATCAGCGCCCTCGACCCCATGTACCGCGAGGTGCTCGTCCTGCGCGACGTGGAGGGGCTGCCCGCCGCGGAGGTGGCCGAGGTGCTGAAGCTCTCGGTCGATGCGGTGAAGAGCCGGCTGCACCGCGCTCGCGTGGCGGTGCGCGAGCGCCTCGCCCCGGAGCTCGGCCTGCCCCCCGAGCCCATCTCCCCGGCCTCGTCCGGATGCCCCGACGTGGTCGAGCTGTTCTCGCGCCACCTCGAGGGCGAGATCAGCGGCAGCGTCTGCGCCACGCTGGAGAAGCACCTGCAGGGCTGCCCGCGCTGCGCCGCACGCTGCGATTCGCTCCGCGCCACGCTCACCCTCTGCAGCCGCACCGGCGACGCGGTGCCGTTCAGCGTGGAGCGCTCGGTCCGCGCCTCGCTCCGGAAGTTCCTCGCCGAGGCGCCGAAGAATCCCTGAATGGCAGCTGGCCGCCCACCTCGGGAAGAGGCCGGCCGGAGCCCGGCCGCACGCGCGGCAGCTCAGTGTGGCCCGGCGATGCCGTTCCGGCCGGGCGCGCGCGGTGCCCTGCGCGGCGCGAGAACGAGCACCACCGCAGCCAGGATGCCCTCGATCTGCTCGCGCGCGCCGGGGGCGAAGCTCGCATCCTCCCCGGCGGCGAGGTCGAGCGCCTCCGCCACGTAGGCTGCGAGCGCGGGCTGGCTCGCCTGGAGGGGCGGTGGCTCCTCCTCGGCCTCGCGCAGCGCGCGGAAGGGCGCGGTGGGCAGCCGCTCGCCGAAGGCGATGTCCAGCATGGCCCACGCCTCGAAGACGAGGTCGTTCACCACCAGGGCCGCTGCGTCGTCCATAGGCTTCGCATCGAGCCAGGCGACGAGGTCGGGCTGGTGCGCCTCGAAGCGGTGGCGGTGCCGCTCCCGCTCGCGAGGGTCGAGCGCGTCGAGGTGCTTCCACACCGCCTCGACCAGCTCGGCGGGGAGGATGGAGCCGCCGGTCGCGCCACGCGGGGGGAGCGGCCGGCAAGGAGCGGCGGCCCTCGCGGCCGGCTCCTCGTCCTGCCCTCCCGTGGCGGGGACGAGGGCCGCGCCAGCAGCGAGCCGCTCCCAGAGCGCGAAGAGGTTCCCGTAGAGCCGGCGTGCGGCATCCGGTCCGGAGAATCGAGGCTCATCCGGAAAGAGCGAGGGGATCACCGCACCGCGCGCTTCTCCCCTCGCCTGGGCCGCCCGGAAGCGCTCCACCACCACCTCGGGGCGCACCGTCGAACCAGCTTCCCCGAGGAGGGCCGCCAGCACCTCGAGCCCTTCGTAGCGCAGCGGGAGCTCGGGGGCGCGTGCTCCGCGTCCCTCGCCTCCGGGTGAGCGCTTTCCCCTCGGGGGGGGGGCGCCGCCCCATCACGGCCCCTCGCCGAGCCAGTCGGCGCCCGGCTCGGCGGACGGGTCCTCGCCGCCGCGTGCGTCGCTCGGTCCGCCCCCGCGCATCCCGGGGCCGTTCCCCATCCTCGCCCGGCCCATTCCCGCGCCGCTCTCACGCCCCATGCCACGGCCCGGCCCCATGCCTCCTCTCTGCTCCCCCGCTTGGGCTCCGTCGCACGCCTGCGTCCTGGCCTGGCCGCCGTCCATCATCCGGCCGGGACCGCCACCCCCGCGCATGAGCCCGGCCTGGGCCGCGCGGCGGCCGAAGCTCGTGAGGAAGAGAGCCGCCCGCGCCTTCTTCTCCGCCGAGAGTCCCCGGGTGAGCTCGGCGAAGGTCTCGGCCGAGCGCGCGTGAAGCTCGAGCCGCGCCTGTCGCATGCCCTCCAGTGCCGCGTCCACCTGGGCCGCTGCCCCTGCGTCGCCGCGGGCGGCCGCGCGCAGCACCCGCAGCCCTTCCTGCACCCGCTGCCGGAGCGGCCTCACGCCCTCGTCGAAGCGCGCGAGAACATCCCTCGCCCGCAGAGCATCCTCGTCGTCGAGCTGCAGCGCCTCGGCGAGCCCGATGGTGCGGGCGAGCCGCGCCCGGCGCTCTGCACGGTCGCCGGCCGGGTCCACCGCCTGCCCGGCAGCGGGCGCCGAGAGGCGCGCCTCGCCGTCTCCTGGGGAAGATGTGGCCGCGCTCTCGACGCGGGCCGGCGCGGCGAGCGCGAGCGCCGTCAGGCACAGCACCGTGGGCAGAAACCTCGACATGTTCTCTCCTCGCGCCCGGCTCCCGTGGAGGAGGGCGCGCACGCTCCGGCCGGTTTCCACCTTCAGTAACTCTCGCCGCCGTAGCCGGCGAGGGCGAGCCCTGCATCCGCGAGGAGGTTCTCGTCCCCCAGGCCGTCGGCGGCGGCCAGCGCGGCCGCCTCCATTGCGCCATCGACGTCCGGCTCCCAGGGAGCCGGCTCCGCTGCGGCCTCCGCACCCTGCCCCTGGCCCTGCGCCGCCGGCACCCGCTGCCCCCCGGTCGACGCGAGCTCGACCGGCGGCCGGGGTGCGAGCTCGCCACCGCGCAGGCGCGGCGAGACGACGACGAGTACCAGCGCCGCGGCCGCGCTCACCCCGGCACCGATCACCGCCGCCCCGAGCCTGCGGCGGCGGCCATCGCGCCAGCGCTCCAGCGTGGCCACGGCGAGCTCCCGCTGCTCGCTCCGCCCGGACGGCTCGGCCCGGCCCGCCCCTCCCCTCCTGCGGGCGCGGAGCCGCTCGAGCGCGCGCCGATCGGCGGCGAGCGAGGGCGCGGGCCCTGCGCCGAGCAGCGACATCTCCCCGGGCGAATCGAGCGGGCCGGTCCGCAGGAGCTCCAGCGTCTCCTCGTAGGCCAGGAGCGCCTCGGCGCAGCGCCGGCACGAGGCGAGATGCACCTCGAGCCGCGCGGCGTCCTCAGGGGCCAGGGGTCCGGAGGCGCGCTCGGTGAGCAGGCCGTCGAGCTCGGCGCAGGTGGTCATGATTCGTCCCCCTCGTCGCGAAGGGCGACGAGCGCTCGCAACCTTCTCGCCGCGTGGTGGAAGTTCACCTTGGCGTCGTTCTCGCTGATCCCGAGGGCGAGCCCCACCTCCTTGAAGGCAAGCTCGCCGTCCACCCGGAGCGTGAGCACCTCCCGCTGCCGCCGCGGCAGCTCGAGCACCGCCGCGCGGAGCGCCGCGACCTGCTCCGCCCGCTCGAGGCCGGCCGTGCCGCGAGGGGCCACCGGCAGGCGCTCGGCCTCTTCGGGCGGAGCCCTCCGCCAGCGCCGCCGGTCGCGCGCGTGGTTCCGCCCGAGGTTCACCGCCACGCGGTAGAGCCAGGCCCGGAACGGCGCCCTGGCGGCCCGGCCCGCCAGCCAGCGGGGTCGCCTCACCGCCGCGAACGCCTTCAGGAACGCGCGCTGGGCGAGGTCGCGCGCATCATCGGGATCGGGGGCGTATCGCCGCAAGAGGCCCAGCACCACGCGCTCGTGGCGGCGCACCAGCTCCGCGAAGGCGGTCTCGTCGCCCCGGATGAAGGCGCGCACCAGCTCGGTGTCGGAGACCTGGGGCTCGGAGAGCGAGGCCGAGCCGACGCCACCCCGGGCCGGCTCCCCCGAGCCGTGCTCGCCCTGGATGACGCGCCATCCCGGGCGCATCCTGTTCTCGCCCGGTGCGCCGGGCGCATCGGTGGGTCGTTCCGCCATGGGCCGGTACCCACCTCTCGGGAACAGGTTGGCCGCGGTCGCCGAGGCCATGTCGTCGCGGGCGCTCACCCTGGGAGAGAACCCTTGCCCGCGCCGAGGTTAAAGAATAAGCGTGGCGCGCGTTTCGCGCCGCCTTGCGAGCCCCGGAAGAAAGGCTGAGCCCCATGCACGACCTCAAGGCCGTCCTCTCGGACCCCGAAGCGTACGCCTCCCGGCTCGGCCGGCGCGGCGCGGCGGCGGCCGCGCTCCTCGCCCCGGTGCAGGAGCTGGGCGCGCGCCGCCGCGAGCTGAACGTCCGGCTCGAGGGCGCGAAGCAGGCCGCGAGCGCCGCCAATGCCCAGGTCGGGCAGCTCATGCGCACCGACCGGGCCGCCGGCGAGGCGGCCCGCATCGAGGCGCGCCGGCTCGGCGACGAGGTGAAGGCCGGCGAGGGGGAGCTCCGCCAGATCGAGGTCGAGCTGGAGCGGCTCCTCATGGTGGTGCCCAACCTGCCGGCCGGCGACGTGCCCGATGGGCCGGACGCCAGCGCCAACCGCGAGGAGAGCGTCTGGGGCGACCCTCCGCGGTTCGCCTTCGAGCCGAGGCCGCACTGGGAGCTGGGCGAGGCGCTCGGGGTGCTCGACTGGCAGCAGGCGGCCAAGCTCTCCGGCTCGCGCTTCACCGTCTACAAGGGCGCCGCCGCGCGGCTCGAGCGAGCCCTCGCGAGCTTCTTCATCGACGTGCACGTGGAGCGCGGCTACACCGAGATCCTTCCGCCCTACCTCGTCACCGCCGAGGCGATGACCGGCACCGGCCAGCTCCCCAAGTTCGAGGAGGACCTGTTCAAGACGGCCGGCGAGAGCCCGCTCTACCTCATCCCCACCGCCGAGGTGCCGCTCACCAACCTTCACCGCGAGGAGATCCTGGAGGGGGCGGTGCTGCCCATCTCGTATTGCGCCTGGACACCCTGCTTCCGGGCTGAGGCGGGCGCCGCCGGAAAGGACACGCGCGGGCTCATCCGCCAGCACCAGTTTCACAAGGTGGAGCTGGTGAAGATCGCCCGGCCCACCGAGAGCGAGGCCGAGCACCGGAAGATGCTCGACGACGCCTGCGAGGTGCTCCGGCGCCTGGGCCTCCACCACCGGGTGGTGCTGCTCTGCGCCGGCGACATGGGCTTCTCGGCGGCCAAGACCTACGACATCGAGGTGTGGTGCCCCGGCCAGGGGGTCTTCCGCGAGATCAGCTCGGTGTCGAACTGCGGCGACTTCCAGGCGCGCCGCATGCGGCTCCGCTATCGCGACGAGCTGGGGAGGCCGCGCCTCGCCCACACCCTGAACGGCTCCGGGGTGGCGGTGGGCCGCACCGTGGTGGCGCTCTTCGAGCAGTACCAGCAGGCCGATGGTTCGGTGCTCGTCCCCGAGGCGCTGCGCCCGTACATGGGAGGGCTCTCGCGCATCACCCGCCAGGAGTTCCCCCGCGGGCTCGAGCGGTGAGGGCGCGCCCCGAAGGTGCTTGATCGCCGAACCCGGCTCACAGTATATGGGCGGGTCTCGAGGTGCCGAGAACGGCTCTCCAAGTCGGCACGGGACGCATCCGGAGGAGTGGCCGAGCGGCTTAAGGCGGCGGTCTTGAAAACCGCAGAGGGCTCACGCCCTCCGAAGGTTCGAATCCTTCCTCCTCCGCCAGGTGGAGGCGAAGCGGCAGGTCCGGGGAAAGGTGGCCGAGAGGCCGAAGGCGCTGGTTTGCTAAACCAGTAACTGGGGTAACCTGGTTCGAGGGTTCGAATCCCTCCCTTTCCGCCATTCAGGGTCGCGATGAATTATTTCGGGGTGGCTCCTTGGCTGGGCCCCAACACTCCCCGCCCGTGACGTGCCGCAGTGCGTAGAGTTCCATGAGGAGGTACGAACATGGAACCCAGGCTGGATAGGAGCGCGAAAACACCGGAACCACCCGCTCCGGTGGAGCCTACTGCAGGCGAGGAACTGAACGAGATGCGCAAGTCGCTCCAGGGGGCGGGGCTGGCGCTCCTGCGCGCCGCCACCGAGGTGATCAGCGCGGCCGCCAACGAGACGCTCTCGGCGACGAAGACGGTGATCGCCTCCGCCGAGGATTTGCTCTCGGACGCGCAGGCGAAGCTCCGCAAGATGCGCTCCGAGTCGAAGCACTGAAACGCGGACAAGAGGGCCCGCCGGTCTCACCCGGCGAGCCCCCAGGCGGCTCGAGGCACCCCCCGCGAGTGTCCCGAGAACCGCCAACCGGTGAAACTGCTACTCGACCGTCAGTTCTGCATATCTTCGTCTTCGGCCCGAGGAGCCGCGACTCCCCGAGCGAGGGCTATTGTCACGTACTCAGGTCGAGGTGAGCCTCCGCGGCGCGGCGGGCGGGCGCGCCTCACCGGAACCTCCCGCCCCGCACCGCGCGTTCGGGGCCCGCCGTTCACGGCCGAGCGGCTGACTTCGAGGCCCGCGGAGCTCAGCGCTTCGCCCCGATGGCCAGGAACACGGGGTAGGTCGCGAGGTGTCCGTCGTGCGCCGGCTTCACAATCTCGGTGGCGGTGGAGACGCGCACCTCGCTGAAGCCGGCCTGCCGCATGGCCTCGACCAGCTCGGCGCGGTCGAAGCCGTGGTGGACGTGCGCCTCGGGTCCGTGGAACGAGCCGTCCTCCCGGTCGAGGTCGGCCACGCACAGGTGTCCCGGCGACCGCAGGAGGGCGTGGAAGCTCCGCAGCATCGCCTTCGCGTCGGGTACATGGTGCAGGGTGAGCAGGGTGAGGACGAGGTCGAAGCTCCGGTCCGGGAGTCGGTCGCGGGAGAGATTGAGGAGCACCGGCTCCAGGTTCGTGGCGCCGCTCACCTCGATCTTCCGCCGGGCCACCGCCAGCATGCCCGGCGAGCTGTCGGCGAGGGTGATGTGCCCCAGGCGATCGCGCAGGGCGAAGCTGAGGAGGCCGGTGCCGGCCCCGTACTCCAGGGCGGACATGCCGGGGGAGAGCGGCACCTGCGAGGCGATGGCCCGCGCCACCTCCTCGGCGCGCGCCACCTTCGCCGGCTCGTCCCAGCTCTCCGCCTTCTCGTCGAACTCGCTCGCGCCGCCGGCCGCCGGCTCGCCACCTGCCTGGTGCATGGTGCCCCCTCCCGTGGATCGCGCGGGAGCGTAACGCGACCCGTCGGCTGGCGCCCGGGCCTACGCCCTGCTGCAGGAGGTCAAGCGGGGCTACGACCCCGGACAACCTGTTCCACCTCAACCAGCGACCCAGTCGCCGGCGCGGATCAGGGCCAATGGCCCACCTTCCCCCGCCCAGCCAGAATCGCTGGCGGCCAGACTCCCGGCGGGCAAGCGAAACGCCCCGCCTCCCCGTTCGTCGCCGCCGCTGGAAACCGACACCGCTCGGCTGCGTCCCTCGGCCGAGTTCGAGGCGGCGCACTATCGCAGTCGCGCGGCCCGAGCCATGGTGGCTGGTCTCATGTGTCGGGTTTCCTGGAAGCCCGGGCGGTTCGCCGAGACGGGGCAGGTTCAACCATGGTGATGCGATCGTTGGAGACCGACTACCTCGTCGTGGGCGCTGGCGCGATGGGCATGGCCTTCACGGACGCCCTGATCGACCATGCGGATGTGCACGTCACGCTCGTCGACCGCCGCCATGCGGCCGGCGGGCATTGGCAGGACGCGTATCCCTTCGTTCAGCTACATCAAGCGTCGTTGTTCTACGGCGTCGCGTCGACCGTGCTCGGCCATGGCAGCGTGCAGCAGAGCGGCCCGGAGGCAGGGCTCCAGGAGCGGGCACGTCGGTCGGAGATTCAGGCCTACTACGACGACATCCTCCACCGCCGCTTCCTCGCCACTGGCCGCGTCACGTTCCTCGGGGGGAGCGAGTATCACACCGACGGCTCGTCACATTTCGTGGCGTCTCGGGTGTCTGGCGAGACCGTGCAGGTCGGCGTGCGACGTCGCGTCGTCGACGCCGCGTACCTGTCGCCGACGATCCCCGCGACGACCCCCCCGCCGTTCGGTGTGGCTGACGACGTTCGCGTCGTCGCCATCAACGAGCTCGCGAGGTTGGCCGCCACGCCGAACAGGTTCGTGATCGTCGGTTCCGGCAAGACGGCCACCGACGGGATCGTGTGGTTGTTCACGAACGGCGTCCAGCCAGATCGGATCGTCTGGGTGCGCCCGCGCGACCCCTGGATGCTCAATCGCGCCGTCGTCCAGCCCGATCCGGTCGTGGCGCTCGGGCTTGCCGCCGACACCATGGCAGCGGCCGCCGCCGCAGAGTCGCCGGACGAGTCTTCCTGCGACTCGAAGCTGCCGGCGTGATGCTCCGACTCGACACCGGCGTCGTTCCCACGATGGCCAAGACCCCCACCCTCGGTGCGTGGGAGCTCGATCTGCTCCGCGCCGTCGAGAACGTGGTTCGTCTGGGACGCATCAGGCAAGTGACTCGCCGCGAGATCGTCCTCGACAACGGTTCGGTACCGCTGGCGCCGGGCTCCCTGATCGTGCACTGCGCCGCCTCGGGGCTGCGGTATCCGCCGCTGGTTCCCGTCTGGGGACCGGACAAGATCCGACTCCAGACGATCCGGGCCGGCTTCCCGTGCTTCTGCGCCGCTCTTGCGGGCTACGTGGAGGCGACCCGCGACGACGACCGGGAGCGCAACCGGCTGTGTCCGCCCAACACCCTCCCCGATAGCCCTGCCGACTGGGCGCGGATGCAGGTTCGCGGAGCTGTCGCAGCGCGCAGCTACGGCGCTGAGCCAGACATCGCCGCCTGGGCCAACGGCTGCGCCTTGAACCCGGCCCGCATCCTACCGTCGCAGCGCGACGACCCCCCGGTGCGGGCCGCCGCCGCACGTCTGGCCGACGTCGCCGAGCGCGGGCTCGCTCGCATGGCCGAACTCGCCGGCGAGCCGCTGTCGGGGATCGACGAGGCTTGAAGTCCTGAAACATGTCGAAGTACCTCTCCGTGGCGCTCGATGGGCTTGCCCTCCCTCCGCTCACTTGGTATCAAGCGACCCGCCACACCTTCGTAAGTCGGTGGGTTCTGCGTCCAGCACAGGGGTGCCGATCAGCGGTACGTCGGGCTCACTGTGGGCTCCAACACCCTCCGGCACCCGAAGAACTGTAATTAGTTAGCAATATCAAGTTTTTGCGCCCATAGCTCAGTTGGATAGAGCGTCGGACTACGAATCCGAAGGCCAGAGGTTCAAATCCTCTTGGGCGCGCCAAAAACCGAAGGCCTCACGGCATCTTAGCCGTGGGGTCTTTTTCTTGGCGTGCTGCGGCCCCCGTCCATCTTGACGGAATCTTGCCGTAACCGTGCCTCGCCAAAATCCCGTTCTGCTGAGAACTGTTGACGTTTTCGGCCAGGGCCGGCAGCCTCGCCGGCCTCCATGATTCGACTTTTCTGGGCAATCGTCGCCGCGCTCCTTTCGGGGTTCCGGTCCGCACGGCGGCCGGGGCGGTGGTCGCCCGGGGATCGGACCCATCTCGGGGTCGAGAAGGACGTCGTTATGTCTGCGAACAGCGTCCTCCCCGCCTCCGCTATCCGAACACCGATGGACGAACGTGGATGACCGTCTTCCCCGCGCGACGCTCGGTTGAGTTGAAGGCGGCGACAGCTTTGTCGAGCGTCGAGACGTTGCCGATGTTCGTCTGCAGTCGTCCGTCCCGTAGTCGCTGGACGATCTCACTCAGTTGACCACGATCGGACTCGACAACGAAGTCGATCGCAAGGCCGTCGGAGGGCCGCGCCTCGGCCTGCCCGACGATGGACACCAGTGTTCCGCCGGCTCGAATCAGGCCTGCTGACCGCTTCTGGATGTCGCCGCCGATGACGTCGAATACCAGATCGACCTTGCCGACGTCTTCCAGCGTGTCGCTGTCGAGGTCGAGAAACTCCCGCGCGCCGAAGTCGAGCGCCTTCTGACGGTCGCCGGCGCGACCGGTGCCGATGACATGGGCGCCGGCCGCACGTGCGAGTTGCGTCACCATCGACCCGACTGCGCCGGCCGCGCCGTGCGCGATGACGCTCTGTCCCGCCCGAAGCCGGCCGTGCTCGAACAGGCCCTGCCAGGCGGTGAGGCCCGAGATGGGCAGGCTCGCACCGACTGTGAAATCTACGTCGCCCGGGAGTGGCGCGAGGTTGCGTGCCTCGATCGCCACATACTCGGCCAGGGTGCCGTCGCGATACCAGTCCGCGAGGCCGAACACTCGCTGTCCAACCGACAGTCCCGTCGTGCCGTAGCCGAGTGCGGTGACCACTCCGGCCAGCTCGTGGCCGGGGATCGACGGTGTTCGGTCACGGCCGCGGCGATCGGTCCAGGTCGAGGGCCATTGCAGCTCAGTCGGGACGAATCCCGACGCATGGATCTGAACCATCACGTCGTTTATCGCTGCCGCCGGGTCGGGCCGCTCCGTCAGCTTCATCCCGGCCGTTCCCGCCGCCTGATCGGTCACCACGAGTGCCTTCATGGGAATTGTCTCCGCGGTTCCTTCGCCTCGAGAGCATCCACGACGCGAGTGCGTGAGCTTGAACTCGCTCGCCACCATAATCGGCCGCGTCGGCGTGCGCCGCGCAAGGAGAGTCTCCGAGCTGCTCGGCGCGTTGCGCGCTTTCCATGCCCCGACAGGAAGCGGCGCAGCTCAGGCCCGCGCCCGTAGCGAGAGGGCGCTGGCGGCGCCTGCCGCGGGCGTGCTGGCCAGGACGGGTGTGCGGCGAGCAACGCTCAACGAGCCGTGCGAACCGCCTTGCTCCACCTGGAAACCAGCGACGAGCGCGGAGAGCTCCTCAGCCTGACCCGACAGCTCCTGGGCCGAGGAGGACGACTCCTCCGAGCTGGCCGCGTTGCGCTGCGTAAATGAGGACGTTGTCGTGGCGCTCGATGAAGGCGCAGGTCGCCAGCTCGAGGACCTTGGCCTTGGGGACCGATGCGTTGAAGGTGAAGTCGAAGGCGTCTGCGACTGCGCTTTCGCGCCGGCCCGATTCGGGTAGAGCGGGACCAGCCTGCACGGGCCGCTCCCTGGAGCCAGGCCTGAACCGCCGCCAAGCGTGTCGCGCTCGCAGCGACCGTTGCTGCAAGGGGCAAGCTCTGGAAGAAGGGCCTCGGCCCGCGGGCGATCTACGACACGGAACGCCGCAGGTCCTGTTATGGACTCCACCCCGCCCGTTGGCGGACGCGAGGTGGCGCATGTCCAGCATGTACGGCGACAGCCATCGGATCATGCAGCGACGGTTCGACACCGAGCGCCTGGCCGACCGGATCGAGGAGCGCCTCGTCCACGATTTCATCGGGCCCGAGGAGCGCGCCTTCATCGAGCGGCTGGACATGTTCTTCCTGGCCACCGCCGACGCAAAGGGTCGGCCGAGCTGCTCCTACAAGGGCGGCGACCCTGGCTTCATCCGCGTGCTGGACGAGCACGCCCTCGTCTTCCCGAACTACGACGGCAACGGCATGTACCTCTCGATGGGCAACACCACCGAGAACCCGAACGTCGGCCTCCTGTTCATCGACTTCGAGCACCCCAGCCGGCTCAGGCTGAACGGCGTCGCGAGCCTCGAGGCAGCCTCCGTAGTGGACCCGCCCTACCCCGGCGCGCAGTTCGTCGTGAAGGTCGCGGTGCGGGAGGTCTTCCCCAACTGCCCGCGGTACATCCACAAGCTGAAGCGCGTGGAGCGGTCGACCTTCGTGCCCCGCGGCGCGGTCCCTCCCCCGGTGCCTGGCTGGAAGCGGGCGGCGTGGGCTTGCGACGTGCTGGCCGCCGACGACCCGGCGCGCGAGCCAGGGCGCTAGGCCGAAGTTCCGCCGAGCGAAAGCCGCAAGGCCGCGGAACTCCTCGTGGGCGAGGTGTTCTGCGGCCAGCGTTTATGGGTACAGGCGAGCGTTGAGGAGATCGAGAGCGCGGCGCTGCAGGGGCGTGGGCCTGGTCGTCACGTCGAAGGCGGGCGCGTCGGGAGCGCTCGGCTGGATACGGTTCTTGACGATGGTGGCGAGGTCTCGCAGAAGCGATCTGAAGCTGTGCACCCGTTCGCCATCAGCGGTGTGTTTGGTGGCTGCCTTGGCCTCGGCTCGCTCCGAGCGTCGGGCTGGGGCCACCGGCGAGTTCCGGCGAGCCTGTGCCCCCGGCCGGTCGTCGTCGTCGAACAGGATAGGCGCCAGGGCTCGGCGCATGTTCCACTCGACGTAGTAGCTCAGCATGCAGAGGAAGACATGGGCCCGCACGCGCTCCGCCTTCCGATGGTGGATTGGGCGGATATGGAGGTCGGTCGTCTTGAGGCTGCGAAAGGCTCGTTCCACCTGCGACAGGCTCTTGTAGGAGCGGACGACGTCAGCGGTCGGCAAGGTTGCAGCGTTCACTGTCGTGCGCACGACGTAGAAGCCGTCGAGCGCAGTCTCGGCCGCAATGGCGGCCTCGTCTCGATAGAAGCGAAAGTCACCGTCCTCGATGGTGAGCTGAAAGTGCTTCGCCATCTTGAAGCGCCCCATCACCTTCCCGGCGCGCAACCCGATGTATTCACGCCCTCGCAGCGGACGCACAGGGCGGGTCACCGCGCGGGCGATGCGTTGCAGGTCGCGCTCGGTCGCCGCCAGCAGCTCCTGCCGCTTGCGAGCCCGCTCTTGAGCGAGAAGTGGGTTTCTGCACACCACGAGGCGCTCGCCGGGATAGGCGGGATCGACAATCTCGGCCATGTCCCGCTCGTCGAACAGCGACAGTTGCAGCGAGCCTGCCTCGACGAGCTTCGCGATGGCTGGGGCGCGCAAACAGGTGATCCAATCCAGGCCCTCGACCGGAGAGAGCTCCTCCCGGATGCGAGCATCGGTGATCATCCCGCGATCACCCACGAGGACGATCCGCTTCAACGCGAAGCGGTGGCGCAGCTTCTCGATCTGCGCGGTCAGGGTCTTGGGGTCGGCCGTATTGCCTTCGAACACCTCGACCGCGACAGGGCACCCTTCACCGTTGGTGAGGAGACCGATGACGATCTGCAGCTTGTCCTTCTGGCCATCGCGTGAATGTCCCAGCTTGGCCAAGGGGCAGGTGCGGCCTTCGAAGTAGGTCGAGGTCACGTCGTAGAGCACCAGGGCGCCCTCGGACAGGTGGCGCTTGGCCAAGGCTTCCTCCACCCTGGATTGTTGGTCGAGGAGCCAATCCAGCGCTGCGTAGCAATCATCCTCGTCGGCGTCCTCCACATCCAGCCACTCGGCCAGGGTGCTATCGGACCCCAGGGAGGAGAACCCGCGAGCGGTGGCCAGCTTCGAGGCTGGGGCGAAGATGCGTGCCGCGATCATCGCCGTCACCAGGTTGCGGTTGGGGCTCGCCGCGCGTGACAAGATCCGCTCGAGCTTGACCGCGCGTAACGCTCCCACGATGGCGGCGACGTGACCATGCGGGCGCGAGCGGATGACCTCGAAGGCACGTTGGAGGTCGCCGGCAACGGTCTCGCCTTTGAGAACCGCGGAGAGAGCCTGCACCTTGTGGTCGGGCCAGTCGCTGAGATTGGCCAGGGTGCGCTTGCGGATGCGGCGGCCCTCTCGCCAGCCTTCACGCAGCAGAACCGCTGGGCGTGAGCTTCGGTTGGGGACCCGCTCGATGTACATGGCAACAGCATACCACGCACGAACCGACAAGCAAGCCTTCAGGCGCGCATTACATGGGAACCGGCCAAGGACCACGAAAACGCGAAAGGCCCTGTTCCCAGGCGCCAGCGCGAGATCAGGGCCTCACTTCAGGGGGAACTTCGGGCTAGGGAACAAAAGGCCGTGCGTCACCACCTGCCCAAGGCGCCACTCCAGCGGTGCGTCGTCCACCTCCAGCGGAACGTCGCTGGGAACGCCCCCCAGAAGCTCAGGGCGCGGCTCGCCAAGGCGGTCTGGCCGTCTTCCTGGCCCAATGAAGGCCACCTCAGCTCAGGCGGCCAGCTCGTAGATCCTGCGGACAGCCATGCTGTCAAGCTTCACGAAGTTGCCCACCGTGTGCTGGTCACCGTCCGTGCACTTCCTGGCCATCTCGCCGAGACGGTCGGTTCCAACCTTGAGATCGGTCAGCCGGGTACCGAGTCCGATCGCGTGGAAGAACTCCTCGAGGCGCTGGATCCCCGCCCGGGCCGTGCTGCCTGGGTCCCAATAGTCCATGTCCACGTTCCAGACCCGGACCGCCCACTGGGCGAAGCGGGCGGGATCCGTAAGCATCGTGTGCTTCATCCAGGCGGGGAAGACAACGGCCAGGCCGGCTCCGTGGGCCACGTCGTAGATGGCACTGATCTCGTGCTCGATATCGTGCGAGGCCCAGTCCCCGACGCGACCGGTATTGAGTAGGTTGTTGTGGGCGATGGTTCCCGCCCACATGAACTGCGCCCAGGCATCGTAGTCGCGGGGATTTTCAAGCACCCTGGGTGCGATCAGCGCGATGGTCTTCATGGTGGCCTCGAGGAGGCGGTCGGTGAACTCGACGTGCTCGACCGTGGTGAAGTAGCGCTCCATCAGATGGGCCATGATGTCAGCTGCGCCGCAGGCTACCTGGAACCGCGGCAGGGTGAAGGCAAGCTCGGGGTTCAGGATCGAGAAGCGCGGGTAGAGAAGCTCCGAGTTGACGGCCCGCTTCAACAGCCCCTCTTCGTTCGTGATGACGGTTGCGGTGCTCGCCTCGCTGCCCGCGGCGGGGATGGTAAGCACCGTGCCAACTGGAAGAGCGGCCGTGGGCTCGCCCTTCCCGAGGTAGAAGTCCCAGACGTCGTGGTCGATGACGGCGCCCATGGCGATGGCCTTGGCCGAGTCAATGACGCTGCCGCCGCCCACCGCAAGGACCAAACCTAACCCCTTGTCCTTGCAGAGCCGCACTCCCTCGTGTACCAAGCTGAGCCGCGGATTCGGCTTGACACCTCCCAGCTCCACCCACTCCACCCCGGCCGTGCGGAGGGAAGCGACGACGCGGTCGTGGAGCCCCGAAGACCGGCTGCTGCCCCCGCCGAAGTGGAGAAGGATTCTCCTGGCGTGCGCTGCGGTCTCCGTGCCCACGCGAAGTTCAGTGCCCCTGCCGAAGATGATCTTCGTCGGATTCCGAAAGTCGAAGTTGTCCATTTTATCACCTGCTTACCTGTCTACCTCTGCGTTTAACTACCTTCCTCTGCCGTACGATACCGGACGAGCGGCAAGCGCCGTCTCAAGGAGGACCGTTCTCCGCACGGCCGCCTGCATCGATGAGAGCTCGACGTGCGCTTACCCATCTCGAAGCCCGGTTGCGCGACGGTGGTGAGGGGGGCTTCATAATGGGTCCCCCTGATCCCATGCCAGCAGTGGAAGGAATCAAGGGAACCTCATCTCGTGGCCCGTGTGCGACCCCCATCCGTCAGCGCGTGAGCTGAGCCATTCGCAAGATTCGACGCATCTCTGCGAAGCAGACCCTACTTACCTCTCTACACTCTCACGTGGTCGATCTTCAGCATGTCGCAGAGCAGCTCCCACCTCCTCGCAGTGCGGCCACGCGTGAAGGTCTCATGGTGAGTGCCGCCGCAGCGCATCCAGTTGTCCATCGCGGACCGGATGCCCGTGTCGGGCTTGAAATGGAAGTAGGTCATCGGCACGTTCGGGTATTCAGGCGTGTCGAGCACTTCTCCTTCGCTGATGACCAAGCGATAGTCCACTTCATCCAGCGGAGCCAATGACACCAGCGTCCCCGGTCCAGGCTGCGCGCTGAACACCAAGGTCGGAGGATTGTCCAATCCGCCGATCTCGAGCGGCCGATCCACCAGCTTGATCGGGCGGTCCTTGCGGGCGACCTTCCAGTTCCCCTCGCCCATGTGACTCATCAGAGCCGAGTTCTTCTCGAAGTCGAGCGAGTACATCTCCGTGAAGTGCGCATCCCCCACCAACGCATGGCCGGCCCCGACCATGGCCACAGTATGCACATCGCCCTCATTGGCGTAACCGTAGCCCTTCGCCATGAGGTTCGATGCCGCCAGCATGTTGATCTGCTTGAACCGGCCGTCCTCGGCAAAGACGCCGAAATTGGCGCTGAAGCCGTTGAACTGGTTCTCGACCAGAAAACGCTCGAACGCCAGCTGCATTCTGGCGGCGTACTTGTGCCTCTCGAGCGGCAGCTTGGGATCGACCTGGAATTGCCGGCAGTCCTCCGCTACGCACTCAGCAATGTCCTTGTCCGTCACTTCCTGCATCAGCTTGTAAATGTCGCCGATCCCCTCGAACAGGACCTCCGGTCCAATGACCCTGAAGAGCTTCTCGTCGTTGCCGACGATGTCGCCCATCCCCTTCATCCTTCCGAACACCGCGATCCGCATCTTCTTCAGGGTCTGGAAGGTCTGAGCCGCCCTCGCCCAATCAGTGAAGTACTCCTTGAACGCGGGACTCTTCCAGTCCTCGGTGATGACCGCCGGCTTCACCCCGGCGTGCAGCAGCATGTTGGCGGTGTCTTGGGCTCCATGAATACCCTGATTCGTCGTGAGGCGACTCCAATCCCAGTCGGCGGTCACGACTGGAAGGGGCTGCACGTTCGCAAGCATGATTGGAAGCCCGTTCTCCTTCAAGGCACCAATCAGCCTGAACCCAGGGCTGTACAGTAGCATGACGATCATGATCCCGTCATAGTCACCACGATTGTATTCGGCAACGACCTCCTCGATCTGCGCCCTCGTCTTCACCGCGCACTTGAAGGTGATGTCGGCCGAGTCAGACAACCGGGCCACCACGCTGCGCCCAAACTCTTCCTGCTGCGCGGTGATCTCCGGCTGCTTCTCGTCATACAGGCCATGCATGATGCCCAAGAGACCGATCTTTGGCTTTCTCATGACAGCTGCTCCCTCCGAGAACTGCTCGTTAATTCGAAGCGGCGAATCCCGCACAACGGCTTCTCATCACGACCGGGGATACTTCGGGAGGTACGGCACGATCTCATTGTTCACGTCAGGGCCGAAGAACTTGAGAATCTCCAAGTCGGTGTCGCCTGTATTCTCGTAGACGACGCCCGAGGTGGCCTTGCAATGAGTGATCAGCAGCTCGTCATCCCCGAACTTCTTTCCCTCGATCGGCAACTCTTCTGCCCTCCCTTTCCCGCGCCACACCAGGATATTGTAGACACCCAGGTCCTTGCTCACCACCTTCTTGCCCGGTCTGACGACCAGCCGCTTGCCGCTGAATTTCGTGGTGTTGTAGTAGATCCAGTATTCCTGCGAATCATCGGTGGCCGTCTCCTTGATGGGAATCGGCGGGGTGTGACGGTTCTCGTAGAAGTAGGGATCCCCGTTGACGGCCCAATTCAATTGATCCAGCGCCGCGCTTTCTCCCTTCTCCCTGACGGCGCTCTCCTCGACATCCTTGTACAGCATGTCCTTGGACACAGCTTTGCCCTCGACGTTCGACTGCAACACCGACATGACGTCGGACGGCTCCTGCAGCTCGATCGTGAGCGCCGAACCGGGGGCGTGGAGCACTCCGGCGGGCAAGTGGAAGCCTTCACCAGGAACGTTCAAATACGCCCGAGAATGCTGGAGAATGAGAGCGCTATCCCATTTCTCCAGCTCGGGCAGCAGCACTTCATACTGCTGCTTCTGCTCGACGATGTAAGGATGGACGCCGAAGAACGTCTCGGGGTGCGGGCCCAGATCGACGCCTTCCGGAAAATAGTACGCCTCTTCCTTGCTGGTCGCCCCGATCTTCGAGGCTTCCTCCTGGGTCTGGTGAAAGTGGTAGAAGATCCTTCCCTTGTAGTCGTAGATCTTGGCCAAGCGCCGCAGGTCACTGTGACTGGCTGCGTAGTCTGCGCCCAGAATTTCCGAGCGGGCTGCCTGGACCGCATCCTTCAGCAGGATGTCTTGGCCCTCGACGTCGAGATACGAGAGGCCCTCGTTCGGATACTTGACCGTGTTGTCGACTCCGGTCTCCGACGCGAGCCAGCGTTCGCAGATGAAGCCGCGCTCGCCGACGTCGTATTCTTCCTCTTTCAATCCGAGTCGCTTTCCGGGATCCAGGAAGGTCCGGGCGACCCAGCTCGGACGAAGACGCAGCTTTCCATCGTGCTTCCTGATCTCTTCTCTTACGATAGCGAGTACATCCCGGTCCTTCATGGCCCGCTCCTTTGTCACAAACCTGCGAGGTCCCTGGCGTTCGCTTCGAGCCCTTCGATGGCCTCCTGGCTGTCTAGAACTTCGAGCTCAATGCCTACGCGGTACACCTGTTGAGCATCGATCGTGGGCATCAGCCGGCCCTGATGCGCGGCGGCGCGACCAATGGGGTTCACCGTCCCCGGCTCCAAGCCGCAAACATAGCAACCGCTGCCGGCCATTTTCCATTCGGTCAGCTTCGGAAGCTCGTTGCGGTCGTAGCGCAGCACGACCGCAAGGGGCTTGCCTTCCACATCGCTGTTCGCAAGAGCCACGAAGGTGCGGCCGTCTGCCGCAGCGGCGACCTCGTGAAAGAACACCTTCTCTCGATACTGCGGAATCGGTCTCGGGAACTTCCGGCATTCGGCCACACCATCGTCCGCGGCCGACTGGGGATCCCGCGGCGTTGTCGACCGGGCAGGAACGATGACTCGAGCCGTTTCCGAGAGCAGCGGGAACCCGAAATTGAAGTGGTAGAGCATCATCAGCGGTTCGGCCCTGAAGCCGTGGTTCTCGATGAGGTCCTCGATCGCGATCTTGGTTGAACCGAGCCGAGTGCTGATCCGGCGCGTGAGGGTGAGGTTCTCGCCCATCACCGAAGCTTCCCGCGCCGACCCAGACACCATGATCACGTACTCGTCCCCTACCCACTTCTGCGAAATGGACACATCCTCGGCGGCGGCATTCCCGATCCGACCGTGAAGACCGTAGGCCGCTCCCTCATCCGTCGATGGCGCACCGCTGTTGGTGATTCCACAGGTTGCCAGCAAGCCACCGAAGAACGTTCGTAGCCAATTGAGGCCTGGCTCTTCATAGTAGCCGGGGCTCGTCATCCCGGTCGCCGAGGTGAACTGGAGGGGTACACCCCGGTAGCTGCAACCGAAGATGTCCATGGCCCTCCCCGGGACGACCTGAAACTCCAGCCCGGAGCCAGTCCTCACCTGGATTCCACGGACCCCGTCGGCCTTACCGTCGCTGTAGGTGAACGGGAAGGCACCTGCGACGGCCGCCTCGCTGGACAGATATGATCGCAGGGACTGTTTCGTCCACTTCTTGCCTATATAGGTCGCCATTGGATTTGCTCCGACCAGGTCATGCACTTTGTGCCCTTGCGTTCGCCAGCGTCCTCTGCGCCACCATCATCGCCTCGCGCACTTTGCGCCTCGCGGCGACCATGCGCACGAGCTCGTCGGCGGCGACGCCGATGAGAATGACCACGCCAAGAACGACCTGCTCCAGCTGAGTGGAGACGCCGGCGACGTTGATGGCGTTGTACAGCACCCGAACGATCGCAGTTCCGATGACCACGCCGACGATCGACCCGTCACCACCGCGGAGGCTCACTCCTCCCACCACGCATCCGGCGATCGCGTACAGCTCGTACATGTTACCCAGTGACGAGGGCTGCACCGTGTTGAGATCGAGGGAGAAGAGCAGTCCGCCGAAGCCACCGAAGGTCGCGCAGATCATGTAGGCGACGATGATGACCCTGTCAGTACGGATGCCGCTGAACCGGGCCGCCCGCTCGTTGCGCCCCGTCGCCTTCAGGTGCTGGCCATAGACGGTCTTGTTCAGCAGGATCGCGAGGACGATCGCTGAAATGACGAGCAGGACGAACGGCATCGGAAGCGACCAGCTCTGGAAGAACGCCGGAGCAGCCCCCTTCGGCCAGAACGCCTGGGGAATCCTGCCACCGGCCAGGAACTTCACGTCTTGAAATGCCGCCCCGTACCCCTGCGTACGGTCGTTCATGAAGAACCTGGCCAGGCCGCGGTAGATGAACAACCCGCAAAGGGTGACGACGAAGGGCTGTATGCGGATCTTGGTGATCAATAGACCGTGGATGAGCCCGAGTGTCGCCGACAGGATTACGATGAAAACCAGAACGACCCCGAAGTTCCATTCTGCATGAACCATGAGGTAGGCGGCAATCGATCCAATGAGGCCCACGACGGAGCCCGTCGACAGATCGATTCCCCCGGTGATCACGACGAACGCCGCCCCCAGGCTCAGCAGCCCGAACAGTCCCGTCCACCGGAGGATGTTGCGGATGTTGTAGGCGCTGATGAACTGCGGGTTGACGATAGCAGTAATCACAATGATCAGCGCCAGGAGCAGGACGATACCAGCCGTCCTCTTCATCCCCGCAAAGTACCTCAGCATGCTATTCTGGCCTTTCATACATGCTTTTCCGTGGCAAATTGCATGACTTCTTCTTCGGTGCACGAAAGGGGCTGCAGCTCGCCGGCGATACTGCCCTCACACATCACGACAATTCTGTCGGCAATCCCCAGCACTTCCTGCATTTCACTCGATGCGACCAGGATCGCCACGCCCGCCTGGGCCAGGTCTTCGAGCAACTTGTAGATCTCCGCCTTCGCGCCGACGTCGATCCCGCGGGTGGGCTCGTCGAGGAGCAGCAGGGATGGGCTCATGGACAGCCATTTGCCCAAGACCACCTTCTGCTGGTTTCCTCCTGACAGGGATTCAGCACCCTGGGAGTTGTTGGACAGGCGAATGTCCAGCAGCTTGACGATTCGCTTGACGAGGTCAGCGACCCGGTCTCGAGCGACGAAGCCGTTCTTGGATAGATGATCCTTCAGGCCGGGGAGGGCGATGTTGTTGTCGACCTCCATGTTCACGATCAGGCCATGGGCCTTTCGATCCTCGGGGACGAGACCGATCCCGGCCCTGATGGCATCGATGGGCTCGTCGATCTTCAGACGTTTGCCGTCGAGCGTGATCGTCCCACCCCAGCTCTTGTCGACGCCTGCGATGGCGTGAAGGAGCTCCGTACGGCCAGCCCCGACGAGCCCGGCGAGAACGACGATCTCTCCCTTCCGCACCGTGAGATTGATGGGGTGCTTCGCCCGCTTGGGCACGATGAAGTCCTTCAGCTCCAGTCGGGTCTCGTGAGTGACGGTGTGGTTCTTTTGATAGAGCTTCTCGATGTCGCGACCCACCATCAGGCGAATCATCTTTTCCCGGCTGATCTCGCTCTTCTCGAGGCACCCCGACAGCTTGCCATCACGAAGCACGACGACTCGATCGGCGATGGTGTTCACCTCGCCTAGGCGGTGCGAGATATAGATGCAGCTCACGCCCTGCGATCTCAGGTCAGCGATGACGCTGAAGAGCTTCGCCGTCTCACGCTCCGACAGGCTGCTGGTCGGCTCGTCGAACATCACGATCTTCGACTTGATGGAGAGGGCCTTGGCAATCTCGACCAGCTGCTGAGCCCCGATCGGGAGCTCCCGGAGGAACGCCGATGGCGGTACGTTCAGGCCCACCTTCCCGAGAAACACCGTGGCTTCCCGATCCATTGCTTCCCTGTCCACGAGGCTGTTGAACAATCCGCGCCTGGGCTCGCGGCCGATGAAGACGTTTCCGGCCACCGTGAGGTTGTCGCAGAGATTCAACTCCTGGTGGACGAGGGAGATCCCGAGCTCGGTTGCGTGCTCGACGGTGCTGATGACGGCGGGCTTGCCATCGACCCGGATTTCGCCTGCGTCCGGCGCGTACAACCCGGCAAGGATCTTCATCATGGTGCTCTTGCCGGCGCCATTCTCCCCTACCAGCGCCAGAACCTCACCCCGCCTCAGCTGCAGGCTCACGTCGTCCAGGGCGCGCACCCCTGGAAACGACTTCGAGATTCCGCGGGTCTCCAGGGCATGCTCGATCCGATCCCCGGAGACCGCTGGTACGGTCACCGCGCCGGCGTGGGCGTTGGCCGAATCAAGTCCTGCAGTTTGCTTAGGGTTGGCCACTGTCATCATCCACCGGGTGCTGGCAGGTGTCACTGTCTGACAACGTCGCCCATGCAGGCTGTCCTCGACGGGGGAAGGGCTCGATCGTGAAACCGGCTGGATTGGACCAGCCGGTTCCTCCGCGGCCACCGGATGACTGACGAGCCGGCGCCCGATGTATTACCGTCAGTCCTTGGTCGACTTGGTCGACTCCAGATACTTGTTGCCTTCCGTCAGCTGGGCCTCGTACTTCTTCCAGATCTCGTTGACGTTGCTGTGGGTCATCTTGATCGCTGGAACGTCGATCAGCTTGTTGGCCGGGATCTGGGGCTTCTCACCCTTGGCGACCGCTGCCAGGATTTCGATTGTCTTCACCGCGTAGGTGAACGGGTCCTGTCCGAGGGCCGCGTAGGCGTTTCCGTCCTTCACGGCCTGGATCAGCTCCTTCTCCATGTCGAAGCCGATGATCTTCATCTTGCCAAGGAGGCCCGCATCAGAGACGGCGCTGATGATGGCCGGGCTGCTGTAGCTCCACATACCGACCATGAGGTCCATCTTCGGATACTTGAGTATGGCATCCTCGGCGTTGGACTTCGCCTTGGACTGGTCGCCACCGTCGGTGCGCGTCTCCAGGATCGTCCACTTGCCACCGCCGAGCTTGAGGTTCGCATCGTTCGGCGTCATCTTGCCAGGGTAGGTGGAGGCGGGCGGCTCTCCGTTCAGCTCATCAATCATGCCCTGGCGCCTCTCGATGGCGTTCTGCGCATCGATGCGCCCAACGATGATGACGAATTGACCACCCTCGGGCAGCACTTCCTTGACTGCCTGGCCCGCCATTCTCCCGGCGGCGTAGTTGCTCATGCCGACATAGGCCAAGCGATTGCTTTCAGGCGCGTCGCTGTCGAACATCACCATCGGGATAGTCTGCATGACCTCGTTCAGGAACGGGGTCACGTTCACGGGATCGGTCACGCTGATCCCGATCCCGCTCGCACCCCGTGCGACCAGGGACTCGATGAATCTCTTCTGCTCTTCCGGGGTTCCGTTCGGAGGGAGCAAGAACTCGATGTCGACGTTCAGATCCTTCTTGAGGATCTTCACGGCCGCAGCGGAATAGGTCCAGAATTCATAGGGTCCATTGGTGATGAAGCCGATGAGCGGCTTCTTGCCTTCGGCCTTGCTGTCGCCGGCAGCTGAAGCGGTCTCGAAGCTGAACAGGAGCGTCAAGACGGTGATAGCGGCTACGAGAGAGCTTCTCCTCATGGGATGCCTCCTTGCCACGATCTAGATACTACGCCAGACAACGCGAATGTGACCTTACTGTCGGGTGGAACGGCCAGCCCATCAACGTCAACGATCAGATGAACTCATCGATTTCACGTGCATCATCTTTGCTAGGTGGTACTCGCCTGCAGATACAATGGTCGCCTCGTTGTACCGCTGATCCGGTCCAAGGCGCAGGAAGGGCATGGGGAGCCTGCCGCTCAGGCTATCCTGGCGCTGATGATGGCGAGACTGGCGCTGGCGCCGATGCGCGTGGCCCCGGCCTCGATCATGGCCTTGGCCGCATCGAAGGTACGTATCCCACCGGAAGCCTTCACGCCGAGCTCCGACCCGACCGTTCGGCGCATGAGCGATACGTCGGCCACGGTGGCGCCGGCGCCCCCGTAGCCGGTCGACGTCTTGACGAAGTCTGCGCCGCCATCCTGGCTGAGCCGGCAGGCCCTGACCTTCTGTTCGTCGGTCAACAGGCAGGTCTCGATGATGACCTTCAGCAGCGCTGTGCCACAGGCCCGCTTGACAGCCGCCACGTCGGCGCGCACCGCCTCGAAGGCGCCACCCTTCAGCATCCCCAGCGAGATCACCATGTCCACCTCGCTGGCGCCGTCCTCCACGGCGGTTGCGGCCTCGGCAGCCTTGGCCCGGGTGGGCGTGGCGCCGAATGGGAAGCTCACCACCGAGCAGGTCGCGACGGCCGTGCCCCGGAGGGCCCGGGCCACGAACGCGACGTGTACCGGGTTCACGCACACCGCGCGGAACCCGTGCTGGGTGGCCTCACGGCAGAGGTGCTCCACCTGCGCCTCGGTGGCGTCTGCGGCCAGGATGGTGTGATCGATCCAGCGCGCCATGTCCGCCGGCGCATGAATGATGGGGTGCTCGGCCATGTGACACTCTCCCTGTTACGTCTCGCCGACGAACACTGCGCCTGGAGTGCTCGTCCTGCTAATCCATGTAGTAGCCGCCATTGATGTTGATGGTCTCTCCGGTGATAAAGGAGGATTCGTCGGAGGCCAGGAATAGCATCAGGTTGGCCATGTCTTGCACGGAGCCCAGTCGACGCAGCGGGATCTTCTCGGCAAAGGACTGCTTCTTCTGCTCGTCCCAGTAGCTCATCATCTTGGTCATCACCGCGTGAGGGGCGATGGCGTTGACGTTGACGCCGTATTGCCCGAGTTGGCGCGCCACCGAACGGGTCAGGGAAATCACCGCGCCCTTCGACGCACCGTAGACGAAGACGGTCGAGTTGTCGCCGTTCTTGCCCGTGATGGACGCCACGTTGACGATCTTCCCGTAGCGCTTCTCCTTGAAGATGGGAGTCACGGCGCGGATGGCGTAGAGGATTCCCTTCACGTTGATGGCCAGGGTGCGATCGATGATCTCGTCGCTCGTCTCCTCGATGGTACCCGGCAGAAGCAAGCCAGCATTGTTGATCAAGATATCGATGGTGCCGAATGTCTCGACCGTGCGACGCACCAGCAGGTCCACCTCCTTCCGGTTGGAGATGTCGTTGAGGATCCCGAGGCACTGGCCGCCCGACGCCCGGATCTCGGCCACGGTGGCTTCCAGCGCCGGCCCCTCAATATCGGTGATAACCACCTTGGCCCCTTGCGCGGCCAGGTCCGACGCGGCCTGCTTGCCCATTCCCTGGGCCGCGCCAGTGACGATCGCTACCTTGTTCTCAAAGGGTTTGGCCAACACCGTCTCCTTATCAGACCACGTAGAGGGTGATCTTCCAGCTCTCGCACAGTGCCCGATACTCGTCCGGGATGCCCGAGTCCGTGATGACCACGTTGAAGTCCTTGAGATCCGCGAAGTACACGCTGCGCGTATTGCCGAACTTGCTCGAATCGGTCAGCAGGATCCGGGTCCGGGCGGAGTGCAGAATCGCCTGCTTCGTTTCCAGTTCGTACGGGCAAACCGTGGTGATGCCCAGCTCGGCGTGGACCCCGGCCGCCGAGACGAAAGCCTTGTCGGCCCGGGTGCGGCGGATGAGACCGATCCCCTCAGCACTCTCGAACATCAACTCGTTTGCGTGCAGGTAACCGCCCGGGAAGATGATGTTACAGTTCTTCTTCCGGTACAGCTCCACCAGGTTGTTGATGGTGCAGCAAAGCACCGTGAGCGGGACGTCCTCGCGGAGGAACTTGGCCACGAACTCCGTGGTGGAGCCGATATCGAGGATGATGGTGTCCTCTGGCTCCACGAGCGCGCAGGCCTTCCTTCCGATGGCGACCTTCTCCCTGGTGTGGATCGTCCCCTCTTGGCTGATCTGGTACTTCTCCTCCTCTGGGTCGACCGTCATCCGGATGATGGCCCCCCCCGGAATCAACTTGACGACGTTGTCGTCGGCCAGCTGGTTCAAATCACGCCTGATGGTCATCTCGGAGACGTTGAGCTTCTCCTTCAGCTCTTTGATCTCCACGTGCGTGTTCCTCTTGAGCTGATTGACGATGTTCTTTAGCCGGCTGTCCTTGCTCAAGATGGTCGCTCCTTCATCGAGAGCTGGGGTCCACTGCGACCCGGCGCCTCAGCCGCTGGCCCACTTGAAGCTCCTCTCGACGGCACGCTTCCAGCCGCCGTACAGCGCTTCCCGCTGGTCCGCGCCGATGCGGGGCTCGAAGACCTTGTCGATCTGCCAATTGCGCTCCAGTTCTTCCTTGCTTTGCCAGAAGCCGACTCCCAGGCCCGCCAAGTAGCAGGCCCCGAGGGCGGCCATCTCGGTGACGACCGGTCGCTCCACAGGCAGACCGAGCAGATCGGCCTGCATCTGCACCAGGAAGTCGCTGCGGGTTGCCCCGCCATCGACTCGCAGCGTCCGCGTCTTCTGGCCCGAATCGGCTTCCATCGCCAAGAGGACGTCCCTCGTCTGGTAGGCGGTCGACTCCAGGGCGCTGCGGGCCACGTGCTCGGCCTCGGTGCCACGGGTGATCCCGACCATCACCCCACGGGCGTACATATCCCAGTATGGAGCGCAGAGTCCGGTGAAGGCGGGCACCAGATAGACGCCGCCGGTGTCGGAGACCTTCGCCGCCATGGTACTGCACTCGGAGGCGTCCTTGATGATTCGCAGTCCGTTCTTCAGCCAGTCGATGGCTGCCCCCCCGATGAAGATCACGCCCTCGAACGCGTACTCGACGTGCCCGCCGATGCTCCAGGCCAGGTCGGTGGTCAGGCCGTTCTTGGACGCGGTCGGCTTGTCACCGATATTCATCATCAACGCCAGCGCCGTGCCGTAGGTGTTCTTCGCCATCCCGGGATGGAAGCAGGCCTGGCCGAAGGTGGCCGCGTGCTGGTCGCCGGCATCCCCGGCGATGGGGATCCGGGCTCCGAGAAAGGCCTCGGGGTCGGTCTCCGCCATGATCCCGCTGGAGGGCAGCACGCGGGGCAGGATGGACTCGGGGATGCCAAGCCAGGAGAGGATCTCCGGGTCCCACTCTAGGGTGTGGATGTTGAGCAGCATCGTCCGCGAGGCGTTGGAGAAGTCCGTGACGTGCGCCTTGCCGCCGGTCAACTTCCAGGTGATCCAGCTGTCGATGTTGCCCATGCAGATGTTGCCGCGCTCGATTTGCTTTCGCACCCCATCGACGTTGTCCATGAGCCACCTGATCTTGGTGGCCGAGAAGTAGGCGTCGATGACCAGGCCGGTCTTCTCGACGATCTTCGGCTCGTGGCCGGCCGCCTTCAGCTCGTCGCAGATCGAGGCGGAGCGTCGGCACTGCCAGCAGATGGCATTGGCGACCGGCTCGCCGGTGTCGCGGCGCCAGAGGATCGTGCTCTCCCGCTGGTTGGTGATGCCGATCCCCTTCACCTGGGCGGGCTCCACCTGGCCCTCGCGCAGCGCCTGGCGCGCACAGTCGAGAACGGAGCGCCAGATTTCCTCCGGGTCGTGCTCCACCCAGCCGGGTTGCGGGTAGATTTGGCGGATCTCCCGGTAGGCCATTGAGTGAATGCGGGCGTCATGGTTGAAGAGGATGACCCGGCTGCCGGTGGTGCCTTGGTCGATCGCCATGATGACGTCTGGACGTGCCACATGCCCGCCTTTCGGTATTGACTTCTGCCTACGGCTGAATGACGAGCTTCAGTACCTTTTCGTCCTTGAAGGAATTGAAAGCCTCAAGGATCTGCTCCAGCGGATATGTACCGGAGACGTACTTCCCCAGCTTCAGCTCGCCGCTCTCCAGCCACTGCAACACAGTGGCCACCCGCCGCGGGGTCGTGGCGTGCGAGCCGTAAACGGAAAGCTCCTTGTAGTGGATGGAGTTGGAGTCGAGGAATGCGCTCCCCTTCTTCGGGACGCCACCGAAGAGGCTGATCCGCCCTCGCTTGGCCGCAGCCTGCGCGGCGATCGCATGGGTGCGGCCATCGGGATTGGCGGTGATGAGGACGCCGGCCCCCCGCCCTCCCGTCCAGTCGGCGATCCAGCGCAGGATGTCATGCTTGGTGGAGTTTACCCGCTCGACTCCGTGCAGCAGGGAGCCGGCGACCTCCAGCCGGCCTTCCGACACGTCCACTACCGCCACTTGCGTGGCCCCAGCCCGGAGGGCCAGCTCAGCGTGCATGCAGCCGATGAACCCGGCACCGAACACGACCACCGAGTCCTCCGGGCCGATATCCAGGAAGCTCTGGCCGTTGAGCACGCAGCCCACCGGCTCGGCCAAAGCGGCCTGCTCAGGCGGGATCGTCTGCGCGACCTTCAGCACATTGCCCATGCGGAACGCCTGAGCGGGGATGACCATGGAGCCAGCAAACGCCCCGTCGAATTCGAAGCCGAGCGTCTGCAGCCGGTCACACATGTTGGTGGCCCCTCGCCGGCAGGAGGGGCACTCCCCGCAACCGATGGCGGGGGCCACGACCACACGCTCTCCCTCCCGGAAGCTCTCGACGGCGGAGCCGACCTGCTCGAGGATGCCGCACACCTCGTGGCCCACAATCCGCGGGGGGCGGATCTTGTCGCTTCCGAAGCGGAAGGTGCGCAGGTCGGTGCCGCAGATGGAAGCGGCCAGGACCTTCAGCACGGCGCCGTCTTTCGCGTCGAGGCGCGGCGACGCCACCTCCCGCAGCTCGTGCTTACCGCCTTCCTGGTACGTGAAGGCAGACATGCGCGACGTTCCGAGGCGGTCGTTTCCCACGGATCCTCCGCCGCTCACCCCGCTCCTCCCGAAGCCCGGATCATGTGGGGCGCCGCTGGAGCAACGGTGAAGCAGTCACAAGCAGTGTGAGTTTCCTAGCATCGACGTACCGGACTGTCAAGCGGCTGCTTTTCTCGCGCTGGTGAATGCGGCCGTTGGAGCTCAGCGCGGCCCTGTGCCGCGCCGGGATGGCGATCCGCGGCTCCAGCGGAACGTGATGTTGGGATCTGAACACGATGCGCGGTTGCGTATCACCCGGGGTCCTCATTTGGTCCAAGCTACCAGAGGGGCTGCCGAGCCCCATTTCTCGTCCCGGAATCACCGGAAGAACCTCTGGCGTTCATCCGGCAACCGCGAACGCTGCCTCGATCGCTTCAGCACCGCCAGCTCGCTCCGTGAGACCTTCGACCCGAGGCCGAGGAAGCTGCCCGAGGCCTCCGCGACAACCCGTGCGCGATCGAGGAGCTCGCCACGAAGCGGATGCCAGACGCCTCGGCCAAGGCGTCCCGCGTCTCCTCGAGCCGGCGCAGGGTCTTCAGCCCCTCGATGAGGTCGTGATCCTGCTTTAGGAAGAAGCTGTCCTCCAGCTCGCGCCCGGAGGCTATGACTTCTCGTCGTCGGTCGTTCATGTCCCTCTCTCCCTCCCTCGCATGTGTGAGCGCCTCTCGTCCGAATCGGTGGGGGCCCGCAGAGAGGCCCCGCCATTGTTCTGCTTTCCGCTCCTGCCCATCACGAGAGACACCGTAGGCTTCGGCGATTGCGATAGGTATCCACGCGGGACGGTGGACGAGGTTATCCTCCGCTGGCTGCTCGACCCGGCGGCGGGTATGTCCAAGCGATGAAGAACCTCGCTCGGTGGCCGCTCTCCCCGGCAGGCCTCGCCATTCTGCTCGCCGCCTGCGGAGGGTCGGGTGCCGGTGGGTCTTCGGGCCCTTCCGTCGGGGCACCAATCACCGGCCTCACCCCCGGCGTCTGGACCTGGGTCGACTTTCCGGATTCGGCCTGCAGCGACGGTTCACCCACCGGCATCGGGGTGAGCCCCGGCACCGGGCCCGACCTCGTCCTCTACCTGGAGGGCGGCGGGGCCTGCTCGTCGGCGTTCACCTGCTTCACGCTCCAGACGGCATCGCTGGGGCCGTTCGGAAGCGCTCAGTTCGCCGACCTGTTGCCGAGCCGGGCGCCCGGCTCCCTCCTCGACCGGACGCTGCCCGGCAGCCCCTTCGCGGACGCTACGCTGGTCTACATTCCCTACTGCACCGGTGACGTCCACGGGGGCGACCGGGTGGCCACCTACGAGAACCCCAATCGCACCGTTCACCACGTCGGTCACTCGAACATCCTGGCCTACCTCGCGCGCCTCGCCCCCACCTTCCCCGACCCGAGGCGCCTCGTCGTCACCGGCTCCTCAGCGGGCGGGTTCGGCTCCCTGGTGAACTACCCCACCTTCCGCGAGAGGTGGCCTCGGTCCCAGGGCTTCGTCATCGACGACTCGGGTCCGCCGCTCCCGACCGACGGCGGCCCGCTCGTCATCCAGCCCGGTCTCACCGCCTGGGGCCTCTCCGAGCTCCTCCCGACCGTGTGCGACGACGCGGTGGCCTGCGGACGGAACCTCTCGCTCGCGCTCAAGTCGCTCCTGGGGAGGTACCCCGACAATCGGTTCGGGCTCGTCTCGTGGAGCGCCGACCCGGTGATCAGCGCCTTCTTCGGGCTGAGCTCCAGCCGCTTCCCGGTTCTCCTCGACGAACTGATCGCAAGCGTCATCGAGCCCGCGCCGAACGCCCGCGCCTTCGTGAAGAGCGGCTCCGGCCACACCCTGTTCGGCGAGCCCACCACGGAGCAGGCTGGAGTCTCCCTCGCCACCTGGGTCGGCCAGGAGGTGGAGGGGAGCGGCGCCTGGGCGACGGTGCGCTGAGGGCAACCGGACGGGGCCGCGGCCGCCCGACGGCAGGGAGAGCTCGAGCGCCGCTGAGGCAGCCTCGCGCCTCCTCCTCCACGAGCGCGGTGGCGGCGCCATTGGCCATGCCGTCTCATACTGTCCGTGGGAATGGGGGGTGCAGCCCGTCAGGGACTCGCCGCACAATCTCCTGGGCTCCTACCACTGGCCCTCGGCCAGCGGAGGTGGGACATGAGCACGAACCCGTGCTGTGATCGGCTGAGGCCGGCCCTGCACCCCACCCGCGGCCGACTCGCTGCCCTCGGCCTCCTCGCCGCGGCGCTCGCTGCCTGCGGCGGCTCCGGCAGCACGGACGGCGGCAGCTCCGGCCCTGCGGGCAGCGCCGGCGGCCTCCGCAACCCGGTGACGGTCACCGATACCGTGCAGTTCGCGACACAAGGCCAGGGGCTCTTCGGGCCGGGCCAGGCGGTCACGAACCAGACCTTCGAGCCCATCTGGCTCGAGCGAAAGGAGGTCGGGCCGGGGACGCAGGGCGGCATCCACCACGTCAGGCATGACGTGCCGCTGGAGATGCTCCAGAACGCCTGGGACAAGGCGATGGCCACCTGTACCGCCTACGGGTACACGATCCAGCCCGTCCCCTTCTGCGGCCCCTACACCTTCAGCCCGAACCAGGCCCAGTGCGAGACGGGCACGGCTCACCTCACCAGGATCACGCTGCCCTGCTGCTGGTGGGGCGCGACGGTGGACGTGCTCTCGACGTGGCCGGGCTGCAGCCCCATCGGCGGCTTCCATGGGAGCACCACGGTCGACGTCCCCGCCGGCCATCAGGACTACGACGTGGGCGCGGCCGTCGGGCCGCGTCCGACCCGGCCCGCGCCCCGCGACTTCGACGTGGGCGCGGTGGCCAGCTACCACGTGAAGACCAACGTCGGGCTCGAGTTCTCGGTCACCTCCGACGCCGGGAGCGTGGACGCCGGCTATGCCTCCCGCGCCAGCCTGACCGCCGACGCGCGAGAGGTCGCCCCGGGCCAGGCGTTCCATCTCCGCGCCCGGCACGAGCCCATCGCCGAACCCGCCCGCACCTATCTGCGCTCCCGCTACCCCAGCATGGACTTCGCCTTCCGCTACTTCCTCGACCTGCTCGCGAAGCTCGACGTGGAGTACGCGATGCTGGACCCCGACGGCGTCCAGCAGCACACCGTCACCCACGTCCTCGACTTCTCCACCGCCTCCGACCCTCAGGCGGATGCGCAGGGGCGGCTGGTGGGCAATCTCGTGGGCGTCAACCTCGGGCTCGGCGGGGCCGAGGTGCGCATCTTCCCGGACCAGGACTGGCTCCCTGCCGACTTCCCCCACGGCGTCACCTTCGACTTCCCCATCCCCGTGGCCTACGACGTCACCTTTCCCTTCACCTGCCCCAAGGCGGGCACGCCCAAGGGCGGCGCCTGGACCTGCTCGCCCGTCTCGGTGAGCACCGACCTCATGGAGCTGGGGGTCTGGACGCCAGACGTGAACACGCCCGCCGGGCCCAGGTACGACGGCGGCGTGACCGACTTCGGCACGCTGACGCCCCTCCTCCCGGTCTCCAACGCGCTCCAGCCCGACGGGACGGTGCTGAGCACCACCCCGGTCGGCTTCCGCCCGGTGCTCGACAGCTCGTTCCTGGCGGCGCTCGGCAACCTGAGGGACCTCGTCCTCGACGACGGACGGCTCTCGACCGACTTCGCCCGGGTGGACCTGGACATCGACGGCCTGACCAGCCTCCTCTACGCCGGCCAGAACGTCCTCGGACGCAACGTCGACCTCGGCCTCACCCTCTGGCCCACCGGGAGATCGGTCGCCCTGGCCAGCATCGAGGCCAACGCCCTCGACATGGACTTCGCCAACTGGTTCAGCCTCGACCAGGCGCTGACGCTGCAGCCCAACCTCGCCGTCCGCCTCGCCTTCAGCCAGCCGGTGCAGGTGCGCGAGCCCGGCGCCGGGAGCTTCACCACCGTGAGCGAGCTCACGCTCCCCGTGCCCGTGGGCGGCGACGCCACGCTGGAGGTGCTGCAGCCGGCGGGCGGCGTCACCGTCACGCCCACCTGGAGCCTGGCCGGCAACGTCTTCAACAACGACACGCGGTTCGTCTGGACGCCGGCGTTGCAGGCGACCTACCTCCAGTTCAAGTTCGGGGGCGTCCTCCTCGACATCCTCGCCGCCGCCGCCATCCAGGAGAGCCTCAACTTCGCCGCGCTCCAGGACACCCTGGCCGCGCCGCCCGTCGAGATCGGGACCCTGGCCACCACCCCATACTCGCTGGCCGGCTTCCAGGACGTGGCCGGGACGCCGCTGCGGGTGGCGTCGCCCCCTTGAGCCAGCCGGGCGGCCGGGGACGACCATGAAGAGCGAGCCGCTCTGGATCTCCCTCGACCGCCTTGCCCATCGGGCTGCCCGTCGCGAAGTCGGCGCCCACGCCGAAGGCGTGGGTGCGTCCCTCGGCCGCGTCATCGTCACCCACAGTGCCTACCTCTCGCCACAGGCGGCATGAGGTCGCAGCGGGGACACTGACGCTGCGTGAAGCCACTGGCCGTGTAGAGTGGGACTCGGACCAGGAGGTCCGCCCATGGACAACGTCGCCCCGCGCCGTTCCGCCTTCGCTCCCCTCACGGCCGCGACGCTCCTCGCCTGTGCCGCCTGCGGCTCCTCGGCGCCGGCGTCGCCGCTCGACCCTTCGCCTCCCGAGAGCGCCGCGCTGGAAGACCTCCTCCCTGCCCCCGCGCCCGACGTCTCCTTCAGGGCCGCGCCCGGCGCCGTCTTCTCGCTCCTCCCCGCGGGCTTCTCCCCCGCGCTGGCGCCGGCCAGCAGCGCGGCCTACGCGCTCGGGTCGGTCCCGGCCGAGGATCGGGAGGAGCCGACGGGCGCCTGGCGCTTCGGCGTGGACGGCGAGGCGCTGCGGGTGGCGCTCGGCGCCGAGGCGGTGGAGGCCGGCCGGGTTCGCCTGGCCGAGGCGCTTCGCCCGCTCCTCGAGCGCCCCGAGCTGCGCGCCAGCCTCGCTGCGGCGGTGGCCTCGCAGCCGGGGATGGGCACCGTCGACCTCACCGGCGCCTGGACCGTCGCCGGGCTCGCCATCGACACCCTCTCGCTGGCCGATGGTCACCTGGTGGACAGCGACGGCGACGGTGTGCACGAGACCACCCGCTCGGTGCTCACCCTGCGGCTCCAGCTCCCGGCCGTTCCGGTCGCGGCGCCGGCGGTCCCCTTTTCCGCCTGCGAGACGCTTCTCGGCGACGGCTCGGCCGCGGCCGCGCTCGCCGCGGAGGAGGGGCAGGCCTACATCGCCCCCGCCGCGGCCACCTGGGACCGTCACCTCGCCCTCGTCCTCCACGTGACGTTCGAGGACCTCGCACCGGCGCACGCGGCGCTCTGGTCGCCCACCTCCTACATCTCGCGGGGCGAGCGCGCGGCGGCCGCGCACGACCTCGCGCTCTTCCGGCGGTTCCTCGCCGAACCGGCGGCCCACCTCGCCGGCGCGGAGCTGGCGGTGGCGCTCGTCCCCGGGGAGGCGCTGGCGCACGAGACCCTGGCGGTCGTCTCGGCGCTCGCCACCGCCGCCTCCGATGCGGCCTGCCTGCGGCAGGTGGACGGGTGGCTCTCGGAGCCGGCCATCCTCGTGCCCGCCCTCGGCGAAGGGCACATCCGCGGGACGGAGGCGCCACGCCTCATGGTGCAGGGGTACGACCCGGACGTCGACGCCCTCGACGCCACCATCGACCCCGGCCTCGTCTGCCTGCACGACGGCGACGGGAAGCCGGTGATGGTGGGGGAGGAGCTCGCCTGCGCCACCCCCTCCGGACGGGTCTGGCTCGTCGAGGGGCCGAGCGCGGGCGGAGGCAGCAGCGCGAGCGCGCCGGTGACCAGCACGCCCTATTCACGTATGGTGGAAACACCGAAGACGGCGGTCGCCGGGACCATCGCCTCGTGCGACGCCAACCCCTGGAAGAAGACCTGCACGGGTAGATTCGGCCGCGGGATCCGGCTCTGCCTCGGTGAGTGGGCGCTCCGAGACCAGGTGGGCGACTACTGGAACATCCACTGGTACCAGAGCGCGTGGAAGGCGGCGGCCCAGACCGCCATCAAGGCGGGCGGCTATCTCCTGCGCGGGGTGGTGCTCTTCTACCTCGGCTCGGGCGAGGTCCTCCCCCGCCTGATGGTGGCCGCGGCCGCAGAAGGCGGCGCCTACATTGGAGACGTCGTCGGGCACCTCACCCACTCCAAGGTGGCCGGCTACAGCATCAGAGGGTACGGCGCCTACGTGGCCTTCGTCTGGGAGCGCACCTTCATGGACTGGGGGCTCATCAAGAGCTCCGCCACCCTGGTGGAGTCATTCGTCGCCGACCGCGTGGTGGACGGCCTCGCCCAGATGCTGGAGGTGACGGCGGTGGGGTGGCAGGACTACTCGCACGGCTCGCACGGCTGCGGCTTCAAGTCGAACTGAGCGTGGAGCCGGCTCGCGCGCCTACAGCATCTCCAGCGGCCCGGGCCTGGCCGGCCGCGGGAAGGCGCGGTCGAGCTCTTGCAGATCCTCGGGGGAGAGCTCGAGGTCGAGCGCCCCGCGGTTCTCCCGCACGTGCTCGAGCGATCCCGCCTTGGGGATGGCGACGATGCCCGGCTCTCGCAGCACCCAGGCCAGCGCGACCTGCGCCGGAGACCGGCCGAGGCGCTCCGCGACCTTCTTCAAGGCAGGCTTCCCGAGGATCCGCCCCTGGTCCACCGGTGAATACGCCATGAGTGGCACGCCGTGCGCGCGGCACCAGGGGAGGAGGTCGTGCTCCAGCCTGCGCCGGGCGAGGTTGTAGAGCACCTGGTCGGTCTGGACGGCGCCGCCGTCGGGCACCCCCGCGAGCTCCTCCATCACCTCGGCGTCGAGGTTGCTCACGCCCCAGCTCCGGATCTTGCCGGACGACGCCAGGCGCTCGAAGGCGCCCACCGTCTCCGCGAGCGGGATCGAGCCGCGCCAGTGAAGGAGGTAGAGGTCGATGCGGTCGGTGCCGAGGCGCCGCAGGCTCCGCTCGCAGGCCTCGACCGTTCCCTTCGCGCTGGCGTGCGACGGCACCACCTTGCTCACCAGGAAGACCTCGTCGCGGCGACCCTGGATGGCCCCTCCCACCACCTCCTCGGCGCCGCCGTCGGCGTACATCTCGGCGGTGTCGACGAGCGTGAGGCCGAGGTCGAGACCGAGGCGCAGGGCTGCGACCTCGTCCTTTCGCCGGGTCGTGCTCTCCCCGAAGTTCCAGGTGCCCTGGCCCAGGGCCGGGACCGTCACGCCGGAGGGAAAGGTGACGGTGCGCTCGGTCTTCATGGCGTGCTTCAGCGGGCCGCGTCAGCGGGGTGCGAACCGGTTCCGGAGGTGGCCGGAGAGGTCACTGCGGCCTGCGCCTCGCCACCCTTCCGCTGGAGGCCGGCGAGCGTCTCCTTGGCGTGCTGGAGGTGCGAAGCGATGGTGGCGTGCGTCTCCTGCAGGAAAGACTTGATCTCCGGGTCCTTGGCCTTCTCCACCAGCTCCGCCAGCTCCTTCTCGTCCTTGGCGTGGCCCTTCTCCATCTTCTTCATGTACGCCTCGTCGAATTCGCGGCCCTTCTCCTTCTTCTCGAGCTCGCTGAGCTCCTCGCGGGCCTTCTTCGCCTTCTTCTCGTAGGCCTTGCCCCCGAGGAAGATTCCCTTCTCCTGCGCGAGCTGGTTCAGCTTCTCGTCGTTCTTCCCGTGGTCGGTGACGAGCTGCTGCGCGAAGGCCTTCACCTCCGGCGAGGTCCCCTTCTCGAGGCCGAGCTTGCCGAGCGCCACCTCCCCCTGGTCGTCTGCGTGGATCTTCTGGAACCCTTCCACGATCGCGTGCGGGTGGGCCGCCGCGGCCAGCGCCACCGGCGCGGCCATGACGCAGGCGAGCGCCACCGCGGCACCACCAGCCCGCCCCGCAAGCCGCGCCCACCTCACTCCTCTTCCTGCCATCATGTGTGCTCTCCTCGTTGTGGATCCGCTCTGGCCACCATGGCCAGCTCGTGCGTCCGCGCATCCCGTCGCGCGCGGCGCAGCGGGACCAACATGGGAAGCCCACCGGGTCCGCGCACGGGACGTGAGAGGGAGGGCTAGGCCGCCTCTCCCCTCGGGGGTGCACGCACGCAGCCGCGGCAGCGAGACGCCCCTCCTTACCTTCGAGACGACCCGCCATTCCATGCGAGGCCGATTGACGCAGGGGGCCGCGATGCGAACCCTTTCACGCGGTGTGACCATCTTTGCAACCCGCCCAGGCCTCAGGCCAGGAGACTCACCTTGAACGCCATCCAGCTGGTGAAGCAGGACCATCGCACGGTGAAGCAGCTCTTCAAGCAGTTCGAGAAGGCCGACAAGGCGAGCAAGCCGGCCGAGCTCACCCGCATCGTGCGCGAGGTGACGAAGGAGCTCTCGGTGCACGCCGCCATCGAGGAGCAAATCCTCTACCCGACCCTGCGCCGCAAGCAGGGGGCGGAGGACGCCGTGCTCGAGGCGCTCGAGGAGCACCACCTCGTGAAGCTCACGCTCCTCGAGCTCGAGGACATGAGCCCGAAGGACGAGCGCTACAGCGCCAAGATGACGGTGCTCATGGAGAACGTGAAGCACCACATCGAGGAGGAGGAGGGGGAGCTGTTGCCCCAGCTCCAGCAGGCCTTCGCCCCGGCGGAGCTCCGGGATCTCGGGGCGCTCATGGAGAAGGCCAAGAAGGTGGCCCCCACCCGCCCCCATCCGGGCGCCCCCGACACGCCTCCGGGCAACGTGATCGCCGGTGGCCTCTCCGCCATCCTCGACCGCGGCCTCGATGCGGTGCGCGACGCCGCCGAGAAGGGGCGCGACGCCGTGCGCGACGTGGCCGAGAAGGGGCGCAAGGCCGCCGACCGCGGTGCCCGCAGCGCGCGAGTCAAGGCGCGGAAGCTCGTCGCGCGGGGGAAGAAGGCGGCGACCGATGCCGTCGAGGCGGTACCTGAGCCCTGAGCGGGGCCGCGTTCGCGACTCTTCTCCGCATCTCTGTCAGACTTTCGAGGCGGTGGGCTGTTGCGCTCGCCGCCTTTTCCTTTTTGCCTCGTGGCCGGGCGCGGGCGGGGAGGCGGGCGGCTGCGCGCCGTCACGCATGGGCCGGCGCTGGGCATGGTGGGTGCGGTTCGGTAGCATGGCGGAACGCCTCCGGGGGGACTCACGCTTCACGTTCCGGGGCAGCCGTGGCTGCCCAGAAGGGAAGCCCATGAGCATCAAGCTCCTCGTCGCCTCCGTCGTCGCTCTCCTCCTCGCGCTCCCCGGCCGAACGTTCGCCGCAGACGCGAAGAAGCTCCCCGACGAGATCGTCATCGGCTGGAGCCCACCCGACGTGACCGGCGTCTTCGCAACGGCCACCTCCTTCTTCGAGAAGGCCGCCGAGGACGCCCGCAAGCACGGCATCAACGTCAAGATCATCACGCAGTCGCCAGCCTCGCACCTCGACTTCGGCGACCAGGTGGCGGTGCTCGAGGACTTCGTCGCACGCCGGGTGAGCTGCATCGTCCTGTCTCCCACCGAGGTGCAGGTGGTCATCCCCGCGCTCCAGTCGGCCAACAGGGCCGGCATCCCGGTCATCGTGGTGAACCTGCTCGAGCCGATCAAGGGCGTGGAGGTCACGACCTACCTCGGCTTCGACAACCGCCAGGCGGGTCAAATCTCGGGCTATGCCCTCCTCGACTGGCTGGGTGGGCCGGGCGTGCTCGGCAAGGGGAAGATGGTCTCCGATCCCCCGCACTACCTCGACCTCGCCTTCTGGAAGGAGCTCTACAAGGGCGTAAGCCCCTCCGACCTGAAGCTCGACGCGAAGATCGCCATCATCGAGGGCATCGCCGGCGGCTTCTACTCCACCGAGCGGCTCAAGGGCTTCCACGACGTCATCGACCCCTACAAGGGCATCAAGGTGGTGCAGACGCTCCCGGCCGACTGGAACCGGCAGAAGGCGGTGAAGGCCGCGGAGGACATCCTGCAGGCGAACAAGAAGCTCGACGCCATCTGGACCGCCTCCAACGAGATGGGCATGGGGGCCATGAGCGCGGTGGAGGCGGCGAACCGCCAGAAGGAGGTGGGCGTCTTCACCAACGACGGCACCCCCGAGTCGGTCGGCCTCATCAAGGAGGGGCGCATGGTGGCCGAGACCTGGCACGGCTTTCCGGAATGGGGCTGGTACGGAACCCGCTTCGCCGTCGAGGCGGCGCTCGGCCTCGGGCCGCCCAAGACCTTCGATATCCGGCCGCGCATCGAGTACCAGAAGAACGCCGACGATTTCTATCCCGACGTGAAGCTCGAGCCGATCCCCTGGGAGAAGATCAAGCAGGCCTACGCAGAGAAGAAGTGAGCATTGCTCGCGTGAGGCCGCGTGCCTCTCGGCGGTGCCCGGGTGGTGGCCCGAGCTGGGCCGGCCACCCCGGGCCGCCGGAGCGATGAAGCTCTGGCCATCAGCCTTCCCCAACGACTCCAGCGCCAGGGCCCTGGCGCGGTGACCTCACCCGCCGCCGGCTCGAGGAGCGGAGCATGAAGCTCGCCGTTCACGCGCTCAGCAAGCACTACGGCGGTGTCCAGGCGCTGAAGGGCGTCTCCCTCGACGTGGCGGCCGGGAGCGTGCACGCCGTCGTGGGGGAGAACGGCGCCGGCAAGTCGACGCTCCTCAAGATCCTCTGCGGCAGCGTGACGCCCGACAGCGGCACCATCGAGCTCGACGGCAAGGCGGTGCACGCCTTCTCGCCCGAGCACGCGCAGGCGCGGGGGATCGGCATGGTCTATCAGGAGCTCAACCTGGCGCCGAACCTCTCGGTGGCCGAGAACGTCTTCGTGGGGCGCTACCCCACGCGCGGCAAGGTGCTCCCGGTGATCGACTGGCAGCGCATGCGGGAAGAGACGCGCTCCCTGCTCGCGGGCTACGGACTGGCGCTCGACCCGCTGCAGCGCGTGGCGTCGCTCAGCACCGGGCAGCGCCAGATGCTGGAGATTCTGCGTGCGGTGCACCGGCGCGCGCGCCTGCTCCTCCTCGACGAGCCGACCTCGGCGCTCTCCCGCACCGAGATCGACCTGCTCTTCTCGCGCGTCCTCGCGAAGCTCAAGGCCGATGGGGTGTCCGTCGTCTACGTCTCGCACCGCCTCGAGGAGGTCTTTGCCATCGCCGACACCATCACCGTGCTGCGCGACGGTGAGCGGGTGGCCACGGAGGCTCGCAGCGCCCTCACCCAGGACGAGGTCATCCGCCTCATGGTGGGCCGCGAGATCGCCGAGCGCTACCACAAGGAGCGCGTGCCCACCGGCGAGGTGGTGCTGTCGGTCGATCGGCTCTCGGTGAAGAACCTCGTCCACGACTGCAGCCTGGAGGTGCGCAGGGGCGAGATCGTGGGACTCGCCGGGCTCATGGGCGCGGGGAGGACGGAGCTCGCCAAGGCGCTGGTGGGACTCATTCCCAGGTCGGGCGGAGAGGTGCGGCTCCACGGGACAGCGCGTGGAGATCGAGACGCCGCGCGACGCGCTCCGGGCGGGCATCGCCTACCTCTCGGAGAGCAGGCGCGAGAGCGTCGTCCCACGCCTCACCGTCGCCGAGAACATCACGCTGAGCCGGCTCTCTCGCGTCTTCCCCTACGGGATCCTGCGGCCGGCGCTGGAGCGGGCCGCCGCGACCAGGTTCTTTCAGGCGCTCGCCATCGCCGCCACCGGCATCCAGCAGCGCGTGATGAGCCTCAGCGGCGGCAACCAGCAGAAGGTGGTGCTGGCGCGCCTCATGTTCAGCGAGGCGAGCGTCTTCATCCTCGACGAGCCCACCCTGGGAATCGACGTGGGCGCCAAGATCGAGGTGTACCGGCTCATCGCCGGCCTGGTGAAATCCGGCAAGAGCGTCGTCCTCATCTCGTCCGAGCTCCCCGAGGTGATGGCGCTCGCCGACCGGGTCTACGTCATGAGCCGGGGGCGGATCACGGGCGAGCTCACCGGCGCAAGGGTCACGCAGGAGAACGTCATGCGAGCGGCCACGGGGCAGAGGGTGGAAGCGGATGCTTAGCGCGAGAGGGGAGAGCGTTACCCGGTTCGAGGGCTTCCTCCACCGCGTGGGCGCGTTCCAGGGGCTCGGGCCCCTGGTGGCGCTCCTCGTCCTCGCCGCCATCCTCTCGTTCACGACGCGCTCGTTCCTGAGCGTGCCGAACCTCATGAACGTGCTGCAGCAGTCCGCGGTGAACCTCATCCTCGCCCTGGGGATGACCGTGGTCATCATCAGCGCGGGCATCGACCTGTCGGTGGGGTCGCTGCTCGCCCTGAGCGGCTGCACGGCCGCGCTCCTCGCCACGAGGAGCGGCCTCGACCCGGCCCTCAGCATGGTGCTCGGGATCCTCGCGGGCACCGCCGCCGGTGCGCTCTCCGGCATCACCATCGCCGTGACCCGGATCCCCGACTTCATCATGACGCTGGGGATGCTCTCGGCCCTGCGCGGGCTCGCCCTCATCCTCACGAGAGGGCTGCCGGTCACGAACCTCCCGCGCGCGCTCACCTACCTCGGCTCCGCCAGGATCGGCGGGGTCGTTCCGGTCTCGATCGCCGTGGCGGTGGTCATGACCGCGCTCGTCTGGTTCATCCTCAACTACACCACGGTGGGGCGCTGCGCCTTCGCCATCGGCGGGAACCGGGAGGCGGCCCGCGCCTCCGGCATCAACCTCACGAAGAACACCACCGCCTTCTACGCGCTCTCCGGCTTCCTCTCGGCGGTGGCGGCCATCGTGACCATGGGACGCATCAACTCGGCGAACGCCCTGATGGGCGGCGGCGCCGAGCTCTCCGCCATCGCCGTGGTCATCATCGGGGGGACGAACCTCTTCGGCGGCTCGGGCAGCATCAGCGGCACGGTCATCGGTGCGCTCATCTTCGGGGTCATCTCGAACGGGCTCAACCTGCTCAACGTGACCGCATTCTGGCAGCAGATGTTCATCGGCCTGCTCATCATCCTCGTGGTCATCGTGAATCAGCTGCGGAACAGGGCGTAGCGCCGCGTCCGGCGGCGCCCCGAACAGCGGGACCCATCAGGATCCCGAAGGAGAGAGAGCATGCCGGCAGCTGCGGACCAGGTGAGGAAGGTGCTCGTCACCGGCGGGAGCAGCGGCATCGGAGAGGCCATCGCCCGAGCTTTCCTGCATCGGGGCGACGCCGTGGTCATCGTCTCGCGGCACGCCAGCCGCGGGGAGGCGGCGGCGCGCGCGCTCGGAGCGGGCACGGTGCACCTCGAGGCCGACCTCGCGTCGCCCGCTGCCGTGCGGGAGCTGCCGGCCAGGGTGGAGCGGGCGGCGGGGAGGATCGAGGTGCTCGTCCACAACGCGGCCATCTACCGGCAGGGCGACGTGCTCACCACCGACGAGGCCACCTGGAGCGAGGTCATGCGCACGAACCTCGACTCGGCCTTCTTCCTGGCGAAGGCCTTCGTCCCCACCTCCAGCGGGGGAGGGGCGTCATCGTCAACGTGGCCTCCGAAGCGGGGCTCAGGGCCATCAGGAACCAGGTGGCCTACAACGTCTCGAAGGCCGCGCTCGTCGCGCTCACGAAGAGCCTCGCCGTCGACCTCGCTCCGCTCGGCATCCGTGTGAACGCCCTCTGTCCCGGCACCACGCTCACCCCGCTCGTACAGAAGGTGATCGACGACTCCGCCAATCCCCGGGGGACATTGGTCCAGCTCGAGAGCTGTCGCCCTCTCAATCGGCTCGGCTCGGTGGACGAGATGGCGGAGGCGGTGGTGCTCCTCGCCTCCCCTTCCCTCGGGTTCGCCACCGGCGCGGTGCTCTCCGTGGACGGCGGATTCGCGGCCTGAGACCGCCCCGCTCGAGGATTTCACCAGCGGCTGGACTTCCGGCGCGCGAGCCCCGATCCGGTCGACTTATTCCGTCAGGGTGAACGCCTTCACCTTCGGCCTCTTCGCGGAAGGCGTGACGTCCTCCGCGCCGAACGATGCTTCCATGCGATCCTGCGCGGCCGTCCTCCGGGCGCGCCCCATGGCGCGGAGGATCGCGCTCCGCACCGGCCTCGTAGCTCGACGCGACGCTCCGGCTGGACCCCTTCAGCATGCTGGAGCGGTAGGCGCTCGACCCGGCGTACGCCTCGGGCACCAGGAAGGTGGCGGCGAGCTCTCGGCCGCAGCCCCACCGCGCCGTGTCCGCGCGCGACGACCGCCCGCTGGAAGAGGACCATCACCTGGTGCGCTTCGCCGTAGCGGCCCTGGCGCGCCGCCTCCTCGGCCGCGATCTGGGCCCGGACGAGCTGGGCGATGGCGACCGCGGCGTCGAGCTCGGGGGCCGGCGCCACCTGCGCCTCCGCCGGCGCCACGAAGCGCCCCGTCGCCCTGCGGAGGAGCCTCTCTCACCAGGCGGCCCGCGGAGGAGCCCACCCCCGAGCACCACCAAGGAGAAGACCGACAACGCAGCCTGCCTGGTGAAGACGGCGCGCAAGGTGACGAACGCCATGCTGCAATGACGGCGGTGCGAAGTTCGCGGTACAACGGCGGTGGAGGCCGCCACCTTGAGAGATCCCGCCACGCCGCCTGGCGACGAGCAGCTTCACGAGCAGGTCCGGCGCACCCTGGCCACGCGCCTCGTCGACGAGGCCATCACCGGGCGCCACAGCGTGCGCGCCTTCCTCCCCACCCCGGTGCCTCGCGAGCTGGTGGAGGAGATCCTGGCGGTGGCGAGCCGCGCTCCCTCGGGCACCAACACCCAACCCTGGAAGGTGCACGTCGTCACCGGCCGTCCGAAGGCGCGGCTCACCGCCGCCGTGCAGAAGGCCTTCGACGACCCGGAGGCGATGAGGCGACACACCGAGGAGTACGCCTACTACCCGCGCGAGTGGATCTCGCCGTTCGTCGACCGGCGTCGGAAGGTGGGCTGGGACCTCTACGGCCTCCTCGGCATCGCCAAGAGCGACAAGGCCGGCATGCACGCCCAGTTCAAGCGCAACTACCAGTTCTTCGACGCCCCGGTCGGGCTCCTCTTCGTCATGGACCGGGTGATGGCCCACGGGAGCCTGATCGACTACGGCATGTTCATCGAGAACGTCATGGTGGCGGCCCGCGCCCGGGGCCTCGACACCTGCCCGCAGGCGGCGTTCAATCAGTTCTACCGCATCGTGGAGGAGGATCTCGGCATCCCGAAGAACGAGCGGCTGCTCTGCGCCATGAGCCTGGGGTACGCCGACCCGTCGAAGGTGGAGAACAGCCTGCGCACCGAGCGGGAGCCGGTGCGCTCCTTCACCGTCTTTCACGGCTGAGCACGCACTTCACCAGGAGGAGAGACCATGCAGCGCTACACGACGCTCGGGGAGGAAGAGGCGGCCGTGGCCATCGGGGCCATCCGGGAGGAGCTGGTGCGGCGGGGAAAGGTGGCGGTGATCGCGGTCGGCGATTCGCACGGCGAGCTCGTCTCGCTGCTGCGGATGGACGGCGCTCCCCTGCCCTCCATCCTGGTGGCCACCAACAAGGTGCTCACCGCCGCCCGCGAGCGAACCGCCACCGGCGCGCTCGGCAAGCTCTTCAAGGACAGCGGCTGGCAGATGGCCAACACCGACCCGCGCTTCACCGGCTGGGACGGAGGCGTGCCGGTGCTCCACGAGGACCATGTGGTCGGCGCCATCGCGGTGAGCGGCCTCGACCAGGCCGAGGACGCCGAGCTGGCGCGGCTCGGCGCGGCGAAGATCGCCGAGTGGGTCAGGCAGGAGAGCTAATCGACCTTCACCGTGTCCTGCAGCACGGTGGCGGTGCCGTTCGCCACCCGGAATCTGAAGGTCACCCGCGAGACGTTGCCGTTCGAGCTCACCTCCTCGACGTAGGTGTGCTCGCCGTCGGCGATGGGCGTGGTGATGCCGTCGCGCCGCACGGTGGTGAACTCGCGCTGGATCTCGCCGAAGAGCGAGGCGACGCTGCCGCTGTCGGGGTTGGAGACGAAGCGGCCGTTGCCGGCCCGGGCGATGGCGCCGAGTACGGTCGCGTCGAGCTGATTGCCGAGGCCGATGACGTACACCCTGAGCCCCTCGAAGGCGTTCAGCTTCGCGAGGAGGGCCTCGAGCGTCACCGGCGCCGCCCCGGTGCAGGTGAAGGAGCCTCCGGTGGCCGGGAAGCTCTTCGCCGGAACACTGCTCGTGTCGAACTGGCTGTAGTTGTCCTTCCCATCGGTGAAGAGGACCATGGCGAACTGGTCGGTGGCGTTGGGGTTCGGCGTGGCCGCCGCCTGCAGCTCGTCCACCATGCGCGCCGCGGCGGCGTAGAGCTTGGTGGACGAACCTTGCGCCGGAGCCGGGATGTCGAGCACCGCCCGGTCCGGCATGGTGGGCGACGAGGGCTCGCAGAGGTACTGGTCCTGGAACCACAGCAACGCCGGGGAAAACGCGCCGGAATTCCACGATGCGAACTGCCTCCGCACGCCGTCGAGCGTATCGAGCGCGGACTGCTTCATGGGCGTGAAAGCTGGCGGATCCCATTGCGTCATGGAGTAGCTGGCGTCGAGCACCATGCCAAGCTTCAGGTTGGAGGCGAGGCGCGCGTCGGTGAAGTTGGCGATCGCCTCCGAGTCCTGGACATTCCCGTCGATGAGCCGGCGCAGCGTCACCGAGGCCGGGTCGATTCGAGCGTCCCGTCCCGTCGCGCACCTGGAAATCGAGCACCACCGTGGTCTTGCCGTTGCTCGGGTCGTAGGTGGCGACCGGCGCGCCCTGCAGCTCGATCTGGGGCGCGCCCGAGCGGTCGAGGAGGCTTCCACCGCACCCAGCCAGCAAGGCAGCGGCGAAGGCGGCCAGCGCGAGCGAGCCAGCACGCACAGCCGAGCGCCCGAGGGCGCACCTCGTTGAAGTCGGTGACATGCCCCGTCTCTAGCACGCTGGCCAGGGGCGGCAAGTTACCGGACCGTCGCGCGTCGCCTCCGAACGCAGTTTCGCAGCCGAAGCGACCCGTGGCGCCGGCGGCCAGCATTCACCGGCGGCGTTGCACGAGATCCTCGCAGCTCCTGGCGATTCTCTCGGCGGCCCTGCCGTCGCCATAGGGGTTGGCCCCCCGGGTCATGGCGGCGTGGGCCGCCGGGTCGGTGAGGAGCCGTGAGACGGCCTCGACGATTGACTGCGTGGTGGTTCCGACGAGCCTGCCCACGCCCGCCTCGATGATCTCCCGGGCGCTCGGTCGTGTCGCGCATCACCAGGATCGGCTTGTGGAGCGACGGCCCTTCCTCCTGCACGCCGCCCGAATCCGTGAGCAGCAAGGTGGCCCGCCCCATGAGCCGGATGAACGGCAGGTACTCGAGCGGGGCGATGAGGTGGACGTTCGGAACTCCGGCGAGCAGGCGATGCACGGGCCCCTGGACGTTCGGGTTGAGGTGGACCGGATAGACGAAACGAGCGAGCGGAAACCGCCGCGCCAGCTCCCGGATGGCCGCGCAGATCGACTCGAAGCCCTGGCCGAAGCTCTCGCGGCGATGGCCCGTGACGAGGACCAGCGCAGCGCCGTCCGGCGCCATGACGTCCTCTCCAAGGCCCGGAATCTCCGGGGAGGTCTTCGCCGCACGGTCCGCGGCCAGGAGCAGGGCATCGATGACGGTGTTGCCCGTCACCTCGATGCGCTCGCGCTGGACGCCCTCGCGCAGGAGGTTCGCTCGCGCGGTCTCCGTCGGGGCGAAGTGGTGCATCGCCAGCCTGGTCAGGAGGGTGCGGTTGGCCTCCTCCGGAAACGGGGCAGCGAGGTCCCAGGTCCGGAGACCGGCCTCGACGTGCGCGACGTCGATCCCCCTGTAGAAGGCGGCCAGCGCGGCGCAGAAGGCCGTGGTGGTGTCGCCCTGGACGAGCACGAGGTCGGGCGCGCACTCCTCGAGGTAGCTGTCCAGCGAGGCGAGAGCCCTCGAGGCGAGAGCGGCCAGTCCCTGGTTCGCAGACATCAACTGAAGATCAGCGTCGGGCTGGATGTCGAAGGTGGTCAGTACCTGATCGAGCATGTGTCGATGCTGACCCGTGGCGCAGACCCGTACGTCCGTGGCGCCCCTGGCGCGCAGGGCGAGCACCACCGGGCACATCTTGATGGCTTCGGGCCTGGTCCCGAACACCAGCGCGACCCTCGGGGCGGACGTCGTCATGATTCCATTCCGTTTCCGTCGGAACACGTGCGTGCAGTCCTGCTGCAGTAGTGCTCCCAAGCCGTCGCCGCGCCGCGGCCGGGGAACTCTGCGCCAGACCCTTTCAGACCAGCGGCACCGTCGTCAAACACCTCGAGGCCGCGAAACATGTGGGGTCGAGTCGACCCTCCACTCGTCATCCGAGGCGAGAGGGGGAACCTCACATGGACACGGGGGTGACGGAGAAAGTGCCCCCTTTTGCGATGAAGAAAGCGATGCAGACTCCCCGGCTCCCGATAGAAATGGACCCGTGGGGGCAAGAGGCCTGCATGCTGGTCATAGCCGCGGTCATGTTCTCGCTGTCCTCGCCATCTCGGCGCTCGTGACGCCGTGGTTGCGGAGCGTGGACGCGAGAGAGGGCATCTTCGATGATGCCCTCTCTGCACGCAGGGTGCACTCACGGTCGATTCCGCGGGTCGGCGGCGTAGGCTTCGTGGTGGCGATCTACGTTGCGTTGAGCCTGGCCCTCTGGTCCGAGCCCATTCGCGCCGCCATGATGGCCGAGGGGCCCCGGCTGGCCGGCCTCGCGCTGGCCGGTCTCCTCGTCGCGGGGCTGGGCTTCTGGGACGACCTCAGGGGAACGTCGCATGCTCGGGCATCTATCTCGCTTCCGGCCTCCGCGCGCGGGGTTTGGTCCTGATGGTCACCGCGGTCACGCTGACCATCGCCATGTCCAGGCTGGGAATCCTCGAGCTGCGTTGGGCTCGAGGACGGCGGGGAAGGTCGCGCGAGCAGGAGAGCGTTGGCGGAGAAGCCGGAGAAGCCCATGACCTGCAGTAGTCCCCGGTTCGAGGCGGTGGACCCCATCCAGCACCTCGAGCGCGACCTGCGGGCTCCGGGGCCTTCGCCCCAGGACGAGCGCATACCCGTCACCCGGGTGCTCGGCGTTCCGATTTCCCTGTTGCCGCTGCCAGCGCTGCTCGATCTCGCCTTCGAGAAGGTCCGGGCGGGCGAGAAGGCTCTGTTCTCCACGGCCAATGCCCATTCCATCATCGTCGCGCGCCGGATGCGGAGGTTCGGCTTCCACTTCCTGGAGGCCGACGCGGTGCTGCCCGACGGGATCTCGGCCGTCTGGGGCGTGCGGGCCTTCGGCGGCTCCATCCAGGGCCGCGTCTGTGGGCCCGACTTCTTCGAGGCGTTCCTGGAGAGGGCCGCGCGATCCGGCGTGTCCGTGTTCCTCATGGGAACGACGGACGAGACGCTCCAGCGCCTCTCGCGCGTGGTGAGGTCTCGCTGGCCTGGCCTCACGATCAAGGGAATGCTCGCGCCCGCTCACACCGAGCTCACCCATGAGGATAGCCAGCACATCATCGAGGCCGTGAATCGCGCCCGGCCCGACGCGCTCTTCGTGGCCATGACGGCTCCGAAGCAGGAGGTGTGGCTCTCGCAGCACTTCGGCGAGCTCGAGGTCCGGTTCGCCATGGGTGTAGGAGCCGCCTTCGACTTCGTCGCCGGCAGCAAGCGCCGTGCTCCGAAGCTCGATGGGGCGCCTCGGCCTCGAATGGCTGTTTCGACTGATCCTGGAGCCTCGCCGCCTCTGGCGGCGCAACGTCGACTCGCTCGTCTTCCTCTGGCTCCTGGCCAGGGGCGTGATCCGGCGGCTCATCTCGCCCGCGTCGCAGGAGAGGGCGGAACTGGTCGAGGCGCGCGAGGGCCTGCGCCGCCCGCTCCGCTTCGTGGTCGTCATGGAGCGGGTGAAGATGGTGACGGTGAACGTCAGCCTCGGAGGTCTGTGCCTGGAGGGCCCGCTGGGTATCGCGGCCGGCGCATCCGTCAGGGGATTCATCGAGATCCGCGGCGAGCTCTACCCCTTCGCTGGCAAGGCTTCCTGGAGCAGCGCGGGCGGCAAGCTCGGGCAAGAGCGGACGGGGATTCGTTTCACCGAGGGTCCCGATGGACTCTTCGTTCGACTCGCCGAGGGGCGGATGAAGCCAGGACGTCGAGAGCCAGGCCGGTGACGCCCCGCAGGGGCGAAGCGAAAAGGACCTCTGGCCACGTTCACGCGACTACGATCGACGCACCGATGCGCTAGGCTTTTCACAATCCGGCGATTCAGGAACTGGGAGAGGCTGGCTCGAGGGGGGATCATGAAATCGACGCCGACCGTCCGTGAAGAAGGGCGCTCGCGCCAGCACGTCCTCACCTTCGCCATCGAGGACTACTTCCAGGCGGGCGCCCTCCACGACGTGGTCCAGCCTCGGCTGTGGCCGCGCTTCGAGAAGCGGGTCGAACAGAGCACGCGGCTCGTGCTCGATCTCCTCGACGCGTGCGACACCAAGGCCACCTTCTTCGTCCTGGGCTGGATCGCCGACGAGATGCCGGAGCTCGTCCGCGAGCTGGTCCACCGAGGCCACGACGTCGCCAGCAAGGGCTATCACCACCGCCCGCTGCGAGCGATGAGCCGGGAGGAGTTTCGCGCCGACCTCCTGCGCTCGCGTGAGGCCATCGAGCGCGCAGGGGGGCGGCGCGTGCTGGGGTACCGGATCGCGCTGGGACACTTCGGGCTCGCCGACCTGTGGGCGCTGGACGTCCTCGCGGAAGAAGGCTTCGCCTACGACTCGAGCTTCTATCCGCGCCTCAGGTCGATTGGGGGCGACGCGTGGCGCCGGTTCCCGTTTCAGCACCAGCTCGGCGACCGCTCCCTCTGGGAGTACCCCCTCTCGAGCGTCAGCGTGGCCGGGCTGTATCTGCCCGTCGCGGGCGGCAACTACTTCCGGCAGTTCCCTCACGGCGTCGCCAGGATGGCGCTCGAGCAGTGGACGGCGCGCACCGAGCAGCCGTTCATCCTCCACTTCCACAGCTGGGAGCTCGATCCGGAGCTGCCGTCCATCACCGCGGCCAATCCCATCACCCGGATGCGGCAACACCGGAACGTGGACAAGATGCTGGCCAGGGTGGAGGACCACCTCCGCAGCCACCGCTTCGGCAGCATCGCGGACAGCCTGGGGATCCAATCGCAGCCCGTCGCCGAGCCGGCGGCAAGGCCTCCCCCAGCGTTTTCGGAGATCTCGCCTGCCCCCTGCGGCCCGCGCACCCCGGTGACCCTGGTCGTCCCCTGTTACAACGAGGAGCCGGTCCTCGCCTATCTCGCCAACACGCTCGACGACGTGAAGCGTTGCGCCAGGGCATACGAGCTCAGCTTCGTCTTCGTCGACGACGGGAGCACGGACGACACGGCGACCGAGCTGGTGCGGGTGTTCGGGGATCGCCCGGACTGCAAGATCATCCGTCAGCCCCGCAACGAGGGCGTTGCCCGCGCCATCCTGACCGGCATCGAGGCCTCCACCACCGAGCTCGTATGCTCGATCGACTGCGACTGCACCTACGATCCGCACCAGTTCGAGGGTATGCTTCCGCTCATGGAGCCGGGCGTGGCGCTCGTGACCGCGTCGCCTTACCATCGTCTGGGCGCCGTGCTGAACGTCCCCGGGTGGCGCCTCCTCCTCTCGAAGGGCCTCTCCCGGTTGTACCGGATCGTCCTGGGCGAGGATCTCGCCACCTTCACGAGCTGCTTCCGGGTCTACCGCCGGAGCGCCTTTCTCGGGCTCCGGGTGCAGGAGCACGGCTTCCTTGGCGTGGCCGAGATGATCGGGCTGCTCTCCATGCGGGGCGCACGCATCGTCGAGTTTCCGGCCCTGCTCGAGGTCCGGATGCTGGGCCGGTCGAAGATGAAGATGGTCCGGACGATCCTCGGGCACCTGCGCCTGCTCGCGCGCTTCTCCAGACACCGGCTCCTGGGAAGATTTCGCCGCAGACGCGGTCCTCCCGCCGCGAACGACCATGGGCCCGCTTCCCTGGGGCAGCCTGAAGCCCGAAGCAGCGCAGCGCACCCGCATCACCGCCGAGGGAACCAGCCATGGATGAGACCCCGCGACCTTCCCCCTCTCACGTGAAGCTGCCCTCGGACCAGGACGCTTCCGGGCGCACGCTCGGCGCGGAGGAGATCGCCGCCGTGACCGAGGCGCTCGCGAGCGGAACGTTGACCAGCACCAAGGGCAAGTTCACGAGGGCGCTGGAGACCCGCTTCGCCGAGAAGCTGGGCGCCAAGTTCGCCTGCGCGTGCGCGTCCGGTACGGCCGCGGTCCACATCGCCGTGGCGGCGATCGACCCCGAGCCGGGCGACGAGATCATCACCACCTCCATCACCGACATGGGCGCGCTGACCCCCATCCTGTATCAAGGCGCCATCCCGGTGTTCGCCGACGTCGATCCGCGGACGCTGAACGTCACCGCCGAGACGATCGCCGCGCGCATCACCGACCGCACCCGCGCGATCATCGTCACGCACCTCTTCGGCAACCCCTGCGACATGGGCCCGGTCATGGAGCTGGCCAGCGCGGCGAGGAATCCCCGTCATCGAGGATTGCGCCCAGGCGTTCTCGGCGATGTCCAACGGCACGCCGGTGGGCCGCCTCGGCGCCATCGGCTGCTTCAGCCTGCAGCAGGGGAAGCACATCACCACGGGCGAGGGCGGCATCGTGGTGACCGACGACCCCGGACTGGCCCGCCGCATGTTTCTGTTCGTCAACAAGGCGTGGGGCTACGGCGATCCGAGGCCCGACCACTACTTCCTGCGCTGAACTACCGCATGAGCGAGCTCCAGGGGGCGGTCGCCTCGGCGCAGCTCGGCAAGCTCGACTTCAGCGTCGAGCGTCGCCGCGCCATGGCCGCTCGCCTCACCGGGGCCCTCCAGGGCCTTGAGGGGATCTCGACGCCGTACGTCCACGCCGGCAACGTCCACACCTACTGGAAGTACTGCCTCAACGTGAACGCACGAGGTGGTCCGGGGCGGGTCGCCCGGGCTGGCCGGCGCCCTCAAGGCGTACGACGTCGCCTCGATGCCACGCTACATCCAGAAGCCAGCCTTCCAGTGCCAGGTCTTTCGCGAGCAGCGGACCTTCGGGAAGAGCCGCTGGCCCTTCACGCTGGCGAGCCCGGAGGCCGTCGACTACTCGCCCGCCCGGTTCCCCGGCACGTTCGCCGCGCTCGAACAGGTGCTCGTGCTGCCCTGGAACGAGCGCTACACCGAGGCCCACGTCGACTACCTGGCCGGGTCCATCCGCGAGGCGGTGGTGAGCCTTCAGCAGGGGCGTCCATGAAGGAGCCGCTTTCCTTCATTCTGGTCGGTGGCGCAGGGGCCATCGCCCAGGCCTACGTGCAGGCGCTCAAGTCGACGCCCCTCGCCCGCGTGGTCGCCGTCGCCGACCCGCGCCTGGAGGCGGCCACGGCGGTGGCCGAAGGGCTCGGTTGCCGCGCCTTCCCCTCCATTCACGACGCCCTGCGGGAGGCGCGACCGGACGCCGCCATCGTGTGCGCACCGCCGGCCCACCACCCCGCGCTCACCCTGGAGCTGCTCGACCGCGGCGTTCACGTCCTCTGCGAGAAGCCGCTGGCGATCGACCTCGCGAGCGCCGAACGCATGGTGGAGACGGCCAGGGCGAAGCGCCTCCTCCTGACCATGGGGTCGAAGTTCCGCTACGTGGACGACATCATCGAGGCCAGGGGCCTCGTCGCCTCGGGAATGCTGGGCGAGGTCGTCCTGTTCGAGAATTCCTTCACCTCGCGGGTCGACATGTCGAGCCGCTGGAACAGTGATCCCACCGTGAGCGGGGGCGGGGTGCTCATCGACAACGGCACGCATTCCGTGGATATCATCCGCTACTTTCTGGGCCCCATCGCGTCGGTGCAGGCGATCGAGGGCAAGAGGCTGCAGACCGCGCGCGTCGAGGACACGGTGCGGCTGTTCGTCCGGACGATGAGCGGGGTCGTCGCCAGCGCAGACCTCTCCTGGACGCTCAACAAGGAGCACGCGAGCTACGTCGACATCTACGGCTCCGGCGGCACCCTCCGCGTCGGCTGGAAGCACCCGCAGTACCGACCCTCGTCGAACCCGGTCTGGACGCCCTTCGGGCGCGGCTACGACAAGGTGGCTGCCTTCCGCAAGCAGGTGGAGAACTTCAGCCGGGCCATCCTCGGACAGGAGCCGCTCCTCATCACCGACGAGGATGCGCTCGCCTCGGTGCGGGTGATCGACGCTGCGTACCAGAGCCTGCGCCGCAACGATTGGGTGCCGGTCGAGGGTCCGAGGAGCGCCGCGTGACCGTCCGGATCCACCCGACCGCCGTGGTGGAGGACGGCGTCACGATCGGTGAGGAAACCGCCGTGTGGGACCACGTCCACATCCGGGGACCGGGAACCCGACTCGGCCGGGAGTGCATCGTCGGCGGCAAGGCGCTCATCGCCTACGGGGTCGAGATCGGCGATCGCGTCAAGATCAACTCGAACGTCTACATCTGCAACGGGGTGACGCTGGAGAGCGGGGTCATGGTCTCGGCCGGGGTGATCTTCACCAACGACCGCTTCCCCCGGGCGACCACCCCCGACCTGAAGACGCTGCGCAGCTCGGCGCCCGATGCGCACACGCTGCCCACGACGGTCCGCGCAGGCGCGACCATCGGAGCGGGAAGCATCATCGGCTGCGATCTCACCATCGGCCGCTTTGCCATGGTGGGGATGGGGGCGCTGGTGACGCGCTCGGTGCCCGACTTCCACCTCGTCATCGGCCAGCCGGGCCGCTCGGTGGGCTGTGTCTGCCGCTGCGGCGAGCCGTTCGCGAGGTTCGAGGCAGGCACGACTCCGCCCGATCGCGCCGAGGTGGTCTGCGGCGCCTGCGGCCTTCGCTACGCGCTGCTGGGTGGGCGCGTGGTCGAGCTCACCCCACCGGCTTGAATCGCCATGGCCCGCCCCGGACAGTCGTGGTGCATCGTCGGGGGCGGCATGGTGGGACTCACGCTGGCGCGGCGGCTCGCCCAGCGGGGCTGTGCGCGTCACCCTCTTCGAGGCAGCGCCCGCGCTCGGGGGACTGGCCTCGGCGTGGGAGCTGGGCGGCGTCACCTGGGACCGCCACTACCACGTGACGCTGCTCTCCGATCGCCACCTCCGCCGCATCCTGGCGGAGCTAGGGCTGGAGCAGGAGCTGCGCTGGGTCACGACGCGCACCGGCTGCTACACGGAAGGGAAGCTCCACTCCGTCTCGAACACCGTGGAGCTCCTGCGCTTCCCCCCGCTGCGGCTCCTCGACAAGCTCCGCCTCGGCGCCACCATCGCCTACGCGGCCAGGGTGAAAGACTGGCGCCGACTGGAGCGGATCCCGGTGGGCGACTGGCTCTCGCGGTGGAGCGGCCGGCGCACCTTCGAGCGCTTCTGGCGGCCGCTCTTGCGCGCCAAGCTCGGCGAAGCCTGGCACGACACCAGCGCCGCCTTCATCTGGGCGACCATCGCGCGGCTCTACGCCGCGCGGCGCAGTGGCCTCAAGCGCGAGCTCTTCGGCTACGTGCCTGGCGGCTACGCTCGCATCCTCGAGCGCTTCGGCGAGACGCTGCGCGAGCAAGGGGTCGCGCTGCGCCTCTCGACCCGGTCTCCCGGCTCGAGCGATCGCCCAGCGGCGGTGTGCTCGTCACGCTCGCCGGTGAGCAGCTCCATTTCGACCGCGCCGTGGTGACGCTGGCGGCCCCGCTCGCCGCCCGCCTGTGCCCGCAGCTCCTGCCGGACGAGCTGGAGCGGCTTCACGGCGTGCGTTACCTGGGAATCATCTGCGCCTCCGCCCTGCTCGCGGCCCCGCTGGGCGGGTTCTACGTCACCAACATCACCGATGACTGGGTGCCGTTCACCGGCGTCATCGAGATGACCGCTCTGGTCGACCCCGCCGAGTTCGGCGGGCGGCACCTCGTCTATCTCCCGCGGTACGTCAACGCGGGCGACCCCGCCCTGAGCGAGTCCGACGAGACGGTGCGAGAGCGGTTCCTTTCCGCCCTGGAGCGGATGTACCCCGGCTTCGAGAGATTGCAAGTGAAGGCGTTTCGCGTCTCCCGGGTGAGCCACGTCTGCGCCATCCCCACCCTGGGCTACTCTGCGCGCCTCCCGCCGGTCGCCACCAGCGTGCCCGGGCTCTACCTGCTCGGCTCCGCCCACATCGTCAATGGCACACTGAACGTGAACGAGAGTGTCCGGCTCGCCGAGCGGGCCTTCGAGGGGGTCCTCCAGTGAGACCGCCCGTCGCCAGCCTCTCGCTCGACCTCGACAACCAGTGGTCGTACATGAAGACCCACGGCGATGCGGGCTGGGAGGCGTTCCCCAGCTACCTCGACCTGGTGGTGCCGCGATTTCTCGACCTCATGAAGCGCCGTGGCCAGCGCCTCACCGTCTTCGTGGTCGGCCAGGACGCGGCCCTGCCGTCGAACGGCGTGGCGCTGCGCCGCCTGGGGGAGGCGGGGCACGAGATCGGAAACCACTCCTTTCACCACGAGCCCTGGTTGCACCTCTACACGGAGGAGCAGGTCGAGCGCGAGATTGCCGAGGCGGAGGAGGCCATCACCAGCGCCACCGGCCATCGGCCCCACGGTTTCCGCGGCCCGGGCTTCAGCGTGTCGCCAGCGGTCCTGCGGGTGCTGCTTCGCCGCGGGTACCGCTACGACTGCTCGACCTTCCCGACCTTTCTCGGACCACTCGCGCGGGCGTTCTACTTCATGAAGTCGGACCTGACGTCTGAAGAGCGGGAGCGCCGGGCGAAGCTGTTCGGCGGATGGAGGGAGGGGCTCCGCCCGGTGAGACCTTACCGCTGGCAGCTCCCCGAGGGGACGCTGCTCGAGATCCCGGTCACCACCCTGCCCCTGCTGCGGGTTCCCATCCACCTGAGCTACGTGCTCTACCTCGACTCGTACTCCAGGTCTCTCGCGAGGGCCTACTTCGCGGGCGCCATGGCGACCTGCCGGGCCACGGCGACGGCCCCCTCCATTCTCCTCCACCCGCTCGACTTCCTCTCCGGCGAGGATGTTCAGGAGCTCTCCGTTCTTCCCGGGCATGTCGCTCCCGGTGGAGCGCAAGCTCGCCTGCGTGGAAGCCTGTCTCGACGTGTTCGCGAAGATCTTCGACGTGCGCTCGCTGGAGGAGCACGCCCGCCTCCTGAACAACACCCACATCAAATCCTCGGCCGGGTAGGGCAGAGGACCCCCAAGGGAAGCTACGGCCCGCGCTCTCGCGAGGTCTACCCGAAGGGGAATCGTGCCGTCCCGGTCGGAGGCCGCCGAGCCTGGTCGCCAGTCTCCGCACTGTCGACCCGCGACACGGCGTCCCCAACCCCCGCTTGCCCCAACAAGCCAGCGTGGTTCGTATTGCCGCGGGTGAGAGCCCGACTTAGGGGCACGGAAGAGAGTCGGCGACGGCCGGCCGCTCCATCGACGGCGGCCGCTCCATCACCGAAGGTGCATCGTGCCTGGACGTTCCGCGAGCTCGGAGACGAGGGCTTCTCGACGTGTCAACCGCGATCTCGACTTGCTTGGGGGCGCCCAGCCGGGCCGGCTCCGAAGCTTCGCTGCGACTCGTCGCGGTCCCCTGCTGCCTCTGCGACGTGGACGATTGCGAGCCGGTCGCGACGGGAGAGGACTTCGAGTACCGCACGAGCCCCGACTTCTTCCTCGCCGTCCGGTGCTCGCGGTGCGGCCTCGTCTACCTCAATCCGCGGCCGCACGTGGACGACCTGCCGCGCATCTACCCGCCGGATTACCACGCGTTCGAGTTCTCCGCCGAACGCTACGGCTTCATCTACAAGGTCCGGCGGAGGCTGGAGGCTCGGCGGCTCCTGGAGTCCTGCAGCGGCCTCCGCGACGGCGCCCGGATCCTGGACATCGGCTGCGGCGACGGGTTTCACATGAGCCTGCTGCGCGACTTCGGGGACCCGACCTGGAGCTTGGAGGGGGTCGACCCGAGCGCCCGGGCCGTCGAGGCCGGCACCGCGCGCGGCCTCCAGATCCACCGAGGGACCATCCAGGATGTGGTGCTGAAGGAGGTCCTCCTACGATCTCGCCGCTCATGATCGCCACGCTCGAGCACGTGGCGGATCCGCCGGGCGTCGTGTCGGCGGTCCGCGCGCTGCTGAAGCCGGGGGGGCGCCTCGTCGTCGTCACCGACAACACGGATACCCTCGACTTCAGGATCTCGAAGGGCCGCTACTGGGGCGGCTACCACTTCCCGCGGCACTGGAACCTGTTCAATCCGGCGACGCTCCGGATCCTGGCTCGACGGACCGAGCTGGAGGTCGAGAGCCTGACGACGGTGGTCAGCCCCGTGAACTGGGTCTACTCGATCCGAAACTGCTTGGCGGACCTCGGAGCGCCGCAGCTCCTGGTGGAGCGCTTCAGCCTCGCGTCCACGGCCTCGCTCGCCGCGTTCACGCTCTTCGACCTGGTGCAGCACTGGATGGGAAGGGGCGCGCTCCTCCGGGCCGTCCTGAGGAGGCCCGCCTGAGATGGACGCGTCGGATTCGAGGCCAGTCGCGATCGTCGGGGCGGGCCTGGCAGGCCTGACGGCTGCCTGGTTCCTGCGTCGAAGCGGGATCCCGTTCATCCTCTACGAGTCGGGGCCGAAGATCGCGGGACTCGCAAGGAGCTTCCACGACACGGATGGCTTCACGTTCGACTTCGGTGCGCACTTCATCACGAACCGGCTCGCTGCCACGATCGGACTCGGCTCCGTGTGCCGGACGGTGCGAACCTACGGAGAGTCTGTTTGGTTCGGCGATCGGACGTACTCTTATCCATTCGGGCTCCTCCGCAATGCCCGGTTCGCGCTGGGGGCCATCGGCGGCCGGATCGTGCGTTCGGACGCGGAGCTGGCCGATGGTTCTGCCGCGGCCTGGTTCCGGGCGCAGTACGGCCGTCCGATGGCGGACGCGGTGGCGATCCCCCTGCTCGAGGCGTGGTCGGGGGTCCCGGCGACGACGCTGGCTTCTTCCGTGGGATCAAAGTTCCAGAACTCCGTCGGCAAGACCCTGCTGCTGAAGCTCGCTGGACGGTTGACCCGGCGCGCCGTGACCTGCGGGTACAGCCACGACATCCCGGAGAACGCTCATGTCTGGCACGTCTATCCCGAGGGGGGCGTGAGCGTCATCTGCCAGCGGCTCGCGCTGGAGCTCGGCGACGCCCTGCGGCTGGAGTCGCCGGTGGAGCGGATCCTGGTCGACTCGGGCAGGGCCGTGGCCGTGAGGGTGCGCGGGCGGGAGCAGGAGGTTTCGGCCGTCGTCACGACCGCTCCTTGCCACGTCCTCGCCAAGATGGTGGAGGGGACGGAGGCGCTGAGTCCCCTGGCCCGGTTCCGCTACCGGCCGATGGTGTTCGTCAACCTCCGCCTCCAGGGCCGCGGCGTCTTGCCGAACACGATGCTCTGGACGCCGGAGCGGTCTTTCCCGTTCTTCAGGCTGACGGAGGCGCCGCTGTCGATGCCCTGGCTGGCTCCGGCGGACAAGACGCTCCTCACCGCCGATTCTCGGCTGCTCCGTCGGCGACGAGCTCTGGCGCATGGACGACGGGGCGCTCGGAGAGCTGTGCGTCGACCGGCTCGAACCGATCATCCCCGATGTCCGGCGCCGCTACCTCGGTTGCCACGTCCTCCGCACGCCCATCGCGTACCCGATCTACCTCATCGAGTACGAGGCAGATCGCCAGCGGCTCGCCAGGACGACAGGAGTCGATCGACTCGTGAACGTCGGCCGCAACGCGGAGTTCACCCACAGCCTCATGGAGGACGTTTACTGGCGGACGATCAGGAAGATGCGGGCGCTCGTCAGGACGCTCGCGCAGGCCCGCTCGAACGGCGCGCCGCCCGCCGTCGTGTCGGCCTGAGCCGGCGCGCCGCGGAACCTGGCGAAGAGCGCGGACAGCGCCTCCATCATCGCAGCCAAGGCTGCGATTGAGCGGGGCGGTGGCGCTGCAACTTCCGCTCGTGGTCCGCGGAAGTCGTCCACGTTGTGCTTGTCGTCGGTCATGGCGCCGGTCGTCAGCCCGTGCACGTCGTCTCGAGATCCGCCATACGCCGCATCCTGCGGCTCGTTCCTCGCCTCCGATAGACGGGCTCCGTGCAGCGGATACGAAAGCCGAGCGGACTTTGCCTTCTGAACAGGACCCACATCAGGTCCTCGGCCGGGTAGGGCAGGAGGAGTCCCCGGGGGCCAGCTACGGCTCGCGCGAGCAGCCTTCCAGCGGACGAGCCCTTCAGCTTGAACTCGATGAGCGCCGCCGCGTGTGCGGCGCTGATCCACTTGGCGGGCCGGCCCTGGGCGACGGGCTCGAATCCGAAACCAGCCGCGAGCTCAATGAGCCCACGCCGGGTGAACCAGTGGAGCACGCTGGGCGGGCTGTACTCGTGCCAGAGGCGCCCGAAGAGGCGCGCCGTCAGGCTGTCTCGACGCCAGGTCTCCACCAGCAGGAGCCCACCCGGCTTCACGACGGTCGCCAGCCCCTCCAGGGCCGCCCTGGGGTCATGGAGGTGGGCGATCACCTGGATGAGCGACACGAGGTCGAACCGTCGGGCTGTATCGAGCTCCTCGAGCGAGCCTTCGAAGATCTCGAGGCTCAGCTCCTCGCGGGCGAAGCGCGCCATGGTGGCGTTCGGCTCCACCCCCAGCCCCGTCCAGCCAGCGTCGCGGAAGCCCTGCAGGATGAACCCCGCGGCCGCCCCCACGTCGAGCACGGTACCGCTCGCACCCGCGTAGTGGGCCGCGAGCTCGCCGTAGCGCCGTCCGGCCCGGCGAAGGTTCCTGCCCTCGGAGGGGTAGTTCGGGTAGCCGGCCCCTCCCCCTGAGAAGTATGCGTCGCCGTAGATCGCGGAGACGTGTCCGGGGTGCGCCTCCAGCTCCGCGAAGCGGTGACCGCAGCGCGCACAGTCGCGCACCCAGTAGCCATGCGCCTGAAAAGCTCGGCTGGAGCCACCGTCGCAGAGGGGGCATCGATGGTGCATCGGCCTTCCTGAACCTGCGGGTCGAGCCACGGGGGCGACGGGCGGATCCATCGAGTTCTGCCCGCTGCCCCCCCCCGTTCGATTGGGTTTATTACATTTGTGATGGGCCCTCTCGTGCCGAGCGCCGGATCATTGGGGTGTACGTGAGTTCCACGCCCTGCCGCGAGCGGCATCGGCGCAGCGCCCCGGGTTTCCTGCCTTCGCCCAGTTCCGCATCGCAATTCCGCCCCGTGTCCCGGCGGTGACTCCCGGCTGGCAATCATACGGACAGTTGATCCCTTCGCTGCCCGGGCCCTTGAAGGGGCCTTTAGGTCACCTTCCTGGAGGCTTATTTGACTGCCCATGTCACACAAGTAGGGTCACCGTAGCGCGTGTTCGTCCGCGGGGACGAGAGGAGGTCTGTGCCGGCAGCCGCTGCGATCCTTTTCCTGTGCTCACTCGCCATCTCCGCCGGCGTCACCCCCTGGGTTCGCGACGTGGCGGTGCGTTCCAGCGCGCTCGACCACGCTCACCACTCACGGAAGGTACACACGCGCGCGGTGCCCCGTATCGGCGGGCTCGGGTTCGTGGCCGGGGTCTACGGGGCGCTGGCGCTGGCGTTCCTGTTCCAGCCCGTCCGCGATGCGATGCTGGTCGACAGAACGCGGCTCCTCGGGCTCGCCCTGGCGGGACTGGCCATCGTCGGCCTGGGCGTCTGGGACGACCTGCTCGGCACCGGCGCCAAGCAGAAGCTCACGATCCAGGTCGGAGCTGGATTGCTCCTCTACTTCACCGGTCACGCCATCCACAGAATCGACAACCCCTTCGGAGCCAGCATCGAGCTCGGGCCGCTGGCCCTCCCCGTGACGCTGCTCTGGATCGCGGGAGTCTCCAATGCGATGAACCTCATCGACGGCCTCGACGGGCTCGCCGGTGGGGTAGGCCTTGCCGGGGCGGTGGTCGCGGCCGCGCTCGCGTTCCATGCGGGCAACCTGGCCCAGGTCCTCGTCGCCGCGAGCCTGGCCGGCGGCCTCATCGGGTTCCTCGCCTACAACGTGCACCCGGCTTCCGTGTTCATGGGCGACACGGGGAGCCTCTTCCTCGGCACGGTGCTCGCCGCGCTCGCGCTGTGGCCGCACGAGGCGGGCTCCCGAGACGTGCCGCTCCTGGCGATGGGTGTCGCGCTCGCCCTGCCCATCGCCGACACGCTCCTCGCCATGGTCAGGCGCGCCGGCCGCGGGTTGCCGATCTTCAGCGCCGACCGCGAGCACATCCACCACCTGTTGCTCGACCGCGGCCTGTCCCACGGGCGGGCGGTGCTGGTCCTCTGGGGCCTCTGCGCCCTGCTCGCCGGCTCCGCGATCTACATCGCCAGCGCAACGCAATGGCGCGGGCTCGCGCTCGTCGTCACGCTGGCGGGGCTTGCCCTCGCGCTGAACAGGCTGGGCCTCCTCCGCGGCCCTTCCCCGGCCCTCTCCGAACGGCGGAGGGCGAACCGCATGCGGCTGAAGGTCGTCCGGGACATGGGCGTGCGCATCCGCGACACGAACTGTGTGGCCTGCATCCGCGATGAGCTCGCCGCCCTCGCGCCTGCCATCGGCGCGGAGTCAGTGCGCCTGACGCTCGGCGCGGAGGATTCGCCCCCGCCTCTCGAGGGCGGGGTGCGGTCTTTCCCCATCGACTCCTCGCCCGCCCGCAGGGGTACGCTCGACGTGCTGTGGCGAGACCGTGGCGCGGAGCAGGACGCGGAGCTCGCGCTCGAGACATTGTCCCGGCAGCTGGCGGGAACGCTGAGACGCCTTCTCCAGTACGACCACGGCGACCTCCGCAGCGCCGCTCCCGACGGCGGGAAAGCGCCGGTGCATCGCTTCGGCCACCTGACGCCGGCCTGGAATGTTCGGTCAGGGGGGCGGCTCGCTGGCCAGGACCATGTCCGACACTGACTCAGAGCGGTCCGGGCCCTGGTTGGCCCCCGGGGATAGAGGGAGGGCCACCGGGGCGCGCGAGGGCGCGCTCGTCACCAGCGTCCTCGGCGTCCCGGTGTCCACGTCTTCCCTGGAGGGGCTCATCGACCTCGCCTTGGAGCGAATCCGGGCCGGCCGGAAGACCCTCTTCACCACGGCCAACGCCCACTCCATCGTCGTTGCGCACCGGCGCCCCCGGTTCCTCTCGCACTTCCGGGAAGCCGACGCGGTGCTCGCCGATGGGGTGTCGACGGTGTGGGGCGTTCGGGCCTGCGGCGGGTCGATCCAGGGCCGCGTCTGCGGCCCTGACTTCTTCGAGGCGTTCCTCGCACGGGCGGCCGCGACGAAGGTGTCGGTCTTCCTCATGGGCACCGACGATGAGACGCTCCTGCGCTTGGTGGCCCAGATCGAGGCGCGCTGGCCGGGTGTGATCGATCTCCGGGACGCTGGCGCCACCCCACGGTGCGTTCAGTGCGGAGGTCGACCGCGGCATGGTCGAGGCGGTGAATCGAGCCCGGCCCGATGCGCTCTTCGTGGCCATGACGGCGCCCAAGCAGGAGCTCTGGCTCTCGCGCCATCGGCGGGAGCTCGACGTCCTCTTCGCGATGGGCGTGGGGGCCGCCTTCGACTTCGTCGCCCGTACCAAGGTGAGGGCGCCCCCCCTCTTCGGCAGGCTCGGCCTCGAGTGGCTCTACCGCCTCGTCCACGAGCCATCGCGGCTATGGCGACGGAACGTGAGTTCCGTGGTCTTCCTCTGGCTCCTGGCCGGCACCATGGCCCGGCGTTTCGCGCTCCCCGCCTCGACGCGGGCGACTCGCGCGGAGGTACGGTCGAGCTTCCGACATCCCGCCCGCCTCGCCGTGCTCATAGGCGAGCTTCGCGCCCTGACCGTCAATGTGGGCCAGGGGGGGCTCTGCCTGGACCTCGACCATGGCCTTCCGCGAGGGTCGTCCGTGGAGGGCTCGATCTGCATCGGGAGGAAGAGCCTCGCGTTCACCGGCCAGGTGGCCTGGATGGCCCCCGGCGACGAGCCGGCCAGGGGCCGGACGGGGTGCGTTTCACCGAGGTGCCAGGAGAGCTCGTGGCACTGCTCACCAGTTCGGGAGCAGGTCCGGCGCTGCTCACCGGGTCGTGATGAGATGAGAACCCGCGAGCGTGCAGAGACCGGCGATTCAGGGCGGCACGTCCTGACCTTTGCCATCGAGGACTACTTCCAGGCGGGCGCGCTGCATGGCGTCGTCCATCCGCGGCACTGGTCGCGCTTCGAGAAGCGGGTGGAGCAGAGCACGCGACTCGTGCTGGATCTCCTCGACGCCTGCCAGACCAGGGCCACCTTCTTCGTTCTGGGGTGGATCGCCGACGAGCTGCCGGAGCTCGTGCGCGAGCTGGTGCAGCGCGGCCATGACGTGGCGAGCAAGGGTTACCACCACCGGGCGCTGCACGAGCTGGATCGCGAGGAGTTCCGGACCGACCTCCTTCGCTCGCGCGAGGCCATCGAGCGCGCCGGCGGCCGACGCGTGAGAGGGTACCGGATTGCCCGCGGGAGCTTCGGCCTCTTCGACCTCTGGGCGCTGGACGTCCTCGCCGAGGAGGGGTTCGCCTACGACTCGAGCTTCTATCCACGCCTCCGATCCATCGGGAGCGAGGCGTGGCGCCGCTTCCCGTTCGAGCATCGTCGCGGCGCACAGGTCATCCGGGAGTACCCGCTCTCCAGCGTGCGGGTGGCGGGGCTCTCCATCCCGCTTGCCGGCGGCAACTACTTCCGCCAGCTCCCCCACGCGGTCGCCACGACCCTGCTCGACCAGTGGACGGCTCGCACCGAGCAGCCGTTCATCCTGCACTTCCACATCTGGGAGCTGGACCCGGCGCTGCCCTTCATCACCGCTGCCAACCCCATCGCGAAGGTCCGGCAGCACCGCAACGTGGGCAAGATGCTCTCGCGCCTGGAGGACCACCTCCGCCGGCACGCGTTCGGCAGCATCGCGGATCACCTCGGGCTCGCCCCCGAGGCGATCGCCGAGCCGACACTCCGCACCGCCCCGAGCGCCGCACCTCTGGGGATCATCCCCCGGCCGTACCGGACCCCGGTGACGATCGTGGTGCCGTGCTTCAACGAGGAGCAGGTCCTGCCCTACCTCGCCAACACCCTGGCCGGCGTGAAGCGCTGCCTCCAGGCCTACGAGCTCAGCTTCGTGTTCGTCGACGACGGGAGCACCGACGGGACGCTGGCCGAGCTGCGGCGCGTCTTCGGGGACTGGCCCGACTGCAAGGTGGTATGCCGGCCGCGCAACGAGGGCGTCGCCCGCGCCATCATGGCGGGGATGGAGGCTGCGACGACCGACGTGGTCTGCTCGATCGACTGCGATTGTACCTACGACCCCCGCCAGCTCGAGGCGATGCTCCCGCTCCTCGGGCCAGGCGTCGACCTCGTGACGGCCTCGCCCTACCACCGGCTGGGCGCGGTCCACAACGTCCCCCAGTGGCGCCTCTTCCTCTCCAGGGGGCTGTCATCGTTGTATCGCCTGGTCCTGCGCGAGCAGCTCGCCACGTTCACGAGCTGCTTCCGAGTCTACCGCCGCAGCGCGTTCCTCGGGCTCCGGCTCGAGGAGGGTGGCTTCCTGGGCGTGGCGGAGATGATCGGGCTGCTCGCCCTCCGCGGGTCACGCATCGTGGAGTGCCCGGCGCTGCTGGAGGTCCGCATGCTGGGCCGGTCGAAGATGAAGGTCCTGTGGACCATCCTCGGCCACCTGCGCCTCCTCGCCCGCTTCTCGGCGCTGCGTCTCCGGGGCGGAAAGCTGCGCCCGCTGTCGAACCATCCGCTCGATGGGTCGCAAGAGAGCTCGAAGATTGCCGATGCCGTGAACGTCGAGAACGTGCGGCGCTCGGGCGCCGCCGGGGGGATCACCCATGGCTGAGACCCAGGGTGGTCCATGAGTGGTCGATGAGGGCTCCTCGGCCTCAGCCTGAACCAGGCGACCGTCGGTGAGGCTCCTTGTAGTTCACAACTACTACGGTTCCTCGGCCCCGTCGGGCGAGAATCGCGCCTTCGAGGCCGAGCGCGACCTCTTGCGCTCCCACGGTCACGACGTCCGCGAGCACTTGCGCCACAGCGATGTCCTCCGCGCCCAAGGTGCGCTCGGGACTCTACGCGGAGGCCTGGCAACGCCCTGGAACCCCTTCGCGGCGGCCCGGCTCCGGTCGGTGGTCGAGGAGCTTCGGCCCGACCTCGTGCACGTGCACAATACCTTTCCAATGCTCTCACCCGCGATCTTTCACGCCATTCCCCAGGAAGTCCGCGCGTGCTCACCCTACACAATGCGCGGCTGTTCTGCCCGGCCGGAATCCCCATGCGCGACGGGCGGCTCTGCACCGAATGCCTGGACCGAAGGTCCGTCCTCCCTTCGCTACGCCACGGGTGCTACCGCGGCAGCCGGCTCGCCACCCTCCGCTCGCCAGCGCGACGTGGCTCGACCGCGCGCTCCGCACCTGGGAGCGCCACGTCGACGCCTTCGTCTTCCTCACCGCGTACCAGCGAGACCCATGGTCGGGGCGGGGCTGCCCGCCGCGCGTGCCCACGTGAAGCCAAACTCGTTCCCGGGCCACCCCTCCCTCATTCCCTGGGCCGAGCGGGAGCGCAGCGTCGTCTTCGCGGGACGGCTCGACGTGGCCAAGGGCGTTCACGAGCTGGTCGAAGCCTGGCTTGCGTGGGCAGACGCCCCCACGCTTCAGGTGGTGGGGACGGGTCCAGAGGAGCCGGCGCTCCGCGAGCGCGCCGGAGCAGACCCGCGTATACGCTTCCTCGGCCAGCGCTCCTTCTCCGAGGTGGAGGCGATCATCCTCGCGCCAGGCTGCTCGTCGTCCCTTCGCAGGTCTTCGAGGGCTTCCCGATGGTCATCCGGGAGGCGCTCGCGTTTGCGACGCCGATCGCCGTCTCGAGCATCGGGGCGCTGGCCTCGCTCGTGAAGCCAGGCGTGAACGGGACGACCTTCGCGGCGCGGGACGCGCCTGACCTGCTCGCGCGGGTGCGCTCAGCCTGGACCACCCCGGCCTCCTGGAGCGCCTCTCCGCAGGGGCACGCGCGGACTTCGAGGCTCACTACGGGGAGGAGGTCAACCACCGCCAGCTCCTCGCGATCTACGAGTGCGCCAGGGAGAGGGCGGCGCACCGTGCCGCCCTTCGCCGCCGTGCGCGACCGTCCTGACGGCGTGCCGCGCGCCGGCGTGCTAGGGATGATCGGGTGCAGGGTCCGCGCGAGCTTCCGTCCCTCGTGAAACGCCGGGCTGAGCCATGGCCCGGCGCTCCCCGGGAGGGAGCCTGCTCTTCGGGCCCTGGGCAGCCCTTCGCCTGTGCCGAGAAGGGAGCGCTGGCGCCTCCTCCATCTCGCCCCCCTCGCCCTCGCCGTCGCCCTCGGCCCACTCATCGACGTGGTGCAATCGATGGCCGGCGGGGACGGCGAAGGTTCCGGACGGTTCTCCCGATCGCGCGGGGCACGCTGCTCCTAGGGATGGCCTTGACGTGGCTGGCTGCACCGTCGCGCGGCCCCGAGGGGCGCCGCTTCGTGCTTCCCATCGTCTTGCTAGGGTTCTACGGCGCCCTGTGGACGGTGCTCCGCGGCGAGCCCAACGAGGCCGCGGTCTTCCTCGTCCGCTGCTGCTTCCTGGCCCTGGTCTTCCTCTGCAGCCTGGAACTGCGAGTGCGAGGGGTGCTGGACCTCCGCTGGTTGAACGGGGTCGCCTGGACGGTGCTCCTCTCCGTGATCGCCTCGCAGGCGGCCGGACGGGCCCTCGGTGTGGCCTCCTCCTACGGGGGCGCCTTCGACTTCCCGGGCCTGACCGGCGAGCCCGCCATCATCGCCGCCAGCCTGTTCGCAGCGTTTCCCATCTTCTTTCTGCGGGAGCCGTTCAGGCCAGTCGACGCGCTGGGGGCCGCGCTGACCGTCATCTCCATCGCCGGAACCCAGCGGCGGTCGGCGCTCCTCGCCACGGCCTTGGCGCTCGGCATCTTCGTCGCTCATGCCGCGCTGGCGCGAGGGACCCGCGCCGCACGCCGTTCCGCGGTGATCATCCTCGTCTCCCTCGGAGTGGTCGCCGCGGTGGTGGCGAGCACTCCGCTCGGCCGGGAACTGGCCGGCCGCTTCACCAATCTCGACTTCGCGAGCGGGGGAACGGGCTCGGGGCGCAAGAGTTTCAGCGAATCGTCCTCGATCGCATCGTGAGCCGGGGGGCGATCGACACGCTCCTCGGCGAGGGGTTCGGTCCATCCAGAGCCTCCTGGAGCGCACTTCCGGGTCTGCCATCGGGTCCCATAACGACTGGATCGACATCGTGTTCGCGCTCGGCGCGGTGGGAGGCGCGCTTTTTCTCTGGCTCCACGTTCGCCTCTTGGGGCTCACGATGAAGGCGCGAGGCGCTCCCCAGGGGACCTTGCTGATGGCGGTGGGCGGGCTCGTCGTCATGGAGCTCGCCGCGGGGGGGGGCGGTCGACCCGACCTTCGCCCCGGCCTTCGCGCTCTTCGGGTGGCTGGCCGGGCAGGAGTTCACCGAGGAGCAGCGGCGTGGGTCACGGACGCACAGCTCTCGGCCTTTCCCTTGGAGCCGGACCCTCCGGAAGAGCGCAATCCTGGTAATCCCGCGCCACGGCTCAACATCCTGAAATCCTTACAACGGCGCACGTTGACAGCTCGCTTGTCCCTCATCTAAGGGACACGGGAGGCGATCGTTCGGCCGCCGGGTGGACGGCCCCCCTCCTGCTCGTGCGATCGCTGCGAAGCCACCTCTGGAGACCGAGATGCCATTGCCCTGGAAGTATGCTGGATTCCTGACCCTTGCTCTCGCGGCGGCTTGTGGCGGCGCCGAGACCGACCTTCAGGATGCCGTCCTGAACCCGGCGTCACGCGGGTCGGACCTGGTGACGACCGGCTACGCCGGCTGCTACGTGGACAGCGCGAGCGCGCGCACGCTACCGACCCTGCTCGCGGGCGCGCACGCCACGGCGGAGAGCTGTATCGCAGCCGCCGCCGCGAAGGGTCTCGCCTACGCCGGGCTCGAGTACGGCGGCGAGTGTGGGGAGGCGGCTCGCTCGGCGCCGCCCGCGCGGCCGAGGCCGATTGCAGCATGGCTTGCCGGTCCGACCCAGCCAGAAATATGCGGCGGCTCGCTGCGGGTGAGTGTCTACGCCACATCTGCGGCGCCTGCCCCGACGGCTGGCTACGCGGGCTGCTACACGGACGGGGTGACCCGCGCGCTGCCGGTCGCGCTCGCCTCCTCGGGGCGCCACGGTCGAGAGCTGCGTGGCGGCCGCCAAGGCGAGGAACCTCGCTTATGCCGGGCTCCAGTATGGCGAATGCTGGGGCGGCAACGCGCTCGCCTACACGCTCACGAGCGAGACGGAATGCAACGTCGCGTGCCGGGCCAAGCCATCGCAGCTCTGTGGTGGCTCGTTCCGTAACAGCGTCTACCTGACCGGCGGGGCGGGCGGCAGCTCGCCGCCCACGCCCTCGCCGACCGTCCGCCGGCGGGGCCCGGGCCGGCGGCGGTCGGCGCGGAGTACTTCGTGTCGCCGCGCGGGACGACACCAACCCCGGGACGCTGGCGCGCCGTTCGCGACGCTGGGGCGGCTCAGACCGCGGTGCGGGCGCTCAAGGCGTCCGGGCTCGCCGGCGGCGTCGCGGTGACGCTGCGCGGGGCACGTATAGGCGGACCAGCCTGTTACTCCAGACCAGCGCGGAGTCGGGAACCGTCGACCGGCCCGTGATCTGGCGGGCTTACCCCGGTGAGACGGTGCGGCTCAGCGGCGGCCGCGTATCACCGGCTGGACGGCGGTGACCAGCAGCGACGCCAACTGCAGCCGGGTGCACAGCTCCGCCACCCTCTACAAGGCGTCCCTGGGTCTCGCCGCGTACGGCACCGTCGGCACCTCCTCCGCGGAGCTCTTCTACAATGGCGAGCCCATGCAGCTCGGCCGCTGGCCCAATGGCACCGGCCTGGCCGCCCTCACCGGCGAGCGGCACCACCTCTGACCAGCACGGCGGCCCTCCCGGCGCACGGGTGGAGCGCGGCCGCCGCGCTTCCCGCGGCCAACCGACCATTGGCCTACATGAACACCAACGGTTTGCCGACGAACTCCTCCGCATCGACGCCGTCTCGGGCAACCAGATCACCCTGCAGAGCGCACGCCCCCCTCGACTCCCAGGCCGTGTGGTACGCGACCAACCTCCTCGAGGAGGTCGACCAGCCCGGCGAGTACTGGATCGACCGGGTCGCCGGGGGTGGTCTACTTCCGGCCCCCGGACGACATGGACCCCGACGCTCGAGCGGGGCAGAGGCCATCGTCTCGGAGCTCCGCGGCTTCTTGCTCTGGGTGGACAACACCGCGAGCTACATCCAGTTCCAGGGCCTCACCTTCGAGGCGACCCAGGGCGACATGGTGTACGTCGACGCCGGCAGCCACAACATCACGTTCGGCGGCTGCCGGTTCCGCAAGCTCGGCCGGCGCCGGCCTGCATCATGGCCGGGTCGGGGCACTTCGTCGACCGCTCCGTGTTCCACGGGCTCGGGTAGCATCGGGCTCGTCCTGAAGGACACCGCCAGCAACATCACCCTGAGCTACAACGAGGTGCACCGACATCGCGCGCTACCTGCACCGCGGCATCGCCGGCATGGCCGTCTCGCGGCACCGGCCACAGCCATCCGTCACAACGTCTTCCACCACCTGCCGTGGGCGGCCCTGGACTACCACGCGAGGGGCTCCGTCGTCGAGCTGAACGAGTTCTACGCCACGCAGCAGCAGGGCGGCTGACTCAGGCACCATCATGCCTCGGCGCCCAGAACGCGGCGACCGAGATCCGCTACAACTACTTCCACGACGTGCCGCGCCCGCCGCCCCCTGGTACTACTCCCGGGGCGGCGTCGTACATCGAGACCGACCGGGACGGTCCCGACTCCACCGGGTTCAACGGTGCACGGGAACATCGTCCATCGCTACGGCGACGGAGTGCCGCCCTGCGCAAGTATGGGATGGCCGCTGCCATCATCAACAAGGGCTAGCGGCAACAGCTTCCACGGCAACGTCTTCGTCCGCGTCGACGACCCCTACCAGTGGAGCACCTACGCCTCCGCCTCCGCCTGCACCGGGAACCAGGCCTGGGTGACAAAGACCATCGCTGCCCTCCGGGAACGTCGCCCAGGACCCCGGCTTCCTCGACGAGGCCGGCGGGAACCTCGCCAACCGATCCGACGGTACCCTGGTCGGTCGCCGGCAGCTCCGAGGTCATCCCCTTCGGCCAGATCGGCTTCCGCCAGTAGTGGACGACCCGACGGCTGGCCCCGATGGGGTCAGCCGTTGGCGGCACGCGCTCCGCCCGGCGCGGCCGGGGCGAGCGGCGCCCACAGTCGGCCGAGCCGCGGCCCGAGCGTGCTCAGCGCATGGCGGCGGGCGATCTCGACGCCGAGGGCGCCCGCGCCCGGGAGCGACAGGGCGTCGAGCATCGCCCGCGCGAAGCGCTCCGGCTCACGTTCGGTCACCACGAAGCCGTTGCGCCCGTCGAGGACGAGTTCGCGCGCGCCGCTCACCTCGGTGGTGACCACCGGCTTACCGCAGGCGAGCGCCTCGACGATGGCCGTCGGCCACCCCTCGACGAGCGATCCTGCCACCACCAGATCGGCCTCGCGGAGGTGAGCGGCCACCGAGGGTGAATCGACGGCACCGGTAATCGAAACGCTCGCGCCGAGGCCCGCGCCGGCGATCCGTACTTCGAGCGCTAGCCGGTCCTCCCCATCGCCGACGAAGACCAGCCTCGCCTCCGGGTGATGGTCTCTCCGGAAGATTGCTCGAAGCTCTTCAGCACCAGCTCCCACCCCTTCATCCGATTGATCCGGCCACAGCTCACCACCACGGGCGCCGCGGTGGAGCTGCACTCGACCTGGCTGACCCGTGGAGCCGGAGGCGTGAAGAGCTCCGTGTCGACGAAGGTGGGCCACGGCTGGAGCCGCTCGCGCGCGAGCATCCCGCGGGAGCGAGCCACCAGCCCGGCGAGCGCCGCGTCGTCGGCCGCCGCCAGGATGGTCCGACCGTGGCGAGGGCCGCGAAGAGCGCGCGGTCGAAGAGGGGGGCGGCGAGCCGCGCCCCGCGGTAGCGCGCCCGCTCCAGCGGGTTCGCCACCCCCGAGAACTTGAAGCAGATGCTCTCCCAGCCCCACCCGCTCACTGCGAGGAGCACCTCGGGGGCGACATCAGGGCGTGGCGCGCCCCCCCCTCCAGGATGGCGCGCTTCCACCTCCGGAGGAGCAGGTAGACCGCGAGCCGCGCCGGGAGGACGGGCTTGCGGGTGGCCTCGCTCATCCCGATCGCGAAGTAGTCGTAGGTGGTGGTGCCGATGCGCCGTTCCGTCCACCGGCCGATCCGATGGGGCTCGGCGGTCCAGCCCACCAGCGCCAGCCGCCGCCCGAACGTGGCGATGAGCTGGCGCGCGAAGGTCAGTTGACCACCCCTCGGGGCCGTCTCGAAGTCGCAGCCCTCGATGAGCACCACGCGCGCCATCATTTGCAGGGACTTAGCCCGAGATGCCTCGGTCTGCACCGTGCGTGCCCCGCCTGGAGCGCAGGGTGGCTCTCTCACCGCTCCCACCGTCCCCTCTCTGCCGTGAGGAGCTGGGCGAGCCGGTGCCGTGGCGTCACCAGATTGGCGCACCACATTGGCAGACATTGACACGACCAGGAATGATCAGCACTAATCTTTGGGTCGTGACGATGGCGTGTGCTTTGCCCGCGAGCGCCGAGGGCGCCGCCCGTTCTTGCTTGCATGACCACGAGCCCGCCCAGGGCTCGAGCGTGAGAGGTCGGATGATGCGTCAGTGGCTGCTCCTCGGGCTCGGACTCGTCGCCGCAGCGACGGCGTGCGGGTCGAGTGGTCCCGGAGAGACCGGAGTGGGTCCGTCTATCCTCGCACCCGGACCGACCGACCCTTCACCGACCGACCCTTCACCGACCGACCCTTCACCGACCGACCCTTCACCGACCGACCCTTCACCGACCGACCCTTCACCGACCGACCCTTCACCGACCGACCCTTCACCGACCGACCCTTCACCGACCGACCCTTCACCGACCGACCCCTCACCGACCGACCCTTCACCGACCGACCCGACGCCGACCGTTCCGCCGCCGGGGCCAGCGCCGGCGGTGGTGGGTGCGGAGTACTTCGTCTCGCCTGGGGGGAGCGACACCAACCCGGGGACGCAGGCGAAACCGTTCGCCACGCTGGGGAAGGCGCAGGCCGCGGTCCGGGCGCTCAGGGCGGCGGGGCTACCAGCGAAGGGCGTGGCGGTGACCCTGCGGGGCGGGACCTACCGGATGACGAGCCAGCTCCTGCAGACGAGCGCCGACTCGGGCTCGGCGGACCGGCCGGTCATCTGGCGGGCCTACCCCGGAGAGACGGTGCGGCTCAGCGGCGGCAAGCGCATCACCGGCTGGACCGCGGTGACCTCCGGCGACGCCAACTGGGGCCGCATTCACGCCCCGGCCACGCTCTACAAGGCGTCGCTCGGCATCGCCTTCTACGGGACACCGGGCTCGCCCTCGGCGGAGCTCTTCTATGACGGGGAGCCCATGCGGCTCGGGCGGTGGCCGAACAGTGGGCTCGCAGCGATCACCGGAAGCGGGGTGAGCCTCGTGAGCAGCGCGGCCCTGCCGGCCCACGACTGGGCGAGCGCAACCGCGCTCGCAACCGCCAATCGCCCCTTCGCCTACGTGAACACCAACGGTTACCGCGACGAGCTCCTCCGCATCGACGGAGTCTCCGGGAACCGCATCACCCTGCAGAGCAGCACCGCGCCGCTCGACTCCCAGGCGGTGTGGTACGCCACCAACCTCCTCGAGGAGGTGGACCAGCCCGGGGAGTACTGGATCGACCGGCTGGCGGGGGTGGTCTACTTCCGGCCGCCGGACGACGTGGACCCGGACCTGAGCGGCAGCGAGGCCATCGTCTCGGAGCGCACCGGCTTCTTGCTCTGGGTGGACAGCACGGCGAGCAACATCCAGTTCCGCGGTCTCACCTTCGAGGCGACGCAGGGCGACATGGTCTACGTGGACGCCGGCAGCCAGAGCATCACGTTCGGGAGCTGCCGGTTCCGCGACTCGGCCGGGGCCGGCCTCATCATGGCCGGGTCGGGGCACTTGGTGGACCGCTCCGTGTTCCAGGGGCTCGGCACCCTCGGCCTCGTCCTAAGGGACACCGCGAGCAGCGTCACCCTGAGCTACAACGAGGTGCACCGCATCGCGCGCTACCTGCACCGGGGCATGGCCGGCATGGCCATCTCCGGCAGCGGCCACGCCATCCGGCACAACGTGATTCACCACCTGCCCTGGGCCGCCATCGACTACCACGCGACGGCCTCGCTCATCGAGCTGAACGAGTTCTATGCCACCCAGCAGGAGGGCGGCGACTCGGGCACCATCTTCGCCTCGGGCCTGAACGCGGCCACCGAGATCCGGCACAACTACTTCCATGACGTGCCCCGCCCGGCCGCGCCCTGGTACTACTCGCTCACCGGCATCTACGTCGATGCGAACCCCGGCGGGCCCGACACGACCGGTCTCGACGTTCACGGAAACCTCTTCCACCGGTACGGCGACGGGGCGCCGCCGTCGAACTACGGGATGACCGCGGCCATCATCAACAAGGGCTCCGGCAACAGCTTCCGGGAACGTCTTCGCCCGCGTGGACGACCCCTACCAGTGGGGCACCTATGCCACCACCTCCGCCTGTACCGGCAACCAGGCCTGGGTCGCGAAGATTACGCTTCCGGCGGGCAACGTCACCCAGGACCCCGGCTTCCTCGACGAAGCGGGAGGGAACCTCGCCAACCGGTCGAACGGCACCCTCGTCGTGACCGGCAGCTCCGAGGTCATCCCCTTCGCCCAGATCGGCTTCCGGCTGTAGGCTTCGCCGCGGATCCTGGTTGAAGGCAGATGGTGAAGCGAGACCGTATCCCTCCCTTTGCGGCAACCCTCCTCCCAGGTCCGCTCGGGCGCGACAGGTGATAAGGAGAGCAGGGTGAGCTGGGAAACCGTTCGGGGCCCGACCGCGCATGAAGGTCACCGGCCCGTCCTCGTGCGAGATTGGGAAGGCGCGGCCTCGACCGTCGGGGCCCGATGAGCTGGCGCGAACGCCTCCTCGCGCTCCTGCCGCAGGGGACCCTGGGGCGACGCTTCGCGAGAGGCGTCATGTGGTCGGCAGCGGGCTCGATAGCCTCGCAGGGGCTGGGCCTCGCCACCCTGGTCCTCGTAGCCCGCCTCCTGGGAAGCGGCGGCTATGGGCGACTGGGGATCGTCCGAAGCACCGTCGGAATGTTCGCGGCGGTTGGCACGGGCCTCAGCCTGACGGTCACCAAGCACGTTGCAGCAGCGCGCGAGGTGGACCCTGCGCGCGCCGGCCGCGTCCTGTGGCTCGCATCTGCCGGTGCAGCCGCGGTCTCGGTCACCCTCACCGGCGCGGTCCTGTTGCTGGCCGGTCCCATCGCAGGGGCGGCGCTGAAGGAGCCTTCCCTGGCGGGTGACCTGCGCATCGGGTCGGGTCTCCTCCTCTTCGGCGTGCTGGCGGTCGTGCAGAACGGTGCGCTCGCGGGACTGGAGGCGTTTCGTGCCATCGCGCGCGTGAACCTCATCCGCGGCATGATCGGCCTCCCGGTCACCTGCTCCCTGGCGCTCGCCTGGGGCATGCGCGGGGCGCTGCTGGGCCTGGTCTTGACGGCCGGGGTCGGGCTGGGGCTGGGAGCCCTGGCGGTGCAGGGAGAGTGCGCCAGGCGGGGCATCGTGCGCTGCCGGACGGGCTCCGGCGCGGACGTCTCCGTCCTCTGGCGCTTCTCGGCGGTGCTGCTCCTCTGTGATCTCGTCTCACCGCCCGCGACCTGGGCGGCCAACGCGCTCCTGGTCCGGCAGCCGGGCGGGTATGCCGAGATGGGCGTCTTCGCTGCCTCGGTGGACTGGATGGTGGTGGCCATGGCCCTTCCATCGCTGGTCACCTCCGCGCTCCTGCCGGTCAGCGCGGGGCTCCGCACCGCCGGCGACCCCGCGCGGTTCTCCCGCTTCACGCGACGGTCGCTCCTCGGCATCGGCGGCCTCTCCCTGGCCATCTCGGCGAGCCTCGGCTTGTGCGCCCCCCTCATCATGGCGTTTTACGGGAAGGGATTCCGGGGTCGCTACGACGTGCTCGCCATCCTGCTCTCCTCGGCCGCGCTGGCGAACGTCTCGAACGCCATGCGCGCGGTGGCGCTCAGCGCCGATCGGCCCCGCGGGGTGCTCGCCGGCTTTCTCTCCTACGGGGTCACGCTGGTCGGCGCGATGTTGCTCCTGCGCGGGTACGGCGCGGTGGGCCGCGCCCTGGCGCACCTCTCCGCCGACGCAGCGCTCTTCGCGATGCTCGTGACCGTCACCCTTCGGGTGGTCCGGGTCGGACGGGCGTCGGTGGACCCAGCTCCGGAGCCCCTCTCATGAGTGCCGCGCCCCGCTTCACGGTGGTGATGCCCCTCTGGAACAAGGAGCGGGAGGTGGCGCGCGCCGTGACCTCGGTCCTCTCCCAGCAGCTCGGCGAGCTCGAGCTCCTGGTGGTGGACGACGGGTCCACCGACGGCAGTCGCGCCGCGGTGGAGGCGATCCACGATCCTCGCCTGCGGCTCCTGACCCAGTCGAACGCCGGCGTCTCGGCGGCGCGCAACGCGGGGATCGCTCGCGCGACCGCGCCCGCCATCGCCTTCCTCGACGCCGACGACGAGTGGCTCCCGGACTTCCTGGAGCGGGTGGCGCGGCTCATGGCGCGTCACCCCCAAGCCGGTGTCTTCACGGTTGGTTATCTGGTGGACATGGGTGGTGGGAGGCGGGCGCCCGCGCGAATCGCCGGCCTGCCTCGCCGCTTCGACGGGCTCGTCCCCGACTACTTCCAGACGGCCGGGCTGAACCTCCCCTCCTCCACGGTAGTGCGCCGCCAGGCCTTTGCGACGGTCGGGACGTTCCGGGTGGGCCTCGCCTTCGGCGAGGACCTCGACATGTGGATGCGCCTCGCGGCGCGGTTCGAGGTCGCGTTCGACCCTGGCCGCTCCGTCGTCTGGCACTGCGAGGCCTCGAATCGCGCCTGCGAGCGCAAGCGGGGCTCGAGCGCTCAGGCCCTGTTGCCGAGCCTCGAGTCGCTGGAGCGGAGCCCCGACCTTCCGGACCGCGTGAAGCGCTCGGCCCGGCTGCACGTGGGCCGAATCGGGCTCAACGAAATCGAGCGGCTCCTGGCGCGGGGGCAGCCGGAGGAGGCGCGTGTCCTACTTCGCCTCTGGCGCCAGAGCTTCACGCCGGACGGACGCTACCGGCTGCTCTGCCTCGCGAGCGGATTCCCCCGCGCGCCACTCCGGTGGCTGGGCCGGGCCGGAGCGAGGGCGAAGGCACTTGCTGGGCGCTGACCCAGCGCCTCAGCGGATCCCGATCCTGTCGAGCGGGATCGCGTCCGGGGTGCCGGCCACCGCGATGGAGCCCGCCCTTGTCGGCGTGCGCCCGCGCACCGGGCCGGGAAGGCTCGGCTCCCGCTCTAGGTTTCCCGGCGGGAGCAGCGCTCCTGTCTTCCACGCCTGATTCCGATCGACGCGGCCAGAGACCCCGCGATACCCGGCGGCATACGGGACGTCCACGTTCACGAACAGGTTGTGGCGGAAGACGTTGTCGCTCCCCTTGTTGATGATTCCCGTACCCTTGCCGGGAGCGCCACCAGGAGCTCCGTCGCCGTACCGCTCGATGAGGTTCCCTTCGACGAGGAAGCCCGACGCGTCGGTGGGGGCGCCAGGATCCGTGTCGAAATAGACGGCCGCGCGAGGGTGAAGGCAGGGCGGTGGGGCGCGCGGGACATCATGAAAGTGGTTGTAGCGAATCACCGTCTCCATGTCGTCCCCGCCGCCGTAGATGGTGCCGCTGTCGCACCCCACCTGCTGCGTCGCATAGAACTCGTTCAGCTCGATGACGGAGTGGCGCGCCCCGAGCGAGATCGCCGACCACGGGAGATCGTGGAGCGCGCAGTTCCGCAGGGTCTGCTCGTCTCCGCCCAGGGCCACCCCGGAGCTCCAGTTGTGGAGGTAGCGGCCCACGTGGTGTACCTCGGTGTCGCTGATGGTGATTCCACGACTGTCGCCGGCCACCACGATCCCGAGGCTCCCCAGCCCGTAGACCTGGGCCCGCTCCACGCGGTGCCCCTCGCCGAAGAGGACGAGCCCGTCGCCCGCGGCGTTGCGGAAGGTACAGCGCTCGAAGACGTGCCCCTCACCGCGGACGAGGACCAGGTCGCGCTGGCCCGACTCGAAGGCGAGCCCCTCGAAGCGGAGATGGCCGGAGCTCGGGTCGAGCCGCAGGAGCGGTTCGGCCAGCCACGAGACCACCGCCTCCCCTTCGCTGCCAGGTGCGCGTCCGCCAGGCGGTTGGAAGTAGAGGAGCCCCCGTTCCCGGTCGAGCCAGTACTCTCCCGGCTCGGTCACCTCCTCGAGCAGGTTGACCATCCGCCAGACCGCCTGGGGGTCCGAGGTCGGGCTCGCGTCCCCCAGCTCCACGGCGTTCTCATCCTCCGGCCATGCGGCGATCCGGAGGAGCCGATCCTTGTAGGCGTTGACGTAGAGGTGTGCCCAGGGGCGGTTCACCTCGTCGAGCGCGCGAGGGTTCACCCAGCGTGTCCGGGGAAACGCCGCGACGCTCGCAAGCCGCGTGCCGTCGACCCGGGCCCCCGCCCACCCGTGCTTCGGCCAGGCGCCGAGCTCCATCGGGCGCCCGTCATAGAAGAGCTCCGCGAAGGGGCGACCGCTCCCCGGCAAGGATCCATCCGCCCGGGGCAGCTTCACCCTGGCCCGGTAGAGCCGAGCGGGGCTGCGGATGCGAGCCCTGTTGGGGTCACGCGGCCCGACCTTGGACCAGCTGGTCACCCGCTCGCCGCCGTTCAGGCGGACGACCTCCCCAGGTCTGGCGCGCCACGTCACCGGTCGATCTCTCGAACCCGAATCCTCTCGCGAGAACGCGAGCGTGCTTCTCCTCCAGTAGATGCCGCCTCGGAGGGTGACGCGGACGCCCCCCACCGGGAGCGCCCCCGCTCGCTTCAGCGCGCGCACCGCCGCCTGGGCTCGCTCCAGCGTCCTGAAGGGCCTCGCCAGCGTGCCAGGTCCGCCATCGTCACCCCTGGTGGACACGAAGAGCTCAACCCCGGGCGGTGCGATGCCCCCGCCCGTGCTCGGTCGCGAGGCCGATGCAGCCGGTCTCGGGGGCATGGGCCGTGAACCTGGAGTTGAGTGAGCATCGACAGGGGCCGGGAGCAGCGCCAAGAGCAGTGCCAATGGCTTCATTGCCCGTAAGTCACCTATGCGCGCCACGACGTTGCGCCACGGCGCTCCAGCGCCGACGCGGTCGACCTCGTTCGTTTGTCCGCTCATCTCGTGGATCACCCTGGATGGAGGAGACGCGGGTTGCTTGGCCTTCTTCCCGCAGTCACCGGCGATGGTAGGCGGATGCACACCGCTGCGCCACGGGCGTCGCCAGACCAAGAACGCCCCAGGCCATCGGGTCAGCGGGAAGGACCGAGGCCCGCGCATCCCCCGCGCAGCGCAGAACGGCGCGGGGCCACCGGGGAGGGAACCCAGCTTTCCCGATCGCGCAGGAATAGCTCGCGTGCGCGGCCTGGGGCGGAAGGGCACCCTTCCCCTCGCGCTGGCATGAGTTTGCGCGAGCTCGAGTGCCCCTCGCTCAGTGAGGAAGCCGGTAAACGCGGAGGAGGATGCGCTCCCGGCCGGCGCGGTCCGGCCACACCGGGTAGACGGCCTCCAGGACCGATCGCGCGTCCGGCGGCTCCTCGTCGGCCCGGTAGCCGATCCACAGGGTCGCACCGAGCTTGCGCCAGTCCTCGTTGATCCAGCCGCTCCCCATGCGCCAGGTCGCGAGGTCGCGGCGCTCGAAGGCGAAGAAGGGCGTCTCCAGGGCGAGGGTGTCGGCGACGCTGCCGGTGAGCACCTCGGTCGCCGAGCGCGCCGCGAGGGCGTGGGCCGCGTCACGCACCGTGTAGGTGGGCCGGGCCACCACGCCGGACGACGCGACCGCCCCCCCGATCACCGCGGCCCAGGCCAGCGAAGGCCAGAGCGGGCCCACCCGGGCGAGCCTCTCCGGCAACCGCAGCCGGTGGAAGGCGATCGCCAGGAGGCCAAGGAGCACGAGCGCGACCGCCGCCGAGATCTCGCCCGGGAGACGCGGCGCGGTGCCCCCCTGCGGCGGGCCCGGCAAGGCCAGAAACACGGCCGTACGCAGCGCCAGCGCGGGGCCAAAGGCGAGCGCGAGCGCGGCGGACCAGCGCACGGCGGCGCGGGGGGCGAGCGCGGGGACGCGCGGCTCCACGCCGAGCGCCACCAGGCAGGCCAGCGGGACGAGCAGGTTCGCCCAGTAGCGCTCCTGCAGCGCGATGGTGTGGTGCCACGCGAGCGCGAGGAGCGACAGGGCGATCCAGGCACCGGCCACGCGCGGCGCGCCATGCTCCTGCTTCTCCGCGGGCCGGGTGACGAGCTGTCGCGAGGCCACGGCGCCCGCCAACGCCACCGAGCCGAGGATCCCGGCCCAGAAGCCGGGGTGCACCCCGCCCTGCCAGAGACCGAGGACCGCGAGCAGGGCAGGCCCGCGCGGGAGGAGTGAGAGGGTGCTCCCCCCTTCGCGCGCGAGCTCCACCCTCAGCACGTCGAGCAGAGGCCACTCGAAGACGGCGAAGGGGAGCGTCGCGACGAGCCCGCCCGCCACGACCAGGCCCACCTCGCCGAGCGTGCGGCGCCGGGGGCGCCAGCCGCGCAGGAGGAACGGCGCGCTGGCGGCGAGCAGGGGGGCATAGAGCGCGCTCGCCTTGGAGAGGACGGCGAGGGCCGACGCCGACCCGGCGAGGAACCAGTTCCAGGATCCTCGCCGCTCGCCGGACAGCAGGGCCCAGGTCGCGGTGACGAAGAAGAGCTGGAGCGACTCGCAGTAGGCGACCCGCGAAAGCGAGAAGAGGAGGGGCTGAGTGGCCACCAGCGCGGCAGCCAGCGCGGCCGCTCGCGGGCGGCTCCGTAGGCCCCATGCAACGAGCCCCACGGTCAGGGCGGACGCCACCGCCCCCGTGAGGCGCGTGCTCCAGAACGAGACGCCGAAGCTCGCGTAGCTCGCCCTGAGGAGCAGCGTGTGCAGGGGACACAGTACGAGGGCCGGGTTGTGCTCGTCCATCACCCAGCGGCCGAAGAGCGCGTGATTGCGCGCGTTCTGGGCGTACCACCCCTCGTCGGTGAAGACGTCCTCGACCAGGTAGAGCGACGGATCCGCACCTAGCCACCCGAGCCGCAGGAGCGCAAACCCGAGCGCGAGGAGGAGAAGGAGCGCAGTGCCCCAATGCCAGGCGACGACCCGCGAGCGCCACGCCGCACCAGCCCCGACCATCGGCGCTCCCTTCGCCTGGGCTGCGCGTCCACAACCCGAGCCGTGCGCCCTCGGCCGAAGGGCCCCCATCACGGATAGTCGTACTGGTAGTGATACCTGTAGTCGGTGCCGAGGTTTCCGACCGTTCCCGGCATCACGTCGTTCAAGACGAAGGCGTGGGGCTGTACCCCGTTCTGCCACATGCGCTTCACCGTCGTCGCGATCTCCCGCAGGTGATGCTCACCCGCCCGGAGCACGAGCAGCGTCGTCCCGGCCGGACGGAGCGCGAGTACGGCATCGGTCACCGCCAGCACGGGAGCCGTGTCGATGAGCACGATGTCGAACTCAGCCGACAGCTTCGTCACGATGGTCGCGTATCCCGCCGAGCCAAGCAGCTCCGTGGGGTTCGGCGGGACTTCTCCCATCGGGACGAAGACCAGGTTGTCAGACGTCCGGTGCATCACCTCGGCCACGTTCGCCGTGCCACGGATGAGGTCGGACAGTCCGGGGGCCTTCTCGGCGCCGAAGTGCAAGTGCACCAGGCCACGCCGCAGGTCGGCGTCGATGAGCAGCACCCGGCTCCCCGTCTCCGCCAGGACGTGCGCCAGGTTCACGCTCACGAACGACTTTCCGATCTCCGGACTGGGGCCCGTGATGGCGACCACGTTGTTCCTCGCGCTCCCGAGCGCAAAGCGCACGCTGGTGCCGAGGCTGCGGATGGACTCGACCGAGGGATCGTGGGGGTCGAGTTTGGCCAGGACGGGAAGCGTTCACTGGTGCTTCTGGCGCCCCGGCGAGCCGTGCTTGGCCAGCGCGAAGCTGTGCGGAATGCTCCCGTAGGCCGGGATGCCGACCTCGCGCTCGATGAGCTCGGGGTCTTCGGCCCCTTTTCTCGACAGGGCCCGCCGGGTGAAGGCCATCGCGACCCCGAGGCCCATCCCGAGCACGAGCGAGAGCGAGAGCGCCTTCACCGGGGCGGGACTCACGGGGGCGGGAGGCACGAACGCCCTGTCGACGATCCGGACGCTCCCCGCGCTGGAGTCGTTCACCAGGAGTTGGAGCTCCTGGAACTTTCCGAGCAACTCTGCGTAGACGTCGCTCGAGCCCTTCAGCTCGCGCGAGACCCGCGACGACTGGAGTTCGTCCTTCTGCAAGGCTTGAGACGGGCGCGGGCGGTCTCCCGCTCCGCGGCCAGCCGCGCCAGCTTCTGCGCGTGGCGACCATCACCGGATGCTGGGAGGTGTAGCGCTGCTTCGCCTCGGCCGCGACGAGCTCGACGGACGATACCTCCCGCTCGATGGCCTGCAAGCGCTCGAGCACGTTCCGCTTCTCGAGGGCGACGGCGTCGGCATCGAGGTTGCCGCTCCTGGCGAGGACTCCCTCCGCGCCCTCCACCTTGGAGCGAAGCCTGGGAAGCTGCTCGGCGATGAACTCCATCGTCTTCGCGGCGTCCCGGGACTTGCGCTCGCGGCTCTGCTGCTCGTAGTTCGTGGCGATGCTGTTGAGCGTGGTGGCCAAAAGCTCCGGGTCGCTCCCCTCGAGCACGAGGGGGACGACGTTGGCGTCGAGCTTCCTGGCCTTCTCGGGGATGGTCAGCGCCTTGCGGAGATCCTCGATGGCCTGGACGCGATTCAGTCGCCGAACCGTGAACTCCGTGCCCTTCCGCGCCGAGAGCTCGGATACGAGGATGCTCACCGCAGGCGCGCGGCCAGGCGTCGTCGTCGCCCTGGTGGGCACGCCCACCTCCCCGGAGCCGAGGCGGGCGCCACTCGGGTCCATGAGGTCGTACCCGTGGCCGCCGGCGGCCACGATCGTGAAGGGCGTCCCCTCGAGCGAGGGGGGTACCTCGAAGGACTGGACGCGGATGCGCTCGTCGCCTCGGGCGAACGGCCCGACACCGAGTGGCGACGACCCGGGCCACCGTCGAGCCAGCGCTGCACCGATGAGCGGGAAGTAGCGGGGCTCCACGCGCAGATCCAGGTGCAGAATATCGACCACCTGCCCGATCACGGAACGCGACCTGACGATCTCGACCTCGTTCTCGGCGATGGTCCGCGAGTCGAACTCGGCGAGCCCCGCGATCCCGCCCGGGGGCCTCGCCTTCTCCGCAAACTGGAGGACGATCTCCGACTGGTAGACGGGTGTCGCCAGGAAAGCGTAGAGGAAGCCCGCCAACAATCCTGCGACCTCAAAGGCCAGGATGAGCCACCGGGCAGCGAACAACGTCGCGAAGAACTCACGTAGCCCCGACCCCTCGTCGAGCAGCTCACCCCCCGTGAGGGGGGCGAGAACTGGTTGGGCCGGCTCGCCGTCCTGCTCGGAATCCCTCCTAATTGGATAAGCGGTTCCGGCTCTGGCTGGGGTCGCTGTACCTTCATCGGGCCTCTACCTCAAGGGACACGCCGTTGCGCCACGCTGGTTCAGGTCGTGCTTTCTGCGTCCCGCGAGCTTGCCTCAGGAATGGAGCCCGCGCAGGCCGAGAGCGCCAGGTGACCTCGCCAACAACCAGAATCCTATAGTATTTTTCCCCAGCGGCGATGGGTCATCGTTGTGGTGGTCCTTCCGGAGTCCATCGCTTTCTTGGATTCTGTAAAAGCTGCGGGAGGAAGGAACTCGGAGGCAGCGCTTTTATACTTGGCTCAGTGTTCTTCCCTCTCTCCAAGCTCCTCTGGTCCCTCGCGGGCCCCGCCATCTGGGTCGCTCTCCTCCTGGGCGCGGCCTTCGCCGCGAGCCGGGTGGCGCGACCCGGGCGGCTCCTGCTGGCGGCCGCGCTGGTGGCCTGCGCCCTGCTGGGCGCACTCGACCTTCCGCCGGTGGCGAATCACGCTGGAGAGCGCGGTCAGCTCCTCGGGGCGCACGACCATGCGGCCGGGCGTGGTGTACGACGTCGCGGTCGTCCTCGGGGGCTCCCCCGAGCGCCTGGCCCCTGCGGTCGAGGCCGTGCTGGAAGGCAAGGCGCGTTACCTCCTTCACTCCGGCCGGCTGAGCGAGGCGGGCGCTCGCCACCTCACCTCCCGCCTCGTCTCGCTCGGCGTGCCGCGAGATCGGGTCCTGCTGGAGACGCGAAGCCGCAACACCCGGGAGAACGCGGTGGACTCGTCGCGCGTGCTGACGGAGCGCGGATTCCGGTCGGTCCTTCTCGTGACCAGCGCAGCGCACGTCGAGCGCGCGGTGGGGTGCTTCCGCCGGCTCGGAATCCGGCCGGACGTCCTGGCGATCGAGGACGAGCCGGAGCTCCCGCCTCGGCTCCTCCCCCGGAGAGCCGCCCTGGCGCTGAGCGAGGACATGTTGCACGAGGTCGTCGGTCGCGTGGTCTACCGCCTGGTGGGCTACTCGAGCTGAGCCGATCGCCCGGCCTCGGCGCGACCCTCACCTGCTGATCGGCTTGTACCGGATGCGCCTCGGCCGGGCGCCCTCCTCGCCCAGGCGGCGGCGCTTGTCGGCCTCATACTCCTGGTAGTTGCCGGCGAAGAAGCTCCAGTGCGACTCGCCCTCGCAGGCGAGGATGTGGGTGGCGATGCGGTCGAGGAACCAGCGGTCGTGGGAGATGACCAGGACGCTGCCGGCGTACTCGAGGAGCGCGTCCTCCAGCGCCCGCAGGGTCTCCACGTCGAGGTCGTTCGAGGGCTCGTCGAGGAGCAGCAGGTTCCCGCCGGTCATGAGCGTCTTCGCGAGGTGGAGCCTCCCGCGCTCGCCGCCGGAGAGGGTGCCCACCACCTTCTGCTGGTCGGCGCCCTTGAAGTTGAAGCGCCCGATGTAAGCGCGGCTCGGCATCTCGTAGCGGCCCACCTGGAGGACGTCGTGGCCGCCCGACAGCTCCTCGAAGACGGTCTTGCCGCTGTCGAGCTTCTCGCGGCTCTGGTCCACGAAGGCGAGCTTCACCGTTTGTCCGATCCCGACCTCCCCCTGGTCGGGCCGCTCGTCTCCGGTGATCATCTTGAAGAGGGTGGACTTTCCGGCGCCGTTCGGGCCGATGACCCCGACGATGGCGCCCGGCGGCACGATGAAGGAGAGGTCGTCCATGAGCAGGCGCTCGCCGAACCCCTTCGACACCCCCTTGAATTCCACCACCTGGTCGCCCAGCCGCTCGGCCACCGGGATGAAGATCTCCTGCGTCTCGTTGCGCCGCTGGTACTCGAAGCTCGAGAGCTCCTCGAAGCGGGCGAGGCGCGCCTTGCTCTTCGCCTGGCGGGCCTTGGGGTTCTGGCGCACCCACGCGAGCTCGAGCTTCATCGCCTTGATGCGGGCGCTCTCCTGCTTCGCCTCCACCTCCAGGCGCGCCTCCTTCTGCTCCAACCAGGAAGAGTAGTTGCCCTTCCACGGGATACCGCGGCCGCGGTCGAGCTCCAGGATCCACTCGGCGGCGTTGTCGAGGAAGTACCGGTCGTGGGTGATGGCCACCACCGTGCCGGGGAAACGGGTGAGGAACTGCTCCAGCCACTCCACCGACTCGGCATCGAGGTGGTTGGTGGGCTCGTCGAGGAGCAGCATGTCCGGTTTCGAGAGGAGGAGCTTGCAGAGCGCCACCCGGCGCTTCTCGCCGCCGGAGAGGTGTTCGACCCGCGCCTCCCAGGGCGGAAGCCTGAGCGCATCGGCGGCGATCTCCAGGGCGGTGCCGGTTTCGGCCCCCGCGGCCGCGATCACCGCCTCCAGCCGTGCCTGCTCCTCGGCCAGCTTGTCGAAGTCGGCGTCGGGCGCGGCGTAAGCGGCGTAGACCTCCTCCAGCCGGGCCTGGGCCGCCGCCACCTCGCCCTGGGCCGACTCCACCTCTTCACGCACCGTCTTGGCGGGATCGAGCCGGGGCTCCTGGGGCAGGTAGCCGATGCGCAGGTTCACCTGCCGCGTGAGCTCGCCCTCGAACTCGTGGTCGACGCCGGCCATGATGCGCAGCACGGTGGACTTGCCGGCGCCGTTCAGGCCGAGGAGCCCGATCTTGGCGCCGTGGAAGAACGAGAGCGAGATGTCCTTGATGATCTGCCGCTTGGGCGGAACCATCTTGCTCACGCGGAACATCGACATCACGTACGGGGGCATGGGCGTTCTCGGGCTTTCGAGGAAGGCCCTCTTCTAACCGAACTCCCCGGGGCCGCGTAGAGCCTCCCGGCCGCCGCGGCCTTGCCTTCCCTCGCCGCGCCGGCTATATCGCCCGCCGACGCCGTCGCTTCATGCCGGCGCGAGCCAGCGAGGTCGCGACCTGCACCGCAGCACCCCGAGGCCTCATCCCGCGCGTCGCCCGGCTGATCTTTCGCCTGGTTCACCGCGCCGGCCGTGCGCCGCGCAGGAGCACCACCCCACTTGAAGCCATCGCCGTCCGCCTCTTCGTTACCCGAATCCACCCTTCCCTCCCGCCCCTCCGCCTTCGGTGATCTGAAGCTCTCCGCCGCCTCGCTCCGCGCCCTGGAGCGGGCCGGCTTCGAGCAGCCGACGCCCATCCAGGCGCGGGCCATCCCACCCGCCCTGGCCGGACGCGACGTCATCGGAACCGCAGCCACCGGCACGGGCAAGACCGTCGCGTTCCTGCTCCCCGTGATCGAGAGGCTGGCCTCGCCGGCCAGCGAGAAGCCGGTCTCACCGGGCAGGGAGAGGCTCGCCTCGCCGGGCCATGGGAAGCTGGCCTCGCCGGTCAGCAGGGCTCGGCGCGGGACGCGTGCCCTGGTGCTCGCCCCCACGCGCGAGCTGGCCCTGCAGATCGGCGAGGAGCTGGCGCGGTTCGGCCATGCACGACAGGTGAACGGCGTGGTGGTGATCGGCGGCGTGGGAATGGGTGCGCAGACGGCTGCGCTGAAGGAGGGGCGCGACGTCGTCATCGCCACCCCCGGCCGGCTGGTCGACCACCTCCAGCAGGGCCACGCGGATTTCGGCGGGCTGGAGATCCTGGTGCTCGACGAGGCCGACCGCATGCTCGACATGGGCTTCAAGCCCCAGCTCGACCGCATCCTGGCGCGCCTCCCGAAGGTGCGCCAGACGCTGCTCTTCTCGGCCACCACCGGCGGCGAGGTGGCCGACTTCGCCCGCGCGCACCTGCGCGACCCGGTGGCGGTGGAGGTGGCCCGCAGCGGCACCACCGCCGCGCGCGCCGACCAGCAGGTGTTCCTGGCGGCACAGCAGGAGAAGCTGGCGCTCCTCCTGGCCCTGCTCGAGCGCGACGAGGTCTCCACCCTGGTGTTCACCCGCACCAAGCGGCGGGCCGACCGGGTGGCGAAGGGGGTGGGGCGCGCCGGCCACAAGGTGGCGCGCATCCACGCCGACCGCTCGCAGGCGCAGCGCCGCATGGCGCTCGACGGGTTCAAGGACGGAACCTACCGGGTGCTGGTGGCCACCGACATCGCCGCGCGGGGCATCGACGTGGCCGACATCGGACACGTGGTGAACTTCGATCTCCCGCACGTTCCCGAGGACTACGTCCACCGGGTCGGGCGCACCGCCCGGGCCGCGGCGAGCGGCCGCGCCTCCACCTTCACCTCACCCGAGGAGCAGGACCTGCTCCTCGCCATCGAGCGGCTCACCCGGGCCTCGCTCCCCAGGGCCGAGGTGCCGCGCGAGCACGCCACCTTCCAGGCCGAGCTACAGCGCACCGCCGCCGACGGGCCGCAGGGCGGCCTGGGGGCGGAGCGGGCGCGCCGGCCACCCCCGCACCACACGCGCCGGCCGTCCGCGACGAGGCCGCCGCACGGCAGCGAGGGCGCGCGCCGCCCCGGCTCGGGGAGTGCCGCCCGAGCCCCCGGCGCTCCGAAGAACGGCGCTGCGATTCACCCGGAGGCGAGAAAGCCCATCCTCGTGGGGTCCTGGAAGCCCAGGCGCGGGCGGAGATGAGGCCGGGCCGCGGCGAGCTCGTGGGGGAACCCGCACCGCGATGGCCGGCGTTGACCCGCCCGGGCCGGTCGTCTAATTCTCGCCCCCGCCCATGATGGATCCCCTGGCCCCGCTCCTGGCCGACGGCGTCGTCGACGAGGTCGTGGCACGCCTCAAGAGCGGCAAGGAGGCCGACCTGTGGATCGTCCGCCACGGCGAGGAGCTGGTGGCGGCCAAGGTCTACAAGGCGCGGGCGGAGCGCTCCTTCCGCAACGACGTCGCCTACCGCGAGGGACGCCGCGTGCGCAACACGCGCACCCAGCGCGCCATGGACCGCGGCAGCCGCTTCGGGCAGGCGGCGGCCGAGGAGGCGTGGAAGGCGAAGGAGGCCGACGCCCTGCACGCACTCCACGCGGCCGGGGTGCGGGTGCCGAAGCCGGTCATGTTCTACGAGGGCGTGCTCCTCATGGAGCTGGTGGTGGACGCCTCCGGCCACCCCGCGCCCCGCCTCATCGACGCCCACGTCGCCCGAGAGCACGCCGCGGCGCTCTACGCCGACCTCCGCGCCCAGGCGGTGCGGATGCTGAGGTGCGACCTCATCCACGGCGACCTCTCGCCCTACAACGTGCTCCTCGCCTGGAACGGCCCGGTGGTGATCGACTTCCCCCAGGTGGTCGGGAGCCGCGCACAACAGCCAGGCCGAGCGCTTCTTCCGCCGCGACGTGGAGAATCTCCGGCTCTTCTTCCAGGCGCTCGACCCGGCGCTCCACGCCTCGGCCGGCGACGCGCGAGAGATTCTGGTCTGCCTACACCCGGAGTGAGCTCTCCGCCGACTTCGTCCCGAGCGGGCGGCTCCCCGACGACCGGCGCGAGCACGGCCGCAGCGCCCCTTCGCGGCCCGGGGTGCCACGCCAGCCCGGCCAGGGCCGGCCCCGCACCGCGGAAGCGCCACCGCCGGCCCACGGTCATCGGTCCAAGGGTCCGCACCCGCCGCAGGGTCCGCGGCCGCAACCAGCTGGTACGCGGTCGCAGGGTCAGGGCCCACGCCAGCGACCCGGCGCTCCGGGGCCGGAGGTGGTGCGGGTGAGCCGGCCGCCCCAGCTCGGCCCGAGGACCCACCGCCGCCCCCAGCAACCCCTCGAGCACGGTGCGCCTGGAGCGGCGCACCCTGGGCGAACGGAGGGCCGCCCGGCGAGCAGCCCTGCGCGGAGCGAGCCGCGCACCTCGCAGGCACAGCGCGGCGGGGCGAACGGCCCGCAGCACGCGAGACGACCCGAGGGAACCCCTGCGGGCGCTTCTTCCGGCGGTCCGCACCACCCGCACCCGCCCGTGGACGGCGGCGCAACGAGCGCAGCCCACCCTGGGCGGCGGGCGGGAGATCAGGGGCACCGGCGTCGCCGCCGCCGCGGACGGTGAAGCTCTGCGCTGCGGGTCAGCTCGCGCGGCGCTCGCAGAACCTCTCGACGAACTCCGCCCAGGCAAAGAAGGGCGCCCCCTCCGCCATGAGCCGCTGGTGGAGCCGCTGCGCCGCCTCGAGCAGCTCCGGGTCGGGACGGGCGCGGTACCGCTGGGCGAGCCCACCCTCGGCGAGCACCCGCTCCACCAGCGCCCTCACGTTGCGCTCCCGACCTTCGAGCGCCCCCTGGCAATCGATGAGCCACCCGATGAGCTGGCCAATCCGCTCGCGCACCACCACCCGCCCCAGCGCACCCCCCGCGACGAGCTCGCGGTTCACCTCGTCCGGGTCGGCGTCTCGCACCACCAGCCAGGTGAGCGATCCCTCCGGAGCTCTTCCGCGCGCCGATAGGATGCTCCGGCAGCGCGCCTCGTCCTCGGGTGAGGCGGGCCGGATGCGCACCACCGGCTCCGGAAAGCCGGAACTCGCCCCCGAAGTCGTCTCCTCCATCTGCCCACCTCCCCCCACCGTGGGCCTCACGCCGGCGGGTGCCGCTTCTAACGATCCTCACCCACCATGCGCAAGCGGGGCGGCAGCGCGCTACGCTGAGGTTCATGTCTGCCCCCGACCCGGCCGCGCTCGAGCTCCTGAGGGCGAAGAGCGGGCTCTCCATCGACGCCGAGGGCCGGCTCTGCCACGCGGGCGAGCCGATCACCCACCGTCGTACGCTGGAGGTGCTGTGGCGCTCGCTCTCCCGCGAGCCGGACGGGCGCTACGCGGTGCGCGTGGGGCGCGAGCTGGGGTACGTGGCGGTGGAGGACGCGCCCTATGCGGTGCGCGGGCTCACCGCCGCCGGTGACGAGCTCCTCCTCCACCTCTCGGACGGGAGCGCGGAACCGCTCGACCCGGCGACGCTCACGGTGGGTGGAGAGGGCGTCCTCCGCTGCCGCGTGAAGCAGGGGCAGCACCGGGCGCGCTTCCTGCGCGGCGCGCAGGTGAGCCTGGGGCTCCTCCTCGACGAGGAGGCGGGAGGCGAGGGGCAGTTCACGCTGAGGCTGGGTGGACGGTCCTACACTCTCAGTGAGGAGCGGTAGCTTGTCGAGCGGGCCGGGAGCGAGATCCGGCAGGCGCCCCGGAGGCCCGGCCCTCCGCGCGGGGAACAGCCGGGTGACGAACATCACCCTCCGTGACCTGTTCTTCTGAACCGGCTTCGGCGAGCATCGCCTGCCAGGCCCGTTGGTCGTCTTCTCGATGCGCGGCGAAGGGCTCGACCGCGCCCAGGGGAGCCCCGCATGCTCGCCGTCTACGTCTCCGGTCACGGCTTCGGCCACCTCACCCGCACCTGCGAGGTGCTGCGCGAGGTGCGCCTGCGGTCGGCCGGCCTGCCCATCACCGTCTCCACCGCAGCGCCGGAGTGGCTGGTCACCGCGGCGGTGGCGCCGCCCGTCACGGTGCGCTCCCTCCTCTGCGACGTGGGGCTCGCCCAGAAGGACGCGCTCGCCATCGACGAGGAGGGCACGGTGGAGCGGTGCCGCGCCTTCGACGCTGGGTTCGAGGCGCTGGCGGCAGAGGAGGCGCGCTTCCTGCGGGAGTCGGGCGCGCGCCTCGTCCTCGGCGACGTGCCGGCCCTCGCCTTCGCCGCCGCGGCGCGGGCCGGCGTCCCGGCCTTCGGGCTCGCGAACTTCTCCTGGGACTGGATTTACCGCCACCTCGCGTCGCGGCACCCCGCGCTCCTCGCCTCGGCCGAGCGGGCCGCGCGCGCCTACGCCGGCGCGGAGCTCCTGCTCGCGCTTCCGTTCGCCGGCGACCTCTCGGCCTTCCCACGGCGCGAGGAGGTGGGGCTCGTCGCGCGAAGGCCCAGCGTGGCGCGCGGAGAGGCGCGACGGCGGCTGGGCCTCGAGAACGAACAGCGGCCGGTGGCGCTCCTCTCCTTCGGCGGCATCGGGCTCCCCGGCCTCTCGCGCGAGCGCCTCGCCGCCCAGGGCCTGTGCGCCCTCTTCCCCGAGGACCTGCCTCACCATCGCCTCGCCGCGCTGGGCCTCGCCTACGAGGACGTGGTGGGCGCGGCCGACGCGGCGGTGACGAAGCCTGGCTACGGCATCGTCACCGACGCCATCGGCGCCCGCACCCCGCTCGTCTACACCGACCGCGGCGACTTCCCCGAGTACCCCATCATGGTGGCCGAGATGGGCCGCTACCTGCCCAGCGTGCACGTGTCGCAGGAGACGTTGCGCGGGGGCCTGATCGGCGAGGCGATCGAGCGCGCCCGCACGCTCTCCTGGCCCGCCGAGGCGGCCGACACGGGCGGCGCGGCCAGGGCCGCCGAGCGCATCTTGGAACGGCTGGGGTGACGCCGCCGCGGGCCGCCTCTGTCCGGGCGCAATACAGCGCCCGGGACGGCTATCCATCGCCGGGTTGAAGGAGCCGCACTCGCAACCTGCCAGCCTCGGCCGTGATGATCGCACCGGCGGCGAGCTCGACACCGTGCGTCTCGAGAACTCGCTGCGTCACCTCGGCCTGCTGGCGCGCCGAAAGGCCGACCAAGCGGAGAATGCCGGCGTGCGGCAGCTCGCGGACAATGGCGAGCTCGCCGAAGTCCTTGTCGAGCGTGACGAGAACCCGCCCCTCTGCCAGGCTCGCGTGAGGATCTCCTCGTCGCCTGGGTCGGATGGCCAAGCGCCGGACCAGACGACGTCGTGACCAGCCGCTCGCAGGCGAGCCAGGGCTCCTCCCCACACGCACGTGTCGAGGAGCAGCTTCACGTTCCGGTCGGGACGACGAATGGCTCGACGTGCTCGTGCCCCACCAGACGCCTCGCATAGGCAAGGCAGGCGAGGACATCCTCGCGCTCCAGCCAGGCGTACCCGGCGAGAAGCGTCTCGACATCATCGCCGGCGGCCAGCATGCCCAGGACGTGCTCCACAGCGAGGCGGCGACCCCGAATGATGGGTTTACCTCCAAAGATTCTGGGGTTGCAGGTGATCCGTTCGAGCAGGCGGTTCTCGTCCATGCCGGCCTCTTTGCCGCGGTCCTTGGCGCGGCACCGCAGCTGCACGAGCTCGACGTCCTCACCCTCGGGCAGATCGGTGGGCTCGTCCGAGCCGCCCGCCCCTGAATCGCTTTCATCGCCTTCATCCGAGATTCATTCTCTCTCCTTCTCTGCCCAGCCACGAGGCGCGTGCGCCAGGGTGCTCCGATCCTCGTTCACCGGCTCGGCCGCGCGGCACTCCGGCACCCGCTGCGCACGGGGGCGGCCCACCCGCGGTCGCCCCGGGCGGCTCGGCGAGCCGCGCCACGAGACGCTCCAGCTCGGTCGGGTGGGCGCGCAGCCATTCCGCGGCGCGCTCACGCCCCTGCGCCATGCGCTCACCGCAGAGCGAGAAGTACGCGCCCGACTTCTCGATGAGGCCGCGCTCGACGCCCAGGTCGAGCGCCTCGGCCAGCCGGTCGATGCCGACGCCGTAGCGGATGTCGAACTCCGCCTCGCGGAAGGGCGGCGCCACCTTGTTCTTCACCACCTTCACCCGAGTGCGGCTCCCCACCACCCGCTCGCCCTCCTTGAGCTGCCCGGTGCGCCGGATGTCGAGCCGCACCGAGGCGTAGAACTTGAGCGCGTGGCCGCCGGTGGTGGTCTCGGGGTTGCCGAAGACGACGCCGATCTTCATGCGGATCTGGTTGATGAAGATCACCGTGGCCTGGTTGCGCGACACCACCGCGGTGAGCTTGCGCAGGGCCTGGCTCATGAGCCGCGCCTGCAAGCCCATGTGCGCGTCGCCCATCTCGCCCTCGATCTCGGCGCGGGGCACGAGCGCGGCCACGGAGTCGACCACCACCAGGTCGACGGCGCCCGAGCGCACGAGCTGCTCGGCGATCTCCAGCGCCTGCTCGCCGGTGTCGGGCTGGGAGACGAGCAGCTCGCCGAGGTTCACCCCGAGCTTCCGCGCGTAGCCGACGTCGAGCGCGTGCTCGGCGTCGATGAAGGCGGCGACGCCGCCCGCGCGCTGCGCCTCGGCGATGGCGTGCAGGGCGAGCGTCGTCTTACCCGACGACTCGGGCCCGAAGATCTCGATCACCCGGCCGCGGGGGAGGCCCCCCACCCCGAGGGCGAGGTCGAGCCCGATGGAGCCGCTGGGGATGACCGCCACTGGCGGCACGTCGCCGCCCTCGTCGAGCTTCATGACGCTCCCTTTACCGAACTGCTTCTCGATGGCGGCGAGCGCCGCCCCGAGCGCCTTCACCTTCTCACCGAGCCTCGCCGTCATCGCCGTCGCCATGGCCATCGCCGCTCCTCTTCGGGTCCGCACAGGCGCGGCCCCCTCGATCTCACGAGGGCGGCCCTCGGGGCGCCCTCCATCCCCCGGCGCGACAGCTCGCCCCGGGATGCTGGTGCTGCTCCGTCACCTTCGGTGATGCACGCCGAGAGCACACCTCGCCCGCTGCCCGCTCGTCCGGGCTCACCCGCACCCTTCACCCGTCTCGCCGGTCGAGCGCCCGGTACTGCACCGCCTCCGCCAGGTGCGCCGTCGCGATCTGCTCCTCGCCGGCCAGGTCGGCGATGGTGCGCGCCACCCGCAGGATCCGGTCGTGCGCCCGCGCCGAGAGGCCGAGCTTTTCCATCGCGCCGGTCAGAAGGCACCGGCCGGCATCGTCGAGCGGGCAGGCGCGGCGGAGCGCCGCCCCGCGCAGGCGGGCGTTCACCTCCGCCGGCGCGCCGGAGGAGGTCGACCGGGCGAGCTGCCGCTCACGGGCAGCGCGGACCCGCTCCCTCACCGCCGTGCTCGCCTCCGCGCGCCCCGCCCCGCGCAGCGCGCTCGCGCTCACCGTGGGCACGTCGACGTGCAGGTCGATCCGGTCGAGGAGCGGTCCGGAGATGCGCCGCCGGTACCGCTGCAGCTCGAAGCCGGTGCAGCGGCAGGCGCGGCGCGCGTCACCGTACCAGCCGCAGGGGCACGGGTTCATGGCGGCGACCAGCATGAAGCGAGCCGGGTAGCGCATGGCCCGGGCCGCGCGGACCACGCACACCTCGCCGTCCTCCGCGGGCTGGCGCAGGGCGTCGAGCACGTGGCGCCGGAACTCGGCCAGCTCGTCGAGGAAGAGGACGCCGTGGTGGGCGAGCGACACCTCGCCGGGCCGCGGGATCTGCCCGCCGCCCACCAGCCCGGCGTCGGAGACCGAATGGTGCGGCGAGCGGAAGGGCCGCTCGGCGAGGAGCCCACGGTGGCGGGTGAGGCCGGCCACGCTGTGGACCACCGTCGCCTCCAGCGCCTCCTCGAAGGTGAAGGGCGGCAGGATCCCCGGCAGGCGGCGAGCGAGCATGGTCTTGCCGCCCCCCGGTGGACCGAAGAGGAGCAGGTTGTGGGCGCCGGCCGCGGCGATCTCCAGGGCGCGCCGCGCGTGCTCCTGCCCGGCCACGTCGGCGAGGTCGAGGCCGCTCTCGGCCGGGCGCGCCGGCTCCGGGAGGCGCGTGGGTGCTGCCGCCTGGGACTTGGCCCAGGCCACCACCTCGGCGAGGTGGCGCACCGGGTGGACGCACAGGCCCTCCACCACCGCCGCCTCCAGCGCGTTCGCCTCGGGGACCACGATGCCGCGCGCTCCCGCCCGGCGCGCCTCGATGGCCTGCGGCAGCGCCCCGCGCACCGCCTTCACCTCGCCCGAGAGCGACAGCTCGCCGGTGAAGTGGAGCCCCTCCAGCGCCCCGGGCGGCAGCTCGCCGAAGGCGCCGAGCAGGGCCACGGCGATGGGGAGGTCGAAGGCAGTGCCCTCCTTGCGCAGGTCGGCCGGGGCGAGGTTCACCAGGACGCGCTTCTCTGGAAGCGCGAACCCGGTGTTCCGCACCGCCGCCATCACACGGACCTTCGACTCCTGCACCGCACCCCCGGCGAGCCCCACCACGTTCACGTGGGGCATGCCGGGCAGCACCTCGACCTCGACGTCCACGCCGACGGCGTGGACCCCCAGCACGGCCGAGGAGCGGGTGCGGACCAGCATGTGGGGAGCGGATGAGCAGCCCCCGTGCCAGCGCGAATCGCCCGTCAGGGCGGGCCTTCACGGCCGCAGCCGGAGCCGGCGAGGACCGCCCAGCGTCCGGCGGGTCGCCCTGCGGACTACGGAGGATCCTGCGGGGGGGTCTGCGGCGGATCCGGCTCCCCAGGCTCCTTCGGCCCGGCTGTGTGCTTCGGCCTCTTCGCCTTCCTCTCGAAGATGCTCCAGCCCCACTTCTCGCTCCACATGCCGGGGCCGGTGAAGACGATGGTGAGCAGGGTGAGCCCGACCACGATGCCGAGCGTCCACCAGACCATGAAGCTCATCGTGTCACCCCTGTCGAAGCGGAGCGCCGCCCGTGGACCGCGAACCGGGACGAGGTCATCTCGCGAAGTAGGAGGGGTCGCCCCAGGCGGCGCGCACGTAGCCGACGATGGCGGCCGCCACCGAACCGGCGGTGTGGCGCTCGTTGTTGAACACGGCGTCGTAGTGCTTGAAGTCGGTGATGTCGGCGCCGAGGGCCTGGTTCACGAAGCGCTCGCGCTGCCTGGTGCTCGTCTCCACCAGGTGCTCGGCCTCCTTCTGGGAGAGGTCGCCGCGGGTCATCATGCTCTTCACCCGCCAGGCGTGGCTGGCCTCCAGCCGGAAGTGGTAGCTGTTGGCGAGCGAGGCGCACAGGATGGCGCTGCCTCGGCCGACGATGATTGCGTTGCCCACCCGGGCGATCTGCACGATGTACTGCGCCATCTTCTCGAAGGCACGGTCGTGCGCCACGTGGGTGGTGGCGTAGAGCCCGAGCGCCTCCAGGGCGCGCGACATGTCGCCGAGGTCGGTGAGGAGCCGGTGGGGGATGCCCTCCTCGGCCGCCACCTTCTCGATGAGGTCCCGGTCGAAGATACTCCACGGCTCACCGGAGGCCTCGGAGAGGAGCTGCTGCAGCCGCTCCGCCACCGGGAAGCCCTCGCAGCCGAACCTCCGCGCCAGGGTGACGGTGGGCCGTATCCTGCGCTCGGCGGCGCTGGCGAGCCGGTTCTGGATCTCGCCCCAGGTCCGGATGCGCTGCTCGACGCCGACGGGCAACATCGAAAGAGGCTTGGCCATGGGGTCCTCCCGTGCGTGAGATCAACTATATGCCGGTTGGCACGCGCGCCGCCGTACCAGCACTCGACCGAGATCCCCGCGCCCGCGCCACCGGCCGCCCGGGGCTGCGGCAAGTTGCACCAGAGGTGCATGCAGCCCGCCGTGATCGCCCCCCCGTCTCCGCGAGGGGTCACCGCCAGGCGAGCGCCGTCGCCCGCGCGAGCACGGCATCGAACATCGCGGCGGTGAGGCGCCCGGTCTGGGTGTTCTGGCGCGAGACGTGGAAGCTCCCGAGGAGGGTGGGCGCGCCAGGGAGGGGGAGCTCGGCGCCGTGCGCGAAGCGCGGCCGGGGCCGCGGCACCGCCACCCCGGCGCGGGCGAAGGCTTGCAGCGTCGCCTCCCACCCCACGGCGCCCAGGGCCAGGACGGCGCGCGGCCGGATGAGCGCCAGCTCCCGGTCGAGGAAGGGCGCGCAGGCGGCGAGCTCCTCGGGTGCGGGCCGGTTGCCGGGCGGCGCGCAGCGGGCGGCGGCGGTGATGAACACCCCGCGCAGCGCGAGGCCGTCGTCGCGGGCGGTGGCGGCCGGCCGCGAGGCGAGCCCGGCGCGAAAGAGCGCCGGGTAGAGGAAGTCGCCCGAGGCGTCGCCGGTGAACATCCGGCCGGTGCGATTCGAGCCGTGAGCCCCCGGCGCGAGCCCCACCAGGACGAGCGGCGCGCGCGGGTCGCCGAAGCCGGGCACCGGCTTCCCCCAGTACTCGGCGTCGCGGTAGGCGCGCCGCTTCACCCGCGCCACCTCCTCGCGCCAGGCGACGAGGCGGGGGCAGCGGCGACACGCCTCGATCTCGCGGGCGAGCGCGGCGAGGGTAGCCTCGGCCTCGCCGGTGCCGAAGGGCGCGGCCGGTGGAGGCTGCGCCCGGCGCGCACGCGGGAGCAGGGAGCTCGCCGGTTCGGGCGCCGACGGCGAACCGCTCTCCCGCCCGCCCGGAGTGCCGCGACTCATGCACGCCAATCCGGGGCCCGGAATCCGTCCACGCGGAACTTCGCGAGGGCTCACGCCCCGCGCTTCAGCTCGGTGAGCACCAGCTTGGCGACGGCCTTCAGCGTGTCGAACACGCCCACGCCGGTGGGGGCGACGGCCTCGAAGTCGGGCACGCTGCGTCGGGTTGAGCAGCCGCGCAGCTCTTCGACGCGGCACGACGTTGGGCAGGTCGCGCTTGTTGTACTGGACGACGTACGGGATGCTTGTCGAGGGCGTAGCCCTGCTCGGCGAGGTTGGTGCGCAGGTTCTCGACCGACTCGAGGTTCGCTTCCATGCGCTCCATCTGCGAGTCGGCCACGAAGACCACGCCGTCGACGCCCTTCAGGATCAGCTTGCGGCTGGCGTCGTAGAAGACCTGCCCGGGCACCGTGTAGAGGTGGAAGCGCGTCTTGAAGCCGCGGATCTCGCCGAGCGAGAGCGGCAGGAAGTCGAAGAACAGCGTGCGCTCGGTCTCGGTCGCGAGGCTGATCATCTTGCCCTTCGCGTCCGGGTTGGTCTTCTCGTAGATGTACTGAAGATTCGTCGTCTTCCCGCACAGGCCGGGGCCGTAGTAGACGATCTTGCAGTTGATCTCGCGCGAGCATGTAGTTGATGAAGCTCATCGCTCCTCACTAGTCGTTGAAGAGGTTGTCGATGTCGTCGTCGGTGATCTCGGCGAACGGCGAGCTCGCCGCGCCCGGCTCCTGCACTCTTGCTTGCGCGCCAGCGCCTCGAAGATGCGGTCCGAGCTCCTCGCTCGCCTTCTTCACCCGCAGGCGCACCAGGCCGAGCGAGCGACTTGGCGTCGAAGATGACCACCAGGATCACGCGGTTGCCCACGAGCTGGATGTGGATGTTCGCCTTCTCGCCCTCGTGGAACTGGGTGGCGAACTCGTTCTCGCTGAGGAGCTTGGCCATGCCGCCCGTGGCGGCGATGTTGCCGGCGGTGAGCGAGGCGAGCGAGGTGGTGTCGAGGTTGTCGGCGTCGCCGCTGGCGGCGATGAGCTGGCCGTTCTTGTCGACGATGAAGACGACCTTGGCGTTCGCGTCCCGGACGAGGCGGTCCACGATCGCTCTGGATCTGGTTGAACTCCTCCTCGTACATCACCAGCCCCGAGCTCATGGGCGCGCGCTCCGGCAGAAGCAAGGCGTGGCGGAAAGTTCCGCCACCCGCGAAATATCAGGGAAGCGCCGGGCAGGCAATGTGGCGGGGCCACGTTCCGCGCGCGTGAGGGCGCTGGTGAGAGCCCGCCGCACAGGGGCGGCGACTCCATGGCGGATCCCCTTCACAGCTCGCGCCGCCCGGAGAGCGCGCGGGCCAGCGTGACCTGATCGGCATACTCGAGGTCGCCGCCCATGGGGATACCCTGGGCGATACGCGTCACCTTGAGGCCGAGGGGCTTGAGGAGGCGCGTGAGGTAGAGCGCGGTGGCCTCGCCCTCCACGTCGGGATTGGTGGCGAGCACCACCTCGGTCACCGGCGCCCGCTCCAGCCGGAAGAGGAGCTCGCGGATCTTGAGGTCGCCCGGCCCGACGCCGTCGAGCGGCGACAGCGCGCCGTGCAGCACGTGGTAGCGGCCGCGGTACTCCCGGGTGCGCTCCACCGCCACCAGGTCGGGCACCCCCTCCACCACGCAGAGGATCGTCTCGTCGCGCTCGGGGTCGGCGCAGATGGGGCACGGGTCGCGATCGGTGAGCGTCTGGCAGGAGGAGCAGAGGTGGACGTCGCGCACCACCGCATCGATGGCCCCGGCGAGCTCGCTGGCGTAGCCCTGGCCGGCCTTCAGGATGTGGAAGGCGAGCCGCTGGGCGGTCTTCTCCCCGATGCCGGGGAGGCGCGCCAGCTCCTTCACCAGGCGTGCGATGGGGTCGGCGACGGCCACGGCGCTCAGTAGGGCAGCCCGGGCACCTGGATGCCGCCCGTCGCCTTCTTGAGGTGCTCGTCGGCCGCCGCGCGCGCCTTCTCGGCCGCCGCGTTGACCGCCGCCGACACCAGGTCCTCGAGCATGGCCACGTCGGCCGGGTCGACGACCTTGGGGTCGATGGAGAGGGAGAGGAGAGTGCAGCGGCCGTCCATGCGGACCTTCACCAGGCCCTCCCCGCTCTCCGCCTCCACGCTCACCTGGTCGAGCGTCTTGCGCGCGTTGCCCATGGACTCCTCGAGCTTGCGCGCCTGCCGCATGAGGTACTGGATGTCGATGCCGGGCATGGTCTCTCACCTCTGGAGCGCGCCCGCCTCCGTCGCGGGCGCCAGGGTTCACAGCTCGTCAATCCTCTCCACCTCGGCCCCGAGGATGCGGCGCGCCTCCTCGAGCCTCGGGTGCGCTCTCGCCACCGCGCGCACCTCGGCCGAGCGCGCGCGGCGGGCCGCTTGCTCGACCTCGGCGAGCGAGCGGGGCGCTCCGCCCGGAGCGGACGGAGCGTCTCCGGCCGGGGCCGCGTCCGCCTTCTCGGCCGGGGTGAGCTCGAGCCGGGTGGGCTGCCGGAAGAAGGAGGCGAAGATCCTCTCGACCTCGGCCCGGCCGCCCTCCAGGGTGGAGAGGTACATGCCGGGCGGCACGGCGAGCGCGACCACGCCCTCTTCGAGGCGGGTCAGGACCGCCTGCTTGAGCGCCTGCGCCAGGCGGAAGCTCTGCTTCCCCACCTCGGCCACCGCCAGCCGCCAGCGCTCGGCGAGGGGGACGGCTGGGGCCTCGTCCGCGCCCTGGGGGCGGGGCCTCGGGGGCTCCTCGGGCGAAACCTTCACCGGCGGGCTCTGCGTCGGGGGCGCCCATCGCGCGGGCGGAGCCACAGGCGAAGGCGGCGGGGGCAGCCCGGAGGAGAGCGCCTCCAGGCGCTGCACGAGCTCGCTCACCTCGGCCCCCGGCGCGAGGAAGCAGGCGCCGAGCAGGGCGACCTCCAGGGCGTAGCGCGGCTGCTCGGAGAGCTTCACCGCACCCACCGCGGCTTCGGCGAGGTCGAAGAGGCGGGTGAGCTGCGCGGCCGGGGCGCCCGCGGCGAGCGCCCGGAGCTCGTCGCGCTCGCCGTCGGGGAGGTCGAGCGGCGCCTGGGGCACGAGCTTCGCAACCACCAGGTCACGCAGGTGCCGCACCAGCTCCTCGGCGAGCCGCTTCATCTCGAAGCCGCGGGCGTGGACCGCCGCGAGCTCCTCGAGGAGCGCCGCGCCGTCGCGCCGGACGAGCGCCGCTGCGAGGCGCCCCACCGCGCCGGGGTCGATGGCCCCCACCGCCTCGGCCACCTCCGCGTCGCTGGCCGAGTCGCCGCAGGCGGCGCGCACCTGGTCGAGCATCGACAGCGCGTCGCGCATGCCGCCCTCGGCGGCGCGCGCCACCACCGCCAGCGCGGCGTCGGAGATGGCGAGCTTCTCGGCCTCGGCCACGTGGCGGAGCTGGTCGATGATCTGCTGGCGGGTGAGCCGCCGGAAGTCGAAGCGCTGGCAGCGCGAGACGATGGTCTCCGGCACCTTGTGGACGTCGGTGGTGGCGAGCACGAAGGTGACGTGGGGCGGCGGCTCCTCCAGCGTCTTCAGGAGCGCGTTGAAGGCGCCCTGCGAGAGCATGTGCACCTCGTCCACCACGTAGACCTTGAAGCGGTCGCGCGCCGGCCGGTACTTCACGCCCTCCACGATGTCGCGGACGTTGTCGACGCCGTTGTTGGAGGCGGCGTCGATCTCCACCACGTCGACCGACCGCCCCTCGGCGATCTCCACGCAGGGGGCGCAGGTGCCGCACGGCTCGGCGGTGGGGCCGCGCTCGCAGTTGAGGCAGCGCGCCACCAGGCGGGCCGAGGTGGTCTTGCCCACGCCGCGGGGGCCGGTGAAGAGGTAGGCGTGAGCGAGGTGGCCGCTCTTCAGGGCGTTCGTGAGGGTGCGGACCACGTGCGCCTGGCCCGCCATCTCGGCGAAGCTCTTCGGACGGTACTTCCGCGCGAGGACGAGGTAGCTCATGGCCGGAAGGGGCTTCGATTAGCAGCTTTGGGGTGGCGGCGAAAGCGGGGCCGCGCAAAGCGCTTGGCGCCGCGCCGCCCTCGGAGGTAGAAGGTGGGCTCGCGCGGGCGGAAGCGCCCGATCCCAGGCGTTCTTTCGTATCAGAGGAGAGGTGACCGAGCGGCCGAAGGTGCACGACTGGAAATCGTGTGTTCGGGGAACCGGACCGTGGGTTCAAATCCCACCCTCTCCGCCAAGTTTCGTGGAAGCGAGCCCGCCTCGCGAAGGTCGTAGAGCCGCACCCCGGCTGCAGCGCGAGCCGGCCCAGAATCCTCGGGCGACGTGGGGGTTTCCAAACCCCGCCAGGCCCGGAAGGGAGCAACGGTAGGAGGTCCTCCGTGCGCCCGGGGATTGTGGGCCGGCTCTTTTTTACTCCTCTGTCCCCCGCTCGCCGGCCTCAGAGCGGCACGCTTCCTCTCGAGCGTGCCGCCGCGGAGCGGGGACGGGCGGCAGGCGCGGCGCCGCCCCTTTCGGAAGGGTGCCCGGGCTTCCCACGACGGCCCGGAAGCTGTATCCGTGCGCACCATGAAGACCCTCACCGAGCTCAGTGGAACCCTGGTGCGCATGGCCGCGAGGGCCATCGACGAGGCCAGGCCGTCCTTGCCGAAGCCCCCGCCGCCGGCCGAGGCGCCGGAGGCGGCCCCCGCGGAGAGCGCGCCTCCCGCCCAGGCCGAGCCGCAGGCGGCGAATGCGGAGGCCGCTGCCGAGGCACCGGCGAGCGAGGCGTCGCCGGAGGCGGCCAGCGCCGAGCCCTCCGACGAAGCCTCTGCCGAGCCGTCCGACGAAGCCTCTGTTGATGCGGGGCCGGCCCCCGAGGCGCTCGAAGGAGCGTCGGTGGGCGAGCACGCCTCGGCGGAGGCTGGCGCCGAGGCAGGCGTGGCGCCCGGGGAAGTTTCCGAGAGCGCGCCGGCCGCGGACAAGCGCCGCTCGAAGGCCAGCGAACCGGTCGAGGAGGTGGAGAGCGAGGAGGTGAAGGCGGCGCTCGACGCGGCGGTGGCCGGCGCCACCGGCCTCTCCGGCGACCGGCTGGCGCGGCTTCGCGACGCGGTGAAGGTGGCGGGCAAGCGCGTGGCCGACGTGCGCCTCGTCCGCGTTTTCGGCGCCGACGAGCCGGTCAGCGGGGCAAAGAGCCTGAACGGCTTCCAGTACGTGGTGGACTACTCCCCTGCCCGGATGACCCAGTCTGCGCGCCCCTCCCGCGAGGAGCGCGGCGGGCGCAGTGGTCCCGGCGGTGGGCGGGGCGGTCCCGGCGGTGGGCGGGGCGGCGGGGGCGGAAAGGCTCCTGGTGGTCCGGCCGGCACGACCGGCGGCTTCTCCATGGACTCGCTCCGCGACGACCGGAAGGGCCAGCGAGGCGGCGGGCGCGGTGGTCCCGGGGGCGGCCGCGGCCCCGGTGGTGGGCGTGGCCCGGGCGGTGGCCGAGGCGGTCCGCCCCGGTAGTCCGGGAGGGGTAGCTGGGTAGGTGCGGAGAGCGAGGGATTCGAACCCCCGGTACCGTTACCGGTACACCTGATTTCGAGTCAGGCGCCTTCGACCAGCTCGGCCAGCTCTCCGCCGCCGTATCTAGCCGATTTCGTTTCGGCCGCCAAGGGCGCCGGTGTCGCAACGGGGCGGTCTCGCTTCGGTCGCCGACCGCTCGAGCCTCGCGGTCGTTCAGCGCTCGCGCCGGCAGGCCCGAAAGAAGCTCCGGAGGAGCGCGCCGCACGCGTCGCCCTCGACGCCCGCCACCACCTCGAGCCGGTGATTCAGTCGCGGGTCGCGGGCGAGGTCCATGAGCGAGCCCACCGCGCCGGCCTTCGGGTCCGCCGCGCCGTAAACCAGGCGATCGACGCGCGCGAGCACGAGCGCACCCGCGCACATGGCGCACGGCTCCAGCGTCACCACCAGGGTGACGCCGGTGAGCCGCCATCGCCCCAGCGACCGCGCCGCGGCCCGGAGGCACACGAGCTCGGCGTGGGCGGTCGGGTCCTGGTCGGCCTCCCGCCGGTTGGTCGCGCGGGCGACCACCGCGCCGTCGAGGAGCGCCACCGCCCCCACCGGAACCTCTCCCCGGGCTCCCGCCGCGCGGGCGAGCGAGAGCGCCTCCTCCATGGCGGCTTCGAAGGTCATCTTCGCTGCTCATACCGCGCGGGGTGGATGGCGCGCGACGTCGAGAAGGCCGAAGCCATCCCGAAGGGGGCTGCCGCCGCGCCAGTTGGCTGCGCAGCGGCAGGTCGTGATAACGTTTTCAGGCTCATCATCAGACGAAGACGGTAGGGTGGGTTCCGGTCTGCGGGCCGTGGCGGAGAAGAGCCTTGGGCGAGCTCCTTTCAATGGCGGGCGTGGAGAAGGGGTTCTTCGGGGTGCCCGTCCTGAGGGGCGTGGACCTCGACCTCGCTCCCGGGGAGGTGCACGTCCTGCTCGGTGAGAACGGTGCGGGGAAGTCCACGCTGATGAAGATCCTTTGCGGCGCCTACCGCGCCGACGCGGGGCACCTCGCGGTGGCGGGCCGGGCGGTCGACCTCGCGAGCTACGACCCCCGCCGCGCCGAGGAGGCGGGGATCGTCACCGTCTACCAGAACTTTCACCTGGTGCCCCACCTCAGCGTCGCCGAGAACCTCTCGCTCGGCCGCTTCGTGCGGGGGCACGGCCTCATCCGCTGGAGCGAGGTGGCGTCGTTCGCGCGCGAGGCGCTCGCCAAGGTGGGCCTCGCCGTCGACCCGCGCGTGAAGGTGAAGGAGCTCCCGGTCTCGCAGAAGCAGCTCCTGGAGATCGCCATCGCGCTCTCCAAGAACGCGAAGATCCTGATCATGGACGAGCCGACCGCCGCGCTCAGCCGCAAGGAGACGGAGGGGCTCTTCCGCGCCCTCGCCGACATCAAGGCCCGCGGCATCGGCGTCATCTACATCTCCCACAAGCTGGAGGAGGTGAAGGAGGTCGGCGATCGCATCAGCATCCTGCGCGACGGCCGCCGCATCGCCACGCTGCCCTGCAAGGAGGTCGACCTGCAAGAGGTCATCCGGCTCATGATCGGCAAGGAGGTCGCGCGCGGCCGGAGCGAGGTGCCGCCCGCGCCTCGTCCGGCGCTCCTCCAGGTCGACCGGCTCCGGAGCACCGCCCTCCCCTCTCCCTTGAGCTTCTTCGTCGCCGAGGGGGAGATCCTCGGCATCACCGGCCTCGTCGGCGCCGGGAAGACCGAGCTCGCGCGGGCGCTCTTCGGGATCGACCCGGCGAGCGGCGGCGCGATCACCCTGGGTGGGGAGCCCGTGCGCGTCGGCTCCCCGCGCGCGGCGGTCGAGCTCGGCATCGGCTACCTCTCGGAGGATCGCGACGTCGACGGCCTCTGCCTCAACCTGGGCGTGAAGGAGAACGTCTCCCTGGCGCTCCTCTCCAAGCTGCGCGCGCTCTTCCTCTCCATCGCGGCGGAGCGGCGGGCCACGAAGGAGCTCGTCGTCACCACCGGCCTCAAGATCGCCGGGGTTTCGCAGCAGGTGAAGTACCTCTCCGGCGGCAACAAGCAGAAGGTGGTCTTCGGCAAATGGCTCACCGCGGGGTGCCGGCTGCTCGTCCTCGACGAGCCCACCATGGGCATCGACGTGGGGGCGCGCGGCGACATCTACGGGCTCATCCGCGAGTTCGTGAAGCAGGACGGCCGCGCCGTCGTCTTCATCTCCAGCGACGTGGACGAGATCCTGGAGGTCGCCGACCGGATCCTGGTCATGGCGGGGCGCGCCTTCACGGGCGAGCTCCTGCCGGCCCAGACCACCAAGCAGGAGATCCTGCGGCGCGGCACCCGCCTCGACACCAGGAGCGAAGCGACATGACGGAGCTGCAACAGGCGACCGCACAGGGCGCGCGGCAGGCGGCGCGAGGGGTGGGCTGGCTCTTCCGCAATCAAGCGGTCTCCATGCTCGCCATCCTGGCGATCCTGTGGATCGTCCTCGGGTTCCTCTCGCCCTTCTTCTTCACCGTCGACAACCTCTTCGAGATCACGCTGCAGACCGCGGTGATCGCCGTCATCGCCTCCGGGATGACCTTCGTCATCATCTCGGGCGGCATCGACCTCTCGGTGGGCTCCGTCTTCGCTGCCTCGGCGGTGGTGGGCGGAATGGCCTACTCGGCCTCGGGGAGCCTCGCCCTGGCGCTGCTCGCCACCGGCGCCACGGGCGCGCTCTTCGGGGCCGCGAACGGCCTCCTCGTCACAGCGCTCGGCGTGCCCGCCTTCATCGGCACGCTCGGCATGATGGGTATCGCCCGCGGGGTGGCGCTCATCCTGGTGAACGGCGTGCCCATCTACGGGCTGGAAGGTTACCGCTTCCTCGGCCAGGGCAAGGTGCTGGAGGTGATTCCCGTCCCGACGGTGATCATCGTCGCCCTCTACGCGCTCGGCTTCATCGTCCTCGAGTACACGCGCTTCGGGCGCTTCACCTACGCCACCGGCAGCAATGCCGAGGCGGCGCGCCTTTCGGGCATCGGCGTGAAGCGGGTGCAGGTGGGCATCTACACCATCTGCGGGCTGCTCGCCGGCCTCGCCTCCACCATCGAGGCCGGGCGGCTGGGCATGGTGCAGCCCTCGGGCGGAAACGGCTACGAGCTCTTCGCCATCGGCGCGGTGATCATCGGAGGGGCGAGCACCTTCGGCGGCGAGGGAAGCATCGTCGCCACCCTGATCTGGGGCGGTCATCGTGACCACCCTGCGCAACGGGCTCAACATCCTGGGCGTCAATGCGTTCTGGCAGTACGTCGTGAACGGGCTGGTCATCATCGGGGCCGTGGCGGCCGATCAGCTCCGCAGGCGACGCTGACAGGGAGAAGCAAGGGGGGAAGCAGCCGGGAAGCACCGCAGCAGCAGTTCACGCGCAGGGAGGGAGCACACATGACGAAGCTCAGGCTGGGCTGTATCGCAGTGATCGCCACCGCCGCGCTCGGGTTCGCACCGGGAGCGCGCGCGGCGGAGAGCAAGACCATCGTCTTCATCCCCAAGTCCACCTCGGCCACCTTCTACCTGTTCCTGGTGAAGGGAGCCCAGGACAAGGCCAAGGAGCTCGGCTACGACATCGACTACGTCGGGCCGGCCACCGAGGCCGACGTGGCCGCCCAGGTCGACTTCGTCCGCACCATCGCCAAGCGGAAGCCGGCCGGCATCCTGCTCGCGGCCCTCGACGCCAAGGCGCTCATCCCCCCGATCGAGGAGGCGATGAAGGCGGGCGTGCCGGTGGTGATGGTGGACTCAGGCGTCGACGGCGACGCCCCGGTGGCGAGCATCCTCACCGACCAGGTGAAGGGCGGCGAGATGGCCGGCCAGGCCATGGCCAAGCTCCTCGGCGAGAAGGGCCTCGTGGCCGACCACGGCATCCAGCCCGGCTCGGTGAGCGCGGGCCGCAGCAAGGGCTTCCAGGAGATCATCGCCAAGTATCCGGGGATGAAGGCGCTGCCCACCAAGTGGACCGACTGCGAGAGCACGAAGTCCATGAACTTCTCCACCGACGAGCTCACCGCCAACCCGGACCTCGCGGGCATCTTCAACGCCTGCGCCGCCTCGGCCGGCGACGCCCAGGCGGTGAAGGCGAAGGGGCTCAAGGGCAAGGTGAAGATCGTGGCCTTCGACCCCAGCCCCGAGGTGCTGCCGCTCTTCGACGACGGGACGATCAGTGCGCTCGTGGCCCAGGACCCGTACCAGATGGGCTACCAGGGTGTGGCAGCCATCGACGCCTTCAAGAAGGGCAAGCCCATCCCGCAGAAGAACGTGCTCCTCCCGCCCGTGCTCATCACGCCGGAGAACGTGAAGACGCCCGAGGTGCAGAAGCTCCTGCAGACGCCGGACAAGTTCAAGAAGTAGCTTCACGATGCGTGGAAGACGCCCTCCGCGGCACGAGCGCGCCGCGGGGGCGCTTCTTCGTCAAGCCGGGAGCGTGAGCTCGGGGTGGTCGGCGCAGGCGAGGCCGCAGGCGCGGCAGGTGGCGAGGTTGCACCTGGGCGTCACCTTGGCGCCGAGGCCGCGCCGGTGCTCGCGGGCGAGGAACTCCTTCGTGATCCCCTGGTCGATGAAGTCCCAGGGCAGGCGCTCGTCGAGGCCCGCCTCCCGGGTGGCGAAGAAGGCGGGGTCGTGCGGCCAGCGCGCGAGCGCGCGCCGGAGGTCGCCGCCTGTCTCGCGGTGCGCGATCTCCAGCAGGTCGGCGCAGCGCCGGTCGCCGCGCGAGAGGACGGCCTGCAGGAACGCCTCGCGGGGGCTCAGCATCTCCACCTCGACACCCTTCGGGCGCAGCAGCCGGTCGAGGGTGCGCCGCACGGCGTCGAGCCAGCGCCGGTCGGCGAGGCCCGCCCACTGGAACGGCGTCCACGGCTTGGGTACGAAGGGGTTCACCGAGAGCGTGATGCGCCCCATGCGGCCCGACTCGCGCGCCCGGGGCAGCATCACCTCGTCGCGGATCCGCAGGGCGAGCCCGGCCATCCCTGCCACGTCCTCCTCGGTCTCGGAGGGCAGGCCGCACATGAAGTACATCTTCACGTGGAGCAGGCCCGGCGCCGATGGCGCGCGCCGCCGCCTCCACCACCAGGTCGTCGGGGAAGTCCTTGTTGATGACCCGCCGCAGCCGCTCGGTGCCGGCCTCGGGGGCGATGGTGATGGAGCGCTCGCCCCCTTCGGCCATCCGGTACGCGAGCTTCGCGGTGATGGCATCGACCCGGAGCGACGAGGGGCTGAAGGTGCCCCCCTCCTCGCCGATGAGGCAGGTGAGCGCGTCGAGGCCGCTGTGGTCGCTGATGTCGGGGCCGACCAGGCCCACCCGCTGGCCGCGGGCGATGCCCCGGCGCGCCTCCTCGGTCACGGTCGCGAGCGACACCTCCCGGTAGGGGCGCTGCACGAAGCCGGCGGCGCAGAAGCGGCACCCCCAGAGGCAGCCGCGGGCGAGCTCGGTGAGGAAGAGGTCGCCGAACTGGGCGTCCGGGGAATCGATCACCCTGGAGGTGGCGAGCCGGCGCACGTCCTCCACGTAGACGCGGCGCACCCGCTCCGGGGTGCCATCGCGGGGCGTGAAGCGCGTCACCCAGGCGCCGGCGGGGGCGTCGGTGGGCGCGTACGCAACGTCGTAGAGCGACGGCACATAGGAGCCGGGGAGCGCGGCGAGGGCGCGCAGGAGCGCCGGCCGCTCCCCGCCGAGACCCTCCCGCGCGAGCAGCTCGAGGAAGGGCGGGAGGAGCGCCTCGCCCTCTCCGATGAGGAAGAGGTCGAAGAAGGGGGCCACCGGCTCGGGGTTGATCTGCACCGCGATGCCGCCCGCCAGGACGAGCGGGTGGCGGGCGTCGCGCGCCTCGGAGCGCAGGGGCAACCCAGCGCGGCCGAGCAGGGCGAGGATGTTCGGGTAGTCGTGCTCGAAGGACAGCGAGAAGGCGATGGCGTCGAAGGCGGCGAGCGGCCGCCCCGACTCGACGGAGGTGGGCTCGCCCGCGCCCTCCGGCAGGAACAGCCGCTCGCACGAGGTGCCGGGGTGGGCGTTCACGAGCCGGTGGACGGCGTGGAAGCCCAGGTTCGCCATCCCGACCCGCTCGACGTTCGGGTAGACGAGCGCGACGGTGATGGGTTTTGGGCGAGCCGGCCGGGCGCGCGGGGCGCCCAGGGGCGGTTGCAACGAGCTCGGCACGGTGGTCACCACATCGCGGCCCCTCGGCCGAGGGTCTACGTTCTCGCAGCATGTGGATCAAGCAAGACTGCGCCATCGCCGGGGCTGCGTCCGGAGCTCGACTGGCACGCCGAAGCGCATCGCCCGGACGAGCTCTTCTCCACCGTGCAGGAGCTGTGGCCGGGTCGCGCTTCGCGTCGGTCGGCCTGCCGACTACAATCGCGCCGCCGTACCCCACGATCCGGCCATGAACCACCCGTCCAGCTCACGACCACGCCACCGGCCCTCCAGCCTCGCGGCCACCCTCGCCGTCGCCCTGGCCTTCGCCTTCGTGCCCCGGCAGGCGCGGCCGGAAGAGGGCGCCGCGGCCCCCGGACAGGCGGCCGAGGGCCCGCTCCCCGGCCTCGCCGGGCTGGGGCTCACCCCGGAGCAGGCGGCGGTGGTGGAGGCCTACGCGAGGCGCGCGTACTGCTATTGCGGCTGCCCGCACACCCTCGCCACCTGCCTGCGCGTGCACGCCGGGTGTCACCACGGGCCGCGCATGCTGGCCATGGCGGCGCGCCTCGCTCGCGCGGGCGCGAGCGACGGCGAGCTCGGCGCCGCGCTCGACGCCTACTACGGCGGCTTCGACCGCTCCCGCCGGGCGGCGCTCGACCCGAAGGAGTTCGGACCGCCGCTCGGCGAGCCCTCGGCGCCGGTCGCGATCGTCGAGTACTCCGACTTCACCTGCCCTTACTGCGGGCGCCTCCGCGCCAGCCTGGAGGCGTTCGTGGCCGAGCACCCGGGCCGGGTGAAGCTCTTCTACAAGCCCTTCCCCATCCCCTCGCACGCCCGGTCGCGCGAGGCGGCCCTCGCCGGGGAGTGGGCTCGCGACCACGGCCTCTTCTGGAAGATGCACGACCTCCTCTTCGAGAACCCCCACGCCCTCTCGGACGACGACCTCGCCAGCTACGCCGAGCGCGCCGGCGGCGACGCGGACGACCTCCGCCAGGCGCTCGCCGAGGATCGCAACGCGAAGCGCATCCGCGCCTCCCAGACGGAGGCGCGCAAGGCGGGCCTCACCGGCACCCCCACGCTCTTCGTCAATGGCCGGAGGCTCGGCCTCGCGCTGCCGGCCGAGGCCATGCCCGAGCTCCTCGGCGCCACCCTGGAGGACGAAGAGGAGTGGCAAGCGCACGGCCACTGGGAGAAGGACTGAAAGGCCGTGAGGCGGCGGGGCGACGCCGTGAGGTAGGCTCTCCTTCTCGAGGCCCGTTCCACCACCGGAGAAAGCTTGGCGCTCCTGCTCGACATCGACGCCCACGGCCGGGTGGTCCCCGCTGACGAGGGCTCGCGCCGGGCGCTCGCCGACCGCGCCGGCCGCTTCGAGCTCCAGCGCTCGGCTCCCGACCTGCTGGTGGCGCGGAGGCGCCTCGCCGCGGGAGGCGTCGGCCCTCCGGGGCGCTGCCTCCTGGCCGGCGACCTCTCGGCCTTCCCGCTGGCCGACTTCGTCGGCTTCGTCCACCAGTCGCGGCTCTCGGGGCTCCTCTCCGTCTCCTCCCCGGGCGGCGAACGCGCGGTCCTCTTCGCGGGTGGGGAGGTGCGCGGCGCCCGCTCCGACGCGGCCGGCGAGCGCATCGGCGAGGTGGCGCTGCGGCTCGGCTACATCACCCCGGCGCAGCTCGAGGAGGTGCTCCGCGCCGACACCGGCGGCGGCGAGCTCTTCGGAAAGCTGCTGGTGGAGCGCTCCCTCCTCTCGGCGGCCAGCCTGTGGAAGTGCCTCCACGAGCAGGTGGCGAGCGTCTTCCACGGCCTCCTCCTGGCGCGCGAGGGCGTCTTCACCGTCACCGAGGCGCCGGAGGACGCGCAGGGCACTGCGCTCTCGGTGAACACCCAGGCGCTGCTCATGGACGGCATCCGCCGCATCGACGAGCTGTCGCTCTTCCGCACCCGCATCCCCGGGCCGCACGTCTTCCTCCGGAGGCGTCAGCCCAAGGTGCCGGCCACCTTGAAGCCGGTGGAGCAGGAGCTGCTCGCGCTGGTCGACGGGCGCCGCACGCTCGCCGAGCTCGCCCGCACCGCGCACCTCTCCGAGTTCGACGCCACCAAGGTGCTCTACCACCTCTCGGAGGCGGGCTGGGTGGAGGCCACCGAGGAGGCCGCCGCGGCCGAGCTGCCGCTGGCCGAGCGGCGAGCGGCGCTCGTCTCCGGGATGAACGACATCCTCCGGCTCATCGCCGCGATGGTGGCCGAGGCGGGCGCCCCCGAGCCATTCGCCGCCGGCGTCCGCAGCTACCTCTCCGACGCGGCCAGCCGGTTCGCACCGCTCTGGCGGCGCGCGTCGCCCGGCCGCGGCGGAAGCCTCGATGCAGCGGCACTGCTCGCCGCAATCGCCGGCCTCGAAGGGAGCAGGCCCGCCGAGCTCGAGCCTTCCGGCGACGCCGACCGCTACCTGGCGGAGGCGCTGCGCGAGCTCATGATGTTCTACCTCTTCCAGGCTGGCGAGCGGCTCCCGCGCGAGGCCGACGAGCGGCTCGGGCGCGAGGTGAAGCGGCGCTTCGAGGCGCTCCGGGCAACCCCCCGCTGAGCGCCTCCTCGCCGCACGACCGCGGCGCCGGCCACGGCGCTCGCCCGGGGCGACGCCTCCGGCTGCGCTCCCCACCCACACGAGAACGCCCATGCACCTGCCCCTCCCCTTCGTCACCTCGGACCTGCCCGGTTCGGGCGGCCGCGTGAAGGCCTCGCCGGAGGACTTCCGCGTCGACGAGCTGCCCGCCTACCTGCCCTCGGGGGCAGGGGCCCACCTCTACGTGAGGGTGGAGAAGCGCGGGCGCACCACCCGCGAGGTGGTGCGCGAGCTCTCGCGGCTCGCCGGGGTGTCCGAGCGCGAGGTGGGCTTCGCCGGGATGAAGGACCGCGCGGCGGTGACCACCCAGTGGCTCTCGCTCCCCTCCGCCCGCGACCTCGCGCCGGGGCTGCTCGCGGGCGAGGGGTGGCGCGCCCTCGAGGTCTCCCGCCACGCGAACAAGCTCCGCACCGGCCACCTCGTCGGGAACCGCTTCGCCATCGCCGTGCGCGGCGGCGACCTGGGCCGGGCGGCCGCCTGCGCCGAGGCCCTGGCCGCCCGCGGCTTCGTCAACTTCTTCGGCTCACAGCGCTTCGGGGCCGCCGGCGAAAACGCCTACCTCGGCCGGGCTCTCCTCCTCGGGAAGCTCGACGACCCGGCGGTGCGCCGCGCCGCGCGCGACCGCTTCACCCGGAGGCTGGTCCTCTCCGCCTGGCAGTCGCGCGCCTTCAACACCTGGCTCTCGGAGCGCCTGGCCGACGGCCTCTTCGCTCGCGTCCTCGAGGGGGAGGCGCTGAAGAAGCTCCCGGCGGGCGGCGTCTTCACCTGCGAGGACGCCGCGGCCGACCAGCCCCGGCTCGACGCCTTCGAGGTGTCGCCGGCGGGGCCCATGTTCGGCCACAAGCTCCGGCCGCCGGCGCGCGGCGAGGCGCTCGCGCGCGAGGAGCGGGTGCTCGCCGCCGAGGGGCTCGCCCTGCCGGATCTCGCGCGCGGCGGCGACGAGACGGAAGGCACGCGCCGCGCGGCCCGGCTCCGGGTGGCGGTGGAGCTCTCACCGCTCGAGGGCGGATACCTCGCGAGCTTCGAGCTGCCGCGCGGCTCCTACGCCACGGTGGTGCTGGGCGAGCTCACGAAGAGCGACCCTGTCGAGCTGGGCGAGCTCGCCGGCGGAGACTGATCCGCGCAGCGGGCGGCCGCCGCAGCGCCGTCACACGTGTTGACTCACGGTGGAAGGGCTCACTTCAGCACCGCGGTCTCCAGCAGGATGAGGATGATCCCGATGATGGAGCCGCCGGCGATGATCCCGCCGCAGAGCGTCTCCTGGTTCTCGACCAAGGCGCGCTTCGCGGTGGAGCCCTCGTCCTTGAAGACGCGCCGCGCCAACCAGAAGAAGAGCGCGCCGAGCGCCATGGAGAGGCTGTCGGCGAACTCGAAGGTGAAGGCGAGCCCGAGCCCCACGCCGGAGATGGGGAACCTGCCGCGGGCGCGGTCGTTGGCCACCTCGACGGCGATCCCGACGAGCGCGCCGATGAGCACCGCCCAGCGCGCCGAGGGGTGCAGCGTGGAGAGGCCGCGGGTGAGGAGCTCGGCCACCGCGCGCCACACGGTGGCGCCGGGGAGCGGGAGCTGCTCGGAGGTGAAGAGCGACACGTTGCCGTGGAAGATGGCGTAGAAGACCGGGATGGCCACCAGGGCCCCGGCATAGATGCCGAGCACGTGCCCGACGGCCTGCTGCCGCGGCTTCGCGCCCAGCATGTAGCCCGGCTTGATGTCCATGAGCAGGTTCGAGGCGCTGAGCGACACGTCGCTGGTGATGCCAGCGGTGATGAGGTTCGTGCGCGGGTTGCCGGGCGCGAGCAGGCTGTAGGTCACCTGGGTGAGCTTGCCGAGCGCGCCGCCCGGGGTGATCGAGGTGAGGCCGGTGGAGTTCACCGCCACCAGGGTGAAGACGAAGACGAGCGGCACGGCGATGACGCCGAGCCACCAGTGCACGCCGAACCAGAGGTGGCCGAGCAGCACCACCGCCGCGCCCACCAGCGGGATGCCCACCATGAAGACCCACATCGGCAGCTCGACGTCGGCGAGCACGTCGCGCGGGGCGGCCCCCTTCTTCGCGAAGGGGCGCTTGAAGGCGTCGAGGATGATCTTGGGCTTGGCGAAGAAGCCGTAGAGCGACGAGGTGGTCATGCAGGCGACGCCGCCCCACAGGGACCACTGGATGATGTTGCGGTAACCGCCCGCCTCCGGGATGACGCCGCTGCGGATCATGATGGGCGCCAGCACCGCGAAGTTCAGCACCGCGCCGAGCAGGATCGACATGGCCGGCTTCATGCCCATGAGCCCGCCGGTGCCCATCATCACAATCGAGCTGTCGAGCCGGAGGGTGAGGTGGCTCATGGGGGTGCCGAGGATGCGCGGGTCGATGTACCGGTAGACGAGGTCGGTCCAGTACTCGGGCAGGGCGAACCGCTTCACGCGCAGCGCCGCCATCACCGCCTCGCTGCGCAGGGTCTGGATGAGGGCCGCCAGCGCCGCGCCCACGGCGAGGAGCTTCATCTTGAAGACGCCCTCCCGGCCGTGCTCGCTGTGGAGGCCGTCCATCACCACACCGGCCGCGTACCCCTCGGGGAAGCGGAGCTGTTCGTCGTTGATGAAGCGCTTCTTCAACGGAAACGCGAAGAGCACGCCCAGCACCGAGAGCGAGGTGGTCCACCAGAAGACCTGCCACATCGGCACCACCTGCTGCGTCACCAGCATGTAGGCAGGCATGGAGGCGGCGAGCGGCGCCGTCATGTAGCCGGCCGAGGTGGCGATCGACTGCATCGCGTTGTTCTCCAGCACCGTCATCTCTCGCCCCACGCGCAGGCGCGAGAGGAGCTTGAAGAGCGCGAAGGAGAGGATGACCGAGGTGATGCCCACCCCGAGCGTCCAGCCGGTGCGGATGCCCACGTAGAGGTTGGTGAGGGAGAGGACGCCGCCGAGCAGCATGCCGGTGAGCGCCGAGCGGAGGTTCAATTGCGGCATGTCGCCGCGGTAGACGTTCTCCCGCCACCAGCGGTCCTTCTCCGCGAGGGTGAGGTCGCGCACCTGATCCGGGGAGAGCTCGCGCAGGGCCATGGGGGCGCACTCTACGGGGAGCGCATCCGGATCGACAGCCTGGGTCGTGGCTCCTGGCTCTGCGACCGCTCGGCCGCAGGAGGCCGGGACCCGGCGGTCCGCTGACCCGGAACGCGGCGAGGGGAGCCTTTCTTGCGCCCACCGGCGAGCGGCGAGTAGGGTTCGCCGCGAACTGGTGCCGGAGTTGTCCGGCCGGAACGACCCGCAGGTACGGCCGCAGGCCCACCGTTGACCGCCCTCCTCCTCTCCATCGCCGGTGCCCTGGTCGCCGCGCTCTCGGGCCTGCCTGCGCTCCTCCTTCGCCGCCAGCCGGAGCGGGCCCAGCGGGTGGCCGCGAGCCTCCTCGGCGCCGGCGCGGCGCTCGGGCTCATCGGAGCGCTGGGCACCCTCCTCGGCGGTCCCACCGCCCACCTGCGCGCCGCCTGGAGCGCCCCCTTCGCCGCGCTCTCGCTCCGCCTCGACCCGCTCTCCGCCCTGTTTCTCTTGCCAGTCTTCGCCCTTCCGGCCGCCGCGGCCGTCTACGGGCGGGCCTATCACCCTCAGTCAATTTTCGGCGCCCGCTCGATCCGCCTGCAGCTGGTGATGGGGCTCACCACCGGCGCCATGGCGGTGCTGGTGCTCTCGGCGAACGCAGTCCTCTTCCTGGCGGCCTGGGAGGCGATGGCGCTGGGCGGCTTCTTCCTCGTCCTGGCCGGGGCCGGAGGGCGCCCGCACGGCGTGGCGCCTCTCGAGGCAGACGCACGGCACGGATCGGGGACGCGGAGCGAGGCGGGCCGCGAACCCGCTGGAGCAGCGGCCGAAGAGGGTGGGCTCGCGTCGGGCGGCCACACCTCCCCGGACGCGTCGGACGGGGTGGAGCGGGCCGCCTTCGTCTTCCTCGCCGCCTCCCACGTCGCCACGCTGGCGGTGACGGCGCTCTTCTGCCTCCTCGCCTCGCAGGCCGGCTCGTTCGACTTCGATCGGATGGCCGCGGCGGGCCTCGCGCCCGGCGCCTGGGTGCTCCTCCTCGCGCTCCTCGGCTTCGGCCTCAAGGCGGGCCTCGTACCCTTCCACTTCTGGCTGCCGGGGGCCCACGCCTCCGGCGCCCAGCCACGTCTCGGCCCTGCTCTCGGGCGTGATGCTGAAGATGGGCCTCTACGGCCTGGTGCGTGTCACCGGCTGGTTCGCCTCGCCGCCGCTCGGCTGGGGCGTCGTCGTGCTCGCCCTCGGCGTCGCCTCGGCGGTACTGGGCGTCGCCTTCGCCCTCTCCCAGCACGACCTCAAGCGGCTCCTCGCCTACCACTCGGTGGAGAACGTCGGCATCATCGCCATGGGCTTGGGGCTGGCGCTGATCGGCCGTAGCCTGGGCGAGCCCGCGCTGGTGCTGCTCGGCCTCGCTGGCGCGCTCCTCCACGTGGTGAACCACGCGCTCTTCAAGGCGCTGCTCTTCCTGGGGGCCGGCGCGGTGCAGCACGCCACCGGCGAGCTGGTGATCGATCGGCTGGGGGGCCTCGGGCGCCGCATGCCGCTCACCGCCGCGCTCTTCCTCCTCGGGGCGGCGGCCATCAGCGGCCTCCCTCCGCTCAATGGCTTCGTCTCCGAGTGGCTGGTCTACCTCGCCGCCTTCCGCGCCTCGGCGCTGCCGTCGCTCGCTGCCTGGGCGGTGCTGACCGCTCCCGCGCTCGCCCTGGTGGGGGGGCTCGCGGTGGCCTGCTTCGCCAAGGTGGTGGGGGTGGTCTTCCTCGGCGAGCCGCGCACGCCCGCGGGCCGGGGCGCCCGCGAGCCCGCCCGCGCCATGCTCGCGCCCATGGCCGCGCTCGCGGCAGCCTGCATCGCCATCGGCCTCTTCCCCGCGGCCCTGCTCCCCGCGCTCGGGCGGGCGGTGGCCAGCTGGTCGCTCCTCCCCGACGAGGCCCTGGCCGGGCCCGCGCGCTCGGCCGGCGAATCTGCCTCCTCCCTCACCCTGGGCGCGGTGGCGCTCGTCGCGCTGGTGGCGCGCTCGCCCTCTGGCGCGCGCGCCGCACGCGGCGGCGCCACCGAGTCCTCGACCTGGGGCTGCGGCTACGGCCGCCCCACCCCGCGCATGCAGTACACCGGCGAGTCGTTCGCCGGCGGGCTCACCGGCCGATTCGGCTGGGCGCTCCGGCCCCACGCCCACCTCGAGCGGCCGGCGGGCTTCTTTCCCCAGCGCGCCTCCTACGACTCGCACGTCCCCGACACCGTGCTCGAGGCCTTCCTCCTGCCGGCGCTCCGCGCCGTGGCCGGCGCCGCCGAGCGGCTGCGCCGCCTCCACCGCCCCCAGGTGCAGGCGCAGGCGCTCCTCGTCGGCGCGACCCTGGTCGCCCTCCTCGCCTGGCGCTTCCTCTTCTGGTGAAGGCAGTGGCCCTCTCCCTCCTCCACCTCGCCCTCTTCCTCGCGCTCGCCCCGCTCCTGCCCGGGGTGGTGAACCGGGTGAAGTCGATCCTCGCCGGGCGCCGCGGGCCGCCGCTGACGCAGCTCTACTCGGATCTCGCCCGGCTCGCCCAGAAGAGCCCGGTCTACAGCCGCACCACCACCTGGGTCTTCCGGGCCGGGCCGGTGGTGTCGTGCGCCGCGGTGGCGGCGGCGGGCCTGCTCATGGCCTTCGGGGGCGCCCCGGCGCTCCTCTCCTTCGGAGGCGACCTCTTCCTCTTCGCCTACCTGCTCGGGCTCGCCCGCTTCGCCACCGTGCTCGCCGCGCTCGACACCGGCTCCGCGTTCGAGGGCATGGGCGCCGCCCGCGAGGTCACCTTCGCCTGCCTGGCCGAGCCGGCCCTCTTCCTCGTGCTCGCCATCGCCGCTCGCGCGACCGGCGCGCTCTCGCTCACCGGCATGCTCGGCCCCGAGCTCGCCCGCGCCTGGGACGCCTCGGCGCCGGCCCTGCTTCCTCGGGGTGCTGGCGCTCTTCATCGGTCGCGCTGGCCGAGAACGCCCGCATGCCGGTCGACGACCCCAACACCCACCTCGAGCTCACCATGATCCACGAGGTGATGGTGCTCGACCACTCGCGGCCCGGACCTCGCGCTGGCGCTCTACGGCGCGGCCCTGAAGCTCATCCTCTTCGGCGCGCTGGTGGGCCAGCTCGCCCTCGGCTGGGTGGCCCCGGACTTCCTGCCCTTCGGCCTCGCCACCACCCTCTCCTCCTCGCCGGCCTCCTGCTCTTCGCGATGCTGGTGGGCCTCGTCGAATCGGTCATGGCGCGGCTGCGGCTCGCCCGCGTACCGCAGCTCCTGGTGGGCGCCTCGGTGCTCTCCGCCTTCGGGCTGGTGCTGCTCCTCCGCGCCGGCCCCGGCCTGCCGTGGGTCCCCTGAGCGCCCATGACCTCCGCCATCCAGCTCGTCCTCATCCTGGTAGTGGTCCTCGACCTGGCGATGCTCGTCTCGAGCCGGCTGCGCGCGGTGATCCGCCTCGCCGCCTTCCAGGGGGCGCTGCTCGCGGCCGTGCCGCTCCTCCTCTCGCGGCACGTGGAGCTGGGACACGTGCTGGCCCTCTCCATCAGCGCACTTTTGGTGAAGGGGCTCGCCATCCCCGTGCTCCTCTCCTGGGCCATCCGCGAGGCCCAGCTTCGCCGCGAGGTGGAGCCGCTCCTCGGCTATGTCCCCTCGCTGCTGCTCGGCGCGGTGGGCATCGGCCTCGCCTTCGCGCTGGCGGGCGCCCTGCCGCTGCCCACCCCCACCGCCCACGCCGACCTCGTCCCCACCGCCCTCGGCACCCTCTTCACCGGCCTCCTCCTCGCGGTGGCCCGGCGCAAGGCGGTGCTGCAGGTGATCGGCTTCCTGGTGATGGAGAACGGCGTCTTCGCCTTCGGGCTCCTGCTCTCCGACTTCATGCCGATGATGGTGGAGGCGGCGCTGCTCCTCGACCTCCTGGCGGCGGTGTTCGTGATGGGCCTCGTCATGTTCCACATCAACCGCGAGTTCTCCTCGCTCGACACCGAGAAGCTCTCGGCGCTGAAGGACTGAGATCTCGAGATGGGCTTCGCCCTCGTCCTCCTCTCGCCGCTCCTCCTCGCCGGGTTGGCCTTCGCCGACCCGCGGGCGAGCCGCAGGATGCGCGCGCTCCTCCTGGGCGCGCTCCTCCACCTCGCCGGCACGAGCTGGCTGCTCCTCGCGCCGCGGGCGCGCGCGAGCGCCCTCGGCGGCTGGCTCGACCTCGACGCCATGGCGCGCTTCGCCCTCCCGCTCGTCTCGGTGCTCTTCGCAGCCTGCGCCGTCTACGCCCAGGGCTACCTGCCGCGCCGGCGCGAGCGCGACCAGCGCCTCTTCGTGGGCGGCCTCCTCGTGCTCCTCGCCGCGCTCTCCGCGGTGGCCGTCGCGCAGCACCTCGGCCTCCTCTGGGTGGCGGTGGAGCTCACCACGCTCTCCACCGCGCCGCTCATCTACTTCGACCGCACCGCCCGCTCGCTGGAGGCGGCCTGGAAGTACCTCCTCGTCTGCTCCATCGGCATCGCCCTCGCCCTGCTCGGCACCTTCTTCCTGGCGCTCTCCGGCGCCGGTCCGGGGGGGCCGCGCTCGCTCCTCCTCGGGGATCTGGTCGCCGCCGGGCCACAGCTCTCCGCACCCTGGGTGCGTGCCGGTTTCGTCTTCCTGCTGGTGGGGTACGGCACCAAGATGGGCATCGCGCCCCTCCACTCCTGGAAGCCCGACGCCTACGGCGAGGCGCCCGGGATCCTCGGCGCGCTCCTCGCGGGCGGCGTCACCAGCCTGGGCTTCGTGGCCCTGGCCCGCTCGCTGGCGGTGTGCGCGGCGGCGGGCGAGGCGCCCTTCGCCCGCGACGCGCTGGTGGTCATGGGCCTGCTCTCCATGGCGGTGGCCGCGGTCTTCGTCATCGGCCAGCGCGACGTGAAGCGGCTCCTCGCCTACTCCTCGGTGGAGCACATGGGGATCCTGGCGCTCGGCCTCGGGCTCGGCGGCGTCGCCGCCTCGGGGGCCATGTTCCACGCGGTGAACAACGGACTCGCGAAGGGGGTGCTCTTCCTCGCCGCGGGCAACATCCACCGGTCGTTCGGCACGAAGCTCACGGACGGCCTGCGCGGCGCCGCGCGGCGGCTCCCACTCTCCGGCCCGCTCTTCCTCCTCGGCTTCCTGGCGCTCACCGGGACGCCGCCCTTCTCGCCCTTCTTCAGCGAGCTCTCCATCCTGCAGGGGGCGGTGTCCGCCGGCCGCGGCTGGGTCGCTGCTCTCTATGTCGTGCTCCTCTGCGCGGTCTTCGTGGGCATGGGCGCCACCGTGCTGCGGGTGGTGCAGGGCGACCCCGCTGGCTACCGCGAGGAGCCGGGCATGGGCGACTGCTGGCTCACCGCCGGGCCACCGCTGGCGCTGCTCGCCGCCACCCTCGCCCTCGGGCTGCACCTGCCGGCGCCGCTGCGCGCCGTCTTCCAGGCGGCCGCGGCGCAAGTGAGCGGGACGGGGGCCGCGCCGTGAGCGCCTTCGAGGCCGAGGGCCTCCTCCCCACCGGCAACGGCGAGGCCGTCTCGCGCCGCGCGGTGGCCGACCTCTCCATGGGCCGCTTCCGGGCGCTGGTGGGGGGCGCGCTCGCGGCGGGAGGGCGCCCGGTGGTGCTCGCAGGGGAGCCGGCCGGCGCCGGGCGCACCCGGGTGACCCTCTGCATCGCCGACGACGCCGCGCGGCGGCTCGTCCTCGCCAGCACCACCGCCGAGGGGCGCTGGCCTTCACTTTCCGTCGACCACCCCTCCCTCCAGGCCTTCGAGCGCGAGCTTTGTGAACGCCATGCGCTGGCGCTCGACGGTCACCCCTGGCCGAAGCCGGTGCGGGCTCTCGCCGAGGAGACCTCCTACTTCCGGGTGGCGGGCGAGGGCATCCACGAGGTGGCGGTGGGGCCGGTACACGCCGGTGTCATCGAGCCGGGACACTTCCGCTTCCAGTGCCGGGGCGAGGAGGTGCTCCATCTGGAGATCGCCCTCGGCTACCAGCACCGGGGAGCGCAGCCGCTGCTCGTGGCCGGGCCGGCGAAGCGCCGGCTGCGCCTCGCCGAGTCGCTGGCGGGCGACACGGTGATCGGGCACGCGCTCGCGCACTGCCAGGCGCTGGAGGCGCTCGCGGGGCTGGAGGTGCCGCCGCGCGCGGCCGCGCTCCGGGCGGTCGCGCTGGAGCTGGAGCGGCTCGCCAACCACGTGGGCGACCTCGGCATGATCGCCGGCGACGTGGCCTTCCAGCCCACCGCCGCCGCGCTGGGCGCGCTCCGGGCCGAGTTCCTCAACACCACCGCCGAGCTGTGCGGCAACCGCTTCGGGCGGGGACTCCTCGCGCCGGGCGGGGTGCGCTTCGACCTCACCGGCGACGAGGCGGCGCGCCTCGCCGCGAAGGTGGCGAAGGCCTTCGCGCTCACCCGTGCCTCGGCTGGGCTCCTCTTCGATTCGCCCTCGGCGCGAAACCGCACCGACGGCACCGGCGCCCTCCCGCGCGCCACCTGTGACGCGCTCGGGTTGGTCGGTCCGGTGGCTCGCGCCTGCGGCTCGCCTCGCGACGTGCGCCGCGACCATCCCTTCGGGCTCTACCGCGAGGTGGAGGTGCCGGTCGCCACCGCCGAGGCGGGCGACGTGCACGCCCGCGCCTGGGTGCGCTGGCTGGAGTGCGAAGCGAGCGCAGCCTTCGCGCTGGAGCGGCTCCGCGCGCTTCCCGAGGGGCCGAGCCGCGCCGTCCTCCCGCCGCTCCGCTTCTCCCGGCTGGTGATCTCGCTGGTGGAGGGGTGGCGGGGCGAGATCGCGCACCTCGTCGCCACCGATGTCCGCGGCGAGGTGGCGCGCTACGAGGTGGTCGACCCCTCGTTTCACAACTGGTTCGGCCTCGCCCAGGCGCTCCGCGGCGAGGAGGTGAGCGACTTCCCGCTCTGCAACAAGAGCTTCAACCTCTCCTACGCGGGGCACGACCTATGAAGTCCGGCGCCGCCGCCCCGCTGCGAGACCCGACCGTCCGTCCCGCCCCTGGAGGAGCTCGCCCGTGATCGACCTCCTGCGCGCCCGCCTCGGCCTGGGCCACCAGACGCTCCCCTACCCCGAGGGGCCGGTGCGCTTCCCGGAGCGGTTCCGGGGCCGGCCGGTCATCGACGGCGCGCGCTGCAAGGAGGGGTGCGCCGCCTGCGCCGACGCCTGCCCCACCGACGCCATCACCCTCGGTGCATCGGGCCCCAGCCTCGACCTCGCCCGGTGCGTCTTCTGCGCCGCCTGCGTCGAGGCCTGCCCCGAGGGCGCCATCACCTTCACCCGCGACCACCGGCTCGCCATGCGGACGAAGGAGGAGCTGGTGGTCCCGCCCGGGCGCGACGCGCCGCTCCTCGCCCGCGCGCTCGACGAGCGGTCGCGCAGGCTCTTCGGGAGGTCGCTCAGGCTCCGGCAGGTGTCTGCCGGCGGATGCAACGGCTGCGAGGCCGAGCTCAACGCCGCCGGCAACATCCAGTTCGACCTCGCGCGCTTCGGCGTGGGCTTCGTCGCCTCGCCGCGCCACGCGGACGGCCTGGTGGTCACCGGCCCGGTGACGCGGAACATGCTCTCGGCGCTGCGCGACACCTACGAGGCCCTGCCGGCGCCGCGCCTCCTCATCGCGGTCGGCGCCTGCGCCCTCTCCGGCGGCGTCTTCGCCGGCAGCCCCGAGGTGAACGACGGGCTCGCCGGCGCGCTGCCGGGCGTGCCGGTCGACCTCTTCATCCCCGGCTGCCCGCCCCACCCCTTCACCGTGATCGACGGCCTCCTCCGGCTCCTCGGCCGGCTGGAGGGCGACGCCCTGCGCCTCGCCGGCACCGGCCTCCTGGGCCCGAGCGCGCCGCAGCCGGCGAGGTGAGCGGCCGGCACCGGCAGGCTGGACGGACAGGCCGGGCGCCTCCATGGAGTGAGTCATGCCTCGCAGGGGATCGAGAACACTCTGGTCGATCATCTCCGTCGACTTGCCGGGGCTTGTTGAAAGGCTCGAGACATGACCCCCACCGACTACCAGCGCTTCACGGCCGAGCTGCTGCGGCGCCTGGAGGCGGAGCCGGAGGTCGTGGGCCTGGTGGCACTGGGGTCCATGTCCGGGGAGCCACCGCTCGCCGACGCCTTCTCCGACCACGACTTCTTCGTGGTGACGCGGGCCGGGGCGCAGGAGCGCTTCCGCGCTGGACGCTGGTGGCTCCCCGCCCCCGAGCGCATCGCCTTCTCCTTCCGCGAGACGGCGCACGGGCTGAAGGTGCTGTGGGACGACGGGCACCTCGCCGAGTATGCCGTCTTCGACTGCGAGGAGCTGCGCCTGGCCCGGGTGAACCGGCTGTCGGTGCTGCTCGACCGCGGCGGGGTGGCGGAGCGCATGGCCGAGGTGCGGGCGAGCACTGCGGGGAGCGTGGCCGCCTCGAGCGCGGACGACGACTGGCACCTGGGCCAGCTGCTGGCGGCCCTGCTCGTCGGCGCCGGCCGCTTCCGCCGCGGCGAGCGGCTCGCCGCGCGCCGGAGCATCCTCGGCGCGGTCGAGCACCTCGCCGTCCTCATGGCCCGCCACCTGCTGCCTCGGCCAGACGCCCGGCTCGACGAGCTGGACCCCCTACGGCGAATGGAGGTCGCCTACCCGGCGGCGGCGCGGGTGCTCTCGAACGCGCTGGCGCTCGAGCCACCCGATGCCGCCCTGGCCCTGCTCGACCTCGCCCGGCGCGAGCTCGCTGGGCGTCTCCAGGCGTGGCCGGAACCAGCGGCCACGGCGATCGCGCGCACGCTCCGCGAGAAACCGGGGAGGGAGACTTAGGGAGTTTTTAGGATCCGTTTAGGAAACATTGAAGGTTTCCATTTCTCCATCCCCGGCAAGCTGCCGCTCACCTTCCACTCACGGAAGACGAACGGAGAGTCGAGATGAAGACCAACGGACTGGAGCAGCGGCACGAGATGTACGTGGGGCCCCACAAGGCGCTGAGGGCGCTCTTCTTCGAGGTGGCGACCGAGGTGGCGCGGAGCGACTTCTCGCTCCGGAGCGAGGCGGGCAGCGCGGCCGAGGCGGTACGGGTGCTTCTCGACGAGCTCTCCAGCCACGCCGAGCACGAGGACGCGGTGATCCTGCCGGAGCTGGCGGTGCTCGCCCCCGAGCTCCACCAGGCGCTCGCCGCCGACCACACCCGCACCGAGGGGCTCGAGCACGAGCTCTCGGCCACGGCGGAGCGGCTGGAGGCGGCCAGCGAGGCCGAGCGGGTCAGCCTGGGCTCGAGGATGGTGAGGCAGGTGAACGCGCTCCTCGCCGAGCACCTCCGCCACATGGCAGTGGAAGAGGGCGAGGCGCAGCGCATCCTCTGGGCGCACCGGACGGACGAGGAGCTCGCCGCCCTCGTGGACCGCATCATGGCCATGGACCCGCCGCCCCAGGTCGCGGCCTTCGTGGCGAGAATGCTTCAGGCCATGAATCGCTCGGAGCGCCGCGCCACGCTCGCTCAGGCCCGAGCCAAGCTCCCGGCGGAGGTCTTCGAGGCGCTCACCGCGCCGGCCCGGGAGGCGCTCGGCCCGGAGCTGTTTGCGGACGCCCTGCGGGAGGACGTGCCGGCCGGGCGGGCGGCGTGAACCGGGCGCGCTGTTCAGGGACTCGAGGAACGAGTGCTGGTCGGTCACGGCTCGACGCCGCCCGGGGCGCGTGGCGCGCCCCCGACGGCCCATTCCGCCGGCCCCCTGATTGGCACGGCCCGTCTGGGGGCGGGCTCGGGGCATGGCGGTAGGCTACACCGTGCGTTGTGCCCGCGCGGATCGGTCCCGAGCTCGCCGCTTTCCTCCAGTCGGGGGTGTCGATCCTTCTCGGCACCCGTGACGCGGCCCTGGTGCCGGACTGCGTCCGCTGCGCCGGAGCCCGGGTGGAGCGGGGCGGGGCGGCCCTCTCGGCGTTCGTGCCGGCGGCGACGGCTCTAGGGGCGGTTGCCAACCTGCGCGACAACGGCCGCGCCGCCGTCTTCTTCTCCCGCCCGAGCGACCACCGCTCGATCCAGGTGAAGGGGCGGGTCGAGGAGCTCGCCCTGGCCCCGGCCACGGACGAGGCGCTGGTCCGCACCTACGTGGCCGCGCTCGCCGCCGCTCTCGCCCAGGTGGGGGTGCCGCTGCGCGACACCGACCGCTTCAGCCGCTGGCCGGCCTGGCGCCTTCGCCTCGCTCCGGAGGCCGTCTTCGACCAGACGCCGGGGCCGGGGGCCGGGGCGCCGATGGCCGCTCCGCGGTCAGCACCTCGCCGGAAGGCTCCGTGAAGGTCCGCCTGGAGAAGCTCGAGGTCTGCTTCCAGGGAATCATCCCGGCGGCCATCGCCACCTGCGGCTCGGACGGCGAGCCCAATGTCACCTATCTGTCGCAGGTCCATCTCCTCGGCCCCGACCGCGTGGCGCTCTCCTGCCAGTTCTTCAACAAGACCAAGCGCAACGTGCTCGAGAACGCGCGCGCCACGGTGCTCCTCCTCCACCCGCTCAGCTTCGAGAGCTACCGCCTGCAGCTGCGCTTCGACCACGCCGAGACGGAGGGGCCGCTCTTCGACACCATGTCGGCCCGCATCGACGCCATCGCCTCGCACACCGGCATGGCCGGCGTGTTCGAGCTGCTCTCGGCCGACGTGTACGAGGTTCTGACGGTCGAGCACGACGCGGGCTTCCTCGAACCGCTCGCAGGCCCTCCAGAGGCGGCGCCTCCCCTCGACCTCCCGGCCGGTCCCCTGACCGAGCTGCGCGTGCTGCAGCAGGTCTCCGACCGCATCGGCCGCTCCCGCGACCTCGACGAATTGCTCGACCGGTGCGCTCCTCGCCCTCGACGAGCTCTTCGGCTTCTCGCACGCCATGGTGCTCTTGCCCTCGCTCTCGGCCGCCGAGGGCGCTGGCCGGCTGGTGGCGGTCGCCAGCCGCGGCTACGGCGCGGGCGGCGCCGGCGTGGGCGCCGAGGTGGCGGTGGGCAAGGGGCTCATCGGCACGGTGGCCGCCCAGCGCCGCGCGATCCGCGTGGCGGGCGATGCGATCAGGAGCTGCGCTACGGCCGGGCCATTCGCGGCCGCGTCGACCGCGCTCTCCGGCGGCTCGCAGCTCTCGCCGGAGATCCCGCTCCCCGGCCTCCCCGACGCCCGCGCGCAGCTCGCGCTGCCGCTGCTCGCCGGTGGCAAGCTCATGGGGGTGCTCGCGGTGGAGAGCCGCGATCCGCTGAAATTCGACACCTGGGACGAGGCCTACCTCCAGATCGTGGCGAACCAGCTCGCCATGGGCATCGAGGGCGATCGGACGCGCCAGGAGGAGCACGAGGCGGCCCCGGAACCTCCCGCGCCGACTCCCCCGCCGGCGGCTGGGGAGTCGCCGCCGCCCCGGCGCACGCGCACCTTCACCTTCTACAAGAACGACGACTGCATCTTCGTCGACGGCGAGTACCTGGTGCGGAACCTGCCGGGCAAGATCCTCTGGAAGCTGCTGCGGCTCCGCGAGCACGAGGGGCGCGTGGAGTTCACCAACCGCGAGCTGCGGCTCGACCCCTCCCTGGGATTACCCAGCGTGAAAGACAACCTGGAGGCGAGGCTCATCCTGCTCCGCCGCCGGCTGGAGCTGAAGTGCCCCGAGGTGCGCCTCGCCCCGGTGAGGCGCGGCCGCTTCGCGCTCGAGCTCGACTGTGCCGTCACGCTCAGCGAACGCGCCTGCGGGTGAGCGCCCAGCCCGCCCGGCGGTGCCTGTGCCTGCACCTCGCCGATCCGGCCCAACGCGGGCCATGGGGGCAGCCGGCGCGAGCGGCCTCGACCGGCGGAACCTCGAACCTCACCACGAGCGGGGCGGCGCGTCCTCTGGCCGGGTGCTGGCGGGCGGGGCCGGCGCCTGGGCCGTCCGGGCGAGCTCGCGGGCGAGCGGCGCAGGCATGGCGATCCACAGCGCCACGTAGGCCACCAGGCCGAAGCCCAGCCAGAAGAAAGCGCTGAGGATGAAGGCCACCCGGATGGCCGCCACCGACACGTCGAAACGGTTGGCGAGGCCGCGGCAGACGCCCGCCACCATCCGGCCCTCGGAGGCGCGGTACCACTCGCGCACCGGGGGCCTCGGCTTCATCCAGCTCCCGCAGGCCGCGCACTTCACCGCACCGGGGAGGTTCTCGCTCTTGCAGTAGGGGCAGCTCATCTGGGCTCCTTCCTCTCGCTCGCCCAAGGGGTCCTCCTCCCACGGATGAAGGACCATTTCACCACCGCGCCCTCCCCCGCGCTGGGGAAGCGCTCGCCGCGGGTCCAGCGCGGAGCGCGGCCCACGGCCGGACGCTCAGTGCACCACCACCAGGAGCGTGCTCGCGGGCGGCACCACGATGCCGATCCGCCCGTAGCGGCTCTGCCCGGCCGCCACCAGGTCGAGCTGGTAGGTGTGGCTGGTGGCGGGGAAGCTCGTGCCGAGGGAGGCGGCCGGCTTCTGGCGAAGCCCGGAGTGCGAGGCGAGGTCGCAGGCCGCCAGGGTGAGGCCGCCAGTGGAGCTCGCCGGATAGCCGAAGCCGGAGGGGAGGCCGGTGGCCGGAAGGCCGCTGAAGGTGCTCGCGCCGAAGCGGGCCAGCTCGTCCTCGAAGCCGTTCCCCCCGAACGACCTCAGCAGCCCGTCGACACAGATCCAGCTCGAGCCGACCCCGGCCGGACAGTCGATGAGCCCCTGGTAGAGCGCGACGCCGTAACGCCGGTCGAGGAAGGCGCCCAGGGCACCGCCCATGGCGTAGTGGCTGATGGAGAGCGCCGACCACCCCACCAGGCTGACGTCGCCCCCCGACTCCGCGTAGGGGTAGATCCGCTGCGACGGGATGGGCGAGTAGCCGCCGGCGATGACCGCCGGTGACACCAGGTCCTCGGTCATCATCGCCGAGGTCTCCTCCAGCCAGGTGTCGTGGTGGGCTACCCGGGCGATGGTGCGCTGGTAGAAGTTCACCATGTGGGTGAGCTCGTGGAGGAGGAGCGACTGGTAGTAGTTGCGGTTGCCGCGCGAGTTCGGCGCATTGACGAAGAGCGCCAGCGCCTCGTTGGAGCCGGCATTGCTCGAACGGAGGTAGTCGTTGATCCCGTAGAAGTAGCCGCCCCAGCCGGTGCCGGGAGGGACGCCCAGGAAGACGACGTTCACGTCCTGAAGGCCGGGCGCGTCGTGGATGAGGTAGGGGGCGGAGGCGGCCGCCGGGCCCCACACGTCTCCGAGGAGGTTCGTCACCCGCGCGAACCCGCCGGAGGGGCCGCACAGGACCCCCTGGTAAGACGCGAGGTCGCTCGCGGTGACGTCACCGGCATTGGTGCTGTCCGGGTCGACCCAGAAGACTGCGTTTCGTCCGCCGGGCAAGGTACAGGTGGCCTGCACCGTGGCGGCGTATGCGATGGCGGGGCCGCTGAAGAGCTCGTTCCAGCTCCTGCTCGTTCCCACCGGCGGAGCGGGCTGCGGCGCGGGCGGGGCGGAGGGGATGGCCAGGGCATTGCGAGGCGTGGCGCTCCTCCTCGAGGCGAGGTCGCGCGCCAGCTCCTCGGCGAGGAGGCGATTTCGCTCCAGCATGAGCTCGTGCCAGCTCTCCTCCGGCGCGCGGACCGCGGCGCCGGGCACTTGCAGGGCGGCGCGCGCGGCGGTGGACGCCGAGGCGGCGGGGGGAGGAGCGGCGAGCGGGGTGGTGGCGACGCCGAACGACGGCGGCGCGATGGAGGCCTGCCCACCGTTGGTGAAGACGAGCGCCACCTCCTGCCCGCCGTGCAGGCCAGCGAGGTCGAGGCGGATGGTTGCGGCCGCGGCACCCGTGTTGCGGTAGCGCCACACGCCCACGCCCGCGCCCCCGTAGCGCGAAGGGCTCGCGGCGCCGCAACCCGCGCCCGAGCAGTAGACCTCCAGGACGCTCGGCGCCCCGAGCACGTCCACGGCGACCGTGGCGGAGCTGCTCTTCCCGCTGGCGGTGGTGGCGGTGACCGTCACCGGATAGGTGCCCTCCGCCGCCCAGGCGTGGGCGGCCGAGGGACCGGTGCCCTTCACGCCGTCGCCGAAGCTCCAGGCGAACGAGAGCGGGCGGCCGGCGGGGTCGACCGCGGTGGCGCTGAGCGTTGCCGTCGCGCCGGCCAGCGGTCCGGCCGGGGCGACCGTGATGGCGGGGGCGGTCGGCGGGGGCCAGGCGACCTCGATCCGGAGGATCGCGCCCGCCGCGCGACCGAAGGCGTTCACCGCGGTGACGCTCACCGGGTAGGTGCCCTCGGCTGCATAGGCGTGGGTCACCGAGGAACCGAACGCCGAGGCCCCGTCGCCGAGCTGCCAGAGGTAGCGGAGCGCGCTCGCCTGCGGGTCGCTGGAGGAGGCGAGGAGCTGCACCGCCACCCCAGGGTAGGGCGAGGCCGGCGCGGCGGTGACCGCCGGCACGGCCGGAGGGAGCGCCGCCACCGTCACCAGGGCTGGGGCGCTGCGGGCGCTCGCGCCCGTGGCGTCGGTCGCCGTGGCCCAGGCGGCGAACGTCCCCTCGGTGGCATAGGCGTGCGACGCCACCGCGCCCACCGCGGAGACGCCGTCGCCGAACTGCCAGGCATAGGTGAGGGCCGAGCTGGGAGCGCCGGCCGCGCTGAAGGTGACGGCCTCGCCCGGCTTCACGCTGGCGCTGCTCACTTGCACAATGGGGACCGCCACCGGCGCAGCGCCGCCACCGCCGATGGCGCTGCCGCCCCCCCCCGTGCTGCCACTGGAGCCCGAACCGCCCTGGGTCGTGTCGCCGCCCGTCGAGCCGGAAGAGCCGCTGGCCGCGCCACCGCTACTGCTGCTGCCGCAGGCGAGGAGAAAGGAGAGGGCAATGGCCGCAAGAGGGGCGCGCCCTCCCGGCGAGGGGCGGGAACCCACCCTGGTGCTGCTCCGACCCATGACTCCTACATGGTACGCCCGGGGCCGACATTAAGCAGGCCCCCCTCTTGCCCCTTGAACAGGGGAGAGGAGAGCCCGTTCCGACCTCTCGGCTAGGCCCTGGAGGGGCCTGGCCGAATCAATACGGAGACTTCGGGAAGTAGAAGTCCTTGGCGTTTTCCTTGGTGATGAGCACCGAGGGGATGAGCGTGGAGGCGGGCAGCTTCTCGCCCTTGAGGCGCGCCTCGGCGGTCATGTTGATGGCGTCGTAGATGAAGTTCGGCGAGTAGGAGACGTTGGCCTTGATCCTGGCGTCCGAGCCGTCCATGAGCGTCTTGATCATGGCCTTGGAGCCGGCGCCGCCGAAGATCGATCCTTGATGTCGGTGCGCTTGGCCTGGTCGATGGCCTTCATGACGCCCACCGCCATGTCGTCGTCGGCGGCCCAGATGGCGTCGATGTCCTTGAAGCGGGTGAGGAAGTCCTGCGTCACCTTGAAGGCGTCGTCGCGGTTCCAGTTGCCAAACTTGGCGTCGAGAAGCTTGATGTCTGGGTGCCCTTGGTGATGGCCTCCTTCCAGGCGTCGTATCGCTCGTTGTCGAGCTCGCGGGATGCCGCGGAGCGCGAGCACGTTGCCCTTGCCGTTCAGGCTCTTCGCCATGTACTCGCCGGCCACCCGGCCGAACATGGCGTTGTCGCCGACCGATGTAGGCGTCCTGGGCGCTCTTGTCGGTGACGCCGCGGTCCACCACCATCACGTAGACGCCCTTCGCCTTCACGTTGGCCACCGGCTTGGTGAGCGAGGCCGACTCGAAGGGGAAGACGAGCAGCGTTGTCGATCTTGGTGACCGTCACGAGGTCCTGGAGCTGGTTCGCCTGCTCCGGGGGCCCGTTGGCGGTGCGGACGGTGATCTTGAGGTCCTTGTGCTTCTTCTCGAGGTCCTTCTTGGCCTGGTTGGCCCAGTACACGATGCCGCCGGTGAAGCCGTGGGTGGCGGCCGGGATGGACACGCCCAGGTTGACCTTCTTCTCGGCCGCGCGGGCCGAGGGGACGGCGCCGAGCGCCAGGGCCAGGGCGGCGACGGCCGCCTTCATGAACAGGTTTCTCATCGGTGACGCTCTCCTCTGAGGGGGTGAACGGACGGCTCTCTCTTCTGCGAATCGCTGCTCGACGAGCTACGGACACATTCGGGCCGCTCAGCGCTTGCGGCGCTGCAGCAAGGCCACGCCGATGATGACGAAGCCCTGCACGGCGGCATTCAGGTAGACGCTGATGATGCTGGTGAGGTTGAGGATGTTGCTGATGACCGAGAGCAGCACCGCGCCGACCACGGTGCCGACGATGCTGCCGGACCCGCCCTGAAGCGAGGTGCCGCCGACGATCACCGCCGCGATGGCCTCGAGCTCCCACAGGAGGCCGGTGGTGGGCGAGGCCGAGCCGAGGCGGGGCACGTAGAGCAGCGTGGCGATGCCGACGCAGATGCCGAGCAGCATGTAGGTGAGCGTCTTGATGCGGTTCACGTCGACGGCGGCGTAGCGCGCGACCTGCTCGTTGGAGCCGATGGCCTGCACGTAGCGCCCGTACGCCGTGCGGTTGAGGATGAAGGCGCCGGCCACCGCCACCGCCAGGAAGACCCACACCGGGATGGGCACCCCGAACCAGCTCGCGTAGTAGACGGGGCTGTAGACGTCGGAGAGATCGTTGTCCAGCGTGATGGCGCCGCCGTTGGCGAAGTAGGTGAGGTAGGCGCGGAAGATGCCGAGCGTGCCCAGCGTCACGATGAACGGCTCGATCGCCCGCGGGTGATGAGCAGGCCGTGCGAGAGCCCGAAGATGGCGCCGAGCGCCAGCGAGACGGCCATGCCGATGACCACCGCCAGCACCGGCGAGACGCCCAAGGGCCCGAGCGCGTTCATCACCAGGATCACGCCGCCGGCGATCAGCGCGGCCATCGAGCCGACCGAGAGGTCGATGCCGCCGGAGATGATGACGAAGCGACATGCCCACCGAGATGATGCCGATGAAGGCCGTGCGGGTGAGCACGTTCATCACGTTGTCGAGCGCCGGCGAAGTCGCAGTTGAGCAGGTAGCCGCCGATGCAGAGCAGGACGAGGCCGGCGACGGGCCCGAGGCCCTGCAGGCGCGCCCACGAGCGGCCCGCCGCCGATTTCGACGCGTCGCCGGTGCGCGCCTGCGGGGTGGGCTCTTCAGCGGGTGCCGGTGGCATGGGCGATCGAGCTCCTCTTCGGTGAGCTGTGCGGCGTCGAGCTCGGCCTGCACGTCGCCGAGGCGCATCACCACGACCCGGTGGCAGAGGCCGATGAGCTCCATCAGCTCGGACGAGACCACGATGACCGCCCGGCCCTCGGCGGCGAGACTGCTGGATGAGGAAGTAGATGTCGCGCTTGGCGCCCACGTCGACGCCGCGGGTCGGCTCGTCGAGCACCAGCACCTTGGGCTCGGGGTGGAGCACCTTGGCGAGCGCCAGCTTCTGCTGGTTGCCGCCGGAGAGCGACGAGGCGCGGATGGAGAGCGAGCCTGTGCGCAGGCCGAAGGCCCCCACCGCCCCGCGCAGCGCCTCGAGCTCGCGCTTCGGCTGCAGGAAGGGGCGCGTGTAGCGCTCGAGCGCCATGAGGGTGAGGTTCTCGCGCAGGCCGAAGGAGACGTGCAGCCCCTTCCCCTTGCGGTCCTCGCTGAGGTAGGCGAAGCCCTGCTTCACCGCGTGGCGCGGGCTCTTGAAGCGCACCACCTTTCCGTCGAGCTCGATCTTCTCGACGGTGTGGGGGCGGAGCCCGAGCAGCCCCTCGAAGAGCTCGGTGCGCCCCGCGCCCACCAGTCCGGCGAAGCCCAGGATCTCGCCGCGCCGCACCTCGAAGCTCACGTCCTTGGCCCAGCCGGGCACGTTCAGCTTCGTCACGCGGAAGAGCGGCTCGCCGCCCCGGGGGGCCGCGGTGCGCTCGGGGTACAGGTCGGCGAGCTCGCGGCCTACCATGAGGTTCGCCATCTGGTGGCGGGTGACGTTCTTCGTGTCCTCGCGGGCCACCAGCCGGCCGTCGCGCAGGACCAGCACCTCGTCGGTGATGTGCTCGACCTCGTCGAGCTTGTGCGAGATGTAGAGGATGGTCACGCCCTCGCTCTTCAGCTGCTGCATGAGCGAGAAGAGGCGGGCGGTTTCACCGGGGGTGAGCGTGGCGGTGGGCTCGTCCATGATGAGGAGCCGCGCCTTGCGCGCGAGAGCCTTGGCGATCTCCACGAGCTGCTTCTCGGCCACGATGAGCTGCTTCACCTTGGTGTCGGGGTGAAGGGCGAGGCCCACCTGCTTCAGGACCCGCACCGCCTCGGCGCGCATGGCGGCGTCGTCGAGCAGCCACCGCTTCTTCTTCTCGTGGCCGAGGAAGATGTTCTGGGCCACGGTGAGATCGCTCGGCGAGGTTCAGCTCCTGGTGAATGAGGACGATGCCCTCCGCCTCAGCCGCGCGCGGTCCCTCCAGCACCACCTTCTTGCCGTTGAGGCGCACCTCACCGGCGGTGGGGGCCTCATAGCCCGCCAGGATCTTCATGAGCGTGGATTTGCCGGCGCCGTTCTCGCCGATGAGCCCATGGATGAGCCCAGGGGCGAGCGAGAAGCTCACGCCGTGCAGCACCTGCACCGGTCCGAACGATTTCGAGACCTCGTGAAACTCCACCGCCACGCTCAAAGCGAGGTACCCCCGACCGCGCGAGACGCCTCCGCCGCGAAGAGCCTCATGGCCCGCCGCGCGCCGCCGTCCGTCCCGATGGTAGCTGGTGGCACACCATGGCACGGCGTCGCTCGGAGGTATAGGAAAAAGAAACGAAGCGACCGCAACCACGCGCCCGGCGCGGCCGTCAGCGCGCGGCCGCCGGCGCGTAGAGGCCCGCGAAGAGCGCGCGCCCGCCGCCCGGCGGCTGCACCACGAAGGCGCGCCGCTCGGCGAGCCCCGCCTCGGCGCAGCGCGCGCGCAGCTCCTCCGGGGGAACGAAGCGGTGCGCCGCCACCGCCTCGCGCAGGGTCGGATCGGCCGGAGGGGCTGCACGACCGCGCGCACCTCCGGTGGGTGGCAGGTGGAGCACCGCGGTGAAGGCGCCCCCCTCGGCGAGCCACCCCGCCACCTTGGGGACCACCGTGCCGAGGTCGGTCCACTCGAGCACCGCCGAGGCGTGGACGAGGTCGAAGCTCCCGGCGGGCAGCTCGACCTCCTCAGCGGTGGCGCAGAGGAGCTGGAGCGACCCGCCCAGCCGCTGCTGGCGCTGCCGCGCCACGGCGAGGAACGAGAGATTCGGGTCGACACCCACCGTGCGCCCGGTGAGGCGCACGTCCACGTGGGCGAGGGCGCTGCCGGTGGCCACCCCCAACACGAGGAGCCGGCGCGGGCGGCGCGCGGCGTAGACCTTGCCGAAGATGGCCGCCAGCGCGGCGGTGGCGCCCTCGCCAGGGCCACCGGCATGCGCTTCGTAGGCAGCGGCGGAGACGAGCGGCCAAGGCGTGGACATCGCCCCCAATCATAGCTCGGAAGCGGCCCGGGGCGCGGGCCATCGCGCACCGGCAAGACCCACGCCGCCGATTCAGCTCCGGACCCGGGACGGCATGATGGTGAACGGGCTCTGTTACGGCAACGTCGCCTTCCCCTACTTCATCCCGTTGGCCGTGTACGTCGCCACCGCGTCAATCTGCTCCGGGGTGAGCTTGCCCTTGAAGGCCATCATCTTGGGCGGCTTTCCGGCGTTCAGCACCGCCACCACGTCGTCGTGGGTGGTCTTCAAGGCGGTGAGGTCCTTCACGCCGAGCTTCTTCCCCATGGGGCTATCGCCCTTGCCCTCGGGGCCGTGGCACACGGCGCACTTCTGGGCGAAGAGGGCCTTGCCATCCTCGGCGCGAGCAGGGGCGGCGAACGAGAGGGCGGCGGCGGCAGCGAGCACGGCGGCGATGCGCTTCATGTGGGTTCTCCTCCGATGGGCCGAGAGCTCGGCTCCGGCAACTTGGAGACGCCCGGGGCGCCTCGTGATTCAAAGATTCTGCGCCCTCGAGGGCCGGGTGCCACCCGGGCCGATGGGGCGCGTGCCATTCCACCCTCCCCTCGCGACTGGAAGGCACCGCTCATGATGGGCACGGCCACCTGTCGAGGCTCTTCCCTGGCAGGGCTCTCCCGCCCCACCGTGAACCCTTGCGCACAGCGCCATCCGGCATAAAGACGGTCGCATGACCGACCCCCTCCAGACGCAGCGGGAGCTTCAGCTCGGCGACGGCCGAAAGGTTCGCTACCACGCGCTCGCGGCGCTGGAGGCCGCGGGGCTACCCTCGGTGTCGCGCCTCCCCGTCTCCATCCGCATCGTCCTCGAGTCCCTGCTGCGCAACTGCGACGGGAAGAAGGTGCGCGAGGAGGAGGTGCGGACGCTCGCAGCCTGGAAGCCCACCGCCGCGCGCACCGCCGAGGTGCCCTTCGTCGTGGGACGGGTGCTCCTCCAGGACTTCACCGGCGTGCCGCTCCTCGTGGACCTCGCAGCCATGCGCTCGGCGGTGGAGAGGTTGGGGAAGGACCCCGGCGGCGTGGAGCCGCAGGTGCCGGTCGACCTCGTCATCGACCACTCGGTGCAGGTGGACGTCTCGGGTCGGCCCGACGCGCTCCAGCAGAACATGGCCATCGAGCTCGAGCGCAACATGCAGCGGTACGAGTTCCTGAAGTGGGGCACCCAGGCCTTCGAGACCTTCCGCATCGTGCCGCCCGGGGTGGGCATCTGCCACCAGGTGAACCTCGAGTTCCTGGCGCAGGGCGTCCTCGAGAAGAACGGGATGCTCTACCCCGACACGCTGGTGGGCACCGACTCGCACACCACCATGGTGAACGGGCTCGGCGTGGTGGCCTGGGGCGTGGGCGGAATCGAGGCCGAGGCGGCCATGCTGGGCCAGCCGGCCTACTTCCTCACCCCGGACGTCGTCGGCGTGAACCTCACCGGCGCGCTGCGCGAGGGCGTCACCGCCACCGACCTGGTGCTCACGGTGACGGAGCTTCTGCGCAAGGCCAAGGTGGTGGGCAAGTTCGTCGAGTTCCACGGCGAGGGCGCGCGCTGGCTCTCCGCCACCACCCGCGCCACCCTCGCCAACATGGCGCCCGAGTACGGCGCCACCATGGGGTTCTTCCCCACCGACGAGGCGACGCTCCGCTACCTCGAGGACACCGGCCGGAGCCGGGAGCTCACGGCCAAGGTGCGCGCCTACTATGAGGCGCAGGGGCTCTTCGGCATCCCGTCGGCGGGCGCCTGCGACTACACCTGGGTGATCGACTTCGACCTCGGCTCGGTCGAGCCGTCGGTGGCCGGCCCCCGGCGGCCGCAGGACCGTATCGCCCTCTCGAGCCTGGGCGAGCGCTTCGGCGCCCTGCTCACCGCCACGGACGGCACCGGTTTCGGCCGGCCCGCCGCCGAGGCTGACAGGAGGGTGACCGCCCCGACCGCGCCGGCGGCCCCGGCCACGCACCCGGGCGGCGGGCTCCAGGAGTCCGCCACCGCCCCTACCCAGGGCACCGTCCGCGACACCAACCCGGCCACCGAGCTGGAGATGATGAACAACCGCCCCACGCCCACCGCGTCCAGGCCCTCGGTGCCGGTGCCGGGCGCCGCGGCGGAGCTCTCGCTCGGCCACGGCGACGTGGTCATCGCCGCCATCACCAGCTGCACCAACACCTCCAACCCCGGCGTCATGCTGGCCGCCGGGCTCCTGGCGAAGAAGGCGGTGGAGCGGGGCCTCCGGGCCAGTCCAGCGGTGAAGACCTCGCTCGCGCCGGGTTCACGCATGGTGACGCAGTACCTCGCCCGCGCCGGTCTCCTCCCCTTCCTCGAGCAGCTCGGCTTCGGGGTGGTGGGCTACGGCTGCACCACCTGCATCGGCAATTCGGGGCCGCTCGACCCGCGCATCGAGGAGCTCGTCACGAAGAACGAGCTCGTGTGCGCGGCGGTGCTCTCCGGCAACCGCAACTTCGAGGCGCGCATCCACCAGGCGGTGAAGGCCAACTTCCTCATGAGCCCGCCGCTGGTGGTCGCCTTCGCGCTCGCCGGCTCGGTGGCGAAGGACCTCGGCAGCGAGCCGCTCGGCCACGGCGAGGACGGCGCTCCGGTGTTCCTTCGCGACCTCTGGCCCACCCAGGCGGAGGTCGACGCGCTCCTCGCCACGGCGAGCGACGGCGCCGCCTACCGGAAGAACTACGACGACCTCGTGCCCGAGACCTGGAAGGCGCTCGCCGCGCCCACCGGGCAGGTTTACGCCTGGGACGCGAAGAGCTCCTACGTGCAGGAGCCGCCCTACTTCATCCCCTTCAGCGACGCCCCGCCGGCGCCGGAGACCCTCCTCGGGGGGCGCGCGCTCGCCATCTTCGGCGACTCGGTGACCACCGACCACATCAGCCCGGCCGGCGCCATCAAGCCCTCCTCGCCCGCCGGCCGCTACCTCCAGGAGCTCGGCATCGCCGTGTCCGACTTCAACTCCTACGGGGCGCGCAGGGGGAATCACGAGGTGATGGTGCGCGGCACCTTCGCCAACGTGCGCATCAAGAACCTCATGCTCCCAGGGGTGGAGGGCGGGGTGACCCTCCACCAGCCGGACGGCCGGAAGCTCTCCATCCACGAGGCGGCGCTCGCCTACGCCGAGGAGAAGGTGCCGCTCATGGTCTTTGCCGGCCACGAGTACGGCACCGGCAGCTCGCGCGACTGGGCGGCCAAGGGTACCCGGCTCCTCGGGGTGCGGGCGGTGGTGGCGCGCTCCTTCGAGCGCATCCACCGCTCGAACCTGGTGGGCATGGGCGTCCTGCCGTGCCAGTTCGAGGAGGGCGTCTCGGCCGCGACCCTGAAGCTCGACGGCACGGAGCGGTTCGACCTGCTGGGGGTGGAGGGCGAGCTCCGGCCACAGCAGTCGGTGACACTGGTGGTGCACCGGACGGACGGTCGCGACGAGGCGGTGCCGCTCACCCTGCGCATCGATACGCCCATCGAGGTGGAGTACTACCGCCACGGCGGTATCCTGCCCTACGTGCTCCGGGGGATCGCGCGCAGGGCGGCGTGAGGTCCCACGGCCCGCGCGCGGTGGAGGTAGCCGCGCGGTCGGGCCCCCGCTGCAGCGCGAGCCCTGCGTCCGGCCGGCGCTTCCGCTGCAGCGTCCGACCGTCAGCTCACCGTGAGGTCGAAGGTGAGCGTCCCCGCCTTCACCGTGCCGGCCGAGCCGGTGACGGTGGCGGTGACGACGAGGAGGTAGTGCCCGGTGGGCGCCCCGTCGCAGGTTCCGGTGAAGGCCCGGGTGAGCCAGTCGGTGAGCGACAGCGAGGCGAGGTCGACCCGACCGCCGGCGGGCAGCGTGAAGAAGGCGCCGCCGGTGCCGTCGGCCAGCGACTTCAAGTTGTAGAAGGGGGCGGCCGAGGGCGGGTCGTGGCCCACCACGTGGACCACCGCCTGGCCGGACAGCTTCGCCACCAGCGCGTCGCCGGTGGGGGGCTGGAACTGGGCGGGCCAACCGGGAGGAGGAATGCCCGAAGCGGCGGTGCCGTCGCCCGCCTGGTGCGAGGGCTGGTCGCCGATGGCCACGTACACGCGCTCCGCGCCGGGGCGGAACGCCACGTGCGAGCTGGCGTAGTCGAGCGCGCCCACCGTGTTCTCCGGGGTGTCGCCGCCGCCCGCGCCGAGCGAGGTGGAGCTCCGCAGCTCGGCGAGGAAGTGCTGGAAGGTGCCGAGGGTGGAGAGGCCGAGGTAGGGCCGCTCGGCCCCGGCCGGTTCGCCCTGAGCGCCGGGGTCGAGCAGGGCGATGTCGCAGCCGGCGGGCTGCGGCGTGACGAAGCAGTCGGTGCCGGCCGGCGGCAGGAGGAAGTCGGCCTGACCCTCGGTGAACTCGCTGCCGGCGGAGCGCTTGGTGGCGAACGTGTCACCATAGGTGTACATGGCGAGCCGCACGTCGACGCCGCCCGCGGCGAGCGCGTCGGTGAAGCCCTGGATGCTGTCGAAGATTCCGTTGATGGTGTCGTTCATCGAGGAGGTGGTGTCGTCCACGAAGACGAGGTCGACCGGCCTCGGGGCGGCGCTGCTCGCCGCGCTCACCGCGCAGGAGAGCGACGGCGCGGTCGAACCGGTCGCCGCGGGCGCCGCCGCAACGGCGAAGGAGACGCGGGCCGGGTCGGCCGGGCGGGTCGCGTCGTCGGGGTCGCGGATGGATGCGAGCGCGAGGCCGAGCTTGCCGCTCGCCAGGCTCACCTCGCCGCTCATGCGAACGTCACCGGTGGCGACCTGCGAGCTCGCCGTGACGGCGGTGCCGGTCCCGCCGCCGCCACCTCCGCCACCACCGCCACCGGTGCTGGTAGACGAGCTCCCCCCGCACGCGGCGAACATGACGAGCGCGAAGAACGAGGCACGGGGAATCGAGACCCCAGCGCGCGCAAAGCGAGGCAGCTTCTTCCGGTCGTCGCCCATTTGACGCTCCTCGGGGCGGTCACGGCCGACCGGCGGGTGACGTCGCCCCGGCCACCGCCGCTCATGCCCCACGCTGCGCAGAGGATCCCAGCATAGACCTCGGCGCGCCCCGAGGCGCGAAGCGCTCAGCGCCCCATTGGGAGGTCCGCCTGATGAGGAGGGGGGTCGTCCGGGGTCGCGTCCATCGCCCGCGCGACCTCGCTTTTCGGGTAGGGTGCTCGGCCCGATGGCCCGCCCCCGCACGATCGCGACCACGGCGCCAGCACCCGCGCCCGGTTCAGCGCCCGCGCGCGCCCAGCCGGGGCGGGCGGGGGCGGTGACGGCGATCCTGGGGGCGGTGGTGCTGTGGAGCACCTCCTTCGCCGTCACCAAGCACACCTTCTCGGCGCTGCCCCCCATGACGGTGGCGGCGCTGCGCTTTCTCATCGCGCTCGTGCCGCTCGGGGTCATGTACCTCGCCCAGCGGCCTCGGGTGCGGCCGCCGCCTGCCGACCGGCGGCGCATGGCGGTGGGGGGCCTCCTCGGCATCACCTGCTACTTTGCGGGCGAGAACTACGGCCTGCGCTTCGCGAGCGCCACCGACGCGGCGCTGGTGGTGGGCGCTTTCCCCATCGTGGCGCTCCTCCTCGAGGCGGCGCTGCGCGGCACCCGGCCGAGCCGGCCCAAGTGGCTCGGCGTCGTGGCGGCCGCGGTGGGCGTCGCCCTCATCGTGGGCAAGGCGCCCGAGGGCGCGAACGCGCTCCGGCCGCTGGGGCTCGTGCTGTGCGGCCTCGCCGGGGTGGCCTGGGCCTTCTACAACTTCGAGACGCGCGACGTGGCGCGCGCCTACCCCATGCCCACCCTTCTCTTCCACCAGACGCTCTGGGGAACGGTGGGGCTCCTGCCGCTGGCGCTCCTGGAGGTGCGTTCCTGGCGCTGGCCACCGCCGGGCGTCTGGCTGTCGGTCTTCTACCTCGCGCTCCTCTGCTCCTGGGTGGGCTACTGGCTCTATGCCTACGGCCTGCGCGGGGTGGAGTCGAGCACCGCGGTGACGCTCCTCAACCTCATGCCGGTGCTGGGCGTCGCCTTCGCCGTCGCCTTCCTCGGCGAGGCGGTCACCCTCACCCAGCTCCTCGGCGGCGCGGTGGTGCTCTTCGGCGTGTGGGTTACTGTACGCGCGTCCACCCCTCCGTCAGCACGTTGACGCACACCTACCGGGAAGGGTCCTCGGAGACCGGGGGAGCGGACACCCCCCCCTCGCCAGGCCATGAGCTCAAGGGGTGCCAAGCTCGGGATGGTCGCCGGCGTGGCGCAGGGGCGCGGGGGTGCCGCCGCTGCAGGGCGGCGGCCGGTGATCATTCACCGCAGGCGCGCGCCGGAATCCTCCAGGATGACCGCGGCCTCGGCCAGGTTCTCGCCGGCGACGAGCGCGTGGCCCGTATCGATGGTGACCCCCACGTTGGGGAGGCCGACCTCGCGTGCGACGAGGTGGGCTGGGGATCGTGGTCATCTCCGACGACCTCCCCGAGCTCGTTCAGACCTGCAACCGCGTCCTCCTCAAGCACAAGGGGAGGCTGCTGGGCGTCGAGGGCGAGAACCTCTCCGCCGAGAGGCTCGCGGGCACGCTCGCCGGCCTGGAGTAGCAGCCGGCTCCAGGCTCATGGCCTCGCTCCCTTGCGAGCCACGCGCTCCTGCCCCACCCGCCGCCGCGCCAGAGCGAGCAGCTCGCGCAGCTCGAAGGCGATGGCCGAGAGGGGGCGCTCGGCGCGGGCGGTGCGGCGGCGGAGGGCGCGCATCCGGCGCGCCTCGCGGCGCAGCGCACGGAGCCGCGCGCTGCGGGCAGGCTCGGGCGCGGCGTTGAAGGCCTCGACCAGCCTGTCGATGCGCGCCTCGGCGGCGACGAGCTCGGCGGCGAGCGGCGCGTTCGAGGCCGCGAGGGTGGTGGCTTCCGCATCGAAGCGCCCGGCGAGCGCCTCGATGCGCGCGTGGAGATCGCCGAGCCTCGCGGCCATCTCGGGAGGGTCGAACGCACGCGCCTCCATCGACCGCGCCTTCCGCCGCGGATCGAGCCAGCCGCCCCCCTTCCCCGCCGCGCGGCGGGCGCGCTCGGCCCGGGTGAGGAGGAGCGCGGAGTGGATCTCGCGCACCGGGGCGCCCGCCGGCACCACCGGCGGAAAGGGCGTGGGGCTGTTCACGTCGATGACACGGGTGAAGAGCTCCACCCAGGCGTGGTCCTCGCCGTAGCCGGTGTCGCTCACCCCCACGCTCACCACCCCGGGCTTGCCGAGCTCGGGGTAGCGGGCGAGGAGCGCGGTGAGCTTCCTCCGCCCGCTGTTGATGTGCAGGGCGCCCGGCCCGGCGAGCCTGCGCGGCTGGTGCACCATGTAGCGGCGGTCGAGCTGCCAGGGGGCGCTGAAGTACCCGTCGTGCTCCCCGGCTCCCGAGCAGAGGAGGTCGTCCGCCCCGAGGCGCTCCGCCGCCACCTCCAGCGAGGGCCGGGGCGAGGCGCTGGCGATGATGATCTTCACCCCCGGGCAACGCGCCCGCAGGAAGGCGAGATCCTCCCGCTCCACCACCTGGTCGGCGGCGTAGCGGTCCCACACCCGGGCCGCCAGCTCACGCAGGGTGGAGGCCGGCAGGGTGGCCATGTGGTGCAGCAGCACCGTCTGCGGGAGGAGCTGCACCGCGGCCACCGGCTCGGGCCCGAAGGCGCGGTAGGCGCGCCGGCGGAGGCGCTCGAACCACGAGGGGAGCTTGGCGGCGAGAAAGTAGACGAGCCCCGGCAGCGCCCACATGCGGGTGTTCACCAAAAGATAACGGAGCGCCGCCAGGGGCCGGCTGCGGTCCACGAAGAAGCGGCCCGGACGCCGCCGCGGCTCGGCGAGCGCGAGGTGCTCGGCGCCGTAGCCGAAGAGGGCCGAGAGCTCCCAGCCGAGGAGCTCCCCCATGTTCCGGCCGAGGTGGAGCGTGCGGTCGAGGTCGAGCACCAGGTACCGCGTCTCCGGCGGCACGGCCCGCTCGCAGAGCGCGCGGAAGTCGAGCGGCGGCCCGTGGAGCGCCAGCCGATCGACGAGCCGCGTGTGCACGGCCGCCTACCCCAGCTTCTCGGCGATGAGCGCGTTCGCCCGCGCCGGCTCGGCCTTGCACTCGAGCAGCGCCCGGAGCATGAGCGGCACCACGATGGTGGCGTCGGACTCGATCACGAACATCGGCGTGTCGCCGGTGAGCTTGTCCCAGGTGATCTTCTCGTTGGGGGTGGCGCCCGGAGTAGGAGCCGTAGGAGGTGGTGGAGTCGCTGATCTGGCAGAAGTACGCCCAGGGCTTGCACCGGCTCGCTCGAGGTCGTACTTGATCGACGGCACCACGCAGATCGGGAAGTCGCCGGCGATGCCGCCGCCGATCTGGAAGAAGCCCACGCCCGGCGCCCGAGGAGAGCTCGCGGTACTGGTCGTAGAAGGTGGCCATGTACTCGATGCCCGACTTCACGATGCTCGCGCTGGCACTCGCCGATCTTCACGTGCGAGGCGAAGATGTTGCCGAAGGTCGAGTCCTCGTGGCCCGGAACCACGATGGGCAGGCTCGCCCGCGCGGCGGCGAGCAGCCAGCACTCCTCCGGCTCGCCCTGGTACAGCTCCGGGCCGATGCGCCTGGATGAGCTCGTAGAAGTACTCGTGCCAGAAGCGGCGCTCGCCGCTCTCGCCGGCCCGCTGTCCACATCGGGACGATGAACTTCTCGACCGCGCGGAAGGCCTCGTCCTCGGGGATGCTGGTGTCGGTCACCCGCCGCATGCGCTGCTCGAGGATGCGCGTGTCGTCGTCCTTGGTGAAGTAGCGGTAGTCGGGGAAGTCCTTGTAGTGGTCGTGCGCGACCAGGCGGAAGAGCGACTCCTCCAGGTTGGCGCCGGTCACCGACATGCCCATGGACGAGGCCCGCGCGGATGGCTGGCGCGAGCGTGATGCCGAGCTGCGCCGACGACATCGCGCCCGCCACCGCCCAGAACATCTTGCCGCCCGCGTCGATGTGGCGCCAGTAGGCGACGAGCGCGTCGCGCGTGGCCCGGGCGTTGAAGTTCTTGTAGTTCGTGAGGACGAAATCGAGGATGGGGAGCTCTCTGGACATGGCTGCCCTCGTTTAGCATCCCCGGCCGTTCGGGGGGAGAGGTGCCCCCTCACATGGGGCCCCTCGGGAGCGGCGAGCCGACCCTCGGGCCGAGGTCATCCCCCGTACCTCGGCAGGGTCATGAGCGCGCTCTGCAGCCCCTCGCAGAAGGTGGGATGGGCGATCTCCACCTCGATGAGCGCGCTCGCCGGGGCGCCGGCCTGCACGAGCGCGGCGATCACGTGGATGAGCTCGCCCGCCTCGGCGCCAACCACGGTGGCCCCGAGGATGTGCTCGCTCGCGGGGTCCACCAGGATCTTCACCAGACCCGCCGTCTCGTCCACCTCCAGGGCGCGCGCGATCGAGCCGAAGGGCATCCTCGCCAGCTCGTAGGCGACGCCCTGCTCGCGCGCCTCACGCTCGGTGAGGCCGACGCCCGCCACCTGGGGGTCGGTGAAGACGCAGCGGGGGATGACCCGGCCCGCGCGGCCGCGGGTGGGCTTCCCGTCGAGAAGGTCCATCACCTGGCGGTGGTCGTCCCAGGAGACGTGGGTGAAGGCCGGGCCGGGAATGGCATCTCCTACCGCGTACACGCCTTCGGCGCTGGTGCGGTGGAGGTCGTCCACCTCGATGTGTCCCGTCTTCCCGAGCCGGATCCCGGCTGCCTCGCAGCCGAGGTCGTCGGTGTTGGGGCGGCGGCCGGTGGCGACGAGGAGGTGCGAGCCGCACACCTCGCGCTCGCCGGCCAGGCGGAGGAGAATCTCGCCTTGCGGCCCGGCCCGCACCTGCTTCGCCTCCGCGCCGAGCTCGAGGGCGACCCCTTCCCCGCGAAAGACCTCCTCCACCGCCTGCGAGACGTCCTCGTCCTCGCGCGGCAGGAGGTGCCGGCCGCGGCCCACCAGCGTCACCGCGGCGCCGAAGCGGCGGAACATCTGCGCGAACTCGCAGCCGACGTAGCCGGCCCCCAGCACCAGCAGGTGCGACGGCAGCTCGGCGAGCTCCATGATGCGGTGGTTGTCGAGCCAGGGCACGTCCGGGAGGCCCTCGATGGGCGGCACCGCCGGGCGGGCCCCGACGTCGATCACCACCACCGGCGCCTGGAGCCGCTCGCCGTTCACCTCGATGGTGCGCTCGGCGACGAAGCGGGCGTGGCCGCGCAGGAGGCGCAGGTCGTCCCCCGCGGCCTCGAGCTTCTTCTCCAGCCCCTCGCGCCACTGCTTCACGATGGCGTTCTTGCGGGCGATGACGGCGGGGAAGTCCACCCGCACCTCGCCGGCGTGCACGCCCAGCCGTCCGGCGGTCCGCGCCACGTGGGCGGCGCGGGCGCTCGCCACCATGGTCTTGGTGGGGGTGCACCCGTAGTTGACGCAGGTGCCGCCGAGCAGCGACCGCTCCACCAGCACCACCCTCTTGCCCTGCTCCGCCAGGCGGGTGGCGATGGGCTTGCCCGCCTGCCCGGCCCCGATGACGATCGCGTCCACCTGCTGCATGCCGGCCTCCCCTGCGTGAGCTCACAGCAAGGTAGGACGGCGCGAGCAGCGGGGCCGCCACCAGATGGTGCGCGCCGGGGCGGCGCTCCTCTCCCGGAACGAGGACCCGGGCACGTCGAGCGCCTCGGCCCACGGCGAGGAGGGCGGGCCGGCCTCTCACCTCCACCGCGGCGCCGGTCTCCGGTTCCGGACCTGGCCCCGGGCCGGGGCGACGAGTAAACCCTTTGGCCATGGACTACCTGAAGTTCGGCCGCACCGGCCTCGACGTCTCGCGCCTCTGCCTCGGCTGCATGACCTTCGGCATCCCCGATCGCGGACCGCACCCCTGGACCCTCGGCGACGACGGGAGCCGCCCCATCCTGCGTAGGGCGCTGGAGCTGGGGGTGAACTTCTTCGACACCGCCAACATCTACTCCGACGGCACCAGCGAGGAGATCGTGGGGCGCGCCCTCGGCGAGTACGCCCGGCGCGACGAGGTGGTGATCGCCACCAAGGTGTTCTTGCCGCTCCGCCCCGGACCCAACCAGGGCGGCCTCTCGCGGAAGTCCATCTTCACCAGCATCGACGCGAGCCTTCGCCGGCTCGGCACCGACCACGTCGACCTCTACCAGATCCACCGCTTCGACCCCCACACCCCCATCGAGGAGACGCTGGAGGCGCTGCACGACGTGGTGAAGGCGGGCAAGGCGCGCTACCTCGGCGCCTCCTCGATGTGGGCCTGGCAGTTCTGCCGCATGCTGGACGTCGCCGAGCGGCGCGGCCTCACTCGCTTCGTCAGCATGCAGGACCACTACAACCTGCTCCACCGGGAGGAGGAGCGCGAGATGCTCCCCTTCTGCCGCGCCGAGGGGGTGGCGGTGATGCCCTGGAGCCCGCTCGCCCGCGGCAGGCTCACCCGGGAGCCCGGCGCGACCACGGCGCGCCTCGAGACCGACATCTACGGCAAGACGCTCTACGGACCGGCCACCGCGTCCTCCGACCGGGCGATCATCGAGCGGGTGGGCGAGGTGGCCGGCGCACGCGGCGTCCCTCGCGCCCAGGTGGCGCTCGCCTGGCTCCTCCACCAGCCCGCCGTCACCACCCCGATCGTCGGCGCCTCTCGCGTCGAGCACCTCGAGGACGCGGTGGCGGCGCTCGAGCTGAAGCTCACCCCCGAGGAGCTGGCGCGCCTCGAGGAGCCGTACGTGCCGCACCCGGTGGTGGGATTCTCGTGAAGAGGGCTCCGCTGCGCCGCGGCGCCCCCGCGCGCGGGAGACCCTCGCCCTCCCGCCCGGAGCCTGCGCCCTGCTGCGGCGGCGCGGCTCGACGAGGGGTCGGAGGATGGCCGGATCGGCCCGGGATCGAGGTGTACAGCGCGTGAATTCGGATGGGCCATGGCGGTGAGGCCGGCGGAGCGGCGGCAGCCGGCAACCGCTGCACCTCCGCCGCGTCCGCTGCCGGAGGGCTGGGCGAGGCGCGGCCCTGCGCTCCTGGCGCTCGCCACCTTCGCGCTCCACGCAGCGTGCTGGGGCCGCTACGGGATCTTCCGCGACGAGCTGTACTTCCTCGTCTGCGGGAGGCGCCTCGCCGCCGGCTACGTCGACCAGCCTCCAGGGATCGCCCTGGTGGCGCGCCTGGCCGGGTCGCTCTTCGGCACCTGGGTACCGGGGCTCCGGCTGCTGCCGTGGGTGGCCGCCTCGCTCACCGTCCACCTCACCGGCCGGCTGGCGGCGAGGCTCTCCGGGAGCGGCGCTGCAGCGACCCTCGCCTCGGTGGCGGCCTTCTCCTGCCTCCTCCTCGACGGCACGGCGCACCTGCTCACCATGAACGCCTTCGAGCCGCTGCTCCTCCTCGCGCTGGTGTACGTGCTCCTGCGGCTGGCGGAGGGCGAGGATCCGCGGCTCTGGGTGGCGGCGGGCGCGCTCGCTGGCCTCGCCACGCTCATGAAGTACAGCGCGGCCCTCACCTCGCTGGCGCTCCTCGCCGGCCTCCTCCTGACGCCGGCGCGGCGGGCGCTGCGCTCCCGGTGGGCTCTCGCCGGAGCCGCGGTGGGATCTCTGCTCGTGCTCCCGAACCTCCTCTGGCAGGCCAGGCACGGCTTTCCGTTCGCGGAGCTGGTCCAGAACGGCGTCCGCTTCAAGAACGCCCCCACCACCCCGCTGCAGTTCCTGGGCGGGGTCCTCTTCCAGGCGAACCCCGGGAACGCGCCCCTGTGGGTGGGTGGGCTCCTGTGGCTCCTCCTGGCCCGCGCGGCGGCGGCGGCGCGCTTCGCCGGCGTGGGGCTCCTGCTCCAGCTCCTGGCGCTGGCGCTGGGGCACGGCAAGGCGTATTACGCGGCGCCGCTCCTCCCCCCCCTCCTCGCCGCCGGCAGCGCGGCGTTCGCGGCGCTGGTGCGCTCACGGGTGGTGCAGGCAGGGTGCGGTGCGGTGCTCGCCGGGTCCGCCCTCCTCTTCAGCCCCATCGCCGTGCCCATCCTGCCGGTGAAGGCGTTCCTCGCCTACCAGGAGGCGATGGGAATACGAACCGCGTCCATGGAGCGCACGGCGCAGAGCGCGCTGCCCCAGGTCTACGCCGATCAGCTCGGGTGGCGGGAGCTGGTGGCTGGCGTCGCGCGCGCCTATCGCTCGCTCACCCCGGCGGAGGCTCGCCGCGCGGTCGTGCTCGGAAAGAACTACGGCGTCGCCTCGGCCGTGGAGATCCTCGGCCCGGCGCAGGGGATCCCCCGGGGGATCGCCGTCTCGGGCCACAACCAGTACTGGCTCTGGGGGCTGCCCGCCGGCCGGGGCGACCCGCTGATCGCCGTCTCCGACGAGCGCGAGAGGTGTGCAGGGTTCCGCGAGCGGATCCTGGCGGAGCGGCTCGCCTCGACCCCCTACGTCATGCCGTACGAGGACGCCCACTGGATCTGGATTTGCCGCGGCGCGACCAGCCCGGGAGCGGCGCTGCCAGCCAGCGCTCGCCACTACGAGTGAAGGCAAGGCTCGCCGGGAGCCTCGCCCGGCCCGAGGGGGGCTCGCTCCGTCCGGCCCTGTGGAGGAGCGCCACCAGGCGGCGTTCGCCCACCCGAGAATCTCTCGCCCGGGCCTTCCGGGCGAGCCCGGCTGCGCGGCGCCGGGGCTGGCGGGGTCAGCAGCGCGGCGGATCGCCCTTGCGTCCCGGTCCCGAGAACAGGGCCACGCCGCGCTCGCGGAGCCTCCTGGCCACCCGCTCGGAGCCGGTGAGGAGAAAGCGCTCGTAGAGCTTCACCAGCCCGCGGTTCGAGCCGAGGTCGGCCAGCTCGGCGATCTCGGCGAAGAGATCCACGAAGAGCGGGAAGCGGCGCGAGAGCTCGCCGAAGAGGGCCGAGGCGCCGGCCGGCGCGCGCGGCGCCTCGGCCAGGGCATCGTAGGCGCGCTCGCCCATGGCGATGTAGTAGCTCAGGTCGACGGTGGAGCGCGCCACCGCGTCGCCGAAGAACCCGGAGACGAAGAGCGAGGTGTCACCGAGGCGCCGGAGCTCCCGGCGGCGGTCCGCCGGGTCGGCCTCCAGCGCCCGCTTGAGCAGCAGCGCCAGCGGCTCCAGGGTGACCTCCGCGGAGCTGTCGGCGAAGAGGCTCTGCCGCTCGGTGAAGCGGTCGAGCAGGTCGACGAGGTAGAGCTCGGTGGCGGCCAGCACCTGCTCGCGGCGCTGCGAGAGCGCCTCCGACAGCACCTCGCTGAAGTAGGCGCGGGGGCTCGTGCCGACCACGATCCTCTCACCCATCGTCCCCTCCACTCGCTCGGCCGCCACCTGCCCCGGCGGCGGCTCGGCCTTCTCCTCAACCTGTGCAAGCGGCGCGCGCTGTGCAAGCGGCGCGCGCGGGGCAAGGGCCGGTCGCCGCGTCGGCCCTCGGCGCACACGCCGGATGGGGCGCTCTGCCCAGAGCGGGCGGAGCGCGCCCGGCACGTCTCCCCTCTCGCGCCGGTGCCTTCGCGCGCCGAGGCGACTATGAGGGGGTCATGCCCCACACCCGGGACCCCTCCGCGCTCTCCCCGGAGGAGGCGCTCGCGCGGCTCACCGAGGGGAACCGCCGGTTTCGCACTGGCGAGGGCTTCCCCTCCGGGCGCGCCTGGAGCGCGCAGCAGGCGCGCGAGGCGCAGCGCCCCTTCGCCATCGTCCTCGGCTGCTCCGACTCGCGCACGCCGGTGGAGATCCTCTTCGATCAGGGGTTCGGCGAGCTCTTCGTGGTGCGCATCGCCGGAAACATCGTGGCCCCCTCGGTGGTGGGCTCCATCGAGTTCGCCGCCTCGCAGTTCGGCACCCGCCTCGTGGTCGTGCTGGGCCACACCCGCTGCGGTGCCATCGCCGCCACGCTCTCGGCCGTCGAGACCGGCCTCGGCCCGGGAGTCGCGGAACATCCGCTCCATCACCGAGCGGATCGCCCCGCACCTCGAGGGGCTCGTCCGCTCGGGCTCGCACAAGGGGCTGGCCCGCGAGGCGATGCGCGCCAACGTGCGCGCCTCGGCCGACCACCTGCGCCACGGCAGCCAGATCATCGAGGAGCTGGTGCTCGCCGGGACGGGTGGCGGTGATCGGCGCCGAGTACGAGCTGGAGACGCGGCCTCGTCCGCTTCCTCGAATTGCCGTGGGTGCGAGCGCTAGCGCACCACCACCGTCTCCGTGACGAGTCGCCGCAGGCGGCCCTGATCGAGCTCCACCTCGATGGTCCAGCGCCCCGGCTCGAGCGGGACGGCGGTGCGCAGGGTCGAGCTGCACATGCAGCGGCAGGGCTTTCCGGTGAGCCGCTCGGTGACGGTCACCCTCCGGCCCGAGCGCGCGGTGTTCACCTCGCCCCTGAGGCAGCAGGCGTGGGCGAGCTCGTGCACCACGATGGCGCCCCCTGGCACGGGGCGCACGGTGACCGCCGGCACCGAGGAGCGGGTCACCGGTGGCGAGGGGAAGCGCGCCGCCTCGGCCGCGTTCCTCGCGGTGAGGCAGCCGGTCACCGAGCTGTGGAGCGCGTCCGGCTCGAGCGGGCGGAGCTGGTTCGCCACCGGCGGGGGCGCGGCCATCGCCTGAGGGTGAACGGGCGTCGCCGGACCGGGCTGGGCGCCCACCGGCGGGCGGGGCGGAGCGGGGGCTGCTGCGTGCGAGGGGCCGGGCGCGGCCGCCGCCGCGGTGCTCGGCGCCGGAGCCGGGGAGGCCAGGGTCGATTGCGGCTGCGAGGGCGTGACGGCGGGCGGCGGGTGGGCCGGCGCCCCCAGCGCCGGGGTGGGCGTCACCGGCGGCCGGGGGACGGCGGCGGCAGGCCGGGGGCTGGGCTGAGAAGGCGCGCTGCTGCAGGCGGCGAGGAGGAGCGCGATCGCCAGCATCAGCGGCATGGTCACCTTCCCTGGCCTGCGGCAGATCGCCGACGTCCTCGGTGAGAGCGCGCTCATGGCCTCACCGGGGGCGAGGTGACGGAGGTGGCGACCCAGTCGCCCTGTCCCGCCGAGTTGCCGGTGTAGAGACCGGCGAAGAAGCCGGCGCCACTGTTCAGGCCCGGGTAGTCGTAGAGCACCGGCTGGGTGGCGTCGAAGGCGCCGGTGGAATCGAACTCGAGCCACTCGGTGGAGAGGGAGTCGGGATTTGCGAGGTGCGCCACCACCGCCCGGAGCGCGGAGCCGGGCTCGGGGGTGAGCCGGCCCAGCGTACTGCCTCCGCTCGCATCACCGAGATAGGCGTAGTAGGCGTCGGAGAGCACCGTGCCGTCGGCGCTCGAGTAGACGAGCTGGCGCAGCACCTCCTGCGGCGTGGACGATCCCGGGGCGTAGTAGTGGAAGGGGATGGAGGCCACTGCGGTAGTTCCGGTCGATTGCTGGATGGAGAGGTAGCCGAACTCCTCGCGCCCGATGGAGGTCTGGTAGAGCCGCATGAAGGTGTAGTCCCAGGTGGTGGTGAGGTGATCGCCGTCGGCCTGGGTGTTCACCTCGAGTGGCTGATCGCCGAAGAGCCAGGCGCCGCCGCCGGCGGTGTCGGGCAAGCCGTAGGCGAGGAAGGCCGACGAGGCCGAGGCGAGCGAGCCGGGGGTGAGGAGGCCGTCGAAGAGAGCGCCTCCCGGCGCGGCGAGGTCGTAGGTGACGCCCCCCTGCGCGAAGGCCGGAGCCTGGCTGGCCGCCCCCGCGCCGTAGTAGCGCGCGAGGAAGCTCCGCCAGGCGTCCATGCCCGGGAGCGGTGCGTAGAGCGCGGTGTCGTAGTACCGCTCCTCCGAGGGGAAGTAGATGGAGAGGCCGGTGGCGCGGGCATAGGCCGAGCCCTTCACCTGGTAGACCACGGCGCCCTGCACCGCGGACTGTATCGCCGTCGCCGTGCTCCCGAGCGGGGTCGAGAGCTCGCCGAAGAGGTCGCCCATGTCGAGGAGGTAGAACGATTTCGAGGGGTCGGGGTCGGCGCCGAAGGCGAGCGTGGCCGAGCGCCCGCGGCCCACCGCACCGACGTACGGAGCGAGGGTGCCGGGCGACTGGTAGGCGGAAGAGAGCTGCGTCACGGCCGATTCGATGGGCTGCAGCCGGTCGAGGTCCACCACCGACAGGGTGATGGACGCGCTGGTGCCCTCCGCGCTGGCGATGCTCTGGTAACCGTCGACGATCTTGCGCGAGAGCGCGGGCGCATCGAGCTGGGCGGCGCCGGCAAAGGCGCGGTAGTCCCAGCCGTGCCCGGGCTCGAGCTCCTCGGAGGCGAGGAGATAGCGGGCATGGGGGCGGAGGAGCTCCGCCACCTCCAGCGTGGCCATGAGGCAGGCGTCGAATCCGATCACGTCGAGACGAGGGAGTCCGGCCGCGGCGAGGCCGCCCCGCACACCCGCCTCGATGTCGGGCAGCTTCATCCAGCTCGTGCCGGGGGCGCCGCCGCGGTCCTCGTCGGCCCCGTACCCCTGCCAGCCGCCGCCGTGGTCCCAGAGCACCAGCATGTACCGGTCGGCCGGATAGGTCTTGACGCCCCAGGCGATGAAGTCGGTCAGCTCCGCCGGGTCGGCCGTGTCGCGCTCGCCGCGGTCGCTGAGCTCCCGGAGCTGGCCACCCCTCACCTCGAGCCGTTTCGTGCTGGTGAAGTCGCCGACCCCGGGGAGCGGCGCGTCGGTGTAGTCGACCGAGCGGTCGATCTCGGCCACCAGGTTCACGCCGGAGGAGCCACCGGCGGCGAGCTGCGCCAGGTTCTCCAGGGCGAAGGGCTCGAGGTTGTTGTCGGCCGCCACGTAGACGAGCACCGTCCAGCCGGCCCTCCCGCCTGGGCCCTGGGTGGTGGAGCTGCTCGAGCCACCGCAGGCGAGGAGCGCGGCGGCGACTCCCGCCAGGAGCCACCGCGCCGGTCCGAAACGCCTCGGGAACATGGGGCGACCTCCCGTCCGGCGAGCGAAGGGCGCCGGCTCCGGCCGGTGTGTGTACTTGCCGCCGGGCCGTGGGGGCGCGGCCTTTTAGGGTGGCGGAGCCGGCGGGAAGCTCACGCCGGGTATCGGTCCTCGTCGCCGTGGCTCGAGCCCGGCGCCGGCTGGGTCGCGCCCTCGCCGAAGTGGCGCCAGAGGTCCTCCGCCACGCGCTCGATGACCTCGCGTCCCTCGAGCTCCTCCAGCCAGGGCGTCGGGATGGACGTCGCGCCGTGCAAGAGCCCCAGGATCTGGCCGGCGATGCTGCCGGTGCTGTCGCTGTCGCCGGAGTGGTTCACCGCGAGGAGCACCCCCGCCTCGAAGCTCGGCGCCACCAGCGCCGCGTAGAGGGCGATGGCCAGCGCCTCCTCCGCCACCCAGCCCTCGCCGAGCCGCTCCACCTGCTCGACGGTGCCGCGCCGGCCGCGCGCGAGCGCCACCGCCTGCTCGACGGCACGCAAAGTCTCCTCGCAGCCGCGCTCCTCGCGGAGCCGATCCGTCGCACCCCCCACCGCCTCCTCCAGCGACGAGCCGCCGGCGAGCTGCGCGATGAGGTAGGCCAGGAAACCGCCCGCGACCTGGCCGGTCACGTGACCGTGGGTGATGGCGCCGACCCGGCAGGCGAGGTCGAACGGGTCCACGTCGCGGCCGAGGCCGAGCGGCGCGACGCGCATCACCGCGCCGCACCCCTTGCTGTCGTTGAGCGGCGCCTCGCGCGTGCCCATGCGTCCGGACCGGAGCGCCGAGAGGCAGGTGGCTCCCGGGGCGCGCCGCGCCTGCAGCACCATCTCGGAGGCGAGCCATCCGGGGCCGCCGGGGTCGCGGGAGACGCCGGCTGGCACGCGCTCACCCTGCGTCGCGAGCCACTCGAGATAGGCGCGGTAGAGGAGGTCGTCCCCGCCGCGGACCCCGCGCGCGAGCCACCGGTTGTGGGCGCGGAGGAGCCCCTCGGCGGTGAAGAGGGTCATCTGCGTGTCGTCGCTGATGGCTCCGGAGCGCCCCCGGTGAGCGAGGTGACCGGTCACCCCCTGCGGCCCCAGCTTCCGCTCGAATCTCCGGCCAGCGGTCGAACTCCACCGGCGCCCCCAGCGCGTCGCCCACCGCGCCGCCGAGCAGGCACCCGCGGTAGTGCCCCAGCGCGCGGCGGGTCCGTCGTCCCTCTTCGGTCATGGGGTGAGGGTAGCCGCGCTCCCTGGGTCAACGCGAGCGGGGCAGGAGCCGCGTGCGCCCTCGGCGGCTGCGAGAGGGTTGGCTCCACCTGGAGATGGTTTTAGCATGGCTTTCCCGCAGGCTCGCGCCCTCACCTTCTTCGACGGAGCACACATGCCCCAGCACGCTCACGCCTTCTCCCCCGCCTCGGACGGCGTCGACCCGCGCGCGGTGCCGCAGCGCTCGCTCCACACCGGGGCGAAGATGCCGGCCATCGGGCTCGGCACCTTCGGCTCCGACCGGTACGGCGCAGCCGAGGTGGCCGCTGCGGTGCTGGGCGCGGCCGAGGTGGGCTACCGCCACTTCGACTGCGCGGCCGTGTACCGCAACGAGCGCGAGGTGGGCGCCTCGCTGCGCCAGCTCGTCAAGGGCGGCCTCCCCCGCGACGAGCTGTTCGTCACCTCCAAGCTGTGGAACGACCGGCACGCCGAGGACGAGGTCCTCCCCGCCTTCCGGCAGTCGCTCGCCGACCTCGGGCTCGACTACCTCGACCTCTACCTCGTTCACTGGCCGTTTCCGAACAGCCACCCGCCCGGCTGCGACGTCTCCGAGCGGAACCCGCACGCCAGGCCCTACCTGCACGACGCCTACATGCGCACCTGGCGGCAGCTGGAGAAGCTCGTCGACGCGGGGCTCGTGCGCCACATCGGCACCTCCAACATGACGGTGCCCAAGCTCGGCCTGCTGCTTCGCGACGCGCGGGTGAAGCCGGCCGCGAACGAGATGGAGCTCCACCCGCACTTCCAGCAGCCCGAGCTCTTCGACTTCGTGGTGCGGAACGGCATCGTGCCCATCGGCTACAGCCCCATCGGCTCGCCCAGCCGGCCCGAGCGCGACCGCACCTCGGGCGACTCGGTCGACGTGGAGGACCCGGTGGTGGTGCGGATCGCCGAGCGCCTCGGCCTCCACCCCGCCGTGGTCTGCCTGAAGTGGGCCGTGCAGCGCGGGCAGGTGCCCATCCCGTTCTCGGTGAAGCGCTCGCAGTACCTCGCCACCCTGCGCGGCGTGGTGGGCCCGCCCCTCACCGCCGAGGATATGCGCGACCTCGCCGCCATCGACCGGGACTGCCGCCTCATCAAGGGCCAGGTCTTCCTGTGGAAGGACGACCAGAGCTGGAAGGATCTGTGGGACGTGAACGGGACGATCACCCCGCCCTGAGCCGGGCTTCTCCAGGAAGCCGAGGGAACAGACCCCCTCTCCCGGCGGGAGAGGGGGAAAGGGGTGAGGGCGATCAGAAGTCGAATTGATCGATGTTGTCCTTGGTGAAGATGAGCGGCTTGCCGTAGACGATCTCGCCGTCCTTCCCCACCGTGAACTCACCCAGCTTGCCGGCCTTCACCTTCGAGCCGGGCGTCTTCTTCAGCGTCCCGTCGAGCGCGGCCTTCGCCACGTAGACCGACAGGTAACCGAGCTTGGCCGGATCCCAGATGAAGAAGGCCTTCTGCGACCCGTCCTTGAGATACGACTTGATCGACGAGGGCAGCGCCACACCGGTGGCGTAGACCTGCCCCACCTTGCCGACGCTCTGGATGGCGCGGGCGGCGGCGGGCGCCGAGACGGCCGAGGAGGAGATGATCACCTTCAGCTTCGGGTGCGCCTGCATGAGGTTCGTAGCCACCTCGATGCTCTTCGCCTCGTCGTCGCCGGCGAACTGCGTCGCCACCGGGGTGAAGACCTTGTACTTGGGGTCCTTCTTGGTGAGCTCGGTCATGATGCGGATGTGCGCCATGTGGTTCGGGCTGGTTGGCGAGGCCGCGATGAAGGCGATCTCGCCGCCCTCCGGGGCGTCGATGAGCGCGCAGTCGAGCATGGCCTTGGCGGCGCCCTCGTACGACATCTGGTTCACGAAGAAGTCTCGGGCGTCCACCGCCGTGTCGGCGTCGTAGGACACCACCTTGATGCCCTTCTCCATCGCCCGCTTCAGCGGGGGCGCCACCGCATTGAGGTCGATGGCCGAGACGATGATGGCGTCGGGGCGCTGGGAGACGATGTTCTCCAGCGACTGGACCTGGAGTTGCGTGTCGGCGCGCTCCGCGCCGGTGTAGGTGAAGTCGACGCCCAGCTCCTTGGCCGCCTCCTTGGCCCCGTCGGCGCAGACCTCGAAGTAGGAGAGGCCGGTGAACTTGGGGTTCATGAAGATGCGGTACTTCTTGTCGGCCGCCCTGGCCTGGCCGGCGAAGGCCATGGCGGCGACGGCCGCGATCGAGACGACGCCTGCGACGAGCTTTCTCATCGGTGCTTCCTCCTCTGTGACGGCGCGGGGCGAGCGCCTCGCGCGTGGAACTGCTGTGGTGCCCTGCGCCCCGCACCCGCGGGGGCGGAGCGCTGGAGCGGCTACGGCGACGACCTCCCCGCGGGTACGAGCCGGCGCCAGAGGCGGGCGAGGCCCGCGCTCCGGGAGCCGGAGAAGTTCGAGACGAGCACGGCGGCGAGGAGCAGCGCGCCGATGATGAGCTGCTGGATGGAGCCGCTGATGTTCGCGAGGCCCATGCCGTTCCGCAGCGTCCAGAGGAAGAGCGTCGCCACCAGCACCCCGGCCACCGTGCCGCGCCCGCCGTTGATGTCGACGCCGCCCAGCACCACCGAGGTGATGATGGCCAGGATGACGCCGTCGGCGTTGTCGCCGCGCGCCGAGCCGAACTGGCCGATGAAGATCCAGGCGCCCAGCGCGGCGGTGAGCGCGGAGACGACGTAGGCGAGGATCTTGGTCCGCACCACGTCGATGCCGGAGTAGGTCACCGCCGGCGCGTTGTGACCGATGGCGACGCAGCGCCGGCCGAAGGCGGTGTAGTGCACCAGCACCACGAAGAGCGCCGCCACCGCGATGAAGAGGAAAAGCATCCCCGGCACGCCGAGGTCGCCGAGCCTGGTCGCGCCCAGCCAGGCGTAGCTGGCGTCGAAGCCGGTGTAGCCCACCTCGGAGCCGATGATGAAGGCGAGCCCGCGGTAGGCGCCCATGGTGCCGAGCGTCACCGCCAGCGCAGGGAGCCGCAGGCGCGCCACGAGGAGCCCGTTCACGAGGCCCAGCAGCGCCGCCACGAGGGCGATGCCGGCGAGCGCGAGGGGGAGCGGCCACCCCGCCGCCGAGGCCTTGGCGAGGAGCACGGTGCAGACCGCCAGGGTGGAGCCGAGGGAGAGGTCCATCTCGCCGGTGAGGATCACCACGGTGAGCCCCAGCGCCATGATGCCGGTGAAGACGAAGTTGCGGGACGAGAAGAACAGCTGCTCGGCGTCGAGGTAGTAGGGCGAGAGCGTGGTGGCCCAGCCGGCCGCCGCCAGCACCAGGACGCCCATGAAGAGCTCCCACCGGTGCGCGCCCAGCGTTCGCCCCGGGCTCATGGCGTCGCCTCCCGCGCCTTGCCGTGGCGGAAGAGCGACTGGATGCGCCGCTCGATGCCGGCGTCGAGGGCGATGGCGCCCACGATGGCGATGCCCTGGATGAACATGCGCCAGAACTCCGGCGCCCGCGCGAGCACGAGGCCGTTGTCGATGGTGGCGAGGATGAGCGCGGCGAAGAGGACGCCGACGAGGTTGCCCGAGCCGCCGGTCATGGAGACGCCGCCCAGGACCACCGCGGCGAGCGCCGTCATCTCCCAGTCGCGCCCGAGGTTCACGGTGATGGTGCCCACCCGCGACACGTAGAGGAAGGCGGCAAAGCCCACCAGCCCTCCACAGACCGTGTAGGCGAAGAGGACCACCCGCGGCGCGCGCAGGCCGTAGAAGATGGCCGCGCCGGGGTTCGAGCCCACCGCGTAGACCCGGCGGAAGATGGGGGTCGTGCGGAGCAGGAACTGCAGGACCAGCACCACCGCCACCGCCAGGAGCACCACCAGCGGGATGCCCAGCACGGTGGCGTCGGCGCCGTCGATCATCCAGCGCGGCAGGGCGCCGCTCGGCACCTCGATGCCGCGCCCCAGGAGGTAGGTGATGCCGCGGAACACGGCCAGGGTGGCCAGCGTGGCGACGATGGAGGGCACGCCGCCGTAGGCGACGACGAGGCCGTTCACAAGGCCGAGCAGGAGCCCGATGGCCACCGCCACCAGGATGATGAGCGCCCCGGACCCGGGGTGGGCGGCGGCGAACTGGGCGGCCACGTAGCCGGCCAGGCCGAGCTGGCTTCCCACCGAGACGTCGAGGTTGCGGGTGATGACCACCAGCGCCTCGGCGCAGGCGACCACGGTGAGGAGGGCCGCGTTGAAGGCGATGACCTTGGCGTTCTGCAGCGCGAGGAAGTTCGGCGTGGCGAGCGCGAAGGCGGCGGTGATCGCCACGAAGGAGAGGAAGACGCTCATCACCCGCAGGCGCAGCGCGTTCCGCGAGAGGGCGAGCAGCGCGCCGCCCATCGAGCTGCGCTCCGCGGTCACCGGCCAACCTCGTCGCCCGGCGCTCCGGGCCGGCCGGTGAGCGCCGCCGCGGTGAGGATGCGCTCCTGCGTCGCCTCATCGCGCGAGAGCTCGGAGACGATGCGGCCGTGCGCCACCACCAGGACGCGGTCGCAGAGGGCCAGCACCTCCGGGAGGTCGGAGGAGATGAGCAGCACCGGGTAACCCCCGGCGGCGAGCTCCGAGATGCGCTGGTGCACCTGCGACTTCGTGCCCACGTCGATCCCGTGGGTGGGCTCGTCGAGGATGAGCACCTTCGGCCTCGTCGCCAGCCACTTCGCCAGCACCACCTTCTGCCGGTTGCCGCCGGAGAGGCTGCTCACAGGCGCGTCGAGGCTCGCCGCCTTGATCTCGAAGTCGTCGGCGAAGGGGCGGGCGAAACCGATCTCACGCTGGTGGCCCAGGAGGCCGCCGCGGGCGAGCCGGTCGAGCACCGCCAGGCAGACGTTGGCGGCCACGCCGAGCTCCGTCACCAGGCCGTGGGCGTCGCGGTCCTCCGGGATGTAGGCGACGCCCTTCTCCAGCATCTGGCCAGGGTTGCGCGGGCGGAGCTCCTCCCCTCCCACCACCACCGTGCCGCGCTCGGGCGGGCGGATGCCGAAGATCGACTCGGCGATCTCGGTGCGCCCCGCCCCCACCAGCCCGGCCAGCCCGACGATCTCGCCCGCCTTCACCGACAGGCTCACGTCCTCGAAGACGCCCGGAAGGCCGAGCCCGCGCACCTCGAAGGCGGGCGCGGCGGAGGACGCCGCCCCCCGTGGCGCTGCGGCCTGGCGGACGAAGAGCGAGGTGAGCTCGCGCCCCACCATGTGCCGGACCATGTCGGCCTCGGAGAGCTCCGCGGCGCGCGTGGTGACGACGTGCTCGCCATCGCGCATCACCGTCACGTCGTCGGCGATGCGGCGCACCTCCTCCAGCCGGTGCGAGATGAAGAGGATGGAGACCCCACGGCCCTTGAGGTCGCCCACCACGGCGAAGAGGCGCTCCGCCTCGGCCGGGGTGAGCGAGGCAGTGGGCTCGTCGAGGATGAGGAGCCGCAGGTCGGCGCACATGGCGCGCACGATCTCCACGAACTGCACCTCGGCCACCGAGCGACCGGCGAGCAGCGAGCGCGGGTCGATGTCGACGCCCAGCTCCCGGAGCCGCCGGCCGGCGTCCTCGTACATGACCCGGCTGTCCACCAGCCCCAGCCGCGTGCGCGGCTGGATGCCCATGAAGATGTTCTCGGCCACGTCGAGGTGGGGGAAGAGCCGCGGGTCCTGGTAGACGGCGGTGATGCCACGCCGGCGCGCCTCGATGGGCGTGTCGAAGTGGCACGGCACGCCGTCGAGCAGGAGCTCACCCTGGTCGGGCCGCTCCATGCCGGTGATCATCTTCACCAGGGTGGACTTGCCGGCGCCGTTCTCGCCGACCAGCGCATGGACCGACCCTGCGCGCACCGCAAAGGAGACGCCGCGCACCGCGTGGACCGGGCCAAAGCTCTTCGACACGCCGCGGACGGTGAGCCTCTGGGCGGAGGTCGTGGAAGCGGCGGCGGGCACGGAGGTGTGAACGCTAACATGGCTCCGCAGGAGGTCAACCCTTCGGGCCGTGCCGACGCCGGCCCGGGCGGGCTTGTCTGCTCAATTCTTCCATGACTTCGCGTCCGGCCGTTCGGTGACGCAACCCTGCCGCACCCAAGGGGGTACTTCGCGTCGGCTGTTGGCTCGGGTCACACTGCGCGTGTCCACTCAGGCCGGAGCGCCACGGGCGTCCCAACTTCGCTGGAGTCCACCATGAGAGAACATCGCCTCGGGCTGCCGCTCGCCGTCACCGGTTTCGCCCTCCTCGCCGTGGCCCTGCCTTCTCCGTGGCCTTCTCCAAGCCTCGCCAGTGGGGAGGCCAGGAGGTGGTGCTGAACCAGCACAGCGGAGGAAAGGCGACCACCCACGAGGTTCACGCCAGCCTTCCGGGCGGGCGCGGAGTCCAGCACGTGGCCATCGCGGTGAGCGGCACCCAGGTGAAGCTCTACGTGGCCGGCGAGCGCGTGCTGGTGGACCCCGACGGCGTCACCCGCCCCATCACCCGCCTCGGCGTGCCCTTCAGGCGGGCTTGGGCTCGCGAAGCATGACGAGCAGCATGCGGCTCCGCTCGTCGGCATCGACGGCGTGGGGAATCCCGGCGGGCATCCGGGTGATGGTACCCGCGCCGGCCTTCACCGACTTCCCCTCGATGGTGAGCGTCATCTCGCCCTCCAGCACCAGCACCAGGGCGTCGAAGGGGGCGGTATGCTCGGAGAGGGCCTGCCCCTTCTCGAAGGCAAACAGGGTCACGTTGCTCGTGCCCACCTTGGCGAGCACCCGGCTGGCGATGCCGTGCTCGGCGTAGGCGATGAGGTTCGTGAAGGCGTGCGCCTCGGCGGGCGGCAGGCTCGTTCCGGTGGCCATCTTCGGGCTCCGTGGCAAAAGGGCGCGTTGCCGCGCGGTGGCAAGGCCCGTATATGCTCCGCCACCACCGCCCACACCACACCCCGTGAGCGCCCGCGCCGCGAGGCCGTGCATGGGTGGTGGCCTAGCCCCCTTCCGCTCGCGCGGCTCGGGTTCCGCCCCGAGGACGCCGGGCTTCAACGAGAGGAGTCACGAGATGGCATACCAGGCCGCAGAGGATCGCTACGACGGATCGATGATCTACCGCGCGTGCGGGAAGAGCAGCCTGAAGCTGCCGCTCCTCTCGTTCGGGCTCTGGCACAACTTCGGCGACGCCGAGCCCATGACCGCGCAGCGTGAGATGATCCACACCGCCTTCGACCTGGGGATCACCCACTTCGACCTCGCCAACAACTACGGCCCCCCCTACGGCAGCGCCGAGGTGAACTTCGGGCGCATCCTCCGCGAGGATCTGGCGAGCTACCGCGACGAGCTCATCCTCTCCACGAAGGCAGGATGGGACATGTGGCCCGGGCCGTACGGCCAGGGCGGCGGCTCGCGCAAGTACGTCCTGGCGAGCCTCGACCAGAGCCTCCGGCGCATGGGGGTCGAGTACGTCGACGTCTTCTACTCGCACCGCTTCGACGCCGACACGCCGCTCGAGGAGACCATGGGCGCGCTCGCCAGTGCCGTGCACGCCGGCAAGGCGCTCTACGTGGGCATCTCCTCCTACTCGGCCCAGAAGACCTCCGAGGCCGCCGCCATCCTGCGCGGGATGGGCGTGCCGCTCCTCATCCACCAGCCGGCCTACAACATGTTCAACCGCTGGATCGAGGGACCGGGCCTGCTCGACACGCTGGAGAAGGAGGGCGTCGGCTGCATCGCCTTCACCGCGCTCGCCCAGGGGCTCCTCACCGACAAATACCTGAAGGGCATCCCCGAGGACGCCCGCATCAACCGGCCCGGCGGTGGCTCGCTCATGAAGAAGCACCTCTCCGAGGAGAACCTCGCTCGCGTGCGCGCCCTGAACGACATCGCCAAGAAGCGCGGCCAGAGCCTGGCCCAGATGGCGCTCGCCTGGACCGTGCGCGACCCCCGCGTCACCACCACCCTCATCGGCGCCAGCAAGCCCGGCCAGAATCCGCGAGAACGTCGAGGCGCTGAAGAACCTCGCCTTCTCCCCCGACGAGCTCCAGGCGATCGACGCGCAGGCCAAGGAGGGAAACGTGAACCTCTGGGAGAAGCCGAGCACCAATCAGAGGGTGTAGGGCGGGGCGGCGGCGGTCCGGCCCCCGCTTCACGGCGCGGGCCGTGGCAGGTCACGGGACACCCACGAGCCCCGGAGCCCGCGGCCTGGGGCGCGCGCTCGGCTGCAATGCGCCGAGCTTGCGGGTACTACATCATGTCCACCCCGTGCAGCACGGCCCGCCCGCTGTCGGAGTCGAAGAAGTGCAGGCACTCGTTCGGCAGGCCCACCTCAATCTCGCTCTCGTTGGCCGCCTGCACGTGGCGGTTCGCCACCGTCACCACAAGGCAGCCGCCGATGTCGAGCCCGAGGTTCGTCTGGTCACCCAGCCACTGGTTGGAGATGACCGTGCCCTTCACCTTCTGCACCGGCACCCCCGGGGCGGCTCCCTCGCGTGCGCCGTTTTCACCTAAAGTCACCTTGTGCGGGCGGATGCCCAGGTGGACGCGCTGGTTGTTGTAGAGACCCTGTGCCATCTGGGCCGGGATGGTCACCGAGAAGGCGTCCTCCCCCTCGTCGTTCTCCACCATGATGCGGCGCACGCCGGGAGCCGCCAGCACCTGGCCCCGCAGCAGGTTCATGGGCGGCTCGCCGATGAACGAGGCCACGAAGAGGTTCGCCGGCCGCTCCTTCAGGTCGACCGGTGAGCCGAACTGCTGCAGGAAGCCGTCGTCCATCACCGCGATGCGGTCGGCGAGCGCCATGGCCTCGGTCTGGTCGTGGGTCACGAAGATCGAGGTCATCTTGTTCTCGATGAGGTACTCCTTGATGCGCGCGCGGAGCTTCGCCCGCAGGTGCGGCTCGAGCTGCGACATCGGCTCATCGAGCAGGAAGGCGTCGGCCGAGCGCACCAGCGCGCGGGCCAGGCTCACCCGCTGCTGCTGGCCGCCGGAGAGGGTCGGCGGGTAGAGCTCGAGGAGGTCGGTGATCTCCAGGAGCTCGGCGATCGACTTCACCTTCTCCTCGGCCCGCGCCTTGGACATCTTGTTGCGCAGCAGGCTGAAAGAGATGTTGTCCTTCACCTTGAGGGGCGGGTAGAGCGCGTACCCCTCGAAGGCCATGGCCACGTTGCGCTCCGAGGGCTTCACCTCGTTCACCACCTTGTTGCCCACCTTGATGGTGCCCTCGGTGATCGACTCGAAGCCGGCTACCATCCGCAGGGTGGTGGTCTTGCCGCACCCCGAGGAGCCGACGAGCCCGATGATCTCGCCGTCCTTGATGCGCATGCTCACGTCCTTGACGGCGCGCGTGGGCAGGCGCCCCTTCTGCGTGTAGAACTTGGTGACGTGGTCGATGGTCAGGGAGGCCATGGGTCGCCGTTCTCGGTCGTGAAGGGGGACTACAGGGTCGCGCCCGTCTGCGGGTCGAAGAAGAGGGCGCGCTCGAGGTCGAAGGTGGCCCAGCCCTTGCGGCGGCCGCGCGAGCTCGCCAGTGCGTTGTCTTCGGGCCGGCTGGCCAGGATCTCGGTGCTGTCGGCCGTCTTGAGCAGCGTCACGGTGCGCACGTTGAACGGGGTCACCGCCGTCACCTCCACCGGGATCCCTGCGGGCACTGGCTCGAAGGCCAGGGCAACGTCCTCGGAGCGGACGCCCAGCAGGCAGTCGCGACCGGTCAGGCTTCCGCGCGCCTTCGGGAGGTTGACGGACTGTCCGCCCACCGTGGCCGTGACGGCGCCGTCGCCGGCCCGCTGCGGCTTCACCGGGAAAATGTTGATGGGCGGGTCGCCGAAGAGGCTCGCCACGCGCCGGTTCTTCGGCCGGGTGTAGATGTTCACCGGCGTGTCGACCTGCTCGAACCGTCCGTCGATGAGCACGCCGATGCGATCGCCGAGCGCCAGCGCCTCCTTGTAGTCCTGGGTGACGTAGAGCACCGTCGACTGGAACTTCCGAAACACGCGCGGCAGCTCGAGGCGCATCTCGTAGCGCACCTTGGCGTCGACGTTGCGCAGCGGGTCGTCGAGCATGAGCACCGACGGACCGTGCACCAGGCTGCGGCAGAGCGAGGTGCGCTGCTTCTGGCCGTTGGAGAGCGCCTTCGGCAGGTGGTCGAGCACGTGCTCGATGTGCAGCAGGTCGGCGATGGCGTGCACCCGCTCCTCGATCTCCGGCTCGGGGAGCTTGCGGGCCCGGAGCGGGCTCGCGATGTTCTCGAAGGCGTCCATGTGCGGGTAGAGGGCAAAGTTCTGGAAGGCCATGGCCACCCCACGGCTCTCCGGCCCGATGTCGTTCACCCGCTCTCCTTCAATCCACACCTCGCCTGCATCCGGCTCGAGCACGCCGGAGATGAGGCGGAGGAGCGTGGTCTTGCCGCACCCGGAGGTACCGAAGACCACCACGCACTCGCCCTTCTCCACCGAGAGGTCGAGGTCCTTCAGGATTTGGTTCTTGCCATAGGCCTTGGCGAGGCCCTTCGCTTCCAGGTAGCTCATGCCTTCCTCCTAGCCCTTCACGGCGCCGAGGCTGAGACCCTCGACCAGGTAGCGCTGCGCGTAGAGCGCGAGGACCAGCGTGGGAATGATGGAGAGCACCAGGGCCGCAGCGATGGTGCCGAAGGGGATGCCCGAGGCGGTGATGAAGGCCAGCGCGCCCACCGTCACCGGCTGCAGGTCGGAGGAGCCGAGGACCAAGGCGAAGATGAAGTTGTTCCAGGCGAAGATGAAGGCGAGGAGCCCCGCCGCCGCGATGCCGGGTGCGGCGAGCGGGATGGCGATCTTCATGAGCCCGCGGCCCCAGGAGTGGCCGTCGAGCCGATAAGCGTGCTCGATGTCGGGGCTGATGTCCTCGAAGTAGCCGCGGACAATCCAGAGGATGAGCGGCAGGGTGATGAGCTGGTACACCCAGACCAGCCCGAAGTAGGTGTCGTAGAGGCCGATCTGCTGGAAGTAGAGCTGCAGCGGGAGGAGGACGAGGATGGGGGGCGCGAAGCGGAAGGAGAGCAGCGTGAAGGCGATGTCCTCGCCCATGCGGAACTTGAAGCGGGCGAAGGCGTAGGCGGCCGGCACGCCGAGGAGCAGCGAGAGCGCCACCGAGAGGCTGCTCAGGAGGAAGCTGTTGAGCAGGTTCCTCATGTAGTCGGTGGTGAGGGTGCCCACCGCCGTCTCCACCCTGCCGGAGATGAGCTGCGTGTAGTTCGCCAGCGTCGGCGAGAAGAAGAGCTTGGGCGGGGTGGAGAGGATGTCCTGGTTCTGCTCGAACGACATGAGCAGGATCCAGAAGATGGGGAAGAGGAAGAAGAGCGCCACCGCCACCAAAGCGATGCCCCGCAGGAGCTTCTTCAGGAGGTGCTTGTTCATGGGGTCCTCGGGCCTTTCGACCGCAGGCTAGACAGCGCCCCGGGCCTTGGCGCGCAGCTTCAGCCAGTTCTTGATGAAGATGGTCGAGAGCACGTAGGTGATCGCCCAGAGGATGATCACCAGGGCGGCGGAGCGGCCGATGTTCGAGAAGGAGAACGCCTCGAGGTAGGCCTGCACCTGGAACACGGTGAGCGTGTCGCCCGGGCCGCCCTGGGTCATCGAGTAGATGATGTCGAACTGCTGGATGCTGTCGAGGGTGCGGAAGAGCGTGGCGGTGAGGATGTAGGGCGTGAGCATCGGCAGCGTGATGCGGAAGAAGACGAAGGTGCCGGGCACGCCGTCGAGCTCGGCGGCCTCGAAGGGCTGCTTGGGGAGCGCCCGGAGGCCGGCCAGGAGAAGGATGGTGATGAAAGGCGTGTAGACCCAGGTGTCGACCAGCACCACCGTGAAGAGCGCCGACGACGGCGCCGACGCCCAGACGAAGTCGTTCACGCCGAAGATCGAGAGCAGATAGCTCAGCACCCCGAAGTTGGGGTTCGTCATGAGCTTCCACATCAGGGCGGCGATGGCCGGCGCCACCATGAGCGGCAGGATGAGGAGCACCGAGAGGGTGTCGTTCACCGGATTGCGCTTCTCCAGGAGGAGCGCGATGCCGAGGCCGAGCAGGAGCTGGGTGCCCACGGTGAAGACCGTGTACTCGAGCGAGACCCGCACCGTGTTCCAGAACTGCGGGTCGGTGAGGAGCGCCCAGTAGTTGCCGAGCCAGATGAAGCGCCGCGAGTCGGGGAAGGCGAGGTTGTAGAACTGGAGCGAGTAGACGATGGAGGTGACGAAGGGGATGAGGATGCCGATGCAGACGATGAGTGCAGGCAGGGAGAGGAGGTAGGGCCGCCACTTCCCCACGCTGAACTTCCTCTTCCGTCCGGGAGCGCTCCCGGCGGGTCGGGGTGCTTTCGCGATCGCTGTGTCGGCCACGACTGCCTCCGGGGAGCTCCGCCGTGATGGGGCGGGAGAGGGGCGCCGGCGAGACGGACCGGCACCCCTCCTGTTTCAGTTCGAGACTACAGACCCACGTTGCGGAGCTTCTTGGTGAGCTCGGCCGCCAGCTTGTCGAGCCCCTCGTCGGCCGGGATCTCGTTGGCGTAGATCTGCTGCAGCATCGAGGCCCAGTCGGTGGTGAACTCCGGGAAGAGCTGCTGCGGCGTGAAGTAGATGCGCGCTCCGTCAATCGAGGCCTTGTACTGGTCGAAGTACCCCGGGTACTTGGAGAGGCGCCCCTCGGTGAACTCGGTGTTGGCCCACACCGACTTGCGGATGGGGTTCACCAGGTCGGCCTTGGTGGCGCCGAAGGTGGTGTTCTGCGTGCCGCTCGCCCACTGGATCCAGTACCAGGCCGCCTCCTGCTGCTTGGAGAAGGCGCTCATGGCGAGCGACCAGATCCAGACGTTGGGCGTGGGGGCCTTGGCCTGGGGGTTCGGGGTGAACGGCATGTAGGCCAGGTTCCCCGCCTCCTTGGTGCCGGTGTTCTGGAAGTACCCCAGGATGTCGGCGTCGTAGATCATGGCCGAGTTGCCGGCGCCGAGGTCGTTGCCCACCTCGTACCAGGTGTACGTGGTCCAGTTCTTCGGACCGGCGCGCCTGATCATGTCCACCCACATCTTGTGGAACTTCTTGCTGCCGGGGGTGTTCATGGCCGGGGTGAGCTTCCCGTCCTTCAACGTGAAGTCCTTCTCGCCGTAGTTGGTGTAGGCGGAGAGGAACCCGGGGTGGATGGTGGCCCAGCTGCGGCTGCCGCGCACGCCCACGCCGTACGCCTTGCCCGACTCGGAGACCTTCACCGCCTTCTCGATGAGGTCGGGCAGGTCCTTGGGCGGCGCGATGCCCATTCCGTCGAGCATCTTCTTGTTGTAGGCGATGCTGTTCATCTCGAAGCCCCAGGGGATGCACCACTGCTTCGCCCCCGGGCCGCCGAGCTGCGAGCCCGCCTTGCCGTCCCAGGCGGTGGAGGCGCGCAGGCCCTCGATCACGTCGTCCCACTGGTAGCCGGGGGAGGTGTGCTTCGGGTCCTTCAGGTACTTGTTCATGTCGACGATCTGCCGGGCCGGACCGTACTTCCAGGTCTGGTAGGCGCCGGTCATGAACGCGTCGTAGTGGGTGGACCGGCTGGCGAGCGCGGTGGTCACCTTGTCGAAGTAGACGTCCTCCGGGAAGATGTCGTAGGCCACGTTGAGGCCGGTCATCTCCTTGAAGTTGTCCAGGTTCTTCAGCATCGCGTCGACGTAGGGGTGCTTGTTGAGCAAGAGGTTCACGGTCTTGCCCTTGAACTTCTTGAAGTCCGGCCCGTCGGCGGCGAGCGCCTTGGTGGCCACGCCGTTCAGCATGAAGCTGGTGGCGGCCGCGCCGACGCCGAGCGCGCCCATCCGCTTCATGAGCTCGCGGCGCCCAATCTTGTTCTCGCTGTAGGCCTTCACCAGGTCCTGCTTCTTGCGGTGAGACATGAAGCCTCCTCTGTTGCGGTTGGTTGGGCACGGACGCCGCCGTGCCGTGTGGTACTTCACGCCAACGACCCCTCGACCTCGCGCTTCGTGGGCGCCTCCGCGGCGCCCACCCCCCTCTGGCGGCATCGACGGCGCGATCCTCTTCCGCGCCGGCCATGCCGTGTGCTCTCGCGGCCCCGAGCGGCCGCCTCATCGGCCCGGAGCTACGGCTCCAGCATGATCTTGATGCCCTTCCCGGAGAGCAGGTCCTGCACGCCGTGCTCGAAGTCGGCGAGGGCCATCCGGGTGGTCACCACCGGGCGGTGATCGACGACGCCCCGGTACAGGTAGTCGATCGCCTTCGGGTAGCAGTACGGGCCGAGGTGCGAGCCGTGGATGGTGAGCTCCTTGCGGTCGCCGATGATCGACCAGTCGGCCGTGGTCTTCTCGCCGAACACCCCGAACGCCACGAAGGTGCCGAGCTTCCGCATCATGTCGAGGCCCTGCACCACCGCCGGCGCGTAGCCGGTGGCCTCGATGAAGACGTCGGTGCCGTAGCCACCGGTGAGCGACTTCACCTTCGTCACCGGATCGGTCTCCTTCACGTTGATGGTCACGTCGGCGCCCAGGGCCTTCGCCTTCTCCAGCCGCTCGCCCTTGGCGTCGGTGACGATGAGGCACCCCGGGTTCTTGAGCTTGATGATCTGCAACATCAGCATGCCGAGCGTGCCCGCCCCGGCCAGCACCACCGTGTCGCCGAGCTGGATGTTGCCCCGCTCCACCGCGTGGATGGCGCAGGCCAGCGGCTCCACCAGCACGCCCGCCTCGCGCTTGATGTCCTGGGGCATCTTGTGCACGCGGGAGCGTGGCCCGAACTTCATGTACTCGGCCCAGGAACCGTCGCAATATCCCTGGAAGCCGTACATGTCGTGCTTCTCGCACATCCAGTAGGCGCCGCTGGTGCAGAAGCGGCAGCGGTCGCACGGGTAGATCTGCTCGGCGATGCACTTGTCGCCCATGGCCAGGCCGAACTTCTCGGCCGCCCCCTCGCCCAGCTCCACCACCGTGCCGAAGAACTCGTGGCCGGGCGTGACCGGCGTCTTCAGCCAGCCCTCGAACATGGAGGCGCCGGAGAAGCACTTGCCGTCCGAGCCGCAAATCCCGGCCGCGTCGATCTTGATGACCGCCTCCTCCTTGGCCGCGTGCGGCCGGGCAATCCGCTCCAGGCGGTAGTCGCGGGGGGCGTAATTGCGCACCGCAAGCATCGTGTCACTCATCACCGTTGCTCCTCGTGCTGCGTTGTGGACCTGCCATTCACCGAGCGCGCCAGACCCCGCAGCCGCGCCGTCGAGCCCCTCACCACGAGCCGGGGGGCGATGACGATCTCGCGCTCCACGACGTCGTCGCCTCCGTCCAGCAGCCGGAGGAACAGCTCGGCCGCGCGCTGCCCCATCGCCTCCTTCTCCTGGCAGACGGTGGTGAGGGGCGGGAAGAGCAGCCGCGAGAGCTCGATGTCGTCGAAGCCCACCAGGGAGAAGTCCTGCGGGACCCGGTAGCCGAGCTCGAGGAGCCGCCGCCAGGCGCCGATGGCCACGATGTCGTTGGTGGCGAAGATGGCGGTGGGCCTCGGGGAGAGCTTCACGAGCTGCTCGACCTCGTAGCCGAGCTCGACCGCCTGCGGGCCGGAGAGGATGCAGCGCGGATCGACGGTGAGGCCGTGGCGGGCCAGCTCGTCGTGGAACCCACGGGTGCGCTGGCGCACGTTACCCACCGTGTTCTCGCCCTGGAGGAGCGCGATGCGCCGGTGGCCGAGCTCCACGAGGTGCTTCGCCACCAGCTCACCGCCGAGGCGGTTGTCGCTCGTCACCGAGAACTTGCCCCTCGCCGCCCGGTCGACGTAGACGACGGGCGTCTCCAGCCCCTCCAGGAAGCGCACCGCGCTGGAGCGCTCCCCGCTGCGGATGATGAAGATGCCATCGACCCTGCGTCCGGCCAGCGCCTCGACGTGCTTGCGCTCGCGCTCCGGGTCGCCGCCGGAGTCGCACAGCATGGTCTGGAAGCCGTGCTGCCAGAGCGCGTGCTCGATGGCGCGCGCCACCTCGGCGTAGTACGGGTTGGAGATGTTGGGCAGCACCAGCCCCGCGCTCTGCGTCCGGTTCGAGCGCAGGCTCTGCGCCCCCATGTGAACGCGGTACCCGAGGCGGTCGATGGCGCGGTCAATCTTGCGCGCGGTGACCTCCGCCACCGGCGCGGTGGCGTTGAGGTGATTCGAGACCGTGCCCACGGCCACGCCCGCGAGCCGGGCGACGTCCTTCATGGTGACCTGGGGGCTCAAGCGTTCGTCCGACGCCTCGGCACCGCGGGTTTGAAACGATTCAACGGGAGGACCCACGGTCGCACTCTCCACGGAGGAAAGCAAGCCTCTTTCGAACGTACCGGCTCGAAATGCACGGCTCAGCCATGGCCAGGACCCGCATTCCGGGGCCGGAACTCACTTATTCGGGGGGGCGACGCGAGACCTTCCGGGAGCCCCGCAGGGGTTGAATCGATTTAACCTGCCACGCTGCGTCAGCGCGCAGCGAGCGGGGATGCCCCTCCCGCGGCCGCGGCCCCGGGAGGGGGAACCGACGGAGCTACGGCTCCAGCATGATCTTGACGCCCTTCCCGGAGAGCAGGTCCTTCAGGCCGGCGCCGAAGTCGGCCAGCGACTTCTTGGTGGTGACGATGGGCGAGTAATCGACGATGCCGCGGTGGAGGTAGTCGATGGCCTTCGGGTAGCAGTAGGGGCCGAGGTGCGAGCCGTGGATGGTGAGCTCCTTGCGGTCGCCGATGATCGACCAGTCGGCCGTGGTCTTCTCGCCGAACACGCCGAACGCCACGAAGGTGCCGAGCTTGCGCATCATGTCCAGGCCCTGCACCACCGCCGGCGCGTAGCCAGTGGCCTCGATGAAGACGTCGGTGCCGTAACCGCCGGTGAGCGACTTCACCTTCGCCACCGGGTCCGTCTCCTTCACGTTGATGGTGACGTCGGCCCCCAGCGCCTTCGCCTTCTCCAGCCGCTCGCCCTTGGCGTCGGTGACGATGAGGCACCCCGGGTTCTTCAGCTTGATGACCTGCAGCATCAGCATGCCGAGCGTGCCCGCACCCGCCAGCACCACGGTGTCGCCGAGCTGGATGTTGCCGCGCTCCACCGCGTGGATGGCGCAGGCGAGAGGCTCCACCAGCACGCCCGCCTCGCGCTTGATGTCCTGGGGCATCTTGTGCACGCGCGAGCGGGACCCGAACTTCATGTACTCGGCCCAGGCGCCGTCGCAGTACCCCTGGAAACCGTACATGTCGTGCTTCTCGCACATCCAGTAGGCGCCGCTGGTGCAGAAGCGGCAGCGGTCGCACGGGTAGATCTGCTCGGCGATGCACTTGTCGCCCATGGCCAGGCCGAACTTCCCGGCCGCGCCCTCGCCCATCTCCACCACCGTACCGAAGAACTCGTGACCGGGGGTGAGCGGCGCCTTCACCCACTCGTTCCAGAACGACTCGGCGCCGTCGAAGCACTTGCCGTCGCTGCCGCAAATCCCGGCCGCGTCAGATCTTGACGACCACCTCCTCCTTGCCGGCGCGCGGCTTCTCAATCTTCTCCAGCCGGTAGTCGTGGGGGGCGTAGTTGCGCACGGCCATCATCATCTCGCTCATGGTGCTCCCTCCGTGAAACGTCGGGTGTGTGGGCCTTCCGGGACCTCGACCAGGAAAAGGATCTAGGCTGCCTGGAGCTGCATTGCGCGTCCCTCTGCCATGACGCGGGCGCCCGAGGGGCGAGCCAATCGATTGCCCGCCCGGACGGAGGCTCGCGCCGAGCTCGCCCTCAGCTTCTCAGCTTCGCCTTCAGCGAGGAGGCCATGGTGGAGAGGATGAGCGCGCAGGAGCTGGCGCCCGCGTCGAGGACGCCCCGCGACCGCTCGCCGAGTCGGCTCGCGCGGCCCAGCTTGGCCACCAGGTCGCGCGTCGACTCCTTCCCGCGCTCGGCCGCCTCGGCCATCCGGTCGAGGGCCTCCGCCAAGGGCTTTCCCTCCCCCACCGCCGCGGCGAAGGCGTCGCGGGCCGGGATGAGCGCGTCGATGAGGGTCTTGTCGCCCACCTTGGCGCTTCCAATCTCCTGGAGCCCCGACGCTGCGGCGGCCAACATCTCGGAGAAGGCCGCCGCGTCGACGTCGCGCTCGCCCAGCGCCTCGGCCATCCCGTTGAAGAACGAGCCGTAGAGCGGCCCCATCGAGCCGCCGATGCCCTCGAAGAGCACCTCGCCCAGGGTGGAGAGGGCGTGGGTGAGCGAGCCGGGATTCCCCTTCAAGCGCTCGCCGGCCCGGGTGAAGCCCTTGCTCATGTTGATGCCGTGGTCCCCATCACCGATGAGCCCGTCGATCTCGGAGAGGTAGGCGCGCTTCGCGTTGATGGCCTCGACGAGGTCGAGCACCACCGACCCCGCCTCCGCGTTCTTCACGGCTTCCATGCGGGCCTCCTCACTTCACGACGGTCATGCCGACCGAGCGGCAGGGGTGGGCGAGGCAGGCGGCGAGCTCGTCGTCGAGCTTCATCACGGTGAGCGTGACGCCCATCATCTCCAGCGAGGTGAAGTAGTTGCCGACGAAGTTGAACCGCACCTTCACGCCCTTCGAGGAGAGCACCTCGGCCAGGCGCGCGTGCAGGACGTAGAGCTCCATGATCGGCGTGGCGCCCAGGCCGGAGACGAGGAGCGCCACCTCGTTCCCGCTCTCGAACGGCAGGTCGGGCAGCACCGTGTCGAGCATGAGGTCGGCCATGTCGCTCGCCGAGGTGGTCTTCATCACCTTCATGCCCGGCTCGCCGTGGTGGCCGATGCCCACCTCCATCTCGCCATCGGCGATGTGGAAGTTGGGCTTGCCCACCGCCGGGATGGTGCAGGCGGAGAGGCCGATGCCGATGGAGCGGGTGCTGTCGATGGCCTTCTGCGCCGCGGCGACGACCTCGTCGAGGCTGCCGCCCATCGGCCGCCTTGGCGCCGCCCACCTTCCACATGAGGATCTCGCCGGCGACGCCGCGCCGCTTCTCGCGCTCGCTCTTCGGCGCCGAGGGCACGTCGTCGTTGGCGACGACCGTCCTCACCTGGATGCCCTCCTTCTCGGCCATCTTCATGGCCATCTTCACGTTCATGTTGTCGCCGGCGTAGTTGCCGTAGAGGCAGGCCACGCCCTTCCCTCCGTTGGCGGCGCGGAAGGCGTCGAGGAAGGCCTTCGCCGTGGGCGACGAGAAGATCTCGCCGACCGCCACGGCGTCGCACAGGGCCTCGCCCACGTAGCCGAGGAAGGCCGGCTCGTGGCCGGAGCCGCCGCCGGTGACCACGCCGACCTTGCCGGCGATGGGCGCGCGGGCGAGCCGCACGACGCGCGGGTTCTCGTGCCCGGCCACGAGGCCGGAGTGCACGCCGAGCCAGCCGCGCAGCATGTCCTCCACAATCTGGTCGGGGTCGTTGAAGATGCGGTTCATGTGCTCTCCCTGGCCCGGGGGCCTGCGAATCACTGGATGGTGTTGCCACCGTCGATGACGAGGTTGCTGCCGTTGATCATGCCGGCCACGCCGGAGACGAGGTAGAGGACCGCCGCGGCAATCTCCTCGGGCTGCGCGAAGCGCCCGGTGGGGATCTGCCGCTTGGCCCGCTCGCCCACCTCGCCGGCCCAGGCCCTCTTGCCGAGCTCGGTCTCCACCACGGTGGGCGAGACCGCGTTCACCGTGATGCCGTGCTTCGCCCACTCCAAGGCGAGCACCTGGGTGAGGCCGACAATCGCCGCCTTGCTGGCGCAGTAGGCGACGTGCTTGTCGAGGGCGATGAGGGCGGCCTGCGAGGCGATGTTCACGATGCTGCCCTTCTTCTTCGCGATCATCACCTTGCCGGCCGCCTGCGCCATGAGGAAAGGGCCGCGCAGGTTCACGGCGATGGTGTCGTCCCAGTCCTTGGGCGAAAGCTCCTCGGCCGGGGCGAGGCGGGCGATGCCGGCGTTGTTCACCAGGATGTCGATGGTGCCGAAGCGCTCCACCGCCGCCTTGACCACCGCCTCGACCGCGGCCACCTCGCTCACGTCGCCGGAGACGCCGAGGTGGCGGGCGGCGCCCCCCTCCAGCGCGGCCGCGGCGTCCTTCACGTTGGGGCTCACGTCGGCGAGCACCACGCTGGCGCCGCGCCGGGCGAAGAGGTCGGCGACGGCGTAGCCGATGCCCATGGCGCCGCCGGTGACCAGTGCGACCTTGCCGGTGAGATCGAATGCGCCGTCGAATTCATAAGACATGGTCTTTGTGCTCCGCGTGAACTTCGGGTTCGTTGAGCCACCCTCACCCCCCGGCCCCCCTCTCCCTTGCAGGGAGAGGGGGTGAATCGGAGAGCGGGAGCTCCGGGAGAGGGGGGATGCTGCCGCCTCGGAGGCTACTTCTGCCGCGTGGCGAGGAGCTGGTCGGCGTTCTCGAGGGTGATGGGCGTCCACGGCACCTTGTAGATCTTCTCGGTCCCGCCCTTCCACGGCATGCCGTCGCCGTATTGCTTCCAGATCTCGGAGCGCGGCTGGTAGGAGGAGCCGATCACCTTGGCGAGCAGGATGTCGAGGGCGCCCTGCGCCTGGGCCCGGGCGTCTTGCAGGATGCTCACCATCTCACCGCGCTTCACGGCCAGGATGGCGTCGGTCACGCCGTCGATGCCGGCGGTGGGGATGCTCTTCGGGTCGATGCCCTTCGCCTTCACCGCGGCGATGGCGCCGAGCGCCATCTCGTCGTTCTGGCCGATGATGCCGTTGATCTGGTTCGGGTGCGCGGTGAGCCAGTTCTCCATGAGGGAGAGCGCCTCGGCGCGCGACCAGTTGGCGGTCTTCATCTCCAGCACCTTCACCTCGGGGTGCTTGGCGAGCGCGGCCTCGTTGCCCTTGCGCCGCTCAATCTGGGCCGACTGGCCGATGGGGCCCTCGAGGATGACCACGTTCCCCTTGCCGCCGATGCCCTTGATGACCGCCTCGGCCTCCATCTCGCCGGCCACCACGTCGTTCGAGCCGATGTAGGCGAGCAGGTTGTCGCTGTTCACCCGCGTGTTCGAGCCCACCACCGGAATGCCGGCCGCATGCGCCTTGTTCACGCCCTCGGCCCCGGCCTGGATGTCGATGGGGACGAAGATCGCGCCGTCGTACTTCTGCGTGATGATGGTGTCGAACTGGTTGTTCTGGGTGAGCGCGTCGTAGTTGCCGTCGAACACGGTGAGCTTCACCGTGCCGTCCTTCACCGCCGGGTGCTCCTTCAGCGCCCCGGTCCAGATCTGCATGAACTCGGCCTTGAGGCCGTACGGCAGGGCGGCCACCCGGTACTGCTTCTTCGCTGCGGCCTCCGCGCTCCCGAAGCCCGCCAGCAATGCGATGGCGAGCCCCAACCTCATCCACGTCTTCATGGTGCCTCCTCCTGCGTACGCTGCGTGACCCCCCGTGAAACGAGCGAGGGCTGCGCCCCGCCCGGGGATGCGAAACTGGACCCCTCCTCGATGGCCCTCCCGCGCGCGGACGGGCGGCCGCTCGACCCGCGCCGCGCCGGCCCTCACGCCTGACGCTTCCTCGTGAAGGCATCGAGCAGCACCGCGGCGACGATGATGATGCCCTTGATGACCTGCTGGTAGTAGGAGGACACCCCCATAAGGTCGAGGCCGTTGTTGATGACCCCGATGATGAGGGCCCCGAAGAGCGTGCCCACCAGCGAGCCGACCCCGCCCATGGAGAGGCTGGTGCCGCCGATGACCACCGCGGCGATGGCGTCGAGCTCGTAGGAGATGCCGGCTTGCGGCAGGGCCGAGGTGGTGCGGGCGGCCAGGATGAGTCCCGCCAGCCCGGCCAGGCCTCCACAGATGACGTAGACCGAGAAGGTGATGGCCCGCGTGCTGATGCCGCTCGTCTTGGCGCTCTTCTCGCTTCCTCCGACCGCATAGACGTACCGGCCGTACGTCGTGCGGGCCAGGATGAAGTAGAAGATGGCAAACACGCCCAGCAGGAGCAGGATGGGCATGGGGATGCCGAGGAGGTCGCCCTGGCCGATGAAGCGGAAGCCCCGCGAGAGGTTCGGGATGGGCATCCCGTCGCTGTAGATGAAGGTGAGGCCGCGGGCGACCGAGAGCATCCCGAGGGTGGCGACGAAGGGAGGCACCGAGAGCCGCGCCACCAGGAGCCCGTTCACCGCCCCGAGGGCGAGCCCGGTGGCCACGCCCGCCAGGATGGCGACCATGGGAGGGTGGGCGCCGGTGCCGGTGACGAGGCTCCCCGCCACCATGCCGCACAGCGCGAGCATCGAGCCGACCGACAGGTCGATTCCCCCGGCCAGGATGACATAGGTCATCCCGATGGCGAGGATGCCGTTGATGGAGCTCTGCCGGACCACGTTGGCCCAGTTGCCCCAGGTGAGGAAGTACTCGTTGGCGAAGGTGAGGATGACGCAGAGGACGACGAAGGCGACCACGATGCCGTAGCGGGAGAGCATCCGCCGCATACGAACGCGGTGGGTCGTCCTGGCGATGGTCGGCTCAATCGTTCCCGTCATGGGCATCGGTGTCTCGGGCGAGTGACGCTAGGAGGCGAGGTGGAGGAGCTCTTCCTGTGAGGTGGCGCGCCCCTCGAGGACGCGGGCCAGCCGCCCCTTGTGGAAGACGGCGATGCGGTCGCTGATGGCCAGGATCTCGGGCGCCTCCGAGGAGACCACCAGCGCACCGCCCCCCGCCTTCACGAACCCGTCGAGGAAGTCGTGGACCTCGCGCTTGGCGCCCACGTCGACGCCGCGGGTGGGCTCGTCGCAGAGGAGGAGCTTGGGCCGGGTGGTGAGGCAGCGCGCGAAGACCACCTTCTGCTGGTTGCCGCCGGAGAGGCTCGCGACCGGGAGGTCCTGCGAGGCGGTGCGGATGCGGAAGCGGTCGATGAGATCCTGCACCAGGCTCTTTTCCCGGCGCTCGTCGACCACCGAGAGGCGCGAGAGCGCGGGCAGCGCCGAGATGGAGACGTTGTCGCGCACCGAGGCGCTGGGGAAGAGCCCGGTGTCCTTGCGGTCCTCGGTGATGAGCGCCATGCCGGAGCGGATGGCCTGGCCGGGTGAACGACCGGTGAAGGGCTGGCCGTCGAGCTCGACCTCGCCCCCGTCCGGGCGGGTGAGGCCGTAGACCGCGTGCAGGAACTCGCTCCGGCCCGAGCCCATGAGCCCGTAAATCCCCAGCACCTCGCCACGCCGCACCTCGAGCGAGATGTCCTCGAACTCGCCGGCGCGAGAGAGGTGCTTCACCGCGAGGAGCGGCCGCTCCCCCCCGCCGGACCCGAGCCCTCCTTCGCCTGGAACTCCTCCCCGACGTCGCGGCCCACGATGGCGCGAACCAGGTGCGCGCGGTCGATGTCCGCGATGGCGCCGCTCTCGATGAAGGCCCCGTCGCGGAGGACCGTGTAGCGGTCGGCGATGCGGAAGATCTCGGTGAGCCGGTGCGACACGTAGATGATGCCGGTGCCGGCCGCCACCAGCCGGCGGATGGCCTCGAAGAGCACGTCGGTCTCCGCCTCGCCGATGGCGGAGGTGGGCTCGTCCATGATGAGGATGGCGCTGTCGTGGCTGATGGCCTTGGCAATCTCCACGAGCTGCGTCTGGGCGAGCGAGAGCTCGCTCATGCGCGCCTTGGGATCGATGTCGAAGTGCAAGCGCGCCAGCAGCTCGGCCGCGCGCTCGTTGAGCCGCTTGAAGTCGACCACCACCCCGAGCCGGCGAGGCTCACGCCGGAGGAAGATGTTCTCGGCCACGGTCATGCCGCGGATGGGCGAGAGCTCCTGGGTGATGATGGCGAGCCCGTGGCGGAGAGCCTGCGCCGGCCCGGCGAACTCCACCGGCGCCCCCTTCACGCGGATCGTCCCGGCGTCGCGCCGGAGCAGCCCCATGAGCACGTTCAGGAAGGTGGATTTTCCGGCGCCGTTTCCGCCACAAAGCGCGTGGACGCTCCCCGCCTCCAGGACGAGCCGGCCATCTCTCAGCGCGGGGACGCCGCCGAAGGACTTGGCGATGCCGGTGGCCTCGAGCAGGGGCGGCGTCACAGACGAATCGACCTCTCCGCAAGACGCGAAGGATTGCTCAGGAACTGCGGGAATGCTCCGGTACGGCCACCCTATCGGACCCAGCCTCCATGTCAAGCAGGCTTGAAGCGGTTGAAGGCGGGGGCAAGCTGTGGTTAATTGCCCGGTCTCCGATACAAAGCCCGCCAAGGGGAGTGTCCCGGCCAGCGCGGCGCGCACCGCGTGGCGCGGCGGGGCAGGTGGCGGGCTCAGGAGGAACGACGGCGATGGCGATCGCGATCGGATGTGACGAGGCGGCGTTCGAGCTCAAGGAGACGGTGAAGAAGTTCCTCGTCGACCAGGGGCAGGAGGTGAAGGACTTCGGCACCTTCGACGCGAAGCCGGTCCCCTACCCCGACATCGCCTTCGCGGTGGCCGAGGAGGTGGCGGCGGGAAAGTATCCGCGCGCCATCCTCATGTGTGGCACCGGCATCGGGATGGCCATCTGCGCCAACAAGGTGCCGGGCGTCCGGGCGGCGCAGGCCCACGACACCTACTCCGCCGAGCGGGCGCGCGGGAGCAACGACGCGCAGATCATCACCATGGGTGCGCGGGTGGTGGGCCCCGAGCTGGCGAAGGCCATCGTGAAGACCTGGCTCGGACAGGAGTTCGAGCCGGCCCGCTCGGGCTCCAAGGTCGACAAGATCAAGGCCTACGAGGCGCAGCGATCGGCGAAGAAGCCCTGAGCACGGGGCCGGGCCCAGGGCCCGCTGGCCGGCCGCCCGATCCCGAAGCAATCTCCTCCACGGAGCAAGGGTCGCCCATGAGCACGCCCGAAGGAGCCCACCCCGACCGCGGCCGCAGGAACGAGCGCAAGCTCGACCAGGCCGCGCGCGCCGCCTGGCTCTATTACGTGGCGAACAACACGCAGGACGAGATCGCCGCCAAGCTGAACGTCTCGCGACAGGCGGCGCAGCGCCTCGTCTCGCTGGCCGTGTCGGAGCGGCTCATCAAGCACCGCCTCGACCACCCGCTCGCGGAGTGCATCGAGCTCGCCGAGCGCCTGCGCGCGCGCTTCGGCCTCAACTCCTGCGACGTGGCCCCCAGCGACCCCGACCCCAAGGACGTGCTGGCGAACCTGGGCGCCTGGGCGGCGCCCCACCTCGAGAGCTACCTCACGTCGCGGGCCCCCACGGTGGTGGCGCTCTCGTCGGGCCGCGCGCTCCGCGCCATGGTGAGCCAGGTGGCCCCCATGAACGAGCCGCAGCACAAGGTGGTCTCGCTGCAGGGCCACATGACCCAGGACGGGCGGGCCAGCCACTTCGAGGTGGTGATGTACCTCGCCGACCGGGTGAACGCTCAGGCCTACCTGCTCGCCACCCCGGTGGTGGCGCGCAGCCTCGAGGAGCGCGCCTTCCTTCAGCAGCAGGTCTCCTACCTGGCGGTGCAGGAGCTCGCGCGCCAGGCCAAGGTGGCCTTCGTGGGCATCGGCGAGCTGGAGTGGAACGGCCCCCTGCAGCGCGACGGCTTCTACACCGACGCCGAGGTGGCCGAGCTCCTCGAGCGCAAGGCGGTGGGCTCGATCATCGCCTACGCCTTCGACCGCGACGGGCAGCTCGTGCCGGGCTCGCTGAACAGCCGCGTGGCGGGCCTGTCGCTCGACGACCTGCCGCGCGGCCGCACCATCGGCGTGGGGTGCGGACCGGCGAAGGTGGAGGCGATCCGCGCCGCGCTTCGCGGTAAGCTCCTCTCCGGACTCATCACCGACGAGGCGACGGCGGAGCGGGTGCTCCGCGACTGACCGGCGCGGCCGTCCCTCCCGCTCTTTTCCACCCGACGCACCCATCCTCAAGGAGAACCACGAACGATGACCGCCCCGAGCCCCGAGCTGTCCGAGAAGTGCGTCAACACCATCCGCTTCCTGGCGGCCGACGGCGTCCAGAAGGCGAACAGCGGCCACCCCGGCCTGCCCATGGGCGCGGCGGAGATGGCCTTCGTCCTGTGGACGCGCCACCTCCGCTACGACCCCAGCGAGCCGCGCTGGCTGGGCCGCGACCGCTTCCTCCTCTCGGCCGGCCACGGCTCCATGCTCCTCTACAGCCTGCTCCACCTCGCCGGCTTCGACGTGCCGATCGAGGAGCTGCAGCGCTTCCGCCAGCTCCACTCGGCGACGCCCGGCCACCCGGAGTTCGGCTTCGCGCCCGGCGTGGAGATCACCAGCGGCCCGCTCGGGCAGGGGTTCGCCAACGGGGTGGGCTTCGCGCTGGGCCAGGCGATGCTCTCGGCGCGGCTCGGCCCCGGCAACCCCCTCGAGGACCACTTCACCTACGCCATCGTCTCCGACGGCGACCTCATGGAGGGCATCTCCAGCGAGGCGGGCAGCTTCGCCGGGTACCAGAAGCTGGGGCGCCTCGTCTACCTCTACGACGACAACGGCATCACCATCGACGGCAAGACCAGCATCACCTTCACCGAGGACGTGACGAAGCGCTTCGAGGCCTTCGGCTGGCAGGTCCTCTCCGCCGACGGCCAGGACCGGGGGTCGATCGACCGCGCGCTCACCGAGGCCAAGGCGGAGCTCACGCGCCCGAGCCTCGTCCGCGTGAAGACGGTGATCGGCTTCGGAGCGCCGAAGAAGGCCGGCACCTCGGGCGTGCACGGCTCGCCGCTGGGGGAAGAGGAGCTCGCCGCGGCCCGCAAGAATCTGGGGTGGCCGGCCGAGCCGCGCTTCCTCGTCCCCGACGACGTCCGCGCCTTCTGGAAGGCGCTCGGCGAGGAGCGCCGGGCGGAGCGCGCGGCGTGGGACGAGCGGACGAAGGCCTGGCGCAAGGCCAGCCCCGAGAAGGCGGAGCTCCTCGACGCCCACGCCGGCCGCAAGGTGCCCTCCGACCTGCGGAAGAGGCTCCTGGAGGGCGCCGATGCACAGGACGCCACCCGCAAGCTCTCGCAGGCCTTGCTGCAGAAGGCCTCCGCCCTGGTGCCGGCGCTCGCCGGAGGGTCGGCCGACCTCTTCGAGTCGAACCTCACCGAGATGAAGGGCGGCGGGCTCGTGAGCCCCGAGTCGAGGGGCGCCCGGAGCATCGGCTTCGGCATCCGCGAGCACGCCATGGGCGCCATCGTGAACGGCATGGCCTACGACGGGCTCTTCATCCCCTACGACTCCACCTTCCTCATCTTCTCCGACTACGAGCGGCCCACGGTGCGGCTCGCCGCCATCTCCAAGCTCCAGCGCATCTTCATCTGGACGCACGACTCCATCTTCCTCGGCGAGGACGGGCCCACCCACCAGCCGATCGAGCACCTCTGCTCGCTGCGCGCCATTCCCGAGCTGCACCTCGTCCGCCCAGCCGACGGGCTGGAGACGGCCGCGGCGTGGGTGCACGCGCTGGAGCGGCGCGACGGCCCCACCGGCTTCGCCCTCACCCGCCAGAAGCTCGGCAAGCTGGAGCGCCCCGCCTCCTTCACCGAGGACGAGCTCTTCCGCGGCGGCTACGTGGTGCGGGAAGACCCATCGGCCAAGGTGACGTTGGTGGCGACCGGCTCGGAGGTCTTCCCGTGTCAGGAGGCGGCGAAGCTTCTGGCCGAGAAGGGCATCCCCACCCGGGTGGTATCCGTCCCCTGCCTCGCCTGCTTCGAGGCGCAACCGGCCGAGTACCGCGACCGGGTGGTGCCGCCCTCGCACCGGGTGGCGGTGTTCGAGGCGGCGCGCGGACTCGAGTGGTGGAGGCTCGCCGGCAAGGACGGCCTCGTCCACGGCATCGACCGCTTCGGCGCCAGCGCGCCGGAGAAGGCACTCGCCGAGGAGTACGGCTTCACCCCGGCGAAGATCGCCGAGCGGGTGGAGGGCTGGCTCACCGGGTAGAGCAATCCAGCTCGGCCCCCCTCGACCCTCACGCGAGGCGTCGAGGGGAGGCGCGCTCCGGGGTAGAGCGAGGCGTCACGGGCGCTGCAAGCCGCCCACCTGCTCCATGAAGCGGGCCGCCGACCGGGCCGCGAACCAGGCGCTCGCGTCGATGATGATCACGATGAGCGCGAGGACCCCCACCACGATCAGCGTGCGCTGCCGTGGCGTGTCGTGCAGGGCGATGATGCCGAGCGCGATGAGGTAGAGGCCGTAGAGGTGCGGCAGGATACCGAGCAGCGGGACCATGGAGAGGAGCGCCGCGATTGGCATGACGGCCATGGCGTAGCTGGCGATGCGCACGGAGGTCTCGTAGGTGGATCTTCCCCCGGCGATGAGCGCCAGCACGTGCACGATGGCGCCGCCCACGAAGGAGCCGATGAGCGGGTAGAGGATGATCGAGAGGATGAGCGCCACGAGGGCGGCGGTGACGCCGTAGCCGCCGTAGCCGCCGGAGCCGACGCGGATGAGCGAGTACAGGGCGCCAATGATGCCGGCCAGCACGCCCATGGCCGCGGCGAAGACGATGGGCGGGCCGAACCCCTGCCGTCCCCGCAGCGTGGGCCAGAACTCGATCGGCCGGGTGAGCACGGCGACGAAGTCGTTCCTGATCGCCTGCAGGTCGATGGGGTTCGGCGGCGGCGTCGCGGGTGGTGGCGGAGGTGGAGGCGGAGCGGAACCAGCGGGGCCGGGGGGCGGAGCGGGCGGGTGGACGTCGGACATGGCAGACCTCCCTCGATCGAGGTGAACGAGCGGGACGCCATCCGAGTTTACCTTGAGTGCCGCGAGCGGGGGACTTCGGATTGGGGCCGCACCATCGGGCCGACCTGTGCGGGTTCTACCAAGGGGGCGCCCCATGATACGACCCGCGCCATGAGACCAGCTCTCCGCACGCTCATCCTCGACTTCGGCGAGGTGCTGGTGCGCGCCCAGTCGAAGGAGGCGGCGGACGAGCTGGCGAGGCTCGCCGGCGCTTCGCCCGGGGTCTTTGGCCGCGCCTACTGGACCCACCGGACGGACTACGACACCCACGGCGATGCCGAGCGATACTGGAGCGCGGTGCTCGCCGACTGCGCGGCAGGCGCGCGGGGAGCCGGGGCCGGATGGCCGTCCAAGGCCAGCAACGACCTCATCCCTGCGCTCGCCGCCGTCGACACCGCCTCCTGGACGGTCTACCAGGAGGAGAGCTGGGCGCTCGCCGCCGAGGCGCGGGCGGCCGGTCTCGAGACCGCCCTGCTCTCCAACTGCGCGCATGCCATCATGGACCGCGTGCGGGCCGAGCGGGGGCTGGAGCGCCACTTCGATGCGGTGGTGATCTCCTGCGAGGTGGGGCTGGTGAAGCCCGACCCGGCCATCTACCGGCTCTGCCTCGATTGACTCGGCGTCCGGGCCGGGGAGGCGCTCTTCGTCGACGACCGCGCGGAGAACATCGCCGCGGCGGTGGCGCTGGGGCTCCAGACGCTGCACTTCACCGGGCTGGAGCGACTGGTGGACCTGCGGGAGCGCCTCGGACTGTGACGGGGCGGCGAGCGCCCCGTCACCTCCTCGCTCGCTACTGCGCGGCGAGGCCGACCGCGGAAGCGGGGAGCCCGCTCGCCAGCGCCCCGAGCGCCGTGAGGCCCCCCCCATCATCCCGCGAGAAGCCCGCGATGGTGTGGTGCCCCGCATCGAGCGCATAGAGGAACTGGTCGCGCCCGGCGAGGGCGAGATTGAGCGGCGTGCCGCCGGGCAGGGTTCCGGCCTGTTCGGCCACCACGGTGAGAGCGCCGCGCCGGTCGATGCCGTACGACGAGATGCTGCCGCTCGCGGCGTTGGCCACATAAGCCAACCTTCCGTCCCGCGTCACCACCAGCCAGCAGGCCGCCCGCTGGTAGTTCGGAAGGGAGGGCGTCACGACCTCCACGCGCCGCTCGTCAGGATTCGTAGGAGGAGACCGCGCTCGTGCCGGAGGGCCCTCCTCCCGCCTCGGACACCACCAGGACGCCACGCGCCGTGAAGTCGAAGCCGAAGGGGACGGCCCCGGCCGAGGGGATCACCTCGGGCCCCGAGGTGCGGCCAGCCCAGCGCACGGCGTACAGGCTTATCGTGTTGCCGCTCTTCTCCGTGACCGCCAGCAGCCGCCCGGAGCGATCGAAGCTCACCTGGGCTCCGCCGGTGCCTGCTCCGCTCAGCGGGCGGCTCGAGCCGCGCAGGGGCTCCAGGCGACCGCGGCGGTCGAGGAGGAGCCCGGAGATGCTGCCGGCACCTCCCGCGTCGAGCACGTAGACCAGGCCGTCGTGCTCGGTCACGCTCACTGGAAGGGCGCCGCCCGAAGAGACGCGGCTCACCAGCGCGAGCCTCGCCCCGTCGACGCGGAAGGACGAGACCTCGTCGGAGCCGGCGTTGACGGCGAGCAAGAATCGCCCGTCGGTGCTGAGCGCGAGCGCCCCCTGCGAGCCCAGCACGGACTCGCCACCCCCCGAGCCGCTGCCACCGGTGAGGGTGCTGCCAGCAGGCGTGAGCGCCCCGTCGGGCCCCCTCTCGAAGGCGAGCACCGCGTTGGCCGACGCATCGTCCGTCATCGTGAACACCGCCCCGCGGCGCCAGCGCGGCGCGTCCGCCTGCGCCGCCGAGCCCGCGAGCACCACTGCAAGGATCGCTGCTGCCACATGTCTCGAGTGCATGGACCTCTCCTTTGGCCAAGGGCCACCCTCCGGTACGCCCGGCCCGCCGGCGCGTTACCGTACCGATTCGAGGCGTGGTCCCCGGGCCGCCGCGCTCGCCCGCGCCGGCCTGCGCTCCACCATGACGACGCACGTAGCTGTCCGGCCGCGAGGCTCACCGGCCGCCGGGGACTCGGCCCGGGGACGCGCCTCGGAGCGCGCCCCAGGTCCAGACCAGGCCGGCCACCAGCACGGCGGCCGGCATGATGAGCACCGCATCACCCAGCGTGGAGCGATCCGAGAGCCAGCCGATGAGCGGCGGCGAGGGGACGTCGCCGAGCGCGTGGATGGCGAGGATTGAGAGCGCCACCGCCCGCGCCCGGTGCCCCGGGGCGACGGCGTCGACGATGACGGCGTTCACCGGGCCGGTGGATGCGAAGAGGAGGAGCTGGGTGCCCACCAAGGCCGGGAGGTAGACGGCGGGGCGAGCGTCGGCGAGCGCCAGCCAGGCGAGAGGGGCGGCGGCGAGGGCGGTGAGCCCCGAAAGCCAGAGGTAGCCGTGCCTGAGCCGCCTCGCCAGGAGGTCGCCGGCCCAGCCCCCGAGCATGGTCCCGGCGAAGCCGGTCGCCACCACCACCGCGCCCAGCTCGACGGTGGCCTGCGCCCTGGGCACGCCGCGCACCCGCTCCAGGAAGGCCGGCATCCAGAACCCCATTCCACCCAGCGCGAAGGTGTAGGCGGCGTAGCCGAGCACCGTGAGCCGATAGGTGCGATTCACCAGGAGCGAACGAAAACCGCCGGCCGGAGCGCCCCCCTCGGCCTCGCGAGCCTCGGCCGGGTCGAGCGCACCGCGAGGCGGGTCGGGGAGCCGCAGGCACAGGAACGCGAGCAGGAGGCCAGGCGTGCCGGCTACCAGGAAGGCGGCGCGCCACCCCAGCGCGTGGTCGACGAGGCCGCCCAGCACGTAGCCCAGCGCGGAGCCAACGGGGATGGCGGCGAAGAAGCTGGCCATGGCCCGCCCGCGCCGCTCCGGCGGGTAGAGATTGGCGATGAGTCCGGGCGAGATGGTGCCGTAGGCCGCCTCCCCCACCCCCACCGCCGCTCGCGCCGCGAAGAGCGCGCCGAAGCTGCGCGCGAGGCCAGCCGCGGCGGTGGCGAGGCTCCACAGGAAGACCCCGGCCGAGAGGAGCCGCGGGCGTCGGCTGCGGTCGCCCAGCGAGCCGAAGAGCGGGGAGGCCGCGGCGTAGACCACGATGAATCCGGTGGCGAGGAGTCCGAGCTCGGCGTCGGAGAGTGCGAGCTCGGAGCGGCGCAGGCTCTCCGCGACCGCCGCCACCACGAAGCGGTCGACGTAGTTGAGGAGGTTCACCGCGGTGAGCGTCGCGAGCGCCCACCGTGCGGCGCGTGTCGCGGCCGCTGGGTCGGGGGCGGGCGAGGGCACGCTGCCTCTTGTAACGCGTGGGCGAGTGAGGGCCGCCATGGACGAGGAGCGGTCGCCTCCAGCCGGGCGGGGGTCAGCGGCCGCTGACCCCCGCCCGGCAGATTGCAACCATCGGGGGCGCGGCTACACCCGACCGATGACCACCACCGTGAAGCCAATCCCCGACGGCTACCACGCCGTCACCCCGTACCTCACCGTCGACGGCGCCGAGCGCGCCATCACCTTCTTCAAGGAAGCGTTCGGAGCGACCGAGCTCTACCGCATACCCGGCCCGAACGGCCGGGTGGGCCACGCCGAGCTGCAGCTCCGCGACTCCCGCATCATGCTCTCGGACGAGTACCCGGACATGGGCGTGCGCGGGCCGCTGGCTCGCGGGGGTACCTCGGTGAGCTTCGTGCTCTACGTGCCGGACGTCGACGCGGCCGTGGAGCGTGCGGTGGCCGCAGGCGGCAAGCTCACCCGGCCGGTCGCAAACCAGTTCTACGGCGACCGCGCGGGCGGCATCACCGACCCGTTCGGCCACGTCTGGTATCTCCACACCCACGTGGAGGACGTGCCGCCCGACGAGCTGGCGCGGCGAGCCGAGCAGGCGATGAAGGGCTGAGGTCAGGGGCCGCGCGGGCTCTCGACACGCGTCCGCAGCGAGGACCTCGAGCGCTTTCACGCAAGGTGGTTCCCGACAGGGGGACCAGTCCTCGACGACGGCGGCTCGCGTGCCGAGCGACCGCGGTCGATGTGTCTTGATGTCTCTGTCGAGGCGAGGCTCACCATACCCCCGGGCCTGCCGTATTCAGGGCCGCTTCACCCCCAGGAGGGCCTCACACTCCCGACAAAAGATGCTCCGCCCCCCCCCCCGGGTGCATCGTGGTAAGGCGCCATCTTCTGCGAGAACATCCCGCCCGACTCACTTCACCCAGCGGCCCAGCGAGGAACCCCGTGAGCAAGCCCACCATCGATCTCGACATGCACATCGAGCCACGGATGCCGCGGCGGAAGGACTGGCGCATCGGGTGCATCGGCGCCGGCTTCATCATGCGCGACGTGCACCTGGCCGCCTATCGCGACGCGGGCTTCAACCCGGTGGCCCTCGCCTCGCGCACCCCCGCCAACGCCGAGGCCGCGGCGCGCCTGCGCGGCGTCCCCAGGGTACACGCGAAGTGGCAGGATCTCGTCGCCGATCCCGAGGTGGAGATCCTCGACATCGCCTTCCCGCCCGACCAGCAGCTCGAGATCATCCGCGCCGCCGCCCGCCAGCCGCACATCAAGGGCATCCTGGCGCAGAAGCCGCTCGCCATGAACGTCGGGGAGGCGCGGAAGGCGGTGGAGGCGTGCCACGCCGCGGGGGTGAAGCTCGGCGTGAACTCGAACATGCGCTACGATCAGTCGATCCGGGCGCTGAAGACCATCCTCGACCGCGGCTACCTGGGCGAGCCGGTGCTGGCCACCGTCGACATGCGGGCCATCCCGCACTGGCAGCCGTTCCTCCGGGAGTACGACCGGCTCACGCTGCTCAACATGAGCATCCACCACATCGACGCCTTCCGGTACCTGTTCGGCGACCCCGAGCGCGTCATCGCCAGCGTCCGCCCGGACCCCCGCACCAAGTTCTCGCACACGGACGGCATCGCCATCTACGTGCTGGAGTACGCGAGCGGCCTGCGGGCGACCAGCCTCGACGACGTCTGGGCCTGGCCGGGCGAGGGCACCGAGAAGGACATCTACATCCGCTGGCGGGTGGAGGGCACGGAAGGCATGGCGCGCGGCGCCATCGGCTGGCCGTCGTACCCGGTGCCCACGCCCAGCACCATCGACTTCACCACCAGGAAGGAGCCCGGCTACTGGTTCCAGCCCCGCTGGAGCCGCGTCTGGTTCCCCGATGCCTTCGCCGGGACCATGGCGCAGCTGCTGCGGGCGGTGGAGGACGACGCCACCCCGGAGATTGGCGGTGAGGACAATCTCAAGACCATGGCCACGGTGGACGCCTGCTACCGCGCCGCCGCGGAGGGAAGAGCGGTGACCCTGGCCGAGGTGCTGGGCTAGCGAGCCTCCCCGGGAAGCACGAGCGGTCGAAAGTGCACTCGAAGGACCACGAGCAAAGGAGCCTCCATTGATCAGCGTCGGCGTGTTCAACGGCTACTTCCCCCATGACCTCCAGGAGACCATCCGCCGCGTGAAGGCCATGGGCTTCTCCACGGTGCAGCTCGACCTCAGCTTCAAGGACCTCGACATGGGGCCGGGGAAGATCACCCGGGAGAAGTGCCACCGCATCCGCGACGCCTTCCGCGACGCGAACCTCCCCATCTGCTGCATCTCCGGCTACACCAACATCGTCCACCCGGACCCGGCCGAGCGCGGGCGGCGCGTGGGCTACCTGAAGGAGATCATCCGCCACGCCCGCGACCTGGGCTCGCCCTACGTCATCTCCGAGACCGGCACCTTCGCCACCGACAGCGACTGGGTACACCACCCCAAGAACAAGACGCGGGAGGGGTACGAGGATTGCCTGCGGGTGGTGAAGGGGCTGGTGCAGGAGGCGTTCGACTCCGGCGCGATGTTCCTGGTGGAGAACTACGTCAACAACGTCGTCGGCTCCATCGAGGAGGTGCAGCGGCTCTTCGCCGACGTGAACCACACGGCGCTGGGGCTGCTCCTCGACCCCACCAACTACTACGACGACTCCAACATCGGCGACATCGACGGGCAGCTGAACCGCATCTTCGACGCCCTGGCCGACCGGGTGAAGATCGCCCACGCCAAGGACTGCAAGCGCACCGAGGCCGTCGCGGAGAAGCACGCCGAGAAGCTCGACGCCTCCGAGGCGCACACCTTCCGCGGGGCGGGCTCGGTGGAGCTGCCCGCGCCCGGCAAGGGGGCTCTCAACTACGACCTCTACGTGCGCCGCCTCGCCCAGAAGCACCCCAACATCCCGCTCATCGTCGAGCACGTGGACAGCGAGGAGGAGGCCGACCGCGCCAAGCGCTTCGTGGACGGCAAGCTCAGGGCCGCCGGGGTCTGAGGCTCGCCGTGGCCTGTGGGCGGCATCACCCTCTTCACCACGGGTGGCGTCCACGTCGGGCGCGCCAGCCACCTCCCGAGACGGTGGAGCGTCGTCCGGGCCGACCTGACGGGCTTCGACCCGCTGCTCGCACCTCGAGAGCCTCGGAGTCGGGGGTTCTCCCGGAGAGCTTCACGGCGCCCCGGTCGACCGCGCCAGGTTCACGCGGGTGAGCGCGTAGGCGTAGCGCGCGCGGGTGAGGTTCTGGCGCGCGGTGGTGAGGGCCGACTGGGCGTCGAGGAGGTCGGTGGTGGTGGCGCTGCCCGCCTTCACCAGCGCGTCGGTGACGCGGTAGGCCTCCTCGGCGCTCGCGATGGCGGCGCGCGCGGTCGTGACGGCGCTGGCCGAGGCGCGCACCGCCGAGAGCCGCCCGGCCACCTCGGCGGAGATACGGTCGGCGACGTCGCGCTGCTGGGCGCTCGCGGCGTCGGCCTGGGCCACCGCCGCCGAGCGCGCGTACCAGCGCGCCCCCCAGTCCCAGATCGGCCACTCGGCCTTGAGCCCGATGAAGCTCGCATTCTCCGGCTGGAAGGATTGCCCGGTGACGTGGAGGTAGGCGGCCTCGGCGTTCACCTCCGGCAGGAGGTCGAAGGTGCGCGCCTTCACGCGCTTCTCGGCCGACTGGACCGCGAGCCGCGCTGCGGTGAGCTCGGCCCTGCGCTCGCGGGCGAGCCGCAGCGCCGCAGGCAGCTCCTCGACCTCACCCGGCTCGGGCAGGGTGGGGTCGGCGAAGTCCACCGAGGCGTCCTCGGCCGGCACCCCGATGGCCACCCGGAGCGCGGCCCGCTGCGCCTCCGCCTGGGCCTGCGCCTGGATCACAGACTGGCGCGCGTTGGCGAGGGCGGTGGCGAGCCGGAGCTCGTCGGCACGCGTACCGGCGCCGGCGGCGAGCCTCGCGCGCGCCACCCCGAGCTGCTCCTCGAGCTGAGCCACCGAGGCCTCGCCGATCTGGCCGAGGGCCCGCGCCTCGAAGAGCTGGAGGAGCTGCACCTGCACCGCCTCCTTCACCGAGGCCTCCACCGCGCCGAGGTCGGCCTCGGCGGCGCGCGCGCTGCTCGCCTGCGCGGAGAGGTCGCTTCCGAGGTGGAGGAGCCCGAGCAGCGGCTGGCCCACGGCGGCCACGAAGGTGTTGGTGGTCTGGTCGCGCGCCGTGGAGCCTCCCGGCGGCGGAATGGGAATCACGAAAGGTGAATCCCACCGCTGCAGCTCGTCGGAGAGGTTCACCTGGGGCAAGAGGCGCCCGCGCAGGCTCTTCGTCTGGGCGTCCGCCGCCGCGGCCCGGGCGCGCGCGGCCCCCGCAGCGCCGCTCCGCGCGAGCGCGCGCTCCACCAGCTCGTCCTGGGTGACCCGCACCGGGGCGGCGGCAGCGCCCTGCCCTGCGTTCCCGGTGGTCGCGGGCGCCTGCTGAGCACGGGCGGCGAGCGGCACCGCCAGGAGGAGGGCAGCGGCCAGGGCGAGCCGCGGGCTGGGCCCCTCAACCACGCGTGAAAGGCCTCGCATGGCCTTCACTTCGTGTGGACCGTGACGTCGGCCGAGAGCCCCGCCGCCAGGGGGACGTCGGGGGGCTTCGTCCAGGCGATGCGGAACGGCACCCGCTGCACCACCTTCACGAAGTTGCCGGAGGCGTTGTCGGGGGGAATGAGGGCGAAGCGCGCGCCGGTGCCGCCCGAGCGGCTCTCGACCCTTCCCTCGAAGGTGCGGCCGGGAAAGGCGTCGATGGTGATGCTCGCCCGCTGCCCGGGGTGCATGTCGCCGATCTGCGTCTCCTTGAAGTTCGCTACCACATAGGTGGCCGTGGGCACGAGCTCCGCCACCGGCTGGGCGGCCTGAACGATCTGCCCCTCCTGCGCGCCAAGCTTCGACACCACGCCATCCTCGGGCGCGGTCACCCGGGTATAGGAGAGCTGGAGCTCGGCCAGCTTCGCCGCCGACTCGGCGCTCTTCACCCGGGCGCGCGCCAGCTCCGTGGCGGCGTGGGCCGCGGCGACCTGCGCCTCCACCGGCGACGACGCCCTCACCTTGCCCTTGGCCTCGGCCACCCTGGAGACGGCCGCGCGGCGCGCCTCCTCGGCGGCGGAGAGCTGCGCGTTGGCCTGGCGTACCGCCGCGCGGGCCACCTCCGACGTGGACTTCGCGTCGTCGAGCGCCCGCTGCGGCACGGCCCGGGCCTCGACGAGCTGGCGGGCCCGGCCGAGGTCGAGCTCGGCCTTGCGCTGGTCGGCCTCGGCCCGCACCTTCGCCGCCCTCGCCACCTCGATCTGCGCCTCGGCGTTGGCCACCGCCACCGAGGAGCCGGAGTAGGCCGCCTCGGCCGACGAGAGGCCGCCCGTGGCCGAGGCGGTGACCACCCGCTCCTGCGCCTCGGCGGCCTGCGCCTGCGCCTGGGCCACGGCGAGCTCGGCCTCCGCCTGGGACGCCCGGGCCCGGTAGTCGGACGGGTCGAGCTCGAAGAGGAGCTCGCCCTTCTTCACCGCCTGGTTCTCCGCCACCGTGAGCTCGCGCACCTGGCCCGGCACGCGCGGGCCGACCGGCACCACGTCGGCCTCCACCTGGGCATCGTCGGTGCTCTCCTGCCCGGCGGTGAGCCAGGCATAGAGGCCGTAGCCGAGGCCGCCGAGCGCCACCAGCGCGATGAGGAGGTAGATGGGCTTGAAGTGGCGCCCTCCGCTGGCCGCTGGGGCTTCCTCGTCCGCCTCGACGGGGCGAACGGGATCCTGGCGCTCGGGGGGCCCGGCGCGCTCGCGGCGGGCGGGGGGCGTGTTCGTCTCCATGTTCTCAGAGCTCCACGTGAACCGGCTCGCTCGGCCCGTGATGGGGCGAGCGGAGGAACCACAGCAACGGCAGGACCGAGAGGAAGACGATCCCGGCGGTGAAGAAGACCTTCTCGAAGCTCAGCACCATGGCTTGCCGGGCGATGACGCCGTAGAGCGCCCCGACCGCCGCCTTCCCCGCGCTCACCGCGTCGTAGCCGCGCGCCATGAAGGCGTGCGTGAGCGCGGCGAGGCGGTTCGCCACCGCGGGGTTGGTGGCGGCGGTGTGGGCCGAGAGCGCCACCCGCGCCGGCTCGGCGTGGTGCGTGAGCAGGGTGGCGAACACGGCGAGGCCGATGGAGCCACCCACCTGCCGGAACAGGGAGTTGAGGCCGGTGGCGTCGGAGAGCTGGTGGCGCTGGACGCTGGAGAGGGCCACGGTGGTGAGCGGCACGAACAGGCAGGCGAAGCCGACGCCCTGGATCATGGTGGCGTGGACGATGTCGAGGAACGAGGTGTCGAGGGTGAAGGTGGCCTGTACGAAGTTGCCGGCCGACACGAGGACGATGCCGATGGCCACGACCAGGCGGGGCGACACCTTGTTGTAGATGCGGCCGACGAAGGGGGTGACGACCATCATCACCATGACGCGCGGGACGAGCGCGAGCCCCGACTGCGTGGCGGTGAAGCCGAGGAGCTCCTGCATGAAGATGGGGCAGGAGGAACATGTTCGCCATGAGCATGGCGAACATGATGGCGCCGATGAGCGTGCCGGAGGCGAAGGTCTTGTCCTTGAAGAGCCGGAGGTTCACCACCGGCACCTCGATGGTGAGCTCGCGCCAGACGAAGGCGCCGAGGCCCAGCACCGCCACCACGAAGGTGAGGACGAGGTCGCGGTCCTGGAACCAGTCGTAGCGGGAGCCTTCCTCCAGGAAGAACTGCAGGGCGGCGAGCCCGGCCACCATGAAGAGGATGCCGAGCTAGTCGACGTTGCTCCGCTGGGCGGCGGCGAGCGCGTGGTTCTTCTGGACGATCTCCTCGTCCTCGTGGACGAACGACCACACCATGAAGAGGCCGAGGATCCCGATGGGGAGGTTGATGTAGAAGATCCAGGGCCAGGAGTAGTGGTCGGCGATGTAGCCGCCCAGCGTTGGTCCCAGCGCCGGGCCGAGCATCACCGCCATGGCGAAGACGGCCATGGCCATGCCCTGCTCCCTGGCCGGGAAGGTGGGGCGCAGGATGGCCTGCTCGGTGGGCTGAAGCGCGCCGGCGCCCAGGCCCTGCAGCGCGCGCCAGGCCACCAGGGCCCCGAGCGAGTGGGCGGTGCCGCACAGCGCGGAGCCGGCGAGGAACAGCGCGAGGGCCAGCATGTAGACGCGCTTCTGCCCGAACATGCGTCCGAGGAAGCCGGTGAGCGGCATCACCACCACGGTGGCGATGACGAAACCGGTGGTGATCCAGGTGATCTCCTGCACCGTGGCGCCGACCGAGCCGCGGATGTGCGGCAGGGCGACGTTGACGATGGAGGTGTCGATGGCGCCCATCAGCGTGCCGAAGGAGACCGACACGGTGACGAGCCACTTGTTCACCTGGGGTCGCGAGCGGGCGGCCGGCAGGGCGGTGCCGTCGAGGGTGGCGCTGGTCAAGCCGGTCTCCGGGCGCCATCGAGGAAGAGGCGGACGAGGGCGGGCCCCTGCGAGGCGAGCGGGGCCGAGTCGCCGGTGCGGAGCTTGCGCATGAAGAGCCCGCGCAGCATGCCGACGAGGAGCGAGGGGTAGAGCGCCGCGTCGCCCCTCCGCAGCTCCCCCTTCGAGGCGGCGAGGAACCGTTCGGCGGCCTCGTACACCTCGAGGAGCATCGGGCGGGCGCCTGCCTGCCCGCGGCCGCGACCGCGCTCCAGCTCCTCCTCGATGAGGATGGCGAAGAGCCGGAAGTGGGCGTCGATCTGCGAGAGGGCGACCTCCACGAAGCGCGCGAGCCGCGCCTCGAGCGGGCCTTCCCCGGCCGCGCCCGGGGACGCGAGCTGCGAGGAGAGGCCCTCCAGGACCGAGAGCAGCACCGCGTCGAGCAGCGCGCGCCGGTCGTCGAAGTAGTTGTAGAGGGTGCCGACCGCCACGCCGGCGCGCTCGGCGATGTCCTCCATGCGGGCGCCGGCGAAGCCGCGCTCGGAGAAGACCGCCTCGGCCGCGGCGAGGATCGCCTCGCGGGTGGCCTCCTTCACCCGCTCGCGGAGCGGCCTGGCGAGCGGCGCTTCATGTTCTGAACGGTGCTTCATTTCGTGAAGGACGGTCTAGTGTATGGGTCCTCCCGAGGCAAGTCCCCTGCACCCGCAAGCCCCCCAACCCGAATGCCCCGCGCTGTGAAGTGGGGCGGCGTAGGCAACCCGGCCGACGGGGACCCGAAGCCCTGCGTCTGGGGACGGGGTGGCCCTGGAGATCCTCTTACGGAACCAGATAGTCGACGGCCAACCTCGGATACAGCGTGGCCGCACTCCCGCCCGACCCGGCCGCCTCCGAGGCCCAGAGGATGACCGTCCCTCCGCTCGCGGCGAGGCGATACTGGCTCCGGCTCCCACGGGTGACGCGGTTCTGCCAGTCCCCGCGGACGGCATCCGTGACGTCGTCCTTGAACCAACCCGCCTCCGCCTGCGCCGCATCGGACACGAGGGGACCGAGCGAGGCGAGGGAGGCTCCGCTCGCGGCCGCAGCCACCAGGGCAGGGCCGTAGAGGACGTGCTCCACCGCCACGCTCTCGCCCCCGAACACCATGGGGAACTGGCTGTTCACCCTCAGTGTGGCCTTCTGGATGCCCGTCGCCTGGAGCGCGGCGGGGAGACCGTCCAGGCTGAAGCCGAGAAATCCCTTGCTGGTGGCGGTGAGCGTCAGGTCCATCGCGGAGGCGTCCACCACCGCACCCGCGCCGGTGCCTTCCACCGTTCCGTCCTGGGCCGGGTCGCCCGCGATCTCGGTGACGAGGTGACGAAGGGTGGAGAAATGGACGGTGGTCGCGGGGAGCGGATTCCCGGCACGATCGGTGGCGCCAGCACCCAGGGTGAAGGTATAGGCGAGCGCCTGCGTCGCCGCCGGATCGCTCCCGGTGGCGTAGGCGAGCGGCGCGCGCGGCATCACGGTGAGCACCGTCCCGGCCGCGTTCCAGGAGAAGGCCACCTCGGCAGGGCCCAGGCCAGGGCTCGCCGAGGCATAGGCCGCCTCGGTCTTCGCCTGGTCCATGGGCTCGGAGAAGGTCACGGTGATGGGCGCGTCGGCCGTGACACCCCCGGCCCCGTCGGAGGGTGAAACCGACGCCACCACCGGCGGGGTCACGTCGGCACCTCCTCCGCCGCCGCCTCCTCCTCCCCCGCCTCCTCCTCCCCCGCCCCCGCCGCTCCCGCCGCCACAGGCCGCGAGCGCCATCCAGGCCGTCCCGAGGGCCATCGCCACACCCCGTCGCCCCGAGCCCTCATTCATGGTCGTCCCTCGCTCTCGCCGCCGTGAAGCTCCGACCTCGCCGGATGGCGGCCCCGTGCGCGCCGGCTTTTCACCGCTCGAAGAACAGCGTGTTGCCCGGCGAGCCGATGCTGTAGAAGCCGGCCAGGCCGGCGGGGCCCACCACCACGCCGACCGTCGCGCCGGAGCCGGGCAGCGCGTCCGGGTGCAGGTGGATGGCCCCGCTGTTCGGTTGCCGCTCGTCGACGAGCTGGAGGCCCGCGTAGCCAGCGCCCGTTCCGTTGCCCTGCAGCACGGTGCCGCTCCGCAGCGTCACCGCGCCCGGGCCGCCTTGCAGATGGAGTCCGTAGCCGTCGTTCCCGGTGAGGGTCACGCCGGCGAGGTCGAGCGCCACGCTAACGGAGAAGAGGCCGTCCTTGACGCTCCCGGTGATGGAGACCCGCTGCAGCACCGCGCTGGAGCTGGCGAGGTTCGTCTGGAGAAGGGCGCCCGTCCCGCACCCGGTGATGAGCGCGTCGGTCACCTCGACCCGGCCAACCTGCTCGGTCCACAGGCCGGCGCTGGCCAACCCTGGCCCCGCGAGTGGCGGGCACCCGGCGAGGGCCACCTGGCTCAAGGCCACGCTGCTCGCACCCGAGCCGTGAACCCCGGCCGCACATTCAGTGATGGCGACGTTCTCCAGCACGAGGTCGCCGACGGGGGAAGACGAGCTCGTGCCCGCGACGAGCGCCACGCCCGAGCGGAACCCCTGGATGGTGAGGTTCCTCATCGTGGCGCTTCCGGCGAGGAGCAGGGCCACGGCTTGGCCCGAGGAGGCTCCTGGGCCGCGGAGGAGGACGGCGCCGCGGTCGCTGCTCTGACCTTCGACCGTCACTCCCGCGCGCACGTTGGGTGCGTCGCCCTCGCTCGCCGGCCAGCGTTCGCCAGCGTCGAACGGCTCGGCTCCGGCGGTGACGCCGAGGAGCACGGTGTCCCCGGCCGCCGCCACGCCGAGCGCGCGCGTCAGCGTGAGGTAGGGCCGGCTCGGCGTGCCGAGGCCGGTCGAATCGCTGGGTGAGAGGCCAGGTGTCTTGGCCGCCACGATCTTCGTCACCTCGACGGCGTCGGCGAGGCCCGCGTCGCCGTCTGGGCTCGTGACGACCAGCGCCTTCGGGCCGAGGTCGGCCCCGTGCGGAACGAAGCCGGTGAGCCGCGCCGAGGTGGCGCTCTTCTCGGCGATGACGAGGTCGATCGATCCCACGAGGCGCGCGCTGCTGATCGCGTCGAGCCGCGCGCCGGTGACGGTGAGCTCCACCGGCCCGGCGCCTTGCCGCACCTGGGTGGTGCCGCCGTAGCCTGTGAGGGAGAACGAGGTGAGGGCCGGGGCGGAGAGCGAGGCCTGCGGGGTGGCCGCCACCGGGTCGCTGGGTGGAGAGCGCTGGCCCGTGCGATTCGTGGCCTCGAGCGCGAAGAACACGGCGAAGCCGTTCGGCAGGCCGTCCACCGTGGCCGAGGTGTCCCCGGCGGCAAGGTCGCGCGAGGAGGCCAGCGCCGCCGCGCTCGTTCCCCAGCGCAGCGTGTACCCTGCGAGGTCCGGCTCCGAGTTGCGGGCCCAGGTGAGGTTCGCCCGCCCGTCGCCGGCGGTGGCGACGAGGCCGGTGGGAGCGGCCGGCGCCGCGCCGCCGCCTCCGCCGCCTCCGCCGCCGCCACCCCCACTACCCCCGCCGCAGCCTGCAATCGCTCCCAAGATGGACAGCGCCGTCAGGGCGGCGAGTGCCCGGCCTCCCACTCGCGTCGTGGCTTCACGGAAGGTCATAATCCGGTGCATGCCTTTCGGCGAGGTGGGGCTCTCGCCCGGCGCCATTTTCCTCGCGGCAGCGGCCGGTCGGGGCGAGCCCATCGTCGACCTCGGAAGCTCTGGCATGGCGGCCTCTCTGCAAGAGAAGGGCGGGCGCTGGCGCAGGGCCGGGGCCTCACCTCGGCTGCGGAACCGGCACGTCGAAGGTGAAGCGCTTCTTCGCCGCGGAGGGGGTGTTCGTCACCCGGAAGAGCTGCAGGAAGTACCGTTTGCTCTCGAGCTTCGAGCAGTCCACCGTCACGACTTCGCGCTGTGCACCCGACACGGTGAGCGCGTCGCTGCGGAGCGTGGTGCCGTCGTCGAGCGACCATGACAGGCTCGGATCGACGTTGTCGGGGTTGTAGAGGGTTGCCGTGGCGACGAGCTGCGAGCCGGGGCTCGACACGGTGAGGCCGTCCTGCAGCACCGCGCTTCCTTCCCGCACCACGAACCCGCTCACGGCGGGCGGGATCTGAGCCGGTCGCGGCCCCACGCTCACGGTGAAGGTGGTGCTGGTGGTGGCGCCGTCCGAATCGGTGGCGGTGGCCGTCACCTGGCGCGTGCCCTCGGCGCCGAAGACGACGAAGGTGTCGCAGCCGGGGCTCAGGCCGAGGAGGTCCGGGCCCGAGACGCTCCAGCGCACGCGGTCGCAGCCGAGCCGGAAGCTGGGAGGTTCGTTGGCATCGCTGGCGACCACGGGTGTGACCAGCGACCACCCCTCGCCGAGGCCCACCGAGGTGGGCGCGGTGGCGTTGGTGAGCGTCGGCGGCACGTTCACCACGTCGACCGGCAGCACGGCCTGGGCGGAGAGGCCGTTGCGGCGGGCGGTGACGGTGAGCGTGCGCCGTCCCGGGGTGGCGAAGACGTGGGTTGCGGGGAGGCCAAGGTCGCCGTCGAGGTCGCTCGTCACCCGCACGTCGGGGAGGTAGGTGACGTCGCTCTCCGGCATGAAGACGGAAAGGAGATCGCCCGGCAGCGGCCCCCGGTTCACCGAGTAGAGGTGAACCTCGCCCCGGAGCGGCGCCTGGCCGGGGTTCGGGCCGAGGCGGATGACCGGCGGCTGGGGGCCGAGCACCGAGCTCACCGCCGCCCAGGCGTTCACCGCGCGTGAGACGTGCTCGCCGTTGTCCCGGTGGGCCGTGTCGCCCAGGATTCGGTCCACCTCGCTCGGCCCCAGCCCCGGGTTGGCTGCCAGGACGAGCCCCGCCACGCCGGCCACGAAGGGGCTCGCCACGCTGGTTCCGTCGTCGATGGCGGCGCGGTTGGCGGTGGAGGCGTTCTGGGTGTCGAGCACCCACACGCCACCGGGGGCGTAGAGGTCGACGTTGCTCCCGTAATTCGAGTAGCTGGCCTTGGTCCTGCTGTTCCACTCCATCGCGCCCACGCAGAGCACGTTTCCGAGCTCGCAGGGGATGGCGGTGCGCTTGTGCCAGCAGACGATGAAGCAATCCTCGGCGTCGAGGTCGAGGCCGTCGTTGCCAGCCGCGGCGACCACCAGCATGCCCGCCTGGCGCAGGGCGAAGGAGACGATTGAGAGCGCCGGCTTCGCGAACCCCGCGGCGACGGCCGGCAGGATCGCCGCCGCGCTGATGTTGATGACGCGGGGCGCGGTGGAGCCGAGGAGCGTGAACGGGTACTTCAGCGTCGACCAGAAGTCGCTGGGGCTCTCCACCAGGATGCGCCGCGCCACCGGGCCCGCCGGACCCGCCGCCCCGTAGCCATCGTCGGCCTCGCCGAAGGCGGCGATCGCGCTGCCGGTGCCGTGCCAGGGGCAGGGCGTCCCGCCGGAGCAGCTCGCCGGGTTCATCACCCCGAAACCTCCGAAGGCCGTCGAACCCGCGAGGTCCTGATTGTCGAGGAAGCCGCCGTCGAGGATGGAGATGTTCACCTTGTTGCCGAGGCGCCCGCCGAGCGCGAGCGCGCGCCAGGCCTCGGTGACCCCGGTGTCGACCGGACCGCCCTTCTGCATGTACGGCCAGGAGAGAGGGTTCGAATCGTAGGCCGGGCTTTCCCAGGCGCCCTTGGGGATGATGCCGCTCGGCGCCTCGGTGATGGCGGGCCCCTCCAGCGCCTGCGGCCGGAGCACCCAGTTGAAGGAGAGCCTGGCCCCCGCGACCCCCTCGCGCCCCGCCACCGCAGCGAGATCCAGGCCCGCCTGGGAGTCGAAGGCGAGGTCGTTTCGCGCGTCCGGGACGAGCTTCTTGAAGTCCTCGGCGAGCTGCTTCGCGTCTGCGGCGGTCGCCTTCACCTGCACCAGGTGAATGGCTGGCACGTCCTGCACCCCGGCGTCGGCCGGTCGCACGGTGTCGAGCACCTTGCCGTTCCAGCGCGCGAGCAGCGCGTCGAGCGCGGGCTGGTCGTCGGTGACGACGATGAGCTCGTCCTCCACGAACTCGGCCTGGGTGCCGTACTGGTCGCGCATCGCCGCCACCTTGCGCGGCGGGCCGCCGTCGTGGCCCGCGACCTCGTCCACCCACGGTTTCAGCGCCGGATCGACCGCGAAGGTCGAGGCCGGGAGCTCCTGCTTCGAGCCGCCGCACCCGGCGAGGAGGAGAACGCCCACGACCACTCGCGCGCTTCGATTCGCCATGACAGCCTCGCCGTCCCCGCTCCGTCCGCTGCGCGAGAGAGGATGCAGCGCTACCGGACCGCCTGGGAGGCTTCACTCCTTGGCTGCGACAATGTGTCAGCGCCCGCACCAAAGGGGCCGCGCGCCGTCCATCAAAGGGCGCCACCTTTGGGGTCCCGCTGTCAAGGCGCGTCCGGCGCAGCCACCGAGCCGGGACGCGGCCTACTGCGCCGAGCGAGCCGCGGCGGGGCTCGAGGCACGGCTTCCTCGCGCCAGCCGCCGCTCCAGCCGGGGCATCGCCCTCAGCACGCCGGCGGCGAGGAGCCCCCCGGCCACCACGTCCACGAGGTAGTGGTGGGAGAGGAAGACGGTGGAGTAGACGATGCCTCCGGCGAGGAGCGCGAGGGGGGCGCGCCAGCGCGGCAGGAGCCGCCAGCCGTAGACGAGGAAGACGAGCGAGACGGCGGTGTGGCCGCTGGGAAAGGCGTCGAGGCCGTTCAGCTCCGCGGTGGAGATGAAGCTCCGGACCAGCGCCGAGAGGGCGCCGCCGCCCAGCACCGCCTGGGCCTCCTCCGGCGGGACGCGCGGGCCCGAGGTGGGGAAGAGGAAGTAGCCGGCGTAGCAGGCGAGGAAGGTGACGAGCAGCGCGAGGACGAAGCGGTCGAAGTCTCGGCGGCGCCCGCTGGCGTAGAGCGCGGCGCCGATGGCCACCGGGATGGGGTAGTAGCTCACGTAGCAGAGCGAGAGGAGGTCACAGAGCCAGGGGGGGCGGCCGAGCAGCGCTCGCCAGGCCGGCACCAGCGGTCCGAAGAGGGTCGCGTCGGCCGCGGCGAAGACGCCGTCCCAGCGGACCGGGTTCGCCACCGCCACCAGGAAGCCCACCGTCTCGTACACGCCGATGAGCACCACCATGGGCGCGAAGGCGTGCACCGCCTCCCCGGCGCGGACGTGGGGGGCGAGGCGCGCGACCGCCAGCGTGAAGGCGGCGAGGAGGGCGAAGAGAAGGAGGAAGCGCGCCGGCTCGGGGTGGGACACGAGCGCCACCGCCGCCATGGCTCCGAGCGTCCCCAGCATGAGCCGGTCGGCAGGAAGGAGCTGCCTCGGAGCCCCGGCAAAACGCTGTTCCGCTACAACCTGCATCGCACCTCCGCGCGGGAACGCTCCCGACGGCGACGGGGGTCACCCCCGGGTGCGCCCGCGCGCCGGAGGTGTCCAGCACGTGAAGCATTGTAGACGACGCCGCGCGGGGTGGGTGAAGACTTTGCGTCCGGCCTTTTCCAACTCCTGCGCCCGGCCCGGTCGCCCTCGCCAAATCTAGAGTTCTCTCGCGATGATCCCCCGACCGCCCCTCGCCGCGCTGCGCAGCGGGCCGTCGATCCCCAGGCCGTGACGCTTCTGACCTCGCGGGAGCGGCGAGGCGCGCGTGTCGAAGCGTTTGACAGCGCGGTTCCCGGCGGTGCAAGAACCCTCCATGCGCAGCGACACCGTGAAGAAGGGGTACGAGCGGGCGCCCCACCGCAGCCTGCTCCGCGCCGTGGGCCTCACCGACGCCGACTTCGAGAAGCCCTTCATTGGCATCTGCTGCAGTCGGGTGGACATCATCCCGGGCCACGTGCACCTCGGGCCCTACGCCGAGATTGCCAAGGAGGAGATCCGCGCGGCCGGCGGCGTGCCCTTCGAGTTCAACACCATCGGCGTCGACGACGGCATCGCCATGGGTCACGGCGGGATGCTCTACAGCCTCCCCAGTCGCGAGCTCATCGCCGACTCGGTCGAGACCATGATGAACGCGCACCAGCTCGACGCCATGGTGTGCATGCCCAACTGCGACAAGATCGTGCCGGGCATGGTCATGGGCGCGCTGCGGGTGAACGTGCCCACCGTCTTCGTCTCGGGTGGGCCGATGAAGAAGGGGCGGCTCTCCGACGGCACCGCCATCGACCTCTCCACTGCCTTCGAGGCGGTGGGGAAGCGCTCGCGCGGCCAGATGAGCGACGCCGAGCTCTACGAGATCGAGTGCAAGGCCTGCCCGGGCGCCGGCTCGTGCTCGGGGATGTTCACCGCCAACTCGATGAACGTGCTGTGCGAGGCGATGGGCATCGCGCTGCCCGGCAACGGCACCGCTTTGGCGCTCTCGCCCGAGCGCGAGGCGCTGGTGCGGAGGGCGGCGCGCCGGACGGTGGAGATTGCCGGCGACTCGCGCTTCGACATGCGGAGGATCCTCGGGGCGGCGGCCGTGGAGAACGCCTTCGTGGTCGATCTCCGCCATGGGCGGCTCGACCAACACCGTGCTGCACATGCTGGCCATCGCACGCGAGGCCGGGGTCGACTTCGACCTCTCCCGCATCGACGCGCTGGCGCGGCGGGTGGCGCACGTCGCCAAGATCGCGCCGTCGCTCTCCACCGTGCACATGGAGGACGTGCACCGCGCCGGTGGCCTCTCGGCGGTGATGAACGAGGTGGCGAAGCGCGGCGTGCTCTCCCTCGACGCGCTCACCGTGAGCGGCGAGACCATCGGCGACCGCATCCGCGGGGTCGAGGTGCTGGACCGCGAGGTGATCCGCTCGGTCGAGGCGCCCTACTCCGAGACCGGCGGGCTCGCCGTCCTCTTCGGCAACCTGGCGCCCCAGGGTGCGGTGCTGAAGACGGCAGGCATCGAGCCCTCGATGCGGAAGTTCACCGGCCGTGCCATCTGCTTCGACTCGCAGGATGACGCCGTCGCCGGGATCATGGCCGGCAAGGTCGAGGCCGGGCACGTGGTCGTCATCCGCTACGAGGGCCCGAAGGGCGGGCCGGGCATGCAGGAGATGCTCTCCCCCACCAGCCTCATCTCGGGCATGGGGCTCGGCGAGAAGGTCGCGCTCGTCACCGACGGCCGCTTCTCCGGAGCCACCCGCGGCGCGTGCATCGGCCACGTCTCGCCGGAGGCGGCCGAGGGAGGGACGATCGCCCTGGTGCGCGACGGCGACGAGATCGCCATCGACGTGGAGGCGCGCTCGCTCGCCCTCCGGGTGGATGAAGCGGAACTGGTGAACCGGAAGAAGTCCTTCACCTGGACGCCCCGCCCGGTCTCTTCCAGCTGGCTCCGCCGCTACCGCGCCCTCGTCACCAACGCAGCGCGCGGGGCGATGCTGGCCGACCAGCCCTGACGCGCCGCGCAGTCGGCCCGCGCCCTCCTTTACGAGCCCGCGCCGCGGCTGCCGGCCGCTCGCTCGATCGCTCGTCGACCGCGAATGGGTGGTTGTGCGCGAGCCATGGGCTCCGCAGCTTCCTTCTCTGACCAGAGGAGGACGAAGGCATGAAGCTTCACCGTTCGATGCTGATCGCGGGGGGAATCGCCTTGGCCGCCGCCAGCGGCGCCTACGCGATGGATGACGCGGCGCAGATGGACACCAGCGCCGCCACCACGGCTCACAAGGCCAAGAGGCACAAGGCGAACGCTTCCACCAGCGCGAAGAAGCGGATGAAGTCGCCTGCTGGCAAGGATTCCGCGGACATGGGCACCGGTTCTGCCCAGGGCGCGAACACGGCGAGCCACGACGCGAAGTCCGAGCGAATAGGGGAGATGCACGAGGGCATGAAGGGTGCCGCGGGAATGAACGGGAAGATGATGGAAGGGAAGAAGGTGACGAGCGGCCGGCATGGCCACGAGGTGAATCGTCAGCGCGACGCCAGCGGTGCGGCGGCCGGTGGCACCGGCAGCTCTTCCGCGACGCAAGGCCAGACGGAGAGCGCGGCCACCCCGACCGACGACAGCACCGCCGCGCACCCCGCCGCTGCCGACGACGCCCAGCGTCCGTAACTTCTTCATTCTTCACACGTACGCAGAACCACAGTGGATGAACGCACGAGGAGAACACCCATGAAGCTTCGTTATTCGATGCTGCTCGCAGGTGGTATCGCCCTGATCGGGGCCCCGGCGCTGGCCGACAACACCGTCGACACCCCGTCGCAACACACGAAGCAGACCGCCTCGACGAGCGCCGCGAAGCGGCTGCAGTCACCGACAGGTGCCGACAGCAAGTCGATGACGGGCACCACCGACGCCGCTCAGCCCGAGACCGCCTCGACCGACGCCAAGCTGCGCCAAGAGTCTCCGACCGGCGCCGACAGCAAGTCGATGACGGGCACTACCACGGAGGCGCAGGGCACCGGCTCCTCCGAGGCCTCCACCAGCGCCAAGGCTCGCCAGGAGCTCGACGCCGGCGGCGTCGACTCGGTGAACAGCGACATCAGCACCCAGGCGAACCCCGAGAAGGACGAATCGGCCACGCACGAGATGCACGAGGACATGAACGAGAAGGAGTAGTCGTCCGGCCTCATCTCGCCTTCTTCACCCGGCCCTCTTCTCCCTCGGGAGGAGAGGGCCGTGGCGTCTCGAGAGCCTTCTCCCCCTCCGCCAGCACGAAGGCGCGGAAGGCCTCGGCCGCCGGCGAGAGGCGCTTCTCGCGCCGGTGCACCACGTTCCACGAGCGCATCACCGGCAGCCCCTCCACCGGCAACACCGCGAGCTGCCCGGCCGCGACCTCCAGACCCACCGCGTGAAGGGAGATGAAGCCGAGCCCCATGCCGGCCATCACCGCCTGCTTGATGGTCTCGTTGCTCCCGATCTCCAGCCTCGACCTCGGGTGAATCCGGCGCCGGGCGAAGAGCCGCTCCATGGCGGCGCGCGTGCCCGAGCCCGGCTCGCGCACGAGGAACGCCTCCCCGGAGAGCTCGGCCACCTTCACCTGGCGCAGGGCGGCGAGCGGGTGGCGCGGGTGGGCGACCACCACCAGGGGATGGCCGGCAAAGACCTCGGCCACCGTCTCGATCTCGTCAGGCGCCGTGCCCATCAGGGCGAGGTCCACCTCGTTGGCGGCGAGGAGCTGTACCACCGCGTCGCGGTTGTGCACGAGGAGCTTCAGCTCCACCTCCGGGTGTTCGGCGGCGAAGCGCGCCAGGAGCCGGGGGGCGAAGTACTTGGCGGTGCTCACCACGGCGATGGCGAGCCGGCCGGCGCGGAGCCCCCTCAGATTCGCGAGCCCGTCCTCGGCGTCCTGGAGCGCTCGCTTCACCACGAGCGCGCAGCGCAGCACCTCTTCCCCGGCTTCGGTGAGCTTCACCCCGCGTGGGCTGCGATTGAGGAGCGGGAGCCCAGCCTGAGCCTCGAGCTCTCTCACCTGCATCGAGACCGCCGGCTGCGTGAGGTGGAGCGCGCCGGCGGCGCGGGTGAAGCCCCCGAGGCGCGCCACCGCCTCGAAGATTTGGAGCTGCCTGACGGTCGCGTCTCTCATAAGAGTCGCTGATATAAGTCCGCCCCACAAATGATTCGACCTTATGCCGCACCGCACCTAGCTTTTCCGCATGGCCCCTCTCGAAGCCCACGTCGGAAGCGTCCCCGCGCCCCTCAAGGGCGCCCAGAGCCCCAAGCGTGACCGGTACGCCTCGGGCGTCATCCCCTACCGAACCATGGGCTACTGGGAGCCCGATTACGTTCCGAAGGACACCGACATCATCGCGCTCTTCCGCATCACGCCCCAGGAGGGCGTGGAGGCCGAGGAGGCGGCGGCCGCCGTGGCGGGCGAGTCGTCCACCGCCACCTGGACCGTGGTGTGGACCGATCGGCTGACGGCGTGCGACCGGTACCGCGCCAAGGCCTATCAGGTCGACCCCGTCCCTGGCACCGGCCCGGGGACGCCCACCCCCCAGCAGTGGTTCGCCCGCATCGCTTACGACCTGGCCCTCTTCGAGGAGGGCTCCATCGCCAATCTCACGGCGTCGATCATCGGAAACGTCTTCGGCTTCAAGGCGGTGAAGGCGCTGCGCCTCGAGGACATGCGCTTTCCGGTGGCTTACGTGAAGACCTTCGCCGGCCCACCCACCGGGATCGTGGTGGAGCGCGAGCGGCTCGACAAGTTCGGGCGCCCCCTCCTCGGCGCCACCGTGAAGCCGAAGCTCGGGCTCTCCGGAAAGAACTACGGGCGGGTGGTGTACGAGGCGCTCCGCGGCGGCCTCGATTTCGTGAAGGACGACGAGAACATCAACTCCCAGCCCTTCATGCACTGGCGCGACCGCTTCCTCTTCTCGATGGAGGCGGTGAACCGGGCCCAGGCCGACACCGGCGAGGTGAAGGGCCACTACCTCAACGTCACCGCGGGCACCATGGAGGCCATGTACGAGCGCGCCGAATTCGCGCAGGAGCTCGGCTCGGTCGTCGTCATGATCGACCTCGTGGTGGGCTACACCGCCATCCAGAGCATGTCGCGCTGGGCGCGGCAGCACGACATGATCCTGCACCTCCACCGCGCCGGCCACGGGACCTACACGCGCCAGAAGATGCACGGCGTGAGCTTCCGGGTCATCGCCAAGTGGATGCGCCTGGCGGGCGTCGACCACATCCACGCCGGCACGGTGGTGGGTAAGCTCGAGGGCGACCCGAACATCGTCCGCGGCATCTACGACACCCTGCGCGAGCCGCGCACCAAGGAGCGGCCAGAGCTGGGCCTCTTCTTCGACCAGGAGTGGGCCGACCTGCGCAAGGTGATGCCGGTGGCCTCGGGCGGCATCCACGCCGGACAGATGCACCAGCTCCTCCACTACCTGGGCGAGGACGTGGTGCTGCAGTTCGGCGGGGGCACCATCGGCCACCCCATGGGGATCGCCGCCGGCGCCACCGCCAACCGCGTCGCGCTGGAGGCCATGGTGCTCGCCCGCAACGAGGGCAAGGACCTCTGGAACGAGGGGTCGCACGTGCTCGACGAGGCCGCGAAGGACTGCCGCCCGCTCGCCGCCGCGCTCGACCTCTGGAAGGACATCACCTTCCAGTACGAGTCGACCGATACCCCCGACGTCGTCGCCACCCCCACCGCCGGCTGACGAGAGGAGCCCGCCATGAAAATCACCCAGGGTACGTTTTCCTTCCTCCCCGAGCTCACCGACGCCCAGATTCAGAAGCAGGTGGAGTACGCCCTCGGCCAGGGCTGGGCCCTCTCGGTGGAGTCCACCGACGACCCGCACCCCCGCAACGTCTACTGGGACATGTGGGGCCAGCCCATCTTCGACCGGGCGGAGGTGGCCGCCGTCATGCGAGAGATTCGAGGCGTGCCGCCGGGCTCTCCCCGACCGCTATATCAAGGTGAACGCCTTCGACTCCACCAGCGGATGGGAGACCGTGCGGCTCTCCTTCGTCGTGCAGCGCCCCGCCGAGGAGCCGGGTTTCCAGCTCGTCCGCGAGGAGGGGCCGGGGCGCACGCAGCGCTACGGGCTGCGCGGCTACGCCAGCGCCCGCCCCGCCGGCCAGCGCTACCCGGGGAGGAGCCCGTGAGCGGAGAGGTGCCCGCGGCAGCGGAGCGCGAGGCGTCTGCCGGTCCTCCGGGGCCCGCCCCGCCGGCCGACGCCGTCGACCTGGGCGCCATGCTCGAGGTCTCTCGCGTGCACGAGGTGCTCGACGAGCTCGACCGCGAGCTGGTGGGGCTCGTGCCGGTGAAGACGCGCATCCGGGAGATCGCGGCGCTCCTGGTGGTGGAGCGCGCCCGCAACACGCTCGGCCTCTCGGCCGGGCCGCCCTCGCTCCACATGTGCTTCACCGGCAACCCGGGGACCGGCAAGACCACGGTGGCGGTGCGGATGGCGGAGATCCTCCACCGCCTCGGCTACCTGCGAAAGGGCCACCTCGTCTCGGTGACCCGCGACGACCTGGTGGGTCAGTACGTCGGCCACACCGCGCCGAAGACCAAGGAAGCCCTGAAGAGGGCCATGGGGGGCGTGCTCTTCATCGACGAGGCGTACTACCTCTACCGCCCGGAGAACGAGCGCGACTACGGGCAGGAGGCCATCGAGATCCTGCTCCAGGTGATGGAAGACGCGCGCGACGACCTGGTGGTGATCCTCGCCGGCTACCGGCAGCGAATGGACCGCTTCTTCGAGTCGAACCCGGGCATGGGGTCGCGCATCGCCCACCACGTCGACTTCCCGGACTACGGGGCGGACGAGCTCCTCGCCATCGGCGACCTCATGCTGGAGCGGATGCAATACCAGCTCTCGCCGCGAGCCCGCGCCGCGTTCCAGGAGTACCTCGCCCTGCGGATGGCGCAGCCCCGTTTCTCCAACGCCCGCTCGGTGCGCAACGCGCTCGACCGGGCGCGGCTGCGCCAGGCGAGCCGCCTCTTCTCGACCGGCGGGCGGGTGGACCGGGCGGCGCTCACCACGCTGGAGGAGGAGGACCTTCGCCAGAGCCGGGTCTTCGCCGGTGGCCTGGCGGAGCCGCCGGCTCCCGGGCCCGAGCCGAAAGCGCCCGAAGCGCGTGGCAGCGGCGCCGCCTCCGGCCCCCGACCACCCCGCGCACAGGAGCGCCCCTCATGAGCGACCCCGCCCCCGTCACCCTCAACCGCTTCATCCTCTCCGAGCACCGTCAGGTTCCGGGGGCGACCGGCGAGTTCAGCGCCCTCCTGCAGGACATCGCCACGGCCTTGAAGAGCATCGCGCTCGCGGTGAGCAAGGGCGCGGCCGGGGTGGCCGGCGATACCGGCACCGTCAACGTGCAGGGCGAGGCGCAGAAGAAGCTCGACGTCGTCGCGAACGAGATCCTGGTGCGTGGCTGCGAGTGGGGCGGGCACCTCGCGGCCATGGCCTCCGAGGAGCTGGAGGACATCTACTCCATCCCCGAGCCTTACCCTCACGGAAAGTACCTGCTCCTCTTCGACCCCCTCGACGGCTCGTCCAACATCGACGTGAACATCTCGGTGGGGACCATCTTCTCCATCCTGCGCAGGCCGGAGGGCCCCGGCATGGCCACCGCGGCCGACTTCCTCCAGCCCGGGGTGAAGCAGGTCTGTGCCGGCTACGCCATCTATGGCCCCTCCACCATGGTGGTGCTCACCTTCGGCCGCGGCGTGCACGGCTTCACCCTCGACCGGGAGCTCGGCGAGTACGTGCTCACCCACCGCGACCTGCGGATCAAGGAGGGCGTGCGCGAGTTCGCCATCAACGCCTCCAACGAGCGCTTCTGGGAACCGCCGGTGAAGCGTTACGTCTCGGAGTGCCTGGCGGGCAGCACCGGCCCGCGCGAGGTCGACTTCAACATGCGCTGGGTGGCGTCGCTGGTGGCCGAAGTGCACCGCATCCTCGTCCGAGGCGGGCTCTTCCTCTACCCGCGCGACACCCGCGAGCCGCGCCGGCCGGGGCGCCTGCGCCTCCTCTACGAGGCGAACCCCATGGCCTTCATCGTGGAGCAGGCCGGCGGCGCCGCCTCCACCGGCCGCGAGCGGCTGCTGGAGGTGCAACCCACGGCGCTCCACGAGCGGGTGCCGGTGGTGCTGGGGGCGAAGGAGGAGGTGGCGCGCATCGAGCGCTACCACCGGGAGCACGCGAGCGGCCTCGACCAGCCGTACCGCTCGCCCTTCTTCGGGCACAGGTCACTCTTCACCGAACGTTGACGCGCCCGCCCGGGCCGCACCTGGAGACGCCCATGTCGCTTCGCCACCCGGTCATCGCCGTCACCGGCTCCTCCGGCGCCGGCACCACCTCCGTCACGCGCACCTTCCAGGCCATCTTCACCAGGGAGCGGATCAATGCCGCGCTGGTGGAGGGCGACGCCTTTCACCGGTACGACCGCAAGGACATGGCGCGCGCCATGGAGGAGTCCACCAGCCGCGGAGACCAGCGCTTCAGCCACTTCGGGCCGGAGGCGAACCTCTTCCGGGAGCTGGAGGCGCTCTTCCGGGGTTACGGCGAGGCCGGAACCGGGAAGGTGCGCCGGTACCTGCACGACGCCAACGAGGCGGCGCCCTTCGACCAGCCCCCCGGGACCTTCACCCCCTGGGGCGATGTGCCGGCCGGCACCGACCTCCTCTTCTACGAGGGATTGCACGGGGGGGTGGCCACCGCCGAGGCCGACGTGGCGCGCCACGTGGACCTCCTGGTGGGCGTCGTCCCGATCATCAACCTCGAATGGATCCAGAAGATCCAGCGCGACAAGGCCTCGCGGGGCTACAGCACCGAGGCGGTGCTCGACACCATCCTGCGCAGAATGCCCGACTATGTGGAGTACATCTGCCCGCAGTTCTCGCGCACGCACGTGAACTTCCAGCGCGTGCCCACCGTCGACACCTCCAACCCTTTCACCGCCCGCGCCATCCCCTCCGCCGACGAGAGCTTCCTGGTGGTGCGCTTCCGCGACGCCCGGGGGATCGACTTCCCGTGGCTGCTCAGCATGCTTCACGATTCGTTCATGTCCCGCGCAAACTGCATCGTGGTGCCGGGCGGGAAGATGGCGCTCGCCATGCAGCTCATCTTCACGCCGATGATCCTGCAGCTCCTCGACAAGAAGCGGCGCGCGGGCTGAGCGGCGCGGCCCCGCGCGCGAGACATCTCCCGGAGCTGCCGGGCCGGCGCTATCCCCCCAAGCGCGTCGACTCTCCGCAGGCGGCGCAGCGCAGCCGCATCCCGGTGAAGAGGTGCGCCCGGCTCGCCTCGCACAGGGGCGCGCCACACCGGGCGCAGGAGGCGCTGCGCTCCGGGAGCGGGTCCACCGCCGCGGGCTCGACGAGCCCGGAGCGGAAGCGGATGGAGCGGTCGATGGCCAGCCGCCCGAGGATGTGGACCCTGTCCGGCATCGCTCTCGATGCTAAGCTGGAAGCCCCCCTTCCAGAAGCAAGAGCTCTGCCCCACGATCCTGGGGAGGTCGCGAATCACCCGGCGGGAGCGACCCGGTGTGCCTGGAGACGCGATCACAGCGAGTGAGGGTCGCCTCGCGCTCGCCTTCGCCGCCGCTCCTTGGCGAGTGGGCTCCCGGAGAGCCAGCCGCGCGGTTCGCGCGCCTCGCATTCTTGAGGTCGCCGCCGGGGCGCCGGAGACTTACATCCCCAACATGGTCAAGGCGATCAGGATCCACGCGACCGGCGGTCCCGAGGTGCTGCGGCTCGACGAGGTGGAGGTGGGGGAGCCGGGGCCGGGGCAGGCGCGGGTGCGCCACACCGCCATCGGTGTGAACTTCCTCGACACCTACCACCGGAGCGGCCTCTATCCCGTGACCCTGCCATCGGGCCTCGGCTCCGAGGCGGCGGGGGTGGTGGAGGCGGTCGCACCCGACGTGAAGCACGTCGCCCCGGGCGACCGGGTGGCTTACGCGGGAGGACCGCCTGGCGCCTACGCCGAGGCGCGGCTCATCCCCGCCGACCGGCTGGTGAAGCTGCCCTCGAGCGTGGACGACCGCACCGCCGCCGCGGTCATGCTGAAGGGGCTCACGGTGCAGTACCTCGTCCGGAGCACGCACCGCGTGCAACCGGGCGAGACGGTGCTCTTTCACGCGGCGGCCGGGGGGGTGGGCCTCATCGCCTGCCAGTGGCTCGCGGCGCTGGGCGCGCGCGTGATCGGCACCGCCGGGTCGGACGAGAAGGCAGCGCTGGCCAGGGCGCACGGCGCCAGCCACGCCATCGTCTACACGCGCGAGGACTTCGTGAGCGCGGTGAAGGAGCTCACCGGCGGCCGCGGCGTCCCGGTGGTCTACGACTCGGTGGGGAAGGCCACCTTCGAGAGGTCGCTCGACTGCCTCCAGCCGATGGGCCTCATGGTGAGCTTCGGCAACGCCTCGGGCGCGATCCCGCCCTTCGAGCCGGCGCTGCTGGCGAGGAAGGGCTCTCTCTTCTTCACCCGGCCCACCCTCAACGACTACAGCAGGCGCAGGGAAGACCTCGAGGCCATGGCCGCCGAGCTCTTCGAGGTGCTCGGCGCCGGAAAGGTGACGGTGGACGCGGTGAGGACCCTGCCACTCGCCGACGCTGCGCAGGCCCACCGCGACCTGGAGGCGCGGCGCACGACCGGCTCGACCGTGCTCATTCCGTAGGGAAATCGCCTGCCGGCCTGCCTGGCGGGTGGCTATTCCCCAGGCCAGTAGAATTTTGCATTTCGGGTGTCGAAGTCGCTCGACAGAGCAATAAATTTCGGCTACGAAGCGAGAGTCCACGTCCCGTGACGGGCTGGTACCGGACCGCTAATCGAAGCGGGCTGAACACAGTAAGGAAGTGCAGTGCATGGCGACGGGTACCGTGAAGTGGTTCAATGATGCCAAGGGGTTCGGGTTCATCACGCAGGATGGTGGGGGCGAGGATGTCTTCTGCCACCACACCGCCATTCAGGCCGAGGGGTTCCGCACCCTCGCGGAGGGCCAGAAGGTGGAGTTCGAGGTGAAGAAGGGGCCGAAGGGCCTCCAGGCCGCGAACGTCCGCGCGATTCTAGCGAACGCTTCCACTTCCGAAGAGGGGGAGCGCGGGGCCCGGTCCAACGACCGGGCCTTCGTACGTTCTGGCGGCGTTCCCGGCGACGAGCGCGACGTCTGGCTGCGGCGGACGAGGCGCACCGTTACGCACCCGAGGGGTCAAGCACGGAAGGCGGCGATGGGCCGGATTCGGCGTCCTCGGCATCGGCAACGCGCTCATGGGCGACGACGCCCTCGGTCCGGAGGTCGTGCGCGCGCTCGAGGCGACCTACGAGATCCCGCCGGAGCTGCAGCTTCGCGATCTCGGCGCTCCCGGCTCCGATCTGTCCCTGGCGCTGCTCGGGCTCGATGCGGCGGTGGTGGTCGACACCCTGCGGGAGGAGGGCCCACCCGGCACGGTGCGCCGCCGCGAGGTCTGCCCCCCGCGCGGCCCCGGCCGGCGCGGCCTCGACCGGCACGGGCCGGGGCTGCTGGAGGCGCTCGGCGAGCTGGAGGCGCTCGGCTCTGCCCCAGAACGGGTGCGGCTGGTGGGCGTCATCCCCGCCCGCATGGAGCTGGGGGCCGGCCTTTCACCTGCCGTGAGGGATGCGCTTTCGGAGACCGTGGGTGCGGTGGTCGCGGAGCTCGAGGCGCTCGGCCTCCGGCTCCGGCCGCTCTTCCCCGGTGACGCCCGCGGACCTGCGCTCCTCGCGGCCCTGGAGCGCCCTTCCGCCTCCGGGGTCGCGGCCGCACCCTCCGTGAGGGGCGATGGCGCTCGCGTGGAGAGCGAGGAAGTTCAAGCCCAAAGAGCGGGGAACAACGGCGGGTGATGCGCGTCCCAGAAGCCAGCCCTGTCGAGGGTCCGGGTCTCGCCGAGCTCGGCCAGGCGACGGTGGTCCTCCTCGCCGTCGCCCAGGCCGCGCTCCTCGCCCTCTGGCTCGGCCTGCTGCCGCGAACGGCGCTGCAGATGGGTGGCTTCCCGCCCGCCCCGCCCTTCTTCGTCCGCTGGGCCGGCGTGCTGCAGGTGGCCCTCGGCCTCGGCTACGCGCTGGAGTGGCGGCGCTTCCGGCGGGTGAGCCTGCTCGTCGCCGCCAAGGCGTTCACCGCGCTCTTCCTCGTCATCACGCTCTTCGAGGAGGGTCTCCCGCCCCTCCTCGCGCTGGCCACCTTCCTCGAGCTCGCCCTCGCCGCCGCCGCCGCACTCCTGCAGCGTCCCGCCGACCGTTCGCGGCGGGCGCGGGGCCGGCTGCGCCTCGTCGCGCGGGCCGCTCCCCCGGTGAGGCCAGCCGGGCAGCGGTGAACGCGCTCTTCGGTTCGGCCGAGCACGGCCTCTCCGGGCTGGTCGACCGTCCCCCCGCCTTGGCGGCGCGCGCCGACCGCTGCTCGCCCCGGGACGCCGAGGTGAGGGACGGTGCGGTGTACGCTCCTGGGGTGGACACCTCCCCGCCGCGCGTCAGCGAGCTGTACGACGGGCTGCGCTTCACCCTGCGCGGCATCGTGCAGGGCGTGGGCATGCGACCCTTCATCGTCCGCCTGGCGCTGTCCGAGGGGCTCCGCGGCCGGGTCTGGAACGACGACGCGGGCGTGACCATCGAGGCCTTCGGCGCTCCGGCCGCGCTCGCGAGCTTCGCCGGGCGCCTTCGCGCCGAGAGGCCGCCGGCCGCGCGCATCGACGCGCTCGACGGCGAGCCGATCCGCTCTGAGCCGGGGGTGAGCTTTCGCGCCGTGGCGAGCGCCGCCGGCACGGGGATCCCCACCCTCTCCATCCCGCCCGACCTCGCCACCTGCGCCGCGTGCCTCGCCGAGATCCTCGAGCCGGGGAACCGGCGGTTTCACTATCCGTTCACGAGCTGCACCGGCTGCGGACCGCGCTTCACCATCGCCGAGGCCGCCCCCTACGACCGCGTTCGGACCACCATGGCCGGCTTCGCGCTCTGCGGCGATTGCCGGCGGGAGTACGAGGAGCCCGCCGACCGCCGCTTCCACGCCGAGCCGAACGCCTGCCCGGTCTGCGGCCCCCGGCTCTCGCTCCTCTCGCCGGAGGGCGTTTCATTGGCAGGGGGCGAGGAGGCGCTGCTCGCAGCCGCCCGGGCGCTGCGAGAGGGTCGCGTGGTGGCGGTGAAGGGGCTCGGCGGCTTCCAGCTCGCCTGCGATGCCGGCTCGGGCGAGGCGGTGGCGCGGCTGCGCGCCCGCAAGCGGCGGGAGGAGAAGCCACTCGCGGTGATGGTGCGAGACCTGGCCGAGGCAGGGTCGCTCGCGGTGCTCTCCCCCGCCGAGCGGGAGCTCCTCGCCTCGCCGGCCGCGCCCATCGTCCTCTGCCGCAGGAGGGAGCCGGTGCGGCGAGCGCATGAAAGGTGCGGTCCGGTTGCGGCTCCACGCATCGCCAGCGAGGTCGCTCCGGACTCTCCCCTCCTCGGCCTCCTCCTCCCCTGCACGCCCCTCCACCACCTCCTCCTCGCCGAGGCCGGCCGGCCACTGGTGATGACGAGCGGCAACCTGTCGGACGAGCCCATCGCCTTCGAGGACGCCGACGCGCTCCACCGCCTCGCGGGGGTGGCCGACCTCTTCCTCCTCCACGACCGCCCCATCGCAGCGCGCGCCGACGACTCCGTGGCGAGGGTGGTGGGCGGCGCGCCGCTCCTCCTCAGGCGCGCCCGGGGGTATGTCCCGGGCGCCATCGCGCTCGGAGGCGCGCTGGCGGCCCCGGTGCTCGCCGCCGGCGCCCTGCTGAAGAACGCGCCGGCGCTGGGGGTGGGCGCGCGCGCCTGGCTCGGGCCGCACGTGGGAGATCTGGAGAGCGCCGCCGCGCTCGACGCGTTCGAGGGCGCGGTGCACTGGCTCGAGCGTTCGCTCCGGACGAGGCCGCGGCTCCTCGCGCATGACCTCCACCCCGAGTACGCCTCGACGCGCTGGGCTCGGGCGCGCGCCTCGGCCGAGGGGCTCGCCGCGGTGGCGGTGCAGCACCACCACGCGCACGCCGTCGCGGCCATGGCCGAGCACGGCCTCGCGGGGCCGGTGCTGGCACTCGTCTGGGACGGGAGCGGGCTCGGGGAGGATGGCACGGCCTGGGGCGGCGAGCTCCTCCTCGCGCGGTTCGAAGGCTACGAGCGGCTCGCCACCTTCCGATCGCTGCCGCTGGCCGGTGGCGACCTGGCGGTGCGCCAGCCCTGGCGGCTCGCCCTGGCCGCCCTCGACGACGCCTTCGACGGCGCGCCACCCCTCGACCGCTTGCCGCTCTTCCTGCGGGTGGAGGAGAGCGCGCTGCGGGTGGCGCGCCGGATGATCGCACGGGGCGTGAACACTCCGGCCGCGCACGGCGCCGGCCGGCTCCTCGACGCGGTGAGCGCCTTCGCGCTCGGCCGGGCTCACTCGAGCTTCGAGGGTCAGCTCGCCGTGGCGCTGGAGGCCGCCGCGGCACCGGACGAGCAGGGTGCCTACCCGGTGGACCTCGACCTCGGCCGGGCACCGTGGGAGCTCGATCCGCGACCGCTCGTTCGCGGAGCGGCCCTCGACCTCGCGGCCGGGATCGCCCCCGGGCTCATCGCCGCCCGGGTGCACCGGGGGCTCGCCCGCGCCGCGGCGGCGCTGGTACGCCGCGCCGCCGGCCGCGGCCGGCTGCCGCTGGTGCTCACCGGTGGTTGCTTCGCGAATGCGCTGCTGGTGGAGGAGGTGTCGCGCCAGCTCGCGCCCGAGGGGTTCGAGGTGTTTCCTCACCGCCGGGTGCCGCCCGGCGACGGCGGGCTCGCGCTGGGCCAGCTCGCCGTGGCGGATGCGGTGGCGCGCCGGAGCTGACTGGCGCGTCCGGTGAGCCCAATTGCCCACCAATTCGTCACCGGTAAGCGTGTGTATCCAGGCGATCCTTTCTCTAGCATCCGCTCGAGCCCGTCTTCGCGCTCGGCCCCATCCTCCTCGCGGCCTGGCTGGCGACAGCGATCGGCTCCGTGGTCGCGGTCTGACGCTGAAGGTCCTCGACACTCGAGGTGAACCCAGCGCCGCCCGGGGCGATGGCCCTGGCGGCACCGCTTCCCTCGGCCATCCGGGCGCGTTACGCTTCTCCGGAGGGCGAGCCGGTCCGGCGCGAGGCGCCTGCCGCTCCGGCGCCTCCGGGAGGAGCGCATGTGCCTCGCGGTGCCAGGGCGGGTGCTGGCGGTCGACGGCCGTGAGGCGACGGTCGATTTCTTCGGCGTGAGGCGCGTGGTGCGGCTCGACCTCCTCGACGAGCCGGTGGCCGCTGGCGACTACCTCCTCAACCACGTGGGCTTCGCCATCCAGCGCATCGATCCCGCCGAGGCCGAGGAGACGCTGGCGCTCCACGCCGAGCTGGCAGCGGCCTCCATGGCCGCCGAGCGCGCGGGGAGCGCGTGAGCGCGACGATGCAGTTTCGCGACCCGGCGAGCGCACGCGCGCTCGGCGAGGCCATCGCCCGCGAGGTGCGGGCCATGGGCCGCCGGCGCATCACCCTCATGCACGTGTGCGGCTCCCATGAGCAGGCCATCGCCCGCTTCGGGCTGCGCAGCGCGCTCCCCGAGGCGCTGGAGGTGGTGATGGGGCCGGGCTGCCCGGTGTGCGTCACCGACCCCTCGGAGGTGGACGAGGCGGTGGCCCTGGCGCTCTCCGGCCGGCGCGTCGTCACCTACGGTGACATGGTCCGGGTGCCGGGCAGCGGCGGATCGCTCTCGGACGCGCGCGCCGAGGGCGCGCGGGTGGAGGTGGTCTACGGGCCGGCCCAGGCGCTGGAGGTGGCGCGCGCCCACCCCTCGGAGGAGGTGGTCTTCTTCGCCAGCGGCTTCGAGACCACGGCGGTGACGACGGCCGCGGTGATCGCGCAGGGCCTTCCGCCCAACCTCTCCGTGCTCACCGCGCACCGGTACATCCCACCCGCCATGCAGGCCGTGGCAGGCCTGCCGGGCTCGCGCGTCGCGGGCTTCCTCGCGGCGGGCCACGCCGCGGCGATCACCGGCTCGGCCGTCTTCGAGCCGCTCGCCCGCGAGCGGCGCTTGCCGGTGGTGGTGGCCGGCTTCGAGCCGCTGGACGTGCTGGCCGCGCTGGTGGCGCTCCTCGCCCTCGTGCGCGAGGGGCGCGCCGAGGTGGTGAACGCCTACCCTCGCGCGGTCTCCGGCGAGGGAAACCTCGCCGCCCAGGCCCTCCTCTGGCGGGTGTTCGAGCTGGCCTCCGGCCCGTGGCGCGGGCTCGGCGAGATCCCTCACGGCACGCTGCGGCTCCGCCCGGCGTACGCCCCTTGCGACGCGCGGGTGCGCTTTGCGCCGGAGCTCCGCTCCCGTCGAGCCCGCGACCTCGGTGGAGCCGCGGCCGCGGCGCGGCGCGCGCTGGAGGCGCAGTGCCGGTGCGGCCAGATCATGACCGGACAGGCCCAGCCCACCGACTGCGCCCTCTTCGGCGGGGCGTGCACCCCCGAACAGCCGGTCGGCGCGTGCATGGTCTCCTCCGAGGGAAGCTGCCGCATCTGGCACACCCACGCCGCCGCACCCGAGCCCGTGGCGACCGGACGCGGCCCGAGCCGGCCGGCGACGGCCGCCTGCGCCAGCGCCTGGGCGGCGTGGCGGGGAGCTGGTGGTGGCTGACCGGCTCGACGCTCGCGACGGCCGCATCGGGCTCGTCCACGGGGCGGGTGGCCGGGCCATGCGGCGGCTGGTGGAGGAGCTGTTCCTGCCGCTGGGCGGTCCAGCGGTCGCGGAGCATGCCGGTATGGAGATCGGGCTCGTGGCGGGCCCTGCCGGCGGCCTCGCCGCGGGTCCAGAGATTGGTTTCGCCGCCAGCTTCGAGATCGGGCTCGCCGCCCTGGACGACGGCGCGGCCATCCGGGTGGGCGATCGCTGGCTCGTGGTCACCACCGATTCGCACGTGGTGAAGCCGCTCTTCTTTCCGGGTGGCGACATCGGCCGGCTGGCGGTCTGCGGCACGGTGAACGACCTCGCCATGATGGGCGCCGTGAGGCCGCTCGCCCTCACCTGCGCGGTGGTGATCGAGGAGGGCTTCCCCCGCGCGGAGCTGGTGCGCGTCCGCGACTCGATGCAGGCGGCCTGCGCCGAGGCCGGGGTGGTGGTGGTCACCGGCGACACCAAGGTCATGGGGAAGGGCGAGCTCGACGGGCTGGTGGTGAACACCACCGGGCTCGCGCTCTGCGAGCGGGTGGTCACCGACGCGGGCCTGCGGCCGGGCGACCGGGTGATCGTCACCGGCACCCTGGGAGACCACGGGATGGCGGTGCTGGCGGCGCGGAGCGACCTGGGGCTCGAGGGCGACCTCCGCTCCGACGTGGCGCCGCTCCACGACCTCGTCCGGGCGGCGCTCGAGGCTGGGGGCGAGGCGGTGGTGGCGATGAAGGACCCCACCCGCGGCGGCGCCGCCTCGGCCCTGCACGAGCTCGCCGCCAAGGGGAGGGTGGGGATCGTGCTCCACGAGTCGGCCCTGCCGGTGAGCCCGGCGGTGCGGGCGGCCGGCGAGCTCCTGGGCATCGATCCCCTCGGCGTGGCCAACGAGGGGAAGGCCATCCTGGGGGTGCGGGCCGGCGCGGCGGAGCGGGTGCTGGCCGCGCTGCGGGCCCACCCACTCGGCCGCGAGGCGGCGGTGATCGGCGAGGCGGTGGAGGAGCGCCCCGGGCAGCTCGTGCTCGACACCGGCTTCGGACGGAGGCTGCTCGTCGAGCCCGAGGGTGAACCGCTGCCGAGGATTTGCTGACCATGCATGAATACTCCCTCGTGGCGGAGCTGGTGCGCCAGGTGGAGGAGGCGGCGGCGAGCCGCCCGGGCGCCGTCGTCCGGCGGGTGGAGGTGGCCGTCGGGGAGCTCGCCGGCGTCGACCCCGCGCTCTTCCAGCAGGCGTTCGAGGTGCTCCGGCCCGGCACCCCCTGCGCCGGGGCCGAGCTGGTGGTGGCCTCGCTGCCGGCGCGCTGGAGCTGCCCCGCCTGCCGTCGCGCATTTGCTGTGGGTGAACGGCTCCGCTGCGCGGCCTGCGACCGGCCGGCCCGCCTCGAGCCGGGGGGAGAGGCCCTGACGCTCACGAAGATCGAGCTGGAGGTGGCGTGATGTGCGAGAGCTGCGGCTGTGGCGATCACGCCCTCGTGCCGGTGGAGCTCCACGAGCGGCTCCTGGCCGGCAACGAAAGGCAGGCGGCGCACAACCGGGAGCACTTCCTCGAGGCGGGCGTGCTGGCGGTGAACCTGATGGGCTCGCCCGGCTCGGGCAAGACGGCCCTGCTCGAGGCCACCGCCCGCGTCCTGCCGGGCCTCCGGCTCGGCGCCCTCTCCGGCGACCTCGCCACCGACCGCGACGCGCGCCGGCTCACCGCGGCCGGGATCCCCGCACGGGCCATCACCACCGGTCAGGCCTGCCACCTCGACGCCGCGCTGGTGCACCACGCCCTGCACGACTTCCCGTGGCAGGCGCTCGACCTCCTCTTCGTCGAGAACGTGGGGAACCTCGTCTGCCCGGCCATCTATGACCTCGGCGAGGCCGCCCGGGTGGTGGCGCTCTCCGCCACCGAGGGTGAAGACAAGCCCGACAAGTACCCGGTGATGTTCCAGCGGGCCGACCTGGTGGTCCTCACCAAGTGCGACCTCCTCCCGCACCTCGACCTCGACCTCGAGGCCCTCGAGGAGGGGCTGGGCCGGGTCATGCCCGAGCCGCGCCTGCTGCGCCTCTCCGCGCGCAGCGGCGAGGGGATGGAGGCGTGGAAGGCGTGGCTCCTGGAGCGGATGGGCGAGAAGGCTCGCGCCGAGACCCTCAGGGCGCCGAGCTCGAGGTAGGCGGATACACTCTCTCCGGCGGCTGGCGGCGCGCTGGGCGCTGGATGAGCTCCAGGGTGGTTCCCAGCTCGGCCTCGGTGTCGAGGTAGGCGTAGTGGCCGTCGCCATCCGGCCCGAAGCCGGCGCCGTCCATGATGACGTGGTAGCCGGCGGCCTCGGCCTCGCGGATGGCCGCGGCCATGTCGTCCACCAGGACGCCGAGGTGCTGCACCCCGTAGCCGTGGTCGCGGATGAAGTCGGCGTAGACGGTGTCGCCCGAGACCTGCTCGATGAGCTCGATGCGGGTGGGGCCGAAGTAGCCGAGCGCCACCCGCATGGCGTAGTCCACCGGCCTCCCGTGGCGCGTCATCCGGCGCACGAAGGGTTTCTGGTAGGTGTAGAAGTGCCAGGGGCCGGCGCCGAACTGCTCCCAGTACCGCTCCACCGTGCGGTCGAGGTCCTTCACCACCAGCGCCACCTGCGCCACGCCCTTCTCCAGGAAGGAGAGCTTCTTGCTCGGCGCGCTTCCCGCCTCGACCTCGGCCATGGCACCTCCGCCTCGTGAGGCCGCGAGGATAGCAGGTGCGCGCGTCGGGTGCCGCGATCAGAAGCCGCCGGCGCTCCCCAGGAGCGACTCCTGCAGCATGCGCAGCCGGTAGACGAAGGTGGTGTCGTCGGGCGCGGCGTCGTCGCGCGTGACGAGCTCGCCCCTGCGCACCGGGCGCAGCGTTCGCGCTCCCGCAGCGATGCCGACGGGGAGGGCGCGCCGGGCGGCGGCGTCGGCCGCCGTGACCAGCGTGCCGTACCAATCGTCCCCGCCGATGCCGCCGAGCGCGACCCCGGCCGGGAGGTCACGCTTGGCCACGCACACCACCTCGGCGTGCTGCGCCTCGGCCACCACCGTCACCTCCCCGAGCAGCACCGCCTCGGCGATCGACTGGGGCGTCTCGAGGTCGCACAGGTGATAGGGACGGTGGTGCAGGTAGTAGGGCCCCTCGGCCCGGGTGATGAACTTCATCTCCTTGCGGATGCGCGGCTCGTCGGAGCGCACGATGGCGAACACGCCGGGGGCGATGGCCCCGGTGGAGTAGTCGACCACCCCGCGGCGCGAGAGAATGCCGCCGTCCTCGGCGGGTACGAAGACGCGGGTCAGCTCCTCCAGCTCAACCTTGGGTCCGTGCATGCCGGGTACGTCCGGCAGGAGCCCGGTGGCGTTGGCCACCGCGCACAGCTCCACCATGGTCTTCGTGCCGTCCTTGAACGCCGCGAGCATCTTGGGGTTCATCCCCTTCGACCCGGCCTCCTCGCGGCAGGTGGCGGCGGTGGCGGCCCGGTCGATGGCATTGTTCTTCCCCTTTCCCAGGGTGACCACCTCGAACCCCATCAGCACGGCCTGCTCGTACAGCATCTTCAGCACGCCCGGCTCGTCCCCCGAGGCCACGGTGTAGAGGGCACCGGTGCGGCGGGCCAGGGAGGAGAGCCAGGCCCCGACGGTGATGTCGGTCTCGACGTTCAGCATCACGATCGGCTTCTTCGCCATGATCGAGCGGTAGGCCACCTGGGCACCGACGTCGGGGACCCCGGTCGCCTCCACGTTGGCCTCCAGCCCGGAGAGCTCGGGCAGGAGGAGCGCGTCGGGCGTCACCACCCGCCGCCCGGCGCGGAGCGCGTCCTCGGCCTCGGCCGCAGTGGCCGGCGTGGCCACTTCCTCGCGGTCCACGCCCAGCGCGGCGAAGGTGGCGAGTGCTCGCTCCACCTCCACGTCGGCGATGGCAGCCACCGCCATGCCCTCCACGCTCTGCACCGCGTGCGCGAGCCCCGACCCCATCTGCCCGCAACCGACGATGCCCACGCGGATGGGATTCCTCGCGGCCGCGCGGGCCCTCAGCCTCCTCACCAGTTCCATGCCGATGTCCTTCCTCTCTCGATCCGCCGGCGCAGCGCGCCGCTCAGGAGCGCTCCCGCAACGCGGTGAGCGCCTTGAAGTCGTCCTTCAGGTCGGCGTAGAGCCGCTTGTAGAGTCCGAAGTACTCGCCATAGAGCGCGTGCCTCGCGGCGTCGGGGAGGAGCGGCTCCTCGTACTCCGCCCACCGCCTCGCCACCTCGAAGCCGGGGAGGACGCCGGTCGCCACCCCGGCGAGGAGCGCGTCGCCGTAGGGAGCGCCGGTGCGCCGCTTCACCAGGGCGGTGGGCACGCCGAAGACGTCGGTGATGATCCGGCGCCAGAGCGCGCTCTTCGCTCCGCCCTCGTTGAGGACGATCGGCGCCCGCAGGGTGAGCCCAGTCGCGGCGACCAGCCGGTAGGAGTCGAAGAGGGCGTAGGCGACCGACTCCATCATGGCGCGGAGCACGTGACCGCGGGTGTGCCCCAGCGAGAGCCCGAAGATGGTGCCGCGCGCGTCGGGGTCCCAGAGCGGCGTCCGCTCGCCCATGAGGAAGGGCAGCACGACGAGGCCTCCGGCCCCGGCTGGTGCGGCCTCCGCCTCCCGGTTGATGAGCTCATAGACGTCGTCTCCCCCCGCCGCCGCCTGCGAGAGCTCGGCCCTGAAGAAGTTGTCGCGCATGTAGCGCAGGAGCTGCCCGCCGGTGGTGGTGGTGGGGATGGTGATGAACACCTCTCCGCCGCCGCTGGTGTGCTCGCAAGCGATCATGCTCCGGTGGAAGATCGGCTCGCGGTGCAGGACGCCGAAGTTGCCGCAGGTCCCGAGGTTCATCTGCACGTCGCCCGGCTCGGTCATGCCCGCGCCGACCCAGGCCGCGCAGCAGTCGACCTGGCCGGCCGCCACCGGCGTCCCGGCGGCGAGTCCGGTCGCCTCCGCCGCGGCGGGCGTCACCTCGCCCACCACCGCGTCGCAGGCGTGCAGCGCGGGGAAGAGCGAAGGGTCGAGGCCGATGGAGGCGAGGACCGCCGGGTCGAAGCGGCGCCTGAGGAGGTCGTAGGCGACGCCGAAGAAGGCGGCGCCCGGATAGTGCGCGGTGGCCTCGTCGGTGAGCTTCAGGGTGATGAAGCCGTCGATGGTGAGCGCCTTCCTCACCCGTGCGAAGGAGCCCGGCCGGTGGTCGCGCTCCCAGAGGAGATTCACCAGCACCGGATGATCGTCGAGCCGGTTCTTGGTGAGCTCGAAGATGCGCTCCTCGCCGAGCGTGTCCGCGAGGCGACGGACCTCGACCGTCGCGCGGCGATCCATGAGGTTGTAGGCGCGCTCCACCGGCTCGCCCGCAGCGTCGACCATGACGAGCGATGGCAGAGCCGAGGAGACGGCCACGCCGCGGACATCGCGGCCGAGCGCCCTGGCCTCGGCGAGACAGCTCCGGACGAGCCGGCAGGCCGCCGGCCAGTAACGGGCTGGGTCGTGCTCCGACCATCCCGGGTGGTCGGTGAGGATGGGGTACTCCTCGAAGGCGTACCCCCGCAGCGCGCCCTCCTCGTCGACCAGCGCCGCCTTGGCGCCGCCCGTGCCGAAATCGATCCCGAGCAGAAGTGCCACCGTTCGACCCTCGCTGTCCTGCGCTGCGGTGCTGTCCCGGCGCTTCGCCCGTCCGCTCGAGCGGGCCGGCTCCAGGGGCGGAGCCAGTCCGCCAAGCCCGGTCACAGCTTGTTCGACTTCAGCGCCTCGTTGGAAGCGGCGAGCTGGGCGGGATAGGGCCCCTTGCGCCGCATGAGGAAGTTCACGAAGAGGCTCTCCACGATGCAGAGCTGGGCCACCCGCTTCGACATCACCTCGTCGAGCACGTAGGAGGTGAACACCGCGGTCTGGAGCACGTGGGCGGACTGCTCGGCCAGCGTGGAGCCGGGAAAGTTGGTGATGGCGACGACCGCGGCGCCGGCCTTGCGCGCCTCCCGCACCACCTCGAGCAGGGTGCGCGTCTGGCCGGTGTGGCTCACCGCCACCAGCACGTCCTTCGGGCGGAGCTGCGAGGCGAGGACGAGCTGCAGGTCGTGGTCGGAGGCGAAGGTGGCCGGGAAGCCGATGCGCACCCAGCGGAACCACGCCTCCTGCGCCACCACCGCGGCGTTGCCAACACCGCAGAACATGATGGTGCGCGCCTGGCAGAGCGCCTTCAGCGCCCCCTCGTACGCCTCGCCGTCGAGCACGGTGGCGGTGTCGGCGATGGCCTGCGCCGCGGCGTCGAAGATCTTCCGCATGACGATGGCCGGGCCGTCCTCCGGCCGGAGTCCGCGGTACTCGAGGAGCTCACCGCCGTCCTCGGGCGGCTTGAACTCGGCCTTCAGCTCCGGGTAGCCGTCGTACCCGATGCGCTTCGAGAGCCGGACGATGGTGGCCTCGGAGCACCCGGCGCGCTCGGCGAAGGCGACGATGGGGAGCTCGTGGATCCCCTCCGGGTGCGCCATGAGGTAGTCGGCGGCGCGCCGCTCGGCCCTGCTCAGCCGCTCGTAGAGCGCCTGGAGCTTGAGGGCGCAGCCATGCGGGAGCCGCTCCAGGCTGGGGATCGTCACGGGCCCGCGCTCCTCATCGCTGCGTGAATCGGGCGGAGGGCGCCATGCAATTCGCGGTAGGTCTTGAAGCGCTCGGCGTAGGCGGCGTGCGCGGCGGGGTCGGGCGCGTAGGTGCGCTCGAAGCGCACCGCCCGGCGCGCCCCCTCGGCGATGGACGGGAAGAGGCCTACGCCCGCCCCGGCGAAGATGGCGGCGCCGAGGCAGGCCGCCTCCTTCCCGGCCAGCGTCCGCAGCGGCACGCCGAGCACGTCGGCCTTCACCTGCAGCCACACCGGGGAGCGCGCCCCGCCTCCCGCGGCGGTGATCCGCTCCACGCGGAGGCCGGCGCCGGTGAGCGCCTCCAGGTTCAGGGCGAGCTCGTAGCTCTGGCACTCCAGGATGGCCTTCACCACGTCGCGCCGCTGGGTGGCGAGCGTGAGGCCCACGATGGCGCCCATCGAGGCCGGGTCGCAGGTGGGGGTGCCGGCACCGTTGAGGTGGGGGAGAAACATCACCGGCGAGGGGCCCGGCGGCAGGTCCGCCAGCAGGAGCTCGTAGGCATCTCGTCCGGCCGCGCGCGCCGCCTCGACCTCCGGCCCTCCCCAGGTGTCGCGGTACCAGCGCAGGAGGAGCCCGCCGACGTGGTTCAGGGCGAAGGTGAAGCGCCGGCCGGGAGGCGCGGCGGCATAGACGGGGTAGAACCCGTCGTGCAGCGCGTCGAGTCCTCCCGACCGCTCGCTGGCCGGGTCGGCGGCGAAGGTGGTGGAGAGCACCTCGGCCGTGCCGGTGGAGACGATGGCCTCGCCGTCCTCGAGCACCCCCGCCCCCACGGCGCCGGCGGGCTGATCGTGGGCGCCGGCCACCAGTGTCACGCCCGCCGGGAGGCCGAGGTCGCGCGCCAGGGAGGGGTCGAGCCGCCCCACCTCGGTGCCGGTGGGCACCGCCCGCGAGAAGAGCGCGCGGGAGAGGGAGAGCTCGGAGAGGAGGTCATCGGCCCAGTCGAGGCGGGCGAGGTCGAAGGCCATGGTGCGCGAGGCCATGGTGTGGTCGATGAACCCGGGGGCACCGAGCCGCCCCAGGACGAAGTCGGCGTAGGTGGTGATGCGCCGGGTGCGCGCCCACGCCTCGGGGCGCTCCTCGCGCAGCCAGAGCACCTTGCAAAGCGAGTTGAGGGCGTGGGGGCGCATTCCGGTGCGCCGGAAGAGGGCGAGACCCCCGAAGCGCTCCTCGCAGGCGCGCGCCTGCGGGGCCGACCGGTAGTCCATCCCCAGGATGGCTGGATACACCACCTCGCCGGCGGCGCCGAGCGGGATGATGGCGTCACCCTGGGTGGAGAGGCTCAGCGCCGCCACCTCGGGCGGGGCCCCGCGCCTCGTCCGGGCGCCCGCCACGGCCTCGGCCAGAGCCTCCCTCGCGAGCCGCCAGACGTGCTCCGCGTCCTGCTCGGCCTTGCCGTCCCGGCCGGTGTCGATGCCGTACTCGCGGAAGCCCGCCCCCTCCACCTCCCCGCCGGTGGAGAAGACCACCGCCTTGCAGCCGGTGGTGCCGACGTCGAGGCCGATGAGGCTCACGTGCGCTCCCTCTTCTCAGCTGTAGAGCGCGTCCTGGATGCGCCTCAGCTGCAGGAGCACGCTCTCGCGCGGCGGCTCGAGGTGGTCCCACGAGAGGACGGTGCCCTTCGCCACCCCGCTCTTCACCACGCACCCCTTGGCGAGGCCCAGGGGGACGAGGCGCTCGCGCCGCGCCACCTCGGCGAGGTCGATTGAGCCGCGGTAGCAGAACTCGCCGATGCCGTCGAGCACCTCGCCCGGCGCGAGGTCGCGCTTGGCGACGGCGATGCACTCCGACACCAGCGCCGGCCGCGAGTGGCCCGAGGACTCGCCGTAGAGGACGCACTGCGCCACCGTGAGCGGCACCTCGATGGAGCAGAGGTGGAAGGGGCGGAAGAGCGTGTAGTAGGGGCCCTCGCCCATGTCGCGCTGCACCAGCCCCTCGCGGATGCGGAGGTTGTCGGTGGTGACGATGAGGAAGACGCCGGGGTGCACGCCGATGGCGAAGTCGACGACGCCCTTCCTGGAGAGGACGCCCCCCTCGCTCGCCGGCACGAACACCTGGGTGAGCTGGGCCACGGTGGAGCGTGGCCCGTGCATCCCGCGCTGGTCGGGGACGAGGCCGGTGGCGTTGGAGACGGCCGCCATCTCCACCGCCGTCTTGCTGCCGTCGACGAACTCGCAGAGCATCCGCGCGCTCATCTTCCGCGCGGTGGCCTTCTCCTGCTCGGTGGCGGGGGTGGCTTCGTGGTTGAGGGGATTGTTCTTGCCCTTCCCGGCCGCCACGACCTCGAAGCCGAGGGCGCGCGCGAAGCGGTGCAGCTCGAGGATGGCCGCCGGCTCGTCTCCGGCCGCCCAGCTGTAGACGACCCCTGCGTTCTCGGCCATCCGCCGCAGGATGGGGCCGATGGTGACGTCGCACTCGACGTTCATCATCACCACGTGCTTCTTGTGGTCGAAGGCGTCGAGCGAGACGATCGCGCCCATCTCGGCCTGGCCGGTGGCGTCGACCACCGCCTCGACCCGGGAGAGGCGCGTCGCCAGCCGGTGGTCGGTGGTGGCGACGCGCACGCCGGCCTTCACCGCCCGCTCGGCCTCGGCGAGGTCGTTGGTGCGCACCACCTCCACCCGCTTCTTCGACTGGGCATAGGCCGCGGCGGCGCGGTCGAAGGTGAGGTCGACCACCGCCAGCACCTCCATGCCCTTCATCTCGCCGACCTGGCAGATGATCTCGGTGCCCATCTGGCCGGCGCCGACCACCGCCACCGCCACCGGCTGGCCGGCCGCCTCGCGGGCGAGGAGCTTCGCGTCGATCTCGTACATGGCTTCTCCGTTCCGTTCGTCCCGTCGAAAAGGTCAGGGCTTCACGAGCACCTTGAGCGCTCGCCCCTCGGCCGCCGCCCGGAAGCCCTCCACCACCTCGTCGAGCCCGACCACGAGGTTGAAGTAGAGCCCGGGGTGGAGCTGGCCCGCGGCGATGGTGGCGAGGGCCTTCTCGTGCACCCAGGCCGGGTAGGAAAAGGCGCCCATCACCTCGATCTCACCGTAGTGGATGAGGTTCGCGTCGAGCGTGGTCTCCGGCTTCGTCTTGGGCAGGCCCCCGAAGAGCACCACCTTGCCGCGCCTGCGCACGGCGCGCACCGCCTCGGCCTGGGTGGAGGCGACGGGGTTCGCCACCACCGCCACGTCTGCGCCCAGGCCGTCCGTGGCGCGGAGCACCTCGGCGACCGTGTCCTGCCGCCCCGCGTCGATGAGGAGGTGGGGTGAGAAGCGCTTTGCCTCCTCGAGGCGGGCGAGGCCGGCCATGAGGATGCGCGTGGCGCCGCGCGCGCGGGCGATCTCCACGTGCAGGCAGCCGATGGGGCCGTCGCCGATGATGAGCACGGTGTCGCCGAGGCCCACACCAGCGCGCTCCTGGGCGGCGATGACCGATGAAGCTGGCTCGGACAGCGCGGCGTCGTCGAGAGAGAGCCCCTCGGGGACGTGGTGCACCATCCCGCGCGTCAGCACCACCTCGGGGAGGTGCGCGTACTCGGCGAAGCCGCCCGGCCACTCGCGCCCCACCATCCGGTGGGAGACGCACAGGTTCACCAGGCCGCGCTTGCAGTAGTAGCAGGTGCCGCAGGAGACGTCGGGCGCCACCGCCACCCGGTCGCCCACGGCGAAGCGCGTCACCTCCGCCCCGGCCTCGGTGACCACCGCGGTGAACTCGTGCCCGAGGATCTGGGGGCCCGCGTCGCCCTTGAGGCCCACCTTGAAGTTGCGGACGTCGGAGCCGCAGATGCCGCAGGCGTGCACCTTCACCACGATGTCGCGCGGCCCGCACGGGGCGAGCTCCACCTCGCGCACCACCATCCGCTCGGGCGCTTCGAAGACGGCAGCCTTCATCTTCACGGTCACTGGTCCTTTCCGGCGAGGAGGCGCTCGCCGACCGCGCCCGACGGGTGGATCACCGCGAACTGCTCCCGCGTGTAGCCGGTGCGCTCCATGAGCGCGATGCAAGCCGCGTCGAACACCGCCACCACCGCCATGGTGCTGGTGGTGGCGAGCATGTCGAAGGGGTCGGCCTCGCGGGCGATGCGCACCTTCACGAGGAGGTCGGCGGCCCGGGCCAGCGGCGAGTCCTCGCGCTCGGTGACGGCCACCACGGTCGCCTTCTTCGTCCGCAGCGCGGGGACGAGCCGGACGATCTCCTGCGTGCCGCCGCCCTTGGAGATGAGGATGGCGACGTCGCCCGGCTGCACCGCGCCGAGCCCGCCGTGGACGGCGTCGCCGGGCGAGAGGAAGAAGGCCGGCCGCTCGATGCAACAGAGCGAGTGGGCGATCTTGCGCGCCGCCGCGGCCGAGGTGCCCACCCCCGCCACCGCCACGCGCCCCCGGTTGATGGCGAGCAGCTCCACCAGTCGGGCAAAGGCCTCCCTGTCGACGGTGTGCTCGAGGCGGCGCAGCTCCTCCGCCCCCGCGCTCCACACCTGCCTCGCGCGCTCCCAGACCTCTTCCGGACCCATCGGTGCTCCTCGCAATCGGACGGGCGCATCCTAAAGCCGCGCGGGTCGCGCTGGCAAGGGGTCGTTTTCAGATTGGTCACGCCGTTGTGAAAATGGATTCCCCAATATCGGCCGATCGCGTCATGGAGGCTCTCCTCTTTTCAGTCACATACACGGCTTCTGAAAACCGGGTCTTGACTCGGGCTTCCCGGCTGCTACTGTGTGCCGGTCCCGGTCGCAGGAGGCTCACATGGAAAATGGCAGGCCCGTCTTCGGGCTGATCGTCGGCACCCGGAGCTGCTTCAACTCGAAGCTGGCGACCGAGGGACGAGCGGCGCTGGTCGCCCTCATGGAGAAGCTCGGCTACGGCTACCGGATCCTCCCGGCCGACGCGACGCCCACCGGCGTGGTGGAGGGGCGCGCCGACGGCGCGCGCTGCGCGAGGTTCCTCGCCGCCCATCGCGAGGTGCTGGACGGCCTCGTCGTGGCCCTGCCCAACTTCGGCGACGAGCTGGGCATCGTGAATGCGGTGAAGGGTTCGGGGCTGCGCCTGCCGGTGCTGCTGCAGGCCTCCGACGACCACCTCGACAAGCTCTCGACCGCGGAGCGGCGCGACGCCTTCTGCGGCAAGATCTCCGTCGCCAACAATTTCTACCAGTACGGCATCCCCTTCACCGACACCACGCACTTCTCCTGTGACCTCGGGAGCCCCGCCTTCGAGGCCGACCTCCGCCGCTTCGAGAAGGTGTGCCGCGTGCACCGCGGCCTCTCCGGCGCCCGCATCGGCGCCATCGGCGCGCGCCCCACCGACTTCCAGACCATGCGGGTGTCGGAGAAGCTCCTGCAGGCCTCGGGCATCACCGTGGTCACCTGCGACCTCTCGGAGATCCTCGGAGACGCGAGCCGGCTCGACGACAAGGCCCAGGCGGTGACGGCGAAGCTCTCGGAGATCGGCGAGTACGGCAAGGTGGCGCGCGAGGCGCTGAGCGAGCACGTGGTGCGCCTGGCCAAGTTCGGCGTGGCGCTCGACGACTGGATCGCCCGGCACGAGGTCCAGGCGGCCGGGATCCAGTGCTGGACCAGCATCCAGCAGAACTTCGGCTGCGCCTCGTGCCTCTCCATGAGCATGCTGGGCGAGAAGCTCATCCCCTGCGCCTGCGAGACCGACGTGGCGGGTGTCATCTCGATGTACGCGCTCACCCTCGCCACCGGCAACGCCTCGGCGCTGCTCGACTGGAACAACAATTACGGGGACGACCGTGGCAAGTGCGTGTGCACCCACTGCTCCAACTTCCCGCGAAGCTTCGTCTTCGGCAGCGGCTCCCCGGAGAAGCTGGAGATCTCCTACCTCGACGTGCTCGGCACCACCCTCGGCCACGACAACTGCTTCGGCGCGGTGAAGGGGAAGGTCCGGGCCGGCGACATGACCTTCTTCCGCATCTCCACCGACGACACCCAGGGGCGCGTGAAGGCCTACCTCGGCGAGGGGCGCTTCACCGACGACCCCTTCGCCATGTCCGGCGGCATCGCGGTGTGCCAGGTGCCGGAGCTGCCGAAGCTCCTCAAGCACATCGTCACGCAACGGCTTCGAGCACCACGTCGGCATGGTGCGCGAACACTGCGCCGACATCGTCGAGGAGGTCTGCACGAACTACCTCGGCTGGTCCCTCTACCGGCACGGCTGAGGCTCTTTCCACCCCTGCCCCATTGCTGTCGTGAAACGCAAGACGCCGTGAACTGCTGCACAAGGAGTGAATCCATGAAAATGACGAGGTTCCTCGCGGCCGGCTGCCTCCTCCTCTCGGCGTTCGTCCTCCCGGGGAAGGCGCTCGCCGCCGACAAGAAGCTCACCATCGCCTTCTCCTTCCAGGATCTCGAGACCGAGTTCTGGGTGGCAGGGCACAAGGCCATCACCGAGACCCTGCGCGACCGCGGTTTCAAGGTGATCGAGAAGAACGCGGCCAAGGACGCCAACCGGCAGCTCGAGCAGGTGAAGGGCGTGCTGGCCCAGAAGGTGGACGGCATCGTGATCATCCCGCTCGACGGCGAGGCCGCGGTCACCATCGGCAAGCTCGCCAACCAGGCCGGCGTGCCCTACGCCGTCTTCAACCGCCCGCCCTCCAACAAGGAGGCGAAGGCGCTGGTGGCGGTGGCCGACAACCGCAAGATCGCCGCCGACGCCACCGAGTACATGGCGATGGAGGTGAAGAAGGCCGGCCGCAAGGTGACGCCGGCCATCATGGTGGGCGACCTCGGCGATCCGAATGCCGTCCAGCGCCGCCAGGGCTTCATGGACACCATTGCCAAGTACCCCGACCTGTGGACCGGCGCCCCCATCGAGATCCCCACCAAGTGGGATTCGAACGTGGCGCTCGCCAACCTCCAGAGCGCGGTGCAGGCGAATCCCAACATCGACTTCCTCTTCACCAGCTCCGACTTCCTCTTTCCGGTCATCAAGTCGGTGCTCTCCCCGCTCGGCAAGTGGGTGAAGGCCGGCGACCCCAAGCACGTGCTGCTCGGCGGCGTCGACGGCGACAAGACCGCCTGCGGCCTCATCCGCGACGGCTACGTCGATGCGACCGGCGTGCAGGACCTCTTCTACGAGGCGAAGCTCGTCACCGACGCCATCATCGAGGCGGTGAAGGCCGGCGAGAAGACCCCGGAGAAGTGGATGGACGACCCGGGCTTCGCCCTCACCCGCGCCAACTACCCCGAGAAGCACATGGACATGTGGGGCTGCAAGCTGCTCCTGGGAAAGAAGAAGTAGGATCCGTCGGGCCACTCCCCTCCGGCAGGGCGCCCGGCGTCCTGCCGGAGGTTCGCCTCCGTCCTCCACACCGCCGCGGCCCCTCGCCGGCGCCCGCGGTGACAGCCTTCGAGGAAGTCAAGAGGATGGCCACGATGACGTCCCAGTCGCCCCCCCTCCAGAGCTCGCCGCCGGACCCCGGCGCGGCGGGCGGTGCGGAGCGGGCCGGCGGCGCTGCGCGATTCGGCCGGGAGGCGCTGCGCTTCCTCAGGCGCGCCCTCCTCTCAGAGTACTTCGTCCTCTACCTCAGCCTGGCCTACCTGCTCGTGCTGTGGCCGTTCGTGCCCGAGCTCTTCGGCGGGCAGAACATCGCCGACGTGCTCTCCAACATCTGGCCCCTGCTCGTCATCGCGGTGGGCCAGACCTTCGTCCTCATCACCGCCGGCATCGACCTGTCGCAGACCTCGATCATGGCGCTCACCAGCGTGGTGGGGGCGATGATCTGCGTGCTCGCCCTCGACCCGGTGCTCTTCTCCAAGAGCCCGCTCTGGGGCGTCATCCTCTTCGAGGGGGGCGGGGTCATCGCCCACCATCCGCTGGCGGTCCCGGTGGCGGTGCTGGCCATGCTGGTCCTCGGCTCCGCCATCGGCTTCCTCAACGGTCTCGCGGTGGCGCTCTTCAGGATGCCAGCCTTCATCGTCACGCTGGTGGCGATGATGTTCTACAGCGCGGTCGCCATCTACCTCCCCAAGTCGGAGAACATCCGCAACTTGCCGGAGGCCTTCACCCGGCTCGGCAAGGGCTCCATCGCGCACGTTCCCATCCCGCTCCTGGTGGGGATCGCGGTGGTGGTCGGCGGCCACTACCTGCTCTCGTCCACCCTCTACGGCCGGCGGCTCTACGCCATCGGGATGAACCCGGCCACCTCCACCATCTCCGGGGTTCCCACCCGGCGAGTGATCGTGCAGGCCTACGTCATCTCCGGGTTCTGCGCGGCGCTCGGCTCGGTGCTCTACTCGGCGCGCCTGGAGATGGGCCGGCCCACGCTGGGCTCGATGCAGTTCATCGACATCGTGGGCGCGAACGTCATCGCCGGCGTGAGCCTGGCAGGGGGGAAGGGCAAGGTCACCTGGACCGTCTTCGGCGTGTTCTTCTTCGTGCTGCTGGCGAACACCCTCAACCTGCTCAACATCCCGTTCTACTTCATCGACGTGGTGAAGGGCCTGGTCATCTTCGGCGCGGCCATCCTCGACGTCGTTCGCACCCGCGCCGCGGCGCGCGCCTGACCGGGGATTTCATGGGCGAGCCCCTCTTCGAGTTTCGCCGGATCGACAGGTCCTTCTTCGGCGTACCTGTGCTCACCGGCGTGAGCCTCGCGCTCCAGGCGGGCAGCGTCTGCGGCCTGGTGGGCGAGAACGGCGCCGGCAAGTCCACCCTCATGAACGTGTTGGGCGGGGTGCTCCAGCCGGACGGCGGCGAGCTCCGCCTCGCCGGCCAGCGCTACGCGCCCCAGGGGCCGAGCGACGCGCGCCAGGCCGGCATCGGCTTCATCCACCAGGAGCTGAACCTCTTCACCAACCTCTCGGTGGCCGAGAACATCTTCATCGAGGCCCTCCCCCGCAGCGGGCGGCTGCCCTTCCTCGACCGGGGCTCCATGGCCGCGCGCACCCGCGAGCTCCTGGCCGAGATCGGCCTCGACCTCCCCCCGAACGCGCTGGTGGAGACGCTCTCCCCCGGCGAGCGCCAGCTGGTGGAGATCGCCAAGGTGCTGGCCATGAAGGCCCGCATCATCATCTTCGACGAGCCGACCACCTCGCTCACCTCCAAGGAGACGCGCTTCCTCTTCGAGATCATCCGGAGGCTCCGCGCCCGGGGCGTGGCCATCGTCTACATCTCGCACATCCTGCACCACGTGGCCGAGCTGGCCGACACGCTGGCGGTGCTGCGCAACGGCGAGCTGGTGGCGAGCGGCCCCGCCGCCGACTTCCCGGTGCCGAAGATGATCGCCTGCATGGTGGGGCGCGACTTCAAGAGTATCTTCCCGCCGCGGGCGAACGTCCCCGCCGGTGAGGAGCTGTTGCGGGTGGAGCGGCTCTCGCAGCCGGGCATCGTGAAGGACATCGACCTCACGGTGCGGCGCGGCGAGGTGGTGGGCCTCTTCGGGCTCATGGGCTCCGGGCGCACCGAGCTCACCCGCATGATCTTCGGCGTCGACCGGTACCTCTCCGGCGCGGTGCGGGTGGCCGGGAAGCAACTCCCGAAGGGCGACCCCCGGGCCGCCATCGCCGCCGGGCTCGCCTTCGTCACCGAGAACCGCCGCGACGAGGGGCTCCTCATGAGCGCCCCGATCACCGAGAACATCGGCCTGGTGGCCATGGACGCCTTCACCCAGCGGGTGACGGGCCACATCGACCGGCGGCGGCTCCGCGGGGCGACCGCCGCCAAGGCCGGTGAGCTGCGCATCAAGGCGAGCTCCCGCGAGGCGCAGCCGGTGAAGAGCCTCTCCGGCGGCAACCAGCAGAAGGTGGTGCTCGCGAAGTGGCTGCTGGCGCGGCCCCAGGTGCTCCTCGTGGACGAGCCGACCCGCGGCATCGACGTGGGCGCCAAGTACGAGGTCTACGCCATCCTGGGCGAGCTGGCCCGCCAGGGCTCGGGGGTGCTCTTCGTCTCCAGCGAGATCGAGGAGCTGCTCGGGGTGGCCGACCGCGTCGTGGTGATGAACCGGGGCGAGATCGTGGGTCACTTCGAGCGCGAGGGCGCCTCGGAGGAGCAGATCATGCGGGCGGCCTTCCGCCAGGGCGTGGAGGCGCACGCGTCATGACCGACCGCCAGGTGAGGCTCACCCGCTCGCTGCTCCGCAACACGACGCCCATCCTCTTCGCGGCGGTGTTCCTGGTCTTCGGCCTGCTCGCCCCGCGCTTCCTCTCCCTCAAAAATCTGGAGATCATCCTCTCCAACGCCTCCTACATCGGCATCATCGCGGTGGGGATGACCTTCGTTCTCCTCACCGGCGGCATCGACCTCTCGGTGGGCGCGGTGATGTACGTGTCGGCGGTGGCCACCGGCCTCATCGTGAACGAGGCCGGGCTGCCGGTGGGGGTGGCCCTGGTGGCCTGCCTGGCGGTCGGGCTCGCCTTCGGCGTCTTCAACGCGATCGCGGTCACCCGGCTCGGCATCGTGCCCTTCGTGGCCACCCTGGTCACCATGATCGCCGGCCGCGGGCTGGGGCTCCTCGTCACCAGGTCCACCCAGGTCGACTTCCCGGAGTCGGTCACCCTCCTCGCCAGCGTCCGGCTCTTCGGGGTGGTGCAGCTCAACATCCTCAGCTACGCCATCGTGGTGGCGCTGGCGGCGGTCTACCTTCGCATGACCGCGCCCGGGCGCCGGCTCTACGCGGTGGGGAACGACCCCGAGGCGGCGCGCAAGGCGGGCCTGCACACCGAGCGCATCATCGCCTCGAGCTACGTGGTGTGCGGCGTGTGCGCGGCGCTGGGCGGCTTCGTCTCCATCTCCCAGCTCGGCCGCGTGTCGGCCGGTTTCGGCCGCGGCAACGAGTTCGACGCCATCGCCGCGGCGGTGCTGGGCGGCGTGTCGCTCTTCGGCGGCGTCGGCACGGTGTTTCCCGGCGCGGTGCTGGGCACCATCATGATCCAGATGATCCAGGCCGGGCTCGTCTACACGCGGGTCGACATCTACATCCAGCCCATCGTCATGGGCGGCATCATCTTCTTCGCCGTCTTCCTCGACTCCTTCCGCAACGGCCAGCTGAAGAAGCTGGGGCGGCGGAACATCATGAAGCTGGCGGAGGCATGAGCGCTCCCGGAGCCGGGGCACCGGCGGCGCCAGGGGCGGGACCACCCGGCCGGCCCGCGACCGCTCCCCGCTACCTGCTCCGGACGCACCACCTCGGCAAGAGCTTCAGCGGCGTCACCGTGCTCGACGACGTGACCGTGGACTTCGAGTACGGCGAGGTGCACGCGCTCCTCGGTGAGAACGGCGCGGGCAAGTCCACCCTCATCAAGCTGGTGAGCGGCGCCTACCAGCCGACGCGCGGCTCCTTCACCTTCGACGGGCGCGAGCTCTCCCACCTCACGCCCCGCCAGGCCATCGAGCTGGGCATCGCCGTCGTCCACCAGGAGCTGAACCTCGTCCCCGAGATGTCGGTCTCCGAGAACATCTTCCTCGGGCGCGAGCCGACCCGTTCGGCCGGCCGGGTGGACTGGAAGGCGATGCACGCGCGTGCGGCCGAGCTGCTCACGCCCTTCGAGCTCCAGCTCGACCCGCGCCGCGCGGTCGCCCGGCTGAGCCTCGCCGAGCGCCAGATGGTGGAGATCGTGAAGGCGCTCCTCCTCGACGCCAAGCTCATCATCCTCGACGAGCCGACCGACGTCCTCACCGACAAGGAGACCGAGCGCCTCTTCCGGCTCATCCGCCGCCTCAAGGCGGCGGGGAAGACGATCATCTACATCTCCCACCGGCTGGACGAGCTGCGGGGCATCTGCGACGCCTTCACCGTGCTCCGGGACGGCAAGCACGTTCACACCGGGCGGCTCGAGGGCCACACCAAGGATGACATCGTGCTCATGATGGTGGCGCGCAAGCTCTCCCAGCAGTACCCGCGCATCGAGGTGGCGCCGGGCCGGGAGGTGCTGCGGGTGGAGGGGCTCTCCGGCGACCGCGCCTTCGCCGACGTGTCGTTCACGCTCCGCGCCGGCGAGATCCTCGGTTTCTACGGACTGGTCGGCGCCGGCCGGACGGAGCTGATGCGCGCCGTCCTGGGAGCCGACCGCCGGACGGGCGGGAGGATCTTCGTGGAGGGCGTGGAGCAGCGCTTCGCCGGCCCCGACCAGGCCCTGGCCGCCGGTGTCGTCTACATCACCGAGAGCCGGAAGGAGCTGGGCCTCCTCATGCAGATGCCCGTTCAGTTCAACCTCACGCTCTCCAGCCTCAATCGGTATCTCACGCGGCTGCGGCGCATCGACGGGCGGAGGGAGGCCGCCTCGGCGCAGGCCATGGTGGAGAGCCTCGCCATCCGGACCGCCTCCCTCACGCAGGAGGTGCGCAAGCTCAGCGGCGGCAACCAGCAGAAGGCGCTCCTCGCGAGGAGCATGCTGGTGGAGCCGAAGATCCTCATCTTCGACGAGCCCACCCGCGGGGTCGATGTGGGCGCCAAGGTCGGGATCTACGAGATCCTGAACCGGCTCAAGGCGGCCGGCGTCGGCATCGTGGTCGTCTCCTCGGACATGCCCGAGCTGCTCGGGGTGAGCGACCGGCTCGCCGTCATGCACCAGGGCCGGCTGGCCGGGTTCTTCGAGCGGGGCGAGATGGACGAGGCGGAGATCGCCCACCGTGCGTTCGGCAGCCGGAGCGCGGAGGCGAGGGCGTGAGCACCACCGCGGCGGAACATGTGGCGAGCTCCTCGGCGGGGATGATCTCCGCGCTGCGCCACCTCCTGCGGGCGCAGCTCGCGCAGACCTTGCTCGCGCTGCTGCTCCTGTGCGCCCTGCTCACCGCCTTCCGGCCGGACACCTTCTTCACCGTCCAGAACGCCTTCAACATCTTCCGGCAGGCCTCCATCAACGGCATCATGGTGGTCGGCCTCACCTTCGTCCTCGTCTCCGGAGGGGATCGACCTTTCGGTCGGCTCGGTGGCCGGCTTCACCGCCCTGATCATCGCGCTGCTCATCAGGGCGCAGGTGGCGATGGCCCTCGCCCTCCCCGCCGGGCTCGCCGCCGGGCTCTTCATCGGCCTCGTCTCGGGCCTCCTCGTCACCCGGATCGCCATCCCGCCCTTCATCGCCACCCTGGCCATGCTGACGCTCCTGCGGGGGGTGATCATGGTCCTCTCGCAGGGCCAGCCGGTGACCGGCCTCGGCCCCGCCCTCGGGTTCATCGGCACGGGCTACCTGGGGCCCTTCCCCTTCCCGGTATTGCTCATGCTCTTCTGTGTCGCCGTGGCCGCCTACGTGCTGCGCAACACCCGCTTCGGGCGCCATGTCTACGCGGTGGGGGGCAACGCCGAGGCGGCCCGACTGAGCGGGATCAGGTCGCGGCAGGTCCTCGTCGCCACCTACATGTTGAGCGGCTTCTTCGCGGCGGTGAGCGGCACCATCATGGCGGCGCGGGTGAATTCCGCCACGCCGCTCGCCGGCGACGGCGCGGAGCTCGACGCCATCGCCGCCGCCGTGATCGGCGGGGTGAGCCTGGCCGGCGGGAAGGGCCTGGTGGTGGGCGGGCTCATCGGCGCGCTCATCATCGCCGTGCTGAACAACGGCCTCATCCTCATGGACGTGACCGTCTTCTACACCAAGGTGGTGAAGGGGCTCGTCATCCTCCTCGCCGTCGCGATGGATTCCCTCGGCAGGTACAAGGAGCGCTGACCAGGCTCTAGCCCCACCGCGGGGCTGGCCGCATCGGAGCGAGAGGAGGAGGTGATCGTGGACCGAGGGCCTCCTGGCCCTCGTGGGGGGTGCGGTGTCTCTCAACCATCGGTGGAGGTCGTCATGCAGCGAAGTCTCGTGATGGTCCTGGCGGCGTGCCTTCTCGCGCCCTCGGCAACCCTGGCGGAGAACGCCGGCGACGCCGGCCAGAAGCAGAATCGGAATCGTCTTCACCTCCCTCAACAATCCGGTCTTCGCCTTCATGAAGGAGAAGATGGAGGCGCAGGCCCGCGAGCTCGGGTACGAGCCCATCGTCCTGGACAGCCAGGAGCGGGCCGAGATCGAGCTCCAGAACGTCGAGAACCTCATCTCCAAGAAGGTGGCGGCCATCTGCATGCTGCCGGTGAACGCCGACGCCGCCATCAACGCGGTCAAGAAGGCGAACGCGGCCGGCATCCCCATCGTGGGCTGGAACCGCGTGGTCGACACCAAGGGCCAGGCCGAGTACGTCACCCAGGTGGTCACCGACAACGTCCCCGGCGCGGTGGAGGCCGGCCAGCTGGCGGTGAAGCTGCTCGCCGGGGTGAAGAAGCCGCAGGTGGTCATCCTACGCGGACTGTCCGGGATCGACGCCGACATCGACCGGACCAAGGGCTTCAAGGAGGGCATCAAGGGGACGCCGCTGGAGAACGCCGTCGTGGCGGAGAAGGCGGCCGACTTCGAGCGCCAGAAGGGCTACTCGGTCATGGCCGACATCCTCCAGGCGCATCCCAAGGTCGACCTCGTCTACGCGGTCAACGACGAGATGGCCATCGGCGCCTACCAGGCCCTGAAGGAGGCCGGGATGAAGGACGTGAAGGTGATCGGCTACGACGGCGCCAAGGGCTACGTGGAGATGATCAAGAAGGGCGAGGTCACCGCCACGGTGGCCCAGAAGTTCGCCACGCTCGGCACCGAGGCGGTGAAGCTCGCCATCGCCGCCGCCGAGGGGAAGTCGACGGACGTGAAGAAGGTCATCTTCGTCGGGACCGAGATGGTGACGCCGGAGAACGCCGGGAGCTACGTCTTCAAGTAGGCGAAGTGAGCGGCGGGGCCGACGCGCGGGGCGTCGGCTCCACCCGGAAACCGGCGCCGGAGGCCACGCCGCGCTCCTCGATGAGCGCCTCCAGCCTGTCCAGAGCGGGGCCGAGCACCTCCAGCGCGGGACCGAAGGAGAAGCGCACGTAGCGGCGGAAGCGCGAGCCGGCGCGGCTGCGCCGCTTGCCGGGGTTCACGTCGAAGAACTCGCCCGGGCACGCATGATGACCTTCTGCTCGAGCGCGGCGCGGAAGAAGCTCATGCCGTCGGCGAGCGGCGCGGGGAGCTGCGCCACCGAGCCCCACACGTAGAACGTGCCGTCGGGCGCGCGGTCGGTGCGGATGCCCATGGCGCTCCAGGCGGCGACAGCATGAGCGATCGCGCTTCTCGCGGAAGGCGCGGTGGATGGCGCGCGTCTCGGCGGCGACGTGGTCCTCGGCGAGCAGCGGCACGGCGGCGCGCTGCAGCGGCTCGGCTCCCGCCGCCGTCGAGGAAGGAGCCGGCGCTCGCCACCGCGTCGATGACCGCCTCGGGCCCGACCGTCCAGGTGACGCGCCAGCCGGGGTAGCGCCAGTTCTTGGTGAGGCCGTCGAAGATCACGACCGGGTCGCGTTCGACGTCCTCGACGTAGCGGGCGGCGCTCTCCACCGGCAGCCGGCCCGGGCGCGCCCGTCCAGACGTAGTGCGAGTAGAACTCGTCGAGGAGGAGCGTGCAGTCGAGCTCGCGCGCGACCTCCACCCAGCGCGCCAGCTCGTCGCCCTGCACCAGCTTGCCGGTGGGGTTGCAGGGGTTCGAGAGCAGGAGCGCCGAGAGCCCGCGCCCGGCGATCTCGCGCCGGAGGTCCTCGGCGGTGAAGGCGTAGCCGCGCTCGCCCTCGAGCAGGATGGGGATGGCGGTGAAGGCCTTGAAGATGTCGAGCAGCTCCTCGTAGGCGGTGTAGTCGGGGAGGAAGTGGCCGAGGTTGACGTGGCCCGAGCGCGGCGGCGGCGCGCGTGAGCGCAGTGCGCCCGCCGCCGGAGATGCGCGACGTTCTCGGCGGTGTACTGCGAGGGCATGCCGCGCCGGTAGAGCCGGTTGTAGAGCGCCGCGACCGCCTCGCGCAGCTCGGGGAGGCCGGGGACCGGCGCGTACTCCTGGTCGTCGACCTCCACCGCGACGGCATGCACGCGCGGCGGCGCGCCCGGCCAGCTCACCGGTCTCGGGCTGGCCCTGCCCGAGGTTGCACCAGTCCGGGTCGCCGGCCCGGAACCCGAGCTTCGCCGCCTCGGTGGTGACGTAGATGACGCCGGTGCGTGGCACCTGGCGGAAGGCGTGGGCGGCGCTGCTCTGCTGTTCAATCACGTCGCCCCCTCACCTCGGCCCTCTCCCCCTCCGGGGGAGAGGGAGCGCGGAGGCTCACCGTACCCGCTCGACCCGCACCCGCGCCAGTCCTCGTTTCTGGAGGCCGAGGCGCCGGGCGGCGGCAGCCGAGAGGTCCACCACCCGTCCCTTCACGAAGGGTCCGCGATCGTTCACCTGGCAGACCACCGACGCACCCGTGTCGAGGTCGGTCACCCGGAGCCTCGTTCCGAAGGGCCACTCGCGGTGCGCGCAGGTGAGGGCGCGGCCGTCGTAGGGGACACCGCTGGCGGTGAGCCGCCCCTCGTGAAACTTCGCGTAGAAGGACGCGAGGCCTTCCTCTGCGCGGGGCGTGGCGGGGGCGAGGCCCGCAGCCACGGGGTCGCGCCGGGAGGCGGGGTGGGCGCAGGCCGCGAGGGCGAGCACGGCGAGACCAGCAACGGCCGAGGTTCGCCTTCCCCCCACCCTGCCCTCCCCCCTTCCAGGGGGGAGGGACGTTCTCCGGGGGTGAGGAGTGGGGAGGACAGTGTGAAAGTTGGAGGAGGGCTCTCCCCCTGCTAGATCTCTCTCCAGGGCTCCTCCCGGACGGAGTGGATCCACCCCTCGCTGCGGGGGACGTTGGACGGGACGCCGTGGAAGCCGGCCTCCTGGGCGGCGGCGGCGGCCACCGCCGCGAGCACGGCGTCGAGGACCAGCCCTTTCTCGTCCTCCACCACCTTGGCGGCGATCTCCATGTCGAACTCCAGGCCGCAGGTGGTACGCAGGGTGCGGAGCATGGAGGCGCGGATGCCGGAGCGGTTCACCCCGTCGCGCGGGTCGTCGCGGAAGCTGCACACCCCCGACAGCGTGCGGGCCACGTGCTCCGGTCGCACCTCCACCAGCGAAGGCCGGCCGGCGGCGGGCGGATCCCAGGGGTGGAAGGCGACCTCCGTGAGCCGCGCCAGCACGAGGAGCCCGAAGAAGGTCTGCCTGGAGAGGCGCGCGTGCGAGGGCGGAAAGAGCGCGGCGCGGTAGCAGTCGGTGAGCCGCAGGCGGTCCTTCCCCAGCTCGGCCTTGAACGCCTCCGCACCCGCGGTGAAGTCATCACCCTGGGTGAGGAACCGCTCCTCCAGGCCCCGGCCCAGGGCGGCGGGGCCGTGGAGCGCCTGCCGGAGGAGCCCGAGCTGGCGGAGGTGCGTCTCGGCCAGGCTGAACGGAAAGTCGAGGCCCACCGTGAGGTCTCCCTCGGCCCAGCGCGTCTCCTCCGCGAGCCAGTTTGGAAAGGCCTCCCGCACGTGGCGCCGGCCCGGCCCGTCCTGGAAGGGGCGCCACGCCTGCACCAGCTTCGGCTTCGAGCGGGTGCACTCGACCTTGACCGCGACGATGAGATTCCCCGCGCCCTCCACCCCGCTCCAGGAGAGCCCGAGGACCGCGCCCCGCCGCGGCAAGGCCACCCGCGGAGCGGCCGCCCTTCCCCACACCGCCGCGCTGCTGTGCGCCGTCTCGTGATCGTTCGCCATCTCGGGTCGTGTCTATCCCGCCAGAAGGTCCATCACCAGAGGCGCGAACGCTACGCCGGGGTTCCAACCCATTCGGCCTGACCGCTCGGGGGCTCTTTCACCACTCAGCCGCGGAGCAGTGGCTCGGGTCCCCTCCGCTGGTCGCTGCGGCGCCTCGCCGCCAGCCAGCCAGGCACGCGCGCGGCGAGGAGCGCGGCGAGCGCCAGGCCGAAGAGGAGCGGCTCGCGGTGGTCGGCCTTCACCCTCCACCAGAAGTGAACGACCCCGAACAGCGCCGCGAGGTACACCAAGCGGTGGAGCCGCTTCCAGCGGAGGAAGCCCAGCCGCCGGACCATGCGGTCGGTGGAGGTGAGGGCGAGCGGCACGAGGAGGAGGAAGGCGCAGAAGCCGAAGGCGATGAAGGCGCGCTTCACGACGTCCTCGGCGATGGCGGCGAGGTCGAAGAACTGGTCGACGCCCAGGTACCAGGCGAGGTGCAGGGCCACGTAGCCGAAGGCGACGAGCCCCAGCGCGCGCCGAAGGCGGAGCGTCCACTTCCATCCGGCGAGCTCGGCGAGCGGCGTGGGGGTGAGGGCCACGAGGAGCATGGCGAGCGACCAGAAGCCGAGGCGGTTCAGCACCTCTGCCACTGGCTCGGCGCCGAACCCGCCGGTGAGGGCGTCGAAGGCGAGCTTGGCGAGCGGCAGGAGGGCCAGAGCCACCGCCACCGGTGTGAGCCAGCGCCGGGGGGCCATGCGGCGCGAGGTGGCGGGGGACGCGTGGCTCCCGGCCTTCGGCGCGGCGCGGCCCTGTTGCACCTGCTCGCGCGCGAGCTCGCCCGAGGAATTCATGCGCGGTGCTCCCATCTGTGCGGCGTCGAAGGGTTGAAAGGACCGTGCCGGCCCGTTGGACTGCGACGTTCGCGCTGCTGCGGCCGGTTTCAGAAGTTCTTCCGGAGGTCCATGCCCGAGTAGAGCGAGGCCACCTCGGAGCCGTAGCCGTTGAACGGCAGCGTCTTCCGCCGCCTGAACTCGCCGATGCGCCGCTCGCGCGCCTGGCTCCAGCGCGGGTGGTCCACCTCGGGGTTCACGTTGGCGTAGAAGCCGTACTCGGACGGTCCGGCCACGGCCCAGGTGTTCGCCGGCTGCTCCGCCACGAAGGAGATGCGAACGAGCGACTTCGCGCCCTTGAAGCCGTACTTCCACGGCACCACCAGCCGGAGCGGCGCGCCGTCCTGCCCGGGCAGCACCCGGCCGTAGAGGCCGAAGGCGAGCAACGTGAGGGGGTGGGTGGCCTCGTCCATGCGGAGGCCCTCGACGTAGGGCCATGGCAGCACGGGGCGCGCCTGGCCGGGGAGCTGCTTCGCGTCGAGCAGGGTCTCGAAGCGCACGTACTTCGCCCGCGAGGTCGGCTCGACCTTCTTCACCAGCTCGGCGAGTGGCCAGCCTACCCACGGGATGACCATCGACCACGCCTCGACGCAGCGCATGCGGTAGACGCGCTCCTCGAGCGGCGCCCACGCCAGGAGCGCGTCGACGTCGACGGTTTGCGGCTGCTTCACCTCGCCGTCGATGCGCACCGTCCACGGGCGAGGCTGGAGCGAGCCGGCGTTCTCCTTCGGGTCCGACTTGCCGGTGCCGAGCTCGTAGAAGTTGTTGTAGGAGGTGACGTCGTCCCAGGGCGTGAGCTCCTCGCCGCCGGCCTGCTCCACCCTCTTCGTCACGGCGAGGGCCGCGCCCTCTGGCCCCTTCGCGGCGGCGCGCGCCGGCCCCCCGACGAGCGCACCCACCGCCCCGGCGGCGCCCAGGGCAATGAACTCGCGCCGGTGCAGGAAGAGGCGCTCGGGGGTCACCTCGCGCTCGGAGAGGTCGGGACGCCGGCGGGACATGACGCGATACCTCCTCGCGGCCGGAAGGACCGCTCATGGTAGCCTTACGTCGTAGCCCCGGGGACCGTCACGCGGCGGCTCATCGGGGGCTGCCGGCTCGTCGGCGCCGCCGGCGAGGCGAGCCGCCCCTCACTTCTTGGCGCTCGCCCGGTAGGCGTCGCGCGCCTTCAAGACCTCGTCCCACCAGGCGGCGGGGACGACCTCGCTCCTCACCACCGGCCAGGCCTTCTGGGCTGCGGCGCGCCACGGCGCAGGGTCCACCTCCACCACCTCCAGGCCCTGGCTCTTCATGGCCGCCACCGCATCCTCGTTGAGCTTCCTCACGTCGGCGTCCACCCGGGCGCCGATCTCCCTGGCGATGGCGATGAGCTTCGGCCGGACGTCGGCGGGGATTCGCTCCCAGGTGGACTTGTTCACCAGGGTGGCGCCGACGAGGTAGCCCCACGGCACGTCCATCATGTTGTTCGCCCGCTCGAAGAGGCGGGTGGTGAGCATGTAGAGCGGCACGTTCGCCAGGCAGTTGATCATCCCGGTCTGCAGCGAGGTGATGGAGTCGGTGGAGGAGAGCACCACCGGCTGGAAGCCAGCCGCGCTCCACGCCTTCACGCTCGCCGGGTCGCCCTCCCAGGCGAACATCTTCGCGTCGCGCATCTCGGCGGGGGTGCGATAGGGCTTCGTGCAGAAGATCCGGACGAAGCCGATGCTCGACCAGTTCACCGGCACGAATCCCTTCTCCTCCAGCAGCGCGTCGAGCTTGTCCTCGAGTGCGGTGAGCACCGCCTGCGCCTCCGCCTCGTCCGCCACCACGAAGGGAGCGGACAGCGCCTGCGGCTCCTTGGCGAGGTCGTGCATGCCGACGTTGCTGATGGCCGCGGCCTGGAGCTGCCCGACTTTCATCTTCCGCACCATGTCGCCTTCGCTGCCCTGCGTGCCGCCCGGGTAGATCCTGAGCTTCACCTTTCCACCGGAGGCCTCCGCCCAGCGCTCCCCCATCTCGTTGAGGAGCGTGTGCCAGGCGGAGCCGTTCGGCGCCAGGGTTCCGAGCTTGATGGTCACGGTGGGCGCCGCGCGCGCGAGTGGGGCGAGAGCCGCGAGGACGAGGGCGAGCGGGAGCTTGCGCAGCAAGGGAAGAGGCCTTCCTTTCGGTGGAGCGGCCGGAGCGGAGGCCGCCCCGATTTCACGGACAGTCATTCAGCAAAAAGCTCGTCGGCGTGGGCGAGGAGCAGCTTCGCCCGCCGCTGGGCGAGCACGTTGGCTAGGCGGTGAGGCGGGTCGGCATCGGGGTCGGCGGCGAGCACGCGGCCCAGGAGCTTCTTGAACTTCGCGCGGTCCTGCTGCGGCACGGCGACCGCCTCGGCGTAGGAGACGAGCGGCCCGAGCTTCCGCCCGCGGGAGAGCTCGAGCGCGCGGTCGAGGTGCTCGCGGGCGCGTGCCGCGCCGTCCGGCCCTCCCTGGGCCGCCTCCCAGGAGATGAAGAACTCGTGGAGCGTGCCCTCGTCCCAGGATGGGTCGAGCGCCAGGGCGCGGGTGGCGAGGGCGCCCGGCACCGGGAGCTGGGCCACGAGCGCCATCGAGTCCTTGCCGTTCGAGATGGCGAGCGCCCAGCTCGCCGCCGTCCAGTAGAGGAACGGCACGTCCTCCCGCTCGGCGCGCTCGAGCTTGGGGCCGAGGTCGCGAACGCCGCGGAGCGCCTTCGCCATGCCCTCGTGCCGCGCCTCGAGCCCGCGCAGGCCGTAGTCGCGCGCCCGGAGGTAGAGCCTGCGGGCGCGATCGCGCAGGGCGCGCGCCTCGGTGAAGCGCCCGGCGAGCTCGGCCGCTTCCGCGTCGCCCTGCACGTAGGCGTAGGCGTACTGGGTGAAGCCGGAGGCGAGCGCGAGGAGGAGGCCCTCGTGCTCGGGCTGCTTCTCCAGCAGGCCCTCCATGGTCTTGAGGCCGAAGGGGACCGCCGCCCTCACCAGTTCGGGGTCGTCGTCGCGCGCGTAGACCCCGCCCGAGGCGTTGTCCGCGACGGCGTTCGCCACGGCCTTGTTCACCGAGCACCCGAGGAGCACCGTGAGGAGGGCTGCCGCGGGGAGCGAGGCGAGCTCGAGGTTCACGCTCTGTCCTTCGCGACCGGCGTCGCCGCTGGTGGAGTGAGATGGAGGTCGAAGGGCTCGGCGCCTGCCGGAGGCGCCGAGGCCCGGGAGCCGGGTGCGTGCTAGTGATAGGGCCGGGCAGGCGATTATTCAACCGGCGGCGCCCCCGCCGGGGAGGCCAGCCTTTTCGGGAGCTCCCTTGAACCACGGCCACGAACCCACCCTGCGTGAAACGCCCGGCTACGTCGAGCCGGCGCCCTCGCCGGCCGGTTGGCTCCGGAGCGCGGAGGGCCTGGCGGTGGGCGTGCTCCTCCTCGCCATGGCCCTCATCCCCACCGGCGAGACGCTGGCGCGGCGCTTCCTCGGGCGCGGCTTCCCGGGATCGGGCGTGCTGGTGCGCCACCTCACCCTGTGGGTGGGCTTCCTGGGGGCGGTGCTCGCCACCGGGGCGGGGCGGCATCTGGCGCTCTCCACCCGCGAGGCCATCCCCGCCGGGCTGCCGCGCCGCGCCGCCTCCCTCCTCTCGCGCATGGTCTCCACGGCCGTGTGCGCGCTGCTCGCATGGGCAGCGCTCGAGCTCGTCCTGGTGGAGCGCACCTCCGATCGGACGCTGCCTTTCGGCATCCCGATTCTGGGTGAGCGAGCTCATCATGCCAATCGGCTCGGCGCTCATGGCGCTCCGCTTCGCCTGGCGAAAAGAGGACGGCGAGGCGAGGCGCCGGTACCTCGACGTGCTGCTCGCGCTCGGGGCCGCCGGGGCAACGCTGGCGCTCGGCGCGGTGGCCCCCGCCGCCTGGCTGGCGAACGTCCTCCTCCTCGTGCTCCTCGCCGGATTCCTGCTCGGCGCCCCGGTCTTCGTGGTGATGGCCGGCGTGGCGATGGCCCTCTTCTGGCGCGACGGGACGCCCATCGCCGCGGTGCCGACCAACACCCTCGGGCTCGTCACCAGCTCCACCTTGCCGGCCATCCCGCTCCTCACGGTGGCGGGTTACGTGCTCGCCGAGGGGGGCGCCGCACGCCGGCTGGTGCGCGCCTACAAGGGGCTCTTCGGCTGGGCACCGGGCGGCCTGGCGGTGATGGCGGTCTTCGTCTGCGCGGTCTTCACCACCTTCACCGGCGCCTCGGGCGTCACCATCCTCGCCCTGGGCGGCCTCGTCCTGCCCACGCTGCTGGAGGAGGGGTACCCGGAGGGCTTCTCGCTCGGCCTGGTGACCGCGGCCGGCTCGCTCGGCCTGCTCTTTCCTCCTTCACTTCCAGTGATTCTCTACGGGGTGGTGGCGCAGGTGCCCATCGAGCACCTCTTCCTCGGCGGCCTCCTCCCGGGCCTGCTCATGATGCTCCTGGTGGCGGCCTACGGGGTCTGGATCGGGCGTCCGCGCGCGCGTCCCGCGCCAGCCGTTCCAGGGGCGGGAGGCGCTGGACGGCCCTGTGGGACGCGAAGTGGGATCTGGGGCTGCCGGCGCTGGTCATCCTCGCCATCGTGAGCGGCTACGCCACGGTGGTGGAGGCCTCGGCGCTGGCTGTGGTCTACGCGCTCGTGGTGGAGATGGTGGTCTTCCGCGAGCTCGGCCCGCGCGAGCTCCCGGGCGTGCTCGCCCACGCGGCCATGCTGGTGGGCGCGGTGGTCATCCTGCTCGGGGTGGCGCTCGGCCTCACCAACTGGCTCGTCGACGCCGAAGTGCCCACCCAGCTCGTCGACTGGATGACCACCCACGTGCGGAGCCCGCTCCTCTTCCTGCTGGTGCTCAACGTGGCGCTGCTCGTGCTGGGAAGCGTCCTCGAGATCTACTCCGCCATCATCGTGCTGGCGCCGCTGGTGGCGCCGCTGGGGGTGGCCTACGGCATCGAGCCCATCCACCTCGGGGTGGTGTTCCTCGCGAACCTGGAGCTCGGCTTCCTCTGCCCGCCGATGGGGCTCAACCTCTTTCTCTCCGCCTCGCGCTTCCGCAAGCCCCTGCCCTACCTCTACCGCCAGGCGTTGCCCTTCCTCGTCATCATGGCGGTGGGCGTCCTGCTCATCACCTACCTCCCGGCCATCACCACCGGGGTGGTGCAGGCCGTTGGGCGGGAGCCGGTGGTGGAACAGGTGGAGGAGGCGCCGTAGCGCGGGGGCCATCCCCCGTCGACCAGCCAGGATTGTCGGCGGCGCGCCTCAACCCAGCCCCAGCGCCCTGGCGAGCTTCGGCCTCACGCCGGCGGCGGTGAGCAGCGCCCGGAGCCGCTGCTCGGCCTCGGCGCTCCGCGCGCGCACCTTCTCGCCCAGGATGAGCTCGTTCTTGATCGCGTGCTCCCAGCCGGCGAGCTCGGTCACCGTGACCCGGTGGCCGTGCGCCTCGAGCGCCAGCGCCCGCACCACGTTGGTGAGGTGCGAGCCGAGCTCGCGCCGGTGCCAGGGGTGGGCGTGCAGCGAGCACAGCGCGGGCGAGACTCCCGGCGCGTCGGCCTGCACCCGGGAGAGCTGCTCGGCCACCTCGGCCTGGCAGCAGGGCACCACGGCCACGTGGTCGGCGCCGTGGCGGAGGGCGAGGAGGAGCGCGTCGTCGGTGGCGGTGTCGCAGGCGTGCAGCGCCGTGACGAGGTGGACCCGCGGCGGGAGCGCGGGCCCGGCCTCCTCGAGCGTGGCGGTGAGGAAGCTCATCCGCTCGTACCCCAGCCTGCGCGCTCGCGCCTCGGCGTCGCGCGTCGAGCTCCGGCCTGGGCTCGATGGAGAGGATGCGCCCCTTGCCGGCCGGGCCGACGAAGAGCTCGTACAGGATGAAGCCCAGGTAGCCCTTGCCCGCGCCGCAATCGACGATCACCGGATCGCCGAAGCGCGCCAGCACGTCCTCCAGCGCCGGGGCGACGAGCCGCACGAGGTGGTTCACCTGCTTGAGCTTGCGCAGGCTGTCCGCTTGCAGGTCGCCGTTCCGGTCGAGGAGGTGCAGCTCGGCGAGGAGCGCGCGCGACTGCCCCGGCGCGAGCTCTCGCTTCACCTCGGGTGACTTCACTCTCCGGCGCATGGGCGGGGCGCATCCCTCGCTCTAGCGGTGATGCGTCGCCAGATCCGGATGCTTCTCGACGAACTCGTCGAAGGTGCCGTTGAAGTCGAGGATGGGCTCCTCCTCCCTGAGCACCCAGATGCGCGTGGCCACCTCGCCGATGAGCTGCTGGTCGTGGGTGACGACGAAGGCCGTGCCCTCGTAGCGCGAGAGACCCTCGCCCAGCGAGGCGATGGACTGGAGGTCGAGGTGGTTGGTCGGCTCGTCGAGCACCAGCACGTTGTCCTTCGTGAGCATGAGGTTCGAGAGGAGCAGCCGCACCGTCTCGCCGCCGGAGAGCGTGGCGGTGGGCTTCATGCGCTCCTCGCCCGAGAAGAGCATGCGGCCGAGGAGCCCGGAGATCTCCTCGTTGGTGAGGTCGTCCTCCAGCTCGCGCAGCCAGCCGAAGGCCGTGGTACCGGGCCGGATGAGGCCGGTCTGGTCCTGCGGCAGGTAGCCGGGCGATGGCCTGGTGGCCCCACCTCACCTCGCCGGCGTCGGGCGGGAGCTCGCCCACCAGCATCTGCACCAGCGTGGTCTTGCCCACGCCGTTCTTGCCGATGATGGCGACCTTCTCGCCCCGGGTGACGATGGCGCGAGAAGGGCGGGACGATCTGGCGCCGGCCGTAGCTCTTGTCGATGGCCTCCAGGGTGAGCGTCTGCTGCCCGGAGGGCTTCTCCACCTCGAACTTGATGAAGGGCGCGGCGATGTTGGAGCGCTTGAGGTCGTCGAGCTTGAGCTTGCCCATGGCCCGGATGCGGCTCTGCACCTGCGAGGCGCGCGTGCCGGCGTGGAAGCGGGCCACGAAGTCCTGGAGCTGGGCGATCTTCTTCTGCTTCTCGGCGTTCTCCGACTCGACCCGCGAGCGCACCTGGCCCTTCTGCCGGACCATGTCGTCGTAGCCGCCGGTGTAGGTGATGATCGTCTCGTAGTCGATGTCGGCGATGTGGGTGCAGATGGCGTTCAGGAAGTGCCGGTCGTGCGAGATGGTGACGAGCACCCCTTCGTAGGCGTGGAGGAAGCCCTCCAGCCAGCGGATCGACTCGATGTCGAGGTTGTTGGTGGGCTCGTCGAGGAGCAGGCGCCTGCGGCTTGCCGAAGAGCGCCTGCGCGAGGAGCACGCGCAGCTTGTAGCCGCCGGCCAGGCTGCGCATCGGCTGCTCGTGCGCCTCGGCGGGGATGCCCAGGCCGTCGAGCAGCTCGGCCGCGTCGGCCTCGGCGGTGTAGCCGTCCTCCTCGGCGATGACGCCCTCCAGCTCGCCCAGCCGGTGGCCGTCCTCGTCGGAGATCTCCTTCTTCTCCAGCAAGCGCTCCTTCTCCTGCATGGCGTCCCAGAGCGGCCGGTGGCCCATGAGCACCACGTCGAGCACCCGGACGTCCTCGTAGCGCGAACTGGTCCTGCCGGAGGATGCCCAGTCGCCGCGGGCGCTGGACCTGGCCGCTGTCGGCCTCCTCGTCGCCGGAGAGGATCTTCATGAAGGTCGTCTTGCCGGCGCCGTTCGGTCCGGTGAGGCCGTAGCGGCTGCCCGGGCGGAAAGGTGACGTTCACGTCCTCGAAGAGCTTCTTGGGCCCGAAGGCCTTGCTGACGTTCTGTACGGAGATCATGAGAGGGGCGGCCGGCGCGAGCGTTTGGCGCGCGGCGCGGCCGTTGTTTAGCGGAAACGCGGTCGCGAGGCCAGCGACAGCGGCGGGCGGTGTAGGCTCTCCGGCCGTGGATCGACCTATCCCGGCGCAGGCGCGCGGACGATCGGGCGACGGGGGGCAGCGCCTCTTCGCCGCCTGCGCGCCCGGGCTGGAGCAGCTCCTTGCCGAGGAGCTCGCCGAGCTGGGCCTCGAGGCGAGGCCGCTCGCAGGAGGGGTGCTGGCGCGGGGGGAGGATGCGATGGCGGTGGCGTGCGTGGGGTCACGCCTCGCCGACGCGGTCGCGCTCCGCCTGTTCGATGGACCCGCGGAAGGTCTCCCGGAGGCGCTCGCCAGCGCGCAGCACCGGTACGGCCGCTGGGCGCCCCTCACCGCGCGGCGGCGCGGGGCGAACGGCTCGCTCTCGCTCGACGCGGCCGGCTCGCCGCTCTTCCGCCGGGGATGGAGGGCGCGCGTGGGGGCGGCGCCGCTCCGCGAGACGCTGGCGGCGGGGCTCCTGCGCGCCGCGGGTTACACCGGCGAGGAGCCGCTCCTCGACCCCATGTGCGGCTCGGGAACCATCGCCCTCGAGGCGTACGCCATCGCCTCGCGTCACCCGCCGGGCCACGGGCGGAGCTTCGCCTTCGAGGGGTGGCCGGGCCACGACCCGAAGCGCACCGCCTCCGTGCGCGAGCGCCTGGCGGCGGGGCTGCGAGCGCCGCCCTTCGCCATCCACGCCTCCGACCGCAACGGCGGGGCGCTGCGCCTCGCGCAGAAGAACGCTGCCTCGGCGGGGCTGCCGGAGGGGGCCATCCACTTCGAGCGCGCCGATGCGGCCGAGCTCTCGCCCCCCTTCGAGCATGGGTTGCTGACCGTGAACCCGCCGTACGGGGTGCGGCTGGACGCGGAGGTGGAGTCGGCGTGGGGGGCGCTCGCCGGGTTGATGGACCGGTGGTCAGGATGGAGGGCGGCCGTGGTGGCGCCGGGGGGGATGCTTTTCAGGTTGGCGAGGGCGCCCGAGAAGGCGATTGAGGTGCAAAACGGGGGGATACGGTGTCGGCTCGCGGTCTATTGGGGCTCTCGCGTGTAGCCGGCAGACGTCGGAAGGCTACGCAAGGTTCGGCGGCCCTTCGGCCGGGCTGCCTACGCGCGCCCCGCTTCAAAGCGCCGGGCTTGCGGGCCCAGGGTGAGGGCACTACCCCACCTGGGCAGTTCGCGGGTCGAGCAAGACGGCGCGGCGCGACACACCATGGGGGGCCGTGCTGGCGCTCTTCCGCAGATGGCTCCGCAAGCGGCCGTTGCTCCTCGTCCCCTCCCGGGGCAAGACGGGGCTGGCGAAGCTCGCCATGTGGCGCGTCGATCACGCCTTCGGCGGGGTGGGGCGCGAGGTCGTGGCGCTGCGCGACGTGAACGTGGAGGTGCATTCGGGCGAGTTCGTCTGCCTGCTCGGCCCCTCCGGCTGTGGAAAATCCACCCTGCTCTACGCCCTCGCCGGCCTGGTGAAGCCCTCGGGAGGGCACATCTCCATCGACGGGCGCGAGGTGAAGGGGCCGGGGCCGGACCGCATGATGGTCTTCCAGGAGCCGGCCCTCTTCCCCTGGCTCTCGGTGCGCCAGAACCTCACCTTCGTGCTGCGCGCGCAGGGGCTCGACCGGCCCTCGGCCCTGGCCAGGGCCGACGACTTCATCGGACAGGTGGGCCTCGCCGGCTTCGAGCGCTCGCTGCCGCATCAGCTCTCGGGCGGCATGCAGATGCGCGTCTCGCTGGCGCGGGCGCTGGCGCTCGACCCCTCGGTGCTGCTCATGGACGAGCCCTTCGGCGCGCTCGACGCCCAGACGCGCTCCGACATGCACCAGCTCCTGCAGCGCATCTGGGTGCGCGACCGAAAGACGGTGGTCTTCGTCACCCACAACATCCGGGAGGCGCTGGTGCTGGGTGACCGGGTGGTGGTGATGGCCGGACGGCCGGGCCGCGTGCTGCAGGACCTCGAGGTCCACCTCCCGCGGCCGCGCGACCCGGACGACGAGGTGCTGGTGGAGCTCTCGCGGCACATCCGGACGCTCATCGGCGAGGCAAGGGCGTGCGACGGAGCCCCAGGCCGCGCCTCGAAAGGAGACGGTCCGTGATGCAGACAAGCCCGCGGCCCTGGAGAGCGGAAGCGGCGCGCTCGACGGCGTCGGTGCTCGCCCTGCTCGTCCTGTGGGCTCTCCTCTCCAGGCTCCGCCTCTGGCCCAGCTACCTCTTTCCCGGGCCGTTGGCGGTGGCGCGCAGCCTCGGCGCCATGGCGGCCGACGGCCGGCTGGGCGACGCTCTCCTCCGCTCGTTCGCGCGACTGGCGCAGGGGTACGGCCTCGCCGTGCTGGCCGGCGTGCCGCTCGGCATCACCCTGGCGCGCAGGCGCGGCTTCCGGAGCGCCGTCCGCCCGCTGGTGGTGGGCCTGCAGGCGCTCCCCTCCATCTGCTGGCTCCCGCTGGCGCTCCTCTGGTTCGGTCTCTCCGAGCGCGCCATCGTCTTCGTGGTGCTCATGGGGTCGCTGCTGGGGATCGCCGTCGCCACCGAGGACGGCGTCGCAAGCATCGCCCCGCTCCTCCTGCGCGCCTCGGGCGTCTTCGGCATCCGCGGCCTGCGCTTCCACCTCGGCGTGCTCCTCCCCGCGGCGCTCCCGGGCATCGTCACCGGCCTCAAGCTGGGGTGGAGCTTCGCCTGGCGCGCGCTCATGGCGGGCGAGCTGCTCTTCGTGGCCGGGGGCCTGGGGCAGCTCCTCCAGCAGGGTCGCGAGCTGCTCGACGTGGCCCAGGTGATGGCGGTGATGGTGGCCATCGTGGCGGTGGGCACCGCCGTGGACCGCATCCTCTTCCGGGTGGCCGAGCTCCGGCTCAGGGCGCGGTGGGGGCTGGGCGAGCCGGCATGAGCCCGAAGGCGTCCTTCGCCGCGGTGGCGCTGGCATCGGGGCTCGTGGCGCTCGCCGCCTGCCGGGGCGCCCCACCGCCGGGCGGACCTCTCCGGCTCGGGTTCTTTCCGAACCTCACCCATGCCCAGGCGCTGGTCGGCACGGGAGACGGCACCTTCGAGCGCGCGCTCGGCAAGGGCGTCTTGGCCCGGCAGTTCCGCGCCGGTCCCTTGGCCATGGAGGCGCTCCTCGCCGGCGACCTCGACGTCTGCTACGTGGGGCCCGCCCCGGCGAGCCTCGCCTTCCTGCGCTCGCGCGGCGAGGCGCTGCGGGTGGTGGCGGGGGCCGTGTCGGGCGGCGCGCAGCTGGTAGCCGCACCAGGGGTGAATGCGCCCGCGCAGCTCACGGGCCGGCGCGTCGCCTCGCCGCAGCTCGGAAGCAGCCAGGACGTCGCCCTCCGCGCCTGGCTGCGCAGGGAGGGATTCGCCATCGGTGAAAAGCCCTCCCAGGTGAACGTGACCCCCCTCGCCAGCGCCGACGTGCTGGGCCTCTTCCGCCGAGGAGACCTCGCCGCGGCCTGGATCCCCGAGCCGTGGGGCGCGCGCCTCCGCTCGGAGGCGGGCGCCGTCACCCTCCTCGACGAGCGCGACCTCTGGGAGGATCGGCGGTTCCCCTCCACCGTGGTGGTGGCGAGCGCCCGCGCCCTTCGCAGCCGGCGCGGTGACGTGGTGGCCTTCCTGCGCGCGCACCTCGCCCTCACCGAGCGGTGGAAGCGTGAGCCGGAGCCGTTCGCTCGCGCCGCCAACGCGCGCTATGGCGAGCTCACCGGACACCCGCTCCCCGAGGCGGTGCTGCGCGACGCCTTCGAGCACATGGAGCCCACCGCGGACCCGCTCCCGCGTCAGCTCCTGGCGGGGGCGCACCAGGCCCAGGCGCTCGGCCTCGCCCCTCCCGGGGACCTCACGGGCCTGGTGGACGGGGGGCCGCTCGGCGAGGCGCGAGGCGCGACGAGCCCCGACACCGAGCGATGAAAGAGCTTCACCGGAACGTTACCGGAGAGCCGTGGGCTCGCCGCCTTGGGCCCGGAGGATGATGAACATGGAACGTCGCGAGCTCGAGCTGGCGGTGGTCGAAGGCGCCCTCCATGGCGCGCCCGCGGAGCCGGCGCGGGTGGCCAGGCTGGCGCGACTCCTCGGCTGGGACGAGCGGCTCCTCCTGCACTTCCGCCACTATCACGGGCCGTGGCGCACCCGGCTGGCGCGGCTCCTCACCCGCGCCGGCGACGCTCGGAGCTGGACCGCGGCGGGGCTGGCGCTGGTGGCCCTGCACCGGCCGGCGCCCCTCCACATCGGCCTGCGGCTCGCCGCCGGCAGCGCGCTCGGCGCCTTCTCGTCGCAGCTCCTGAAGCGCTCCCTCAACCGCCGGCGACCCTCGACGGCCATCGAGGGGTTCGAGGCGCTCTCCGAGAATCCGGACGCCTTCTCCTTCCCCTCGGGACACAGCGCGGCCGCCTTCGCCGTGGCGGTGGCGCTGGCGGGCGAGCCCCTCGGGGCCGGGTCGCTGGCGATGCTGCTCGCCCTCGGCATCGCGGCCTCGCGCGTCTACCTGGGCGCCCACTACCCGCTCGACGTGGTGGTGGGGAGCGCGCTCGGGGTCGTCTGCGGACTGGGGGCGCGGCTGCTCGTGCCGTGAGCGCGAGCTCCCGCTGGTGGCCTCTCCTCATCGGGTGAGGCGGCGAGCGCGGCGGTGTCCGAGGAGAGTGGGTTCACCGCTTCCTGGCGCGCTTTCGCTCCAGCACGGCGTCGGCGGCGCGGGCGATGATCTCGGCGCCGAGCTCCTTGTCGAGGACGGCGTCGGCTCCCTCGCGCTCGAGGCGCTTCTCCAGCCCGGAGTCGACGCCCCCGGTCATGGCCACGATGGCCAGGTCGGACTCCCCGCCCGCCCCGCGGATGGTGCGGATGAAGGTCTGGCCGTCCATGTTCGGCATGGCGAGGTCGGTGACCAGGAGGTCGAGGGCGAGCAGCTCGTCCACCACCGTGGCGAGGCCGGCGGCGCCGTCACTGGCGGTGAGCACCTCGAAGCCGCGTTCCTGGAAGGCGTCGCGCAGCATCCGACGGACGAGCTCGTCGTCGTCCACCACCAGCACGCGGCGGGGCCGCGCCGAGAGCTGCGCCAGCGCCACGGCGAGCTGCTCCTGGCCCGCGCCGGAGAGCTCGAAGCGGACGCCCATGCCCCCTTCCTTCACCACCACCACCACCGCCGGCCCGGCGATCTCGTCGCCGGTGGGGAGTCGCATGGAGAGCGAGAGGCGCGTGCCCACCGGGGAGGGGCGGGCGGTGCGGACGAAGGCGCCGCCCTGCGAGATGTTCTCGCAGACGAAGTCGGCGGCGAGGTCGTCCTCGCTCTCGTAGTCGATCCGCGCACGGGGGAACGGATTCTGCCCGTCGAGCTCGCTCGCGAGCTCCCCCAGGGCCACCGGCACCTGGGGCGTGACCGCGGCTGCCTCGCCCGGCCCGCCCAGCGGGGCGACGAGCACCGGAGCCCTCACCGCGTAGCGCTGGAAGAGGCGCTGCTCGCGGCCGCGCGGGGCCTCTCGGCGCGGCGTCTGGGCCGCGAGCGCCTCGGTCATGGCGGGGGGAGCGTGCGTGAGCTCCAGGGTGAAGCCCACCATGCCTTGGCCGGGCCCGGCCTCCTCCGGGCTGCGCACCTGCTGCACCCTGGCGCGCGCCTCGAGGGGCCGGTCGGCACCCGGGAAGCGGAGCGCCAGGGTGAGGACGTCGCCCACCGGCGGCGCGAGCTGTCCCGGCAGAAACAGCGTCCGCTCCTGCTCCTCGTAGGCCACCCCGGCCCACCCGGCGCCGCCCACCTCGAGCGCGAGGACCGGGCCGCGCTCGTCGAGCCAGCGGTCGACCGGAGCCCCCATGGCGGTGAAGAAGCGCGCGCTCTCCCCGAGCAGCGCGGCGGGCGCGATGTCGCCGCGCCGCGGCTCGCACCGCTCGAACGCGGCGGCGAAGGCGCCTCGCTGGGTCTCGCCCAGCTCGTCGAGCGCGCTCGCCCGCACCCCCGCCCTCCCGCACCAGAAGTCGAGGCGGCGCCGCTCGCCTTCCCCGAAATGCGCCTTCTCGAAGCGCGCCACCAGCACGAAGAGCTTGCGATCGGGCCGGGCGCCGAGATTGCAGGAGCGGAGGGAGGAGGGGAAGAGCTGCGGCATCGCCCGGGTGAAGCGCTCGGCCGAGCCGAGGCGCACTCCGGCGGCGCGGTCGAAAGCTGCGGCGAAGCTCACAAGGTCGCTCGGCACGTCCATTCCTCACCCCTCTTCGGTCACCGGCGAAGCACGCCGCCGCTCACCCCGTGCCGCGCTCCCTTCGGCCCGGCCAGGCCACGGCATGCTACTGCTTTTGCCCCGGGAGAGCAGGGCCGCACTGGGGAGGTGCGTCCGGCCGAGCGCGTGCGCGCGCATCGCACCCGGCGGGGGGCCGCGCACGGCCGCTCACCCCGCAGCGGAGGCCGCGCCCTGCGGCACGACCGCTCGCCCGCCGCGTCCCGCCACCACCGCCGGCAGCGCTGCCCGCCAGGCCTCTCCGAGCGCGGTGACCTCCACCGAGAGTGCTCCCTGGATCTCCAGGCGGTCGCCCCCGACCGCCCCCAGCACCACCAGCGGAGCGCCCTCCTCGCGGGCGATGGCCTCCAGGCGCTCCATCGCGGACGGCGGGAGCGACACCACCACCCGGCTCGCGCTCTCCCCGAAGAGCACGAAGTCCTTCCGCGCCGGGAACGGCACCCGGAGGGCGGCGCCGAGCCACCCGGTGGGGCCGCCGCCGGGCGGAGGCGGTGCCATCATGCAGCACTCGGCGAGCGCCACCGCCAGGCCGCCGTCGCTGCAGTCGTGGGCCGAGGAGAGCACACCCTCCTTCACCGCGCGTCGCACCGTGGCCTGCACCGCCTTCTCCCGGTCGAGGTCGAGGGCCGGCGGCCGGCCCGCCTCCACCCCGTGCACGGCGGAGAGGTACGCGCTGCCCCCCATCTCCCCCGCCGGCCCCACCCGCTCGCGCAGCACCGCACCCACCAGCGCCACCACGTCGCCCGCCTGGCGGAAGGCCGAGCCGCAGCTCCGCTCCACGGGCTCGACGAGCCCCACCATGCCCACCATGGGCGTGGGGAGGATGCCCTTCCCCTCCGTCTCGTTGTAGAGCGAGACGTTGCCGGAGACGACCGGGGTGCCGAGGGCCCGGCACGCCTCGGCCAGGCCCTCGATGGCCTCCACCAGCTGCCACATGATCTCAGGCTTCTCGGGGTTGCCGAAGTTGAGGCAGTCGGTGATGGCGAGCGGCTCGCCACCCACGCAGGCGATGTTGCGTGCGCACTCGGCCACGGCGTGCATGGCCCCGAGCCGCGGGTCGAGGAAGCACCAGCGGGAGTTCACCCCCAGCGAAAAGGCCAGGCCCTTGCGCGCGTGCGCCGGCTCCGAGAGCGCGAGACGCACCACCGCGGCGTCGCCGCCCGGCCGCACCGCCCCCACCAGCCGCACCATGTGGTCGTACTGGCGGTAGACCCACTCCTTCGAGGCGATGGTGGGGTCGCCCACCAGGGTGAGCAGCACCGCCGCGAGGTCGGCCGGCTCGGGGAGCTGAAGCGGGTCGAAGGCGTGCAGGGCGGGGAGGGCCGGGTGCGGCGAGAAGGGGCGCTCGTACCGGGGCGCGCTCTCGGTGAGCGGCGCCACCGGCAGGTCGGCCACCACGGTGTCGCCGGAGAGGATGCGCCACCTCCCGCTGCCGGTCACGACGCCCACCACCGCGACGTCGAGGTCCCACTTCTCGCAGATTCGCCGGACCTCCTCCTCCCGGCCACGGGCCGCCACGAGGAGCATGCGCTCCTGTGACTCGGAGAGGAGCACCTCGTAGGGCGTCATCCCCTCCTCGCGGCGCGGCACCTGGTCGATGTAGAGGTCGAGCCCGTTGCCGGCCCGCCCCGCCATCTCCACCGACGAGGAGGTGAGCCCGGCCGCCCCCATGTCCTGGATACCGACGATGGCGTCGGTTCGGAAGAGCTCCAGGCACGCCTCGAGGAGGAGCTTCTCCATGAAGGGGTCGCCCACCTGCACGGTGGGGCGCTTCTCCTCGGTGGTGGCGTCGAACTCTGCGGAGGCCATGGTGGCGCCGTGGATTCCGTCGCGCCCCGTCTTGGCGCCGATGTACATGACGGGATTGCCCACCCCGGCCGCCTTGCCGCGGAAGATCTTGTCGGAGGGGAGAATACCGGCGGTGAAGGCGTTCACCAGGGGGTTGCCATCGAAGCTGGGGTGGAAGGCCACCTCGCCCGCCACGGTGGCGACGCCCATGCAGTTGCCGTAGCCGGCGATGCCGGCCACCACGCCCTCGAGCAGGATCGCCGTCTTCGGGTGGGAGGGGTCGCCGAAGCGCAGGGCGTCGGCGTTGGCCACCGGGCGCGCTCCCATGGTGAAGACGTCGCGCATGATGCCGCCCACCCCCGTGGCGGCGCCCTGGTAGGGCTCGATGAAGCTCGGGTGGTTGTGGCTCTCCATCTTGAAGCAGACGGCGAGCCCGTCGCCGAGGTCGACCACCCCCGCGTTCTCCCCCGGGCCCTGCAGCACGCGCGGGCCCTCCGTGGGCAGCTTGCCGAGGTGGGCGCGCGACGATTTGTAGGAGCAGTGCTCGCTCCACATGACCGAGAAGACCCCGAGCTCGGTGAGGTTCGGCTCGCGGCCGAGGTGGCGCTTCACCTCCTCGTACTCCGAGGGGGTGAAGCCGTGGCGGGCGACGACTTCGGGGGTGATCTCGCTCATGGGGTCGCGAATTGTATCGCAGGGCGACCGGCGGGGACCAAGGACCCGGCTCAGAGCGCGAGCAGCGTCTTCGAGATGTCGTAGAGCGCGTCGCCGCGGTGCCAGGGCTCCACCTCGGCTCCCGGCAGCGAAAGGCGCGAGAGCATCCGGTTGTAGCCGAGGGCCATGAGCGCCTTCAGATTCACCGCGTCGTAGAGGTTGTACTCGGCGAGGAGCCGCAGGGCGCGCGGGTCGCCCTCCTCGTGGAGCCGCCAGAGCCTCACCGCCGCCAGCCCGTCGAGCCCGCAGAGGTGCGCGGGGCGGCCGACACCGGTCGCGGCCTCGAGCAGCTTCAGCCCGCCGCGGTGGCCGAGCCGGGCCCACAGGTGGCGGAGGTCCACGTGGGCTCGCGGCGGCCGCCAGGCGGGGAAGGTGCGCTCCAGCACCGGCACGTCGAAGGAGAGGCCGTTGTAGGTGACGAGCAGCTTCCAGCTCTCCGCGCGCTCGAGGAAGGCGGGCAGGTCGCGGCCGCGCAGGAAGATGCGGGGGCCCTCGCGGTCGAGCACGCCCACCGCGGTGACCGTGTCGCCGCCGTCGGTCTCGATGTCGAGGAAGGCGGCGTCGGGCGCAAAGGCCGCATAGAGCCGCCACCGCTCGCGGCAGGGGAGCATGGCGGCGAGCGCCTCGGCGTCGCCTGCGGCGAGGTGCTCGCGCGCCACCGCCACCGCGGCGCAGAGCCGCTCGCGCAGGGAGGGGGAGAGCTTGCAGCTCCGGGGCAGCGGGCGCGCGGGCCCGAACAGGTCCCACCCGGTGCAGCCCGCCTCCCACAGGAGGCGCTCGCGGTGCGATCCGACTCCCGGGGTGAGCTGGAAGGAGGAGCGGATCACGCCCGGTGGCGCGGCAGGACGTTCACGAAGTCCTCGCGGAAGAGGTGCCCCTGCACGAGGTCCACACCCAGGAGCGCGGCGTAGGCGAGGTCGGTCTGCGTCTCCACGCCCTCCAGCACCGTCCGCACGCCGAGGCGGCGCGCCAGGCCGAGCAGCGCCTCCACCAGCGCCCGGTGGCGCAGGTCCATGCTCGCGCGCAGGGTGCTGCGGTCGAATTTCAGGTACTGCACCCGCACCAGGCTGTCCAGCGAGACGAGCGCGTTCGGGGCGAAGAGGTCGTCGAGCGCGACGTCGAGGCCCGAGTGCGCCAGCTCGCGGATGAGCGTGCGGATGCACCCGGCGTCGCTCCGCCCCATGTTCTCGATGATCTCCACCACGACGCCGGATCGAAAGCCCGCCAGGAGCTCCAGCAGCGGGAGGCCGAGCGCGCCGCAGGCGGCGTAGCCTTCGGGGTCCACGTTGAGGAACAGCACCGAGCCCGGGGAGCGCTCGAGCTGGAGGCGCTTCAGCGAGAGCTCGACATCGGCGAAGAGGGCGGGGTCGGTGTGGAGGGTCGAGAAGACGCCGGTCGTGTCGAGGGGAGAGCCGTCGCGCGCCTCGAAGCGGGCCAGGGCCTCGAAGCCGCAAGGGGCGCCGCTCTTCAGCTCCACCACCGGCTCGTACTGGACCCCGAACCGGTGCGATTCCAGCGCCTCCCGCACCGTCCCCGGGATGGCGTCCACGAGGAGGTCGTTCCGCCCCGGCAGGCGCTCCTCCTCGCGGGTGTCGGGCATGACGCGAGTGGCTACCACACCGCCCCCTCGAGGGTCCACTCTCCCACCTCGCGGGAGCCCTCATGCCTCGCCGCGCTCCCAGGCGCTTCTCCAGGCGCCTGCTCGCTCGGCGTGCTCGAGAAAGCGCGCGTAGAACGGGTGGCTGGCGAGCGTGGCGCCGTCGCCCACCACCACCAGCTTGGCCCGCGCCCGGGTGAGCGCCACGTTCATCCGGCGCACGTCCGCGAGGAAGCCCACCTCGCCCTCCGGATTGGAGCGCACCAGCGAGAGCACCACCGCTTCCTTCTCCCGGCCCTGAAAGCCGTCGACGGTGTCCACCTCCAGCCCCTCCTCCAGGCGGGCGGCGAGCAGCTGCCGGAGACGCTGCACCTGGGCGTCGTAGGGGGCGATCACCGCCACCTCGGCCGCGGCGACCCCGAGCGCGAGCAGCCGTTCCACCTCGCGGGCGCAGAGCGCGGCCTCGCCCTCGTTCTCCCGCGAGTCGGAGCCCTCCGGCGTCGCCTCCTCGAAGCCGCGGCCGGCGGTGTCCACGAGCTCGAAGGGCGCCGCGTCCAGCGCGCGGCAGGCCACCGACGGGTGAGCTCGCAGCGCCCCTCCGTACAGCGCCTCGGACGGGAAGCGCATGATGGCCTCGTGCATCCGGTGCTGCTCGAGGAGCGTGACCCGCGCCTCGGGGCCCAGCGCCGCGACGAGCCGCTCGAACAGCGAGACCCCGAGGCCACCCTCCTGCGCCTCCTTCGACAGCACGGTCGGCGGAAGCTGGAGGTGGTCGCCTGCCAGTACGGCGCGGCCCGCGCGGAGGAGGGCGAGGTAGAGCGCCGGTTCGACCGCCTGGGTGGCCTCGTCGACGACGGCGAGATCGAAGCGGCTCCCCGCCAGGGCCGGCCCGTCGAGCGAGGAGAGCGTGGCGAGCACCACTGGCGCCCGCGCGATGGTTTCACGCGCCGCGCGCGCGGCCAGGGCTCGCGCCTCGGCGAAGAGTGCCCGCGCCTCGCGCTCGGCCTGCCTCGCCTCGCTGAATCGGCCCGGCCCCCGTCGCCCGTGTCGCTTTCGCGCGGAGCGGAGGAGCCGGCGCGCCTGCTCGGCGAGGTCGGCGGCGATGCCCGAGGCCTCGTGCGCGGCCGCACGCTCCTCCAGCGTGTGCGAGAGCACCGCAGGCAGCACCCGGGCCGGGTGCCCGACCCGCACGCCGTCGAGCCCTTCCGCCGCCAGCCGCTCCACCAGGTTGTCAACCGCCAGGTTCGACGGGGCGGTGGCGAGCACGCGCTCACCTCGCAAGACCGCCCTGCGCACCACCTCCACCAGCACGGTGGTCTTCCCGGTGCCGGGGGGACCGTGCACCAGCGCGAGGTCGAGGGCGCGGCCGGCGAGGTCCACCGCGCGCTCCTGCTCCGGCCCCAGCGCGCGCCCGGAGCGCTCGACTCCCCGGAAACTCGCGTCTCGGCGCTCGGCCTCGGCCTCTCCGAGGAAGCGGGGCGCCTCGCCGCGGAGCACCGGGTGCCAGCGGTGCCCCTCGGCCGTCTCGCGGAGGCGGGAGATCCCGGCGGCGAGCCGCGTGAAGGTGACCTCCGAGGGCTCGAGCTCGAGGTTCACGCGCCCCTCGGTCACCCAGTCGGGAGGAGGCTCGTCGAAGAGCACCCCCAGGCGCGCGCGGGTGCGGCGCGCCACCACGCCCCGGGGCGGCTCATCCGGCGGTGGCCCCCGGCGAGGCGCGACGCGCACCAGGCTTCCCGCCCCGAGCCGCGCACCAGCCAGCGGCTCACCGCCGGGGTGGCCGAAGGACACCAGGGCTCGCCCGGCCAGACCCGACTCCTCCAGCGCCTCCACGCCGGCCACGGCGAGGCCCCTCGCCTCCCGTTCACGGAGGGTGAGCCGGCCGCGCGCCTCCTCCAACCGGCTGCGCTCCTCGGCGCGCTCCACGTCGAGCAGGGCCGCGAGCTTGGCGAGGTGGGCGGAGAGGTCCATGCAATGGGCAGACGTTTGCCATTATCATCGAGCGCATGGCAGCCGGCGAGCGGAGGGGTGCGCAGCGCGCGCGCAGAGGTACTCCTCGGGAGGAGGGCGCCGCGGTCCCGGCCAGCGAGCCCGCGCCGGTCGAGCTCGCCATCGACGGCACGCTCGACCTGCACGCGTTCCGGCCGGCCGAGGTGGGCGACCTCGTGCCGGAGTGGCTCGCCGCCTGCCGCGAGCGCGGAATCCTCGAGGTGCGCATCGTGCATGGCAAGGGGACGGGCGCGCTCCGGCGGTCGGTGGAGGCCATCCTCGCGCGTTCGCCGCTGGTCAGCTCCTCCCGCGCGGCGGAGGAAGGGGCCGGAGGTTGGGGCGCCACCCTCGCCACCCTGCGGCCGGCGGGCCTCCCACCGGCGGCCCCGCGTTCCTCACCCGCAGAGCCCGGGAGCGAGCGCCCTTGAGGCGCCTCCTGGCGTTCGCGGTCGCCGCCGCCTGCGCGGTCGTCCCGCTCGGTCCGGCGACCGCGGCTTCGCCGGAGGCCGCGACTCCGGCCGAGGGAGCCCCGCCGCCAGCGGGCGCCGCCCCGCTCTTCCCCTACGCAGTGAGACGCCACACCCTGGCGAACGGCGTCGAGCTGCTCTTCGTCCGGCAGGAGGCGCCGCAGCTCGCGGCCTTCTTCACCTTCTTCCGGGTGGGGAGCCGCGACGAGGTGGCGCCGGGCCGGAGCGGCTACGCGCACCTCTTCGAGCGCCTGCACTTCCGCGGCACGCGCGAGCACCCGTCCGACCTGTGGGAGCGCAGCACCAAGGACCTCGGCCTCGAGGCCAACGCCTTCACCGACGACGACGTGACGGCGTACTGGGCTGCCGGGCCCTCGGCGTCGCTGCCCGAGCTCATCGCCCTGGAGGCCGACCGCTTCGCCAACCTCGAATACGGGGAGGAGGAGTACCTGGCGGAGGCGCGCGCCCTGCTCGGCGACTACCTGAAGGACGCGGCCTCGCCCGACTTCCGCCTCCACGAGGCGGTGCGCGCCCTCGCCTTCACGCGCCACCCCTACCGCCACACCTCGATGGGCCTCGGCGCCGACATCCGGGCCATGCCCGGCGGCTACCGCGCCAGCCAGGAGCTCTACCATCAGTTCTACAGGCCCGGGAACGCGACGGTGCTGGTGGTGGGCGACTTCGACGAGGCGAGCGTGCTCGAGGCCCTGGAGAAGCACTACGGCGCCTGGAGGCCGCCCTCCGCCCCGGCCCCGATCCAACCGCCCGCGGAGCCGCCGCAGAGCTCGCCCCGCGAGGCGCGCCGCTCCTGGCCCGTGCCCCTCTTACCCCGACACTACACCGGCTGGCGCACCCCCGGCGCCGAGGACCTCGACGCCACCGCCGTGCAGCTCGTGCTCTGGCCCTACCTCTTCGGCCCCTCCTCGGCCCTCGCCCAGGAGCTGCTCCGCGATCGCCGCCTCGCCGAATCGATCGGCGGCGAGTACCTGCCGCGCCGCGATCCCTTCCTCTTCGGAGCATCGCTCGTGCTCCGCGCTCCCGCCGCCGAGCGCCTGGCGCGGGTTGCCATCGAGAAGGCGGTGGCGGCGGTGGCGGGCGGCGCCATCGACGCGCGGCTCCTCGCCGACGTGCGCGAGAACCTCGCCTCCAGCGTCCTCATGCAGACCGACACCCCCTATCGCACCGGTCTCTGGCTGGTCTACACCACCGCCCTCACCGGGAATCCCGGTTTCCTCGAGACGCTGCTCCAGCGGGCGGCACAGGTGGAGGCGAAGGACCTCGCCGCCTTCGCGCGCCGCTACCTCGTCCCCGCCAACCGGGTCTCGGTGACCATCGCCTCGGGTACGGGCGTCCGCGGGAGCAGGGGAAACGGGAAATGAGCCGCGCGAGCCCGAGGAGGACCGCGAGGCGCGCCGCGGTGAACGAGGAGCTCTTCCGCTTCGCCCAGCTCGGCGCCCTGCCGTCTGGTTCGCCCGCAGGCGCCGCCACCCTGCTGCACCGCATGGTCAGGATCACCTTCTGCGCCGGGCTCGCCCTCGGCCTCGCCTGCGCCGCCACCACGCCCGGACCGCGGAGGAGCCCGCCCACGCCCCCCGCGGCGGCCCCAGGGACGCTCGAGCCGGACTGGGGCGCGGACGGCACCTCCGCTACCGGCCGGGAGCCGCACCCTGCCGCGGATCCGGCGAGCCGCATCGCGCAGGTGGAGCTCCGGAGCCCCACCGATCCCACCGTCTCCATTCAGCTCCGCTTCGCCACCGGCTCGGTCGACGACCCGCCCGGGCTGGAGGGGCTCACCCTCCTCACCGCCGCGCTCATGGCGGGGGGCGGCGCCGGGCCGCTCGACGCCGCTGCGCTCCGGCGCGCGCTCTACCCGATGGCCGCCGAGCTCTCGGTGGTCTCCGACAAGGAGACGGTGACCTTCGCCGGGCGCTGTCCAGCCTCCGCGCTGGAGCGCTTCCTCCCGGTCCTGCTCGACGTGGTGCTGCGGCCGAGGATCGACGCTGCGGGGCTGGACCAGCTGCGGGCCAGGGCACTCGAGGTGGTGGTGCGCACGCTGCGGGCCGAGGACGACGAGCGGCTGGCGCAGGAGGTGCTCGAGGCCGCGCTGTTCGAAGGTCACCCGTACGGGCACCCCGACGAGGGTACGGTGGAGGGGCTCGGCCGCATCACCCTTGGTGACGTGCAGCACCACCGGCAGCAGGTGTTCGTGGCGTCGCGCCTCACGGTGGGCGTGGCCGGTGGCGCCCCCGAAGGGCTCGCCCTGCGCATCGCCCGGAAGCTCGCCTCGCTCCCCGAGGGCGCGCCGCGGGTCGCGCTTCCTCCGCCGCCCGAGCGCGCGCCGCGCTTCACGCTGGTGGAGAAGGCCTCGGCGCCCACCGCCATCTCCATGGGCTTCGCCTGGGAGCTCTCGCGAGGCCACCCCGACTTCCCGGCGCTGGTGGTGGCGGTGGCGGCCCTCGGCCAGCACCGGCAGGGGGCGGCGTTCCGGCTCTTCCGCTCGCTGCGCGAGGCGCGGGGCCTGAACCACGGCGGCTACGCCTACCCCGAGCGCTTCGTGGAGGAGCCCGGGAGCGCGCTCCCCGAGCCGGGCCACCCGCGCTCCCGCCAGACCTTCACCGTGTGGATCCGGCCGGTGGAGCCGCAGCACCGCACCTTCGCCCTGCGGCTGGCGCTCTTCGAGGTCGACCGCTGGGCGCGCGACGGGCTCCACGAGGAGGAGCTCTCGCGGGTGAAGCGCTTCCTCGCCGGGCACACCCTGCTCTACGAGGCCACCAGCGCCCGGCGGCTCGGCAACGCGCTCGACGACCGCTTCTACCGGCTGCCGGGTCCGTGGCTTCCCGAGCTGCGCGCGCGCATCGCCTCGCTCACCCTGGACGAGGTGAACGCGGCGCTGCGGCGCCACGTCGACCCCTCGCGGCTGCGGGTGGTGGTGGCCACGCGGGGCGCCAGTGCGCTGGCCGAGGAGCTCCGCCGGGAAGCGCCTTCACCCATGGCTTACGCGGCGAAGAAGCCGGAGGCGGTGGTGGCGGAGGACGCCGAGGTGGCGCGCTTCCCCCTCGGCCTCCGCGGGGCCGGCGACGTCCGGGTGGTGAAGGTCGACGAGCTGTTCCAGAAGTAACCCGGCGTCACCCGTTCGCCCCACTTTTGCCTCCGGGCCGTAACCCGCTATGGTGCGCCCCGTCCTTCACCTCATTGGCCAGGCCACCTCATGACCCTTCTCGAGCGGCTCATGCCGCGCTCCGACGAGTTCTTCGACGACTTCGAGCAGCTCGCGGCCCTCACCGTCGAGGGGACCCGCATGCTCCTCGCCCTGCTGGAGGACTTCACCGACGTCTCGCGGAAGGTGGAGGCGATCAAGGAGGTGGAGCACCGGGCCGACGACGTCACCCACCGCTCCTTCGCGCGGCTTCACAAGCAGTTCATCACCCCCTTCGACCGCACCGAGATCTTCCGCCTGCTCTCGCGCATCGACGACGTGCTCGACCTGGCCGACGCGGCCAGCGAGCGGATCGCGCTCTACGAGGTGGCGGTGGTGCGCCCGGGCGCCCGCGAGCTCGCCAAGGTGCTGGTGGCGGCGGCCGAGACGGTGCAGCTCGCCGTGCGCGGCCTGCGCGACGTCAAGAACCCGGCCCAGGTGCTGGAGGCGTGCAAGCTCGTGAACCTGTACGAGAACCAGGGCGACAGCCTGTGCCGCCATGCCATCGCCGAGCTCTTCAAGAGCGGGGCCGATGCGCTCACCGTCATGAAGTGGAAGGAGATCATCGACCTCATCGAGGACGCCATCGATCGGGCCGAGGACGTGGCCAACGTCATCGAGGGTGTGGTCCTCGAGCACGCCTGACCCCACCGCCCGGCCATGCTCCCCGTCGTCATCGGTCTCGTCGCGGTCGCGCTCCTCTTCGACTTCATCAACGGCTTTCACGACGCGGCGAACTCCATCGCCACGGTGGTCTCCACCCGGGTGCTTTCCCCGGTGGTGGCGGTGGGCTGGGCGGCCTTCTTCAACTTCGTCGCCGCGCTCCCCATCCTCTTCGGAGGCCAGCTCCGCGTCGCGAACACCATGGGTACCGGCATCATCGAGTTCGAGATGCTGCGGAGCCAGGGCACGCCGCTCGTGCTCACGGTCATCTTCGCGGCGCTCGTGGGCGCCATCGTCTGGAACCTGCTCACCTGGTGGTGGGGGCTGCCCTCCTCCTCGTCCCACGCGCTCACCGGCGGGCTGGTCGGCGCGGGGCTCCCTGCCCTGGGGAGCGCGGGGCTGGTCTGGTCGGGCGTGGGCAAGATCGCCCTGTTCATCGTGCTGTCGCCGCTCATCGGCATGGTGCTGGGCTCGCTCGGCATGGTGGCGGCCACCTGGATCGCGCGGAGGTACCGTCCCTCGCGGGTCGACTCGTGGTTCAGGCGGCTCCAGCTCGTCTCGGCCGCCGTCTTCTCCTACAGCCACGGCACCAACGACGCGCAGAAGGTGATGGGCATCATCTCGGTGGTGCTCTACGGCACCATCTGGGCGGGGCGGCCCTTCCACGTGCCGATCTGGGTGGTCTTCCTCTGTCACGCGGCGATCGCGCTCGGCACCTTCTTCGGCGGCTGGCGCATCGTGAAGACCATGGGCCACAGCCTCACCAAGCTGCAGCCGATCAGCGGCTTCTGCGCCGAGAGCGGGGGCGGCGTGACCATCCTCGCGCTCGCCCACGCTGGCATCCCCGTCTCCACCACCCACACCATCACCGGCGCCATCGTGGGCGTCGGAGCCACCCGTGGCAACCGGGCGGTGCGGTGGGGGGTGGCCGGCCGCATCGTCTGGGCCTGGGTGTTCACCATTCCCATGTCGGCGCTCTTCGCGGCGCTCACCTACGCCATCGTGAGGATGGCGAGCTGAGAGCGGGGCGGGGCTCTGGGCTCGGCCTCTCGCTCAGCAGTCACTGGCTTGGTTGTCGGGCGGCGGTGATCGGGCCGCGAATCGCTCAGGCCCGGCTCGCCAGCATGCCGCAGGCGGCGTGCTCGTCGGCGCCGCCGGAGTAGCGCCGCACCACCGGCTGGCCGGGGAGCTCGCGGGCCAGCGCATCGCGGAAGAGGCGCCACTCCTCCGGTGTAGGGGGCTGGAAGCGCGCGCCGCCGGGGCCGGCGTCGATGGGGTTCACGTCGATGGGGTTGAGGCGCACCTGGATGCCGGCGAGGAGCCGGCCCAGGGCGGCGGCATCCTCCTCGCCGACGTTCAGGCCGGAGATCATCACGTAGGCGAGGGTGACGCGCCCGCGCAGCCGGGCGTGCTCCCGCACCGCCTCGATGAGCTCGGGCAGGGGGTGGCCGCGCTCCACCGGCATGAGCGCCGCCCGCTTCTCCGGGGTGGCAGCGTGGAGCGAGACGCAGAGCCGGAACTTGTGCCCCTCGCGCGTGTAGCGGCGGATCATGGGGGTGACCCCGGCGGTGGAGATGCTGATGCGCCGCTGATCCACCCTCCCGCCCGCTGGGTCGCACAGGACGTAGGCCGCCCGGAGCACCGCCCCGTAGTTGTGAAACGGCTCGCCCTGTCCCTGGAAGACCGCGCCGGTCACCGGAAGTGCGCTGTCGGCGCGCACGGCGAGGAACTGCGCCACCAGCTCCCAGGCGTCGAGGTTGCGGGTGAGGCCGAGCTGGCCGGTGGCGCAGAAGGCGCAGCCGAGCGCACAGCCGGCCTGGGAGGAGAGGCAGACCGTGTGGTGCGTGTCGAAGAGCGGGATGCGCACCGACTCCACGCGAGCGCCATCGGGCAGGCCGAAGAGGTAGCGCCGGAAGCCGTCGCGGGCGTCGGCGGTGGAGAGGGTGGAGAGCGCGTCGCGGGCGCAGCGCGATTCGGCGAGGTCGAGCACCTCGCGCCGCACGTTGCGCGCCTCGCGGAGCGGCCGTGCGCGTCCCACCACCGCCCCCACGATGCGGCGCGCGTCGGCGAGCTCGATGCCGAGGGCGCGCGCGAGCCCGCGGCTGTCCTGGCCGAGGAGGTGGAGCGTGGGCGCTTCGCGGGCGCCCTCTGGCAGCTCCGAGGTCGCGTGGGCCTGCGACTCGCCCGGCGAGCACTGCTGGCGCACGACCTCTCCGCTCGCAGGGCCAGGTCTCATCTCCCGGCTCCGGCCCTGCGTGCCAGGGGCTGCCCGGCAGGCCCTGGCCTCGGCCGCGACACGGCCGGGTGGCCCAAGAGGGCGAAGCGCCAGGGTCGGAGCGCCCACGCACCCGCGTAGGCCACGCCCACGCGCGGGCCCTGCACCACCAGCTCCTGGGGCGGCGGCGCGTCCTCCAGCCAAAGCGGGCTCTCCGCGGCGACGAGGTCGAGGCTGTCGTGGAGAGGGCGCCGGATGGCGAGGGCGCGGCAGAGATTTCCGGGACCGGAGGTGGCGTGGAGGCACCCCTCCACCGGCTCGGCCGCGCGCACCAGCACGGCCGAGGCGCGCTCCTCCTCGCCGGTGACGGCGTTGAAGCAGTGCGAGATCCCGTAGACGAGGTAGACGTACGCCACGCCGGGTGGCCCGAACAACACCGCCGAGCGCAGCGTCCTCCCGAAGCGGGCGTGCGAGGCCGAATCCTCCTCCCCGCCATAGGCCTCGGTCTCGACGATGCGGGCCGCGCGGCGCAGCGGCGGAGCCGAGCCGTCGCCCCGGTCGAGGTGCACGAGGAGCTTCCCCAGGAGCGCCCGCGCCACCTCCTCCGAGCTCCGGGCGTAGAAGCTCCGGCCGAGCCGGACGCTGGGGGGGACGAGCGCACGGGCGGGAGTGTAACCGGTCCCCCGCCGCTTCGGCCGCGGCGCGGCGTTATCCTTTCCCGATGGACCTCTCCACCCAGCTCCCGGAGCTCCAGGCCGCCCTCCGCGAGGAGGGGCTCGGCGGCTGGCTCCTCGCGGATTTCCACGGCCAGAACCCGACCGCCCTCTCGGCGCTCGGCCTCGAGGGCCACCACCTCACTCGCCGCCTCTGCTACCTCGTGCCGGCGCACGGCGAGCCCACCGCGCTGGTGCACGCCATCGAGCTCGGCTCCTTCCCGGCCCGGCTCCCGGGGCGCCGACTCCCGTACGCGTCGTGGGCGTCGCTCCAGTCTGCGCTGTCGGAGCTCCTGGCGGCTCTTCCGGGGAAGCGGCTCGCGATGGAGTGGTATCCGCAGGGCGCCATTCCCTCCCTCTCGCGGGTGGACGGCGGCTTTCTCGAGCTCGTGCGCTCGCTGGGCGCCGAGGTGGTCTCCTCCGCCGAGCTGGTGCAGCGCTTCCTCTGCCGCTGGAGCCCGCACCAGCTCGCGAGCCACGTCCGCGCGCTCCGCGCCATCGACGACGCCAAGGACGTGGCCTTCGAGCAGCTCGGCCTCGCGCTCTCGAAGGGTCAGGAGGTGACCGAGCTCTCGCTGCAGAAGCTCCTCCTCCGCCGCTTCGAGGAGGCGCGCCTCGTCTGCGACCACCCGCCCATCGTGGCGGTGAACGGCCACGCCGCCGACCCGCACTACGCCCCCGCGCCGGGGAGCGCAGCGCCCATCCGCAGGGACGACCTCGTGCTCATCGACCTCTGGGCCCGCGGCCAGGGCCCGGGCGACGTCTACGCCGACATCACGTGGATGGCCTTCTGCGGGAACCGGCCTCCCGCGCGCGCGGCGGAGCTCTTCCGGGTGGCGGCCGGCGCGCGCGACGCCGGCCTGCGCGCGCTGGAGGAGGCCCACCGGGAGGGGCGGGTGCTGCGCGGCTTCGAGGTCGATCAGGTCGTCAGGGGTGAGGTCGCCGCCCGCGGCCTCGCCGAGCACTTCACCCACCGCACCGGTCACTCCATTGGCCGCGAGGTGCACGGCGACGGCGCCAACCTCGACGACCTCGAGACGCACGACACCCGCCCGCTGGTGGAGGGGCTCGCCTTCAGCATCGAACCGGGGATCTACCTGCCCGAGGAGAGACTCGGCGTCCGCACCGAGATCGACGTGGTGCAGACCGCCGAGGGCCCTCGCGTGTTCTCGAAGATCCAGCAGGAGCTGGTGCGGATCGCCTGCTGACGAAGGCCGGACGCGCCCGGCCGCTGCGGCCGGCCGCGGCGCGCCCTATGAAGCAGCGCGCGCCGCACGTGCGCCGAGCCTTCCCATGCCCGAGCCTGTCCTCCCGCCCGGAGCTCCCGGGCCCATCCCGGCCGCGGCGGTCATCCTCTGGCGCCCCGGCCCCGATGGCCGCGAGGTGTTCTGGGTGCGGAGGGGCGCGCTGCGCTTCGCGGGCGGCTTCATGGCCTTCCCGGGTGGCCGCCTGGATCCGGCCGATGCCCCGGTGCCCGTTCCCGGGCTGAGCGGCGAGGACGCCTCCTTCACCGTCTGTGCGGCACGCGAGCTCTTCGAGGAGACCGGCGTGCTCCTCGCCCGCGGCACCCTCCCCTCACGCGAGGTGCGCGAGGAAGCTCGCCGGGCGCTCCTCGCCGGCGAGGCGGCCTTCGGGCCGCTCCTGGCGCGCTTCGGCCTCGAGGTGGATGCGGAGGCGCTCGCCCGCGCAGGGCGCTGGATCACCCCCGACTGGTCGCCCCTGCGCTACGACGCGCGCCTCTTCCTCACGCGCCTGCCGGAGGGCGAGGCGGCCGACGTCTGGCCGGGGGAGCTCACGAGCGGGGAGTGGGTGGCGGCCTCCGAGGCGGTGGCGCGCTGGGAGCGGGGCGAGGTGCTGCTCCACCCGCCCAACCTCTGGGGCTTGCGGTGTCTCGCCGCCGAGGAGCCGCCGCGCTGTCTCTCCTCCCTGCGGGCGCCTCCCTTCACCGAGCACTTCGTCACCCACCGCGTCGAGTTCGTGCGCGGCCTCTTCCTCGCGCCGCTTCGCACGCCCACCCTGCCGCCCGCCACGCACACCAACGCCTTCGTGCTCGCGCTCGATGGGGGTGCGCTGGCGCTCGTCGATCCGGGTTCGGGCGAGCCTGCCGAGCTCGCCCTGCTGGGGCGCCTCGTCAATCACCTCGCGGAGGAGCACGGCCCCCTGCGCGAGCTCTGGCTCACCCACGCCCACCCCGACCACGTGGGCGGCGTGGGATCCCTCCTCGCCGGGAGGCCAGGCGTCACCCTCCGTGCGCACCGCGAGACCCTGGCCTCCCTGGGTGAGCTCGGGCCGCGCCGAGGTCTCGATGCCTCGAGGGAAGCCGCCGCGGGTGAGGCGGCTGGCGCTGCCTTGGAGGTGAAGCCCATCTTCGACGGCGAGCTCCTCGGCGGGCGCTGGCGCGCCCTCCACACGCCCGGTCACGCCCGGGGGCACCTCGCTTTCCTCGACGAGCGCACCGGCGCGCTCCTCGCGGGCGACATGGTCTCGACGCTCTCCACCATCGTCATCGATCCCCCCGAGGGCGACCTCGGCGACTACCTCGACTCGCTGTCACGCCTGGTCGCGCTGGCGCCGCGGAGCCTGTTCCCCTCCCACGGGATGCCCACGCAGGGCGCCGTGGCCTTCCTCGAGGCGCAGCGCGCGCACCGGCTCGCGCGCCTGGAAAAGGTGTGGGGGGCGCTGCCGGGCGCGCTGACGGAGGTGACGGGCCGCGCCTACGACGACGCCCCGCCCGCGGCGCTCCCGCTCGCCGAGCGGAGCTGCCTCGCCTCGCTCCTCGCCCTGGAGCGCGCGGGGAGGGCCAGGCGCGTGGGTGGACGGTGGCTCCCGGCCGGGGACGGCGGCGACGCTCTCGGCAGGCACTGAGCCGGGCGAGACAGCGCCTCCCCGGTCGGCATTCACCCAACGTACGGGGTGCTTCCACGCGCCTGGTCATCGAGCCACCGGCAAACGGGCTCGAAAACCTCCCCCGGCGCGTTCCGGCCGAAGAGCAGGTCGGAGTGGCCGTAGTCGCAGCAGGCCGAGTCGCGGAGTCCCACCCGGAGCAGCGTGGCGGGCCCGCCCCAGGCCTGCGCGGCGCGCTCGACCACCGCGGGGGGAGCGAGCCGATCGGCGGCGGCCGAGACGAAGAGGGCCGGCTGGCGGCAGGAGGAAAGGAGCGCGCGGTAGTCGTCGCGCCCGTCGTCGGCGTCGAAGAGGTCCCCCTGCACCCAGCGCGAGAACTGGGCGAGCACCCCTGTGGACACGTTCTCCACCACGTTGGCGAGCACCCGCCGCAGCACCGGCCGCTCCACGTTGCGGCCGTTGATGGCCACCTCGCTCACCGGCGGGTGCCAGTAGCCGGCGAACGGCGCCACGCACCGCGCGGCGAAGCGATTGAGCCGGCCCATGAAGACGAAGAAGAGGTTGCGGAGGAGCCAGCGGGAGGTGGCGGCGCGGAACCAGGCCGGCGCACCCAGCGCGACCAGCGACGCCACCTCGCCCGGGAAGAGCGCGCAGGCCGCCATGCCGATGAGGCCCCCCTGGCTGTGTCCCACGAGGCTCACCGCCGGGGCGCCGGTCGACGCGCGGATGGCGGCCACGGCGGCCGGGATGTCGCGCCGGACGTAGTCGTCGAAGTTCCAGCTCCGCGGGGCGTCGGGTCGCGCCCTCCGCGAGGCGCCGTGGCCGCGGAGGTCGAGGGCGTAGCAGTCGAAACCGTGGCGGGCGAGATGCGCTGCGAGGGACCAGTGCGCGAGGCCGAAATCCACGGCGCCACGGTTCGCGGCGAGTCCGTGGACGAGCAGCACCGGCGCGCCCCGGCGCGGCGCGCGCGGGCGGTGGTGGCCGAGCGCGAGGCGCCAGCCGTCCTGCGTCTCGGCGTGGAGAAGCTCGTCCTCGGTGGACGGCGCCCGGAGGCGGCGCGTCCAGAAGGCGCAATGGGCCCCCAGTGCGACGGCGAGCGCCCCAGCCGAGAGGAGAACGAGAAGCGCACCATGCGTCACGACGAGAAGCTAACGCGACGCGGCGGGGCTGGCAGCGAAACTCCGGAAAGAGCGTGGCCTGCCCCGTGCAAAGAGATCGGGAGTGCCAGAGGGTCCCGCGTCTCTGCCACGCACAGCCGCGGATGCGCAGTTCTCGTTGGACGATTATCGAGCAGGAGGTGGCACGCTGGGCGAGCAGGGCGGGCGGCGACGAGGCGAGCGGTCGCCTTGACCCGTCGCGTCGGCGCGGCGTAGCGTCGGCGCGATCCCGCGGTGGCAGGTTCCTTTTCCCCGAGGTGGCAAGGCCGCGCTGGCTGCCACCCTACCGAGGTGTGACGTGAAGAAGGTCGAAGCCATCATCAAGCCGTTCAAGCTGGACGAGGTGAAGCAGGCACTCTCCGAGATCGGCGTGGCCGGCCTCACCGCCACCGAGGTAAAGGGATTCGGCCGGCAGAAGGGCCACACCGAGCTCTACCGGGGCGCCGAGTACGTGGTGGACTTCCTCCCCAAGGTGAAGGTGGAGGTGGTGGTGGCCGATCCCATGGTGGTCCGCGTGGTGGAGGCCATCGAGCGGGCGGCCAAGACCGGGCGCATCGGCGACGGCAAGATCTTCGTCGTCCCGGTGGAGGAGGTCATCCGGATCCGCACCGGCGAGCGCGGCGAGGAGGCGCTCTAAGCGGGAAGCCTCCGCGGCCCGCTCGCAGATGCCCAGGTCTTCACCCTTCCCCGCGGCGCTGGCGCGCGCGGCCGTCGACTCGCTCGCCGACGCCATCGTGATCCTCGGCGCCGACGGAGGCGTGATTCATCTGAACCCGGCGGCCGAGGAGCTGTTCGGGCGAAGCCGGGAGCGAGCCGAAGGCCTCCCCCTTCGCGCGCTGCCGGGCGGCGAGCAGCTCGGGATCCTCTCCGAGCGGGCGCGGCTCTCCCAGGAGTCGGCCTCGGGCGACTTCCCGAGCCCCCTCGACCCCGCGGTGCCGGTGAGCGCGGAGGCCGGGCCGCTCTTCGACGGGCCGAGCTGCGCCGGTACGGTGGTGGTGCTCCGGGTGCCACGGGCCAGCGCGCGGGCGCTCGACTTCGAGGCTCTGGCGGCCGGGCTCGCGCACGAGATCAAGAACCCGCTGGCGGGGCTGCAGGGCGCGGCGGAGCTCCTCGCCCAGGACGCGGACGGCCCTGCCCTCGAGTACGCCCGGGTCATCGCCCGCGAGGCGAAGCGCGTCGACGGGCTGGTGCGCGAGCTCCTCGACCTGGCGCGTCCCGCGGCGCTCCAGACCTCGGTGGTGAACATCCACACCGTGCTCGGCGACGTGCTCCTGCTCGCCCGCGGGTTCCCGGGCGGCGACCGCGTCCGCTACTCCGAGCGCTATGACCCTTCCCTCCCCAGGGTGCATTGCGACCGCGAGAAGATGACGCAGGTCTTCATCAACCTGGTGCGAAACGCCGTCGATGCCGTGCAGGGGCAGGAGACGCGAGAGATCGCCTTCGAGAGCGGGGTGTCGTCGCTCCGCCTGCGCTCCGGCGGGAAGTCGCGCCCGCTCGCCCGCATCGCGGTGATCGACTCTGGCCCCGGCGTCGCCGAGGCCATGCTTCCGCGCCTCTTCACCCCCTTCTCCACCTCCAAGCCCCACGGCACCGGACTCGGCCTCGCCATCAGCAGGCGTATCGTGGAGGCGCACGGCGGGCGCATCGAGGTGCGCAACCGCTCGAGCGGCGGCGCCGAGGCCGCCATCTACCTCCCACTGGAGACCGCGTAGAGCGAGGCGCCGGCCCCCCCGACCCGCCTGGGCCCGCTCCCCCTGCGGGAGAAAGGGGGGTCGGGAATGCCTGGCAAGGCGGTTGCTTGTAGGTAGGCCATGATGCCCGACTCGGAAGCAACCCTGGGCCCGGAGCCGCGGCAGCCGCCGGCGCCTCCTCCAGGTTCGGAACGTACCCGCAAGGTCCTCATCGTGGACGACGAGCCCTCCGTGAGGTTCGTCCTCTCCCGCACCTGCGAGCGCGCCGGGGTGCCCTGGATCGAGGCAGCGAGTGCCGAGGAAGCGCGCGAGAAGCTGGCCGGGGAGGCGGGGAAGCGCGACGGCGTGGGCCTGGTCCTTCTCGACGTGCGGCTGCCCGGCGATGACGGCCTCACGCTGCTCGCCGAGCTGGCCGGAAAGCCCCACGCGCCCTTCGTGGTGGTGATGACCGCCGAGGACACCATGCGCTCGGCGGTGGAGGCGATGAAGCGCGGCGCCGCCGACTACCTCGGCAAGCCCTTCGACCTCTCTCGGGTGGAACGGTTGGTGAAGGACCTGGCCATCGGCCCCGAGCTCGAGCTCGCCCACGCGGAGCCGGCGCGCGAGGCGCGCCCGCGCGGCGAGACCGAGCTGGCTCACGAGGCGAGCGGCCGCGAGCTCGCCCTCCCCGACCTGCTCATCGGGCGCTCACCCCCCATGGTGGAGGTCTACAAGGAGATCGGCAGGGTGGCGCGCACGGAGATGACGGTGCTGCTCATGGGCGAGAGCGGCACCGGCAAGGAGCTCGTGGCGCGGGCCATCCACGCCAACTCCGCGCGCGCCCGCGGGCCGTTCGTCACCGTGAACATGGCGGCCATACCGCGCGACCTCATGGAGAGCGAGCTCTACGGCCACGAGAAGGGCTCGTTCACCGGCGCGGTGGATCGGCGGCCCGGCAAGTTCGAGCTGGCGAGCGGAGGAACCCTCTTCCTCGACGAGATCGGCGAGATGCCGGTGGAGCTGCAGGCGAAGCTCCTGCGCGTGCTGCAGGAGCGCGAGGTGGACCGGGTGGGCAGCAACCGCCCCCTGCCGGTGGACGTTCGCATCGTGGCCGCCACCAACGCCGACCTGGCGAGCTCGGTGGAGGAAGGGCGCTTCCGGCGCGACCTGTACTACCGGTTGGCGGTGGTGCCCCTCCGGCTGCCCCCGCTGCGCGAGCGCATCGGACCGGCCACGCCGCCGGCCCTCTCCGGAGAGGGGACGCCGCCCGTGCCCGACGTGGTGCTCCTCGCCCGCCACTTCGCGGCGAAGTACGGCGAGCAGCTGAAGGGGCGGCCGGTGGCCATCGCCCGAGACGCGGAGCAGGCGCTGCTCGCCCACGGGTGGCCTGGCAACGTGCGCGAGCTGCAGAACGTGGTGCAGCGGGCGCTGCTCAAGGTGGCCGGCGCGCGGCTCGCCGCGAAGGACCTCGCAGACCTCCTCCCCGGCTTCGCCGCCTCCGATCGCGGCGTGGCCGGGCTCATCGACGAGGTCCTCGACGGGCCCGCGCCCGAAGGGGGGCGCTACCAGGCGGCGCTCGCCTCGGTGGAGGCACCCCTCCTCGCAGGGGCCATGCAGCGCACCCGCGGCAACCAGCTCCGGGCCGCCGAGCTCCTCGGCATGAACCGGAACACGCTCCGCGAGCGGATGCGGGCGCTCGGCATGAAGCCCAAGTGATCTCTCCTTGCCCGCTTCCCGAGCAGAAGTTGCCTGGAGGCCGGGCAGCGCAGGTCCCGGCCGGGCCGTTTCGGGCTGGTGAATCGGAGCCAACAGGGCGCTTCCCTGGTGGCACATGACGTGCTACCCGGTGCGACCGCAACACCCCCACCGAAGGAGACAGGACACCGCAATGGCGAACCTCACCCCGAAGCAGGCGATCGGTCTGGCCGAAGAGAAGAAGGCCACCTACGTCGACCTGAAGTTCATGGACTTCATCGGGATCTGGCAGCACTTCTCGATCCCTCTCGACGAGCTCACCGAGGCCGTGTTCGAGGAAGGTCTCGGCTTCGACGGCTCGTCCATCCGCGGATGGCAGGCCATCCACGCCTCCGACATGCTGGTCATGCCGGACGCCGCCACCGCGGTGATCGACCCGTTCATGGCCGAGCCCACGCTCTCCATCATCTGCAACGTGGTCGACCCCATCACCAAGGAGCCGTACTCGCGCGACCCGCGCAACATCGCCATCAAGGCCGAGAAGTACCTCAAGTCCACCGGCATCGGCGACACGGCCTTCTTCGGCCCCGAGCCCGAGTTCTTCATCTTCGACGAGGTCCGCTACGAGTCGAGCGTCAACCACTCGTTCTACTCGGTCGACTCGGTCGAGGGGCAGTGGAACACCGGCCGTGAAGAGGCGGGCGGCAACCTCGGCTACAAACCGCGCTACAAGGAGGGGTACTTCCCGGTCGCCCCGACCGACAGCCAGCAGGATCTGCGCACCGAGATGTGCCGGGTGATGGAGGCGGTCGGCATCAAGGTCGAGCGCCAGCACCACGAGGTGGCCACCGCCGGCCAGGCCGAGATCGACATCCGCTTCGACTCGCTGGTGAAGTGCGCCGACAACCTCCAGTGGTTCAAGTACATCATCAAGAACGTGGCGCGCCGGCACGGCAAGACCGTGACCTTCATGCCGAAGCCGCTCTACGGCGACAACGGCTCGGGCATGCACGTGCACCAGTCGATCTGGAAGGGAGGCAAGCCCCTCTTCGCCGGCGAGGGCTATGCGGGCCTCTCCGACCTCGCCATGTGGTACATCGGCGGCATCCTGAAGCACGGGCCGGCGCTGGCCGCGCTCTGCAACCCCTCCACCAACAGCTACAAGCGGCTGGTACCGGGGTTCGAGGCGCCCATCAACCTCGCCTACTCCGCGCGCAACCGCTCGGCCTCCATCCGCATCCCGATGTACTCGCCCTCGCCGAAGACGAAGCGCGTCGAGTTCCGCACCCCCGACCCGAGCTGCAACGGCTACATCGCCTTCGCCGCCCAGCTCATGGCCGGCCTCGACGGCATCGAGAACAAGATCAACCCCGGCCAGCCGCTCGACAAGGACATCTACGGCCTCTCGCCCGAGGAGCTGAAGGACATCCCCAAGATGCCGGGCTCGCTCGACGAGGCGCTGGAGGCCCTGCGCCGGGACCACAAGTTCCTGCTCAAGGGCGACGTCTTCACCGAGGACGTGATCGAGACCTGGATCCAGTACAAGTACGACAAGGAGGTGACCCCGGTCCGCAGCCGGCCCACCCCGCTCGAGTTCGCGCTCTATTTCGATATGTGAACCGCGAGCTCCGCGAAGCGGAGCGCGCGCAGGTATCCGGCCGAAGGGGACCCGAAGCCTCGCGTAGGGCAACCCCATCGCCCCAAGCCCCCGCTCCCTCACAGGGAGCGGGGGCTTTCGCTTCATCAATTCGACCGCACCCCCCGGCAGCGCCGGCCGCTCATCGCGCTTCGGCTCGTCCGCCCCGGGCTGCTTCGCCTCGTCCTTCTGCGCCTCGTCCTTCTTCGATTCCTCAGCCTTCGCCTCGCCGGTGTAGGCGATGGCGGTCCCCACCACCAGCACGTGGCCGAAGGCGTTCAGGACCTGCTCCTTCGTCACCACCACCGCGTCGGCGCCGAGCGCGCAGGCGCGATTGCGCAGCACCTCGCGGGCGCCATCCCGGGGCGGGGCGGTCACCTGGGCGCGCAACTCGGCGAGGTCCTGGTGAGGCCGGTCGGGAGCCTTTCGCAGGAACTCGAGCTCGCAGCCGTCCCCGCGCGCGGCCCGGTCGGCCCCGAGCGGCGTCACGGCCACCCCGCCGGTGCTGGCGCAGGCGAGGAGCGCGACGAGGGCGGCAAGAACCAATCGGCGGAGGGCCATGGCCGAGGCTTGTAACACCTCACTTCTCGGCGCCGCAAAGAGGCCCGCTCCTCATGCGAGAGCCCCCTCTCCCTTCGAGGAAGAGGGGGCTCGGGGGTGAGGGGGCGCTGCCTGCGGCGAATCAGAAGAAGTTGTAGTGGAACGTGGCCGTCAGGCGGTTCTGCGTGCCCTTGTCGCCGTTCCAGGTGCGGCGCTGGCCCCAGCCGTACTCTAGCCCCACCGCCGCGGTGGGCGCGAAGCTGTAGAAGGTGTTCACGAACGCCTGGTCCATGCGCTTGTTGTCGCCGGCCGTCTGGTGGCCGTTGTTGCCCATGATGAAGGTCTGGCTCCAGACCAGGTTGGAGCGCCACTCACCGTTCCACACGTGGGTGAAGCCCACGTGGTAGGCCGCCGCGTCCCACAGGTCGAGCTCGTTGGCGACGGCGTTGTAGAAGTACGGGCCGGTGCTGAGGCCCACGTTGAAGATGTAGCGGCCGATGCCGGTGCCGTAGACGCCGTGCGCGACGAGCGTGTCGCCGCCGACCTTGAGCGAGCCCGACACCGCGCCGCCGAATCCCTGCTTGTCGATGGTTGGGTCCGCGTGTGGCAGCCGCGGCGTCGTCGGTGCGCTTGTGGTTCATGGTGACGCCGCGCAGCGAGAGCGTGCCCCAGGCGCCGCCGCCGGACGAGGTTGGCGGTGAAGTCGGGGATGGTCTGGACCTTCACCGAGTCGGTGCCGGCGTAGTCGTTGCCGTCGGTGCCGGGGGCGTTCTCGGCGGCGATGGCGAGCGACCAGGCCGGGCCGATGTTGAAGGCGTAGCGGATCTGCGGCTGGCGGATGAGGGCGATGGAGCCCGGGCCGTTGAAGTCGACGGTGTCGGGGTAGCTCGCGAGGTCGAGGAAGTTCGACCAGGTCTGGCCGATGAGGAAGGTGCCCGCCGAGCCGGAGACGGTGGCCACCGCCTGGCGCAGGCGGAAGAGCACCGAGTTGGTGAAGGTCTGCCCGGACTCGAGATTCGCGGCGTTGAAGTCGCCTTCCAGCTTCACGTCGATGGCGCCCACCTTGCTCGGCGTGTGCGTGGAGATGCCGAAGCGGCTGGTGCGGGCGGTGAGGTAGAGCTGGTTGTTCTTGACGCTCGCCTCGGGGCTGGCGTCGAGGGGGACGTTGGGGATGTGGATGGCCCAGTCGTTCCCTTCCACGTTGGGGTCGCGCCCGCTGAAGTCGAAGGTGGTGTCGAGTTGCACGAAGCCGTAGAGCTTCATGGTGGTGTCGGTGCCCGGCAGGCAGAAGACACCGGGCTCCGCGTCGGCGGCCGAGGCGGCGAGCGGCGCGACGAGCGCGCCCGCCAGCGCCGCTGCCAGGTGAAACCGCGATGATCTGGTCATGGATCCTCCGTGCGCTCACGTCCGTTCGTGAAGTGCAGGGCGCGTAGTAAAGCACAGTCTCCGCGGCTTGGGCAGGAAAGCGCGAGGCGCAATCGGCGGAAAGGACCGCGCCGGCGGCGGCGGCCGCCCTCCGCCCGTCGCCCGGGCAGCGCCCTGGCCGCTGGGCGAGCACTCTCGTCCACTCCACCCGCCGCCCTCTCCTGCGCGCCGCGTTGAGCGGTTTCGCGCGTGCAATTCGTTTCCGGGCCGTGCTAGAAGTTTGCCTTCGCCGACCCTATCCGGAGAACAAGAATGAGACCCTCGAGCAGAGTGGCCGTGGCGTTGCTGATCCTCGCAGCGGCCTGCCAGTCGAAGCAGGAAGAGAAGCCCAAGGAGCCGGTCGCCGAGGCTCCGGCCGCCGCGGAGGCCGCGAAGCCCGCCGCCGCCGCGGAGGCCGCGAAGCCCGCCGCCGCCACCGACGCTCCTGCCCCGGCCGCTCCCGCATCGGGCGACAAGATCGTCTTCGGCCACGTGGCCTCCCTCACCGGCAGCGAGGCCACCTTCGGCGACTCCACCGACAAGGGCATCAAGCTCGCCATCGAGGAGGCGAACAAGAAGGGCGGCGTGAAGGGCAAGATGATCGAGCTGAAGACGCTCGACGACCAGGGCAAGCCCGAAGAGGCGGCCACCGCCGCCACCCGCCTCATCACCCAGGACAAGGTGACCGTGCTCCTCGGCGAGGTCGCCTCCAGCCGCTCCCTCGCCATGGCACCCATCGCCGACTCCAACGAGGTGCCCATGGTGAGCCCCACCTCCACGAACCCCCGCGTCACCAAGGACGGCGACAAGACGCGCCCCTACGTGTTCCGCGTCTGCTTCATCGACCCCTTCCAGGGCACGGTGATGGCCAAGTTCGCGCGCGAGAACCTCAAGATCTCCAAGGTCGCGGTGCTGCGCGACGTGGGCAACGACTACTCGGTGGGCCTCGCCGACTACTTCGCCAAGAAGTTCCAGGAGCTCGGCGGCACCATCGTCACCGACCAGAGCTTCAAGTCGGGCGACCAGGACTTCAAGTCCCAGCTCACCGCCATCAAGAACAAGGACCCCGAGGCCATCTACGTCCCGGGCTATTACACCGACGTGGCGCTCATCGCCCGCCAGGCGCGCGAGCTGGGGATGAAGGTGCCGCTCATGGGCGGCGACGGGTGGGATTCGTCGAAGCTCTACGAGATCGCCAAGGGCGCGCTCGACGGCTCCTACTTCTCGAACCACTACACCGACGAGGACCCCTCCCCGATCATCCAGGGCTTCGTGGAGAAGTACAAGACGACCTACGGCAGCGTCCCGGACGCGCTGGCCGTGCTCGGCTACGACGCCGCCAACGTGGCCATCGACGCCATCTCGCGCGCCTCCGACCTCACCGGTCCGGCCATCGCCAAGGCGCTCGCCGAGACGAAGGACTACAAGGCCGTCTCCGGCACCATCAGCCTCGACGCCGACCACAACGCGGTGAAGTCGGCCGTGGTCATCGCCATCAACGACAACAAGGCGAAGTACAAGGCGACGGTGAATCCGTAGGCCTCGCCGTGGAGGGCCCCGTCCGCCCGGACGGGGCCCTGGGCTCCTCGGCAGCCCTTCGACGAGCGCGCGGTCGCAGGCGGTGGGGGCGGCGGCTCCGGCGCGGTCCGAGCTCGGCAGGCCGGCGCGGGCTGGCCCGTCGGCCGGCGCGGAGGATGCGGGTCCTGCGACATTTCGTGCTTTTCGGCCTTCCGCCGCCGTCCCGCCTTCGTATAAGTTCACGCCCTCGCTCCCTTGCCCGAGGCCCGCTTGACCGAGTTCCTCCAGCACCTCGTGAACGGCCTGTCGGTGGGCACCATCTACGCCCTCATCGCGCTCGGCTACACGATGGTGTACGGCGTGCTGAAGCTCATCAACTTCGCCCACGGCGACGTGTACATGGTGGGCGCCTTCGCCGGCTTCTACCTGGCGAACGCGCTCGGGGTGGATGCCCATCCCTCCATCGCCAAGGCGGTGGTGGTCTTCGTCGGCTCCATGGCCATCTGCGGCGCGCTGGGGGTGGCCATCGAGCGGTTCGCCTACCGGCCGCTCCGGCACCGCGCCCGGCTCGCCTCCCTCATCACCGCCATCGGCGTGTCCTTGCTCCTCGAGTACGGGTTCCAGCTCTCGCCCATCAAGGGCCTCCCCATCCCGTTTCCGCCCGGTCCGACGCCGCGCTTCTTCCCGCAGCCCTTCGCCTCGGTCTACTGGGAGGTGGCCGGCGTCCACCTCAGCAACTACGACGTGGTCTCCTTCGTGCTGGCGGTGGGCCTCATGGTGGCCCTGCAGGTCATCGTCTTCCGCACCCGCTTCGGCACCTCGATGCGCGCCGTCTCCTTCGACTCGCAGGTGGCGAGCCTCATGGGCATCAACGTGAACCGGGTGGTCTCGGGCACCTTCCTGCTCGGGAGCGCGCTCGCCGCCGCCGCCGCGCTGCTCTACGCCGGCTCCCGCCCCGAGATCGACCCGCTCATGGGGCTCATGCTGGGGGTGAAGGCCTTCGTGGCGGCCGTGTTCGGCGGCATCGGCAACGTGCCCGGCGCCATGGTGGGCGGCCTCGCCCTCGGCCTCGCCGAGGAGTTCGTCTCCGGCTACACGGTGTCGTCCTACCGCGACGGCATCGCCTTCGCGCTGCTCATCGTCGTGCTGCTCGTCCGGCCCGCCGGGCTGTTCGGCACCTTCCGTCCGGAGAAGGTCTGATGCCGCGCGCGCTCGCCGCCGCACTCCGCTCGCTCCTGCCGCTCATCGTGGCGGTGCCGGCGCTGCTCGTCCTGCAGCTCTTCGTGGGCAACTCCAGCTACCTCGCCATCGTGCTCATGATGGCCGGCATCAACATCATCCTCGCCGTCTCCCTCAACGTGGTGAACGGCTTCACCGGCCAGTTCTCGCTCGGCCACGCCGGCTTCATGGCGGTGGGCGCCTACACCACCGCCAAGATCATGATGGCCACCCGCCACGTCCAGTTCGTGGGGCTCTCGCCGGCCGTCTCCGACCACCTCGTCTTCTTCCTGGCGCTGCTCGCCGGGATGGTCATGGCCGCCATCGCCGGGCTGATCGTGGGCATGCCGTCGCTCCGCCTGCGCGGCGACTACCTCGCCATCGTGACCCTCGGCTTCAACGAGATCATCCGCGTCATCATCGAGAACACCCCGTTCCTCGGTCAGGCCACCGGGATCTCCGGCCTTCCGCGCCTCACCAGCTTCGTCTGGGTCTACGTGGGGGTGGTGGTCACGGTGATGATGGCGAAGCGCCTCGCCGAGTCCACCCACGGGCGCGCCATGCTCGCCATCCGCGAGGACGAGGTGGCGGCCGAGGCCATGGGCGTCGACACGGTGGGCTACAAGGTGCGCGCCTTCGTCATCGCCTCGGCCTTCGCCGGGCTGGCGGGCGGGCTGGTGGTGCACCTCATCCAGCTCTGCACGCCCCGCTCCTTCTCCTTCATCCGCTCGATCGAGGTGGTGGTCATGGTGGTGCTGGGCGGGCATGGGCTCCATCACCGGCTCCATCGTCGCGGCCTTCGGGCTCTCGCTGGCGCTGGAGGGGCTGCGCGCCGCGGCCCAGTACCGGATGGTCGGGTACGCCGTCCTGCTCATCGCGCTCATGCTGGTCCGTCCTTCCGGCATCTTCGGCACCCGCGAGCTGTGGGACGTGCTGCCGCGCCTCCGGCGGCGGCGGGCGGCGGGCGGCGGCGCGGCGGGAGGCCTGCCGTGAGCGGGGCCGAGCCGACGCCCGTCCTCGACGCGCGCAAGGTCACCCTGCAGTTCGGGGGCCTGAAGGCTCTCGCCGACTTCGACCTCACCCTCATGCCGCGCGAGCTGGTGGGCCTCATCGGCCCGAACGGCGCCGGCAAGACCACTGCCTTCAACGCCATCACCGGCGTCTACCCGCCCACCTCGGGCGACGTGGTGCTCTGCGGCGAGCGCGTGAACGGCCTGCGCCCGCACCGGATCTGCACGAAGGGCATCGCCCGCACCTTCCAGAACATCCGCCTCTTCAAGCAGCTCACCGCCCTCGACAACGTGCGGGTGGCCTGCCACCACGGTCGCAGGGCCGGCTTCACCGCCGCCTTCCTGCGGACGGTCGGCTTCCACGAGGACGAGGCGCGCATCACCCGGCGCGCCGAGGAGTTCCTCGAGGTGATGGGCCTCTCGCACCGGCGCGATGCGCTGGCGCGGAACCTCCCCTACGGCGAGCAGCGCCGCCTGGAGATCGCCCGCGCGCTGGCCACCGGCCCCAAGCTCCTCTGCCTCGACGAGCCGGCCGCCGGCATGAACGCCTCCGAGAAGGTCGCGCTCATGGAGCTCATCCGCAAGATCCGCGATCGGTTCGGCCTCGCCATCCTGGTCATCGAGCACGACATGCGCCTGGTGATGGGCGTCTCGGAGCGGCTGGTGGTGCTCGACCACGGCGTCACCATCGCCCGCGGCTCGCCGCCGGAGGTGCGCGCGAACCCCAAGGTCATCGAGGCGTACCTGGGAGACGCCTACCTCGAGGAGAAGCACATGCAGGTTCCGGTGGAGGGACCGTAGGTGAAAGAGCCCGTTCTCTCGGTGAAGGACCTGCACGTGCACTACGGGGCGATCCACGCCCTGCGCGGCATCTCGCTGGAGGTGCCCGACGGCCAGGTGGTGGCGCTCATCGGCGCGAACGGCGCCGGCAAGACCACCACGCTCAGGGCCGTCTCGCGCATGCTCCGGCCCACCTCCGGCTCGGTCCGCTTCGAGACCGAGGAGCTCACCCGCCTCGCGCCGCACGAGGTGGTGGCGCGCGGCCTCGCCCACGCGCCGGAGGGGCGCGGCATCTTCCTCAACCTCACCTTGCGCGAGAACCTCTCCCTCGGCGCCTTCCTCCGCACCGACAGGGAGGCCGTCCAGGCCGACCTCGAGCACATGTTCGAGCTCTTCCCCATCCTGAAGGAGCGGGTGGATCAGCAGGCGGGGACGCTCTCGGGCGGCGAGCAGCAGATGCTGGCGGTGGCGCGCGCGCTCATGTCGCGGCCGAAGCTTCTGCTCCTCGACGAGCCGTCGCTTGGCCTCGCGCCGCAAGTGGTGGAGCGCATCTTTCAGGTGCTCGCCGAGGTGTCGCGCGCCGGCGTCTCGCTGCTCCTCGTGGAGCAGAACGCCCACAAGGCGCTGCAGATCGCCCACCGCGCCTACGTGCTGGAGACCGGCGAGGTGGTGATGCAGGGCACCGGCAAGGAGCTCCTCGCCTCGCCCGAGGTGCGGCGCGCCTACCTGGGCGAATGATTCGCGCCCACCCTGCCCCACCTCCGCTCCTTTGCCGCGCTCGCTTGTCCCCTGTTACGGTGACAGGGCTTCATGCGCCACAAGATCCTCATCGTCGACGACAACCAGGAGCTGCTCCGACTCCTCGCCCGCCTCATGGAGGCCGAGGGGTTCGAGGCGGTGGCGTGCAACCGCGGCCGCGCAGCGCTGGAGGCGCTCGCAGAGAGTCCCAAGCCGGCGGTAGCGGTGGTCGACGTGCTGCTCCCCGACATGCTGGGCTACGAGGTGGGCGCCCGCCTGCGCAAGGAGGGCGTGCCCTTCCTCTTCATGACCGGCATCTTCAAGGGCAGCCGCACCGCCTCGGAGGCGCGCGTGCAGCACGGCGCCGCCGGCTGGTTCGAGAAGCCGTTCGAGGCGCGCCGCCTGGTGCAGGCGGTGCGCGGCCTCCTCCCCGGGGCGCAGAGCTCGGCCGCCTCGGATCCGGTGTCGCCGGCCCGCAGCCCCTCGGGCGAGGACCTCTCGAAGGCGCCGGTCGTCGAGCCGGAGGAGCCGCTCGACGCGCTCTCGCTCACCGGCCGCGTGGAGGTGCTGGAGGGCGGGCGGGTGCGCGCGGTGATCCGCGGCCAGCCGCTGGAGGCGCGCGAGGTGAACCCTCCCGCGCCGCTCCCCTTCGCGCCGCCTCGGTCCGGCGACCGCACCATGCCGGATCCGCAGCCTCCCGAGGCGCACCGCTCCGGGCCGGCCGACGAGGGCGAGCTGCGCGACAACCTCCCCGAGCTGCTGAGCGCCTTCTGGCTGGCGCAGCAGACCGGCGAGCTGTCGGTGCAGCGCGGCAAGGTGAAGAAGGCCATCTACTTCGAGTCCGGGCGGCCCTGCTACGCCGTCTCCAATCTGCGCGCCGATCGCTTCGGCTCCTTCCTGGTGCGGGTGGGCAAGCTCACCGCCCCGCAGGTGGAGCTGTGCGAGGCGGCGGCGCTGGCCAAGGGCCGCCGGGCGGGCGACGTGCTGGTGGAGATGGGCATCCTCCGCGAGACGGAGAAGCTGTACTACGTGGCCCAGCAGCTCAAGGCCATCGCCTACTCGCTCTTCGCCTGGGAGGAGGGGCGCTACCGCATCCACTTCGACGACCGCGCCGCCGAGCAGGGGATGAAGCTCGACCTCCACCCGGCGCACCTCATCTGGCGCGGGGTGAAGAAGCTCTACCGGCCGGAGCGGCTCGTGCGCCTGCTCCCGCCGGGCACCGTCCTCGTGCCCACCCAGCAGCCGGCCTTCGGGCTCCACGAGGTCGAGCTCGAGCCGTGGGAGGCGCTCCTTTTGCCGCGGGTGAACGGCCAGCGCCCCCTGGAGGAGCTGGTGGCGCTGGCGCGTCAGCCCGAGCACGCGGTGCGCGCCTCGCTCTGGGCGCTGGTGGGGCTGGAGATCCTCGCGGTCGCCTCCCGGCCCTGAACGTCGCGACCACGCGCGGTGCGCGCGGCGAGGCGCACCGGGATATGAACACCGCCCGTGACCTTCGCCGAACTCGACGCCCACCCCGCGCTGCTCGCCACCCTCGACCTCCGCGGCTACACCGAGCCGACCCCCGCCCAGACGGCGGTGCTCGACCCGGCCCTCGCCGCGCGCGATCTGCTGGTCTCGGCGCGCACCGGCTCGGGCAAGACGGTGGCCTTCGGGCTGGCGCTGGCGCGCTCGCTGCTCGGCCAGGCCGAGGCCTTCCCGCCGCCCATCGCGCGCTCGCCGCTCGGCCTGGTCATCGCGCCCACCCGCGAGCTCGCGCTCCAGGTGGAGCAGGAGCTCGGCTGGCTCTTCGCCGAGACCGGCGCCAAGGTCACCTCCTGCGTGGGCGGGATGGATCCGCGGCGGGAGGCGCGGCTGCTCGCCCGCGGGGCGCACCTGGTGGTGGGCACGCCGGGGAGGCTGCGCGATCACCTGGAGCGAAAGAACCTGGCGCTCGGCTCGCTGGGGGTCCTCGTGCTCGACGAGGCCGACGAGATGCTCGACCTCGGCTTTCGCGAGGAGCTGGAGGCCATCCTGGGAAGCGCCCCCGAGGAGCGGCGCACCCTCCTCTTCTCGGCCACCCTGCCGAAGCCCATCCTGGAGCTGGCGCGCCGCTACACCCGCGAAGCGGCCCGTGTGGCGGCGACGCCGCCCGGCGAGGCGCACGCCGACATCTCCTACCGCGCCCACCTCGTCTCGCCGCGCGAGCGCGAGCACGCGGTGGTGAACGTGCTGCGCCGGCTGGAGCCGGCGAGCGCGCTCGTCTTCCGCGCCCAGCGCGAGACGGTGCACCACACCGCCGCCGGCCTGTGCGAGCGCGGGTTCGAGGCGGTGGCGCTCTCGGGTGAGCTCACCCAGCCGGAGCGGGCGCGGGCGCTGAAGGCACTGCGGGACGGCCGGGCCCGGGTGCTGGTGGCGACCGACGTGGCCGCCCGCGGGCTCGACCTCCCCGGGGTGGAGCTGGTACTGCACGCCGACCTGCCGCGCGACGCCTCGGCGCTGCAGCACCGGAGCGGACGCACCGGGCGCGCCGGGAGGAAGGGGCTGGCGGTGCTGCTCGCCGCGCCCTCCGAGCGGCTGCGGCTCGGGCGCCTCCTCTCGGAGGCGGGGCTCACCGCCGCCTGGTCGCCGGTGCCGCAGGCGGACGAGATCCGCGCGCGCGACGAGGAGCGGCTCGCCGCCTCGGTGGAGGCGCTGGCCGGCCTCGCCACCGAGGAGGAGCTGGCGGTGGCGCGGCGGCTCCTCGAGGAGCGCGCGCCGCTGCTGGTGGCCGCCGCCCTGGTGAGGCGCGAGCGCGCCCGCCTCCCCTCGCCGGAGGAGCTCCCCGACACCCTGCGCGCCGCCCGCGAGGTGCCGGCGGCGTTCACCCCCCGTGACGAGAAGGCGCGCCGGCCAGCGCGCGGGAAGCCCGTCCCCGGTCAGGCGATCTGGTTCCGGGTGAACCTCGGGCGCGAGAAGAGCGCCGACCCGCGCTGGCTCCTGCCGCTCCTCTGTCGCCGCGGCGGCGTCGACCGCGACGCCATCGGCAAGATCACCGTGCTCGCCGGGGAGACGCGCTTCGAGGTGGCGGCCGAACTGGCCGACGCCTTTGCCCGCGCCGCGGCGAAGCCCGACCCGCGCATGAAGGCGGTGCGCATCGGGAAGGTGCCCGCGGGGAAGGGATGATCGAAGCCGGGAGATCGGGAGGCAATGCCCCCGCTGCGAGAGGGCTGATCTCCGGCTGACGCTCGCCAGATTATTCTTGTATTGCGTCGCTTCATCCGCTATAAAAGACACACCATTCAGACGGGACGAGGGACGTGGCCCCTGGACTCCCGGCCAACTCCGGCGACAGCCGGCTCGGTGGCAATGCCGCGGACGATGGTGACCCGTGAAGAGAGCGAAGAAGAGTGCAGGAGGCGGGGCCCAGGCTGCGCCCCCCGCCGGAGCGCCCGCCCCGGCTTCCCCCGCGGCGCCAGAGGCGCCCGGGCTCCTGGCTTCACTTGGCGTCTACGGCTTCGAGGCCGTCGAGCCGGCCATTCTGGCCGCGCTCGTCACCGAGGATCCGCTGCTCCTCATCGGCCGCTCGGGCACCGGCAAGACCTACCTCCTCAACACGCTCTCCGAGGCGCTCGGCCTCGAGCACCGCCACTACAACGCGAGCCTCATCTCCTTCGACGACCTGGTCGGCTTTCCCTATCCCGACAAGGACGGGCAGGGCGTGCGCTTCCTCGAGACGCCGGCCACGGTGTGGGGCGCGGAGTCGGTGCTCATCGACGAGATCAGCCGCTGCAAGCCCGAGCACCAGAACCGGCTCTTCTCCATCGTTCACGAGCGCAGGGTGCAGGGGCTGCAGCTCTCTCGCCTCCGCTACCGCTGGGCGGCCATGAATCCGTGCACCGCCGACCAGGAGGTGCTGGAGGGCTACACCGGCTCCGAGCCGCTCGACCCGGCCCTCGCCGACCGCTTCGCGCTCATCGTCGAGGCGAGCGACTGGGCGGCGCTCACCGAGGACGAGCGCCGGAAGATCGCCGAGCCGGGGGGCGAGGGGCACCGCGCCGACGATGGCGGGCGGCTGCGCACCGAGGTGGAGCGCTGGCGCGCGGAGTACGTCCGGCGGCTCTCGCAGGAAGACGAGCTGGTGCTCGTCTATGCCACCGCCGCGGTGACCGCGCTCAACGGCGCGTCGGTGCGGAATCTCGCCGCGGCGGGCGCGGCTGCTGGCGCGGAGCCTGCTCGCCCTCGAGATCGTGACCGGGACGGCCAGGGCAGAGCTCTTCAAGCTCGTCCTCTCCTCGAGCCTCCCGCACGCCGCCTGGGGGGCGCGTCCGGAGCGCGAGGTGGTGCTCGCCGCGCACCGGCTGGCCTGGGAGAGCGCCACCGGCGGCGAGGGACGGTGGGTGCACCTCTTCCTCGCCGAGCGCTCCCTCCCGGCGAAGCTGGGGCTCCTGCTCGATGCGAAGCCCACGCCGGATGCAGGGTCGCAGGCCATCGCCCAGTGCCTCCCCACCATGCTCCGGGAGCGCGCGGCCGCCTTCGCCTTCGCCCTCTACCCGGCGGCGAGCCGCGGACGGCTCCCCGTCGGCGCGGAGGGCGTGAACGACCTCGCCCGCGTGGCCGCGCCCATCCTCTCGGTGGATGGAGAGGTGCGCTGGCAGGAGCGCCTGCGCGACGCCAACACCCGCCCGCCGCAGCTCGACCGCTTCGCGCGCGCGCTGGCGAAGCCCGAGCTGGTGGGTGGCCGGGCCGAGCGCGCGCGGCAGCTCTTCACCTGGTGCGCCGTGGAGAACGTCGTCGTGGCCGGAGCGGAGGAGCTGGAGCAGGAGCTTCACGGCTGCGTGGAGCTGCTGCGTACCCGGGGGCTGGCGTGATCGCGCCGCGATTCTCCGCCGGTCAGGTCCCTTCGCTCCCGCCCCTGTGGGCGAACGCCGGGGGCCCGATGAGCCGCACGCGCACCGAGCGGCTCCAGAGCGCGCTCCTCGGCCGCGACACCGGCCACATCCGCTGCCCCCGCGTGCGCCGGCTGGCGCTCTCCTTCGACCCCGGCCTCGACCCCTCCGACCCGGTGGAGCTCATGTACGGTCACCTGCGCGCGCTCGGCCTCTCCACACCCGAGGCGCTGCGCGAGATCCATCCGCATCCGCCCGGCCCGCTCCTCGCCGCCCCTCTCTCGCCCGAGATCCCCGGTCTCGACGTGCGCAGCGCCGCGCCGGGCGAGGTGCTCGCCCAGGCGCTCCTCCTCGGGCTTTGCACGCGCCACCTCTACGACCCGGCGCGCCCGGTGCTCTGGACGTACGCCAGCCTCACCCGGAGGCTCGAGCTCTTCGACGCAGCGGGGTTCTACGCGTGAACCTCGAACGCTTCCGCGACCTCGTGCTCGAGCTCGTCGACGAGAACCCCTTCGCCGTCCGGGCGGCGCTGCGCATCCTGCGCGTCGAGCCCACCACCGAGGTGCCGACGCTGGCGGTGACGATGGAGGCGCGCCCGCGCCTGCTGGTGAACCTCGACTTCGTCACGGCGCACTGCCAGGGCGACGCCGAGGTGAAGGCGGTGATCTGCCACGAGTTCCTCCACGTGCTCCTCCGCCACGTCGACGGCGCGCTGCCGCTCACCCCGGCGCGCCACCTCGCCTTCGACGCGGTGGTGAACGCCCTCATCCACCGCGAGCTGGGCCCCGGCGCCTCGCGGATGATGTCGCGCTACTACGCCGAGGCCGAGGGACCGATGAAGCTGCTCCGCCCCCCGGAGGAGGCGGAGCGAGCTGCTCTCGAGCGGAGCGCTTCGCCGGGCGGCGGAGTCACCGGCTGGGAGCGCGCCTGGGACTACCTCTACGCAGGCATCCTCGTGGCCGACGACATCGAGGAGCTGGCGGCGCAGCTCGGGGTGCCCGACCGACTCTTCGCCGTGCTCCTCGGAGACCACGACGCCCTCGGCCGGCCCGTCTCCGGCCCGATGGCGGAGGCGCTCGGCGAGGCGCTCCGCACCATGAACGGGAGCGGGGTATGGCGCTACCTGCGCTCGCGGGGGATGGGCGCGAACCCCTACGAGGCGCTCGTCACCGCCTCCGGCGACCGGCTCGACCGCTGGCGACGGACGGCGCTCGCCGTTCTGAGGCGGCACCTCGTGCTGGACCCTCGCTCGCGCGCCACCGAACCGCGCCCGTTCGCCTATCGCGTTCCGGTGCTCTCGCCCGGCGACCGCCGCGCCTTCCTGCGCTCGCTGTGGAGCCCGTTCCTGCCGGAGGCGAGCTGGAGCGGGGAGAACCTCCGGCCGGTCGGGACGGCCCACGTCTACCTCGACCTCTCCGGCTCGATGAGCCCCGAGATGCCGCAGCTCGTCGCGCTCCTCGCCCTTCTCGGGCGCCACATCCGCCGCCCGTTCTGGGCCTTCAGCGACGAGGTCTCACCGGCGCTGATCTCGCGGGGGCAGCTCCGGGGGAAGACGAGCGGCGGCACGCGGCTCGGCTGCGTGCTGGAGCACGTCGCGGAGCACCGGCCACCGGCGGCGGTGATAGTCACCGATGGTTACATCGAGGAGCTCGCACCCGAGCTCCTCTCCCGCGCCGCCGGGACGCGCCTGCACGCCCTCGTCACCCGCGACGGGAATCCGAGCATCCTCCACCGCGCCGGCCTCCCCTACACCCAGCTCGAGAGGTATCCTCCGTGATCAGGCTCAGCGAGGCCGTCCTGCCCGGCCACCCCGACAAGCTGTGCGACCAGCTCGCCGACGCCGTGGTGGCGGCGGCCACGCGCGTCGACGCCGACGCCTACGCCCAGGTGGAGGCCGGCGTCTGGTCCGACCGCGTCTGGCTCTCGGGGGGCGTCTGCACGCGGCGCCCCCTCGACCTCTCGCTCGAGGAGCTGGTCCCCGAGGTGGCCCTTCAGATTGGCTACGACGGTCGGGAGGGGCGCCTCGACGCGCGCCGGTATCAGGTGGCGAGCACCGTCTGCTTCGAGGTGGGCGACCCGGCCCGCTGGACGGCGGCGGTGAACGACCAGAGCATCGTCGTCGGCTGGGCCGGCTACGACGCGAGGACCCGCCACCTCCCGCCCGAGCACTTCCTCGCCCACTCCCTTCGTACGGCGCTCACCCGAGCCTTTCGCGGCGGGCCGCTCGACGGGCACGGCCCCGACGGCAAGCTCCTCGTGCGGCTGCGCGAGGCGAGCGAGGGGTGGTGTCTCGAGCACCTCCTCCTGACCGTACAGCAGGGGGCCTCCGCCGAGCTCCTCGACGTCAGCCGCGGGGTGGCGTTGGTGGCGCGCGACGCCTACCAGGCGCTGCGCCTCGCCGACCGGCGGTGGCTCGCCCCCTGGGAGGAGGTGGAGCTGCTGGTGAACCCGAACGGCCCGCTCATCGAGGGCGGCAGCGAGGGAGACAACGGGCAGACCGGCCGCAAGCTGGTGGCGGACTTCTACGGACCGCGCGTGCCGCTCGGCGGCGGCGCGCTCTCGGGCAAGCACCTGTCCCACGTCGACCGGCTGGGGGCCTACGCCGCCCGCGCCGCCGCTCTCCACGCGGTGAAGACCGGCGCCTCCGAGTGCCTGGTCCGGCTCGCCTTCGCGCCCAACGTGAGCGTGCCCCTGGAGGTGACCTACGAGATGACCGGCCGCGGCGAGCGCCGGGACCGCCCGTGGTTCGAGCACGGGGCCATGCGCGCGCGGTACGCCAAGACGCTCGACCTTCAGGCGCTCGCCAGGGGCGACCACTTCCTCGACCCCAGCTTGCCGTGGAATGCGTGAGCCGTGCGCGCTGCGGGCGCGGCCCGCAGCTTCGCTGAAGGAGGACCGCGGCAGGGAGACACCGGAGCGTCATCCACCCGCAGCGGGGAGCGCGCCGAGGAGAGGGCGCCGGAGCGGCGGGCCGCTCCGGCGCACGGCTGTCTCCCTGCGGGGCTCCTGCCGCTTCAGTCCGCCCAGCCGGTGCCGTTCGGATACATGAACACCTTGCACTCCGAGCGCGCGCGGATCCGCTGGAAGGCGGTCTCCCAGTCCTCCAGGCGGTAGCGGCCGGTGAGCAGCGCGGAGAAGTCGAACGTTCCAGCCTCGATGAGCTCGACCGCGCGCTTCCACGTCTCTGCGCCGTTCCAGCTCCAGGCTCCGGAGAGGTCGAGCTGGTAGAGCGAGAGCGCGTCGGCCTGCAGGGTGATGGGCTCACCCCACAGGCTGATGGTGACGATGCGACCGTTGCCGCCTCGCCCCTCGGGCGACCTCCGGGCACAGTCGATGGCGTGCTGCAGGCCCGATCCGTGCCCGGAGGCGTCGAGGACGAAGTCGGCTCCGCGCCCCTCGGTGAGCCGGAAGACCTCTTCCCCCACGTTGTCGCTCGAGTAGAGGATGTGGTCAGCGCCAGTCTTCCGGGCGATTTCCAGGCGCTGTTCGTCGATGCCCTGGAGGCCGATGACGGCCACGGCCCGCGCCCCGGCGTGCTTCGCGAACTGAGCGCCGACGAGGCCCATGGGGCCTGGTCCGACGACCACCACGAAGTCGCCCGGGCGGACCTGCCCGCGCTCCTCCATGGAGTGAACGGTGGCCACCACCGGCTCGGTGAAGCAGACGTGGTCGAGCGGGATGCCGCGGGGGTAGCGGTAGACCTGTGCCTCGGGCACGCTCATGTGGGAAGCAAAGGCGCCGTCCCGCGTGACCCCGAGCCAGCCGGAGCGGGTCTCGATGTCGGCCGTGATGCGATCCCCCACCTCGACCCGCGTGACCTTCGGCCCCACGGCCTCGACGACGCCGGAGAACTCGTGGCCCAGCGTGACGGGCGCCTCGTAGAAGTGCCGGTCGGCCTCGATGAGGATGTCGCTGCCGCACACCCCCGCCGCCCACACCTTCATCAGGACCTCGTCGTCCTCGATGGTGGGAAACGCTCGCTCTTCGAGCCCCAGGTGCCCGGGGCCCTTCCTCTTCTTCCGCAGAGACAGCATGCCGCTCTCCCGTCTTGCCGGATGGCTCAGAGCTGGTCCTTGGTGATGAGCACCGTCTTCACCCGGATGTCCGGCTCGACCTGCTTTCCCTTGATGAGGTCGAGCGCCGCCGACACCGCTGCCGCGGCCTGGGCGTCCTGGTTCTGATAGACCGTCGCCAGCGCCTTGCCCCCCTTGATGTTGGCGATGGCCTGATCCTCGGCGTCGATGCTCGCCACGACCACCTGCCCCTGCTTGCCGGCGGCCTCGACGGCCTGGATGGCCCCGAAGGACATCATGTCGTTGGAGGCGAAGAGGCCCTTCAGGTCGGGGTTCGCCTGGAGGATGTTGGTGAAGACGTTGAGCGCCTCCTCGGCCTGCCAGTTGGCGGTCTGGCTGGCGACGAGCTCGATCCCCGGCGCCTCGGAGAACGCCTTCTCGGCGCCTCGCTTGCGGGCCTGGGCGTTGTCGGCGCCGCGCACGCCTTCCAGGATCGCCACCTTGCCCTTCCCTCCCAGCGCCGTGACGATGGCCTTGGCCGCGTTGTAGGCGCTCTCCTCGTCGCTCACGCCCACGTACGGGATCGCGATCTTGGCCGCCTTCAGCGTCCCGGGGTCGAGCCGGTTGTCGACGTTCACCACCGGGATCTTCTGGGCGAGCGCCTTCTTGAGGACCGGCACCAGCGCCTTGGAGTCGATGGGAGCGATGACGATGGCGTCGACCTTCTGCGAGATGAAGTCCTCCACGATGGCGATCTGCTGCTCGACCGCCGTCTGGTTGGCCGCCGCCGAGGTGAGGAGCTTCACGCCCAGCTTGTCGGCCTGGTCCTGAGCGCCCTTCAGCATGACCTTGAAGTAGGGGTTGATCTCCTTCACCACGTAGGCGATCCGCGGGGCGTCGGCCGCAGCGGCCACCGCCGACGACATCGCCAGTACGACCACACCTGCCATCATCTTCTTCAGCATGGCTCTCTCCTGTTTTGACTTCTTCCTGCCGTGAACTCCACCTCGTCCCGACTCCGAATCACATTCGCTACTTTGAAGCGTTCCTCACCTTGTCGTAGAAGACAGCGCCGACGATGATGGCGCCGATGGCGAGCAGCTGGACGTTGGGCGAGACGTTCAGGAGATTGAGTCCATTCCTGATCAGTCCTACCAGCAGCGCGCCAAGGAGCGTGTTCGTGACGCGCCCCTCGCCGCCGAAGATGCTGGTGCCGCCGATGATGACCGCGCCGATGGCGTCGAGCTCGTAGCCGAAGCCAGCCACCGGCTGCGCCACGTTGAGACGCCCGAGCAAGGCGATGGCCCCGATGCCGCAGGTCAGGCCGGAGATGCCGTAGACCGCCATCTCGACCGCGACGGTGTTCACGCCGGAGAGCCGCAGGGCGGTCCTGTTGCCGCCGAGCGCATAGACATAGCGGCCGAACTTCGTTCGGTTGAGCACCCAGGCGGAGAGGGCGACCATGGCGAGGGAGGTCACCACGAGCACCGGGATGCCCAGAACCCTTCCGTTCCCGAGGAAGGTCAGCTCGTCGGGGAAGACGGACATCGTCTCGTTCTTCGACACGATGTAGGCGGCGCCCCGCGCCATGCTCATCATACCGAGCGTCATGATGAAGGCAGGGACTCCGTAGCGAGCGATCACCACGCCATTGAGCAGTCCGACCAGGGCTCCGGTGATGAGCGCCAGGGCGGCTGGCATCAGGATGGCGACCACCAGGGTGAACGCACCGAGCTCGTGCTCGGCCACGGCCTTGTGGACCACGGCCATGGTGACCACCGACAGGGCGACGATCGAGCCCACCGACAGGTCGATGCCGCCGGTGAGGATGACGAACGTCATGCCCACGCCGATGATGGTGGTGATGGCCACCTGGAGCAGCACGTTGATGATGTTGTTGACCGTGAGAAAATGAGGGGAGACCAGCGAGAGGCAGATGGCGACGACCGCCAGCACCACCAGGATGGTCAGCCTGTCCTTGATGCTATCGGGCATGGGCGCCTGCCAGCATGCGGCTCATGACGTCGTGTTGGGTCAGGGAGGGCGCGTTGACGAGCTCCCCGGTGATGCGTCCCTCGGCCATCACCAGGATGCGGTCGCAGAGCTGCATGATCTCGGGGAGGTCGGACGACACCACGATGACTGATTTCCCCTGATCGGCGAGCTCGACGACGAGGTCGTGGATCTCCGCGCGCGCGCCGACGTCGATGCCGCGCGTGGGCTCGTCGAAGATGAGCACCTCACATCCGCTCACCAGCCACTTCGCGACGACCACCTTTTGCTGGTTGCCGCCGCTGAGGTAACGGACGAGCTTCGCCTCGCTGGTGCAGGAAATGCGGAGCGACTTCACGTAGGCGCGCGCCGTCTCGCGCTCCGCGGCGAGGTCGAGGACGAATCCCTTCGCCACCGCGCCGAGGTTGGCGAGGACGATGTTGCTCGCGATGGACAGTGACAGCACGAGCCCCTCGCGCTTGCGGTCCTCGCTGAGGTAGCCGATACCGAGGCGGACAGCCTCCTCGGGCGAGCGGATCTCCACTCGCCCGGCGCGCAGGCGGATCTCCCCACCCTCTGGCCGGGCTGCTCCGAAGACGAGCTTCATGAGCTCGGTGCGCCCCGACCCCACCAGCCCGGCAAAGCCGAGGATCTCTCCCTGCTTCAAGGTGAAGGAAGCGTCCTTCACCCTCTGGCGCCAGGAGAGGCCCGACACCTCGAGCACCGCCGCCTCACCGATACGACCCGAGCGTCCCCGGTGCTTCCGCTCGGAGACGGCCCGCCCGACCATGAGCTCGATGAGCCTCGACGTGTCGGCTTCGGCCATGGCCAGGGTGGTCACCCTGCGCCCGTCGCGCATGACCGTGATGCGGTCGCCGATTTGCGGGAGCTCCCTGAGCCGGTGCGAGACATAGATGAAGGAGGTGCCCCGGGCCTTCAGGTGTCGGATGATCCGGAAGAGCTCTGCGACGTCCTTGTCGGCGATGGAGGCGGTCGGCTCGTCGAGGATGAGGACGTCGTTCGCGTGCACCAGGGCCTTGGCGATCTCGATCATCTGCTGATGGGCCGTGCTGAGATCGCGCACCCTGGCGCGCGGGTCGATCGCGAGCTGAAGGTCGGCCATCACCGCGTCCACCCGCCGGGTCGCCTCGGCTTCGTCGAGGATGCCCCTGGCGCTCGACGGTTCGTTCCCCAGCAGGATGTTCTCCCGGACGGTCATCGCCGGGACGAGGTGGAGCTCCTGGTGAATGGTTCCGATGTGCAGGCGGCGGGCGTCCGCGGGGCTTTGGATCCGCTCCGCCCTTCCCTTCACCAGGATCCGGCCGTCGTAGACGCGGAAGGCTCCGCTCAGGATGTTGATGACGGTGGACTTCCCCGCCCCGTTCTCCCCCAGGAGGCAGTGAACCTCACCGGGGAGGAGGTCGAGCGAGAAGTCGTCCAGGGCGCGTACGCCCGGGAAGCTCTTGCCAAGACCCTCCACGCTGAGCACTGCCGTCGTGGCCATCGATCTGCACTCCCTTCGGGCGTGGCGTGCCTCCAGCAAAGCTCGAATCGTTCAGCTCTGTCAACTAGAATATTTTAGTTCAGTCATTCGGGGGAGTCGCGCCGTGAGCGAGAGATCGCCGCCCTGGCGTCTGCTCTTCGCCAGTGGTGGCAGGGCCGTCACGCCAACGCGACCGATGGAAGCTGGCCCTCAAACGTGACAGATGGTACTCGACGGTTGAGTAGAAGGAGTCGCGATGAGTCTGGCGAGGATCGCCGAGCTGGCCAACGTTTCGAAGTCCGCCGTTTCCCTTGCGCTGAACGGGAAGCCCGGCGTCAGCGGCGCCACGCGAGCGCGCGTCCTGCGCATCGCGAGAGAGCTCGGGTACGCCCACCGTTCGATGGTCTCGGCCGCGCCAGGTGGATTGGTGCGGGTGCTCGCCTGTGCCGAGGGCGAGGTCGTGAGCGCGAGATTCGCCGAGATGCCCTTTTTCTCGAACCTCGTCGGTCACATCCAGGAGGCGGCGGGCCAGTCCGGCCACACCTGTGTCGTGTCCACCATTCCCCTGGCGAACGCGGTGGAAGAACTGGCCAGGATGGAGACCCTGGTTCCGTCGGCAGGTCTGCTCCTCCTCGCCACGAATCTCCAGGTCGGCGAGATGAGGGCGATCGGAGAAGGCCGGCGAAAGCTGGTCCTCGTCGATGCTTTGGACGAAACCCTCCCGTTCGATGTCGTGGTCATGAACAACCGGCAGGGCGCCGCTTTGGCCGCGAGGCACCTCGTGGCCCTGGGCCACCGCCGCATCGGGTATGGACGCTGCGGCACGCGGGTCCTGAACTTCGAGGCGAGGGAGCGCGGATTCACCGACGCGCTCTCGCTGGAGGGTCTCACCCTCGGGGCTGCCGATGTCTTCGCGCTGCCGCCGTCGATAGAGGGTTCACAGCAGGCCTTCACCCTCCAGCTCGAGCAGCGACGCCGCGACCTCCCCACCGCCATCTTCTGCGACAACGACTACATGGCCATCGGACTCATCCGGGCGCTCACGAGCGCGGGGATCGCGGTCCCGGGGCGGATCTCGGTGGTCGGCTTCGACGACATCCCGGAGGCGGGCGTCATCACCCCCGAGCTCACCACCATCCACGTCGCCAAGGACCAGATCGCGCGCGCCGCCGTGGAGCGGCTGCTGGAGCTGATGGAGGATGACGACCAGGAACGCCCGGCGGTGAAGCAGCTCATCGACACGCGCCTCGTCGTCCGCGCCTCGACGGCCGAGATCCGCTGACCCGGGGGAAGAGGCTCGCCTCGGCGAGGGTTCTCCGGCTCGGAGGCGGCTCGCCGCCCGGCGCCGCCGCTCCTGGTGACGCCAAGCGCGGGCCCTCGGCACGAGTCCACCGGTCGGGCCGCCGCGGCCCTTCGCCGTCGACCAGCGGCCCGAGGAGCTCGGCCACCTGGCCCCGGTGCGCCTCCTCATGGCGGAAGGTGAGGGCGCGCTCACCCGGCAGGTCCACCCGCACCGTCCGGAGATCCGGCTCGCCGCTGGGGGATCCCAGCTCCACGCCGCGGACGCGATCGCGTCTCGCCCAGGTGAGGATGCCCGCGTACGCCCCCTCCCCCTGCGACTCGCCCTCGGTGAGGGTGGCGACGGTGCGATCGGTGAGGAGGAGGAGGGCACCCGGCGCGAGCGTGCGCTCGAGCAGGCGAAGCCGCCGCCGCGTGAGCCGGCGCTGTAGGACGAAGCCCTGCACCCGCGCACCCGGGAAGACGGCCGCTCGCCCGAGGTTCATGAACTTGTAGTCGGTGAGGATGAGCCGGTCGAAGGCACGCCGCTCCACCTCGGGGTCGCCCGAGCCGCCCTGGTGGAAGATCGCGAGGCTGCGCTCCAGCACCGGCCTCAGCAGACGCTCGGACACGGTGTTGAAGTCCACCCGCAGCGTGACTGGCCCCTCCTGGCCGATGGCGTCGAGCCTGAGCCAGGAGTGAAGCAGGACCGTGGCCCATTCCACCGTGTGAACATCGGCGAGGGCGAGCTCGACGCGCCGCGAGAGGTCACCCCCCGGGGCGAGGAGGACGAGCCGCTCACCCCGATCGATGAGCGCCGAGGCCCGACGGGCGTCGACGCGACCCCGGACGAAGGCCGGCAAGAGGAGGAGGCGCTCCCCCGGACCGGGGCGGGCGCGTGCCGCCTCGGCGACGCCCCGCAGCCTGGGCGACAGCTCCTCCACCGTGGTCTCTCGGGCCCAGGCGCTCATGGTCTCGATGGACGACATGGCAGTTCCGCCTTTCGGAGGAGGGCGCCGGCCGAGCCCCCTCATGCCCCTTGTCCGCCTTCGCCTCTGCACCGGCTGTCCCTTCCTTCAAGGGGGGACCGGCTGCGCCCATCCCTTCGCTCACGCTGCAAGCGCCGGCCGCGCGGGCACCCGTGGTGGCGGGCGCCGTCGGCGCCATTCGGAGCCCACGGTACGCCTTCCACAGCAGGGCGCAGGTGAGCAAGGTGGCGAGGCCATCCGAGAGCGGGCTCCCCAGCCAGACGCCGTGAGCGCGTTCACCAGGAGCGCGGCGGATGAGCGGCGCCGAGAAGCGCAGGAGGAGCCCTCCCAGCGGCGCCTCGCCGAGCCGGGCTGCCGCGGCGGGGATCCCAGGCGCCGGCCGGACGGCGCGGGACGACGGCACGACCTCGGTGGAGGAGCTCATGGATGTCCATCTACATGACTGACTGTCAGTCAGTCAATACGCTGCGCCGACTCGCGGCGCTGCCCCCGGCCCCGCTTGTGATCTTCCGCGCTTCCCAATAGGTTGGTTTCTCTTCTCATTACGACACCATGGACCGACCGGGTGACGCGAGGAACGACCGATGGGTGCGCCCGAACTGGGCAGCTTCGCCGGCGCCATTCGAATCCTCGACCCCGAGCATCGCCCGAGGAGTCAGCTCGGCAGAGAGCCAGCTCGGAGCACCTCTCCGCCATCGGGGCGCGGCCGTCCGCGGTTCAGGGCAGCTCGATGAGGTCGCGAGCGCCCTCGGTGACGCATCATCCAGCCTGAGGCAGGCGTGCCAATCGACAATCGCACCAGGGAGATCCCGATGAAAGACCTGTTTTCACTGGAAGGAAAGACCGCGCTGGTGACGGGGGGCTCGGCCGGGATCGGGGCGATGATCGCCGAGGGCTTCGTCCACTTCGGCGCCAAGGTCTATCTCGTCGCGCGGCGAGAGGCGGCCCTCGAGGCGAAGCAGGAGGAGCTGGCGAAGATCGGCCGCTGCGAGTACCTCGCGGCCGACATCAGCTCGGTTGCCGGCATCAAGGAGCTGGCCAAGGCCTACGGGGAGCGGGAGCAGTCGCTCGACATCCTGGTCAACAACGCCGGCATCAGCGATGGCGGCCGGAAGCTCGAAGACCTCTCGGAGGAGGCCTGGGACGCCGTGCTGGATCTCAATCTGAAATCGATCTTCTTCATGATCCAGAGGTTCCTGCCCTTCCTGCGGGTGGGAGCCTCGCCCGAGACCCCGCGAAACGTGATCAACATCGCGTCGATCGACGGCTGCGGAAAGTTGAACCCCTTCTACAATTATGCCTACGGCGCCACCAAGGCCGGCGTCATCCACCTGGGCCGGCACCTTGGCGACAGCCTGGCGTGGGAGGGGATTCACATCAACACCCTCTCCCCCGGCGACTTCCCTACCGATCTGAACACGACGGCCCGGGATCGCACCGACGAGCTGAAGGCAGTCATTCCGGGCAAGCGCGTCGGGGAAAAGGACAACATCGCCGGGGCGGCCATCTTCCTCGCCTCGCGGGCGGGGAACTTCAACGTCGGCTCCAACATCGTCGTCGACGGCGGAGAGAGCGTGCGTGGGATCCAGCGGGCCTTCTACGCGAAGATCTGGCCCGATCTGGTGAGACTGGACAGGTAGCCGCGCCCAGCCTCCCTCGACCGCGCGACGGTCTACCCCGGGTCTACCCCACCGGCGGTGAAGTCCACGTGGCCCTCCTTCAGCCCGAGGAGGAAGCGCGCCAGCTCGCCGAGCGCGAGGAGGCGCCGGTCGTACTCGGCCTGGCTCCAGCCGAACACGTCGCGGTCGAAGAGCGAGTGCACCAGCATCACCAGCACCTCGGCGACGAGGTCGGCGTTGCGGTCGAGGCGGAAGAGGGCGGCGCGGGCGCCGCGCTCGAGGACGAGCCGGTAGATTGGCGACATGGCGCGGGTCGCCCGGGAGAAGAGGCGGGTGTGGGCGTCGGCCCCGCGGATGCGGGCGAGCTCGCGCGCCCGCTCGCCGTCGAAGCCGAGCTCCAGGGTGACCAGCGCCTCCAGCGCCCGGCGCGGGTCGCGAGCCCCGTCGCCGGCGATGCCCGACGCCGCGCGCACCAGGTCGCTCACGTAGGCGTCGACCATCGCCTCCACCACCGCCTCCTTGCTCTCGAAGTGGTAGTAGAAGGTGCCCTGCGCCACGCCGACCGCCTTCACGATGCGGCTCACCGGGACCTCGGCGAACCCCTCCTTCACGAAGAGGCGCCGCGCGGCCTCCAGCAGCTCGTCCCGCCGCTCGGGGGCGCTCTTCGTGACGCGGGGAGCGCGCGCAGGCCCGCCGCTCACGGGCCCGGCCCCTCGCTCGCGGGAGCGGCTGGACGCGTTCCCCGCGGCTGCGGAGGGCCCCGGCGACGGCTTGCGGCGGGGTACAGGGGCGGGCGGCATCAGGCCGGGCTCGTGGGGTCGCGCCCGACGTCGAGCGGGGGGATGCGCGCGGCAAGGGCGAGGTGCGCATCGCTCCTGAGCGCGGGCCGGGCGGCCCCCGGATCGACCGGCGGTTGCGCCCAGGCGACGAGGGTGGCCAGGCGGCGGCGCGCCTCGGCCAGGCGGTCGCGCGGGACCGCCCCGCGCTCCACCGCGGCGCGTGCGACGTCGATGGCGCGGTGGGCGAGCTCCGCCGAGCGACACACCAGGAGACCATCCACGCCGGCGCCGAGGGCCCCCTCCACCACCTCCTCGATGGAGAAGTGCGCTGCCACCGCCTTCATCTCCAGGTCGTCGGAGAGGGCGCACCCGTCGAAGGCGCACTCCTCGCGGAGGAGGCGCATCACCGCTGGTGACAGGGTGGCCGGGCGAGCGGGGTCGAGCGCCTCGAAGACCACGTGCGCGGTCATCACCGAGGCGACGCCGGCGCGCGCCAGCGCCTGGAAGGGCGGGAGCTCCACCTCGCGGAGGCGCTCCAGCGAGTGGGAGAGGCGGGGCAGCTCGTGGTGCGAATCCTGAGAGGTGTCGCCGTGCCCGGGGAAGTGCTTGGCGCAGGCGGCCACCCCCTCCGACTGGAGCCCGCGCGCGAGCGCCGCGCCGAGCGCGCCCACCCGGGCCGCCTCGCGGCCCAAACTGCGGTCGCCGATGACCGGGTTCAGAGGGTTCGTGTCCACGTCGACCACCGGAGCATAGTCCTGGTCGATGCCCACCGCCCGCAGCTCCCGGCCGAGCATGGCCCCTATCGCGAAGGCCAGCGCGGCGTCGCCCGTCTCGCCGAGCGCGCGCATCGGGGGGAGCTCGGTGAAGCCGTGGCGGGCGCGGAGCCGCGCGACCCGCCCTCCTTCCTGGTCGACCGAGACGAGCAGGGGCCGGCCCACCTCGCGCTTCAACGCCGAGGTGAGCTCGGCCACCTGGCCGGCCGACTCGACGTTGCGTCCGAAGAGAACGATTCCGTGCACACCGCGCCGGACGAGCTCGAGCACCTCCGGCGTGGGCGCCGGCCCCTCCAGCCCCACCGCGAAGAGAGAGGCCACCTCGGCGTCGAGCGTCATTCCAGTGAGTCATAGCGCCACCCGGCGCGAGCCGGAAGCGATGGGCGCGCACAACGGTGGTGGAAGAGCCCGGCCAGCGCTCCATGCCCGGATCGGGGCGGCACGTCATGTCGACGCGCAGGTCCCTGACGATGAGGCGCTGGCGCGCCGTCCTGGACGCGCCGGTCTGGGTGAGCGCTGCCGTCAATCCTGCTGGTCTGGCCCACGCCGTGCTCGCAGAGGCAAGAGCGGGGACCTTCCGGATCGCTCGCGCCCGCGCACGATCCCCTCGAGTGAGTTCTTTCGCGAGCCCAGGAGGTCGACCCGCCCGAGTTCTTCCGCCTGCCGAGGGGGCGGTGGGCCGCGGCGGCGGTGCGCCGCTTCCAGCTTGCCCACTCTCCCTTGCTGTGCCACGCTGCTGAACCCCGTCGTAGCACCTCCGAGGGTCGGCTTCGCGGCCGCCCGCCTTTCAGGTGGAGACCCCATGCGCATCGGCTTCCACACCGACGCCTTCAACTCGGCCGTCTTCAGCTTCGAGAAGTGCCTCGCCTGGGCGCAGAAGAACGGCGTCCACGCCATCGAGTGCGGCGTCATGGAGGGCGTCTCCTGGATCCACGGCCTCGGCTACTTCCCGCACGTCTCGCTCACCGAGGATCCCGCGGCCCTGAAGGAGAAGATGGAGCGGTACGGCGTCGCCTTCTCGCAGGTCGACGCGGCCTATCCGCTCTCGGGAAAGGACGGCCCCATCCTTGGCGTGCCGTACGTCTTGAAGACGATTCCGTGGGCGAAGCTCGCGGGCTGCCCCAGCATCGCCACCACCGACGGCCTCCACAAGCCCGAGGGGCTCACCGACGAGCAGGCGCTGGAGGCGATGAAGCGCTCCTATGGCCTCATCGTGGAGACGGCGGAGCGGTACGCCATCGACGTCACCATCGAGATCCACGGCTACTTCACCACCCGTCCCGACGCCATCGCCCGCATGCTGGAGTTCGCCGGGAGCGACCACTTCGGCCTCAACTTCGACACCGGCAACTCCTTCATCGCCGGCAACGACCCGGTGGCCTTCTGTGAGCGCTTCCTCCCCCGCGTGAAGCACGTCCACGTGAAGGACGTGTCGCAGGCGCTCGCCGACGCCGCCCGCGGGCAGGAGACCGGCATCGGCATCAGCCACGCCGCGGTGGGCGACGGGGTGAACGCGGAGAACATCAAGAAGATCCTCGCCCTGCTCCGCGACCACGGCTACCAGGGCACCCTTTCCCTGGAGTGCGAGGGGCAGGGCGGTCCGCTCATCGAGCGGTCGCTCTCGTGGCTCCGCACCGCCATGGCCGAGCTCGGGATCCCCGCGAGCTGAAGGGGAGGCCGACCTCGCCGGAACGCACCGGGCCCCACGGATTGAAGGGCGGCGAGGTGTTGGACGTCAGAAGGCAGAGGCAGCATCGACCGGGCGCCCTCGAGGCGCCCACACGGAGGAGCACATGAGCATGATGAAGAGGCTCGTCGTCGGGATCCTGGCCGCCGGCATGGCGACCGGCACCCTCGTCCCCGAGGCGGCGCAGGCGAAGAAGGAGCTCGTCTACGGCTACGTCACCCCCGGCCCGGACACCTGGTACAAGAAGGACGTGGACGGCTTCGTCTTCGCCGCCGAGAAGGTGGGCGCGAAGGTGGTCGTCCTCAACTCCAACTACGACCAGGCGAAGGAGATCGCCAACATCGACTCCCTCATCAACCAGGGCGTCGACGGCATGTGCGTCTTCACCTTCAACCAGAACGGCGCCAACATCGCCGCCAAGAAGGCCGCCGCCGCCAAGATCCCGCTGGTGGTGACCGACAACGCCGGCCAGGTGCTGAAGAGCGGCAGCCCCATCGTGGCGGCCATCGACTTCGACTGGTCCGCCATGGGCAAGGACGTGGCGGAGCACATCGCCAAGACCTACCCGGGCGAGAACATCGCCATGATCATGGGGCTCTTCGAGCACGTGCCGGTGCAGATGTTCCGCACGAGCTTCGAGGCCGAGGTGAAAAAGCTCGGCAAGAACGAGATCGTGGCCGTCCGCGACGGCAAGTACGACCCGAGCGTGGCGGTGAACGTGGCGCAGGACCTCGTGCAGTCGGGCAAGAAGTTCGGCGTGCTCTTCATCTTCAACGAGGAGATGGCCGCCGCGGTGATCCGCTCGCTCAAGTCCTCCAACCTGCTCAACAACCCCATCAAGGTGATCTCCTCCAACGGCGCGCCCTACGGCATCGCGCTGGTGAAGGACGGGAGCCTCAAGTACTCGGTGTCGTCGTCGCCGGGCTGGGAGGGCATGATCTCGGCGCTGGCGCTCCACGAGTACGTGACCGGCAAGAGCAAGAAGACGAACCAGCAGATCATGCTGCCCATCACCCCGGTGACCGCGGCCACCATCGACGACAAGACCAAGGTCATCCCGTGGGACGTCGATCCGGTCTGGCTCGACCTCACGAAGAAGTACTTCCCGCAGTACGCCTCCCTTTACTGAGGGGCAGGGCCCGTCTCCGGTTCACCCCCCTCCCCCCTTCCCCCTCTCCCGGCGGCTGCGCCTTCGGCGCATCTTGGCTCGCTACCGCTCGCCAGCCGCCGGCTTCGCCGCCTTCTGACCCGGGGGGCTCTGCCCCCCGGGTCCCCCTGCCGTGACGAGGGACTCGAAGGAGCAGTGATTGTCCTCGGCTGGTGAAGTGGTCCTCTCGGTCTCGCACCTCACGAAGTCGTTCGGCGCTCAGCGGCCGGCGCTGTCGGACGTGTCGTTCGAGCTGCGCGCGGGCGAGGCGCTCTGCCTGGTGGGGGAGAACGGCGCGGGGAAGAGCACCCTCATCAAGATCCTCTCCGGGGCCATCACGCCCGACTCGGGCACGGTGACACTGGGTGGAAATCCGCACCACGCGCTCAGGCCGCGGCAGGCCATGGCGCTCGGCGTCGCCACCATCTACCAGGACGTGGAGCTCATCGACTCGCTCACGGTGGCCGACAACATCTTCCTCGGCGCCGAGCGCGGCGGGAAGCTGCCGGCCACCGTCGACGCGCGCGGGCAGGAGCGCTCGGCGCGCGAGCTCCTCGACCTCTTGCACATCGACATCGACGAGCGCGCGCTGGTGGAGGACCTCAGCGCCGCCCAGAAGCAGAACCTCCAGATCGTGAAGGCGCTGCACCGCGACGCCAGGATCCTCATCCTCGACGAGCCCACCAGCTCCCTCGGCTACGAGGAGAAGCGGTCGCTCATGCGCCTCATCGGCGAGCTGAAGGGCCGCGGCCTCTCCATCATCTACATCTCGCACTACCTCGAGGAGGTCTTCGAGGTGGCCGACACCGTGCTCGTCCTGAAGGACGGCGAGCAGGTGGGCTCCTGGCCGCGCGCGGAGGTCGACGTCGAGTTCGTGGTGCGGAAGATGGTGGGGCGCGACGCCTCGGCCTTCTTCCACCGCGAGCGCGTGCCCATCGGCGAGGTGCGACTCGAGGTGAAGGGGCTCTCCTGGCGCGGCGCGGTGCGCGAGGTGAGCTTCGAGGTGCGCGCCGGCGAGGTGTTCGGCCTGGGGGGCCTGGTCGGCTCCGGAAGGAGCGAGCTGGTGGCGCTCCTCTTCGGGGCGGCGCACCCCGATGCCGGGGAGGCCACCCTCGACGGCGAGCCGCTCCGCCCCTCCGGCCCGGCCGAGGCCATCCGCCAGGGCGTCGCCTTCATCACCGAGGACCGCAAGCTCCTCGCCATGCTCGGGCCGCGCAGCGTGGCCGAGAACGTGACCCTGGTGCACCACGAGACGGCCGGGGGCCCGCTCCTCGACCTCGCCGAGGAGCGCCGCCTCACGAGCGGCATGGTGGAGCGGCTGCGCATCGCAGTCTCGGGCGTGGGCCAGGCCATCGAGAGCCTCTCCGGCGGCAACCAGCAGAAGGTGATCATCGCCCGCTGGCTCCTCTCCGAGGCGCGGCTCTTCATCTTCGACGAGCCGACCAAGGGCGTCGACGTGGGCGCCAAGGAGGAGATCTACCGGCTCATGGTGGAGCTGGCGCGGGCCGGGAAGAGCGTGCTCATGGTGAGCTCCGACATGCCGGAGCTCCTCTCCATGAGCGACCGCATCGGCGTCATGCGCAAGGGGCGCCTGGTGAAGGTGATCGAGAACCGCGGCGTCTCCGAGCAGGACCTCATCCAGGAGTTCATCGGACTGTGACCACCCCTACCCCCACGCCCACCTCCACCGGCGCCGCCGCCCTGCCCCGCCCGGCCCGCCCCGGCGCGAGCCTGCTCCGGAGCCAGTGGTTCCTCCTCCTCCTCGTGACGCTGGCGGCGGCGCTCTTCACCGGCGCCGTGAACCCCCGGTTCTTCCGGGTGAACAACATCGTCAACATCTTCGAGCAGATCTCCACCCTGGGCGTCGTGGCTTCGGGCGCCACCATCCTCATCATCTCCGGCAACTTCGACATCTCGGTGGGGGCGAGCATCGGCCTCTCCTCCTGCGTGATGGCGATGCTCATGAAGGCGGGCCAGCCGTGGCCGGTGGCGGTGGGGGCCGGCCTCCTGGTGGCGGTGCTCTGCGCGCTCTTCGTGGGCGCGAATTCCATCGTCTGGAAGGCGCCTTCGTTCATCATCTCGCTCGCCGCCATCGGCGTCTTCCGCGGCATCGCGCTGGCGCTCACCCAGGCGAGCCTCCAGACCATCTATGGCCAGTTCGAGGCGCTCGGCTCCACCCGCCTCCTCGACGTGGTGCCCCTCATCTTCGTGGTGAGCCTCGCCGTGTACGCGGTGGTGGGCTTCGTCCTGCGCTACGCGCGGCTCGGCCGGCGCGTCTACGCCATCGGCGCCAACGAGCGGGCCGCCTTCCTGGCCGGCATCGACCTCACCCGCAGCAAGCTCGCCTTCTTCGCCCTGAACGGCCTCTTCGTCGGCATCGCCGCCACCATGCTCCTTTCGCGCGTGGGCGCCGCCCAGCCCTCCACCGGCGCCGGCATCGAGCTGCAGGCCATCGGCGCGGTGGTCATCGGCGGCACGCCCATGAACGGCGGCAAGGGGCGCATCGTCGGCACCTTCTTCGGCGTCTTGCTCATGGGGGTGATCTCCAACAGCCTCAACATGCTGCAGGTGAGCCCCTACTTCCAGGACGTCACCTTCGGCCTGCTCATCATCCTCTCGGTGGCCATCTCGGCCTTCGGCAAGCGCGGCGGGCGCGCCACGGCCTGAGGCGAGCACCAATCTCGCTTTTCTGCGGGCGCCACGGCGCGTAGGCTGCGCGTGAGTGCGCCGGCCCGGAACCGGGGCCTCGGTGGGAGGGCTGCGGTGGGCGAAGGAGAGCTCAAGCCCCGAGAGCTGGTGCAGGCGGCCGCCATCGCGCGCCGCTACTTCATCGACGGCAAAGCCAAGACCGAGATCGCCGAGGAGTTCGGCATCTCCCGCTTCAAGGTGGCGCGCATCCTCGACCGCGCCAGGGAGAGTGGGCTCGTCCGCGTCTCCATCGTGCTGCCGGCGCAGATCGACGCGGAGGCGTCGGAGCGGCTCCGGCTGGCTTTCGGGCTGCACCACGCGGTGGCGGTGGCCGTGCCCGAGGAGCCCGAGGAGGCGATGCGCTCGCAGCTCGGACTCGCGGCGGCTGGCCTCCTCTCCGAGCTGGTGGTGCCGGGCGACACGCTCGGCATCGGCTGGGGGCGGACGCTCGACGCCATGACCGCCGCGCTCGGGTCGCTGGCCCCGTGCAACGTGGTGCAGCTCACCGGCGCGGCCGGCACCCACGACATCTCCGAGGAGTCGGTGGAGCTGGTACGGCGGGTGGCGCAGCTCTCCGGCGGCACGGCCTTCCCAATCTATGCCCCCCTGGTGGTGGACACCGCCGAGACGGCCGCGGCCCTCCGCCGGCAACCCCACGTGGCCGAGGCGCTCAGGCGCTTCGACACCCTCACCAAGGCCGTGGTGGCGGTGGGCACCTGGGAGCCGCCCAACTCCCGCCTGAGGAGCGCGCTCTCGGCCGAGGAGCGAGAGCTCCTGCAGCGCGATGGCGTGCGCGCCGAGCTGTGCGCCACCCTCTGGACCGACGGCGGGCGTCCTCTCGGCGGCGACTTCGAGGAGCGCACCATCGCCATCCGGCCCGAGCAGCTTCGCCGCATCCCCGAGGTGGTGGTGGTGGCCGGCGGCCGCACGAAGCTCTCCGCCCTGCTCTCACTCCTCGCGGCAGGTTTCGTCACCTCGCTCGTCACCGATGCCGCCTGTGCCCGCGACCTCATTTCATCACCGCTCTCGCCCGGCGCCTGAAGCGGCCGAGGCCCCCGGGCGAAGGACCTCGCCGGCGAGCGGCACCCCATCCGGCGTCGCGGTCGCGCTTGACCGTTGCCAGGCGTGGGCAGAGGATGGTCTCGCTCGCATGAGTATCGATCTGCTCATATGAGCGGAGAGCTATGACCATCAGCCGGGGGCGCACCCAGGTCGTCTTCGATGAGCCCACCTTGGGTACCTCCGCGAGTTTCTCGGCCACATCGGGAGGATCCGCGGGCCGGTTCGACGTGACCCGGCTTCGCGGCTGCTGGGCGCACGGCCTTCGAGGGGCCGAACCCCCCGTCGGCCTCGGGGGGTCGTGCGCCCGGCTCTTCGCTCCCGGGTCCGTTTCGGGCCCGGGGGAGCTGAGACCAGCATCCAAGGAGGAGGATCACCATGCATGAGTTGCGATCTCGAACCGCCTGCGTCGCTGCCGCCCTGGCTGCCTTCACCCTCCTCGCCGCGCCGGGCGAGGCGCTCGCGAAGAGCTACACGATGGTCTCCATCCCCAAGCTGCGCGCCACCTGGTTCGACCGCCTGGAGAGCGGCCTCGTGCGCGCCGGGAAGGACTTCGACATCAAGGTGAGCCAGCAGGCGCCGGCCTCCGCCGACGAGGCGCAGCAGGTGCGCCTCATCGAGGACGCCATCAACCAGGGCAACAACGCCCTGCTCGTGGTGCCCAACGACGCCAAGTCGATCGAGCCGGTCTTCGCCCGCGCCCGCGCGCGCAAGATCGTCACCGTCACCCATGAGTCCCCCGACCAGAAGAACGCCGACTGGGACATCGAGATGATCGACAACAAGGCGTTCGGCGAGAAGGCGATGGAGGCCATGGTGAAGGTGATGGGCGCCACCGAGGGCGAGTACGCGGTGTTCGTCGGCTCCCTCACCGTGCCGGCGCACAACATCTGGGCCGACGCCGCCATCGCCCTCGCCAAGCAGAAGTACCCCGGGTTGAAGCAGGTGTCCGACCGCTACCCGGCCTCCGAGGACCAGAACCTGGCCAGGCAGACGGCGCTCGACATCCTCACCGCCCACCCGAACGTGAAGGGCTTCCTCTGCTTCGGGAGCCAGGGCGCTCCCGGCGCGGCCCAGGCGATGCGCGAGAAGGGGCTCGCCGGGAAGATCGCCGTCATCGGCACCACCTCCCCCAGCCAGGCGGCCCAGTTCCTGAAGGACGGCTCGATGAGCACCGCCATCCTCTGGGATCCGGGCGAGGCGGGCTACGCCATGGCCTACGTGGCCAAGATGCAGCTCGACGGAAAGAAGAAGGAGATCGGCGCGAACCTCGACATCCCCACCCTGGGGAAGCCACTCTCGGTGAAGGGAAACACCATCGTTTACGACCGGCCGCTGCTCGTGACCAAGGAGAACGTCGAGGAGTTCAAGGGGTTCTGAGAGGGGTTTGCGCTCACCCCACCTGCCCTCTCCGTTCGAGTGACCTCCCCCACCCCCCTGCCCCCCTCCCCCGCCGGGGGAGGGGGAACCGAGTTCCTGCGGCTGCGCGGGATCCACAAGAGCTTCGTGGGGGTCCACGCGCTGAAGGGCGTGGACCTCTCCATCCGCCGCGGTGAAGTGCACGCCCTGGTGGGCGAGAACGGCTCGGGGAAGTCCACCCTCATCAAGATCGTCTCCGGCGTGCTCCAGCCCGACCAGGGGGAGCTCACCGTCGAAGGGCGCCACGTCGGCCACCAGGCCTCGATGCGCGCCATCGCCAGCGGCATCCAGGTCATCTACCAGGACCTGTCGCTCTTCCCGAACCTCACGGTGGCCGAGAACATCGCGCTGCCCGAGCTGGGCGAGAGGAACCGCGCGCTGGTCGACTGGCGCGAGGTGCGGCGCATCGCCGAGGCCGCCACCGCCCGCATCCAGGTGAAGCTCGACCTCGAGGCGGAGGTGGGCGACCTGCCGGTGGGCGTGCAGCAACTGGTGGCCATCTGCCGGGCGCTCACGAGCGACCTGCGGCTCCTCATCCTCGACGAGCCGACGGCCTCGCTCACCCGCCGTGACATCGACAACCTGCTCGCGGTGGTGCGCGGGCTGCAGGCGAGCGACATCTCGGTGCTCTTCGTGAGCCACAAGCTGGACGAGATCTTCGCCGTGGCCGAGCGGGTCACCGTGCTGCGCGACGGCCGGGCGGTGGCCACCCTCCCGCGCGAGGAGCTCACCGATGCGAGGCTCGTCGAGCTGATGACCGGGCAGATCCTGGCCACCTCCCGGTTCGAGCTCTCGGCGGCCCCGCAGCGCAGGGTGCTGGAGGTGCGCGGCCTCACGAAGCGACACAACTTCGCCGACGTGACCTTCGACCTCCACGCCGGCGAGATTGTCGGCCTCACCGGGCTCATCGGCTCGGGCCGCACCGAGCTCGCCCTGGCGCTCTTCGGCGTCTCCCCCGCCGACTCGGGCGAGATCCGCGTGGATGGAAAGCCCGTCTCCATCGCCACGGTGCAGGACGCGGTGGGGGCCGGGATCGCCTACGTCCCGGAGAACCGGCTGGTGGAGGGGCTCATCATGAAGCGGTCGGTGGAGGACAACCTGACCGCGCCGGTGCTGGAGCGGCTGGCCGGCCGCTCCGGCCTCCTCGACCTCGCGGCCCGGAGCGCCGCCGCCAGCCGCTGGGTCGACGCGCTCAAGATCAAGGTCTCCGACACGGGTGTCCCGGTGCAGACGCTCTCGGGCGGCAACCAGCAGCGGGTGGTGATCGCCAAGTGGCTGGCGACCGAGCCCAGGGTACTCATCCTCGACGGCCCCACCATCGGGATCGACGTCCTGGCGAAGGGCGCCATCCACCAGTTGGTGCGCGACCTCGCCGCGCGGGGGCTGGCGGTGCTCCTCATCTCCGACGAGCTCCCCGAGGTGCTCACGAACGCCAACAGGCTACTGGTGATGCGCGCCGGCCGGCTGCGGCTGGGCGCACCCACCGCGGGGCTGGAGGCGGGGGTGGTGCAGGGCTGGGCGGAGGGCCGCGCGTGAACGCGGGGGTCTCACGCACTTCTCGTGAAGAGCTTGGCCGCCTGGCGCGGCGCCTCCTCCGCCACAACGAGACCTGGCTCGCCCTGCTCATCCTCCTGCTGGTCGTCGGGATCACCGCCAGGAACCCCTCGTTCCTCACCTTCGAGAACGTGAGCGGGTTCCTCAAGAGCTCCTCCATGGTGGGCATCATGGCGGTGGGCACGCTCTTCGTGCTCATCCTGGGGGGCACGCCGGACGTCTCCTTCACCGCCATCGCCCAGGTGGCCGAGTACGCCGTCGCCGTGCTCACCCTGCGCTACGGGGGCAACATCTACCTCGCCATCCTGGCCGCGGGGCTGATGGGCACGGTGATGGGCCTGGTGAACGGCTACTTCATCCACTTCTTCCGGGTGACCACCATCATCGTCACCATCGCCACCTTCAACGTCTACTTCGGCCTCATGTACGTCATCACCGCCGGGAAGCTCATCAACGACATCCACCCGATGTTCAAGCAGTTCGGGAACGTGCTGCTCTTCCCCTCGCGGAGCGCCATCGGCGGCACCTACGGCCTCTCGCTCATGCCGCTCATCTGGCTCGCCACGCTCCTGCTCGGCTGGCTCATCCTCCGCCGGACCCTGCTCGGCCGCACCATCTACGCCATGGGCGGCAACGAGGTGGCCGCCGAGCGGGCCGGTCTGCGCACGCTGCGCACCCGCGTCTTCGTGTTCGGATTCGTGGGCTTCCTCTCCGGCCTCGCCGCGGTGGTGCACCTCTCCATCGTGCAGTCGGTGGTGCCGAACATCATCGTCGGCAAGGAGCTGGAGGTCATCGCCGCGGTGGTCATCGGGGGGGCGAGCGTCTTCGGCGGCCGCGGCACGCTCACCGGCACCTTCCTCGGGGTCTTGCTCTTCGCCATCCTGAACAACGGCCTCACCCTGCTCGACTTCTCCTCGTACTGGTACAGCGTCACCATCGGCGTGGTGATCACCACCGCCATCACCGTGAGCGCCTGGCAGCAGCTCCGGGCGCAGCGGACCCGCGAGCGGGTGAAGGTGGAGCCGTGAAGCCCGCGCGCCGGAGCGCCGCCAGCCTGAACCTGGCCGTGCTGCTCGTGCTCATCGTCGCGCTGTTCTCGGCGCTCCAGCCGTCGCGCTTCTTCACCTTCTACAACGCCATCTCCATGGCGTATCAGCTCCCCATCATCGCCTTCCTCTCGCTGGGCATGATGGTCACCATGGTGACGGGGGGGATCAACCTCGGCATCATCGCCACCGCCAACTTCACCGGCATCGTGACGGTGCTCCTCCTGCGCGCGGTGGCCGGCGAGGGCGCGGCGGACGCCCCGGCCTGGGTGGCGCTCGTCGCCATGGCCGGCGGGCTCCTCGCCGCGCTCGGCGTGGGCGCGGTGACCGGGTGGCTCATCGCCTACGTCGAGGTACCGGCCATCCTGGCCACGCTCGGCACCATGACCCTCCTCAACGGCGTGAACCTCGTCATCACCCGCGGTTACACGCTCTCAGGCTTTCCCTCCTTCCTCATCGAGATCGGAAACGGCACGGTGGGTGACATTCCCATACCCTTTCTCCTCCTCGTGGCGTCCTGCCTCGTCCTGGCGGTCGTGCTCACCCGCACCTCCTTCGGGGTGAGCCTTTACCTCATCGGCTCGAACCCGGTGGCGGCGCGCTACTCCAACATCCGCGTCCGGCGCGTGCTCGTCCTCGACTACATGCTCTCGTCGGCGCTGGCCGCGCTGGCCGTGTTCGTGATGATGGGGCAGCTCAACTCGGTGAAGGCGAATTACGCGGAGTCGTACCTGCTCGTCTCGGTGCTGGCGTGCTTCCTCGGCGGCATCGACCCCTTCGGCGGGGCAGGCCGGCTCGGCGGGCTGCTGCTGGCGGTGGTCATCCTGCAGGTCGTCTCCACCGGCGTGAACCTGCTCCGCATGGACCCCTACTTCATCCAGGCCATGTGGGGCTTCATCATCCTCCTCCTCATCGCCGCCAACTTCACCGGCGACCGGCTGCGCGAGCGGCGCCGGCTGCGCTCGGCGCTCCGCTCGCAGGAGGCCGGAGCCGGAGCCGGCGCGGGCACGCCGTGAGGAGCGGCGATTGCGCAGGGGAGGTGAATCCGTCATCCCCTCGGCGCCCGCCTCCGAGGGTCCAGCTCGCCGCCGACTTCATCGACCCGGGCGAGCTCCCCGCGCTGGTTCGATCGCTCGAGGGGCTCATCGACATCCTCGAGGTCGGCACCCCGCTCCTCCTGCGCGAGGGGGTGCACCTCGTCCGGCGGCTGCGCGAGACCTTCCCCACCCTCACCCTGCTCGCCGACGCCAAGAATCGTCGACGGTGGGTACGCCGAGGCGACGCTCGCCTTCGAGGCCGGGGCCGACCTCGTCACGGTGCTGGGGGTGGCCGACGACGAGACCCTGCGCGGCGCCCTGCGCGCCGCCCGGGAGCACCGGGGCGAGGTGATGGTGGACCTCCTCGAGGTGCGCGACCCGGCCCGGCGTGCGCGACAGGTGGAGCGGCTCGGCGCTCAGCTCGTGTGCGTGCACACCGCGGTGGACGTCCAGCTCGCCCAGCAGACGAGCGCCGTGGGCGGGCTCGCCGCACTCGGCCGGGTGCGCGGCGCCCTTCAGCGGGCGGAGCTGGTGGTGGCGGGCGGCCTCACCGCGGAGAATCTCGCCAAGGTGCTCCCGTTCGCTCCCGGCGTGGTGGTGGTGGGGTCGGCCATCGCTGGCGCGCGGGATCCCCATGCCGAGGCGCTGCGGGTGCGCGAGGCCCTGGATGCCTTCGCCGCCGCCTCGACCCCATCCCTGACGACAGCTCCATCATGACCCTTGATGCCCTCGACCTGGCCCGGATCGCCCTCGACGAGCTGTCCCAGGTGATCCGCGAGGTGGAGCCCGTCGCGCTGGAGCGGCTCACCGGCGCCGTCCTCGCCGCGCCGCGCGTCTTCACCGCCGGTGCCGGCCGCTCGGGGCTCGTGATGCGCGCCTTCGCCATGCGCCTCATGCAGGCGGGGCTCGCCGCTCACGCCGTGGGCGAACCGACCACCCCGGCGGCCGCCAGGGGCGACCTCCTGGTGGTGGGCTCGGGCTCGGGGGAGACCGCGAGCCTCGTCGCCATGGCGCGGAGGGCGCGCGAGCTGGGAATGGAGCTGGCGCTCGTGACCATCGTCTCCGGCTCGACCATCGGCCGGCTGGCGAGCCCGGTCCTCGCCATCGGCGCGCCTTCACCCAAGGTGATACCAGCATCCGGCGCCGCCGCGCGCACCTCCACCCTGCCGCTCGGCTCGCTCTTCGAGCAGGCGCTCCTTCTCCTCCTCGACGTGGTGGCCCTCCAGGTGGCCCGGGCACGGGGGGAGGGCGAGGCCGACCTGTTCGGCCGGCACGCGAACCTCGAGTAGCCGCGCGCCCTACGCCGGGTGCGGGACGAGCACTCGGGCGGCGGCGACGAGGAGGAGGAGCGAGATCGCCACCACGGCGAGTGGAATGGCATCCACCGGGCGTAGTGCCAGGCGGCTCTCCGGGCTCCGGAGGGCGCGGAGGAAGGCGAGCGCGCGCGGGCCGTAGCGCACGCCCTGAAGGAGCGCGAAGGCGGCGATGACGAGGTTCAGCGCGACGGGGCTCATGGCCGGGCTCGCTCGCGCCGGGCGGGAGCGATTCCGCCCGGCCATGAGCGGACGTCGGGGGCCTGCGGTACCTCGGCTCGGGGGGAGAGACTCCCTCCCCGAGCCCTCCATCGCGCACGTTCGACCGCGCGCGGGAGCGACCTCATGACGCCGCCACGCTCGCCGCCTTCTTCTTGCCGACGATGCGCGAGAGGAGGATGCCGATCTCGTAGAAGAGGCACATCGGCACCGCCATCAGGGCCAGGTTGAACGGGTCGCCGGTGGGGGTGATGATCGCCGCCAGCACGACGTTCACCACGATGGCGTGCCGCCGGTAGCGGGAGAGGAAATCGGTGGAGACGACGCCAATCATCGAGAGGAAGGCGATGATGACCGGCACCTCGAACACCACCCCGAACCCGAGCAGCATGGCGAGCACCAGCGAGAGCTGCTCCTTCATGGTGAGGATGGGGACCATCCCCTCCCCGGCGATGGCGGCCAGCGCCGGGAAGGCCCGGGGCATCACCACGTAGTAGCAAAAGGCGGCGCCGCCGTAGAAGAGCAGCGTGCCGAAGAAGAGGAAGGGCACCACCACCCGCTGCTCGCGCTTGTAGAGGCCGGGCGCGATGAAGAGCCAGAGCTGCCAGAGCACCCAGGGCGCGGCCGCGAAGAGGCCGCCGTAGGCGGCCACCTTCAGGTACACCATGAAAGGCTCGATGTAGTTCGTGTAGTGGAGCTGCTGCTGGGTGGCCGGCAGGGAGGTCAGTACCGGCACCATCACCCAGTGGAAGATCCTCTCGGCGAAGCTGCCCACCGCCACCATGCCTAGCCCCACGCCGAGCAGCGCCATGAGGAGGCGCTTGCGCAGCTCGCCGAGGTGCTCGAAGAACGACGCCTTGACGTCGTTCTCCGGCTCGGCGGGCGGGAGCTGGAGGGCCGGTCCGCTCATGCCGTGCGCGCCACGTCACCCTCCGATGGGGGCGGCGGAGGCGGGGGCGGCTCGGCCAGCGCCACCTCGAGGCCGGGGACGTTCTCGGCGGTGGCCGGCGGGGCGGCGAGCGCGCCGGCGGCGCTGAGGGACGCGGGCTGCGGGGGCTGCACCAGGGTGGGCTTGGGGGCCGAGGGCTTCACGGCCTCTCCGACCGCGTTCATCTCCTCCTCGAACTGGTGCTTGAGGTCGTCGGTGGCCCGGCGCAGCTCGCGCAACCCCTTGCCGAGCTGCTTCGCCGCGTCGGGGAGCTTCTGCGGGCCGAGCAGGATGAGGGCGAGGACCAGAATGACCATGATCTCGCCCATGCCGAGGCCGAACATGGCCAATCTATAGCATGAAGCCGCGGGGGGAGGCCCGCCTGGGCGCGACCCGCGGCTGGCTCGCGCGAGGTTCCCCTCGACAGGGCGCCCTGTCAGGGCCCGCCTGCTCGCCGGGGCTTCAGGGGAGCCGCGCCGGCACCTCGTAGACCCAGAGTCCGTCGCCCCGGTGGACGAGCGGGGCGCCCGGCGCGACGCCCTCGCCCCCCTCCTTCTCGGCCACGATGAAGCGCACGCCCTTCGCCTGGAGTCCCTGGAGCGACGTGCTTGCGGAGAGGTCCGGCCCCCTCCGCCCGGCGAGCGGATCCGCGAGCTGCGGATGGCGGTGCAGGACCTGGTGGTACAGGGCACGCGGGGCAAGGGAGAGGTCGAGCACGGCCCAGGGCTCGGGGTCCCGGGCGAGCGCGCGAAGGAAGCGCGAGGGGGGCGGCGCGGCCTCGACGGCGAGCCCCACCGAGGCCTCGGCGAGGGCGACGAGGGCGAGCGTGAGGAGCACCGCCGCGCCGCGAGGGCGCCAGCCCACCGCGGCGAAGGGCGCCAGGGCCGCGCCGGCAGCCACCGCCAGCCCGAGGGCCACGAGCCAGGAGGAAGCTGCGCCTCGCGCCGGCGTGAAGGCGAGCACGACCCCGGAGAGCGCCACCGCGAGCCAGGGGCGCGCGGCGCGCGAGCGGGCCGCTCCCGCCACGCCGAGCGCGAGGAGCGCCACCCCTGGATGGACGACGCGGAGACCCTGGAGAATCGTCGCGTTGCCGGAGGCGAGCTCCCCGGCGCTCCGCGCGGCGCCAAGAAGCGCCGGGAAGAGCGGCGCGAGGAGGAGTGCGGCCGCGAGGAGGAGGAGGAGCGCGCGGCGCGAGAGCGCAGGGTCTCGAAGCGACCTCCCCTGCCGCGCAGCCCAGATGAGCGACAGCGCCGCGCCGCCAGCCAGGCAAGCGGCGAGCGCGGCAGCGGAGGCGAGCGCGGCGAGGGCCAGGCCCACCGCGGCGAGGAGCGGCCCCGCCACCCCGCGCCGGCGCAGTGTGCGCGAGAGTCCGAGGAAGAAGAGGACGCCCCAGGGGACGGCGCGCGCCGCGAGCGACCCGGCGGCCGCGAGCTGCGAGGGCGCGAGGAGGAAGAGCGCCCCGGCGGCGAGGGGCGCGAAGAGCCCACCCCAGAGCTCGCGCGCGGCGGCGAAGCCGAGGATCCCGGCCGCGAGCAGGGCGGCGAGCGAGGTGGCGTTCGCGAGCGCCACCTCGGGGATGTGCGGCACCGCGGGCCAGAAGGGCAGGGCGAGGAGCGCGCCCGGGACGTCGAGCCCGCGCACCGGCGCGCCCTCGGGCCACCCTACGAGGTGGGTGGAGAAGGGGAAGCTCGCCGCGTCGGCTCCCAGCAAGAGCTCCTTCAGCCACCACAGGCGCCAGAGCACCGGGGCGGCGGTCTCGCCTCCGCCCAGCCAGGCGCTCCCGAAGCGCGGCCAGAGGCGCCAGGCGGCCATGGCAAGGAGGCCGGCGTAGAGACCGGCGGTGAAGAGAAAGGGGCGGCGCGCGAGCAGGGCGCCCGGCCCGGCCGGCGCGAGGGGGAGCTCCACGCCCGGCGCGCGCCACCACCACCGGGGACCTCCCGCCGTCATACCCTGAACCGCTTCACCTCGGCGCGGAGCACGCCGGCCTGCTCCGCCAGGTCGGCGATGGAGGCCTCGAGGTCTCCCACGGCGTGCGTCTGCGCCTCGGCCACGCCGCGGATCTGGTCGACCGCGGTCATGACCAGGTCGGAGCCCTTCATCTGATCCTTCTGGGCGCGGTGCAGGTGGTTCACCATCTCGCTGATGGTCTCGATGGCCTGGGTGATCTGCTTCGAGCCGCGCGCCTGCTCCTGGCTGGAGCGCTCCACGTGCTGGTGATGATCCTCATCTTCTCGGCGCTCTGCATGATCAGCTCGGAGCCGCGCGCCTGCTCGGCGGTGGCGGTGGCGATCTGCTGCACCGTCTCGGCGATGCGGTCGATGGCGTCGGTGACCTGCTTGGAGCCCTTGCGCCTGCTCGACGGTGGCGCGGGCGATGGCGCGCACCATCTGCGTGCGACTTCTCCGAGGTGTCCTGGATCTTCTTCAGCGCGCCCTCGGCCTCGTGGCCGAGCCGCACGCCGTCGTCGACGTTCTGCGCGCCGCGCTCCACGGCGTCGATCGCGTTGCGCGCTCTCGTCCTGCACCGTCTTGATGAGCTCGGCGATCTCCTTGGTGCTGGCGCCGGCGCGCTCGGCGAGATCCTTGATCTCGTCGGCGACGACCGCGAAGCCCTTGCCGTGCTCGCCGGCCTGCGCGGCGATGATGGCGGCGTTGAGCGCGAGCAGGTTGGTCTGCTCGGCGACGTCGTCGATGACGTTGAGGATCTTGCCGATGGCGTCGATCCGCGAGCCGAGCGAGTCGATGACGCTGGCCGCCTCCGGCCGAGGACTCCTTGATGCGGTAGATGTCGCCGATCGTCTTCGAGATCGCCTCGGCGCCGCGCTCGGCGTCGCTGCAGCGCCTCCTCGGACAGCCGCGCCGTCTCGTTGGCGTTCGACTGGACCTGGTTGATGGAGACGTCCATCTCGTTCATGGACGAGCTGGTCTCCTCGGCGGTGGCGAGAGCGCGTCGACGTTCTTGGCGACCTCCTTGATCGAGTAGGTCATCTCCTCGATGGCTGCGGCGGTCTCCTCGACGCTGGCGGCGAGCTCGACGATGTTCTCGGCGACCTCGTCGTTGGTGGCGGCCATCTCGAGGATCGAGGAGGACGACTCCTCGGCGCTCTGCGCCAGCACCTCGACGTTCTCGGCGATGCCCTTGAGCGACGCGGTCATCTCGCTCATGGAGGTCGCGGTCTCCGCCACCCGGGCGGAGACGGTGCCGGTGCCCTCGGCCACCTGGGCGCCGGTGGTGGCGATGCGCTCGATGACCTGGCCCACGCCGTCGGAGACGCCGCTCATGCGCGAAAGCGTGGTGGCGAGGTTCTCGCCGATGCGGTTCAGGGCCATGGCGAGCTGGCCGAGCTCGTCGTTCGAGAGCCGCGGGGCGCGCGCCTCGAGGTCGTACTCCGAGACGCGCTCGGCCACCGCGCTCATGTCGGTGATGGACCTCATGAGGAGCCGCTGGGTGAGCAGCCAGGCGAGGAGCCCCAGCACGGCGCAGGCAGCGACGAGGGTCCCCACCCCGAAGGCGCTGATGCGCCGCACCTCCCCGTCGAGCCGCCGCGCTTCCTCGCCTCGCAGGAGGAATCCCGACGCCCCCCCGCCGCCGCGCTCCGGGGCCAGGGGCTCCACCAGGGCGAAGGCGTTCCCCACGCGAAAGAAGGTGAGCTCGGGGTCGCGGACCAGGGCGGAGAGCGCCCCGGCGAGCTCACCCGCGTGCGCGGGGCTCGACGCCTCCGCCACCACCGAGCGGTCCGGGCGGAGCACGGCCACGAAGGCGACGTCGCCGGTGAGGGCGTCGCGTACCACCGCCGGCACCTCCGCCGGCTGCCCGTCGGCGAGCAGCAGTGCGATGCGAGAGCCCAGGGGGCGGGCGGCGGCGAGAGCGCGCCGCCGCGAGCGCGTCTTCGAGCTCGGACCGCGTGATCTGGTGGAGGACGAGGCCGGTGAGGAGCACCACCAGGCCGAGCGCCAGGGCCAGCGCCGAGAAGAGCGTCCGCTTCAGGCCGAAACGGTCGATGAACTGGGTCATGGAGGAGCCGGATGGCGCCGGGTGGAGGGAGGGGGCCGTACGCCAGGGCTCATCACAGCGAGGGCATGCTAGCACGCCCCCCGCGCGGGCCGCGAACCCGTTGGAGCCGGGAGGCCCAGGCAGCAGCCCCCGGAGCCCCGTTCACTCGCTGAACAGGTCCTGCACCTCGACCTTGGGCTTGCCGTGCGCCCCACCCTCGGGCTCCTCCAGCGGCCTCGACTCGGCCTTGAAGGGTTCCAGCACCGACTTGCCACCCTCCGCGGCGAGCTTGCCGGTGCCGGGGTCGATCTCCACCAGCTCGATGCCGTCGGGCACCGGGAAGTCGGGCTGCGGCCGGTCGCGCAGCGCGGCCTTCATGTAGTCGAGCCAGATGGGCAGCGCGGCGCGCCCGCCGGTCTCGAAACGCCCGAGGGGGAGCTCGTTCTGGTCGTAGCCCAGCCACACGCCGGCGAGGAGGTGGCGGGTGAAGCCCATGAACCAGGTGTCGAAGGAGTCGTTGGTGGTGCCGGTCTTGGCGGCGGCGGGCTTCCCGAGCTTGGCGGCCTGCGCGCCGGTGCCCACCGTGGCCACCTCGTGCATGAGCGAGACGGTGATGTACGCCGAGCGTGGGTCCATGGCCCGCTCCACCGGCCGCGCCTGCTCGGCCGCCGCGGCGGCCAGGCGGGCGGAGAGCGGCGCCCACGGGTCGTTCGGGGCGGTGTGGTCCTCGAGGGTGCGGCCTTCACGGTCGGTGATGCGCTTCACCAGGGTGGAGGGGCGCTTCTCGCCGTACCGGTCGAGCAGGGCGTAGACGTTGGCGAGGCTCCAGAGGGTGGTGCAGGAGGAGCCGATGGCGCTTCCCAGCTCGCGCTTCACGGGGGTGTCGAGGCCCACCTCCTTCGCCCAGGCGACGAGGTTGTCGACGCCCACGGCGGCCGCCGTCTTCACCGCAGGCAGGTTCATCGAGTGGACCAGGGCGTCGCGCAGCGTGACCTCGCCCTTGAAGGTGTTGCCGAAGTTGGAGGGCTTCCAGGAGGTGCCCGAGGCCTCGTCCCGGTAGACCACCGGAGCGTCGGTGAGGAGCGTGGCCGGGTTGTAGTCGAGCTTCTCGATGGCGGCCGAGTAGACGATGGGCTTGAAGGCCGAGCCCGGCTGGCGGCAGGCCTGGAAGGCGCGGTTGAACTCCGAGGCGTCGAAGTCGTAGCCGCCCACCATGGCGGTGACGTGGCCGGTGAAGGGAGCGATGGAGACGAGCGCGCCCTGGAGCTTCGGCTCCTGCTCCAGGGAGAAGAGCGCCTTCGACTCGGGCACGAGCTTCTGGCGCGCCTTGGGCTCGCGGGCGACGAGCGCCTCCCTGCTGGTGCGCCGCACCAGCACCACGTCACCCTCAGTGAGAGCGGCAGAGGGCTTCGCGATGAGCGCGTCGGGGTAGTTCTTCTCCGGGTTGGGCTTCCGCGCCCAGCGCATGCCGGCGATGGGGAGGAGGCCGCGGTGGCTCCCCACCGCGAGCTTCGCCACCGCGGCGGCGTCGTCCACCTCCTCGACGAGCGCCACCGCGTACTCGCCCTCGTCGGGCAGCTCCGGCCAGGCTTCTGCCAGCCGCGCTCGCAGCGCCTCGCGCTCGGCCCCGTCCACGTGGGCGACGGGCCCGCAGCCACCCCTGCCGGTGGTCGACCTCCATGAGCCCGGAGAGCATGGCGTCCTGCGCGGCGCGCTGCTTCTCGAGGTCCATGGCGAGCTCCACCCGGAGGCCGCCGTGGAGCACGCCGGTCGCCGCCGTAGCGCTCCATCAGGTCGCGGCGGACCTGCTCCGAATAGAAGGGCGCGATCTCGCGGAAGAGGTCGTCGATGGGGTAGACCTTCACCTCCTCGGCGTCGGCGGCCGCGCGCTCCTCGGCGGTGATGGCGCCCTCCTCGTACATGCGGCGGAGCACGTAGCTCCTCCGCTGCCGGGCCGCCTCCGGGTGAGACAGGGAGAGTACTTGCTCGGTGCCTGGGGCAGCCCGGCGAGCAGCGCCGCCTCGGCGAGGGTGAGCTCGCCCACGTCCTTGCGGAAGTAATTCTCGGCGGCGGATGCGACCCCGTAGCTGTGGTGGCCGAGGTAGACGCCGTTCAGGTAGAGCCAGAGGATCTGCTCCTTGTCGAAGGCCGCCTCCAGCCGGCGGGCCAGGATGAGCTCGCGGATCTTGCGCCGGAGCGTGCGGCGGGTGCCCGCCTCGAACCCCTCGGCCGAGACCAGGATCGACTTGGCCGTCTGCTGGGTGATGGTGGAGCCGCCCTGCACGCGGTGGCGCAGGACGTAGGTGTTCCAGGCAGCGCGCAGGGTCCCGCGCCAGTCGATGCCGTGGTGCTCGAAGAAGGTCTTGTCCTCGGAGGCGACCAGCGCCTGCACCAGCTGCCTGGGGATGCGGTCGTAGGGCACCACCTTGCGCCGCTCGGCGTAGAGCTCGCCGACGAGCTGGCCGTCGGCCGAGAAGAGCGAGGTGACCACCGGCGGGCGGTACTCGGCGAGCGTGGGGATCTCCGGCAGGCCGCGCGCGTACTTCCGGTAGATGGCGGCCGCGCCCACCGCGGCGACCGCGGCGCCGATGAGGAGGAGCAGCGCCAGCACCAACCCGATGCGGAGGAGGATGCGGCGCCTCCGGGGGTGGCGCTCCTCGCCGCCACCCTCGTCTTCTCTTTCTTCCAGCCTCTCGCCCCGCCTCTCGCCCATCGCCTCCCGGCGTCGCGGGGCGCTCGGGAGCCGGTCGGTTCGCGGGGCGGGGGAGGTGAAGCCCATCGAAGGGCCAATGTAGCTCTCCCCGGGCCGGGCGGAAACCTCGTCAGGCACCGGGAGGTGGCGCGAGGTTCACCGCGCCCAGCACGTCGAGCAGGTCCTGGGGCACGGGTGCGACGAGCTCGAGCGGCTTGCCGGTGATGGGGTGTGGGAGCTTCAGCTTCCAGGCGTGGAGGAACATGCGCCGCAGCCCCCAGCGGACGCGCGCTTGCCGGTTCCACGGAAAGTCACCGTAGCGGGCGTCGCCGGCCACCGGGTGGCCGATGGCCTGGAGGTGCCGCCGGATTTGGTGCGTGCGGCCGGTCTCGATGCGGAGCTGGAGGAGCGAGGCCTCCTTGATGGAGGAGAGCACCCGGTAGTGGGTGACGGCCTCCTGGAACTTCACCCCTCGCGCATCGCGCGAGCGGGCGGTCTGCTCGTGCTCCGAGAGGGGCAGGTCGACGGTGCCCTCCACCCGCGGCAGCTTGCCCTTGGCGAGCGCGAGGTAGCTCTTTCGCACCCCCGCACCCGAGGTGAAGATGGCGCCGAGGCCCACCATGCACTTCCGCGTCTTCGCCACCAGCACCACCCCGGACGTCTCCCGGTCGAGCCGGTGCGCCGGCGAGGGCTTGAACTCGGTGCTGGGGAGGGTGGCGGGGGTGCCGAGGTAGGCGCGCGCCTCCTCCACCAGGGTGGCGCCGGTGATGCCTGTGCCGGGGTGGGCGGCGAGCCCGGACGGTTTCGACACCGCCAGGAGGTGGGCGTCCTCGTGGAGGACGGTGAAGGTGATTGCGACGGCGGGAGGGTGGCCAGGCCGGCCGCCTGCTCTCCCGCGCGGAGGGCCGGGCGGCGGGCCGGAGCCCTCCGTGCTCGCCCAGCTCGCGCGCGCGCGGGGGGCCGGGCGCCTGCGGGGCCACCCCACGGCGGGCCAGGCCAGCGCTCGGCTCTCCTGCCGGGAGGGAGCCCGCCAGGTTCTCCTCGGTGCCGCGCACCACCACCGCGTCGTTCTCGAGGAGCACCTGCTCCGCCCGGCCGCGCGCGCCGTTCACCCGCACCTTCCGGGTGCGGAGGAGCTTGTACACGTGGGAGAGGGGCACGCCGGAGAGAGCGCGCCGGAGGTATTTGTCGAGCCGCTGGCCTGCGGCATCGGAGCTGACGGTGAAGGTGAGCACGAAGGGGTTCTACACGACTGCGCCACCGTGGGTAGCTTTCGCGGCATGGCGAAAGACGAGAAGAAGCTCCCCGGGCTGGACCTCACGCAGGGCGTCGAGCTCTCGAGCATTCCCGACGGCGGCATGCTGCTCGGCCACGCGCGCGGTGAGCCCGTCCTCCTCGCGAGGCAGGGAGAGACGGTCTTCGCGGTGGGGTCGAAGTGCACGCACTACGGCGGACCGCTCGACGAGGGACTCGTCGTCGACGGGGGCGTGCGGTGCCCGTGGCACCACGCCTGCTTCGACCTCGCGAGCGGTGAGGCGGTGCGGGCGCCCGCCCTCGACCCGGTGCCCTGCTTCGAGGTGGAGCGTCGCGGTCCCCAGGTGAAGGTCGGGGCTCGCCGCGAACCGCCCGCGCCTCCCCGGAGCCCCTCGCAGGCGCAGGTGCAGGAGAGCTCGAAGGTGGGCGGACCGGCGAAGCGCCAGGCGCAGCAGCGCGGGAGCGCGCCGGAGAGCGTGGTCGTCGTCGGGGCGGGCGGCGCGGGAAACGCCGCGGCCGAGCTCCTGCGCCGCGATGGCTACCAGGGGAAGGTGACGCTCATCGGCGGGGAGCCCGACCTGCCCGTGGACCGGCCCAGCCTCTCCAAGAGCTTCCTCGCCGGCGCCTCCGGAGAGGACGCGGTCCCGCTCAGGACGGCGGAGTCTTACGCGCAGAGGGGCATCGACCTGCTGCGCGGCCGCCGCGTCAAGCGCGATCGACCTCGCGGCGCGCGAGGTGGAGCTGCAGGGAGGAGAGCGCCTCGGCTACGGCGCCCTCCTCCTCGCCACCGGTGCCGAGCCGGTGAGGTTGGAGGTGCCCGGGGAAGGCGCCGCGGAGGTGCGCTACCTCCGCACGTTCGCCGACAGCCGCGCGCTCGTCGCCAGGGCGCGGAAGGGCGCGCGCGCGGTGGTGGTGGGCGCGAGCTTCATCGGCCTGGAGGTGGCGGCTGCCCTGCGAAAGCGCGAGCTCCTGGTGGACGTCGTCGCACCCGTCGAGCGCCCCCTCGAGAGCGTGCTAGGCCCCGAGCTGGGCGACTTCGTCCGCGAGCTGCACGAGAAGAACGGGGTCCGCTTTCACCTTCGGCGAAAGGTGCGGTCGATCGGCGAGAACGAAGTGACGCTCGACGACGGCACGGCGCTGCCGGCAGACCTGGTGGTGGCCGGGATCGGCGTGCGCCCGTCGGTCGAGCTGGCCGAGCGCGCCGGGCTGAGGGTCGAGGATGGGGTGGTGGTGGATGCCCACCTCGCGACGAGCGCCGCCGGGATCCACGCCGCCGGGGACATCGCTCGCTGGCCCGACCCGCAGACCGGGGAGCTCGTGCGCGTCGAGCACTGGGTGGTCGCCGAAAGGCTCGGCCAGACCGCCGCCAGGAACATCCTCGGGGCGCAGGAGGCCTTCACCTCGGCTCCGTTCTTCTGGAGCCGGCACTACGACCTCTCCGTCACCTACGTCGGACACGCCCAGGGCTGGGAGGAGCACACCGTCGCCGGGAGCGTGGCCGGGAAGTCATGCCTCGTCGCCTTCCGGAAGCAGGGGCGGATCGCCGCGGTGGCGGCGCTCGGACGGAAGGTGGAGAGCCTCCGGGCGGGGGCCTTGCTCGAGCGCGGCGACCAGGCGGGGCTGGAGCGGTTGCTGGCGGGGGCGAAGGGGTAGCTCGACCCGCAGCGGCGCGCGCGGGGCGTGTGAGCTACCCCCGCGAGAGGAGCGGGGCCAGGAGCGCCCGCGCCCTCTCCGCGTCGGCGCCGATCTGCGCGCGCAGCGCGTCGATCGACTCGAAGCGCCGCTCCGGCCGCAGGCGCTCCAGGAACTCGACCCGGAGCGTCTCTCCGTAGAGGTCGCGGTCGGCGAGGTCGAAGAGGTGCGTCTCGGCGTTCACCTCCCCGCTCGTCTGCACCGTGGGCTTCACCCCCACGTTGCACACGCCGCCGTGAAGCGAGCCGCCGAGCCGGGCTCGCACCGCGTAGACGCCGCGGGCGGGGAGCAGCGCCTCCGGGGCGAGGTTGGCGGTGGCGAAGCCGAAGGCGCGGCCCCGCCCGGCGCCCCGCTCCACCACCCCCTCCACGTCGTGGAAACGGCCGAGGAGCTCGGCTGCACCGGCGACCTGCCCCTCGAGCAGGAGCTCGCGCACCTTGGTGGAGGAGGCCACCATGCCGTCCACCGCGACGGGCTCGACCATCTCCAGCGCGATGGCGCGCGCCGCGAGGAGGGGTCGCAGGCCGTCGAGCGGCGTGCGCCCTCTCCCCGCGGTGAAGTCGCGCCCCACCACCACCGCGGCGGCGCGGAGGTGACCGGCGAGGTCGCGATCGACGAAGGTCTCCGCATCGGAGGCGGCGTACGCGAGGTCGAAGGGCTGCACCACCGCCGCCTCGATCCCGGTCTCCGAGAGGAGCTCCAGCTTGCGGGCGAGCGGAGTGAGAAGGGGCGGCGCCAGCGAAGGCCGCAGGGCTCGCGCCGGGTGCGGCTCGAAGGTGAGCGCCACCGCCGGCGACCCGGGCGCCGCGCGGTTCCTCGCCGCGGCGAGGAGCTGCCGGTGCCCCACGTGCACCCCGTCGAAGTTGCCGATGGCCACGGCGCAACCGGCGAGGGCGCCCGTGGCCTCGGCGAGCGAGCGGTAGATGACCATCCCGGGCAACTGAATAGGGCGAGGAACCGCGGGGGTCAAAGAGAGGTTCGCTCCCTGAACCTCGCGTCAGAGATAGCGGCGGGTGAAGCCCCGGGGGAGGAGCGCCCCCAGCGTCGTCTCCACCAGCTCGCCGCGCGCGCCAGCCAGGGTCACGGGCAGCTCCGGACCGGCGAACTCGGCCAGCGTCTGCAGGCACATGCCGCAGGGCGGCGTGGGCGGGGAGGTGCCGCTTGCCACCGCCACCGCGGTGAGGCGGCGCGCGCCCGCGTACGCGGCCGCCGCCACGGCCGCCCGCTCCGCGCAGAGGGTGAGGCCGTAGCTGGCATTCTCGATGTTGGCCCCCTCGAAGAGCTGGCCTCGCGCCTCCACCGCCGCGCCCACCTTGAACTTCGAGTAGGGGGCGTAGGCGCGCCTGCGGGCGGCGCGGGCGCGCTCGACGAGCGGCTTCACGGTCGCACCTCGGCGAGGAAGGCGGCGATGAGCCCGGCCAGGCGCTCGCCCTCGCGCGCCGCGACCTCGTTCACCTCGGCGTGGGTGAGCGGCCTGCCGGCGAGGCCCGCTGCGCGGTTGGAGACGAGCGAGACCGCCACCACCGGAACCCCCATGTGCCGGGCGGCGATGACCTCCGGCACGGTGGACATGCCCACCAGATCGGCGCCCAGCAGGCGCAGCATGCGGATCTCGGCCGGCGTCTCGTAGCTCGGGCCGGGGAGGCAGGCGTACACCCCTCGTCGAAGCGCGACGCCGAGCCGGGCGGCGGTGGCCTCGAGGCGCGCGCCCAGGCCGGGGTCGTAGGCCTGGGTGAGGTCGGGGAAGCGCGGGCCCAGCCGCTCGTCGTTGGGTCCCTCGAGCGGGTTGTGTCCGAGCAGGTTCAGGTGGTCCTCGATGCGCACCAGGTCGCCGGGCTGGTAGTCGGGGTTCACCCCTCCGGCGGCGTTGGTGAGGACGAGGATCTTCACGCCGAGCAGCGCCAGCACCCTCGCGCCGAAGGCCACGTCCGCGGCGCTCCACCCTTCGTAGCCGTGCACCCGCCCCTGCAGGGTCGCCACCACCAGCGGGCCACCGGGCGTCGCGAGCTCTCCCACCACCAGCCGCCCCGCGTGCCCCTCGACGCGCGGCGCCGGAAACTCGGGGATGCTGATGTAGGGGATGGTCACGGCGTGCTGCAGGCGCGCCGCGAACCCGCCGAGGCCCGAGCCGAGCACCACGCCTGCGCGCGGTACCGCGTCGGTGCGGCCGCGGACGTAGGCCACGGCGTAGGCGAGGCGCGAATGGAGCGTGGCGCGGGGCATGTGAGCAAGTCTGTCAGGTCGAGCGGCCCGAGGCACCCATCAGGCCCAGGAGGAGCGGCCGGGCCGGCGGTGGCGCCTCGCCGATGCGGTAGGCGCTCGTCACCCGGGCGAGGGTGGCCTTGGCGGGCTCGCGGCCGCGCTCGCCGAGGTGGAGGGTGCAGAGCGGCTCGCCGGCGAGCACGGCGTCGCCCACCTTCCGCTGGAGCACGATCCCGGCGGCATGGTCGACTGCCTCGTCGCTCCGGGCTCGGCCGGCGCCCAGCGCCACCGCCGCGAGGCCGATGGCCTCGGCGTCGATGGCCTGCACGAACCCGCTCGCCTCGGCCGGCACCGGGAGCCGCTCCCTCGCGACGCGGAAGCGCGACGGATCCCGGAGCACCTCGGGATCGCCGCGCTGGGCCACGACGAGCTCGCACAGCTTCTCGAAGGCGCTCCCGCTCGCCACGGCCTCGCGCGCCTTCGCTTGCGCCTCTTCCAGGGTCGAAGCACGTCCGGCGAGCCGTATCATCTCGGCGGTGAGCGCGTAGGTGACCTCGGCGAGGTCGGCCGGACCGCGGCCGTGGAGGAGCTCCACCGCCTCCTGCACCTCGAGCGCGTTGCCCACCGCGAGCCCCAACGGCTCGTCCATGGCGGTGAGGAGCGCCACCACCCTCTTCCCCATGCGCTCGCCGATGGCGATGAGCGTGCGGGCGAGCCGCTCGGCCTCGGCGCGCTCCTTCATGAACGCTCCCGCACCCACCTTCACGTCGAGCACCAGCGCGTCGATGCCCTCGGCGAGCTTCTTCGACATGATCGAGGAGGCGATGAGGGGGATGGACTCCACCGTGGCGGTGACGTCGCGAAGCGCGTAGAGGCGGCGGTCGGCGGGAGCCAGGCGGTCGGTCTGGCCGATGAGGCCGAGGCCGGTGGCGCGGAGCACCTCGCGGAAGCGCTCCACCGGGAGCCGCACGTCGAAGCCGGGGATCGACTCCAGCTTGTCGAGGGTACCGCCGGTGTGCCCGAGGCCACGGCCCGAGATCATCGGCACCACCACCCCGCAGGCGGCGGCGATGGGTGCGAGCGCCAGCGAGACCTTGTCGCCCACCCCGCCGGTCGAGTGCTTGTCGACCTTCACGCCGGGGAGATCGGAGAGGTCGAGCACCTCCCCCGAGCGCAGCATGGCGTCGGTGAGCGCCGCCGTCTCGGCGTCGCCCATGCCGCGAAAGAAGACCGCCATGCAGAAGGCCGCCATCTGGTAGTCGGGCACCTCGCCGGCCACGTAGCCGTCGACGAGGGCGCGGAGCACCCCTGGCGAGAGCTCCCGGCCGTCGCGCTTCTGCCTGATGATCTCGGCGGGCAACATCGGCGCTCCTCGCTCGCCCGCTCCTCGCGGGCGCTTCACCTGCCGTCGTAGCCGGCCGGGGCGCCCGGCGCTCCGCCTGCCGCCCGCCTTCCTCCTCCAGGCTGCGTCCAGCCAGATCGGGGTTAGCATGTGCCCCGGGCGAGCGGCAAGGCGAGGGGCTCGGCTCACCTCGTTGCAGCCGGCCGCGGGCTCACGGGAGCTTCTCCATGCGCGTGCTCATCTGCTGCGAAGGCGCCGGCCTCGGGGAGGCGCTCCGGGCGCCGCTCGCCGCCGCGGGCCACGAGCTGGCGCTCGACGCCGACCCCGCGAAGCTCGCGCCGCTCGCCGCCGGGGCGAAGGTCCTGCTCGTCGCCGGGGAGGGTGCGCGGCGGGCCACGGCGCTGCTCCGCGACCGCGGCTTCACCGGGCGCGCCCTGCTCCTGGCCGGTGAGGCGAGCGCAGGCGCGGACCCGGAGGCGCTCCTGAAGGAGGCCGGCGCCGAGCGCGCCCTGGCGCCCGAGCCGGCCGGGGATCTGCCGCAACGGCTGGCCCGCGCGCTGGGCGGCCGCCGCCGGATCCTCGCCGTGTCCGCGAGTGAGGCCACTGGCAAGCGTCTCCGCGCCGAGCTGGAGGAGGGCGGCTTCGAGGTGGCGCTCTCCCCCTCCGCGGAGGCGGCGGCGAAGCTCCTCGCCCGGCGCGCCCGCTGGCCCGACCTCGTGCTCGTCGAGGCCGAGGGCGGGGGGCTCGACGGGGCGCGGCTCTGCCGCTTCCTCTCCTCCAACGAGCGCTTCAAGGGGCTGCCGGTGGTGCTCTTCGGCGACGAGCCGGCCGAGGGCCTGGAGGCTCGCGCCGCGGCCTGCGGCGCGAGCGCGGCGGTGGCGAGGCGCGATCTGCTCGGATGAGCCCCCTCACCCCCTTCCTCACCAGGCGCGCCGCGGGCACTGCTCCGGCGGGGTGCTGGCGTTGCACGCGCCGGGCGACCGGGTGCCGGGACAGGCGAAGCTGGCCGCGGTGTCCTCAGCCGCCGGCGCGCGGCGCTCCAGGGCTCCGGTGGGGCAGCGCGGCGCGGGCTCGGCGATCCCGACGGTGGAGACCACCGCGCCCTGAGCATCCTCCAGCGCCAGCGCCACCGGGCGGTCGTTGGCGAGACCGCCCAGGAGCGCGGCGCGGCCGCAGGTGTAGAGGGGGACGCCCGGCGGGAGCGCGTACCGACCGTCATAGGCGCCGCCCACCACCAGAGCGAAGCCCGCCGCGGGCACCGGCCCGCCACTCAGCGCGTCCAGCGCGCAGCGGGTGAAGGCGCCGCTCGGCCCGCGCTTGGCGAGCGCCCACCCGGAGAGGTCGGCCTCGGCGGTGCCGAGGTTCGCGACCTCCACGTACTCGCCGCCGGCCTCGGGCGCGTCGGCGTCGGCGAGCACCTCCGTCACCACCGGCGCCGCCCGCGCCTCCTCGCTCCGCACCTCGGCCCAGGAGCCAAAGCTCCCCCGGTGGCCAGCGAGGTCCTCGGTGGCGAGGCGCACCCCCACCGCTCGACCGGGGCACAGACCGGTGAGCTCCAGCGAGGAGAGGCAGGGCTGCGCGGCGGGATGGCAAGGGTCCCAGCCCCAGCAGGCGCCCACCGGACCGCGCACCAGGGTGGCCGATGGGGGCGGGAGCGCCGTCCCGCAGGCCGGCTCTCCGGGTCGCGCCGACACCTCGGCGACGAGCCGCCCCATGCCGAGGGTGGCGCCGTCGAGGCGCACCGAGAGCGTTCCCGGTGTGGCGTGGGGCGCGCCAGCCAGGGCCGGTGGCCCCGCCGACGCGCAGGTGCTCACCTCCAGGAGAGGAGGCGCAGCCGCGGGGTTCCCGGACTCGTCGTGCACCCCGGCGAGATCGAGGGCGAGGGGGCCAGGGGAGAGGATCGCGCCAGGGGTGACGAAGCGGGTGAGGCCCGGGACGTCCTCCCCGCCCGGGCCGGGCGCGGAGGCGACGTGAGAGCTCGCGGGCGATCCCGCGCCTGCGCCGGTGCCGGCCGCTGGAGCAGCGAGCAGGAGCGCTCCCACCACCGGCTCGTCGAAGGCGAGCTCGAGGGTGGCGACGTCCCTCGGCACCGGGCCGTGGGGAGGCGTGACCCAGCGTGCGACGGGCGGCGTCCGGTCGCGATCCGGCCCGGTCTCGAAGAACACCGCCACGGTGCGCGGCTTTCCCTCGGCGTCGAGGACGGGCCGGCCGTCGGCGGAGCGCGCGCGCCGGGAGAGCACCGCCGCCCAGGAGCCGCCTGGAGCGAGCGGCGCCGCAGGGGTGAGCACCACCTCCGTGCCACCCTCGCGCAGGCTCGCGCGCGTCGGCACCACCGGCGCAGCGCCCGGAAGCCCCTCCTCGCCCTCCGCCTGCAGCACCACCGCCCGCAGGTCGTCCTTCCGGCAGAGGGTCACCCACCGCCCGTCCTCGATGCCCTCGGCGGCGAGCGGGGCACTGAAGCCGATGACGACCTCCACCCTCTCCGGGTCCACCTCTCCGGCCGGAGCGGTGGAGACGACCCGCGGAAGGGGGCCCGGGACCTCGCCGCCGCAGGCGGAGAGGGTGAGGAGCGCCGCGGAGACGAGGGCGGTCGAGGCTCGCCTCGCAGCGCCGCCGGGGGGGGGCGAGTCCGCGAGGAGCGGGTACGCAGATGCGCGAGGGCACAGCCTGCCGGCCGGCCTCACGCCGGCGCCGCGCGCGTTCACGGCGCCCCCCCTTCCCTGCCGTAGAGGCCGGTGAGGGCCTGGAGCTCGGCGGTGAGGAGCGAGAGCTCGAGCTCAGCCTTCGCTCGCCCGGCGGCGCCGTCAGGGGGCGCGGCGAGGAGCTCCACCTTGGCCTGGAGCCGGCGGTGGTAGAGCCGGGTGGCGCGCTCCACCGCGGCGCGCCGGGTGGCCTCGGCCCGCTCGGCGGCCGATACGGCGGCGAGCTCGCTCCGGCCGAGGACGAGGCCGGCGAGGTCCCAGTCCACCCTGACGGTGGCGCTGTCGCCCGGCGACTCGCGCAGGTAGTCCACCTCCGAGCTGCCGGTGAGCCCCACCACCCGGTAGTTGCGCTCGTCGTGGCGGTAGCTGGCGGAGAGGCGCGGCACCAGCGCCTCCAGCCGGGCCCGCCTCCGCCACCCCTCGGCCTCTCCCCGAGAGGGCGCGGCGCGCCCGGCCGCGGCGCGCTGCACGTCGTCGACCGAGGGCTCGCCGGCGATGGCCTGGCCGAGGAGCCGGGCCGCGCCCTCGCGAGCGGCCGATACGGCAGCCTGGCTCGCCTCCCCCGTGCGGGCAGAGGGCGAGGGCGAGCCCGGGGCTGCCGCCGGGAGCGATGCGGAAGCTGTGGAAGCTGGAGCCTGGTGCGGTGGGGTCGCGCCCGGATCCGGATGCGCGGCGGCGGGAGGAGCGGAGGTCGCGAGGGCGAGGGCGAGAGGAATCGCGAGGGGCATTCCGTGCCCCAGGAGCACGCCGCGGGCCAGGCGCACCCGCTCACCCCGCCGGGCCGTAATCCGGCGAAATCCGGGGTGCGCGCTCGCGCACCTCGCGGCAACGGGCAGCGGCTTCGGCGGAGAGGAAGGAGCACTCGGGGCGATTGCCGGACCAGCGTCCGCGAGGCGGCCCGGATCTGGCGTCCCGCGTCAGGCGAAAGGGTTCTCGATCCTCACCCCGGCGATTCTCCTCCCGACCTGAAGATCCTCGTTGAGGATGGTGGAGCAGCCGGCCCGCTTCGCGGCGTGCACCACGAGCGCGTGCAAGAGCCTCTTCGTGGCCGTGGAGAAGAACTCCTGCAGGACCTGGGAGGAGAGCACACCCGAGCGCCAGCGCGGCGTCTCCCTGGATCCTCACGGCGCCAGCTCGCGGAGCCGCTTCACCCGGGAGGCGAAGAGCTCCACGGCGTAATCCACCTCGGCCTCGGTGTTGAAGCGCCCCAGCCCGAAGCGGATGGAGGCGTGGGCGAGCGCGTCGGAGATGCCCATGGCGCGGAGCACGTGCGAGGGCTCGAGGGAGCCCGAGGTGCATGCGGAGCCCGACGAGACGGCCACGTCCTTCACCGACAGCATCAGCGCCTCGCCCTCCACGCCCGAGAAGGACATGTTGAGGTTGCCGGGCAGCCGGTGCTCGAGGCTGCCGTTCAGGGTGAGCCCTCCCACCCGGGCGAGGAGCCCCTCGCGGAGCCGCTCGCGCAGCGCGAGCAGCCGGGCCGCCTCGGCGTCGCGCTCCTCGAGGGCGAGGGCGCAGGCCGCCCCCAGGCCGACGATGCCCGGCACGTCGAGCGTCCCGGCGCGGAGCCCACGCTCCTGCCCTCCACCGTCGACCTCCGGCAGCACGCGAGCGCGAGGCAGGCGACGGAGGTAGAGCGCCCCCACGCCCTTCGGCCCGTAGAGCTTGTGGGCCGATACGGAGACGAGGTCGACCTCCAGCTTCGACACGTCGAAGGGCACCTTGCCCACCGCCTGCACCGCGTCGCAGTGAAAGGTGACGCCCCGCTCGCGGGTGAGGCGGGCGAGCTCCTCCACTGGCTGCAGGACGCCGGTCTCGTTGTTCGCCGCCATGATCGAGACGAGCACCGTGTCGGGCCGCAAGGCTCTCGCGAGGTCGGCGGGATCGACCCGCCCGTCGCGGCCCACCGGCAGGTAGGTGACCTCGAAGCCCTCTCGCTCCAGCCGCCTCACCGGATCGAGCACCGCGTGGTGCTCGGTCTTGCAGGTGACGAGGTGCTTCCCCCGCGCCGCGTGGAACCGGGCGCACCCCTTCGCCGCCAGGTTGTTCGCCTCGGTGGCGCCGCTCGTGAAGACGATCTCGCCCGGCGTGGCGCCGAGGAGCTTCGCCACCCGCGCGCGCGCCTCGGCCACCGCCTCCTCGGCTCGCCAGCCGAAGACGTGGCTGCGCGAGGAGGCATTGCCGAAGTGCTCGCGGAAGTAGGGGAGCATCGCCTCGAGCACGCGCGGGTCCACCGGGGTGGTGGCGTGGCAGTCCATGTAGACGGGGAGCTTGAGGGGTTCGTCGCGCACCGGGCTCTTATAACAGCCACCCAGGACACCCCATGCGCACCCTCGCCCGGCTCCTCCTCGCCGCAGCCGCCTTCGCGCTGGCGCTCGCCCTGCCCGCGCTCACCACCGTGGGCGGCACCGGCGCGGCCACCGACCTCGGCCTCGCCGGCCAGCTCGCGAGCGGGTCGGCCTTCGCCTTCGCCATCGCCTTCGCCGGCGGCGTGCTCACCAGCCTCACACCGTGCGTGTACCCGCTCATCCCCATCACCGTCTCGGTGTTCGGTGCCCGCAGCGCCGGCTCTCGCGCCCAGGGGGCGGCGCTCTCGGGGCTCTACGTGCTCGGCATCGCCCTCACCTACTCCGTGCTGGGCGCCACCGCGGCGCTCACCGGCCGCGCCTTCGGCACCGCGCTGCAGAGCCCGTGGGTGATCGTGCCGGTGGTGGCGGTCTTCCTCGCCATGGCCGCCTCGATGTTCGGGCTCTTCGAGCTGCAGCTCCCCGCCTCGTGGCAGGCCCGGCTCACCCGCGTGGGCGGCGCTGGCTTCGCGGGCGCGCTCCTCATGGGCCTGGTGGCCGGCCTCGTCGCGGCGCCCTGCACCGGCCCGGTACTGGCGGCGGCGCTCGCCTACGTGGCCACGCAGGGGTCGGTGGCCTTCGGCGTGGGCATCATGTTCGTCTACGCGCTCGGCATCGGCGTGCTCTTCTTCATCCTCGGCACCTTCTCGGTGTCGCTGCCGAAGAGCGGCCCCTGGATGGACGCGGTGAAGTCCGTCTTCGGGGTGGCGCTCCTCGCGCTCGCGCTCGTCTACCTGCGCGACCTCTTCCCCGCGACGCAGGCCCTCTTCCCCGCCTCGCCCGCACTGCTGTGGGTGGCCGCGGCGGCCGCGGCGGCGGGCGTGCTGCTCGGGGCGCTGGAGGGCGGCTTCGGCGAGGGGTCCGCTGCGCGGAGGGCCGGCAAGGGCCTCGGCGTGGCGCTCCTCGCGCTCGCCTTTCCCTTCGCGCTGGGGGTGGGCCACGCGGTCACCGGCGCGGCGGCGGCCGAGGGGATCGCCTGGAAGGTGAACGCGGAGGAGGAGGGCCTCGCCCTCGCCCGGGCCGAGGGCCGGCCGGTGGTGATCGACTTCTGGGGCGACTGGTGCGCGGCCTGCAAGGAGCTCGACCGCACGGCCTGGAGCGACCCGCGCGTGCAGGAGGAGGCGCGGCGCTTCGTGGCGGTGAAGATGGACAACTCGGCCGACAAGACGGCCGACCCGGCAACGAGCGCGCTCCTCGACCGGGTGTTCGAGAAGTACGGCATCCTGGGCCAGCCGACCGTCCTCTTCATCGACTCGAAGGGGCGCGAGCTGCCGGCTCCGGCGCGCGTCACCGGGGTCATCGGGGCGGACGAGATGCTGCGGCGCCTCCAGGCGGTGGACCACACCTGCGACGGCGCGCCGGAGGGCGCCTGCACGGAGCGTACGCCCTCCGCGCCGCAGGGGTAGCGGCGGCTCCGCCTCCCTTCACTCGGGGTCGGGGCGGGCGAGCTGCTTCCAGGCCGAGGCGGACGGTCCGTTCAGGGCGAAGGGCTGCAGGAGCACGGTGAAGGCTCCCCCCTCGGGCCAGGAGAGCTTGGCGGTGGCCCAGCAGGTGAGCGCGGGGCTCTCGCCGCCGCCGATCTTCACCTCCATGAGCACGTTCTCCGGCAGCGGAGCCGGCCCCGAGACGGTGAGATTCGAGGAGGCGATGTGGGTGGCCCGGTAGGCGCACGCGATGCGGTTCACCGTCACCGCCACCGGCAGGTCCACCGCCTTGGGCGCGAGCGCCAGCCCGCCCGGCGCCTTGGCCTCGATGGCGCTCGCCTCATGGGCACCGACGGGGGAGGCGCCCTCGAAGGCGGCGATGAAGCCGGGGAGCTTCTCCAGCACCCGGGCGGTGAGCTCGCACTCGCTGGCATCGAGCGAGGAGATGGCGCCCAGATCCTCGGCGGTGATCCAGCTCCGGTCGGCGAGGAGCGCCACCACCTCGTCGGCGGTGGCCATGAGCTCCACCATGGCCGGCGACTCCGCTCCCGAGCGATCGTCGGCGTGGTGCAGCGAGATGACGTCGGAGATGAGCTGCGGGAGCTGCCACTGGGTGGCGAGCACCAGCCCCAGCTCGACGTGGTACCGCTCGACGAGCGCCACCCAGGTCTCGACGGGGCGAGGCCGGAACTGCCGCTGGGCGCGAAGGATCTCCTCCACGCAGGCCACCGCCACCATCTTGCCGAAATCGTGGAGGAGCCCGCAGACGAACGCCTCCTCGGGGGGAAGGCTGCGCTTGCGGGCGAGCTCCTGGGCCAGCGCGGCGCTCGCCAGCGCCTCCAGCCAGATGCGCCGCTTGAGGGCCGAGAGGGGACCGCTCTTCCGCGCCATGGCCCCCAGTCCGGAGGCGAGGGCGAGCCGCACCACCTCCTTGCCACCGATGCGGGTGATGGCCGCGCCGAGGGCCGTCACCTCGCTGCCGCGGCTGTAGAAGGCGGAGTTGGCGCAGCGCAGGGCATCGGCGGCGAGCGCCTGGTCGGAAGCGACGAGCTTCGACAGCTCGGCGAGGCCGTAGTCCTGCCGCCGCACCATCTCGTCCACGCGGAGCGCCACCGCGGGATAAGGCGGCACCTTCACCGCCCCGCGGGAGACGAGGTCGACGATGGCGGCGTCGATGGAGGCGTCGCCGGGGTCGAGAACGACGGGATCGGGCGGACGCGTCTGCTGGAGCAACATGCCCCTCAGGGCGTTCAAGGGCCGTGCCCGGGGGAAGCGCGTAAAATCGCGCCTCTCGCCCCTGTTTCCGCCGACCCGGGTCACCGAGACCCGTCACCGGGGCGAGCGGCGCCTCTCGAGCGTGTGGGCCGGGTTGGTCAGCCCTCTCACTCCGGGATACAGCGCACGCGTATCCGTTCAACGAACGGATACGCGTGCGCGCTCGGCGAATCCACCCGGGGTCGTTTCAGGCCGGGCGCGAGGACGCGCTCACACGCGCGTCCCCTTCCCCACCAGGAACACGTCGCAGTCCACGCGGTGTCGCAGGGCGTCCACCGTGGAGCCGCGCACCAGGTCGGAGAGGAAGCGGTGCCCGTGAGCGCCCACCACGAGGAGGTCGGCCCCGAACTCGTTCACGAGGCGCGCGAGCTCCGGCACGCGCTTGCCTACCCCGAGCCTCGCCTCCACCTCGAAGCCGAGGGCGCGCAGCTCGGCGGCGTAGGCCTCGAGGCGGGCCGCGTCGTCGAGCACCTCGGCGTCGGCGGCCTCGCGGCCGGCGTAGCGGGTGGCCGCGCTCTCGGCCACGTGGAAGAGCGCCAGCCGCGGCCGGCGCGGCCCGAGGAGCCGGACCGTGGCGCCGAGCACCTCGCGCTCACGTCCCTCGAAATCGAGCGCGATGGCCACCCGCTCCTGGGGACGCGCCGCCGCTGCGGCGAGGAGCGGCTCCCCGGCCGCCGCGGAACCAACGGGAAGAGGCGTGGCCGCACCGTGAATGTGCGGCACGGGGGCGAGGCGCGGCCGCTGCAGCCGGGAGAGAACGGGCTTGAGGACGACGTAGGCGAGGAGAAGCCCCGCCCCCACCAGCAGGGGCGAGAGCGCCACGGTGAGCCACACGCCGTTCGGTCCGAGCGCCGCGCTCCAGTGGCGAAGCGTGTCGTAGACCAGCCAGACGTTGAGGCCGACGATGAGCGACACGGTGAGCCAGCCCAGCACCCGGACCACCGGACCGATGGCGAGCTCGCCCATCTTCTCGCGGTCGGAGACGAACTGCAGCAGCGGGATGGCGGCGAAGGGGAGCTGCAGCGAGAGCACCACCTGCGAGAGCACGAGGAGCATGCCGGTGCCGCCCTCGCCGAAGACGAGGATGACGGTCACGGCAGGGATGATGGCGGCCAGCCGGGTGACCAGGCGACGCACCCAGGGCGGAATACGCACCGCCAGGAAGCCCTCCATCACGATCTGCCCGGCGAGCGTGCCGGTGATGGTGGAGCTCTGGCCGGAGGCGAGGAGGGCCACCCCGAAGGCGATGGGGGCGAGGGCGCTCCCCACCAGCCCCTCCAGCAGGTGGTGGGCATCCTGTAGATCGGCCACCTCGCGGAGACCCGCCCGGTAGAACACGGCCGCCGCCATCACCAGGATGGCGGCGTTCACGAAGAAGGCCAGGTTGAGCGCGATGGCCGAGTCGATGGTGTTGAGCTTCACCGCCTCGCGCCGCGCCTCGGGGCTGTCCCCTAAGCGCCGCGTCTGCACCAGCGAGGAGTGCAGGTAGAGATTGTGCGGCATCACCGTGGCGCCCAGCATGCCGAGGGCGATGATCAGGGCACCGTAGTCCGGCATGCTGGGCGCGAGGCCGGTGAGGACGCCGCGCCAGTCGGGCCGTGCCAGGAACACCTCGAAGAGGAGCGCCCCCGCGATCACGGTGATGAGCATCAGGATCACCGCCTCCAGCTTCCGGATGCCGAAGTGGCTGAGGAAGAGGAGCAGGAAGGTGTCGGCGGCGGTGATGAGCACGCCCCACACCAGCGGGAGCCCGAAGAGGAGCTGGAGGGCGATGGCCGAGCCGAGCACCTCGGCGAGGTCGCAGGCGGTGATGGCCAGCTCGCACAGTCCGTAGAGCGAGAGGTTCACCGGCCGGCTGTACTCGTCGCGGCAGGCCTGGGCGAGGTCGAGCCCGCGGGCGATCCCGAGGCGCGCCGAGAGGCTCTGGAGCAGCACCGCCATGAGGTTCGAGGCGAGCAGCACCCAGAGGAGCGCGTAGTTGTAGCTGGAGCCGGCGGCGAGGTCGGTGGCCCAGTTGCCCGGGTCCATGTAGCCGACCGCCACCAGGTAGGCGGGGCCGGCCACCGCGAACATGCGCCGGAAGAGCCCGCGCTGGCGAGAGGGGATCTGCACGGAAGCGTGCGCCTCGGAGAGCGAGGCGTGGCCGGAGGCGAGGTTCTTTCTCTGCACGGTCGGTCTCATGGCGCACCGGGGGGGGGGGGGCGAGCGCCACCTCGCGGGGACACGCTACAGGAACTGATAGGTGAGCAGCACCGAGATGTCGATGAGCCCGATGGGCGACTCGTTCGCGAAGGGCGCCCCCCCCACCGACCAGAGCGCGCCACCGCCCGCCCGGAGGCCCACCGCCACGTCGCGCTGCAGCGCCGTCTCGAAGGAGGCCGCGGCGCGCAGGCCCGTGGCGAAGCCGCCCCCGCGGGAGAAGGTAAAGTCGAACGGCGCGTCGACGGCGAGCGAGAAGAGGTGGTCGCCGGCGAGCCGCGCCGAGGCCGCCAGCCCCGGCCTCACCTGGAAGCCGCCGTCGGAGCGGTTGGAGGTGACCGACCAGGTCGAGCCGAGATCGCCGTAGAACCCTCCCCTCACCCGCCAGGCGAGGAGCAGCGGACCCGAACGCCACACGGTCTGCCGCCACAGGCCGGCTGCCACCACCTCGGTGGTGCGCCAGTCGAGCTCGAGCTGCGCCCCGTAGTCGGCGCCGGCCGAGAAGCCCTGCGCGAAGGTGGCGGACAGCGTCGTGTAACCGGCGGTGAAAGATACGATGGTCCCGCCCGGCCCGAGCGGCTCGCCCCCTTGCAGCGAGCCGAGGCGGCGCAGCGGACCGCCACCCTCGGGGACGGCCTCCATCCGCCGCGGCGGCGGGAGGATGGGCGGGGGTGAAGGAGGCGCTTCGCGGCCGGTGGTCGAGCTGGCGCCGGAGGACGCCTCGCTCGACGTGCCCGGCTGCGGTTCGCCACCGCTTGGCTCTCCGGGCGAAGGGGCGACGGGCCGGGCCGGCGGCCGGGCAGGAAGAGCCCCGCCGGGAGCGGCGGCCCTCGGCTCTGGCTTCTCCTCGGCCGCGGGGCGCTCCTCCCCTGGAGGCCGCGCCGCGGCGGAGGTGGCCTCCACCGACTTGCGGGCTCGGTCGGGCATGGTGGGCGCGACGGGGAGCTTGGGGGGAACGACGGCCGCGGCGGCGAGCGCGAGTGCGAGCAGGTGCGACATCATGAGGAGGCGTTATACCGCCTTCCGCGCTGCGGGCCGCTGCCCGCCTTGACACCCTCAAAGCGCTCTCATACAAGGGGTCGCCCCTTGCCCAGGTGGCGGAATTGGTAGACGCACCAGATTCAGGGTCTGGCGGTCGCAAGGCCGTGGAGGTTCGAGTCCTCTCCTGGGCACTCCCGCACCGGAAGGCCTCCTCGATCACGTTCGCTGCGCCAGGCGCTCAGGTGCGCGGGGCCGGGATGGTCACCCGCACCACCGTGCCGTGGCCTGGCCGGCCCTTCACCTCGATGGTGCCGCCGAGGTGGGTGACGATGCTCCGGGCCACGGCGAGCCCCAGGCCCCGGCCCTCGCCGGTGGGACGGGTGGTGAAGAACGGCTCGAAGAGGTGGTCGAGCGCCTCCGTCGCCACGCCGCGCCCCGTGTCGCTCACCTCGAGCGCGATGAGAGACCCGCCCTCGACGCGTCCCACCACCCGCACCTCGTTCTCCGGCGCCGCGCCCTCCGGGATGGCCTGCGCTGCATTGGAGAGGAGGCTGAAGACCACCTGCGCCAGCTCGCCCGGGCGCGCCTGGATGAAGGGCAGAGGCTCGAGGTCGAGCGCCAGCCGCGCGCGGCGCTCCACCTCGGCGCGGGCCATCTCGACCGCCGTCGCCACCTCCCCGTCAGCGTCGATCTGTTGCGGCTCGCCGGTCGCCGGGCGGGAGAAGGTGCGCAGGGTGCGGACGATGCTCACCACCCGGGCGGCGCCCGTAGCGGTTTTTCCACCGCTTCACAGGCCGGCTGTTTGGTGGAAAGCCCTGTATATTGTGATCCTTGGACCATCGATGAAATTGGTGGTCAGGATCAGTGAGCTGGTCTTGTTCATCTCGTCGTCAGACGTCCTGCTGCCACTATCCAGACGTCAGTCGTCCGCCAAGGCAAAGTGAGTTGCCCGTTGTTGCCATGGTTGGTGATGATGAGTTTTGATACATCGACCTACAATCATCTCCCGCGGTTTCTCATGGCCAACGAATTCCTTGAATCAATGCCGAGGACTACTGTTCCGGTCATTGTCATGAATTTTAGATGTCGTCGCACCTGTGTCGACTTCACAGCCATTCCTCGCCTCCTCCATCTCGCCGATACACTTGTTGTGCATCGCCGGTTCGTGCAGGCGGAGCATTTCGAGATCTGGGTCGTCCACTACCTTCCTTCTCCGCAGTGCCGGAGTCCTGCGACGATCCGGCGCATCAGCATGTGTGGGCATAGCCGTTTTCCAGTGTGGTCAAGACAACGAGATTGCATGTGGTGGAGTGGTTATTGCCGTAGAGGCGGCCACGAGCCATGTGTTCATCAATTGGTGAGGTCTCTGCCGGTCTGCTCGGCAGTGTTCTGACAGTAATTTCAGGCGGTCTTTGTTGTCATCAGGATCTCCTTCCATACGCGACGTCCATTGCAGCGACGGTTTGCACACAGAAAATTGTTTCCTTTGGTAGAGGAGTCACCGTCATCATTCTCATTGATTGCCGTGTTTGAGTTGGAGTTCATGATGGGTTGCATGTGTTTATTTGCATGGGTTTGAGTTTATGGATTGAGCACTGTTGGGTGCTGCTGCTGAACCGGTGGCTCAATGTCCGGCTCGCCGGCCCGCGAGGCAAGCAAGGCCGTCTCGTTCCTCTCCCCACGACGGCCGGACTCCTCGTCAGCCTCTGGTACTGGTTGCGCTGACCGCGAACGCAGGCGATCGCGCCTCCGGCTCGTGCCTCTGCGCCGGCCTGGGAGGCCCTTGACCCCCGCCCCCATGTTGCATATTCATGCGCCCTCATGCATGAATTCTCGACCGCCATCGTGGGCGCCTCCGGCTACTCGGGCCTGGAGCTGACGCGCCTCACCGCCCGCCACCCGCACCTGCGCCTCACCGCGCTGCTCTCCGACCGCTGGGCGGGGGCCACCGCGGGAGAGCGCCTCCCCCTCTCCGGGCCCGCGGCGGAGCTCCGCTACTGCGCGCTCTCCCGCGCGCCCGACGTCGAAGCGGAGGTGGTCTTCCTGGCGACGCCGGCCGACGTCTCGCTGGCGCTGGCGCCGAGGCTCCTCGCCGGCGGGCGCCGGGTGGTGGACCTCTCGGGCGCCTTCCGCCTGCAAGACCCGGCCGCCTATCCGCGCTGGTACGGCTTCGACCACACCTCCCCGGAGCTCCTGGCCGAGGCGCGCTACGGCCTCCCCGAGCTCGCCCGCGCCGGCCTGCCGGGCGCGAAGCTCATCGCCAACCCGGGCTGCTACGCCACGGCAGTGGCCATGGCGCTCGCGCCGCTCGTCCGCTCCGGGCTCTGCCAGGAGGAGTGCATCGCGGTCACCGCCATGAGCGGCGTCACCGGCGCCGGGCGCAAGGCCTCCGAGGAGTACAGCTTCTCCGAGGTGGACGAGGACCTGCGCGCCTACCGGCTCGGCAAGCACCAGCACGTTCCGGAGATCGAGCAGACGGTGGCGCGGGCGGCTGGGCGCTGCGGGCCCATCTGCTTCACCCCTCACCTCGTGCCCATCCGCCGCGGCATCCTCGCCACCTGCACCCTGCGCCTCCACCCCGGAGCGAGCGCGGCGGAGGTGGCCCGCCCTATGACACGGCCTACGGCGAGGAGCGCTTCGTCCGGGTGATGCCGGCCGACAAGGTGAGCGTGAAGAACGTGGTGCGCACGAACCGCGTGCACCTCGGGGTGGCGGTGGACGCCCGCGCCGGCACGGCGGTGGCGGTGTCGGCCATCGACAACCTGCTCAAGGGGGCGGCGGGGCAGGCCCTGCAGTCGCTCGACGTCGCCATGGGCTGGGACGAGGGCCTGGGCCTCGATCTCCTGGGAGGCTAGACGCCAGTGCGCATCCCCAAGGGCTTTCGCTTCGGCGCGGTGAACTCGGGCCTGAAGCCGCAGCGGCGCGACCTGGCGCTGGTGGTGTCCGACGTGCCGGCGGCGGCGGCGGGGGTCTTCACCAGGAACCGCGCGCCGGCCGCACCGATCCAGGACGCGCGCGCCGCGCCTCCCCTGCGAGGGGGCGCGGGCGGTGCTGGCGAACTCGGGCAACGCCAACGCGCTCACCGGGCCCGGCGGCCTCGACGACGTGGGGGTCCTGCGCGGGGCGGTGGGCGATCTCCTCGGCGTGCAGAAGCGCGCCACCTTCTGCCTCTCCACCGGCGTCATCGGCCAGCGGCTGCCGGCCATGAAGATGGTGGCGGCGCTGCCGGCGCTCGTGGAGGGGCTGGGCGATCACGCCGACCTCGCCGCCGAGGCCATCATCACCACCGACACGCGCCCGAAGACGGGCGCGCGCGAGATGGTGCGTGGGCGGCAAGCCGGCGGTCATCTCCGCCATCTGCAAGGGCTCGGGCATGGTGGCGCCCCAGCTCGCCACCGTGCTGTGCGTGGTGGTGACCGACGCGGCCATCACCCCGCGCATGCTGCAGGAGGCGCTCGGCCGGGCGGTCTCGACCACCTTCAACATGGTGAACGTGGACGGCGACATGTCCACCAACGACGCGGTGCTCGCGCTCGCCAACGGCCTCGCCGGCAACGCCCGCGTCACCGAGCCGGGACCCGACCTCACCACCTTCGAGAACGCCCTCGGCGACCTGTGCGGCGAGCTGGCGCGGGCGGTGGCGGCCGACGGCGAGGGCGCCACCCGCATGGTGGAGGTGGCGGTGACCGGCGCGCCCTCCGAGGAGGCGGCGCGCGACTGCGCCAGCGCCATCGCCGGGTCACCCCTGGTGAAGGCGGCGCTCTTCGGCGCCGACCCGAACTGGGGGCGCATCCTCGCCACGGTGGGGGCGCGCGCCGGCTCGCGCGGCTGGGACATCGACCCCTTCCGCGCCCGGGTGAGCATGCAAGGCGTCGTGGTCTACGACCGGGCGCCGGTGGAGCTCGACCGCGACGCGCTGAAGGCGCGCCTCCGCGAGCCGCGGGTGGACCTCCGGGTGGAGCTCGCAGACGGCGCGGCCGCCGCCACCGCCTGGGGCTGCGACCTCTCCTACGAGTACGTGCGGATCAACGCCGACTACGCCTCGATGATCGTGCAGCGGGCCGACGGGATGATGGCCAGGGACGAGCACGTGGCGGCCTACAGCCCGGCCTTCAAGCGGGCGCTGCTGGTGGAGGCGCTGAAGTACATCGCCACCTTCTCTGGGCAGATCGCGGTGGTGAAGTACGGCGGCGCGGCCATGGTGAAGGAGAGCCTCAAGGCGGCCTTCGCCGAGGACGTGACCCTGCTGCGGCGGGTGGGCCTGAAGCCGGTGGTGGTGCACGGGGGCGCCCAGGAGATCGACCGCACGCTGGAGCGGCTGGGCGAGCGGAGCGAGTTCGTGGACGGCCTGCGCGTGACCGACGCGGCCTCTCTGCCGGTGGTGGAGATGGTGCTCACCGGCAAGGTGAACCAGGAGCTGGTGACGCTGCTCAACGTCCGCGAGGCGGGGGCGGTGGGCCTCTCCGGCAAGGACGGGCGGCTCATCGAGGCGCGGCGGCTGGTGCACGCGAGCGGCCGCGACCTCGGCTCGGTGGGCGAGGTGACGGCGGTGAACACCGGGCTCCTCCGCCTCCTCCTCGACAAGGACTACGTGCCGGTCATCTCCCCGGTGGGCATCTCCGCGGAGGGCCGGAGCCTGAGCGTCAACGCCGACGACGTGGCGGCGCAGGTGGCGGTGGCGCTGGGCGCGCGGAAGCTCATCTACCTCACCGACGTGCCCGGGCTCCTGGAGAGCGCCCCCGACGGCGCGCTGGTGCGCCAGACCACCGCCGAGGATCTCGCCCGCCGGCTGGCGGCCGGCTCCATCACCGGCGGCATGCGCATCAAGGTGGAGTCGATCCTGGCGGCGCTCTCGGGCGGGGTGGAGCGGGTGCACGTGCTCGACGGCCGCCAGCCCCACACGGTGATCGCCGAGCTCTTCACCGACAGCGGGGTGGGGACCCTCGTCACCCGCGACGGCGCCGCGGCGGCGGGAGGCGCGCCGTGAAGGCGGTGAAGGCGGCCCGCTCGCTCCCGCCGGACGGCAGCCGCCCGGAGCGGCGCCGCGACGCCATCGCGGCGCTCGTCCGCGCCCGCCGCATCGGCACGCAGGAGGAGCTCCTCGCCGAGCTCCGCCGCGCCGGCTTCGAGGTGACCCAGGCCACCCTCTCGCGCGACCTGGCGCGGCTCGGCGCGGCGCGCGTCTCCGGCGCTGGCGGCGGGACGCACTACCAGCTCTCGCCGGAGGAGCGGAGGGACGGCCTCTCCTCGCTGGGGCCACTCGTCGCCTCCGTGCGCGGCAACGGCTCGCTGGTGGTGGTGCGTACCCATCCCGGGAGCGCGCCGGCGGTGGCGCGAGCCATCGACCTCGCCGGCCTGCCGGAGGTGCTGGGCTCCATCGCCGGCGACGACACCGTGTTCGTGGCGCCGGCCTCGGCGCGCGGGGGGGCGAAGCTGGAAGAGCGGGTGAGGGGGCTCTTCAGGGTGTGAGGGATTTCTCCTCTCCCTCCGCGAGAGGAGGTGTTCTCGACACGCGCTTCCATTCGCTCTCGGCGCGGGTGACGCAGTCCTCGATGCTGAGGCCGCCGAACCAGTTCCCCACCACGGCGAGTGAATCGCCGGCGAGGAGCCGGTCGACCTCGTGGCTGAGCTCGGCGTGGCCGAGGACCGGCGACGGAAGGCGCGCCTCGCGCTCGGCCACCTCCTCGAGCTGGCCCACCTCGAGGCCGAGGAGGCGGGCCGCGCGCGCGAGCCGCTCCTCGCGAGCGTGCCCTGGCTTGAAGTGGAAGGTGAAGGCGCGGCGGTCCGGCGCGGGAACGGCGTCGCGCGTCACCACCGAGTGAAAGTCGTCGTCGCGGGGGATGAGGAAGGTGGAGGGCGGAAGCCCGACCTTGGCCGACGGCACGGTGAAGCCGACCGAGAAGACCGACGTCTCCCCCACCCGCGCGACCTGGGTGGCGAGCTCGGGGGCGATTGCCCGCAGGAGGCGCGCGGCGACCGAGGGCGGTGTGGCGAGCGCCAGCACCGGCGCGGCGTGACGATCGCCGCGGGCGGTGGTGGCGACGAAGCGAGCCGTGCCGGGAGCGCGCTCGAGCTGCGTCACCGCCACGCCCGGCGCCACCTCGACCCCGGCGGTGCGCGCCAGCGCCTCGGCGAGGGTCGAGAGCCCGCCCTTCAAGGTGAAGCTTTGCGGGAGGTCCTCCCGGCGCGTTCCCCTCTTCTTGAAGAGCATGTCGGCCGGGAAGGCGTCGGCGCTCTGGGAGGGCACGGCCGAGAGCATGGGGCCTATCACCTCGCCGTAGTTCCGGCGGCCCACCACCCGCGCGTAGTAGGCGTAGACGGTGTGCCCCCGCTTCTCCTCCGAGAAGGCGCGCGGGAGCGACCGGAGGAGCTCGCCCCAGTGCATGCGCCGCAGGAGCGCGCCGAGGTTCGAGCCGGGGAGGAGCCGGTCGCCCTCCACGAACCGGAGGCGCGTCTTCGCCCGGGGCAGGATGGACTCCCGGTGCCCGCTCGCCTCCAGGAGCGCGGCGGTGGAGACGTAGGAGCGGTAGCAGGTGTGGGCGCCCAGCTCGAACCAGTGGCCGGAGGGGCCGGTGCGCGTGGCGAGGCAACCGCCGACCCGCTCCTCCTCCTCGAGCACCAGCGCCCTCAGCCCCGAACGGGCCGCCTGCGCCGCGAAGGCGAGGCCGCTCACCCCGCCGCCCACCACCACCACGTCGTGCGTCGTCATCCCACACGAAGCCTCGCACGCCGCCCGTCCGCGCGCCAGCGGCCCCTCGCCGCGAGGAGGCACTTCGGGCCGCGCATTCCGTGCTTTGAAGGCAAGGTCGGGCAAGGTATTCATGGAGCATGCGCATGCGGATCGGTTTCCTTGGCTTGGGGACGATGGGCGCGCCGCTCGCGAACAATCTTCGCAAGGCCGGCTTCTCCGTCACGGTTTGGAATCGCTCGCCCGACAAGGCCGAGCCGCTGGTGAAGAAGGGGGTGGCCCTGGCGAAGACACCGCGCGAGTGCGCGGCGGGCCGCGACCTCGTCTTCACCTGCCTCTCCGACGAGGAGGCGCTGGAGGCGGTGGTGGAGGGTCCAGAGGGCGTCTTCGCCGGCCTCACGGCGGGGGACACGCTGGTCGACGCCAGCACCTGTGGCACCCGCGAGACCGCCTCGCTCCGCGAGCGGGCCACCGCCCGCGGCGCAGCCTTCCTCTCGGCGCCGCTGCTCGGCTCGAGCCACGCCGCCGAGAGGGCCCAGCTCATCGTGGTGGCGGGCGGGCCGCCCGAGACGCGGGAGAGGGCGCGGCCGGCGCTGCACGCCATCTCGGCGAAGCTCATCGAGCTCGACGACGCCGTCCACGCCGCCCTCATGAAGCTGTGCGTGAACTCGGTGGGCGGCGCGATGCTGGTCGGCCTCGCGGAGGCGCTGGCCCTCGGCGCCTCGGGCGGGCTGCCCCTCGCCAAGGTGGTGGAGACGCTCCAGTCCTCGCCCTTCCACTCGCCGCTCTTCCTCATGAAGGGAGAGCAGATCGTGGAGCGCGACTACGCGCCGCGCTTCAACCTCGAGCTCGCCGAGAAGGACGAGCGCCTGGCCCACGAGGCGGCGGTGGCGCAGAACGCGCGGACCCCGCTCGGCGAGGCGGTGAGGAAGGTGCTCGCCGACGCCATCGCGGCGGGGTACGGCGAGGAGGACAACGCCAAGGTGGCGGAACTCTACCTCGACTGGGCCGGCGTGAAGAGGAAGTAGGCGCCCCCGGTGTCCGGACCGGCCTGCGGTCCTGGATCGCGGCCGGCGCCCCGCGTCGACCCTGTCGCGGCCGGCTCTTCGGCCAGCTGGGGCTTCCGCGGCGCGGCCTCAGGCCGCCAGGGCGTCGGCCACCATCCGCGACAGGTCGTCGAGGTGGAAGGGCTTGCGCACATAGCCCACGGCCTGGGTCTGGGACGTGGTCCTCGCCTTCACCTCCTCCGGGGGGGTCGCGGAGACGAAGAGCACCTTGGGGCACCTGTCGCCCAGGGCGAGGCGCATCTCGCCGAAGAGCGTCACCCCGTCCATCCCTGGCATCCGGTAGTCGAGGAGAGCCAGGTCGGGTGGCCGGGCGCAGGCGAGCTCCAGCGCGAGGTGGGCGTCGGAGGTGCTCTCCGCGTCGTGGCCCATCTTCCGCACGGCGAGCTCGAGCGCCTTTCGCACGATGTCGGTGTCGTCGACGATGAGGACGCGAGCCATGGGTCTTTGCCTCTCCTTCTTGGCGACCGCCCTTGATGCGTGTCGCGTGCCGAAGGCGCTTCCTCTGATTTCAATGAGTTAGACAGGTGGGGGTGCGGGTGCCGGTTGCCCCCGGGTGGTCCGCGCAACTCCATCCCCCCCGGTGAGCCGGTCAAGAGGTCTTGCGAGGGGCGGGCCGCTCAGGGCTGGGGTCACGCACGTAGCGGGCGAGCGAGCGCCTCACCACCTCGGCAAATTGCCGCCGCGCGGGCGCGGGGGCGATCACCTCGGCCTCCCCCCCGAAGGAGAGCGCGAAGCGGATCGCCCAGTCATCGCTCGTTCCCGGACCGGAGAGCTCCACCACCGCCCCTCCCCCCCCCTCGCGCGAGAGGGTCACCACCCCCGGCCGGCCAGTGGCCCAGGCGGCGGCGAGCGGGCCGAGGCGCAGGCGGACGGGCTCCCCTTCACGCTCGGAGAAGAGGCTCGCGCGCGCGAGCTGGGCGGCCGAAGGCGGCTCGAAGCGCTCCTCACCGACCGCGCACTCGCGGATGCGGTCGAGGCGGAACGGCAGGGGCCGGTCGCGGGTGAGGTCGTGGCCGTAGAGGTACCAGTGGCCGAAGCGCTGGGCGAGCGTCCAGGGGCGCACGGTGCGCTCTCCCTCGGCGTCGCGCGTGGCCGTGTAGTACCGCAGGTGCACCTCGCGGCGCTCGGCGATGGCGCGGTGCAGCCGGCCCAGCACCGTGCCCCGGCCGGGCGGTGAGCCGGCGTAGACGCGCTGGACCAGCTCGTCGTAGCTCCTCCGCCGCTCGGGCGGCACGCTCTCCCGGAGCGCGGCCAGCGCCCGGTCGGCACCCTCGCCCCCCAGCGCGCGCGCGGCCGCGGCCAGCGAGGCCGCTTCGCTCTCGGTGAACCGGGGAGGCCGGGAGAAGCTCTGGTGCAGCGCCACGTGGACCTTGCCGGCCTCCACGTACAGGTCGAGGAAGTCGTCGGGCCCGAAGGGCGGCGCCCCCACGTTGAGGAGGAAGTCGAGATCCTCGATCAGCACCGCCTCCGTCACCCCGCACCGTGCCGCCAGCTCGCCCACCGGGATGCCCGGGTGGCTCACGGCGTAGGGTACGAGGAAGAGCACGCGCCGGAGCCGCTCGCGGGGGTCGGCGTGGCGTTCCCTCGCCTCGGCCGGGGCCGAGGCCGAGGCCGCACGCCGGGTCCGCGGCGCCGCCGCTGGCGGCTTGGCCCTGGAGGACCGAGGCTTGGTCACGGCAGCGCGCACCTCTCGGCGAGGCCCGCCAGGATGCGCCGCGCCCTCTCGCGCACCGGCGCGGGCGAGAGGATCTCGGCGCGGTCGCCCAGCGAGAGGACGTGGCGCACCAGCGCGTCGGCATGGGTCACGGTGAGCTCGACGAGCGTGCCGCCCCCCTCTCCGCTCTCCGCGTCGCGCGGGAGGTCGTGCAGCTCGGCCCGGGGGCCGAACGAGGCGCGCGCCTCGGGCGAGACCGGGCTCTCGAGGCGCACCGCGCAGCGGAGCGGCGGGTGGAGGTCGAGCTCCCAGTGCTGCTGCGTGGCCTGCGCGCGGAGGTCGAACCCCTCCGGCTCGGTGAAGTCGGGGGTGCGCGGGGCGGAGGCGTTCACCAGGAGCTCCGTCACCCGGCCGAGGTGGAAGGTGCGCAGCGCCCGCCGCAGGTGACAGTGGCCCACCAGGAACCAGGCCCCACCCGACTGGTAGAGCCCGTAGGGATCGACGTCGCGCTCGGTGCGCGCCCCGCGCTCGGCCCCCTCGTACGAGAGGTGAACCTTCTTCCGCGCGGCGATGGCCTGGGAGAGCTCCTCCAGCTTCCGCGCCACCGGCGATTCACCCGCGCCGCCGGAGCCCCCCTCGCCGGCCTCGCGCGAGAGGTGGAGGGCGGCGAGGCCCGCCGCCTCCGAGGCGCCGGGGGCGCGCGCGGCGAAGGCGAGCTTGTTCATGGCGTGGGCGAGGTCCTTCCCGTAGGGGAAGGCGCCCTGCGCCAGCGCCACCGAGCCGGCGAGGTAGAGCAGCGCCAGGTCCTCGGGAGGGAGCTCGAGGTTCGGCAGGTAGAGCTCGTCCTTGTCGATGATGTAGCCGGCCGGACCCTCCTCGTCGGGGACCGCCCAGCGGATGGGGATGCCCAGCTCGAGCAGCTCGGCCTTGTCGCGCTCGAACTTGCGGATGGCCGCCTCGTCGCGGCCCCCGTAGTCCTCGGCGAACTGCTCGCGGATTTCGCGCCAGGAGACGGGCTCGCTGGCCCGCAACAGGAGGGCCGCGAGATTGAGGAGGCGCTCCGCGCGCTGCATGCCTCTTCCCGTTCAGCCCGCCGCGGGGCCCGGCTGCTCGCCCGGCTCCGGGCTCGGCTCTGCTCTTGGCTCGGCCGCGGAAGCGGCCGTCGCCCGGGCGGTGGCCTGCTTTTCCACGTCCCCCAGCCGCCGGTCCTCGGCCGCGGCCTGCCGGACGGCATCGAGCAGCTCCTGGTGGTCCTTGCGGAGGGCGTCGTGGCGGCGGCGGAGCTCGGCGTGGCGGTCGGCCGCCAGCTCCAGCTCGCCCTTCTGCACCATGTAGACGCGCCGCTCGGTCTCCAGCCGACCCCGGGCGCCGCGCAGATCGCGCTCGAGCTCGCTCCCCCGCTTGCGCGCCTCGGCGAGCTTCGCCTCGGCCTTCTCCGCCCGCTCCTTCTCCGCCGCCAGGAGCGCCGGGTCGAGCCCCGACGCACCGGTGGCGGGAGCCGCCGGGCCGACAGGCGCCGCCGAGGGGGCGGACGCCTGCTCGGGCTTCCGCTCCGATGCCGCGGTCGCGGCTGCGCGCAGGCGGTCGATCTCCGACCCCTGCTTCGCCACCGCCGTCTCGAAGCTGGTGGCGCGCTCCTGGTGGTGCGCGGCCTCGGCCCGCGCCTCGGCGAGCTTGCTCGTCAGCTTGTCGATCTCGGTGCGGAGCTGGGCCGCGCCGCTCGTCCGCTTCTGCGCCTCGGCCTGCTCGAAGGCCCTCTTCTTCGCGGCGGCGAGCTCCGCCTTGAGGTTCGCCGCCTCCTCCCTTCTCGCCTTCGCCTCGGCGCGCGCCGTGCTCACCTCGCCCTGGGCCGCCTCCGCCCTCTGGCGGAGCTCCGACCGCTCGGCGTCGCGCGAGGTGGCGAGCGCACCGGTCTTCTTGTTTTGCAGGAAAAACGCCACCGCGGCGAGGATGGCGACGAGGGCGACGACAAGGGCGAGGCCTGTCATGCTGGGGCTCCGGCGAGGGGGACCGTGCAACGTGGGCGTACAGCGCTGTGGGGGGTCGAACTTACCACCCCCGTGGGCGCCGCGCTCGGGCGCTCGCCACCCCTCTCCGAACCGATTTCGCGAGCCGGGGGCTCACGCGCCGCGGAGGTGAAGAGAAGACGGCCAGCGAGGGCCCCGTCACCCCACCGCCACCGCCCGGACCGGCGGCTCGCGCAGGGCGGCCCCCTCGCGCTGGAGCTGCGCGGCGCGCCCGTGGCGGGCCAGCATGGAGTAGAGCACCGGCACCGCCGCGCGCGAGAGCAGCGTGGAGGCCACCTCGCCGCTCATGAGCGCCAGCGCCAGCCCCTGGAAGATGGGGTCGGCGAGCATGATGGCGCTCCCGACCATGACCGCGGCGGCGGTGAGCAGCATGGGCCGGAAGCGGACCACGCCCGCCTCCTCCACCGCGGCCGCGAGCGGCATGCCCTCGCGCAGCTTCAGCTCGACGAAGTCCACCAGGATGATGCTGTTCCGCACGATGATGCCGGCCCCGGCGATGAAGCCGATCATGCTGGTGGCGGTGAAGAAGACGCCGAAGAGGCCGTGCGCCGGCAGGATGCCGATGAGCGAGAGCGGGATGGGCGCCAGGATGACGAGCGGCACGGTGAAGCTCTCGAACCAGCCGACCACCAGCACGTAGATGAGCATCACCACCGCGGCGAAGGCGAGCCCGAGGTCGCGGAACACCTCCAGGGTGATGTGCCACTCGCCGTCCCACTTGATGCTGGGCGTCTCGGTCTGCGAGGGGTGGGCGAGCCCGAGGCGCGGCACCGGCCTCGCCGGAAGCGCCGCGCAGGGCGTCGAGCTTCTCGTTGAGGGCGGCCAGCGCGTAGACCGGGCTCTCGATGGCGCCGGCCAGGTCGCCCAAGACGTAGGTCACCGGCATCAGGTTCTCGTGGAAGATGGGCTGGGCGCGCCGCCCCTCGCGCGGCGCGCACCAGCTCCGGAGATCGGCACCGCGCCGCGCATCCCGGGGACGGTGAGCTGCGAGGAGCTGGTCGAGGCGTGAGCGCTCGGCGGCGGCGAGCTGCAGCACCACCGGGACCTGCTGGGCGCCGCTCGCGCCGTGGAAGTGGCCGAGGGTGGCGCCGGCCCCCGCGGCGGCCAGGGTCTGCACCACCGCCGCCGGCGCGACCCCGTGCAGGGCCGCCTTCTCGCGGTCGACGTCGAGGGCGATGAGCGGGGCGGTGGGCTCCTCGGTCGAATCGACGTCCACCACGCCCTCCGTGCTGCGGAAGGCGGCCATCACCTCGCCAGCGATGCGCGAGCGCTCCTCCGCGCTGGGGCCGTAAATCTCGGCCACCAGCGTGTCGAGGACGGGTGGCCCGGGGGGAATCTCCACCACCTTCATGCGCGCGCCGGCCGGGTGCGCCAGCGCCTCCAGCTTCGGGCGCAGCCGGAACGCGATGGCGTGGCTCTGCGCCTTGCGATCGCCCTTCGGCACGAGGTTGACTTGAAGATCGACCTGCTCGGGCGCGTCGCGCAGGAAGGTGTGGCGCACCATGCCGACGAAGGTGAAGGGCGCGGCCACGCCGGAGTACACCTGCACGTCCTCCACCTCCGGCTCCTCCAGGGCGCGGCGGGCGAGCCGCTGGCCGAGCGCGAGCGCCTCCTCGCGGGCGGTGCCGGCCGGGCAGGTCGAGCTGCACCTGCAACTCGCTCTTGTTGTCGAAGGGCAGCATCTTCACCTTCACCACGCCGAAGGCGACGAGCGAGATGGCCGCGAGGAGCAGGACCACCATGCCGCCGAGGAAGGACCAGCGCGCCACCCAGTTGTGGAGCAGGCCGGACATCATCCAGCGGTAGGCGCGGGTGATCCGTGCCTTCGGGCTGCGTTCGGCGTGGGCGTGCGCGAGGTCCGGCTCCTGCGGATCGCGCTCGGGGTCGGGCGGGTGCAGCCCGGTGACGCCGGTCTCGGCCTTCGGCCCCTCGCCCCGGAACACCTTCATCGCCGCCCAGGGCTGACGATGAAGGCGATGGCGAGCGAGAAGAGCATGGCCACGCTGGCGCCCACCGGGATGGGGCGCATGTAGGGGCCCATCAGGCCGCGCACGAAGGCCATGGGGCAGGATGGCGGCGATGACGGCGAAGGTGGCGAGGATGGTGGGGTTGCCCACCTCGTCCACCGCCTCGAGGACGGTGCGGGCGAAGCTGCGGCGCGGCCCCGGCAGGTGGAGGTGGCGGTGCACGTTCTCCACCACCACGATGGCGTCGTCCACCAGGATGCCGATGGAGAAGATGAGGGCGAAGAGGGTGACGCGGTTGAGCGTGTAGCCGAAGAGGTAGGTGATGAGCAGGGTCAGGGCGAGGGTCACCGGCACCGCCACCGCCACCACCACCGCCGAGCGCCAGCCCATGGCCAGGAGGATGAGGGCCACCACCGAGAGGGTGGCGATGAGCAGGTGCTCGATGAGCTCGTTCGACTTCTCGCCCGCGCTCTCGCCGTAGTTGCGGGTGACGCTCACCTCCACCGAGGAGGGAATGAGCCGGCCGCGCAGCGCCTCCACCTTGGCGAGCACGTCCTGGGCGAGGGAGGTGGCGTTGGTGCCGGCGCGCTTCGCCACCGCGATGGAGCTCGCCTGCTCGAAGCCCGGCTTGCCCTTCTTGGCGATGAGCGCCACCGCCGGCTCGGGCTCGGGCCCGTCGGTGACGCTGCGCCACGTCCTCCAGGTAGATGGGGCGCTCCCCGCGCACCGCCACCACCAGGCGCCGCGAGGTCGGAGGCGCGCATCACGTTGGCCCGCGCCTCGACCTCCACCCTCCGTCCGCCCGACACCAGCGTCCCCGCCGGGAGCTGCGCCTGGGCGAGCTGGAGCGCCGGCTCGAGCTCGGCGATGGAGACGCCGAGGCTGCGCAGCCGCTCGGGGTCGGGCTCGATGCGCACCACGCGGCGGGCCCCTCCCAGCACGCGCACCTGGGCGGTGGCCGGGACGCTGGCGATCTCGCGCGCCACCTCCTCCGACAGCTTGCGCAGCTCGCCCGCCGGCATCGCCTCGCCGTGCAGGGTGAGGGTGAGGAAGGGCACGTCGTCGATGGTGAGGAGCCGCACCACCGGCTCCATGGCGCCCGGCGGGAGCAGCTCGGGGTGGGCGCGCAAGTCCTGGTGCACCTTCACCAGACTCGGCTCGAGCGGCTCGTTCACCTTGAAGCGCACGGTGAGCATCGCCGCCGAGGGCATGGCGGTGCCGTAGAGGTACTCGACGCCGGGGATGCCCCACAGCCGGCGCTCGAGGGGGGTGACGAGCTGGCTCTCCACCTCGGCCGGCGAGGCGCCGGGGAAGGCGACGAGGACGTCCACCATCGGCACCACGATCTGCGGCTCCTCCTCGCGCGGGGTGAGGAGAACCGCGGCGACCCCGAGGAGCAGGGAGGTGATGACGATGAGCGGCGTCAGCTTGCTGCGCAGGAAGGTGCGGGCGAGGCGGCCGGGGAGTCCGTAGTGCGGCTCCGGCTCGAGCGGCCCCGCGGCGCGCAGCTCGGGGCGGTCAGGGGCCATGGCTCACCTCCACCGGCTGCCCGTCGCGCAGCGCGCCGGGCGCGTCGATCACCGGCTCGCCGGGGCGCAGCCCGGCCCGCACCACCAGGCCGTCCCCGGTGCGCTCGCCGGGCGAGTATCCAGCGCAGGTGAGCCCGGCCGTCCTCGGCCACGAAGACGCCGGTGAGGTCGCCCCGCTGCACCACGGCGCTCTGAGGCACCCATGCGATCTCGGAGCTCACGCCCTCGCCGGGCGTTGACGCGGCGCCCTCACCGGTCGCGGGCTCCGAGCCCTTGCCCGAGGCGGACGCGGCGCGCGCGGGCAGCTCCACCCGGGCGAAGGCTCCCGAGCGCAGCCCCTCCGGCGCGCCCGCCACCTCGGCCCTGAGGAAGCGCCGGTGCGAGAGCGGGTCGCCGCCGGCCGAGAGCGCCGTCACCTTGGCCTCGCCCTGCGCCATGGCGTCGCCGGCGCGCGCCTCGAAGCGCACCCGGTCTCCGATGCGGAGCGAGGCCGACTCGGCGCTGGAGAGCGTGGCCTGGATCTCCAGCTTGTCGCCCTGCAGCTCGAGGAGCGGCTGGCCCGGCCCCACCAGGTCGCCGGCGTGGACCCGGCGCGACTGCACGGTGCCGTCGAACGGCGACCGCAGGGCGGTGTAGGTGAGGCTCTCGCGCGCGCCCACCACCGCCGCCGAGGCCCGCGCGCGCTCCGCCTGCGCCAGCTCCAGCTCCACCGGGGTGGCAGCGCGCTCGGCGGCGAGCGCCTTCATGCGCCGCTCCTGGGCTGCGGCCGTGGCGAGCCCGGCCTCGGCGGCCGAGAGCTGGGCGCGGAGGTCGGAGTCGGCGAGGCGCACCAGCACCTGACCCTTCTTCACGTGCGCCCCCTCCTCCACCAGCACCTCGCGCACGGTGGCGGAGAGGCGGGTGGAGAGCGTGGCGCGCTTTGCCGAGGCGAGGCTCGCCGCGAGCCAGCGGCCGGACGAGGCGCCCCGGCCGCCGTGCGGGTCGACGAGGCGAACCTTGACCAGAGCGCCGGCCGTCGATGCAGCTGCGGCAGAGCCCTTCGCCTCGCCCTCCGCGGCGCGGGCGGTGGGGGCGAGGAGGAGCGCGATGGCGGCGAGGACCTCCAGGATTCGGCAGGGAGGGCGGTTCACGGTTCGACTCCTTCGACCGGCTCACCCAGGGCGAGCGCGAGCTCGGCGCGCGCGACGCGCGCCTCGTAGAGGCTGCGGAGCCAGAGCGCCCGGGCGCCGGCGAGGCCGGCGTCGGCGTCGAGCACGTCGGTGAGGGGGGTGAGACCCTGGCGGTGGCGGGCGTGACGCTGCGTGCGGGCGAGCTCGGAGGCGGCGATCGCCTGGCGCGCGGAGGCCACCCGGGAGCCGGCGGCGGCCATCGCCTCGCGCGCCTCCAGGATCTCCCGCCGGGCCTGGCGCTCGCCCCAGCGGAGGGCGGCGGTGGCGGCGGCGGCGCGCGCCTCGGCGGCGCGCTTCAGGTGGCTGGTGCCGAAGGAGAGGTCCCAGCGGGCCACCAGCGCGGCCGAGAACCAGATCGCGCCCTGGTCCGGGGCGGAGCGCATGGTCTCCACGCTCGCCTGCGCCATCACCTGGGGGAGGAGCGGGGCGGCCGCCAGCGCGATGCCGGCCTGCGCCGCCTCGGAGCGCTGGCGGGCGGCGCGCAGATCCGGGCGGGTGAGGAGGTCGGGGGCGAGGGCGGGGTCGGGTTTGGCGGGGGTCGCTGCGCCCTCTGCGTTCGGGGCCTGGGCGAGGGCTTCCGGCTCGGTGTGGGACGGGGGTCGGAGTGGACGGGGCGGTGCGAGCTCTGACGGACCCGTGGCTGAGGACGAACCGTCCACCTGCGCGCTCCGCTCCGCGGAGCTTGCTATCTGAGTCGTCAGCTCGGCGCCCTCTGCGGCCTCGCCCACCAGCATCACCAGCGCGGTGCGGGCGCTCACGAGGCGCTGCGCTGCGGCGGCGTGGTCGGCCTCGGCGCTGGCGCGGAAGGCCACCGCCCGCGCCAGGTCGGCCTCGAGCACCATGCCCTGTGCATGGCGTGCTCGCACCGTGCGTTCGGTCTCCTCCGCGGACCGGAGCGCGTCCTCGGCGAAGCGGATGCCCTCCTGGGCCGCCTGCGCCCCGAGGTAGGCGCGGGTCACGGCCAGCGCCAGCTCGTCGCGATTGCGCTCCTGCCCGCTCGCCGCCGCCTCGGCCTGCGCCTCCGCCGCGCGCCGCCCGGCGGCGATGCGCCCCCCGGCGTAGATGGGCCTGGGTGATCGTGGCGCCGAGCCCCACCCCGCCGATGGGGTCGGGCGCGTTGAGGCGCCCCGGATCGAAGTCGCCGGCGGTGATGCGCTGCTGGTCGAGCCTGAGCCCGAAGGCGTTCATCGGCTCGTCGGTGACGAGCGCGCGGGCGGTGACCGAGAGCGAAGGCAGCCGCCCCGCCGCGGCCGCCTCGACCTCGGCCCGGGCGGCGCGCACCTGCGCCCGGCCGGCCTCGAGCCCCGGGTGCTCGTCCCAGGCGATGCGGATCGCCTCGGCGAGGTCGAGTCCCGCCGCCCGCGCGCCCGCCGGCGCGAGGGCACAGGCGAGGGCCAAGGCCGGGACGAGCCGGCTGGCCGAGACTCGGCGCCGCCTCCACGCTGGCGCACTGGATCCGGATGCTGCTCTTCGCGTTCCCACGTTGCCTGAGAGCCAGGTCACCCGGTGAGGATTCTCTGGGGTCGCCCCAGACGCGCGCGGCCAAGGGCCGCACGGCCCAAGGGGGGCGAAACCTTCAGCCGGCGCCGGTCGGGTTCACGGCCACGCGCAGCTACCGCCGGACCACCAGCGTCAGAGCAGCTCGAGCTGCTCCTGCTCCTGCAGGGGCTGGGCGCGGATTCCCTCGCGGCAGAGCGCCGCCGCCAGCTCGCGGGCGTAGCCGTGCACCGTCACCACCCGCCGCGCCTTCGAGGCGCGGGCGTAGCGCAGGAGCGACGGAAAATCGGCGTGGTCGGAGAGCGGAAAGGCCGCGTCGGCGCCGCGGAAGCCCCAGTGCCCGTCGAGGGCCCAGCCCGAGAGCATGGCGGTGCGCTTTCGCCGGATGCGCGCCATCGGGGCGCTGCGCGCGAGGTGCGGCGGCGCCACCACCACCTCGCCGGGGAAGGGACCGTCGGGTCCGAGGAGGCTCACGTTGGGGAGCTCTACCCCCTGGGCGGCGTAGACGCGGTTCAGGGCGTGCACCGCGGGGTGCGCCCGGCACGGGTAGCCGGCCTCGCCGAGGAACTTCAGGATCTCCTGCGCCTTGCCGAGGGCGTAACCGAGGAGCACCGGGGTCGCGCCCTCGTGGAGCGCGTCGTCGACGAAGCGGCGGATGCCCGCGAGCACCTCCGCCTTGGGTGGAAAGATATAGCGCGGCAGCCCGAAGGTGGACTCCAGGACGAGCACGTCGCACTCCACCACCTCGGCCGCCTCGGCGGTGAGGGTGGGCTCGAGGCACAGGTCGCCGGTGTAGCCCAGGGTGATGCCATCGCGCGAGACCTTGAGCTGCGCCGAGCCGAGGACGTGGCCGGCCGGGTAGAGCTCCAGGGTGAGGTCGGCGAGGCCGAAGGGCTGGCGGTAGGCCACCGGCAGCGCGTCGCCCTTCACCTTCTCGCCCAGCCGGTGGCGCATGAGCGCGACGGTGGCGGGGGTGGCGATGGTGCGGTCGTGGCGCGCGATGTGATCGCCGTGGGCGTGGCTCACGAAGGCGCAGGGTGAGCGCCGGTGCGCGTCGAGGTGGAGGCCGCTGTCGGCCACCTTGAGCTGTCCCGCGCAGAGCTGGATGGGCAAACGCCGCACGAGGAGGTTCTACCTTGCCGGTCCGACAGCCGAAAATCGGGGGACAGGCGTCACCTGCTCGTGGAAGATGGCTGGCTCCATGTCGACGATTGCCGCCTTCGCGCTCTCGCTCACCCCCGCCGGCCACCTCGTGCAAGCACCTCGCGGCGGTGCTGTACGGGGTGGGGGCGCGGCTCGACCAGGCACCGGAGCTTCTCTTCACGCTCCGCGGCGTCGATGGCGGGGAGCTCATCGACGCAGCCAGGCTGGGCGAGCAGCTCGTCGCCGCCGCCGCCCCCCCGATCGAAGGCGACCTCGGCGCGCTCTTCGGGATCGCCCTTCAGCAGGCGCCGGTGGCGGTGCTCACCCCCTCGCCCGGGTCGCGACGAAGGAGCCGCCGAGGATGAGGGCGAAGCCGGCCGCCGTGGCGGCGGTGAAGGGCTCGCCGAGCACGAGCACGCCGGCGGCCACCGCCACCGCCGGGTTGAGGTAGGTGACGAGGGTGCCGCGGAGCGGGCCCACCTCGGCGATGAGCGCGAAGAAGAGCAGGAAGGCGAGCGCGGTGCAGAAGACGCCGAGCGCCATCGCCGCGGCGAGCGCCGGGACGCCGGGCGCCGCCGGCGGGCCCAGGAGGAGCACCACCGGCGCGTAGACGAGGGCGCAGAGGCCGAGCGAGGCGGCGGTGAGCTCGAGGCCGGGCAGCCCCGAGAGGCGCCGGGCGACGATGAGCGGCCCCGCGGCGTACCCCACCACCACGAGCCCCACCTCGCCCACCGCGACGAGGTTCTCCGCGTGCACGTCGAACCCCACCAGCGCCGCCACCCCGAGCACGCCCAGCGCGAGGCCCAGGAGGCGGCGCGGGCCCATCACCTCGCCGCCGCCGGTGAGCCCGGAGAGCACCACGCCCACGAACGGCACCGCGGCGATGAGGAGGCCGGCGAGCCCGCTGGAGATGCGCTGCTCGGCGTGGGAGAGGAGGAACCAGGGCCCCACCATCTCCACCAGGGTGAAGAGCACCACCCCGCGCCAGCGAGGCAGAAGCTCGCCGAGGCGCCCGCGGCGCAGCGCGAAGGGGAGGAGCAGCGCCGCGCCGATCGCGGTGCGCAGGAACACCAGCCAGGCCGGCCCGAGCCCGGCCACCGCCACCTTGATGAGGAGGTAGGGGACGCCCCAGATCACCGCCAGGGCGAGGAAGAGCCAGTAGCCGCGCCGGGTCACGCCGTCTCCTGATGCGAGGAGGGGGCGTCCTACCACGAACGCCCCGCGAGCGGGTCGAGGGCGGTGGCGAAGGAGTGAGGGACCCGGGGCGCGCTCCCACGCTCCCTCAACGCACCGTGGTCCGCACCTGCTCGGTGTGCTGGAACGGAACGTCGAGCACCCCGAAGGCGGTGCCGATGCCGGCGGTGCCGCTCACCCTGGCGGCGACCTCGGGCTTCGAGAGGAAGGCGCGCGCCACCTTCGGCAGGTCGAGCCAGGAGAGGCGCACCGGCAGCTCCACGGGGGTGGGCCCCCGCGCGGCGAGCTTCAGCCCCTCCGGCATCACCCCCTCGAACACCTGCTCGCCCTCGATGGCGAGCTTGTAGGTGAGCGACTCCAGATCCAGGGCCACGTTGTTGGGGTTGTCCACCCGCAGCCTCACGAGCATGGTCACGCCAGAGAGGTCGAGCCCCTGCGCGGAGATGGCGGTGAGGGCCACCTCGGGGCTCGCGAGCCCCGAGGCGGCGAGCTGCTTCAGCGAGGTGCAGGCAGAGGCGGCGGCGAGGAGGAGAGCCAGCGCGGCGAGAAATGAAGGGCGGAGTCGCATGCAGGAAGTGTCGTGATGCGGCGGGCGTCGCGCCACGCCTTGACGCCGTGCGGCGCCGGCCTGGCGCAAGGCGAGAAGGGCCGACCCCCCGCTTCGGTGAGCCGCGCTGCATGGCGAGGGAGGAGGAGACGCCCCGGCGACGACCCGGGCCCAGGGTTAGATTCGCTCGCCAGGAGGTGTACCAGATGAAGGTCTTCGTGACGGGGGCGACGGGCTACGTCGGCTCGGCGGTGGTGCAGGCGCTGGTGAAGCACGGACACGCGGTGAGCGGGCTCTCCCGCTCGCCCGAGAAGGACGCGAGGGTGCGCGAGCTGGGAGCGGAGCCGGTGCGCGGCAAGCTGGGCGCGCTGGCGAAGGTCGGGGACGCACTGCGGGGCTTCGACGCCTGGATCCACGCGGGCATCGATTACGCCCTGGGGCCCCCGGCCGACCGCGAGGCGGTGGAGGCGCTCCTCGCTGCCGCCGGGCAGGCGGGGCCCGCCAGCGTCGTCTACACCTCGGGGGTGTGGGTGCTCGGCGAGACGCACGACCGCGCCGACGAGTCGAGCGCGGTGGAGCACCCGCCGGCGGCGGTGGCCTGGCGCCCCGCCCACGAGCGGCTGGTGCTCGACGCGGCGACGCCCTCGCTCGCCACCGCCGTCATCCGGCCCGGCATGGTGTACGGCGGCCGCGGCGGCGGCCTCGTCTCGCCCTGGTTCGAGCAGGCGGGCGCGGGCGGGCCGCAGGTGGTGGGGAGCGGCGAGAACCACTGGGTCTTCGTGCATCGCGAGGACCTCGGCGAGCTCTACCGGCTGGTGGTGGAAAAGCGCGCGCGGGGCGTCTTCCACGGGGTCGACGGCTCGCCGCTCACGGTGAAGAACGCGGCGAGCGCGGCCAGCTCGGCGGTGGGCGGCGGCGCGGTGCGGGTGGTTCCGCTGGAGGAGGCGCGCAAGCAGACGGGCCCCATGGCCGACGCCATGGCCATGGACCAGCAGGTCGGGACGGCCCGCGCGCCCGAGGTGGGCTGGAAGCCGCGCCACCGCAGCTTCACCGCCAGTGCCGGGGAGGCCGCGCGCGAGTGGAAGGGGGCCTGACGGGGCCGAAACCAGGCGCCCCACCGAGGGCGCAGGCGCCGCTGGCCGATTAGAACCGGCGTTCCATGCCAGACCGACTCGTCCGCGGGCTCCTGCCGTCGCGAGGGCTGCGCGTCGTCCACGTCCGCGTGACCGAGACCGCGCGGCTCTCCCGCATGCTCCACGGGCTCTACCCCACCTCGGCGCACCTCTTCGCCGAGGGGCTGGCGGCGGGGCTGCTCGTCGCCTCGCTGCAGAAGGACCACGCCAGGGTGAACCTGCAGCTCGGCTGCGACGGCCCCCTGCTGGGCTTCCTGGTGGACGCGAACGGCGAGGGGGAGGTGCGCGGCTACGTGCGCGCACCGCACGTTCACTTCCCCGGCGATGCGGCCGCTGGTGCCAGGGCGGCCCTGGGCGGCAAGGGCTTCCTCTCGGTGATGCGCGACTTGGGCCGCGAGGCCGGGGAGGCGCAGTTCTACCGGGGCCAGGTGGAGCTCAGGGCCCTCGACGTCGGGCGCGACCTCGAGCGCTACTTCGCGGAGAGCGAGCAGGTGCCGACCGCCCTCGCGCTGGCGGTGGTGCCGCGCGGCGAGGAGCCGCTCGGAGAGGTGGCCGGGCTCCTCGTGCAGAGGCTCCCCGGCGGCGAGGAGGGCGCGGTGCAGGCCGCGGCCGCGCGGTTTGCCGATGGCAGCTTCCGCGCCGCGGTGGAGGGGGGCGCCACCGCCCAGGAGGCCATCGGGGCGGTGGTGGGCCCCGGCTTCGACCTCCTCGCCGGCCTGGAGGTGGCCTATCACTGCGGGTGCAGCATGGAGCGGGCCCGGACGGCCGTCTCGGCCCTGGGCGTCGAGGGCCTTCGCGACGTGCTCGCCCACGAGCGCGAGGCGGTGGTGGACTGCGAGTTCTGCCGCAAGCGCTACGTGGTGGCGGAGGAGGAGCTGCGCGACATGGAGCGCCGGCTGGTGGAGCGCGGCGATGCCTGAGCGGCGCCCGCGGCGGGTCGCTCGCGGTGGCGCGTGGGGCGAGGCGCTGCTCTTCGACCGGGGGCGCCGCGCCTGGGTCTCGGCCAGGGCTGTCCGCGAGCTCTCGGCGAGGCTCGTCGAGGCGGTGAGTCGTCTTCCGGCTCACCGCGCTGTCGGCGACGGCGGGGAGCTGGGGCGCGTGGCCAGCGCGCTGGCCAGCGCCAGGCCCACCCCTCCCACGCTGGCCGAGCTGTCGGCGATGCTGCGGCGCCCGCCGGCGGAGGTCGCGGCGCTCGGAGGGAGTCGGCATGACCGGTGAGCGCGAGGCGCCCCTCGACCTCGAGGCGCTCATGGCGGTGGCGCCGCTCCCCACCCTGGTCGTCCGCGAGCGCCGGGTGGCCTGGGCCAACGCCGCCGCGCTCCGCCTCCTGGAGCTCGGGCCGGAAGAGCTCCTCGGGCGCCCCTTCACCGACCTCTTGCCGGCCGGCGAGCGCGAGCGGGCCGACGCGCGGCAGGAGCGGCGGCTGCACGGCCTCCCGGAGCCGGCGGTCTACGAGTCGAGCCTCCGCTGCGGGCGCGAGGTGCGGCCGGTCCAGGTGAACGCGGCGCACGTGGGCGACGCGATCCTGGTGCAGCTCTTCGACCTCTCGGGGGAGGCGGTGCGCCGCCTGCGCCTCACCGCGCTCGCGCGCTTCGGGGCCACGGTCCAGCGCGAGGCGCGCAGGGAGGACGTGGCCCGCGCGGTGCGCGAGACCCTCTCTCGCCTCGGGGTGGAGTACGCGCTCCTGCGCCCCGAGGGCGATGGGCTGCGGCTCGAATCGGCCGAGCTCGAGCCCTGGCACCTGCGGCGGCTCGCCAGGGCGCTGGGGCCGGTGCAGCTCGTCGGCTCCCTCCGCCCCTGGACGCCCTTCGACCGCGAGGCGTGGACCCAGGGGGCGGCCTACACCGACGACTGGCGCATGGGGGGTGGCCTCGTGCCGGAGGAGCTGCTCGCCGCGGAGCGCGTGCTCCCCGGGACGCGCAAGCTCGGCGGGATTGGGGTGCGCATCGACGTGGGCGGTCGGCCGGGGGCGCTCCTGGTGGCCGTCGCCAGCTGGCTGCGCAGCGAGGACCTCCCCACCTTTCGCCTCTTCGGTGGTCAGATTGGCGCCGCGCTCGACGCCGCGCTGGCGGTGGACACCCTGGCGAGCCGCGACGCGGAGCTGGCGGCGCTGAACCGGGTGGCGGAGGCGGCGAGCCTCTCGCCGGACCTCGGCTCCTTCCTCGACCGCGCCTCGGTGGAGGCGCGCGCGCTCGTCTCCTGCGACATGGTGGCCTTCTTCCTCGTCGACGCCGAGCGGCGCGAGGCGCGCCTCCTGCACGTGGACGGCGCCGACGCCGCCGAGCGGCGCGAGCTCACCCGCCTGCCGCTCGAGGAGCTCGGGCTGCGGGACGGCGGCGATGCGCCCTCCGCCCGCGTCTGGCAGGAGGAGGATTTGGCGGAAGGTCCGCGCCAGCGGCTGCGCCGGCTCGGCCTGCGCACGGCGGCCATGGTGCCGCTCCGCTTCCGCTCCGCCCTGCTCGGCTCGGTGGCGGTCGGCTTCCGCAAGCGGCGCCACGCTGCGGCCATTCGCCTCGACCTGCTCCAGGCCATGGCCGCCCACCTGGCGGGCGCCCTCGACACGCACCGGCTCCTCGGCGACCTGCGCGGCCGCCTCTCGGAGCTGACGCTCCTCAACGACGTGGCGCTGGCCACCGCCGCGGAGGAGCCGCGCGAGCTGCTCGGGCGGATCCTTCACCGCATGGCCTCCACCTTCAAGGCCGACGCGGCCGCCGCCTACCTGGTGGAGGGCGAGGAGCTCGTCCACGTCGCCGCGCTGGGGCTCGGGGGCGACACCCTGCGCGAGCTGGCGGGCCGCCCCCTGCGCGCGACGGTGCTGGGCGCCGCCATGGCCGAGCGCCGCACGGTGCAGCGCGTGGGGCCGGGGGAGGCGAGCCGGGGCATGGAGTGGTTCTGGCGGCGCGAGGCGCTCAACGTGCTGGTGGCCGTGCCGCTCATGGTGCGGGAGGGCGTGCGGGGCGTCCTCGCGCTTGCAAGGCGGCGGCCGGAGCCGTTCGAGCCGCCCCACCTGCAGCTCCTCTCCGCCATCGGCGTGCAGGTGGGCGTGGCCCTGGAGAACGCGCGGCTCTACGCCGAAGCGCGGCGGCGGGTGGAGGAGCTCTCGGCCGCCAGCGCCGGTCTCGCCGCGGCCCAGGACCGGCTGGTCCGGCGCGAGCGTCTCGCCGCCATCGGTGAGCTGGCGGCGGTGGTGGCGCACGAGGTGAGGAACCCGCTGGGGGTGATCTTCAACTCGCTCGGCTCCTTGCGACGGCTGGTGAAGCCCACCGGAGACGCGCTGCTCCTCCTCGACATGGCCTCCGAGGAGGCCGGGCGCCTCAACCGCATCGTGGGCGACCTCCTCGACTTCGCGCGCCCCTCCCCGCTCGAGCTGAAGCGGGAGCCGCTCCTGCCGGTGGTCGACGGCGCGGTGGCGGCGGCGCTCGGGACCGCCGGCGGCCGGGTGGCGCTGGTACGGGAGGTGGCCGAGGGGATGCCGCTGGTGCCCATGGACGCGCGGCTCGTCCGCCAGGCGCTCCTCAACGTGGCGATGAACGCGGTCCAGGCCATGCCCGAGGGAGGTACGCTCACGGTGAAAGTCGAGGCGGGGGACGGCGCCGCGGCGGTGGTCATCTCCGACACCGGCCCGGGCATTCCGGAGGCGGTTCGGGCGCGCATCTTCGAGCCCTTCTTCACCACCCGTCCCACCGGGACCGGGCTCGGACTGGCGGTGGTGAAGCGCATCCTCGACGACCACCGCGGCGCGGTGGAGCTCTGCCCCGCCCCGGGCGGAGGCACCTGCTTCACCCTGCGGCTCCCGCTCGGGTCCAGCGCCGAGGCAGCTGCCCGTTGAATCCGGCGGCGGCGAAAGCCAGGATGGCGCCATGAGCGAGCCGGTGATCGCGGCGCGGCAGGGCGCCCGGACCTCGGCGGGGGCGCTGCCCCCCGCCAGGGTGCTGGTGGTGGACGATCAGCGGAACATGCGGGCCAGCACCGCCATCGTCCTGCGTGAGGCGGGCTACCAGGTCTCCGAGGCGGAGGACGGCGCCTCGGCCCTGCAGCGCGTGGCGGCCGACGCCTACGACGTCGTCCTCACCGACGTGCGCATGGGCGAGGTGGACGGCATGGACGTCCTGCGGGCCACGCTGGAGGCCTCGCCCAGCACCCAGGTCATCGTCATGACCGCCTACGGCACCATCGAGGCGGCGGTCGAGGCCATCCGCCGGGGCGCCTACGACTACCTGGCGAAGCCCTTCCAGGAGGGCGAGCTCCTCCTTCGCATCGCCAAGGCGGCCGAGAAGCGGCGGCTCCTCGGCGAGATGAGCCTGCTCCGGCGCGAGTTCCAGGAGCGGTACGGCCTCGACCACATCGTCGGGCGGTCGGCGCCCATGCGCGACCTCCTCGAGCGCGTGGTGCGGGTGGCGCCCACCGACGCCACCGTGCTCGTCACCGGCGAGTCGGGCACCGGCAAGGAGCTCATCGCCCGGGCGCTCCACACCGCCTCGCGGCGCGCCGAGCGCCCGTTCGTGCCGGTGAACTGCGCCGCCATCACCGAGACCCTGCTGGAGTCGGAGCTCTTCGGCCACGCTCGCGGCTCCTTCACCGGGGCCACCCGGGCCCGGCGCGGGCTCTTCGAGGAGGCAAACGGCGGCACCCTCTTCATCGACGAGGTGGGGGAGACCGCCCCGGGCTTCCAGGCGAAGCTCCTCCGAGCGCTGCAGGAGGGCGAGGTGCGGCGGGTGGGCGAGTCCCTCCCCGTGAAGGTGGACGTCCGGGTCATCGCCGCCACCAACCAGGATCTGCGCGCGGCGGTGGCCGAGCGGAGGTTTCGCGAGGATCTCTTCTACCGGCTCAACGTGGTACCGCTCCGGGTGCCGCCGCTCCGCGAACGCCCCGAGGACGTGCCGCCCCTCGCCCACCACTTCCTCGAGTCGTACGCGCAGCGCACCGGCGAGCGAAAGAAGCTCTCGCCCGACGCGCTGCAGAAGCTCATCGCCTACCCCTGGCCGGGCAACGTGCGCGAGCTGGAGAACATGATCGAGCAGGCGGCCGCGCTCACCTCGCAGCTCGAGCTCGGAGCCGCCGACATCCGCGTGCCCACTCCGGCCGCTGCCTCCGCGCCGGCGCCATACGCGCCGGCCTCCGAAGCGCTGGGGGGGCCTCACACGCTCTCGGAGACGCTGGCGGCGGCCGAGCGCGAGGCCATCGGCCGCGCCCTATCCCAGACCGGCGGCGACCTTGGCGAGGCGGCGCGCCAGCTCGCCATCTCCCCCACCACGCTCTGGCGCAAGATGAAGCGCCACGAGCTCGGCCACCGCGGGTGAGGTGACCCTCTCCCGGAGCCCCCCTCCCGGAGGGAGAAGGGGGGTGAGGGAGAGGCTTACGGCCCGATCCCCGCCGCGGCGCGGGCCAGCGCGGCGATGGGCTCGGGCCCGAAGCCGAGCACCACCACCGCCACCGCGCAGGCGGCGAGGGCGAGCGACACGGCCGGGCGCACCACCGGCGTTCCCTCGCCCTCGGGCGCGCGCATGTACATGTAGACCACCACCCGCAGGTAGTAGTAGGCGCCGAGCGCGCTCGTGAGGACGCCCACCACGGCGAGGCCGTACGCCTGTGCGGTGAGGGCGGCCTTGAAGATGAGCAGCTTCGCCACGAAGCCGGCGCTGGGCGGCACACCGGCGAGCGACACCATGAAGACGGCCATGGCGAAGGCGAGGCTGGGCCGCCTGCGGGCGAGGCCCGCCAGCCGGGTGAGGTCCCAGGTGTCGGCCGCCTCCTCGCCTGGGCTGGACCGCCGCTCGGTCACCGCCACCACCGCGAAGGCGCCCACCACCGTGGCGGCGTAGACCGCGAGGTAGAAGAGCACGCTGGTCATGGCGTCGGAGCGCGCGCCGGCGGCGCCGGCGGCGACGAGGCCCACGAGCAGGTAGCCGGCGTGGGCGATGGAGGAGTAGGCCAGCATCCGCTTCACGCTCCGCTGGGGCAGCGCGAGGAGGTTGCCGAAGATCATGGTGAGCAGGGCGAGCGCGGCGACGACGCCGCCGAGCAGGCGCGCCGCCTCTGCGCCACCCCACACCGCGAGGAGCACCCGCGCCAGCACGGCGAAGGCCGCCGCCTTCACCCCGGCCGCCATGAAGGCGGTCACCGGGGTGGGCGCCCCCTCGTAGACGTCGGGCGTCCACAGGTGGAAGGGCACCGCCGCAACCTTGAAGGCGAGCCCGGCGACGATGAGCCCCACGCCGATGGTGAAGAGGCCTCCGTGCCCGTGCGGCAGGTTCTCGAAGAGGGTGGAGCCGTTGGCGCCGTAGACGAGCGCGCTGCCGTAGATGAAGAGGGCGGAGGAGAAGGCGCCGAGGAGGAAGTACTTGAAGGCCGCCTCGGCCGGCCGCCGGTCGCGCCGCATCCAGGCGGCGAGCGCGTAGGTGGCGAGGCTCATCACCTCGATGGCCACGAAGGCGAGGAGCAGGTCGGAGGCGCTCCCGAGGAGCGCCATGCCGCTCGCCGCGAACAGCATGAGCGCGTAGAGCTCACCGCGCTCGGCGTCGCGGGCGGCGAGCCAGGGGGCGGCCACCAGGGAGGAGAGCGCCACCGCACCGCACACGGTGATGGTGATGAAGGTGGAGAAGGCGTCGACCTGGCCCATGCCGCCGAAGACGCGCCCGGCCGGCACGGCCGACCCGGCCGCCAGGGCGGCGAGGGCGGCGGTGACCACCGCCAGCCACGACTGGTAGCCGCGCCGGCCGGAGGTGAGGAAGACCTCGGAGAGGAGGAGGATCGAGGCGCCCAGCACCAGGATCCCCACCGGCAGGAAGGCCGACACGTCGTTCAAGGAGACCATGTCACTCCCTCGGGGCGGCGGCGGGGGCGAAGGGCCCCGCCGCGACGGCAGGAGGCTGGCTGCCGGTGGTGCCCGGCCGCCCGGGGTCGGCCTCTCGCATCCGCTCTTCGGCGGCGGCGAAGCGCCCGAGGAGGCGCTCGACCGATCCCTGCGCCGGGGCGAGGAAGGGCTGCGGCACGAGGCCCATGGCGCCGATGAGCAGCAAGAGCGGCAGGAGCACCACCCATTCACGAACCGTGAGATTGCCGAGGCGCGCGTTGAGGGGGTTCGTGAGCTTGCCGTAAAAGACGCGCTCGACGAGGAGCAGCATGTAGACCGCACCCAGGATGACGCCGGTGGCCGCCGCCGCGGCGAACCAGGGCGCGCTCACCACGAGATCTCCCACGTGGCCGGTCAGCCGGCCGAGGTAGGTGCCGGAGAGGATGAGGAACTCGCCCACGAAGCCGTTCGTGCCGGGGAGACCGATGGAGGAGAGGGTGACGATGACGAAGGCGGTGGCGAGCCAGGGCACCTGCTTCGCCACCCCCCCGTACTCGGAGATGAGCCGGGTGTGGCGCCGCTCGTAGAGGAGGCCCACGAGGAGGAAGAGCGCGCCGGTGGAGACGCCGTGGTTCAGCATCTGGTAGACGCCGCCGGTGAGCCCCTCGGCGGTGAGCGCCATGAGCCCCAGCATGACGAAGCCCATGTGCGAGACCGACGAGTAGGCCACGAGGCGCTTCATGTCCTTCTGCACGAGGCACATGAGCGCTCCGTAGACGATGCCCACCACCGCCAGGGTGGCGATGAGCGGCCGGTACTGGAGGGCGGCCTCGGGGAAGAGCGGCAGCGCGTAGCGGAAGAAGCCGAAGGTGCCCATCTTGAGGAGCACGCCGGCGAGCACCACCGAGCCGGCAGTGGGCGCCTCGGTGTGGGCATCGGGCAGCCAGGTGTGGAGCGGGAACATGGGCACCTTCACCGCGAAGGCCAGCGCGAAGGCGGCGAAGAGCCAACGCTGCGCCTCGGGGGAGGCCTGGAGGCCCTCGCGCACCTTCAGGTAGTCGAAGCTGTTCCCGGAGTGGGTGCCGACGTAGAGGATCGCGACGAGCATGAGCACGCTCGCCACGAAGGTGTAGAGGAAGAACTTGAGGGTGGCGTAGAGCCGGTTGTCCGAGCCCCAGATCCCGATGAGGAGGTACATCGGGATGAGCACCGCCTCCCAGAACACGTAGAAGAGCACCAGGTCGAGCGCGGCGAAGGTGCCGATCATCGCGGTCTCGAGGACGAGGAGCGCGATCATGAACTCCTTCACCCGCTCGGTCACCGCGCGCCAGGTGGAGAGCACCACGATGGGGAGCAGCGTCGTGGTGAGCATGACGAGGAGCAGCGCCACCCCGTCGAGGCCGACGTGGTAGCCGATGCCGAGGCTGGGGATCCAGGCCGCCTCGCGCGCGAACTGGAACTCGGGTGCGCCAGGAGCGCTCTGGAATCCGAACCAGAGGCCGAGCGAGAGGAAGAAGGTGGCGAGGGAGACCACCAGCGCGAGCGTGCGGTGCTGGCCGGGCTCGCCGGCGGGGAGGAAGGCGGCGGCCACGGCGCCCGCGGCCGGGAGGAACACCACCACCGAGAGCAGGTCGAGCGAGGCCACGCTAGCGCCCTCCGAAGACGGTCCAGAGGATGACCGCCGCCGCCACCGCCATGATGGCTGCGTAGCGCTGCACGTCACCGTTCTGCACCCCGCGGAAGAGGCGCGAGAGGGCCCCCGCCAGCTTCCCGACGCCGTTCACGATGCCATCGATGATGAAGACGTCGACCACCCGCCAGAGGCCGTGGGCGAGGCCTCGCACCGTGCGCACCACCACCGCGTCGTAGAGCTCGTCGACCCTGAACTTGTCGCGCGTGAGGCGGAAGAGGCCGGGGAAGCCGCGCACGAACCGCTCCGGCGCCTCGCGCCAGGCGCCGGCGTACATGGCCCAGGCGAGGCCGGCGAAGATCGCGGCCACCAGCCAGGCCACCGCGAAGGGCCAGAGCGCGAGGTGCTCCTCCCCGCCGATGACCGCGCCGGCCTGGGCGAACACCGGGTGGACGAAGGTGCCGAAGAGCTCTCCCAGGGAGCCGAGCGAGGGGAAGCGGGGAAGACCGAGGAAGAGGCCGAGCACGGAGAGGGCGGCCAGGATCCAGAGCGGCACGGTCATGACCGGGGACGACTCGTGGGCGTGGCGGGCCGCGTCGGTGCGCGGCGTCCCGGCGAAGGTGAGGGCGAACAGGCGGGTCATGTAGAAGGCGGTGCCGGCGGCGGCAACCATCCCGAGCGCGTAGGCGACGCCGCCGGCCCAGGGCGCCGCCGGATTGTGGCTGAAGAGCGCGCCGGCCAGGATGGCGTCCTTGGAGAAGAAGCCGGAGAGCGGCAGGACGCCGGTGATGGCGATGGTGGCGATGAGGAAGGTCCAGGCGGTGTGCGGCATCTTCTTCCACAGCCCGCCCATGTTGCGGATGTCGGTGTCGTCGCCCATGCCGTGCATCACCGAGCCGGCGCCGAGGAAGAGGCAGGCCTTGAAGAAGGCGTGGGTGACGAGGTGGAGCTGGCCGGCGAAGAAGGCGCCCGCGCCGACGCCCACGAACATGTAGCCGAGCTGGCTCACGGTGGAGTAGGCGAGCACCTTCTTGATGTCGTTCTGGGCGAAGGCGATGGCGGCGGCGAAGAGCGCGGTGGCCGCGCCCACCAGCATCACGGTGGCCATGGCCGCCGGGGCGAGCGCGTAGAGGAAGCTCGTGCGCGCGACCAGGTAGACGCCGGCGGTGACCATGGTGGCGGCGTGGATGAGGGCCGAGACCGGCGTGGGGCCGGCCATGGCGTCGGGCAGCCAGACGTAGAGCGGGAGCTGCGCGCTCTTTCCGGCGCACCCCACGAAGAGCATGAGGGTGGCGAAGGTGAGGGCGAAGCCGAGGGTTCGGCCGGTGAAGAGGCCGGCCCCGAGGACGCTCTCGGGCGAGGCGCCGCGCAGGAGCGAGGCCATGCGCCCGTAGTCGGCGGTGCCGAAGATGGCGAGCAGGGCGAAGACGCCGATGAGGAAGCCGAAGTCGCCGATGCGGTTCACCACGAAGGCCTTGCGCCCGCAGAAGGCCTTCTGCTGGTCGGTGTACCAGAAGCCGATGAGGAGGTAGCTGCAGAGGCCCACCCCCTCCCAGCCGACGAAGGTGAGGACGAGGCTGTCGCCGAGGACGAGCGTCATCATGGCGGCGACGAAGAGGTTCAGGTAGGTGAAGAAGCGCGCGTAGCCGAAGTCGTCCTCGTGGCTCATGTACGACGCGGAGTAGACGTGGATGAGCGAGCCCACCCCGGTGACCACCAGCGCCAGCGTGCCGGAGAGCCGGTCGAAGAGGAGTCCCCAGGCCACGTCGACGAGCGGGCGTCCGCCGCTGCCCGGCACCGAGAACCAGGTGCCGCCGCGGAGGTGCAGCACCTCGCCGCGGAAGAGCGCGGAGAAGGCGATGAGCGAGACGGCGAAGGCCGCCACCAGGGCGCCGATGCCCACCAGGGCCACGTTGCCCTTGCCCATGTGCCGGCCGATGAGGCCGTTCACGATGGCCCCGAGGAGCGGCAGCGCGATGATGAGCCAGAGGTAGGACTGCGCCGCGGCTGGAGCACCCATGGGCTGTCACCTTCGGAGAGGACTTCGGCGGGCCTGAGACCGGCCCAGGATTATCGCTTCACCGGGGCGGAGGCAACAGCAATTCTCGCGTCGTTTCGGGCCTCTCGCCGCTCCGGAAGCCCGCGCGGGCAACGCGGCGGCGAGGCGCCGGAGGGGCGACGGATGGGAACAGCGGCCGGTGCCGAGCCTCGCGGTGAGCCGGGGCGGGCGCGAAAGCTCCCGCGCACGGACTTCCTCGACGCCCGCGCCGCGAGGGAAGGCTACGACCTCCAGCTCGGCCGCGCCTCGGTGCTGGAGGCAGCGCGGGCGCACCTCGCCGTCCTGCCGAGCCGCGTCCTGTCGGGCGAGACCCGCTGCCCCGCGCCCGAGGAGGTGGAGGCGGGCTTTCCTCGCAGCGCTCGAGGTGCGGGCGCCCTCCCCCGGACGAGCGTGGCGCGCGGGCGGCCTCGCCCGTGCGCTCACCGCCAGCCGAACACGTTGGGCGCTCCTAAGCCGGGGTAGGTGCAGCCGAGGCCGCTCCCGGTGAGCGAGACGAGCCCCTGGCCACCGCCGGTGAAGCACCAGAGCGCGCACGTCTGCAGATCGGCGGTCTGCATCCCCACGCAGCCCGTCTGGAGGAAGGGCGTTCCCCCGGGCGACCAGGCTCGCGCGGCCGCTTCGGCCATGGCCTGGTCATAGCTGCCGGCGCGGTAGGGGTCGCCGAGCGGCTCGCAGAGGTGGTAGCTCTGGCCCAGGCCATTCGGGTGGGTGAGCGGGCAGTCGCGGTCGGCGCAGCAGCCGGTGCCGCCCGCGCAGGCGACCCCGTTGCACACGAGCCCGCACTGTCCGTTGACGCAGCTCGTCCCGCTGCCGCAGGTGCGGCCGCAGTAGCCGCAGTTCGCCGGGTCGGTGCGGAGGTCGGCGCAGCTTCCGCTGCAGAGTGTTCGCCCCGTCGGGCAGGTGCAGGTGCCGTTCGTGCAGGCGGCCCCGGAGGCGCATACCGTGGAGCAGTTGCCGCAGTGCTGCGGATCGCTCCGCGCGTCAGTGCACACGGTCGCGCCGCCGGTGACGCAGGTGAGGAACGGCTCCTGGCACCGGCAGGCACCCGCCACGCACGCCTCGTTGGCGAGGCACGCATTCCCGCACGTGCCGCAGTTCGCCACGTCGGTCTGGCGGTCCACACAGGCGGTGGGGGCCGCGTCGGGGCACACATCGGGACGGCTCCCGGGGCAGGCGCAGGTGCCGCTCACGCACGCTTCGTTGGCGAGCGGGCAGGCGGCGCCGCAGCCGCTGCAGTTCTTCGGATCGCTTGCGAGATCGACACAGGCCGGGGAGGCCGGGGCGCAGCTCGTCACCGTGACGGGCGAGGTGGCGCAGGTGCAGGCACCGCCCGCGCAGGTGCCGAGGCCGCACGTCTGGGCACAGGTGCCGCAGTGGTTCGCGTCGGTCTCGAGGCTCACGCAGGCCTTGCCGCAGGCGGTCTGGCCGGCGGGGCAGACGCAGGCCCCGGCCTGGCAGCTGGCCCCGCGAGGGCAGACGGTGGCGCAGGTGCCGCAGTGCAGGGTGTCGGTCTGGAGGTTCGCGCAGACGCCGCCACAGTCGGTCTCGCCCTGCGCGCACTCCTTCCTCGAGGCTCCGCAGGCTGCGGCGACCGCGGCGAGGAGCGCCGCGAGGGCGAGGGCAGCCGCTCGAGCTCGGGGGTTCACCATGAGAGGCCTCCTCGCGCACCTCCGGCCGAAGGGCAGCGCCGGCGCGAGACTCATCCTAGCGCCTCTCGGTGAAGAAGGGTGGACCACCGTACCAGCGTGGAGCGGAGCGCGGTGGTCGGGACTGGGGGCAGCCCCCCCTACGGATTGAACCGGTACCCGTGGCCCCGCACCGTCTCGAGGTACCGCGGCGACTCGGCGTCGTCGCCGAGGTGGGAGCGCAGGCGCGCCACGAAGTTGTCCACCGTGCGGGCGGTGCCGGTGTAGCGCGAGCCCCACACCGCCTGCATGAGCTGCTCGCGGCTGAAGATGCGACCGGGGTGGGCGGCGAAGAAGGCGAGGAGGTCGAACTCCCGCGAGGTGAGCTCGACCTCCTGGCCCGCCACCGACAGGCGCCGGGCGTCGAGGTTCACCTCGGCCTCGCCGAAGCGGCGCACCGGCGCCTCCTCCTCGCCGGCCGGGCGCGTGCGTCTCCGGCGGAGCGCCGCCTGGATGCGGGCGAGGAGCTCCCTCAGGGAGAAGGGCTTCACCACGTAGTCGTCGGCCCCCAGGGAGAGCCCCGCCACCTTGTCGGCCTCCTGCCCCTTGGCCGAGAGCACCAGGATGGGCACGTCGGGGTCGGTGGTGCGGAGCGCGCGGATGAGCGAGAGGCCGTCGAGGCGCGGCAGCATGACGTCCACGAGGAGCAGGTCGGGGCGCTCGGTGCGGGCCAGGGAGAGGCCGGACTCCCCGTCCATGGCCGAGCGAACGGCGTACCCCTCCATGGCGAGGTTGAGCTGCAGGCCGCGGAGGATGGAGGGATCGTCCTCCACCACCAGGATCCTGGCCTTCAGCGCCTTCCCGTCGTGCGACATGAGGAAGAGATTCTATCCTGCGTCCGCGCCCGCCGCCTCGCGCGGTGCGTCTCACGCCACCGGCAGGACCAAGGTGAAGGCGGCCCCGTGGCCCGGCTGCGAGGCCACCGACACCCTGCCGCCGTGGCCCTTCACGATGTGCTTCACCATGGAGAGACCCAGCCCCGACCCCTCTATGGTGCGGTCGAGCAGAATCGCGCCCCCGGTAGAACTTGTCGAAGATGCGCTTCTGGTCGGGGCCGGTGATGCCGGGGCCGTTGTCGGCCACGGTGAGTGCCACCGCTCCGGCCGAGGCGCGCGCGGTGACGGTGATGCGCTTCTCCGGGCCGGTATACTTGTGGGCGTTCTGCAGGAGGTTCAGCACCGCGTCGACGAGCGCCTCCCGATCGCCCAGCACGGGGGGGAGACCCGGCGGCAGCTCGCGCACCACCTCGGCCGGTGCCTGGAGGAGCTGGGTGGCGAGGGCCGAGAGCGCCTCGTCCACCACCTCGCCGAGGTCGCAGGGCAGAAGCTCGTAGCGGCGGCGCCCCGACTCCATGCGAGCCCAGTCGAGGAGCCGGTTGATGAGCGAGGAGAGGCGCGTCACCTCCCCTCCGATGATGCCGAGCGCCTCGAGCTCCTCCTCGGGCTTCTCGCGGAGGCGGCCCATCTCCAGCGTCTCCACGAACATGCGGATGCTGGTGAGCGGGGTGCGCAGCTCGTGCGAGACCTTGTTCACGAAGTCGGACTGGAGCTTCGCGAGCCGCGCCTCGCGGTAGAGCACGGCGAGGGTGGCGATGGTGCCGACGATGGTGGTGGCCACCAGCGCCACGATGAGGGTGCCGAAGAGGTAATCGCGCGCCGCCGAGCCGAAGACGAGGATGAGGATGCCCACCGTGAGCATGAGCGCGGCGGGCACGAAGACGAAGGAGATGATGAGCGGGTAGACGCGGCGGAGTCGCACCGGCGGAGCTTACCGCGAAGAGGCGGGCGGCTCCCGGCTACGACTGCGCCGGAGCCGCCCCGCCCGCCATGGCGTAGAACTTCTCCCCGCTCATGGCCCGCTGGAGGAGCAGCGGCGCCGGCTCGAAGCGCTGACCGCACCGGGCGTGCCACCGCTCGATCTTCTCCAGCAGCGCCTTCGGCCCGATGGAGTCCGCCCAGCGGAACGGCCCACCCAGGAAGGGCGGGAAGCCGAGCCCGAAGATGGCGCCCACGTCGCCGTCGCGCGGGCTGCGCAGGATGCCCTCGCCCAGGCAGCGGATGGCCTCGTTCACCATCTGGAGGATGATGCGCTCGGTCACCTCGGCGCGCTTCACCGGCTTGCGGTGGCGGCCTCCCGGCAGGAGGTCGTAGGCGGCCGGATCGACGCCCTTCTCCTTTCCGCCGTAGGTGTAGAAGCCCTTCTTCGTCTTCCTCCCCAGGCGCCCCTCGGCCACCAGCTTCTCCAGCGCCGCCGGTGGCGACATGCGGTCGCCGAAGGCGTGGTGCAGGATCTTGCCCACCTTGGCGCCCACGTCGATGCCCACCTCGTCGAGCAGGGTGATGGGCCCCACCGGCAAGCCGAAGGCGGTGAGCGCGCCGTCGATGTCCTCCACCGACGCCCCCTCCACCAGCACCTCGGCCGCCTCGTTCATGTAGGGCGCGAGGATGCGGCTCGTGTAGAAGCCCGGCCCGTCGTTCACCACGATGACCGTCTTCCCCTGCTTCTTGCCCACCGCCACCGCCGTGGCCGTCGCCTCGGGCGAGGTCTTCGGGGTGACGATGATCTCGAGGAGCGGCATCTTCTGCACCGGCGAGAAGTAGTGCATGCCGAGCACCGATTCCGGCCGCGCCGAGGCCTCGGCGATCTGCCCGATGGGGATGGACGAGGTGTTGGAGGCGAAGAGGCCGCGCTCGTTCACACGCTCGAAGGCGCGCACCATCTCCTGCTTGAGCGCGAGGTCCTCGAAGACCGCCTCGATGACGAGGTCGACCCGGTCGAAGCCGGACCAGTCGGTGGTGGAGGTGAGGAGCCGCATGGTGCCCATGCGCTCCAGGCTGTCGATCGACTTCCGCTTCACCCGCTCGTCGAGCAGCACCCGCACGTTCGAGAGCGCCTTCGCCGCCGCCGGGTCGTCCTTCTCGCGTACCCGCACCGGCGTGCCGGCGCTCACCGTCACGAAGGCGATGCCGGAGCCCATGAGCCCGCCGCCCAGCACCCCGACGCTCTCCACCTTCCGCGCCTTCACCGCCGGGTCGTCGACACCGGTGTCCTTCTTCAGCGCCGTGGTGGCGAAGAAGATCTCCACCAGCCGCCGCGAGACCTCGGAGACCGCCAGCTCGCCGAAGAGCCGCGCCTCCACCTCGAGGCCGCGCGCCATGCCCTTGTCGAAGCCGGCCTGCACCGCCTCCAGCGCCCTCTCCGGCGCCGGGTAGTGGCCTCCGCTCTTCTCGAGGAGCTTCTTCTTCGCCTCGCGGAAGAGGACGCCGCGGCCGACCGCGTTGCTCCTCCAGCGCGAGCTTCTGCACGGCCGGGAGGCCGCCCTTCTTCACCGACCTCATCGCGGTGGTCACGCTCCGCCGCACCTTGCCGCTCGCCAGCTCCAGCGCGCGCCGCTTCGCCACCTCGAGCAGGATGGGGGCGGGCACCACCTCGTCCACCAGCCCGAGCCCGGAGCGCTCTCCTCGCCTTCGAGCGTCTTGCCGGTGAGGATGAGGTCGAGCGCGGCTGGCGATGCCGACCAGACGCGGCAGCCGCTGGGTGCCGCCCGCGCCGGGGATGAGGCCGAGCTGCACCTCGGGCAGGCCGAGCTGGGTCTTTCGGTCGTCGGTGGCGATGCGCCACCTGCAGGCCAGCGCCAGCTCGAGGCCGCCGCCCAGGCAGGCGCCGTGGATGGCCGCCACCACCGGCTTCCTCGCCGCCTCGAGCAGGTCGAAGCCGGCCTGCGCCTTGCGCGACAGCGCCTCGGCCTCGGCCGCGCTCTTCGCCGCCTGGATCATCTCGATGTTGGCGCCGGCGATGAAGCCCTCCTTCTTGCCGCTGGCGAGGACGATGGCCTTCACCGCCACGTCGGCCTCGAGCGAGCGGACGAGCTCGGAGAGCTCGGCGCCCACCTCCTGCGACAGGGTGTTCACCGGCTCGCCGGGGACGTCGAGGAGGCAGAGGGCGACGCCGCCCTCGATCTCCACGCGGAAGCTGCGGACGATCTGCTCGGCGGGCATCATGGTCGTTCCTCCCGGGTCGGGGTAGAGGGGTTCGAGCTCAAGCTGCGTCGGGGCCGTCCAGCACCAGCGCCGCGCCGAGGCCGCCGGCCGCGCAGACGGTGAGGAGCGCGTGGGCGCCCTTGCGGCGCCCGAGCTCGCGGGCGGTGGAGAGGATCATGCGCGCACCGGTGGCCGCGAAGGGGTGGCCGAGGGCGATCGAGCCGCCGTTCACGTTGAGCTTCTCGGGATCGACCTCGCCGAGCGGCGCGGAGCGCCCGAGCCGGTCGGCCCACTTCTTCGAGGCGAAGGCCTGCGAGGTTGGAGAGCACCTGGGCGGCGAAGGCCTCGTGCATGTCGACGAGGTCCATGTCGGCGAGCGTGAGCCCGGCGCGGTCGAGCGCCACGGGCGCGGCGAAGGCCGGCCCCTGCAGGAGCTCGTCGCCGGGGTCGAGCGCGGCGTAGGCGTAGCTCCGCACGAAGCCGAGCGGGGTGAGCCCGAGCGCCCTCGCCTTCTCCTCGGACACGAGGATCAGCGCGGCGGCGCCGTCGGTGAGCGGCGAGGAGTTGCCGGCGGTGATGGTGCCGTACCTCTTGTCGAACACCGGCCGGAGCTGCCCGAGCGCCTCGGGGCTGGTGTCGTCGCGCACGATGTTGTCCTTCTTCGCCACGTGGCTATAGCGCGGCGGCACCGCCACGTGCATCACCTCGCCCTCGAACTTTCCCGATTTCCAGGCCTCGGAGGCGCGGTGGTGGCTCCGCCAGGCGAGCTCGTCCTGCGCCTCGCGGCTGATGCCGTTCACCTGGGCCATCTTCTCCGCGCTCTCGCCCATGGTGAATCCGGTGGTGGGCTCCTTCAGGGCCGGGGGCACCGGCGCGAGGTCGCGGGTGGAGAGCCCGGCAAAGGCCTTGAGCCGCGCCGCCATCGTCTTCGCCTTGGAGGCGGCGACGATCGCCTGGGCGAGCGGGCGCGAGGCGAAGATGGGGGCGTCGGAGAGCGACTCGGCCCCGCCCGCCACGAGGACGTCGGCGTGGCCGAGGGCGATCTGGTCGGCGGCGTCGGTGGCAGCCTGGATGGAGGTGGCGCAGGCGCGGGCGACCGTGTGCGCCTGCATGCTCTTCGGGAGCTGGGTGCGGAGCGCCACCTCGCGGGCCACCAGCGACACCAGCGGCGAAGGAATGACCTGCCCGAAGACGAGCCCGTCGTACTCCGAGAGCGGAATGGGGGTGCGCGCGACGAGCTCGTTCACGAGGAGCGCCCCCAGGTCGACCGCCGAGAGGTCCAGGAAATCACCGCCCGCCTTCACGAAGGGCGTACGGAGGCCCGCCACGATGGCGGCGCGGCGGCCCGGCTTGGAGGTTCCGTTGGTCGGCATGGCGTGGCTCCGGGTTGATTTGGAAGTCGGCGAAAGACGATGGGCATGTAGCCAGGCCGACGCGGAGCGTCAATGCGCCGAGCAGGCCGCAAAGGGGTATGGCGGAAGAGGCGGCGATCCCCCATTTGGCGCCAGCTTGCGCCCATTCAGGTCCTGAGCCAGCATGAGAAATCGTGGGCCTCCGGCGCAATCGACACCTCCGCCTCCTCTCCAGCGATCACCACCAGGCGCTCCTGGTGGCCTTCCAGCTCAAGAAGGGGCTCGCCGGGCACGGCGAGAGCGCCGGCGCGCCCAGGGATCTCGCCGGCCTGGGCGCGCTCGCCCGCCGGTTCGAGGAGAGCCTCCACCGCATGCACGAGAAGGCCGAGGAGGAGCTGCTCGGTCCCTCTCTCCCGGAGGTCGACGCGCGCCGGCTGGCGGCCGAGCACCTCGAGCTCGCGCGCTATCTCGAGCTGGCGCGCGTGGGGGGCGCCCCGCAGCAGCGCCGGGCGCTCGCCGCCTTCGCCGACCTGCTGGAGCGCCACGTGCGCTGGGAGGAGCGCGAGCTCTTCCCGGCCTGCGAGCAGAGCATGAGTGAAGACGCGCTCGCGGGGGTTGGCCACGAGCTCGAGCGCCGTCTGGTGCTGCAGCGGAACGAAGGGAAGGGCTCGGCGAAGAGGGCCTGAAGGCGCCTCTCCGTGAAGCGCCATCGCCCCGGGGCTCACCGCGCCCCACTGCGGACCTGCGCGCGGCAGCGTCCGGCCGGTGGGGCGGGGCGGGCGCGCTTGCGCTGTGGCCTGGAGGCACCGGAGCGCGAGGTCGACTAAGCTTCGGCCCCACGTGATTCACGCCACCGGACTCACCAAGCACTACCGGGTGCACGAGCGCCCGGCCGGCCTGGGCGCCGCGGTGCGGTCGCTCGTGCGCCGTTCCTACCGCACGGTGAAGGCCGTCGACGAGCTCGAGCTGCACGTCGCGCCGGGCGAGCGGGTGGGCTTCCTCGGGCCGAACGGCGCCGGCAAGACCACGACGCTCAAGATGCTCGCGGGGCTGCTCCACCCCACCTCCGGCGAGCTGAAGGTGGCCGGCCACGTGCCTCGGCGGCGCGAGGCCGCCTTCCTGAAGAGCATCACCCTGGTGATGGGGCAGAAGCAGCAGCTCCTCTGGGACCTCCCGCCCGGCGAGACCTTCGCCCTCAACCGCGCGGTCTACGACGTGCCGAGGGCGCAGTTCGAGGAGACGCTCTCCGAGCTGACGAGCTCCTCGAGCTGGGCGACCTGGTGAGCAAGCCCACCCGGCAGCTCTCGCTCGGCGAGCGGATGAAGTGCGAGCTGGCGGCGGCGCTCCTCCACCGGCCGCGCGTGCTCTTCCTCGACGAGCCCACCATCGGGCTCGACGTGTCGATGCAGGCCACCGTCCGCACCTTCATTCGCGGCTACAACGAGCGGTTCGGGGCGACCGTGCTCCTGACCAGCCACTACATGGAGGACGTGGCGGCGCTCTGCCCGCGCGTGGTGGTGATCGACCGCGGGCGCCTCATCTACGACGGCGACCTGCGCGCGCTCTCCATGTCGGTGCGTCCGGACAAGCGCGTCCTGGTGCGCCTCGAGCGGCCCGTGCCGGCCACCGAGCTCTCGCGCTTCGGCACGGTCGTGGCGATGACGCCGGAGAGCGCCACCCTGCAGATCGCCGCGGGCGAGGTCTCGGCCGCGGTGGGGCGGCTCCTCGCCGCGCTGCCGGTGGCCGACCTCACGGTGGAGGACCCGCCGCTCGAGGAGGTGATGAGCGAGCTCTTCCGCTCCTCCCGGCGGGCGGCCGAGATATCACCCTGAGTGTTTAGCGCCCGCGGCTGGCTCGGGCAGGCGCTCCCCGGCGCGGGCGAGGACGCGCACCTCGCCGCCGGGGCCGAGCCGGAGGCCGTCGCCGCGCGGCTCCACCCCGGCGAGCCCCACCACGTCGCCGCGGAGCAGCCCCTGGAAGACGCGGGTGCCCTCCCCGAGGTGCTTGTCCTGCAGGGAGAGGCCCAGCCGGCCCTCGGGACCGCAGCCCATGTAGCGGAGCCGCCCCTTCGACGGCAGGGGCTCGGAGACGATGCGGAAGGCGCGCCCCGGGGGCGGCTCGGCCCACCCCTCCCCCGGCGGCGCGAGCACGAGGTAGCTCATCTTCACCGCCTCCTTGCGGAGTCCCGCCGCCCGCGCGAGCTCGGCGACGAGCGGCGGCGCCTCGATGGGGCGCTCGGCATGGCACCAGTCGCTCCCGCGCAGGAGCGCGGGGCAGGGGCCGCGGAAGAGGCACGGCGCGCGCACGGCGAGGCCGCGGCTGACGAGCGCGTCGCGCACCGCGAGGAGGGCGCGCGAGGTGTCGCGCAGCGCCGGCTCCACCACCACCAGCGATCCGCCCGGCCGGAGCAGGGCGGCGGCCTCGGCGAGGAGCGCCGCGCGCCGCTCCACGGCCTCGGCCCCGGCGAAGAGCTCGTTCAGCACGTGACCGAGGGTGACGAGGTCGAAGCTCCGGCCGCTCGCCACCCGGGCGAGCGCGCCGGGCCGCGAGGGGTCCCAGGGGGCGGTGGCGAGCGGCTCGCCGGCGGCCTCGGCCAGCGCGCGCGCCGCGCCGAGGGCGCCCGCCGCGCGGTCGGCGGCGGTGACCCGCGAGGCGCCGGCGTCGAGGGCGGCGAAGGCGACCGGGCCGGGGCCGCTGCCGAGGTCGAGCACCTCGCCGGGCCGGCGCGGCAGCTCGGAGAGCACGCCCCGGGCCTGGAGGTAGGAGAGCGGCCAGTAGAAGAGCAGGTAGGCACCGAGGAGGCGCGGGTCGTCGAGGTAGGGTGCGCCCGCCAGCGACCGCTCGCGGGTGAGCCCGGCGGAGAGGCGCGTCACCCCGGCGGCCACCTCGCGGAGCTCGTCGGGGGCGAGCCGGTCGGGAGGGAGCGCCCCGCCCGGCGGGGGCGGTCCTCCTCGCCGGCCTCGCGGTGGAGGGCGGGCGCCGCGCGCCGGTCGCCCTCCGGCGCCGCGACCGCCGGTGCGTCGCGCCCGCCAGAGGGCGACGAGGCGCGGGAGCCAGCGCCCGAGGTCCTGCGCGGCGGTGCTCACGGCAGCGCGATCTCCACCGTGAGCCCGTCGTGCGCCACCTCGACGGCGGCGTGCTCCTCGCGCGCCTGGCGGAGGAGCACCCCTGGCTCGCGGTCGTAGCGCGTGCTGAGGTGGGTGAGGAAGAGGCGCGCGACCCCGGCCTCGTGCGCCACCCGGGCCGCTTCACGCGCCGTGGAGTGGGCCGTCTCGGCGGCGCGGGCGGCCTCCTCGTCGCCGAAGGTGGCCTCGTGCACCAGCACGTCGGCCCCCGCCACGGCCCGGACGGTGGCCGGCGCCGGGCGCGTGTCGCCGGTGATGGCGAGGAGGCGCCCGCGCCGGGGCGGCTCCACCACCTCCTCCGGCCGCACCACCCGGCCGCTCACCTCCACCTGCCGTCCGTGCTGCAGGGCGCCCCAGAGCGGCCCCTCTGGCAAGCCCAGCGCCGCGGCGCGCTCGGGGTGGAAGCGGCCCGGGCGCTCGTCTTCCGCCAGGACGTAGCCGAACGACGGGCCCCGGTGCACGGTGGCGAAGGGCCTCACCTCCGCACCGTCGCGGCGCACCGCCTCGCCGGGCGCGAGCTCGTGGATCTCCACCGGGAAGGTGAGCCGGTCGAGGCCGCCGAAGAGCATGGCCGGGAGGAAGCGCTTCGCCGGCGGCGGGCCATAGACGTGCAGCGGCTCGGCCCGCCCCAGCATGGAGAGGGTGCGCAGGAAGCCGATGGCGCCGAGGTAGTGGTCGGCGTGGAAGTGGGTGAAGAAGATGGCGGCCACGTCGAAGCCGGTGCCGTACCGGATCATCTGGCGCTGGGTGCCCTCGCCGCAGTCGAAGAGCAGGAGCTCGCCCTGGCGGCGCACCGCCAGGCCCGAGAGGTTGCGGCTCGCGGTGGGCTGGGCGGCGGAGGTGCCGAGAAAGGTGAGGCGGAGCATGGGAGTCGCTTGCCGCCGCGAGGCGGAGCGCGCAGGCTTATAGCAGACCCAACCCGCAAGCTCCGCGCGGCGAAGCCGAGCGCGCGGCCGCTCCGCGGAACCGGCCCCAAACCCCTCACTCGGTGCCACTCACCCCTGGACTGACCGCCTGCAAGAGCGGCTGCCCGAGCGCGGCAGCGATGCGGTCGCGCACCTCGTCGCGGAGCCTCCGGACGTTGCGGCTGGTGAGCCCGGCGGTGGGCACCGGCTCGAGGATGCGCGCGGTGAGCCTGGCGGGTCGAACCCACAGGCTTCCTCGCACCATCCCCTCGGAGGTGCCGCTCACCGCGATGGGGAGCACCGGCACGCCCGCTTCGACCGCCAGCTTGAAGGCGCCGGGCCGGAAGGGAAGGAGCTGGCCGTCCTCGCTGCGGGTGCCTTCGGGGAAGATGATCACGTTCATCCCGTTCGCGAGGTACCACTTGGCCTTGGCCATGGCAGCCATGGCGCTCGCGGTGTCGCCGCGCGCCAGGCTGATGTCGCCGGCGAGCGTGAGCCCCCAGCCGAACATGGGGATGCGGAAGAGCTCTTCCTTTGCGAGCCACTTCATCTCGTGCGGCAGGTTGCAGAGGAGAAAAATGTCGAGGAACGACTGGTGATTGGCCACCACCAGGAACGGGCCACCTTCTCGCGGCCACTGTCCTTCGATGCGGATGCGCCAAAAGGGGAAGGTGCGCGACCAGAGCATGCCGAGGAGCTGGTAGAAGCGGCCGGCCACGGCGCGGGTTCGGTCGAACGGCCAGGTGACGGCGAGGATCAGAGCGGTGATCGGCGGCCAGACGAGCACGATCACCAGATCGAGCAGGTAGGCGAGGGCTGCGGCCAGCGGCACGAGGACCCTCATGGAAGAGATCTTTGCTCGAATTGGGGGGTATGGGTGGTTGGTTTGATGGGTCGCACCCGGAAGGAGGGTGGACGTGCTTGGCGGTGTCCTGTCGCAGGCCAGCACCTGGGGACTGCGCAAGATTTCGTTTGCCTGCGGCCGGGCTGCATACGCGCGCTCGGCTTCACTGCGCCGAGCTTGCGGGTAGGCTACGCGCTCCGCCTCACGGAGCTTACGGTTTAGCTACTCGCGCTGGTGTACCTCCCGATCGACCTCACCCACACCAGCCGCGACACCGCTGCGAAGGCGAGGGTTCCGGCCACGGCGGCGATGGCCGTGCCAAGGCGGAGCCGGCCGAGGAGCGCCAGCGCCGGGTAGGTGGTCATGAGCGCCAGCGGGATGACGAAGGTGAAGAGCACGCGCCAGGCGCCTCGGAACACCGTCACCGGCCAGCGCGCCGCGTCGAAGATGGAGCCGAAGAGATAGGAGAGGTTGTCCACCTTCACCACGAAGAACGCCGCCGACACCACCAGGATCCACAGGCCGTAGAGGGTGAGCGCGGCGCAGAGGAGGAGCAGCAGGGCGACGAGCACGTGGCCGGGCGCGGGCCAGCGGCCCAGCCGATGGAACGCCACCGCGAAGAGCGCCACCCCGAGGCCCGCGTCGACCACGTGCCAGGGAGCGAACTTGGCGGTGGAGACGAGGAACTGGGCGTCGGCGGGCTTCAGCAGGACGAAGTCGAGGGTGCCCTTGCGGATGTGCTCGACCACGCTCGCCAGCGAGGGGTTGATGGCGCCCTCCAGGATCCCCTTCATCAGGGTGAACCAGCCCATCACCACCAGCGCCTCCTCGAAGCTCCATCCGCTCACCGACGGGCGGTGGCCGTAGACGACGAGGAGCGGCACCAGCGCCCAGGCGGCCCAGAGGAGGGAGAGCAGCGCCTGGCCCACGAACTCGGCGCGGTACTGCAGCGCGAGCAGCGTGGAGGCGCGGAGCTGGACGCCGAGGAGCCGGAGGTAGCGACGCATTCACCCTCCGTAGGCGGCGAAACGGCGGAGCCCCACCCGCCAGGAGGCCGCCACCGCCAAACCGAGCCCGAGGATGTAGGCCCACTGGATGGCGAGCTCCGAGAGGGCGTGGGCGCGCGTCTGGAAGCCGATCACCATCTCCACCGGGAAGGCGAGCATGTAGCGGAACGGAAGGGTGCGAGCCACGCTCGAGAACCAGGGCGGGAAGAGCTCCAGCGGCACGAGGTACCCCGAGAAGATGCCGAAGAGGCCCATGCCAGATCTCGAAGAGCGAGGTGGTCGACTCGATCCAGAAGGCGAGCGCGCCCACCAGGGCCATGGCGAGGAAGGTGATGAGCCAGGCCCCGAGCACGGTGAGGGGGAAGAGGGCGAGGAGCAGCGGGTCGCCCGTCACGTGGCCACCACCCACGGTGAAGAAGAGCACCAGCGCCACTGGCAGCGCCAGGGCGATGCGGAGCGGGATGGCCGAGAGGTTCTCCGCGGCGAAGGCCACCAGCGGGTGCACCGGCCGGAGCAGGCGGAAGGCCAGCGTCCCCTGCCGGATCTCGTAGTTGAGCTCCCAGATGAGCCAGGCGCCGGTGAGGAGCCGCACCACCAGCGCGGCCAGGAAGTAGGCGGTGAGCTCCTTCTGCCCGAAGCGGCCCACCGGCGCGTCGCGCGCCACCGCGCTCCAGAGCGCCAGCATGACGAGCGGCATGTTGGTGGAGAGGAGCCAGACGAGGAGCTCCGCCCGATAGGCCACCGCCCCGGCGAGGCCGACGCGGAGGAGCGTGGGGAGGGCGCGCAGGGTGCGGAGCACGCCCCCTTCTAACGCGCGGGAAGGATCGCCGCGACGGGGGGCTCAGCCGGTGACCGCCACCGTAGCCGCCGAGGCCTCGGAGAGGGCGGTGGCCGGGCCGCGGGGCATCCCGCGCCCCTTCCACAGATAGTAAACGGCGGGGTAGACCAGCAGCTCCAGGGCGAAGCTGGTGACGAGGCCGCCCACCATGGGGGCGGCGATGCGCTTCATCACGTCGGCGCCGGTGCCGGTGGACCACATGATGGGGAGCAGGCCCATGAAGGCGGCGGTCACCGTCATGGCCTTGGGTCGCACCCGCTTCACGGCGCCGTGGACGATGGCCTCGCGAGGTCGCCCAGGGTGCGCAGGCGCCCCTCCCGCCTCGCCTCGTCGTGCGAGAGGTCGAGGAAGAGCAGCATGAAGACGCCCGTCTCGGCGTCGAGCCCCATGAGCGCGATCATGCCCACCCAGGCGGCGATGGAGACGTTGTAGCCGAGCAGGTACATGAGCCACACCGCGCCGATGGCCGAGAAGGGCACGGCCAGCATGACGATGGCCGGCCTTCATCGACGACTTCGTGTTCATGTAGAGCAGGGCGAAGATGAGGACGAGGGTGATGGGCAGGATGAGCTTCAGCCGCTCGCGCACCCGCAGCATGTTCTCGTACTGGCCGCTCCAGGTCATCGAGTAGCCGGTCGGCACCTTCACCGCCGCAGCCACCGCCTCCTTGGCGCGCTCCACATAGCTGCCCACGTCGATCTTGGTGGTGTCGAAGTCGACGTAGACGTACCCCGCCAGCATGCCGTTCTCGTCGCGGATCATCGACGGTCCCTGCGTCGAGCTTCACGTCGGCGATCTCCTCCATCGGGATCTGTCCGCCGCCCGGCAGGGGGAGGAGCACGCGGCGCAGGCTCTGGAGGTCGTCGCGGTAGTCGCGCGCGTACCGGACGTTGATCGCCGTACCGCTCCCGGCCCTCGACCGTCGTGCTCTGGTCGTCGCCGCCCACCGCCGTCATCACCATGCGGTTGGCGTCGTCGACGCTGAGCCCGTAGCGGGCGAGCGCGTCGCGCTCGAGCACGAAGTCGAGGAAGTAGCCGCCCGCCACCCGCTCGGCGTACGCGCTGCGCGTCCCGGGCACCTTCGCCAGCGCCGCCTCGGTCGCGATGGCCACCCGCTCGATCTCCGCGAGGTCGGCGCCCGGCGATCTTGATGCCGATGGGCGTGCGGATGCCGGTGGAGAGCATGTCCAGGCGGCCCTTGATGGGCATGGTCCAGGCGTTGGAGATGCCCGGGAGCTGCAGCGCCGCGTCCAGCTCGTTCTCCAGCTCGGCCTTGGTGATGCGGTCGCGCCAGAACGGTCGCAGCGCCGGGGCTTGAGCCACGGCGGTGCCCAGGAGGAGTACCAGCGCGGCATCGCCCGCCACTCGCCCTCCGGCTTCAGGACCACGGTCGTCTCCATCATGGTGAAGGGGGCCGGGTCGGTGCTGGTGTTGGCGCGCCCGGCCTTGCCGAAGACCCGCTCCACCTCGGGGAAGGTGCGCAGGATCTTGTCCTGCACCTGCAGGGCGTGCTGCGCCTCCGCCACCGACATGCCCGGCTGCACCGCCGAGGGCATGTAGAGGATGGTGCCCTCGTCGAGCGGCGGCATGAACTCGGAGCCGAGCCGCAGGTAGACGGGGATGGTGAGCGCCACCAGCGCCAGGCTGGCGGCGATGGTGAGGCTTGCGCATGGCGGAGGACGAAGCGGCAGGGTCCCTCGTACATCCGGTGGAGGAGCCGGCTGATGGGGTGCCTCTCCTCGGAGTGGTAGGTGCCGACCAGCACGTGCGCTGGCGATGCCAGGCGAGCGGGCGCGGACGGAAGGTGAAGGGTCTCGACCCGGGCGAAGAGCATCCGCATGGCCGGGTCGAGGGTGACGGCGAGCAGCGCGGCGATGGCCATGGTCAGGTTCTTCGACCAGGCGAGTGGCCGGAAGAGGCGGCCCTCCTGGTCGACCAGCGTGAAGACCGGCAGGAAGGCCACCGCGATGACGAGGAGCGAGAAGAAGACGCTCGGCCCCACCTCCAGCAGGGCCTCGAGGCGCACCTTGTGGAAGTCGCCCTTCGACCCTTCCGCCTGCCAGCGGTGGATCTTGTTGTAGGCGTTCTCCACCTCCACGATGGCGCCGTCCACCAGCACGCCGATGGAGATGGCGATGCCGGCGAGCGACATGAGATTCGCGTTCAGGCCCATGAGGTACATGGGGATGAAGGCCAGGGCCACCGACACCGGGATGGTGACGATGGGCACGATGGCCGAGGGGATGTGCCAGAGGAAGACGAGGATGATGACCGAGACGATGATGATCTCCTCGATCGAGCTTGTGCTTCACCGTCTCGATGGCGTGGCCGATGAGCTCGGAGCGGTCGTAGGTGGTCACCACCTCCACGCCCTTCGGCAAGCGACGGCTTGAGCTCCTCGAGCTTCGCCTTCACCCGCTCGATCACGTTGAGCGCGTTCTCGCCCTGGCGCATCACCACGATGCCGCCCACCACGTCGCCCTCTCCGTCGAGATCGGCCACGCCCGCGCCGCATCTCCGGGCCGAGGGCGACCTGGGCCACGTCCTTCACCGTCACCGGGGTGCCGTCCTCGACCTTCAGGACCAGCTTCTCGAGGTCGTGCGAGCGACTTCACGTAGCCGCGGCCGCGCACCATGTACTCGCGGCCGGAGAGCTCGACGAGCCGCCCGCCCACGTCGTTGTTGCCGCTCCGCACCGCCTTGATGCACCGCCTCGAGCGGTAGCTTGTAGGCGGCGAGGGGGTTGGGGTTGACGGTGATCTGGTACTGGCGCACCTGGCCGCCGACGGTGGCCACCTCGGAGACGCCGGGCACCGCCTGCACGGCGTAGCGCAGGAATCCAGTCCTGGAAGGAGCGCAGCTCGTCGGAGGCGTGCTGGCCGGTCCTGTCCACCAGGGCGTACTGGAAGACCCAGCCGACGCGTGGTGGCGTCGGGCCCGAGCTCCGTCCTTCACGCCCTGCGGGAGCTGGGGCGTGATCTTGGAGAGGTACTCCAGCACCCGCGTCCGCGCCCAGTAGGGGTCGGTGCCGTCCTCGAAGATGACGTAGACGTAGCTGAAGCCGAAGTCGGAGAAGCCGCGGATGGCCTTCACCTTGGGTGCGCCGAGCAGCGCCGTGGTGATGGGGTAGGTGACCTGGTCCTCGAGGATGTCGGGGCTGCGGTCCCAGCGCGAGTAGACGATGACCTGGGTGTCGGAGAGGTCCGGGCAGCGCGTCGAGCGGGATGTTCCGCATCGTCCAGAAGGCGAGCGCCAGGGTCGCCAGCACCGCCCCGATGACCAGGATGCGGTTCTCGGCGGAGAACCGGATGATCGCCTTGATCAGACGGGCGCCCCCCGCCATGGCGGCGAGCGAGGCCCGCAGGCGCGACTCGGAGTCGACGAGGAAGTTGGCCCGGGTCACCACCTCCTCACCGGCCGAGAGCCCGGAGACGATCTCCACCGTGTCCTTGCCCTGCGCCCCCACCCGCACCTCGCGCGGCGCGAACTTGCCGTCGCCCAGCGCCACGAAGACCAGCTTCTGCGTGCCGGAGTCGACCACCGCGTCGAAGGGGATGCGTGAGGCCCTGCCGCTTCGGCGTCTGCAGCGTCACCTCCCCGAACATCTCCGGCCGGAGCTCTCCGGTGGGGTTCCGGAAGGCGAGCCTCACCTTTGCGGTGCGCGTCTTCGGGTCGAGGATGGGGTCGATGAAGATCACCTTTCCCTTGAAGAGGCGATCCGGAAAGGCCTGGAGCTGCAGGGTGGCGCCCATGCCGAGCCTGAGGCGCGAGAGCTCCGACTCGTAGGCGTCGGCGAGCACCCACACCTGCGAGAGGTCGGTGATCTCGTAGGGCATGTCGCCCTCGTTGATGCGGTGGCCCATCACCACGTCCTTCTTCGTCACCACCCCGCTCATGGGGGCGCGCAGGACGAGCTCCTCCTGCGGCTTTCCCCGCTTCTCGATGCGGTCGATCTCCGCGCTCGGGGATGTCCCACAGGCGCAGCCGCTCGCGCGCGGCCGCGGCGAGCACGTCGCCCGCCCCGCCGGCGCTCCCGGTGCCGGCGAGCGAGCCCTCGGTGCGGAGGGCGAGCAGGTATTCCTCCTCGGCCGAGTAGAGGTCGGGGCTGTAGATGGTGAAGAGCGGCTCACCGGCCTTCACCGGCTTGCCGACGAAGTCGACGAAGACCTGCTTCACGAAGCCCGAGACGCGCACCGCCACGTGGTGCACCCGCGTCTCGTCCACCGCCACCCGCCCCACCGTGCGCCAGCTCCCGCCCACCGGACCCTTCTCCACCTTGGCGGTCCGGAGCCCGATGAGCTGCTGCCGCTCAGGGTCGATGGTCACCGCTGCGAGCCCCTTCACCTCGGCGCCGCTCGCGCCGCCCCCGCCGTTCACCTCGTCCTCGTAGACGGGCAGGTAGTCCATGCCCATCTCGTCCTTGCGAGGGGTGTGAGAGGTCTGCTTCGGGTCCATCGGGGAGCGATAGAGGACGACCTTGCGCTCGACCTGACTGCTCTTGGCGGCCGCCGCGCTCGCGCCAGCCGTGGCGGAGGCGCTGGTCGAGGGGCCCCCGGCCGATGCGGCCGGCTGCTGCAGGACGAGCTTCATCCCGCAGATGGGGCAGTTGCCCGGGTGGTCGGAGACCACGGTGGGGTGCATCGGGCAGACGTAGAGCGGCTTCGCCGCCGCGGCCTTCCCGGTGCTCGCCCCGGCCCCGGCGACGCCGCCGGACACCCCGCCCTCTTCCTCGCCCGCCACGTGGACGTGGACGCCGCCCTCTCCAGCCGGCGTGGCGCGGGCGAGGACGTAGCCACCACCAGCGCCGAGCGCGAGGCCCAACGCCAGCATGAGCGCCAGGGCGCCCGCGCCGAAGCGGCGCGGCGGCAGGGGTGCGCCTTCGGGGATCAGGTCGCGGTCCATCTCGCTCGTCCTCTCTCACACCCTGCGTGAATGATGGGCCGCTCGGGGCCCGCCGCTGACCGGCTCACATCCCACCACCCATGCCGCTCGGGGTGCCGGCCGGCACAGGAGCGCCGCCCGCGCCGGCCCCTGCCGCGCCTCCCCCGCTCCCTGCCGGCGCGCCCATGCCGCCGCTGGCGCCCGCTCCGGGAATGGCCCCGCCGGAGAGGCCCCCGGCCGGTCCCGCGCCGGGGGGCGCCTCCATGCTCACCTCGCGCGCCGCGATGGCGAGCCGCTCGGCGCTGGCGAGCGCCGCGAGGTGGCCGCTCTCGTCGGTCACCGCCCCGCGCAGTACCTCCAGCACGGCGGCGAAGGGCACCTTTCCCACCCGGTACTGGGTGAGGGTGGAGTCGACGGCCGCCGCCGACTGCACGAGGAGCCCGCTCCGGTAGAGCTCCACCGTGCGCAGCGCCGCCTCCAGCGCTGACTGCCGCTCCCCCGCGCGGAGCGCCACCACCCGGCGCGTGGCCTCCTCGCCCTGCTCCTCCGCCGCCCGCCGCCGTTCGCCCTCGGTCACGGCCGCCCCCTTGCGCGAGAAGATGGGCAGCGTCACGCCCACGGTGGCCGTCCACATGGGCTCGAGCTCGCCGCGGAGCATGATGCCCGCGCTGACGGTGAAGTCGGGCAGGCGCTCGCGCCTGGCCGAGTCGATCCGCCGCTCGGCGGCGTCGATGCTTCGCCGCGCCAGGGTGAGCTCGGGGCTCTCCTCCACGGCCTTCGCGATCGCCGCCTCGGGCGGGGCCAGCTCGGGCAGCGGGTCGTCCGCGAGCGGGGTGACCGCGCCCATCGGCGCCTCCAGCGGCCGCGCCCGCAGCCGGTTGAGAGCCTGGAGGGCGGTGCGCTCCGAGAGCTCCTGCCTGATGCGCTGCTGCGCGAGCCGCGTCCGCTCGAGCTGGCTGCGGATGAGGTCCGACTGCGGCGCCGCACCCACCGTGTATCGCGATCGCGCGGTGGCCTCGGCGTCGCGCCAGAGCGCCTCCAGCCGGGCGAGGAGGGCGAGCTGGCCGCGGGCGAGGCGCAGGTCGAGGAAGGCGCGCTCCACCTCGGCGCCGACGGTGCGCTCCACCCGGGCGAGTCGCGCCGCCACCGCCTCCGCCTGGGCGCGGGCCGCCTCCTCGCGGCGATCGCGCTTCCCGGGGAACGGGAACGGCTGGGTGACCATCACCTGGTAGAAGCTGGTCGGCATGACGCCGACCTGGATGCCGCTGAACCCGTCGTTCTGGAGGCCCAGCGACACCGTCGGGTCGGGGAAGGCGCCCGCCTGCACCGCGCGAGCGCGCTCGGCCTCGACCAGCGCCAGCACCTGCGCGCGCTCGGGGCTCGCCTGGAGCGACTCGTCGACGAGCCGCGTCAGGGTGACCCCGGCCTCCGCCACGGGCTCGGCCGCGAGGGCGGGGCCGGTGGCGGCGAGGAGCGCGAGGGCCAGGGCGAGGGTGGTGGTCACGGGCAGAGCTCGCCGCGGCGGTCGCTCGGCGGCCCCGGGCTCGTCTTGCCTTGGCCTCACTTCACGTGAAGGGTGACGATGTCCATGCCCATGCCGCACTTCGCCACGTAGGTCCCCGGCTTCTCGGGGGTGACGGTCACCGCCACCGGCTGGTCGAGGGGGAGCTTCTCGTCCACCCCGAACTCCTTCATGACCACGTCCTTCATGCAGGTGGCGTCGGTCTTGCGCGTGAGGACGAGCTTCATCGGCTGGCCGGCCTTGGCCTCCACGGTGGCGGGCTGGGTGCCGTCCTCGGTGATCTCGACCTTCACGGTGCGCGCCTTGTTCCCGGCGGCGAGAGCCCCGGGCGCGACGGTGAGGGCGAGGGCGGCGGCGAAGGGCATCATCATGCGGAAGAGCTTCATGGGTTCGGAACTCCTTTGGTTCGGGGCTCGCCCGGCTTCATCAGGCGCCCTGCTCTGGCAGTCCGCTCTAGCAGGCGCCATGTCTAGCAGGCGCCATGCCATGCGCTCGGCCCGGCCGGAACGCCCTGGAATCGGGGCCACGGCTGCGTTACGGAAGTCAGATGGTGGTGGCCCGAGGTTCCAGAGCGTGAGGGAGGCGATCACACTGTGACCGGCGCGGTCACGGCCGGGGGGCGCACGCGGCGGTTCGGCGGGGCCGCGATTGGAGGGCCGTGCTGAAGCGCTCCGCCACCGCCCGGCGGCTGCTCGCCGGCTTCGGGCTGCTGGTGCTTCTCTTCGCAGCCACGGCCGGGCTCACGGCGAGCGGGCTCGGCCGCATCCATGCTTCGCTGACCCGCGCCCGCGCCGACGAGGAGGGGGTGCGGCTCGCGCTCACGCTGGCGAGCGCGGTGCGGGAGGAGTACGCGCACCAGGCTCACACCATCATCCTCGGCAACCGCTCGCACCTCCCGCTCTACGCGGCCGCCGAGCGCCGTGTGCTGGAGCTGGCCGAGGCGCTCCACGCGCGGGCGCAGAAGCGCGGCGCGCGCGAGGAGCAAGCGGTCATCGCCGACATCGAGGAGGTGAACGCGCGGCTGGGGGCGCTCTTCCGCGAGCGGATCGTCCCGGCGGTGGTGGCGAACGACCGCGCCTACGTGCAGGAGGAGCACGCCCGCGCCCAGCTCCTCGTGAGCCAGATCCAGGACGACGTCGAGCGGCTCGCCGCCTCGGCGGCGGCGCGTATCGACCGCGAGAGCGCGGCCGCGGCGGCGGTGGAGCGGCGCACCTACGGCCTGTTGCTGGCGATGCTCTTCGGAGCGCCGCTCCTGGCCGTGCTGGTGGTGGTGGCGGTGGGGCGCTCCATCGCCGGGCCCATGGCGCGCCTCCGCGCCGGGGCGGAACGGATCGGCGAGGGCAAGCTCGACACGCGCATCACGGTCACCTCGCAGGACGAGTTCGGCGCTCTGGCGAGCAAGCTCAACGCCATGGCCGAGGCGCTCGGGCACCATCAGGAGAAGCTGGTGCAATCGGAGAAGCTGGCCGGCGTGGGGCGGCTCGCCGCCGGCGTCGCCCACGAGATCAACAACCCCCTGGGCGTCATCCTGGGTTACCTGAAGCTCCTGCGGAGGCGCGCCGACCGGGCCCTCGACGAGGACCTGGCGGTGGTGGAGGAGGAGGCGCACCGCTGCCAGGAGATCGTGTCCGGCCTCCTCGACCTCTCCCGCCCGGCTCTCCTGGCGCGGGTGCCGGTGAGCCTGCGCGAGCTCTGCCTGGCCGTGGAGTCGCTCCTGCGCGAGGCGGGCGTCCTCGCGAGCGTGAGCGTGCGTGTGGAGGGCGCGGCGGCTGCGCTGGCGAGCCCGGGCAAGCTCCGGCAGGTGGTGGAGAACCTGCTCCGCAACGCAGCCGAGGCGGCCGGGCCGGGGGGCTGGGTCCGGGTGGCCATCGAGAGCGCAGATGGCTTCGCGCGGCTCTCGGTGGAGGACAGCGGCCCGGGCCTCTCCCCGACCGTCCGCGAGCGGCTCTTCGAGCCTTTCTTCACCACGCGTGAGCGCGGTACCGGCCTGGGGCTGGCGGTGTCGCGGGCCATCGCGCGCGCGCACGGCGGGGAGCTCACGGCCGGTGGGGCGGCCGGGGGCGGGGCGCGCTTCACGCTCCGGCTGCCCGCCCCGGCCGCGGGGGGCGATGCGGTGGCGCCGGAGAGCCCAGGGATGGCGGTGCTCACCGCCGAGGAGCCATACCATGAGTGATGAACCTGGCGGCGTGACGGCCCCGGTGGGTGGCGCGACGAATCCGGCTGGCCTGGCCGCGAGCGGAGCCTCGCCGGGCGCGGCCCCGGCCGGCGGCGCTCCCCGCCCGCGCGTGCTGGTGGTGGACGACAAGGAGAACATGCTGAAGCTCTGGGTGAAGCTCCTCGGTGAGGGGTACGCGCTCACCACCTGCTCCGATGGGGGGCGCGCGCTGGCGCTCCTTGGAGGAGCGGCCTTCGACGTGGTGGTGACCGACCTCCGCATGCCCGGCGCCAGCGGCTTCGAGGTGCTGCAGGGGGTGAAGGCGCGAGCGCCGGCCACCGAGGTGGTGATGATGACCGGCTACGCCACCGTGGCCGACGCGGTGCGCGCCATGAAGATGGGCGCCTTCGACTACCTGGAGAAGCCGTTCGATCCCGACGAGGCCGCCGCGCTGGTGGCGCGCGCGGTGGAGGAGAAGCGGCGGCACGAGGCGGCGCAGGCGGGCCATGCCGGGGGAGCCGGCACCTCCTCGTTCCACGCCCTGGTGGGGGGGAGCCCGCCCATGCTGGAGAGCTATCGGCTCCTCGAGCAGGCCGCGGCGCTCGACATCACCGTGCTCCTCGGCGGCGAGACCGGCACGGGCAAGGAGCTGGCGGCGCGCGCCATCCACTACAACTCCGCGCGGCGCGCCCGCCGCTTCGTGCCGGTGAACTGCGGCGCGCTGCCCGCCGAGCTGGTGGAGAGCGAGCTCTTCGGCCACGCCCGCGGCGCCTTCACCGGCGCCGTCGCCTCGCGCCCCGGCCTCTTCCAGGAGGCCGAGGGCGGCACGCTCTTCCTCGACGAGGTGGGGGAGCTGCCGCTCCCGGCCCAGGTGAAGCTCAACCGCGCGCTGCAGGAGCGCGAGGTGCGCCGGGTGGGCGACGCCGCCGCGACGCCGGTGGACGTGCGGGTGGTGGCCGCCACGCACCGCGACCTGCGGGCGGAGGTGGCCGCCGGGCGCTTCCGCGAGGACCTCTTCTACCGGCTGCACGTCTTCCCCGTGCGCCTCCCCGCCCTGCGCGAGCGCCCCGGCGACGTCCCGCTCCTCGCCGCCCACTTCCTCGAGAAGCACGCCCGCGCCCACCGCCGGAGGGTGGAGGGGCTCGAGCCGGAGGCGCTCGCCTTGCTCTCCGCCCACGCCTGGCCCGGCAACGTGCGCGAGCTGGAGAACGCCATCGAGCGGGCGGTGGCGGTGGCGCGCGGGCCGCGGGTGACGGCCGCCGATCTTCCGCCCGAGCTCGCCACATCGGCCCCGGGCGCGCCGGCCCGAGCGTACACCTCGAGTGGCGACGCGGGGGTCGTGGCCGAGGCGCCGCTCGGCGAGGCCGCTGCCCTCCCCTACCGCGAGGCGGTGGAGCAGGCGCGCGATCGCGTCTCGCGCGCCTACCTGGTGGCGCTCCTGCGCGAGTTCCGAGGCAACGTCACCCGCGCCGCCGAGCGCGCCGGCATGGAGCGCGAGAGCCTGCACCGGCTCATGAAGAAGCACGGCCTCCGGAGCGAGGAGTTCCGATGAGCCGGTCCCGTCACCCCCCTCGCCCGGAGGGAGGGGGGCAGGGGGGTGAGAGCAATCCCCCGAGCCACCGCTCGAACGCCTCGAACCCGAAGTCGCGCCCCAGGAAGGCGCGGACCAGCTCCGCGGCCGGTTTCGAGCCGCCCGGCTCCAGCACCTCGCGCCGGTAGCGGACGGCGGTGGCGCGGTCGAAGAGCCCGTGGCGGCGGAACTCCTCGAAGAGGTCCTTGGCGATGACGAGCGACCACATGTACGTGTAGTAAAGGGCGGAGTACCCCTCGAGGTGTCCGAAGGAGAGGTGGAAGAAGGTTCCCGGTACCGGCCGGAAGGGCGTGTACTGCTCTTGCAGCTCGGCGGCGAGCCGGCCCGGGTCGAGGCCGGCCGGGTCGCGCCGGTGCAGCTCCAGCGAGAGCGCGGCGTAGAACATCTGCTGCCGGGTCTGCAAGCCCTTGCCGAAGTCGTCGGCCACCCGCATGCGCGCCACCAGCCGGGTGGGGATGGGCTCGCCGGTGTCGACGTGGCGGGCGAAGCCGGCCAGCACCTCCGGGTCCCAGGCCCACTCCTCCAGCATCTGCGAGGGCGCCTCCACGAAGTCCCACTCGGTGGCCACCCCCGACTGCCCGGCCCAGCGCACATGGCCGCCGAGGACGTGGTGGAGCAGGTGCCCCAGCTCGTGGAGGAAGGTCTTCACCTCGCCGTGCTCGAGCAGGGCCGGCGTCGCCCCTGGCCGAGGGAAGTTGCACACCAGCACGCCCTCGGGTAGCTGCTTCCCGGCGACGCCGCTCACCAGCGTGAACTGGGCGTAGTGCTTGTACTTGCCCTCGCGCGGGTGCATGTCGAGGTAGACGATGCCGAGCAGGCGGTCCGGCGCGCCCGCCCCGGAGGCGTCGCGCACCTCGTACACCTCCACCTCGGGGTGCCACGCCACCGCGCCGGAGAGGCGCTCGAAGCGCACGCCGAGGAGCCGCGCCACGAGCGCCAGGACGCCCTCCTTCACCCGGCCGTACTCGAAGTACGGTCGGGCCTCGCGCGCGTCGACCCCGTAGCGGGTGGCGCGCACCCGCTCCTGCAGCCAGGGCACGTCCCAAGCCGGGACGGAGCTCTCGCCGGCTGGCGCGGCAGACGAGGACCTCGCCACGTCCACCAGCTCGGCGAGGTCGTGGAGCGTCCGCGCGGTGGATAGGGCGGTGACGCGGTCGACGAGGGCGGCGACCGCGCCGTCGCTCTCCACCATCTTGTCCTCGGTGGCGTAGGCGGCCCAGCTCGGGTAGCCGAGCAGCCTCGCCAGCTCGTGGCGGAGCGCGAGGAGGCGCGCCAGCACCGGCTCGTTGGCCGGGTGGCCGCGCTGGCGGTAGAGCCGCCACAGCTCTTCCCGCAGCGCGCCATCCTCGGCGTAGGTGACCACCGGCAGGTAGTCGACGTTGTCGGTGGTGAGCGAAACCAGGCCATCAGCACCCGGCGGGTGGGCGCGAACGAAGTCGTCGGGGAGGCCCGCCAGCCGCGCCGGCTCCACCGCGATGCGGCGGGTGTCGTCGCGGATGTTCCGGCTGAACTCCTGGCCGACCCGCACCAGCTCCCCGCGCAGGGCGCGCACCCACTCGCGGGTGGGCTCGTCGCGGTCGACGCCGGAGCGCCGCAGCTCGCGCAGGGTCCTCTGGTGGAGAAACCGGGTGGCGCCTTCCTCGCCCGAGACGTCGAGGGCCGCCAGCACCGCGAAGAGGCGCGGGTCGAGCGAGAGCGCGGTGGAGAGCGCGTCCACCTCCTGCTCGCACGCCTCGGCCACCGCCCGCAGCGCCGGGTCGGGGTGAACGCTGCGAGCGAGGCTGGCGCACGAGGCCGCCCCGCCGAGGAGGCCGAAGGCGCCGTCGTGGAGCGCGAGCGCCTCCGCCGCGCGGCGCGGCACAGGCATGGCGGCCAGCCGCTCGGCCATGGCGCGCGCCTCGCCGAGGTCTCGTTGCACACGTTCGGTGAAAAGGGCCGGATCGTCGGGAAAGCCGGGCATCGGCCCCCTGACCTAACCACCGGCCGGGCCGCTTGCAGGCGCCGCCACGAAGGACCGCGGGGTTTCATCCCTTTCCATCTTCGGCAAGGGAACTGCGCCTCATGCACGGTGGGAGCAAACCGTCCGGCGGTTGGGCCGGGCCCACCGGCACGATTCTCAGGACGACACCGAGGCGAGCGGATCGAGCACCCCCGCCAGCTCGCGAGAAAAGGCCGCCTCGCGGCGCGCGGGGTCCGGCTCGTGCGGGAGGCTCGCCAGCACACGCACGCCGGTGAGCCGCTCGATCTCGGCGGCGTTGTAAGGCTCCGAGGGGTCAGGCTGGGGGGTCGGGCGATTCAAGACCACTCCGCTCACCGCGAGGCGGCGGGCGCGGAGCGCATCGCAGGTGAGGGCGGTGTGGTTCACGGTGCCGAGGCCGGCGCGCGCCACCACCAGCACCGGCAGCCCGAGCGCCACCGCGAGATCGGCGTAGGTGGCGAGCGGGGTGAGCGGCACGAGGAGGCCGCCGGCCCCCTCCACCACCAGCGCCCCGTGACGGCGGGAGAGCTCGCGCGCGGTGGCGAGGAGCTCCACGAGCGAGATCTGCTGCCCGGAGAGGCGGGCAGCGACGCCCGGGGCGAGAGGCTCGGCGAACGTGTAGGGGCACACCAGCTCGAGCGGGTCGGCATCGCCGGTGGCGGCGCGCAGCCGCTCGGCGTCGGAGGCCTCGCCTGCGGTGACGCCCGACTGCGCCGGCTTCATCACCCCCACGTCGAGACCGCGCCCTCGCCAGGCGCGCACCAGGGCGCAGGCCACCTCGGTCTTCCCGACGCCGGTGTCGGTGGCGGTGACGAAGAGTCCGTCCATGGTGCCCTCCCTCGAACGATCTCTGTACGAGCCCTGTTGCGGCGTCTCGATCCCTCCCGGATGAGAATCGCCTTCTCCGACGTGCTGGCCGCCGCTCCGATTCACTGAAGCTCGGTAACCACCGCGTCGATGGAGGCCCGGGTGATGCCGACGAGCTCCCGGAGCTGGGCCTCGCTCATGGCGAGCGGCGGCATGAGCACCACCACGTTGCCGAGCGGTCGCAGGATGGCTCCGCGCCGCCGCGCCTCCCTGCACACGCGGTGGCCCACCCGCAGCGCGTAGGGGTGCTCCTCGCGGCTCGGGCGGTCGCGCACCAGCTCGATGCCCACCATGAGCCCGCGGCCGCGCAGGTCGCCCACCGCGGGGTGGTCGCCGACCGGCGCCAGCGCTCTCCAGAGCGCCTCCACCTTGGCGGGAAGTCCCTCCACCACTCGCCGGTCGCGCAGGAGCCGCAGGCTGGCGGTGGCGGCGGCGCAGGCGAGCGCGTTCCCGCAGTAGGTGTGGCCGTGGAAGAAGGTCCGCTGCGACTCGAAGGGACCGAGGAACGACTCGAAGACGCGCTCGGTGGTGAGGGTGGCGGCGAGCGGCAGGTAGCCGCCGGTGAGCCCCTTCGCCACGGTCATGAGGTCGGGCGTAACGCCCTCCTGCTCCACCGCGAACATGGTGCCGGTGCGCCCGAAGCCGGTCGCCACCTCGTCGCAGACGAGGAGCGCGCCCTCGCGGTCGCAGAGCTCGCGGAGCCGCCGGAGGTAGCCGCGCGGCTGCGTCACCATGCCGTCGGCGCCCTGCACCAGCGGCTCCACCACCAGCGCCGCGATCCGCCCCTTCCGCTCGGCGAACAGGCGCTCCACCTCGCCGGCGCAGGCCATCCCGCAGCTCTCCGGCCTCTTGCCGAGCGGGCAGCGGTAGCAGTGCGGCTGCGGCGCGTGGTGCACCGGGAAGAGCAGAGGCTGGAAGATGCGGTGGAAGAGGTCGATGCCGCCCACCGAGACCGCACCCACCGTGTCGCCGTGGTAACCCCCGGAGAGCGCCACGAACTCGCTCCGCTCGGGGTCGCCGCGGAGCTGGTGGTGCTGAAAGGCCATCTTCACCGCGATCTCCACGGCGGTGGCGCCCGCGTCGGAGAAGAAGACGCGGGTGAGGCCCGCCGGCGCCACCCGAACGAGCTCCTCGGCGCAGGTGATGGAGGGCTCGGAGGCGAGGCCGAGCAGCGTGGAGTGCGCCACCCGCCCGAGCTGCTCCCTCACCGCGGCGTCGATCTCCGGCACGCGGTGTCCGTGCACGTTGCACCAGAGCGACGAGACGCCGTCGAGGTAGCGGCGCCCCAGCGTGTCGACGAGGTACACGCCGTCGCCCGAGTCGACGATGAGCGGGTCCTCCTCCATCCAGCCCTGCATCTGGGTGAAGGGGTGCCACAGGTGCCGGTGGTCGGCCTGGGCCAGCCGGCGGTGGCGGGCCAGGCGCTCCGCATTGTCAACCATGTCGGACGCGTAAGGTAGACGACCGGAGGAGGTGAGGCAACCTGGGGGATCAGGGACCGAGTCCGGAGGGCGCGCCTCCCGGCACGGCCGCCCCTGGACCACGCAAGGACCTGGTCTCCTTCGGCCGGGTCACCTGGGCGCGCCCGGCTTCACTGCGCCGGGCTTGCCGTTCGTGGGCCTGCCGCGGCGGGCATTTCTCTTCCAGGGCACGCCGCGGGTGTGCAGCCGCTCGCCGGGGCGGAGGCGGCCGGTGCGCCGGAGCGCCTCCTCCACCAGGGGACGCTGTGCCGGATCGGCCCAGCGCAGGAGCGCCTTCTGCAAGCGCTTCTCGTGCGGATCGCGCACCACGTGCACCGGGGCGAGCGTGAGCGGGTGGAAACCCGACCAGTGCATGTCGGAGGCGAGGGTCATCGGCGTGGGGGTGAAGTCCTGCACCTGCTGCGGCCGCCAGCCGTTCGCCTGCAGGTAGTCGTAGAGCTGCGCCGCATCTTCCAGCGTGCACCCGGGGTGCGAGCTCACGAAGTAGGGGACGAGGTACTGCTCCTTGCCCGCCTCGCGGGTGAGGCGCTGGAAGTCCAGGCGGAACCGCTCGAACGCCTGGATCCCCGGCTTCTTCATGAGGCGCAGCACCGCCGGCGCGGCGTGCTCGGGCGCGACCTTCAGCTGGCCGGAGACGTGGTGGGCGACCAGCTCCGCGAGGTAGCGCTCGCCGTTCACGGGGTCGGCCTGGGCGAGGTCGTAGCGCACCCCCGAGCCGACGAACACGTGCTTCACCCCCTTCGTCCGGCGCGCCTTGCCGTAGAGCTGCACCAGCGGGCCGTGGTCGTGCCCCCAGAACTGGCAGACGGAAGGGTAGACGCAGGAGAGGCGTCTGCACCTCGCGTGCGCCTCCTCGCTGGTGCAGGTCATCCCCCACATGTTGGCGGTGGCGCCGCCGAGGTCGGTCACCGTGCCGCGGAAATCGGGGCGCTCGGCGAGGGCCGCCAGCTCGCGCAGGATGCTCGCCTCGGAGCGGCTGGTGACCTCGCGCCCCTGGTGCTCGGTGATGCAGCAGAAGGCGCAGCCGGCGCTGCAGCCGCGCAGGATCTGCACCGACCAGCGGATCTGCTCCAGGGCCGGGATGTGGGCGCCGCCGTAGGAGGGGTGCGCCTCGCGGGCGAAGGGCAGCTCCGCGATGCGGTCGAGCTCCCCGGTGGAGAGCGGGGCCGAGGGCGGGTTCACCACCACGGTGCGCGAGCCGTGACGCTGGGTGAGCACGCGGGCGTTCGCGTGGTTGTGCTCGAGGTGGTAGAGGCGCGAGAAGAGCGCGAAGGTACGCCGGTCGCCCCGCACCTCCTCGAAGGAGGGCAGGGCGAGCACGCCGCGCGACCGCTCGTCGAGCTGCGCGAGCGAGAGCTCCTTTGGCACGAGGGCCGTCCCGTCCACGTCGACGAGGCCGCAGGGGTCCTCGCCCGCGGCGAGGCGGCGGGCGAGCTCCAGCACCGGCCGCTCCCCCTGCCCGTAGACCACGAGGTCGATGGCCGGGTCGGCGGCGATGGACGGGCGCACCGCCTCGTCCCAGTAGTCGTAGTGGGCGAGGCGGCGGAGCGAGGCCTCGACCCCGCCCGCCACGATGAAGGCGCCGGGGCCGAAGGCCTCGCGGGAGAGCCGCGCGTAGACCCGCGTGGCTCGGTCGGGCCGGCGGCCCGCGACCGCACCCGGCGTGTAGGCGTCGTCCGAGCGGCGGCGCTTTCCCGCCGTGTAGTGGTTCACCATCGAGTCCATGGCGCCCGAGGTGATTCCCACCAAGAGGCGCGGGGCGCCCATGCGCGCGATGTCTGCCGGCGAGCGAACGTCGGGCTGCGCCACGATGCCGACCCGGAGCCCCTGCGCCTCCAGCACCCGCCCGATCACCGCCGCGCCGAAGCTCGGGTGGTCGACGTAGGCGTCCCCGGAGACGAGGAGCACGTCGAGCTCCTCCCAGCCGCGGGCGCGAAGCTCGCCCGCGGTGGTGGGCAGGAAGCGAGGGGCTGCGGCGGTCATCTGTCCTACATGGGGCACCGAGGACCGATATCACAACACTTTTGCGCCGCATGACCGCCATCCACTCCGTTCCTCGCTCGCCCTCCCCGCGCTATTCTCCGGCCCGACGTGCGGCTCGCGACCTGACGCCGGACCCGACCATGAAAGACTTCACTCGTGACGAAGGCCCGGGCGATGCTCCTTCGCCCTCCAGAAGGAACGGCAGCGCGGCGCCCACCGGCTTCGACGTGGGTGCGGCGGCCGACGCGCTGCGCGCCGAGCTCGCAGGCGCGCCACGCCCGGTCCCCCGCAAGGCGCTCGTGATCCCCGCCCGGAAGGTCGCGCAGCGGATCGACCCCTCCTCGCAGGGAGCGCCTCCATCGCTGGTCTTCAGCCCGCCCTCCTCCTCCCCTGCGCTCCGCCCCGCCGCGTCCGCCTCACCGGCTGGCGCGACCTTCTCGCCGGCCCCCGCACCACCGGGCGGTCCTACCGACGCGGCATCATCGAAGGGTCAGGCCCCTGGCGAGCCTTTCAACCTCACGTCCGCTCGGCAGACCTCCGACCATGCGTCAGCGCAGCGGGCCTCCGACCTGGCCTCCGCTCGGCGGACGACCGACCTCGGCCTCAATCCGGCCGACCCCGGCGCCGCAGCCTGGGCCGACTGGTACGGGCAGCAGCCGGTCGAGGATCCCCCTTGCCGCTGGCCCGACGCCGAGCTGGACGCGGTCTCCCAGGCGGAGGAGGCCCCGCTCTTCGGCAACTTCGAGGAGCTGCCGGCCTTCGCGCCGGCGGGGGGCGGCACGTTTGCTCTCCGTGAACCCGAGCCCGAGCCGGCCAGGCTCTATCTCTCGGAGGCGGGCGCCGGAGAGCGCGTTCCGGAGGATGTCGACGCGCGAGGTGAGCGCGCGCGCGCCTCGGTCTTCGACGCGCGGCCGGCCAGCGCACCGCCGGTGGAGGCGACCGCGCTCTGGGGACTCGTCGCTCCTCCCGCGCCCCCGGACCCGCTCGAGCTCCTCGAGGGTGACGACCTCGAGGTTCTGGAGGAGCCGGACCCCTCCGAGCAACCGGTCGCGACCGGACAGGAGCGGGCGAGGGAGGAGGCCGGGATCGACCTCGACACGGCGCTGGGGCTCCTCGCCGGTGCCTACCAGGAGAGCCTCGACGTCTCCCCCACGGCGAGCGAACCGGCCGCCAAGGCTGGACTCCCCGCACCGGTGAGCCCTCCGCCACTCCCCGCCTCCCTCGGGGCGACCGCAGCGCCCGAGTCCGAGGCACCGTTCGCTCCCCCGGCCGCGGCGGCCCTTCCCGAGGCACCCGCCGCGCTCACGGTGCCCAGGGTGAGCGGCACGAGGCGGGTGGTGGTGCACACCGCCGACGGTCAGGTGAAGCGCGGGGTGGTGGAGGACCTCGACCTCTCGAGCCCCGACATCGCGCTCGAAGGTCAGCCTGGACAGGCCCTCTCCCCGCTGCCCGCCGCCTCTGTGAAGGCCATCTTCTTCATGCTCCCGCGCGGGGAGCCGCCTGCTCCCGCCGAGGGGCAACGGCTCCGCGTCATCTTCCGCGATGGGCGTCAGGTGGCCGGCTTCAGCTCCGACTACGCGCCCGACAGGTCCGGCTTCTTCGTCGTACCCGCCGACACCAGCACGCACACCGAGCGCATCTGGGTCTACCGGAGCGCCGTGCGGCAGGTGGTCATGGCTTGAGGGGGATGGCGAAGCCTACGGGCCGGGAGAGTCCCCCTCAATCGAGAGCGGGGGCACCCACCCCCTCAGTTCATCCAGCGAGGAGGGGCCTGCTTCTTCACCACCTTGAGGTGCCTCGCGCGCCGCCGCGCCCGCCGCTCGTAGCCGCGGATGCGCACCGACTGCCAGAAGCCCCGGAGCGACCAGCCGCGGGCGTAGCCGACCGTGAGGAGCTGCGCGGTGAGGTGGGGCACATAGGTGGCGAGGCCGCCGAAGGCCGCATAGAGCAGCGTGCCCCCGAACGTGACGTAGACCAGCGTCTTCCCCGTCATGGGGAGGGCCATCATGAAGAGGATCTGCCGGTCGGGGAAGATCATGGCCCAGGCGATGGTGAGGGCCAGGATGACCGGCCACGAGCCGGTCCAGACGCCGCCCATGAGCGCGGGCCAGGCGAGCCGGGCGAGGAGCACGGTCACGCCCGCGGCCACGGCGGCGATGAGGAAGAAGGTGGCGAGGAACCTTCGCGACCCCCAGGCCTGGCACAGGTCGCGGCCGAACCAGTAGAGCGTGAGCGCCCCGAAGAGGAGCGAGAGCGGGTCGCGCTCGAAGAAGACCCAGCTGAAGAGGCGCCAGACCTGACCCTGCCAGACGAGGGCAGGGTTCAGGGCAGCCAGGCTCACCAGGCTCGACCCGCCCCCGGCCGAGCGGTCGAGGGCGCCGAGGAGGCTCGCCAGCACGATGGCCGCGATGAGGCCGCCGACGGTGGAGGGCACGCGGCCCCCGAAGGTGAAGACGTCGCTGAAGGAGGAGCGCGCGGGTCGCATAAGGCTTAGCGGCAACTTAAGGGCGGGCGCCGAGGCGCGGCAACAGCCAGAGGAGGGCACCACGATCCGGGGCTGCCCTCCCCTGACCGCGAGGCTCGGGCCTCGGAGCCGCCTGGCAATCTTCACCCCATTTCGGGTGAGGGATGGGGGCCGCGTGGTGCGGGCACCGCGCCGGAGCGCCGGTCTGACTTCAGACCTCCACCGCGGGGGCGGGCCGCTCGCGGTAGAAGAGCAGGATCGACAAGCAGTGAAATTCCTTGTCGGAGCTCTGCCGGACGAGCTGATCGACGATCTCCAGCTTCGGGTTCTCGCCCAGCCAGCGCGTGATCCGGTCGGACAGGGCGTCGCGATCGCGCGCCAGCGTGGTCGAGAAGATCTTGACGCCGGTGAAGGGGATGGCCGCCACGGATGGAGAAGGTACCGGGTGCTGCCCTGCCCCGCAAGGAGCGCCGCGAACCCCGTGTGGCCCTCCCGTTCCGGCTGGCGGCGGAGAACGTGAGGGAGAGGAGGGCGCCTACAGCGCCTCGATGGCCACCGCCATCCCCTGCCCTCCCCCGATGCAGGCGCCACCGAGACCGAAGCGGGCGCCGCGCCGGCGGAGCTCGTGGACGAGGTGCATGGTGATGCGGGCGCCGCTCGCCGCGAGCGGGTGCCCCACCGCGATGGCCCCGCCGTCGGCGTTGGTGAGGTCGCGGGGGAGGCCGAGCTCCCGCTCCACCGCCAGGTACTGCGGCGCGAAGGCCTCGTTCACCTCGAAGAGCTCGAAGTCGGCGAGCTTCGCCTCCGCCCGCGCGAGCAGGTTCCTGAATGCGAAGACCGGGCCAATCCCCATTACCGAGGGTTCCACCCCGGCGATCCCCCAGTTCACCAGTCGTGCGAGCGGCCGGAGCGCGTGGCGATCGGCGTAGTCCCGGGTGGCGAGCACCAGCGCGCCGGCGCCGTCGGAGACGCCGCTCGCCGCGCCGGCGTGGATGACACCGTCCTTCTTGAAGACCTTGGGGAGCTTGCGCAGCGCCTCGACGGTGGTCTCGGGCCGAGGGTGCTCGTCGCGGGCGAACCTCACCGGCCCCTTGCGCGTGGGCACCTCCACCGGGGCCAGCTCGGCGTCGAGGCGACCCGCCTCCTGCGCCGCGGCGAAACGCTTCTGCGACAGCACGCAGTAGGCGTCGACCTCGTCCTGCGAGATGGCGTACTGCTCGGCCAGCTTCTCGGCGGTCATGCGCCATGGGCATGCCGGCGTAACTGTCGGTGAGGGCCGACCAGAGCATGTCCTCGAGCGGAGGCGCCTTTCCCAGCGGAAATCCCCAGCGGGCGCCGCGCACGACGTGCGGCGCCTGGCTCATCGACTCGGCGCCGCCCACCAGCGCCACCTCGGCCTCGCCGGCGGCGAGCGAGCGCGCCCCCTGCACCACCGCCTCGAAGCCGGAGCCGCACAGACGGTTCACGGCGAGCGCGGGTACGCCCACCGGCACGCCCGCCTTGAGGCCGATGTGGCGAGCCACGTAGATGGCGTCGGCGCTCGTCTGCACGACGTTGCCAAAGACCACGTCGCCCACCTCCGACGGGGCGATTCCCGAGGCCCCCAGGGCCGCGCGCGCCGCGTGCACGCCGAGGTCGGTGGCGGTGAGGTCCTTGAGGCTGCCCCCGTACGTGCCGAACGGCGTGCGCTTCGCGGCGAGGATCACGATCTCGACGGCGGTGGCCGACCTCATGGTGCCTCCGATGACAAGGGCAGGGCCCGGAACCTGCGTGGCAAATGCGGCCGGCAGCGAGACACCGGCGTGCGAGGCGGAAAGCCCTAGCGCGCTGCGGCGAAGGCCGCACGACCGCGCCGGGGCGTCCCCACGCTCTGGGCCCAGTCAAGAAGAGCAGCAGGCCGGGAGCACCGCTCCATGTCCTCGCAAGGTGCCGCGGTGGGTGGAGGCCCGTCTGGACGTGCAGGAGACGCGGCCGCGGGTGGCCCCGCCCGTGAGCCACGGTCCAGCCGGCCATCGCTCGAGGCGGGCGGGTCACTCCTTCTTCTTCAGCTTCGCCTCGTTCTCGCGGATGAAGGCGCGCAGATCGTCGGCGAGGTCGAGCAGCTTCGCCCACTGCTCCTGGTAGAGGGTGACCGGAAAGCGTCCGAGCCCGTAGACCGAGACGGCGCCTTTCTCGCTCACCTTCATCGAGACGCCCTTCGACCCGCGCGCCTTCAAGCTGGCGTTCTCCGCCTTGAGCCGTTCGAGCTCGGCCTTCAGCTCTTCCTCTGTCGCCATGGGCTGCTCACCCCTCCGGTGAAAGGTCGATTCCAGGCGGGGCCTCCACGGGCTCGCCTGCCTGTTGCTGCGCCATGTTACCGCCGGGGGCTGACGGCGCCAGCTCGTGCCCAGAGGCGGCCGCGGCATGGCGTCACAGCTGGGTGCAAAATCCTGAAGACGGGTTGCCGTTGCTAACGCGATGCGTTATCTTGAAAGCGCCATGACGCCTCGGCAAGAAAGCGTTTACGACCCCGTCGTGTTCTCCGACCCCGAGGAGGTGCCGAGCTCCTTGCCGCGCGACACGGAGAGTCGCTGCGTGGCCTGCATGGCCCGCGAGCTCGCTGGTCGAGCGCCGGACGGGACGAGCGGGGTGGCCGAGCACTCGGGCGAGGTCTCCAGCCGGGCGCGCAACTTCGCCGACCGTTGCGCCGAGTGCATGGCGCGCGAGGCCGCGGCGATTCACTGACGGCAAGGGTGCTGCACGCCCCAATCGGGCTGGTTCACCGTCAGAGATCGACCTGCTCGGCGTCGCTCACCGCGCGCCCGAGGAAGCGCTCGGCCACGGCGTGGAAGCGCTCGGGCGTGTCGGTCACGTAGAAGCGCTGCGTGCCCTGGCCGCGCACGGCCGCCGGGAAGCGCTCCTCGACCTCGGCCGCGATGGAGGCCGCGCTGTCGACCAGGGCCACCCCCGGGAGCTGCCGGGTGATGGCGCCGGCGAGCAGCGGGTAGTGAGTGCAGGCGAGCACCAGCGTATCGATACCGGCCTCGGACAGGGGTCCGAGGTAGCGGCGGGCGATGGCGCCCACCACCTCGTCGGCCGGATCGGTCCACCCCTCCTCGGCGAGCGGAACGAAGAGCGGACAGGCGCGGGCCACCACCTCCACGCCCGGCCGCAAGGCCCGCAGCGCCCGCTGGTAGGCCCCCGAGGCGACCGTGCCGGGCGTCCCGATGACCCCGATGCGCCCATTGCGCGAGGCGCGGAGCGCGGCGCGCACGCCGGGCTCCACCACCCCGAACACCGGCACCGCGAGCGCCTCGCGGAGCGCGGGGAGCGCCACCGCCGAGGCGGTGTTGCAGGCCACCACCAGGAGGTCGATCTCGCGGGCGGCGAGGAAGCGCGCGTTGCGCAGGGAGTACTGGGTCACCACCTCCGGCGACTTCGCACCGTAGGGCACCCGGGCCGTGTCCCCCAGGTAGACCACCTCCAGGCCGGGCAGCCGCTCCACCACCGCCTTGTGCACGGTGAGTCCGCCCACCCCGGAGTCGAAGATGCCGATGCGCGGCATTCAGGGGCAGGTCTGGGTGGCGGTGACGAGGTCGATGGCGATGGGGAATCCGTCGTGCGAGACCGGGAGGCCGCACGCCTGCACCAGCGAGGCCCCCGTTCTATCCACCAGGGCGAAGTAGCGGAGGTAGTAGGTGCCGAGCGTGAGCGGCGCAAACGCCACGCCGAAGGACTGGTTGCACGGCACCGGGCGCTGCACCCCGTCGCCGCCGAGGGTGGTGTCGACAAGGTTCCCGCGCGCGTCCTGCAGCTCGAAGACGGCGCCAGCCACCGGTACGCCGTCCACGACGCACTGGGTGGGCACCTCGCCCCTCACATCGTAGTAAACGACGAAGCTCTGCGGGCTCACCGCGTCGAGCGTGACGTCCACAGGCGTGTCGACGTTCCAGTCGGCCGAGGTGACGCCGCTCGCCACGAAGACGCGCTCACCCGAGGCGTACCCCTCGAGCCGGTAGTCGTACTGGCCGCGCTGGAAATCGAAGAGCGTCGCCCCGGGCACGCCGTTGCTCGGCTGCACGCACGGCTGGTCCGTTGCGCTTCCGTCGATGATGACGCGGATGGTGTCGACCCCCGCGACGTCGCAGCCGGTGTTCGCCTGGGTGAAGTTCCCCGCCACCTCCCCCGGCGAGTTGCGGAAGTTCCAGTAGAAGGTGATGGAACCGGGGGTGGAGCGGTGATTCGTTCCACAGCCGGCCAGCACCGCTGCGCCGGCGAGGAGCATGGTGGCGATTCGTCTCATGGTGCTGCTCCTCTCGAGAGGGTGCGCGAAAGCGCACAGGCTGGGATCGAGGTCTCGCTTCTCTACATAGGCCATCGACGGTATTCAGCAACCGCCGTGCCAGGGAGTGCCGGGCACGCCCTGCGTGTTTTCACGCTACGAGCTGTCGGCGGGGCGGCACGGGGCGTCTCCGAAGTTCACGGACGTGCCCGCTTTGGAGCCGTACCCGGCCGCGTGCTAAGAATTCCTCCCCTTTTCAACCTGTTTGCGTGAGCGCATGGACCTCCTCCTCCACACCCGCACCCTGCTCCTCGCCGCCGCCGGGGCCGACAAGGGCACCGACATCGACTACATGGACATCGTCACCCACTCAGGTCCGGTGGTGATGGGTGTCCTCCTCCTGCTCATCCTGGCCTCGGTGGGCTGCTGGGCCATCATCCTGAAGAAGTGGCTGCACCTGCGCCGCGCGCAGGAGGAGTCGGTCAGGTTCCTGGAGACCTTCTGGCAGTCGAAGCGGCTCGACGCCATCTACCAGGCGGCCGAGCACCTCTCGGCCTCGCCGGTGAGCCAGGTGTTCCGCGCCGGCTACGTGGAGCTCTCCAAGGTGACCGCCTCGCAGAAGAAGGGCGGCGATGCGGCCATGAGCGACCAGCTCGGCGGCATCGAGAACGTGGAGCGGGCGCTGAAGCGCGCGGCAGCGGCGGAGGTGACCCACCTCGAGGCGACCGTGCCCTTCCTCGGCACCACCGCCAGCGCGGCGCCCTTCGTCGGCCTCTTCGGCACGGTCTGGGGAATCATGCGCGCCTTCAACGACATCTACCAGATGGGCAACGCCAACCTGGCCACGGTGGCGAAGCCCATCAGCGAGGCGCTCATCGCCACCGCCTTCGGCCTGGCGGCGGCGATCCCCGCGGTGGTGGCCTACAACTACTTCCTCACCCGCATTCGCCTCCTCGACGGAGAGATGACCAACTTCTCGAACGACTTCCTGAACATCGTCCGCCGGCACTTCTTCAGCTAGGCCCACCACCATGGTCTCCGGAAGCAGCGGCGGCAGCCGCCAGTCCCTGAGCGAGATCAACGTCACGCCGCTCGTCGACGTGATGCTGGTGCTGCTCATCATCTTCATGGTGACGGCGCCCCTCATCCAGCAGGGCGTGGAGGTGAAGCTGCCCGAGGCGCGCGCCCAGCCGGTACAGGCCGAGGAGGAGAAGCTGGTGCTCTCGGTGAAGGCCGACCGCACCATCTGGCTCGGCACCACCGAGCAGCCGGCGCAGGTGGCGCTCGAGGAGCTCGAAGACAAGCTCAAGGCGAACACCCGGGTGAACAAGGACCACGAGCTCTACCTCATGGCCGACAGCGCCCTGCCGTACGGATACGTGGTCGAGGTGATGGCCGCGGTGCAGCGCGGCGGCGTCACCAACCTCGGCATGATCACCAACCCCAGCCCCGCGAAGAGCGCCAGGGAGCGCCCCGCGGGCGAAAAGGGCGGGAAGAAGTAGATGGCCGGGGGCGCGCTCGCCCAGACCCCGCTCGCCCAGAGCCCTCTCGTCGCGCCGCGCGAGCGCCTGTGGCCGTTCTTCGTGGTCGCCTTCGTGCTCCACGTGGCGTTCTTCGGCTTCGCGCTCTACTACCCGCGCACCGCTCGTCTCTCGCCCGACCAGAAGCCCATCGTGGCGAAGCTGGTGCGCCTCGGGGAGAAGAAGCCCGAGCAGTTCCTGCCGCGCAAGGAGCCCGACCCGCCCCCGGCGCCCGGGCCGGTGGCCGCCACCCCGCCCGCGGCGCCGCCGGAACCGGTGAAGCCGCCGCCCGAGCCCCCCAAGCCGGCCCCACCCAAGCCCGAGCCGGCGCCGCCCAAGATGGTCGCGCCCGCTCCAGCGGTGAAGCCTCCGCCGCCCAAGGAACCAAAGCCGGCGCCGCCGAAGGCGCTCGCCAAGGGCCCCACCTCCGGCCAGGGCGGGAGCGAGGCGCTCGCCTCGGTCCTCTCGCGCATGCGGCGGGAGCAGGCCCTCTCCGGCCCGGTCTACGGCGATCCCGAGGGCGATCCGATGGGTGACTCCAGCGAGGGCAGCGCCGGCGACCTCTACCTCGCCATGGTGGTGCGCGCGCTGCGCGACTCCTACGTGCTCCCCTCCACCCTCTCCGAGGCCGACCGGGTGAGCCTGGAGGCCACCGTGGTGCTCTATCTAGACGAGCGGGGCGACGTGGTGCGCTCCGCCTTCGAGAAGCGGAGCGGCAACGGCGCCTTCGACAGCGCCCTGGAGCGCGCCATCCGCGCGGCCCGCATCCCGCCGCCGCCCCCGGAGCTCCGCCAGAAGTACCGTACGGAGGGGCTGGGGGTGCGTTACCGCCCGTGAAGTGCCTTGTCCCTGTCCGCGCGGTGCCCGGCCGTCACCGCGATCGAGCGACCAGGGCTGAACCCTTGCGGACGGGCCGGTCTCGTCCTACTCGAAAGCACGTGAACATGCGCCCGCCCAAGACCTGTCCGAGCTTTGCCTTCCTCCTCGCCGTCTGCCTCTGGGCGGCGGCCCCGCTGCCCGCGCTGGCCCAGCGCACCTACATCGAGGTGGGCTCGCCCGACTTCAAGCCCCTCCCGCTGGCGGTGGCGCCCTTCCAGGGCGATGCCGGGGCGGCCGACATCGCCGCCGAGATGGCGCAGGTGGTGCGCGGCGACCTCGCGCTCTCCGGGCTCTTCAACGTGCTCGACCCGAAGGGCTTCCTCGCCGATCCCTCCGAGGGGCTCATGCCCTCCTCCATCCACTTCGAGCGGTGGACCGACGTGGGGGCGGAGGGGCTCGTCAAGGCCGACGTGCGGAGCGGCACCGACGAGTTCACCGGCGAGTTCAGGCTCTACGAGGTGCGCGCCGGTCGCGGGGTGCTCTCCGGCACCGTGAAGGGCCCCCAGGGCGGCGGGCGCTCCATGGGCCACGCCATCGCCGACGCGGTGACCGAGTACTACACCCGTGAGCCGGGGATCTTCCGCACCCGCATCATGGCGCTCCGCAAGAACGGGAGGACGCGCGAGCTGGTGCTCTTCGATGTCGACGGCGCGCGCCCGACCGTCGTCTACCGCGACCCGGGCATCATCATGCTGCCGGCCTGGCGCCCCGACGGCCGCGGCGTCACCTTCACCGACTACAAGAACGGCCGCTCCGAGCTGTGGACGCTCGACTTCAACAACCACCGGGCCCAGCGGCTCCTCGCGGTGGGCGACGTGACGAGCGGCGGGGTCTACTCGTCCGACGGGAGGCGGATCGCCTTCACCGCCTCGCGCGACGGGAACAGCGACGTGTGGGTGGCGAACGCCGACGGGACGAGCCCGCGGCGCCTCACCCAGGATCCCGCCATCGACAGCTCCCCCTCCTGGTCTCCCGACGGCAAGCGCCTCGCCTTCGTCTCCAACCGGGCCGGGAACCCCCACATCTACATCATGAACGCCGACGGGAGCGCTCAGCGCCGGCTCACCTTCCAGGGAAACTACAACCAGACGCCGCGCTGGAGCCCGCGCGGCGACCTCATCGCCTTCACCGCTCGTGACGAGCGGCGCGTCTTCGACATCTTCACGGTGGCGGTGGAGGGCGGGAAGATCCAGCGCGTGACCCAGGACCAGGGCTTCACCAACGAGGACCCCACCTGGGCGCCCAACGGCCGCATGCTGGCCTTCGTCTCCGACCGCAAGGGCAGCTCGCAGCTCGTCATCGCCAGCGTGGACGGCGACCGCCAGACCCTCATCACCCGTGACACGTCCGACCTCGTCTCGCCGTCCTGGGGGCCGTTCCCGGCGAAGTGATCGATGAGCATCCTGCATCGGGCAGGTGCAGGTTCGGTGCGGGGGAGGTGGGCGTGTGAGAGCCTCCCCGGTGAGCACCCTCTCCCCCGAGGGGAGAGGGCAGGGGCGAGGGGGAGGTCCAGGACATGGCGTTGCGCGCGACCATCGACGTGGGAACGAACACCGTGCTCCTGCTCGTGGCGGAAGAGCGGGGCGGCACCTTCGCGCCGGTGGAGGAGCGGGCGGAGATCACCCGGCTCGGACGCGGCGTGGATGGCACCGGCTGGCTGGACACCGCGGCCATCGCCGAGACGGTGGCGGTGGTGGCCCGCTTCGCGGCGGAGGCGCGCACCCTGGGGGCCACGAGCCTCGACTGCGTGGCCACCAGCGCCAGCCGCGACGCGGAAAACGGCGAGGACTTCTTCCGCGCGGTCCGCGACACCGCGGGGATCGAGGCGGAGGTCATCTCCGGCGAGGAGGAGGCGCGCCTCGTCTGGAAGAGCACCTTCGCCGACTTCGGCGCGGCGGCCGAGGAGCTCCTCGTCCTCGACGTGGGAGGCGGGTCCACCGAGCTGTGCGTGGGCGACGGCCCGGCCCCGCGCGCCCGCAGGAGCTTGCAGCTCGGGGCGGTGCGGCTCACCGAGCGGGTGGCTCCGGCCGATCCGCCGGGCGCCGCCGCCCTGGTCGAGCTTCGCGCGCGCGCGGCGGAGGCGCTCTCTCCCGCGCGGGAGCCGCTCTCGCCGCGGGCCGGCGCACGCCTGGTGGCGGTGGCCGGCACGGTGACCACGCTCGCCGCGGTGGAGGCGCGGCTCGCGGTCTACGACGGGGCGCGGGTGCACGGCAGCGAGCTCACCCTGGAGGCGCTGATGCGCCTCTACGCGAGGCTCGGCGCGCTCACCACCGCCGAGCGGGCGGCCCTCCCGGGCATGGAGCCGAAGCGCGCGGACGTCATCCTCGGCGGCGCGGCCATCGTGATCGAGACCCTGCGGCTCTTCGGGCTCGACCGGCTGACGGTCTCGGACCGCGGGGTGAGGTGGGGGCTCCTGTACGACCGGTATTCCTAGAGAGTCCCCCGCTCAGGCGCCCGCTCGCCTCATCATCCGATAGCGGCGAATGAGCGCGTTGGTCGATCCGTCGTGCTTCAGCGCCGGCTCCGCGGCGCCCGTGAGCTCCGGGACGATCCGCTGCGCCAGCACCTTCCCCAGCTCCACGCCCCACTGGTCGAAGCAATCGATGCCCCATATCGCACCTTGCGTGAACACGTCGTGCTCGTAGAGCGCCACGAGCCTCCCCAGCGCCTCGGGGCTGAGACGATCGAGCAGCATCACGTTCGTGGGGCGGTTCCCGTCGAACGCGCGGTGCGGCGCCAGCCAGGCTGGCGTGCCCTCCGCCTCCACCTCTTCGACGGTCTTCCCGAAGGCGAGCGCCTCGGCCTGCGCGAACACGTTGGCGACGAGCAGGTCGTGGTGGGCGCCGAGAGGGTTCAGCGGCTGGCCGAAGGCGATGAGGTCGGCCGGCACGAGGCGCGTGCCCTGGTGGATGAGCTGGTAGAAGGAGTGCTGGCCGTTCGTCCCCGGCTCGCCCCAGTAGATGGGACCGGTGTCGACGTCGACGCGCTTGCCATCGAGGCCGACGTGCTTCCCGTTGCTCTCCATGGTGAGCTGCTGGAGGTAGGCCGGGAAGCGCTTCAGGTACTGCTCATAGGGCAGCACCGCCACGGTCTGGGCGCCGAAGAAGTCATTGTACCAGACCGAGAGGAGCCCCTTCAGGACGGGCAGGTTCCGCTCGAAGGGGGCGGTGCGGAAGTGCTCGTCCATCTGGTGGAAGCCGCCCAGCATGGCCCGGAAGGCATCGGGGCCGATGGCGAGCATGGTGGAGAGTCCGATGGCCGAGTCCATCGAGTAGCGGCCGCCCACCCAGTCCCAGAACCCGAACATGTTGCCGGTGTCGATACCGAAGGCGGCCACCGCCTCGGCGCTCGTGGACACGGCGACGAAGTGCCGCGCCACCGCTCGCGCGTCGCCGCCGAGACCGGCCAGCACCCAGTCGCGCGCCGTCCGGGCGTTGGTCATGGTCTCCAGCGTCGTGAAGGTCTTCGACGAGATGACGAACAGGGTCTCCGCCGGGTCGAGGTCGCGGGTGGCCTCGACGAAATCGGTGCCGTCCACGTTGGAGACGAAACGGAAGGTCATCGCGCGATCGGCGTAGTGCCGGAGCGCCTCGTAGGCCATGACGGGGCCGAGGTCGGAGCCGCCGATGCCGACGTTCACGACGTTCTTCACGCGCTTCCCGGAGTGCCCCCTCCAGGCGCCGCTCCGGACGCGGTTCGAGAAGTCGGTCATCTTGTCGAGCACGTCCTGGACGTGCGGCACCACGTTCTCACCGTCCACGACGATGGAGGTGCCACGCGGCGCCCGCAGCGCCACGTGCAGCACCGCTCGGTTCTCGGTGACGTTGATCCTGTCGCCGCGGAACATGGCGTCGATGCGCTCGCGCAGGCCCGACTCCACCGCGAGCCGCACGAGGAGCGCCATCGTCTCGTCGGTGACGCGGTTCTTGGAGTAGTCGAGGAAGATCCCCGCCGCCTCGAGGGTGAGCCGCTCCCCACGTCCGGGGTCGTTCGCGAAGAGGTCGCGGAGGTGCAGCGACACGACCTTCCCGTGGTGCGCGGCCAGCGCGGACCAGGCCGGGCGCTGCCGAAGCGGAGGCGGCATCATGGCGCCTTCCTGATCGCCGCGGTCTTCTGGGCGATGCGCGCGAGCAGGTCCTTCCAGGACTTCACGAAGGACTTCGCGCCCTCGTCCTGGAGCTGCGCCGCCAGCGCGTCGACATCCACGCCGGCGCGGGCATGTCTGGCGATCACCTCCTCAGCCTCCCGGCCGTCCCTGGCGAGGGGCGCCCCGACCTCCCCGTGGTCGGCAAAGGCAAGGAGGGTCTTCTCGGGCATCGTGTTCACGGTATAGGGCGCGGCGAGCGCCTTCACGTAGAGGATGTCCGGGGCCTCGGGGTCCTTCGTCCCGGTGCTGGCCCAGAGCACGCGCTGCGGCCGAGCGCCGGCGTTCTGGGCGCGCTGCCAGCGCGGCGACGCCTGCAGGGCTCGCGCTGCGGCGTAGATCCGACCGGCAACGGCGTTGCCGAGGCTGGTTTCTCAGCCCCGGCGGGACCATCGGCGCCGCCGCCACGTCCCAGCGGCTGACGAAGATGGACGCCACCGACCGGACGTCGGGGTCGAGGCCAGCCGCGATGCGCCGCTCCACCCCGCGCAGCCACGCGTCGGCGGCGGCGAGGTATTGCTCGCGCGAAAAGAGCAGCGTCACGTTCACCGGCACGCCGGCGAAGGTGGCCTCCTCGATGGCCGGGAGCCCCGCCTCCGTGCCGGGGATCTTGATGTGCATGTTCGGCCGACCGGCGCGGGCGAACAGGTCCTTCGCAGCGTCGAGCGTCGCGGCGCTGTCGTGGGCGAGCAGCGGGGAGACCTCGAGGGACACCCAGCCGTCGACGCCGTTCGTCCGCTCGATGGACCGGGCAGGAAGAGATCGGCGGCCCGGGAGAGGTCGTCGATGGCGAGGTCGAAGAAGAGCGCCTCGCCGATGCGGCCGGCCTTCGCTCCCTCGCGGATCGCGCCGTCGTAGGCGGTGCTGCCCTCGAGCGCGTGGTCGAAGATGGTCGGGTTCGAGGTGAGCCCGGTCACCGACAGGTCATCGATGTACCGCTTCAGTGCGCCCGAGCCGAGGAGGTCCCGGGTCATGTTGTCGAGCCAGAGACTCTGTCCCAGGTCGTGCAGGGCGCGGGTCGGTTTCACGTTGGTCATCACTCCACTCCTATCCTCAGGACGTCCCTGATGCCCTGCCACGAGCCGCCATGCGAGGCCTCACTTGGCGAGCCTCTTGCGCATGGCGCGCAGTTCCCGCCGGCGCTGGGCGCCAGGCTCTGGAACGGCCATGTGGAGGCCGTTGAACGTGTCGAGGAGGACCTGGGCGACGATCAGGCGCGCATTCTCCTTGTCGTCGGCGGGGACGACGTACCAGGCGGCGTCCTCCGTGCTCGTCGCGCCCAGGCACTCACCGTAGGCCTCCATGTAGCGCTTCCAGTACTTCCTCTCCTCGATGTCGGCAGGGCTGAGCTTCCAGTTCTTGTCCGGCTCGTCGATGCGCGCGAGGAAGCGCTTCCGCTGCTCGTCCTTCGAGAGGTGCAGGAAGAACTTGACGATCCGCGTCCCGTTCCGGCGGAGGTGCCGCTCCAGATCCACGATGGAGCGAAACCGCCCCTGCCAGATGGTCGCGTCGTCGAGCAGCTTGTCCGGCAACCCCTCGCTGCGCAGGATCTCCGGATGCACGCGGGCGATCAGCACCTCCTCGTAGTACGAGCGGTTGAAGATGCCGATGCGGCCGCGCTCAGGAAGTGAGCGGGTGGTGCGCCACAGGAAGTCGTGCTCGAGCTCGCTCGGGCTCGGGTGCTTGAAGCTGAACACCTGGCAGCCTTGCGGGTTGACACCGGACATCACGTGCCGGATGGCCCCGTCCTTTCCGGCGGCGTCCATCGCCTGGAAGATGAGCAGCACCGCGTATTGATTGGACGCGTAGTGGAGCTCCTGCAGTGCCGCCAGCTCCTCCACCTGTTTCCGGAGGATCTTCTCGTACTCCTTCTTCGACTCGTAGACCGGCTCGACGACCGTTGGCCACTTCGCCAGGTGAACCTTCCGACCCGGGATCACGCGAAAGTCGTCGGTGTCCAGCTTCATGGCGCTCCTCGCCCAACCGTCCCGAGGCCGAGGACGCGCCACACCGACCTCGCGATCATCATCTCAGGTTCGGAGAATCAGGGCCTCTCGACGGTCGGCCGGCCCCACGGCAATCTATCCTCGGGCCCAGCGTTCGGCCAGTGCGTGCGAAGGGTAGCCTCTCTTGCCCTACTCATGGCCAGTCACCAGGCGCTGCTTCCGGAGCTTCCAGGGGGAAACTGGCCGGTGCAGCCGCCCGGGTGCCCCTGGCCGAAGCTCACGGAGACCTCGTCTGGGTCGAGTCACCACGCGGAGGAGCCGCCCCGTGGTGGAGCTTCCCAGGGCCGAGCTGGGCAAAGTCCCCCGGACGGAAGAGATCTCATCCTGACGCGCGGCAGTTGAGCCCTCGATTGGAGCCGCCCCGAAGCGCGGGACGCAGGCCCGCCCTCATCGCTAGCAGTTGCATTGGCAACTAACCTCCGCTAGACCTCGCCCGCGATGACCCCGAGCCCACCATCCGTGCGCGCGCGCCAGTCTCGGCCCGGCCCACCGGCACCTGGCGCCTCACCGCCGGCGCCTCGCCTGGGCGCCCCTCGCGCCGTCGGTGACGGCATGCCTCATGAGGAATACGTGGGACTTCTCATCGCCGTGGCCAGGCGCTGCATCAAGCAGGCGGTCCTCGCTCGCGCGTCGCGGCACCGGCTGGGCAACCAGCAGTTCTGGATGCTGGTGTCTCTCGCAGAGTACCCCGGGCAATCTCAGGTCGAGGTCGGGGAGCGGCTCCGGGCCGACGCGCCCACGGTCTCACGCATGGTCGCTGGCCTCAGCCGGCGCCGCCTCGTCCGCGTGGCGCTCGACGCCCGCGACCGGCGCCGCTCGCGGCTCACGCTGACCGCCGAGGGCGAGCGCCTCGCGCTCGAGTTCCGGGAAGTCGCTCGCGAGCTGCGGGCCTGCATGGTGGCCGGGATGACGGCGCCGGAGCTCGAGGCGCTTCGCTCCGGCCTCCGCCGGGTCATTCGCAACATGGAACAGCTTCCCGCCACGAGCGCCGCTCCCCCGCGCGCACTGATCGCCGCCCGCCGAGGCGACCTCCGGAGGTCGTGATGCGGTCGAAGCGCTGGGTGATGGTGGTGATCGGGCTCGCCCTCCTGGTCGGTGGAGGCTTGCTCCTCAGGAGCCGCATGGCGGCACGCACCGGGGTGGCGCACCCGGCCGCCGCAGGAGCGTCCGCCGCCCAGGCCCAGAGGCCCGTGTCGGTGGTGGTGGCCCCGGTGGTGCGGCGCGACGTGCCGGTCTTCCTGGAGGGGCTGGGGAGCGCCAGCGCCCTCCACACCGTCACGGTGAAGACGCAGCTCGACGGCCGGCTCGACCGGGTGCTCTTCGAGGAGGGCCAGGCGGTGAAGCGCGGGCAGGTCCTGGCCCAGATCGACCCGCGACCGTACCAGATCCAGCTCCAGCAGGCCCAGGGAGCCCTGGCGCGCGACCAGGCCCAGCTCACGAACGCGCGGCTCACCGTCGGGCCGAGACCGCCAGCTCATCGCCGGCAAGCTCATCCCCCAGCAGCAGCTCGACACCGACGCGGCGGCGGCCGGACAGCTGGAGGGTGCGGTGCGCGTGGACCGAGGCGGCCATCGCCGCGGCACGCCTCAGCCTCGACTACGCGCGCATCACCTCGCCCATCGACGGCATCACCGGCCTCCGCCAGGTCGACGCCGGAAACTTCGTGCGCGCCGCCGATGCTTCGGGCGTCGTGCTGGTCACCCAGATCGACCCCATCGCGGTGATCTTCTCCTTGCCCCAGGACGATCTCGGCCCGATCTGCGCGCGAGATGGCGCAGGGCGCGCTGCCGGTCGACGCCTACAGCCGTGACGGCTCCGCGCTGCTCGGCAGCGGGAAGCTCACCGTCATCGACAACCAGGTGAACCAGTCCACCTCCACGCATGAGGCTCAAGGCCGTGGTATCGAACCCGGGGAAGCGGCTCTGGCCCGGCGCCTTCGTGAACGCTCGCCTGCGGCTCACCGTGAAGAAGGACGCCCTCGTCGTACCCGCCGTGGCCCTCCAGCGCGGGCCGAGCGGCACCTTCGTCTACGTGGTCGGTGCCGATGGGACCGCCGCCTCGCGTGACGTCGGGGTGGAGCTCGGCACAGCGCGACATCGTGGTCGTCGCGAAGGGGCTCACGCGAGGGCGAGCGCGTCGTGGTGGAGGGGCAGAGCCAGCTCCGGCCGGGCGCCAAGGTGGCGCCGCGAGAGGTCGCGCCGGCCGGCAAGACGACGCCCCTCGCGCGCGACGGCACCGGCGCTAGCAGCCGCGGACGCGAGACCATGAGCGTCTCGGAGCCCTTCATCCGGCGGCCGGTCGCGACGGCGCTCCTCATGGTCGGCCTGCTCCTCGCCGGGCTGGCCGGCTACCGCCAGCTGCCCGGTGGCTGCGCTGCCCCAGGTGGACTACCCGACCATCCTCGTCTCGACGCTGCTCCCGGGGGCGAGCGCCGAGACGATGGCCTCGGCGGTGACGACGCCGCTCGAGCGCCAGTTCGGGCAGATGCCCTCGCTGGCCCAGATGACCTCGCGTGTCGAGCTTCGGCTGCTCCCAGATCACGCTCCAGTTCAACGCTCGACCGCAACATCGACGCCGCCGAGCAGGACGTGCAGGCCGCCATCAACGCCGCCGTCGAACCTGCTGCCGCGCGACGCTGCCCGCCCCGCCCACCTACAGCAAGAGCAACCCGGCCGACACGCCCATCCTCACCCTGGCCGTCAGCTCCGACGACCCTGCCCGCTCGACCAGGTGGACGACTACGCCGACTCCATCCTGGCCCAGAAGATCTCGCAGGTGTCTGGCGTGGGCCTGGTCACCATCAACGGCGGTCAGAAGCCGCGGTGCGGGTGCAGGTCGATCCCGCCGCGCTGGCCGGCTCGGGCCTCAGCCTGGAGGACGTGCGCGCTGGCGCTGGTCGCGGCCAACGTGAACCAGCCCAAGGGCAACATCGACGGCCCACGCCAGGACTACACCCTCGCCACCAACGATCAGCTCTACAAGGCGGCGAGCCTTCCGGCCCATCGTCCTCGCCTACCAGCAACGGCGCGCCCATCCGCCTCGCCGGACGTGGCCGAGCGTCGTCGACGGCGTCGAGAACGACCAGCTGGCGGGCTGGGCCGGACGACAGCGCGCGGCCATCATCCTGAACGTCCAGCGCCAGCCGGGCGCCAACGTGATCGAGCGTGGCCGAGCGGCGTGAAGGCGCTGCTGCCGCAGCTCTCGCTCCGCGCTGCCCGCAGGGCCTCGACGTGCACGATCCTGACCGACCGCACCGAGACCGTGCGCGCCTCGGTGGAGGACGTGCAGTTCACGCTGGTGCTCACCATCGGTGCTGGTGGTCGGCGGTGATCTACCTGTTCCTGCGCAGCTTGCGCGCCACCGTCATCCCCGGCATCGCCGTGCCGCTCTCGCTCATCGGCACCTTCGGCGTCATGTACCTGCTGCGGCTACAGCCTCAACAACCTGTCGCTGATGGCGCTCACCATCTCGACCGGCTTCGTGGTCGACGACGCCATCGTGATGGTCGAGAACATCGCGCCGCTACATCGAGGCACGGCGACCCGCCCTTCGCAGGCGGCGCTGAAGGGCGCGAAGCAGATCGGCTTCACCATCGTCTCGCTCACCGTCTCGCTGGTGGCGGTGCTGATCCCGCTGCTGTTCATGGGCGGGCATCATCGGCCGGCTGTTCCGCGAGTTCGCGGTGACGCTCGCCATCGCCATCGTGCGTCTCGGCGGTGCTCTCGCTCACGCTCACCGCCATGATGTGCGCGCACCTGCTGCTGCCCGCAGCCGGAGCCGCAGCGGGCTGGCTCTGCCGCGCTGTCGGAGCGCGTCTTCGAGCGGATGCTCGCGCGGCTACGAGCGCTCGCCCTGAGGTGGGTGCTGCGACCACCAGCGCCCTCACGCTCGCTGGTGACCGTCGCCACCGCTGGCTGCTCACCGTGCTCCTCTGCGTCGTCGATTCCCAAGGGCTTCTTCCCGCTGCAGGACACCGGCCTGCTCCTGGGCATCACCGGAGGCCGCCGCCCGACATCTCGTTCACCGCGCATGATCGAGCGCCAGCAGCGCGCTCGCCGACGCGGTGCTGCACGATCCCGACGTCGCGACGCGTCGCCTCCTTCATCGGCGCCGACGGCACCAACGCCACCACCAACAGCGGCCGCCTCTCGATCAGCGCTCGAAGCCGCGCGAGCGAGCGCAGCGCCGACGCGCCAGCGAGATCATCGCCGCGCCTCGAGCCGCAGGTCAGCCGCCGTCGAGGGCATCACGCTCTACCTGCAGCCGGTGCAGGACCTCCAGATCGACAGCCGCGTCAGCCGCACGCAGTACCAGTACACCCTCGAGGACGCCGACCCCGCCGAGCTCGCGACCTGGGCGCCGCGCGCTGCGTGGACGAAGCTGCGCTCGCTGCCCGAGCTCCGCGACGTGGCCAGCGACCAGCAGACCGGCGGGCTCCAGGTGACCGCTCACCATCGACCGCGACACCGCCTCGCGCCTCGGGCGTCACGCCGCAGGCCATCGACGACACCCTCTACGACGCCTTCGGGCAGCGCCAGGTCTCGACCATCTTCACCCAGCTCAACCAGTACCGCGTCATCCTGGAGGTGAAGCCCGAGTTCCAGCAGGACCCCGGCGCGCCTCGACCAGCATCTACGTCAGCGCCAGACCGGCGAGCCAGGTGCCGCTCTCGGCCTTCAGCGCAGCTTGCGATCGAGACCACCGCGCCGCTGGCCGATCAGCCACCAGGGCCAGTTCCCCGCGGTCACCATCTCCTTCAACCTGGCGCCCCGGCGTCTCGCTCGGCGACGCCGTCGCAGGCCATCCGCAGCGGCCGAGCCGCAGATCGGCCTGCCCGCCAGCATCCAGCGCCGAGCTTCCAGGGCACGGCCCAGGCGTTCCGCGAGCTCGCTGGCGAGCGAGCCGCTCCTGATCCTGGCCGCGCTGGTCACCGTCTACATCGTGCTGGGCGTGCTCTACGAGAGCTACATCCACCCCATCACGATCCTCTCGACCTTGCCCTCGGCCGGCGTCGGCGCCCTGCTCGCCCTGATGCTGCCGCGCAACGACTTCAGCGTCATCGCCCTCATCGGCATCATCCTGCTCATCGGCATCGTGAAGAAGAACGCCATCATGATGATCGACTTCGCGCTCGAGGCCGAGCGCGAGCAGGGGCTAGCCGCCGCGCGAAGCCATCTACCAGGCCTGCCTGCTGCGCTTCCGGCCCATCATGATGACCACCATGGCGGCGCTGCTGGGCGGCCTTCCGCTGGCCCTCGGCACGCGGCACCGGCTCCGAGCTGCGGCGGCCGCTCGGGCATCACCATCGTCGGCGGCCTGCTGGTCTCGCCAGGTGCTCACCCTCTACACCACGCCGGTCATCTACCTCTACATGGACCGGCTGGCGCAGCGCCTGAGGCCGGCGGCGCGCCGCGCGGCTCACGCGGAGGGCCAACGAGCCGGCCGCTGGAGGCGGCGACGGCATGAACATCTCCGTCCCCGTTCATCCGGCGGCCGGTGGCCACCTCGCTGCTCGCCGCTGGCGCTGCTGCTGGCCGGGCGCGTCGGCCTACACGCCTGCTGCCGGTGGCGCCGCTGCCGCGGGTGGATTTCCCCACCATCAACGTGAGCGCCAGCCTGCCCGGCGCCAGCCCCGAGACCATGGCCTCCGCGGTGGCCACGCCGCTCGAGCGCCGGTTCGGACGCATCGCCGGCGTCACCGAGATGACCTCGACCAGCTCGCTCGGGCAGCACCAACATCACCCTGCAGTTCGATCTCGACCGCGACATCGACGCCGCCGCGCGCGACGTGCAGGCCGCCATCAACGCCGCCGCGCGGCGAGCTGCCGGCCAACCTGCCCGACCCGGCCCGACCTACCGCAAGGTCAACCCCGCCGACGCGCCCATCCTGATCCTGTCGCTGACCTCGCGACACGCTGCCCGCTGGCCGCAGGTGTACGACGCCGCCGACACCATCCTGGCCCAGAAGCATCTCGCAGGTCGAAGGCGTGGGCCAGGTGTTCGTGGGCGGCGGCGCAGCAGCCCGCCGTGCGCGTCGCAGGTCGACCCCGCGCGCGCTCGCCGGCGTCGGACTCGGCCCTGGAGGACGTGCGCACCGCGCTCGCCGCGCGCCAACGTCAACCGGCCCAAGGGCAGCGCTCGGCGGGCCGGCAGCGCGCTGCACGCATCGCCGCCAACGACCAGCTCTTCGACGCCGGCCGAATACCGCGACGCTCGATCGTCGCCTACCGCAACGGCGCGGCCGTGCGCCTCGGCGACGTCGCCGAACGTGGCCGACGCCGTCGAGAACAACCGCATCGCCGGCCTGGACCAACGGCAAGCGCGCCGTGCTGCTCATCGTCCGCCGCCAGCCCGGCGCCAACATCATCGAGACCATCGACCGCGTGCAAGCGCCCTGCTGCCGCAGCTGCGCGGCGTCCATCTCGCCCGCCATCGACGTCGCATCGTGGCCTCGACCGCACCCAGACCATCCGCGCCTCGGTGCGACGACGTGCGAGCTCACCCTGCTGCCTCAGCGTGGCGCTGGTGGTGCTGGTGGTGTTCCTCTTCCTGCGCAGCGTGCCGCGCCACCGCTGATCCCCAGCGTCGCCGTGCCGCTCTCGCTGATCGGCACCTTCGGCGTCATGTACCTGCTCGGCTACAGCCTCGATAATCTCTCGCTGATGGCGCTCACCATCTCCACCGGCTTCGTGGTGGACGACGCCATCGTGGTCATCGAGAACATCGCCCGCTACCTCGAGCAGGGCATGCCGCCGCTCGCAGGCCGCGCTCAAGGGCGCCAAGCGAGATCGGCTTCACCATCGTCTCCATCACGCATCTCGCTGGTCGCGGTGTTCATCCCCATCCTCCTCATGGGCGGCATCGTCGGCCGGCTGTTCCGCGAGTTCGCGGTGACGCTCAGCGTCGCCATCGCCGTCTCCGCGGTGGTCTCGCTGACCCTCACGCCCGATGATGTGCGCGCGCTTCCTGCGTGCCGCGACGCGCGAGCGCGCGCACGGCCGGCTCTACCGCGCCGGCCGAGCGCGCCTTCGACGGCATGCTCGGCAGCTACGACCGCGCGCTCTGCGCTGGGTGCTCGCGCCATCCGCAGCTCATGCTGCTCGTCACCGCTCGCGGCCGTCGGCGCTCAGCGTCTACGCTCTACGTCATGCATGCCCAAGGGCTTCTTCCCGCAGCAGGACACCGGGCTGCTGATCGGGCTCCATCCGAGGCGCCGCAGGACATCTCCTTCCCCGCCATGATGGCGCGCCAGGAGCTCGTGAACGCGATCGTCACGTGCGCGACCCCGCCGTCGACCACGTGGTCGCGCTTCACCGGCGGCGGCGGCAGCGTGCAACACCGGCACGCGTGTTCATCGCAGCTTGAAGCCACTGCGCCCAGCGCAAGGCGACGCGCCGACCAGGTGATCGACCGCCTGCGCGCGCAAGCTGGCGCACATCCCCGGCATCGACGCTCTTCCTGCAGTCGGTGCAGGACATCCGCATGGGCGGCCGCTCCAGCGCGCACGCAGTACCAGTACACCCTGCAGGATGCCAACCTGGACGAGCTCGACGCCGTGGGCGCCGCAAGCTGCTCGCGCAGCTGCGCACCGCTGCCCGAGCTCACGCGACGTCGACAGCGACCAGCAGACCGCCGGGCTCGCAGCTCGACGCTCGACGTCGACCGCGACACGCGCCGCCCGCCTCGGCATCACCCCGCAGGCCATCGACGCCGCCCTCTACGACGCCTTCGGCCAGCGCCAGGTCGTCCACCATGTACACCGCAGCTCAACCAGTATCGCGTGGTGCTGGAGGTGAAGCCCGCGCTTCGCTGCAGGACGCCCGACGCGCTCGACGCGCATCTACGTGCGCGTCGCCAGCGGGCGCGCCTGGTGCCGCTCAGTCGCGCTCGCGCACCCTCGGCACGGCGCCAACACCCTCTGTCGGTCAACCACCAGGGCCAGTTCCCCTCCGTCACCCTCTCCTTCAATCTCGCGCCCGGCGTCGCGCTGGGCGACGCCGTGGACGCGATCCAGCGACGCCGAGCGGCAGATCGGCCTGCCCGCCAGCATCCACGCGCAGCTTCCAGGGCACCGCCCAGGCGTTCTCAGAGCTCGCTGGCCAGCGAGCCGCTGCCTGATCCTGGCCGCGCTGCTCGCCGTCTACATCGTGCTCGGCATGCTCTACGAGAGCTACGTCCACCCGCTCACCATCCTCTCCACCCTGCCCTCGGCCGGCGTGGGCGCGCTGCTGGCGCTGCTGCTCATCCAGGACCGAGCTCAGCATCATCGCCCTCATCGGCATCATCCTGCTGATCGGCATCGTGAAGAAGAACGCCATCATGATGATCGACTTCGCGCATCGAGGCCGAGCGCGAGCGAGGGCCTCGACTCCGCGCGAGGCCATCTACAAGGCCTGCCTGCTGCGCTTCCGCCCCATCATGATGACCACCATGGCCGCCCTGCTCGGCGGCTTGCCGCTGGCCTTCGGCGCTGGCATCGGCTCGGAGCTGCGCCGGCCCGCTCGGCATCGCCATCGTGGGCGGCCTGCGTGGTCTCGCAGCTGCTCACGCTGTACACCACGCCGGTCATCTACCTGGCGCCTCGACCGCTTCACCCGCCGTCGCCGCGCTCGTGCCGGCGAGCCTGCAGCCGGTGGCTCTTCGGCAGAGTCGCAGGCGTGAGCTGCTCGCCCCTCGACCCTCGTCGTCTTCCAGCACGGGAGACCATCCCACGACCTGCAACGGCAGGGCTCATCCTCCTCATCGCGGCCTGTGCCACGTCCTCCGACCGTCAGATGAGCGGGGCGAGGAGCCAAGCCCCAGGATTCCACCTGCGAGCGGGCCCAACTCGACCTGTTGACGCCTTCGACCGACCCCTCGATGGTCGCCTCGAACCAGGACGCGAGGTGCGAGGTCTCCCGTTCGCCCGCGAAGAAGAGCGCCACCTCGTAGTCGAGAAAGAGGCTCCGCATGTCGAAGTTCGCGGAGCCGATGGCCGCGAGCTCGGTATCGTCGACGAGCATCGCCTTGGCGTGCAACATCGAGCGGACGTAGTGGAAGACGCGTATGCCGGCGCGGCCGAGGTCTCTCAGGATAGGGCGCCGCGACGAGGTCGGCGAGCGCGTTGGTTGGAGCGCGCCGGCACGACCACGCGTACGTCCACGCCGCGCCGGGCGGCGATCTCCAGCGCCCTCGTGAGCGCCTCGTCCGGGACGAAGTAGGGCGTCGCGGAATCCAGATGCGTCGGCTCGCCGTGAAGATGGCTTGCAGCAACCCGTCATGAGATCGCATCGCCGAGCTCGTCGGGGCCGCTCGGAACGACGCGCACGGGGACGCCCCCGGCCGGCGCCGGCGGTGCGAGCGGCTGGGCGGCGGCGGCCTCGCCCGAGGCGAAGCTCAAGTCGGAACGAAACACCGCCTCGAGGGTGGCCACGCACGCGCCCTCGAGCAGCACCGACAGGTCGCGCCAGCAATCCACGCGGGCGGTGGGGCCCATGTACTGCCCGGGCGAGGTTCATCCCGCCGACGAGGGCACGCTCGGAATCGAAGAGGGCGAGCTTGCGATGATTTTCGCAGGTTCGAGCGCGCCCGGAATGGCAGGTGAACGAGGGGCATGAAGCGGCGGACCTGGCCGCCGGCGGCCGCGAGCCTCGCCAGGTGACCTCGCGGTGCGTGAAACCGCAGTAGATAGTAGAGGGGGCGGTCGCCCTCTCCTCCGCGGTGAGGACACTTGTCGGACATCTCAGGGGACTGCGCCGCCTGTCCGTTCCTCGTGCGCTCACATCGCGAAGCAGCGGTCCTTGATGTAGGGCAAAAGAGGCTACCCTTCGCACCCACTGGCCGCAAGCCGAGCCCGAGGATACGTTGGCTTGGGACCGACCCACCGTCGAGAGGCCCTGATTCCGTACCGTTGATGCGGTCCGGCGGTGAGATCGAGGCCATTCCCGTGACGCCCCAGCCAGCACAGGGTCATCCTCCCGAGCCGAGCCCCGAGCCCCCGCCAGGATCGAAACCAGATCCCAAGAGCGATTCGAAGTCCTTGCCCATCGAGGACGTGGAGCATCTCCTGGGGTCCTCGCCGGGAGGCCTGAGTGGAGCGGAGGCGCAGCAGCGCCTGACCAAGTACGGCCCCAACGAGATCGCGGAGGTCAAGACGAACCTGCTCCTGCGCTTCCTGGGCTACTTCTGGGGTCCGATCCCGTGGATGATCGAGGGGGCCGTCGTCCTGTCGTGCGTGGTCCGGCACTGGTCCGACGCCGCCATCATTCTCCTCCTGCTCCTCTCCAACGCCCTGGTCGGATTCTGGGAGGAGCACCAGGCCAGCAACGCCATCGCCGCCTTGAAGGCCAAGCTGGCGGTCAACGCCCGGGTGAAGCGCGACGGAAAGTGGGCGACCGCACCGGCGCGCGACCTGGTGCCCGGAGACGTCGTCCGCCTGCGCCTCGGAGACGTCGTACCCGCGGATGCTCGACTGCTCGAGGGCGACCCGGTGGAGGTCGACCAATCCGCGTTGACGGGTGAGTCGCTGCCCGCCACCCGCAAGGCCGGGGAGGCGGTGTTCTCCGGGTCCATCATCCGCCAGGGAGAGGTCGACGGGCTGGTCTACGCCACGGGCACGAGCACCTACTTCGGCAAGACGGCGCAGCTCGTGCAGGAAGCGCAAACCGTCAGCCACTTCCAGCGCGCCGTCCTGAAGATCGGCGACTACCTCATCATCCTGGCGGTGGCGCTGGTGACGATCATCGTCACGGTGGCCCTGTTCCGCGGGGACGCGGTCCTCACCACCCTCCAGTTCGCGTTGGTGCTCACCGTGGCTGCGATCCCCGTCGCGATGCCGACGGTGCTGTCGGTGACGATGGCGGTCGGGGCGCGGCTCCTGGCGAAGAAGGAGGCCATCGTGAGCCGGCTGGCGGCCATCGAGGAGCTGGCCGGCGTGGACGTGCTGTGCTCCGACAAGACCGGCACCCTCACGCAGAACAAGCTGACCCTCGGCGCACCGTTCAGCGTGGAAGGGGTCGCCGCCGATCAGGTGATCCTGAGCGCCGCGCTGGCGTCCCGGAGGGAGAACAAGGACCCCATCGACCTGGCCGTGCTGGCAGGACTGAAGGGCGAGCCACCACCGGGCGGTGATCAGGTGGTCCACTTCCAGCCCTTCGACCCGGTTCACAAGCGCACCGAGGCTGCCGTCCGGGGCGCGGACGGGAAGACGTTCAAGGTGAGCAAGGGGGCACCGCAGGTGATCCTGAAGCTCGTCACCGACGCTGCGCCGGTGAAGGCCGCGGGCGAGAAGGCGGTCGACGACTTCGCCGCCCACGGCTTCCGATCGCTGGGCGTGGCGCGGGCCGACGGGGACGGGCCCTGGCGGCTGCTGGGCGTCCTGCCGCTCTTCGATCCTCCGCGGGAGGAGGCCAAGGCGACGATCGCCACCGCCCGCAAGATGGGCGTGAACGTCAAGATGGTCACGGGCGATCAGATGGCCATCGCCCGGGAGACCGCCACCGTCCTGGGGCTGGGCACCGACATCCTCGACGCCAGCGGCTTCGGCGACACCAGGCAGCACGAGAGCGCGCAGCTGGTCGAATCGATCGAGAGGGCGGACGGCTTCGCCCAGGTCTTCCCCGAGCACAAGTTCCACATCGTGGACGTCCTCCAGCAGCGCGGCCACATCGTGGGCATGACCGGCGACGGCGTGAACGACGCCCCCGCGCTGAAGAAGGCCGACTGCGGCATCGCGGTGTCGGGCGCGACGGACGCGGCGCGCGCCGCGGCGTCGATCGTGCTCACGACGTCCGGCCTCTCGGTGATCATCGACGCGATCAAGGAGAGCCGAAAGATCTTCCAGCGGATGAACAGCTACGCCATCTACCGGATCGCCGAGACGATCCGGGTGCTGCTCTTCATGACGGTGGCCATCCTCGTCTTCAACTTCTACCCGGTCACGGCGGTGATGATCGTGATGCTGGCGCTGCTCAACGACGGCGCCATCCTCTCCATCGCGTACGACAACGTTCACTACAAGGACAAGCCCGAGGCCTGGAACATGCGGCTCGTGCTCGGCGTCGCCACGACGCTGGGCCTCATCGGGGTCGTCGCCGCCTTCGGCCTGTTCTACCTCGGCGAGCGCGTGTTCCACCTCGATCGCTCGCACATCCAGACGCTGATGTACCTGAAGCTGTCCGTGGCGGGACACCTCACCATCTTCCTCACCCGCACGAGGGGGCGGTTCTGGTCGATCCGCCCGGCGCGCGTGCTCCTGGCCGCCGTGTGCGTGACGCAGGTCGTGGCGACGCTGATCGCGGTCTACGGGTTGTTCATGACGCCGCTGGGGTGGGGCTGGGCGCTGTTCGTCTGGGGCTACGCGCTCGTCTGGTTCGTGGTGAACGACCAGGTGAAGCTGCTGGCGTACCGGATCTTCGACCCGACCAAGGTCGTGCTCGCGGGCCTGAAGCCGCGCCCGGCTCAGACGACCGCCGAGCGAGCGTACGCCCTGTACGAGCGGCACGGCCGGCTGGCGGGACACGAGAACCAGGACTGGCTCCAGGCCGAGCGTGAGCTGCGAGACGAGAAGGCTCGAGCGCCACATCCCGCCGCTCCGCCCCGGGGAGCCGCGTGATCGTCAGTCCACTGGCCGGAAAGCCAGCCCCCGTTTCCATGCTGGTCGACGTGCCCGCCCTGGTCACGGCGTACTACACCCGGACGCCGGATCCCCTGGTGCCGGCCCAGCGGGTGGCGTTCGGCACGTCCGGTCATCGCGGGTCCTCGCTCCAGCGGGCCTTCAACGAGCAGCACATCCTGACCATCACCCAGGCCATCTGCCTCCACCGCGCGCGGCAAGGGGTCGATGGACCGCTCTTCCTGGGCACGGACACGCACGCGCTCTCGGTGCCGGCGCGGGCCAGCGCGCTGGAGGTGCTCGCTGCGAACGGAGTGGAGGTGATGCTCGCGCAAGGGGACGAGTACACCCCGACGCCGGCCGTCTCCCACGCCATCCTCACCTACAACCGCGGCCGGGAGAGAGGGCTCGCCGACGGGATTGTCGTCACGCCCTCACACAACCCTCCGCACGACGGCGGCTTCAAGTACAACCCACCGAAGGGCGGTCCGGCAGCGTCGGACATCACCCACTGGATCGAGGCGAGGGCCAACTCGCTCCTGGAGGCCGGCCTCCAGGGCGTGAAGCGGGTCACGTACGAGACCGCCCTCGCCGCCGCGACGACGCATCGCCACGACTTCCTCGAAGCCTACATCGGCGACCTCGGCAGCGTGGTCGACATGGAAGTCATCCGGGGATCGAAGATCGGCCTCGGCGTCGACCCGCTCGGCGGTGCCGGCGTCCACTACTGGGGCCGCATCGCCGAGCGTTACGGGCTGGACCTCTCCGTCGTGAGCGACGTGGTCGATCCCACCTTCCGCTTCATGACGGTCGACTGGGACGGTCAGATCCGGATGGACCCATCGTCGCCCTACGCCATGCAGCGGCTGATCGGCCTCCAGGATTGCTTCGGGATCGCGTTTGCCTGCGACACCGACCACGACCGCCACGGGGTCGTCACCCGGAGCGCGGGCCTCATGCCCCCCAACCACTATCTCTCCGTGGCCATCCAGTACCTCTTCCAGCACCGGCCGGGGTGGAGCGCCGCGGCGGGCATCGGAAAGACGGTGGTGAGCAGCCAGATGATCGATCGGGTGGCGGCCAGGCTGGGGCGGAAGCTCCACGAGGTTCCCGTCGGCTTCAAGTGGTTCGTCGAGGGACTGCTCGACGGTTCACTCGCCTTCGGGGGAGAGGAGAGCGCCGGCGCGTCCTTCCTGCGCATGGACGGCGGCGTCTGGACGACGGACAAGGACGGCCTCGTCCCGGCTCTCCTGGCGGGCGAGATCACGGCGCGGATGGGTCGCGATCCCGGTGAGCTCTACCGCGACCTCGAGCGGGAGCTCGGCGAGCCCGTGTACGACCGCGTGGAGGCGAAGGCCACCCCGGCCCAGAAGTCGATGCTGGAGCACCTCTCGCCGCAGCAGGTCCGTTCCAAGGATCTGGCTGGCGAGAGGATCCAGTCGATCCTCACCCGGGCGCCGGGGCTGGGCGCAGCGCTGGGCGGCGTGAAGGTCACCGCAGAGAGCGGCTGGTTCGCGGCGCGCCCGTCGGGCACCGAGGACATCTACAAGATCTACGCGGAGAGCTTCCGGGGCGAGGCGCACCTGCGCCGCATCCTGGAGCAGGCGCAGACGATGGTGAGCGAGGCGCTGGGGGCCCCGTCCGCCGAGCGCGCGACCGGCCAGGAGACCCCCCGACCATGAGCAGGCCCATGCACCTCCGTGACTCGCCCTACCGCCAGCTGCCGGCCGACAGCAAGGGGTTCGAGGCCCTGGCCGAGCTCGCCCTCGACATGCGCTGGTCCTGGAACCACGCCGCGGACGCGCTGTGGCAGGAGCTCGACCCGGTGCTCTGGGACGAGACGCAGCATCCGTGCGACGTGCTGAGGGCGGTCTCCGTGAAGGCGCTCGACCGCGCGCTGGCCGATCCGAGCTTCCGCGGGAAGCTCGACGCGCTCGTGCGGGCCAAGGCTGGCGCCGAGGCCGAGCCCGCGTGGTTCCAGAAGACGCACCCGCAGGCGCCCCTGACCTGCGTCGCCTACTTCAGCATGGAGTTCATGCTGAGCGAGGCGCTGCCCATCTATTCCGGCGGGCTGGGCAACGTCGCCGGTGACCAGCTCAAGTCAGCCAGCGACCTGGGCGTGCCCGTGGTCGGTGTGGGGTTGCTCTACCAGCAGGGCTACTTTCGCCAGGTGCTGGACAGCGACGGCGCCCAGCGAGCCCTCTACCCGTACAACGACCCCGGGCAGCTGCCGATCGTGCCGCTGCGCCTCCCGGACGGAGAGTGGCTGCGCCTGGACATCCCCATGCCGGGCGGCGCGGTCCGGCTCCGCGCCTGGGAGGTGAGGGTTGGCAGGGTGAAGCTCTACCTGCTGGACAGCAACGACACGGTGAACAGCCCGTCCCACCGCCAGATCACGAGCGAGCTGTACGGCGGGGGGCCGGAGCTGCGGCTCCAGCAGGAGATGCTCCTGGGGTTGGGGGGATGGCGCCTGCTTCGCGCGCTCGGCCTGCAGCCTGAGGTCTGTCACCTCAACGAGGGGCATGCGGCCCTGGCCGTGCTCGAGCGTGCCCGGGACTTCATGAAGGCGACCGGCCAGCCTTTCGACGAGGCCCTGGCGGTCACGCGAGCGGGCAATCTCTTCACCACACACACCGCGGTGGCCGCCGGGTTCGACCGGTTTCCCCCCGCGCTCGTCGAAAGTCACCTTCGCGACTACGCGGAGCGGGAGCTCGGCATCGCGCTCCCCGACCTGCTGGCCCTCGGGAGGCAGCGGCCGGACGACGCCTCGGAGCCCTTCAACATGGCGTATCTCGCCGTCCGCGGGAGCGGCGCGGTGAACGGCGTGAGCCGCCTGCACGGGAAGGTGAGCCGCCACCTCTTCGAGCCGATCTTCCCCCGGTGGCCGACCGAGGAGGTGCCAATCGGGCACGTGACCAACGGGGTGCACGTGCCCACCTGGGACTCACCTGCAGCGGACGACCTGTGGACCAGATCGTGCGGCAAGGATCGCTGGCTCGGGACGACGGAGCACCTGGAACGACGAGATCCTGAGCATCTCCGACACGGACCTGTGGCAATTCCGAAGAGAAGGCAGCAAGGCGCTCGTCGAGTACGTCCGCGGCCGACTGGCCCGGCAGCTGGCCGATTCCGGCGCGTCGCCGGACGAGATCGAGGCGGCGAGGCACCGGCTCGAGCCCGAGGTCCTGACGCTGGGCTTCGCACGGCGCTTCGCGACCTACAAGCGCCCGAACCTGTTGCTGCACGACCGCGACCGGCTGCTCCGCCTGCTCACCCACGCCGAGCGTCCGGTGCAGCTCGTCCTCGCGGGCAAGGCCCACCCGGCAGACCGGGCCGGGCAGGAGCTGATCGAGCAGTGGTCCCGGTTCATCCGCCACCCCGAGGCGCGGGCGCGCGTGGTCTTCCTCGGCGACTACGACATGCGCATGGCCGAGCGGCTGGTGCGGGGAATGGACGCCTGGATCAACACGCCCCGTCGGCCCTGGGAGGCCAGCGGCACGAGCGGCATGAAGGTGCTCGTCAACGGCGGCCTCAACATCTCCGAGCTGGATGGATGGTGGGCGGAGGCCTATGCCCCCGAGGTCGGCTGGGCGCTGGGGGACGGCCAGGAGCACGGCGACGACCCGGCCTGGGACGCGGTCGAGGCCGGGGCGCTCTACGACCTCCTGGAACGCGAGGTCATCCCGCAATTCTACACCCGCGACGCGAAGGGCATCCCCACCGCCTGGGTGGCGCGGATGCGAGAGAGCATGGCCCGGCTGACGCCGCGTTACTCCACGAACCGCGCGGTGCGCGAGTACACCGAGCCACACTACCTCGCCGCGGCCTCGGCCTATCGGCAGCGGGCCGCCGACAAGGGGGCCATGGGCGCGCGGCTGGTGCGGTGGCAGCGCGCGCTGGAAGAGAAGTGGAGCGCGCTCCGCTTCGGCGAGCTGAAGGTCGAGACCGAAGGTGGTCAGCACCGGTTCGAGGTCGAGGTGCGGCTCGCAGGTCTCGACCCGGAGGCCGTGCGGGTCGAGCTCTACGCCGACGCAGGCGGGGATGTGGCCCCGGTGCGGCAGGAGATGAAGCGCCTGCCGCCCACCGCGGGCGCTGTCGGCACCGCCTACCGTGCGAGCGTGCCCGCACCCCGGCCCGCGACCGACTACACGGTCCGGCTGATCCCACACCACGACGGTGTGGCGATCCCGCTGGAGGAGGCACACATCCTGTGGCTCCGGTGATCCGATTGACCGAGGGGAACGCGACGAAGGTATCCGAGGTCAGGTGCCTGTTCGTGGACGTCGGTGGCGTCCTGCTCAGCAACGGCTGGGACCACGACGAGCGAAGGAGGGCGGCGACCCACTTCCAGCTCGGCCTGGCCGAGCTGGAGGAGGGACGACCGGGGAGTCCTGTGCGCCGGAATCGAGCTGGAGAGAACCATGACCACGTTGACGCCTGAGCTCCGGCAGCGGATGGACGCCTACTGGCGCGCTGCGAACTATCTCGCCGTCGGGCAGATTCTATCTCTACGACAATCCGCTGCTGAAGCGGCCGCTGGCCCTGACCGACGTGAAGCACATGCTGCTCGGTCACTGGGGGACGACCCCGGGGCAGAACTTCATCTACGTGCACCTGAACCGGGTCATCAAGAGGTACGACCTCGACATGATCTACGTCTCCGGCCCCGGGCACGGCGGTCCGGCGGTGGTGGGGAACACCTATCTGGAGGGTACCTACAGCGAGATCTATCCCGACGTGAGCCAGGACGAGGCCGGGCTGCGGAAGCTCTTCCTGCAGTTCTCCTTTCCAGGAGGGATTCCCAGCCACGCGTCGCCTGAGTGTCCGGGCTCCATCCACGAGGGCGGGGAGCTGGGTTACTCGCTCAGCCACTCCTTCGGCGCGGTGTTCGACAATCCCGAGCTGATCGTCGCCTGCGTGGTCGGCGACGGCGAGGCGGAGACGGGGCCGCTCGCCACCGCCTGGCACTCCAACAAGTTCCTCGATCCGGTCACCGACGGCGCCGTGCTCCCGATCCTGCACCTCAACGGCTACAAGATCAGCAACCCGACCGTGCTGGCGCGCATCGAGCGCGAGGAGCTGGAGCAGCTCCTACGAGGCTACGGCTGGACGCCGTACTTCGTCGAGGGCCACGAGCCCGCGCTGATGCACGAGGCGATGGCCGCGACGCTCGACACGGCGGTGGAGCAGATCAAGCACATCCAGGAGGACGCCCGTGTCGGCGGGAATCTCACGCGCCCGCGCTGGCCCATGATCGTCCTCGTCTCCCCCAAGGGCTGGACGGGCCCGAAGGTGGTCGACGGCCTGCAGATCGAGGGCACCTTCCGGGCGCACCAGGTGCCGCTCTCCGACCCGGCCACCCATCCCGGGCACCTCGGCTTGCTGGAGGACTGGCTCCGGAGCTACCGGCCGGAGGAGCTCTTCGACGAGCGGGGTCGGCTGAAGCCGGAGCTCGCGGAGCTCGCCCCCGAGGGCGAGCGGCGCATGGGGGCGAACCCCCATGCCAACGGCGGCATGTTGCTCCGCGACCTGCGGATGCCGGACTTCCGCGCGTACGCGGCCGAGGTGCCATCGCCAGGAGTGAAAGGTATTGGCGACACGCACGTGCTCGGGCGCTTCCTGCGCGACGTGGCCAAGCTGAACGGCGAGCAGCGGAACTTCCGGGTCTTCGGCCCCGACGAGACGCTCTCCAACGGGCTCGAGGCCATCTTCGAGGCCACCGAGCGCCAGTGGGACGCCAGGACCCTTTCGAACGACGAGTTCCTCGCTCCGGCCGGGCGGGTGATGGAGATGCTCAGCGAGCACCAGTGCGAGGGCTGGCTGGAGGGCTACCTGCTCACCGGCCGGCATGGACTCTTCAACTGCTACGAGGCCTTCATCCACATCGTCGATTCGATGTTCAACCAGCACGCCAAGTGGCTGAAGGTGACCGCGGGCCTGCCGTGGCGGCGGAAGATCGCCTCGCTCAACTACCTGCTCGCCTCGCACGTCTGGCGCCAGGACCACAACGGCTTCACGCACCAGGATCCCGGTTTCGTCGACCACGTCGTGAACAAGAAGGCGGAGATCGTGCGGGTCTACTTCCCGCCGGACGCCAACTGCCTCCTGTCGGTGATGGACCACTGCCTGCGCAGCCGCCACTACGTCAACGTCGTGATCGCGGGCAAGCACCCGGCGCCGCAGTGGCTGACCATGGAGGCCGCCGCCAGGCACTGTGCCGAGGGCATTGGCATCTGGCAGTGGGCCAGCAACGACCAGGGCGTGGCGCCCGACGTGGTGATGGCCTGCTGTGGCGACGTGCCCACGCTGGAGACCCTGGCCGCGGTGTCCATCCTGCGCGAGCACCTGCCCGAGCTGCGGATCCGGGTGGTCAACGTGGTCGACCTGTTCAAGCTGGAGCCGCACACCGAGCACCCCCACGGGCTCAGCGACCAGGACTTCGACCAGCTCTTCACCACGGACAAGCCCGTCGTCTTCGCCTTCCACGCCTACCCGTGGCTCATCCACCGGCTGACTTACCGCCGCACCAACCACGGGAACATCCACGTCCGCGGCTACAAGGAGGAGGGCACCATCACCACGCCGTTCGACATGACGGTGCTGAACGACCTCGACCGCTTCCACCTGGTGATGGACGCCATCGATCGCCTGCCGCAGACCGGGGACCGGGGCGTCTACCTGAAGCAGCAGCTCGAGGACAAGCTCTTCGAGCACAAGCAGTACATCGACGAGCACGGCGAGGACATGCCCGAGATCCGGAACTGGAAGTGGGGCACCCCATGATGAAGGCCGGAGCCCTGGTGGAGACCGCGCGTGCGCTCATGGCCGGCGACAAGGGCCTGCTGGCCATGGATGAGAGCAATCCGACCTGCAACAAGCGCTTCGCCAGGCTGGGGGTTCCCCAGACCGAGGAGCTCCGCCGCGCCTACCGGGAGATGATCGCGACCACTCCTGGCCTCGGCGAGTGTATCAGCGGTGCCATCCTGTACGACGAGACGATCCGGCAACGGATCGAGGGCGGCACGCCGTTCCCGGAGGCCCTCGCCGGCGCGGGAATCATCCCCGGCATCAAGGTCGACACCGGCGCGAAGGAGCTGGCCGGCCACCCCGCGGAGAAGATCACGGAAGGCCTGGATGGATTGCGCGATCGACTGGCCGAGTATGCCGGGATGGGCGCTCGCTTCGCCAAGTGGCGCGCGGTGTTCGCGGTGGGCGTGGGTATTCCCAGCCGGGGCTGCATCGAGGCCAACGCGCAGGCCCTGGCCCGCTACGCGGCGCTCTGTCAGGAGGCGGGGCTGGTCCCCGTCGTCGAGCCGGAAGTGCTGATGGACGGTGCGCATTCCCTGGAGCGATGCGGCGAGGTGACGGAGGAAGTCCTGCGGGCGGTGTTCCTGCAGCTCTCCACACAGCGCGTGACCCTGGAAGGCGTGATCCTGAAGCCGAACATGGTGCTTCCGGGATCGGCCTGCCCCAGGCAGGACACGGTGGACGAGGTCGCGGACGCCACCGTGAGCTGCCTCCTGCGAACGGTCCCGGCAGCCGTTCCGGGGGTCGCGTTCCTGTCGGGCGGCCAGTCCGGTGAGCTGGCCTCTGCGCGCTTGAGCGCCATGAACGTCAGGTTCCGGTCGCGTGCGCCCTGGGCGCTGGCGTTCTCGTTCGCCCGCGCCATCCAGCAACCGGCCCTGGAGATCTGGAAGGGCCAGCGAGACCGTGTGCCAGCTGCACAGCACGCCCTGCTCCATCGCGCCCGGTGCAACCAGGCAGCGCGCCGGGGCGAGTATGGCCCACGGATGGAGGCAAAGTCGTGAGGAAGATGCGCGACGCCCCTGTCGGACAAGCGGAGGAGAAGCCGTGACCGGCGAACCGGCCGACGCCCTGGTCTTCTACGGGGCCACGGGGGACCTGGCCTTCAAGAAGGTCTTTCCGGCGCTCCAGTCCATGGTGAGGCGCGGCGGGCTCGACGTGCCGGTCATCGGCGTGGCGAAGGAGGGGTGGAAGCTCGAGCAGCTTCAGGCGCGGGCACGGGAGAGCGTGGAGCAGCACGGCGGCGGGCTCGACCCGATCGCGTTCCCCAAGCTCATGGGGCTGCTCCGCTACGTCGACGGCGACTACTCCGACGCCGCCACCTTCGAGAGGCTGAGGAGCGCGCTGGGCGAGGCGACGCGGCCCGTGCACTACCTCGCGATCCCACAGGGCCTGTTCGAGACCGTGGTCACACACATCGCCAGCGGCGGCTGCGGCGAGGGCGTGCGGCTCGTCCTCGAGAAGCCGTTCGGCAACGACCTCGCCTCGGCGAGGCGGCTGAACGCCATCCTGCACCGGTGCTTCGAGGAGCGCGCCATCTTCCGGATCGATCACTACCTCGGCAAGTCCGCGGTCCAGAACCTGGTCTTCTTCCGTTTCGCCAACACCTTCCTCGAGCCCATCTGGAACCGGCGCTACGTCGAGAACGTCCAGATCACGCTGGCGGAGAGCTTCGGCATCCACGGCCGCGGGGCTTTCTACGACAGGGCCGGCACGATCCGCGACGTCGTCCAGAACCACATCTTGCAGGTCCTGTCGAACGTGGCCATGGAGCCGCCCCCGGACAGCGCGGACGCCGAGACGCTGCGCGACGAGAAGGCCAAGGTCCTCAAGGCCATCCCGGCGCTCACGCCGGGGAGCGTCGTGCGCGGCCAGTTTCGAGGGTACAGGGCCGAGCCCGGCGTCGCGCCCGACTCGCGCACCGAGACCTTCGCCGCGCTGCGCCTGGAGGTGAACTCCTGGCGCTGGCAGGGCGTGCCCTTCTTCATCCGGGCGGGGAAGTGCCTGCCCTTCGACCGCACCGAGGTGACGGTGGTGCTGCGGCGACCTCCGCCGGTCGTTCGCGGACTGGTGCCGACGCCGAACCACGTCCGCTTCCGGCTGAGCCCGGACTTCACGATCGGCCTCGGCGCCAGCGTGCGCGAGGAAGGAAGGTCGCACGGCGGCCACGACCTCGAGCTCATCGCCAGCCACTTTCAGGACGGCGCGGAGGCGGACCCCTACGCCGAGCTCCTCGGCGACGCGATGGTGGGCGAGACGTTCCGGTTCGCACGCCAGGACTACGTGGAGGAGGCCTGGCGCATCGTGGACCCGGCCCTCGGCGCGGACACGCCGCCGGGTGAGTACGAGCCCGGCACCTGGGGCCCGGCTGCGGCCGAGGCCATCGTCCCGGGCGGCTGGTTTCTGGCGAGCGGTGCGACGTAGAGGGGCGGGGAGAGGAAGCCATGGTATCGCCGAGCGATCTCGATCTGCTGTGCGTGAACACCATCCGCACCCTCTCCATCGACGCAGTCCAGAAGGCGCAGTCGGGGCACCCCGGCACCCCCATGGCGCTCGCACCCATGGCCTACGTGCTCTGGAACCGGGTGCTCCGCTTGGACCCTCAGGACCCCATCTGGCCGGGTCGCGATCGCTTCGTCCTCTCCAACGGCCACGCCTCCATGCTCCTCTGGTCGCTGCTCCACCTCACCGGTGCGCGCGCCGTGAACACCGACTACGAGCGGATTGGGGAGCCGGCTGTGACGCTCGAGGACATCCGGCGCTTCCGGCAGTGGGGGAGCAAGGCTCCGGGCCATCCCGAGTACCGCCTCGTATCCGGGGTCGAGACCACCACGGGTCCGCTCGGGCAGGGAATCGCCACCAGCGTGGGCATGGCCATCGCACAGAAGTGGCTCTCGGCCCACTACGACCGGCCCGGCTCCCCGCTCTTCGACTACGCAGTCTATGCCGTCGCCGGCGACGGCTGTCTCATGGAAGGCGTCGGGTCGGAGGCGGCCTCCCTCGCCGGTCACCTCGGCCTCGACAAGCTCTGCTGGGTCTACGACAACAACCACATCACCATCGAGGGCAGCACGGACATCACCTTCACCGAGGACGTGACGACTCGCTTCCTCGGTTACGGGTGGAACGTGCTCCGGGTCGGCGACGCCAACGACCTCGACCGCATCGAGCGCGCCTTCCGCGTCTTCCAGGAGACGCGGGGACGTCCGACCCTCATCGTGCTCGACAGCCACATCGGCTATGGCTCGCCCCACAAGCAGGACACCGCTGCGGCCCATGGCGCGCCGCTGGGTGAAGAGGAGGTCCGGCTCACGAAGCGCGCCTACGGATGGCCCGAGGACGCGCAGTTCCTCGTGCCCGATGGCGGTGGAGCGCCACTTCGCGGAGGGCATCGGCGCGCGCGGCCGGCAGGCCCGCGGGGCCTGGAGCGACCTGTTCGCCACCTACCGGACGCGCTTTCCGGAACTCGCGGCCGAGGTCGACCTCATGCAGCGCCGGGAGCTCCCCGAGGGCTGGGACCGGAACCTGCCGTCTTCCCGGCCGACCCCAAGGGAATCGCGGGCCGCGATGCTTCCGGCCAGGTCCTGAACGACCTCGCCCAGAACGTTCCCTGGTTCCTGGGTGGCGCCGGCGACCTGGGCCCGTCGACCAAGACCCTGCTCCAGTACCCCGGTGCCGGCGACTTCCAGGCCGCGACGCCAGACGGGAAGAACCTCCACTTCGGGATTCGCGAGCACGCCATGGCGGCGATCGTGAACGGCCTCTCGCTCTCCAAGCTTCGTGCGTTCGGCGCCACCTACCTCATCTTCAGCGACTACGCGAGGCCAGCCATCCGGCTCTCCGCGCTCATGGAGCTGCCGGCGCTCTTCGTCTTCACGCACGACGCCATGGGAGACGGCGAGGACGGTCCCACCCACCAGCCCGTGGAGCAGCTCGCCTCGTTGAGGGCCATCCCCGGGATCACGGTGCTCCGCCCGGCCGACGCCAACGAGGTGGTCGAGGCCTACCGCCATGTGATGCGCCTCCAGCGACGACCGGCGCTGATGGTGCTGTCGCGCCAGCCGCTCCCCACCCTCGACCGGACGCGCTACGCGCCGGCCACAGGCGTCGCGCGCGGTGCATACGTGCTGGCCGATGCTCCCGGAGGTGACCCCGAGATCATCCTCATCGCCACCGGCAGCGAGGTGGCGCTGGCGATCAAGGCCCACGAGACGCTCCGCGCCGAGGGCATCCGGTCGCGCGTCGTCTCCATGCCGTCCTGGGACATCTTCGAAGACCAGCCCCGGGAGTATCGCGACGCGGTGCTCCCGCCCGGCGTCCGGGCCCGGGTGGCCGTCGAGCAGGCCTCCACCTTCGGCTGGGAGCGCTACGTCGGCGCGGAGGGACGGATCGTGGGCATGAACACCTTCGGCGCGTCGGCGCCGCTCAGGGAGCTCGACCGGCACTTCGGCTTCGAGCCGGACCGCGTGGCTGCGATCGCCCGCGAGATCCTGGACAGGAGCTGACCGTGCCGGGCGCCCACTTGGTCCGGCCCGGCGACCTCGCCCCGGCCAGCCGGTGGAGCAGCACGGAGGGATCACCCGCACCCCTCGGCGCGCGATGGGTGCCATCGGAGCGCGCCTTCAACTTCGCGCTCTACTCCCGCCATGCCAGCGAGGTGTCCCTGCTTCTTTGCGACGCGGGGGGGCAAATCCTCGAGCGAAAGCAGCTCCAACCCCTCGTGAACAAGACCGGGCGAATCTGGCACTGCCGCGTGCCGGAGGAGAGGGCCACCGACCGGTTCTACGGGTACTCGGTGAGCGGGCCGAACGACCGGTCCCCTGGACATCGCTTCGATCCGACCAAGAATCCTCGTCGACCCCTATGCGCGCGTGGTTCACTTTCCTCCCGCTTTTCAGCGCGCGGCGGCCCGCCAGCCGGGCTCCAACGAGGGACGGGCTCCACTCGGCGTCGTGCTTCGGCCCCGAGCGCCGTTCGACTGGGAGGACGACCGCCGACCGGTGCACGAACATGACGCCGTCATCTACGAGCTCCACGTGCGGGGCTTCACGCACGAGGCGCTCGACGTCCCCGAGGCGCGGCGAGGAACCTTCGCCGGCCTGATCGACAAGATCGACTACCTGCGGGAGCTCGGGGTCACCGTGGTGGAGCTGATGCCGGTCCAGCAGTTCGACCCGGACGAAGGGAACTACTGGGGCTACATGCCGCTGCACTTCTTCTCGCCCCACCACGGCTACTGCGCCGCCCAGGATTTCGCGGGACGCCTCGACGAGTTCCGCACGCTGGTGCGAGCGCTCCACGCGGCCGACATCGAGGTGGTCCTCGATGTCGTGTACAACCACACCGCCGAGGGGGGCGACGACGGACCGACCTACAGCTTCAGGGGAATCGACAACACCACCTACTACCTGATGGACGCCACCCTCGGCTCCGGTGCGGACTACTCCGGGACTGGCAACGTCTTCCGGACCGGGCACGCCGTGACCCGCCGGCTCGTCCTCGACAGCCTGCGTTTCTGGGCCGACGAGATGCACGTGGACGGGTTCCGCTTCGACCTCGCCACCATCCTCACCCGCCGCCTGGATGGAACGCTCGACACGGACGACCCGGCCCTCGTCTCGGACATCACCGCCGACCCGGCGTTGAGCGAGCTCCGGCTGGTGGCCGAGGCCTGGGATCTCCAGAGCAACCAGCTCGGACACACCTTCCCCGGGCGCAGCTGGATGCAGTGGAACGGTCGCTATCGCGACGACGTGCGCCGCTTCGTGAAATCGGACCGCCAGACCGTCCCGGCGATGATGCGCCGGCTGTACGGCAGCGACGATCTCTTCCCGGATCATCCGACCGACGTCTACCGCCCCTTCCAGAGCGTGAACTACGTCACCTCCCATGACGGGTTCTGCCTGTACGACCTCCTGGCGTTCTCCAGCGAGCGGCAGCTGAGCTGGGATTGCGGTGCCCGAGGCGATCCCGCACCGGCGGGAGTCGTGCGCTTGCGCCGGCAGCAGGCGAAGAACTTCTTCGCCCTGCTGGCGGTCTCCAATGGCGTGCCCATGTTCGTCGCCGGCGACGAGTTCCTGCGCACCCAGGGCGGAGCCGAGAACCCCTACGATCGGGACGACACGACCAGCTGGGTCGACTGGGCGAAGGCCCACGACAACGCGGACGTGCTGCGGTTCGTCCGAGGGATGATCGAGCTCAGGAAGATGCACCCGATCATCGCGAGTGGTGGTCGCTTCTGGCGCGACCGGGTGCGATGGCACGGCGTCACCGGTGAGATGGACCTGGGTGATGACGCGCACGCGCTCGCCTTCTGCTTGCACGGAGCGACGGGGGCCACGCCCGAGCTCTACGTGCTCGTGAACGCATCCTGGGATGATCTCACCTTCGGTATCCAGGAGGGGAACCTCCGGACCTGGCGCGTCGTCGCGGACACGGCACGACCCAGCCCCGACGACCTCCTGTCGGACGGGAATCGCGCCCCACTCGCCGCCCTCTTCCGCCGCGTCGAGGCGCGCTCCGTGGTGATCCTGGAGGCAGGGTCGCCCACGACCCCCGGGGCACGGCCTACCATGTGAGCTGCGCGCGGGAAGGCGAGCGAACGCGGCTCGGGTCTCGAGTAGAGAGTCGCCGTCCTGAGCTTCTCAGAAGAGCCCGATGGAGAAGTGCGGCGCGAGCACGCGCTCGCCGAGGCGCGCGTCGGCACCGGGGTTCACTCCGAGGTCGAGCACGGCGGGGCCGATGGGGGTGAGGAGGCGCAGGCCGGCCCCGAAGTTCACCCGCACGTCCTCCAGCTTCGCCCGCGCAGGGTCGAGCCATAGGTTGCCGAGGTCGGCGAAGAGGCCGCCCTCCAGGCTGGCGTAGAGGGGGAAGCGCAGCTCGGCCCGGGCGAGGAGGTAGGCCTGCCCGCCCTGCGAGACGAGGGTCTGGCCGCGCGCGAGCTGCTGGGCGACGACGGAGCACTCCTCCTGCGAGGGCTTGGTGGAGCAGAGGGCGATCTCGCGCAGGTAGGGGGCGCGCACGTCCTCGGGCACCAGCTCGTCCTCGCCGTAGCCGCGCAGCGACGCGGCGCCGCCGAGGAAGAAGCGCCGGGGTGCGACGATCGAGGTGGAGTAGCGCCCGAAGGGGATCACCCTCCCGCCGCTCAGCGAGAGCGCCAGTACGCTCTGTGAAGGGAGCGGCAGGTAGCCGGTCACCGCCGCCACCGGCCGGCCGAAGACGTTCCCGTTGTCGATGGAGTGGACCAGCTCGAGCGTGGTGGAGGCGAGATACCCTCGGCGCGGGTGGATCGAGCTGTCGCGACGGTCGAGGGCCAGCACCGGCCGGAACGACTGGAGCGTGGTGTACCCCTCGGGGAAGCGCAGCCGCTCCACGTCGGCCAGGGTGAGCGTCTGCGCCAGGGCCGAGCGACGGATGTGATCCACCTCCAGCTCGTACTGGAGAGACAGCAGCACCGGCGCGGCGAGCGGCACCTCCAGCGCCGCGGCGCCCGCCGCCCGCGAGAGGTCGTAGGACGGTCGGTGAAGCTGCTCGCCGATGGCGGTGAGGCGCCCTCCCTTGCCGAGGCCGAACAGGCTGAAGAGCGGATCGCGCAGGCCCACCTCTCCTCTCCCCTCCACCCGCTCGATGGGGCGCTTGCGCGAGAGGCTGGCCTCGTCGGCGCGCAGGGCGGCGATGGGGTAGTTCACCTTGCCGCGCGCGGTGAGCTCGAGCGCCTTTCCGAGGAGGTTCGGCCGGGTGAGCTCCAGGGTGGCACGCGGGCCGTTCGCCAGCGAGAAGCCGATTCCCTGCGAGAGCGTCATGTACGGGCCCTCGACCAGCTCGACCCGGAGGTCCTTCAGGGGGCCGGCCACCTCCGGATCGGCGAGCCGCAGGTTCACCGAGCGGAAGACGCCCAGCCGGAGCAGCGCCGCCTGGCCGCGCGCCACCGACTCGGGCCGGTAGAGGTCGCCCGGCCGGAGCGCCAGCACCTCGCGGACCACGTCCTCGCGCGTGCGGCGCGCCCCGCTCACCTCGACGGAGCCGAGCCGCACCTCCGGCCCCTCGTGCAGCGCGAAGCGCACCACGGCGCGCGCGCGGTCGGACGAGAGCTCCTCCGACTCCTCCACCCGCGCGTAGGCGAAGCCGCGCCGGGCGTAGAGCTCGAGCAGCGCCGCGCGGCTCGCCTCCACCTCGGCGGCAGCGAGCGGGTCGCCGGCGCGGAGCCTGACGAGCGGGCGCAGCTCGGATTCGGGTATCGCCTCGTCACCGTCGAGCTCCACCCGCTCGACGCGGGTCCGGACCCCGCGCCGGAAGCGGAGCTCCACCGCGGCGGTGCCGGTGCGGCGGTCGAGCACGACCTCCGTCCCCTCGTGCGCCGCCTCGAGCCACCCCTCGGCGCGGTCGCGCTCCGCGAGCCTCGCCGCGGCCTGCTCCCAGAGCGGCGGGTTCCACACCCGGCGCGGGTCCGCGGTCGCCCGCGAAGGTGGCCCGTCGCGCGTGGCGCTCGCCGTGGTGAGCCGCTCCGCCTCGGCCTCGCCCCCGCGCCGGTCGGCCGGCGCGAGCTCGAGGAGCGCGGCCTCCAGCTCTTGCCGGAGGGCCGCAGGATCGCGCCCTTCCTCCCCGGCGAAGCGCACCTCGCTCACGAGGTAGCGCCGCCCGAGGTCGAGGTCGAAGAGCAGGCTGAGCTCGTCGCCGCGAAGGCGCTCCGACTCGCGCACCCGCGCCTCGGCGTACCCCTGCGACACGAGGTAGGTCCGGAGCCGGGCGGCGGCCACCTGCAGCGCGGGCGCGTCGAGCAGGCCCTCACCCTCGAGCCCCAGCTCTCGCCGCAGCTCGCGCTCCGTGAGCGCACCGCCGGCACCCCGGAATCGAAACTTCACGCGCGGCCCCGGTGCCACGGCGATGCGCACCAGCGCCCGGGGCGAGCCTCCCGCTGCACCTCCCATGCGCTCGAATCTCGGGTCGTCCGAGCCGCGCCCGCAGGTGGCCCGCGCGGCGCAGCCTCTCCGTGAGCGTGCGGAGGTCGGCCTCCAGCGCCTCCAGGTCGAGCACCGCGCCCGCACGGGTGGCGAGCCCCTCGCCGATCCCCGCGGGCAGCCCAGGGGCGGCCAGCGGTCCGGCCGAGCGGCCGGCCGCCGCGGGGGCGGCCCAGGGCCTGGGAACGAGGATGAGCGCTTCCACGACGAGGGGGGGGCCGGCCTCCACGGTGAACGTCACCCGCAGTCCGCCCTCCGGCGGGGCCGTGGGCGCGGCCCCTGCCCGTACGCGCGCGGCGCGCCAGCCGCGCCTCGCCAGGAGCGCGCGCATCCGCTCGGCGGCTGCCTCCAGGCGACCCGGCCAGAGCTCGCTCCCCGCCGCCAGCCCGGAGGCGCGGAGGAGCTCTTCGTCCTCCACCGCCGGCCTCTCGCCTCGCACGCCCACCTCCACGGCGGCGACGAGCTCCTTCTGCTGGCAGGCGAATACGAGCGCCACCTCGCCCGCGGCGCCCGGGACCGCGCGCTCCCGCGCCACCACGTTGGCGAAGCGACCGGTGCCGTAGAGGCGCTCCACGCTGCGGCGCACCGCCCGCGGCGAGAGCCGGTCGCCGGCCTTCACCTCCAGGAGCTCGGCGAGCCCCCCGGCCTCCTCGCCGGGCGGCAGCTCCAGCCTCACCTGGCGCACGAGCGGGCCGCCCGGCATCGGCGAGGCGTCACCTCCGGCCAGGGCGGCCTCCCGGCGCGCCTCCAGGGCCGCGCCATGCAGCGGGTGGAGCGCGAGGAGCGCGAGGAAGAGCGCGGCCTTCGCGGCGCGGCCGGCCGTCAATCGTTCCACTCCCAGCGGAACTTGAGGTCGAGGCCGTGATCGCCGCCGGAGGCCACCTCGGTGCTCTCGTTGTCCCAGCCGTACTGGAGCGAGGTGCGGGGCCCGAGCCGCATCTCCGCCTGGGCGCGCTGCCCGCGCGCGCTGGCGAGGGGGGCCTGGTAGCGCAGGCGGAAGCGCTCGTCGAGGAGTCGCGACTCCACCTCGGCGCGCGGCTCCACCTGGCCGGAGGCCTCGGAGTAGCCGCTGGTGATGCGCACCGTGAAGTCGCGGAAGAGGGTCCCCTTCGGCACGAAGCGGCGGACCTGGCTGTCGAGCCCGGAGGCGCTGAAGAGGGCCTGGGCGGCCGCGGCCGCGGCGGCGCCCCCGGCCCCGCCGGCGGCGGTGGTGTCACGGGTGGTGTAGCCGAGCGAGAGCAGGGTCACGAGGTCGCGCTGGGAGAGCGCCGGCTGGCTGGAGAGCTGGAGGGCGGGGTCTTCCCACGGCCCGGTGAGGTGGAGCGCCACCTGGTAGTCGTTCACCTGCGCCTCGCCCTCCACGTCGAGGCTCATCCGGATCTTTCGCCGATCGGTGAAGTCGAGCACGCCGTGGCGCAGCGCGAACTCGTTGCCGCGGAAGCTGGCGCGGGCGCCCTCCTTCAGGCGGAGGTTGCCGAGGAGCCCGATGCCGGCGAGCGTGCCGGTGAGGGTGAGGTCACCTTGCACCCCCGCCCGCACGAGGTCGTTGTCGATGCGCGCGTCGCCATCCACCGCGAGCCCGATGTCGAGCGTCACCCACTCCCCCGCGCGGTCGTAGGGGCGCGGCGGGGGCCTTCGCCCGGGCACCTCCAGCAGCCGGCGCTCGAAGTCCACCGGCTGCGCGTAGAGCGCCCTCACCACGTGCAGCTTTCCCGAGAGCGCCATGGCCTCGAAGGAGCCCACGGCCTGGAGCCTGCCCGTCACGGTGGAGGGCAGCCACTCCGGCACCCGGAGCGGGACCTCAGACAGGTCGGCGGCGACTCGCACCCGAGCCGGCGACAGGCGCCGCAGCGTGAGCTCGCCGGAGAGGGTGGTGGCGCCGCCGTTCACCGCCGCCTGGAGCCCGTCGAAGAGCACGCGGTTCTGGGAGAAGGTGAGCGGTCCCCCGAGCCCCGCCACCGACACCGGGAGGTCGCGCAGGGTGAAGCTCGCGTCGCGGACGCGGCCGGTACCCACCAGGCGCGGCTCCCTCACCGTGCCGCCCAGGTGAGCCTCCAGCCCCAGCTGCCCTCGAGGCTCCTGCACCCCCGGGAGCACACCCCCCACCAGGCGCAGGTCGAGTGCGCCGCGCGCGTCGAGCGCGAGCGCCCCGCCGGCCTCCACCGCGCCGGAGAGGGCGAGGCGGGTGTTGGGACCGCGGAGGTCGAGCGCGCGCACGCGGAGGCGCCCCCCCTCGAGCGCCAGCACGACCGGCGCCGCCTCCTTCACCTCGAAGTCACCGTAGGTGATCCTGGCCGTGTCGAGCCGCAGCTCGCCCGCCGCGCGGGGGAGATTGGCGAGGTCGCCGGAGAGCCTGGCCTCGCCTCGCAGCCGGGCGGCGAGCCCCAACGGACGGCCGCCCGGGAGGAGCCGGAGGGCATCGGGGACGTCCACCGCGGCGCGCGCCTCGAACGGAGCCTGGCCAGCCAGGGTGGCGCGCCCGCGAACGGCAATGCCATCGGCCGAGGCGGTGAGGTCGAGCGCGGTACCATCGAGCACGGCCCCCAGGTCGGCGGAGCCGAGGGAGACGCCCTCCACCGAAAGCGCCGGGCTCCGCGCCTCCAGGGTGAGCACCGGCCGCCCGGCGGACCCACGCAGGCTCGCCGCCCCTCCTACTTCCCCCCCGAGGCTCGGACCTCCGAGCCCGAGCTCGGCCAGCCGGACGGCGTCGAACTTCCCGGCGAGCTCCCAGGGGAAGGGCGGGGCGAACCCGATGGTTCCGCGCGCCTCGGCCCTCCCCTCTCCTCGCCGGAGCTCGAGCCGGGAAAAGCGCACGCGGGCCGCGGCCTCGATCTCGCCTGCGAGGCGGCCGCCGTCGAAGTCGTGCCCGAAGAGGGTGCCCGCGCCGAGCTCACCCTCGAAGGACGCGTCGAGCCTCTCCACCGGCCCGGAGGCGGTTCCACGCAGCGTGACGGGCGCCTCCAGGACCTCGCGCACCCGCGCCGCCCCGGGGAGCCAGGGTTCCACCGCCTGGAAGGCGTCGCGCAGCCGGCCGTCGATGGAGAAGCGGCCCTCGGCGAGGCGGGTGGGCGAGGCCCGGAGGTCGACCGCCACCTCGGCGCCGTAACGCGTGAGGCCCTTCCTGCCCGAGACGTCGTGGAACCGGAGCACGCTCGGCGCATAGTCGACGGCGGCAGCCGCCTGGCCGAGATCGAGGGTGAGGAGGCGCAGCCCCTCCACGTCCAGGGCGCCCTTCACCGCTGGCTCGCCGTAGGGTGCAGCGCGGACGGTGACGCCCGTGAGCGTGGCGAGCCCCGAGAGCTCGAGGCCCCCCACGCGCCGCAGGCGCGCGAGGTCGGCCTGACCATCGACCGAAAGCTCGAAGCCGCGCGCCTCGGTGAAGTGCAGCGCGCCGCGGGTGGTGAGCTGGCCCCGGCCCACCTTCAGGCGCACGCCGTCGAGCCGCACGGCCGAGCGGTCCACCCGGACCGGCCCCTCGAGGTGGGCGCGCGCGAGCTCGAGGACGGGTCGCTCGTCGAACCGCCACCTCTCCCAACCGTGGTCGAGCACGCGGAAGTCGGCGAGGTCGAGGCTCGCCTGTCCGGCGAGGCGGAGCGGCGAGACCGTCCCCTTCGCGCTCACCTTGCCGGTCATCCGGCCCATCACCCAGGCGCCAGGGAGCTGAAGGCGCGACAGGAGCTCGCCGAGCTGGTAGTCGTGCAGGTCGGCCTCGGCCTCGAGCGTCGGTTCCGGGCCGAGGTGGAGCTTGCCGCGGGCCGTCACCCGGCCGCGCGTCGCCTCGGCCGGAAGCTCCATCGCCTCCACCCGGATCTCCCGGCCTTGCAGGGCGAGGCGGATCGAGGCGTCGCCCACCCGCCATCCGTCGAGGTCGATCGCCACGAGGCGCAGCTCGCCGGCGATGCGGGGATCCGCGAGCGTGCCGGTGAGCTGCGCATCGGCATGGGCTCGCCCCTTCACCGGGGAGCCCCACCCCGCCAGGGCGGCCAGCGCGGGAAGGTCTGCGGCACCGCTCAGCGCGAGGTCGAAGGTGGGGTGGCAGAGGTCGTCGACGGTTCCCGCCGCGGCCAGCGTCGTCCCGCCCACCTCCGCGGTGGCGAGCGAGAGCTCCACGCGGGAAAGGTCGCGGGCCACCCCGGCGAGCACCCGCGCGGCATCGACGGTGAGGGTGCGCGATCCGCGGGTGATCCGAGCGCCGGAGAGCGAGAGCTCGAGCGAGGTCCACGAGGGCGCGCGGCGCGTGAGCGAGGAGAGGGCTCGGCGCAGGAGCGGCGTCGCGGCGCGGACGTCGAGGCGCTCCACCGTCAAACGCTCCCCGCCGGGCCACGCGAGGTCGAGCGCCCCCTCGGTGATCTCCAGGTCGCGGATGGGGAGCGCGCGGAGCGCGGGTGGGGGGCAGGTGGAGGTGGAGGAGCCATCGGAGGCCGGGAGGGCCAGCCTGATCCTCGGGCGCTGAAGCGACAGCTCGGCGAGGGCGAGCTGGCGTCCGGGTGCCGGCAGGGTGGCGACCCTCACGCGGGCCGCGGCGGCGGTGAGGAGCGGTGACGAGAGGGGCCCGACCCGCAGCTCCTTCACCTGCAGCTCCAGGCGGAAGGGGTCGACGCGGCAGGCGCCGACCGACACCTCCAGGCCTGACGCGACGCGCGCGCGCGAGGCCGCGAGGTCGCACAGCCGCGCCCCCGCCCAGGGCGTGCGCAGGACGAGGAGGGCCGCTCCCAGCCCCACGACGAGGAGCGCCAGGAGGGCGAGGGAAAGCCGGCGCCTCATCGCGGTGCGGAGGCGCTCAAGACCGCGCGGCCGCGGGGGCACGACCGGCGCCGCCCCCTAGCGCGGCCGCCCGGGCCCGGGCATCGCGATAGCTCGCGTCGGCGGCCACCACCGCCTGGAAGTAGTAGAGGGCCGCCTCGCGGTCGCCGGCCTCCTGGTAGGCCCCACCGAGCTCGTAGCGGAGCGCCCACCCCGCCTCCTCGGTGAGCGAGGGCGAGCGCAGCGCCCGCTCGAACGCCTCGATGGCTGCGCGCGGCTCGGACTTCTCCATGCGGCAAAGCCCGACCATGGTGAGGCAATCGACCTCCTTGCGCTGGGCGCCGCCGGCGAGCGCGAGCTCGAGCTCGCGCAGGGCGTCGTCGAGGAGGCCCATCTCCTTGTAGGCGATGCCGAGGTCGTAGTGCGTCTCCTGGTCCTCGGGGCGCACCGACTCGGCCACCCCGCGCCGGAACTGGTCGAGCACGTTCTCCGCGGAGACCCCGAAGTCTTCCCCCAGCGCCCGGCTGCCGGTGGTGGTGTGCTCGCGGGTGGCCTCCGGCTCGAGCTCGTGGATCGGAGCCAGCTCCTCGCCGGAGCGCGGCGCGAGTCTCGCGGCGGAGCGCGGCGCACCCGTGCCAGCGCCCGGATGGCCTTCCTCGCCCTCCGGCGTCGAGGAGCGAGGAGGCAACGCGGCCTCGGCCGCTAGGAGCTTCGGATGATCCGGGTAGAAGGCGCGCAGGTTGGCGAGCGCCTCGCGCGCCTCGTCGAGGAGCCCCTGCTCCACGAAGAAGGCCATCTCGGCGAGCTCGTCGTCGAGGTCCTCCGCCCCCTCCTCGCCCCCCGGCTGCTCCGGGACGAGGGGCTCCGCCGAGGGGGCGCGCCGCGGAGGCGGCTCGGGCCACGGCTCGGTGCCGAGCTCGGGCTCCGCCGCCAGCTCGTCGCGGGACGGCTCCGCGGCCCGGCCCTCGCGAACCGGGGAGCGGCCAACGGGCGCCACGGCTCCGTGCGCCGGACCTCGGGCGGTCTCATCGGACTCGACCCCGTGGGCCCCGGCCTCGCCGGCCTCGCCCCCATCGCTCTCGTCGTCGAGGGGCTCGAGGTCGACGATCTCCACCACCTCGGCCTCGTCGAGGAGCTCGTCGGGGGTCTCCACCTCCACGAGGAGCTCGTCGGGGCCGCCCGCGTGCGCCTCCTCCTCGGCCCTGGCCGCCGCATCCACCACCGCGTCCTCATCGAGCGGGCGCTCCTCCGGGCTCGCCGTGGCGCGCTTTGCGCCCACCGCCCCGGGGCGCGAGAGCGCGGCGAGCACGGGGTGGTCGGGCGCGATCTCGCGCAACCGCTCCAGGGCGGCCACCGCGTGCCCCTCCAGGCCGCGCGCCCGCGCCAGGCGGACGACGTGTACGGCCTCCTCGCCGGCGCCGGCCGGGTCGTTGCGCAGGCCGCGCAGCCGGAGCGCCTTCTCGTGCGCCTCGAGGTGGTCGGGGTCGAGGTCGAAGACCTTGCGGAGGTGCTCGAGCGCCTTCTCGTGCAGCCCGTATTTCACATAGACGTCGGTCTCGGTGAGGAGCTTGGGGATGGCCTCGGGCCCGAGCGCGCGCGGGCCGGCCGGCGCGGCGGAAGGTGAAGCAGGTGGTGGAGGCGCGGACGGACGCGAGGAGGCAGCCTCTCCCGCGGGCACGGCAGCGGGTGCGTGGGGCGCGCCGGCACCCGCGTTCGCCTCCTCGTCGTTCGCGTCGAGCTCGAGCACGCGGCGCCACACACCGCGCGCGTCCTCGGCGCGACCGCGCTCGGCGTAGAGGTGGGCGAGCTCGCGGTAGACGGAGATGGTCTTGGCAGTCTGCCCGAGGTCGCGGAAGGCCTGCGCCAGCGACGCGAGGGTGTCGGCGTCCTTCGGGTCGGCCTTGAAGAGGAGCTGGAGCTTCCCGAGCGCGCGCTTCGTGTCGCCCTTGGCGAGGTAGACGTTGGCGAGCTCGCGGGTGAGCGGCAGGTCCTCCGGGTCGAGGAAGGCGACCCGCTCGGCCACCTTGAGCCACTCCTCGGCCCGGTTGCCGCGGCGCAGCACCTCGGAGGCGCGCCGGAGGTGGGTGAGCGCCTGCGCGCTCTCCTCCCGCCGCGCGTGCTGCTCGCCGAGCCGCACCGCCGCCGGGACGTTCTCCGGCTCGAGCTCGGTCATCCGCTGGAGGATCTCCAGCAGCTTCACGTCGTCGCCGCTCCTCTCGGCCGCCGCCGCCACCACCTGCAGCTGGGCCATGGCGTCGGACAGGATCCCGAGCTGCTGGTAGAGCGCGGCCAGCCGCTCGTTCACCCGCGCGTCGTCGGGGGAGAGCTTCAGCATCTGCTTGAAGACGGCGACTGACTTCAGGAAGAAGCCCTGCTCGGCGTAGGCGTCGGCCACCCGCCCGAAGGTGGCGGCGGCGGCGCCGGTGTCGCCCTTCTTCTGCTGGAGCTCTCCGATCTTGAGCAGGACGCGGACGTCCCTGGGATCCTCGGCCAGGATCTTCTCGTAGGCCCGGATCGCCTTGTCGAACTGCCCTTTCTGGACGAGCTTGGTCGCGTCGGCGGCGACTCTGTTCTTGTCGACTGCCATCGGCCGGAGGGCGTGGGCGAGAGCCAGCCGTGGCGCCCTGCGAGAAGAAGAAGTTCACGCAGGAAAGTCGCGCCCTTCGGGGCTCGGGCCAGGGGGGAAGCGTAGTGGAACCGGAAGGGGGGGTCAAGCTGGCGGGCGGGCCCGTCGGCTGCCGCAGCGCGCTGGCGTCGCAGTCCGGGTTCGGGCGGGCGAACCACCGGAGGCACTTCAGCTCGCGGGGCTCGCCGGGCGCTATCCGGGAGGCCAGGCCATGGGCCGCCCGCCGAGGAGGTGCAGGTGGAGGTGGAAGACGGACTGACCCGCCTCGCGGTTGCAGTTCATCACCGTGCGGAAACCGCGCTCGGCGATCCCCCGCTCGCTGGCGAGCCGCGCTGCCACCCGCTGGAGGCGGCCGAGGAGCGCGTCGTCGGCGGGTGCGAGGTCGTTCAGGGTGGCGACGTGCCGGCGGGGGACGACGAGGAGGTGCACCGGCGCCTGGGGGTTCACGTCCTCGAAGGCGACGGTCTCGCCGTCCTCGAAGACCACCTTCGACGGGATCTCCTTCGCGACGATCTTGCAGAAGAGGCAATCGGACATGGGCACTCCTTGCTCGGGCTAGCCGCGGCCCTGCTCCAGGATGAGGGTCACCGGGCCGTCGTTCACCAGCTCCACCTCCATGTGCGCGCGGAAGGTGCCCGTCGCCACCGCAAGCCCCTTCTCGCGGAGCCGGTCGCAGAAGCGCTGGTAGAGCCGGTTCGCCTCCTCCGGCGGGGCGGCGGCGGTGAAGCCGGGCCGGTTCCCCTTGCGGGCGTCGCCGAGGAGGGTGAACTGCGAGACGATCAGCGCCGCGCCTCCCACCTGCGAGAGCGCGAGGTTCATCTTGCCGGCCGCGTCGTCGAAGAGCCTGAGGCCGGCCACCTTGTCGGCGAGCGCGAGGGCCGTCCCCTCCTCGTCGCCGGTGGCGACACCGAGGAGCACGAGGAAGCCGCGCCCGATGGCGCCCACCACCTCGCCCGTGACCCGCACCTCGGCGCGCGACACGCGCTGCACCACCGCTCGCATGGGGTGGGGGATGTCACGTCCCCGGCCCGGGGGCAAGGCCGGCTACCGGTGCCGGGCTCCGTGGTACTCATCCACCCACGGTGCTCCTCCTCCGCGACGCCCAGAGGGCCGACCGCCCGGCGCTGCGCGCCCTCGCCGCCGAGCTCGACTCGGTGAACCTGCCGCACGACGAGCGGGCGCTCGCGCAGATCATCGAGCGCTCTCGCCAAAGCTTCGCCGGCGAGCTCCCGCCGCTCCGCCGCTCCTACGTCTTCGTGCTCGAGGAGCCGCGCTCGGGCCGCGTGCTCGGCACCTCGATGATCATCGCCCAGCACGGCACCCGCGAGTCGCCCTGCACCTTCTTCGACGTGTCGGAGCGCGAGCACTACTCCTCGACGCTCGACCGCCACTTCCGCCACCGGGTGCTCTCCATCGGCTACCACTACGACGGCCCCACCGAGGTGGGCGGCCTGGTGGTGCGCCCGCGAGACCGGGGCGGCCCCTCGAAGCCGGGAAAGCAGCTCGCCCACGTGCGCTTCCTCTACATGGCCATGCACCGGCGCCGCTTCCGCGAGAAGGTGCTCGCCGAGCTCATGCCGCCGCTCCTCCCGGACGGGAAGAGCGCCTTCTGGGAGGCGTGCGGCAAGCGCTTCACCGGCCTCGACTACCCCACCGCCGACAAGCTCTCGCGCGCCAACAAGGAGTTCATCCAGCAGCTCTTCCCCGCGGGTGACCTCTACGCCACGCTGTTTCCCCCGCACGTGCAGCGCCTGCTCGGCACGGTGGGCCCCGACACCCAGGGGGTGAAACACATGCTCACGCGGCTCGGCTTCCGGTACGTCGACCGCATCGACCCCTTCGATGGCGGCCCGCACTACGAGGCGAAGCTCTCCGAGGTGACGCTCGTCCGCGCGCACCGGCGGCTCCGGCTGGCGCCCGAGCCCCTGCGCGCGAGCGGCGGCGCACCTCTCGCTCTCGTGGCGGTGGAGACGCGAGGGGGCGGTCGAGCGCGGCGAGGGCTCGGGGCGTTCCGCGCCGTGTGCGCCCCGCTGCGGGTGGAGAGGGGCCTCGCCTTCCTCCCCGCGAGGGCGCGGCAGCTCCTCGGCGTGTCGGCTGGCGAGCGGGTCGACGCGGTGCCCTTCGACTGACCGTTCGGCGCCCGCGCCCTGGAGCGCGACTCCTCGCCTCGAGGAGGCCGGACGCTCAGGGCCGCAAGAGGAGGAGCGCCACCGCCCCCGCCGCCACGGTCAGGCCGAACCAGGGCGCGAGCCGGCGCGCGAAGCTCCAGCCGCCGAGGACCGCGGCCATGACACCCTTGGTGACGGTGTTGGTGGCAGTGGCGAGGAAGACCGTCACCGCCGCCGCCCGCAGCGCCACCACGCCGCCCGCGAGGTCGGCCATCGAGAGGGTGATGGCGTCGACATCGGTGGTGCCGGCGATGACCCCGGAGGCGTAGGTGCCGCCCTCGCCGAGCCAGGCCGAGGCGGCCTTGCTGCCGACGAGCACCAGGGTGAAGAGGAGGCCGAACTTCACCGCTCGTCCCAGCTCGAGCGGGTTCGAGAAGCGCACCGAGGCGTCGGGGGTGCCCGAGGAGGCGCGGGAGGCGCGGTAGAGGAAGGCGCTGCCGAGGAGCCCCGCCGCCAGCATGGCTCCGAGCGGGGCGGCCGCCGCGAGGAGGAGGGTGGGGCTCACCACGGCGAGGAGGACCGCGACCCGGACGAACATGACCGCCGAGGCGAGCATCACCCCCAGCGCGAGTGACGCCGAGAGGCCGGGCGCCCTGCGCGCCTGCCCCGAGAGCGAGAGGGTGACCGCGGTGGAGGAGGCGATCCCGCCGAGGAGCCCGGTGAGGCCGAGGCCTCGCCCGGGGCCGAGCCAGCGGATGGCCGCATAGCCGACGAAGCTCACCCCGGCGATGAGCACCACGATGAGCCCCACGCTGCGGGGGTTCACCGCGTCGAGGGGCCCCATGGCGCGGTCGGGGAGGAGGGGCATGACCACCACCGCCACCACGAGGAGCTTCAGGCTCGCGCTCACGTCGGCGCGATCGAGGTGCCGCACGAAGGGGTGCAGCGCCGGCTTGGAGGAGAGGAGGAGCGTCACCACCACCGCCAGCGCCACCACCGTGAGGGCGCGCAGCGGCGCCGGCTCGACGACGCCGCGCGAGGTGGCGAGCGCCCCGAGCAGGAAGGTGAGGAGGAAGGCCGCCTCGGAGGTGATGCCGCGCTCGTCGGTGCGCCGCACCTCGTCGAGGTAGGAGACGACGAGGAGTGCCACCAGGGCGAGCAGGCTCGCGAGCAGCGGCCAGGGTCCCATCTCCTCCGCGAGCAGCGCGCCCACCGCGCCCACCAGCGCGAAGAGCGGGTGGGTGCGCGAGCCGCCCAGGAAGGAGCTGCGCCGGCGCTGCGGGCGGCCGGAGCGCTCGCGCTCCAGGCCGATGAGGAGGCCCGCTGCGGCGGCCGCGCCGAAGGAGAGGAAGAGGTCGAGGGGCGTCATGGCCGTACCCTCCCGATCCTGGGCTCGGGGCGCCGCGAAGAGAAGGGGCTCGCACCGACCGGGGAGCGGGCCCTACAGCCCGGCGCAGAAAGCCCTGAACTCTTCACCGGTGGCGTAGGACTTCTGGGTGCCCGGCCGGGTGATGGAGTGGGCGGCGTAGCGCACCGCCTGGCCGAGCGACCCGCGGACGTCGCGCGAGGCGGCGTAGTGGTGGGCGAAGCTGCCGATGAAGGCGTCGCCGGCTCCGGTGGTGTCGACGGGCGCGACGCGCACGGCGGGGACGTGCTCGGCACCCGAACCGGTGACGAGGAGCGCACCGTCCCCGCCGAGGGTGACGATGACGGTGCGGATGCCCCGGCCCATGAGGTGCCGCGCCGCCGCCTCGTTCTCCTTCACCGTGCCGGTGGGGAGGCCCGAGAGGAGCGCGAGCTCCGTCTGGTTGGGGACGAGGAAGGAGAGGCCACCGAGGCGCCCCACGTCGAGCTCGGGGTGGGCCGGGGCGGGGTTCAGCACCACCTCCTTGCCGTGGCCCGCCGCGAAGGCGACCGTGTGGTAGACGGTCTCGAGCGGCACCTCGAGCTGCAGGAGGATGAGGTCGCACCGGAGGAGGTCTTCCGCGGCGCGGTCCACGTCGGCCAGTGAGAGCTGGGTGTTCGCACCCTGCACGATGAGGATGCGGTTCTCTCCCGAGGGGTCGACGAAGATGGGCGCGACGCCGTTCGAGAGGCCCGGCGCCGGGGCGGCGTGCCTCACGTCGATGCCCTGGGCGCGGAAGTTCTCCAGGTAGTTCTTGCCGAAGGCGTCGTCGCCCACCCGGGTGACCATCATCACCTCGCTCCCCAGGCGCGCCGCGGCCACCGCCTGGTTCGCCCCCTTGCCGCCGAAGCCCATCTCGAAGCGGGGCGCCTCGATGGTCTCCCCGGCCTCCGGCATGCGGACGACGTAGGTGATGAGGTCGATCATGTTGCTGCCGACGACGGCGATGCGGGCCATTGGGCGCTCCCGGTTCTCTTCAGAGGTGGGCGATCTTCTCGGCCATCCGCGCCGCGTCCTCGCGGTCGAGGTAGCCGGTGCGCACGGTGAAGGAGGCCTTCTCACCCGGCGCGAGGCGGCGGACGTTCCCCTTCCTCCGCTCGGCGAGGTACCCCTCCGGCTCGCAGGTGGAGGGCAGGGCCAGGGCGGCCACCTGCTGGTCGGCGTTGTAGAGCACCCAGCGCGCCGCGTGTGGAAAGAGCTTCGGGTCGTAGGAGACGGCGAAGGCGTCGCCCTCGGGGCGCAGGAGCATGAGGTGCGTCCTGCCTTCACCGTCGGTGCGCAAACCCGAGAGGTAGAAGACCTGCTCCGGGTCGTAGGCCTCGGGCTCGGAGAGCGTCTCCATGGCCGAGGGGTCCTTCGCCAGCCGCTCGAGGAGCGCGTCGAAGCGCGGTGTGCGCTGCATGTGGCCGGGCACGGCGGTGCGCACCCGCGTGGCCTCCGGCGTGAAGGGCGCCGGCTGCACGAACCGGCCGTTCGCCGCGAAGGCGTGGTTCATGTGGCACATGTACATGAGGTCCATGGGGGCCCCGCCGGCGTTCACCACCTCCATGGCGATGTCGAAGAGGGCGCTGCCAGGCCGCAAGGTCACCGACGGACGGGCGCGGTAGTGGGCGCCGAAGCCCATCACGTACTCGCGCTCGCCCGCGAGGCGCAGGTAGAGCCCCTCGCCGTCCTCTCCCACCTGCAGCGCGGCCGCGTCCATCGGCGCGGTCGGCATCTCGCCGTGGAGCGCGTGCGTGTCCTCGGGAGAGGGGCAGCCATTGCGGAGGAGGCCGCTGTGGAAGGCGAAGCAGCCGTAGGTGCCGGCGATGTCGTGGGCGGGCCGGGGCATGGCGAACATGTTCTTCATCGTGAGGTCGACCCCGTCCATCACCGCGCCCCAGATCATCTGTCCGTAGAAGGGCAGCACCACGAGCTGGCCGCGGCGGTTCGAGAGGCGCACGGCCTCGATGCCGCTCGGGTAGCGGAAGGTGACCGCCGTGAGCTCACCCGCGGCGAGGAGCGGGCGCTCGGCCTCGCCGAACATGGCCCGGGTGAGGTGAACGGTCGTCTCGGTCATGCCTGTTTCCTTTCGGTGAACCGGCGGCAGGTCAGCGGGTGCGCCTGCGGTTCCGCAGGGCGTTGAGGGCGATCACCAGGAGCAGGAAGACGCCCCAGATGAAGTCGACGAGGAAGTTCGAGAAGCGCATGAGCTGGAAGCCGGACGAGAGGAACATGAGCGCCACCACCGCCAGGGTGACGCCCAGCACCGAGCCCCTGCCGCCGGCCGGGTTCGTGCCGCCGAGCACCGCGATGAGCACCGCCTGCAGGAGGTAGGAGACGCCGTAGTCGGATTTCGAGGCGTTGATGCGCGCCGAGAGGAGGATGCCGGCCACGCTCGCCAGCACCCCGGTGGCGGCGTAGGAGAAGAAGATGTCGCGCTGGGTGCGCAGCCCGGCGAAGCGGGCGGCGCGGGCGTTGGTGCCGATGAGGGTGAGGTGCACACCGAAGGGGGTGCGCGCGAGGACGAGCGCCACCAGCCCGGCGATGGCCAGGTAGACGAGGAGCGGCAGGGCGAGGCCCAGCGCCTGGCCGTTGCCGATGGCGGTCCACAGCTTCGGGTAGCCCACCAGCGCCGGCCCGCCGGTGAGCACCAGCGAGAAGCCGGTGAAGACGAGCCCGCTGCCGATGGTGGCGAGGATGGGGATGATGCGGGCCCGGGTGATGAGGAGGCCGTTCAGGGCCCCGGCCGCGAGGCCGGTGCCGAGCGCCACGGCGACGCCCACCGCCACCCGGGAGAGCGGCATGCCGGCGAGCTCCGGCCCGCGATTTCCCCCGGCCATCGCGTGCAGGGTGAGGCCGGCCAGGATTCCCGAGAGGTTGGCGATGCCGACGATGGAGAGGTCGATGCCGCCCGTCAGCATGGCGATCATCATGGCGATGGAGAGCAGCCCGAGCTCGGGGGCGAGGTAGGTGAGCGACTCGAAGTTGTAGGGCCGGAGGAACTTGTCCGGCACCAGCGCCGCCATGAGCCCGAAGATGACGAGGGTGATGACGAGGAGCTGCGACGAGGTTGCCGTCGCCGCCGAGGGCGCGGGTGAGGCGGTGCTTCACCGAGGTCGCGGCTTCCATGGCGTTCCCCTAGGCCTGCCGCTTCCGGTCGCGCCAGGCGGTGGCGGCCGTGGCCAGGATGACGATGGCGCCCACCACCACGCGCTGCCAGGTGGTGTCCACGCGCATGATGATGAGGCTGTTGTTCACCATGACCAGCATGAAGACGCCGAGGAGCGTGCCCGGCACGCTGCCCTTGCCGCCGAAGATGCTGGCGCCGCCCAGCACCACCGCGGCGATGACGTCGAGCTCCAGGCCGACGAAGTCGCGCGGGTTGGCGAGCCAGATCATCGAGCTGTGGAGGATGCCGGCGAAGCCGGCCAGCGCGCCCGCCAGGCAGTAGACGAAGAAGGTGGTGCGCCGGACGTTGAAGCCCACCCGCTTCGCCGCCTCGGCGTCGCCGCCGAGCGCGTACACGCTCCGGCCGATCATGGTGTGGCGCAGCAGCAGGTGGACGAGGAGCGCCAGGGCGAGGTAGGCGACGAGCATCCCCGTGAGCCCGTAGCGCGTGCCGTCGGGCGAGGAGACGGTGACGAGCTGCTGCCGCCCGAAGGCGATGAGCGACGGCGGCATCCGGTCGATGTTCACCATGCTCGTGCCCACCACCCCGAGCAAGAAGCCGCGCACCGCACTGCCCGTGCCGAGGGTCACGATGAGCGGGATCATCCGGACGGTAGTGGACGAAGAACGCCGTTCAGCGCGCCGAGCGCGAGGCCGATGAGCGTGGCCGCCACGAAGGGCAGGAGGACGCCCTGGTAGCCGATAGGCGAGCATGCCCTTCACGGTGAGGTACATGGCCGCCACCGCGAAGGCCGGGAACGACACGTCGATGCCGCCGGAGATCATCACCGTCAGCACGCCGAGCGCCATGATGCCGATGACGATGTTGGAGCGGAGCAGGCTGAAGAGGTTCTGGGCCTGCCAGAAGGCGGGGTTCACGAGGCCGATGCCCACCATGGCGACGACGAGCACCGCCAGGATGACCACCTCCGAGCGGCGCAGGAGACGCGCCAGGGGAGAGGGGCGCGCGGGCACGACCGCTCCGTTCGCGCTCATGTGAGGGCCCTCAGCCGGTCGTTGAGCTCGTCCTCGGTGGTGCTCGCCGCGTCGAGCTCGCCGGTGAGCCGGCCGCGGTGCATCACCAGGATGCGGTTGCAGTTCTGCAGCAGCTCGGGGACGTCGTCGGAGATCACGATCACGCCGAGGCCCCGCTTCTCGGCGAGCTCCCGGATGCGCTGGTGGATGCCGGCCTTGGAGCCCACGTCGACGCCGACGGTGGGGCCGTTCAGGACGAGGAGCCGCGCCTCGGTGAGGAGCCAGCGGCCGATGAGCACGCGCTGCTGGTTGCCGCCCGGAGAGGGTGATGACCGGAAGGTCGCCGCTCGGGGTCACGACCTGCATGTCCTCGATCATGCCGGCGGCGGCCTTGCGGGAGCGCTGCTCGGTCGATGAAGGAGCCGGCGAGAGCCGGTCGTAGATGCTGGCGAGCAGGTTCCGGTCGATGCTCTGCGCGAGGAAGAGCCCTTCGGTGAGGCGGTCCTCCGGGACGTAGGCGATGCGGTGGGCGATGGCGTCCTGCGGGGAGGCGAGCCGCACCGCCGCGCCGTCGATGAGGATCTCGCCCTCGTGTTCCGGGAGCATCCCGAAGAGCGCCAGGGCGAGGCCGGTGCGGCCCGAGCCGAGCAGGCCGGAGATGCCGACGATCTCGCCCGGGCGCACGGTGAGGCTGATGTCGTGGAGGCGCCCCTTCACCGAGAGGTGGCGGAGCTCGAGGCGCGGCGGCGAGGGGTTCGGCGGCCGGGCTGCCAGCGGTAGTGGTGGCCCTCGATGTCGTGGCCGGTCATGGCCCGGGTGATGCTCGCCTCGGTGAGCTCGGCGGTGGGGGAGGCCACCACCAGCTTGCCGTTGCGGAGCACGGTGATGCGCTCGCTGATCTCCAGCATCTCGCGCATCTTGTGCGAGACGAAGAGCACCGCCAGGCCGCGGGCCTGGATCTCGCGCACGATGGCGAAGAGCGTCTCCACCTCCTTGCCAGTCAGGGCGGTGGTCGGCTCGTCCATGATGAGCAGCCGCGCGTCGGACATGAGGGCGCGGGCGATGGCGACGAGCTGCCGGCCGGAGGTGGGCAGGGTGGAGACCTCGGCGTCGAGGTCGAGCTCCACCCCGAGGCGCTCCACCGCCTCCCGGGCCACCTCGCGCACGCGGGACCAGCTCACCAGGCGCCTTTGCGCCCGGAGCTCGGTGCCGAGCGCCAGGTTCTCCGCCACGGTGAGGTTCCCGAAGAGCGAGAAGTCCTGGTAGATGACCTGCACGCCGTGGGCGATGGCGCCAATGGGCGTGAGGTGGTGGATGCGCTTCCCGTCGATGAGGATCTCACCGGCGTCCGGGGTGTGCACGCCCGAAATCACCTTGATGACGGTGGACTTTCCCGAGCCGTTCTCCCCGGCCAGACAGTGAATGACGCCCCGGTCCACGCGGAGGCTCACGTCGGCGAGCGCGTGCACGCCGGCGAAGTTCTTGCTCACGTTGCGCAGCTCGAGCAGCGGTTCGGGCATGGAGAGATCCCGCGCCTGCGCCGGAGGAATGGCTCGTGCGGCAGGCGCCGAGGAGTGGACTTGCACCCCACCCGGCCTCCGGGGGGAGGAGGCCGGGCGAGGCTCTGCGGCTACGGACCGCTAGAAGTTGTACTGCGCCATGTTCTCCTTGGTGACGCCCACCCAGCCGGCGCCGTAGAGCAGGTTCGGTTTGGCGCCCTCCGGCGTGGTGAGCTTGGTGTAGCCGGGGAGGCCCAGGTCGAGGCCGGCCTTGATCTCGCCGCCCTTCTTCTCCAGCGCCATCACCGCCACGATGTTCATGGCGTAGCCGGCCACCGCCGGATCCCAGAACTGGATGTACTGGATGTCGCCCTTCTCGAGGTACTGGCCCGCCACCGAGACGAGCCCGGTGCCGGCGAAGAAGACCTTGCCCTTGAGGCCGCGCTCGTCGATGAGCCGCCCGGCGCCGGCCGAGGTCGGCATCGGCCCGCCGAGGATGCCCTTCAGGTCGGGGTAGGTGGTGATGACCTCCTTCAGCTTGTTGTAGTCGGTGTTGGCGTCGTCGTAGGTCTCGATGCGGTTCGTCACCTGCTGCATCTTGGGGAAGTGCGCCTTCTGGTACTCGACGCCGCCGTCGATCCACTCGTTCTGCGACTTGGAGGTGAGGCTGCCCACGGTGGCGACGTACTTGCCCTCGCCGCCCATGGCCTTGCCGAGCACCTCCATCAAATTTGCGCCGTAGGCCTTGTTGTCGAAGGCCTCCAGCACGTAGTCGGCGTTCTGGATGTTGGACGCCTCGTGGGCGATGACCACGATACCCTTCTGCCGGGCCTTCGCCAGCACCGGCTCCACCGCCTCCACCGAGAAGGGCACGATGCAGATGGCGTCGACGCCCTGGGCGATGAGGTTCTCCACGATCTGCACCTGCGCCGCGGCGTCGGCCTGGCTCGGGCCCAGCATCCAGGTGTCGTGGCCGGTGTCGCTCTTGAACTGCTTCACCCCCTCGCGCATGCGGTCGAACCAGGCGATGCCGTCGACCTTGACCACGGTGGCGATGGTGAACTTCTTCTTGGCCGCGTCGGCGGTGATGTCTTTCCGGACCTTGCTCGTGTCGACGGGGCCGCTCGCGGCGCGCGCGGCGCCGGAGAGCATGAGGGCGCCCGCGACGAGGGCGGTGATGAGCTTCTTCATGAGACCTCCTCCTACGGTTTTACTGCTCGAGTTGTCACGGCACTTCAAGCGTCCACCTCGCTGCCTCCCGGCCCGCATCGGCCGGAGCGCCCTCCTCGCGTCCGCATCCCTCGTTCAAAGCCCCTTACCCGGCGCCCACGATGACCACACTGGCGCTGGCGCCGATCCGGCTGGCGCCCGCCTCGACCATCGCCTTCGCCACCTCGAAGGTGCGTATCCCACCGGAGGCCTTCACGCCCAGCGCATCGCCCACCGCCCCCCGCATGAGCTTCACGTCCGCCAGGGTGGCGCCGCCGCTGCCGTAGCCGGTGGAGGTCTTGACGAAGTCGGCGCCCGCCTCCACGGAGAGACGGCAGGCCGCGAGCTTCTCTTCATCGGTGAGGAAGCAGGTCTCGAGGATCACCTTGAGGAGCGCCGGGCCGCAGGCCTGCTTCACCGCTCGGATGTCCTCCCTCGTCGCGTCGAGCTTCCCCGCCTTCATGAGGCCGAGCGCCAGCACCATGTCGATCTCGGCAGCGCCGTCCTCCACCGCGGCCGCCGCCTCGGCCGCCTTGCTCCGGGCCGGCGTCGCGCCGAAGGGGAAGCTCACCACCGAGCACGCCACCGAGCGCGAGCCGGCGAGCTCCCGGGCCACGAAGCCCACGTGGATGGGATTCACGCACACCGAGCGGAAGCCGTGGGTCCGCGCCTCCGCGCAGAGCTTCGCCACCTGCGCCTCGGTCGCCTGGGGCGCGAGCAGGGTGTGATCGATGAATGGCGCGAGATCGGCTGGCTCGCGGATGATGGGGTGCTCCGTCATGGTTCCCTCTCCTGCGCCCCGCGCGGGCGGGAGCCCTTCGTGGAACGAGCATGTGAACATTGCAACAAGCGATGTGAAATTGTTAACATCGCCCCGCGTTCCGGTCAAGGCTCGAATCTCGTCGAGGGCCCGGGCGCCACGAGAGCTCGAATGAACGGAAGAGTGAAGGCCTCCACGCGACGCGGCGGCGGTCGCGACGAACGGCTCGCCCGCCTGAGAGCGGCCCTCTCCGACGGCTCCATGCTCCACCTCCGGGAGGCGGCGGCGTTGCTCGGCGTCTCGGAGATGACGGTGCGCCGGGATCTCGAGGCCGCGGAGCCTCCCATCTCCTTCCTGGGCGGCCACCTCTTCCAGGCGGAGGCGCCGGGCAGCGCGCCGCGCTACGCGCTCGAAACGGAGAACACCGCACACACGCAGGCGAAGCAGGAGGCGGCGCGGCGGGCGGCGGCACTCATCGAGCCGGGGGACACCGTCTTCATCGACTGCGGGACCACCACGCCACACCTCGCCGAGGTCCTGCCCGAGCTCGAGCTGACGGTGGTCTGTTACTCGCTCAACATCGCCAGCATCGTCTGCCGCCGGCCGAAGACCCAGGTGATCCTGCTGGGCGGCCTCTTCTACCCCTCGTCGGCCACGTTCTACGGGGTGGAGACGCTCACCCAGCTCCGCCACGTGGCCCTGACGCGCGCCTTCATCTCGGCGGGCGGGGTGGACTTCGAGCGGGGCGTGAGCTGCTCCATTTTCACGAGGTGCCGGTGAAGCAGGCGGCGATGGCGGGCGCGCGCCACAGCCACCTCGTGGTCGACGCGAGCAAGTTCGGGCGCCTGCGACCCGCTGCCTTCGCCCGGCTCGACGCCTTCCAGAGCGTCCTCACCGACGACGGCTTGCCGGCCTCCGAAAGGGCCCGCCTCCCGGGGCAATCCGCGGGAAGGCGGCGCACCGCGAGGCGGCGCGGCGGGGCTGACCGGGGCGCGACCTCCGGAGCCCATGTCGCCCACAGTGAATCCTACCCAACTGGCACGCCGAGGGTCGTTGACTCGCCGGTGAGGATGGCCTTGAGTGATCTCTTCCAGGTCCAGCCGCGCCGGCAACGCCCTTTCCAGTCGTTGGTTTGCAGTCAGTGTGTGCAGTCCCTGGTTGCGGCGCGCCCCAAGAGGAGACCCCCATGAAGAAGCTCGCCTTTGCACTCGCAGTCCTCCCCCTGCTCGCCGCGGCCCCGTGGAGCGGCGCGGCGCTGGCGGCCGAGGAGATCCCCGTCATCATCAAGGCCACCGACTCCGACTTCTGGCAGTACGTGTGGGTCGGCGCCAAGAACTACGAGCTCGAGCACCCCGACGAGGTGAAGGTCACCCTCTACGGGCCCAAGTCCGAGGCCGACATCGACAAGCAGCTCGCCATCCTCGAGGACGTGATCGCCAAGAACCCGAAGTGCATCGTGATGGCTTCGACCAGCTCCGACGCCCCGGTGGCCGCCTTCGAGAAGGCCCGCGCGGCCGGCACCAAGATCGTGACCATCGACAACAAGGTGAATACGGAGGTCGAGACCTTCCTCGCCACCGACAACACCAAGGGCGGAGCCCTGGCCGCCGACATGCTGGTGGAGGGGCTGAAGGCGAAGAACGTCGAGCTGAAGGGCAAGGTCGCCGTCATCTCGGCCATGGCGGGCATCCAGGTGCTGGGTGATCGCGACAAGGGCTTCATCGCCCGCCTGAAGGAGATCGCACCCGACGTGAAGGTGCTGGAGACGAAGTACGTGGACAACGACATCGTGAAGGCCATGGGGGTGTCGAAGGACCTCATGTCGGCCAACCCCGACCTCATCGGCTTCTTCGCCGACAACAACCACACCGGCGACGGCGTGGCGCGAGCGGTGGCGGAGGAGAAGGGGCAGGGGAAGATGGTGACCACGGCCTTCGACTCCGACCCCGAGGAGGTGAAGGCGCTCGGCAGCGGGACCATCCACGCCCTCGTCCTCCAGGACCCCTACGGCATGGGCTACAAGGGCGTGGATTCGTGCCTCAAGGCCATGGCCGGCGAGAAGCTGCCGGCCTACGTGAACACCGGCGCCACCGCGGTGAAGAAGGACAACATGGACCAGCCCGAGATCAAGGGCCTGCTCGAATCCCATGAGCAAGAAGAAGGCGGACGCCTCCTACTGAAGCTTTTCGCCCCGGTCGAGGAGCCGAGCAGCGCTGTCACGCCCGCGGTCGCGCGCCGACCGCGGGCGGTCATGGAGCAGCAGGAGCAGCAGTCCAGTGGCCATCCCCGCCGGCAGGACGGCCCCGCAGCGAGGACCGATGGACCCACGCCCCGGACCAGAGGAATCGTCAGGATGACCGGCATCTCCAAGGCCTTCCCTGGGGTGCAGGCCCTCGACGGCGTCGACCTGGTGGTGCGCTCGGGCGAGGTGCACGCCCTGGTCGGCGAGAACGGCGCGGGGAAGTCGACGCTCATCAAGGTCCTGATGGGCGCCTACCGCAGCGACACCGGCCACGTCGCGCTGCACGGCGAGAAGGTGGAGATCAGGAACCCCATCCACGCGAGGTCGCTCGGGCTGGGCGCGGTCTACCAGGACGTCACCCTGGCCCGGCACCTCTCGGTGGGCGAGAACTTCTTCCTGGGAAAGCTCCCGACCCGCGGCGGGCTCGTCGACTGGCCGCGGATCTGGGCGGACACGCGCGCCACCTGCGAGCCGCTCGGCATCCGGGTCGACCCCAGGGCGCTGGTGAAGGACCTCACCGTCGCCCAGCAGGAGATGATCACCATCGCCAAGGTGGTGCACGGCAACGCCCGGCTGATGATCTTCGACGAGCCCACTGCGCTCCTCGCCAACGAGGAGACGCAGGAGCTCTTCGAGATCATCCGCAAGCTGAAGGAGGCCGGCGTCGGGGTCGTCTACATCTCCCACCGGCTGGAGGAGATCTTCTCCATCTGCGACACGGTCACCGTCCTCAAGGACGGGAAGCGGGTCCGCACCATGCCGATCGGCGAGACGAACCAGCGGGAGCTGGTGGCGCTCATGGTGGGCCGCAAGATGGAGGACATGTACGGGATCGCTCGTCACGTCCCGGCCGAGACCGTGCTCTCGGTCCGTGGGCTCGGCCGGCGCGGCCGCTTCGAGGACGTGAGCTTCGAGCTGCGCAAGGGTGAGATCCTGGGGTTCTTCGGCCTCGTCGGCTCGGGGAGGACCGACGTCGTGCGCTGCCTCTTCGGCGCGGACCGGTACGACAGCGGCGAGCTCCTCCTGCACGGCCGGCCCTACGCGCCGCGGAGCCCCGGCGACGCCATCGAGAGGGGCCTCGGACTGCTCCCCGAGGACCGCAAGCAGCAGGGCCTGGCGATGGCGCTCTCGGTGGCGCGCAACGTCAACATGGGGAACTACGGGCCCATCACCCGGCGCGGCTTCATCAATCTCGCCGGCGAGCGGGCGGTGGCGAACCGCTACGTGAAGGCGCTCGACATCCGCACGCCCAGCATCGCCCAGCGGGTGGGCCTCCTCTCCGGCGGCAATCAGCAGAAGGTGGTCATCGGCCGGTGGCTCAACCGCGGGAGCCGCGTCTTCATCTTCGACGAGCCCACCGTGGGCATCGACGTCGGAGCCAAGGCCGAGATCTACCGGCTCTTCGAGGTCCTGGTCGGGCAGGGTGACTCGGTCATCATCGTCTCCTCCTACCTCCCCGAGGTGATGGGCCTCGCCGACCGGATCGTCGTCATGCGCGAGGGGCACCAGATGGGGATCGTGGAACGAGAAGAGTTCAGCGACGAGCGCATCCTCGCCTACGCGACGGCGGTCGAGACCGGCCGGCTCGCGTCGGAATAGCGCAACCACCGGCCAGAGCTCATGACAGAGAACGCGACGAAGACCGGAGCAGGAAGCTTCCTCTCCAGGCTCCTGAAGAGGCCCAGGGCTGCCGAGAGCTCTCTCCTGCTCATCCTGGCCATCCTCTTCGTGTTCCTCGCCTTCGCCAGCCCGACCTTCCTCACCGTCCGGAACCTCTCGAACCTCGGCCGCCAGACCTCGATCAACGGCATCGTGGCGCTGGGGATGACCTTCGTCATCATCTCCGGCGGGATCGACCTCTCGGTGGGCGCCGTGGTCGGCCTCTCCGGCATGGTGGCCGCCATGCTGATGGCGAGCGGCGTCAGCCCGTTCGTGTCCATGCTGGTCGCCATCGGGGCGAGCGGGCTGGTGGGCCTGGTGAACGGCCTCGTCATCTTCTACGGCAAGGTGCCCCCGTTCATCGCCACGCTGGGGACGATGACCGTGGTGAGGGGCGTCATCATGCTCATCTCGGGGGCGGCCATGGTGGCCGGACTGCCGCGCTCGTTCACCCACTTCTCCCAGACCGAGTACCTGCGCATCCCCTCGATGATCCTGGTGTGGGCGCTCTTCGCGGTGATCGCCTTCGTCATCACCCGCTGGACCGTCTTCGGCCGCAACGTCTACACCATCGGCAGCAACCTGGAGGCCGCGCGCCTGAGCGGCATCGCGGTGGGAAGGGTGACCATCGGCGTCTACGTGCTCTGCCCCGTCTTCGCAGGGGTCGCAGGGATCCTCTTCGCCTCGCGCATCGCCAACGGCGTGCCGACCGCCGGCCAGGGCTACGAGCTCGAGGCGATCGCCGCGGCGGTGATCGGTGGCGCAAGCCTCTCGGGGGCCGAGGGCTCGGTCCTCGGAACGGTGATCGGCGCCATCATCATGCAGCTCCTCCGGAACGGCGGGAACCTCCTCAGCATCAACCCGTTCATCCTGGAGATCCTGATCGGCTCCCTCATCGTGGTCACGGTGATGCTCGACCAGCGCAACAAGACGAAGTAGGGGGGCCTCCGGCAGCCGCCGGCGGAGCCGACGCGGAGGTGGTCACCGTCAGAGGAACGGGTCCACCAATCAAGGTCGCGCTTCAGAGCAGGCGAAGGCCGTGAAGAACCCTCACCCCCCGAGCACCGTCCCCACGCTGCCGGGCTCGGTGACGGCGCGGAGGAGGTCGCCGGGGCCGAGCTTCCCGACGATGACCACCGAGCGCGCCCCTCCGGCGAGCACCCCGAAGCTCTCCTCGAGCTTGGGGATCATGCCGCCGGAGATGGAGCCGTCGGCCACGCCGCGCTCGAAGTCGGCGCGGTCCATCCGGGCGACGCGGCTCGCCGGGTCCGAGAGGTCGCGCAGGACGCCGGGGGTGGAGGTGACGAGCACCAGGGCGTCGGCGCGGAGGGCGCCGGCGAGCTGGCTCGCCACGGTGTCGCCGTTGATGTTGAGCGGCTGGCCGGCGGAGGAGCAGCCGAGGCAGGAGAGCACCGGCACCATGCGCTTCTCCTGGAGGTCGGAGAGAAGGCCCAGGTTGAAGCCCATGACGTCGCCCACCAGGCCCAGGTCGACCGGCTCGGCGCCGCCCCCGGTGACGAGCGCCGGGCGGCCTCCGGCGCGCCTGGATGATGTGCCCGCTCGCGCCGTGCAGGCCCACCGGCATCACCCCGCGGGCGAGCAGCGCGGCGCAGCAGGTCGACGTTCACCTGGCCGGCCACCGTGTATTTCAGCACCTCCAGCGCGGCCTCGTCGGTGACGCGCTTGCCGGCGATGATGTGCGGCTCCACGCCCAGGCGGCGCTGCAGCGCGCTCGCCTGGGGACCGCCGCCGTGCACCACGGCCACCCGGTGCCAGGCGGCGACGAGCTGCCCGAGGTCGTCGGCGATGAAGGGCAGCTCCGGCGAGGCCACCACCTCGCCTCCGAGCTTCACGACGAGCGTCAGCATGCGGGACTCCAGGGCGAGCGAGGGTGATGCTGAGAGAGCTCGCCCGCGAAGGCGAGCGGCCTCATCCGGCGACCGCAGCTCACGGCGGCCACGGCCCCGTGTCGGCGAGGGAGAGGGTCTCGGGGAGGCCGAGGGCGAGGTTCATGTCCTGGATGGCCTGGCCGGCGCCGCCCTTCACCAGGTTGTCGAGCGCGCCGAAGAGCACGGCGGTGCGCCGGCCCTTCACGGCGGGCCCCACCGAGACGCCCACCTCGGCGAAGTTGGAGCCCGAGACGGCGGCCACCTCCGGGAGTCGCCTGCGTGGCACCCGCACGAAAGGCTCGCCCGCGTACCGCTCCTGGTAGAGCGCCCGGAGCCTCGCCTCGCCCCACGCCTCCGGCAGCTCCACGAAGGCGGTGGCGAGGAGGCCGCGCACGAGCGGCGCCGACACCGGCACGAAGCGGAGCGCGAGCTCCTTCGCCCCGGCGCGGGCGAGCACCTCGGCGATCTCCGGCACGTGCTGGTGCTGGAGCGGCTTGTAGGCGCGCAGGTTGCCGGCGCGCACCGGGTGGTGGGTGCCGGCCGAGGGCGCCGCCCCGGAGCCGGAGCTGCCGGTGAGGCCCTGCACGTGCACGACGCCCTCGAGCAGGCCCGCCCCGGCGAGCGGCAGGAGCGCGAGCTCGATGCAGGTGGCGAAGCAGCCCGGCGCGGCGATGCGAGAGGCCCCGCGCAGGCGCTCGCGGAAGAGCTCGGGGAGGCCGTAGACGAACTGCTCCAGGAGCTCGGGGTGCGGGTGCGTCTGCCCGTAGTGCCGCGCGTAGGCGGAGGGGTCCTTCAGCCGGAAGTCGCCGCTCATGTCGACGATGCGCGCTCCGCTCGAGAGGAGCTCGGGCATCACCTTCGAGGAGACCTTGTGCGGGAGCCCGAGCAGCACGACGTCCATCCCTGCCGCGGCCTCGGCCGGGGTGAGCGCCTCGAAGACGAGGTCGGTGGCGCCCTCCAGCGAGGGGTGCGCAGCGCCGAGCGGCTCGCCGACGTAGTCGACCGAGGCGACGCGCGCGAGCGCCACCTCGGGATGGAGGAGGAGCCGCCGGATGAGCTCCGCGCCCCCGTAGCCCGAACCTCCCAGCACCGCCGCCCGGTAACGCTTGCTGGCCAACATGGGGCGACCTTATACCGCAGCCATGTCCTTCCAGGAGCGCGCGGAGGTGGGGCTCGGCTGGCTCGCGGGCCAGCGCCTGGGGATGCAGCGGCTCCTGGAGCGCCTGGTCCGGCTCTCGAGCTGCACCGGCGATCCCTCGGGCGTCGGCTCCGTCGCCTCGCTCCTCGAAGGCGAGCTGCGGCGTATCGGCCTGCGCACCGCGCGGCTCCCCTCCCCCCGCTTCGGCGACCACCTCTACTTCGAGACCTCCTGCACCGCCCCTCCCGCCTTTCTCCTGGGCCACACCGACACCGTCTTCCCCCGCGGCAGCTTCGAGGGCTTCGAGCTCGCCGGCGACTCGGCGCGCGGTCCGGGGGTCTTCGACATGAAGGGGGGGCTGGTGGTGGCCCTTTTCGCCCTCGAGGCGCTCGCCCGGGCGGCCCTGCTCCGCCACGTGGCGGCGCGGGGACTCTTCGTCTCGGACGAGGAGGTGGGCTCGCCCGACTCGCAGGCGCACCTCCGGGCGCGGGCAGCGGGGTCGGCCTGCGCCCTGGGCCTCGAGCCGGGGCGCCAGGGCGACCTCATCGTCACCCGGAGGAAGGGGGTGGCGGCGGTGCTGGCCGAGGCGAGCGGGGTCGCCGCCCACGCGGGCAACGCGCCAGAGCTGGGGCGGAGCGCGGTCTGGTCCTTGGCGCGCTTCGTCGACCGCGCCCAGGCGCTCTCCGATCCGGCACGCGGCCTCTCGGTGAACGTGGGCACCTTCCACGGGGGCACGAGCAAGAACACCATTCCCGAGAGCGCGCGCGCCGAGGTGGACCTCCGCTTCACCGGCGCCGCCGAGGGCGAGGCGCTCTTCGCCGCGCTGCAGGCGGTGGCCCGGGAGGCGGCGCTCGCGGGCACCCGCATCACCCTCGCCCGCACCGCGTGCCGCCCCCCGATGGACCGCACGGAGTCCTCGGCCGAGCTGGCGCGGGTCTACGGCGAGTGCCAGGAGGCGAGCGGCCTCGGCAGCGGCGAGGCGCCGCTCTCGGGCGGCGGCTCCGACGCCGGCACCACCAGCGCCCTGGGCATCCCCTCCATCGACGGGCTGGGGCCGCGCGGCTCGGGCTTCCACACGCGCGAGGAGCGGGTGGAGCTCGGCTCGCTCGTGCCCAAGGCCGCCGCGCTGGCGCGCTTCCTCGGGACGCGCGCGCGCTGAATCCGCTGGCGCCGCCCCACTCCCCGGCGAGGAGGGAAGTCACCGCGCGCCGGCCGCGCCGGCTCCCAGGCGCCAGTTCACCACAGCGGGGCGGGCCACGCACGTGCGGCGAGGCTGTGGGCGCTTTCACCCGTAGTCCAGGCGGCGGTCGCGCGCTACAGTTCGCGAGCGGCCCGCGCTCCGAGTGAGGCGGGCTCCGTCCACCCGCCACACGCCTGGTGTCCCGATGAAGAGGCTCCTCCTCGCCGCCGCCCTGGCCACCCTCGCCGCCTGCCGGGGACCCTCGCTCTCGGACATCACCCAGTGCCAGCACGACCTCGGCTCGGCGGAGGGACAGCTCACCGCCGCCAAGGCGAGCCAGGCCGCCGCCGAGGCGAAGCTGGCGGCGGTGGAGGAGCGCCTGCAGTCGGTGCGTGAGGAGCTGGCGGTCGCCCAGAAGGCGGCCGACGACGCCGTGCGGTCGATGGCGCAGGCCGAGGTGGAGCGTGTGCCGGCGGCCACCCCGGCCCGGCCGCGCGCGGGGCAGGTCGAGCAGCCGCGCGCCATGCTCCGCGTGGGCCTCTCGCTGCCCACCCAGCGGGAAGAGCGCTGGGTGAAGGACAAGCTCACCATGATCGCCGAGGCGCGCCGGCGGGGGATCGACCTCCGGGTGAAGGTGAGCGACCTCGACGCCGCCCAGCAGCAGGCGCAGTGCGAGCAGCTCCTCGCCGAGGGGATCAAGGTGCTCATCCTGGCGCCTCACGACACCGTGGCCGCGGCGGCCATCGTGGAGAAGGCGGCGCGGGCCGGGGTGAAGGTGGTGAGCTACGACCGCCTCGTCACCGGCTCCCCGCGCGACTACTACTACGTCTCGTTCGACAACGTGAAGGTGGGCGAGCTGCAGGGGCGCTGGATCGCCGAGAAGGCGCCCCGCGGCACCTACCTCGTCCTCTCCGGCGCACCGTCCGATCACAACGCCAAGCTCTTCCGCCAGGGGGCGCTGCGCGTCCTGCAGCCGCTCATCGACCGGGGCGAGGTGAAGGTGGCGCTCGACCAGCCGGTCAAGGACTGGGCGCCGGCCGAGGCGCAGCGGCTGTGCGAGGGCGCGCTGGGCGGCGGCGCGACGGTGGACGCCATCCTCGCCCCCAACGACGGCACCGCCGGAGGGTGCATCGAGGCGCTGCGGGCGCACGGCCTCGCCGGCAAGGTGCCCATCACCGGGCAGGACGCCGAGCTCGCCGCGGCGCTGCGCATCAACGAGGGCACGCAGGGGATGACCGTGTTCAAGGACACGCGGCTCCTCGGCAGGAAGGCCATCGAGATGGCCGCCGACCTCGCGCGCGGCAAGCCGGTGGACACCCGCGGCCGGACCATCAGCAACGAGCGGCGCGAGATCCCCGCCGTGCTCCTCCCGGCGCAGCTCGTCACCCGGGAGAACCTGGACGAGGTGCTGGTGCGGAGCGGCTACCTCCCCGCGGAGGCGGTCTACCGGCAGTGAATCACCTCCGGGCGGCAGGCGGGGCGCCGCACGAGCGCCGAGAGACGAGGGAGCGATGCCGGGGCTGAACGGGATCGACGGAGGGCCGGCGGGCTTCGAGGGGGCCGTGGCCGGCCTCTCGCTGGCCGACGTGGTCCAGATGAACGCCATGAACCGCTTCTCGGGCGGCCTGCGCGTGGAGAGCGGCGGGCAGGGGGGAGGATTCTGGTTCGTGGAAGGGCGCATCGTCCACGCCGAGGCCGGCGAGCTCCTCGGCGAGCCCGCCTTCCACGCGATGATGCGCTGGCGCGGCGGAAACTTCTCCTTCGAGCCGGCGGCGCGCGCGGAGGCCCACACCGTCGCGCACAGCGTGCAGTTCCTGCTCATCGAGGCGCACCGGCTGATGGACGAGGCGGGGCGCCGCGCGATGGCCGGCCCCAGGGAGCCGCCGCGGTTCGGCGCGGCCGTTCCCCTTCCCGCCCCGGGCGGCGCGCCGGCCGCGCTTCGCCCCGTTCGCGACCCCCTTCCCCGGCCAGCGGCCCGCGCTCCCGACGCCGGTGCGGCCTCGCCGGCAGCGGCCAGCCTGGAGCGGCGCGAGCGGATTGTGCCCTCCCTCGTGGCGGTGCGGTCCGTAGAACCGGAGCGGCCGTCGCTCCCGGAGCTCGCCTCCGCCCGGCGGGGCGGACTGCGCTCACCCGCCGTGGTGGTCGGCCTCGCCGGCGCGCTGCTGCTCGCGCTGGCGGCCGCCGCGCTCATCCTCCAGCGCACGGGCCGCGGCGGAACGGACGACCCCGGCGAGGTGGCGCTTCGGCTCGGGGGGACCGACCCGCTCACCTCACCGCTCGCCCAGAAGCTGGCGCAGAGCTGGCTCGAGGTGCAGCGGGCGGGACGGGTCGTCACCTCGCTCTCGGGCGCGGGCGCGGGCGCGGTGGCGGTGCGGGGCGAGGTGAACGGGAAGCCCCGGGCCGTGATCATCACCGAGGGTGGAGCAGCAGCCGGGCTGGAGGCCCTCCTCGCCGGCTCGGCCGACGCCGTCCTCTCCTCGCGGCGAATCTTCGCCGAGGAGCGCCGGCGCCTGGCGCCGCTCGGGTCCATGACGTCGCCGGCCAACGAGCACGTGGTGGCGATGAGCGGTCTCGCCGTGGTGGTGAGCCACGCCAACCCGTTGAGCCACCTCGACAGGAGGGCGCTCGCCGCCCTCTTCACCGGCGAGGTGACCGACTGGTCCGAGCTGGGCGTCACCTCCGACGAGCAGGCGGAGTGGGCCGCGGTGGGCGTGCGCGGAAAAGGCGGCGTCATCGCCTCCGGCGTGCACGTGTACGTCCCGGACGGCACCTCGGGCGCGAGCGACGTCTTTCGCTCGCTCGTGCTCGACGGCCGCGGCTTCGCTCCCTCGGTGAAGCGGCTCGGGAGCTTCCAGGAGGTGACGCAGGCGGTGGCCGCGGATCCGGGCGGCGTGGGGTTCGTGCCGCTACCCTTCGCCGGCACCTCGCGCATGGTCCCGGTCTCGGACGAGGGAGAGCCGCCGGTGCTCCCCACCGCCTACACGATGGCGAGCGGCGAGTACCTGCTTGCGCACCCGGTCTACCTCTACACCGCGCAGGCGCCGGCGAACCCCGAGGTGGGCCGTTTCCTGGCGCAGGCGCTCTCGCCGGCCGGGCAGGCAGTGCTGGAGAAGGCCGGGCTGGTGGGGGTGGAGGTGAAGGCGGAGCGCTCTGTCGTCCCCCGGCGCGACCTCCCGGTGGAGCTCACCCGGCTCACCCAGGGTGCGCAGCGCCTCTCGGTTGGGCTGCGGTTCGAGCCGGGCTCCTCGGAGCTCGGTGGCGCGGCGACGGACGAGCTCGACCGGGTGGTGAGCTTCCTCCGCCTGCGCCGGTACGATGGACCCTCGGTGCGGGTGATCGGCTTCGCCGGGGAGCGGAAGGCGGGTGCCGAGCTCGCCAGGGGAAGGGCGCAGGCGGTGGTCGCCGCGCTCTCGGAGCGTGGGGTGCACGGAGTGGTGAGCGCCGCGTTCGGACCGCCGCCGGGCACCGGCAGCGGGGAGAGCGGCTCACCGCGCAGCCGCCGCGTCGAGCTCTGGGTCCGATAGTGACCCCACCCCCTTCTCCCTCCGGAAGAGGGGAATTTCACCACGGGGCGCGTGAAATCAGGCGCGGGCAGCGGCGCGGGGGGCGTTCACCCAGGCGGCGAGGCGCTTGTCGATCGTGCCGATGTGCTTCACCAGCCAGCCGCAGACGAGCTGCTGGATGCCGAGCGTCACGGTGATGGAGGGACCCTTCGCGAGCAGGTCGCCCTTCAGGGCCGCGAACTGCTTCACGAAGTGGGCGTGGTGGGTGAGGTGGTCGGAGAGCTCGGGGTAGGAGAGCTTCGTCATCAGCCTCTCCTCGGTGCCGAAGTGCTCCACGCAGTAGTCCTCGAGGAAGGCGAAGAGGCTCTTCGCCTCCTCGGCTGGACGCCCCGCCTTCATCGCGTCGAGCAGCGTGTCGACACGGCTGAAGAGCTCCCTGTGCTGTGAGTCGATGGCCGGAACCCCGACGGCGAGGCCTGCATTCCAGGTGGGCATGGTTTTCCTCTCTCCCGTGACGGGAAGGCCGGAGCCACGACGGCATGGCGGAGCCGGCAGAGACGCGCGGCCCTCGCAGTGCAAGGCGCGGCCCGTTCGCGCTGCCGCCGCCCTTCCGCTCCAGCTCACCGGAAGTTCTCGAGTATTCGGCCGAGGGCTGCTCGGTGCCGCGGAGGGTTCAATTCGACCCGGGTCGCTCTCCACCACCCGGTTCGGGCGCCGGCCGGGCGCCAGAGGACGGGAGAGAAGCTCTCTCCCGCCCTCGTCGCCGTTATCCAACCCCGCTGCGAGGTCGCCGTCAGTACCGGTAGTGGTCCGGCTTGTACGGCCCGTCCGGCGACGACGCCGATGTAGGCGGCCTGCCGCTTCGTGAGCTTGGTGAGCCGGGCGCCGATCTGGTCGAGGTGGAGGCGCGCCACCTTCTCGTCGAGGTGCTTCGGCAGGACGTAGACCTTCTTCTCGTACCTGTCGCCGATGGTGGCGAGCTCGAGCTGGGCCAGCGTCTGGTTGGTGAAGCTGTTCGACATGACGAAGCTCGGGTGGCCGGTGGCGCAGCCGAGGTTGAGGAGCCGGCCCTCCGCGAGGACGAGGACCCGGTGGCCGTCGGGGAAGACCCAGGCGTCGTACTGCGGCTTGATGTTGACCCGCTTCGACGCCGGGGACGCTTCTTCAGGCCGGCCATGTCGATCTCGTTGTCGAAGTGGCCGATGTTCCCGACGATGGCGCAGTCCTTCATCTTCGCCATGTGCTCGACGGTGATGACGTCGAGGTTGCCGGTGGCGGTGATGAAGACGTCGGCCGTCGTCGACCACGTCCTCGAGCCGCACCACCTGGTAACCCCTCCATCGCCGCCTGCAGCGCGTTGATGGGGTCGATCTCGGTCACCATCACGCGGGCACCCTGGCCGCGGAGCGACTGGGCGCACCCCTTGCCCACGTCGCCGTAGCCGCACACGACCGCGACCTTGCCGGCCAGCATGACGTCGGTGGCGCGCATGAGGCCGTCGACGAGCGAGTGGCGGCAGCCGTAGAGGTTGTCGAACTTCGACTTCGTCACCGAGTCGTTCACGTTGATGGCGGGGAAGAGCAGCGTGCCCGCCTTCTGCATCTCGTACAGGCGGTGGACGCCGGTGGTGGTCTCCTCGGTGACGCCGCTGCAGCTCGGCCGCGACCCGCGTCCAGCGCTTCGGGTCCTTCTCCAGCTCGCGGGCGAGGAGCCGCAGGACGACCGCGTACTCCTCGAGTCGGCCTTGCCCGGCGCGGGCACCTTGCCCGCCTTCTCGAACTCGACGCCCTTGTGGAGGAGCAGCGTGGCGTCGCCGCCGTCGTCGACGATCTGGGTCGGGCCGCGCCCGCCGCCGAAATCGAGGGCGCGCTCGGTGCAGTCCCAGTACTCCTCCAGCGTCTCGCCCTTCCAGGCGAAGACGGGCACGCCGCGCGGAGTCGTCGGGCGTACCGCCCTTGCCCACCACCACCGCCGCGGCGGCGTGGTCCTGGGTCGAGAAGATGTTGCAGGAGGCCCAGCGGACCTCGGCGCCCGAGCGCCGCGCAGCGTCTCGATGAGCACCGCCGTCTGGATGGTCATGTGGAGCGAGCCGGTGATGCGCTGGCCCGGCGAGCGGCTGCGTCGCGGCGTACTCGGCCTGCGCACCGCCATGAGACCCGGCATCTCCTTCTCGGCAAGGTCGATCTCCTTGCGGCCCCAGGCGGCCAGCGCCAGGTCCTTCACGCGGTGCTCGGAGACGACCGGCGAGGCCACCGCGTGGCGCCGCGAAGGTCCGCGCGAGGTTCCGGAGGGGGCGCGCCCTCGCGAGGCGCTGCGTCGCTGCGTGGGGGGAGTGGAACGGGTGGTGCGTGGGGCCATGGTTTCTCCTCGCTGCGTGGAAGTGAGCTGGTGGGGCGTTTCAGGTCCGGCGGGGCGCCGTGTGGAGCTGCGGGGCCTGGCGGTTCGAGCTTGGCCATCCAGGCGGGAAGGCTCGAATCAGAGGTCCTCGTCGCGCAGGAAGTGGTCGGCTCGAGAAGGGGCTCGCCCGTGGGAGCGCGCTCGCCACGCGCGAGGAGGAGGCTCGGGCCCTGGGCGTCCGGCTCCGGCGGGAGGGGCATCACCCGCACGCTCGCGAAGCCGGCCGCCCTGAGCAACGCGTCGAGGTCGCCCGGGGTGAAGCCGAGGCTCACCTGGCCCATGCGTTCCCGAAAGCCCAGGTCGTCATGGCGGACGAGGTCGGTCACCACCAGCACGCCGCCCGGCCGGAGCACCCGCGCCGCCTCGGCGAGAACGCGGTGCGGCTCTGGCGAGGTAGGTGAGCGCCAGGACGAGCAGCGCCGCATCGCAGGCGTCGTCCGCGAGCGGGAGCTCCTCCAGGTCGGCCCGGTGGAGCTCGACGTTCGCCATCCCCGCGAGCCGATGGCGCGCCGCCCGCAGCATGGCCGGCGAGCGGTCTACCGCGAGCACCATCCCCGACGTGGCGGGCGAGCCGCCCGTGAGGTCGCCCGTGCCGCACCCCAGGTCGGCCACCACCAGTCCCGCCGGGAGGAGCGCCAGCAAGGGCTCCACCGCGAAGGCGCGGGCCGTAGAGCTCTGCCCGGAGCCTCTCCCAGTCCCCCGCCGCGCCGGCGAAGAAGGCGTCGGACTCCGCCTGCCGCTCGGCGAGGCGCCAGCGCGCCAGCCGCAGGCCGTCCTGCTCCAGCGTCGCCCAGCCCTCGGTCTCGGCGCGCGCCACCTTCCAGAGGCGCCGCGCCGGCGCGTCGAGGTCGTGCGAGAGGCGGTGGAGGTGGGCCGTGCCGTCCCTGCGCGAGGAGAGCCATCCCTCGTGCGAGAGCGTCTCGAGGTGCCGGCTCACGGTGACTGCGGCAGGCGCAGCGCCTCGCACAGCTCGATCACGCCCAGCTCGTGGCGCTCGAGCAGCGCGAGCAGCCGGAGGCGCGTCGGGTCGGCGAGGCGGCCCAGCCGCCCCAGGAACCTCTCTGGACCAGCCCTGTCCGGCGCTGCGCTTAATCCATCCATCCGGATGGATGGATACACCGGCGAGGGGGAGTGGTCAAGCGGGCTCTGCGTTCCATGACTCCGCTCCAAGGGACCTTGAGGGGGGGGCGGCCTCTTCATGTCGGGCATGAGGGCGAGGACATCCGGGGCCGTCGGCGGCCGGCTGAGAGGATGCCGATCTCCCCCGCCATGCACCCTTCTGCGGCTGCACGGTGGCTCCTCGCGACGCTTAGGTAAGCAGCCTCCCCGAGATGAACGGGGGCCCCACCCTTTCCTCGAAGGAGCACGCATGTCCCTCACGACCGTGTCGAAGGCCCTCCTCCTCTCCACCGCGCTCCTCGCCGCCTGCGGCAGCGACAGCAAGAGCACGAACGCCCCTGGCGGCACCCAGCTCGCCTTCGTCGTCGAGCCCTCCACCTGCGCGTCCCAGAACCAGGCCGTGAGCGTCGCCGGCGTGGTGGTGGGCATCGCGGACAGGACGCTCACCGGCGCGTGCAACGCCCTCACCACCGGCTGCACGGAGTACAAGAACCTCGCGACGCTCATGCTCGCCGTCCAGAACGTCGACGTCACCGGGGCGCCGGTGGCGCAGGTGGGCCGCGGCACCTACACGGTGAAGGACACGCCCGACTCCCTCTCCGATACCCTGGTCCTCGCCTCGCGCAACATCACGGACGGCAACTGCGCCGACGCGAGCGAGATCACGCAGACCGCGTCCGGAACGATCACCCTCGACAGCATCACCTCGGCGGCGGTGAAGGGCAGCTACGACCTCACGGTGAATGGCACCGCCTACAAGGGAAGCTTCGACGCGCAGACCTGCACCAGCTCCCAGGTGCCGGTGGACCTCTGCTCGGGCGACTTCGTCGCCACCTGCCCCACCACCCCGCAGTGCATCTGAGGAGCGAGCCTCAGTAGTCCTTGCTCCAGATGAGGCTCGCCCCCCCGCTGCCGGCATCGCCCACCCGCGCCTCGAAGTTCCAGTGCTGGCTGATTTGGTACTGCAAGGAGACCTCGTTCGTGTTCTCCCCCTGCTCCGGTCTCGCGTTCATGTTGCGCGTGTAGCCCACGTAGGCCTTGTCCGAGAGGTACTTCCCCGCCCGGATGCGCGAGCTCGACGCCTCCACCGTGTCGACCGGCAGCTTGTCGCCGAGTACGTCCTTCACGAAGAAGCCGGAGAGCGCCCCCAGCGCCGTGTTCGTCACCGACTCCGCGCTGAAGCTGGAGCCGCTCACCCCGCCCCCGCCCGGCTTCAGCTCCGTGCGCCCGGTGGCGAGCAGGAAGGCTATCTGGCCCTCGTCGAGCGGCGGGTCGCTGGTGAGCTTCACCTCCGGCTTCTGCACGGTGCCCTGCACCGACACGGTGACCTTCGCCTGCGGGTTGTCGTAGAGCGCCTTGATGTCGAGGTTCGCCGCCTCGTAGCCCGCGCCGGTGAAGTCGACCCGCCCCCGCTTCACCTCGAAGTTGCGCCCCTGCACCTCGATGCGCCCGCGCTGGGTGAGCACGTTGCCGCTGATGCCGAGCGGCGCGTTCGTGCGCCAGTCGACGGTGACGTCTGCGCGGAGGTCGAGGTCGACGGTGGGGCTGCCCGCCTTGATCTGGAAGCGGCTCGGCGCGAGCACGTGGACGACGGCGCGGAAGGGGCCCACCAGCTGATTCGCCACCTTGCTGTCGCTCCCCTTGGGCGGGCCCTTGGTGAAGGGGCGCACCACGATGTCGTCGCGCTCCGCCAGGGACTGCACCTGGCGAGGGAGCTTGTCGGGCAGCTTGATGACGGCGGAGCTCACCTTCACCTCCGCCTCGAGCTTCTGCGGCCCGAGCTGGCCGGTGACGCCAGCGTCGAGGTCGACCGTGGCCACCAGCTGCCCGTTCCGGGGAATACCCAGCTTGTCCATCTTGAGGCTCGCCTTCAGCCCCGCTGGCTGGTCCTTGCGGTCGAGCCCCTGCACCGAGGCGGTGAGGTCGACAGAGCCTTCGCCACGGCGCGCGTGGAGCTTGTCGACCTGGAGCGCCTGGTCGGTGATGGAGAGGCGCAGCGCGAGGTCGGTCCAGTCGCCCCACTCAGTCACCGCGATCTTCCCGCCGTCGATGGTCGCGTGGCCCTTCGGCCGGAGCTTGCCGAGCGGCCCCTTCGCCTCGAGGTGGGCGTCCAGGGTTCCCGAGGCCGAGCGCACCGTGCCGGGCGCCAGCGCCGGGAGGACGCCCAGGTCGAGCGCCCTGGCGGTGAGCGTCACCTCGGTTTGCGCCTTCTTCACGTCGGCGAGGCGCAGCGCCGCCAGCCGCTCGTCGGCCTCCACATCCACCTTGCCGTCGAGCGTGCCGCCGCTCGCCACCTCCAGGTGGAGCTCGGCCTTCGCCGCGTGGCCTTGCGCGCTCGCCTGGAGCTTCGCGTCGCCCAGCGGGTGGCCCGAAATCACGAGCTTCTTCGCCGCGAAGTTGGCGGTGAGGTCCGGCTCGGCCAGGCTCCCCTTCGCCACCGCCTCGCCGCTGATCATTCCGCCCAGCGGGACGGCCGACCCCGCTCGGGAGAGGTCGACGCCGAGCACGTCGAGGCGGCCGGTGAGCGCGGCGCGCTCCCGCTGCCGGGCGGTGGCGAGCTCCTCGACCGGCAAGGCGAGGCTCCCCTCGAAGCGGAGCACCTCGTCACCGCCCATGCTGGCGGAGCCGTTCACTGCGGTGGCGTCCGCCCGGGCGGCGAGCGCGACCTTCGCTGCGAGCTCGCGGTAGCCGGCGAAGGCACCCTTCTCGAGCGCGACGGTCACCTTTCCGCGGGGCGCGCGCACCGGGCCGGCCAGGTCGATCCGGGCGGTGACGACCCCCTTCGCCTCGGGCGGCACGCCGAAGCGGCCGGCCAGGGTGGCGAGGTCGAGGCCCGGCACCGCCACCGTGGCGGTCATCGAGCCCTTGGCGAGCGCCTTGCTCGCCGCCCCCGGGGCGCGGAGCAGCGCTGCGAGGTCGAGCGGCAGCTTCACGTCGGCGTCGACGACCCGTGAACGGCTCCGGTCGAGCGTCCCGGTGAGGCGCAGCTCGCGCCCCGGGTCCTTCACCTTCAGCGAGAGGTCGAGACCTTCGATCCCGGCCACCGTGCCGTCGGAGAGCGAGGCCTCGGCGGTGACCGCCGGCGACCCGACCGTCCCGGCGAGGTGAAGCTCGATGGCCGCCTTGCCGTCCACCGCCACCGACATCTCTTGCCGGGCGAGTCGCAGCGCCTCCGCGACGCGAACTCCTTTCAGCGAGAGGTCGAGCGAGAGGGGCGAGGAACGAGGCGCCTTGGCCAGCGCCACCGGGAGGTCGCCCTTCGCCGAGAGCTCGCCGCCCTCGCGGCGCGAGAGGTCGAGGTCGAAGCGCGCCCTCTTCTCTCCACCGTCGTACCGCGCCTTTCCGGAGAGGTCGAGGCCGCTCACGCCCTTCGCCGCGAGCTCCTCGAGCTTCACCTCGGCCACGACATCGGGCGCGGAGGTGCGCCCCGCCGCGGTGGCGTCGAGAGAGAAGCGCCCGGCGAGGCCCAGGTCGGGCGGAAGAAGCGCCTTCGGCAGGGCGCCGAGGTCGAGCCTCGTCACCTCCAGCCGCGCGTCGAGCTCCTCGACCCCCGAGCGCATGCGGAGGCCGCCCGACACCGCCAGGCGCTGCGGGGTGCCACCCTTGCCGGGCGCGGAGACGAGCTCCAGTCGATCCACCGAAGGGCCGCCCAGATCGACGTGGGCCGGCTTCGCAAGCGCGAACTTCGCCTCGGGCCAGGCGAGCGAGAGCGCCGAGAGGGTGAAGCTCTGCCGGTCCTCGGCGAGCGCGCCCGCGCCCTCCACCGCCACCGCCTCGGAGCCGAGCTGCGGCACCGCAGCGCGCAGGCTGACCTCGCCCTCGCGGCCTTCTACCCTGGCGCTGAGCTTCACCGACCGCAGCGCGTCGGCGCCCTTCGCCACCTCCGCCACCTTGCCCTGGAGCTCACCCGACGGTTGCGACAGGGGGCCCTTCGCCGAGAGGGTGAGGTCGGCCTCGCTCACCCGCACGCCGGCTGCGGCGACGCGCGGCGCGGTGAGCCGGGCCGAGAGCGCCGGCACCTCCTCGGTGCCGGTGAGGTTCGCCTCGAGGCTCGCCGAGCCCTCCACGGGCGGCAGCTCCCTTCCGAGCAGGCCGGCGAGGTTTTCCCGGAGCGCAGCGAGGTCCTTGGCCACGAGGGTGGCGTGGCCCTTCACCGCCTCCTCCGGCCCCCAGGCGCCCTTGCCTTCGAGCTCGAGACCCGGGGCCTCCACGGAGAGCCGCGAGAGGGTGAAGGCGCCGCGATCGGCGCTCGCCTCGAGGTCGGCGGGACCGAAGGTGCCGCTCCTCAGGCGGGAGGGGGCGAGCGCCATCTTCACCGCACCCACCAGCTCGGCGAGCTTCGTGCCACCCGCGGCGTGTGCGCGCGCGTCGAGGGTGAGCGCGCTCGGCGGCGCGCCATCGAGCACCTGCGCGAGGTCGAGCTTCTCGAGGTGGAGGTCGGCGCCCAGCGCGAGGGCCGCCGGAGGAAGCCGACCCGCCGCCGCGAGACGCGCCCTGCCGTCCCCTCCTCGCGGGGTGAGGCCCATCGCCAGCGTGGCGAGCTCGCCATCGCTCTCGGCGTAGAGCGTTCCTTCGAGGTCGCTCGCGAGCTTCTCCCCCTGTGGCGCGAGACGTCCGAGCTCACCCTCGTCCACCTTCAAGGAGAGGATCGCGGCGCGGCCCGCCAGGCTCTCGAGGTTCACCTCGGCCACCGCCTCGAGGCTCGTCTTTCCGGCCGCGAGACGCAGAGCGCGCACCCGGACGTCCTTTTCGCGCAAGCCGGCGAAGAGCTCCAGCGAGAGCGGAAGCTCGGCCGGCGCGGTCATGGCGGCCTCGACCGAGAGATCGACCCCGGCGCGGTCGGCGGCGTAGAGGGCGCGACCCCGCGCCTCGATCCCGGTGAGCGCCCACACCTTCTCGCCCTTCGCGCCGATCTGCCGGGCGGCGGCGCGACGGACCACCAGCCGCGGGATGCGGATGGTCCAGGTGAAGGGGCCAGAGGCGCTCTTCGGCCCGGGGCTCTTCGGCGCGAAGGCGCGGGCGAGGGAGAGCTGTCCCTCCGCGTTCCGCTCGAGCAGCGCATCGAGGCCGTCGAGCTCCACCTCGAGGCCGACGGTCTGCCGGAAGAGGCGGGCGAGGTCGAGCTCCACCCGCAGGCGCTCCGCCGAGAGCACCGCGTGCCCCTCGGGGTCGAGCACGCGCGCGCCCTTGATCTCCACGCCCCCGATCGCCAGGAGGTCGAGCGACGCGAGCTCGACCTTGCCCTGGATGGCGCCGTTCACGAGCGGGAGGATCCGCGGGACGACCAGGCGGCCGGAGAGCGAGGGGGTGGTGAAGACGAAGAACACCGCGGCGAGCACCACGCCCACCAGGGCGACGAGCCCGAGGAGGCCATAGCCAATCCAGCCGAGGACGCGCCGCGCCATCAGAACGCCTGCCCGATCGAGAGGTGGACCGACACGATGGGCGCGTGGTGCAGCTGGCCGGTGGGCTCGAGCCTGGTGCGGTCGCTTCCCGGCACCGGCACGATGCGCAGCATCTCGACGCCCGGCTCGCCGCCGCCATCGGTGGGGAGCCTCGCCGCCACGTCGAGCCGCACCGGTCCAAAGGGCGTCTGGTAGCGGAGTCCGGTGCCGGCGGCGTACTGGATACGGCCGAGGTCGAAGGCATCGCTGGAGTTGAAGGTGACGTTCCCGAGATCGAGGAAGGTGGCGCCCTGGAGCTTGCCGGCGATGGGATAGCGAAGCTCGAGGTTCCCTTCCACCAGGCCGGCGCCGCCCACCGGGACGTACTCGCTGGGGTTGGTGCAGGTGGTCTCACCCGGGCCGCAGGAGAGCACGGTGGGGGCGAGCGCCCGGGTGTAGTAGCCGCGCATGAGGTTCGGTCCTCCGCTCGCGAAGAGCGTCACCACCGGAAGGTCGTCGCGCTGCGGCGCGGTGATGACCCCCACCCGCACCCGGCCGGCTAGCACCACCCCGTCGCCCAGAGGAAGGAAGGCGCGCGCCTCGGGCAGGACGCGGAAGAAGGTGGCGCCGCTGCCGAAGGCGCTGAAGCCCTCCTGCAGCGAGAGCGAGAGGTAGAGGCCGCTCGTGGTGTTGATGGGGTCGTCGCGGAGGTCGACGGCCATCCGCTGCTCGAAGTAGGCGAGCAGGCAGAGGTTCGGGTCGTGGCCGGGGCAGGTGGAGAGCTGGAGCTGCTGGCCGGTGTTGGGGTCGGGCGTGCCGATCTGGCCCCCGAGCTGGTAGAGCTCGAGGTTGAACGAGGGCGTGAAGCTGAAGGTTCGGCCGCCCAGGCGCAGCGGAAAACCGATGCGGAGCCGCTCGGCGAAGTAGTCGTAGGCGAGCTCGCGCCCCCGCTCGAGCTCGGTGTGCACGTTGAGATCGATGTAGTGGCTGAAGATCTCCGGCTGGGTGAAGTCGGCCGAGAAGAGGCCGACGAAGCCCTGGGTCTTGGCGTTGAACGCGGTCGGCAGCCAGGCGTAGCCGAGCCTCGCCTCCAGGGTGAGCTTGCGCAGGCCCCCGAGCCAGTTGCGGTGCGACCAGCTCCCGGTCACGTCGACCTGCCAGCGGCTGAGCTGGAAGCTGAAGCCGGGGCCTGCGCGGATGGTGCGAAAGGGCGCCTCGCGCACCGACACCACGGTGGGGATGGTCTTCTTCTCCTCGTTGGCCGGCCCCTTGGAGACGCGCACGCCGCCGAAGACACCGAGGTCGTAGACGCGCTGCTGGGTGCGGTCGAGGTCGCGCGAGTCGAAGGTGGTGCCCGGCTCGGTCTTGAGCTCGGCCTCCCGCCGGATGCGGGCACGGGGGATGGCGGCGGCGCCGGCCACGAAGACGGGGCCGAACTCGTATCGCTGGCCGGCCTCCACCTGGTAGGTGACCCGCGCCAGGTCGAGGTTGGGGTCGATCTGGGCGTGGGACGACACCGCGGCCTCGGCCCAGCCGGTCTGGGTGAGGGCCTGCTCGATGGCGTCGCGGGTCCTGTCGTAGGCCTGGACCGTGAAGATGTCGCCTTTCTTCAGCGGCAGCTTCTTCAGCCGGTCGCGTGCCGCCGGGGCCGCCTCCAGGCCCGGGATCTCGATGGACGAGACGTGGACCGGCGGCCCCTCGTCCACGGTGAGCTCGATGCGCACCTTGCCCGGGTCTCCCTCGCGGAGCACCTTCGACTCGGTGATGCGCGCCTTGTAGTAGCCGCGCTCCTCGTAGTAGCGGAGGATGCGTCGCTTGTCGTTCGAGAAGGTGTCGTCGTCGAAGGAGCTGGGCTGGGGGATGATGAGGTACTTGCGCCCCGAGGCCTGCGTGACGAGGCGGTCCTTCAGGTCGCCTTCCGAGACGGCGTGGGTGCCGCGGATCTCGAAGTCGAGGATGGTGGGGCGCTCGGCGCTCCCCGCGGGTTGCTTCCAGATGAAGCAGCCGCCTCCTCCGAGGCCGAGCGCGGCGAGGAGCGCCAGCGCCGCCACACGCGGCCCCGCGCCCGCGCCCGCAAACTGCCGCCGAATCGCCTGCGAGGTGCGGGCGCCGGCCCGCCTTGGGATCGTTTGCATGCCCGTGGGTCATCATAGGTCGCGCTGCGTCGAATCTCCCACCTCGGACGACCTGGGCCTTCACCCGGGGGCCGGTTCGAGCGCACCCGCCCCCCGGCGCCCCTCGGACGTGGCCGTTTCGGACTGTCAGGGTGCGCGCCTAACATGCGGTCTCGTGGCCCGAGGCTCCTCCAATCGCCAGCTCGAGCTCTTCGACCCGAGGCGCTGGGAACCCGACCAGCGACGCGAGGCCGCGCGGGCGCTCGCCGACCACCTCTCGGCCCGCGTGGGCGAGCAGGTGCGGCTCCTCGTGCACGACAACCGCTCCACCATGCTCTCCTTCCGTCGGAGGGGAGGGTGGCTCTTCTACCGCGTCCACCACATGTTCCTCGATGCGCCGCGCGAGGTGATCGACGCGCTCGCCACCTTCGCCATGTCGCCCGGCGCGAAGGCCGCCCGACCGCGCCAGGCCGGCGCCCACATCGACGACTACGTGAAGAGGCACCGGGTGCGCATCGCCACGCCGCGGGCCACCCGGCTCGAGCCGCGGGGCCGCGCGCACGATCTCCAGGCCATCTTCGACCGGCTCAACGCCACCTTCTTCGAGGGGCGCGTGGAGGCCTCCATCGGATGGGGCTCGAACCGCGGCCCGGCCGGCGCTCACCGGCGGCGGCGCACCATCAAGATGGGCGTGTACCTGCACGAGGGCCGCCTCATCCGCATCCACCCCGCGCTCGACCGGCCGGAGGTGCCCGGCTTCTACGTGGCGGCGGTGGTGTTTCACGAGATGCTCCACCAGGTGGTGCCGGCGGTGGTGCGAAGCGGGCGGCGCTCCGTTCACGGGCGCGAGTTCCGCCGGAGCGAGCGCGCCTACCCCGACCACGCGGCGGCGAGGCGGTGGGAGGAGGAGAACATGCAGCTGCTGCTCGAGGGGTGACCGGGCGACGCGAGCGCGACGGCGATGCGAGCGAGATTCGCACCCTCAAGTCTCGGGCGCCTCCTCGCTCGCGAGGAGGCGCTCCACCCGCTGCGCTTCCGCCCGCAGGAGGATGGTCTTCTCCTGACTGTAGGTGACCGCCCCCGGCGCCGACCCCTTCACCTTGCGCACGTGCTTGGCGCGGGTGGCCACCACCTCCACCTGGGGCTCGCCGCGGACGTCGCTGAACCAGGCGGCGAGGTGCGCCGCGTCGAGCAGCGTCTCACCGTCGGGCGCACGCCCCTTCTCCGTCCGCACCACCACGTGGGCACCGGCCGGGGCGCGGACGTGGAGCCAGAGGTCGTTGCCGCGCGCCACGCGCACGGTGAGCGCGTCGTTCGCCCCGGCGTTGCGTCCCACCAGGAGCGCGGTGCCAGCGGCGGAGTGGAAGAGGCGATAGGGCGGGAGCGGCTCGTCGCGCCTCGCGCGCGGCCGGGGCGGCGGCCGCGGTCCGGCACCGAGGCGGCGCGCCTCCCGCTCCAGCCGCGGGAGCGCTTCCAGCGGAGCTCGGTCGATCTCCTTCAGCAGCTCGCCGAGCTCGCGCGCCCGCTCCCGCACCTCGGCCTCGCGGGCGCGCACGCGGGCGGCGCTCTCCACGATGCGCCGGTAGCGCCGGTAGGCGCGCTCCATGTTCTCGCGGGGGGAGAGAGCGGGGTCGAGGAGCACCCTCACCTCCTCCGGTCCCGCCTCGGTCCAGGCGGTGAGCCGCGCCTCGTGCGCGCCGCGCGGGATGGCGTGGAGGTTCTGCTTCACGAGGTCGGCGCGGCGGCGGTCCTCCTCGGCGGCCGGGATGCGCGCCGCCTCCCCGGCGAGCTTCGCCTGGGCCCGCTCGAGGCGCGCCCGCGCCGCTCGCACCGGCTCGCGGAGCCGCCGCCGCCCCTCGGCGAGCAGGCGCTCCTCGTCGAGCGCGCGGTAGCGCTCCTCGATGGCCGCCGAGAGCGGAAAGCGCTCGCCCGTGAGCGGGGCGAGCGGCTCCCGTCCGCGCCCGGCCTCCCGCGTTCGCTCTGGCTCGGCAGGCGGGACATAGGGGTGGCCCGGCGTGAGCTCCCGGCGCTGCGAGAGGTTTCGCGCCGCCGACGCCGCGACGAGACCTCCTTCACCCAGCAGGAAGAGGTTGCCGTTTCGGCCCGTCAGCTCGGCGACGAGGCGCACCGTTCCCGGCCTGCGAGCGAACGAGCACTCCACCACCCGATCGCCCGGACGGGCTTCGAGCGCGGTGAGCTCCGCCCCCTCGAGCTCGCGGCGCAGCACCGCCTGGAAGGCGAAGGGGTTCCGCGGCGCGGGCGGACGGCGCCGCACCGCGTGGAGCCGGGTGCGGTCGGCCTCGGCGCAGAGGAGGAGGGTGACCAGCCCGGATCGCCCGAAGAGCTCGAGGGAGAGGGTGCGCTCCCCGTGGATGCGCACGGCGTCGACCCGCGAGCCGACGAGCGGCGCGAGCTCCAGGACGACGGCGGCGATCTCCTCGGTGCTGAGCGACATCGGCGAGCTCCGGCGACGAAGCGAAGCGAAGGGCGGGCGCGGCACTCGTTCCGGCGCGCCGAGAAGCGGCCTCGTCACCCCGCCCGGCGCTGCGGGAGGCCCTCCACGAGCGGGAGGCCCTCCACGAGCGGGAGGCCCTCCACGAAATGCGACGGCCGCCCTTGGGGGGCGGCCGCAGCAGTCCGGAACGCTCGCGAGAGCGTTCGCTACTTCTTGGCGGTCTTCTTCGCGGCCGGCTTCTTCGCAGCAACCTTCTTCGCCGGGGCCTTCTTCACTGCCTTCGCCGTCTTTGCCTTAGGTGCCATGTGCTCCCTCCGTGCGGCTTGGTACAGCGTTGGTCAAGCAATTTGCACGTTAGCGCGCCGCGATCGACTCCGCAACTCCGCGCGCATGAATTTGCATCGAGATCGGCTGGCCCTTCGGGGCGCCTGGCCCGTCACGGAAGCGCTCGGCGCCAGCCGAAATCGGCCATTGTTCACGGACAGTCACAGACCCACGGCTCCGGCGGCGCCGCCCTGGAGCGCCCCGCCCGATCGCGCCCGCTCGCGCGGGGCCCTGGAAACGGCCCATTCCATGGGTCCTGGCGGCGCGCGCCGATCGCGCGGCGCCGCTCCTCTCCCCCGCGCTACACTCCACCCCCATGCTCACGCAGCGGCTTCTCTCCGTCACGCAGCTCGGCGCCGACTGGGTGCTGTGGCTCCTCCTCTTCCTCTCGGTGGTATCGGTCGGCATCATGCTCGAGCGCGCCGCCTTCTTCCTGGCTCGGCGCATCGCCAACCCCGACCACCTCACCCACCTCCTCCTCCAGGGCGACCTCCACGCCGCGGTGCGCGCGGTGGAGGGGCACCGCGGCATGGAGGCCGACGTGGTGCGGGCGGCGGCGGAGCACGCTGGCAAGGGGCCCGAGGCGGTGGTGGAGGTGGTGAACGCCCAGGTCGAGCGGTCGCGGCTCGACTACGAGGCGCGCCTCGCCTTCCTGGGCACGCTCGGCAACAACGCGCCCTTCATCGGGCTCTTCGGCACGGTGCTGGGCGTCATCCGCGCCTTCGCCGACCTGGCGCGGAACACCGGGGCGGGCGGCGCCGGCAACGTGATGGCCGGGATCTCCGACGCCCTGGTGGCCACCGCGGTGGGCCTCTTCGTGGCGCTGCCGGCGGTGGTGATGTTCAACCTCTTCCAGCGCTGGCTGCGCCGCACCACCCAGCGTTCGACGGTGCTCGGCCACGCGGCGGTGGCCTTCCTCAAGGCGCCGCGATCCGGCCGACGGGGAGCTAGCGCGCATGGCCTCGCAGGTGGGCTCGGGTGGCGAGGGCGACGAGGACCTCATCAGCGGCATCAACGTGACGCCGCTCCTCGACATCGTCCTCGTGCTCCTCATCATCTTCATGGTCACCGCCACCTACATCGTGCGACAGGCCATCGAGGTCGACCTGCCGCGCGCGGCGAACGCCGGCGAGGCGGTGGGCACCACGCTCGCGGTGGTGCTCACCCGCGAGGGCAAGCTCTACCTCGACGGGGTCGAGCGCACCGAGGACGAGCTGCGGCAGCGCGCGAGCGAGGCGGCGGCGAAGGACCCCGAGGCGCGCGCCCTCATCAGCGCCGACCGCGCCTCCCTGCACGGGGCGGTGGTGAGGGTGATCGACGTGGTGAAGGGGGCGGGCGTCTCGCGGTTCGCCATCAACATCGAGAAGGCGGAGTAAAGGTGGCGGGCCGGGTGAGGGTGGCGGCCGGCTACGCCGTCTCGGCTGTGCTCCACCTCGGCCTCTTCGCCGCGCTGCTCTCCGTCCGCCCTGCTCCCGTGCAGCGGGCGGAGCCGGTGGAGGTCGAGATCGTCGAGCGCGAAAAGCTGCCACCTCCTCCACCTCCCGAACCGGCCCCCGAGCCGCCGAGGCCGCTCGAGCCGGAGCGGGCGAAGCCCGCACCGCCTCCGCCGCCCGCGCCGAAGAAGCCGGTCCGGGTGGCCAAACCGCCGCCGCGGCCGAAGAGGGAACCGCCGCGAGAAGATCGGCCGCCTCCGCCGCCCGACGCGCCTCCGCCGCCGCCCGGCACCGAGGACCTGCCGCCGCCGCCCAACAGCGCCGCCCCCCCCGGCGAGGCGAAGCCCGGCCCCATCCGCTACGGCGTCTCCATGGGCTCGACCACCACCGCCGGCGGTGCGGCCGCGCCGGTGGGCAACTCGCTCTACGGCCGCCCGGCCGAGCGCGCGGGCGATCCGGCCGAGGCGCGCCCCTACCGCGCCGAGAAGTACGCGCCGCCCACCCAGGTGGCGACGCTCCCCTCCTGCACCTGCGAGGTGCCGAAGTCGGAGTACCCGGCGCGGGCGGCGCGCGAGGGGCGGGAGGGGCAGGTGAAGCTCCGGCTCCTGGTGAGCGCCGAGGGCGAGGTGACGGAGGCGACGGTGCTCTCCGACCCTGGGTTCGGGTTCGGGCAGGCGGCCGCGAGGAGTGCCCGGCGGTTCTGCCGGTGCGAGCCGGCGACGCGGGGCGGGGAGAAGGTGTCGACGGAGCTGTCGCCGTTCACCTTCACCTTTCAGTTGCCTTGACCCTCCTTCCAGGGAGGGGGGCATCGGGAGAGGGGGAGCTCACATCGGGAGAGGGGGGGCGGCGAGCACGTCGGCCTTGAAGTCCTCGACCTTGCCGCGGACGAGCGCCTCGATCTCGGCGAGCCGCCCGGGGGTGGTGGCCTCGAAGCGGAGGACGAGGAGGGGCTGGGTGTTGGAGGCGCGGACGAGGCCCCAGCCGTCGGGGAAGACGACGCGCGCGCCGTCGATGGTCACCGTCTCGTGCCGCTCGGAGAACCAGGCCTGGGCGCGGCGCACCACCTCGAACTTCGCCTCCTCCGGGCACTCGACGCGGATCTCGGGAGAGTAGAAGGTGCGCGGGACATCGGCGAGCGCGGCGGAGAGCGGCCCCTCGCGGCGCGAGAGGAGCTCGACGAGCCGCGCCGAGGCGTAGATCCCGTCGTCGAAGCCGAACCAGCGGTGGGCGAAGAAGAGGTGGCCACTCATCTCACCCGCGAGGAGCGCGCCCTCCTCCTTCATCTTCGCCTTGATGAGGCTGTGGCCCGCCTTCCACATGATGGGGCGCCCGCCCGCGCCGGGCGATGTCGGCGTAGAGGTTCATGGAGCACTTCACCTCGCCCACGATGGTCGCCCCGGGGTGCTCCTCGAGGAGCGCGCGAGAGAAGAGGATCATGAGCTCGTCGCCCCAGAGGACCTTCCCCCGCTCGTCCACCGCCCCTAGCCGGTCGGCGTCTCCGTCGTAGGCGATGCCGAGGTCGGCGCCGGTCTCGAGCACCTTCTCCCGCAGGGCGGCGAGGTTTTCCTCCACGGTGGGGTCGGGGTGGTGGTTCGGGAAGCGGCCGTCCGGCTCCTCGAAGATCGAGACCACCTCGAGGCCGAGCGAGCGGAGGAGCGGCACGGCCACCGCGCCCCCGGTGCCGTTGCCGGCGTCGACCACCACCTTCAGCTTGCGCGCGCCGAGCGAGAGGCGCTCCCGCACCGCCTCCCGGTAGGCCGCCACCATGTCGCGCGCCTCCACGCGGCCCTGCCCGGTGGCGAATGCTCCCGCATCGCAGAGGTGGCGCAGCTCCTGGATCCCGTGGGAGTGGAGCGTGCTCGTTCCGACCCCCACCTTGAGCCCGTTGTACTCGGGCGGGTTGTGCGAGCCGGTGATCATGCAGAGGCCGTCGGCGGCGAGCACCTCCGCGGCGAAGTAGGTGACCGGCGTCGGCACCACCCCGAGGTCGATCACCGTCGCGCCGGTGGAGACGAGCCCGCCCCCCACCTGGCGGGCGAGGCGCTCGCCGGAGAGCCGGCAGTCGCGGCCCACCACCACGCGGTGCCCCCCGGCGCGCCGCACCAGGGTGCCGAGCGCGCGGGCGACGAGGCCCACCGCCTCCTCGGTGAGGTCCACGTCCACCAGGCCGCGGATGTCGTACTCGCGAAAGATGGTGGGGGAGATGGCTGGCTGGCTCATCGCTCGTTCCCTCCGTCCAGCGGGGCGGCGCGGGTCGCCGGCGAGAGATCCCCGCGGCCTCCGGCACCTCCCCGCGAAAGGGCTCCACCCCCTCGGCGGTCACAGCAGCTCCTCGCGCCCACGCTGGCGGAGCGCGTCCACGGCCCGCTTCACGTCCTGCGCGCGGTCGCGGCGGCACACCAGCACCGCGTCGCCCGCGTCGACCGCGATGACGTCGTCGAGCCCCACCAGCACCAGCGGACGGCGCGGCCCGGCGAGGACGACGTTGTCCCTGCCGTCCAGGATCAGGGCGGCGCCCTCGGCCACGTTGCCAGCCTGGTCCCTGGGACGCACCTCGGAGAGGGCGGCAAAACTGCCCACGTCGCTCCAGCCGAGCTCCACCGGCAAGACCGCGATGCGCTCGCTCCGCTCCATCACCCCGTAGTCGATGGAGACGGCCGGGCAGCGCGGGAAGGCGCGGGCGAGTGCGCTCCGCTCCCGCGGCGTGCCGATGGACGGCGCGAGGAGATCGAGCTCGCGGCCGAGCTCGGGCATGAAGCGGGCGATCTCCGCGAGGATGACGTCGGCCCGGAAGACGAAGATGCCGGCGTTCCAGAGGTGCTCGCCGCCCGCCAGGTAGCGCGCGGCGGTGGCGGCGTCGGGCTTCTCCACGAAGCGCTTCACCTTCCGTGCGGCGCCGCGCCCCGCGAGCGGCGGGCCGAGCTCGAGGTAGCCATAGCCCGTCTCCGGGCGCGTGGGGCGGAGGCCCAGGGTGACGAGTGCGCCCCTCGCCGCCAGCGCCGCCGCCGAGGAGAGCGCCCCGCGGAACGCCGCCGGCCGCGCCACGTGGTGGTCGGCCGGCAAGACGGCCATCACCGCCCCGGGGTCCCGGCGCGAGACGTGCAGCGCGGCGAGGCCCACGCAGGGAGCGGTGTTGCGTGCGCACGGCTCGACGAGGAGGTTCCCGTTGGGGATCTCCGGCACCGCCTCGCGCGCCGCGCGGGCGTGGGCGCGGCCGCACACCACCCAGGTGTGCTCCGGCGCGACGAGCGGGTGGAGGCGCGCCACCGTCTCGGCGAGGAGGGACCTCGGCCCGGCGAGCGCGAGGAACTGTTTCGGCCGCGCGCTGCGCGAGAGTGGCCAGAAGCGCGTGCCCGACCCTCCCGCCATCACCACCGCGTGCAGGGGGGCGCGCGCGCGCGGCCTCCCGGGAAGGACGCCCTCCTTTCCGGCGGCCGGCCCCCCGTCGCGCCCCTTCTTCACGGAGCGTCGACCCCGCCACCGGGCGCGGCGGCGAGCTCGAGGAGCTGGAGCAGCACCCGGGCAGTGGCGCCCCACACCGTCACCTCGGCAAGATCGAAGTGGTGCACCTGGTGGATCCTCCCGTAGGCCTCGCGCTCCTCGACGCGGTGCACCCCCGGCGCGGCGAAGGAGCCCAGCGGCGCCTCGATGAGCCGCTCCACCTCGACCGGATGCGCGCGCCGGGGGGCATCAGGCACCACCCCGACCCAGGGCGTCAAGCGGAAGGCGGAGACGTGCACGAAGAGCTCGTCGAGGGGGCCGAGGAGCTCCACCGACGGAGGGTCGATTCCCACCTCCTCCTCGGCCTCGCGGAGCGCCGCCTCGCGGGAGCTCTCCCCGGGCTCGACGCGGCCTCCCGGGAAGCTCACCTGCCCGGCGTGGAGCCTCAGGTCGGCTCGCCTGAGCGTGAAGAGGAGGTGCGGGACGCCTCCCCGCAGGAAGAGGGGGACGAGCACCGCGGCCTGGCGCAGTCCGCCCGGCGGGACCGCCGCCGCGGGGATCTCGACGTTCGTCGAGGGAGAGGAAGGTGCGGCTCCGCAGCGCGGCGCGGAGCCGCTCCACCGCCGGCCCGGCCGCCTCGCCGCCCTCCGCTCCCCGCCGCGCCACCTCACCCACCCGAGGGGAGGAGGCCGCGCCAGAGGAGGAGGGCGATGAGGATCCCCGCCGCCAGCCGCCAGGCGACGAAGAGGTAGGTGGTGCGGGTGCGCAGGTAGCGGAGGAGCCAGCCGATGACCACGTACCCCGCGGCGAAGGAGACGACGGTGCCGATGAGCGTGGCGAGGGACCAGGCCGGCTCGCCGCGAAGCGCGGGCAGATCCTTCGCGAGCTTGTAGAGCCCGGCGGCGAGGATGATGGGCACCGAGAGGAGGAAGCTGAAGCGGGCGGCGTCCTCGCGCCGGAAGCCGAGGGCCATGCCGGTGGTGAGGGTGGCGCCGGAGCGCGAGGTGCCGGGGACGAGCGCCAGCGCCTGGCCGCAGCCGATGAGGAGGGCGTCCGCGAGCCCCACCTCGCTCACCGTGCGGCGGTGGCGGGCGAAGCGCTCGACGGCGAGGAGCACGAGACCCCACACCACCAGCGAGAGGGCGATGGTGACGTTGCCGAGCGCCTCGATGCGGCGCTCGAGGAGCTTCCCGGCCACCGCCGCGGGGAGGGTGCCGAGCGCGATGAGCCAGCCCAGCCGCGCCTCGGGCGTGCCCAGGGGCCGGCCGTGGAGGAGCCCCTCCACCACGGCGCGCAGGATGCGCCAGAGCTCGCGCCGGAAGTACACCACCACCGCCACGGTGGTGCCGCTCTGGATGATGGCGACGAAGGCCCGGAAGAGCGGGTCGTCGAGGTGCTGCCCGAGGAGCTCGCCGAACACCAGGAGGTGCGCGGTCGAGGAGACTGGCAAGAACTCGGTGGCAGCCTGCACCAGGCCGAGGAAGAGGGCGACCAGCGGGGACATGGGTGTGAGGCCGCGGGGCGAGCCTCCCGGGCAGGGCGAAGGAACGGCGCGCGCCTCACCGAGGCGCGCGCCCCGTACCCTGCGCGGGCAGCGCTACCGGGCGGCCACGCGGAGCTTGCGGCCGGAGCCGGCCCCGGCCGCCTGGGCGAGCGCGTCCTTCTTGTCGGTGCGCTCCCAGGTGAACTCCTTCTCCGAGCGGCCGAAGTGGCCGTAGGCGGCGGTGCGCTCGTAGATGGGCCGGAGCAGGTCGAGCCCCTCGATGATGGCGCGCGGGGTGAGGTCGAAGACCTCGCGGACCGCGGCGGCGATGGCCTCGTCGGAGACGGCGCCGGTGTTGAAGGATTCGACCATCACCGAGACCGGCTCGGCGACGCCGATGGCGTAGGCCACCTGCACCTCGCAGCGGCTCGCCAGCCCCGCCGCCACCACGTTCTTGGCGATGTAGCGGCTCATGTAGGCGGCCGAGCGGTCGACCTTGGAGGGGTCCTTGCCGCTGAAGGCGCCGCCGCCGTGCCTTCCCATGCCGCCGTAGGTGTCGACGATGATCTTGCGTCCGGTGACGCCGGTGTCGCCCTGGGGGCCGCCGATGACGAAGCGGCCGGTGGGGTTGATGTAGACCTTGGTCTTCTTGTCGATGAGCTTCTTCGGGAGCGCCTTGGCGATGACCTGCTCCCGGATGGCGGCGTGGAGGGCGCGGTTCTTCACGCTCTCGGAGTGCTGGGTGGAGACCACCACCGCGTCGATGCGCGCCACCTTGCCGTTCCGATACTCCACCGTGACCTGGCTCTTTCCGTCGGGCCGGAGGAAGTCGAGCCCGGCCTTGCGAGCCCGGGCGAGCTGGCGCGTCACCGCGTGGGCGTACTGGATGGGCGCCGGCATGAGCTCGGGCGTCTCGTCACAGGCGTAGCCGAACATCATGCCCTGGTCGCCCGCCCCGCCGGTGTCGACCCCCTGGCCGATGTCGGGCGACTGCTGGTCGACCGCCACCAGCACGCCGCAGCTGTTCCCGTCGAAGCCCATCTCACCGCCGGTGTAGCCGATGCGCTTCACCACCTCGCGTGCGAGGCGCGGGTAGTCGATGCTGGCGCGGGTGGTGATCTCCCCGGCGATCATCACGTAGCCGGTCTTGAGCAGGGTCTCGCACGCCACCCGGCTGCTGGTGTCGCTCCGGAGCGCCGCGTCGAGGACCGCGTCGGAGATCTGGTCGGCCATCTTGTCGGGATGGCCCTCCGTCACGGACTCGGAGGTGAAGAGGTAATCGGTCGCGGACATGGACGGGCGGCTCCTTGAATGAGGCGCCAGAAAGTACGGGCGCGGCACACCCAAGTCAACATGGCGGAGGCGACCGCTCGAGCGGAGGCGGAGCGCGCCCGGCGGTTCAGGCTGGCAGCAGCCCGGGAAAGCGGAGCTTCATCTCGCGCTCGACCTCGCGCTCGAGCTCGTCGGCGGTGCCGAGGCAGAGGAGCCGCTCGACGAGCCGCTGGCCGTCCTCGGCCCTGGCCGCGCGGAGGAGGCGCTTCACGAGCGGTATCGACGGGCCGTTCATCGACAGCTCGGTGAGCCCGAGGCCGAGCAGGACCAGCGCGTAGGTGGGCTCTCCCGCCATCTCGCCGCACATGGAGACCGGGATCCCGGCGGCGCGCGCCGCGTCGCAGGTCTGCCGGAGCAGCCGCAGGACCGCCAGGTGCAGGGGCCGGTAGAGGTAGGACACCTCCTTGTTCTGGCGGTCGATGGCCATGGTGTACTGGATGAGGTCGTTCGTGCCGATGGAGAAGAAGGCGCACTCGGCCGCGAGCCGGTCGGCGATCACCGCGGCGCTGGGGAGCTCGACCATGATCCCCACCGGCGGCAGCTCGGTCTCGATCCCCTCCCCGCGAAGCTCCTCCTGCGCCTCCGCCAGGGCGCGCTTCGCGGCGCGGAGCTCCACCAGGCCCGACACCATGGGGAACATCACCCGGAGCGGACCGTGCCGCGCGGCGCGGAGGAGGCCTCGGAGCTGGGTGCGGAAGAGCTCCGGGTGCCGGAGGCCGTACCGCACGGCGCGCAGACCGAGCGCCGGATTCTCGTCGTGGGTGCGCTGGCCGGCCGGCAGCTTGTCGGCGCCGAGGTCGAGGGTGCGGATGGTCACCGGCCGCCCGCCCATGGCCGAGAGGATGCGCCGGTAGGTCTGGTAGTGCTCCTCCTCGCTGGGGAGGCCGCCCTGGCCCATGTAGAGGAACTCGGTGCGGTAGAGTCCCACCCCCTCCCCACCGTGGGCGAGCAGGCTCTCCACCTCCTCGGCGAACTCGATGTTGCCGGTGAGCCGCACCGAGACGCCGTCGCGGGTGGTGGCGGGGAGGTGCACCTCCGAGAGGAGCGCCCGCTCGCCCTCGAGCCACCGCTCGCGCAGCGCCTCGTAGTCGGCGCGCTCCTCCGGCGTGGGGTTCACGATGACGACGCCGCGCCCCCCGTCCACCACCATCCAATCGCCCCGCGCCACCGCGCTGCTGGCGCGGCCCACGCTCACCACCGCCGGGATCTCCAGGGCGCGGGCGACGATGGCCGTGTGGGAGTTGCGCGCGCCGACGTCCGTGACGAAGGCCGCCACCTTGCACTCGTGCAGGAGGAGCGCGGTGTCGGCCGGGGAGAGGTCGCGGGCGACGATGATCGACCCCTCCGGAGGCCGCTCCTGCGCCCCGCTGGGCTGGCCCATCAGGTTCTTGATGATGCGCTCGCCCACGAAGTCGACGTCGGAGCGCCGCTCCTTGAAGTAGGGGTCGGCCCGCTCGCTGAAGGAGCCCTTGATCTTGCGCACGGCCCGCTTCACCGCCCACTCGGCGTTCACCCGCTCTCCGCGGATGAGGCGCTGCGCCTCGCTCGCGAGCATCTCGTCGCGGAGCATCATCCGGTGCAGGTCGAGGATGACGAGGTGCTCGGTCCCCTCCAGCCGCTCCACCTTGGTCCGCACCTCGGCGAGCTGCTCGTCCGCGGCGTCCACCGCGGCCTTGAAGCGCGAGAGCTCGCCCTCCACCTCCCCCTCCGCCACGGTGCGGCGAGGCGTGCGCATCCTGCGGCGATCGAGCGGCCAGCAGCGGCCCACGGTGATGCCGGGGCTGGCGGCGACGCCCATGAGAACGGTGGAGGAGGCCATGTCGCGCTCGCTACTTTTCCCCGAAGCCGTTCTCGATGAGGGCGGCGATGGCCACCATGGCCGCGTCGGCGTCCTCGCCCTCGCAGGCGACGAGGACCTCGGTGCCCTTGGCCGCGGCCAGGGTGAGGACGCCCATGATGCTCTTGCCGTTCACCTCGCTCCCGTCCTTCTCCAAGTGAACCTCGGAGCGGAAGCGGTTGGCGGCCTGCACGAGCTGGGCGGCCGCGCGCGCGTGCAGGCCGAGGATGTTCACGATGAGGAAGGATCGCTCCAGGCGTGGCATCAGGATCTCCGAGGGCGGGCGAGGGCCACCGTGCGCTCCGAACGAGTCGCCCGCGTCACAGCGCCGCCCCGTGAAAGAGGTGGACGAGGAGGGCCGCGGACGCTCCCAGCGCCCCGGCGAGGTAGGCGGCGGGAAGGGGCGGCGCGCCGCGGGCGAGGGCCACGTAGCCCACGATCGAGAACGCGGCCGAGGTGGCGCTCGCCGCCGCCCCCCCTGCGCGGCCCGGGCGGCGAGCGCGGCTGCTGCGAGTCCGCACAGCGCGGCGGTGGCGAGGCGCAGGCGCCCGGCGAGCGCCGGGAGTGCCAGCCGGCCGATGGCGGTCACGATGGCATCCCCTCGCTGGTACCCCGCCCGGAAGAGCCCGATGCGCAGCGTGAGGTGCACGGCGTTGTAGGCGACGAGGGTGACGAGCACCGCAGGCCAGCCCAGCACGAGCGCGCCGAGCGCGGCTAGCGCGCCGGAAAAGGGGCGCAGCGCCGTCCAGAAGAAGCCATCCCCCACCGCCGCCAGGGGCCCTTGCAGGGTGGCCTTGTAGGTGACGGGCGCCCCGGCCAGCTCCTCGCCGGCCGCCACCCGCTCCTCGTGGTGAATGGCGCCGCCGAGGATGCCGGCCGCGGCGTAAGGGTGGCAGTTGAAGAAGCCGAGGTGCCGCGCCAGCGCCTCCCGGTGGCGGAGCGGCTCGGGGTAGAGCGCGCGCAGCGCTGGCTCCACGGCGTAGGCGAAGCCGAGGTTCTGCATGCCGCGGCGGTTCCAGGCGGCCTGCAGGAAGAGGCTGCGGACGAAGCACCGGGCGAGCGCGAGCGGGGGCACGCGTCGGCGCGCCGCCAGGGCGGTGGCGAGCGGGGCGCTCAAAGGGCCGCTCTCCCGAGCGTGATGGCGGCCACGAGGGCGAGGCCGAACCCGAGCGCGGCGATGTAGTAGGACGAGGCGCGCTCGGCCCGGAGCGAGCGCGCGCCGGCCGCGCAGGCGAACGCGCTGAAGGCCAGCCAGCCCGCGGCGAGGAGGGGCACGACGGCAGGCCAGGAGCCGGCGACGCGCACGAGACCGCAGGCCACCCCCGCGCCGGCCGGGGCCAGCACGAAGGAGATGGCGAAGGGGAGCACCACGCCGTAGAGGTTCACCCGCGCTGCGGCACCGAGCTCGCCCAGGGTGAGGTCGCGCTCGGCGCGGGCGTAGAGCCGCTCGTTGAAGCGCTCGACGAGCCGTTCGGCCGCACGCCCGAGGAGCGCCAGCGGGGCACAGGCGACGAGGGCGCAGAGGGCCGCCGCCGGGGCGAGCGCGGCCCCGGAGAGCCCGAGGCCCCGCAGGATGCCGACCCCCAGCACCGCACCGCCGGTGATGGCCGCGGTCCCGAGCGCCTCCTGCACGGGCAGGGAGGCGCCCATGTTGATGGCCCCGAGCCAGAAGAGCTCGAGCGGCGCGCCGACGAGGAGACCCGTCCACGCATCGCCCATGGCCAGACCGGCGATGGGTCCGAGCGCCACCGGCCGCGAGATCATGGCCTGCAAGAAGCCCTTGCGCTCGACGGCTGCGAGGCCGGCGACGACCGCGAGGGAGAGGAGGCTCACCACCCCGCAAGTGTAAGCGACGGAGCGCCGAACGCGAATCCGAAAGGGCGGAGAGACGCTCCCCCAAGGCCCCCCACGGCGCGCGTTCAACCGAACTTGCAGGCGCCGTCACCGGCCGTGGGCGGCGAGCCGGCGCAGGATCTCGGGTGCGTCCAGCCCGGGCTCGGTGGGGACGGCGCGCGCCCCCACGGTGAAGCCGGCCGCCACCACCTTGCGCACCCCGGCCGCCTCGTCCGCGGAGAGAAACACGGACGGTGTCACCGCCACGCGCCCGGGCGCGTGGTGCACGTTCCCCAGGTTCACCTCGGCCACGCGGGCGCTGTCGAGGCCGTGCTCGACGGCGCGCACCAGCCCCTCCACCTCGCGCACGAGCACGATGACCCGCTCCGTGGAGCCCGCGAGCGCGGCCCAGTCGACCTCGGCCAACGGCTCCACCGAGGCGGCCAGGTGGGGCGGCAGGCAGAGGGTCATCGCGGCCTTGGCGAGCGGCGACGCAGCCGCCTCGTCGTCGGCGACCACGACGCGATTGGCCTTGAGGCGCGGCACCCACGCCTCCAGGATCTGGCCGTGGAGCAAGCGGTTGTCGACGCGGAGGAGGACGATCACGGCCGCATCCCTTCCCGGGCGCCTCGCCTACGAGGGGCGCACGCGCGTGCGGAGGAGGTCGCTCGCCAGCGTGATGTTCTTCTGGCCGTAGCCCGAGAATCATGGGCGCGATGTCGCTCAGGCGGGCGCCGTCGCCGCGGCAGGTGGAGAGCTTCACCAGCATGGGGAGGTTCACGCCGGTGACCACCTCGATGTCGGCGTCGAGGAAGGTGAGCGCCAGGTTGGCCGGCGTCCCACCGAACATGTCGGTGAGCACCAGCACCCCGTCGCCGCCCTGCACCTCGCGGATGGCCTCGGAGAGCTGGAGCTTGGCGCTCTCCATGGACGTGTCGGCCCCCACCGAGACGCCCCGGCACTGCTCGAGCGCGCCGCAAACGCCCTCCGCGGTGCGGATGAGCTCGTCGGCCAGCTTCCCGTGCGTCGCGACCACCAGTCCCACCATTTCGAGCGCTCCTCGCGCGCGCCAAGGCGCATCTTCGCGTCGTCGGCCTCCACTGCACCGCTCGCGCCGCGCTGCTTACCCCGTCCGGCGGGCCATTGCCAGGAAGTCGGGCCGGCCCGGGGCGCTATTCCTTCTCGACGTCGCGGTGCCAGATGCGTACCGAGGTCCCGCGGGGCTGAAGGCGGGCCGCCAGCGCCTCGGTGAGCGCCACCGACCGGTGGCGCCCGCCGGTGCAGCCGAGGGCGATGGTGAGGTAGCTCTTCCCCTCCCCCCGGTAGCGCGGCAAGAGGAAATCGCACAGGCCGGCGGCCCGGTCGAGGAACTCCTGCGCATCGGCCTGCCCGAGCACGTGGTCGCGCACCCGCGGGTCGAGGCCGGAGAAGGGGCGGAGCTCCGGGTCGAAGAAGGGGTTCGGGAGGAAGCGCACGTCGAGGACGAGGTCGGCGTGGCTGGGGAGCCCGTAGCGGAAGCCGAAAGAGACCACCGTCACGCCCATGTGCTCGGCGCCGGCGCCCACGAAGCGCCCGTGGACGAGCCGCTTCAGCTCGTGGACGTTGAGGGTGGAGGTGTCGATGACCTCGCTCGCCACGTCCTTGATGGCTTGCAGCGCCTTGCGCTCGGCGGCGATGCCCTCCGCGACCGTGCCCGAGCCGCCGGAGAGCGGGTGGCGCCGGCGCGTCTCGGAGTAGCGGCGGAGGAGCGCCTCGTCCCCGGCGTCGAGGAACACCACCTCGACCCGCGCCCCGCTGCGCCGCACCTCCTCGATGACGCGGGGGGCCTCGGCGAGGAAGCGCCCCTCGCGCGCGTCGACCACCAGGGCGATGCGGGTCACCTCCCCGGCGGTGTGCGAGGAGAGCTCGAGGAGCTTCTCCAGGAAGACGATGGGCAGGTTGTCGACGCAGTAGAAGCCGGCGTCCTCGAGCGCGCGCAGGGCGGTGGACTTCCCCGACCCGGAGATGCCGGTGAAGATGACGACGCGCGTCAGCTCTCCGGGTTGGGTCATTCGACGTCCATCTGCCCATCCGCGCCGCCCGGGGCCGTGGCGATGGTGCGGTTCAGGCGGTCCTGGAACTCGCGGGCCGAGTGGTGCCCCTGCAGCTTGAGGAGGTGGTTGCGGGCCGCCACCTCGACGATGGTGGTCATGTTGCGGCCGGGCCGCACGGGCACCATGAGCATCGGCACCTCCACGTCGAGGATGCGGTAGTTGCGCTCCTCCACGCCGAGCCGGTCGTACTCGACGCTGGGGTCCCACTCCACCAGCTCGAGGACGATCTCGATCTTCTTGCGCTCCCGGATGGCGGCGACGCCGAAGAGGTCCTTGATGTTGATGATGCCGAGGCCGCGGATCTCCATGTGGTGCTTGATGATCTCGGAGCCGGCGCCGTAGACCGACTCGGGCGTGGTGCGCTTCACGTCCACGATGTCGTCGGCGACCAGGCGGTGGCCGCGCATGACGAGGTCGAGCGCGATCTCGCTCTTGCCGATGCCGCTCTTGCCGAGGAGCAGGATGCCCACGCCGATGACGTCGAGCAGCACGCCGTGCATCGAGGCGCTGGGCGGCGAGGATGTCCTCGAGGTAGTTCTGCACGCTCTCGATGAAGGTGCTGGAGAGGTGCGGGGTGCGTGAGCACCGGGACCCCGGCCGCGTCGGCGGCGGCGAGGAGCTCCGGCGGCACCGGCAGGCCCTTCGTCACCACCAGGCAGGCGACGTCCTGGGCGAAGAAGGAGCGGCAGCGACCTCGCGCGCCGCTCCTCGGGGCAGCGTGGCGAGGTAGCTCATCTCGGTGTTGCCGAAGACCTGCAGCCGCTCCCGGTGCAGGTACTCGGTGAATCCGGCCAGGACGAGCCCCGGCTTCTGGATGCGCGGCGAGGAGATGCGGCGCGGGAGCCCGCGCTGGCCGGCCACCAGCGTGAGCCGGAGGTCGAACTTGGTGTCGTCGAGGAGGGCTCCGACCCGCGTCGCGTCCATGGCCGGCTCGAATCTAACGCGAACCGGTGCCCGCGGTGGCATGCAAGGCGCGCCCTCCGGGCGATTCCCCGGGCGGCGTGGGCCCGGGCGCCGGCGCGAGGGGCTCACCCCCCGCGAGCGGGAAGTTTGACCGGGGGCGAGGCGGCCACTGACGACCCCCATGTCCCCCGCGCCGGCCTCGCTCGAGGTCCTCTATCACGGCAACTGCTTCGACGGCTGCGTCTCCGCGGCCGTGATGAGCCGCTTCTTCACCGAGCGCGACGGCGTGCTGCTCGAGGAGACGCGCTTCGTGCCGCTGCAGCACCGGCCGGGCGACCCCTTCCCCGCCGGACGCCTTCGCCGGTGAGGTGAACGCCTGCGTCGACTTCCGCTATTCGCCCTCGCCTCGGCTGCACTGGTGGTTCGACCATCACGCGAGCGCCTTCCAGCCGGCCAGCCAGCGGGCGCACTTCGAGGCCGACCGCTCCGGGCAGAAGTTCTGGGATCCCACCGCGCCCTCCTGCACCGGCTTCATCGCCCGGCGTGCTCGGCGAGCGCTTCGGGTGGACGGCGCCCGACCTCGCCGACCTCTACGCCTGGGCCGACATCATCGACGCGGCGCGCTTCCGCTCGGCGGCGCAGGCGGTCCGGCTCGAGGAGCCGGCCCTCCGCCTGATGGCGCTGCTCGAGGCGAGCCACGATCCGGCGCTTCCACCGCGCCTCATCGCGGCGCTCCGCTCGCGCCCGCTGGGCGAGATCGCGAGCGAACCCTGGGTGAAGGAGGCGCTCGCGCCGATCCTGCGAGCGCCACGCCCGCGCGGTGGAGACTGGTGCGAGAGCTCGCGCGCTCGGACGGACGGGGTGGTGGAGGTGGACCTCAGCGAGACCGAGCTCGAGGGGGCGAACAAGTTCATCGCCTACGACCTCTTCCCTGGCGCGCGTTACACGGTGGTGGTCTCCCGCGACAGGAAGCGCGCCAAGGTCTCGGTGGGCTCGAACCCCTGGTCTCCTGTCCCTCGAACACACGACATCTCCGCCATCTGCGAGCGGTATGGAGGCGGCGGGCACCCCGTGGTGGGCGCCGTATCGGTCGAGCCCGAACGGTTGCTTGACGCACGGCGCATGGCGAGCGAGATCGCTCTCATGCTTCGAGGGACCCCGGCACCATGACCCCTGGTCAGTACATCCTGGTGGTCGACGACGACGACGACTTCCGCGAGGCGCTGGCCGAGGTGCTGGTGGAGGCCGGCTATCCCGTACAGCGGGCGGAGAACGGCGAGGTCGCCCTGGCCAAGGTGGCCGACGAGCAGCCGGGCGTGGTGCTCCTCGACCTCAAGATGCCGGTCCTCGACGGCTGGGGCGTCATGGAGCGCATGCGGGGCGAGGCGCGCAGCGCGGCCGTCCCCATCCTCATCCTCTCTGCCTACGGCTTCGAATGGGAGGCTGAGCTGCTCGGCGCCCAGGGCTACATCCCGAAGAGCGTGGGCATGGAGGAGATCGTCGACCGGGTTCGCAAGACTGCGGGGCCCCCGCCCATGCGGCATTAGTCGTCGTCGGCCTCGTTCTCGAGGAGCGTGGCGGGGCGCACGGTGCCCGGGCCGTACTTGCCGCCCAGGCGGTCCACCGCGGCGTTGAGCGCGGCGCGTTTCTCTTCGAGTGAAGTCCCCTCCGCCGCTTCGGCGGGGGCGGCGCCCGGACCGGGCCTCACCGCGAAGAGGTCGAGCTGGGATGGCTGCGGCTTCCCCTCCGCCTCGTCCTCCGCGCCCCCGAGCTCGTCCACGAGCCCGCTCACCGACACGCCGAGGAGTCGCATGGGCCTCGCCTCGTCGACGCGCCCGAGCGCTTCCACGGCGGCGCGGTAGATCGCGCGGCCGTCGTCGGTCGGGGAGGGCAGGGTGGCGCGTCGCGTCGCCCGCTCGAAGTCGGCGTACTTCACAACCAGCGTGACGACCCTGCCGCGCAGGCCCTTCGACCTGAGCCGGCGCCCCACCCGCTCGGCCTGGTGGAGGAGGCGGGGAAGGAGCGCCTCGCGGCCCACGAGGTCGCGCTCGAAGGTCTCCTCGCCCCCGACGCTCTTCACCTCCCCTCCGGCCACCACCGGCCGCGGATCCTCCCCCCGCGCCAGCGCCCTGAGCTCGCGCGCCTGCCGCGCGCCCAACACCCCCGCCAGGACGAGCTCGGGGGCGTCGGCCAGCGCCCCGATTCTGTGGAGTCCCGCGGAGGTGAGCGCCGCCCCGGTGACCTCCCCCACGCCCCAGAGTCGACCCACCGGCAGCGGCGCCAGAAAGGCTCGCACCCCGCCCTGCGGTACCTCCAGGAGCCCGTCGGGCTTCGCCAGGTCGCTCGCGATCTTGGCGGCCATCTTCACCTCGGCCACCCCGGCGGAGACGGCGAGCCCCACCTCCCGCCGCACCGCCGCCCGCAGCGCGCGGGCGATCTCCGCGCCGGTGCCGTGGAGCGCCCGGCTGGCGGTGACGTCGAGGAACGCCTCGTCGAGCGAGAGCGGCTCCACGAGCGGGGTCACCGCGCGGTAGAGGGCGAAGACCTTCTCCGAGAGCTCCTGGTAGCGGGGGAAGCGCGGCGCGAGGTAGACGCCGCCGGGGCAGAGCCGCCGCGCGCGCGCCGTGGGCATGGCCGAGCGCACGCCGAAGCGGCGCGCCTCGTAGCTCGCCGCGCAGACCACCCCGCGCCTGGAGGTGCCGGCCACCACCACCGGCCGCCCGCGGAGGCGCGGGTCGTCGAGCTGCTCCACCGACGCGTAGAAGGCGTCGAGGTCGAGGTGGAGGATGGCGCGGGGGCGCCCGCTTTGGTGGCCGGAGATCTCCACGGTCCTGTGCGTCGAGGCGGGCTCGCGAGGCGACGGGGCAGCTTGCGCGATCCACCGGCCGAAGAAAAGGGTCGCTGACGCCCCAACAGGCCGTCCGCTTCGCTGGGCGTGACATTGCCGCCCATCAAGACCGCCACTACGAGATCCGCCATCTTGGAAGGCGCGATGAGCATCGAGGACGCGGCGATGGCCCCTCGGCCGGGGATCGCCTCGCGGCTGCGCGAGGCTGGTCGGCTGGAGTTCTCCGAGCGCGGCTACCACGGTGCGCGGGTGCAGGGCATCGCCCGCCGCGCGGACTGCAACGTGGCCCTCCTCTATCGGCACTGGACCTCGAAGAAGGCGCTCTACCTCGAGGTGCTGCGCGCGGCCATGGAGCGACTCGGGCGCAGCGTGACCGCCCAGTTCGACGGAGCGTCGGGCCCGGCCGCGGTGGTCGACGCCTATGTCGACGCCCACATGCGCGACCCCTGCGCGGCCACCCTCATCGTGCGCGAGCTCCTCGACGGCGGCCCCTTCCTCACCGAGCTCATGGAGAGCCACCCAGCGCTCCGCGAGCCCCTGCGGACGGCGGCTGCCACGCTCGCCGCGCCCATCCGGAACGGCGGCGGCTCCGCGCTGCGCGCCGAGGTGGAGCCAATGGTGGCGGTGATGTCCATCGCCGGGCTGGCGGCGCTGGTGGCCTCGGCGCACGGCGCGACCAAGGCCGTGACCGGCGAGGAGCTCTCGGCCGACGCGTGGCGCGGCCACCTCCACGACCTCCTCCTGCACGGCCTCGCGGCGAGGTAGGGCCGCGACCTCCGATCGTGTCACACCGCCCTGGAGCCTTCCCCGCGAACCGCTCCGACCCGGCCCCCCGTTCCTCTTGCCTCGGCCGGAGCATTGGCCCATCACCGCCGACGCGGTGGCCGCGGAGGTCCTCGGGCGCCCGGCGCCGGTCGACCTCGCCCCCTTCTCCTCCGCGCGCCTCGCCGACCGCCGCCACCCTAGGTACCCACGCCGCCCCGCATTCACCCCGCCTGGGAATGCGGGTGGGACAGGTCGCGTCCCTTGGGTGTGGTACGCGAACCCTTTTCTAGGGCCCCTTCTGGGACGGCAGCGGATAGCTCCCGATATCACGCCTGTTCTTCCGCGCCTCGCCGCAAGGGCCCGGGTGCACACTTCTCGCAGGGGATCCCCCATCCGTAACGTGACAGGTGATGCCGCTCGCGTTTGCCCTCTTCTTCGCCCTCCGGTTAGGGACCTCGGTGACCAACCCGGGCCTGCCGGGCGCCGCGAGCGGGCTGCGGCAGGCTGTGCGCGAGGTGGCCCAGGCCAGCGAGGGGCTGAGGGAGCGCGGGGCGCCTCTCTCCCGGGCGGCGTGGAGCTCGACCGGCGGGCGGGGAGAGCGACCGTCGATCTTCGAGCGCGCCTATGACCCCGAGGAGTGGCTCTCCGCGGTGGCGGGGCAGCTCCACCTGCGCGACGTGCCCGTCGTCCGCGCAGCGCGGTGGCTCTCCTCCATGCCGGTCGGGTTGGACGTCGGCCCCGAGCGCGTGGTGGTGAGCGTGCACGTCTCCGGCTTCTGAGGGTCGCCGGAGCAGGGGCCGGCCGCCTTCTTGGCGGGTCGCGAGAGGCGTGGCACTATCGTCGCCGGTGAATCGGCGGTCGGCTGCTCCTCTCCTCGCCCTCGCGGTGCTTCTCGCGGCCTGCCACGCGCCCGCGCCCGCGGACGGATCTGCCCGCGCGCCGCCCGTGGCGAAGTCACCCTCCGACGAATCGCGCTCGCAGCTCGACGAGGTGCGCCCACCCGCCCCGCCGTGCCCGGCTGCGGGCGACGGGGTCGACGACGTCCTCGTGGCCGCCGAGACCGCCTTCCAGGAGGGGGTCTTGGAGCGGGCGCTCGCCTGCTCCGAGCGAGCGCTCCTGCTCGCGCCCCAGAGCGTGGGCGCGCTCCACGACCGCGCGGCGGCGCTCGCCGGTCTCGGCCGCACCGCGGAGGCGCGCCTCGCTTACGCCCGGGCTCTCGTCGAGGCGCCGGAGGATCCGGAGACACTGCGCGGCGCGGCCGACCTCTACGTCCTCCGCTCCTCCGGCGAGCGCTCCGCCCTGGAGCTCGGGCTCGCCTACGCCGAGCGCGGCGCCCGCCGGGCGCTCCGCCCGCCCTACCGCGACCGGCCGCTCGCCGGCGACTTGCACCTCCTCGGCGCCACGGCCGCTAACGGATTGGGAGAGAGCAAGCGGGCGCTCGAGCACGCAGGCGACGCCCTTCGCCTCGGGGCCGACGAGGCGCAGGCGCGCTACGAGCGCGGGGTGGCGCTCTACGACCTGTGCCGCTTCGCCGAGGCGAGGAGCGCGCTCGAAGGGTCGGTGGCGCTCGCGCCCGACGACGCCTGGGCCGTGCACCAGCTCGCCCTCACCCTGGAGCGGCTCGGAGAGACCCGGCGCGCCGCGGAGCTCACCTCGCGGGCCGCAAAGCTGGCGCCGGAGGAGTTTCCGGCCCCGGTGGTGCTGAGCGCCAGGGAGTTCGCCGACGAGGTGCACCGGGCCGTGGCCTCCCTCCCCGAGAGCGAGCGCCGCTCGCTGGAGGGGGTCCCGGTGGAGTTGAGCGATCTCCCGGCCATGGCCGACCTCGTCGCGGTCGAGCCGCCGCTCTCGCCCTCCATCCTGGGCCTCTATCGCGGCCCTCCCGCCGGAGAGCGATGTTCCGCCGCGGATGGACCGCACTGCCGGAGCATGGTCTTCTACCGGCGGAACCTGGAGCGCTTCGCCCGCACGCGCGGGGAGCTCGAGGAGCAGGTGAAGGTGACGCTCCTCCACGAGCTCGGCCACCTGCACGGCGAGAGCGACCAGCAGCTCCGCGCGCGCGGGCTCGAGTGACGCGGCCTGCTCGCGCGCCCCCGCTGGACCCACAGGGTCGGTTGCCGCGAGATGTCGCCGCGCCCATGTTTCACCAATGCCCCTGCGCGGACGACGAAACCCTCCCCCGGAAGTCGACGGGCTCGGCGAGACCTTCTCCGGCGACGAGGAAGATGCGCCGGAGATCACGGCCCGGCCGAGCGAGCGGCCGGTGCTGGAGGACGCGGACTCCGACCGGGTCGTCCCGATGGAGAACGTGGGCGGAGCGGTGCCCACGCAGCGCGGGGGCGATTCGGGCGGCGACCTCCCCGGCCCGGACGACGACCTCTCCAATCTGGCCGAGCCGGAGCCGCCGGACGAGGCGCCGGAGATCGGCGCCATGAGGGTGACGCGCCACCAGCCGTGACCGGTCGGCGCGGCTCGCCCCGTCCGAAGCCGCCATCGACCGCATTCATCGCGGCTGGGAAACGCCATCGGTGTGAGGCGGTCTGGAGAGGAGCTCCTCGAACAGGCGCTCGTAGGACGCGGCGCTGTGGGCCCATGAATTGTCCTGCGCCATGCCGCGCTCCATGATCCCGAACCAGGCGCTCTCGTCGCGGTAGACATCGAGCGCGCGCCGGAGGGCAGTGACGAGGTCGCGCGCGTCGTAGCGCTGGAACGTGAAGCCCGTTCCGCGGTAGCGGCCGTCGTAATCCTCCACCGTGTCGGCGAGCCCGCCCACGGCGTGAACCACCGGGACGGTGCCGTAGCGAAGCGAGTACATCTGGTTCAGGCCGCACGGCTCGTACCGGCTCGGCATGAGGAAGAGGTCGGCCCCCGCCTCCATGCGGTGGGCGAGGGCCTCGTCGAACCGGATCACCGACGCCACCCGGTCCGGCTGTTCCCGCGCGGCGCGCAGGAAGAGCTCCTCGTACTCCCGGGCGCCGCTCCCCAGCACGACGAGCTGGAGGTCCTGCCCGGTGAGGAACGGCATGGCCGCCGCCACGAGGTCGAGCCCCTTCTGCTCGACGAAGCGCCCCACCATGGCGACGACGGGCGTCTCCGGACGATCGGGGAGGCCCAGCTCCGCCTGCAGGGCGCGCTTGCACTCGGCCTTGCCCCCGAGGTCGGCGGCGTCGAAAGGAGCGGGCAGGAAGCGGTCCCTGGCCGGATTCCAGGTTTCCGCCTCGTCGATACCGTTCAGGATGCCGCGGAGGCTCCCGCTCCGCGCGCGCAGGAGGGCGTCGAGCGCGCACCCCTGCTCGGGGGTGAGGATCTCGCGGGCGTAGGTGGGGGAGACAGTCGTGATGGCGTCGGCGAAGACGAGCCCGGCCTTCATGAAGCTCAGCTGGTCGTAGAACTCCAGCGCCTCGTAGCGGAAGAGGTCCCAGGGGAGGCCCAGCGAGGGCACCGCCTCCTTGGGGAAGACGCCCTGGTAGGCGAGGTTGTGGATGGTGTACACGCTCCGTGCACCGGCCGCCCACGGCTTGTGGCCGTGCTCGTAGCGCAGCATCCAGGCCCCGAGCGCCGCCTGCCAGTCGTGCAGGTGGACGATCTGCGGCGCGAGGTCGAGCGCCCGCGGGAGGTCGAGGGCCGCCCGGCAGAGGAAAGCGAAGCGCTGCGCGTTGTCGGGGAAGTCGGAGCCGCCGCCATAGAGCCCGAGCCGGCTCCCGAAGAACCGCTCGTGCTCGAGGAAGACGACCCGCGCGCGCCCCTCCTTCACGGGGGTGGCAAAGAGCGCCGCGCGCTCGCTGGCGGCTCTCACGGTGGGCGAGAGCCTCACCAGGCCCCGCTTGTCCGGGTCGATCCCCCCGTAGCGCGGCGTCGCCACCACCACCTCGTGGCCGCGCCGGGCGAGGGCGTCCGGCAGCGCCCCGGCCACGTCGCCCAGCCCTCCCGTCTTCGAGAAGGGGACCACCTCGGAGGCGACGAAGAGGATGCGCATCTGCGGAGCCCTCCGGGCTGAAGTCAGGTCAACGCGCGGGGCTCTCGCCGCGCCGGCGGGAGCCCTTGCAACAATCCGGGATCGAACGGCTGGAGTGTAGCCGTTCGCGGCCTCGCCGAGCGCTGGACTTCACGCCTGGCTCCTCACGCCTCCGGCGCCTTCCTCAGGGTGGCGGCCAGTCCGGCCGCCAGAGACATCACCACCGCCCCGGCCACGTAGGGGAAGGCGACGCCCAGCCGGGCGTAGCTGAAGGTGCCGCTCTCAGGGCCCAGGATTCGCCCGAAGGCCGCGGCCGACTGCCCGATGCCGAGCGTGCCGCCCTGGTCCTCGACCCGGCTGAAGCGCGACACCAGCGCCGAGAGCGCCGGGGTGCCGAGCCCGCTGCCCACTGCGAGGAAGGCGGTGGCGACGAGGAGCCCGGCCGTGCCCGGCGCGAAGGGCAGCGAGGCGAGGGCCACCGCCTGGAGGCCGGCGCCGAGGGCGAGGAGGCGCTTCTCGCCCAGCCGCCGGGTGAGCGGCCCGATGAGGCCGCCTTGCACGATGACCACCAGCACGCCGATGTAGGCGAAGACGTAGTTCACGTGGTCGCGGGAGAGGCCGTACCGGTCGCCGAGCAGGAAGGAGAAGGTCGACTCCATGGCGCTGAAGGCGAGGACTACCAGGAACCAACAGGCGAGGAGCCGGCGGATTCCCGGCCGGGAGAGCTCGTCGAGGAGCGCGGCGAGCCGGCGTCGCTGCCGGACCGCGGCGGCCGAACGGTGCGGCGGCTCGGGCAGCACGAAGAAGGCAGCGACGCCGTTCGCGGCGGCGAGGCCGGCGGCAGCGAGCCCCGGCACGCCCAGGCCGTAGGTGGAGAGGAGGCCGCCCAGCGCCGGGCCGAGCACGAAGCCGAGCCCGAAGGCGGCGCCGATGAGCCCCATGCCCTTGGCCCGCCCCTCGGGCGGGGTGATGTCGGCCACGTAGGCCTGGGCGATGGCGATGTTGGCCGTGGCCGCACCGGCGAAGAGCCGCGAGACGAGCAGCACCGCGAAGCTCCCGGCGAGCCCGTAGAGCGCGAAGGCGGCGGCGGTGGCGGCGATGGAGGCGAGCAGCACCGGCCGCCGGCCGACGCGGTCGGAGAGGCGGCCCCAGAGCGGCGCGAAGACGAACTGCATGGCGGAGTAGCCGGTGGAGAGGAGGCCGGTCCACGCCTCCGATGCCCCCAGCTCACGCGCGTAGAGCGGCATCACCGGGATGACCATCCCGAAGCCGAGCAGGTCGATGAAGACGATGATGAAGAGGACGGTCAGCGAGGGGCGAGTGCGCACGCGGCCGAAGGCTTTAACACCTTCCCGCGGGGCGCGCCCGGCGCGGGCCGGGTCCAGGCCTTGCCCGGCGCTGACCCTCCACGGCTCACGCTCGGTCGTCGAGGGCGAGGTCCTTCGCCGCCTGCAAGGCCTCCCGCGCCTCGTCGAGCGCCGCCTTGGCCTCGTCGAGGCTGGTCTCGAGATCCGCCATCCGCTCCACCGCCGCCTCCGCTCGGCGGAGCGCCACCTCCAGGCCGGCCTTTGCCTGCGCCAGCTCGTCGCCGAGGCGCGCTCGCGCCGCGCGCTCGAAGGAGAGCTCGTCCGCCGCCTGCGCCTCGGACGCGCGCGCCGCGGCGAGGGCGCTCCTCGCCTGCCGGCCCGCGCGCGCCGCCTCGGCCTCTGCCAGCGCCGCCTCCGCGAAGGGCGCGAAGGGCAAGGTGACGAGGGTCATGCCGGCGAGCCCGCTCGGCCGGGCACCGCAGAGGGCCAGGTAGAAGGCCGCCTCCGGCGCGCCGCCGTGCGCGCCATCCACTCCCAGCTCCGGCGGATCGGCGTCGGCCCCGCGCGAGGAGTCTGGCGCGGCCGGCGCGACGAGCCAGCCGGTCACCGCCGACTGGGTGGCCACCTCCACCACCTCGAACTGCGCCGACAGCGCGCCCACGAAGGAGGCGTAGGCGGGCAGGTCGCGCGGCGGCGGCTCACCCCCCAGCGCCGAGAGCCCACGGCCTCCCGCGGCGGGGAGCGCGGCCACGAGCGTGCCGCCCGGCGAGAGGAGCGCGGCGAGCCGGGCCACGCGCTCCGCGTCGGCGGCGAGCGAGGCACCCTCGGTCACGAGGACGAGGTCGAAGCTGCCAGAGGGGGGGCTGAGCGCGTCGCAGGCAGCGGAACCGGGGTTGCGACCTTCACGTCTCGTGGAGGTCGCGCCCGGCCCTTCCGTCGCGGCGCCGGGCGCGGACCCGGCGAGCTCCTCGAGGCTCGTCGCCGCGAAGCGCACGTCCTCCGGAGGCTCGCCCTCCTCGGCCGCGCCGAGCCCGAGGCCATCCTCCTCCACCGAGAGCACCGATCGCGCCCCGCGCCCGGCGAGCGCCGCCGCCGAGCGGCCTCCGCTCGTCCGGGCGGCGCCGAGCTCCAGCACCCGGCGCCCGGCGACGAGCGGCTCGAGGAAGCTGTAGCGGGCGAAGAGCTCTCCCACGCGGTCGGGCACCATGGCAGGGCGATGCTAGACGACCGAGCCCGTTTCGTGAACGGCGAGCGAGGCGAGCCTGCCGGGGGGGCCGGCGGCGCCGGTGCCCAGCGGCTCCCGGGACCCGGCGAGCCAGGGGTGGGGACCCGGCCAGCTTCGCTCGCCGGGGCGGGGCGCGGCCCCCGCCGTGACCAAGGCCGCTACCTGACGGCCGCGCGGTCGCCGTCCAGCACGGCCGCTCCCCCCCGGCGTGCTATGAGCCCGGGGGTGAAGGCCGAGCCATCGGACGGTCAGAGGGGCACCGGCGCCCTCGTGGGCCTCGCCTGCCTCGCGCTCGCTCTCTTCGCCACCGCCGCGGTGCTTCCCCTGCGCGGCTGGCCGTACAACCACGACGCCCTCTCGGCCTTCGAGCGCACCGAGTGGTTCCGGCGCGCCTTCGCCGCGGGCGACCTGCTCCCCACCTGGACCCCGTTCTGCTTCAACGGCCACGGTTCGCCAGGGCCGTTCTTCTACCATCGGCTTTTCTACTCCCTCTCCGGAGCGCTGGCCCTCGCCACGGGCTCCGTGCTCGTGGCGGTGGTCCTCTCCACCGTGACCTTCCTCCTCGTGGGCGGGCTGGGCATGGCTCGGCTGGGGGCCCACCTCGGCTGGCCGACCGGCCTCCGCATCGCGGCGGCGGGCCTCCTCGTCCTCGCGCCCTACACCTTCACCGACTGGCTGGTGCGCGGGGCGCTCGCCGAGCTGAGCGCCGGCATGCTCGTGCCGTGGCTCTTCCTCCACGCGCTGCGCGTCATGCGTGGCGAGCGTGCGGGGGTCGCCCTCGGCGCGGTGTGGGCGCTCATGTTCTACGCGCACATCGTGATCTGGCTCTTCGCCGGCCTGGCGCTCGCCATCGCCTTCGCCTGGGCGGCCTTTCCCGGCCCGCCCCATGAGCCTCCCCGCTGGCGGCGCGCGCTCGCCAACCTCTGGCGCGCGGCACTCGTCACGGCCATCGCCAGCGGGCCGTACGCCCTCGGCATCCGGCGGTTGGGTCGGCACTTCGACCTCGACCAGCTCCGCATCTACCTCCCCACCCGGACCTTCCAGGTGCCGAAGCGCTACCTCTTTGTCCCCTCGTTCGCCTGGGGCGAGCAGTGGCAGGGATTCAGCGTCGAGATCGGGCGAGGCGTCCTGGTGGGGCTCATGGTGCTCCTCCCGGTGGCCATCCTGGCCCGGCGCCGTCCCAGCGGGCCGGCGCTGGCGCTGGCCGGGCTCTCCGCCGCGGCCTGCCTCTTCCTCCAGCTGCCGCTCTCCGCCCCCTTCTACCTCCACGTCCCGCTCGCGGAGGTGATCCAGTTTCCCTGGCGGCTCCTCACCCTGATCACGCCCTCGATCGCGATCCTATTCTGCGAGCTGGCGGCCACCGCGGGGCGGAGCGACTCCCGCCCGCTCCGGCTCCTCGCCAGAACGGTGGTGGTGGCGGTCCTCGCCTGGCAGCTCCTCTTCGCCGCCAGCGCGCAGCGCATCCGCTACGCCTGGTTCGAGCGCGCGGAGATCGCCCGCGCGATGGACGCGCTCGACGGCCCCTGGGCGGGCGGCGAGTTCCTGGTCCGGGGCGTCGGGCTCGACCACGTCCCGGCGCGGGCGCCCTTCCTCCGGCTCGGCGGGTGCTCGCTCGTCTCGAGCTCGCTGCCGGGCAATCCGGCGGTCCCCTTTCACTTCACGCGCGTCGAGCTCGAGGTCGAGTCGAGGGAGGGCTGTCGGATCCGCTTCAGCCAGTTCGCCACCCCCTTCATCGGCGTCGAGGGGACGGAGGGTGTCACCCCCCGGCGGGCGCCGGACGGGACCGTCGCGGTGGACGTTCCCCCGGGGCGTCACCGCGTGGTCCTCCGGCGCCGCGGCGTGCTCGCGGCGCTCCTGGCCGACCTGCGCGCGAGGTGAGCTTCGTTCTCACCCTCCCAGGCGGGCCCGGAGCCGCATGATTCCCGCCGCCATGCGGAGGGCGTCGAGCCCCGGAATCACCTTGGAGCCGCCGGGGTCGGCCCAGTCGATGGGCGCCTCGCGGCAGCGCGCGCCGGCCCGCGAGAGGAGGGCCAGCACCTCCAGGTCGAGGAGCCACCGTTCCTCCCGGAGCGACGGCATCAGCGGGCGGAGGAGCGAGGCGCGGAAGAGCTTGAGGCCGCACTGCGTGTCGTAGAAGCCGAGGTGGAAGGCGTTGTCGGCGAGGGTGGCGAAGACGCGCCCCTGGAGGTGGCGAAAGAGGCTCCGCTCGACGTGGCGGCCAGCCATGCGCAGGCGCGAGGCGGCGAGCACGTCGAGGTCGCGCGCGCCCTCCACCTCGCCGACGAGCCGCCAGACCTCCGCCCCCGGCACCGCGCCGTCGGCATCGAGGAAGCCGAGCCAGCTGGCGCCCGGGTCGGCCTCGGACCAGCCGAGCCGGATGGCCGCGCCCTTGCCGCGGTTGTGCGGAGAGGCGACGAAGCGCGCCCGGTGCGGCGAGCCGCGCGCGGCGAAGCGTTCGGCGAGCGCCGCCACCGCCGAGCGCTCCTGAAGGAGCTCCGCGTCGGTGCTCCCGTCGTCCACCACGACGAGCTCCAGCGAGGCGCCGCCGGCCGCGGGAGCCTCGCGCTCCAGCGCCGCCAGGGTGGCGGGAAGCCGGGCACCCTCGCGATAGGCGGGGATGACGAGTGAGACGAGCTCTGCGGGCACCGCGGCACTTGAGCATCGGCGGGGGGCCGGGTCAACGGGAAGTGACGGCGCGGACGCGCCAGGGTCCCGACCGGAATGGGCGCGCTCCCCGACCACCCGGGGCTCCAGGGGCGCCGCCTCGATCCCGTGCTCGAGAAGGGCTGGCCGGTGGCGCGCCAAGGTCTCGAGGCCCCGCCCATCGCGCTCACGGGCGAGGAGCCAGCACCTCGGCGAAGCGTCCCCGGTCGTCGCCGCGCACGCAGACCGAGAAGCCGTCGAGCACGCCGCACCGGGCTCCCGCTCGCCGGAACAGGGGAAGCTTCGACGGGTGCGGGACGTAGATCGTGCGTGGGTCGAGCCGCCCTTCACCCACCTCGCGAAGGAGCGCGGCGCAGTGCGGCTCCATCGCCCGTCCGCGCACGCGCGCGAGGTAGCCACTGTTCACGGTCGTTCCCAGGGCGTACGCCTCGTAGGCGAGCGGCGCCCACACCTCGGTGGCACCGTAGACCATCCCCCGGCACGCCTCGCCCACCCCTCCGGGGCCGACCACCTGCGGCGGCACCAGCGCGAGGTGATCGGTAGTGCCCCGCCGCGTGCTGCCAGGCAGGATCGCGCGGGCGCCAGGGGCGGGGCTGGAAGTGCGCTCCCACCGCCCGGGGGGCCAGGTCGGCGAGCTGGAGGAGCACCGCGCCGGCCAGGAGCGCGGTGGCGAGGCGCGGCCGGAGGCGAAGGCGGCGGAGCGGGAGCACCACGGCGAGCGCCAGCACGAGATAGTAGAGCGGCCAGACGAAGCGGCCCGAGCTGCGGAAGGGCCCCACCACGCCCGCGAGAGACCGGTAGAGCCAGCCGAGGTCGAGCACCTCTCGCCCCGCCGCGCGCACGGTGCTGGAAAGGGCGAAGGCCGCGAGGAGGAGGCTCACGGCGGCGACGGGTGCCACCGCCCGGAGGCGGCCGGGCCGGGGCGGCGCGCGGAGGGCCAGCGAGGTGGCCACCGCGGCGAGAAAGACGCCCCCTGCACCGAGGTAGGCGTTCCCCTCCCACTGGCCCGACTCCGAGTGAAGGTCGGGAAGGAGCGAGGAGGCGCCGAACGGATTCACGAAGGCGAGGAGGTCGGTCGAGAAGATGCCGAAGCCCGTGCCGTGAGAGGGGGCCGCGGTGAGGTAGCCGAGGAGCCCCAGGATGGCGAGCGGCGCGAGGAGCAGCGCGCCCGCCCAGCGCCGCGCCTCGCGCCCGCCCACCAGCCGGTCCACCCGCCAGAGCTTTGCCACCAGGGCGAGGGAGAGCGCGAGCGACATGGCGCAGAGGTAGGGGTGCACCGCGGCGAGGAGGGTGGTCGCGGCGAGCGCCCGCCGGAGCATCCGCCGGCCGGCGAGCGGTCCATTCACCGGCCGCAGGTGAAGCGCGAGGAGGAGGAGGAGGGCGAAGTGGGCGCAGAGGGTGTCGTGTCCGAGGCGCGCGAGGAGCGCGGGGGAGAGCGCGAAGAGAATTCCCCCGAGCAGGCGGTCCACGGCCCTCTCCGAGCCGACGGCCGCGAGGCGTGCACCTGCCCATCCCTGCAGGGCGAAGCAGGCCCCGAGCCATGCGCCGATGTACTGGAAGTCTTGCGGGAGGAGCGGCGAGGCGAGCCGGAGCGGAAGGGCGACGAGCGGGTTCGAGTCGGTGAACCCCACGGTGGTGCCGCCGGGCCACGCCAGTCCTTCCACCCGGCCGAGCGGAAGCGTCCACGGGGAGCGGCGGAGGAAGAGCCAGCCCATGAGGTGCTGGGTCCAGTCGCTGCCGCCGAGCCAGTCGAGCGCGGTGGGCGGTAGGGCGCGGTATCCCCCGATGGCGAAGAACCAGCCGAGTCCGAACACGGCCGCCAGGAATTCGGGCCCGCGGCGATGGAAGGCCAGGGTCACGGCCGGCCTCTTCACCGATGAATCCTTATGGCTACTGCGCGGGAGCGGCGTCTGGAGGCGGAGCCCCCGGGGCGGGCGGCTTCGGCGGCGGCTCCGCGGCTGCGGGCGCGCTCGCGGGAGGTTGCGGGGCGGCAGGGGCAGGGGCGGACTCGCCGGGCGCCGGACCCGCGGCCTCGTCGAGTGGGGAGGCGCCCTTGGCCGGCACCTCCTCGGGCGGCGCCGCGCCTTCGGCAGGCGCTTCGCCGGGAAGCGGCTCCTTCGGACTCCCAGCAGGCGCGAGGTTTTCCCCGGCGCGTTGCGTCTCCTCCACCAGCGGCTCCAGCCGGCGGAGCGCCCTCGCCGCGTCGCCGGCGTGGGGCGAGGCGGAGCCGGACGAGAGGCGCAGCCGCTCGCGCGCCAGGCGGAGCGCCTCGGCGGCCCTCTCCACCAGCCCCCGCGCCTCGAAGTAACCCGACTCGGCGCGCAGCTCGGCGAGCTCGGCGCGCTGGGCTGCGGAGATCTGCTGGAGCTTCTCGGCTCGGGCGAGCCACCCGAGGCCGCGCTCGAGCTCCGCCGGCCGCTCGCTCGCGATGTCCTCCCTCGCCCAGCGCGCCAGGTCGACGAAGAGCGCCTGGTCGAGGCCGGCCCGCTCGTCGAAGACCCGCGCCTCCTCCAGCTTCGCGCCCCTGGGCGGCGCGAAGGGGGCGTAGGCCTGGGCGAGCTGGGGGTCGTCGGTCTTGAAGGGCTGGTCACCCACCGGGAAGAGGATGCCCTTCTTCACCGACACCAGGCCGTTCTCGTAGGCCAGGGTGTAGCGGCGCTGATTCCGCTCGGAGAGGAGCCAGAAGACGACGGCGAGGAGCACCACCACCACGGCGAAGAGGAGCGAAGACCGCCCGCTGGCCGGCTTCCCCCACCGCTTCTCCCGCTCGGCCATGGCGGCTATCCCTTCACCACGCCGATGAACGGCAGGTTCCTGAGGCGTCCGTCCCAGTCGAGCCCGTACCCCACCACGAAGCTATCGGGGATCTCGAAGCCGCGGTAGTCGATGGGCACCTTCACCTTGGCCCGCGCGGGCTTCTCCAGCAGGGTGCAGATCCGCACGCTGGCCGGCCGCCGGGTGCCGAGGTTCTCGAGGAGGTATTGCATGGTGAGGCCCGTATCGACGATGTCCTCGACGAGGAGCACGTGCTCGTCCTCGATGGGCCGCGACAGGTCGTTGGTGATGCGCACCACCCCGGTGGAGCTCGTGCCCTGGTAGGAGGCGGTGCCGATGAAGTCGAGCTTGATGGGGAGGTCGATGGCCCGCGCCAGGTCGGCGAGGAACATGAAGCTCCCCTTCAACACCCCCACCAGCTTGAGCGGCTGGCCGGCGTAGTCGCGGGTGATGGCCGCGCCCAGCTCGGCGATCCGCTCGCGGAGCCGCGCCTCGGTGATGAGGACCTCGAGCTCCGTGCCGTCGAGTCGCGACATGTCACCTCGGGCCGTGAAGGGGTCTCGTCCCGCCCCCGGGGCGGGTGCATCGCACGTCACACGTAGGCGTTGTTCATGATCTCGCCGAAGCCGCCGCCGCCGGGGACGATGTACTGGTGGTCGGAGAGGCCGCGCTCCTCGTCCCACCGCTCGCCCGGCGCGGTGGCCATCACCTCCGCCGGCGAGAGGCCGCGGTCGAGGCGCACCGCGTAGATCACCACGTCGGGGTGGTCGGTCGTCATCCGGCGCAGGTACTCGGGGGTGACGATGAGGTGGATGTTGATGATGCGGCGAGGCTTGCCCGGCACCTTCTCCTTGTAGGTGGCGATGGCCTCGGAGAGCGAGGAGCCGGTGGCGCCCATGGGGTCGGGGAAGAGCAGGAAGGCCCCCTCCACGTCGCCGCCGATCTTCATCCCGCCGATGCCGGCGCCCACCACCTGCTCGTCCTCGCCGAGCATGCGGCTCATGATGATGTGGTCCTGCCGCACCCGCAGGGCGTCGAGCGCCACGTTGAGGAGGTCGTACACCGTTTGTGAAGGGATGGCCCCGGCGCGGGCGATGTTCACGGTCACCGCACGGGCGGTGCGGTCGAGCACCTCCCCGTGGAAGACGCCGGCCGGCGTGACGTCAATCATGCGGGTGGGGACGTCGGCCACGATACGCGGGAACTCCGCGTTCATCACGTCCTCGAGCAGGCGCGAGTAGATGTCCACCACCAGCCGGTTGATGGCGGGCTGGTGGGTCTCCTTGGCGCAGAGGAGGGCGAGCTGCGAGAGGAGGTAGGGGTTCGAGAGGATGTGGACGTTCCCCCCGTACCGGTGCTCGAGCTCGGAGTGGCGGAAGGGGACCTTCTCGTAAAGCCGATCCAGGGATGTGGGGGTCACGGCGCGGCATCCTGCCAAAGCGGCCGGAGGGCGGCAAGCGCAGCGACCGGCTTTCCGGGGGGCGCCGGGCCGGCGCGCCGGCGAGCCCGCTGCCCCCTTCGGCGGCAGCACCTGCTGCCCTTCCCAGCACCTGCATCTTCATGCAAAGCGCTGCACGCGTTCGTTGACAACCGCTCCCCGGGCAGGCTACTCCACGCCACACCGAAGCCGTGGTCACTCCCGTCCCACCAACCGCGCTGGCCGCCCTCTCGACGCGGCCCAGAGGGAACCAAGCGATGAAGACCTGGACGAAGCTGTGCGCCGTCGCGGTCGCGCTCCTGTGCGTTCGCGCCGAGGCGCGCTCCTTCGACGACGTGAAGAAGTCGGGCAAGATCATCATCGCCAGCGAGGGGGCCTACCCCCCATTCAACTTCTTCAAGGGCCCCACCCTCACCGGCTTCGAGATCGAGCTCGCCGAGGCCATGGCGAAGAAGATGGGGCTGGAGGTGGAGTGGAAGGCGCTCGCCTTCGACGCCCTGCTGGCCGGCCTGCGGCAGGACCGCTGGGACTGGGTCATCGCCTCCTTCGGCATCACCGCGGAGCGGGCCAAGGCGGTCACCTTCACCGAGCCCGACTACTGCTCGGGCGGCGTCATCGTGTCGAAGGACCCGGCCATCAAGGCGGTGCAGGACCTCACCGGCAAGGTGGTGGCGGTGCAGACCGGCACCACCTACCTCGAGCACGTGCAGAAGCTGCCCGGCATCAAGGAGGTGAAGAACTTCCCCAAGGACACCGACGCCCGCTCGGCCCTGGTGAACGGCCGGGTCGACGCCTGGGTCACCGACCGCTTCGTGGCGCAGGGTGCGGTGACCCCGGAGTCCGGCCTGCACATGGGCGACTTCGTCTTCGTGGAGCGGGTGGCCTCGGCGGTGAAGAAGGGCAACACCTCGCTCGCCGCGGCCATCGACAAGGCACGCGAGGAGATCCTGGCCGACGGCACCTACGCGGCCATCTCGAAGAAGTACATGGGTGACGACATCCGCTGCAAGTGAAGCCCCGGCCGCTCCCGCCCAGCCCCCGCCATGACCTCCGCCCTCGCCCCGGCCGCCCCCCTGTGCGCCGCGGCCGCGCAAGGGGAGCGGCTCCGGCCATGAACCTCCTCGCGGCGTGGCCGGCCGGGTGGACGCGCCAGAAGAAGAGCACCGCCACCATCCTCGCGGCGAGCGCAGCGCTCCTCCTCATCCTGTGGCTCATCGCCCTCCCCCTCTCGCTCCTGCCGGAGCCGGTGGGCCCGGCCGCTCGCGAGCTGGCCGCCGGAACCCGCGTCACGGTGGAGCTCACGGTGGTGGCCGGGCTGGCGGGGGTGGCGCTGGGCGTGGTGGCGGCGGTGGCCAAGGTATCGCCGGTGGCCCCGGTGCGGTGGCTCGCCGACCTCTACGTGTGGGTGGTCCGCGGCACGCCGCTCCTCGTGCAGGTGCTCTTCGTCTTCCTGGCGCTGCCCCTCATCATCCCCGGCCTCAAGCTCTCCGACTTCAACTCGGCGGTGGTGGCGCTCTCGGTGAACGTGGGGGCCTACAACGCCGAGGCCCTCCGGGCCGGCATCCAGGCGGTGCCGAAGGGCCAGACCGAGGCCTCGCGCTCGCTGGGCCTCTCGCCGCTGCAGACCTTCACGCACATCGTCTTCCCGCAGAGCTTCAAGATCGCGCTGCCGCCGCTGGTGAACAACATCGTCGCCCTCCTCAAGGACTCCTCGCTCGCCTACGTCATCGGCGTGGTGGAGCTCTCCAACGTGGGGAGCCGGGTGCAGGCGGCCACCTTCCAGCCGGTGCCGGTCTTCCTCGCCACCGCCAGCATCTACCTCGTCCTCACCACGGTGCTCACCCAGAATCTCCGGGGCCATCGAGGCGCGGCTCGACGTCGAGCAGCGCCGCTCGTGACGGTCCACGCCATGACACCCGCCCAGGCCGCGCAGCTCCCTCCGCTCCCCCGACCCCCGAGCTCGCACATGTCGCTCGTCCACCCCGTCTCAGAGAAGCCCGACGCCAGGGCGGCGCTCGTCTCCACCGAGGGCGTGAACAAGCACTTCGGCGCGGCGCACGTGCTCGTCGACGTCACCACCCGCTTCTACGAGGGCGAGGTGGCGGTCATCGTGGGCGCCTCGGGCTCGGGCAAGTCCACCTTCCTCCGCACGCTCAACCGGCTGGAGAAGCACGAGTCGGGGCGCATCGTGGTGGACGGGATCACCCTCGACGACGACGTGAAGAACCTCGACGCCATCCGGCGCGAGGTGGGGATGGTCTTCCAGCAGTTCAACCTCTTCCCCCACCTCACCGCCCTCGACAACGTGGCGCTCGCCCCGCGGCTGGTGCGCCGCACCGCCCGAGGCGAGGCGAAGCGGTCGGCGCTGGAGATCCTCACCCGCGTCGGCCTCGCCGAGCACGTGCACAAGCACCCCTTCCAGCTCTCGGGCGGCCAGCAGCAGCGCGTGGCCATCGCCCGCTCGCTGGCCATGAACCCCAGGGTGCTGCTCTTCGACGAGCCGACGAGCGCCCTCGACCCGGAGATGATCAACGAGGTCCTCGACGTGATGAAGGACCTGGCGCGGGCGGGGATGACCATGATCGTGGTCACCCACGAGATGCGCTTCGCCCGCGAGGTGGGCGACCGCATCCTGTTCTTCGATCAGGGCCGGCTCTTGCAAGACTCGCCGCCCGACGCGTTCTTCGACGACCAGCGCAACGACCGGATCCGGTCGTTCCTGGGGCAGCTCACGCACTGAAAGGAGCCGCCCGGCAGGCGGGCGGCACGAGGAGGATACCGGCATGGCGAGGCGAGGAGTGTGGCTTGGCATCGGTGTGGCGGCGCTGTTCGCGCTGCGCGCCTCGGCGTCGGACGTGCAGCCGGAGACCGGCGAGCAGGCGACCCCGGGTGAACAGGCCGCCGAGAAGGCGGGGACCGAGAAGGCGGCGCCCACCCAGGAGCTCTCCGACCGGCTCGACGAGCTGGAGGTGAAGGGCAAGGACGCGGTGGTGGCGGGCGACATCCCCGGCTCCTTCCGCGTGCCCGGCACCGAGCTCTCCCTGCACCTGTACGGCTTCGCCGAGCTCAACTGGGTGCACGATTTCGCCGCGCCCAACGCGGACATCGACTACTCGACCTTCGCCCCATACCTCCCGCTCGACGGGAGCGCCGAGGCGAACCGCACCAACCGCGACTACCTCACCGGGCGCACCTCGCGCATCGGCATCGACGCGGTCACCCCCACGAAGTGGGGCGCCTTGCAGGTGAAGGTGGAGGGCGACTTCAACAACGAGCCGCGCACCGGCGGGGCGGAGACGTACGGCTCGTACCGAAACGTCTACACGCAGCAGGTGACGAACAGCTACGGCTTCCGCATCCGCCACGCCTATGGGCAGTTCGCCGGCTTCCTCGCCGGCATGACCTGGTCCACCTTCATGGACGTGGACAACTTCCCGGAGACGGTCGACTACAACGGCCCCATCGGCGCCACCTTCCTCCGCCAGCCGCTCATCCGCTACGCCTACGCCACCCCCTCGGCCGGCACCTTCACCGCGGCGCTGGAGAACTCCTCCACCTACGTGCTCGACGGGCGCCCCGACTCCGGGGAGTACGGCCTCGCCATGAGCTCCAGCTTCTCCTCGGTGCCCGACCTCGTCCTGCGCTGGGACAAGGGCTTCGAGTGGGGCGCGGTCTCGGTGCGCGGCATGACCCAGCAGCTCAAGGTGAACGACGGGGCCGGCACCTTCGCCACGAAGCGCGGCTGGGGAGCGGCGGCGAGCGGCTCCTTGAAGCTGCGCGACAACACCGACCTCCTCACCTTCCAGGTGACCGGCGGCGACGGGATCGGCCGCTACCTCAACTACATCGAGGGCGCGGTGTACGACGGGCAGGGGATCCTGGCCGAGAAGGCCGTGGGCGTGGTGGTGGGCTACGGCTTCCACCCGGCCGGCTGGGTGCGGGTGAACGCCGTCTTCGGCGGCACCATGAACTTCGACGGTGAGTACGACGATGCGGTGAGGGTGGCCCTGCTCGACAGCGGCCGCTTCGGCGTGAACCGCTGGGTGTGGCAGGCGCACCTCGGCCCCATCTTCACCGTGCTCCCGGGCGTCGACCTCGGCGTGGAGGGAATCTGGGGCCGCCGGATGACCCTGGCCGGAGAGAAGGGCGAGATGGTCCGGCTCGACTTCTCCGCAAAGTATTACTTCAATTGATCTGCGCGGGGCGCGGGGCGCGCTGCTTGACCACCGCAACGCGCCGCGCATAAAGCCCGCCCGTGCGCTCGACCATCCTCGTCTCCCCGTCGCTCTCCCTGGCGCTCTCCGCTCGCGCCGAGGAGCGCCCGCTCTCCGCCCTGCCCTACACGTCGGGCCTCCACGTCGCCGCCATGGACCGGGAGGCCTTCGCCTGCAAGGTGGGGCAGCCCATGGCGCCCGGGAAGACCTGCCGGGTCTGGTGAGCCGCCGTGGCCGGTTCACCGCGAGCGAAGACCAACGCCTGCCGGCTGCTCGAGCGGCTGGGGCTCGCGCACGAGCTCCACCACTACGCGCCCGACGCCGAGGACCTCTCGGTCGAGCGGCTCACCCGCGAGCTCGCCATGCCGGCCGAGGAGCTCTTCAAGACGCTCCTCGTGCGGGGCGATCGCACCGGGCCTTTCTTCGCGGTGATCCCCCTCGGGAGCCAGCTGGACCTCAAGGCGCTGGCGCGCGCCTCGGGCGACCGCAAGGTCGAGCTCATGCCGCTGCGCGAGGTGCTGCCCCTCACCGGCTACGTGCGCGGCGGCGTCACCGCCCTCGCCTCGCGCAAGGTGCTCCCCGTCCTGGTCGACGACACCTGCCTCCTCCTCGACCGGATGGGCGTCTCGGCCGGGGCGCTGGGCGAGGAGGTGGTGCTCACGCCGAGGGACTACCTCACCGCGACCTCCGGCGTGGCGGCGCCCATCACCCGATGACCCTCCTCCTCCGGGCGCCGGCCAAGGTGAACCTCGTCCTGCGCGTCGGGCCCCGTCGCGCGGACGGGTATCACGATCTCGCCTCGCTCATGGTGCCGCTCGACCTCGCCGATCGGATTCGCGTGACGGTGGGACGCGGGCGGGGCGTCGTCTGTCGCGTGCCCGGCGTCCGGGAGCTCGACGGCCCGGAGAATCTGGCCGCGCGCGCCGCGCTGCTCTTCCAGCGCTGCTTCGGCCTCGAGGGGCGGGTGGCGATCGAGATCGAGAAGCGCATCCCGGTGACGGCCGGGCTCGGCGGGGGCTCGTCCGATGCCGCCGCCGTGCTCCGCGCGCTCGCGAGGGGGCGGGTCGGGAGGAGCCCCGAGGAGCGCGACGCGCTCGCGGCGACGGCGCTGGCGGTGGGGTCCGACGTGCCCTTCTTCCTCGGAGGGGGGCCCGCCTGGGCCCGCGGGCGGGGGGAGGTGCTCACCCCGGCGGAGGTACCGCCCCTGCACCTCGTGCTCCTCCACTCGCCCGATCCGTCCCTCGCCATCCGGGCGAAGGACGCCTACGCATGGCTCGACGCGGCGCGCGATCGCGCCGGGATCGCAGCCCGCGCCCCTCGCGTTGGCCGGCGGCCCTTCACCTCGGAGATCGCCCGGGCGCTGGCGCGAAACGACCTCCAGGGCCCTTGCTTCGCGCACCACCCTTCGCTCGAGTCTCTCGCGGGGCTCCTCATGGACGCGGGTGCGCGCACGGCTATCATGTCCGGCAGCGGGCCGACGGTCTTCGGCATCTTCCCGGATGGTCGGTCGGCGCGCGGTGCAGCAGGGCGCGTGCGGGCTCGGCTCGGCTCGGAGGACCACCCGGCGGCGGTCCTCGTGACCCGCACGCTCACGCGGATGCCTGGGGTCTCGCGATGGACATCACCGAGGTCCGCGTCTTTCCCGTCGCCGAGGAGAAGCTCAAGGCCCATGTGACCATCACGCTCGACGGCTGCTTCGTGGTGCGCGACCTCAAGCTGATCCAGGGCCTCAGCGCCCACGCCCGCGGTGCCGCTGGGCACCCTGGACGAGCTCGACCGGGCCGGGCGAGAAGCTTCCCGGCAGCCCCGGCGCGGCCTTCAATCCCTCCCTCGACGCCGTCAGTGGCCGACTGTATAAGCGCCGGGAGCCGAGACCCGGCAGAGCGAAGCCGGCCTGCTTCTCCTGTTCCAGCTTGCAGCGGCGCCGCGATGGCTCCGCCACCGAAAGGGCGTGGCCCATGTCTCACACCGGCAACGGCTACAAGATCTTCGCGGGCAACTCCAACGTGCCCCTCGCCCGCGCCGTGTGCGCCCAGCTCGGACACTCGCTCTGCAAGGCCACCGTCGGGCGCTTCTCCGACGGCGAGATCCAGGTGGAGATCGGCGAGAACGTGCGCGGGCGCCGACACCTTCGTCATCCAGTCGACCTGCACCGACGCCAACCAGAACATGATGGAGCTGCTCATCATGATCGACGCGCTGAAGCGCGCGTCGGCCGGCTCCATCACGGCCGTCATGCCCTACTACGGCTACGCCCGCCAGGACCGCAAGGTGGCCGCCGCGCACGCCCATCACCGCCAAGCTGGTGGCCGACCTGCTCGAGGCCGCCGGCGCCACCCGGGTGGTCTCGATGGACATGCACGCCGGGCAGATCCAGGGCTTCTTCAACATCCCCTTCGACCACCTCTACGCCGCGCCGGTGCTGCTCGACCACATGCGCCAGACGCTTCGGCAGCGAGGCCGACGACCTGGTCGTGGTGTCGCCCGACGCGGGCGGCGTGGAGCGCGCGCGCGCCTACTCGAAGCGGCTCGGGCGCCGGCCTCGCCATCATCGACAAGCGGCGGCTGCGGCCCAACGTGGCCGAGGTGATGAACCTCATCGGCGACGTGCAGGGAAAGGTGGCCATCATCCTCGACGACATGATCGACACCGCCGGCACCCTGACCCAGGCGGCAAACGCCCTCGTCGACAAGGGCGCCGCCCGCGTCTTCGCCTACGCCACCCACGCCGTGCTCTCGGGGCCGGCCATGGAGCGCATCCAGAAGAGCGCGCTCGAGGAGGTGGTGGTGACCGACACCATCCCGCTCACCGAGCAGGCGCGCGGCTGCGCCAAGATCGTCCAGCTCTCCACCGCCCGCCTCTTCGCCGAGGCGGTGAAGCGCATCTTCAACGCCGATTCGCTCTCCAGCCTTTTCGTTTAGAGCCACCATTTAGAGCCGCCAGTTCGATCCGCCGCGGCTTTTCCGCTAGTAACCCGCGTCTCGCGTAGCTGAGAATCCCCCAGGGCCCGCCGAAGCTCGGCCTGGCCCCTCCCGGCGAAGAAGCGCCGGCGAGTCCACTGGGAGCAACACCATGCCGCAGTCCACGAACGTCCTCGACGCAAGGCCCGTGAGGAGCCGGGGAAAGGGCCCGGCGCGCCGGCTCCGCGCCCAGGGGCTCATCCCCGCGGTCGTGTACGGGCCAGCAGCGCGAGCCGACCCACATCGCGGTCGATCCGGCCCTGCTCCAGAAGGCCATCGCCACCCCGCACAAGTTCAACACCCTCCTCACGCTGAAGCTCGACGGGGTCGAGAAGCGGGTCCTCTTCCAGGAGTACGAGGTCGACCCGGTCACCCGGCGGCTCCTGCACGCCGACTTCCTCGAGGTGGAGCTCGACCAGCCCGTGCAAGGTGCAGGTGCCCATCGTCGCCACCGGCAAGGCGGAGGGCGTGATCGACGGCGGCATCCTCACCGTCTCCGCGCACGACATCGTCGTCGAGGCCCTGCCGGAGCAGCATCCCGGTCGGCCATCGAGGTCGACGTCTCCCCGCTCAAGATCGGCGGCTCGCTCCACGTCGCCGACGTGAAGGCGCCCGAGGGCGTGAAGATCAAGTACTCGACCAACTTCACCATCGCCGTGGTGACCGCTCCCGACAAGGAGGAGGCGGTCGTCCCCGCTGCCGGCGCGGTTCCGGCCGCAGGCGCCGGCCGCGGCCACGGCTGGCGCGGCTCCTGCTGCGGGCGCGGCCCCGCCGCGGCGGCTGCAGCTCCGGCGGGCGCCGGCTCCGGCGGCGCCAGGCCCCGGCGGGCGCCAAGGCCCCGGCGGGCGCGGCCCCGGCGGCCGGCGCCAAGGCCGCAACCGGCCAAGGGCGGCAAGAAGTAGGGCCCCGTGAAGCTCATCGTCGGCCTCGGCAACCCGGGCGAAGAGTACGCGCGCACCCGCCACAACGTCGGGTTCCGGGTGGCCGACGGCGCTCGCGGCGTCGCTCGGCGCGGCGTACACCTCGCGCAAGTTCGGCGCCGAGATGGCCGAGGCCGCGGTCGGGGGCGAGCGGGTCGTGATCGTGAAGCCGCAGACCTACATGAACGCCTCCGGCGAGGCGGTGGGCGCGGCGCGCGCTTCTGGAAGGTCGGAGCTCCAGGACCTGGTGGTGGTGCACGACGACCTCGAGCTCGATCCCTTTCGCGTGCAGGTGAAGCGCGGCGGCGGACACGGAGGGCACAACGGCCTCAAGAGCATCAACGCCCACGTCGGCAGCCCCGATTACGTGCGGGTGCGGATGGGCGTGGGCCGGCCGCCGGCCCGGGTGGACCCGGCCGACTACGTCCTGGGCCGGTTTCCCCGTCTCGGAGAGCCGAGGCGGTCGAGGCGTGCGTGCAGCGCGCGGTGGAGGCGGCCCGCAAGGTGGCCGAGCTGGGCGCGGTGAAGGCGATGAACGAGTTCAACCGCGCGACGCGAGGGCGCCGCCGCGACGGCATGGGGACCGCGCCGGGTCGGCAGGACTGCCGGGGCCGGCGCCGGCGTGAAGTGGAACGGCTCCTCGCGGCGGGTGAACCGCCGCTGTCGAGACCGAGGGGAGTGACATGGCGGAAGCGCAGAAGCGTCTCGTGCGCGAGTACGAGACCATCTACCTGCTCAAGGCGGACACGCCCGACGATCAGGTGGACGAGATCAAGGAGCGGCTCCGCGCGGTGGTGACGCGCGAGGGCGGGAAGGTCATCCGGTTCACCAACCAGGGCAAGCGGAAGACCGCCTTCCCGATGGCGAAGAACCGCAAGGCGGTGTTCATGCACTGCCTGTACGTGGGCAACCCGGGGCTGGTGGGGGAGCTCGAGCGCAACCTCAAGATGATCGACACCGTCAGCAAGTTCCAGTCGATCCGGCTCGCCGACGACGTCGACTTCGACGCCCGCCAGGTGGAGGCCGACGTGAAGGTGGCGCCGGTCGAGGAGGACCAGCCGAGGGCTCGCGAGGAGCGCTCGGAGTTCGGCGAGGCCCCGGTCCGATGAATCCTTCGAGCGGAGGAGGATTAGCCATGGCACGTCCAGGTGAAGGTGGTGGCCGGTTCGGGGGTGGTGGCGGCGGCTACGGTGGCGGTGGAGGTGGATCGGGTGGCGGCTACGGTGGTGGCGGTGGCGGCGGGGGATACGGCGGCGGCGGCCGGGGCGGCGGCCGCGGCGACGACCGGGGCGAGCGCGGCGACCGGGGCGGCGAGGAGGGCGGCCGGCGCGGTTTCGGGCGGCGCAAGGTGTGCCGCTTCTGCGCCGACAAGAACCTCAAGGTCGACTACAAGGACCAGGGCCAGCTCAAGTACTTCGTCACCGAGCGCGGCAAGATCATCCCGCGTCGCATCAGCGGCAACTGCGCCCTGCACCAGCGCCAGGTGGCCACCGCCATCAAGCGCGCCCGCATGCTCGCCATCCTGCCCTACACGGTCGCCAGCGCCTGAGGAGACACGCACATGAAGCTCATCCTCCGTGAAGACGTCGAGAACCTGGGCAAGGGCGGCGAGCTCGTCGAGGTGAAGACCGGCTACGGCCGGAACTTCCTGCTCCCGCGCGGGCTGGCCGTGGCGGCCAACCCCAAGAACGTCCGCGAGCTCGAGCACCAGAAGAAGATCGCCGAGGCCGGGCCGCCAAGGCCCGGGCCGGCGCCGAGGCGGTGGCGAAGCGCCTCTCCGACACGCCGATCGCCCTGAAGCGCAAGGTGGGCGAGCAGGACAAGCTGTACGGCTCGGTGACCGCCCTCGACATCGTCGAGGCGCTCGCGGGCCGCGGGCTCCAGCTCGACCGCCGCCTGCTCGACCTCGCCGAGCCCATCAAGACGCTGGGCGAGTTCCAGGTCCCGGTGAAGCTCCACCGCGAGGTCTCGGCAAGGTCAAGGTGACGGTCGAGGCCGAGACGGCCTGAAGCTCGCCCCGCGGCGCGGTAGACCCCAGCCATCTCGGGGGGGGGCGGCGAGCGCGCTGCCCCCCCTCGGCGTAGGGGCAGGCCGGGTCGTTGCCGCTCGCCTCTCGCGGCCCGGCCCCCCTGGCGCACGGCTCTCCCCCTTGAATTTAGCTCCGGGAAGCGTTCATATCCCCCCGCCGTTCCACGCCGCTCCTCCGGATCCCCATACCGTGCTCGACTGGCTCCACAACGTCCTCTCTCGCGACCTCGCCATCGACCTCGGGACGGCGAACACCCTCATCTACATCCGCGGCATGGGCATCGTGTCGAACGAGCCCAGCGTGGTGGCGGTCCAGCAGGACGCGCGCGGCGGCCAGCGCGTGCTCGCCGTGGGCAAGGAGGCGAAGGAGATGCTCGGGCGCACCCCGGGCAACATCGTCGCCATCCGGCCGATGAAGGACGGCGTCATCGCCGACTTCGAGATCACCGCGGCGATGCTGAAGTACTTCATCAACAGCGCCCACAACCGGAAGAAGTTCGTCCGGCCGCGCATCATCATCGGCATCCCCTCGGGCATCACCGAGGTGGAGAAGCGCGCGGTGCGCGAGGCGGCTGAGAGCGCCGGCGCCCGCGAGGTCTACCTCATCGAGCAGCCCATGGCGGCGGCCATCGGCGCCGGCCTGCCCATCACCGAGCCATCGGGCAACATGATCGTCGACATCGGCGGCGGCACCTGCGACGTGGCGGTCATCTCGCTGGGCGGGCATCGTCTACAGCCGGTCGGTGCGGGTGGCCGGCGACAAGATGGACGAGGCGATCATCCAGCACATCAAGCGCAAGTACAACCTGCTCATCGGCGAGCGCACCGCCGAGCTCATCAAGATGGGCATCGGCACCGCCTATCCCACCGAGGAGGAGCTCACCATGGACATCAAGGGCCGCGACCTCGTGGCCGGCGTCCCGCGCACCCTCACCGTCACCTCCAGCGAGATCCGCGAGGCGCTGGCCGAGCCATCAACGGCATCGTCGAGGCGGTGAAGGTCACCCTGGAGCGCACGCCGCCCGGAGCTCGCCGGCGACATCGCCGACCGCGGCATCGTGCTCGCCGGCGGCGGCGCGCTCCTCAAGAACCTCGACACGCTCCTGCGCGAGGAGACCGGCCTCCCGGTGTTCCTCGCCGAGGACCCCCTCGCCGCGGTGGTGATCGGCGCCGGCAAGGCGCTCGAGGAGCTGGACATGCTCCGCCAGGTCGCAGCGCATACTTGAACGGCAAGCCGGCGCTTCGCAGCTGCTCCGCGAGATTCACATCCTCCCGCACGGCCTCCTGAAGGCGCAGCGGCTGCACCGCGCCGGCTCGGGAAGCTGCGGGAAGCGCTCCACACAGGTCCGATTCCGCTCGGCATCGTCGAGCCGCGCGCGCATGGCCGACATGGAGTCGCGCATCACCGACTCCGTCGCGGCGATGGCCGCCGCGTCGATGGGGACCGCCACCGTGGGGCTCCCGGGCGCGGCGAGGTAGACGAGCTCGCCCACCACCTGCTCGGGCGCGACGTTCCACTTCTGGCGGGCGTGCAGGCCGTAGACGCCCACCTGCACCCGGTCGACCTCGCGCTCCTGCCCCGTCTTCCAGTCGACGATGTGGATCCGCCCCTCGCCGTCCCGGTAGGCGAGGTCGACGGCCACCCACACCTTCGTGCCCTCGAAGACGAAGTCGTCGAGCTCATCGACCGTGAGCCACGCCTCGCGCGGGACGGCCTGCAGCCGGGCGAAGGCGTCGCTCGCGAAGAAGCCTCGCAGGGAGGCCTCCGAGACGGCCGCCCACAGGCGCTTCCACTCCTCTCCGGGGACGGGCTCGCCATACTCGTGCTCGATGAGCCCGCTGATGCGCGACGCCTCGCGCCAGTAGGCCTTCTCGCGCGAGCTGGACCACTGCGCCCGGGCGCGGGCGAGCGTGCGCGCGACGACCTCGTCGGCCGTCCGGTACCTGCCGGTGTGGCGTGCCCGGACGAGCAGCTCCTTCAGCGCGTCGTGAACCAGCGAACCGGCCCACTGGAAGCGCGACGAGAGCTTCTTCAGGACGTAGAGCTCGCGCTCGGCCGACCCGGTGTCGGCCTCCCAGCCGCCCCAGCTCCCGTAATACTGGTAGTAATAGGCCCGCAGGCACTCCCCGAACTTCTCGTGCCGGGACTTGGACCAGGTGAAGTCGTTGGTGAGCTCGGCCATGACCGCCCTTCGGAGGGGGCAAGGCCCCTCCGACGAGCAGTCTAGCTCACCGGTCGGACACGCTTCTCAGCTCCGGCCGATCGCTCGCGCTGGGGCGGCCGGGACCGGAGCTCGCGCCGGCGTTCGGCGCCGCACGGCCCGGGCCGGCGAGAGGACTTCCACCGGCCCGAGCGGGAGCCCAGCGAGCTGCGGGCCCATCACCTTGGGGTCACCCACCATCACGGTCACGAGGTGCGCCGGATCGAAGTATCGCCGCGCGGCCCGCTGCACGTCGGCGGGGGTGACGGCGCGCACCTCGTCGACGTACTGGCTCCAGTACCCTTCCGGCAGGCCGTAGATGGCCTCCTCGGCCACCTTGGCGGCCACCCCGGAGGAGCGGGCGAAGTCGGCCGGGAGCGAAAGGAGGAGCGCGTTGCGCGCCACCGAGAGCTCCGCCTCGGAGACCGGAGCCGTCCGCAGCTCCTCGAGCTGGCGGAGGATGGCGGCGATGGCCGGGCCGGTCACCTCGGCCCGGACGCTTCCCACCACCACGCTGGTGCCGCCGAGCTTGCGCTCCTCGCTGCGGGCATACACACCGTAGGTGTACCCATCCTTCTCGCGCAGCTCGCGGAAGAGGCGCGAGGCCATGCCGCCGCCGAGGATCTGCGCGGCCACCTCGGCCGCGGCGTAGTCGGGCGAGGCGCGCGGCAGTCCGGGCATGCCCATGAGGAGGTAGCTCTGCGGCGCTGCGCCCGCCTTGGGGATGAGCACGGTCCGTGAAGCGGGCAGCTCCGGCGGGGGCGGCACGATGGAGGGCGGCGGCGCCCCCTTCCAGGCCCCGAGCGCCCGCTCGAGCGTGGGCCGGAGGCGCGCCTCCGTCACGTCGCCCACCACCACCAGCGTGGCGCCCACGGGCCGCCAGCGCGCGGCGTGGAAGCGCCGCAGGTCTTCGCGCCGCATGGCCGCGAGCGAGGCCTCGGTGCCGAGCGCCCAGTGGCCGTAAGGGTGGTCGCCCCAGCGCGCCGGGCCGAAGGCTCGCGCCGCCATGGCCCCAGGCTGGTCCCGCTGCTGGAGCAGGGCCACCCTCCGTTCATCTTGCACCCTGGCGAAGTCGCGGGGCGGAAAGGTGGGCGCGATGAGCACATCGGCGAAGATCGTGAGCAACCGGTCGAGGTGGGCGACGAGCGCCGAGCCCGAGAGCGACGCAGCGTCGAAGCCGGCGGAGGCCCCCAGGCTCGCCCCCACGAAGCCGAGGTCGTCGGAGATTCTGGGTCGCTGTCCGATGTGCGGTACCCTCGGTCAGCATGTCCGCGGTGAAGGATGCCAGGCCCGGCTTCGCCGCCGGGTCGTGCACGGCGCCCGCATCCACCACCAGGTGGAGCGAGACGATGGGGAGGTCGTGGTTCTCGACGAGGCGCACGGCGAGCCCGTTCTGGAGCTGGAAGCGATGCTGGCGCGGCACCCGCAGCTCGGGCGCGGGACCGGGGACCGGCACGTGGTCGCGGTCGGCGGTCGGGACGGCCCCCTCGGCAGGCGCGCTGCCGGTGGGCGTCGAGAACTCGGCCACCTCCGCTCGAGGCTCCGCCGGCGCGGCAGCTTCCTCGGAGGGAACGGGCCGGGCGCCGGAGCAGGCAGCGAGGGCGAGCGCGAGCGCGAGCGCGAACAGGACGACGGAGCGCCTCACGCGCCACCCCCGGGGGCCGCCGCGGCCGCGGTGGCGTCGTGGGGCGGCGGGGCCTGGGGCCTGGGCGGCCTTCCCCTCCCTCCTGGGTTCGGGGCGACGGTCAGCACCACGCGCCGGTCCCTCCGGAGGTAGCGGGCCGCGGCCTCGCGCACGTCGTCTCGGGTGAGCTCGCGGTAGCGTCCCACGTCGCGGGCGAAGTAGCCGGGGTCCCCGGCCTCGAACCAGTAGTGGTTGAGCGAGGCAGCGCGCCCACCGAAGCCGCCCACCGGCTCCAGGCTGAAGATGGCGCGCGACTCCTCCTTGTTGACGGCCCGCTCCAGCTCCACCGCGGTGGGCCCCTCCCGCGCGAGCCGCGCCACCTCCTCGTCGATGGCGGCGAGAAGCTTCTCCACGCGCTCCCCGGGCTTGGGGGTCGCCACCACGTAGAAGCTGCTGGCGAGCCGCTGCGAGCTCTGCCCGGCCATGACCGACTGCGCCGTCCGCTCCTCCATCACCAGCCGCCGGACGAGCCGGGCGCTCTTTCCGTCGGAGAGGATCGAGCCGACCATGTCGAGGGCGGCGTCGCCCCCGGCGAGGGCGGGAGGGGTCTGCCAGGCGAGGTAGAGCCGGGGCAGCTCCACGTCGTCACTCAGAGTGACATCCACCTCGCGGCCCAGCGGCTCCGGCTCTGGCCGCGCCCGCTCCGGCTTCGGCCCTCCCCGGATGGGCCCGAACCACTTCTCCACCAGCCTCTTCGCCTCGGCGGGGTCGAAATCGCCGGCGATGGCCAGCGAGGCGTTGGCCGGCGTGTACCAGCGCTCGAAGAAGGCGCGCACGTCGGCGAGCGTGGCCGCCCGCACGTCCTCGGCCGAGCCGATGGGGAGCCAGTGGTAGGGGAAGGCGGGATTCCAGAGGTTCGCCGCCAGCGTCATGAAGGCGGTGCCGTAGGGCTGCATCTCGTACGACTGGCGGCGCTCGTTCAGCACCACCTCGCGCTGGTTGTCGAGCTTCGCCTGGTCGAGGGTGGGGAGGAGGAAGCCCATGCGCTCCGACTCGATGAAGAGCGCCTGCTCGAGCGCGTTCGAGGGCACCTCCTGCCAGTAGACGGTGTGGTCCTGGGAGGTGCCGCCGTTGCTGCTCCCGCCCACGTTCTCGATGAGCCGGTCGGCCTCGCCCTTCGGAAGGTGGACGGTGCCCTGGAACATGAGGTGCTCGAAGAGGTGGGCGAAGCCGGTCCGTCCGGGCCGCTCGTCCTTGGAGCCGACGTCGTAGCGCACCTCCACGCCCACCACCGGCGCAGAGTGGTCCTCGGAGAGGATGACGTTGAGGCCGTTCGGCAGGGTGTACCGCTCGAACGGGATGGCCGGGAGGTCGACGGGCGCTGCGGCGGCCGGGCTCGCGACGAGCAGGGCGGTGAGGAGGAAAGCGCGAGGCATCCCCCGAGCATAAAGGTCGGGCGGCGGCCTTGCAGGGTTGGCCTCCGCGGGATACAGCCCGGCCGGGAACGTGGCCGGGCTCCTTGATGGGAGAGCCATTCACCCGGAGGCGACGCTCGTCACACCGGGTCGAGGCGCATGCCCTTGGGGATGACCACGATGCCCGACTCGGTGACGTGGAAGCGCTTGCGGTCCTCGTCGAGGTCGTACCCCACCGAGGTGCCGGCGGGGATGTCGACGTGCTTGTCGATGATGGCGCGCCGGATCCGGGCAGTGCCGGCCCACGTTCACGTCCTCGAAGAGGATCGACTGCTCGACATGGGCGTAGGAGTTCACCCTCACCCTGGGTGACAGGATGCACCGGTCGACCTGTCCCCCCGAGAGGATGCACCCCTCGGAGACGAGCGAGTCGGTGGCGAGTCCGAGCCGGCGCTCGCGCTCGTTGGCGAAGACGAACTTGGCCGGCGCGTAGTTGTGCTGGACGGTGTAGATGGGCCACTCCTCGTTGTAGAGCGAGAAAATGGGGTTCACCTCCACGAGGTCCATGTTCGCCTGGTAGTAGGCGTCGAGGCTCCCCACGTCGCGCCAGTAGCCGCGCTCGCGCTCGCTCTGGCCGGGCACCTCGTTCCTCGCGAAGTCGTAGACGAAGACGCGGCGCCGCGGGTAGCTGCCGGCCACGATGGACTTGCCGAAATCGTGCGCGGAGAGCGCGTCGGCGGCGTCGCGCACGATCTCCTGCACCAGCGCCTCGGTGGTGAAGAGGTAGTTTCCCATCGAGGCGAGGCAGTGGGTGGGGTCGCCGGGCACCGTCTTCACCTCCGCGAGCGTCTTCGGCTTCTCGGCGAAACCCACCATGCGGCTGTCGTCGTCCACCTCGATGATCCCGAAGTCGTGCGCCTCCTCCACCGGCACGGGAATGGCCGCCACGGTGAGGTCGGAGCGCGCGCGGAGGTGGAAGTCGAGCATCTGCCGCACATCCATGCGGTAGACGTGGTCGGAGCCGAAGACGAAGGTGTGGTCGGGCTGCTCGTCGGTGATGAGGTTCAGGTTCTGGTAGATGGCGTCGGCCGAGCCCTCGAACCACTTCGGGCCGACGCGCATCTGGGCCGGGACGATCTCCACGTATTGATTGAGGAGGGCGTTCAGCCTCCAGCCGCGCTGCACGTGGGTGTTGAGCGAGTCGGACTTGTACTGCACGAGCACCTTCATCCGCAGGAAGCCGGAGTTGGCGAAGTTCGACAGGACGAAGTCGACGATGCGGTAGCGGCCGGCGAAGGGCACGGCAGGCTTCGCCCGCTCCCGGGTGAGGGGGTCGAGGCGCCGGCCTTCACCGCCGGCGAGGATCATGGCGAGGACGTTGGGCATGTTTCTCCCGGCGGGGGAGAGGAGAGAATGGCGGCGATCTGGGCGTTCACCCGGGTGAGGGCATCGGCCTTCTCGCGAAAGGGCAGGAAGGCGCTCTTCCACCCCTGGATGATGAGCTCCACGAGATCCGTGAGCGTGAAGCCCATCTCGCGGTGGGCGCGCAGGAGCTCCTGGGTCACCGTGGTGTCGGTGATGAGCCGGTTGTCGGTGTTCACCGTCACCCTGAGGCCGAAGTCGAAGTAGAACTTGAGCGGGTGGCTCTTCATGTCGGCCACCGAGCGCGTCTGCACGTTCGAGGAGGGGCACATCTCCAGCGGGATGCGGTGGTCGTTCACGTAGTTGAGGAGGTCGCCGTTCTCGCGCAGCCGCACGCCGTGGCCGATGCGGTGCGCCCCGCAGTAGTGCACCGCCTGGGCGATCGACTCCGGGCCGTAGGCCTCCCCCGCGTGGATGGTGACGTTCACGTTGTTCTTGAGGATGAGCTGGAAGGCGGCCTGGTGATCCTTGGAGGGGTAACCCTCCTCGGCGCCGGCGAGGTCGTACCCCACCACGCCCCGGTTCTTGTAGGCCACCGCCAGCTCCGCCAGCCTGAGCGAGGTGACGGGGTCGATGTTGCGGATGCCACAGATGATCACCCGCGACTTCACCCCCACCTCGCGCTTCGCCTGCCGGAGCCCCTCCAGCACCGCGTCGACGATGGTGGTGGGCTTGAGCCCGAGCCGCGTGTGGAGCACCGGGGCGTAGCGCACCTCGAAGTAGCGCACGCCCTCGGCGGCGCAATCGAGGGCGAGCTCGTAGGCCGCGCGGTAGAGCGCCTCCTCGGTCTGGAGCACCGCCAGGGTGATGTCGAAGGCGGTGAGGTAATCCTCCAGGCTCTGGCACGAGCGCCCGCGGTGAAGGGCGCTCGCCACGCCCTCAGGCGTGTCGGAAGGCAGGCGAACCTTCTGCTCCTCGGCCAGGGCGAGCAGGGTCTCGAGGCGAAGAGAGCCGTCGAGGTGGCAGTGGAGATCGGTCTTCGGGAGCGCGCGGAGGAGCTCCTCGCTGACGGGGGGAGCGGGCCTTCCGGGATGGGGCCTACGGCCTCGGGTGGCGGCACGGGCCACCTATAACGCGGCGGCTCCCGGGTCGCGCGCACGGGTGACCCGCCTTTGCTACCATCCCTCCATGCTCCGCCACCTCGGCGCCTTCGCGGCGCGGCTCGCCATCTCGACGGTCGTGCTCATGCTCTCGGTGGCCTGGGTGTCGCCCGGCAATCGCTACAACAGCTTCGGGCGCGCGGTGCTGGTGTCGCTGCTCCTCGCCGTCGCCTCCTACGTCACCCTCTCGCGCTTCCTCTGGTTCCTGCTCATCCCCTGGCTGCTCTACGTGGCCATCTGGCTCGCCACCATCATGGGCGCTTACGGTCTCCGCTTCGCGAGCGCCCTGCTGCTGGCGCTCGCGCTCACCTTCCTGTCGTTCCTCGTGTCGCTCGTCTTTGGAGTGCGCGGCTTGTGAGCCGCGGTGGAGTGCGCGACTCGTGAGCCGCGGTGGAGTGCGCGACTGTGAGCCGTGAGCCGCGGTGGCGTGCGCGGCCGCGAGGTCAGGGGGACCGCTCGCTCCCCTCAGGCGCGGCGCAGGAAGCGGGCGATGATCCGCTTCTCGCCTCGGTCGAAGAAGGCGACGGTGACCTTGGCCTCCGATCCGCGACCCTCGCAGGACCTCACCACCCCCTCGCCGAGCGAGGCGTGGAGCACACGAGCACCCGGAGTGAATCCGCCCTCGTCGTCGCCGCAGGGGCCCTCCTCCTCGTCGAGCTCGATGACCGGCTCGCCCGGAAGCGACCCCGGATGGCGGCGGAATCCGGGGGGCGGCGGCGCGCGGCGCGCAGGCGAAGGGCTCTCGCGACGGCCGCGCGCCGGGAGCGCCCACGCGCGCGGCGGGGAGCCCGAAGAGCTCCGGGGGGAGGTCGCCGAGGAAGCGCGAGGGCTCGGACGACCTCCAGGTGGGCCCCGACTCGCCGTACGCCATGCGGCGGCGCGCGAGCGAGAGGACGAGCCGCTCTCGCGCCCGGGTCATCCCGACGTAGCAGAGGCGCCGCTCCTCGTCGAGATCGGCCCCCGACATCTCGCCCGCCTCCCGCAGCCACGGTCGCTCGTAGGGGAGCATCCCCTCCTCCAGGCCGGCGAGGATCACCGCGTCGAACTCCAGCCCCTTCGCGGCGTGGAGGGTCATGAGCGCCACCCTGCCCTCCGGCGTGGGCGTGTCGGCATCGCCGAGGAGCGCGATGTTCTCCAGGAATCGGGCGAGCGGGGGGGTGGGCGCCTCGCCCTCGTCGCGGGCGGCCGGGGAGAGCGCCTGCGCCTCGTCGAGCTCGCGCGCGGCGGCGAGGAGCTCCATCAGGTTCTCGGCGCGCTCCACCGACTCGTCGGTGCCCTCGGCGCGGAGCCGCTCGAGCGTACCGCTGCGTTCCAGCACCTCCTGCACCGCCGCGCCCGCCTCGAGCGTCGCCACGCGCTCGTGAAGCGAGGCGATGAGCTCGCGGAACGCCTCCAGCGCCCGCCGCGCCTTCGGCGCCAGCTCCGCCAGAGCGTCGAGCTCGGCGAGCGCGTCGAAGAGCGCCAGGCCCCGCCCCCGCGCGAAGGCCTGCAGGCGGTCGAGCGACTTCTCCCCCACCCCCCGCGCCGGGCGGTTCACCACCCGGAGGAGGTCGAGGTCCGAACGGGGGGAGAGCGCGAGGCGCAGGTAGGCCGCGGCGTCCTTCACCTCGGCCCGCTCGTAGAAGCTCGTCCCCCGGAGGAGCACGTAGGGCACGCGCCGCGCCCGGAGCGCGGCTTCCATCGGCCGCGACTGGGCGTTCGTGCGGTAGAGCACCGCCACCGCCTCCCAGCGCGCGCCGTCGCGGTGGGCCGCCTCGACGGCGCGTGCCACCCGCTCCGCCTCCTCGTGCTCGTCCTGGGCCACCAGGAGCTGGAGCGGCGCGCCCCCTTCGCGCTCGGTCCAGAGGCGCTTCGCCCGCCGCCTCCCGGCCTTCTCGATCACCGCGTGCGCGGCGTCGAGGATGGGGCGGGTGGAGCGGTAGTTCTGCTCGAGCTTCACCACCCGCGCCCCGGGGTAATCGCGGTCGAAGTCGAGGATGTGCGCCACGTCGGCGCCTCGCCAGCGGTAGATGGCCTGGTCGTCGTCTCCCACCACGCACACGTTTCGTGAGGGGCCGAGGAGGAGCCGCACCAGCCGGTCCTGGGCCGGGTTCGTGTCCTGAAACTCGTCCACCAGGACGTGCCGGAAGCGATTGGCCCAGCGCGACCGCACCGCCTCGTCCTCCTCGAGCAGGTGGAGCGGCCGGGCGATGAGGTCGCCGAAGTCGGCCGCCCCGGCGCGCGCCAGCGCCCTCTCGTACCGGACGTAGATGGCCTTCGCCGCCTCGCCCTCCACGTCGAGCTCGCCCGGGCGCACCTCCCCGGCGCGCAGCGCCACGTTCTTCCAGCGGTCGATGCGGGTGAGCGCGTCGCGGGCGGAAATGGGCTCACCGTCGGCGAGCCCCAGCTCGGCCATGAGCCCCTTCACCAGCCGGAGCTGGTCGTCGGTGTCGTAGATGGGAAAGGAGGCGGGGAGACCCGCCGCGGTGGCCTCGCGGCGCAGGAAGCGGGCGCCGAAGGCGTGAAAGGTGGAGACCCAGAGCGCCTCGGCCTCCGGACCGAGGAGCGCCCGGAGCCGGTCGCGCATCTCGCCGGCGGCCTTGTTGGTGAAGGTGACGCAGAGGACGTGCCACGGCATCACCCCCTCGTCGCGCACCAGGTGCGCCACCCGGTGGACGATGACGCGCGTCTTGCCGGATCCGGCCCCCGCGAGGACGAGCAGCGGCCCCACCCCGTGCAGCACCGCCTCGCGCTGGGCCGGATTGAGGGGGTCGAGGAGCGGATCGGGCATGGCGCCAGGGGAGAAGGCGGTGACGGGGGGCGCGCAGCATAACCCGCTGCACACCTGCGAACACCTGCGTACGTTTCTCCCTGCAGCGGGTTCGCCTGCGCGGGTCCTCGCTAGGCGGCTGCGGGGAGCGGCGCCGAGAGAGCCGTGTTCTGGCACAGCGGGACTGGGCGCATCCAGGGGTGGGCTGAGGTACGATGCCGGCGGTCCGGCAGTGGAAGGCTGGCCGGGTCGAGAGGGGGCTCATGACGCGGGGCGGCGACGAAGGCGCGGGCGTGGCCTCTTGCGGCGAGCTCTCGGCGCTACCGATCGAGACCGTGCTTGCGAGCACCGGTGTGGGCCTTTGCCTCCTCGATCCGGGCGGCAAGGTGAGGGCCGAGGAGCGGCTGCGGGAGGCCGAGGCCGAGCGCGCCGCCAGCGAGGAGCAGTATCGCCTCATCGCCAACCACGCCACCGACGTCATCTGGAAGCTCGACCTCCGCTCGCTGCGCTTCACCTACGTGAGCCCATCGGTCACGCGTCTGCGCGGGCTCTCGGTGGAGGAGGCGCTCGAGGAGCCGCTCTGGGAGAGCCTCACGCCCGAGTCGCTCACGGGGGTGATGGAGCTCATGGCGCGCATCGGCCCGCCGGGTACGCCGGCCTCGCACGTGGGCATCTTCGACCAGCCCTGCCGCGACGGCACCGTGAAGCACGTGGAGATCACCACCAACCTCCTGCGCGACGCCGAGGGGCGGCCCGTCGAGGCGGTGGGCGTCTCGCGCGACGCCACCGCCCGGGTGGAGGCCGAGCGGGCGCTGCGCCGGAGTGAGGAGCGCTTCCGGGCGCTCATCGAGCGCTCGAGCGACATGATCTCCACGCTCGACGCCGAGGGGCGCTTCACCTTCTGGAGCGCCAGCGCCACGGAGGGGCTGGGGCTCCCATCGGCGGACGTGGTGGGCCGGTCGATCTTCGAGGTGGGATTGATCCACCCCGAGGATGTCCCCCTGATGCGGCAGGCCATCGCAGCGGCGCTCACCGCCGAGGGGTCCACCACGCTGGCGGTGACGCGCATGCGCCATCGCGATGGAGGCTGGCGGCGGGTGGAGTGCAAGGTCCGAAACCTCCTCGGGGACCCCGCGGTGCGCGGCCTCGTCCTCAACGCCCGCGACATCACCGAGCAGCACCGGCTGGAGGAGGAGCTGACCCAGTCGCAGAAGCTGGAGAGCCTGGGACGGCTCGCCGGTGGCATCGCCCACGACTTCAACAACCTGCTCACGGTGGTGCTGGGCTCGGCCTCGGCCATGCAAGAGGATTCTCGCCAGGGGCGAACCGGCGCGGGAGGAGGACGTGGCCGCCCTCCAGGAGGCGGGCGAGCGGGGCCGGGAGCTCACCCTTCAGCTCCTCGGCTTCGCCCGCCGGCAGGTGATCGCCCCGACCCGGCTCGACCTGAGGGAGCAGGCGGTGCGGAGCGAAAAGCTGCTCCGCAGGGTCCTCGGCGAGGACATCGTCCTCTCCGTGAAGTCGGAGCCGGAGCTCTGGCCCGTGTCGTGCGACGCCGGGCAGCTCGACCAGGTCTTCCTGAACCTCGCGGCGAACGCCCGCGACGCCATGCCGAGGGGCGGGCGCCTCGACATCGTGCTCCAGAACGTGCGCTCGACACCCGGGAGCGATCAGGGGCCTCCGGCCAGGAACTGGGTCTCGCTCACGCTGCGCGACACCGGCCAGGGCATGACACGCGAGGTGAAGTCGCACCTCTTCGAGCCGTTCTTCACCACCAAGCCGCGCGGGCGCGGGACCGGCCTCGGACTTCCCACCGTCTACGGGATCGTCAGCCAGAACGGCGGGCAAGTGCGGGTGCAGAGCGAGCCCGGCCAGGGCACCTCCATCGAGCTCCTGTTCCCGGCGGCCGGAGAAGCTCGAGCCGAAGCGGCCCCCCCGGAGAAGCCGCGGCCCGCCCCGGAGGGAGCAGCCGCGGCGCCGGCCCACACCGCTCCTCCCGGCTCCGCAGCGGAGCCGGACCCTGGCCAGGGAGAGCGCCAGACGAACCTCGTCGTCCTGGTGGTGGAGGACGACCCGCTCGTCCGCAAGGTCACCGTGCGGGCGCTCAGCGACGCCGGCTACGCGGTGCTGGTGGCCGAGGACGGGCGCGAGGCGCTGCAGGCGCTCGGCAAGCTCGACGGTGCGCTCGACATCCTCATCACCGACGTGGTGATGCCGGGCATGTCCGGCAAGGAGGTCGCCGACCGGGCGCGAGAGATCCGGCCGCGCCTGCCGGTGCTCTACGTGTCGGGCTACCCCGAGGAGGTGATCGCCCGGCGCGGGGTCCTCGACGAGGGGGTGGCCTTCCTGGCGAAGCCTTTCAAGCCGCCGGAGCTCGTCGACCGGGTGCGCGCCATGCTCGCGCCGGCGAGAGCCTGATGGCGGCGACCGTCCGGCTGGTGGCCCTGGGCGGCCTCGGCGAGATCGGCATGAACTGCATGGCCGTGGAGTGCGCCGGCCGGATCGCGGTGGTCGACTGCGGGGTGATGTTCCCCAACGAGCCCATCGGCGTGGACGTGATCGTCCCCGACCTCACCTGGCTCGCCGAGCGCGCCGCGCAGGTGGAGGCCGTCTACGTCACCCACGGTCACGAGGACCACATCGGCGCCCTGCCGGCGCTGCTCCGCCGCGTGAAGGCGCCGGTGCACGTGCCGCCCTTCGCGCGCGCACTGCTGGAGGGGAGGCTCGCCGAGGCCGGCGTCGCGGCCGACCTGCGCACCGTCCGGCCGGGCGAGGTCCGCACCGCGGCGCGCGATGGCGGCGCCTCGCCCCTCTCGGCCGAGTTCCTCGCGGTGACCCACTCCATCCCCGACGCCTGCGGGCTCGCCCTGCGCACGCCCCAGGGACTCATCGTCCACACCGGCGACTACAAGATCGACGAGCGGCCGGTGGGGGGCTGGGGCATGGACCTGGCGCGGATGGCGGAGCTGGGCCGGGAGGGAGTGCGGCTCCTCCTCGCCGACTCCACCAACTCCGAGCGGCCCGGCAGCTCGCTCTCGGAGTCGGCGGTGGGTCCGGCGCTCGACGAGCTCTTCGGGGAGGCCCAGGGGCGCATCTTCGTCGCCTGCTTCGCCTCCAACGTGCACCGCATCCAGCAGGTGGTGAACGCGGCGCGGGGGCTCGGCCGGCGCGTGGTGCTGCTCGGTCGCTCGATGGAGACGGTGGCGCGCATCGCCACCGAGCTCGGCTATCTCCAGATGGCGGGCTGGCAGCGCTGCGCGCCCGAGGAGGCGCGCGAGCTCCCCCGCCGGGAGCTGTGCGTGCTCACCACCGGAACCCAGGGCGAGCCGCGGAGCGCGCTGGCGCGGCTCGCCCGTGGCGAGCACCCGGAGCTCTCCATCGAGCCCGGTGACCTGGCGGTGCTCTCCTCGCGCTTCATCCCCGGCAACGAGCTCGCGGTGGGACAGGTGGTGAACGACCTCACCCGGCGCGGCGCGGTGGTGGCCTACGAGGGGCTCCGGCCCCTCCACGTCTCGGGCCACGCCCAGGAGGCCGAGCAGCGCCGGCTCATCGGCCTGGTGCGCCCGGAGCGGTTCGTCCCCATCCACGGGGAGTTCCGGCACCTCGCCCGCCATGCCGCCCACGCGGCGGCGGAGGGGGTCGCCCACCGGCACGTCCTCTCCGACGGCGAGGTGCTGGAGCTCACCGACGCGGGCGCGAGCGTCCTCCGGGAGCGGGTGGCGGTGGGGCGCGTCTATGCCGACCGCGACGCCGGCTTGGAGGTGGGTCAGCTCGTGGTGAAGGACCGCCGCCTGATGGCCGAGGCGGGTCTCTGCATCGTGGTGGTGGCGGTGGAGCGCGCGAGCGGCGAGGTGGTGCGGGGGCCCGAGCTCTTCGCCCGCGGCGTGGCAGGGTTCGAGGGGGGCGAGGAGGGGATCCGGGGCGAGGCGGCCCGCGCGCTCGAGGAGCTCACCGCCGGCGCCCGGCGCGACCCCGCCGAGGTGGAGGAGGCGCTGCGCCTCGCGGTGCGGCGCTGGTTCCGGCGCGAGGGGTTCCGCAGGCCGTCGGTGCTACCGGTGGTGCTGGAGCTGTAGCGGACGGTCCACGCGGCTGGTTCCGGCGCGGGCTCGAGAGGGGCGACCTCTCCGCCTGCGACACGTTCGGTGCGAAGGAGTGACAGGAGCGAGCGGCACCTCGGCCCTGTCGATGATGCTCGTGCGGCGGCGTGCCCCTGGTGGGGCTCTGACACAGGTGGGGGATGTCGGCGCTCCCCTCCGCTCGTATTCGCCTCCGCCCGGGCTCTTGCCGGACAACATCCAAGGAGGACGCGATGGCGGAGGAGACCACCTACACCGGCGGCTGCCACTGCGGCGCGGTGCGCTACCGTGTGGAGCTGAAGCTCGAGGGCGTGTTGACCTGTAACTGCTCCATCTGCTCGAAGGCCGGGACCATGCTGGCGTTCGCGCCGGCCGCCAAGTTTCAGCTCGAGCGGGGCGAGGACGTCCTCACCGACTACCAGTTCGGCAAGAAGGCGCTCCACCACCTCTTCTGCAGCCGGTGCGGGGTTCGCTCGTTCGGCCGCGGCGTCGGCCCCGGTGGGGTGGAGATGGTGGCCGTGAACGTGCGCTGCCTCGACGGGGTCGACCTCGAGGCCCTCCCCATTCACAGGCACGACGGAAAGAGCCGGCCCATCGAGGCGTGAGCTGGCCGCGTTCATCCGGAAGGACCGGGCGGTTCTCGCTCCTGGCGCCTCCGCGCGCGCGCGGCTAATACGCCCCACATGCCCTCCTTCGACATCGTCTCCGAGCTCGACCTCATGGAGGTGGAGAACGCCTTCAACCAGGCGCGCAAGGAGCTCGCCCAGCGCTTCGACTTCAAGGGCACCTCCACCGAGCTCGAGCGGGAGAAGGACGGGAGCATCCTCCTCAGGGCGAACAGCGAGGGCCGGGCCGAGGCAGCCTATGGCGTGCTGCTGGAGAAGCTCGCCAAGCGCTCGGTGCCGCTCGAGGGACTCGACCCGCAGAAGGTCGAGCCGGCGGCCGGCGGCCACGTGCGCCAGCTCGTGAGGCTCAAGAAGGGCATCCCTCAGGAGGTGGCGAAGAAGATCGTGACCCTGGTGAAGGAGAGCGGGCTCAAGGTGCAGGCCGCCATCCAGGGAGAGGCGGTCCGCATCACCGGCAAGAAGCGCGACGAGCTGCAGGCCGTGATGCAGAAGGTGCGCGGCGCCGGCCTGGGGATACCCATCGCCTTCCAGAACTTCAGGGAGTGAGCGCGGGGCGGGCGGGGGCTCGCCCGCTCGCGCGCTCGAACACTCACGCAAGAGAGCGCACGGTTTCCACCGCGAGCCAGCCCGGGCGCATCACCGGGTTGTCCGAGGCTGCCACCGCGGGTTAGATCGGCGCCCCGATGAGCTCCCGCGTCTACCTCCACACCCTCGGCTGCCCGAAGAACCGGGTCGACAGCGAGGTCATGCTCGGAACGTTGGTCGCCTCCGGCTGGCGCCTCGAGCAGGACCCGGCGCGCGCCGACGTCATCGTGGTGAACACCTGCGGCTTCATCGAGAGCGCCAAGGCGGAGTCGATCGCCGCCATCGTGGAGCTGGCCGAGCACCGCACCCAGGGCCGGTGCAGGAAGTTGGTGGTGGCGGGCTGCCTCACCCAGCGCTACCACGCCGAGCTCTCGGCCGAGCTTCCGGAGGTGGACCACTTCGTCGGCACCGGCGCCTACGCCGACATCGCGCGCATCGTGGCCGACGCGCAGGCCGCGCGCATCCTGGTGCCCGACCCGGACTTCGTTCACTCCGCGTCGACCCCGCGGGTGAGCTCGCTCCCGTCGCACACCGCCTACCTCAAGATCGCCGAGGGGTGCGACAACGCCTGCGCCTTCTGCATCATCCCGGCCCTCCGCGGGCCGCAGCGCTCGCGCCCGGTGCACGACCTCGTCGCCGAGGCGGAGCGGCTCGCGGCCGACGGGGCCGTGGAGCTGTCGCTGGTGGCCCAGGACCTCACCGGCTGGGGCCACGATCTCCCCGGAAGGCCGCGGCTCCACGAGCTCCTCCCGGCCCTCTGCCGGGTGGAGGGCCTGCGCTGGCTCCGCCTGCACTACGCCTACCCGCGCGACTTCCCCGACGCGCTCGTGGAGGTGATGTCCGGCGAGCCGAAGATCGTGAAGTACCTCGACATGCCGGTGCAGCACAGCTCCGACCGGCTGCTCCGCGCCATGAAGCGGGGGCGCGACTCGGGCTTCCTGCGCGAGTTGCTCGCGAAGCTCCGCCTGCGGGTCCCCGGGATCGCGCTGCGCACCTCGCTCATCGTCGGCCTGCCTGGCGAGACCGAGGCCGACTTCCAGGACCTCCTCGCCTTCGTGGGCGAGCAGCGCTTCGAGCGGCTGGGCGTCTTCGAGTACTCGCAGGAGGAGGGCACCCCGGCGGCCGAGATGGCGGGGCAGGTGCCCGAGGAGGTGAAGCGCGAGCGCTTCCAGGCGGTGATGGAGGCCCAGCGGGAGATCGCCGCGGCCCACCAGCGGGCGATGATCGGACGGCGGGTGGAGGTGCTGGTGGAGGGCGCCAGCGAGGAGACCGAGCACCTCCTCGCCGGACGCAACGCTCAGCAGGCGCCGGAGATCGACGGCCTCACCTACGTGAACGAGCTCGACGTGCCGGGCGAGGGCGCCTCCGGCTCGGGCCCGGCGGTCTATCCGGGGGAGCTGGTGACGGTGGAGGTCACCGACGCCGGCGACTACGACCTGGTGGGCAAGGTGGTGGCGCGAGATCCACAGCCGCGCCGCAGCGCGAAGCCCAGGCGTGGCAGCCGCGCCTTGCGGGTGGTCTGAACGACAGATCACGTTCGCGATCGGCGGACGAGCGATGGAGAGGGAGGCCCCAGCAAGCTGGGGGTAGGGGGGCAAGCCCCTCCCTCGCTGGGCGGTCGCGCGAGCACGGCGCAAGGTCCGCGGAGCGGCCGGGGGGGCGGCACGCAGCGGAACGCCCCGCGGTCTTCGGAGCCGGGCGGCTATCGCCCCGGGAGCTCCAGGAACTGCACGTCCTTCGGCAGCTCGATCACGAACGCTGCGTCGGAGAGGCCGGTGTTCCGGCGGATGCCGGCGAAGGCGAGCGCGTTCTCGTTGCCGCTCCCGTCCACCACCCGGGTACCGGTCACCTCGCCCTCGCCCGTGACCTCGAGCTCGATGCGCTCCACCCGGCCGTCCGGCACGCGCGGCCTGAGGACGAGCCGGTCCTCGCCGGCGAGGGCGAGCGTGAACTCCTTTTGCAGGCTGCCCCTGCCGAGGAGGAAGCTCACCGCGGCGCTCATGGCGGTGGCGTCGAAGTGCTCGTCCACATAGGCCTGATTCTCCTCCGGATCGTACTGGGTGAGCTTCGCGCCGTCGAGGACGATGCTCTTCGCCTTGGGCTCGGCGTAGTCCCAGCGCAGCTTCCCCGGCTTCTTCACGAGGAGCGTACCCCGGGAGCGCTGGGTGCGGTTCGCGGCGGCGTAGGTGTAGCTCTGCGTGAACTTCGCTCGCCAGTCGCGCGTCTGCTCGTAGAAGGCCTGCACCTTCCTGGCGAGCGCCACCGCCGCCGTGTCGGGCAAGCGCGCACCCGAGGCACCGGCCTCGGGCTCGGCGGCGGCCGCCGTGATCCCGACCAGCACGATCGGCGGGCCCAACGGCGCCGCCACCGCCGCACCCGACAGGGCGAGCCCGAGCACGGCGGCGAGGCAGGCCAGCCGCGCGAGGGCGCGAGCGGTGGAGCTCCGAGAAGTGAGGGGGAATCGCTGCATGACAATCCTCATAGTCCGTGGGACGGCGCCCGGCCGGTGGGCATTCACCATCAAGAGCCGCCGCCTCCTCTCGCCTGCGAGGTGGTGCTTTACCGTCTCGAGAGCCGAGTCCACGTGGACGAGCGTCACCTTGATCGGGAACCCCGAGTGGGCGATCCTGCGCCGCCCCGATGAAGAAGCTCCTCCAGACCGGCCTCTGCGCCGCTGCCCTCGCCCTCTCCGGCCTCGCCGGGTGCGGCTCCGCTTGCCAGGACCTCGCCGACCGCCTCTGCGAGTGCGAGCCGGGCGGGACTTTGCGCGACAACTGCAAGTCGGCGGCGAAGAACCAGATCGGAGGGGGGGCCCAGCAGCCCACCGAGGCGGATCAGGCGCGGTGCCAGGGGCTCCTCGGCACCTGTGTGAACCCCACCGGCCCGTTCGACCAGAGGCAGCTGTGCGACTACGCCGCCACCCCTGCCGGCAAGGTGGCGTGCGGCATCGCCAACTGAGGCGCTCGGGCCGGGGCCACCCCGGCGGTGACCTCGTCCTCGATGCGCGCGCTGCGACGTCCTGGCGCACCCCTGCGCGCGGCGGAGCCGGTTGGGCCGGGCTCGCGGAGGAGCTTCATTCACCTTCGGTCGAGAGCCCGCGCCCCCACGCCTCGCCAGGCCGCGCGCGGGCGAAGGCCGTCACCGAGAGGGGACGCCACCGCTCTCCGGGGCGGCCGGCGAGCTCACCGGCCGGCGACCGCGGGAGGCGCACCGTGGAGCCTTCGCCCTCGGCCGGCGCGAGCCTCCTCAGGGCGGGGGTCGGGCCATCGGCCCCCACGAAGAAGAACGGCTCACCCGGCTCGGGGCGCTCGTCCCACAGGTCGAACTGCGAGGGGCGCTCGGACACCAGGCCGAAGCGGCGATACCCCCCGTAAAAGGCGAGCTCTCCCGCGACCTGATAGCCCTGGGTGACGAGGAAGGGCTGCGCCGGATCGCAGCCGAGCGCCGCGCAGGCCGCCCTGGTGGCGGCGCGGACGTCGCTCGCCGCCTGCCGCCAGCCGTGAAACCGCTCCACGGCGGGCGCTCCGTCGAGCGCCCCGGGCCAGAGCTGCACCGCGGCGAAGCCGGCGAGGAGGAGCGTCCCCAGCGCCACCGTGAGGGCGGTCGCCGCTCGCGCGGCGAGTGGGCGCCAGCGCGCGAGGCCGAGCGCGGCCGCGGCGCACAGCGCGGGGTAGGCGTGGGCCGGCCAGTTCGCCTCCACCTTGCCGTGGAGGGCGGCCCAGCCGGTGACCGCCAGCGGGAGGAGCGCGGCGAGCGCAATCCTTCGCGCTGAGTGGCCGCGGAGGCTCGGACGGGGACGGGGGCCGGCGGGACGCGCGCTGTGACCGAGGAAGCCGGGGGGGAGCCTCCCTCACCCCCCTTCGCCCCTCTCCCTCCGGGAGCTCCGGGAGAAGGGCGTTCATCCGGAGGCCCACGCTCCTCACGGGCGGCCCCAGCCTCGCTCGTGGCGCCCCCCGCCGCCGGGCGAGCGGGGGAACCGCCGCGCCAGGGCAGGAGGCTCCCGAGGAGGACCGCGCTCCCGACGAGGAGGGAGACCGGACCCGCGCCGAGGAGCTGGCCCACCGCGAACTCGGCGGTGGTGCGCGGCGTGGCGTTCCCAGCGAAGCCGTGCCCGAGTTGGAAGGCGATGGAGAGCCAGTCGCGGTGCCAGTTCCAGAGGAGGCAAGGAGAGAAGATGGCGACGGCCACCGCGGCGCCGAGCCAGGGCCAGCGGGTGCAAAGCTGCCGCCGCAGGTCGGGGTCGATGAAGATCGCGAGGAGGAGCGAGGGCGCGAGGAGCGCCGCCGTGTACTTGGAGAGGAGCGCCAGCCCCACCGCCACCCCCGCCCAGAGCCAGCGGCGCCCGCGCGCTCGGGCGAGGAGCCACAGGCTCGCGGTGAATGAGGCGAGGAGCGGCCCGTCCGGCAGGGCCAGCGCGCCGGCGAGGTGGAGCATGGGCGCGGAGGCGGCGAGCAGCGCGGCGACGAGCGCGGCCGGCCGGGCGTCGAGCCCCTCGTCGTCGGCCAGCTCGGCGGCGAGGAGCGCGGTGAAGAGCACGGTGAGCGCGCCGCAGACGAGGAAGAGGAGGCGCACGCCCAGCTCTCCCGGGACGAGCCGCGAGGAGGCGGCGATGAGCCAGGCCACGAGCGGAGGGTGGTCGAAATAGCCCGCCGCAAGCCGCCGCGACCAGAGCCAGTAGTAGGCCTCGTCGGCGTACAGCTCGGTCGGCGCGAAGGCGAGCGCGCGCGCCAGCGCGGCGGCGAGGGCCACCGCGCCCACCCTCCACCCGATGACGGTCCGCGGCGCCACTTTGACATCCTAAACCACGGGGTGTGGCGCCCCTCCCCCGGCCTCGCCGGGGCCCCCCTCTGGCAACCACGGGGCGTGCCGCCCCGCCCCTCGCCGGGCCCCGCCGGGTCGAGCCGTCGGGATTCGCGGATTCGCGAAGGCCGCCCGCCTTCCATCCGCTTGCCCCGATAGCGGGCGCTCGCCTAGATCCCCGGCACACACCAGGCGCCGCTCGGGTCCGATGGGCGGCGACACGCACACCCTCCGAGGATAGCCCCGTGACCTTCCGTGAAGCGCTCGAACGCCGAGTCCTCGTCTTCGACGGCGCCATGGGCACGCAAATCCAGGGGCTCGGCCTCTCCTCGGCCGACTTCGGCGGCCACGAGGGCGCGAACGACCTCCTCACCCTCACCCGCCCCGACCTGGTGGAGAGCATCCACGAGCGCTACTTCGCCGCCGGCTGCGACGTGGTCGAGACGAACACCTTCGGCTCCTCGCGCCTCAAGCTCGACGAGTACGGTGCCGGACACCGCGCCTACGAGGTGAACCTGCGCGCCGCGGTGCTCGCCCGCCGCGCCGCCAGCCGGCATGCCACCCGGGGACGCCCGCGCTTCGTGGCGGGCGCCATCGGCCCCACCGGGCTCCTCCCTTCGGCGAGCGACCCGGTGCTCTCCAACATCACCCCCGACGCCCTGGAGCGCGTCTTCACGGAGCAGGCCCGCGGCCTCGTCGAGGGAGGGGTCGATGCCCTCCTCATCGAGACGCAGCAGGACCTCCTCGAGCTGCGCGCGGCGGTGCTGGCGTGCGCCGCGGTGCGGGCCGAGGCGCTCCGCGACGTCTTCATCATCGCCCAGCCCACCCTCCTCGACGCGAGCGGCAGGATGCTCCTCGGCACCGAGGTCGGTGCGGCGCTGGTGGCCCTGGAGCGGCTCCCGGTGGACGCCATCGGCCTCAACTGCTCCACCGGGCCGGACGAGATGCGCGAGAGCGTGCGGCTCCTCTGCGAGCGCTCGAGCAAGGCCGTCTCGGTGCTCCCCAACGCCGGGATGCCGGAGAACGTCAACGGCGTCGCCACCTACCGCCTCTCGCCCGACGCCCTGGCCGAGGCGCTCGCGAGCTTCGTGCGCGACCTCGGGGTCGACCTGGTGGGCGGCTGCTGCGGCACCACCCCGGCGCACATGGCGGCGGTGGTGGCGCGGCTCGCGGACCTGAGCGCCCTCCGCCGCCGCAGGGCCGCGGCGCGGCCGGAGCTGGCCTCGGCCATGAAGGCGGTGCCGCTCGACCTGCAGCCTCGGCCGCTGGTGGTGGGCGAGCGGGTGAACTCCCAGGGTTCGCGCAAGGTGAAGGAGCTCCTCATCGCCGATGACTACCCGGGCCTCCTCCGCATCGCCCGCGACCAGGTGGAGGGCGGGGCGCACGTGCTCGACGTGTGCGTGGCCATGAACGAGCGCGAGGACGAGGCCGCGCAGATGCGCACGCTGGTGAAGCTCCTCGCGCAGAGCGTCGACGCCCCGCTCATGATCGACTCCACCGAGGCCGACGTGGTGGAGGCGGCGCTGAAGGTGCACCCGGGCCGCTGCATCGTGAACTCGGTGAACCTGGAAAAGTCGGGCGAGCGGGTGAGGAAGGTGCTCCCGCTGGTGCGGCGCTACGGGGCGGCCGTGGTAGCCATGACCATCGACGAGAGGGGCATGGCCCAGACCGCCGAGCGCAAGGCCGAGGTGGCGCACCGCACGGTGGCGGTGGCGCGGGAGTACGGGATTCCCCCCGAGAGCCTGGTCTTCGACCCGCTCACCTTCACGCTCGCCACCGGCGGCGAGGAGTACCGCCACAGCGCGGTGGAGACGCTGGACGGGCTGCGCCGCATCAAGGAGGAGAACCCGGGGGTCTTCACCTGCCTCGGCGTCTCCAACGTGAGCTTCGGGCTCGGCAAGCCAGCGAGCGAGATCCTGAACTCGGTCTTCCTCTACCACGCGGTGCAGGCGGGACTCGACCTCGCCATCGTGAACCCGCGCGACATCCGCGGCTACGGCGAGATCCCCGAGGAGGAGCGGCGCCTCGCCGAGGACGTGGTCTTCGACCGGAGCCCCGACGCGCTCACCCGCTTCATCGCCCTCTTCACCGGGCGCACCGCCGCGCCCACCCCGGTGGAAGACCTCTTCGCCGGGAAGAGCGCCGAGGAGCGCATCCACCTCCAGATCCTGCACCGCCGGCCGGAGGGGGTGGAGGCGCTCATCGACGAGGCCCTCACCCGCCACGCTCCGGTGGTGGTGCTGAACGAGGTGCTCCTCCCGGCCATGAAGGACGTGGGCGACCGCTTCGGCCGGGGCGAGCTCATCCTCCCCTTCGTCCTGCAATCCGCGGAGGTGATGAAGCGGGCGGTGGCCCATCTCGAGAAGTTCCTCGAGCGGGTGGAGGGAACCTCCAAGGGCAAGGTGGTGATCGCCACCGTCTACGGCGACGTGCACGACATCGGCAAGAACCTGGTGAAGACCATCCTCGCGAACAACGGCTTCGATGTGTTCGACCTCGGCAAGCAGGTGCCGGTCGCCACCATCATCGAGAAAGCGGTGGAGGTGGGCGCCGACGCCATCGGGCTCTCCGCCCTGCTCGTCTCCACCTCGAAGCAGATGCCCTACTGCGTGGAGGAGCTGGCCCGGCGCGGCCTCGCCTACCCGGTGATCATCGGCGGCGCGGCCATCAACCGGAAGTTCGGCTACCGCGCCCACTTCCTCGCCGACCGCTCGCCCTACGCCGGAGGCGTCTACTACGCGCGCGACGCCTTCGAGGGGCTCGACCTGGTGCGGCAGCTGGTGGAGCCGGAGGCGCGGGCCCAGCTCGCCACCGCCACCCTGGCCCGGGCGCTGGCCCAGCGCGACCAGCCCGAGGTGCCGGTGGCGAAGGCGGCGCCCGGCGCGCGCTCCAGCGTGAAGCCGGTCGAACGACCGCCCCTGGCGCCCTTCCACGGCCCGCGGGTGGTGCCGGCGGGAGAGCTGCGCCTCGAGGAGGTGTGGCCCCACCTCGACCTCGCCGAGCTCTTCAAGCTGCAGTGGGGCGTCCGCGCCAAGGGCGAGGAGTACGAGCGGCTGGTGCGAGACGAGTTCGGGCCCCTGCTGGAGAAGCTGAAGGGCGAGTGCGTGCAGCACGGCTGGCTCGCGCCCCGCGTGGTCTACGGCTACTTCGCCTGCCACGCCGAGGGCGACGCGCTGGTGGTGGAGGGCACGCGCCCCGGCGACGAGCTGGCGCGGTTCACCTTCCCCCGCCAGCCCACCGAGCGCCAGCTCTGCCTGGCCGACTACTTCCGGAGCGAACCGGGGAGCGACGTCGTCGCCTTCCAGGTGGTGACCGTGGGTCACGAGGCCTCGCGGGTGGCCGACGCCTGGCAGGAGAAGGGCGAGTACAGCCGCGCGCTCTTCCTGCACGGGCTCGCCGTGGAGACGGCAGAGGCGCTCGCCGATTTCTGGCACGCGCGGGTGCGGCGCGAGCTCGGTCTTTCGCCCGACCAGGGCAAGCGCTACTCGCCCGGGTACCCGGCCTGGCCAGAGCTCGTCGACCAGCGCCTGCTGTGGGAGCTCCTCGACCCGGAACCGGCCATCGGCGTCTCGCTCACCAGCGCCGACCAGATGGTGCCCGAGCAGAGCACGAGCGCCATCGTCCTGCACCACCCGGAGGCCATCTACTACACCATCCGTTGATGGCGTCCACGAGACCGTTCAGCCGCGCGCCGCCGAGCCGGCGAAGAGGGCCACCTCCCGCCACACCAGCTCGAACTGCTCTCGGTCGAATCCGGTGCCGGAGGCCACCCAGTCGAAGTGGGGCGGCACGTGGGTGGGCAGGTGGAAGTGGCCGATGACGTCGTGGTGGTCGGCCCACACCGCCAGGATGGGCTCGCCCCAGAGCTGCGACAGGGTGGGCACGATGCCGTCGTTGGCCCTCGCGTCGGGTACCCGCCCGTAGGCGCGGCGGAGCGCCGCCACGTGCGCGGCCGTGATGCGGCCCATCTGGTCGCGCGGGGAGGCTCCCGCCAGCCGGTAGAGCACCGTGTAGAGCGCGTGGGTGGTCTGCGCGTAAGCGTCGAAGCCGGCCCGCGCCAGGGAGCGGAGACCTGGGGGCCGGGCGCGCGTCACCACGCAGCCGTAGCGCACGCCCGGCCGGTCGCGGGTGGAGGCGCCGAAGAGCTCCATGGCGGCCGGCGAGATGCTCGGCACCAGGGCCTGGTCTGCGCGCACTTTCTCCAGGAACTCCTCCACCGCGCGCCGCTTGTTCGCCGAGAAGTCGGCGAGGAGCTGCAGGTAGAGCTGGTCGATGACCCCCACCGGCCGTGGACCGCCTCCCCGGAAGAGCCGGGCGAGCCGCAGCCCCACCGAGATGGGCAGCCGACCCGTACGGAGGGTGTAGATGGTGGCGAGCGACAGGATGCGCAGCAGGCTCGCACCCAGCATGCTGTTGAAGAGCTCGGCGAGGGGGGTGCCGTGGTGAGGCGTCGCCACCGTCACCACGGACCGCACGTGTGCCGCCACCCGCTCCACGTCCACCGAGGTGGGGAGCGAGATGCCCGGGGTCATGAGCAGCCTGGCGTCGAGGCCTCCGCTGGAGTGGCCGATGAGCGCGACGTCGGCCTCTCCCCCCGACGCATCGAGGAGCTTGCTCACGGCCTCGGCGAGCAGCGCCGCGCGCCGGAGGAGCGAGGCGGTGGGGTCGGTGCGCACCACCTTCGGCTCGCCGTCGAGCCCCAGGCGCGGCCCCACCTCGCGGAGGAGCTCCACCACGTGACCGAAGTAGGTGAAGTCGCCGAGGTTGGCGAAGCCGAAGAAGCCGGGGATGAGGACGGCGTGATGGGGTCTCGACACGAACTGTCACTCTACCCCGGGGCGCGGGCGCTCGCCCGGCAGATGGGCGCCAGGCTCACGCTACCCCGGCTGGGGTCGCGAGTAGCCTCTGGCCCCGGAGGGACGGCGACGTCCCGGGCTTCACCTCGGAAGCGCAAACAGGTAGATTAGTAAGACTCATGAACTAAAGCTCCGGTGAGGGGCCGGAGCCTTGGTCGCGCGCAGCACAGGGCCGCAGCTTTCCGCGGGCCAGGATGGCGAGAGCCGCCCCCGCCCGCACGCCGCCGTCCGCCGCGGTGCTCCCCCCACCCGGCGGCGACGTCCTCACTTCTTCGCCTTCGCGAGGTCGTCATGCCGAGCTTCTTCCCCGATGTGCAGCCCATCCGCTTCGAGGGTCCCGACAGCCAGAACCCGCTCGCCTTCCGCTTCTACGACAAGGACCGCAAGGTGCTCGGCAAGCGCATGGAGGAGCACCTGCGCTTCGCCGTCTGCTACTGGCACACCTACTGCTACGCCGGCTCGGACCAGTTCGGCGGCGACACCTTCGACCGCCCGTGGGCCAAGGCGGTCGACCCCATGGAGCGCGCCAAGGCCAAGGCCGAGGCGGCCTTCGAGCTCACGAGCAAGCTCGGCGCGCCCTTCTACACCTTCCACGACCGCGACGTGGTCGGCGAGGGCGCGAGTCCCCGCGAGAGCGTGGAGCGCCTGAAGGCCATGGTGGAGGTGATGGGGCAGCACCAGGAGCGCACCGGCGTGAAGCTCCTCTGGGGCACCGCCAACCTCTTCAGCCACCGGCGCTTCCTGGCCGGCGCGGCCACCAACCCCAACCCCGAGGTCTTCGGCCTGGCGGCGGTGCAGGTGAAGGCGGCCATCGACGCCACCCGCCAGCTGGGCGGCGTGAACTACGTCCTCTGGGGCGGGCGCGAGGGGTACGAGACCCTCATCAACACGAACCTCGGCCAGGAGATTGAGCAGGCCGGCCGCTTCCTGCAGATGGTGGTGGAGTACAAGCACAAGATCGGCTTCAAGGGGAACATCCTCATCGAGCCGAAGCCCTGCGAGCCCACCAAGCACCAGTACGACTTCGACGTGAACGCCGTCGCCGCCTTCCTCCAGCGCTTCGGCCTGGAGAAGGAGGTGAAGCTGAACCTCGAGTCGAACCACGCCACCCTGGCCGGCCACACCTTCGAGCACGAGATCGCGGCGGCGCTGGCGGCCGGCCTCCTCGGCAGCCTCGACGTGAACCGCGGCGACCCCCTGCTCGGCTGGGACACCGATCAGTTCCCCAACGACGTGCCGGCCATGACCCTCGCCCTGCTCCCCATCGTGAAGGCCGGCGGGCTCGCCAACGGCGGCTTCAACTTCGACGCCAAGGTGCGGCGGCAGTCCATCGACCTCGCCGATCTCTTCCACGCGCACGTGGGCGGCATGGACGTCGTCGCCCGGTCGCTGCTGGCGGTGGAGCGCATCATCGAGGACGGACGCCTGGAGAAGGCTGTGGAGGAGCGTTACGCCGGGTGGAAGGGCGAGCTGGGGCGGAAGATCCTCGGCAAGAAGCTCGACCTCGCCGCGCTCTCCGACCACATGCTGCAGGCGAACCGCGACGCGGAGCCCGTCTCCGGCCGGCAGGAGGCGCTGGAGAACCTCTTCAACCGGTTCGTCTGACCTCCCGATGGCCGGTGCGCCGCCCTCTGGCGACCAGAGCCTGCTGAAGCGCATCAACCGGATGGCCCTGGTCCGCCTGCTCAAGGCCGAGCCAGGGCTCTCCCGCGCCGACCTTGCCGCGCGGAGCGGCCTCACCAAGGCCACCGTCGGCTCGCTGGTGCAGGAGCTCGTCGACGAAGGCTGGGTGGCCGAGCTCGACTCCTCGCCGGGTCGCGGCGCGGGGCGGCGCCCGGTGCCGCTCGCGCTCGACCCCACCCATCTGGCGCTCGTCGGGGTCGAGCTCGGCGCCGACTACCTCAACGTGGTGGGGTGCGACCTCACCGGCGGGGTGCTCTCCTCGCGGCTCACCCCCTACCACCACAGGCAACCAGAGCGTTCGGCGAAAGACGTGGCGCGGCTCGTGGCGAGCGCGGTGACGGCGCTCAGGGCCGGGGGGCGGCGCGTGCTCGGGGTGGGGCTGGGCGTGCCCGGGGTGGTCGACCTCCGGCACGGGTTCCTGCGCCTCGCGCCCAACCTCGGCTGGCGCGACGTGCCGGTGGCCGAGCTCTTCGGAGGAGCGCTGCGCGCAGCCGGCGTGGGCGAGCTTCACCTCGGGGTGATGAACGAGGCCAACGCCGCCGCACTCTCGGAGTACGTCTTCGGCGCCGAGCGCCACGCCGGCCCGCTCGTCTACCTCTCGATTCGGGGTGGGGCTGGGCGGTGGGATCGTGCTCTTCGACCGGCTCTACGAGGGGTACGACGGCCTCGCCGGAGAGGTGGGGCACACCATCCTCGCGCGGCGCGGCCCGCGCTGCGCCTGCGGGCGCCAGGGGTGCGCCGAGACCTTCGTCTCCCAGCGCGCGGTGTCGCGCGAGCTCACCGGCCAGGCGGGCTCCATTCTCTCCATCGAAGAGCTGGCTGCGCGGCTCCGCCGCCGCGATCCTGCCACCCTTCGCGCGGTTCGCCGCGCCGGGGTGCACCTCGGCGTCCTCATGCTGAACCTCGTCAGCACCGTCGACCCGCAGGTCATCGTGCTCGGGGGGCCCCTCTGCCAGCTCGGGGACGCGCTGGTGCGGCCGGCGCTCGACGCCCTCGGTGAGGCGGCCGGCGATGCCCAGCTGGCGCTCCGGGTGCGGCGCTGCCGCTTCGGCCTCGACGCCTGCGCCATGGGGGCGGCGGGCAGCATCTTTCAGGCGGCTCTGAACCTCACCCTGCCGGGGGCAGTGAGCGGGCCCGGTGCCCTTCGCCGGACCGCCTGAGCGCGGCCGGCCTCTTCTCAGTGACCCGGCTGCGTCTCGGGCGGCGCTGCGGGAGGTGCGGCTTCTCCGGCCTGGAAGCGATCTCGTCCGGCGGCCTTGGCGCCGTAGAGGCCGCGGTCGGCGCGCTCGAACCAGGCGCGCGCGTCGTCGCCGGGCGAGAGGGCTGCGCCGCCCACCGTCAGCGAGAGCGTGAGCTCGCGCTCGCCGGCGGGGATGCGCAGTGACCGGACGCGGGTGAGGAGCCGCTCTGCCAGCGCCGGCAGGTGCTCCGGCGCGGTCTCCCGCAGGATGACCGCGAACTCGTCGCCGCCGAAGCGCGAGACGAAGTCGTCCTTGCGCAGGAAGACCTTGGAGATCGCGTCGGCCACCGCCCGCAGCGCCTCGTCACCCACCGCGTGGCCGTGACCGTCGTTCACCGCCTTGAAGTGGTCCACGTCGACGAGGAGGAGGCAGGCCTCCTGGCGGAAGGCGCGGTACATCTCCACCGTGCGCTCGAGGTGAACGTCGAACGCCTTGCGGTTGCAGACGCGGGTGAGCGGGTCGGTCTCGCCTTCGCGCCGCGCCGACTCGAGCTCGCCTCCGAGCGCGCGCACCGTTTCACCGAGGGTGGCCATCTGCGCCCGCTGCCGCTCGCGCCGCTCCCCCAGGGCGCGGGTGAGCGCGCCCACCGCGTCCATCACCTCGCGCTTGAGCTCCGAGGCCTCGCTCCGCGCCACCAGCCCCTCGAGGCGCCTCACCTGCTCCTGGACGAGGACGTCGGCCTCCGCATCCTGGGCGAGCGCCTGGCCGAAGTTGTGGATGAAGAGCCAGATGGTGTCGCGGAGGTCGGAGGCGACGCTGGTGGCCCGGTGGGCGCTCGCCTTGCAGTACTCGCGCACGAAGCGGCGAACGCCTTGCCAGTCGCGGCGGGCTCCCTGAGCTTCTGGCTCGGTCGTCGAGGCCGGGATGCGCTTCGGCGCTGCGCCCTCGCCGGCGGCCACCGAGGGCCCAGGAGGCGGCTTGGCCAGGGTGACGTGTTGCGCCCACGCTTCCGCCTCGCCGCGGTAGGTGGCCGCGTCGGCCTTTTCGCCGTCCAGCGCGAACTCGCCCAGCGCGCGCAGGATGCTCGCCACCGTGTCGAGCGCCATCTGCCCGGCCTCGCCGCCCTCGTCGGAGGGGGGCTTCCCGTTGGCGGCGAGCGAGGTGGCGGCGGGCGGCGGCTTGCGTCCGAACATGCGTGCGGCATTGTGCCACAAAGGGGTGCCCCTCGGGAGCGCGGCGCGTGACGACGTCCTGCAGGCGGCGCCTGCGAAACATGGAGCCCGGCCGACGCCAGGACGTCGCCGGTCTTTCATCGCGGAGCCCGAGCCTTCCATGGAGGTCCCCAGGCTCGGCCGGGCGAACGATGCGGTAGGCTCGCGCTCACCATGATCCGCTGGGCCCTCGCCGCCGACCTGCCGCGCATCATCGCCATCTACAACGCCTCCATCCCCGGTCGCCTCGCCACCGCCGACACCGCGCCGGTGACGGTGGCGGAGCGGCGGCCCTGGTTCGAGCGGCACGGAGCGCGGCGGCCGCTCTGGGTGGAGGAGCAAGGAGGCAGGGTGGAGGGATGGGTGAGCTTCTCCGACTTCTACGACCGCCCGGCCTACGGCGCGAGCGCCGAGCTCAGCATCTACGTGGCGCCGGAGGCGCAGCGGCGGGGCCTGGGCCGCGCGCTCATGGCGCACGCGCTCGGGGCCGCCCCCACCCTGGGGCTCTCCACCCTCCTCGGCTTCGTCTTCGGCCACAACGCGCCCAGCCTGGCGCTCCTCGAAAGTCACGGTTTCGCTCGCTGGGGCCACCTGCCGCGGGTGGCAGTGCTCGACGGCGTCGAGCGCGACCTCGTCATCCTCGGGCTCCGCCTCGGCTGAGCGGCCTGGCCACCCGCCCGCTCGCCCGCCTGGCCACGGCGCCGGCCCGTCCCGGGCTATACTGCGCGCTTCCCCTCTCGGAAGGAGCCCCGTGAAGCTCACCGTGAACCAGGTGCGCGGCCTCATCCTCGCCATGGCCGCCGGCCTCATCGTCTTCGGGTTGTCGAAGGCGGTCTTCAAGTACGACCTCGGCGCCGAGACCGAGAAGTGGATCAGCCAGGGGCTCTTCTTCGGCGCCGCCATCGCCTTCGTCTACCTGTTCCAGCTCCGCAAGAAGGAGCGCCAGGAGGCAGCGAGGAAGGCGGCCGAGCGCGGCACCGCCGAACCCCCGCCGGAGGAGCGGCAGAACAAGCTGGTGAGGTAGGGCCGCCCTCGCCCCGGCCCCCTCTCCCTCCAGCGAGAGGGGGTGGGCCCTCGGGGGTCACGCACCCACGCGCGGATACTGCCCGGCCGCCCACTCGACGAGCTCGAGGTAGTCGCGGCCGCTCCTCGGCGCCCCGCGCTCCAGGATGCAGCGCTTGGCGAGGGTGAGGCAGAGCCGCTCGGCGCGGAGCCGCTTCGCCGGGTCCTCGATGGTGGTGATGTCCTTCACCTGGGCGATGCCCACGATGCGCCGGCAGAGCTCGAGGCCGGTCACCCCGGCCGTGTCGCGGAGCACGTCCGCGAGGTACCACTCGGCGAATCCGGGGTAGCGGGCCACCGGCTCCGTCACCCGCTCCTCCCAGAGCTTCCGCCACTTCGCCTGGAAGAGGTCCACCACCTCCGTGAGCGTGCGGAGGAGGTAGCCGGTGAAGGCGTCGCGCTCCTCGCCGGCCGGCATGGTGGTGTCCGCGTTCACCCAGGCGAAGACCAGGTTCGCCACCACGTTGCCCACGTCGTAGCCGGCCGGACCGTAGAAGGCGAACTCCGGGTCGATCACCTTGGTGGAGCCCTCCCGCACGAAGATTGACCCGGTGTGAAGGTCGCCGTGGAGGAGCGACTGCGCCTTGGTGAGGAACTCGAACTTCATCTTCGCGGTCTCGAGGCGCAGGGCCGGATCGCCGTACAGCTCGCGCCGGATGAAGTCGAGGTTGGGCGCGAACGGCAGGTTCCGCTTCTTCAGATCGTCGAAGGGCTCGGTGTAGACGAGGTCCTCGGAGATCTCGCACAGGTCGGGGTTGATGAAGCGCCCCACCAGCGCCTTCTTCTCCTTGTGCCCCATCACCGCGTCGCTGGTGAGGAGCAGGGTGTTCGCCATGAAGGTGGTGATGTGCTCGGCGAAGAGCGGGAAGCGTCGCCGCTCCATGAGCGCCCGCCGCATGATGGCGTGGTCGGAGAGGTCCTCCATGGCACAGCAGTTCATCACCGGGTCGAAGGCGTGGACCTGCGGCACCAGCCCGGGCGCGAGCTCCTGCTCGAGCCGCAGGATGTCGTTCTCGATGCGGTTCCGGTCGAGCGACAGCTTGAACTCGTCGCTGATGCGGGCGGTGTGGCCGGCTTGCTTCACCACCACCGACTTCCCGCTCCGCCGGTCGACGATGCGGAAGATGTAGTTCAGGTTCCCGTCGCCGATCTCGGTGAACTGGAGGTCCGCTCCGGGCTCGAAGAAGCCGAGCCTCTCGGTGGCGTAGGCCGCGGCGTCCGCGGGCTTCATGAGGAAATAGCTGTCGAACCTGCCCAAGGTGTCCTCCGTTCTCTTGCCGCTCCGGGCGGCGCGGGTCATGAGACTGGTCAGCGGCTCGCGGCGCCTCGCGCGGGAGGGCCATGCGCCCATCCTGCCGCGGAGTGACGCGGCCGAGGCCTGCCCGTGTGACCAGCGGCGCGAAGGTTCACAGGCTCTCCAGCAGCCCCACGAAGTGGCGCGTGTTCTCCGCGAGGTCGCTGCTGCGGCGGTGGAGCCCGCCGCCGATGAGGAGCACGAACTCGCGCCCGTAGACTCGCAGCATCTCCGGCGCGCGGTCGGTGGTCATGCCGCCGCCGGGCGCGGGGAAGATGGGTGGGAGCCTCCCCATGCGCTCGGCCGAGGCCTGGGCGATCTCCGAGCACTCCGCGAGCGAGAAGGAGAAGCGGCCGCCCCAGTTCGGGTAGACGGTCATGTCGGCGCCGGCGAGCCGCATGAGCTGGCCGAAGAGCGCCCCGTGCGAGATGCCGTTCTCGGGCGAGGTGACGAAGCTCCCGATGAAGGCGGGGTGCGCCATGAGCGGCAGCGCGAGCGCCTCATCGGCCGCGAGGAGGCGCAGCGCGTCGAAGCCGGTGAGGGCCGGGCAGACGAGCAGCGCGCCGGCGCCGAGCGCCTTCGCGCGGTGCGCCCTCTCCACCACCCGGTCGGCCGGGGCGGTGACGTTGGGCATGTAGCAGCACCGCCTGCCGGTGGTGGCGTTCGCCTCGGCCACCGCCTCGGCGCAGCGCACCACCCGCTCCTCGAAGGGGCTCATCACCTGGTTCGCGAGGCCGTGGTCGTCCTTCACGAGGTCGATGCCGCCCAGGGCGAAGGAGCGCGCCTGCGCCGCCAGTTCGCGCGCGGAGAGGCCCATGGGCTTGAGCGCCGTGCAGAGGAGCGGCCGGGCGGGCACGCCGAGGAGCTTCCGGAGGCCGCTCCGCCCGAAGCGCGGCCCGGGGAAGGTGGCGAGGAAGCCGTCGGGGAGGCGGATCCGCTCCAGCCGGTGCCCGGGAAGCATGCTCACGTTGCCGTACAGGACGTTGAGGAGCTGGACGAGGTCGCCGCCCGCCACCTCCACCGCGAAGCTCACCGAGGCGCGGAAACGGCCCTCGCCGGCCGGCACCAGGCTCTCCACCCGGCCCACCACCTGCTCTGGAATGGGCCCCGGCGGGAGGAGGTCGCCCGGGAACTCCACCGTCTGCTCCAGGCAGAGGCTCCTCGCCTTCTGCTCGGCGGCCGCCGCGTCGCCGGTGAGGAGGTAGTCGGCCCCGAAGCGCTCGCCGGAGAGGAGCGACGCGAGCTCGGCGCCGCCCGCGTAGTCCGCGGTCACAGCGCCTCCACCTTGGCCTGGCTGTGCACCGCCTCGATGCGCACGCCGGCCAGCTCGTCCTCGGAGACGCCCAGCTTCTCGCCCACCACCGCCTCCACCTTGGCGACGAGCGCGGTGGCGTCGAGCCCGTACTTCTTCATGAGGTAGGGCCTCGATGCGCCGTGCGCGAAGGTGTCCTGGAGGCCCATGCGGTGCAGGCGCCGCCCCACCCCGTGCTCGGCCATCACCTCGGCCACCTCGCTGCCGAGGCCGCCCACCACGGTGTGGTTCTCCATGGTGATGACGCCGTGGCGCGCGCGAGAGACCGCGTCGAGCACCGCCGGGTCGGTGAACGGCTTGTGGGTGGAGACGTGCAGGTGCTCGATGGCGACGCCGCGCGCGGCGAGCACCGCGGTGGCCCGCATCGCCTCCTCGGTGCAGATACCCGAGGTGACGAGCGCGAGGTCGTCGCCCCGCGAGAGCACCCGCGCCCGGTCGAGGGCGAAGGGCGCCTCGCGCGGGAAGAGGCGCGGCACCTCGCCCCGCAGCATGCGCACGTAGACCGGGCCCTTCGCCTCGAGCACCGGGTCGAGCACCGTCTCCATCTCGGTGGCGTCGCCGGTCTCCAGCACCTTCACGTTGGGGATGGCCCGCATCACCGCCACGTCCTCGATGGCCTGGTGGGTCGCGCCTCCCGGCGTGGTGAGCCCCGGCAGGAAGCCGAAGAACTTCACCGGCAGGTTGGAGTAGGCGACCGAGCTGACGAGCTGGTTCAGCGCCTGGCGGTAGATGAACACCGCGAAGGTGTGGATGAAGGGAACGTACCCCTCGCGCGCCAGGCCCGCGGCGAAGCTCACCATGTTCTGCTCGGCGATGCCGAGGGAGAAGAAGCGGTCGGGGTACGCCTGCTGGAACTCGGCGATCTCGCAGGAGCCGGTGAGGTCGGCCGACAGCACCACCACCTCTGGCCGCTCCCTCGCCCAGGCGACGAAGTTCCTCGCGTGAACCTTGCTCAGGACCTCCACGGTCACTCCTCTCCGCCGGCAGCGCGCAGGACGGTGTCACGGTAGGTGATGTACGACTCCCGCTCGGCGGGCGAGGCGAAGCGCACGTAGTGCAGCCTGGGGCGCCGCGCCGAGAGCACCTCCACCCCGCGGCAAGGGTCGGTGTGGCAGAGGACGAAGCGGGGGCGGCCATCGGGAAGCCCATCGGCGGCGGCGGCGAGCGCCTCCGGGTCGTGGCCGCCCACCATCAAGGCCCGCCCGCCGAAGGCCTCGATGCGCCGGTCGAGCGGCTCGGTGGCCATGACGTCCCTCGTCATCCCGTCGCACTGCTGGCCGTTCACGTCGACGTACACGCACATTCGGTCGAGGCGGTAGAAGGCCATGGCGGCGATGGCCTCCCAGGTCTGCCCCTCCTGGAATTCGCCGTCGGAGAGGAAGACGAAGGTGCGCCCCGGCTCGCCGCGGCGCGCTCGCGCGAGCGCGATGCCGGAGGCCTGGCTGAGCGTCTGGGCGAGCGCCCCGCCCATCATCTCGAACCCCGGCGAGTGCTCGGCGCCGATCATCTCCACCGTGGCGCCGTCGCGGTTGAACTGGGCGAGGCCCTCCGGCGCCATGCGCCCCGCCTCCACCAGCGCGGTGTAGAGGACGAGCGCGTAGTGCGCCGGCGAGAGGTAGAAGCGGTCGAGCTCCGGGGCCTTCGCCCCGTGGTAGCCGCCGCCGGTGGCGTACGCCGCGTTGGCCTCGCCCGGCACGCCGGGAAAGGGCGGCGGCACCATGGGCGAGACGCTCGGGCCGAGCCGCAGGATGCGCAGGTAGAGGGTGGAGAGGATCTCGGCCGCCGAGCAGGCCTGGCTGAGGTAGCCACCGGCGTGCTCGATGGTGTGGTCCATCACCCGGGCGCGGATGCCGCGCGCGGCCCTCGCCACCTCGTCCTGCCAGCGAACCTCCGCCGCCGCGCCGGCGCCAGCCGCTCCCGTCACTTCCGTCCGTGAATGCATCGCACCTTCCTCTTCGAGAGCTCCGCCAGCCAGCGCCCGTCCGGTTCGCGCTCGGTGACGAGCGCGTCCACCCCGGCGAGCGGGGCGATGAGGGCGAAGGAGGTCTTCCCCAGCTTGGTGGAGTCGGCGAGGACGAGCTTCTCGCGCGCCTGCTCGAGCATCACCCGGCGCACCTCCGCCTCCAGCTCGTCGGCGTCGGTGAGCCCCTGCTGGAGATCAAGCGCCACGCAGGAGACGAAGGCCTTGTCGGCGTGGAAGCGGCGCAGCGTCTCCACTGTGGCCGGGCCGACGAAGGAGTGCTGGCTCCGGCGCAGCAGGCCCCCCGCGCACACCAGCTTCACCTGGGCGCTGTCGGCGAAGAGGTCGGCCACCCGCAGCGCGTTGGTGATCACCGTCGCCCTCACCCGGTTCGCCCGCAGGTGCCCCGCCACGTGCAGGGCGGTGGTGCTGGAGTCGAGGAGCACCGTCTCGCCGTCCGCGACCAGCGCGGCCGAGAGGCGTCCGATGACCTCCTTCACCTCGAGCTGGATGCCCTCGCGGATGCGGATGGGGATGTCGTTGTTCACCGCGCGCGCGACGTAGGCCCCGCCGTAGGTGCGGGCGATGCCCGTTTCCCGCTCCAGCTTCTGCAGGTCGCGGCGGATGGTCTCCTCGCTCACGCCGTGGGCGGCCGAGAGGTCGGCCACCGAGGCCGCCCCCCGCTGGTGCAGGAGGTCGAGGATGCGCGTGCGCCGCTCCACCGCCAGCATCTTTTCCTTTCCAGCCACGCCGCCCCCGCCGCGCGGGCTACGCCCCACTCCGCTTGGAGAGACTGAAGGTGAAGGCGAGCGCCGCCACGAGGACGCACCCCTTGATGAAGTCCTGCCAGAAGTACGGCATGTTGAGCATGGTGAGGCCATTCATCAGCACGCCCAGGAAGACGGCGCCGACGATGGTGCCGAAGGGGTTCGGCCGCTGCGCCCCCAGCACCGCGAAGCCGATGAGCGCCGAGCCGATGGCGTCCATGAGCAGGGTGCCGCCCGAGCTCACGTCGCCGCGGCCGATGCGGGCGGCGAGGATGATGCCCCCGAAGGCGGCGATGGTACCGGAGACGACGTAGGCGGCGATGCGGAGCTGGTTGATGTTGGCCCCCGCCAGCCGCGCCGCCTCGCTGTTGCCGCCGATGGCGTAGAAGGCGCGGCCCCAGCGCGTCATGGAGAGCACCACGAAGACCACCACCGCGATGGCCACCATGAAGATGACCGGCACCGGCAGGAGGTGGAAGAGCCGCCCCTGCCCCAGGAACTTGAAGCCGGCGCTGAAGGTGCCCTCCGCCGTCTCGCCGCTCGCCAGCACCATGCCGTTGCCGATGGAGCGACCGCCGGAGGGGATGAGCTGCAGCCCCTGGATGAGGAACATGGTGCCGAGGGTGGTGAGGAGATCGGGGATCCTGAGCTTCACGATGAGGAGCCCGTTCATGAAGCCCACCAGCGCCCCGATGGCGATGCAGATGGCGAAGGCCCAGACGCCGTTCAGCTCCAGCACCACCATGGCGTAGGAGGCCATCATCACCGACAGCGCCGCGGTGGCGCCGATGGAGAGGTCCATGCCGTTGATGACGAGGGGGAAGGTCTCCCCCAGCGCCAGGATGGCGTAGACGGTGACGCCGAGCAGGATGGAGAAGAGGTTGCCCCAGGAGAGGAAGGCGGGCTGGGCCACGCTGAAGACCACCAGGGCGGCCGCCATCACCACCAGGAAGCCGTACTCGATGGAGAGCCGCCGGAGCGAGAGCCGGCCCTCCGCGGTGCGGGGGCGCGCGGTGGGGGCGGTGAGGTCGGCGGTGGTCATCTTGCCCTCGTCGTCGTCGTGAGCTCTTCGGGTGGCTGCGACGTCCAGTGAAGCAGCGCCTCGCGGTCGAAGGCGCCGCTCTCCTGCTCTCCGGCGATGCGGCCGGCGTTCAGCACCACCACCCGGTCGGCGACCTCCAGGATCTCGTCGAGGTCGGTGGCGAGCACGATCACCGCGCAATCACCGGCCGTCTCGCGGATGTGCTCGCCGATGTCGCGCCGCGACTTGATGTCGACGCCCTGGAACGGCTCGTCGAGAATGAGCACCCGCGCCGCCTCGAGGAGCCAGCGCGCCACGATCACCTTCTGCTGGTTGCCGCCGGAGAGGCTGTCGATGGGCGCCGACTCGCCGGAGCACTTCACCCCCATGGCGCTCACCTGCGCCTCGGCCCGCGCGCGCTCCACCCCGGGCCGCATGAGGCCGAAGGAGGCGTAGCGGCGCAGGAAGGGGAAGGTCATGTTGTGGCGGATGTTGAAGCCGCGAATGACCGCATTGTTGGCGCGGTCCTCGGGGACGAGGTGCACGCCCGCGTCGATGGCCGCGCGGATGGAGCCGGCGGTGAGCGGCTTTCCGTCGACGAGCACCTCGCCCGCCACCGGCTTCCGGATGCCGAAGAGCACCTCGGCCACCTCGGACTTTCCCGCGCCGATGAGGCCGGTGACGCCGAGCACCTCGCCGGCGTGGGCCGCGAGGTCGAGCGGCGGCATGCCGGGCCGCGCCACCAGGCCGCGCAGCTCGAGCCGGGGGCGCCCGGTGGCACCGGCCGCCCGCGCCCGCTGCGGGTGCTCGCGCACCGTGCCCACCATGGCGGTCACGATCTCCTTCACGTCGAACGGCTTCTCGAGGAGCGCCGACACACGGCCGTCGCGGATCACCCCCACCCGGTCGGCGATGCGCCGGATCTCGTGCAGGCGGTGCGAGACGTAGAGGATGGCCACCCCCTCCTCGCGGAGCCGGTCGAGCTTCTCGAAGAGCACCGCCGTCTCGCGCTCGGAGATGGAGGAGGTGGGCTCGTCGAGGATGAGGAGCTTCGGGTCGGAGGCGATGGCCCTGGCGATGACGATGAGCTGCCGATCGCTCTGCCCCAGCGCCTCCACCTTCTGGTCGAGGTCGAGGTGGGTGAGGCCCATCCGCTCGGCCACCGCCTCGGCGCGCGCCCGCACGCGCTCCTTCCTCACGAAGAGCTCGCACTCCTCGGAGAGGAGGTACTCGAGGGCGAGGTTCTCGCCCACCGTCATGTTCTGCACCACGCCCTGGCTGATCTGCTGGTGCACGGTCTGGATGCCGCGCTGGTAGGCGTCCTTCGGGCTCCGGAAGCGCACCGCCTCGCCGCCCACCCGCAGCACCCCCTCGTACTCCTCGTAGTACCCGCAGACGATCTTGATGAGCGTGCTCTTCCCGGCGCCGTTCGCCCCCACCATGGCGAGGATCTCGCCCCTCTTGAGCTCCATCGAGACGTCGTCGAGCGCCCGGGTCGGGCCGAACGACTTGCCGAGGTGCTCGACGCTGACGACGGTCTCCTTCACGGCGTCCCCCTCGAGAAAGGCCGCTAGCGGAAAGCTCGCGCCAGGTTCGCCTGGAAGTCGGGGCGGATGAGCCCGCGGTCGGTGACGAAGCCGGTGATGAGCTCGTGCGGCGTCACGTCGAAGGCGGGGTTGCGCACCTGGATGCCCTCGGGCCCGGTGCGCCGCTCGCCGAAGGAGGTCACCTCCTCGGCGCCGCGCTCCTCGATGACGATGGCGTCGCCGCTCGGCGTGGCGAGGTCGAAGGTGGAGGAGGGGCACGCCACGTAGAAGGGGATGCCGAAGTGCTTCGCCAGGATGGCCACGTTGAGCGTGCCGATCTTGTTGGCGGCGTCGCCGTTCGCGGCCACGCGGTCGCAGCCGACGATGCAGAGCTGCACGAGCCCCTTCGCCATGGTGGAGGCGGCCATGTCGTCGCAGATGAGGGTCACGTCGACCCCCGCGCGCTGCAGCTCCCAGGCGGTGAGGCGGGCGCCCTGCAGGAGCGGCCGCGTCTCGTCGGCGTAGACGCGAAAGCGGCGGCCCTGGGCGAGGGCGAGGTACATGGGCGCGGTGGCGGTGCCGAGCTCGGAGGTGGCGAGCGCGCCGGCGTTGCAGTGGGTGAGGACGCCCGAGCCCTCGGCGATGAGCGGGAGGCCGTGCTCGCCGATGGCCCGGCAGATGGCGCGGTCCTCGTCGTGGATGCGCACCGCCTCCTCGGTGAGGAGCCCCAGGAGGCGCGCCGCAGCGCCGGCGCGCGGCGCCTCGGCCTCGGCGACGGCCTTCATCCGGCGGAGCGCCCAGCCGAGGTTCACCGCGGTGGGGCGCGAGCTGTCGAGGTAGGCCGCCTGCTTCTCGAGCTCGGCCATGAAGGCGGGCATCGGCGCGTCGCGGTGCGGTCGAAGTGCGATCACCAGGCCGTAGGCGGCGGCGATGCCGATGGCGGGCGCGCCGCGCACCTCCAGGCGCCGGATGGCCTGCCACACCTGCTCCACCGACTCCTGCCGCTTCTCCACCACCTCGCCGGGAAGGCGCGTCTGGTCGAGGAGGTAGAGCTCGCCGTTCTCCCAGCGGAGGCTCTTCGGGACGTCGGCGGTGGTCGTGATCACGGTGGGTGTTCCTTTTCCTGGCGCGGCACGCGGAGGAGGGGGCGCCGTGCCGAAGCCCTCCGTGCCCTGGCCGGAGGGGCTAGAACATCCCGGAGGTGTCGACCGGGATCCAGGGTGCCATGGAGACGTTCACCTTGTTGAAGGCGGGGAACTTCTGGCGCAGCTCCTTCATGTTGCGGACGCCGGAGTCGCGGAGCTCCTTCTGGGTGAACAGGGTGGGCGGGATGAGGATGTCGTGGTCGAGCGGCTGCTTCGCCAGCTTGAGCGCCAGGGTGCGCACCGAGATGGCGCCGATGGCCGAGGGGTTGGTGGCGGCGGTGGCGGCCCAGGGGCTGCCCTCCTTGGTCATGAGCTCGATGTCCTGGGTGGAGATGTCGGCGGTGTAGACCTTCACCTTGCTGGCCATGCCGAGCTCGTCCACGGCCAGGATGACGCCCTTGCCGAACTCGTCGTACGGGGCGAACCAGGCGTCGATCCCGGGGTGGGCGCGCATCGCCGCCTTCACCTGCTCGGCGTTCTTGGCGGAGAAGGGCGACTCCAGGGTTCCGGTGCGGGCGACCTCCTTGATGCCGGGGTGCTCGGCCTTCACCTTGGTGAAGCTCTCGTCGCGCTTGTCGAGGGGGAGGATGCCGGCCACGTACACGTACCCGACGTTGGCCTTGCCGTCGAAGTCCTTGATGAGCGCCTGGAGCGACATGAGGCCGAGCTTGTGGTCGTCCTGGGCGATCTGGTTGATGTCCTTGTTCTTGAGATCGACGTCGAAGGCCACCACCGGGATGCCGGCGGCCACCGCGTCGGCGGCGGGCTTGGCGAGCGTCTCGGAGAGGCCGTGGTCGATGATGATCCCGTCGACCTTCATGTTGATGGCCTGGTAGACGAAGTTCGACTGCGCCTCGTTGTCCATGTTCTTGCCGAACACGGTGAGCTTCACCCCGAGGAGCGCCGCCTGGCGCTGGGCGCCGGCCTGCCACATCTGCATGAACTCGCCCTCCACCATCTGGCGGATGAGGGCGAAGTGGAGCTGCTTCTTGCCGTCGAACGGCGCAGGAGCGCCCTTCAGGTTCACCTTGTCCACTGCCTGCGCGCCGGTCGCGACGAGCGCGACGGCGAGGACGAGTGCCGACCAAGCCTTGCTCATGGTGCCTCCACTCCGAAGGGATGCCGCCGCCCACCCTGGAAGAGCCCAGGGCACGGGGACCAGACACGAAAGCAGAAGAGTCAAAAGAACCGTAGCAGCAGCCCACAAAATCTGTCAACAAACCTCATGGAGAACGTGGGATGTGGTGGATCAGGGTCGCGCGCACTCTCCGCGTCAAGCGTTCCCGACGTTCTCCCACCGGCCGCTCTTCTCCGAGCGGAAGAGCGCGTCGATGACCCGCATGTTGGCCACCGCGTCGGAGACGCCGTAGGGGTACTTCTCCACCCCACGCACGGCGCGGGCGAAGGCGTCGCCCTGGAGGCCGTACTGATCGCAGGGTGGCAGCGTCTCGGCGGCGATGCCGCTCCCATCCAGGGCCGCGCCGTCGTCGATGAAGATGCGGGTCGCACCGTTCGCCGGCGCGTTGAACGGGATCTGGATCTCGATGCGCCCCTTCGTCCCGCAGAGCTGCACCCGCTGGTAGGGCACGCACTGGGTGCAGATGGTGAAGGAGAGCTGGCGCCCCGCCCCGAAGTCGAGGAGCCCGGAGGCCAGCCGGTCGGTGTGGAAGCGCGGGTCGCGCTCGAAGAGCCCGACGGCGCGACGGGGCTCGGCCTCGAAGGGGAAGCGGCCGGAGACGATGGCGTAGCAGCCGATGTCGTAGAGCGCCCCGCCGCCGATGTCGGCCTGGTTGCGGACATTCTTCGGGTCGTCGTTGAAGTAGGAGAAGAAGACCTGCACCGCGCGCAGCTCGCCGATGCGACCCTGCCGGACGAGCTCGCGCGCCCTGAGCCACTGCGGGTGAAAGCGCACCATGAAGGCCTCGGCCACGATCACCGGGCCCTCGACCGCGCGCAGCTCCTCCGCCTCGGCGGCGGTGAGGGCGATGGGCTTCTCGCAGAGGACGTGCTTCCCGGCCCGCGCCGCCTCCAGCGCCAGCGGGACGTGCAGGTGGTTCGGCACCGGGATGTAGACCGCCTCGATCTCCGGGTCGGCGAAGAGCGCCGCGTAGGAGCCGTGGGCCTTCGGGATGCCGAGCTCCTTCGCAGCCCGCTGCGCCGACTCCAAGGAGCGCGAGGCGATGGCGCGCACCTCGCAATGCTCGCTGCGCAGCAACGCCGGGGTCACCTTCTTCATGCCGATGTCTGCCGTGCTGACGATGCCGAAGCGGACCTTCTCCATGGCTCATGACCTCGGTGCGCCGCGCGGGCGCCGCGGTGGATGGGTGGGAGGCGCGAGCATGGTGCCGCGCCCCGAGGGCCGCAAGGCAAACGCCCACCGGGAGCATCGGGCCCGGCTGGCACGGGTGGTCGCGTTCGAGCTCGTCCCGGCGTGACGCCGGCTCGTCAGGCGCCGGCAGCGGCTACCCGGCCTCGTCGCGCAGGCGATCGAGGAGCACCGCGCCGATGATGATGAGGCCCTTCACCAGCTGCTGGAAGTAGGGCGAGATGCCGAGCAAGATCATGCCGTTGTTGATGACGGCGATGAGGAGCGCGCCCACCAGCGTGCCCCACACCGTGCCGCGGCCGCCGTTGAGGCTCGTGCCGCCGATCACCACCGCGGCGATGACGTCGAGCTCGTAGCCCATGCCGGCCACCGGCTCGGCCGAGTTGAGCCGCGAGGTGAGCACCAGCGCCGAGACGCCGGCGGTGAGGCCGGAGATGACGTAGACGGCCGTCTTGTAGAGGTCGGTGCGGATTCCGGAGAGGCGCACCGTCTCCTCGTTGCCGCCGATGGCGTAGGTGTAGCGGCCAAGGCGCGTCTGCTCCAGCACCACCCAGGCGAGCGCCACCATGGCGAGGAAGAGCACGATGGGGAAAGGCATGCCGAAGAGGTCGCCGCCGCCGATGAAGCGGAACGCCTTGCCGAAGCCGCTGATGGGATAGCCGTTGCAGTAGATGAGGGTGAGGCTGCGGGCGATGCTCATCATGCCGAGGGTGGTGACGAACGGCGTGATCCGACCGGCGGTGACGATGACGCCGTTCAGGAGCCCGAGGACGCCCCCCACCCCCAGCGCCGCCAGGATGACGATGGGCAAGGAGACGTTCGCCTTGAGGAGGCCCGCAGCGATGGCCCCGGAGAAGGCCAGGAGCGAGCCGACCGAGAGGTCGATGCCGCCGGTGAGGATGACGAAGGTCATCCCCACCGCCATGATCCCGTAGATGGAGCTCTGCCGGACGATGTTGAGGATGTTCGGCCAGCGCAGGAAGACCGGCGAGAGCACGGCCAGGATGGCACAGATCAGGATGAACGCGAAGACGATCCCGTAGTTGCGCAAGAGCTGCTTCACGTCGAGCTTCATCCCTTTGCTCCTTCCACGGCGGCGTGTACCTGCTTGAAGCCCCGGCCGGCGCGAGGGAGCGGAGCTCCTGGCGCGGTACCCGAGGCCTGCTCGTTCGCTTCAGGCCTCGGGGCGCCTCTCGGGGGGGCGGTGGCCGAGGCCGAGGGCGTGGCTCATCACCTCCTCCTCGGTGGCCTCGCTCCGGTCCAGCGTCTTCACGATGCGCCCGCCGTAGACCACGGCGATCCGGTCGCTCATGTGGATGACCTCGAGGAGCTCGGAGGAGACCATGACGATGGCGGCGCCGTTCCTCGCCAGCTCCTGCATGAGCCGATAGAATCTCCACCTTGGCCCCCACGTCGATGCCGCGGGTGGGCTCGTCGAAGATGTAAACGCTGCAGTCGCGCACGAACCACTTGGAGAGCACGACCTTCTGCTGGTTCCCGCCGGAGAGGTTCCTGACGAGCTGCTTCAGCGAGGGGGTCTTCACCCCCACCGCCGTCGCCATCTTCTGCACCAGCTCGCGGACCACCCGCCACCGGATGAACCCGGCGCGCTCGTAGAGGTCGAGGACGGTGAGCGCGGCGTTGTCCTGCACGGAGAGGCCGAGGACGAGCCCCTGCTTCTTGCGCTCCTCGGGGATGAGGGCGAGGCCCTCGCGCACGGCATCGCGCGTGGAGTGAATCTTCACCTCCTCGCCGTGGATGAAGATGCGGCCCCGGTCCTTGCGCTTCGCCCCGTAGACGAGCTCCATGATCTCGGTGCGCCCGGCGCCCACCAGGCCGGCGAAGCCCAGGATCTCTCCGCGTCGCACCGAGAACGAGACGTCCTCGCAGACGCCGCGCCGGGTGAGCCCCTCCACCCGCAGCGCCTCTTCCCCCGGCGTGGCGTGGCTCTGGGGGTACTGCTCGGTGAGGTTCCGCCCCACCATGTTGCGCACGATCTCCTCGACCGAGATGTCACTCACGCTGGCGGTGACCACGTGCTGGCCGTCGCGGAGCACCGTCACCCGGTCGGCGAGCTCCTTGATCTCCTGCAGGCGGTGCGAGATGTAGATGACCGACACGCCGCTCGTCCGGAGATTGCGGATGAGCTCGAACAGGCGGTCGACCTCGTTGCCGGTGAGCGCGGCGGTGGGCTCGTCCATCACCAGGATGCGCGAGCGCAGGGAGAGCGCCTTCACGATCTCGACCACCTGCTGGTAGGCGGGGCCGATGGTGTTCACCTTCGCCCTGGGGTCGATGTCGAGGTCGAAGGTCTCGAGGAGCTTCGCCACGTCGGCGCGCATCCTCGGCCAGTCGATGAAGCCGCCGGCCCTTCGCGGCTCGCGCCCGAGGTAGACGTTCTCGGCCACCGAGAGGTAGGGGACGAGGTTCAGCTCCTGGTAGATGACGCTCACCCCGGCGTCGAGCATGGCGCGGGTGCCGCTCGCGTTGATCTTCTCTCCGTGAAGCCAGAATCTCGCCCTCGTCGGCCCGGTAGAGGCCGGAGAGGATCTTCATCAGGGTGGACTTCCCGGCGCCGTTCTCGCCGGCCAGCGCGTGCACCTCGGAGGCCTCGAGGTCGAAGTCGACCTTGTCGAGGGCGCGCACCCCGGGGAAGCTCTTGCTGATCCCGCTCATGCGGAGGACCGTGGCCATTGCTCGTTCCTCTCCCTCGACCGGCGCTCTTTCCCCGGAGTATGGCACGAGGGCGCCGCGTCCCGGGCGGCGCCGTGCGGCGCGCTGCTCGAAGGCGCCTCCGGACCGCCGCGCCGCGAGCCATGCGCTCGCCGCGGCCGCCTCCTGCCCTCACGCGGCGCGGGCCGATGGAACCGGCCCCTCGGCCAGCCGCATCGACCCGCGCACCTGCCGTGAAGGAACTGCTACGGAGCCTTGGTGACCGGCTCGGGGTTGATGTAGATGACCGACTTCGCCGGCTTCTTCTTCGTCTTCACGTAGTCGACCAGGATCTGCAGCGCCTGGCTCGCCTGCTTGCCCGGGAACTGGTCGATGGTGGCGTTGAGCTTCCCCTGCTTCATGTAGGCGAATGCGTCGGGCGTGGCGTCGAAGCCGACGGTGACCTTCTTCTTGAGATCGATCTTGGCCGCGCTCATGGCCTCGATGGCGCCGATGATCATCTCGTCGTTGGCGCCGAACACCGCGTCGAACTCCGGGTACTTCTGGATGAGGCTCTCCATCACGCTCTGACCCTTGGCCCGGCTGAACTCGGCGGTCTGGCTGACCAGGATCTTCACCTTCGACTTCTTCATCACCTCGTCGAAGCCGGCCTTGCGGTCGGTGGCGGCCGATGCGCCCGGCGTGCCCTCGAGCTCGATGACGCTGCCCTTGTCGCCGAGCTTCTCGATGATGAACTTCGCCGCCGCCCGGCCCCCCTGCACGTTGTCGGCGCCCACGTGGACCAGCACCTCGTCGGTGTTGGCCTTGCGGTCGACGGTGGCCACCGGGATGCCCGCCTTCACCGCCGCCTCGATGGCCGGCACCAGCGAGTCGGTGGTCATGGGCGAGATGAGGATGGCCTGCACGCCCTGGGCGACCAGGTTCTCCACGTCCGAGGCCTGCTTCGACGACTGGTTCTCGGCGTCGGCGAAGACGATCTTCGCGCCGAGCTTGGCGGCGGCCGCCTCGGCTTCGTTCTTCATGGCGACGAAGAACGGGAACTGCAATCCGGGCACCGACATGCCGATGGCGATCTCCTTGTCGGCGGCGAGTGCGGCGACCGGCTGCAGGATGAGCCCTGCGAGAAGCGCGGTGAGCATCCTCTTCATCATCGGAGTCTCCTCCTTCGACTGCGTGGCGTTTCGCGATGGCCGTGCGCGAGCCGGTTCCCTCCCCGGCTTCACGCACGCCTCTCACGCCGCCGAGGCGCTGCCCCGGCGGCCCCTCCAGCGAACCTCGCGCCCTATGCGCGCGGCCCGAAGTGCTTCAGCATCACCAGCTCGTCCTTGTCGCTGGTGTTCGTCACCTTCACGCCCTCCTTGGCGGCCTTTGCGGTGACGAACACCTCGTCTTGCGTCGTCTGCCCGAAGCGGATGAGCGCCGGCGACTCGATGTCGAGGGGGCCCATCTTGCCTTGCCCTTGCACGACGATGGCGCCGTACGGGCCTTCGTCCTTCACCACCACCGAGCGACCCGGCAGCACGGTGAGCTCCTTCGCCGAGAACATGTCGGACTTGTAGACGATGTGCTGCTCGACGTAGCCGCCGGCCCGCATCTCCTCCTCGGGCGCCACCGGCTTCGGAGCCATGAAGCGGTTCTCGTAGAAGTAGGGGTCGATGTTCAGGTCCCAGTCGAGCAGGCTCACCAGGTAGTCGGCGTCCTCGGCCTTGTCCGCGGGCACGTCCTTCACCAGCAGCTCGCGCGGCGTGTACTGCTCCCAGACGAGCGACTGGAACATGGAGAAGACATCGGAGGCGCGCTGCGGCTCGTAGGTGAGGAGCGAGCCGGGGGCGTGCAGGATGCCGGGGGGCACGTCCCAGCCGGTACCGGGGCGGAGCCGGTAGGCCTTGGAGAGGTCGAGGATGCCGTTGTCGCCCTTGTCCCAGTCGGCGAGGCACCGCTTGATGTCTTCCTTGGTGGTGCGGGGGTGGAGCCCGAAGAAGGTGTAGGGGAACCACCCGCCGTGGTTGTTGAGCTGCTTGGGGAAGTAGTAGGCCTCGGGCTTGCCCCGGCGGCCGACGTCGGCGGCACGATCCTCGCCGTGGTGCACGTGGAAGGGGAGCGGCTCCTGGTTGTCGAAGAACTTGCTGTACATCACCCAGCCGCCGAACTTCTTCATCACCGCCGCACCGAGGATCTCCTCGCCGGCGAGCTCGATGGCGTCCTTGAGCAGCACCTTCGAGGTCTGACCGTTCTCGACGATGATGGAGGAGAGGCCCTCGTCCTCGGTGGTGAGGGGGCCGTTGGCGGCCTTGGTGGTGGAGGCGAACCAGCGCTCGTCGATGCCGCCGCGGTTTCCGCCGAAGGCGAAGTAGTCGTTGGGGTGGAGCTTGAGCCGCTTGCCGGGGATGCAGAACGAGCGGGGCACCCAGGCGGGCGCGAGGCGCAGGATGCCCTCTCCCTTGTTCAGCGCGGTCTCGATCTTCTGACGGTCAGGGGCCATGGCTTGTCGCTCCGTGCGGGTTCGCGTGGTCGAGAGCACCCGGGGCGCGCAGGCCCTGGACGCTCCGGGGGTGAAGCACATTCAACATCCGTGGTGCCGAGGTGAAAGCGTGGTGAAATCGTTTTCGAGTACTCTGGACGAACGAGCGGCGTCCGTCCAGCACTCGCTCCATCAGGGGTCCGCGGATCATCGGCGGGGCGGCGGCGGGGTGTCAAGTCGAGGCGGGCCGCAACGGCCAGGCCGCGGCCTCACTGCGCGACATTCACCTGCGCGGTGGCGAGGCCGTCGACCCGGGCGAACCACTGGGGGAACGGCTGCCCGGTCAGGTGATAGCCACCTCCCGCGAAGGCCAGCGAGAGGTCACCGGCCGAGGTGGCGGTGCAGCTCCAGGTGAGGTCGACGCTCTGCCCGGCCGCCAGCGTGGTGGGCGTAGCGGGCGCCGGGCCGGTGCAGGAAGCGCCGAGCGACGCCGGCGCTGCGCTGGGGGGCAGCACGCCGAAGGAGATCACGTCCTTCGTGCCGGGGTTGGCGAACTGGATGACCACGGGGAAGGCCTGGCCGGTGGCGGCGCTGGCGGGCGCGCTCTTCACGGTCTCGAGAACCGCCGCGTCCCCCGCCTGAACGTTGCCGGAGGCGCCCGCGGCAGAGGACACCGCGGCGCCGGAGTTGGCGTCCTGGCCGGTGGCGGAACCCCTGAGCTGGAAGGTGCCGGCGGCCTCGGCGGTGAAGGTCCAGGTGAAGGTGGCGGACTGCCCACCGGGCAGCGTTGCGGTGGAAGGAGACGGACCGGCCTTCACCTTGGCGGAGCCGGTGCCGCCGGGGGCCACCGAGGGCGCGGCGGGCGCGACGGAGTTGGCCTGGGCTCCGCCGGAATTGGTGACGGTGGTGGAGACGGCGAAGTCCTGCCCGATCGCCACCGACGGGGGCGCGGTGGTGGACACGGCCAGTGCAGCGGCTCGCTCGACGATCACCTCCACCGGGGCGGTGGGCGACGCCTCCAGCGCCTGGCCGGTGAGAGGGTCGGTGCCGCTCGCCGAGACCGCGAAGCTGGCGCGCCCGGCCGAGGAGCTGCGGTAGGTCCACTGGAACTCCTGCGACGCGCCGGCCGCGAAGACGGCCGGGGGCGCCGGCGTGGGCCCGTCGATGCGGCGCACGCGCGCGCCGCCACTCGCCGTGACGACCGGGTCGGACACCGCGAAGTCGATGACCTCCAGGCTCCCCGTGTTCGCCACCGTGAGCGTCACCGTGACGTCCTGGTTCACGTTCACGCGCTGGCGGGCGGTGGCGAGGGTGGCGGAGAGCTCCGGCCGCGCGAGCACGGTGAAGGCCGCCTCGAGCCGGCCCCGCTCACCGAGCGCGTTCTCCACGGTGAGCGCGTGGGGCCCGACGGCGAGGCCCGGCGGGATGGTGCCGGTGAGCTCGGTCGAGCTCACCCAGGTGACGTCGGCGAGCGGCGTGTCATCGAGCCAGGCCTTCTGGCTCATGTCCAGGGTGGGCTCGCCCCCGCCGGAGGGCTGGACGGGCCGGAGGAGAAAACCCTTTCCCTGGATGCGCACGTCCGTGGGAGCGGTGGCGTACCCGACGCTGGGGATCACCTCGGCGGGGACGGGCACAGCCTCGCTTCCGGGTCCCGAGCCGGAGCACGCCACTGCGAACAAAGCGACGAAAAGTGCACACCTGGCCATGGCCCACCCCAAGACGCCCCGAAACCCCAACCCCCGCCTCTGGCGTGAGGACAGTTTACCGGGCGGCGGCCCGGATGGCTCCAACCCATCAGGGCAAGCCCGTCCCGGCAAGCCCGGAGCAGTGAAGCCGGGCGCGCCCAGGCAACCGGGCCGAAGGGGACCCTACGCCTCGCGAAGGGAATCGTGGTGACAAGGTCGCTCGGGCGCGCGAGCGACATCCTCCGAATCAGGTGTACCCGCCATCCAGAGCGCCCACCTTGCCGTCGGACTGTGCGCTCAGCGCTCCGTTCAGGCCGGCGTCACCGTGCCGGAAAGCGCGGAGGCCGGGCTCGGGCCCACGGCGTTGGTGGCGGTGACGGTGAATGTGTACTCGACCCCGCTCGTGAGCCCGGTCACGGTGGTGCTGGTGGCATCGGCTGCGGCCATGGCGGAGATGGCGTCGGGCGCGGAGACGACGGTGTAGCCGGTGATGGCGCTTCCGCCGTCGCTCGCTGGCGCGCTCCAGCTCACCAGCGCCTCGCCCACCCCGCCGGTGGCGGTGGTCGCCACGTTCAGCGGCGCGGAGGGCGCGGTGGCCGGCGCGGCGGGCGTGACCGTATTCGAGGGGGTCGACGCCGGACCAGGACCCACCGCGTTCCTCGCCACCACCGTGAAGGAGTAGGGCTGCCCGTTGGTGAGGCCGGTCACGGTCGCGCTCGTCGCGCCGGTCGTGGTCGCGGTGAGGCCCCCGGGCGACGAGGTGACCGTGTAGCCGGTGATGGCGCTCCCGCCGTCGCTCGCCGGCGCGCTCCAGCTCACCGCCGCCGACGCGTCCCCTGCGACCGCGGCCACGTTGAGCGGCGCGGAGGGCGCGGTGGCCGGCGCGGCGGGCGTGACCGTATTCGAGGGGGTCGACGCCGGACCAGGACCCACCGCGTTCCTCGCCACCACCGTGAAGGAGTAGGGCTGCCCGTTGGTGAGGCCGGTCACGGTCGCGCTCGTCGCGCCGGTCGTGGTCGCGGTGAGGCCGCCGGGCGACGAGGTGACCGTGTAGCCGGTGATGGCGCTCCCGCCGTCGCTCGCCGGCGCGCTCCAGCTCACCGCCGCCGACGCGTCCCCTGCGACCGCGGCCACGTTGAGCGGCGCGCCGGGCGCCGCGACCGGCGCCGCGGGCGTGACCGTATTCGAGGGGGTCGACGCCGGGCCTGGGCCCACTGCGTTGGTGGCCACCACCGTGAAGGAGTAGCTGGTCCCGTTGGTGAGGCCGGTCACGGTCGCGCTCGCGCGCCGGGGCCGAGCGGGCGCGGTAGGCCGCCCCGGGCGACGAGGTGACCGTGTAGCCGGTGATGGGGCTGCCGCCGTCGCTCGCAGGGGCGCTCCAGGTTACCGTCGCCGAGGCGTCTCCGGCGGTCGCCGCTCCGATGACCGGCGCGCCCGGGGCCGTCGCCGGCGCCGCGGGCGTGACCGCATTCGAGGGGGTCGACGCCGGGCCTGGGCCCACTGCGTTGGTGGCCCTCACCGTGAAGGTGTAGCTGGTCCCGTTGGTGAGGCCTCCCACCGTGGCGCTCCGCGCGCCGGGGCCGAGCGGGCCGGTCGTCCCACCCGCGGGGGTGGACGTGACCGTGTAGCCGGTGATGGGGCTGCCGCCGTCGCTCGTAGGGGCGCTCCAGGTTGCCGTCGCCGAGGCGTCTCCGGCGGTCGCCGCTCCGATGACCGGCGCGCCCGGTGCCGTCGCCGGTGCCGCGGGCGTGACCGCATTCGAGGGGGTCGACGCCGGGCCTGGGCCCACCGCGTTGGCGGCCATCACCGTGAAGGTGTAGCTGGTCCCGTTGGTGAGGCCTCCCACCGTGGCGCTCCGCGCGCCGGGGCCGAGCGGGCCGGTCGTCCCACCCGCGGGGGTGGACGTGACCGTGTAGCCGGTGATGGGGCTGCCGCCGTCGCTCGCAGGGGCGCTCCAGGTCACCGTCGCCGAGGCGTCCCCAGCGGTGGCCGCGCCGCTGATCGGCGCGCCAGGTGCCGACGCCGGTGCCGCGGGCGTGACCGCATTCGAGGGGGTCGACGCCGGACCCGGGCCCACCGCGTTGCGAGCCGCCACCGTGAAGGAGTAGCTGGTCCCGTTGGTGAGGCCGCTCACGGTCGCGCTCGTCGCGCCGGTCGTGGTCGCGGTGAGGCCGCCGGGCGACGAGGTGACCGTGTAGCCGGTGATGGCGCTCCCGCCGTCGTTCGCGGGCGCAGTCCAGGTCACCGTGGCCGAAGCGTCCCCAGCGGTGGCCGCGACGCCGGTCGGTGCACCAGGTGCCAACGCCGGCGCGGCGGGCGTGACCGCATTCGAGGGGGTCGACGCCGGGCCTGGGCCCACCACGTTGCGGGCCACCACCGTGAAGGAGTAGGCCTGCCCGTTGGTGAGGCCGGTCACGGTCGCGCTCGTCGCGCCGGTCGTGGTCGCGGTGAGGCCGCCGGGCGACGAGGTGACCGTGTAGCCGGTGATGGCGCTCCCGCCGTCGCTCGCGGGCGCGTCCAGGTCACCGTCGCCGAGGCGTCCCCGGCGGTGGCCGCGACGCCGGTCGGCGCGCCAGGTGCCGTCGCCGGCGCCGCGGGCGTGACCGCATTCGAGGGGGCCGACGCGGGACCCGGGCCTACCGCGTTGCGTGGCCGTCACCGTGAAGGTGTAGGCTGCCCGTTGGTGAGGCCGCTCACGGTCGCGCTCGTCGCGCCGGTCGGCCGAGCGGTGACGGTCGTCCGCCGCGGCGATCGAGGTGACCGTGTAGCCGGTGATGGCGCTGCCGCCGTCGCTCGCCGGGGCGCTCCAGGTCACCGTCGCCGAGGCGTCCCCGGCGGTGGCCGTCCCGACGGCCGGCGACCCGGGGCCGGTGGCCACGTGGAGGGTCACGGTGCGTGGAGGTCGGGTCGAGGGCCTGATCGTTGCTGCTGTCCGTTCCACGAGCGGTGAAGACGACGTCGAACCTGCCGGTAGCCGCGGGCGTGAGGATCCAGGGGAGGTCGGACGAGGTAGCGGCGCCAAGCTGGCCGGGAGGCGGGGACGGCGATGCTCAGCTGCGCGGTCGGTGCGGCCGAGAGCGTGAAACCCGTCACGGCTGCCGTGCCCGCATTCGCCACGCGGATGGTGACCGACAGCCCCTGGTTCGGTGAGATGAGGGCCGGGAACGGTGGTGAGGTTCGCGAGAGAGATGGCCGCCTGCGCCAGGGTGATCTGCGCGGGCGACGCTGTGGCTGCGAGCGCGCGCTGGTCGTTGGCGTCGGTGCCGGTGGCCCCCCCGGTCACCGTCAGGTTCCCCCGCACGCTCCCCGCCGTGTAGGTCCAGCTGAAGCTCTCGGTGGCGGCCCCGGGGAGGTCGGCCGAGGCGGGGAGCGGACCCGACTTCAGGGTCGCCGTCTCACCGTTCGTACCGGCGAGCGTCGCCGGGGGCGGGTTTGCGGCGACGCCGAGCGCCGTGGCGCCGCCGGTGTTGGTGACGCGCATCACCACCGTGAAGTCGGTCCCCAGCGCGATCGAGCCGGGAACCTCCAGCACCGCCACCAGCGCGGCAGGCTGCTGCACGAGCACCGCCGCCGGCGCCACGGTGGAGGCGGTGACACCGTTGCCCGCGGCGTCCACGCCGGTGACCGCCGCGGTGACCTCCACGCGGCCGGCCGCGGTGGGCTGGTAGCTCCAGGAGAGGGTGAGCTGCTCGCCGGGGGCGAGGCTCGCGGGGGGGGCGGGGGTCACGGCCGAGGGCGCGCCGAGCGACCCTCCTTCCGTCGGGACCTGGGTGGGGGCGCTCACCTGGAGCTCGGTGATGGGGCTCGCGCCGCTGTTCGTCACCGTGGCGCTGAAGACGAGCGGCTGCCCGACGTTCACCGTGGGATGATCGACCGACAGCGTGACCGAGAAGGGCGGCGCGTCGAGCACGGTGAAGGCGCCCTTCAGCGTGCCGCGATCGCCGAAGGCGTTCTCCACGGTGAGGTCGTAGGTGCCGGCGGAGAGCCCCTTCGGGACGGTGGCGGTGAGCCGGGTCGGCCCTCCCCAGGCCACGCCGGAGAGCGCCTGGCTCCCCAGCCAGGCGCGATGGGTGGTGACGAGCACGGGGGCGCCGCCGCCCTGCGGGATCGTCGAACGGGCGAGGAAGTTGGTGCCGGCGATCTCCACCGTCACCGGGGCACCGCTGTAGCCCACGGCCGGGCTGACCGACGTGACGGTGGGACTGGGTCCCCCGGAGGAGGAGCCTCCGCATGCGGCTGCGGCGAGGAGCGCCAGGGCGACGAGCGGGCGAAAGTGGTCAGAGCGCATCAAAGCGATACCCCACCTGCTAGAAATTGGGGGCCAGACGAGCCGTAAATCCCGGCAAGCTCGGGGTCCCCTTCCTCAAGGCGCGCGCCTCGAGGAAGGGATAATCACCGAGGAGCTACGTTCCCAGCGAGAGCGCCGCCCTACCCGGCGGAACCCCCTTCCTTCCGTCCAGGGAGGCTGCCCGCGCCTCGACCCGCTCAGGAGCCGGGCTCCCGAGCCCCGGTGGGGGTGGGGGCATACGGTGTAGCCGGTGATGGCGCTCACGCCGTTGGCGGGCGCTGTCCAGCTCACGGCGGCCGCGCGGTTGCCGGCGCTCGTGCTCACTTTTTTGGTCGGCGCTTCCGGGCGGTGACCGGCGTGACCGCGTTGGAGGCCGCCGAAGGCGGGCTCCATGCCCGCGCTGTTCGTGGCGGTGACGGTGAAGGTGTAGGTCGTGCCGTTCGCGAGCCCGGTGACCGTGGCGCTCGTGGCGCTCCCCGCTGCACTAGCGGTGACGCCTCCCGGGTTAGAGGTGACCGTGTAGCCGGTGATGGCGCTCCCGCCATCGCTCGCGGGGCCAGTCCAGTTCACCGCGCCCGAAGCATCTCCAGCGGTGGCCGAAACGCCGGTCGGCGCACCCGGTGCCGTCGCCGGTGCCGCGGGCGTGACCGCGTTGGAGCGCGCCGATGCGGCGCTCGTTCCCGCGACGTTCGTGGCCATGACGGTGAAGGTGTAGCTCTGCCCGTTGGTGAGGCCTCCCACCGTCACGCTCGTCGCTCCGGCCCCTGCGGTCGCGACGCGGTTTCCGGGCGAGGAGACCACCGAGTAGCCAGTGATGGCGCTCCCGCCCTTGTTCGCCGGCGCGGTCCAGCTCACCGTCGCCGAACCGTTGCCAGGCGTGGCCCCCACCGCGGTGGGCGCCCCGGGCGGCACGGCGGCCACCAGCACCGGGGCCGGTGCGGCCAGCACCGCAGAGATCTTCTGACCCGCGCTGTCGGTCCCTTGGGCGGTGACGATGACCTCGACGAGACCCAGGCTCTGCGCCGTGGCGCTCCAGGTGAATCCGAGGGTCTCCCCTGGCCCGAGCGCGTCGATGAGCACCGGCCGCGCTTGCGTGAACCCGCTGAGGAGCCCCCCATCCGTCGTCCGCTGGCTCGGGACGCCGGCGCTGATGGCGGTGATCGGGCTCGTGCCGCCGTTCGTCATGCTGAGGTGGAGCGCGACCGTCTCCCCGATGGCTGCGGGGTTCGGAGAGAGGGTCGCGGTGGCCGAGAAGGGCGACGTCTCCACGACCTCGTACGCTGCCTTCAAGGTTACCCGCTCGCCGAGCGCGCTCTCGACCGTGAGGTCGTAGGTGCCGGCGGCCAGGCCCGTGGGCACGGCAGCGGTGAGGCTGGTCTGGCTACTCCACGTCACGCTGCCGAGCGCGCGGGTGCCGAGCAGGGCCCGGTAGGTGTAGTCGACCACGGGCTCGCCCCCACCCTGGGGGACGGTCACCTTGGGTGGAAACGTCCCGGTGATCACCACGAGGCTGTCGTCGCCGGAGTAGCCGCGCGGCGGCGTCACCGAGGTGACGGTGGGGCTGGGTCCGCCGGAGGAGGAGCCTCCGCAGGCGGCTGCAGCGAGGAGTGCCAAGGCAACGAGCGGGCGGAAGCGGTCAGAACGCATTGAAGCCTCCCCCACCAGCTTGAAGAGGGGCGAGCGCGCCGGAAGGTCCGGCGAGCTCGGGTACCCCTGCCTTCGAGGCGCGCGCCTCGCAGAATGGATAACCACCGGGGAGCGCAGTTCCCAGCGAGAGCACCGCTCACCGCTCCAGGACCGCGACCCCCATGGAGCCGCTCACCGTCGCGGACGCCCGCATCTTGCGGGCCCCCCGGCAACAGTCACTAGAACGCGAGGACGCCGGCGGAGGGCGCCGAGGCGGGCCCGGACCCCAGGGCGTTCTGGGCCGTCACGGTGAAGGTGAAGGTCCCGAGGAAGGCGAGCCCGCTCACCGCGGCGCTGGTGGCGTTTCCCCCTGCGTTCGCCGTGAGCCCACCCGGCGACGCGGTGACCGTGTAGCCGGTGATGGCGCTCCCGCCGTTGCTCGCGGGCGGCGTCCAGATGACGGACACCGCGCCGCCTCCGAGCGCACCGCCGATGACGTTCGTCGGCGCACCCGGCACGGTGGCCGGGGTGACCGCGTTCGAGGGAGCCGAGGCCGGGCTCGTGCCCGCGGCGTTGGTCGCCGTCACGGTGAAGGCGTAGGTGGTGCCGTTCGTGAGGCCGTTCACCGCGACGCTGGTCGCGCTCCCCCCCGCGCTCGCGGTGAGACCGCCGGGGTTCGAGGTGACGGTGTAGCCGGTGATGGCGCTCCCGCCGTCGCTGGCGGGCGCCGCCCAGCTCACCGTGGCCGTGGTGTTTCCTGCCTGGGCGGACACGCCGGTGGGCGCGCCCGGAACCGTGATCGGCGCCACGGGCATGACCGCGTTCGAGGGCGCCGAAGCCGTACCCGTCCCGGCCGTGTTCTCCGCCGCCACCCGGAAGGTGTAGCTGACGCCGTTCGTGAGCCCGACCACCGTGGCGATGCGCGCGCTCGCCGCGGCGTTGACGGTGACACCACCCGGGGTGGAGGTGACGGTGTACCGGGTGATGGCGCTCCCGCCGTTGCTCGCCGGCGCCGTCCAGCTCACCGTCGCGAAGGCGTTCCCCGCCATGGCCGTCGACGCTCGTGGGAGCGCCCGGCGTGGTTGCTGGGGGTGACGGCCGCGGAGGGCCCGGAGGCCGGGCCTGGTCCCGCGACGTTGGTGGCCGTCACCGTGAAGCGGTAGCTCGTCCCGTTGGTGAGGCCCGTCACCGTGGCGCTCGTCGCCCCGGCCGTCGTCGCCGTGAAGCCGCCCGGCGACGAGGTGACCGTGTAGCTGGTGATGGCGCTTCCCCCGTCGTACGCCGGGGCCACCCACCTCACCGTCGCCGAGCCGTTGCTGGGCGTGGCTAGCACCCCGGTCGGCGCGCCGGGCGGTACGGCGGCGATGAGGATCGAGGCCGGCGCGGCCAGCACCGCGTCGATTGGCTGGCCGGCGCCGTCCGTTCCCGTGGCGGTGACCGTGACCTCGACCGTGCCGAGCTGTTTCGGGGTGGTGGTCCAGGTGAGGCCGAGGGTCGCGCCGGGGGCGAGGGCGTCGATGGTCCCGGGCGGCGCCTGGGTGAATCCGCCGAGCAGCCCGCCGTCCGTCGTGCGCTGGCTCGGGACGCCGGCGCTGATGCCGGTGATGGGAGCGGTCCCGCCGTTGGTGAGGTCGAGGCGAAGCGTCACCGCCTCGCCGATGGCGGCGGGGCTGGGCGAGAGGGTCGCGGTGGCCGAGAAGGGAGGCGTCTCGACGACCTCGTAGGCCGCCTTCAGGGTGCCGCGCTCGCCGAGCGCGTTCTCCACCGTGAGGTCGTAAGTGCCGGCGGGGAGTCCTGGCGGAACGGTGGCGGTGAGGCTGGAGAGGCTGCTCCACTTCACGTCGGTGAGGGCGTTCGCGCCGAGTGAGGCCCGGTAGGTGTAGTCGGTCTCCGGCGCGCCTCCGCCCTGGGGGACCGTCACCTTGGGTGGAAAGTTCCCGGCGACCACCACCGCGATGGCATCCCCGGTGTAGCCGCGGGCCGGCGAGATCGAGGTGAGGGTGAGCTTCGGCCCGCCGGAGGAGGAGCCTCCGCAGGAAGCCGCGGCGGCGAGCGCCAGGGCGACGAGCGGGCGATAGCGGTCAGAACGCATCGAAGCGGTACCCCACCTGCAAGAAGATGGGGACGAAGGAGCCGGAGAGCCCGGCCAGCTCGGGATCCCCACGTACGAGGCGCGCGCCTCGACGAAGGGATAACCGCCGAAGAGACTGGTTCCCAGGGAGAGAGCCGCCGTGCCCGTGGGGACCCACTTCGACTCGTCGAGGGTGGGCTGGGTGCCGAGCTTGGAGCTGCTCGAGGCTCGGACCAGGCCGCCACCCACCGAGGCCCACACCCGGAGGCCGCCGAAATCGCCGCGCCAGGAGGGGGCGAGGGTGAAGGCGAGATAGCTGGCGCTGCTCGAGAGCGGCAGCCGGTTGGGAGGGGTGCCCACCGTCGTGTCGCGCGAGAACTTGAAGTAGCTCGCGTCGAGGACGAGGCCTATCTGCGAGCCAGCGCCGAGCCCCCAGTAGGCCGCCTCCGCGCCGAGGGCGGGCCCCGTGCCCTCGGACTTGAGGGCGAGCCCGCCCTTCACGCCCAGCGAGAAGCCGGACCTGGAGGCCGTAACCTCGCGCTGGCGGGTGAGCGGCACCTCGAGGACGCGCTCGGCGAGGCCGGCCCTCACCGTGATCTCGTCGGCGGAGGCGGTGGCGGCAACCGGCGGCCGGTAGGAGAAGCGGTAGGTGCCGGGCCCCTGCTTCACCGCCGTGCCCACCACGCCCAGCGAGGCGCTCGCCTCGGGCGCCGTCTCGTCGGTCGGGTTCCCGAACCGGTCGAGGGTGGCGACCGTGATCGTGCCGTGCTCCTCGCCGCTCGGGGGCTCGCCGCGCAGCACCAGCTCGGCCACTGGGCCGGGGACGAGCGCCACCTCGCGCCGCGCCATGAGGTCGCCGGCGGTGGCCACGATGATGAGGGTGCGCGCGTCGAGGCGCTCGGGGAGGGCGATGTGCCCCACCCACCGTCCGGGGAGACCGCGCGTCCAGCCGACGAAGGTGCCGGTGTTGATGGTGGCGCGCGGAGGCACGCCCTCCACCGGTCGCCCGGCGTCGTCCTCGATGATCAGGGTGAAGTCGAGGGTGCCCTGGCCCGCGGCGACCGAGGGGCGGTCCACCTCGATGCGGAGCTTCTGCGGCTCGGGCTCTCCGCGGGCCACGGTCACCCGCCGCACCGGGGCCTCGCCGGCGAGGCGCGCGGTGAGCGTGGCATTCTCGGAGCCGGGTGGGAGGCTCCAGGTGGCGTCGTACACGCCCGGCTCGACCTCCTTCGGTGCCGAGACGGTGCCGGGCTCGGCGGAGAGCCGGAGCGGCGACGCGCGGCGCGGCTGACCGCGCGGGGTGACCGCGTAGACGCGCACCGGGATCTCCTGGCTCAGGTTCGCCGGCACCTCCCCGCCCTGCACGCTGAGAAAGAGGTGCGGCACCTCGGGGGCGACGAGCTTCAGGCGCTTGCCGCCGCTCACCGCGTACTCGGTCCCCGGCGGGACGACGATGGGGACCACCGCCTTGCCGTCCTCGCCGGCGCGCTGCGGCCCGAACTGCCTCTTCCCGACGGTGACCGACGCCATCCCGTCCGGCCCAGCCGGGACCGTGACCTCGCCCGAGCCGGCGAGCGGGAGCGCGAGCCAGCCCGAGGCGCGGCCGCTGCGGGCCACGATGATCGCCACCTGGGGAAACTTCTCGGTGGGTGGAACATAGACGGCGTCGTAGCGCCCCTGGCTCACAATCCACGGCGGGCGAACCTCGCCGACGCTGGCGGTGAGCACCGGGATCTCGGCGCTGGTGATGTGCAAGGTCACCGACTCGCCGCTCCCGAGCTCCACCACGGGAGGCTCGGAGGTGATCTCGATGCGAGCGCGCGCTGCGGGCGCGCCCTGGGCCACCAGGGGCAACAGTACGGCGAGAGCGATGAGGCTGAGGCTCGAGGGGTTCTTGCAGGTCGAGGTCATTTCCACCGCACGTTGACCTCGGCCGCGGCGTCTTCCTCTGCCGGGGCGGGAGGCTCAGGGGTAGGGGCAGCGGGCCGGCGAACCGGCGACGCTTCACGGGGAGGCGTAGCACGCCTCGGCCCCGAACGTTCGGCCAGGGCGGGTACAGCGGGCGACCTGGGGGGCGTCGCGGGGGCGGCCGAAGCGGGCTCCTCGGCCGTTCGAGCAGGGGCGGCGGGAGTCGCCGCGCGTTCAGGCTCCGGTGCTGCGACCCGGGCGGGTTCGGCCGGAGCGGCTGCGCGCGGCGGCTCGACCGGCGCCGCGGGGGCCGCGCGGGTGACCGCGGCAGGTGGAGGGGGGGGGGGCGGAGTTGCAGCCGCTGGAGCCGGCGAGGGCGAGACGGGCTGCGCCGTGCCGCTCGCTGCGACCGCCGACCTCTGCACCCGGGCCGACGCAGGTGCGGGCGGCACTGCGGCTGCGGCGGCGGCACCCTCCGCCGGTCCCGGAGGAGCGACCGCGGCCGTCGCAGCGAGCGGCGCAGGCTGGGATCGTGGCTCGTTCGGCGCGGGCATCATCAAGGAGGGCGCGATGATGCCCGCGACGATGATGAGGACGCCCGCCAGGATGAGCGGGATCCAGGGAAGGATGCTCTTCTTCTTCCTCCTGTACCGATGACGCATGTGCATTCCTCTTCGAAGGCCGACGCGCGCGGGGGCGAGGAGCGCCCCGCCGCCTCGCTCGAGACGGACCCTCCGGGGGAGGGCACGCGCCTTCTCATACACCTTCATAACCGGCGAGAAAGCACCATGCGCCGGGCGACACCCCGCCCGGGCTGGACGCCTGCCGGCCCGAGTGCGAGCGGATTGAGCCTCTCCGAGCCTGGATGGCGCGACGAGCCTCATCGCGCAGCGGGTGCGCTCGCTCGAAGCCGCTCCGCCTCACCACGAACGTGGGACGAAGCCGCAAGGGGCGCCGGGCAGAGGCCCTAGCGAGCGCCTCCCCGGCCTTCGGCATCCGCTAATCGACCAGCACGGGCGGAGCGTGGAGGTACTCGGCCACGCGGCGCTTCTGGTCGATGTCGGCGTAGACGTGGCGCACCTGGTCGGCCGTGAGGTCCATCACCTCGGCGGCCTCCTCGGGCGACACCTCGTGCTCCTTTGCCCAGAGCAGGAGGTCGAGGCGCCGGTAGTCGAGGGAGAAGTAGAACTCCTCCTGCGACTGCGGGAGGCTGTAGGTGTCGGTGGTGGGCTGCCGGACGAGGATGCCCTCGGGCACGCGGAGGTGTCGCGCCACGGCGTAGACCTGCGACTTGTAGAGCCCGGCGATGGGCTTCACGTCGGCCGCGCCGTCGCCCAGCTTCACGAAGAAGCCCTGGTCGTACTCGAGCAGGTTGGGCGTGCCGGCCACGATGTAGTTCAGCCGGTCCGCGTGGAAGTACTCGATCATCTTGCGGGTGCGCTGCTTGTAGTTGGTCGCGGCGAGGATGCGCAGGTAGGCCTCGGGGGCGAGCCGCTCGGTGCGGGTCTCTCCGCTCGCGAGCTCCACCACCGCCGAGAAGTAGGCGAGCGCCCCGGTGGTGAGGCGGTCGTGCGAGAGCACCATCTTCCAGCGCATCCCCGGACGGAACTCGGGTACGACCGAGCGCACCGCGTCGTCGCGCTCGCGGTAGCACCCGAGCGCCTCGAGCGCCGGCGCGATGTCGTGCACGGTCCGCTCGATGCCCACGGCGTCGCAGAGGGCGTGCCCGAGGGTGGTGCTCTCGGGGCTGGAGTCGCGTTCGGGGAGGAGGAGCCCGTGCACCCTGGGCGGACCGAGGGCGCGCACGGCGAGCCCCGCCACGCACGCAGAGTCAATTCCACCCGACACCGCCACCACCACCCCGGGCCGCCTGAAGCGCTTCGCCGCGGCGCGGATGCCGGCTGCGAGCCGCTCGGCGGTGGCCTCGAGATCGAGTGACAGCACCTCCTGCGAGAATCTGGTCATGCGTCTCTCATTCTCCTCGTCGAGGGCGGCCCGCGCCCGGGAAACCAGCTCGGCCTTGAGTGGCTTGCCGAAGGAGTTCCGCGGAATCTCGCGCGCCAGCTCGACCAGCGCCGGCACCTTGTAGGGCGGGAGCCGCTCGCGGCAGAAGCGCCGAAGCTCGAGGGGATCGGGAGCGGCGCCCTTCCGCGGCACCACGAAGGCCACCGCCACCTCCCCCTGCACGGGGTCCGGCGCGCCCACCACCGCGGCCTCGGCCACCGACGGGTGGGCCGCGAGCACGTTCTCGATCTCGATGGGGCTCACGCGGTAGCCGCTCACCTTGAGGATCTCCTTGGCGCGGCCGGCGATGAAGAAGTAGCCGTCCCCGTCGCGCCGGGCGAGATCGCCCGTCCACAGCCACGCGTCGTGCAGGATGGCGGCGGTCTCGCCCGGCGCCTCGAGGTAACCAGGCGTGACGTTCGCCCCGCGCGCCACGAGCTGTCCCACCTCGCCCGCGGGGAGCGGCCTCCCGGCCTCGTCCACCACCTGCAGCTCGACCCCCGGGATGGCGATCCCGATGGAGCCGGCCTTGTCCTGCGCGCGCTCCGGCGGCAGGTAGGCGAGCCGGGCGGTGGCCTCGGTCTGGCCATACATGACGAAGAGCCTCGCCGGCGCGAACGCCTCTCGCGCCCAGGCGATGGTCTCGGGGCGCATCGGGCCGCCCGCTTGCGTGACGTAGCGCAGCCGTGGCCGCGAGAAGGCGGCGAGGTCGACGTCGCGCCGCAGGATCTCGAAGGTGAGCGGCACCCCGGCGAAGCCGGTGCAGCCCTCGCTGGAGAGCGCCTCCATCACCACCTGCGGGTACATGAAGCGTCCGTCGATGAAGACGGAGCCTCCGGTGAGGAGGTGGGTCTGGAGCAGGCTGCGGCCATAGCAGTAGTAGAACGGGAGAATGGCCATCACCCGGTCGCGCGGCCCGAGCCCCAGGTAGGTGGCGATGGAACGCGAGTTGGCCGAGAGATTGCGGAAGGTCTGGATCACCCCGCGCGGCGTCCCCGTCGAGCCCGAGGTGTAGAGGACGACCGCTTCGGCCTCGGGCGTGAGCCCCTCGCGCCGAGGAGGCGAGGCGCCGCGCCAGGTGTCGGGGAGGGCGCCATCGGGGAGGAGCGGCGTCGTGCCGAGCGCCTCCGGCCCGGGCCGGCCGGGGCCCGCTCCTAGCACCCACGCCCAGGCGAAGAGCTCGCTCTGGGCGCGCCCCCACTCCCTCGAGTCGCTCGCCGCCACGATGGCGTGGCGCGCCCGCGACTGCGAGAGCACGGTGGCGAAGCCGGCGTGTCCCATGGCGCGGTCGATCTCCACCGCGCAGGCGCCGGCCGCCTGTACCGCCAGTGCGGCCACCACGGAGGCCGGCGAGGTGGGCAGCGCCACCACCACGCGGCCTCCCGGACCCACCCCCCGGTCGGCGAGGTGTCCGGCGAGGTCTCGCACCCGCCGCCACAGTTCACCATAAGTGAGCCGGTGGTGCGGCGAGTCGACGGCGGGCGCATCGGGGGTGCGGCGCGCATGCGCCTCCACCCAGTCGAAGATGAGCTCGGAGCTGACGAGCCCGGCCGCGTCGATGGACTTGCCCGTCACGCGGCCTCCACCACCACCGCCTCGAGATCGCGAGCCTCCGGAGCCTCGGGCGAGAGGCTCCGCGCGAGGAGCTGACCCGTCACCACCGCCGTGATGCCCATGGCGTCCACCTCGCTCGCCGCGCCCGGGAGCGTGAGCTTCGCGACGAGCCGCTCCACCTTCTGCGGGTCGAAGAGCCCCACCTCGCGCAGGGCGGACGGCGAGAGGAGCTCCTCGGCCCACCCGGGCGCGTTCGCCCCGACGAGCGTGCGCACCGGCGGGGCGCGGTAGGGAATCTTGGGACGCTCGAGCACCGCCTCCGGCACGCGGCCGCGCGCATAGCGCCGCAGGACCCACTTGCTCGTGAGGCCCCGCAGCTTCATGCGCTCGGGGAGGCGCGCCGCGAGCTCCACCAGCCGGTGGTCGAGGAAGGGGAAGCGCCCCTCCACCGAGTGGCCCATGAGCATGCGGTCGCCCTGCGCGGCGAGCAGGTTTCCGGCGAGGAGGGTCTCCATCTCCAGCGCCTGCGCGCGCGCGAGCGGCCTCCACCCCGCGGCGGCAGGGGGAAGGTTCGCCACGGCGGCGGCGGGCGGATCCTCGTCGGCCACGCTCCGCGCGAAGCCGGGCGCGAAGAGGCGGAAGACGCGCCCCGAGGCGGCCCAGCGCGCGAGGTGGGAGAAGCCGAGGGCCTCTGGCGCCTCGAGCCCGAGGCCGAAGGCGTGGCGGTAGAAGAGCTCGCCCTGCGCGCGGAGAGGCAGGTACGGATAGAGCTTGCGGAAGAGCGCGGGCCGGGCAGAAGAAGACGGCTGGCGCGCCCAGAACTGCCGCACGCGCGTCTCGGCGTAGAGGTCGTAGCCGAGAAGCATCTCGTCGGAGCCCTCGCCGGTGAGCACCACCTTGCCGCCGCTCCTTCGCACCTCCTCTGAGAGCGCGAAGAGCGGCGCGGGGGCGGTGCGGACCAGCACCTGCTCGGCCTGTCGCACCACGAGAGGCAAGAGCTCGCCCACCAGGGCGTCGGTGGCGAGGATGGTTCGGTGCCGGGTGGCGAGCGCCCGGGCCACCGATTCCTGGTAGCGGCGCTCGTCGAAGGCAGGGTCCTCGAAGCCCACCGAGAAGGTGGAGAGCGTTCCGCCGAGCTGCTCCTGGGCGATGGCGCACAATACCGACGAGTCGAGGCCCCCGGAGAGGTAGGCCGCCACCGGCACGTCGGCCCGGAGCCGGAGCCTCACCGCGTCCTCGAGGAGCGCGCCCACCTCCTCCACGGCGGCCTCCTCTTCCCTCCGGCTCGCGAGCTCGCGCGGCGGCGCTCCGAGGTCGAGCGCCCAGTAGCGCCGCAGCTCGAGGCGCCCTCCCCGAAGGCAGGCCAGGGTGGCGGGCGGCAGCGCGGAGACGCCCTCCACGCAGGTGCGGGGCGGCACCGGCGACCAGAGCTGGATGGCCTGCTTCACCCCGCGCCCGTCGAGGCGCGGCGCGCCGAAGCCCCCGGCTACGAGCGCCTTCGCCTCCGAGGCGAAGGCGAACGCCTGCGGCGTCTGGGCGTAGTAGAGGGGCAGAATGCCCAGCCGGTCGCGGGCGAGCCACAGGCTGTGGTCGCGCGGGTCGTGGAGGGCCAGGGCGAACTGCCCGTTCAGGCGATCGAGGAAACCTTCTCCCCAGCGCAGGAAGGCCGCCAGCACCACCTCGGTGTCGGAGCGCGTGCGAAACGGGTAACCGGCGAGCTCCTCGTGAAGCTCGAGCCAGTTGAAGACCTCGCCGTTGTAGATGAGCGTGACGCCGGTCTGCGGGTCGCGCATCGGCTGCGCTCCCCCCTCGAGGTCGACGATGGCGAGGCGGGTGTGCCCGAGCGCCACGCCGTCGAGGAGGAGCGCGCGCGCATCGTCGGGACCCCGATGCTTCAACGCAGCGGTCATCCGCCGCAAGCGCTTCACGTCGTCCTGGGAGCTCGCCGCGCCGGGCCCGCCGTGGGGCCGCGTGAAGCCGGCGATGCCGCACATCGCCGTCAGGCCGTCTGCGGGAGCTTGGCGTGCCGCTGCACGTAAGCGGCGAGTCGGGAGACGGAGTCGAAGTTGTCGGGGACGAGGTCGCGGCTCGGAACGCGGAGGCCCAGCTCGTCTCCACGAAGGCCACGAGCTGTCCGATGCCGAGCGAGTCGATGAGGCCGCTCGCGAGGAACGACTCATCGTCGTCGAAGTCGTCGACGAGGAAAGAATCCTGGATGAATCGCCTGATGGTCTCTCGGACAGCCATGAGCTCGCGGCCCCCGTATTCCTCGGGTTACAATAAGGCAATCGATAACACGTCCCCACCCCCCGGCAAAAGCCGGGAAAAAGCCTACAGGTACTCCATCCCCCTACCTATCGCGCCGTCAGCGAATGGACCCAGGCCATCCCGGGCATGGGGTGTACGGTGGCTTCGCCAAGCTCCTGCGCGGCGGGGGCCGGCACGGGCACCGGGGGGCGAACCTTGGCGGGGGAGATGGCCTGCCCCGGCGTACGTCGATAGGTGGGCACGAGCGCCTTGATGTCGACGAGCAGCGCCTCGCGGTCACCGGCGTCGGCGTGCTCCTTGAGCGCGCGGAGCCACTTCGGCAGGTCGTGCGGGGCGGGCTTCCCCTTCGCCACGCTGATGCGATTGCGCACCTGGGCGGTCTCCTCCTCCTCCTCGGTGAGGAGCTCCTCGTAGAGCTTCTCGCCCGGGCGCAGGCCCGTGTAGACGATCGGGATCTCCTCGCCCGGGATGCGGCCTGCCAGCGTGATGAGGTTCTCTGCGATCTCGGTGATGCGGATCGGCTCGCCCATGTCGAGGACGCACAGCTCGCCGTAGCCACCCAGGCCGGCGAGGAGGACGAGCCCAACCGCCTCCGAGATGGTCATGAAGTAGCGGGTGCAGGCCGGGTGCGTGACGGTGACGGGACCGCCGCGCTCGATCTGCTGCTTGAAGAGCGGCACGACGCTGCCGGCCGAGCCGAGCACGTTCCCGAAGCGCACCGCCGTCATCTTGGTGGTGGAGATGCGCGCCAGCGCCCTGACCACGATCTCGGCGATGCGCTTGGTGGCGCCCATCACCGAGGTGGGATTCACCGCCTTGTCGGTGGAGATGACCACCAGGCGCTCGGCGTCGACCTCGCGCGCCATGAGCGCCACGTTGATGGTGCCGAAGATGTTGTTCTTCACCGCCTCCTCGGGCGCGTCCTCCATGAGCGGCACGTGCTTGTGCGCCGCGGCGTGGAAGACGAGCTGCGGGCGATACTGGGCGGCGAGGCGGTGCAGCCGGCCGAGCTCGCGGATGTCGGCCACCTCGGGGTAGATGCGGACGTTGGGGCAGGTCTCACTCAGCCGCCGCGCCCGGAGGTAGAGCTCGTTCTCGTTCATGTCGAGCATGACGAGCTCGGACACGCCGTGCTGCGCGAGCTGGGTGCAAATCTCGCCGCCGATGCTCCCCCCGGCGCCGGTGACGAGCGCGCGCCGGCCGTTCACCATCGCCTTGATCTCGGTGTGGTCGAAGGCGATGGGCGGCCTCGGCAAGAGGTCGTCCGGCGAGAGGTCGTGGAGCATCGCCGCCGAGATTCGCGCATCGAGGCGGGCGTAGGAGGCCGGGATCTTCTTGAAGCTCGCCTTCGACTGGGCGCACACCTTGAGGAGCTGTCGGATGCGCTCGGGAGGCAGGCTGGGGATGGCAAGGAGCACGGTGGAGACGTGGTGCTGGGCGATGAGGCGGGGGAGGTCGTCGAGCTTTCCCAGCACGGGCTTGCCGGAGACCCTCATGCCGAGCTTGGCGCGGTCGTCGTCGACGAAGCCCACCACGAGGTAACGGCTCTCGGTGGAGCGGAGGAGGTCGCGCGCGAGCAGGTCGCCGGAGCCTCCGGCGCCGACGATGAGGGCCCGCTGGGTGGCGGCGCTGCTGCGCTTCTGGAACTCCGAGTACCACCCCTCGGCGATGCGCGGCACGAAGCGGACGGCGGCCAGGAGGCTCGTGGTGAGGAAGAACTCCAGCACGATCACCGAGTGCGGCAGCCCGCGCGAGGCGAGCGCGAAGACCACCGATCCCACGAGCGAGGCGGCGACGAGCCGTGCCGCCTCGGAGAGGCCGGAGCTGCGGAAGGACCAGCGGTGCAGGCGCGCCGCGCAGATGGTGGCGACGCGGATGAAGACGAGGAGCGGCACCGCCATCTTCGCCTCGGCGGCGAACTCGGGCGGGACCTCGCCCACCAGGCGGAGGAGGAGGGCGCCGTAGAGGCCCAGGGCGGTGGCGACTGCGTCGAAGCAGAGGAGGACGCCGTAGCGCGTCGCCGGGCGGTCGAGCAGGCGAGCCATGCGCGCCGACCAGATGGAGGTCAAAACCCCCGCGCTGGTCCCGCCCGCCGTGGCCCTGGCTCCCGTCTCGTGCATCCGCTGCCCCTTTTCCGTTCCGGCGGCGCTCACCGCGCCGGCGCCCTGCGATTCGCCCAGCATCACTTCACCTGAGCCTTCTCTCGATACGCCCACTGTTCCTCACTTCTACGTCCGCCTCCGGGCGGGTCATACTCCATCGCAGACCCGGCAGTAAGGCTGACGAGTCGGGAAGCTGCCGCTCGTGTGCCGCAAGGTGGTTTTAATTCCTCCGTGCCGCCCCGGAAAGCACCCGAGCGTGGGAACCACATTCACGGGACAGGAATCGCCGGTGTCAAATTCCTGGCGCGCCGCGTCCCGTTTCTGGAGTGAAATAAGTAATATCAATGGGTTCGAAGGGAGTCAGGGCACGCGCTCCCGCCCGTCAAGCTGTGCACCGGCGAAAGGATGAAGGCGTTTCCCGGTTGGGGAGCGGTTCAATCTCGACGGAGGGAACCCATTTTTCGCTGCGGCCGGGAGCCAGCCCCGCCGTTCCCCGCGCATGCGTCGCCTGCCCCGGCGAAACCGCAGCGCGTCAGCGCGCGTGCTCCCGGACGAGCCCCTTCACCGCCGCGATGACCCGACCGACCTGGTCGTCGGTCATGGAGGAGAAGAAGGGGAGAGAGAGGGAGCGCTGGTAGAGGTCGAGGGCGACCGGCAAGCTCTCCGGCCGGTAGCCGAAGGTGTCCCGGTAATAGGGGTGGACGTGGAGCGGGATGAAGTGGACGGAGGCGCCCACCCCCCGCCTCTTCAGCTCGTCCATGAAGGCGTTGCGATCGATGCGGAGCGCCTCGCGGACGAGCCGGAGCACGTAGAGGTGGCGGGCGTCGGTGCGATCGGGCGGGCAGGCTGGTCGCTCGAGCGCGCCGAGCCCTGCGAAGGCGGCGTCGTACCGCTCTGCGACGGCCTCGCGGCGCGCCCTCATCTCCTCGGCGCGGGCGAGCTGTACGAGGCCGAGGGCCGAGGCGATGTCCGTGAGGTTGTACTTGTAGCCGGGCGCGAGGATCTCGATAGTACCAGCTCCCCTCCGCGGTGTAGCGCTTCCACGCGTCGCGGGAGATGCCGTGCAGTGACATCACCCGCATCCGGTCGGCCCACTCCTCGCGCGCCGTCACCGCGGCGCCCCCCTCGCCGGTGGTCATGGTCTTCGTGGCGTAGAACGAGAAGCAGGTGATGTCGGCGAGGGTGCCGATGTTCCTCCCGCGGTAGCTGCAGGGGAAGGCATGGGCAGCGTCGGCGATGACCGGCAGCCCCCTCCCCCGCGCCAGGTCCATGAGCTCGTCCATGTCGGCCGGCACCCCGGCGAAGTGCACGGGGAGGAGCGCCCGCGTGCGCGGGGTGAGCGCGCGCTCCACCGCGGCCGGGTCGACGTTGTGATCGGAGGCGCGCACGTCCACCAGCACCGGCACCGCGCCGAGGTAGCGCACCACCTCGGCGCTGGCGGCGAAGGTCATGGTGGGGACCACCACCTCGTCTCCGGGCTTCACCCCCACCGCCTCCAGGGCGAGGTGCAGGGCGGCGGTGCAGGAGTTCACCATGAGGCAATGGCCACCGCCCACCGCCTCGCCGAAGCGCGACTCGAACTCCTTGGCGCGCGGCCCGGTGGTGATCCAGCCCGAGCGAAGCACCTCGACCACCGCGTCGATCTCGGCGCTCGTGAGGTCGGGCAGGGCGAAGGGAATGAAGGCGTCCTGGGTCATCGGAAGAGGGCCGCGAGGGTCTGGAGGATGAGCTTCAGGTCGGTGGCGAGCGACATCTCGTCGAGGTAGCGGCGATAGAGCGCCATCTTCTTGGGGAGCACCTCCTCTAGATAGGCCTTCTCCGGGTCGGCCGCCCCCGCCAGCACCTTCTCCTCGTCGCGGTACTCCACGGCGGCGAAGTCGGTGAGTCCGGGGCGGACGCCGAGCACCTTCGCGTACGCGTCCGGGAAGAGGGCGGCGTACCGCTCCACCTCCGGGCGCGGGCCGACGAGGCTCATCTCTCCTCCGAGCACGTTCCAGAGCTGGGGCAGCTCGTCGAGCTTGGTCTTCCGGAGGAGCGCGCCCGTGCGGGTGATGCGCGGATCACCTCCGGCGGTGACGGCGAGGCCCGCCGAGCCGGACCGCATGGATCGGAACTTCAGGATGCGGAACGGGCGCCCCGCCCGGCCGAGCCGCTCCTGGCGGAAGAGCACGGGGCCAGGCGAGTCGAGCTTCACCGCCAGCGCCGCGGCGGCCAGAACCGGCGAGAGCGCGACGAGTCCCCCCGCGGCGAGCACCACGTCGAGGGCGCGCTTGGCGAGGAGGTAGCCGCGCCGGGAGCGCGCCCTCTCGCTGGAAGCGCTCTCCGCCAGGGCGCGCAGGCGGTCACCCGCCGGTCGAGGAAGAGGGTCCACGGTCGCCCGGTTGGTAATCGGAGCGACGAGCCGGCGCGAGGGGTGCGAGCGGCGTGGCCCGATGGGGTTCCCAGCCCGTCGGGTGATGGAGTTTTCCACTCCGCATCCATTCGCACACAAGGGGAATAATCGCACATTGCGCCCTTGAGTCCCACATGCCGCGTGTGTTTTCTTCCCACGCGGTTGTCCCACGGCAAGGTGACACTCGACCGAGGGGCCGCCTCCCACAGTCAAACGGAAGCGACTCACACCCCCGTGGTGTGAGGGAGCTGGCGCTCGCTCAAAAAGCGGGCGGCCGGCCTTGCGCTTCCCTTCTTGCCCGAGGAGCGCCGTGACACGCCCGATCTCCCGTCTCGCAGCCGGTCTCGCCTTCGCCCTCTTGCTCGCATGCGGGGGCGAACCACCCGAAGTCGGGGAGGGAAGTGCTCCACAGCTCTCGGCGCTCGCCGGGGCGAGCGCCAGCTCGGCGCTGGCGACGGGCACCCCCACCCTGGTCGGTGTAACGAAGGCCTTCTCACCAGGGTCGACCTCCGACAGCGCCTCGACCTCCATCTCGGCAACCGTCACCACCACCCAGGCCGGCGCGCTGCTCGTGGCGGTGGCGAGCTACGACGCCAGCACCTCGCAGCGCTCCGCTCCTTCGCCCTCCATCTCCAGCACGGGCTCGCCGAGCTGGACCTTGCAGAGCGGCGCCTCGGTGGCGGCCTCGAACAACATGCGCCTCCAGATCTACACGGCGCGCGCCGCGGTGGTGGGCGCGAACACCGTGCGCTGGGCGGCCGGCACCACCGGCCAGGTGGCGCGCGCGCTGACCGTTTACGCCTTCAAGGACGCCGCCGGCGTGGGGGCCACGGCCTCCCGCACGAGCTTCAGCAGCTCGCCGCTCTCCGTCGCGGTGACGCCGAGCGCATCCGGCTCCATCGTGGTGATGGGCGCGGTGGAGGACGGGAGCGGCACCCGCAGCTTCTCCGCCACGACCAAGGTGCAGGAGGAGCACGCCACCTACGGCACCTCCCACATCTCCGGCTATTCTGCCGGGACCACCGCCGGCCGAGCCATCACCGTCGGCTCGACCGCGCCCAACGTGCGCCTCAGCGCCGGAGCTGGCGCGCTGGAGGTCGTAGGCGGCGGCTCGACTGCGACGCCCACTCCCACGCCGACCCCGACGCCCGCCCCGACTCCACGCCTACCCCGACGCCGGCTCCAACCCCCACGCCAACCCCGAGCCCGAGCGGCACCTACCCGCCCGAAACGACGATGTCGCGTTCGACCATGCCCTCCATGTCCGAGCCTCCGCTCGGCGGCACCCGGACGTTCAGCAATCTCGGCACCATCGTGACCAGGGTCTCGGACAACCGCCATCACTACGCCAAGGACACGCCGTGGAACGCCGACGAGTCGAAGGTGCTGGTGGGCACGAACGGCAACGGCTCCATCCTGGATGCCGGCGCCTACCGGACGATCTGCAATCCCAGCTTCCCGAGCGGCCACCGCACCTGGGCCAACTCCGACCCGCGCTACATCTACGGCAGTCACAACAGCCAGCGCCAGTGGTGGCGGATCGACGCCTCCTCGAGTGGCTGCCCGAGCACGGTCCTCAAGACCTACAGCGCCTCGGAGCTCGGCCTCTCCTCGCTCTCGTCCGTCACCTACGGCGGTGACGAGGGCAACACCGACGACAGCGACAGCGGCGTCGTCCTGGTGGCGAACGGCGTGCGGCCCTTCCTGGCAAACCCGAAGACCGGCGCCGTCCGCTGCGTGGTGAAGAGCGGCGGCGGCTACGGCCGGACGGTCTCCGACGCCACCATCAGCCACGACGGGCGGACCATCCTCGTCAACTGGTCGGGCTACGGGGTCGACGCCTACGACGCTTCCTCGTGCTCCTTCCGCCGCCGCATCACGAGCAGCACCGGCCACTACGACGCGTGCGTCATGCGCTCCGGCGAGCAGGTGCTGGTGCAGACCTATAGCAACCAGGGCCTCGTCGCCTACCGCCTCTCGGACGGCGCGCAGCTCGGCACCATGTACAACAACTCCAGCCACTACAACCGCGTCCACATCTCCTGTCGCAACGCTCAGCGCCCTGGCTGGATGTACGTGAGCATGTACAACGCCACCTGCGACTCCTACCAGCAGGGGCAGGACTCGTTTCACCGCATCTTCGCGGTGAAGCTCGACGGCAGCCAGACGGTGCAGAACTTCGCCTGGGACCACCAGCCGTGCCCCTCCACCTACGACGAGGAGGCCATGGCCGCGCCCTCGCCCTCCGGCGACCGGGTGTGGTGGAAGACGGACTGGAACGGCTCCTCCTCCGGGATCCACAGCTTCGTCGCCGAGCGGTAGCTCCCGTCAGCCGGCCGGCGCAGGATCGCGCGCGCTTCCCCCAGGACCGCGCGCGCGACCTCGCCCATGGTGAGCACCTCGATGCGCCCCTGGGCGGCGAGCTCGCCCGCCTCCTCGTGGAAGGCGGCGAGCACCCGCTCGAGGCGGGGGCGCTCGAAGTAGAGGTTCTCCGGGTGGAGCCAGACGTGAAGGATGCCGCCCTGGCTCGCGGCGAGGCGGCGGAGGCCGGCGCGCAGGCGGCGCAGGCGGGAGGCGTCGGGGATCCGCCGGCGCCAGCCCTGCAGGTACCTCACCATGAGTGAACCGGGCACGTTCACCAGGCCCGCCTCGTCGCGCGGCACGGTGAGCGACGGCGCGAGCCCGGCGAGGTCGGCGCCCACCATGTAGAGGCGGCGGAGCAGCCGGTGCCGGGGGGCGACGGGCAGCTCGTCCGCGCCGCGGTAGGCGAGGACGCCCGCGGCCCGCAGCTCACCGAGATGGCCGATGCTGTTTCGCGGGAAGACGAACGAGGGGCGCTCGAGACCGTGGCGGCGGGCGAGCTCGGCGCAGCGCAGGAGCTCCTCCCGGGCGCGCGCGGCGGGGAGCCGAGGGTCGCCGAGGATGACGTGCGAGTAGCCGTGAAACCCCACCTCCTGACGAGGGCGCGCGGCGAGGAGCCGGCGCACGAAGGAGGCGGCAAACCATTCGGGCGCGCTCTCCTCGGTGGCGCCCACGGGCACGAAGGAGAACCAGTCGCGACCGGCCGGCGTCTTCCACGGCGTCAGGGCCGCCGCGTCCTCCAGGCGTTCTCCCATGAGGAGGCCCACGGTGGCCCAGGTGGCGGAGAGGCCATTCCGGGTGAGCTGATCGAGGAGGAGCGGCCCGCCTTCGTCGTGCGTCCAGCGCGCCATGGCGAGCAGCTCCGGCCCGTACGCGTGGTCGAAGCTGCCCCAGGCGAGCTCGAAGTCGAGGCTGATGACGAGCGTGCGGCGCGTCCAGCGCCGCGCCTCCCCCGATCTGCGCGGAGGTGGGAGCACCCCTTGCCCGCCTCTCTGCACCATGTCACCTCCCTGGCCCCTGATGGGGCCATGCGTACGCCGGGGCTCGCCAGCTCCTCCGGAACCTAACCCGCCCCACGAGCAGCCGCGCCCTGCCCCGGCCGGCCTGCTTTCTGCCGGGTTGCGCACCCTTTCGCTCGCATCGCGTTCGAAACCTCGCCTTGCGCCTGCTCGCCCGCCAGGTCCCCACACGGCGCTCCGCACCCACGTCATCCGACACCGGGCCTTTTTCTCCTTCATCCCCAGGTGGTTAGCTCGCCCTGTACCACGATGCCACGACGCGCCCTCGGGGGGCCCCGTTCGGGTCGGCATCGCAAACGAGAAGGGCGCTGAACGAATGAATTCGAAGAATCTTCTTGGCCTGGTGGTACTCCTCGTGCTCTCCGCCTGCGGCGGGTCCTCTCTCGACTCGCCGACCTCCCAGGGTGCAGTAGACGGCTCGCCCGATACGACCTCCTCCGCGCAGACGGTCGAGGTGGCCATCGAGCCGCCGGCCGCGCAGCTCGTGCCCGGCGCAAAGGTAGCCTTCAACGCCGCGGTGACCGGCACCGCCACACCCCTGGTGGTGTGGAGCGTGGAGGAGGGCGCGGGCGAGATCGACGAGGAAGGGCACTTCACCGCGCCTTCCGCGGCCGGCACCTGCCGCGTGGTCGCGACGAGCGTCATCGACGGCGCCGCATCGGCCGTTGCCACCATCACGGTGGCGCCGCCCGATGCCCCCCCTCACCGCCTGTCGCCGCTGACCCCAGCTTCCCGTCCGAGAGCAGCGTGGTGAAGCGCACGCAGCCCTCGATGGCCGAGCCCCCGCTGGGCGCCACGCGCCAGTTCACCGACCTCGGGACGATCGTGACCCGCGTCTCCGATGGCCGGCACCACTACGCCAAGACGAACCCCTGGAACGCGGACGAGAGCCTGGCCATGCTCGTGGACGGCACCGTCCTCGACGGCTCGAGCTACGAGCGGCTCCGCACCATCACGCCGCCGAAGGGGCACCGCACCTGGGGCAACACCGCCGCCAACAGGAACTACGTCTTCGGCACCGACAACTCCGATCGGCGCTGGGTACGGGTCGACGCCTCCACCGGCGCCCGCGCGGTGATCCACACCTATGCGGCCTCGGAGGTCGGGCTCTCCTCGCTCTCCACCGTCGACTACGGCTCCTACGAGGGGAACATGGACAACGCCGACACCGGCGCCGTCCTCATCGCCAACGGCGTGCGGCCCTTTCTCATCTCCCCCGCCACCGGCGCGGTGCGGTGCACCGTGCGCTCGGGCGGCGGCTACAGCCGCAGCGTCTCCGACGCCACCATGAGCCAGGACGGCCGCTACATCCTGGTCAACTGGGTGGGCTACGGCGTCGACGCCTACCGCGCCAGCGACTGCGGGTTCCACCGGAGGCTCACCCCGAACACCGGACACTACGACGCCTGCGTCTCGGCGGCCGGCGACCAGGTGATCGTGCAGCTCTCCAACGCCGACATGGTGCGCATCTCGGACGGCGCGGTGACCGGCGTCTTCAACGCCGACAGCTCCGTGCGCGGGCACGTCTCCTGCCGGAACACGCAGCGCCCGGGCTGGGCCTACTTCTCCATCTACAACGACAACTGCGACAGCTACCAGCAGGCCATGAGCTCGTTCCACCGGATCATGGCGGTGAAGCTCGACGGCTCGCAGAAGGTGGAGTATTTCGCCTGGGACCATGAGGCCTGCCCTTCGACCTACGATCAGAATCCCATGGCCGTCCCCTCGCGAACGGGTGAGCGCGTCTGGTGGAAGGTCAACTGGAACGGCTCCTCCTCGGGCATCCACAGCTTCGTGGCCGAGCGCTGACCTTCAGCCGTGCGCGGGGCACGTTCTCGCCCGGTGCAGGCCTTTCACCCTTCGAACCCGCGAGGCGTCCCGGCCGGGGCGTCTCGCGCAGTTTCAGCATCCGTGTCCTCCCACTCCGGGACTCGCAGCGCACCCCAGGGGCTCATTAGGTTGGCCGCCATGAAAAGCTCTTTTCTCTCGCGCATCCAGGACAGGACCGCCCACGTGGGCGTCGTCGGGCAGGGCTACGTCGGGCTTCCGCTGGGGCTCGTCTTCGCCGAGGCCGGGTTCAAGGTCACTGGCTTCGACGTCGACCCGAAGAAGGTGGAGGCCATCTCCCGCGGCCAGTCGTACATCAAGCACATCGGGGCGGAGCGGGTGGCCGAGGCGGTGAAGGCCGGCCGGCTCAGCGCCACCACCGACTTCGATGGCCTGCGCGCCTGCGACGCCATCATCATCTGCGTGCCGACGCCGCTCGGCGAGCACCGCGAGCCCGACAACTCCTTCATCCACGGCACCGCGCGCGCCATCGCCCCGCGCCTCCGCAAGGGGCAGCTCGTCATCCTGGAGTCCACCACCTACCCGGGCACCACCGACGAGGAGGTGCTCGCCCATCCTGAAGCAGAGCGGGCTCTCCTTCCCGGAGGACTTCTTCCTCGCCTTCTCGCCGGAGCGCGAAGATCCGGGCAACGACCGCTTCTCCACGCGCTCCATCCCCAAGGTGGTGGGAGGCGTGAACGCCGACTCCACCGAGGTGGCGGCGGCGCTCTACGAGGCGGCGCTGGAGAAGGTGGTGCCCGTCTCGTCGTCGCGGGTGGCGGAGTCGTGCAAGCTGCTGGAGAACGTCTTCCGCTCCGTCAACATCGCGCTCGTGAACGAGCTCAAGATGACCTTCGACCGCATGGGCATCGACGTGTGGGAGGTGATCGAGGCGGCGAAGACGAAGCCCTTCGGCTTCATGCCCTTCTACCCGGGACCGGGCCTCGGCGGCCACTGCATCCCGCTCGACCCCTTCTACCTCTCGTGGAAGGCGGCCGAGTACGGCTCCTGGACGCGCTTCATCGAGCTGGCGGGCGAGATCAACACGCAGATGCCGCGCTACGTGGTGCAGAAGGTGGCCGGGGCGCTGAACGACGACGCGAAGGCCGTGCGCGGCTCGCGCGTGCTGGTCTTGGGCCTCGCCTACAAGGCCAACATCGACGACGACCGCGAGTCGCCCTCCTACGAGCTCCTCGAGCTCCTGCAGGAGGCGGGGGCCAAGGTCGACTACTGCGACCCGTTCTTCCCCACAGCGCGCAAGGGGCGCAAGCACGACCTGGGGCTCCGCTCGGTGCCCTGCACGGCCGAGACCTTCGCCACCTACGACGCGGTGGTGGTGGCCACCGCTCACGATGCCTTCAAGGACCGCGCGCTCTTCCGCGAGGTGGGGCTCGTCGTCGACACGCGGAACCTCGTCGCCCCTCTCCTCGCCGCGCCCGGCCAGGGACCGCGCCGGCTGGTGAAGGCGTGACCGCCTACGCGGCGCTCAGGGAGCGCCTGCGCGCCGAGCCTCGGAGCTGGCTCGTCACCGGGGCGGCGGGCTTCATCGGGTCGCACCTCACCGAGCACCTCCTCGCGCTGGGCCAGCGGGTGGTGGGCTTCGACAACCTCTCAACAGGCAGCCGGCGGAATCTGGAGCTCGTCCTCCAGGCGGCCGGAGGCGAAGCCTCGAAGCGCTTCCGCTTCGAGGAGGGCGACCTGCGCGACCCCTCCGCCTGCGCCCGGGCGGTGTCGGGGGTGGACCTCGTCCTCCACCAGGCGGCGCTCGGCTCGGTGCCGCGCTCCATCAAGGACCCGCTCACCAGCCACGAGGTGAACGTCACCGGCTTCCTGCGCATCCTGGAGGCCGCCCGAGGGGCCGGCCTCGCGCGCATCGTCTACGCCAGCTCGAGCTCGGTCTACGGCGACCACCCGGCGCTGCCCAAGGTGGAGGAGGCGGTGGGCTGCCCCCTCTCGCCCTATGCCGCCACCAAGGCCGCCGACGAGCTCTACGCCGACGCCTTCGGCCGCTCCTACGGGCTCGAGCTGGTGGGGCTCCGCTACTTCAACGTCTTCGGACCGCGACAGGATCCCGATGGCCCCTACGCGGCGGTGATGCCGCGCTGGTTCGCCGGCCTCCTCGGCGGGGGCGAGGTGGTGCTCCACGGCGACGGGGAGACGAGCCGCGACTTCTGCTACGTGGAGAACGTGGTGCAGGCGAACCTGCTCGCCGCCACCGCCACCGATCCTGCGGCGATGGGGCAGGTCTACAACGTGGCCTACGGTGCGCGCACCACGCTCTCCGAGCTCTTCGGGCTCATCCGCGACGAGGTGGCGAAGGTGCGCCCGGAGGCGGCCTTGGCGGAGCCCACCCGGACCGATTTCCGGCCCGGCGACGTGCGCCACTCGCTCGCCGATATCGGCAAGGCGAGGCGCCTCCTCGGCTACGAGCCCACCCACTCCGTGCGCGAGGGGCTCGCCCTCGCCGCGGCCTGGTACGCCGCCGCCGCGAGGCGCTCCACGGTTTAGCCAGTCCTCACGTCACGCGACGGGCGCCGGTGCGGGGGCGAGGGGGGCGCGCTCTTCGGGGCGGCTCTCCCGGTCACCAGCCACCTCGCCGAACCGCGGGAGCTGGCGCTGCAGGAGCGCGAGGAGCGCCAGGCGCCGGAGCCCGTCGAACGTGCTCCCGCGATCGCGCGGCGGCCCGTCGGGGAGCGGCCACGGCAACGCATAGGCTGAGAGGAGCGCGCGCGAGCGCAGGCTGAGCATCCTCCGGAGGAGCTGCGCGCGGTCGGGGCGCCGCGAGAGCGGGGAGACCGGCGCGCCGAAGAAGGCGGCGCAGGTGGCGGCCAGCGCTCCCGGGTCCACGAGCTCTGCGAGCGGCCCGCGCTCGAGCTCGCGTGCGGAGAGGAACTCCTCGAAGAAGGCCGTGAGCGTGGGGCGCGTCCGCACGTCGTACGACCAGTCGGGCAGGCTCGAGACGGCGTTGTCGGGCTGGGTCATCACCTCCGGCATCGCCCGGAGGATGGCGGTGGCGTAGAGGTTCTTGAAGCGGCGGTAATGCGGGTCGAGGCCGGTGATGACGTCCACCACCGCCCGGGTGAGGAAGGGCCTTCGAAGCTCGGTGGCGTGCTCCTTGTAGTAGCCGAGCGAGAAGATGAAGCGCGCGCCGCGACCGTTGATGTAGAGGAAATCCTTCTGGTCGGCCGGGTCGGACGACGTACACCGCGAGACGATGGCCCGGAGCGAGGCGCGGTGGCGCGTGTTCGCCTCCTCCGCCACCTCCGGTCTCAGCACCGCGGCGATGGACGGCGAGAGGCGATAGGGCATGGCCGCACCCTCGCTCATCTCGTCCTCGCTGCGCACGCGCGGGCCGTTCCCCCACACCTCGTCGCCTATGAACGACACCGGCGCGCCGCGGGCGTAGAAGTCGCGCAGCGAGCCCAGCCCCTCGCCGTACCAGCCCACGTTGTCGTTGGCGAGCTCGGAGACGAAGGCCCAGTCGGCGGCGTTCTCGACGAAGTGGCTGGTGTCGTAGGGGAGGAAGCACCACGGCACGCCGAAGCGCCGCGCCATGCGCCCCGCGAGGTGGGCGTCGGACCAGCGGATGTCCGGCCGGAGCCCCCAGGAGACGGCGTGGGCGGGCGGGGCGTGGATGCGCGAGAGCGCGCCCAGCATGGCGCGCGAGTCGAGCCCGCCCGAGAGGAGCACCTGGTGCGCGGGCGGCCCGTCCGCGAGGAGGAGCCGGTGCGAGCGCAGGATGGCGTCGATGAGCGCCTCCTCGGCCGCGCGCCGCGCGCGGAGCGCGGGGTCGCGCCGGTAGGAGATCTGCCAGTACCGTCGCACCTCGGCCCGTCGGGCGGCGAGGTCGTAGGTGAGCACCGTGCCCGGCTCGAGGCACCGCACCCCCTCGAAGAGCGTCTCCTCTCCGAGCCCGTATCCCGAGGTGAGGAAGGCGAGCATGCCCACGCGCGAGAGCCGCGGTTCGAGGCCGGTGAGGGTGAGCACCGCCTTCGCCTCGGGCCCGAAGGCGAAGCGCTCGCCGTGCTGAGCGAAGAGCACCGGCTGCACGCCGAGCGGGTCCGCCACCACGGTCACCGTGCCCGCAACCAGATCGAGCACCGCCACGGCGTAGCTGCCGTCGCAACTGGCGAGCTCCTCGAGGAGGCGTCCCGCCTTCGCCACCGGCAGGAGGTCGACCGCGGCGAGCCGGCGCGGCTGGGCACCATCGCGGAAGAGGGCGCCGTGGAGCACCACCACCGTGGCGTCGTCGAGGGCGGCCGTCGCCTCGGGCCACCCGCCGCGGGGCGCCCGGCAGGCGCTGGCGAGGAGGACGCCCGGCTCCGCGAAATGGTACCCCGGGACGGCGCCGGGAAGCGCGCAAAGCTTCGCGAGCGCCGCCTCCGCGCGGGAGGGGTCGATCTCGCCGAATGCGCCCACGAGTCCCGGCATCCACCGCCTCCGAGGTTTGCCGCGCCAGCGACCCATCCCGTGCTTAGGGCACAGGGTTCTTCGCAGCGCGCGCCGGAGGGGATGATAGCATGCGCTCGCGTGCCTCCACCCCGGTGAAGGCACACGAGCGAGGGCTCTTCATGTCGAAGTTCCTGGTGGTGTGCACGAGGACGGGCGCATTGCCGCCGGCTGAGCGCCTCCGCCACGCGTGTGACCTGCTCGGCCCTCGCCACCCCGTCGCCCCGCCCCAGGTCGCCACCGCGCCCGGCCTCGCCCTCGCCGTGGGCCCCCCGAGCCCGCTCGTCACCTGGCATGGCACCTCGCTCTGCCTCGGCCAGATGCTGGGCCCGCGCGAGGGATGGCACGAGCCGGGAGGGGCGGTGCCCGACGGATCCTTCGCCCTCGTCCGCACGAGCGCGACCGAGGTCGAGCTGGTGAGCGATGCGGTGGCGAGCCGCAGCATCTACTTCGCCTTCGCCGACGGCCTCTTCGCGGCCTCGAGCTCGCAGCGCGCCATCGTCACCCTCCTCGGCGGCTTCGACTACGACCCCCGCGCCCTGTCGTGGCTCCTCTCGGCGGGCTCGCTGGGCCCGGAGGCCACCTGGGATGCGCGCATCCGTCGCCTCGGGGGCGACGCCCGGCTCGTCCTCGACCGCTCCGCGTGGAAGCTGCAGCGGCGCCAGAAGCCGGTCGTCTTCGAGCCGGTCCGGCGCCCCCGCCGTGAGCACGCCGCACGGCTCCGCGACGCCATCGGGGCGAGCTGTGACCGGCTCGAGCTCCAGGGCTCTGCCTGGCGCCTGCCGCTCTCGGGGGGGTGCGACAGCCGCATCCTCCTCATGCACCTGGGTCAGCGCCACCGGCTCTCCACCGTCACCTGGGGCATGCCCAGCTCCCTCGACGATCCCAGGAACGACGCCGCGGTGGCCCGGCGCCTCGCCCGCGAGGTGGGGGTGCCGCACGAGTTCTTCGCCGTCGACCACTCCGAGGAGCCGCTCGACGCGCTCCTCGACCGCTTCCTCCGCAACGGCGAGGGGTGCATCGACCACCTCGGCGCTTACATGGACGGCTTCGACATCTGGCGCCGCCTCCGCGACAGCGGGGCCGCCGGGATCGTCCGCGGCGACGAAGGGTTCGGGTGGGAAGAGGTGGCGCTGGCGCCGGACGTGCGCCGGGTGGTGGGCGCCTCCATGCTGTCGGATTTCTTGTCGCCCCGCGAGATCGAGGCGCTCGACCTCGCGCCGCAGGATTGGCCGAGCGAGCTCGCCCTCCGCCGCGGCGAGTCGCTCGCCACCTGGCGCGATCGCCTCTACCACGCCTACCGCATCCCGGTGGTGCTGGCCTCGCTCACCGACCTCAAGGCGCCCTACGTGGAGGTGGTGAACCCGCTCCTCTCGCGCGAGATCCTCTCGGTGGTGCGCGAGGAGCCCGACGCGCTCCGCACCGAGAAGCGGCTCTTCCGCCAGGTGGTCTGGGAGGCGAGCCCTCCCATCCCCTTCGCCACCCGGCCGGCCATCCCCAGCGTGCGAGCCCTGGTCCACACCCCGGCCTTCCTCGAACTCGCGCGGCGGGAGCTCGAGCGCGGTCGCGAGGAGGGGTCGCTCCCCGCGGCGCTGGTGGAGCACCTCCTGCCGCGCCTCGCCTCTTCCGTCGCGAAGGGCGATCCCCTTCGCCCCGGCTTCAGGCGCCGCCTGGTCACCGCGGTGCGTGAATCGCTACCCCGGGTGGCGCACAGCGCCCTTCGAGCGCTCCGCCCGCGCGCGCCCGCCCCGGCCACCCTGGCCTTCCGGGCGGCCCTGGTGAGCCGGATGGTGCGCGACCTGCGAAGCGCCGGCCGCACCGACTGATCACGCGCCGGGCGCGCGCTGCGAGAGCGCGGGACCGGTCTCGGCGGCCTGCCCCTGCTCGCGCTCGGCCTCGGCTCCACCCACCGTGGAACCGAGGAGGGCGATGAGGAGGAGCGGTGGGCGCTCGAAGAGGAGCCCGTGGCTGAAGAAGCCGGCGACGAGGAGCACCGCCGCCGCGGGCCAGGCGCCCTTGCGGCGGAAGGCCAGCGCCACCGCCAGGAGCGGCCACATGAGCATCCCGGGAATCCCGTAGTCGGCGCCGAGCGCCAGGTACTGGTTGTGCGTCTGCAGGCCCACGTCCCAGTCGGCCGTCGCGCCGATTCCGTTTCCGACGATGGGCGACCGCAGGAAGAGCTCCCACGCACGCCGCGCCAGCTCGATCCGTCCGCTGTCGTCGTTGGTGAGCCGGAGCCGGCTCACGGTGTTGGCGTTGAGGACGCCGGTGTCCTCGAAGTAGCTGCTGATGTCACCGCTCCACAGGGCGAAGAGCATGGCCACCAGGACCGCCGCGAACACCGTCCTCCCGATGCGCACCGACCTCACCGCGGCGAGGACGAGCGCGGCCACCACCAGCTCCAGCGCCGCCGAGCGTGAGAAGGTGATGGCCACGCCGGCCGTGGTGACGACGAGGAGCGGCACCCGGTAGCGCCGCGGCAGGAAGGGGATCACCACCGCGGCCCCGAGCGCCAGGGCGAGCCCCGAGCCGTTGGCGTTCACGTAGAAGCCTGCTGAGCGGCCCGCCACCCGCTCCTCGCTGGGGGCGAACTGGAGCCCGAAGGCCTCCGCCAGGTTGAGCGCCGATCCGAGGGCGACGCCGGCCGCCACCGCCCACCGCGCGGCCCGGAGCACGGCCGGCTCGGCGAAGAGGAGGACGAGCGCGAGCAGCATGGCCATCGAGCGGTAGCGGTCGATGAGCGTCTGGGTGACGGCCGGCACGCCCTTCATGAAGATGGCCCAGAGGGTGGTCATGGCGAAGTAGCCGAAGAGCCAGAGCATGAAGGGCAGGCGGCCCACCCGGTTCAGGCGCTCGGGGGTCGTCGCCACCGCCGCCACCGCCGCCGCCACGGTGGCGAGCACGTAGAGGACGGGCGAGGGCGCAGACCAGGCATCGCTGGCATAGCTGTCGATCGCCGAGTAGAAGAAGAGGGCCACTCCCGCACCCACCGCGGTGCGCAGGCGCAGGCCGATGCCCGGTTCGGCTGGGCGCTCGAGGACCGCGTCGGCTGGCATCATGCTCGCGACTCCTTCCTTGCGAGGAGCGCGGACCAGAGCGCGAGGACCCTCTCCGGCGCGAAGCGCTCCGAGACCTCGCAGGCGGCCCGGCCCATCCGGTCGCGCTCCAGGTCGTCGCCGAAGAGCCGGTCGAGGGCCGCCGCCAGCGCGGCGACATCGCCCGCGGGGACGAGGAGGCCGTTCTCAGCGTGGGTGATGATCTCGGCGGGCCCGCTGTCGCAGTCGAAGGCGACCGGGGGAAGCCCCGCGGCCATGGCCTCCAGCAGAGCGTTGGGGAAGCCCTCGCGGCGCGAGGAGAGCGCGAAGGCGTGCGCCGCCGCGAGGTGGGGCACCGGATCGGCGGCGCGCCCCGGCAGCGAGATGCGCCCCCCGAGGCCGAGCTCGGCGACGAGCGCTTCCAGCGCACCGCGCTCCCGCCCCTCTCCCACGATGGTGAGCCGCCAGTCGGGGTGGCGCGGGGCGACGCTGGCGAAGGCACGGCAGAGGAGGTCGAAACCCTTCACCCGCTCCAGCCGGCCGAGGGCGATGAGCGTGCGCTCCCCGTGCGAGGCGCCCGGGCGCGCCGCGAGGAGGGGGACGACCACGAAGTTCGGGATGATGCTCACCCGCCGGAAGCGCGCCCGCGCCCAGGCGGCGACACTCGCCGTCTGCACGATGACCGTGGCGGCGAGCGGGTAGACCAGGCGGCGGAGCACGCGCCAGGGCCAGCCGTTCGGCGCCTTGCGCGGGTCGGTGCGCTCCGAAACGTGCACCGGCACGCCGCTCCCGAGGGCTGCGAGGACGGCGAGCACGTTGGTGCGGTCGCCGAAGCTCACCACCGCCTCGGGCCGGATCGCTCCGAGCGCCCGCCGCAGGGCGCGGACCCGGCCGAGCGCGCGGAAGAGACCAGCCAGCCGGTTTTTTGAGACCCCGGTCACGCCCAGTGAGACGCGCCGCGCCTCCTGGGGGAGCGGATAGGCGTGCGCCTCGGCGGCGGAGAGGGTGACCACCGTCACCTCCCGCCCCTCGGCCACCCAGCGCGTCGCGAGCAGGCTCGCCACCCGCTCCGCCCCTCCCCCCGAGAGCTGGGAGAGGACGAGGGCAACCCGGCGTGGGACGGGCACCGGCTGCCGCGCGGGGGAGGAGGAGCCCGGCGCGCTCACGGCCGCGGACCCGCCCTTCCGGGCGCGCCCCGCCTCGCGAGCAGGGCCCGGTACGTCTCGCCGATCGCGCTCCAGAGCGCCTCCTGGCCGAACTCGGCGAGGACGCGCCGGCGCGCCGCCTCGCCGTGGGCGCGGCGGAGCTCCGGCTCGCGGAGGTAACGCGCCAGCGCCTCGCGGAGCGCTTCGGCGTCCCGCACCGGCACCAAGGCGCCCGTTACGCCGTCCAAGATGGCGTCGGTGCAGCCGGGGATGCGGCTCGCCACGATGGGCAGCGCGGTGGCGGCCGCCTCCAGCGCGGCGTTCGGCATGCCCTCCCGGTAGGAGGGGAGCGCCACCACGTCCATCGCTCCGTAGAGGCGAGAGGTGTCGGGCACCGCTCCGGTGAGGAGCACGCGCGGGTCGCGTCCCAGCGCCTCGAAGAGCCCCTTCGGGAGCGGATCCTCGGTCTCGTGCGCGCCCACCAGGAGGAGGTGCAGGACCGGGAACGCTTCCCGGAGGCTGGCCCACGCCTCGGCCAGCTCCACCATGCCCTTGTCGCGCCCCACCCGCCCGACAAAGCCCACCACCAGGGCGTCCTGCGGGATGCCGAGCCCGGCGCGCGCGTTCGCCCTCGCCTCGGCCACGGGCGGGCGGAAACGGCCGGTGGCGTCGACGCCGTTGCCGCTCCCGCCGAGGAGCACCTCGATCTTGCCCCTGGGCGCGAGCCGGTCCTGCTCGGCGAGCTCGCGCATGGAGCGGCTCACCGCCAGCACCTTGTGCGCCAGCGCGCACGAGACGCGCTCGGCGGTCACGAGCGAGAGGCGTCGGGCGCCGGTGGCGGTGGCGTGGGGCAGCCCCCGGATGTGGTAGATGCGCGCCGGCACCCTGGCCAGGAGCGCGGCGGTCATCCCGAGGAGCCCTCCCTTGGGGGAATGGGCGTGCACCACCTGAGGCCGGATCCTCCGTAGCTCGCGCCAGAGGCGGAAGAGCGAAACGAGATCGCGCAGCGGGGAGATCTGTCGCGTCATCGGCACCGGGTGAACCGGCACGCCCTCGCGCTGCCCGAAGCGATCGAGGTCGGGGCCTCCTGCCGCCACCGCGTGAATCTCGAAGCCGTGGCCGTCCATGTAGCTCGCCTGGCCGGTGAGAAAGGTGTGGAGCGAGAGCCCCACCGTGGTGACGTGCACCACCACCGGGCGCCGGGCGCTCCCTCCCTCTCCGGCGGGGCACGAGGCGGTCACGAGGTCGTTGGCGGAAGAGGCGGCGGGCATCGGCTCAGGAAGATGCGCCGAGGGCGTGGTGCGCGCGAGCAACATATCCCACGGACACTCCAGGGCACACCCCATCTCCCAGCCCCGAGGGGGCTTTGGATGTGGGGGGGCCATGAACCCACCTGTGCTCCCCTCCGGGCGTGGGACTGCGCGGCAGCCCCGGTCAGGCTAAGCTTGTCCCTCACCAGGGGGCGCGCCAGGCGCTCGCTCCAGAGCTGGAAGCTCGGGGAGCCGCAAGAGGGGACTTGCCGCCCGGTCGTCCGAACCCACGAGGGCCTTCACCGCATGAAGCTCGAACAGGAAGCCCGCAGCCCGGTCGTGGAGCTCGGCGCCGCAGAGCACCAGCCCCGCCCGGAGCCGTTGACGCTCCCGCCGCCGCGCCGCGAGGAGCCGCTCCACATCACCGACCACCTCTTCACCATCCTGCAGGGCCGCTGGATCGTGCTCGGGGTGACGCTCTTCTTCCTGCTCGTGGGCCTCGTCTACGTCTTCGTGGCGGTCCCCATCTACCGGACGAACGTGCTCCTCCAGGTGGAGGAGAACCGCAAGAGCCTGGCCGGCATCGAGGAGATCTCGCAGGCGCTCGGCGAGCGCGCACCGCCGGGCGAGACCGAGATGGAGATCCTCCGCTCGCGCACGCTGGTGGGCGGGGTGGTGGACGCCCTGGCCCTCGACGTGGCGGCCTCCCCTCACACCTTCCCTCTCATCGGCCGCGCCATCGCCCGGCGATATACCGGAAGCGGGCCGGCGCCAGCCCCCCTTCACTCGTCGTTCCTCGGGCAGTATGCCTGGGGGGGCGAGGTCATCCGGGTGGGACGCATCGACGTCTCGGACGACCTCCTCGGCGTGCGCCTCGACCTCGTGGCGCTTCCCGGCGGGCGCTTCCGGGTGACCGACCCCGACGGCCTCATCGACCTCACCGGCAAGGTGGGCACCGCCGCCGTGGCGCGGAGCGGCGCGCGGCGCCTCGAGCTCTTCGTGGTGGAGCTCACAGCCCGACCCGGGACGCGCTTCGACGTGGCGCGGAACAGCCGCGGCGAGGTCATCCAGGGCCTCCAGCGAGCGCTCCAGATCGAGGAGCGGGGGAAGAAGACCGGCATCCTCGCCGTGTCGCTCGACGGGGCAGACCCCGAGCGCATCGCCGCCATCCTCGACTCGTTCTCGAACAACTACGTGCGCCAGAACGTCGAGCGGAAGTCGCTGGAGACGGCGAAGACGCTGGAGTTCCTGGAGGCGCAGCTCCCCGTCCTGAAGTCGAACCTGGAGCAGGCGCAGGCATCCCTGAACAGCTTCCAGGTGCGCAAGGGCACCGTCGACCTGAACGCGGAGACGCAGTCGGTGCTCCAGCGCTCGGTGGAGGTGGAGCGCCAGATCTCCGAGCTCGAGCTGCAGCGCTCCGAGCTCCGCCAGCGCTTCACCGACAGTCACCCGGCGGTGACGGCGCTGAAGGACAAGATCGAGCAGCTCCAGGCGACGCGCGCGGCGCTTGCGACCCGGATGCGCGGGCTGCCGGAGACGGAAGGCGACTCGGTGCGCCACCAGCGCGACGTCCGGGTGGCGAACGAGCTCTACGCGCTCCTCCTCAACAAGGCACAGGAGCTGAAGGTGGTGAAGTCGGGCACCGTCGGCAACGTGCGGATCCTCGACAAGGCGCTCGTGCCGCGGAAGCCCGTGAAGCCGCTCAGCTCGGCGGCCCTGGCGCTCTCGGGCCTGGTCGGCCTGTCATTCGGCGTGGCCGGGGCCTTCGCCCGGAAGGCGCTCTCGCGCGGCGTGGAGGACCCGGAGGAGATCGAGCAGGAGAGCGGGCTCTCCGTCTTCGCCATGGTGCCCCGCAGCGAGCGGCAGATGAGGCAGCAGGCGCCGGGGCGGGGCGCGGGCGGCGCGCCGATCCTCGCGGCCGAGGACCCTGGGGACGTTGCCGTGGAGAACCTCCGCAGCCTCCGCACCAGCCTGCAATTCGCGCTGGTGGAGGCGCGCAACAACGTCATCGCGGTGAGCGGCCCCGGGCCCGGCGTGGGCAAGTCGTTCGTCTCCATGAACCTCGCCCACGTGCTCGCCTCGACCGAGCGTCGCATCCTGCTCGTCGACGGCGACCTCCGGCGCGGCCAGCTCCACCACGCCTTCGGCGAGCAGCGCGGCCCCGGCCTCTCCGACCTGGTGAGCGGCGGGGCCGACGTGGAGGGAGCGATCCGGAGCACCATCTACCCCGGCCTCGACCTCCTCCCCACCGGCCGCGTGCCGCCGAACCCGGCCGAGCTCCTCGCCAGCCACCGTTTCGAGCGGCTCCTCGCCGACCTCTCGCGGCGCTACGACCTCGTCATCGTCGACACGCCACCGGTCCTGGCGGTCACCGACGCCTCGCTGGTTGGGCGGCTCGCCGGCGTGAACCTGCTCGTGCTCCGCTCCGGCACCCACCCCATGCGCGAGATCAACCTCACGGTGAAGCGGCTCGCCCAGAGCGGCATCCGCGTGCAGGGCGCGGTCCTCAACGACGTGCGCTCCGACCACGGCCGCTTCGGGCGCTACGGCCGCTACCAGCGGTACGAGTACCGGTCGCTGGCGGATTGACCGTTCCCTCCGATTTTCAGAAAGTTCTCCATGCCCCGAAGCCTTCACCCGATGCACGCCGCCCTTGCGGTTTTTTACCGCCGGGCTCGCGTTCACGGCCGCGTGCGGAGGAGGCGACGGCTCCCCCACGCCCCCGCCCGGCACACACGCCATCGCCGCGCGGGTGAGCGGGCTCACCGGGGCTGGCCTCTCGCTCTCCGTCGCGGTCGGCGCCGCGGCGCCGGCCACCGTGGGCGTGACGAAAGACGCGGCCGCGGCGGGCGCCGTGCCCCTCGCGAGCGATGTCGCCTCGGGAACCGCCTATTCGGTCGCCGTGGCTACCCAGCCGGCGAACCCCGCACAGACCTGTGCCGTGACGGGGGGAATCGGCAGCGGCACGGTGGGCGCGGCCGACGTGGTGGTGGCGATCGCCTGCAGTGGCCAGCCGCCGGGGAAGAGCTTCACCATCAGCGGCACGGTGACGGGGCTCACCGGCGCAGGGCTCGTCCTGCAGCAGGGCGGCGGCGACGACCTGGCGGTCGCGCCGGGCGCGAGCACCTTCACCTTCGCGACCCGGGTGGCCGAGGGCGCCGCTTACGCGGTGACGGTGAAGGCGCAGCCAGCGGGGCAGGCTTGTCGGGTGGCGAACGGCGCCGGCACCGCCACCGCTGACGTCACCAGCGTGGCCCTCGACTGCTTCGCCACGGTGACGCCGCTGCAGGCCTGGTCGGCGCCCACCACCTGGGGAGCGCGCTGGCCCTACACGTCGACGATGCGGCAGCACGCCTGGTTCGACGGGACGAATCCGAATCCGGTGGAGGATCCGGCCATCCCGGCGGGAAGCCGGGTGAGCTGGCAGGCCCCGACCTCAGCCCCGCCGCAGGGCGAGCTCACCGGCCTTCCCTCGGGGACGCGCTGGGGCGCCGGGCCGTTCAGCGCGGTACCGTACCGCGCGGCGCTCGGGCCCGGCGACACGGCGGTGGCCGCGCTCACCGGCGACATGCTGGTCTGCGCGGTGGTGAAGCCGGCCCACGACCCGCACCCCAACACCGGCTCGAGCGAGAAGGGCATCCTCGCCCGCGGCTTCAGCGCCTCGCCCGACGCCCAGGCGAACCAGCCCGGCGGAGGCTGGGTCCTGCACCAGATGCACGACCAGTTCTGCTTCCACTACGAGAGCACGAACTGCGGCGGCTCGCCCGGCGCGAGCTGCATGACCATGGTCTACACCCCCACCTACTTCGGATACGACAACGGGGGCGGGAACAGGGGCACGCTCGACCCGTCGTACGTGGTCTTCTGCGGCGGCCGTGACGGCAACACCATCCGCACCGCGGTGAACAGCCTCGCGTCCGTTCAGAGCCGCGCGCTGATGGGCACCGGGCCGCTCAATCCCCTCCGCTCGCCGGGAGGGCTGGGATGGCCCGAGGCGCTCACCCTCGGCGGCTACCCCGGCGGCGTCGCGAGCAACGCCTTCCCTGGCCGGATCTACGAGACGGCGGTGTGGGACGAGCCGGCCACCGCTGCGAACCTGGCCGCCAAGCTCGCGGCCTTCAGCGCGATGCCCGCGGGCGCCATCTACGTGCGCAACCGCGAGGGGTGGCTCCTCGGGGTGGACGGCTCGACCCGGGCGACCTGGCGCAACGGGCCCCGGCTCGACCCCGCGAAGGGAATGCTCTTCGGGCTCCAGGGGTGGAATCGACTGAGCACGGTGGTCGAGTACCAGAGCGGAACCCCTCCCACCCAGAACGAGTTCCACCCCTGGGACATCATCGTGCCCGGTGAGGATCTCGGCCTCGGCGTGGCGGGCGCCTGGACCGCGGGTGGGGGCGCAGACGTGAGCGCCACCTCAAAGGTACGCGCACCCGGCGACGCGGGTGAGCTCGCCCCGGACGGGAGCCGTGCGCCCACCGCGCCGCTCGTCACCTTGTCCCCCGGCGCAAGCCTCACCGCTCCGCTCGCAGCCTTCGACGCGCCGGGACCCATCCAGGCGCTCATGTGGCTCTGGCCGGTGAGCACCGCCGGCACGCTCACCGTCTCGACGTCCGAGAGCGAGGTGGCGGTGGACCTCGCGGCCTATCCGGCCGGCCGGTGGTCGCTGGTGCCCCTGCGCGGCCTCCACACCAACGCCGGCTCGAACCTCGCGGGCGTCCTGCGCCTCGCCGCGGCCCCCGGCGGCCCGGAGCTCCAGTTTCACGCCTGGGGCCTCGACCTCACCCAGCTCGGCGGTGGCGGCGACCTGGGCACCTTCGACCCCGGCCTCTACGCCTACGACTGGAGCGCCGAGAAGGATTACGGCACCGGCTACGGGTACGACCTGCGCTACCCGGTGGATGCGCTACAGCTCGCTCTGGTGGGGGTGGGTTCGGCGAGCGGCTTCTGCCTCGCGGCGCGGGCGCGCCCCTTCGACGGCACCGGCAGCGCCTCCGCGCTGGCCTGGGACGCCCCCATGGCCCAGGCGCGGGTGATCGCCTCCTGGATGAGCACCGCGGCCATCACCCCTCCCGCCGTGCCGCGGCGGGCGCTCCTCTACGTCTCCGGGGCGACGGCTCCGGCCGGGGTGCCGGGCGTCGCGCCAGCCGACGCGACTCCGCGCCAGCTCTGTTTCCAGGTCTCCGGAGCGGCGGCCACCTGCGCGCCGGTGCCGGCGGGCTGGGCGCCCGGCTCCGAGCACCGGGTGGCCGGGTGCGTCGCCGCCTCGGGCGAGGCGCGCCTCTTCGCCGACGACCTGCCGGTGGGAGGCCTCGTCACCGGCGTCGCGCCCGTCGTCCTCACCACCGGCCGGCTCCTGGTGGGGAACGGCACGCCTGACGCCACCTGGGGAAAGGTGGAGGGGAAGGCTGCGCGCGAGGAGCCAAACCCTGCGTACCAGGCGAGCGACATCAGCCGCCCCTGGCACGGCTATGTGGCGAGGGTGGCCCTGTGCGCCGACCCCGGGGTGGACCACGTCGCGGCCTGCCGGTGAAATCGTGAGCGCAGCGGCCCCAGGTTCGGCCCCACGTCCACCGCCACCGCAAAGTGCATCAGGCGCGCGCGAGCCGGAGCCGCGCCGGATCGGCGGCGCAGCGGGGCGCTTCCGAGGCGCTCCGGCGGGGCCGTCCCTGGAGAGACGCGGCGGCCGGTCGCGAAGAAACGCGCCTCATCGATCGTTAGGATCCAGCGTTGGGAGACGACCGACCGATGAATCTACGCACTGCTGCGCGGGCCACCGCGCTCCTTCTGGCTGCGGCGCTCGCCGGAACCGGCGCCACGGCCCTGGCCGGCGGTGCGGAGGCGCCGGGTTGCGCGGGAGAGACCATGAACACGAGCACCATCGAGAGCGGCCGCGCGGATGCAGCGGCCACGCAGGCAGGCGGCACGAGTGAACGCGTGACCGGAACGAGCGGGACGAGCGCCTCCCCGAGCGCCACGAGCGCACGTGCGGGTGCGGCGAGCGCACCGATGTCCGGGCCGGTTCGCATCGGCTACCTCCACCACAGCACCGGCGAGATCGTCTGGGCTGGCGGCCTTCACCCGCGCATCTACCGCCAGTGGGATCGCCTCCCGGCCGGCGTGAAGAAGCTCACCGACCACACCCCTGGTGCGCTCCGGGGGCTGCTCGGCCGCTACTGGCCCTCGGGCGTTCCGGACCTCGTCCGGCAGTGGAACGCCGAGCACGGCACCGACTACCGCATCGACGAGCTCACCTACCCGGCCACCACCGGTGGCTACGCCTGGGCCAACTATCCGTACGACTACTGGAACCTGTGGGTGAAGCACCGCGGCGAGGCGCGCGACCGGGGCGAGCTGAACCTCGACGACCTCGCAAAGCGCTACGACGTCATCGTCTTCAAGCACTGCTTCCCGGCGAGCAGGATCCTGGCCGACGAGGGGCAGGCCAGCGTCGACTCCGAGAAGAAGACCATCGCCAACTACCGGCTCCAGTACGCCGCCCTGAAGGAGCGGATGCACGGGTTCCCCGACAAGCGCTTCATCGTCTGGACCGGCGCGGCGCTGGCCGAGCAGGGCTCCAAGCCCGATCAGGCGATGCGCGCGCGCGAGTTCTTCACCTGGGTGAAGGAGGAGTGGGACGAGCCGGGCGACAACATCTTCGTGTGGGACTTCTACGAGCTCGAGGCGGATGCGCGCGGCTTCCTCGACCCGGCCAGGTCATCGAAGCCCGGCAACTCGCACCCGAGCGGCGACTTCGCTCACGAGGTGGCCCCGCTCATCGCCCGGCGCATCATCGACGTGGTGGAGGGCCGCGGCGACGAGGGCTCGGTCACCGGCGCGGCGGTGGCCGCAACCGCAGCAGCCTCGCCGCAACTCGCGCCGACCGCGTCACGGTGAGGGCGAGCGAGCGCTGACGGCGCGCAGGACGGGCGGCCAGGAATGCCCACATCCGCACACTTCGAATCATGCGTGACGCGAACGCGGGACATGCCCCGGTTGGTCTTCTCGCCCATCTCAGGGAGGGCGCGTATGCTCGCGCTCGCAGTCTCAGGTCTACCGAAGTTTCCGACCCGGAGAGCACACACATGATGAAGCGCATGAGCTGGCTGGCGATGGCCGCGGGCCTCGCCCTGGCAGCTTGCGGGGGCAGCAGCAGCGGCGGGGGCAGCCACAAGGTGGGCGGCACCGTCGCCGGCCTGACGAGCGATGGGCTCGTCCTGCAGAACAACGGCGGCGACGACCTCACCGTGGCCGCGAACGCCACCACCTTCCAGTTCCCTGTCCAGATCGCGCAGGGGAAGCCCTATGCGGTGACCGTGCTGACCCAGCCCTCGGGCTCGGAGTGCACCGTCGCGAACGGCAGCGGCACCATGGGCAACGCTGACGTGACGAACGTCGCCGTGACCTGCGCGGCCGGGGCCTCCGTCTCCACCACCGTGGCCGGGCTCGCCGCCGGGCAGAGCGTGGTCCTCACCGGCACCTTCGCCGGCGCCGCCACCGACGCGACCGTGACCGCCAACGGACCGGTGGCCGACCTCACGCGCTCGGTTCCCCCCGGCACCGCCTACAGCATCGTGGTGAAGACGCAGCCGTCGCGGCGCGCCACCTGCGCCGTGGCTCCAACGGCTCGGGGACGGCCAACAGCGCGGTGTCCGTGGCCGTCACCTGCTCCTCCGTCACCTACACCATCGGCGGCTCCATCACCGGCCTGGGAAGCGCCACCGGGCTCAGCCTCTCGGACGGCGTCGGCACCGAGGTGCTCTCCATCCCGGCCGGCGCCACGAGCTACAGCTTCGCCACGCCCGTTCCCTCGGGCGCGGCCTACACGGTGGCGGTGGCCAGCCAGCCCGCGAACCTCACTTGCACGGTGGCGAACCCGAGCGGCACCCTCGCCGGCAACGTCACCAACGCCAACGTGAGCTGCTCCCAGGTTCTCGTGCAGTCGTGGGCAGCCCCCAGCCACCTGGGGCGGCCTCTGGCCCGACGAGGCCACCCTGGTGGAGCATGCGCACTTCGACGGCACCGCCCTGGTGGAGTCGAAGGCGGGCATCACCTGGACGGCTCCGGGCACCGCTCCCGCGCAGCAGGCGTTCGCCGGTTTCCCCGGCGTGACGCGACACGGCGCCGGTCCCTTCGCGGCGGCCCAGGCTTACAAGGCGTCGGGGGACGCGACGGTGGCCGCCCTCGACCAGGGCATGATCGCCTGCGCCATCGTGAAGCCGGACTACGATGCGACGACGGCCACCGCCGACAAGGTCTTCTTCGCCCGCGGCACCGAGCCTGGCGCCAATCCGGACGGCTCGTCTGGCGCTCCCGGTACCACCACGCGCGGCTGGGTGCTCTCGCAGACCGGCAGCACCTTCGCCTTCCACTACAACTACGTGGCGACCGATGGCCGGACGGTGCGCAACAGGGCCTACCTCCCGACCTTCTTCGCGAGCCAGATCACCGGGACGAATGGCGATCCGAACGCGGTGCAGGTGGTGCCGAACAGCGGCCCCTTGAACCCATCCCTCGTGGTCGTGTGCGGCGGGCGCGCCGCCAACAACATCCGCATCGCAGTGAACGGCTTCGAGCCCACATCGACCTACAGCAGCACGCAGCAGGACGTGGGACCGGCCGGCTCCACCAGGCCGCTCTCCAAGGGCAGTGAGGTGCTCACCGTCGGTGGCCTCGAGGCCGGAGGGGTGGCCTTCGGCGGCCGCGTGTACGAGGTGGCCGTCTGGAACGAGCCGGGAACGCCGGAGAACATCCAGAAGAAGCTGGCCCTGGTGCAGGGCCTGCCCACGGACGGCACCGTCTACAAGCGCAATCGCGAGGCTCCTTTCTTCGGTGCAGACGCCACCGCCGACCGGCAAAGCGCCACCGGCTACCACACCGCCTGGCGGAACGGGCCCAGATACGAGGCCGGCAAGGGCATGCTCTTCGGCATGCAGTCGTGGAACCGGGTGGGCGATTACGGGAGACTCAACGTTGGAGCGTTTCCGACCTACGTCGTCACCCCGGGTGAGAACCTGGGCGCCGTCCCCATCACGGGCGTGGTGCAGCCGAGTGGCGGCGATCCGGCCGGCGACTACCCGGGCTGGGCTGCGGCGGGCACGTCACGGTAGCCGCCACGGCGCGACGTGGTTCCGCCTGGCGACAGCGAGAAGGCGACGGCGCGGCTCGTGACGCTCAACCCGTCGGCCTCCCTCTCCACCACCCTCCGCACCTTCGCCGCTGCGGGTCCCATTCACGGGCAGCTCTGGCTCCGGGTGCCGGCGGCCACCACCGGGACGGTGAGGGTCCAGGTGAACTGGGACGTGGCCGGCAAGTCGCGCTACTTCGACCTCGACCTCTCCACGCTCACGGCGGGCCAGTGGAAGCGCTTCTGGTTCGACACGGGCGCCGGGGTCACCGTCCCCGGCACGGGACTCTGGACCACCGGCACCATCGGTAACGTGACGCTCCAGGCCCTTCCCGGCAACACCGGGCCAGTCGCCTTCTACGCCTGGGGGCTCGACCTCACCCAGGTGAGCATCGCGGCCGGCGCCGCCGTTCCCGACGGCGTGAGCTTCAACGACCTCGGCGCCGAGATGTACAGCTGGAGCGTGCGCAAGGACGTGACGAATCGCAACACCGACGTCCTCATCGACGCCCTCCAGACCCCGGCCATCCCGGCCTCTGCGAGCACGGCGCCGAGCGGCTTCTGCCTCGCGGCCGAGGCCACGCCGGGCGGAAGCCTCTCCTGGGCGGCCCCCTTCACCGCGCCGCGCACGCTCGTCACCTGGGTGAACGATCCCGCTTCGCCCACCTTGACGGCCAAGCTCTACCTGAGCGGCGCCACCGCCATCGCGCCGGCGCAGCTCTGCATGAGCGTCACCGGCGTGGCCACCCCACTCTGTGCCAACGTTCCCGCGGGCTGGACGGCGGCCACGAAGCACCTCGTCACCGGGTGCATGTCGGCGGCCGGCGAGATGAGGCTCTACGGCGACGGCGCCGCCACCCCGCTCGGCACCGCGACCGGCTCGGGCACGCCCGACCTCGCGGGAGGCACGCTCCTCGTCGGCGGCGCCTCGACGACCGGCCAGAGCGACTCCTGGAACGGATACATCTCCCGGGCCGCCGCCTGCTACGACGGGGTGAGCCTCGCAGACTGCCGGTAGCTCTCGGCGATTGATGTGAACTCCGGGCGCCGCGCCTCCGAGCGCGGCGCCCGGCTCTTTTTCGGTGACGCGAGGAACGTTCACCGCCGAGGTGAGCCGGCCCGCCTTCTGCTCGCCGTCGATGACTTCCGGTCGAGCACGCACGGAGGGCCGAAACGTTCCGCGGCGGAGATGAACGAGGCACGGGAGGCCGGCGCATCCACTTCCATCCCGTCGAGGACGCCCCAAGCGGTGGAACGGTCACGCGGGACAGACCGCCGTGGCCGTCTTCGGGTTAAGATGACGCATTGCTCCCGCGGGGGCCCCGCGGGCGAACGAGACACATGCCACTTCTTCGAGCCATCCTGCGCCTGTGGGTGCGACTGCGGATATGGAACGTCCGCCGCCGCGGCCTCAACGCTGCGCCCGACTGCCGCTTCGAGGGGTACCCCAACTTCGGCTCGGAGCCCTACCTCATCACCATCGGCAAGCACGTGGCCATGGCCTCGGAGGTATCGTTCATCACCCACGACGGCGGCACCCACGTCTTCCGCGACCGGGAGCGTTACCGGCGCGTCATCAAGTACGGCCGCATCACCATTCACGACAACTGCGTCCTGGGCCATCGGGTCATCCTCTTGCCCGGCGTCTCGGTGGGGCCGAACTCGGTGGTGGCGGCCGGCTCGGTGGTGACGCGCAACATCCCGCCCGACGTGCTCGCCGCGGGGAACCCGGCCGTGCCGGTGATGTCGATGGAGCAATACGCCGAGTGGGCGCTCGCGGCCACGCCGGAGTACGACGAGGCGGAGTACCACAGGGACAAGCGGAGCGTGCTCACCCGCATCGCCATCAAGGGCTCGCCGCGCAAGAAGAAGCAGGGCTGACCCGCTCCGATGCGCATCCTCTTCCTCGCCCGCTCGCTGCGCATGGGCGGCGCGGAGCGCCAGATGGCGGCGCTGGCCCTGGGCCTCGCCCGGGCGGGTCACCAGGCGTCGGTGGCCGTCTTCTATCCCGGCGGCGCCTTCGAGGAGCCGCTTCGCGCGGGCGGGGTGCCGGTGTTCGACCTCGCGAAGCGCGGCCGGTGGGACACCTTGCCCTTCCTCCTCCGCGCGCTCCGGCTCGTGCGGCGTGAGAAGCCGGAGGTGCTCCACTCCTACATGGACAGCCCCAACATCGTGGGGGCGGCACTGAAGCGCCTCTCACCCCGAGTGACGCTGGTGTGGGGGCTGCGCACGTCGAAGCAGGATCTCACCGCCTACGACTGGATGCAGACGGCGGGTGCGCGCCTCGAGCGCCTCGCAGCGCCGGCCGCCGACGGCATCATCGCCAACTCCGAGGCGGCTCGCGCGCAGGCGCTCCGCGCCGGGTTCCCCTCGCAGCGGCTCTTCGTCGTGCCGAACGGCATCGACTGCCAAGCCTTTCGCCTCGACCCCGCGGGGCGCGCCGAGCTGCGGGCGCTGTGGGGCGTTCCCGAGGGCGCACCGCTCGTGGGCCTGGTGGCGCGCTTGGACCCGGTGAAGAACCACGCGAATTTCCTCCGCGCCGCCGCGCTCGTCGCCGCAGAGGTGCCGGAGGCGCGCTTCGTCTGCGTGGGCGGCGCCGGCCGGGAGGCCTACCGCAAGGAGCTCCTCGCGCTCGCCGAGGAGCTGGGCCTCGCCCCGCGCCTCACCTGGGCCGGCGAGCGCCCGGTCACCCGGGCCGAGTACAGCGCCTTCGACCTCGCGGTGCTCGCCTCCGACGGCGGCGAGGGCTTTCCCAACGTGGTGGCCGAAGCGATGGCCTGCGAGCGGCCGGTGGCGACGACGCGCTCGGGCGACGTGGAGCGCATCGTGGGCGACGCGGGCGTCGTCGTGCCGCCGCGCGATCACCAGCAGCTCGGCGCCGCCATGGTGGAGCTCCTCCGGCGGGCGCGCGAGCCGGGGGCCACGCTGGGCGCGCGCGCCAGGGCCCGCATCGAGGCGGAGTTCTCGGTCGACGCGCTCGTCCGGCGCTCGCTCGAGGTGCTGCGCGAAATCCACGAGAAGAGGAAGCTCGGGGCGTGACGCGCGTCGTGCACGTCATCACCGAGCTCACCGCCGGCGGCGCCGAGGAGATGCTCTTGAAGCTCCTCCGCGCGGAGCGGGCGCGCGAGCACGCGGAGGGGGCGGCACAGCCCCGCACGGCGACGGTGCTCTCCCTCACCAGCGTGGGACCGGTAGGAGCGCGCATCCGCTCGCTGGGCGTACCGGTGGAGGGGATGGGCATGCGACCGGGGCGGCCCACGCCCGGCGGCGCGCTCCGGCTCGTCTCGCGCCTTCGCCGTTTTGCGCCGAATCTCGTCCAGACCTGGATGTACCACTCCGACCTCCTCGGCGGCGCCGCCGCCTTCGCCCTCGGTATCCCGGTGGTCTGGGGCGTGCGCCATGACGTGAGCCAGCTCGACAAGCGCATGACCCGCCTCACCCGCCGGCTCTGCGCCCTCTCCTCGCGCTGGGTGCCGCGCCGGGTGGTCTTCAACTCGGCGTCGGCCATGCGGGCGCACGGGGCGCTCGGCTACGACGTCCGGAAGCTGGTGGTCATCCCCAACGGCTTCGACGTGCGGCGCTTCCGCCCCGACACCGTGGCCCGGGCCGCGGTGCGCACCGAGCTGGGGGTTCCCGAGGCCTCACCGCTGGTGGGCCTGGTGGCGCGCCTCCACCCGGACAAGGACCACGCCACCTTCCTCACCGCCGCGGCGCAGGTGCGGGAGCGCCTCCCCGCGGCACGCTTCCTCCTGTGCGGCGAAGGCATCGGATGGGAGCAGGCGGAGCTCGCCAGCACCATCGACCGCCACGGCCTGCGGCCGGCGATGCACCTCCTCGGCCCGCGCGAGGACGTGGAGCGGGTCTATGCGGCGCTCGACCTCTTCGCCCTCTCCTCCCGCACCGAGAGCTTCCCCAACGTGCTCGGCGAGGCCATGGCCTCTGGGCTCCCGTGCGTCGCCACCGACTGCGGCGACGTCCGCGCCATCCTGGGCGAGATCGGTGAGGCGGTGCCGGTGGGCGATGCCGCCGCGCTGGCGGAGGCGATCCTCCGGCAGCTCGCGCTCCCGGCCGTGGCCCGCGAGAACGCCGCCGCGGCGGCGCGGGCGCGCGTGGAGCGCGAGTTCGCGCTCGAGGCGGTGGCCGCCCGCTTCAGGGCGGTGCAGGACGAGGCGGCCGCCTCCCGCTGATGGCCCCTCACGCGCTGTGGCGGAGCTCGCTCTTCTCCGCGCGGAGCGACGGGCGCCAGCGGTCGAGCCAGGCGTCGAGCACGAGGAGGTGCCAGATGCGCGGCGCCTCGTTGCGCTGGTCGCTGGCGTGGCTCCGGAGCAGGGCGCCGACCTCCTTCCTGTCGAGGAGCGGCGCGAGCTGCGGGCGCGGCGAGAGGAGCCGCTCGCGGGCGAGCGCGCCGAGGTCGGCCTTGAGCCAGTGGCGGAGCGGCACCCCGAAGCCCATCTTGCGCCGGGCGAAGACGGCCTCGGGGAGGCGTCCGGCGTAGAGCTGTCGGAGCGGCGCCTTCGCGCCCTCCGTGTCCACCAGCCAGGAGGGGTCGGCGCGCAGGACGAGCTCGGTGAGCCGGTGGTCGAGGAGCGGCGCCCGCACCTCGAGGCCCACCGCCATGCTGGCGCGGTCGACCTTCACCAGGATGTCCTCGGGGAGGTAGCAGGTCATGTCGGAGGACATGAACCGCAGGAGCGGCGGCCGCCCGGCGTTCTCGCGGAGTGAAGTAGCGACGACGTCGGGCCAGGGGCCGGCGAGGCGCCCGTCGAGGACCGGCGGCCAGGCCTTCGGGACGTAGTTCCGGAACCCGCTCGCGTAGTAGGCGTCGAGCTCGGACGAGAGCCGGCCCAGCCGCGCCGTGCCGCGCATCCACCAGGGGAGGCGGGCCGCCACCTGCCGGGCGGCGGCGAGGGCGAGACCGGGGAACCTCGCGGCGCGGCTCACCTCCCGGAAGGCGCGCGCGTAGCGACCGTAACCCCCGAGGAGCTCGTCGCCTCCGTCGCCGGAGAGCGCCACCGTGACGTGCCGCCGGGTCTCGCGGCACAGGGCCAGGGTCGGGATGGCGGAGGCGTCGCCGTGGAGGTCGCCGTAGGCGGCAACGAGAATCCTCCACCGTCACCGACGAGCCGGCGCTCACCCGCAGCACGGTGTGGTCGGTGCCGAGGCGTTCGGCCACCTCGGTGCCATATCGGCCCTCGGAGTAGTCGGCCTCGTCGAAGTCGACGGTGAAGGTGCGGAGCCGCCCCCCCATGCTCTCGCTGGCGAGCAGGCTCACCACCGAGGAGTCGACCCCGCCCGAGAGGAAGCAGCCGAGCGGCACGTCGGAGCGGAGTCGGATCTTCACCGCGTCGCGCAGGGTCGCCTCGAACTCCTCCGACCAGGCGGCGGGGTCGGCGGCGGGCTCGCAGGCGGGGGGGAGGCGCCAGTAACGCTCGAGCTGCAGGTCGACCCCGCGCGGACCGAGGCGCGCCCGCAGGGCGCAGCCCGGCGGCACCACGCTCACCTCGGCGAGACCGGTCCGCGGCGCCGCCACGTAGCCGTGCTGCAGGAACTCGGCGACGCGGTCGGGCGTGGTGGAACGCGGCACCGCGTCGTCGACGAGGAGCGCCCCGAGCTCGCTCGCGAAGCGGAGCGAGCCCGCCCGCGTGCGGGCGTAGTAGAGCGGCTTCTTTCCCAGCCGGTCGCGCACGAGCCAGAGCTCGTTCGCCTCGGGTTGCCAGAAGGCGACGGCGAACATGCCGACCGCGCCGCGGAGGGCGGCGAGCCCCTGGCGGTCCCACGCCTCGAGGAGCACCTCGGTGTCGGAGGTGGAGCGCCAGCCGCCGGGCGGCGGCTCGGCCTGCTCCTTCAGCTCGAGGTAGTTGTAGATCTCTCCGTTGAAGGAGACGTGCGTGCGCCCCGAGGCGGAGTGCATCGGCTGCGCGCCGTCGTCGGAGAGGTCGATGATGGCGAGGCGGGTGTGTCCGAGGAGGCAGCGGCCGTCGTGCCAGGTGCCGTGCCCGTCCGGCCCCCGGTGCGCGAGCGCCCCCGCCCCGGCGACGCCGTAGGCCTCGAGCGCCGCGTCGCGGCCCTTTGGCCCCAACTCTCCGAAGATCCCGCACATGTCGAGCTCCTTAGCCTATCCAGCCTGGCGAAGCGGAGCGCCCGTCCGCGAGGGCTCGGACCTCCGGAGCGCGCACAGGCGACGCCACGCCGAGAGGCCGAGGAGCGTGAAGGAGGTGAAGTACACCACCGCCGTGGAGAGCGCGATGCCCGGGGCGCCGAGCCACCGTGAGAAGAGGATGTTGCCCGTCACGTTCACCGCGGCGCTCACCCCCGACATCCACATGAGCATGCGGTTCCCCGCGCTGGCGGAGAGGAATCGAACGAAGAGGAGCCCGGTGAGGTGGAACGGCACCTGCGCCATGTAGAGCGCCTGGATGTGCCCCACCTTGATGGTGTCGGCGTGGCTGAAGGCGCCGCGCTCGTAGAGGAGCCCGGCGATGGGGCGGGAGAGGAGCATGGCCCCGAGGGTGACCGGGATCGTCACCGCCAGCACGGCGAGCGCGTAGGTGCGCAGGGTCTTCCCGAGCCCGGTCCAGTCGCGGGCCGAGGCGAGCCGCGAGAAGTGCGGGAAGACGGCCGCCGACAGGCTGAGGGCGCCGATGCCCATGGCAAAGGCGACGAGCTTGTTGCCGTAGGAGAGCGAGGCCACGCTCCCTGCGTCGAGCCGGGCGGCCATCATCGAGTCGATGACCGGATTCGTGCCCATGACGAGGCCGCCGGCCAGCATCGGCGCGTACTGCCCCGCCAGCTTGCGAAAGGCGGGGGTGGCGCCGCCCCAGCTCGGTAGCACCCGGAGCCCCTCGCGGTGCACCGAGCGGACGAGGAGCAGGAGCTGGGCGAGGTAGCCGAAGAGGAGGCCCACTGGCAGCGCGTAGATGCCGATCACCGCGGTGAGGGCGAGGAGGGCGGCGATGGAGACCACCGGGAGGGCGAGCCCGGCGGAGGAGGAGGCGGCGAAGCGCTCGTGGGCGTTCAGGACCGCGGTGAGGGCCATGCCGAGGCCCGCCAGCACGACCGCCGGCATGAGGAGGTAGGAGAGGTGCTCGGTGAGGCGCAGCTTCTCCGGGGAGAAGCGACCGGCCACGAAGGAGAGGAGGGCGGGGGTGAGCGCCGCGAGGACGAGCCCGGCCGCGGTGAGGAGCGCGAGGGCCATGAGCAGCACGGAGGAGAAGAGCCGCTGGGCCGACTCCGCACCCTCCCTCCGGCGCACGTCGACGTAGCTCGGGATGAGGGCCGAGTTGAGCGCGCCGCCGAAGAGCGAGATGGCGAAGGCGGGAATGGTGAGGGCGAGCGCGAAGGCATCGACCTGGTCGGAGGTGCCGAACTGGCCGGCGACCACGACCTCCTTGCCGGCGGCGAGCACCTTGGCGAGGAGCGTGAACGCGCCCACCACCGCCGCCGCCGAGAGGACGCGACCGTGCGCAGAGGTGCGGTACCACGCTGCGATTCGTGCCGCTCTGCTCAAGCTCGAAGTTCCGTCCTCAGGAGCGCTGTCGGTGGGAAGCCGCAGCGCGGCACCCGGGGGATTATAGAACTGTGGTCGCCGAGCGGCAGTACCCTACTCGAAAGACGCGGGGGGCGCCCCGCCGGAGGTGCGTCCCCCGGCCCCCCGCCGTGAGGAAAGGTGCGCAGGAGAGCTTCGATGGCAGGTGCGTGCCGCCGCCCCCCTGGTCCGCGCGGACCCGCGCTGCCCGCCGCCCTGGTCGCGCTGCTCGTCGCGGCCAGCTCGGCCGGCGCGGCGTGGCCGCCGACCGGGTCCACCCCCGGCTATCCCGCCGAGAGGAAGCTCTCACGGGGTGGACAGCCATTTCTCGCCGCCCCCGCCCCCGGCGCGCCGGCGCGGTTCGACGACCTCGCGACGGTGGTGGTGCTCGCGGCCGAAGGGCGGCACCACTATGCCAAGAGCTCGCCCTGGAACGCCGACGGCTCCCTGGCGCTCCTCGTCGACGGGACGCTCCTCGACGGCCGCGACTTTCGCCGCATCCGGAAGCTCGACCTCCCGGCCGAGCACCGCACCTGGGCGAACGCCGACCCGGACACCATCTACGGCGTCACGCGCAGCGGCCGCCGCCTCGACCGCTGGGTGAAGGTGAGCGCCCGGACGAACCGGATGAGCACCCTCGCCACCTACCCCGAGTACGGAAAGGTGAGCTACGGAGAGTACGAGGGGAACACCGACAACGAGGATCGGCTGGCGGTGCTGGTGGGCGACGAAAGGACCCCCTTCGTCATCGAGGCGAGGACCGGCGCGAAGCGGTGCGAGATCCCGAGCAGAGGCCAGGTGTCGGACGCCACCGTCAGCCAGGACGGCGCCTTCGTGCTGGTCAACTGGGAGCGAAAGGGGGTCGATGCCTACGACGCTTCCTGCCGCCTCCTCCGCCACCTCAGCGACGCGAACAGCCACTACGACGCCTGCGTGCTCGCGGACGGCGAGACGCAGGTGATGGTACAGCCCGACGGGCGCGAGCTCCTGGCGGTCGGCCTGGCGGATGGCAAGCGAACCACCGTCTACTCCGACTCGGCCCTGCGCATCCACATTTCCTGCCGCAACATCCGCCGGCCTGGCTGGGCCTACGTGAGCCCTTACGGCGGCGGCGGTCCGGGCGACCGCGTCACCACCGGGCAGCGCCTCTGGCAGCGCGGCTTCGCGGTGCGCCTCGACGGCTCGGAGCGCACCGAGACCTTCGCCTGGCTGCACCTCGCCCTCCCCGCACCGTACGAGGGCCAGCCCATGATGGTTCCGTCACCACGAGGCGACCGGGTGTGGTGGAAGGTCGACTGGGACGGCGCGTCGGGCGCCATCCACAGCTACGTCGCCGGGGTGGACGTGGCGCCGCCGCCCCGGGCGGAACGGCCGGCGCCAGCCGAGGCGCCTACTGCAAGGTCCCCGTCCGGATCGAGTTCGTCGCCCGCACGCTGAGGTCGTAGGTGGTCCACAGGCTGGTGATGGTGGGCAGGATCTGGCCGACGACGCGGTTCCACTGGGCCAGCTTGTAGGTGGAGACGAACACCACGTCGCGCGGGCGGAGCTGGAACTGCGTGGCGAGGAGCATGGCGTCGGCCGAGCTGGCGTCGAGCCGGTAGATGCTGGGCGCCTCGTAGTCGCCGCGGAAGACGAAGATCTGGCTGGGGTTCGCGACGCTCGGCTCGAGCCAGCCCGACTCGTTCAGCGCCTCGGCGAGGGTCATCCTCCCCTTCACCATGAGCTTCGACTGCGGCTGGCGCACCTCGCCGATCACGAAGACCTTGTTGCGGGCCCGGTCGCCCACGTTGATGACGTCGCCGTCCTTGAGGAGCCAGTTCTGGGTGAGGTCGCCGTTCTCGTAGAGCGTCTGGAGGTTGAGGCGGTAGGCGCGCCCCTCGCGCGAGAGGACGACGTTCGCCCAGTCGGCCTCCTGGGTGAAGCCGCGCGCGGCGGCGATGGCGTCCTGCACGCGCAGGGGGACGTCGGTGATGGGGATGGTGGCGGGCTGCACCACCTCGCCGGTCACCTGGGCGCGCTTGCCGCGGTAGGCGGCGACGCGCACGTCGAGCTGCGGATTGGTGATGACCCGGGAGAGCCGGTCGGCGAGGAGCTTGCGCACCTCGGCGGTGGTCTTGCCGGCCACCTGGATGACGCCGACGTAGGGATAGAAGAGGCTGCCGTCGGCGTTCACCCGGTTGCCGTTCTCCTCGGGGGAGCGGAACTGGCCGGTGGGGGTGGTGAGCTCGGGGTGGTCCCAGACGGTGACCATGAGCACGTCGAAGGGGGCGATGCGGTACTCGTAGCTCTGCGCCTCCCCAGCGAGGGGGTCGATGGCGCGGGGAGGCGGCAGGGTCTCCACCGCGAGGCGGGTGAGGAGCTCGGGGTCGATGAGCTGGAGCTTGAAGGTCTCGTCGCGCGTCTTCTCGCGGCCGCGCTTCACCGCCGCTTCCTTGTCGAGCTGCATGGCCGGGGCCATGAAGCACCCGGAGAAGAGCACCAGCGCAGGGGCGAGCAGCAGTTTCCTCGTCACGTCTCATGACCTCCGGGTGGCCGGCAAACGCCCGCCTGCCACGCACGCACCGGCCGCACCTCGTGCGGCAGCAGGCGGTCGGGCAGGGGTGCCGAGGAACTTACACACTCGGGAGGAAGGAATCCAGGCGGGCCGCCGTCCCCTCGCCGGGGCGCCCGCCCGGGGCCGAAGGGGAATCGCCCTTAGCTGGCGGTCGCACCCCGGGACGCGCCTCGGACGCCCGGGCCCTGGGCTCCCCCAGTTAGTTGGTACCCGGCGGGGAGAGCTCGGCCGGGGTGAGCTCTCGCACCTCGCCCTTGTCGACCGTGAGGTGGAAGAGCGGCTTCACCACCTCGCCGCGCTCGTCGAAGGAGAGGTCGCCGGTGGCGCCGGGGAAGTCCTTCGTGCCGAGGAGCGCGGCGCGCACCCGGTCGCGGGTGGCGGCCCCCTCGGAGAGAACCTTCGAGATGAGCCCCGCGGCGTCGAAGGCGGTCGCCTCGAGGATGGTGGGCGGCCGCTCGAACCGCGCCTGGAAGGCGCCGACAAAGGCCTTCGTGGCCGGGCGCCCGGAGGCGGCATAGAAACCGTCGACGAAGAGGGCGCACTCGACGTAGCGTCCGGCCCGCTCCACCAGCGAGGGGTCGTCCCATCCGTTCGCCCCGAGGAGCTGCACAGCGTTCAAGTCGTCCCGGCCCGTGGACTTCTTGATGCGCGCGAGCTCGCGCGGGTCGCAGGTGGAGGTGACGATGTCCTCCACCGCCAGCGCCGGCGCCACCAGCGCCACGTTCTTCGCGAAGTCGGGGATGAAGACGGCGTCGAAGTCGACGAGGGGCGGGATCTGGGCGCGCAGCCGCTCCACCGCCTTCCGGCGGCGGTAGGGGTCGAGCTCCTGCGCGGCGATCACCTCGAGGCCCTCCTTGTACTCGGGCCGCTCGTCGAGCCAGGCCTTGCCCACCATCATCTTCACCAGCGGTCCGAAGGTGGTCTGGTCCGGCGCGTAGCTCTCGGCCGCCCGGATCTCGCCGCCGCGCGAGACGGCCTCGTCCCAGAAGTCGTGGGCGAGCTCCTGGCCGTAGGAGCTCTGTGGGTAGAGGAGGGCGAATCGGCGCAGGCCCCGCCTCGCCATGGCGAGCTCGGTGAGCGCCTTCGCCTGCGCCTCGGCGGTGAGCATGTTGCGGAAGACGAAGGGGCCGGCCGCGGTGACCCCCTCCACCCGGGAGAGCGAGATGAAGGGGAGCCCCTGCGCCTGCGCCGCGCGCGCCGTCTCCATGGCCTCGGCGGAGGTGACGCCCCCGATGGCGGCGATGGCCCCCTCCCGCTGCACCAGCGCGGCGATGGCGTCACTCGCGACCTCGGGCATCCCGACGGTGTCGATGACCGCCAGGCGAAAGGGAGAAGCCGGGCCGAGCGCCAGCGCGACGCCCTGCAGGATGGCCTCACCCCAGGCCTTCTGCTTGCCCGAGAGCGGCACCGCCACGCCGATCACCCGGGGGTCGAGCGGCGCCCGGCGCGCGAGCTCCGCGAGGAAGGCGCTGGCCTCTCGCGCCTCGGCGCTGTCGGGGTGGCGCTCGGTCACCTCGCGCGCCGCCTCCTCCGCGCCGCGGACGTCGTCCTGCTGGAGCCGGGCGTGCGCGGCGCGAAGCAGCATGGCCGGGCGGAGCGGGCTTTCCTCGGGAACCCGGGCGGCGAGCTCCACCACCTCGGCCGCGGTGAGCCTGGTGTCGACGAGCGCGAGCGCCCGCGCCCCCTCCTGCGCGCGCTCTGCCTCCGGCGCGAGCTCGGCCGCGACGAGCCGGAGGCGCGCCGCCTCGCTCCACTGCTGCGCCGCCTCCGCGGCCGCCGCGCCCTCACGGGCGGTGAGCAGCTGGTCCTCGGGTGGGGCATGCTGCTCGGTGGTGGACGGCGGCGGCTGCCCCTCCTCCACCGTGGCGGGAGGGGAAACGGGGGTTCTCCCGGCCCGGGGCGCGCCCGCGCAGGCGAGGGCGAGCCCGATCGGCAAGAGGGCGAGGAGCCGGCGGCGAGGGCACATGGTGCGCCTCGTTCTACTGGCGCGGCGCAGCGCGCGAAAGACCGGGGAGGGGCTCGCCCTCACCCCGCCTTCTTCTTCGAGAAGAGCTCGGAGGCCTTCTCCCAGAAGCTCTTCGCGAACGGCTGGGTCTTCTCGCCGGAGAGCTCGGCGAAGCGCACGAGGAGCTCCTTCTGCTCCCGGGTGAGGTGGGTGGGGGTCTCCACCATCACCCGAACGTGCTGGTCGCCGCGGTCGGAGCCGCCCAGGCCCGGCACGCCGCGCCCGCGCAGCCGGTACACCTTGCCGCTCTGGGTGCCGGACGCGATCTTCAGCGCCACCGGCCCGTCGAGGGTGGGCACCTCCACCTCGGCCCCGAGTGCGGCCTGGGTGAAGCTCACCGGCAGCTCGCAGACGATCTCGCGCTCCTCGCGCAGGAAGATGGGGTGCTCGCGCACCTGGAGGACCACGTACAGGTCGCCCGGGATGCCGGAGGGCGAAGCCGCCGGCTCGCCCTGGCCGGAGAGCTTGAGGCGGGTGCCGGTGTCGACGCCGGGTGGCACCTTCACCTCCACCTCGGCCTCCTCGCGCACCATCCCCGCGCCGGCGCAGTCGGGGCATTTCTCGGCGATGACCTTCCCTGCGCCCTGGCAGACGTGGCAGGTGCGCGCCACCGAGAAGAAACCCTGGGTGAGGCGCACCTCGCCGACACCGCCGCAGGTCCGGCAGGTGGTGGGCTGGGTGCCGGGCTTCGCCCCCGAGCCCTTGCAGGTGTCACAGCGGCGCGGGCGGGGGATCCGGATGCGGGCGGAGGTGCCGAAGGCGGCCTCTTCGAAGGCCACCTCCAGGTGGTAGCGGAGGTCGGCGCCGCGGGGCCGGCCGCGGCCGCGCCGCCCGCCGCCGCCGAACATCTCGCCGAAGATGTCCCCGAAGATGTCGTTGATGCTGGCTCCGGCCGCCCCGCCGAAGGGGAACCCCTCGAAGGGGTTACCGCCCGTCGCGGCGTGGCCGAAGCGGTCGTAGCGAGCGCGCTTCTCCGGTTCGGAGAGGATGGCGTAGGCCTCTGAGAGCTCCTTGAAGCGCTCCTCGGAGGCCTTGTCGCCCGGGTTCTTGTCGGGGTGGAACTGGTGGGCGAGCCGCCGGTAGGCGGTCTTCAGCTCCTGCTCGGGCGCCTCGCGGGAAACCCCGAGAACCTCGTAGTAATCGCGCTTTTCCAAGTGACCTTCCGCCTCGTCACGGCCCGCCGGAGCATACGGGCGGCCTTACCCGCTCCCCTGGGGGAGCGTGCGGAACGTAACGCAGGAACGGCGCCTGGCAAATACCGGTCGCGCAAAAAGCCTCAGGAAGCCCCGCCCTCGCCGGGGCCCTGGGCGTAGATGGCGTCGGCGATGCGGTAGGCGCTCCCCTCCAGCCGGGTGAGGGCATCCTTGATGGCCACCGGGTCGTGGCCGGGGATGAGCTCCTTCAGGGCCTCGAGGTCGGCCCTGATCTCCTCGGCGTCCTGCGGCGCGAGCACGCTCGCGTACTCCTCCAGACTCTTCTCGGTGGTGTAGACGAGCCCCTCGGCATTGTTGAGGAGCTCGGCGAGTCGCTGCTTGCGCTTGTCGTCGCCCTTGTTCGCCTCCGCCTCGCGGATCATCCGCTGGATCTCCGCCTCGGAGAGGCCGGAGGAGGCGGTGATGCGGATCTGCTGGCTCTTGCCGGTGCCGAGGTCCTTCGCCGAGACGTGGACGATGCCGTTCGCGTCGATGTCGAAGGTGACCTCGATCTGCGGGACGCCGCGCGGCGCGGGCGGAATGCCCACCAGCTCGAAGCGGCCGAGCGTCTTGTTGTCGGCCGCCATCTCGCGCTCGCCCTGCAGCACGTGCACGCGACACGAGCGGCTGGTTGTCGACCGCGGTGGAGAAGACCTGGCTCTTCTTGCACGGGACGGTGGTGTTCTTGTCGATGATCTTGGTGAAGACGCCGCCCGCCGTCTCGACGCCCAGCGAAAGCGGCGTCACGTCGAGCAGGAGGACGTCCTTCACCTCGCCCTTCATCACCCCGCCCTGGATGGCGGCGCCCACCGCCACCACCTCGTCGGGGTTCACGCCCTTGTGCGGCTCCTTGCCGAAGAAGCGCTTCACCACCTCCTGCACCCGCGGCATGCGGGTCATGCCGCCCACCAGGATCACCGTGTCGAGCTGCATGCGCGGTGAGGCCGGCGTCGCGGAGCGCGATCTTGCAGGGCTCGATGGTCTTCTCGACGAGGTCGCCCACCAGGCTCTCCAGCGTGCGCCGATCGATGCTCTCGGCGAGGTGCTTGGGGCCGGTGGCGTCGGCGGTGATGAACGGCAGGTTCACCTCCGTCTCGGTGGCCGAGGAGAGCTCGTGCTTGGCGCGCTCGGCCGCCTCCTTGAGGCGCTGCAGCGCCATGCGGTCGCTGCGTGAGGTCGATGCCGGTCTCGTCCTTGAAGCGCTTCGCCAGCCAGTCGATGAGCCGCTGGTCGAAGTCCTCGCCGCCGAGGAAGGTGTCGCCGTTCGTGGCCTTCACCTCGAAGACGCCCTGGTTGAGCTCCAGGATGGTGATGTCGAAGGTGCCGCCGCCGAGGTCGTAGACGGCGATCTTCTCGGTCGCGCCCTGCTGCTTGATCGATGCCGTAGGCCAGCGCCGCCGCGGTGGGCTCGTTGATGATGCGCAGCACCTCCAGGCCGGCGATGCGTCCGGCGCCTTGGTGGCCTGCCGCTGCGCGTCGTTGAAGTAGGCGGGGCAGGTGACGATGGCCTCGGTGACCGGCTCGCCGAGGTAGTCCTCCGCGGTCTGCTTCATCTTGGCGAGCACCATCGCCGACACCTCGGAGGGCGAGTAGCGCTTCCCGGCCGCCTCCATCCAGGCGTCGCCGTTCTCGTTGCCGACGATGCGGAAGGGCACGAGCGAGGCGGTGCGCTTCACCTCGGCGTCGCCGAACTTGCGGCCGATGAGCCGCTTCGCCACGTAGACGGTGGCCTCGGGGTTGGTGACCGCCTGCCGCTTGGCGATCTGACCCACCAGGCGCTCTCCGCCCTCGGTGAAGGCCACCATCGAGGGCGTGGTGCGCGAGCCCTCGCTGTTCGGGATCACCACCGGCTCGCCGCCCTCCATCACCGCCACGCAGGAGTTGGTGGTCCCGAGGTCGATGCCGATCACCTTGCCCATCGCGCTTCTCCTCCGCTCGTCCTAGCCCTGCTCGCCCTGGCTCGCCGCATCCGGCGCGCCCTCTGCCTTCGGCTCCTCTTCCCTGGGCGGCGCCGACACCACCACGGCCGCCGGCCGGATGAGCCGGTCGCGCAGGAAGAAGCCGCGGTGCTGCTCCTCCACCACCATGCCGGGCGCCGCCGCGGAGGTGGCGAGCGTCATGAGCGCCTCGTGCACCCGCGGGTCGAACGACTCCCCCTTCGCCGAGAAGCCCTTCACCTCGAAGCGCGCCAGCGCCTCCTCGAAGAGCCGCCGGGTGAGCTCGACGCCGGTTCGCAGGGCCTCGGGATCGGTGGAGCTCTCCGTGGCGAGCGCCCGCTCCAGGCTGTCGAGCGCGGGGAGCAGCTCCTTCACGAGCCGCTCCACCCCATGGTGGAGGACCTCCTCGCGCTCCTTCGCCGCCCGCTTCTTGTAGTTGTCGGCGTCGGCCGCGACGCGGAGGAGTCGCCCCCGCTCCTCGTTGAGCCGGGCGGTGAGCGTCGCCACCTGCGCGGCGAGCTCGTCGCGCGAGGGGTCGCCCGGAACGCCTCCCCCGGGGGCGTCGCTCCCTTCGGCCTCGACCTCCACCTCGACCTCGCTCGAGGTCGCGCCCTTCGGCGCGCGCCGCTCCACCGCCGCCACCGCGTCGGCGAGCACGTCCTCGGGGATCTCGGTGGCGAAGGAGCCCTTCTCGCTTTCGTGGGGCATCGTGCTCTTGAGGGAAGGAGGTTCTCGATCGAGCGGCAGGTGGACGCCCGGCGGGCGGAAAACCGTGGCGCGGAGGCTGCGCGACGGCGCGATTCTGTCACAGACGGGGGGCTCCGGGCCACCCGTCGAGGGGGCGCGCTTTGCTTACACGCTCTCGTCGCCGGAGAGCGCCCGGGTGATCTCGCGGGCGGTGAGGTCGACGAGCGGAATGACGCGCGCGTAGTTCATGCGGGTGGGGCCTATCACCGCCAAGGTGCCCAGCACCTGGTTCCCGCGCCCGTAGGGCGCCGCCACCACCGACACGTCGGGGACGCTCGCGAGCTCGCTCTCCGCGCCGATGAAGATCTGCACCTCGCGCGCCCGGAGCACGCGATCGAGCACCCGCAGGATGCGGTCCTTCTCGCCGAACGCGCGGAGGAGCGCCCGCGCCTTCTGCACGTCGGCGAACTCGGGCGCGTCGAGGAAGCTCGCCTCGCCGTCCATGAGCAGCTCGCCCTGGAGCGGCGCCTGGGCCCCGAAGCTCTGCTCGGCGAGCGAGAGCGCCTTCGCCACGAGGTGCTGCAAGGCGCTCTGGTCGGCGCGCATCTCACCGAGGATGCGCTCGCGCAAGGTGTCGAGCGACCCCTCGCGCAGCTTCTCGTTGAGGTAGTTCGCCGCCTGCTCCAGCTCGCCGGCGGCGGGCGCCCGCTCGAGCTGCATGAGCTTGTTCGTGACGAGCCCGGCCTCGGAGATGAAGATCACCAGCACCCGGTTCTCGCGCAGCTTCACGAAGTCGAGCTGCCGCACCGGGTCGGCCAGAGGGCGCGGGGTGGTCACCACGCCGGCGTGGTGCGAGAGGGTGTGCAGGGCGCGGGCGGTCGACTCGAGCAGGGAGCCCAGCCCGGGCGCCTCCTGGGCCACCTTCTCGATGTGCTCGCGCTCGGCCGCCGCTGGCGGCCGCACGTGGAGGAGGGCATCGACGTAGAGCCGGTAGCCCGCCTCGGTGGGCACGCGCCCGGAGGAGGTGTGAGGCTTCGAGAGGTAGCCGAGCGCCTGGAGGTCGGCCATCACGCTCCGCACCGTGGCCGGCGAGCAGTCGAGCTCGTGGCGCGCCAGGAAAGGCCCGCTCGCCACCGGCTCGCCGGTCTGGATGTAGTCCTGCACCAGCGCGCGCAGGACCGCGCGCGCGCGCTGCGGGAGGCCGGCGGCGTCGGAGGTGGTCATGTCACTCCCCTCCGCCGGACCCCGCGGCGAGGTGGCGAAGGGCGGCGCGCGCGAGGAACGGGAAGCGTCCCTCCGCGAGCTCCCGGAAGCGCGCCTGCGCCTGGGTCTCGTCGCCCTGCTGCGCGAGGACGAGCGCCTCCAGGTGGAGGCGCGCCTCCGGCGCGAGGAAGCAGAGCGCGCTGCGAGCGACCCCGCCCGGATCGGCGGCGAGCGCCTCGCTGAGCGCCCGCCCTCTCGTCCCGACGTCTCCCCGCGCGTCGGCGAGGAGCGCCAGCGCGTAGAGCGGCTCGGGGCGGGAAGGGTCCGCGGCGCGGGCCGAGGCGAGGTGGGCGGCTGCGGCGTCGAGGTAACCCTCCGCCGCGTAGAGCTCCCCTAGGTTCAAGAGGGCCGCCTGACCCGAGCGGCCGCCTGTTCGCGCCAGCACCTCCTCGAAGAGTGTGCGGGCGGCGCCAAGGCGCGCCTCGATGGCGTAGCTCACCGCTAGGTCGCTCAGGGCCGCGAGGTCGTCCGGGTCGCGGGCCAGCGCGCCCTCCAGGCGCGGGCGAGCGCTCCCGGTACGCCCGGCGCGGAGCTCCGCGCCGATGGTGCGATCCAGCACCTTCTCGCCTGGGCCGGCCGCCGCTGCGCCCGGCGAGGCCGAGCCCGCGCCATCCGAGGCGAGCCACATGAGCGCTGGCAGGGCCGAGGGGCTCCGAACGTCGTCCGCCCCCCCGCCGCAGGCCGCGACGACAGCGAGCGCCAGAGCGAATGCTGCACGCCGCGCGGGCGCGCGGAGCGCCTGGCCTCGGCGCAGGCACGAGCCCGCGCACGGTGGCGCGTATCGCGAGGTGAGGGCGGCGGACGGCATAGGGGGTGGGTGTGGCGGCGACCCGGTGACTCTAGCTTCGCCGCAGCCGGTCGATCAAGGAACAGGCGGGCTGTCGTGGCATCGTCGGTGCCGGTTCCTGCCGCGGCTGCTTCGGGGGGCGTTGCGCCGTGTGAGATGTTAATTCGGGGGGTGACCCGCCCCGCCGCGACCGCCCGAACGATGAACCCTCCCTCAGCCCTTCCCTCGCCAAAGGAGAGCGGCGAGCGCCGCGCTGCCCGGCCCGCCGACCTCGTCGCGGCACTGCGCGAGCGCGGCACGGCGAACCTCACCGGAGCTTCGGGCGCGGCCCGCGGATGGCTCGCCCGCGAGCTTCTGGGACCCGGGCGTACCCGCCTGCTCCTCGCGGTCACCGCCGACGAGGAGGCGGCCGACGACCTCGCCCGCGACCTCGCCTTCTTCCTCTCCGGGCGGGCGGGGGAGCCGTCGCCCGTGCTCCGGCTTCCCGCCGATCCGGTGCTCCCCTACGACGACCTCTCGCCCGATCGCGGGCTGGAGATGGAGCGGCTCTCCGCCCTGGGCCGGCTGCACCTCTCCCCGGCGAGCGTGCGGGCGCTGGTGGTGTCGGCGCGGGCGCTCTCGCGCCGCACGGTGCCGCGCGCGGTCTTCGAGGCGCACGCGGACCTGCTGGGAGTGGGCGTCACCCTCGACCGCGAGGCGTTCGCCCGGAAGCTCGTCGCCCTCGGCTACGCCCGGGTGCCACTGGTGGAGGACCCGGGCACCTTTGCGGTGCGCGGCGGCATCATCGATCTCTGGAGCCCGGCCGAGGCGCGGCCGGTGCGCTTCGAGCTCTTCGGCGACGAGGTGGAGAGCGCGCGCTTCTTCGACCCGGAGTCGCAGCGCGGCGACGCGGCCGCTGCCTCCGGCGCTGCGGACGGCCCGGCGGCGCCCGCGAAGATGGACGTGGAGGTGACGCTCGTGCCGGCGCGCGAGGCGATCTTCACGCCCGAGGCGCGCGAGGCGGCGAAGCAGGCGGTGCGCGAGGCGGCCGAGCGGGTGAACCGCCCCACCTCGCGGGTGCGCGAGGTGCTCGACGCCATCGACGAGGCGGCGCCCTTCCTCGGCCTGGAGGCGCTCCTCCCCGGCTTTCACCCCGGCGGCCTCTCGAGCCTCTTCGACTGGCTCCCCGAGGGCACCGCGGTGTGGGAGGACGGCCCCACGGGGATCGAGGAGGCGCTCCGCGAGCTCCAGGACGAGCTCCGCCGCGAGCACGAGGGGGCGGTGAGGCGCGAGGAGCTGGCCCTCCCGCCGGAGGCCCACTACCTCGCGCCGGAGGAGGTGGAGGCGGCCCTGGCCGGAAGGCCGCGCGTGCGGCGCCACGGAGTGTGGCTCGGCACCGAGGAGCCGCTCCGCTTCGAGCTCGGCGACACCTCGGGACTGCGCGGCGAGATCGAGGGTGCGCACGGCGAGGAGGGGGCGCTGGCGCCGCTCGCGAAGCGGCTCGCCGGGTGGCGCCAGGCGGGGCTCGCGGCAGTGGTCGCCTGCGCCTCGCGCTCGGCGGTGGACCGGCTGCGCCGGCTCCTCGAGGACCGGCGGCTCCCGGCGCGCTTCCACGAGGGGCCGCTCCGGGATCCGGCCGCGCTCTACGACCCGTCGTTCCACGCCCACCTCCTCCTCGGGGAGATCTCCTCCGGCTTCGTCGACGTGGCCGGCCGGCTGGCGCTCCTCTCGGACGAGGAGATCTTCGGGCGGCGGGTGCGCAAGAAGGCGCGAGCGGCGCGCCTGGAGAACGCCTTCGCGGCCGCCTTCCGCGACCTCGACGAGGGCGACCTGGTCGTCCACGTGGAGCACGGGATCGCCCGCTACCTCGGGCTGCGGAAGATGCAGATCCGCGGCATCGAGGGCGACTTCCTGGTGCTCGCCTACGAGGGCCAGGACCGGCTCTACCTGCCGGTCTCCAAGCTGAACCAGGTGCAGAAGTTCACCGGTGCCGAGCCGGGCTCGGTGCGGCTCGACCGGCTGGGAGGCTCCTCCTTCGCGCTGCGCAAGGCGCGGGTGAAGGAGCAGCTCCTCAAGATGGCGGGCGAGCTCCTCGCCCTCTACGCCGCCCGCACCGCCCACCCCGGCTTCACCTTCCGCGAGCCGGACGAGATCTACCGGGAGTTCGAGGCGGAGTTCCCCTACGAGCCCACCCCCGACCAGCAGAAGGCCATCGACGAGGTGGTGGCGGACATGACCGGCGGGAGGTCGCACGAGGCGCGCCCCTCGCTCGCCGCCAGCGCGGCGCAGCTCACCCCCGCGCGGCAGGAGGGGGTGAAGCCGCCCATGGACCGGCTCGTCTGCGGCGACGTGGGGTACGGCAAGACCGAGGTGGCGCTCCGCGCGGCCATGCTGGCCGTGCTCTCGAGGAAGCAGGTGGCGGTGCTGGTGCCCACCACCGTGCTCGCCTCGCAGCACGAGCGCACCTTCCGCGAGCGTTTCAAGGGCTACCCGGTGCGCATCGCCGCGCTCTCGCGCCTGCAGGAGGCGGACGAGGTGCGCGAGGTGCTGAGGGAGCTCGCCGCCGGGCGCATCGACATCGTGGTGGGCACCCACCGCCTGCTCGCCGCCGACGTGTCGTTCAAGGACCTCGGCCTCATCGTGGTGGACGAGGAGCAGCGCTTCGGCGTCGCCCACAAGGAGCGCCTGAAGAAGCTCCGGAAGCTGGTGGACGTGCTCACCCTCACCGCGACGCCCATCCCGCGCACGCTGCACATGAGCCTCGCCGGCGCTCGCGACCTCTCCATCATCGCCACCCCGCCCGAGGACCGGCGCGCCATCCGCACCTTCGTGGTGAAGTTCGACCCCTCGGCGGTGAAGGAGGCGGTGGAGAGCGAGCTCCGGCGCGGCGGCCAGGTCTTCTTCGTTCACAACCGCGTGCGCTCCATCGCCGCCATGGAGAAGTTCCTCCACGAGCTCGTGCCGAAGGCGCGGGTGGGCGTGGCGCACGGGCAGATGGGCCACGTGAAGCTCGAGGAGGTGATGCGCCGCTTCGTGGCGAAGGAGCTCGACGTGCTCCTCGCCACCTCGATCATCGAGAGCGGCCTCGACATCCCCAGCGCGAACACCATCATCGTGAACCGCGCCGACCACTTCGGGCTGGCGCAGCTCTACCAGATCCGCGGCCGCGTCGGCCGTAGCCGCGAGCGCGCCTACGCCTACCTGCTCGTGCCGGCCCGCCGGCCGGTGACCAAGGACGCCCAGAAGCGCCTGGAGGTGCTGCAGCGCTTCTCCGAGCTGGGCGCCGGCTTCAAGATCGCCAGCCACGACCTGGAGATCCGCGGCGCGGGGAATCTCCTCGGCAAGGATCAGTCGGGCCACATCGAGGCCATCGGCTTCGACCTCTACGCCGAGCTCCTCGACGAGGCGGTGCGCGAGCTGCGCGGGGAGGCGCCGAAGGCGGAGGAGGTGGACCCGGACGTGCAGCTCCCGCTCCCGGCCTTCATCCCCGACCCGTACATGCCCGACGTGCACCAGCGCCTCTTCTTCTACAAGCGCTTCGCCCAGGCCAGCTCCGACGAGGAGCTCGACGAGAATCCGCGCCGAGATCGTCGACCGGTACGGCGACCCGCCCGACGAGGTGGACGCGCTGCAGCAGCTCGCCGCCCTGAAGGTGCGCCTGCGCGCGCTCCGCATCCGCGGCCTGGAGGCCTCGCCCGGGCGGGTGGTGCTCACGCTCGGCGACAGCGCCGCGCTCGACCCTTTCCAGCTCGCGAAGCGCGTCCAGTCGTCCGGAGGCGCCCTGCGACTCACCCCCGAGATGAAGCTCGTGGCGCACGTCTCGCCCGACGGGCGCCTCGTGCCGCCCGCACCGACCGTGAAATCCGGCCCGAGGCCGGCCGGGCGCGCCACCTCGCTCGCCCAGGCGCGCGCGGCCCGCACCGAGGCGGTGAAGGCCGGGGTGGCGAAGGCGCTCGCCCAGGCGCGCTCCGCGCCGGCCGCCCTCCCGCCCGCCGCGAGCCCGGCTCAGGAGGCGGCGGTGGGGCAGGAGCTCCTCGTCGCGGTGCGCGCGCTCCTCGACGACCTCCAGAAGCTGGCGGCGTGAGATCGTTCCGGTGGAGCGGGCCGCCAGCTTCGCGCCGGCAGAGCGTCCGAGGTAGAGTCTCGCCGTCACTCGCCTTTTCGAGGTTTGCCCACATGCGCTCGCCGCTCTTCTCCCTCGCTGCCCTCCTCTCGCTCGCGCTCGTCGCCGCTCCATCGAGCGCGGCCGAGGAGGCCAAGCCCGGGCGCGTGGTGAACCGCGTCGCCGGCATCGTGAACGGCGACGTCGTCACCCTGCGCGACCTCGAGGAGCGGGCTCAGCCCGACCTTGCCCGCGCCGAGGCGCTCCCCGCCGGCAAGGAGCGCGAGAGCGCCCGGGCGGCGGCGCTGCGCTCGGCCTTCGACGCGGTGGTCGCGGAGAAGCTCTTCGCCTCGCAGGTGAAGGAGCTGGGGGTGGAGGTCTCGGAGCCCGAGGTGGACGCGGTGGTCGCCGAGGTGAAGTCGCGGAACGCCCTCGACGACGCCTCCCTCGACCGCGCGCTCGCGGCGCAGGGCATGGACCGCGCCGCCTACCGCAAGGCGGTGAAGCGCGACCTCGAGTCGATGCGGCTCGTGCAGCTCAAGATCAAGAGCAAGCTCAAGGTGAGCGACGAGGACGTCCGGAACTACTGGCAGACCCACCCGCAGGAGTTCCGGACCGGCGAGGAGGTGCGTGTGCGTCACATCTTCCTCGCCCTCTCGGAGAAGGCCGACCCCGCCGAGGCGGCGCGGGTGAAGGCGCTCGCCGAAGACCTCGTCCGGCGCATCCGCGCGGGCGAGGATTTTGGGAAGCTCGCCCGCGTGCACTCCGAGGGGCCGAGCGCGCCCGAGGGGGGCGAGCTGGGCTGGCTCGCGCGGGGCACGGTGCAGCCCGACGTGGAGAAGGTGGCCTTTGCGCTCTCGCCGGGCGAGGTGGCCGAGCCCCTGCGCACGCCCTCGGGTTACCAGATCCTCGAGCTCGAGGAGCGGCGCGGCGGCAAGCCCCGGCCGCTCGAGGAGGTGAAGGAGGCGGTGCGCGACCGGCTCATGAACGAGCAGGGCGACGCCTTCCGCGCCCAGTACGTCGCCGACCTCCGCAAGGACGCGGTGATCGAGACGCGCCTCCCCGAGCTGGCGAGCCGGTGAGCGGCGTGGTCCGGGTCGCCATCAGCATGGGGGACCCCTCCGGCATCGGGGCGGAGGTGACCTGCGCCGCGCTGGCCTCCGAGAAGGGTGGCTTCGAGCCCTTCGTCTTCGGCGACGAGGGCGTCTTCGCTGAGGAGGCGAAGCGCTTCCGGCTCGCCCTCCCCACCGTGGAGCTCGGGGAGACCCTGCCCGCGGGCGGTGCCTTCGTCCGGGTGACGAGCCTCCCCCGCAGCGCGGCCACACCCGGTAAGCCCTCGCGCGCGGGCGGCGCGGCGCAGCTCGCCTACCTCGAGGCGGCCTTCGCCGCGGTCACCCTCGGTGTAGCCGACGCCCTCTGCACCGCGCCCGTCTCCAAGGCGCAGATCGTCCGCGCCGAGAAGGGCTTCGTGGGGCACACCGAGTGGCTCACCGCCCGCACCGGTGCGAAGGGCTCGGTGATGATGCTGGCTGCGCCGCGCCTGCGGGTGGCGCTCGTCACGAACCACCTCCAGCTCGCCAGGGTACCGAGAGCCGTGACGCCAGGCGAGGTGCTGCGGGTGCTCGCCACCACCCACGCGGCGCTGCAGCGCGAGTTCGGGATCGCCCGGCCGCGCCTCGCCCTCTGCGCGATGAACCCACACGCCGGCGAGGGCGGCGCCTTCGGCGACGAGGAGAGGCGGCTCCTCGCGCCGGCCCTCTCCCGGGCGGCGAAGCTGGGCCTCCGCGTCTCCGGCCCGCACCCGGCGGACAGCGTCTATTCACGCGCGGTGTCGGGCGAGTTCGACGCGGTGGTGGCGCTCTACCACGACCAGGGGCTCATTGCGGCGAAGCTCCTCGACACGGTGACCGGCGACCCGGCGGTGAACGTCACCCTGGGCCTGCCGATCGTTCGGACCAGCCCCGACCACGGGGTGGCCTACGACCTCGCCGGCCGCGGCGAGGCCAACGCGAAGAGCATGGCGGCGGCGCTCCGGCTCGCCGCCCAGCTCGCCCTGCGGCGGCGCCGCGCTCGGCCGAGGGCGGCGGCGGCCGCGGGCCCGAAGCGCAAGGCGTCGTGACCCACGCCTGCTCCCGCGCCCGCGGCGCCGGCCGAGGGTGGCCGGCCCCTTGACGTCGCCATTCCTCGGAGTGAACTCGGCGGCGTGCGAAGGGCGCGGCGTGCTCATCCGGATGGTGCCGCCGCCTGCGGCATGAACCTCGTCGGCGGCGTGACGCCCCGCGCCACCGCGCGTTCCTTTCGTGTTCTACCCCGAGTGTAGGGTTGCCCCTCCTTCGCGATGAGCGGATGGTTGGTCGACTTCTCTCCGAACTTGAATTCGCGCCAATCCAGCTGGTCTCCATGCGTCACGTCGTGCCGGGGGCGTCGCGCCCTCGCGGTGTACTCGCACCCGCGGCGACGGGCGGGCCTGCGGAGGTGGGGGTAAGGACTTGGCGAACTTCGCGTCGTTCTCGGCGGTGGGACTGAGCCTGGAGCGGTTCCTCACGGCGAGCTTCCTCGCCGATCCGCCGGTGAGCGGCTCGACCACCCGGGCGCGGCTCGTGCGCACCGAGGACTTCGACCCGAAGAACCTGGGGCTCACCCCGAAGCCATTCCTCTCGCTCTTCGCCTACCGGGTCGATTTCAACAAGGCGGTGCGGGCCAGCTGGGCGGCCATCGGCCACCAGGACGGCCGCGGCCATCTGCCCGTCGACCTGCACTTCCTGCTCACGCCCTGGGCGAACGACGCCGACTCGGAGCTGCGTATCGTCGGGCGGGCCATGCAGGCGCTCGACGCCACCCCGATCCTCGCGGGACCGCTGCTCCTTCCCCACGGTGACTTCGGCCCCGGCGAGTCGGTCCAGCTCGTGCTGGAGGACGTCTCGACCGAGGCGGTGATGCGCACCTTCGACTCGCTCCCCACCGACTACAAGCTCTCGGTCCCATACATCGCGCGCGTGGTTCGGCTCGACGCCAGGACCGCGGCGCCGAGCCCGCCGGTGCTCACCGTGGTCTCGGGCGCGAGCGCGAGCGCCGCCCCACCGGTACCGCGAGGCACGCCATGAGCGGCGTCCTTCCTGCGCGCTACGACGAGCTGACCCGGCGCCTGGCGCTGGGGCTGGAGCTCGTCGATCCCGGCCGGCGGGGTCGCGTCGCCCACCCGGTGGCGGTCGACCTCGACGGCTCCCCGGCCGATCCGGCCGGCCGCGCGCACCCGCGCGGCGCCGACGCGGCGCGGGTCGACCGCCACGCGAGCTGCCTGCACGCCCTGCTCTACCGGCGCGGGCTCCGTCGCCGGCCCGCCGCACCCGGAGCGCCGGCCTTCGTGAGCCTCCGCTTCGTCTCACCGGAGCGGCGGTACGTGCCGCGGCGGCTGCGCTTCGAGCTCCTCGACCCGGCTGCGCTCGCGGCCGCCGACGCGGCGAACCCGGTCGCCGGCGACCCGGCGGCGCTCGGGTTCCCCAGCCGCCTCCGGAGCGTGACGCTCTGGCCGGGCGCGGCTTACGACCTGTCCGACGCGACCACCGGCCTGCGCGGGCGCGTGCGCTCCCGCGCCACCGGCCGGCCGGTGCGCTGGGCGCGGGTGGCCGCCTTTGCCAGCGACGCGAGCGGCGACCCCGACCTCGCCGCCGAGGTGGGGCGCGCCCACGGCGACGACCGGGGCGAGTTCCTGCTCGTCCTCGCCCCCGACGCGGGCGGCTTCGGCCCCTTCGACCGGACGCTCTCGGTCACCGCCCACGTCTTCGTCTTCGCCGACGCCACCCCGCCCTCCCCGACGCCCGCCCTGGCGAGCGATCCGCTGTGGGACCTGCCGGTGGAGACGGTGGGGACGCCGCTCCGCACCGACGACGTGCTCCGGGGCGAGAAGCTCCCGCCCGGCTTCACCCTGCAGGACTCGAGAAAGCTCACGTTCGAGCTGGGGCGGTGCCTGACCAGCGAGGTCCGCCCGTTCACGCCGTAGCACGCCGTCGCGGTCGAAAGGAGTCGCCACGATGCCGGAGTACCTGTCGCCTGGAGTCTACGTCGAGGAGGTCAGCTTCCGCGCCAAGTCGATCGAGGGCGTGCCAACCAGCACCACCGGCATCGCCGGGCTGACCCGCTTCGGGCCGGTCCACCACGCGAATGGACCGTCCACCACCGAGCCCCGGCTGGTCACCAGCTTCACCGAGTTCGAGCGCATCTACGGCGGCCTCGAGGACCTCGGGACGGCCGGCGGCCGCGTCAACTACACCGCCCACTCCGCGCGCGCCTTCTTCCTCAACGGGGGAAAGCGGCTCTACGTGTCGAGGGTGTTCGCGCCCGACGACGGCACGGGGGTGGCCTCGCTCGCCGTCCCGCTCGGCGGTGGCAGGACCGCCACCTGGCGAGCGCGCTGGCCGGGCGCCTACGGGAACGTGTGGGTCGGCACCCGCGTGCGCCGCTCGAAGAACGTCGCCTTCGTCTCCCCGCCGCCGCCGGCCGGCCTCGGCAAGGTGCAGGTGAACCGGGCCAAGCAGGGGGCGGTGGTCGAGATCCACGCCGCCGCCGATCCGGTTCCGAAGGACACCGATCCTCCCGTCGCCGGCAAGCTGGCGGGGGTGAACGTGCTCCCGAGCGGCGAGCAGCAGCTCCTCCAGGCGGGCGGGGCCCCGATCACCCCCGCCGCCACCGACGTCGTCTACCTGCTCGAGCTCGAGGTGACCGTCCTCGTCGACCCGGAGCGGAGCGACTTCTATGGCGGCCTCGGCGCGGACGAGGACCAGACCCGCTACGTGGGCAGGATCCTCCAGGCCGACAACCCGGCGGACGAGAACGCGGTGGTGTGGCTCGACCACCAGCCGGGCGCCTTCCCCGACTCGGCGCTCGAGCTCCTGACCGGGCTCACCGGAACCCCCGACCACCAGCTCACCGGCGGCACCGACGGGGTGCTCCCGGTTCCGGGCGGCACCAGCGCCAGCTACGAGGGCAAGGAGGCCGACCCCGACAGCGTGGCCCGGAAGGCGACCGGCCTCTCCGCGCTCGACGACGTGGACGACATCGCCATCGTGGCGATCCCGGACGCCGGCGACATGCCCGACGAGGACACGAGCTTCACCATCCACGGCCTGCTCGTCGCCCACTGCGAGCTCCTGAAGTACCGCTTCGCCGTGGTCGACGGCCCGAAGAACGCCACGCTGAACCAGATTCGCCGCTTCCGCGGCCGGTTCGACACGAAGTACGCCGCGCTCTACCACCCCTGGATCGAGATCCTCGAACCCGCTGCAGCGCGCGGCGCAGGGGGCGCCGCCCGAGCGCATGGTGCTGCCGCCCTCGGGCTTCGTGGCCGGCATCTACGCCCGCAGCGACGTCGAGCGCGGCGTCCACAAGGCGCCGGCCAACGAGGTGGTGCGCGGGCTCACCCGGTTCGAGGTGAACATCAACCGGGGCCGGAAGGACGTGCTCAACCCGGAGGGCATCAACGCGCTGCGCTTCTTCGAGGGGCGCGGCAACAGGGTCTGGGGCGCGCGCACCATGAGCTCGGACCCCGAGTGGAAGTACGTCAACGTCCGGCGCCTGTTCATCTACCTCGAGCACTCGATCGACAACGCCACCCAGTGGGCCGTGTTCGAGCCGAACAACGAGCGGCTCTGGGCGAACGTGCGGCGGGAGGTGGAGGACTTCCTCCTCGTGCTGTGGAAGGACGGCGCCCTCCTCGGCGACAAGCCGGAGAAGGCGTACTTCGTCCGCTGCCGACCGCACGACCATGACCCAGAACGACCTCGACAACGGACGGCTGATCGTCCTCGTCGGCGTGGCGCCCACCTACCCGCCGAGTTCGTCATCTTCCGCATCGGCCAGTGGACGGCCGACGCGAAGCTCGCCTGACCGGAGGAGCACCATGCCCACCTTCCGCGAGAATCCGTACGGTGCGTTCAACTACCTGGTCGGCCTGGGCGGTACCCAGGGCGACGGCTCCGAGGGCAGCGTCATCGGCGGCTTCTCCGACGTGACCGGCCTCGGCTACGAGGTGAAGTACTCCGAGTACCGCAACGGCAACGAGCGCTTCAACACCGTGCGCAAGGTCCCCAACACCCACAAGCTCGACGAGGTCACGCTGAAGCGCGGGCTGGTCGGCTCCGACGACCTCTTCGCCTGGCTGAAGGGCGTGCGCGACGGCACCGCCGACCCCCGCACGGTGACCATCACGCTCCTCGACGAGGCGCGCAACGCCGTGGCCACCTGGACGCTGCGTCAGCGCCCAGCCGAAGAAATGGACCGGCCCTTCCCTGGCGCGCCAAGGGAGGCGGCGAGGTGGCGATGGAGGAGCTGCACCTCGTGCACGAGGGCATCGAGTACCAGTAGCCGGCTGGGGCACCGACCACCGGAAAGGACGCGACCCTGGCCCCCCGCCTCCAGCTCGGCGCTCCCGGCGTCTACACGCTGCCGCCGGAGCCGCTCCGCCAGCTCACCGGCGCGCGCATGGACGTGTGCGCGTTCGCCGGGGTGGCGCCGCGCGGGCCCTCCCGGCGGCCGGCGCTCGGCGGCGACGCGCGCTGGATCGAGCCGCCCTGCGACGGCGACGCGCGGCGCTGGCCCCGCACCTCCGCCGTGCCGGTGGAGAGCTTCGACGCCTACCGGCGGCTCTACGGCGGCTTCGAGGGCCCGGGGCTCCTCCCCTACGCGGTGGCGTCGTTCTTCGAGAACGGCGGGCTGCGGGCGTACGTGGTGCGCACGGTTCCCGCCTACGGAGGCGACGACGAGCGCGCGCCGGTGGCGCGGGGCACCCTGGCCCGCGTCCGGCCGAAGGCCGAGCTCCCGATCCCGCCCGCGCCCGATCCGGGGCCAGCGCCGCTTCGCTCCCGTGCCGGCTCGCTCGCGCTCCTGCGGGCCCGCGACGAGGGGGCCTGGGGCAACCGCGTCACCGGAATGCTCTCCTTCGAGGCGCTCCCGTTCGCGTTCCAGGCCAGCACGCTCACCTCCTTCCTCATCGCCTCCGATCTGCCGCCGCCCGCCGGCTCGCTCCTCCGGGTCATCTACCCGAGCGGCCTCGTCGCGCTCCGCTTCGTGGCCGGTGCCCGTGACGCCTGGGCGACGGACCCGGCGCGGCCCGAGCGCCCGCCGTTCCGCCAGCGCCATCTCGACCTCGAGACGCCGCTGCCGCAGCCGCTCGCCGACGCGTCCGAGGCACGCGTGGACCTCGTCCTCGGCGCGCTCTCGCTCGACGACGGCGACGGGCGGCGCGAAGGCTTCACCGGCCTCGGCCTCTCCTCCGCGCACCCGCGCTGGTTGGGCCGCGTGCTCTACGAGGAGTCGGCGCTCCTCTGGCCGGCCCCCGACGGCGCCACCGCCTGGTACCTGGAGGACCTCGACGTCGGTGCCGACCTGGCGCCTCATGCGCTCGCGCTCTCTGGCGGGGCCGACGACTACGGCGCGCTGGCGCCGGGGGACTTCCTCGACCCGGCGTGGCAGCCGTCCGATCCCTGCCCGGGCGACGGGATCCAGTGCCTGGCCGGGCTCCCCGACCTCGCCGCCGTCTGCGTGCCCGACCTCTACGCCCCGTTTCCGCTGGTGGACGTGTCGACGACGCCGGACCCGGGCCGGTGCGGCCCCACGTTCCAGCGCGCCTTTCCGCCGCTGCCGCCGCTGCCCCCCGCGCCGAGGCTCGCCCAGCTCTCCGGCCTCGCGCTCGACCCCGTCCTGGACGTCGACGCCATCGTAGCCCAGCAGCAGGCGGTGGTGGACTTCGCGGAGGCCGTGGGGGCGATCGCGCTCCTCGACGTGCCGCCCCGCCTCGACCTCGCCCGCATCCTCCGCTGGCGGGGCCGCTTCGCCAGCGCGCACGCCGCCGCCTACCATCCCTGGCTCGAGGTCTCGCGCCTCGACGACGGGCGCGAGGGGCTCGTCCGCGTCCCGCCGTCGGCGGTGGCCGCCGGGATCATCGCGCAGCGCGAGCTCCTGCTGGGCATCCCGCACGGCCCGGCCAATGCCGTCGCGCGGGGCGTGGTCGACGTCCTCGAGCCGGTGTCGCCGGCGGCCCACGCGGTGCTCCACCCGGCCGGCGTCAACGTCTACCTCCGCGAGCGCGATGGGGTGCGCCTCACCGCGGCCCGCACGCTCTCGCGCGACCCGGCCTACCGGCAGCTCAGCGTCCGCCGCCTGGTCACCATGCTTCGCCGCACGCTCGACCAGCAGATGCAGTGGTCGGTGTTCGAGCCGAACGACGCGCGGCTCCGGCGCGACCTGCGCCGCATGGTCGGAGGCTTCCTGGGCGAGCTGTTCCGCCTGGCCGCCTTCGCCGGGGCCACCGAGGAGGAATCGTTCTTCGTGCGGTGCGACGAGGAGCAGAACCCCCAGCGCGTCGTCGACGCTGGCCAGCTCGTCTGCGAGATCGGGGTGGCGCCGGCCGAGCCGCTGGAGTTCATCGTGCTGCGGGTCGAGCGCGGCGGCGACGGCACCATCCGGGTGGAGGGCTGATGGCGGAACCGCTCCTCCTGCGGACGTTCCGCTTCCAGGTGACCCTCCGCAAGAGCCCGGGCGGCGCGGCCGCGACCGGCGGGGGCGCGTCGGCGTCCGCGTCGATCTCGGCGTCCGCGGGGCTCTCCGCGTCGGCGGGCCTGTCGGGCGCGGGAGGGTTCGGGGCCGGCGCCTCGGCGAGCGCGTCCGCCTCGGCGAGCGCCGGCCTGGGCGTGGGCGGCCTCGGCGCGACGGCCAGCGCGAGCTTCGGCGCCTCGCTCGTCGCCGGTGCCGGCGCGGCGCTCTCGGTGGGCGGCCCCGCCGGCGACCTGCTCGGCAACGGCGCGTTCCAGGAGTGCAGCGGGATCGAGATCGAGCAGGACGTGGGGGAGATCCTGCAGGGCGGCCGGAACGACACGGTGGTGAGGCGGGTCGGGCGCGCCCGGTACCAGAACGTGGTCCTGAAGCGCGGGATGTTCTTCGCGCGCGGCGCGGCCGTCGACGCCCAGCTCTGGCGCTGGCTCCAGGACATCGTCCGCGGCGTCAGGCCTGTGCCGCGCTTCGACGGGACCATCGACGTGATGGACGCCGGCGACGACCCGGTCGCCACCTGGCACTTCCGCCGCGGCCTGCCCGCGCGGCTGCGCGGCCCCTCGCTCCACGCGCAGACCGGGGAGATCGGCATCGAGGAGCTGCACATCGCGCACGAGGGGCTCGTGCTGGGCGACTTCCCGGGGAGCCTTTGACCATGGCCGACGCCGGCGTCGCGACCCTCACACGGCTCCAGGGCGACGGCACGCCGAGCGGCGACCCGCCGCTGCTGGTCCAGTTCAACCCGCAGAAGCTCCACCTCGCCTACACCACCAGCAACACCGTCAACGAGGGCCCCGGCCACCAGGACGTGCAGAACGCCGGCACCGGCTCCGCGACGCTGAGCCTGGAGCTGGAGTTCGACACCGCCGACGAGGGCACCACCGAGAGCCCGGTGTCGGTGCGCACCCGGACGAACCCGTTCGAGGCGCTCATCCTCCCCGAGCCCGGCGGCGCCAAGGAGAAGTCGAAGCCTCCGAAACTCCAGTTCAGCTGGGGCGACCTCATCCTGGTGGGCTTCATGGAGGGGCTCTCCGTCGACTTCGACCTCTTCGCATCGAACGGCTACCCGCTCCGCGCGAAGCTCTCCTTCACGATGAAGTCGCAGGACGCGAAGCAGGAGCTCGCCGCGGTGGCCGGCCCCGGCTCGAACGCGCCGGCGCCGGGCGCACCGGGGCTGGGGGCGGTCGGGGGCGTCGGCCTCGGGCTCTCCGCCTCGCTGGGGGCGAGCGCGGGCTTCGGGCTGTCGGCCGGCCTCGGTGCGGGCGCCAGCCTCTCCGCCGGGGTGGCCCTCGGCGGCAGCACGGCGTTGGCCATCGGCGGCGAGAGCGCGGCCGAGTTCGCGGCACGCGTGGGGGTCGACCCGCAGGCCTGGCGCGCCATCGCCGCCGGCCAGGTCGACGGGACGCTCTCGATCCAGGCGGGCGCCGAGCTCTCCTTCGACGCCAGCTTCTCGGCGGCGGCTGGCCTGGGCGCCACCTCGGGCGCGGAGGCGCAGCTCGGCGTCGGCATCGAGGCGGCCTTCGGCGCCATGACCTCGCCGGCGCCCACGGTGGGGGCCGCCGCGCCGGGCTTCGCGCTTTCCGCGGCGGGCGGGCTCGGCGCGGCGCTCCGAACGATGGAGATCGTCGGAGCGTCGGCGGCCGCGGCGGCCACCCGGCGCGGCTTCGACGCCCCTCCGGCGGCGCCGCTCCCGTCGCCCGCGACCGGCACGCCGGCCGGCACACGCCCGGCGGCGGCACAGGGGCTCGCCTCCGTTCCTGCAGCCACGCGCGACGCGGCCACCCGCGCCCTGCCGGGCGTCACGCCGCCGCGGCCCGACGCGCCCGCGCAGCCGCGGACGCCACTCGCGCAAACCGGGCTGGCGGCCGTTCGGCTCGCCGCGGCCCCCGCCCCGCAGCCGCCTCGCCCCGATCCCCGCGCGAGCGCCTTCGGCCTCGGGGTCCCGCTACGGCCGCGCGTCGGCGGCGACGACCTCGACCTGCGCACCGCCACGCCCACGGACGCCATCCCGCTGCGACCGCGGGCGCGGACCGCGGGCGCGCCCGGCCGGAGCGATCCTGGCGCGCCGCCGTGGGCGGCGGCGCCGACGACCACCGGCGCCACCCACGGCACCTCCGCGCACGGCAGCTCGGGCGCCGGCCGCGCCGGTGGTCGGTGCGGCTGCGCACGCTGTGGAGGAACCCCATGACCGTCGAGGATCGGCGAGCTCGAGACCACCGTCGACGCCCAGTCGACGCCCGTCGAGGCCGGCAAGCCGCGGCGCGAGCCGACGAAGGACCAGCTCCTCCGGCGCCACCGGGCGCTCGCCGAGCGGATGGCCCGCGACGCGCTCCGCACCCGGGCGGAGGGGCACGATGGCTAGGTACGCCTCGACCGCGCCGGTCTTCAAGGTGGACGGCCAGGCGGCGCACGAGCTCGGCCGCGACGTCCTGCACCTGGAGGTCGAGGAGACCACCGAGGGGCTCAGGACCTGCGTGCTCCGCCTCGTCGACGAGGGCCCGCGGAAAGGACGGCGGGAGGAGGGCTCCCTCTACCTCGACGGCAGCATCGTGGATCTCGGCAAGGCGCTGGAGGTGAGCATCGGCCCGCGGGACGACGAGCGGACGGTGTTCAAGGGGCTGGTGAGCGGGATCGAGGGCGACTTCCGCGAGGGCGCTCCCGCAGAAGCGGTCGTCTTCGCCGAGGACGAGCTCATGAAGCTGCGGATGACCCGCCGGTCGCGGGCGTACCGGGACCGGACCGACGCCCAGCTCGCCGCCGACCTGGCCCGGGCGAACGGGCTCGCCGCCGACTGCGACGCCCCGGGTCCCACCTACGACGTCGTCCAGCAGTGGAACCAGAGCGACCTCGCGTTCCTGCGCGACCGGGCGCGGCTGGTCCAGGCGGAGCTGTGGGTGCTCGACGGCACGCTCCACTTCAAGGCGCGGGGCAGCCGCGGCGGGACGAGGCTCACGCTCGTGCAGGGGAACGGGCTCATCCACGCGGTGGTGCGGGCCGATCTCGCCCACCAGCGCACGGAGGTGAGGGTCTCGGGCTACGACGCGCAGGCCCGGGACGCCATCGACGAGCGGGCCGGCGCCGACGCCGTGCAGCCCGAGGCGCAGGGCGGGCGGAGCGGGCCGGAGGTGCTGGAGCAGGCGTTCGGACCGCGGGCCGACCAGCGCGTGCGCGACGTGCCGCTCACCGGCGACGAGGCGCGCCAGTGGGCGAAGGCGGAGATGCTGCGCCGCGCCCGCGGCTTCCTGCGGATGTCCGGCGTCGCAGATGGCCAGCCCGACCTGGCGGTGGGCTCCGTGCTCGACGTCCAGCGGATCGGCGGCGCGTTCTCCGGCGACGGCTGGTACGTGACCCGCGTCTGCCACCGCTACGACCAGCAGGACGCGCACCGCACCCACTTCGAGGCCGAGAGGCCCTTCCTCGGAACGAGCCCGCGATGATCTCGGATCCCCGCCCCGACGGCGCCGCAGCGCGCCACTTCGGCGTCTACCCGGCCCTGGTGACCGACCTCGTCGACCCGAAGCACCTGGGGCGCATCGAGGTGAAGCTGCCCTGGCTCGGCAAGGACGCCGGCGGCGAGGAGGTGCGAGCCTGGGCGACGCTCCTCACCCCCTACGCCGACGATGACCAGGGCATCGAGATCCTGCCCGCCGTGGGCACGCAGGTGGTGGTCGCGTTCGAGGCGGGCGACCTGCGCCGGCCCTACGTGGTCGGCGCCTGCTGGAACGGCCGGGAGAAGCTCCCCCAGGCGCCGCAGGCGTCGAACGACAAGCGGGTGTGGCGCTCGCGCGCGAAGAGCACGCTGGAGTTCGACGACAAGGCCGGCGCCGCCAAGGTCACGATCAAGATGGCGAGCGGTCACACCGTGGTGCTCGACGACGGGGCCCGGCAGGTGCAGGTGCGCCACGCGAACGGCAGCGTGATCACGCTGACCAGCACGGGCAGCATCACCATCCGGGCGAACTCCACCGTCGACGTCACCGCCGCGGCGCTCAACGTCCACTGCCCGGTGGCGAACTTCGACGGCATCGTCAACTGCAAGTCGCTCGTGGCGAGCGGCTCGGTGGCGTCGCCGTCGTACACCCAGGGTGCGGGGAACTTCTGGTGAGCCATGCACGCCCCTGAGCGCGACTGGGCAATCGTCGCCCCGTGGTGGAGCTGGCCCGACCCGGCGCGTACGCCCACGGGCCGGGTCACGGCCCCGGTCTTCCAGAAGTACCAGACCTCCGATCCGGTGACCGCGTTCCTCGCGAACCCCCAGCGCCGCCTGCGCTTCGTCGAGGACGACATCGTCCCCCAGTACCGGCGCCGGTACATCCCCCTGCGGCAGGCGAGCCCGGGCGCCGGCAAGCTGCGCGTCCTCACCGCCCGCGACGCGGTGGAGACGGACCCGAGCGACGGCCAGCGGAAAGCGTACGTCGACCTGCGCGTCCCGCGCGCCGACGGCCTGCGCAAGATCTTCCTGGAGACGCACCAGCGCTTCTACCTGGTGGCGTGCCAGGTCCACTGCGACGCACCCGGCTTCCCCCGAGCGACGCGTGAGAACGTCTGCGGGGCGGGGTTCGTCGTGCGCCGCCGCACCACCGAGGCGCCGGCCCCGGCGGTGAAGGAGGCGCGGGCGCTCCTGCGCGGGGTGGCGAAGCAGCGGGCCCAGCTCCAGAAGCTGGAGGCGTCCATCCCGGCGATGAGCGCGGCCGCCGAGAACGCGCGCGCGGTCGGCGGCGTCCGCGCCGGCGCGGTGGTCGACGTGGCCCGGCTCGACGCGGTGGTGAAGCGGCGCGCGTTCGTCGCCGACCTCCTCCGGGTGGAGCAGGAGCGGCTCGGCGCCTGGTCCAAGCGCTTCTCGGTGGCGCCGACGCTCCAGGGCTGGTTTCCGGCGCAGGGGCTCGAACACGTGGGTGAGTGGCGGCTCGTCGGCGAGGCGCCGGAGGAGCTCAGCGGCGAGTCCACGTTCCCGCTGTACCCCCTCATCCCGCCGGAGGACGACCCGGAGCACGCGGGCCACTTCGGCACGATCTACTACGGCCTCCTCCCGGCCCAGCTCGCCGGCCACGACGCCCACGGGCGCGCGCGGTTCAAGGAGCAGGAGTTCTACGAGGTGCGCTGCTGGGTGAGGCGACACCGGGAGCCGCACGACCCCGACGACCCCTGCCGCTGCCCGGACCAGCTCTTCTGGAGCCGCCCGACCGAGGCGTACTGGCTGGCGGGCCCGTACGATCTGGTCGGCACCTCGCAGCGGCCGATCACAATCCCCCTGCCCGACCTGAGGGACCTCGCCGCCGACCCGCGGCCGCGGCCGGGGGCCACGCTCGCGAAGCCTCCCGGCTCCCTCACCTTCGGGGTGGGGAGCGACCAGAAGCCCCCGGAACCCCGGGGCCTCCAAGGGCTTCCAGATCTGCACGCTGCCCATCCCGCTCATCACCATCGTGGCGATGTTCCTGTTCGAGCTCTTCCTCCCCATCATCGTCTTCCTCTTCGGGCTCTTCTGGATGCTCCTCCTCAAGTTCTGCATCCCGCCGGAGCTCGACGTCGGCGCGGGCCTCACCGCCGAGCTGTCGGCCCAGGCGCCCTCGGCGGGCGTGAAGCTCGAGGCGAGCGGCGCCATCGACATGGGCCTCACCCCCGACGCCGCCGAGGACCTGCTGCGGCTCACCGAGGGCTGGAAGGCGACACCCGGGGGCCCGGTGGCGGTCGCGACCTGGTCGGCCGACCTGCTCGACGCCGAGTACCCGGCGCCCTCGCAGCTCGGCGCCGACCTCGCGGCGACCTACACCGCCGGCGCGATCGTCAACTGGCAGAAGAGCTACCGCGACGCGAGCACCACCGCCCTCCCCGACCTCACCACCAGCCTCGCGTTCGTGGAGGAGAGGCCGCACCCATGACCAGCGTCGTCCGCTCCCTCGGCAAGGGCCTCGCCTTCCCGGTGTCGCCAGTCGACGCCGCGCTGGGCGTGGCCGAGGGCGCCGAGAAGGTGCGCCAGTCGATCCGCATCATCCTCGACACCGAGCCGGGCGAGCGGCTCATGCGCCCGGGGTTCGGCTGCGGGCTGCGGCGGTACCTCATGGCGCCGAACACGGCGTCGACGCGCGCCCTCATCCAGCGTGACGTCTCCGACGCGCTCGGGTCCTGGGAGCCGCGGGTCCGGCTGCAGGACGTGTCGGTGACGCCGGGCGACGATCCCGCCCTGGTCCTCATCGCCATCTCGTACGTGCACGTGCGCGACGGACGGCCCGCGAACCTCGTCTACCCGTTCTACCTGGAATGACGCGGATGCCCCTGCCCACCCCCATCCTCGACGACCGCTCGTACCAGCAGCTCCGCGACGAGCTGGTGCGGCGCATCCCCGTCTACAACCCGGAGTGGACCGACCACAACCCGAGCGACCCCGGCATCACGCTGCTCGAGCTGTTCGCGTTCCTGGGCGAGAACGTCCTCTACCGCTTCAACCAGATCCCCGAGACCACCAAGCTCGCGTTCCTGAAGCTGCTCCAGAATCCCGCTCCGGCCCGCCGTGCCGGCCGAGGCGATGCTGGCGCTCCGGTACGCGCGGGCGCCCGACCCGGCCGAGGCGCCGGTACGCGTCGATCTCGGCAGCGAGGCTCGCGCCGGCGACCTCCCCTTCGAGACGCTCGACGAGGTCACCGTCGCCCCCTGGCGGCTGGTCGCGCTGGCGAAGACCGCGGTCGCTCCGCCCGAATCCGGGGCAAGACCCGGAGGCCTTCGACTTCAGCCAGGCGGCGACCGACGCGCTCGGCATCGACCTCGCGGCGGCCGCGTTCTACCGGACCGACCCGCTCCCGGACGACCCGACGAAGCCCGGCGCGCTCCCGGTGGACTTCGGCGCCACCGTCGACCGGATCCTCTGGCTGGCGGCGGTGGGCACGCCGGACGACGCGAGTGAGCTGCGGCTGCTGCAGCGCTTCACGGACGCGGGCCTCTCGCTCAACGTCGGCTTCGTGCCCGACGAGGAGGTGCGGCAGGAGGACATCCCGCTCCTCGACCCGTGCCCCGGGGAGCTCGGCGCGGCCGGCCGCACGAACCCGTGCACCCCTGCCGTGCAGGACGACCAGGGGCCGGTCCCCGAGCTGGTCTGGGAGATCTCCACCGGCCAGCTGGAGCCGCAGGCGGGGCGGCCCGTCTACCGAGGCCTCGCGGTGGTGGCCGACACCACCCGTGGGCTCACGCGCCAGGGGGTGGTGCGGCTGCAGCTGCCGGACGACGCCACCCGCGTCGGCGACTTCCCGCTCGCCGAGGCCGACCTCGCCGGTACCGGCGACCGGCCCCCGGCCCTCCTCGGCCTCGATCCGGCAAAGGAGCAGGTGCGCTTCTGGCTCCGGGCCTACCACCGCGACCCGAGTCATGCGTTCGGGCGGGTGCGCTGGGTGGGCGCGAACGCCACCGTGGTGAGGCAGCAGCGCCGCGCGGTCGCCGAGCTGCTCGGCACCGGGACCGGCCAGGCGGGCCAGACGTACCGGCTGAGGAGCCGCCCCGTGCTGGAGGGCACGCTGGTGGTCGAGGTGGAGGACGCCACGGGCACGCGCTGGGTGCGCTGGCGCGAGGTGGACGGCTTCGAGGCGTGCGGCGAGGACGACCGCGCGTACGTGGTCGACCTCGAGTCGGGGCTGGTGCGCTTCGGAAACGGGGTGCAGGGGCTGGCGCCGCAGCTGGGCCAGCGCATCCGCGCCACCGAGTACCGGTACGGCGGCGGCGAGGCCGGGAACGTCGGGGCCAGGGCGCTCACCACCGTGTCGTCGCTACCGGCGCTGGCGGCGGAGAATCCGCTCCCGGCCCGCGGCGGCGCGCCGGCCGAGGCCATCGCGGCCGCGCTGGAGCGGCTCCCCGGGGAGCTGCGACGCCATGACCGCGCCGTCACCCCGAGCGACTTCCGCGAGCTGGCGCTGGCGACGCCCGGCGTCGACCTGGGCCGGAGCGAGGTCATCCCGCTCTACGACCCGCGGACCCGCACCACGCAGGCCGCCGGGGTGGTCACGGTGGTGGTCCTGCCGCGCGCGGACCCGCAGCACCCGTCGGCCCCGTCGCCCGACCGCACCACGCTGCGCCGGGTGTGCGCGTTCCTCGACCAGCGCCGGCTCGTCACCACCGAGCTGCACGTCATCCCGCCCACCTATGTGAAGGTCGGCGTCTCGGCCGCGGTGCACGTGAAGCCGGGCTACGGGCCCGACGCGGTCCGGGCCTGGGTAGAGCGCATCATCCGCCAGTACCTGGCCCCCCTGCCGCCGTACGGCCCCGACGGCAACGGCTGGCCACTCGGGCGACGCGTGTTCGCGCCCGAGGTCGAGGCGGCGGTCCTCCAGGTGGAAGGCGTCGAGTTCGTGGACGCCGGCCAGGTCGAGGTGGGCCGGCTCGCCGGCGACGGCCTGACGTTCGTCGAGGGACCGGTCGACCTGGCGCCGCACCAGCTCCCCGAGCTGGCCCAGGTGAGCGTCGTCGCCTCCGGACCCCGGCTGGCGGTCGGCCAGGGCTTCTCGCCCCCACCGACGGCGGGCACGGTGGTGCCCGTCCCCACCCTCGTCGACGAGTGCTGACCGTGGCCGTCCCGCTTCCATACCGCCCCGCCATCCGGGATTTCTCGCTCCTCCGCACGCGCGACCAGTGGCGGCGCTGCGCGCATGCGGCGACGTCGGTGGTGCCCGGCGGGGTGGTCGAGCTCGCCTCGACCGAGAGCGCGGCCCGCCCGCCGGCACCGGGCACGGCCGGGCACGGCGGCGGCCTCTGCTTCGACGCCCACGGCCGGCTCTATCGCGCGCTGCCGGCGGAAGGCCGCGTCGAGCGCCATCCCTGGGCCGCGCACCGGCCGTTCGAGCCGCCGGGGACGGAGCGCCTCGACCTGTTCGCGCCCGCGCCGGAGCCCGTCGCCGGCGACTTCGGTGCCGTGGCGCCGCCCTCCGGGCCGCTCTCCGAGCCGCTGGGGCTCGCCGTCGACGCCCGGGGCCACCTGTTCGTCGCGGAGCGCGGGGCCGCCCGCGTGCTCGTCTACGACCTGGCCAGGCGCCAGCTCCTCCGCGCCATCGCGCTCTCCGACCCCGGCGGACCCGGCCCACGCCCGCTCGACCTGGCCGCCGCGGGCGAGCTGGTCTACTGCGTCACCGACGTCGGAACGCTCCTCGTGCTCTCCGCGCACGCACCTCCGCAGCCGGTGCCCCTGCCCGCCGGCTCGGTCCCGGTGCGCGTCGCCACCCGCTCCGACGGCGCGGTGGCGCTGCTCGACCGCGCCGCCGCCGAGGTGCGCTTCCTGGCCAGCGCGGCCGAGCCAATCGCGCTCCCGCCGGCCTCCGCGGCGCACCCCGGCCCCGCGAGCGCGACGGACCTCGCCTTCCTCGACCCTCACACGGTGGTGGTGGCCTACCTCCCCGGCGACCGCTTCTTCCGCTTCACGGCGGCCACCGCCGCGGAGGCGGGCGAGCTCGACCTGGCGGTGGGCCCGCTGGAGGCGCGCGGCTACGACGGGCTCGGCATCGTCCGCACGCCCGAGGGGCGCATCGGCTTCTTCGGCCCCCGCGGATTCCGCGAGGCGGCCCCGGTCCGCCGGCGGCGCGCGCTCGAGGGACGGGTGGTCACCTTCGCGCTCGACGGGGGCGCGCTCCAGCAGCGGTGGGGCCGCATCTTCCTCGACGCCTGCGCGCCCGACGGCACGGGCCTGGAGGTGTTCACGGCGAGCGCCGACGAGCTGGAGCCCGGCGCGGCCGCGCTCGACCGGACGCCCGCGGTGGACGACGATGACGCGCACCCGCCCGCGCACCCCGAGCTGTCCCCGCCCATGCCGCCGGAGCGGCTGGCGCCGGAGCAGGTCCCCGGCGGCGCCACCTGGGTGCCCGTCCACAGGCGGGAGAGCGGGCGCGAGCTGCCCTGGGCGCAGCAGGCCGCCGGCGACCCGTTCGTCACCTACGAGTGCCCGGTGCTGGCCGGGCCGGGTCGATGGCTGTGGGTCTTCTTCAGGCTGAAGGGCGACGGCGTGCGCTCGCCCCGCCTGCGCTGCCTCCGCGCCGAGCGCCCCGGTCACGACCTCCTGCGCAAGCTCCCGCGCGCCTACTCGCGTGACCCGGCGGTGGGCGACTTCCTCCACCGCTACCTCGCCACCACCGAGGGGATGCTCGCCGACCTGGACGCCCGCGCGGCGGCCCGCGCGGCGCTGCTCACCCCGCTCGCCACCCCCGACGACCTGCTGCCCTGGCTCGCCGGCTTCATGGGTCTCGTCTTCGACCTGCGCTTCTCCGGCGCCCAGCGGCGGCGGCTCCTGTTCGAGATCGCGAGCCTGTGGCGCGCGAAGGGCACGGCGTGCGGCCTGGCGCGGTTCGTCGAGTGCTACCTCGGCGTGCGGCCCGTGATCGTCGAGGCGTTCCGCCTGCGCGGGCTGGGCGGCACCGTGCTCGGCTCCGACTGCGCGCCGAGCACGACCTCCGTCGTCGGTGCTGGGTTCACGGTCGGCGGTGACGCCCGCACGGGCGCGGAGGGGCCGCTCTCGGCCGCCGCGGTGCGCGACGCGTTCGCTACCCACGCCCACCGCTTCACCGTCGTCATCCCCGGCCGGCTGGACGCCGAGCAGGAGGCGGTGGTGCGGCTCATCCTCGACACCCAGCGGCCGGCGCACACGCGCTACGAGCTCTGCTCGGTGGCGAACGGGATGCGGGTGGGCAAGGCGCTTCACGTGGGCGTCTCCTCCCTGGTGGGCCGGACGGACGGCTTCGAGGAGGTGGCGCTCGGCGCCGCCGTGCTCGGCCGGCGCGGGGTGCTCGGCTTCGCCTCGCCGGGACCGCGGCTCGGCACGGCGCGGGTCGGGGTTCCGGAACGCGGGGACGTGGCGCGGATCTCATGACCGACCTCCTCCACATCGGGCGCCTCCGGGCGCGCTACCGGGTCCGTGGCGACGCCGACCGTGCAAGGGTCCGGCTCGACGCGGTGCTCCGGCGCATGGTCGACGGCTCCCTGGAGCCGGCGCTCGAGCCGGTGCTCCGGCGACTCGGCGTGCGCGAGGACGAGGAGCTCTGCGTCCGCGCCGTCCGGGCGCCGGCGATGCTCTCGCTCGACGCCAGCGACGGGGGGCTGGCCGAGGCGTGGAGCGCGGCGCTGGTCGAGGCGCTCCGCGAGCAGCTCGCGTCGGGGCGGGACGTGGTCCGGTTCAGGTCCCGACGCCACGCGCTCCTCGACGCCGTCGTGGCCGCCGCCACCGGCGACCTCGCCCGCAGCTGGGCCTGGGCGCAGGTCGGGCTCTGGGATGGTCCGGTGGACGGTGCCGCCGGCGCGGGAGCGCCGCTCGGCGAGGCGATCGCTCGCGCCCTCCGCGAGCTGCCCGATGCGGCACCGACCGTGCTGGCCGAGGTCGCGAGGCGGGGGGCGCTGCCCTCGCTGGTGGAGCGGCTCCCCCGACCGCCTGGGCGCGGGTGGCAGCCGCGTCGCTCCGCGGTTTCGGGGCGGACGCGCGGGCGCTCGCCGTCACGGGTGACCAGGTCGAGGCGGGGCCGGAGCCCGAGGCGGCGCGTCGCGCCGAGCGGATCGCTCGCCGGTCGCCGCTCGCGGGCGCGCTCCGGCAGCTCGGCGCCGGCGTGGAGGCCGCGCGCCGGCCACTCCTCGCCCTCGCCGCGCTGGAGGCGGAGCCCGAGGCGCTCGACCGGCCCCGGCGCCGCGGCCGTGCTGCTGGCGCTGGACCGCGCGACGATGGCGGCGCCCGGCCAGGAAGGTGCAGGGCGCGGCCCGTCGACGGTGCGCCGGCCGCCGCCGGGCGACCCGGCCGAGCGCCGGCCCCCCTCCACCACGCCAGCGCCGGCCCCTGCGAGCGCCGCCGGAGCCGCGGCGGCCGAGGACGCCCCCCACGTCGGCGCCGGTGGAGGCGCGCCCGGTTGGTCACACCAGGGCCGGCGGGCTCCTCTTCCTCCTCCACGTCGTCGGCGAGCTGGCGCTTCCGAAGACGCTCTGCGCAGCCGAAGGGCCGCTGGCGCGGCGCTCGCTGCGCCTCGCGCTGCACGCGCTCGCGCTGGCGCTCCTCCCCATCGAGGGCCGCGATCCGGCGGCGCTCGCGTTCTGCGGCCTCCCCCCCGACGCGGAGCCACCAGGCGAGGTAGAGGGCGGCGAGGCCCCCCTGGAGGAGCCCGAGCGCGCCGCCGTCGAGGCTGCCGCCGCGGCCGTCTCCGTGCGCCTTCGCGAACGGCTCGGCCGCACGGACGAGGCCGCGCGCGCAGTCCTCCTCGAGACCTGCCGCCGCGACGCCGAGGTGCTCGCCGACCCGGGCTGGATCGAGCTGCGGCTCCTCCTCGATCAGGTCGACGTGCGCGTGCGCCGGGCCGGCCTCGACCTCGACCCGGGCTGGCTGCCCTGGCTCGGATGCGTGGTGAGGTTCGTCCATGATTGAGCTTCGGGAGGAGCCTCGCGACGGGCTTCGGCTCGCGCCGTGGGGTGAGCCGCCGCCCGTCCCGCGCCCCGAGGCGCGCGAGGCGCCTGCCGGCGCGCGCACGCCGGCGGAGCGGCTCCAGGTCGAGATGGGCGCGCTGGCCGTGCGGGTCGCCGAGGTGCTGGCGCCGTCCGAACATGGCCGGGGCCCGCTCGCCGAGGCCATCGCGTTCCTGCGGGCGTACGGCGCCGCCGCGTCGCGCGCGCCCCTTGCTCCCGCGGGCGCGCCACACCCCCTCGACCGGCTCACCGGCGGGCTCGGCCTCTCCCCGTTCGAGCTCGACCTGCTCCTCCTCGCCGGCATGCCGGACGAGCACGAGGGGCTCGCGGGGGTGCTGCGCCGCCTGCACCCGCGGGGCGAGCCGCGGCCCACCGCCGGCCTCGCCGCGCAGGTCCTGTGCGCCGGCGCGCCGGAACGGCTCCTCCTCCGCGCCGCGCTGGAGGGCGGCCCGCTCGTCCGCTCGGGCGCGCTGATGCTCGGCGCCGACGGTCCGTTCCTCGAGCGGAGCCTCGTCCCCGCCGAGGGGCTCTGGAGCGCGCTGTGTGGGCTCGACGCTTGGCCCGCCGCCACGCCGCCACGGACCGTCGAGCGCGCCGGACCGGGACTCGAGGCCTGGCTCGCGAGCGCTCCCGCGCGGCGCGCCGCTGCCGCGCTCGGGTGCACCTGGCCGGTCACCGTCCTCGTCACGGCCGATGACGAGGAGGTGGCGCTGCACCGGGCCGCGGCGCTGGCGGGGGTCGCGCGCGCGCGGGCGGTCGCCGTCACCCTTCCCGCGGGCGCGCCCGCGGAGGCCCTGCGCGCCGCGCTCCTGCACGCGCTCGTCCGCGGCGCGGTCCCCCTCCTGGTCGTCCCGGCCCACGACGGTCCGGGGCCAGCGCCCCTGCCCGACCTCGAGCGCTTCGCCGGACCGGCCGTCGTCTGCGCCCGCTCCGGCTGCGGCGCGCTCCGCGGCGGCCGACCCGTGGTGGCGGTGCGCGCCGACCGGCTCGACCCCGCCGCGCGGGCGCGCATGTGGTCGGCGGCGCTCCCTGCGTTCGGGGAGCACGCCACGGTGCTGGCGGCCCGGTACGTCGTGGAGCCGGCGGTGGCGGGCGAGGTGGCGAGCGACGTCGCCGCCCTGGAGGCGCTGGAGGGGCACCCCGCCGACCTCGCCGACGTGGCGGACAGCATCCGCACCCGGTCGGCGCCCACGCTCGGCACGGGCGTGCAGCTCCTGCGGCCGCGGGCACGGTTCGAGGACCTCGTCCTTTCCCCCGACCGGCTGGCGCAGCTCCGCGAGGCGGTCGCGAGGCTCGTGCACCAGGGTCAGGTGCTCGACGGCTGGGGCTTCCTCGCCGGGAGGCGCGGGGCGCGCGGGGTGCGCATGCTCTTCTCCGGCCCGCCGGGCACCGGCAAGACGCTCTCCGCCGAGGTGCTCGCGGGGGCGCTCGGCGTCGACCTGCTCGCGGTCGACATCTCGCGGGTGGTCTCGAAGTGGATCGGCGAGACGGAGAAGAACCTCGCCGCCGTCTTCGAGCGGCCGAGCGCGCGCAGGCGGTGCTGCTCTTCGACGAGGCCGACGCGCTCTTCGGGAAGCGCACCGAGGTCTCCGACGCCCACGACCGCTACGCGAACCTGGAGACCGCCTACCTGCTCTCCCGACTGGAGGCGTTCGAGGGGCTCGCCGTGCTCACCACCAACCTGCGCGCGAACATCGACGGCGCCTTCCTGCGGCGGCTCGAGTTCGTGGTCGACTTCGAGGAGCCGGGCCAGGCGGAGCGCGAGGCGCTCTGGCGCCGCCACGTGCCGCCGGGCGCGCCGCTCGCGCCCGACGTGCGCGTCGGCGAGCTGGCGGCCCTCTACCCGGTGGTGGGTGGCGTCATCCGGAACGCCGCCGTGGCCGCCGCGTTCCTGGCCGCCGCCGCCGGCACCGCCATCACCCGCCAGCACCTCGTGGGCGCGCTCCAGCGCGAGTACGAGAAGACCGGCCGCACCTTCCCCGGCCTCGCCGCAGGGAAGCCCCGATAGGAGAACACGCCATGGCCGCTCCCAGTACCATCGCTGCCTTCTGGCAGGACGAGCTCGACGCCTCCACCAGGCTCCAGGGCGAGGTCTCGACGCGGCTCGCGGTGGCGCAGGCGGCGTTGCTCACCCTCCGCACCGGCCTCGGCGATGCCCGCGGAGCGCTCGCCACCGCGAAGACCGCGCTCGACGCCGCCCGCCGGGCGCTCGCCGCGGAGCCGGACCTGGGGGAGCTCCCCGCCGAGACCGTGGCCGTGCGCAGGTGGCAGGCGGTGGTGAACGCCGCGCAGGGCGCCGTCCTGCAGGCGACCAGCGCGGTCGCGGAGGAGGAGCTCGCCGTGGCAGCGCTCACCGCCGCGGGCGCGGCCGTCGCGTCGACGCTCGCGGGCGCGAAGGCGAAGAGGGGCGAGGCGCTCGCGCGCGACGCGATCCGGGTGGACCTCCGGGCTCGATGCATGGCCCCGCCGCTCGACACCGTCATCGCGGACGCGAAGACAGCCGCCGACGTCGCGAGGGACCCCGTCCTCGCCGCGCGGAAGAACCTCGCCGACCACTTCGTCGGCACCGGCTACATGGAGCTGGCCGACGCCCGCTTCGAGCTGGAGCTGGCGGCGTACCAGAGCGCCTTCGCGGAGAACCGGGCGCTGCGCAAGGCGTGCACCGTCCGGTTCCCTCCTGGGCCATCGGCGGAGGCGGTCGAGGCGTGGCGCTCGGAGCTCGAGCGAACCTGGGCCGAGCTCTCCGACTTCGTCCAGCGCGCGAAGGACCGCCACGAGCTGGCCCTGGCGACGCTGGACGGGCTCGCGACCGCGGTGCTCCTCAGCGCGAACGAGGCGGCAGAATTCAACGGTGGGTCGCTCAGCGCCGCCGGGTTCGCCGTGGCCACCGGCGCCGTCTCGACCGGGCGCGACGCGGCGCTGAAGGACCTCCTCACGAAGCAGGTCGCTTACGAGCTGGCCCTCGACGGCGCCCTCGGGGAGGACCCGACCGTCGACCCGGCGACGGTGGGCGCGGTCGCCACCGCGAACGGCGACCGCGACGCGGCGGCCGCGACCCTGCGCACGCGCCAGACCGCCTACGACCAGCCCTCGGACGCGACCCAGCCCTGGACGAGCCCGCACGGCGTGCTGGCCTCGTGGCTCTCCGCGCTGCCCGACGCCGCCTGCCGCGGGCTCGCCGGCTACTACGAGGCGCGGGCGACGCTGGAGGAGCTGGCAGGGCTCACCGCCGGCGGTGTCCCGGCGCCGCTCGCCGCCTTCGACGCGGCGGAGGCCGGCTACGCGGCGAGCCTCTCCGCCGCGGCGAAGGCCGAGCGGGCCGCCTTCTTCCACCAGGCCGCGGTCGCCGCCCAGGCGAAGCGGCTCGAGCGCGTCACGCAGGCGCGCCGCGACCACCTGCTCGCGCTCGTCCGGGGCGACGTCTGAGGAGGCCGACCATGACCAACACCCCCGACCTCACGGCGTGTCTCGAGGTGGGCCCGGGCCAGGACGGCACCGTCCTGCCGGTGAACCCCTTCCTGGCGGTCCGCTACCAGTTCGGCATGCTGCTCGGCGCCGACGACTTCGAGACCGCAGAGGGCTACCCGCGCGGCAAGATGCGGCTCCACAACGCCTGGCTCCACGGCCCCGGCGTGGTGTGGGGCTTCGACGTCCTGGCGCCGCAGGCGAGCCCCACCGGCCCGGCGCTCACCGGCGAGCTGCTGGTGAAGGCGGGGCTGGCGCTCGACGGCACCGGGCACGAGCTGTACCTCGACCAGGACGCCTGCGTCGATGTGGGTGCCTGGTACGCCCAGCACCGGGACGAGCAGGCGGTGAAGGACGCCGCGGCCGTCGACCCGGCCACCGGCGTGGTCACGCTGGCGCTGCACGTCGAGCTCGCGTTCGCGGCGTGCCTGGCGCGGCAGGTGCCCGCCATGAGCGAGCCCTGCGAGGGCGCGGCCGGCACCTCCACCGCCTACTCCCGGACGCGCGAGCTGGTGCGGCTCACGCTCGTGCCGGGACCCGCCGCTGCGCGCTCCGACGGCTACCCGACGCTGCGCTACCTCTTCGGCCTCGGGGCCGCGCCGGCGGCGCCCACCGCACACCAGGCCGAGGCCGTCGCCGCCGTCGACGCCGGGTTCGGCGGTCCGGCCGAGCTGCTCGCGCTGTGGAGGAGGTGTGCCGCCGCCGACGTGACCGCGCTGGCGTCGGCCACCCTCCCGCCCCTCGGCCGGCGGGGGTTCTGGCCGGGCGCCGACGAGACGCCCGCCCTGCCGCTCGCGAACGTCACCGGCGTCACGCTCTCCCCGCAGGCGGCCGGTGTGTTCAAGATGACCGCGGCGCAGGTCGACGTGGGCGTCAGGCCCTCCCACGTGGCCACCTCGACCCTCGAGGAGCTGAACTGCTGCGCGGGCGCGCCGCCCGGCGCCGCGCCGCGAGCGCGAGCGCGAGCCTGGCGGCGGACCAGGAGCCCGCGGCGATCGCGCTCCGCTCCCTCGGCCTGCCCTTCGACGGGTCGAGCCTCGCTCCCACCGCCCTTTCGGTCACCGCGCTCGCCGCGGGCGGCTGGGCGGAGGTGGCGCTCGACCCCGCCGGCCTCGACCCGGCCGACGCCAGCCAGAAGACCGTCCGGATCCCGCTGCGCAGCCCGCCGCCGCAGGGCTCGCTGCTCCGCCTCGTCGCACGCGGAACGGGACCGACGCCGCTCCTCTGCCTCGACGCCGGGGGCAAGCGGGTGCCGTTCCGCGGCGACTCGGGCCGCGGCGGCCCCTTCGACGGCAGCGACTTCGTCACCATGTGGGAGGTGCAGTGATGGGCGGCGCGATCCCGGCGGCGGGCGCGGCGGGGACGGAGCTCGTCCTCGTCGGCGCGGACAACGGCGTGGTGGTGGTGACGAGCGACACCCCGCTGAGAAGGCTCAACTACTTCGACGGCAAGTTCCTGCGCGCCGAGGACCTGCAGGCGGAGCAGGACTACCTGCGCTTCCTCGTGCAGCTCTCGAACCGCGCGGGCGGCTCCGGCGTGGTGAACGGCTACGACACGGTGCTCGCGCCGGGCGGCGCGGCGGTCACCGTCGGCCAGGGGCTCGCCATCGACGCGCTCGGCCGGGTGCTCCTCATGCCGATCGCCAGGACGATGGCGCTCGACGATCTGGTCGCGGCGACCGCGCGGGCGCAGCAGCGGCTGGCCACCGGCCCCGCGGGCCCGGCCAGCTTCGGCGACTGCGTGGTGGCGGGCCCGCCCACGGCCACCGCCGCCGGCCAGACCGGGGACCTCTACCTCCTCACCGTCGGCTTCCTCGAGGCGCTCTGCGGGGAGGAGGACGTGTTCGGCCAGCTCTGCGACGACGCCTGCGTGCAGTCGAAGGATCGGCGCTGGCGCATGGAGGGGGTGGTCTTCCGCGCCGTCCCCCTCACGCTCGCGACGCCGCTGGAGACGCCCGCCGCCGTGGGGGCGAACGAGCGCCAGCTCCGGAACCGGGTGGCCTCGGCGTACTTCCAGGACGAGCGCGCGCGGGTGCCGAGCCTGGTGGGCGGCGCGAGCATCCGCGAGAGCGCCACCTGGTGCCTCGGGGCGCGGGCGGAGCTCGGCGACTCCGTGCCCCTGGCGGTCTTCGCCCGCAGCGGCGGCGTGACGAGGTTCCTCGACGCCTGGACGGCGCGCCGCGAGCGCATGGAGCCGCCACCGCGGCGGTACTGGGCCGCGCGCCTGGCGATGCGCCCCTGGGACGCCTTCCTCGCCCAGGTGCTCCAGTTCCAGTGCCAGCTGCACGACCTCCTCTCCGGCAAGGGTGACGGTGGATCCGGCGGCGGCGGAGATCCCTGCGCGCCGAAGACGGCCGCCCTGGGCCGGGCCGCCGAGCTGCTGGCGAAGGTCGAGGCCTGGCACGCGAAGGTGGTGGGCGTACTCACGCCGGCGCGGCTCGACGGGGCGGACCTCCAGCCGTTCGACGTCGGCGCCCTGACGGCGCTCCGGACCGAGCTGAGCGAGGTGGCGGTCTCCGCCGGCGGCACGGCGGGCGACCGCGTCCTCCTCGACGGCGGCTTCCTCGAGCTGCCGCCCGCCGGCTACCTGCCGATCGACGTCTCGGGGAAGCTCACCGTGAACGCCCAGGTGCGCGCGTTCATGGGGCCGGGAGTCGACCTGCGCTTCTGCATCGTCACGCCCGACTTCGTGCCCCACGCACTCGAGCTGCGCCAGCACATGGAGCGGATCCCGCTCGCCCGGGGCATCGACGATCCAGCGGCGAGGCCGAAGGTCGACGTCCTGGTGCCCGGCGGCCGCATCGTGGAGGACCCGCTCGCCGGCGGCGGGGCGGCGTTCCAGCTCCGGGCCGACGCCCGCGGCTACCAGCAGCTCCTCGGTGCCGCGAACGGCGCGCGCCGCGAAGGTACCGGCGCGACCATCACCCTCGCGGCCACCAGCGCCGGCGTGGCGCTCGACCGGCTGGTGGCGTCGCTGAAGGCGATCGGCTCGGGCTCGCAGCCCGACGCGGAAGCCGCGGCTCCCGCGGCCATCACCCGCGCGCACGTCGAGCTGGCGACGCGCACGGCAGCCCGCGCCACCGCGGAGGCGTTCGCGTCGCGCGACGGCGGTCCGCCGGCGACGGCACCGCTGTTCGAGCTCGCCAGCCGGGGCGACCTCGCCGGCGCGGTGGAGAGCACGGCCAGCATCGACGCCGACCCGTTCCAGCTCGAGGTGTCGGGCTCCACCGGCCTCCGGCTCGAGCTGTTCCTGGGCGTGAAGGGCGACGCCGCCTCGCTCGCCCGCCTCACCGCCGGCGGGACGCTCTTCGTCCGCACGAACGGCACGACGCCGCAGGGCATCGACCACCTGCTCGGCACCGTCTCGGGGAGCTACGCGGTGAGCGGCACCGGCTCGACCTCGCCGGGCGAGAACGTGGTCTGGCAGTACGAGCTCCTCCGCAAGGCGTCGGTCGGGGCGGGCACGGTTCACGCCCGGCTTCTGCCGCGGACGGATGTGGCGGCGCGCCTCCCTCTCCTCGCCGCCTGGTACACCTGGAATGGCGACCCGCTGCAGGGCGTCCTCCGGGTCTTCGAGCTCGGCGACCGGCTCCGCGCCTCCACGGCCGCCGGCAGCGCCTTTGGGTCGAGCGCCTACGCCAGCCTGGCGGAGCTCCCGGCGCCGCCGGAGACACAGCCCCTGTTCGAGCTCGATCTCACCCGGGATCCCGCCGTGCAGGACCCCACCGAGCAGCACCACGTGCTGGCCCGGTCGGCCCTGGAGATCCTGGCCGCCATGATGGTGAACGGGCCGGACTGGCAGAAGGCGGCGGAGTCGGCGCTCTTCCCGCGGCCGCCCGCCGGCGCGGGGAACCTCACCGTGCTCGGCGAGCGCGACTGGGTGCTGTTCGCCCGGCGCCGGCTCGACACCTGCGCCGAAGAGGTGGTGACGCCGAGGCAGCCGAACCGGCACTACCACCTGTACGCGCACGAGGCGAAGGACGAGCAGGAGGGCGAGGCGTGGGTGAAGGCGGTGCTCGGCGGCGCCGGGGGGATTCGGCGACGCGCGCTTCCTCGGCTTCGTCGACTTCGACGCCGCCACCGCCGAGCCGGTCGACGCCGCCGCGCTGCGCTCCTCGCTCGAGCCGCTCACGGGCGACGCGCTCCGGCTCGTCGTGACCGCGAGCGACTACGGGGACGGCAGCTCCGAGGAGAGCCGCCGCCGGGCCCACCTCGAGCAGGTCGCGGGATCCGTGCTGGACGTCGCCGGGGCGTCGCCCGTCGACCTCGCCGCGCTACCGAAGGCGTTCGAGGGGCGCGTCGACGGCGGGCAGACCGTGCACGGCGTGGTCATCCTGGTCGCCGTCCCGCAGCTCGCGGTCGTGAGCGTCCGGGGCGGGGCCTGGGAGATCGGCAAGGCCGTCCTCTTCGAGGAGAGCGCCGGCGGCACGCTCACCGTGAGAGACCCGATGCAGCTCGGGTCGGTGGACCGCTTCACCTCGCTCGGTTCGGTGAAGTTCCGCAACCGCACTGCCGATCCGGGCGACCTCGCCAGCGTCGGCGCGGAGTGGGCGAGGTTCGTCGGCTCGCGAAGGGACGGCCTCACCGAGGTGGTCGCCGTCACGACGAAGGGTTCGGCCGCGGAGGGCGGATGCGGCGGCCAGGGCCGAGGCGAGCGCCATCGCGGCGGGGGCGCAGCCCGGGACGCACCCCGACGCACTGGAACAGCCACACGAGCGAGGCCTTCACCGACGTGGACGCGCTCGCCTTCCTGGTCCTGGGTCCGGAGGCGCAGGCACCGGCGCTCGCGGCCAGCGTCTCGTTCGTGAAGGCGGACGGCCTCTCCACGGTGAAGCCGCTCCTCGAGGAGGGGCGCGTGAACGAGGTGCTCACCCGCCTGAAGCGCTTCCTCCAGCCCGTCGAGCGCGCCGAGCTCGAGCCTGGGACGGGCGCGCTGCGCGACCCGGACGCGGTCCGCAGCGCGTGGCGGGAGGCGCTCGGCGACGCATCTGCGTCGGCGGTGATGACGTTCGTCGAGGGCAACGACGGAGGGCTCGGCCGGGAGGTCCGCGCACAGGCGAAGAGCGTGGCCGCCGCGGTGGCGGTCGCCCGGAGCGCGCCGGCGGTCTCGGTGCTCAAGGTGACCGACGGCGCGGAGGAGGTGGCGCCGGGGGCGATCCCGGTCTTCCACTTCGTGTTGCCGAAGGGTTAGGCGGCTCATTCGGCGGGGCAGGCGCCATTGGGCAAGGCGGCGGAGCCACGCGCCGGTGGCGTCGCAGCCGCACGCCGACTCCAGCCGGCCGCGTCCGAGCCGCAGCTCGGTGCGGGCGCGGCACCGGAGTGGGCGCGGGAGGTGAGCTTCGGCCTCGGCCCGCAGCTGGCGACGGTGGCAGGAGCGGCCGCGGGGCACGACGCGCCAGGGCCGTTTGGAGTCCTCGTCGACGACCGCGCACCGCCCGGACCTGGCCAGGTGGCGGCGCGGAGCCTTCATGGCGCGGCTGGAGCAGCGCATCCGTCGGTCGCCGACGCCGAGCTGGCGCAGGCAGGCAAGACCGCCCGGGACCGCCCTTACCTCGAGGCGTGGCTCGCCTTCTCACCGAACGAAGCCGACGGACACGTCGAGCGCGCCATCCAGCGCTACGCGGATGGGGCCGAGCGGAGCCCCAGGGCTCGCCGCCGCGGTCGAGGCCGGCGTGCCGGCTGGCGGTCGTGCGCTGGCGCGAGACCGGCCAGCTTACCGGCATCCCGGAGCAGTTCCCGCTCCTCCGGCGCCCGGGGAGGCGCAGCGGCCGCTGCTCCAGGGCGTCGCTTCCGAGACGCCGCCGGCGGCCGCCCGCGAGCCGGCGGCGATCACCGCGCGCCTGGGCCGGGGAGCCCCCTCGACGCGGGCGTTCGCAGCCAGATGGAGCGCGGGGTGGGCGGTGACCTGCGCGGCGTCCGGATCCACGCCGACGCCACCGGGCGGAGTTCGCCCGCCGCAACGATGCGCGGCGTTCGCGCTGGGCGAGCACATCGCGTTCGCCGCGGGAGCCTGACCGGCCGGGCACGCGGCCGGAGACGCCTTGCTGGCGCACGAGCTGGCGCACACCCCGGCAACCCGCCGCCGTCGGCGCGACCCGCGCCGAGCGGGACGCGAACGCGGCGGCCGCGCGCACGCTGGTAAGCTCGGGATGGGTCGGTGCCCGGGCGCTCGCGTACCCCGCGGCCGCGAGCTCGTCGCCGACGCTGGTGAGCGCGCGGGGGGCTGGCCGGCCTAGCGCTGCGGCGCTGCAGCGTCGAGCGCTACGACCCGAACGACGTCGACGTGGGCACGCCCGACTCCCCGGAGAGCCTCACGCGCGCCCTCACCTCGCTCCTCCGCGGCGGGTTCCGACGCCGACCAGGCCTTCTTTTGGATCTCCGCCGGTGAACGAGGAGACGGTGCGCGAGACCGCCCGGCGGCTCCGCCTGCAACGGAGCGGGAGCTACGACAACGACTACCTGTTCCTGCTGCACGAGCTGCACGGCGGGCTCCAGACGGCCGACTGGGGGAGGCGGCACGGCGGCTGGCGCGGACCCGCTGGCGGGCCCGCAGAAGCTGGAGCTGCCGGCCAGCGCGCAGCAGCTCCTCGCGGGGCTCAGGCTCCAGGCCGCCGCGGCGACGGCTTCCCCGGCAGCCGCGTTCGAGGTGGCGCTCGAGCAGCTCCGCGCCGCGCAGGCCGAGGACCTCCGGCTCGTGCTGCTCACCCTCTCCCGCACCTACGACCCCTCGTACGGTAACGCAGCTCCCACCGGCTGCAGGCGCAGGTGAAGGAGCACGGCAGCGCCGACCAGTACCAGGAGCTGGTCCGGCTCATCCACGCGCCCGTCGCCGAGCGGGGCCTGGAGGAGGCGGACCCGGTGCTCGCGGCCCTGGTCTCGACCGAGGCGTTCGTCTCCGCGCAGGGGGGGGTCACGCACGCTCACCCGCAATCAGATGCTGGCCCTCTTCACCGCCCGGGCCCGCGAGGTCGCGCTGACCATGCTCCGGGAGAGCGAGGCGCAGCTCATCCGTGTGCTCTCCCGCACCGAGGGGGGTGGCGCGCCCGCCGCGCAGCTCGACCTCGAGACGGACAAGATCGTCGCAACCCTGAACGACGTCCTCGCGAAGTACTTCCGCACTTCGGGCGGCAAGGCGGCGCCGGCCGTGAAGGTCGCGGCCTTCGACACGGTGCGCCCCGCGCTCGAGGAGCAGGCCCGGAAGGCCGGGGCCGACACCGCCGAGGCGGCGCTGCGCCGGACGTACGACCGCATGCTGCAGATCCAGCTCCACCTGCTGGGAGCGCCGCTCGACGCCAAGCTGCGCGCGGAGCTGAAGCGGGTGCGCCACGAGATTGACGAGCACGAGGCCTGGTTCCGCAAGGTCCACATCGTGGAGGGCCAGAACCCCATCGGCGACATGTGGGTCGGGCCGGTCGGGCCGATGCAGCGCGCCCAGAAGGTCTACGAGGAGGGCGAGGAGCGGAACGCCAAGCTGCAGCGGCTCCGGCCCCAGCGCGAGGCGCTGGAGAAGGGCCAGCGCGACCTGGAGAGCGCGCTGCCGCTGCTGGGAGGCTTCGACGACGACCAGCTCACGAAGCTCTCCGCGCTGAAGGGCGCCGAGGAGTTCGACCGGATGCGCGACGCCGCGGTGGCGCGCATCCTGGGAAACGTCGAGAAGGTCCGCAAGGACATCGTGACTGGCGAGAGGAACCTCTGGCTGGTCGACAAGGTCGTCGAGCGCACGAAGCTCGCCTTCGGGGTCGAGGCACCGCCGGCGAACGACGCCCAGAAGGCCTGGGCGCGCTCGCCGACCAGGAGGTCGCCGCGGCGAAGAAGGATGCCACCCGGGTCCACGACTTCCTGGAGATCCTGAACGCGGCGGCGCTCATCGCCGCGCTCGGCACCGCCGTGTTCACCGGCGGCGGCAGCCTGGCGCTCTACGCCGGCCTCGCCGGCACGGCGATCGGCCTCGGGTCGGCGGTGTACGACGTGCTCGACGTGCGCGGGAGGCAGCAGGAGGCGGAGGAGCTGTACGGCACCGGCCTCACCGAGGAGACCCGGCTCTCCGACGTGCCGCCCGAATGGCGCTTCCTCTACTCCGCCTGGCTGAACCTCGGCATCAACGCGGTGATGGCCGCGTTCATGCTGAAGGGGCTCGGATCGGCGGCGAAGAGCGCGCTCCGCGGCGAGGAGGCGGCGGTCGAGGCGGAGGCGCGCGCGCTGGCGAAGCGGCTCCGCGCGCGCGGGGTCGCCGCCGCCGAGGACGACATCGTCAAGGCGACCATGCAGGCCCTGCGCGAGGAGGGGCTCATCACCGGGGCGGTCCGGGGGACCTCGATCTACCGGGTGGGCTCGAAGCTCCAGCTGGTGGGCGGGCCGGGCAAGAGCCTCGAGAAGGTGATGGACGCGGAGCTCCTCGCCACCGCGCGCGTGCATGGCGCCACGCTGGCGAAGGACGCGGCCGCGGCCGCGGCGGCGGACGAGGTGGGCTACGCGCTGTCGGTGCCCACCAAGGCGGGCGGCACCGAGGTGGTCCGCATCAACGTGCGCGCTCGCGCCACCGCCGACCTGGCCCCGGGGCCCCACGGCGCCGCGAGTGGCCCGGGGCGCCTCGTCCTGTCGCGCGACGCAAGCGGCTGGAAGGCGACCATCGAGCTCGACCAGGGGCTCGACCCGCGGGACCTGCGGTTCGTGGCCGGGCACGAGCTGGACGAGATCGCCGACATCGTCCACCGCCGCCCCCGGGCCCGCCCGGGCGACATCGCGCGCGAGACGCAGTCGGCCTACTTCCAGCAGGCCGGCACGACGCGGACCCCCACCGGCCGCGCGGTGCCGGTCCCCGGCCACGACCTCGCGACCGGGGAGGAGCTGAAGGCGCTCATGGCCGAGCTGGACAAGCTGCGCAAGGTCTCCGGCACCGCCGCCGGTCAGCTCGTCCGGGAGCGGCAGATCGACGCGCTGATGCGCGAGATGGGGCTCTTCGAGCCGGCGCAGCTCGCGGACCGCGCCGCGCTGCTCCGCCGGCTGGGGCTCGACGAGGCGCTCGCCAGACGCGTCGAGGCGCGAGCGCTGCTGGGCGAGCTCCAGGCCACCGTCCCCACCAGCGCGGTCGGGCTCCAGGCGCGCCTGGCCACCACCGTCGACGAGGCCATGGTCGAGCACCTCCTCCACGCCGAGGGGCAGACGGGCGGGGCGTTCCTCAAGAACGGGGTGAGCGGCGGGCACGTCACCGCCGAGCTGCAGGCGTTCGAGAAGGCCAACCCTCAGTACGCGTTCGACCTGGACAAGGTGAAGCAGTCCGCCACCGGGGGCACTTACCGGCGATGGAAGCAGTACCTGTGGAAGGGGAAGGGCACGCCACCGACCTCCAAGGCGCTGCGCCCCGGCGGGAGCAAGTTCAACGGAGGGGACTGGGACCTTTCCTTGTCGCCCAAGACCACCGGCGACGACGCCCGGGCGCTGCTCGCCGACGCGGACGACGCCTGGGCCCGCTGGCTCGACGCGAACCCGACGCTCTCCAGATCGGGCGACGCGTTCGGCCGCGGGCTCTCGGGGACCGGCCCACCCGCCATCTCGGCCTCCCAGGTGGAGTTCTCCGGGTACTTCGACTATACGGCCGCCACCTCGACCGCCCCGGAGCGCTGGCGGCTGGCGAGGACGCTGTTCGTGGACGCGTCATGGTTCTGAGGCACGGCCCCGTCGCGCTGCCACTCGTCCCCACGCCCATGGGGCCGCGGGTAGCCCCCGGTCGTGGCCCGGAGGCACCCCTCGGCTGGGTGCTCAACCGGGCGGCGGCCGGGCGCCTCGACCTGCGCGGCGCGCTCGCGCGCGGCGAGGACCTCTTCGAGGCAGACGCGGTCGTCCGGCGGCCGGGGCCGGGCGACGACCTCCAGGCGCTCGCGACTTGGTGGCGGCTCATTGGCGGTGGTCCGCTCGGCGACGACGCCTGCGTGCTCTCCTTCACCGGGGAGGCGCTGGCCCTGCCGCGCTCGACCCTGGCCGGGCTCCTCGACGAGCTGGTGCGGCTCCGCGCCGCGGCGCCGAAGCCGCCCGGCCCATGGCTCTTCAGGGCGCGCGACCCCCAGTGGCACGCGCCGGCACAGGGAGAGGACGCGGCACTGCGGCCGCTGGAGGCGCGGGCCGCAGCGTTCGACGTCCCGGACGCGAGCGAGGCCGGGCGGCCCGCGCTCCTGCGCGACCTCGAGGCGCACGGCCTCCTCGCCGACGCGTTCCTCCCGGAGAAGGCAGAGTGGCTCGACCGCTGGGGAATGCCGGTGCTGGCGGGCTACGCCCGCGCCGCCGCCGACATGCACCGGTACCTGAGGAGCGACGGGCGCAAGCGGCACGTGCCGTCGGCCGGCCCGCAGCCGATCCTCGGCGCGCCGGTCTCGATCGACTGGTTCCGCCGCCCGGAGGTCGCGGAAGGCTTCGACCGGGACGACTGGCTGGGCTGGTGCGAGCGCGCGCTCCGGGACGCGCCCGGCACGGAGGGCCCCGCGGGTGAGCTCTTCACGCACGCGGGGCCGATGGGGCGCCACGTTCTCTGGCGCAGGGACGACGGCGTGACCCCGGCGATCTTCTTCGCCGAGCCGGCGTAACGTGAGCCGATGGCGCTTCCCAGCTCGAGCGAGCGGCCCGGATCGGGGCTCCGGGGCCTGGCGCGGCTCGACGCGCGGGAAGCGTGCTCGCCGCGAATGGTTCACCTGACCGGGCGCCCGAACCGGAGGGAGCGCGGAGGAAGGGAGCGATCATGGACCCCGTCGATCGCGTGAACCGCCTCCTCGACGCGCTGCCGCGGACGCGGTTCTTCTCGCTCGGCCGCGAGGTGCCGGCGTTCCGGTCGTGCGGGATCGCCGGGTTCCACGTCGGGGTCGTCGTCACCCTCGCCACCGGCGCGGCGAGGGGCCGCTCGCTGGCGGTGCTGGCGGCGCTCGCAGCCGTCTGCGGCGCGTCGTTCTTCGCCTACGCGCTCGCCCGCAAGCGCATCACCGGCGTGGAGCAGCTGGTGCTCCTGGAGCACGTCTGGTTCGCGCTGGCGTGCGCGACCGGCGCGCTCCTCGCGTTCGGCGAGCCGCCGCTCGGGTACCTCGACGCGGTGGCCAGCGGGCTCGCGTTCTTCCTGGCCGCGGGGCGCACCGGCTGCATCCTCGTCGGCTGCTGCCACGGGTTTCCGAGCGCGCTGGGCATCCGGTACGGCCCCGAGCTCGTGCGGGACGGCTTCGCCGCACCGTGGGTGGGCGTGCGCCTGTTCCCGGTGCAGGTGGTGGAGGCTGTCGCCCTCGTCGCCATCGGCGTGGGGACCGTGCTCTTCACCCTGCTCGGGGAGGCCGGCGCCGCGCTGTCCTTCTTCCTGGTCGGCTACGCGGTGATCCGCTTCGGCCTGGAGGGCCTGCGGGCCGACGAGCGGCCGCACCTGCTCGGCATCTCCCAGTCCCGCTGGATGGCGGTCGCGGAGGTGGCGGTGGCGCTCGCGCTGGCGGAGCGGGCCCGCGCGCACCCACGGGCGCTGGCGGTGCTGGGCGTGGCCCTGGCGGCGTGGCTCGTCCGCACGGCGATCGCGAGCCGCAGCGGCCTCGGCGCGCGCGCGCTGGCGGCGGGACACCTCGCCGCGCTCCGCGGGGCGGCGGCCTCGGCGCCCCCACCCCCTCGGGCGGCGAGCCGCTCGCCGCTCGGGTTCGCCGTGGCCGCATCGCGGAGCCCCCGCGGCCGCCTGGTCTCGCTGAGCGGCCCCGGCACTCACCTCGACCTGCCGCTGCTCTGCCGGGTGGCGACGGGTGCCTTTCCCGGCCTCGAACCGGCCACCGCCGTCCTGGGCGAATCGGGCGTGCTCTTCTTCGAGGTGCCGGCAATCCCTCCCGCCGCGGCGCAGGCGCGCCGCGATCTGTGGGTGCGGCTCTTCGCGGAGGTCGCCCGCGCACGGCAGGAGGGCCGCCAGGCGCCGGCGCTGGACGAGGCCACTCCCGCGGAGCCGGGCGCGACGGCCGAGCTCCCCGCGCCACGCTCGATCCCGGCCGATCCCGCGGCCAGGGCGCGCTACTTCGAGCCCGTCCGGGAGGGCGCGCTCGGACCCGGCGACGGGGCGTGACTTCGCGGTCGCGCCCCGCCCGCCGGGGAGAGCTCTCCCGCGTCGGGGCCGCCGCTCGGGTCCTGCGGCCCGCTCCGGGCGCGCCCACCAGAGAGCCGCTCCCGATGGCGCTCTCGCACCGCGAAGGCGAAGCCGTCCAGCACCTCGGGGTCCACCGGGTCGCCGTCGAGCGAGAGGGTGAGCGAGGGGAGCCCCTCGGCCTCCCGCGCGTGGTGGAGCTGCGCCTCGGCGATCTTGTTGGGCATGCACTCGAGCGGACCCACCGACACCACCGCGTCGATCTCGCCCTTGCGCCAGGCGGCGAGCGAGCCGCCCAGGGTGAGCACGGCCTCGCCCTCCAGCGCGTCGCGCAGGTAGGGGGCGGCGGCCTCCAGCGCCTCCGGGACTGCCGCGGGCCGGGGCCATCCCAGCGCCCCGCCGGCCGCGTCGTGGCAGAGGCGCTGGATGCGAGTGCGCAGAGCCCGCTCCAGCCGCTCTGCCGGAGCCGGGGGCGTGCCCCTCCTCCGCTGGAGGTGGTCGGCGTACTCCACGAACTCCGCTACCGGCGCGATGCGCGTGCGCAGCCCGCGCGCCTCCAGCGCCTCCGCTGCCCGGCCATTGGCGAAGGGCTCGCACCGCACGTAGATCTCGCCCACCAGGAGCACGGTGGGGAGGTCGCGCTGAAGCTCCAGCGCTGCCAGCTCGCGGGCGGCCTGGCGCACGAGCTCGGTCACCCCGTAGAGCCGCCCCGTGCCCACCTCGAGGAGCGCCCGCGCCGCCGAGAGCTCGCCCGCGGCCGCCTCCTCCAGCCGCCGCAGGAGCCGTGCGGTGAATGCGGCGTGGACGGCCGCCGCCGCGCCCGGCCGCACCTCGGCCGGCCGCACGTGGTGCAAGGCCTGCTCGAGCATTCCCGCCGCACAGAGTCCGGAGAAGACCACCGCCTTGAACCCGGGCGGCAGTCCCTGGAAGTAGTCGCCGGAGGAGGGTGACCAGATCTTCACCCGCGCAGCGTGGCCCAGCCGGCGCAGCACGAGCTGGTGGAGCTGCTTGTAGGCCCCGAGGCGGCAGGGGCCCTGGGCGCCGGGCACGAGGTAGGTGAAGCGCTCCCGCCGCGCCTCCGGTTGCTCGATGCGCTCGAGCAGGCTCCCCAGCGTGAGCGTCAAGGGCAGGCACTCCTTGCCCGAGGTGTGGCGTCGCCCGAGGCGGAGCGTCTCGCGCGTGGGTTGCGGCAGCGCCTCGGCGCGCAGGCCGAGCCCGCACAGCGCCGCCGCCACCGCAGCGGCCGCTGGCCCCATGGACGGCACCAGCAGGCACTCGCGACGGCGCGCGAGCTCGAGGAGCCGTTGCGGTGCCACCCGCAGCGCGCCAGCACCGGGCGGCACCGCCGTCTCGCCCGCCCGCCGGGCCTCGCGCACGCAGTGGAGGAACGTCTCGATGCGCGTCTTCGTGCCGGCGTCACCGGTGTGCCCGTCGGTCTCGATGAGCGCGAAGGGGCGGCCCTCCATGAGCGAGGCGAAGAGGGGCACGGTGATGGAGTCGGGACCGCACGCGTAGTTCGAGCAGTAGACGGCGTAGACGTCCGGGCGGCGGCGCAGGTCCCAGGCAGCGCGGAGGATGCGCTGGGCATGGCCCCAGTAGACGTCCTCGAAGAACGGCGCGTCCGGGGCGAGCGGCCAGCAGTCCAGCGGGATGGCCACGGCGCCCTGCTCGCGGAGGATCGAGGGGACGTTCGAGTTGAGGACGTCGTTGTGCAGGGTGTAGCTCCGTCCCAGCACGACCACTGGGGTGAGACCACCCCGCCGGCAGGCGTCGAGGGCGCTCTCCCCCAGCTCGGAGAGTGCCGCGTCGAAACGCTCCTGCGCCACGCGCGCCCGCTGCCAGGCCGCCCGCCAGGCCCGCTCGTCCCTGACGCCCAGCGAGGTCGCCAGCGATCGACAACCCTCGAGGAAGCGTGGGCTGTCGAGCTGGCCGGGCCCGATGTCGAGGATGGGCGAGAGGATGGGTGGAGCGGCCGGCCCGAGGTCCCAGCGCAGGAGATCGGGCGCGGCCTGCGCGATGGGGCAGACCGTGGCGACGCGCTCGGCCGCCACCCGCGGCAGGTCGCGCAGCATGGGCAGAAAGAGGAGGTCGGGCCGTGCGGCGGCCATCGCGGCCACCAGGCCGTGCCACATCTGCATGGGGGCGCAGAAGGGGACGTTCGCCCCCGCGACACCGCGCGCGAGCGCCGCGCGGGTGGCGCCGGTGGAGATCCGCACGTCGAACCCCAGGCCGTGGACGAAGGTGGCGAAGAAGGGAAGCAGCCCCTTCAGCTGGAACTCGTCGGTCATGGCCACCACGCGGCGCGCCTCGCCACGCGGTGCCAGGGCCGCCACCAGGTCCGCCAGCAGCTCGCGCCGTTCCCGGAAGGGATCGGGCGTGCGGTCGGGCAGCTTCCTCCTGCGGGCGCCGGCGTCCCACAGCGAGCAGCTTCCACCCCAGGTGAAGCGCCCGCGCGCGCCCTCGCTCACCGTGGTCAGGCGGTCGATACGGCAGCGGTTACCGGCACCGCCACAGCCGCGGGTGGATCGGCAGACGAGCTGGTCCTTGCCCTCCACCCGCGCCGCGAGGAAGCGGCGCAGGTCGGCAGCCGGGAGCTCTGCGAGCGGGAGCTCCCCGGCGGCCAGGAGCGCGATGCCCAGGGCACCCATGAGGCCCGGGGCCGGCGGCACGATCACCTCGGCTCCGGTCTGGCGCGCCACCGCCGCCGCCAGGGCGTCGGAGGCGAAGGGCATCCCCTGGCAGAAGATCACCTGCCCCACGGGGCGGCTGCCTTTCACGCGGTCGAGGTAGTTCGCCACCACTGCGTCGTGAAGGCCCGCCATGATGCGGTCCTGGGCGACGCCCTGCGCCAGGGCCTCGTCGATCGCCTCCGCCATGAAGACCGAGCAGTGCTGGCCCAGGACCACGCCGCCGGGGGCGGCCAGCGCCAGGGCCCCCAGCTGCGCCGCGTCGGTCACACCCTCGAAGCGCCTCCCCTGCTCCTCGATGAAGGAGCCGGTGCCAGCGCTGCACGCCTCGTTCATGGCGGCGTCGATCACCCGGCCTCCGGCCAGGCGGATGTACTTCGCGTCCTGGCCGCCGATCTCGAAGATGGTATCGACGCGCGGATCGAGGGAGAGCGCCCCCTCCGCGTGCGCAGCGATCTCGTTCAGCACGTAGATCGCCTCGCGGGCGTGGACGGTGGCGAGGAGCGACCCCACGAGCTCGCGCCCGGAGCCGGTGACCCCGAGGCCGCGCACGCGGTGGAGTCCCGCAGGGGAGTCGAGGAAGCGGCGCACCAGCTCCTGCGCCGCGCCCACCGGCGAGCCGGCGGTTCGGGTGTAGCCGTCCCAGAGCGGCCGGCGCGCCAGGGCGTCGAGCGCCACCGCCTTGGAGCCGGTGGACCCGATGTCGAGCCCGAGAACCACGTCGCGCGCCCCCTCCAGCTCGAAGGGCGGAGGCGGGGGCAGGCGGCGTACCCGCGGTAGCGCGGAGGTGAGCGCGGGGAGCGCCTGCAGCTGGTGCTCCCGGGGTGACAGGATGAGCGCGGAGAGCGGAGGTGGTCGCGGTCCACCTGCGCGCGCGGCGACGAGGGCGCAGCCCAAGGCCTCCAGGCAGAGGCCCTCCTCCGCCGGCGCTGGCATGAGCTCCATGCCGTGACGGTGGAGGAACTCCGCGAAGTGCCGACGCACCCGGCTCGAACGGGCCACCCCGCCGCACAGGTAGACCCGCCGCGGCGAGGCGCGCGGCTTCACCAGCACCTCCACGCTCTCGCAGATGGCGTCGAGGAGGCCAGCCAGGATGCGTTCCTTCCCCTCACCCGCGTTGGCGAGGTGCGTCATGTCGGTCTTGAGGATGACCGGGCAGCGTCCGGAGAGTGGCGCCGCGGGCGCGTCGGCGGCGAGCTCGACCGCCTCTTCGACCGAGAGGCCGAACCGCTCCACCAGCTGGCGCAGGAAGTTGCCGGTGCCCTGCGCGCAGCGCGAACTGCGGCGCAGCACCTCCCTCCCCACCCCGCGCAGCTCGAGCACCAGGGAGCGGTGGCTCCCGATGGAGACGATGGTGGCGGGGTCATCCCCGTGCAGGAAGCGGTGGGCGGCCGAGAGCGCCTGCGCTTGCGGCACGCGCGGGAGGTTCACCTGGCGTCCCAGCGCGCCCGTCGACGCCGCACCCGCCACCTCGCCCCATCCCAGCGTGCCGAGGATCTCGAGGAGGCGTGGCCCGGGTAGCTTGTGGTGCTCGACGACGAGCGCGCGCCGGGCCGTGCGCACGGCCTCACCCCCCGACAGGTGGGATTTGAGCGGTGGCCCCAGGCAGTCGAGCTCGACCACCTTGAGCGTCTCCGCCCCCACGTCCATGCCGACGAACCGGTCCACCGCTCCCTCCGCGTGTCGCCACGAGCGTCAGCCTGCCCTGGACGCCCTCTCACGACAGTCCCGCGGGAGAGCGACTGGCCCACGCAGCTCCCCCTCGCAGCGGCCCCACTCGCGATACGGCCCGAAGGGCCAGGACGGCTCCGGGCGAGGGCGCAGCCTCGCCCGATTAGACGTTGAACCGGAAGTGCATGACGTCACCGTCCTGCACCACGTACTCCTTCCCTTCGACGCGGAGGAGCCCCTTTTCGCGGACGGCCGCCTCGCTGCGGAGGGCGAGGAGGTCCTCCACCCGGATCACCTCGGCCTTGATGAAGCCCTTCTCGAAGTCGGTGTGGATGACGCCCGCCGCCTGGGGCGCCCTCGCCCCCTGCCGCACCGTCCAGGCGCGGCACTCGTCCTCGCCGGAGGTGAAGAAGGTGAGGAGCCCGAGCTCGCGATAGCCGGCGTGCACGAGGCGGTCGAGGCCCGGCTCGGCGAGCCCGAGGCTCGAGAGGAACTCGCGCCGCTCCTCCTCGGCGAGCTCGGCGAGCTCCGCCTCCACCTTGCCGCACAGCGCCACCGCCTCGAAGCCCTCCTCGGCGGCGAGCGCCTTCACCGCCAGCACCCGCTCATCTTCGTCGGCGCGGGCGAGCTGCGCCTCGTCCACGTTGGCGATGTAGACGACGGGCTTGGCGGTGAGGAGGAAGAGGTCGGCGGCCTGGGCGCGCTCGTCGTCGGTGAGCTTCTGCGCCCGCACCGGCACCCCCGCCTCGAGGCCGGCCTTCACCTTTTCGAGCGCGGCGAGCTCCGCGCGGGCGAGCTCACCGGGCTTGCCGGCCGCCTTCACCCCCTTCAGCGCGCGTTCGCGCCGCTTCTCCACCGACTCGAGATCCTTCAGCATGAGCTCGGTCTCGACGGTGTCGCGGTCGCTGCGCGGGTCGACCGCGCCCGCCACGTGCACCACGTCGGGATCGTCGAAGCAGCGGAGCACGTGGGCCACCGCGTCCACCTGGCGGATGTGGGAGAGGAACTGGTTTCCGAGCCCCTCGCCGCGCGAGGCCCCGGCCACCAGGCCCGCGATGTCCACGAACTCGAGCGTGGTGGGGGTGGTCTTCTTCGGGTTGAAGAGCCGCGAGAGCGCCAGCAGCCGCGGGTCGGGCACCGGCACGATGCCCACGTTGGGGTCGATGGTGCAGAAGGGGTAGTTCGCCGCCTGCGCCTTGCCCGAGCCGGAGAGCGCGTTGAAGAGGGTGGACTTCCCCACGTTGGGAAGCCCCACGATGCCGATGCCGAGGGACATGGGCGAGGTGGTAGCAGAAAGAGGGCCGCGCTCAAAGGAGCGAGCCGCCTGGCGACTCAGCTCGGCAACCGCTCGATGTACTCCTCGACGAGCCGCCGCTGCGAGACTTCGTCCATGGAGAGCTTCACGAGCTTGCGGGTGGCGCTGACCACGAGGTCGGCCACCTCGCCGCGCAGTTCGGCGATGGCCTTCGCCTTCTCGTCCACGATCTGTCGGCGCGAGGCGCTGACGATCTCCTCGGCCTCCTTGCGCGCGCGCTGGGTGAGCTCCTGGCGCAAGGTCTCCGCCTCCTGGCGCGAGCGGGCGGCGAGGGCGGCGGCCTCGCGCTGGGCTGCGACGAGCGAGGTGGTCTGCTCCGCGAGCATGCGTTCCGCCTCGGCGCGCCCCTTGCGCGCCTGCTCCACCGCCTCGCGGATGGTGCGCTCGCGCTGGTCGAGGGTTCGCAGGATGGGCTTCCAGGCGAAGCGCGCCAGGACGAAGACGAGGACGAGGAAGGTGATGGCCGTCCAGAGGGTGAGCCCTGGCTCGAGGTCCATGATCCCGGCGGCGAGGACCGGCGTGATGAGCGCGTTCATGGGTCAAGGCTCCCTTCGGTTCTGTTCGCGGGCGACGAGCTGCGGGGATGCGGTGGCGTGGCGGCGGCCGGGGCGCCCGATGACGCCCCGGCCGCCGCCCAGGTCAGGCCTTGATGGCTAGCAAGACGCACACCACGATGGCGAAGAGGGTGACGCCCTCGATGAGGGCGGCGGAGATGATCATGGTGGTGCGGATGTCACCGGCGGTGGAGGGCTGGCGGGCGGTACCGTCGCAGGCGGCGGCGGCGAGCTTGCCGATGCCGAGCGCGGCGCCGAGGACGGCCAGGCCGGCGCCGAAGCCGGCCGAGAGAAAGCCTAGGGCGATGGGGTTCATGGAATGGGACTCTCCGTGACTGCCTTCGAGGGGCGGACTCTCCGGGCCGCCCGTGGCCGGGGCGCGTACCGCGCTCGACTACCCGTGGCCGAGGGGGCTCCCCGCCGCGTGTGAAGAGGTGGGCGCCGCGTGCGCGCCGTGTCCCTCGCCGTGCTCGACGTGGCCAATGCCCGGGCCGGCGGCGTCGTGGCCGTGCTGGAGGCCCTGCCCGATGAAGAGCGAGGAGAGCATGGTGAAGATGTAGGCCTGCACGAAGGAGACGAAGATCTCCAGCATGAAGATGGCGAGCGCCATCGGCACCGAGCCCACCGCCACGAGCGGCGAGCCGAGCGCGAAGATGAGGCCGAGGAGCGAGAGGATGACGATGTGCCCGGCCACCATGTTGGCGAAGAGACGGATGGTGAGGGCGAAGGGCTTGGTGAAGAGCCCCATCACCTCCACCGGCACCATGATGGGCCAGAGCAGCGGGTGCACGCCGCCGGTGAGGTGGCGGAGCCAGCCCCCGAGGCCCTGCGCCTGGATGGCGGCGAACTGGGTGATGAGGAAGGTGAAGAGGGCGAGCGCCACCGTGACCGAGATGTTGCCGGTGGCGGTGGCGGCCCAGGGCACGAGCCCGAAGAGGTTCACGAAGAGGATGAAGAAGAAGACGGTGGCGAGGTAGGGCACGAAGCGGTCGCCGTCGCGCTCGCCGATGTTCTTGCCGGCGATCTCCACCCGCACGAACTGCACGAGGAGCTCGATGAAGTTGTAGAGGCCGCGCGGGACGAGGCTGCGCTTCCGCGCGGCGCCGAGCACCACGAGGAGGAGCAGGGCCGAGGCGATCCACATCATCACGAGGTGGCGGCTGGGGGTCATGTCGAGGGTGGTGCCGCCCAAGTGTAACACCAGCGCGTCACCGAAGATCGCGCGCAGATTGATCTCGCAGCTGAAGCTCAGGCCCCCGTGGCAGTAGCCGGGGAGCTGGAGGGTGTAACCATCGGTGACGTGGTGGAGCATCACGCCGGAGAGGGTGGCCTCGTGGCCGGCTTCGTGCCCGGCCCCTTCGGCCTCCGCCCGCTCGAGCTGCTCGACGATGCCCGTCTCGTCCGCGCCCTCCTCCGCACGCGCGAGGAGGGGGAGCGCGAGGAGGGCGGCGAAGAGGAGCGCCGCGCGCGGGAGAGAGGGGGAGAATCGCGTCATCGAGGAGGTCATGCCGTTCTTCCCGGGGCGCGGGCGAGCGAGGCGAAGAGGAGCCCCTCGACCGCGGTGAAGAGGAAATAGGGGACGAAGAAGGCGGTGAGGAAGGCAGCGACGCTCGCCCCGGCGCGGGCGACGAGGATGGTGGCGAGCGCCACCACCGCGATGCGCACGAGGAACATGAGCGCCATCACGAGCAGCGAGGCCTGCACCGGCCGCGCGGCGCGCGCGCTCCGGCGCATGAGGAAGAGCGAGGCGAGCCCGGTGAGGGAGGCGCCCAGCGCGCCGGGCAGCGCGCCGCGGCGCCAGGGCACGGCAGCGGCCACCGCCACCGCGGTGAGGGCGAGCGCGAGGCCGAGGAGGAGGGGCCGGCTCATCCACGCCGCTCCCGCCCCAGGGTGGCGATGGTCTTGAAGAAGCTCACGAAGCCGCCCACCGCGCCGAGCACCGCCCCGAGCATCAACATCCAGGGCACCTCGTGGCCGAGCTCCGTATCGCCCCACCAGCCGAGCAGGGTCATCCCGGCCACCGAGCCCACGAGCTGCGTGGAGGCGGCGATGTAGGGGGCCGCGCGGCGATAGCCGGCGGCGAGGTCGGAGGTCGGCTCGCCACGCGGTGGCCCCTTCTGTCGCCCATCGCCCTCTTCCGGCACGGCGAGTTTACTACCGGCCACGCCGCAGGCCGTCAATCGAAGGACCGGGCACCGGAGCGTCCCTCCCGGGCATGCGCCCGGTCACGTGGGGTTCGAGGCGAGCTCCGACAGCGCCTCGCCCGCGGCCGCGATCGTCGCCTCCACGTCGTCCTCCGCGTGGGCGAGCGACACGAAGGCCGACTCGAACTGCGAGGGCGGTAGGTACACACCTCGCTCGAGCATGGCGTGGAAGAAGCGGCCGAAGCGCCTCGCGTCGGCCCGCCGGGCGGAAGCGGCGTCGAAGACCGGATGCTCCGCGAAGAAGAGGGTGACCATGGAGCCCTGGCGGTTCACCTGCACCGGGAGGCGAGCCGCCTCGGCGGCGGCGCGGAGCCCCTCGGCGAGGCGCGCCGAAAGCGATTCCAGCCGGGCGTAGGAGGCCGGGGTGAGGAGCCGAAGGGTGGCCTCCCCGGCCGCCATGGCGAGCGGGTTCCCGGAGAGGGTTCCCGCCTGGTAGACCGGCCCGGCGGGGGCGATCCGGTCCATCACCTCGGCTCGGCCGCCGAAGGCCCCCACCGGCAGACCGCCGCCGATGATCTTCCCCAGGGTGACGAGGTCGGGCGAGAGGCCGAGGAGCTCGCACGCCCCGCCAGGGGCGAGGCGGAAGCCGGTCATCACCTCGTCGACGATGAAGAGCGCGCCGTGGGCGCGGCAGAGCGCCTGGAGGCCCTGGAGGTATCCCTCCCGCGGGAGGAGCACGCCCATGTTCCCCACCACCGGCTCGGTGATGACGCAGGCGATCTCCCTTCCGCGCGCGGCGAAGAGCGCCTCTGCGGCGGCGAGGTCGTTCCAGGGGAGGGTGAGGGTGTGGCGGGCGAGGTCCGGCGGCACGCCGGGCGAATCGGGCAGGCCGAGGGTGGCGACGCCCGAGCCGGCCTTCACCAGGAGCGAATCTCCGGCCCCGTGGTAGCAGCCGTCGAACTTCACCACGTCGTCACGTCCCGTGAAGCCGCGCGCCAGCCGCAGCGCCGCGGTGGTGGCCTCGGTGCCGGAGGAGACGAAGCGCAGCCGCTCCACGAAGGGCACGCGCGCCTTCACCCGCTCGGCCAGGGCGAGCTCGCGGGGCGAGGGCGCGCCGAAGGTGGCGCCCTCGGAGAGGGCCGCGGTGACGGCGGCCACCACCTCGGGGTGGGCGTGGCCCAGGATGAGCGGTCCCCAGCTCCCCACGTAGTCGAGGTAGGCGTGACCATCGACGTCCCACATGCGCGGGCCGGCGCCCCGGGCGATGAACCTCGGCGTGCCCCCCACGCCGCGAAACGCGCGCACCGGGCTGTTCACGCCGCCGGGGAAGAGCTCCTGAGCCCTCGCGAAGAGGGCCTCGCTCCGCGGGATCTTCACTGGTCGTCTCCTCCCTCGCCGGGCGGCTCGCCGCCCTCTCCGTCGCCGCCCGCCTCTTCACCCGGAGGCTCATCGTCCGGCGCCTCCGCGGGGCCTCCCTCCTCGGCCGGCCCCGGGAACTGCGAGACCTCGCCCTCAGGCAAACCAGCGCCCTCTGCCTCTTCGTCCTCGGCCGACGTCTCGGCGACGCGGGCGACGCCGGCCACCTCCTCCGCCTCCCCGACGCTGATGATGGTCACCCCCATGGCGTTCCGGCCGGAGAGGCGGATGCCCTTCACCGCCACGCGGATGAGCATTCCACGGTTGGTGATGACCATCGCCTCGTCGCTGTCGGAGACGGGGAGGGCCGCCACCACCGGCCCGTTGCGCCCGGCCGTCTTGATGTTGATGACCCCTCTTCCGCCCCGGCCCTGCACCCGGTACTGCGCGAGCTCGGTGCGCTTCCCGAAGCCGTGGGCGGTGACGGTGAGGATGGTGGGCTCCGGCTCGCCTTCGCGCGGTGAAGGCACCGCCTCCGCCGCCACCACCTCGTCGCCTTCGCCGAGCGTCAACCCCCGCATCCCGTAGGCCCCGCGCCCGGTGGCCCTCACCTCGGTCTCCTCGAAGCGGATGGCCATGCCCCGCGCCGTGGAGAGCAGGATGTGCGAGGCCCCGTCGGTGAGGCGGGCGGCGATGAGCGCGTCTCCCTCCTCGATACCGAGGGCGATGATCCCCTTGTCGCGCGGGCGGCTGAAGGCGTCGAGCCGGGTCCGCTTGACCTCGCCGCGCCGCGTGGCCGCGAACACGTATTGCCCGAGCGTGGCCACCGACTCCTTCTCGGCCTCCGCGCTCGCCACGACAGCCTCGGCGTCGAGCGCCTCGTCGCGGCTGGCGGGCGGCTCGGGCAAGGTGCGCACCGGCAGGATGGCCGCCACCTTCTCGCCCTGGGCGAGCTGCACCAGGTTCACGATGGGCTTGCCGAGCGCGCTCCGCGACGCCTCGGGGATCTCGTGCACCTTGAGCCAGTAGACGCGGCCCTGGTCGGAGAAGACGAGCAGGTAGCTGTGGGTGGAGGCGACGAAGAGCGCCTCGAGGAAGTCCTCGTCGCGCTTCCCAGCGCCCATGATCCCCTTGCCGCCGCGCCGCTGCGCCCGGTAGAGGTCGACCGCGTTCCGCTTCACGTAGCCGCGGTGCGAGATGGTGACCACCATCTCCTCCTCGGCGATGAGGTCCTCGGTGTCGAAGTCGCCGGCCGCGGCCTGGATCTCCGAGCGGCGCGGGTCGGCGAAGAGTTGCCGGACCTCGGCGAGCTCGCCCGCGATCACCTTCATGAGCTCGGCGTCCGAGCCGAGGATCTCGGTGAGCCGGGCGATGAGCCGCTGCACCTCGGCGAGCTCGTCGAGGATCTTCTGCCGCTCGAGGCCGGTGAGGCGCTGGAGCTGCATCTCTAGAATCGCCTTCGCCTGCAGCTCGGACAGGCCGAAGCGCGCCATGAGCTGGTCGCGGGCGGTCTCGCGGTCCGGCGCCTCGCGGACGAGCGTGATGATCGCGTCGAGGTGGTCGAGGGCTATCTGCAGGCCGAGCAGGATGTGCTCGCGCGCCCGCGCCTGCCGCAGCTCGAAGCGCGTGCGGCGGGTGACCACGTCGCGCCGGTGGGCGACGAAGCGCTCCAGCATCTGCTTCAGGGTGAGGATGCGCGGCTGCCCGCCGTCGATGGCGAGGAGCGTCACCCCGAAGCCTGTCTGCAGGGCGGTGTGGGCGAAGAGGTTGTTCAGCACCACCTGGGCGATGGCGTCGCGCTTCAGCTCGATGACGATGCGCATGCCCTCGCGCGACGACTCGTCGCGGAGGTCGCTGATGCCCTCGAGCCGCTTCTCGCGGACGAGGTCGGCGATGTGCTCGACCAGCTTCGACTTGTTCACCTGGTAGGGGATCTCGGTGACGATGATCGTCTCCCGGCCCGTCCTCTCGTGCGTCTCGATCTCGGTGCGGGCGCGCAGCACCACCGTGCCGCGCCCCTCGGCGTAGGCCTTCCGGATGCCTTCGCGCCCGAGGATGATGCCGGAGGTGGGGAAGTCCGGCCCCTGCACGAAGCGCATGAGCTCCGCCACCGTGGCGCCAGGGTTCGCGATGAGGTGCAGCGCGGCGTCGACCACCTCGCCGAGGTTGTGCGGCGGGATGCTGGTGGCCATGCCCACCGCGATGCCCGACGAGCCGTTGACGAGCAGGTTCGGGAAGCGGGCCGGCAGGACGAGCGGCTCCTCGGTGGAGTCGTCGAAGTTGGGGCCCCACTCGACGGTGTCCTTGTCGATGTCGGCGAGCAGCCAGTCGGCGAGCTTCTCCAGGCGGCACTCGGTGTACCGGTAGGCAGCGGCCGGGTCGCCGTCGACGGAGCCGAAGTTGCCCTGCCCGTCGATGAGCAGGTAGCGCAGGTTCCACGGTTGGGCGAGCCGGACGAGCGCGTCGTAGACCGAGGCGTCGCCGTGGGGGTGGTACTTCTTCAGGACCTCGCCCACCACGCCGGCGCACTTCGAGTAGCGGTGCGTGGCGTGCAGCCCCTCGGTGTGCATCGCGTAGAGGATGCGGCGATGGACGGGCTTCAGGCCGTCGCGCACCTCGGGCAGGGCGCGGCCGACGATGACCGACATCGAGTAGTCGAGGTACGAGCGCCGCATCTCGTCCTCGATGGCCACCTGACCGCGCGGACCTTCGGGGGACGCAGCGGCATGGGGTGCGGGCGGGGGCGGGGGAGGCAGGGTCTCGTCGGTCATCTTGTGAGGTCGGGGTGGTGGCGCGTCTCGCGTGCGGCCTTCCTGGCGCGGTCGCCAGAGGTGGCGCGGCGGGCTCGGAGGGCGGTGCGAAGCGCTGGAGCGACGAGCGGGTTTTTAGCTCTTTTGCCCCGGAAATTCAAGGTGTTTTGCCCCTTGGGGCTCCGCTCGCCGACCTGTTCGAGGGGGCCGTGACCCGGTGTAGACTCCCGCCGCCGCGAGGTCGACCCCCGCGGCCCCGCCCATGCTCCGAAGCCGACTCCTCCTCCTCGCCGCCGCCGCCCTGTGGTCCACCGCCGGTGCGGCCATGAAGCTCTCGCACCTCTCCGGCTGGCAGATAGCCGGCGGCCGCTCGCTCGTGGCGGCGCTCTTCCTCTTCGCCGCCTTTCCGGAGGCGCGGCGGCGGCCGGGGCCGGGTCTCTGGCTCACCGCCCTCGCCTACGCCGGCACGGTGGTGCCCTTCACGCTGGCGAACAAGCTCACCACCGCGGCGAACGCCATCTTCCTGCAGGACGCGGCGCCGCTCTGGGTGCTCCTCCTCTCCCGCTTCATGCTCAACGAGCGGCAGGGGCGCGGCGCGCTCCTCTCCATGCCGGTCTTCGCGCTGGGGCTCGGTCTCTTCTTCGTCGACGAGCTGGGGCCCGGGCAGCTCGCCGGAAACCTCCTCGCCATCGGCTCGGGGGTCGCCTTCGCGCTGTGCATCGTCGGGCTCCGCCGCGCGGGGGAGAGCGGGGTCGCGGCCATCGCCGCCGGAAATCTCCTCGCCGCGCTCCTCACCGTGCCGTTCTGGTTCTCCGGCCCCGCGCCCACCGGTACGGACCTCCTCCTCGTCCTCTACCTGGGCGTCTTCCAGCTCGGGCTCGCCTACCTCCTCTTCGTCCGCGGGCTCACCGGGACGAGCGCGCTCGAGGCCTCGCTGCTGGTGCTGCTCGAGCCGGTCTTGAACCCGGTGTGGACCTTCCTCGTGGTGGGCGAGCGGCCCGGTCCCTGGGCGCTCGTCGGGGGGACCATCGTCCTCGGGGCGACGGTCTGGCGCACGGTGGCGCCGGCCGCTCAGTACGCGGGCTCGGGATCAGGCTCGGGCGGGAGCACGCTCTCGGGCGAGGCCTCCGGCCAGTTCTCCAGCGCAGGCTCGTCGGAAGGCGCGGCCCCGCGCGCGCCTCCGGGGGCGCGGCTCTCGAGCGCGAGCGGCGCAAGGCGCCGGCCGAACGGCTGATCGGCGAGGGCGGTGTCGAGGAGCCGTGAGACCTCCTCGGCGTTGCGCGGATTGGCCGAGCCCTTCACCGTGCGCCGCCAGCGGGAGAGGCCGGTGGCGGCCTCGACGAGCACCACCGTGAGCTCGGTGGCGTCCCCGTCGAGCCAGCTCCTCGCGGCGAGGAGCTCGTTCGGCGCCGGCAGCCCGGGGGCAGGCGGCGGCAGCGGCTCGCTGTCGAGCGGAACGAAGATGCTCGCGCCCAGGGAGACGCCGATGGGGGGCGGCGGCGGGAAGCGCCTGGGCGCGAAGCCGGCTCCGCGACCCCACGCCGGCACCCGGCCGCCCCCGGCCGGCACGGCCTGGTGAACCGGCGCCGGGCGGCGCCGGCCGCCGCCGTCGCTGGTGGCGAGCACGGCCACGATGAGCGCGACCACCACCGCCACCACCAGCACCACCGAGAGCACCTGGGCGCGGCGGCGCTCGGCGGTGCGCGCGATCTCGCGCGCGTGAACGACGAGAAGGAGGTCTGTTTCACCTTCGGTGATGAAGTCGCGGCCGGCGGCGGCCCGGGCCAGCGCGGTGCGGCTCTGCGCGAGGGTGCGCGCCGCCTCTGCCGGGTCGATGGCCTTCGTGCCCTCCATCCACAGCTCGAGCTCGGGGGTGGCGAGCGCCACCCGGAGCGGCGGGCCGGGAGCGACCACCTCGGCCGCAGCGCCCGGCGGGCGGCTCGCGGCGCAGGCGAAGGTCGCCGCGGTGAGGAGAGCGACGAGAGGGAGGCGTAGCCTCTTCACGGCGCCGGACTGGTGCCGGCGGCGGCCGGGGCCGCCTCGTCGGCGAGCACGATCACCCGGTCCCGGTCGACCTGCAGGAGGCCCCCACTGATGGTGTAGCTCCTCTCGGCGCCGCCTTGCACCACGGTGAGCTCTCCCTCCGCCAGGGCCGACATGAAGCTGGCGTGGCCGGGCCGGATGCCGAAGCCGCCGAGGACGCCCGGAGCGCGCACCTCGTCGCAGCGCACCTCGGCCACCTTGCGCTCCGGGGTGACGATCTCGAGCTCGAGCGGCATCGGTTCACCCCTGGGCGAGCTTCTTCGCCTTCTCCACGGCCTCTTCGATGGTGCCCACCATGTAGAACGCCTGCTCGGGGAGCGCGTCGTGCCGCCCCTCGGCGATCTCCTTGAAGCCGCGGATGGTGTCCGCGAGCTTCACGTACTTGCCCGGGTTGCCGGTGAACTGCTCGGCCACGTGGAAGGGCTGGGAGAGGAAGCGCTGGATCTTCCGCGCGCGCGCCACCGTGAGCTTGTCCTCCTCGGAGAGCTCGTCCATGCCCAGGATGGCGATGATGTCCTGCAGCTCCTTGTACCGCTGCAGGGTCTCCTGCACCGAGCGGGCGACGCGGTAGTGCTCCTCGCCCACCACCAGCGGGTCGAGGATGCGCGAGGTGGAGTCGAGCGGGTCCACCGCGGGGTAGATGCCGATCTCGGTGAGCTTGCGCGAGAGGGTGGTGGTGGCGTCGAGGTGGGCGAAGGCGGTGGCGGGCGCCGGGTCGGTGAGGTCGTCGGCCGGCACGTAGATGGCCTGCACCGAGGTGATGGCGCCGCTCTTGGTGGAGGTGATGCGCTCCTGCAGCTCGCCCATCTCGGTGGCCAGCGTGGGCTGGTAGCCCACCGCCGAGGGGATGCGGCCGAGGAGCGCGGAGACCTCGGAGCCGGCCTGGGTGAAGCGGAAGATGTTGTCGATGAAGAGGAGCATGTCGCGGTTCTCCTCGTCGCGGAAGTACTCGGCGACCGCCAGCGCCGAGAGGGCCACCCGGGCGCGCGCACCGGGCGGCTCGTTCATCTGGCCGTAGACGAGCACGCACTGGCTCTTCGAGAGGTCGTCCTCGACGATGACGCCCGCCTCCATCATCTCGTGGTAGAGGTCGTTCCCCTCGCGGGTGCGCTCGCCCACGCCGGCGAACACCGAGAAGCCGCCGCGCTCCTTCGCCACGTTGTTCACGAGCTCCATGAGGAGCACGGTCTTCCCCACGCCGGCGCCGCCGAAGAGGCCGATCTTGCCACCGCGCAGGTAGGGGGCGAGGAGATCGATCACCTTGATGCCGGTCTCGAACGCCTCCACCTTCACCTCGAGGTCGGTGAGGAGCGGCGGCTCGCGGTGGATGGGCAGCCGCTTCACCACCTCGATGGGCCCGCGCTCGTCCACCGGCTCGCCGATGACGTTGAGGATGCGGCCGAGGATGGGCTTCCCCACCGGCACGCTGATGGGCGCGCCGGTGTTCCGCACCGGAAAGCCGCGCACGAGACCCTCGGTGGAGTCCATGGCGATACAGCGCACGGTATTCTCCCCGAGCTGCTGCGACACCTCGATGGTGAGGTTCTCGGGCCGGTCGTCGAGCGCGGGGTTGGTGACGAGGAGCGCGGTGTAGATCTCGGGCAGGGCGCCGGGCGGGAACTCGACGTCCACCACGGGGCCGATGACCTGGGTGATCTTGCCGTCCTGGGGGTGAAGCTCGGTGGCCATGGGGTCCTCCTCGTCTCACTTCGCGCGCTCTTCCGAGGGATGCGTGGCGGCAGGGCGCATCACTTCAGCGCCTCGGCCCCGCTCACGATCTCGGAGAGCTCCTTCGTGACGTAGGCCTGCCGGGCCCGGTTGTACTGGAGCGTCAGGGCGTCGATCATCTCGTCGGCGTTCTTGGTGGCCGACTCCATCGCCGTCATCCGGGCGCCCTGCTCGCTCGCGGCCGCGTCGAGGAGCGCGCGCCAGACCTGGAGCGCGAGGTGGCGCGGCACGAGCGCCTCGAGGAGCTCAGCCCGGCCTGGCTCGTAGAGGAAATCGGCGGGGGCCTCGCCGGTCACCTCCGGCCTCGGCACCGGGAGGAGCTGGCGCACGGCCACGGTCTGGGCGATGGCGCTCCGGAACTCGTTGTAGCAGAGGAAGACCGCGTCGACCTCGCCAGCGAGGAAGCGCGCCGCGTACTCGTCGGCGATCGCGAGCGCCCGGTCGTAGTGGAGCGGCTGGGTGATGAACTCGCGCCGCGCCGGGAGCTTGCGGGCGCGCAGGAAGGCGCGGGCCTTCTTGCCGATGGTGGAGAGCTCGATGGCCGGGTAGAGGTCGGAGTTCTCGGCGATGAAGCGCTGCGCGCGGCGGAGCACGTTGGAGTTGAGCGCGCCGGCGAGGCCGCGGTCGCTGGTGATGAGGAGGAGCTCGGCGCGCGCGGCCCGGCGCGAGGCGAGGAGCGGATGGGCGAGCTCGCCGTCCACCTCGGCTTGCGCGGCGATGCGCGAGAGCGCCTGCTCGAGGAGGGTGGCGTAGGGGCGGGCTCGGGTGATCGCCTCCTGGGCGCGCCGGAGCTTCGCGGCCGCCACCATCTTCATGGCCTTGGTGATCTGCCGGGTGTTCTTCACCGAGCCGATGCGGGTTCTGATGTCGCGCAGGGAGGGCACGGGAACCTCGGGGTGGTAGGGGCGCCGGCGACGGGTGGGTTCTTCAGGCCTCGCCCGCGGCGCGGAAGACGCTGCGGAACTCCTCCAGCGCCGCGTCGAGCGCCTGCCGGAGCCCGTCGTCGAGGGCGCGCTTCTCGGCGATGGTGCGCGCCAGCTCGGGGTGGCGGTTGTCGAAGAACTCGAGGAGCTCGCGCATGTAGCGCTCCACCTCGGGGCCGGGCACCGTCCGGATCCAGCCCTGGCCCTTCGCGTCCTTGCCGGTGGCGGCGTAGAGCTGGATCACCTGCTTCTCGACCGGCATCGGCTGGTACTGCCCCTGCTTCAGGACCTCCACCAGGCGCTCGCCGCGCGCGAGCGTCTCCTGGGTGGCCTTGTCGAGGTCGGAGCCGAACTGGGAGAAGGCGGCGAGCTCCCGATACTGCGCGAGCTCGAGCTTGAGCGACCCGGCCACCTGCTTCATCGCCTTGATCTGCGCCGAGCCGCCCACGCGCGAGACGGAGATGCCGACGTTGATGGCCGGCCGGACGCCGGAGTTGAAGAGGTCGGTCTCGAGGAAGATCTGCCCGTCGGTGATGGAAATGACGTTGGTGGGGATGTAGGCGGAGACGTCGCCGGCCTGCGTCTCGATGATGGGGAGCGCGGTGAGCGAACCGCCTCCCTCCTTGTCGGAGAGCTTGGCCGCGCGCTCGAGGAGGCGGCTGTGGAGGTAGAAGACGTCGCCCGGGTAGGCCTCGCGCCCCGGGGGGCGCCGGAGGAGGAGCGAGAGCTGGCGGTAGGCGACGGCGTGCTTCGAGAGGTCGTCGTAGACGATGAGGGCGTGACGGCCGGAGTCGCGGAAGTACTCGCCCATGGTGCAGCCGGTGTACGGGGCGAGGTACTGGAGCGGCGCCGGATCGGAGGCGCTGGTGGCGACCACGATGGTGTACTCCATGGCGCCGTACTGCTGGAGCTTGTCCACCACCCGGGCGACGGTGGACATCTTCTGCCCCACCGCCACGTAGACGCAGACGAGGTCGTTCCCCTTGTTGTTGATGATGGTGTCGATGGCCACGGCGGTCTTGCCGGTCTGGCGGTCGCCCAGGATGAGCTCGCGCTGTCCGCGGCCGATGGGCACGAGCGCGTCGATGGCCTTGAGGCCGGTCTGCATCGGCTCGTGCACGCTCTTGCGCTTCACGATGCCCGGGGCCTTGATCTCAATCTTGCGCATCTCGGTGGCGGCGATGGGGCCGCGCCCGTCGATGGGGGCGCCGAGCCCGTCCACCACCCGGCCGAGGAGCGACTCGCCCACCGGTACCTCGGCGATGCGGCCGGTCCGCTTCACCCGGTCGCCCTCGCGGATGTGCTCGTAGGGACCCATCACCGCGACGCCGACGTTGTCCTCCTCGAGGTTCAGGACGAGGCCGCGCACGCCGTGGGGAAACTCGAGGAGCTCGCCCGCCGCCGCGCCCGCGAGCCCGTCCACGCGCGCCACGCCGTCGGCCTGGGAGAGGACGGTGCCCGCCTCGCTCACCTCCACCGTCTTCCCGAAGTGCTCAATCTGCTCCCGGATGATGCGGCTGATCTCGTCGGCGCGGATTTCCATGGCGTCCCTCACGTCGTCGCGGGAGCGTCGCTCCCGGCCCGGACCGGCGGGAAGACCTTCGGCCGGCGGTGGTGCGTTCGATGGAGGCGCGACGAGGCGCTGCCCGGCCGGGCGACGGTCAAGCCGAGCGGTTCACCTTCTCGCGTCATCTCGTTGGCTTCACTGCTTCATGGTCTCGCGCAGCATGTCGAGCTGCGTCACGACCGAACCGTCATAGGTGAGCCGGCCCACCTGCGCCACCACTCCGCCGAGGAGCGCCGGGTCGACCTCGGCCTCGACGCGGACCTCCGAGCCCGAGGCGCGGGAGAGCTTCGCCGCCAGCCGCTCGAGTGCATCCGGAGCGACGGGCACCGCGGAGGTGACGCGCGCCGCCACCCGGTTCGCTGCCTCGTCGGCCATCGCCGTGAAGGCCTCGATGACCGAGACGAGGAGGGCGAGCCGGTCGCGCTCGGCGAGGAGCGCGAGCAGGCGGGCGGGCGACTCATCGAGGCCGAGCCTCCCGGCGAGTGCCTGGAGGATGGATGCCCGCTCGGCCCGGCTGGCCTCCCGGCCCTCGAGGAGGACCTCGGCGAGCTCGGCTGACCCGGTGATCGCGCCGCGCACCTTCTCGAGCTGGCCCGCCCACGCATCCGCTCGCCCGGAATCCTGCGCCAGGCCGAAGAGCGCTTTTGCGTATCGCCGCGAAAGGGTGCCTGCGATCATAGGGTTGGCTGGGGTTAACACGCGACCCAGGGGCGGTCAAGCGAGCGTGTGGGGCGCATTGCAACAGGGGCGGAGAGCGCAATCGAGGGCAGTTGACAGACCCGCGCGCAGCTTTACGTTCAGCCCTGACCGGACCACAAACCAAAGGAGATTGGAACATGGCAATGCTTTCTCGCTGGGACCCCCTCCGGGACCTTCACCGGATGCAGGAGGAGATGACGAGGCTATTCGACGACAGGCTGGCCCGCGGCAGCGGAGAGTCCGTGGGGTGGGCGCCCAACGTCGACATCTACGAGGACGAGGAAGGGGTGGCCCTGCGCTTCGAGCTCGCCGGGGTCGACCCGAAGGACGTGGACATCCGCTTCGAGAACGGCGTCCTCACCCTCCGCGGTGAGCGCAAGCTCGAGCGCGAGGACAAGCGCGAGGCCTACCATCGGGTCGAGCTCTCCTACGGCACCTTCACCCGCTCCTTCTCGCTGCCGGCCACCATCGACGCGGAGAAGATCCACGCCGAGTCGAAGAACGGCGTCCTCACGGTGGCGCTGCCGAAGAAGCCTGAAGCGAAGGCCAAGTCGATCCAGGTGAAGGTGAACTAGCTCGCGGGCGCGGCACCGGACGCTCCCTCCCCGGCAATGAACGGGGCGAGTCACTGTTCACGAAGCGGCCAGTCAGCCCCTGAGCCCGGGCGACTGGCCGCTCGTGTATCTAGCTCTTCACCGCCGCCATCGGCGGCGGTGCAGGGGGCAGCTCCTTGCGGCTGGCGCTCGCGCCCCAATCGGAGAGGTTCTCCATCTTGCACTGCCCCTCGAAGATGACGCCCTTCTCGATCATGATGGAGGGCGTCTCGACGTTGCCGCGCATCTTGGCAGGGTGGTGAAGCTCGACCGCTGTCTTCGCGCGGATGTCGCCCTGCACCTCGCCGTGGACGATGATCGTCCCGCAGTTGATCTCGGCGGAGATCTTGGCGCCCTCACCCACCACCAGTACGTCGCCGGTGACGATGGAGCCGGTGAACTTGCCGTCGATGCGGACGGTGCCCTCGAAGGTGAGCTTGCCCTCGAACTCGGAGCCTCGCCCGAGCAGGGCGTTGAGGTCACCGCTCGCAGGGGGGCTGTTCCCCGAGAATCTCGTCGCGCTTCAGCATGGCCATGGATGTGGGCTCCTCTTCGAGCATCGGCGGAGCGGCCTGGTCCGGCGGCGTCGTGCCGTCAGGTTCCAGGGCCGTCTCCTCCCGTGGTGGTTTCCAGAAAGGCATGACGCCTCGTTCGAGTCAACGCGCCGCGGTTGCAAAATGGGTGCGGCGGCACCCACACACTACGCCCCAAGCTTCTCGAGTATTCCGTCGAGCTCCTCCAGCGACGTGTAGTCGAGCTCGAGCCGTCCAGCCACGGCAGTCTTCGTGACGACCCGGCAGCGGCATCCCAGCCGGTGTTGAAGCCGGTCGGTGAGCGCCCTAACCGCCGGCGACTCCGGCTTCGACTCTTTCGGCCCCGGCCTCCCGCTGAGCGAGCGCACGAGGGCCTCGGTGGAGCGCACCGAAAGCCGCTCGGCAAGCACCCTGACCGCAAGCTGACGCATTGCGGCATCATCGTTCAGCCCGAGCAGCGCCCTCGCATGCCCCATCTCCAGGTCGCCGGCTCGAACGGCCTCTCGCAGCTCGGCGGGGAGGCGCAGGAGCCGGAGCGCGTTGGCCACGGTTGAGCGCTCCTTCCCCACCCGCTGCGCAACCTCCTCCTGGGTGAGCCCGTGCTCGGCGATGAGCGCTTGAAGGGCCTCGGCCTCCTCGATGGCGTTGAGGTCCTCTCGCTGGAGGTTCTCCACCAGGGCGAGCTCGAAGGCCTCGGCGTCGGTGGCCTCCCTGAGCAAAGCCGGGATCTCCTTCAGACCGGCCCGCTGCGCGGCGCGCCAGCGGCGCTCGCCGGCGATGATGCGGTAGCGCTGCCCCTCCCGGCGTACGAGGACGGGCTCGACCACCCCGAGGGAGCGAATGGAGCTCGCCAGCTCCTCGAGGCGCGCCTCGTCGAACCGCTTTCGCGGCTGGGCGGGGTTCCGCTCCACGGCCTCGATGGGGAGCGTGAGAAGGCCGCGCCCGACTGGTGCGTGGGTTCGCTCCGGCGCGGGCGGGGCGGGAGCATTCGAGAGGAGCGCCGCCATGCCACGGCCGAGGGCGGGGCGGCGCTTGTCCGCAAGGCTCATGCCGCCCTCCTCCTGTCGATGCGCTTCACCACCTCGCGGGCGAGCTCGAGGTAGCTCTGGCACCCCTTGGAGGCAACGTCGTAGAGGAGGATGGGCTTGCCGTGCGACGGGCTCTCGGAGAGCCGAACGTTCCGCGGGATCACGGTCTTGAAGACATCCTTCTTGAAGTGCTGGCGGATCTCGCTCTCGACCTGGGAGGCGAGGTTGTTCGCCGCATACATGGTGAGGACGATGCCGTCCACCTCCAGGCCCGGGTTCGCCGACTCCCGGACGAGGTCGATGGTGCGAAGGACGTCGGCGAGCCCCTCCAGGGCGAAGTACTCGCACTGCAGGGGGATGATGACGCCCTGAGCGGCGACGAGCCCGTTCAGCGTGAGGAGGCCGAGCGAGGGGGGGCAGTCGATGAGGACGTAGTCGTAGTCGCCCGCGAGGGGGCCGAGCGCCTCGGCGAGCCGCCGCTCTCTCCCGTCGAGCTGGGCGAGCTCGAGCTCGGCTCCGACGAGGTGCCGACTGGCGGGCACGAGGTCGAGAAACTTGAGCTCGGTGCGCCTCACCACCTCCGAGAGGGGTCGGCCGTCGAGGAGGACGTCGTAGACGCTCCCTTCAGCCCCGTCGCGCGCGATTCCGAGGGCGGAGCCGGCGTTCCCCTGGGGGTCGACGTCGATGAGGAGGCTGCGTCGCTCGGAGGCTGCGAGCGAGGCGGCGAGGTTCACGGCGGTGGTGGTCTTGCCGACCCCGCCCTTCTGGTTTGCGACGGTGATGACGCGAGGCATAGGGCTCCGCGCGAGCCGTACCCCGGGTGGCGACTCTTGGCAAGGGGATGGGGCACGTGAGTGTGTTCCACGTGGAACGACGCCATGTCGGGTCAGGTCGAGCGTGGCGGCGGACCCGGCCGCGACCCACAGCGCCGCGCCCAGGCTCTCCCTGGCTCCGACTCGAGGATTGCTCGGTCCCTCGGCTGGCCCGAAGGAACCCCGAAGGACTGCCCCGCTCGTTTCCCGCTGGTTTCGCCGGCCACGCGCGGTTTTCGTTTGGTTCGTGCCTGGAATGTCATCCAGGCTGCTGAAGCCCCCGCCACGCTGAAGGTCGCGGGTTGCGGGCTCGGCCCCGACCTTCGCCGCGGTCCTTCTTGCGCAGCGCCCAGGGCGCGCCGGTGGTTCGCGAGCGCGCCACGAAAGAGCTCCCTCGCGGGATGGCCCCTTGGCCCCCTTGAGCTCAGAGGCGCGGCCTTTGTCTCGTTCGAACAGCTCGTCGCGCCTCCATAGGTTTCCTCGGCGCCCCGCGGTTAACTCCCATCTGAGCGTCTGTTCCACGTGGAACAGAGCTTCGGCTTCCTCCATCCTGCTGACTCGATCCCCCCGCAACGGAGCACGCGCGGCATCCGGACATGTGGAACACCCTTCCAGGCCGGGGCGGAGCAGCGGGCACCGCGATGCGCCGCTACCTAGAGACGCCGTGATCCCCTTCGATGCCCCGCTCTTTCACCTCACCCTCCGGCACGGAACCCGCGCGCTTGGCGTCGTGCTCGACCCGGAGGCGCCGGCCCGCCTCGAGCGCTACGCCCGCGAGCTCCTGCGCTGGAACGCGAAGGTGAACCTCACGGCGATCACCGATGTCGCGGGCGTCGCGGAGCTTCACCTGGTGGACAGCCTCGCCCTGCTGCGCGTCCTGGGCGGGGCGAAGACCCTCCTCGACATCGGGAGCGGAGCGGGTCTCCCGGGAATCGCCCTCGCGTGTGCGAGACCCGGCCTCGCCGTCACGTGCTGTGACAGCGTGACGAAGAAGATCGCCTTCGTGAAGGCGGTGTCGGCCCTGCTCGCCCTCGACGTGAAGGCGCAGGCGGTGCGCGCCGGAGGCGAACCCGGGCGAGAGCGCCTGCCGCGATGCGAGGCGGTGGTGAGCCGGGCCCTGGCCGACCCGGCCCGCTGGCTCCCCCTGGGCATTCGCTACCTCGCGCCGGGAGGCCGCCTGTTCGCGATGCTCGGTAAGGCCGATGAGGCAGCCCTGCTCGAGCTCGCCGAGCGCCACGGCCTCGTCCTGGAGCACCTCGACCGCTTCACCCTGCCCCGGACGGGTGCCGAACGAGCTCTCGCTCGCATGCGGCACTGCGAGGATGCCGCCAGCCCTCTCTAGCTCCAGGGCTGCGACCGAGGAGCCTACGCGACGGCTCAGCTTCGCGACCGCGGCCCCGGGCCCACCGCCTCCTCCACCTCACCGCGGTGCGCCTCGAGGTGCGCGCGCACCTCCTCGTCCTCGAGCTCGAGGTCGCGCAGCACCCCAGCGTAGATCTGCCGGTAATCGGGACCGCTCTCCGCATGGTCGAGCTCGAACGACCGCCGGAGCACGGCGGCGGCGAAGAGGCGCTCGTCCCTGGTCTTCGGCTTCACCACCGGTCAATCTTCGCCGGTGGCCGGCTCTCCGCGCCTGGACGGGACAACGAACAGCGTCCGGAAGAGCCCCTCGCCTTCACTATGGGTGGACACGCCGGGCTCGTCCACCAGGGCGAGGTGGACCTGCCGCCGCTCCCGCGCGCTCATGGGGGCGAGCGCCAGCGCCTTGCCGCTCCGCCGCGCCGCGGCGGCCAGCCGGCCGGCCATGGCCTTCACCACCGGGTCGGCGTCCTCGCTGAAGCCGCCCACCTCGAGGTTCACCCACTTGCGGCCCTCGGCGCGGGGGTTTGCCACCCGGTTCGCGAGGTACTGCACCGCCTCCACCAGCGCCGACGAGAGGTCGAGCCGGTTTCCCTCCTCGGCGTGAAGCGAGACGGCGATGGCCTCGGGGCTCTCCCTGGCCTCCACCCGGATGGTGCCGCCCATCCGCCTGAACAGCTCACGGCAGAAGGCCGCCGCGGCCTCCACCTTCTCCGGCGCGCTCGCCGGCGGCGGCTCCTCGCGCCGTTCCGGCCGTCCATCGTCCCGTTCCTGCATGTGCTTGGACCTCCTCCTCGTTCGTATCCCGATACGTACCTCAGGCCTTGGCCGGCCGCGGCACCGAGTGCCGCCTCATGAGCCACTGCTGCTGCGCGATCGAGAGCAGGTTGTTCACGAGGATGTAGAGCGTGAGGCCTGCCGGCAGCTTCAGCATGATGAAGGTGAAGAAGATGGGCATGAAGTAGAGCAGCATCTTCGCCTGCGCGTTGTCGGCCGGCTGCGGCGAGAGCTTCTGCATGAGGAAGCTCGACCCGCCCATGAGCAGGGGCAAGATGTAGTACGGATCGTAGCGGGTCAGGTCGGCGAGCCACAGAAAGGGCTCGCGGTAGAGCTCCACCGAGGTCTGCAGCGTGGCGTAGAGCGCGAACCAGATCGGCATCTGGAGCAGCATCGGCAGGCACCCGCCGAGCGGGTTCACCTTGTGCTGCTGGTACATCTGCATGGTCGCCTGGTTCAGCTTCTCCTTGTCCTGCCCGAACTTCGCCTTGAGCTTCTCGATCTCCGGCTGGAGCCGTCGCATCTCGTTCATCGACTGCATCGACTTGGCGGTGAGCGGATAGAGGATGAGCTTCACGAGCAGGGTGAGGAGGATGATCGCCAAGCCCCAGTTGTGGACGACGCTCTCCAGCACCCTCATCACGTAGAGCAGGATCCGCGCGAAGAAGGCGAAGAGGTTCGTCACCACGCCGTAGTCCACCGCGCTGTCGAGGCTGCGGCCCTCCTGGCGCAGGAGGTCGAGCTGCTTCGGCCCCTGGAAGAGCTTCATGGAGAGGTCCAGGGTGCCATCGACGGGCAGCCTCAGCGCCACCCCCCGGTCGCCCTCCCTCGGCCCGCGGAAGAAGAGGCACTCCCCCACCTCGCGCGCGGGGAGCACGGCGGCGAGGAAGTAGTGCTGGTCGAGCCCGATCCACGAGGCGGTGCCGGCCACCGTCTCCATCGCCTCCTTGCCCTGGCGCGAGGTCTTCCCCCCGGCGCGGCAGAGCGGAGTCACCGTCTCCACCACCTCACCGCTGGAGAGGAGGCCCGCCTTGGGCGCGTCGGGAGCGAGGTGGCCGGGGTAGAGGAGGTAGAGCGACCCCTTCTGCGGCGCGCTGGCCCGGAGCTCCAGGCCGAGCTCGAAGGGTCTTTCTCCGACCGTGAATTTCTTCCGCACCTCGGCCTCGCCCACCCTCCCCTCGAAGGTGACGCTCCGCTCGTCGCGTGCGGCGATGCGCATGCTGCTGCGCGAGGCCGGGTCAGCCTCGAGCGCGCCGGTGCCGCCGAGCTCTTTCGAGGCGATGAGCGAGAGCGGCAGCGCCTGGCCGGGCTCCACGCGCACGAGGTCCACCTGCGCCTCCTCGCCCTTGGCGCCGCTCTTCCGGAACTTCTTTCCCTTGAGCTCGAGGCTCGAGAGCCCGCCGCCGAGCGTGCTGAAGGTGGCCCGCAATTCGGGCGTCTCGAGGACCACCGTCTCCTCCGGCGCCGCCGCGACGGGCTCCACCGGCCGCGGCATATCCGGCTCGGCCGCGGCGACCGGTGGCCTCCTTTCGGCCGCCGCCTGCTCGGCCGCGGGAGCGCTCCCGGCCGGCGGCGGGCGCGGCGGCGAGAGCTTCGCCTGCACCCACATGAAGGCGAACATGATCGCGGCCGACAGCGCCGTCGCCAGGATGATGCGTCGGTTCTCGGGCGTCACGTCTTCTCCTCACCAGGGCTCGGCACGGGGTCGATCCCACCCTGACACAGCGGGTGACACCGGGCGAGCCTCTTCACTGCCAGCCATGAACCGCGCGCCGCCCCGTGCCTCCGGATGGCCTCCGCCGCGTAGGCCGAGCAGGTCGGGTAGAACCTGCAGGCGGGCGGGAGGAGCGGCGAGAGCAGGCGCCGGTAGAGCGCGAGCGCGCCGAGGAGGAGCGGCCTCATCGCCGGCCCCGCGGCCCGGCCGCCGGCCGCCTCGCGCGCCGCGCCATGGCGAAGGCGCGCCGGGTGCCCTCGAGCCCTGCCCCGGGCGACGTCGAGCGGGCGATGAGCACCAGGTCGTCCTCCCCGGGCCAGCCCTCGGCGACCTCTCGAAAGGCGACCCTCAGCCAGCGCTTCACGCGGTTGCGCACCACCGCGTTCCCGACCTTGGCGGACACGGTCGCGCCGAACCGCACGCGCCCGCAGGCGTTGGGGAGCGCGAGCACGACGTAGTCGCCCGTGTGCAGCCTCGCCCCCCGCCCCTGCACCGCCAGGAACTGGCGGCGCTCGGTGAGGCGCGACGCCCTGGGGAACCGCACGGCCAGCCCTTCTCTTCTAGAGACTGTTGGTGAATCCCATCCCCGGCGCCGGTCGCGTGGCGCGCGAGCCCGCGCGGACCTGGGCGCGCTCGGACCGCCGGGCGGAGGAAAGGAAGTCCACGCACCCTCTTCTACTTCTTCGGTGCGCTCGGGGTGAGCTGCTGCCGGCCCTTGGCGCGGCGGCGCTTCAGCACTGTGCGGCCCCCGGGGGACTTCGAGCGCCGGAGGAAGCCGTGGGTACGGTTCCTCTTCGCCTTCTTCGGTTGATAGGTCCTCTTCATGGCGCGGCAACCTCACCGATCGCTCCCGGTCTGTCAAGGATCGGGGCCCGGAGGCCACGCATCCGCCCCACCCCCTCCATCGGGTCGTCACGCCTTCGCCAAAATCCCCGGTCATTCCCGAGCCATCGACGACGCCCTTGATCCCTCGCTCGAACCGGCGCTACCTTTCGCCACCGCAGCTTTTCAGGAGAAGTTCAGCGCTGGAAGCTCAGGAAGTCCGCTCTCGCGTCCATCACATCACCCTCGGACCCTCGACGCCGCCCCGCACGGATCGGTGCGGTGGCTCGTTGTCGCCCGAAGCCCGAAAGGCCGCATGCTGCCAGCCAACGCGAGCCCAGGTGAGGTCGCCTCGCCCGTATCGGACCCGTGGACCCGCATCGAGACGCAGCTCAAGGCGCGGCTCCGCGCCGACGTCTTCGAGCGCTGGTTCGCGCCGCTGCGCCTCAGCCGCCTCGAGGCCGACACGCTGGAGGTGTCGGCGCCGGACCGCTTCCACCGCGATTTCGTGGACGACAACTACGGGCCCTTCTTCCAGGAGTTCGTCGCTGGGCCGCTCGGCCGGAAGGTGGCCGTTCGCTTCGTCGTCGACGCAGGCCTGAGCGCCCCGCGGGCGGTCGAGCTCACCGCCGCCGCGCTGCCCCTCGCGGAGCGCCAGGCGGCCGAGGCGGTGCGCGACGGCCGGCCGAACCTCCGCTACACCTTCGACACCTTCGTGGTGGGCGAGTCGAACCGCTTCGCCTTCGCCGCCGCCGGGGCGGTCGCCGCCAAGCCAGGGAAGAACTACAACCCGCTCTTCCTCCACGGCGACTCCGGCCTCGGCAAGACGCACCTCCTGCACGCCATCGCCCACGAGATCATCGCCAGCCGGCCCGGTGCCCGCGTCGCCATCGTCTCCTCGGAGCGCTACACCAACGAGTTCGTCGAGGCGCTCTCCCGAGGCCCCGGGTCGATGAGCGACTTCCGCAAGAAGTACCGGGAGTGCGACGCCTTCCTGGTCGACGACGTGCAGTTCCTCGCCGGAAAGGACAAGACGGCCGAGGAGTTCTTCCACACCTTCAACGCCCTCTACGAGCACGAGGTCCAGATCGTCCTCTCCAGCGACCGCAGCCCCAAGGAGCTGAAGGGCCTCGAGGATCGCCTCTGCTCCCGCTTCGAGTGGGGCGTGCGGGTGGAGGTCAACGTCCCCGAGTTCGAGACGCGCTCGGCCATCCTCCGCAAGAAGGCGCAGGTCGAGCGCATCACCCTGCCGGAGGAGGTGGCCTCGCTCCTCGCCACCCACATCAAGTCGAACGTCCGCGAGCTCGAGGGCGCGCTCATGCGCGTCGCCGCCTTCGCCTCCCTGAAGCAGGAGCCGCTCAGCGAGAGCCTCGCCCGCAACGTCCTCGGCGACGTCATCCCCCCGCCCGGCTACAAACCGAGCATCGAGCGCATCCAGGAGGAGGTGTCGAAGTACTACGCCCTCACCGTGGCGAAGCTCACGAGCCCGAACCGCGAGCAGAAGATCGCCCTGCCGCGCCAGGTGGCCATGTACCTGTGCCGCGAGCTCGCCGGCGAGACGCTGCAGCAGATCGCCGACAAGTTCAACAAGAAGGACCACACCACGGTCATGGCCGCCGAGAAGCGCGTGCGCGACCTCATCGAGAGCGACAGCGAGGTGGCCGAGGCGGTGCGCGCCCTCACCGCAAAGCTCCTGCCCTAGCTTTGCCCCCCTCTCTCTTCACCCCCCGTCTCATGTTCACTCCCCGGTGGATAGACGCCCGAAAAGCCCCTGAACACCGTGGGGACGCGCTGTTGACGGCCCGAGAGCCCGCGCGCTACACACTCGATCCCGATCCGGATCCCCAAGCGCTTCCCGATCGCTTTCTCGTCTGATCTCGCCGCTGCGCCGCAACTTTCCACATCTTCACGCTCCCAACGACGGCGACGAAGTAGAAGAAGAGAGGATCCCAAGATGGAGATCGAGATCGGCGCTCCGGAGCTCACCCGCGCGCTGGCGCGCTCGCAGGGCATCGCCGAGAGGAAGACGACGATGCCGAGCCTCTCGCACGTCCTGCTCGAGGCCACCGCCGATGGCCTCCTGCACGTGTCGGCCACCGACCTCGACATCTCCGTCTCGTCGGAGCACCCCTGCGAGGTGAAGAAGCCGGGCAAGGCCACCGTCCCCGCGCGCCAGTTCTTCGAGGTGGTCCGCTCGCTCCCCGAGAAGCAGGTCTCCCTCCGCCGCTCGGGCAACGACTGGCTGGAGGTGAAGAGCGGCTCGGCCGAGTTCAAGCTGGTCGGCCTCCCCCCCGACGACTTCCCCGCCCTGCCCCGCTTCGAGAAGGTGCAGCTCGTGGAGGTTCAGGCAGCCGACCTCCTCCAGATGATCGACCTCACGGCCTTCGCCGTCTCCACCGACGAGACCCGCTATAACCTGAACGGCGTCTTCTTCGAGCCGTTCGAGGGGGCGCTCCGCACCGTGGCCACCGATGGCCACCGGCTCTCGCTCGCCGAGCGCGCCTTGCCGAGCGCGCTGCAGGTGAAGAAGGGCGTCATCCTCCCGCGCAAGGGTCTCGCCGAGCTGAAGAAGCTCCTCCTCGAGACGGATCCGTCCGAGACCAGGCTCGGATTCGTGGAGAATCAGGCGGTGGTCCAGCGCCCGGGCGTCACCCTGGTCATGCGGCTCGTCGAGGGCGTCTTCCCCGACTACCGCCAGGTGATCCCTCGCGCGGGCGACAAGCGCGTCACCGCGGGCCGCGAGCGCCTCCTCGAGACCCTGCGGCGGGTGTCGCTCCTCTCCTCCGAGAAGGCCCACGCGGTGAAGCTCGACCTCGCGCCGGGCCGCCTGAGGGTGCTCTCGCAGAACCCCGACCTCGGCGAGGCGCGCGAGGAGCTGCCCGTCACCTACGAGGGCCCGCCGCTCCAGATCGGCTTCAACGGCCGCTACCTCATCGACGTCCTCTCCGCGCTCGCCTGCCTCGAGGCCACCGCGGCACAGGACGTAGTGCTCGAGCTCGCCGACGACCTCTCCCCGGGCGTCATCCGCCCTGCCGGCGAGAGCGCCACCCGCTACACCGGCGTCGTCATGCCCATGCGCATCTGACGCGAGGGGCCTCACCTTGCGCCTCCTCGGACTCGCGGTCCGGGACTTCCGGAACATCGCGCTGGCCGAGCTCGCGCCCTCGCCCCGCGCCACCCTCCTCGTGGGGGCGAACGGCCAGGGGAAGACAAACCTCCTCGAGGCCATCTACTTCGCCTGCACCCTCCGGCCGCTGCGCACCGCTCGCCTCGCCGAGCTGCCGCGCTTCGGGGTGGCGACCGCCAGGGTCGCCCTGCGGGTCCTGGGGCCCGGCGGGGAGCGCGAGGTGGCGGTGGAAGTCGGCGCCGGAGGCCGCACCGCCCTTCTCGACGGGAAGCCGCAGGAGCGCCTCGATGGCTACTTCGAGGGGCTGGCCGCGGTCTGCTTCGCCCCCGACGACCTCCTCCTCGTGAAGGGCGGACCGGAGGGTCGGCGCCGCTTCCTCGACCGTGCAGCCTTCAACCGCTGGCCGGCGGTACTCGCCGAGGCGCGCGACTACCTCCGGGCGCTGCGGAGCAGGAACGCGGCCCTGCGCAGCTCACCCACCGAGGTGGAGGAGAGCTTTCGGGCACCGCTCCTCGCGGCTGGAGCCCGGCTCGTCCGGCGCCGCCTCGAGCTCCTCGCCGAGCTCCACCCCAGGCTGGCCGCCGCGCACGCGGCCATCGCCGGCCCGCTCGCCCCCGCGGCCGAGCTCTCCTACCGGCCCGCGGGCGGCCTGTCGCTCGGCCCGGGCGCAACCGAGGAGAGCATCGCCGCCGGCCTCGCCTCCGCGCTCGAGGGGCGGGCGGCGCGCGACCGCGAGCGCGGCTACACCTCGGCCGGCCCGCATATGGACGACCTCGTCCTCTCCCTCGCCGGCCGGAACGCGCGGCCCTTCGCCAGCCAGGGCCAGCAGCGCGCGCTCGTCCTCGCGCTGAAGGTGGCGGAGATCGAGAACCTGCGCGCCACCCTGGGGAGGCCGCCCCTCCTCCTGCTCGACGACGTCTCCTCGGAGCTCGACCCGGAGAAGAACGGCTTCCTCCTCACCTACCTGCGCGGTCTCGCCGGGCAGGCCCTCCTCACCACCACCGACCGGCGCCTGGTGGAAGCAGCCGCCGGGCCCGAGGCGCGCTTCTACGAGGTGGATGGCGGCCGGTTTCGCCCCTTCGACTGAGGAGATCCCACGGGGAAGGAGCAAGTTGCCCGCAGGGGCGCTCTCTGTTAAGAAAAGCCGGTCAAACCCGCGCAACGACAAGACAAACCCACGAGGCCCCCCCTGTCGAACTCCGACCTCACCCCGGGCGCCGATGGCGGCTCGTCCCCTCCGTTCCCCGAGCAGCCGGACGGGCGAGCCCCGGATGGTGAAGCCGGTCCGGCCGAGTACGGCATCGCCGACATCAAGGTGCTGGAGGGGCTCGAGGCCGTCCGGCTCCGCCCGCACATGTACATCGGCGACGTGGGCGAGCGGGGGCTCCACCACCTCGTCTACGAGGTCGTCGACAACTCGGTCGACGAGGCGATGGCCGGCCGGGCGAACCGCATCGACGCCACCATCCACCGCGACAACTCGGTGACCGTGCTCGACAACGGCTCGGGCATCCCGGTGGGCCCGAGCGAAGCCGTCCCCGGCATGGACACGCTCGACGTGGTGCTGACGAAGCTACACGCCGGCGGCAAGTTCGGCTCGAACGCCTACAAGGTGTCGGGCGGCCTGCACGGCGTGGGCGTCACCTGCGTGAACGCGCTCTCCGAGTGGCTGAAGGTCGAGGTCTACCGCGACGGCAGGGTGTGGGCGCAGCGGTACGAGAAGGGCGAGCCGCAGGGCGCGGTGGGCGCCGTCGGCGAGACGCAGCGCCGCGGCACCCGCATCACCTTCCGCCCCGACTTCGGCATCTTCGAGGCGAAGGAATTTTCGTTCGAGACGCTCTCCGGCCGCCTGCGCGAGCTCGCGTTCCTGAACGCCGGCCTCGCCATCAGCCTCGACGACGAGCGCTCCGGCAAGAAGCACGAGTTCCTGTTCAAGGACGGCATCCGCGAGTTCGTGCGCTACCTCAACAAGAACCGGGTGGCCGTGATCGAGGAGCCGCTCTCCCTGCAGGGCGAGCTCGAGTCCGAGGCCGGAGGCCTGGCGCAGGTCGACATCGCCCTGCAGTGGAACGACGGGTACGACGAGAAGGTCTTCGCCTTCGCGAACAACATCCACAACCACGAGGGCGGCACCCACCTCATCGGCTTCAAGACGGCGCTCACCCGCACCATCAACGCCTACGGCTCGAAGAACAACCTCTTCAAGGACCTGAAGGACGAGCTTCCGAGCGGCGACGACATGCGCGAGGGGCTCGCCGCGGTCATCGCGCTCAGGCTCCCTGGCGCGAGCTTCGAGGGACAGACGAAGACGAAGCTCTCCAACACCGAGGCGCGCGGCATGGTGGAGACCATGCTCAACGACCGCCTCTCGGCCTGGCTGGAGGAGCACCCGGCCCAGGCGAAGCGCATCTGCGCCAAGGTGACCGAGGCCACCCGCGCCCGCATCGCCGCCCGCAAGGCGCGCGAGGTGGTGCGCCGCAAGGGGGCGCTCGACGGAGCTTCACTCCCCGGAAAGCTCGCCGACTGCCAGTCGCGCGACCCCGGCGAGAGCGAGCTCTACCTCGTGGAGGGCGACTCCGCCGGCGGCTCGGCCAAGCAGGGCCGAGACCGCCGCACGCAGGCCATCCTGCCCCTGCGCGGCAAGATCCTGAACGTGGAGAAGGCGCGCTTCGACAAGATGCTCGGCTCGAACGAGATCGCCAACATGATCACCGCGCTCGGCACCGGCATCGGGCCCGAGGAGTTCGACGCCGGCAAGATCCGATACCACAAGATCGTCATCATGACCGACGCGGACGTCGACGGTTCGCACATCCGCACGCTGCTCCTCACCTTCTTCTTCCGGCAGATGCTCCCCATCGTCGAGAAGGGTTACCTTTACATCGCCCAGCCGCCCCTCTACCGCATCCAGAAGGGCAAGAGGGAGCAGTACTTGAAGGACGAGGCGGCCATGGACGCCTGGCTCCTCGAGCACGGCACCGCCCAGGCCATCCTCACCGCCGGGAAGCTCACGGTGGACGGCCCCGACCTCGCGAAGCTGGCGGGGAGCGCCATCGCCTATCAGTCGCTGCTCGCGCGCGAGCGGCGGCGCGACGGCCGCATCCTCGACGCGGCCGTCCGGGAGGGCGACCTCGACCCCGGCTTCCTCGCCACCCCGGCGGCCGAGCACGTCCACCAGCGCATCGCCGAGCTCGCCCGGCGCCTCCACCCGGACATCGGCGCCATCCGGAGCCGGGCCGAGCGCGACGCCGAGCACGCCCGCTGGGCGCTCGTCTTCGAGACGGGGGTGCAGGGGGCGCCGGTCACCACCCGCCTCGACCTCGACTTCGTCTCCGGGGCGGCCTGGACCGAGATTCGTCCTTGTGGGGCGAGCTCGCCATCCTGGGCGAGCCTCCCTTCACCCTCTCCATCGACGGCAAGGCCGAGGAGGTGGGCAGCGTCTTCGAGGCCGTCGACGCGCTGAAGCGCGCGGCGAGCCAGGGGCAGACCATCCAGCGCTACAAGGGGCTCGGCGAGATGAACCCCGAGCAGCTCTGGGAGACCACCATGGACCCGGCGAAGCGCACCTTCCTCCAGGTTCGGGTCGACGACCTCGCCGAGGCCGACTCCACCTTCACCCTGCTCATGGGCGACGCGGTCGACCCCCGGCGCGAGTTCATCGAGCAGAACGCGCTCGACGCGAGGAACCTCGACATCTGACCTGGTGAGGCGTCGTCTAACGGCAGGACCGCGGACTTTGGATCCGCTCATGAAGGTTCGAATCCTTCCGCCTCAGCCATCTCCCCTCGGTGCGGGCTCGCCATGAGCGTGCGCGCGCTCTGCCAGCGCGCCCGGGTGAGCTGCGGCGCCTGCTGCGGCCTCTACAACCTCGTCCACCACGGCCGGGAGCCGGTGGCGGAGCTCCTCGACCGGCGCACCGCGCACTTCGCCGGCATGCCGCGCACCCTCACGGCCTTCCGGGCTGCCGCGGCCAGCCTCGACCGCGGGAAGGAAGAGGCGATCTTTCCCATGGTGAAGGTCTGTCCGCTCCTCGGGTGGCTCGACGCCGGCAGGTCGCGGCCCGGATGCCTCGCCCACCCGGCGGCGACCGGCGGCGTCGACCTCCGCGACTGTGGCGCCTACGACGCGCGCCTCTGCGAGAGCTTCCTCTGCCCGTCGCACAGCTGGCTCTCCGAGGAGGAGGCCGCGCTCGCCGAGCGTTCCTGCGCCGGCGACCCGTGGCTCTATGGCCTCGTCGTGACCGACGTGCCCTTCCTCCGGGCCTGCCTGGAGGGGGTGGCGGAGCTCTCGGGAACGCGCGCCGGCCTCGCCCACCTCGAACGGCCGGCCTTCGCCCAGGCCTTCTCGCGGCTCCTCGCGCTCAAGGAGGAGCTCGCCCCGGGGTCGGAGGGGCTTTTCGGGGCCTTCCGGGCGGGACCCGACGGCGAGCCCTTGCCGAGGCTCATCGACTACGGGACGCTCGGCCGCGAGGGTGCGCGCGGGTCGCCGTCGGACACGCTCCTCCTCTGCATGGGCGCCGATCCTCGCTCGGGGAACGACCTCGACCTCCTCCAGGGCGAGGTGGAGGCGCGGCTCGCGGCCTGCGCCGACGCGCTCGCCAGCCACCTTTCTGACGCGAAGCGGCGACCTCGCGGGGAGCTTCCCACCCAGGCCGTGCCGTGCTTCATTGAGACTCCGATGGCCGACGACGTCCGAAGCCGGGCCGAGCTCCTCGACGCCACCCGCTGGGCGAACGAGTTCGCCTGGGCGGAGATCGAGGCGCTCGCCGTGCGCCTCTCGGTGAAGCACGTGGAAAACGGTGTCCTCGTCTGCGAGGAGGGGGAGGCCGACCCCTCGCTCTTCATCATCGCCAGGGGCTCGGCTGCGGTGCAGAAGGCGACGCCTGGCGCTGCGCCGCGCCTCCTCGCCCGGCTCGGCCGCGGCCAGACCATCGGGGAGATGGCGCTCCTCGACGGGCAGCCGCGCTCGGCCACGGTGGTGGCCGCCGAAGACCTGGTGCTGCTCGTCCTCGCCCGCGCGGAACTCGAGCGGCTGGTGGAGGAGTCGCCGCGCCTCGCGGCGAAGCTCCTCTGGAAGCTCGGGCGGCTCATCTCGCAGCGCCTGCGACAGACGAGCGGCGCCCTCGCCGACAAGGTCTGAACTCGAATCCAGATTAGAACGAGCCCGTCGGTGGCAGCAGCTCTGGCTCGCGGTCGGCCGCCGCCTACGGCTCCTCACCTCCTGGCCCCCTTCGTCCTCTGGCGTGAGGGGGAAGGGCTCCCGTCAGAGGAGACACCGAGGCGGCGTAGAGCTCGGCGACGTCCATGACCCTCACCGTCTCCTCGCGGCCGAGCTCGTTCACCCCGTCGCGGAGCATGGTCATGCAGAAGGGGCAGGAGACGGCGAGGGTGCCGCCCTCCGGTCCGAGCGTCTGCGCCGCCTCCTCCACCCGGGCCTGGTTCACCCGCGCGCCGAGCTTCTCCTCGAGCCACATGCGCCCGCCCCCGGCGCCACAGCAGAAGCCCTGGCGACCGCTCCGGGGCAGTTCGGCAAGCGTGGCCCCGGCGGCCGCCAGGGCCTCCCTGGGCGCCTCGGTGATGCCGTTGTGCCGGGCGAGGTAGCACGGATCGTGGAAGGTGACCTTCTCGCCCCCGCGCGCGCCCGCGGCGGCGCGCGGCAGCTTCCCCGAGGCGACGAGCTCGGCGAGGAGCTGAGTGTGGTGCACCACCTCGTAGTGGCCGCCGAACTGCGGGAGCTCGTTCGCCAGGGTGTTGAGGCAGTGGGGGCACTGCACCACGATCTTCGTCACGCCGTGGCCGTTCAGCGTCGCGACGCAGGCTGCGGCCTGTGCCTGGAAGAGGTACTCGTTGCCGAGGCGCCGGGCGGCGTCGCCGGTGCACGTCTCCTCCTCGCCCGAGGATGGCAAAGGAGACGCCAGCGCGCCGCAGGAGGCCGACCAGGGCGCGCGAGACCTTCTTCTGCCGATCGTCGAAGGCGCCCGCGCACCCCACGAAGAAGAGGTACTCGAACGGCTGGCCGGCGCTCGCGCGCGGGACGTCGAGGTCCTCGCACCACTCGGCGCGCCGGTTCGATCCGATGCCCCAGGGGTTGCCCTGGGTCTCGATGTTCTTGAAGACGCGCGCCGCCTCGTCCGGGAAGTCGGCCTCGACGAGCACCTTCTCGCGCCGCATGTCGACGAGGCGCGGGATGTTCTCGAGGAGCACCGGGCAGGCAGTCTCGCACCAGCCGCAGGTGGTGCAGGCCCAGAAGGTCTCGGGCGGCACCACGGTGTCGAGGGCGGGCAGCGCCGCCACCGCGGCCTCTCGCTGCGAGGCCTCCTTCATGCGCGCGACGGCGGTGAGCTCGGGGGCGAGCGCCTCGAGGTGGTGGCGCACCGCGCGGTTCACCTCCTTGTGCGAGAGGGGCTTGCCGGTGACGTAGGTCGGACAGTGCGTCTGGCACCTCCCGCACTCGGTGCAGCTGTAGGTGTCGAGCCCCTCCTTCCAGGAAAGGTCCACCACCGAGCGGGTGCCGTACTCGGCCGCCTCCGACTCGAGAGTCGAGCTTCCGCAGCGCCGCCGAGCTCGGGGGCAGCGCGCGCACGTACACCGAGGGCAAACCGGTGATGATGTGGAAGTGCTTTCCGTACGGGAGGAGGTTCAGGAAGACGAGGAGGATGGCGAGGTGAAGCCAGAACCCCACCTGGCCGGCGGCGTGGACCGCGCCGGGCGAGAGGCCCGACGCACCGTAGAGGCCGGCGGCGAGCGAGCCCGCGGGCGTCCAGGCGCTCGCCACCTCGCCGGCCGCGACGCGCGCCGCGCCGTCGAACATGAGCTCGGTCACCATCAGGCCGGCGATGAAGAGGAGGATGAGGTTTCCCTCCCACGAGAGGGTGAGGCGGTCCGGGCGGGTGACGAGCCGGCGCCAGAGGAACGCGAGCGAGGCGACGAGCGCGGCGACCACCACGAGGTCCTTCACGAAGAGGTAGAGCCGTCCGAGCGGCGCCTCGGGGGCGAGCAGGGGAAGGTGGAACCCCTCGGCGAAGCCCACCCCGAAGAGGGTGAGGCTGCGCAGGCTCAGGACCACGAAGGCGGCGAAGACGATGACGTGCAGCACGCCCGGGCCCCGCTCCTCGGGGTCGACGAGCCTCTTCTGGCCGAAGCCAAAGCGGAGGAGGCCGCGGACGCGCTCGGCGGGCCGGTCGAGCCGGTCCACGCGCCGCAGCGCGAGGAGGGGCGCCAGCCTGCGCAGCATGGTGAAGGCGAAGAAGGCGCCGGCGACGAGGAGGAGTGCCGCGGTGGCGAGCGGGTTCATGCAAGGGACGGTATGCGCCTTCGCGAGAGCCGGGCAAGCGACTCCCCGGGGCGTGGCGCAGCGCGTCACCCGGCTCGTACGTGCGGTGCGCCCCAAGAGGGCAACGCTGTACCCCCTCGAAATGGGGCAAAAATGTGACGCACTCCGGCGCAGCCCTCGTTTCGCCCACACGCACCATCAGGAGAGGGTTCATGATCTCCCTTCGCCGCGCTCCCGTCGTCGTGGCCCTCGTGGCAGCGCTCGGATGTTCACCCTCCGCTCCAAACACGCCGCTCCCCACGCCGCCCGGCGCCTCCGGGCCCGCGGTGGACTACGCCGTCTTCGACCCCTCGGCGAACCCTCCCGCCATTCCCCTGCCGAACGACCTCGCCCTCCAGCCCTCCTCCATCGCCACGCAGACCGGCGCGCAGAAGGAGCTCCTCACCCTCTTCGCCGCGAAGGGCGGCTTCCCGAACGATCAGGAGGTGCCCATCACCATCGACTTCCAGCGCCAGGAGATCGACCCGAAGAGCGGCGCCGCCACCAAGGTGCCGCTCGAGATGGACCCGGCGAGCTTCAAGCAGGGCGCCTTTGCGGTGGTGGAGGTGAGCCCCCAGGGCGTCATCGCGCCGGCCGCCATCGACCCCATCACCGCGGCCGACTTCGTCCCCCACGGCACGGTGACCACGCTCTCGGTGCACCACGTCGCCGACCCGGTGACCCACAGCCGCGCCTGGAACCCCGGCCATCGCTATCTCGTCGGCGTCCGCAGCGGCCCGGACGGCGTCAAGACCGCGGCCGGGGGCGAGGTGCACCCGATGCCCGCCATGTACCTCATCACCCGCGAGCTGCCCCTCACCTCGCCGGCCTTCGACCCGCTCATCCCGGGCGCCACCGCTGCGGAGAAGGTGGCCACCGCCCAGCGGCTCGAGGCGCTCCGCCAGAGCTACACCACCGCCTTCGCGGCCCTCGCTGCGGCAGGCGGCATCCCCACGAAGGAGCTGGCCGACATCCAGACCTTCCAGATCGCGCCGGCCAGCGTGGGCGGCGCGGTGGTGACCGACGCCAGCGCCGGCGTGGTGCCACTCCCCTCCGACCTGCTCCTCGACCCGGCCAACGGCGGAAAGACCATCGTCGAGAACGCCTCCTTCGGCCCGCTGGCGAAGGGCATCGCCACCCTCGACGGCTTCAGCACCACTGCCATGATCCTCTCGCAGACGAGCGCGCCGGTGGTGGCGGCCACCGTGAACAAGGACACGGTCTTCCTCTACGACCTCTCCAATCCCGCCCAGCCACTTCGGGTGAAGGAGGCGAGGGAGGCCGTCTCCGGCACCGGGTTCGTGGCCGAGCCCTACCTCATCACCATGAAGGCCGACGGCACGACGCCGTGCGGGCCCACCGACAACCCGGCGGGCTGCTTCTCCACCGCCATCGGGCTCCAGCCAGCGACGCTCCTCTCGGCCTCGCCGCTCGTGAGCGTACCGCCGCTGAAAGAGAAGACGGAGTACGCGGTGCTCATCACCAATGGCGTCCTCGTGGCTCCGTCGACGCCCACCGGTTCGCCCACCCCGCTCCAGCGCTCCACGCTCTCGTCGCTCCTCCTCTTCGAGAGCCCGCTCGTCGACGCCTCCGGAAAGTCGCAGGTGTCGGGTCAGGACGACGCCACCGCCGCCGGGCTGGAGAAGATCCGCCAGGGCGTGGGAGTGGCCATCCAGGCGCTCCAGGCGGAGAAGGGCGCCTCCTTCGACAGGAGCAAAGTGGTCCTCGGCTACACCTTCCGCACCCAGAGCGTGAGCGAGGTGGCGCTCCAGCTCGCCGCCGCGCCTTACCAGCCCGCGGTGGCCCCGAACATGGTGCCGCAATCGGCCACGCCGATGCCGATCGCCTCGCTGCCAGCGGGCGTGCCCACGGCAGGGATCGCCGCGATCTACGCGGTGACCGTGCCAACCCTCGACCCGATCGACCGCGCCACGGGGGCGCTCGCTCCCGATCCCGCGACCTGGCGGCCGTCCGCGCTGAACGCCCTCGTGGTCGCGCCCAACCCGGGCGGCGCCGTTCAGGAGGCGTGTCCGGCTCCCGCGAGCGCGCTCTCATGCGCGCCGCTCGTCGTCTTCCAGCACGGGCTGGGCCAGAATAAGACGAACGTTTTTGCCATCGCCTCGACGCTCGCCAGCGCAGGCTTCGCGGTGGCCGCCATCGACGCGCCGCTCCACGGCGACCGCGCACTCTGTACCGTTGACACGGAATGTGTCTGCCCGGCCGGCGTCACCTGCACCCCCACCTGCACGCTGTTCGCCTCGGCGCCCCTCCCCGGCGACGCGGCTCCCGTGGGACTCTGTGAGACGCCCAGCGTGGCAGTTCCCGGCGTCTCGGGGAACTACTTCGTCACCCTGAACCTCTTCCGCACCCGCGACGCGCTGCGCCAGGACATCCTCGACACCTCGGCGCTCGTCTTGGCGCTCGCGCCACCGGCGCCGACCGCGAACCCCGTCGCACAGGCGATGCAAGGGCATGGGCTCGCCATCGACGGCCGCAAAGTCTACTGGCTTGGCCAATCGCTGGGCGGCATCCTCGGCACCCTCAACACCGCCGCGAATCCCCGCATCTCCCGGGCGGTGCTGAATGTCCCGGGCGCGACCCTCACCGACGTCTTCACGAATTCGCCCGCCTTCTCCACCGCGGTGGGCGCGCTGCTCGCAGGGGTACCCCCGCCGCTCGGGCCCATCACCCCAGGGTCGGCCAACTACCTCCGCTTCATCCAGGTGACGAAGCTCGTCCTCGACGGCGCCGACCCGGCGAACTACGCCCGCCACCTCGTGGGTGACGCCGACCACCCCACCTGGCCGAACCTGCTCACCCAGGCGCCGAACCAGGCCGCGAAGAACGTCTTCGGTCAGTACGCGATATGCGACCAGGTGATCCCGAACCCCTACAACCTCTTCCTCTTCGACCAGATAGGGCTCTCGGCCGGCTCCGCCCCGAATCCCTTCTCCGCCTACGCCGTGGTAGGCGCCGGCACGCCGCCCAGCTGCACGACGACCAACAACCCGGCGCACGGATTCCTGCTCGCTCCGACGAACGCCACCGCCGCCGGCCAGGGCGACGCCTCGGCGTACCTCTCGACCCTCGCCGTTCCCGCCGCTTCCCGCCCGTGAGGCCGACCATGCGTAGAGACCTCCTCGTCGCGCTCCTCGTCGCGGTTTCCCCCGCCCTCGCCCTCGCCAACGGCTACAACGTACCCAACGTGAACGCGCGCGACCTCGCGCTCGTCGACTCCGCCCGCGCCTCGCAGCACACCGCCGCCGCCGTCTACGCGAACCCCGCCGCCCTGGCCGGCCTCGAGGGCTTGAACCTCTCGCTCGGGCTCTCGGTGCTCGACCTCCGCACCGAGTGGAAGGGGCCGGCGGAGCCGGAGGCCACCAACGCCGGCATCCCCCGGGCCACCAACCGCAGCGTGGCTTCCATCCGCTTCAAGCCGGTGCCCCCGCCCGCCATCTTCGTCGCCTACGGCGGAAAGGCGGGCGAGCACGGGTGGGGCGTCGGCGGCGGCCTCAACATCATCGCCGGCGGCAACGTCTTCTGGCCCGACAACTGGACCGGCCGCTACCGCATCATCACCGTCGACCGGAAGGTGTGGGGCTTCTATCTCACCGGCGGCTTCGAGGTGGTGAAGCAGCTCAAGGTGGGCGGCGGGCTCGTTTACTACCGCACCACCGAGGAGCTCATCCAGGCCATCGACTTCGTCACCTCCGACGGGCGCGCCACGCTGGCCGCCTCCGGGGGGGCCGTGTCCTACGACCTCTCGGCGCTGATCACGCCCGTCCCCGGCTTCCCCCTCACGCTCGCCGTCGACTACAAGCACCAGGGGGTGCAGAAGCTCACCGGCAACGCCCACTTCAGCAACGTGCCGCCCTCGCTCTCGACGAGCCCGCTCCTCCAGGACCAGGGCGTCACCCACATGCTGACGGTGCCGAACGTGCTCAACTTCGGCCTCGCCTTCCAGGCGACGCCGAAGCTGCTCCTCACCGCCGGCTTCACCTGGGACCGGTACGAGGTCTACCAGGAGGACGTCTTCCAGGGCGACCTCGGCGCCTCGGTGGTGGTGAACCGCTTCTACGACAACGGCCACACCTTCCGGCTCGGCGCGGAGTACGCGGTGACGCCGCAGCTCACCCTGCGCGGCGGCCTCCTCCGCGACATTTCCGGGCTCAAGACCTCCACGCTCTCGCCGACCCTTCCGGACAGCGACGTGTGGGGCGGCGCGCTCGGGGGCGGCTACGCCTTCACCCCCGACCTGGGAGTCGACTTCACCGCCTGGTACGCCCACTTCGACGAGGTGACGGCCACCGAGACCGGCCCCTCGCCGAAGGCTTTTCCCGGCACCTACCAGTCGCAGGCGGTGATCCTGGCGGTGGCGCTGGTGGTGCGCGATCCCCTGGGACTCTTCAGGTGAGCCGAGGTCCCCGGCGTCTCGGCCCGGGGGGAGAGCCTCTCCCCCCGGGCCCCCCAGAGGCGCGCGTTGGAGCTTGGACCGGGAAGCGCGATCAGTGAACCGTCTGCGCCGCCGGGTGGGGCACCCTCGTCTCGAGGTAGCGCCGGAGGAGGAGGCGGTAATCCTCGAGCGCGCGCAAGCCGGCCACCAGCCATTCGCCGGCGATGACCAGCGCCGGGCCGCGGGTGACGCCGAGCTCGGCGGCGGCCGCCACCTCCGCCCGGAGGAGCCGTTCGCTGGCAGGTGAGTCGAGGGCGGGCAGAAAGCGGGCGAGGTCGAGGCCGGCCCGGGCGGCGAGCTCCACGAGGACGTCGCGCCGCGACACGTCGAGCCCGGCGGAGAGTCCCGCCTCGCGCACCGCCCCCCGCAGCGTGGCGGCGTGCGCCCGTCCCTGGAAGCTCGCCGCCACCACCGCCACCATGGCGGCGGTCGAGCAGCCCCGGCCGGCGTCGTTCCAGGGCTCGGGAGAAAGCGGCGGCGCGTCGGGCTCGCTGGCGGCGCGGCGAAGCTCCCGGATATGCCGCCGGCGTTCCGAGGGGGTGGGGCAGGCGTCGTCGAGGGAGCGCGGCAAGGACGACCAGGCGAGGGGGCCGTACCACCCACAGAGCTCCTCGGCGGCGGTGGCGACGCGACGCTCGGCGAGCCAGCATAACGGGTCGAGCAGGTCGCCGTGGACGACCAGGGAGAGGGACTGGGGTGCGTTGCGAGCCGCCGCGGCGCGCTTCATGGACGCGCATCATGCGCGGCGCGAAGGCCCCCGTGAAGAGCCGAGCGAGCGTGCCCCTGGATCACGGCAGGTGCATCCCCCCCACCTCCTCCGCGCCCTCCTCACACGCACCTACCGTGACAACCGGAGCGCCGCGGGCCCGCCGAGCCGATGGGTTCGGGGCCGGACCTCGGCGAAGCCCAGCGCCGCCTCGCTCAGAGCAGCCTGCTCGGCGGCCGGCCGGCCTGGCGGGCGCGAGCCAGCTCCAGCGCGTGGTCGACATAGGCTGTGGCCACGTCGACGCCGGTCGCGCGCTCCAGCCCCTCGAGGCCGGGCGAGGAGTTCACCTCCATGACCTTCGGGCCCCCGTGCGACTCCAGCATGTCGACGCCCGCCACCTCCAGGCCGATGACCCTCGCCGCCTTCACCGCCGTCTCGGCGTAGTCGCGCGAGAGGGTGAGCCCCTGCCCCTCGCCGCCGCGGTGCAGGTTCGAACGGAACTCGCCCTGGCGAGCCGTGCGCCGCATGGCCGCCACCACCCGGTCTCCCACCACCAGCGCGCGCACGTCTCGGCCGCGCGACTCGGCGATGAGCTGCTGGAGCAGGATCTCCTGGCCGAGGTGCCAGAGCGTGTCGAGCATCCCCTCCACCTCCTTCATCGAGCTGGCGATGAGGACGCCCACACCCTGCGTGCCCTGGATGAGCTTCACGATGCAGGGGAGGCCGCCCACCTGCTCCACCGCGAGCGGCACCTCCTCGCGGTAGCGGCACATCACCGTGCGCGGCACGTCGAGGCCGAAGCGGGTGAGGAGCTGGAGGGCGCGCAGCTTGTCGCGCGAGCGGGCGATGGGCACCGCCTCGTTCACCAAGGGTACGCCCATGAGGTCGAACTGGTTCACCACCGAGAGGCCGTAGCCGGTGATGGACGCGCCGATGCGCGGGATGGCCACCGAGAGGTCCGTGCACCGCCTCCCCGCCGTAGAGCAGGCGCGGGCCCTCGCGCGCCAGCCACCAGCGCGCAGCGCAGGGTATCCATCACCCGCACCTCGTGGCCGCGCGCGCGGCCGACCTCGGCGAGCCGCCGGTGGTGTAGAGCTTGCGGTTTCGCGAGAGGATCGCGAGGCGGAGCCGGCCGGAGGGCGAGCTTCGTCCTTCGCGCGGGCGGCGCGGGCGCAGGCGCGCGGGAGAGGGGGGCATGGGCAGGGGCTCGCGGTCGAGCTTAGAATCCGCGCCCGGCCCGGCGCCACGGAAGCGCGGTCGCGCGTTGATCGGCCCTGCCCGCGCTGCTAGAAAACCGGGCTTCGCCGCCCGTGCAAACGGGGAGACGGCGGAAGAACCCGAGGAAAACTTGGCTGCCGACTACAAGGACACCGTTCACCTTCCGAAGACCGGCTTCCCCATGAAGGCGAACCTGCCGCAGCGGGAGCCGGAGATCCTGCGCGCCTGGGAGGAGAAGGAGGTCTTCGCGAAGCTGGTGGCGAGGAACGCCGCGCGGCCCGGCGCCCGGAAGTTCGTCCTGCACGACGGCCCCCCCTACGCCAACGGCGACATCCACATCGGCCACGCCCTGAACAAGATCCTGAAGGACCTCGTGGTGAAGTACCACGCCATGCTGGGCGAGGTGGCCGACTACGTCCCGGGCTGGGACTGCCACGGCCTGCCCATCGAGCGAAAGGTCGACGCCGAGCTCGGCGCGAAAAAGCGCGACATGTCGCGGGCCGAGGTGGTGAAGGCCTGCCGCGCCTACGCCGCGAAGTGGGTGGAGCGCCAGCGCGCCTCGTTCGAGCGGCTGGGGATCTTCGGCCGCTGGGAGGCGCCCTACCTCACCATGGCGCGGCGCTACGAGGCGGACACCGTTCGCACGCTCGCCCGCGCCGCCGAGAAGGGCTTTCTCTACCGCGGCAAGAAGCCGGTCTACTGGTGCATCACCGACCGGACCGCGCTCGCCGAGGCGGAGGTGGAGTACGCCGACCACACCTCGCCCTCCATCCACGTGGCGCTCGAGGTGGTGCCGGGCGGCCGGCTGCCCTCGGAGTGGAAGAGGCTCGGCGACCGGCCGGTGCGGCTCGTCGTCTGGACCACCACGCCCTGGACGCTCCCTGCCAACCTGGCGGTGGCCGCGCACCCCGAGCTCGCCTACGTGGCCTACGACCTCGGGGCCGCCTCCGGCTCGAACGCGAGCGGCGTCGTCGTCGTGGCGAGGGAGCTCCTCGCCCCGTTCCTCGCCGCCGTCGCGCCCCGGGAGCTCGTCACCTCGCAGGCCCCGGCGCCGCACTCGCCGCGCGCCCACGCCGCCTCCACCCAGGGTGGCGCGGTGGCCACGGTGGCCGAGCTCGCGCACCCCGAGCGCGTGCTCGCCACCTTCGAGGGGAAGGAGCTGGAGGGGCTGCGCTACCGCCACCCGTTCATGGGGCGCGAGGGCGAAATCATTCTCGGCGAGCACGTGACGCTGGAGGCCGGCACCGGCCTCGTGCACACCGCGCCCGGCCACGGGCAGGAGGACTACGAGGTCGGGCTCCGGTACGGCCTGCCGGTCTTGAACCCGGTGGACGGCGCCGGCCGCTTCACCGAGGAGGCGGGGCCCTACGCCGGCGAGTCAATCCTGGAGGCGAACGGCCACATCGTCCGCGATCTCCACGCCTCGGGCCACCTCCTCTCCGACCCCACCGCAGAGCTCCGCCACAGCTACCCGCACTGCTGGCGCTGCCACAGGCCGGTGGTCTTCCGCGCCACCGACCAGTGGTTCCTGTCGCTCGAGCACGAGGCGCTGCGCGAGCGCACCCTCGGTGAGATCGCCCGGGTGCAGTGGATCCCGCGCTGGGGCGAGGAACGCATCTCGAACATGATCGCCCACCGGCCCGACTGGTGCCTCTCGCGCCAGCGCACCTGGGGCGTGCCGGTACCGGTCTTCTACTGCGAGGCGTGCGAGGAGCCGCTCGTTTCACCCGAGGTGATGCGGCGGGTGGCCGACGCCTTCGAGGAGGAGGGGGTGGAGGCGTGGTCCACCCGAGCGCCTGCTGCGTTCACCGCGGGTGTCCGGTGCGGGAAGTGCGGAGAGGGGCGCTTCCGCCCCGGCCAGGACATCCTCGACGTGTGGTGGGACTCCGGCTCCTCATGGGCGGCGGTGGCCGAGCGCGACCCGGGCATGGGCGTGCCGGTCGACCTCTATCTGGAGGGGTCCGACCAGCACCGCGGCTGGTTCCACTCCTCGCTCCTCTCCTCGATGGCCGTGCGCGGGGCGGCGCCCTACCGGGCGGTGCTCACCCACGGGTTCATCCTCGACGGCCAGGGCAAGGCCATGTCGAAGAGCTCCGGCAACGGCATCGAGCCGGAGGAGATCACGAAGAAGCTCGGCGCCGACGTGCTGCGCCTGTGGGTCGCCTCCACCGACTACCGCGACGACGTGAGCCTCTCGCCGGAGATCCTCGCCGGGCTCGCCGAGGGGTACCGCAAGATCCGCAACACCGTGCGCTGGGCGCTGGGGATGCTCGACGGCTTCGACCCGGCCACCGGGGCGGTTCCGGTGGAGGAGCTCCTGCCGATCGACCGCTGGGCTGTGGCGCGTCTCGCCGGCTGGGTGGCCCGGGTGAAGCAGGCCTACGCCGACTACCAGTTTCACCTCGCCTACCACGCCACCGTGCAGCTCTGCGCCGAGCTCTCCTCGCAGTACTACGACGTCATCAAGGACCGGCTCTACACCGCCCGCCGCGACGGGAGGGAGCGGCGGAGCGGCCAGACCGTGCTCCACATGGTGGCGGGCGACCTCCTCCGAATGCTGGCCCCCGTCCTCTCCTTCACCGCCGAGGAGGCATGGCGGTTTCTCCCCGGCCGCGGCGAGGCGAGCGTCTTCTTCGCCGGCTTCCCGGAGCGGGAGCGGCCGGCCGGCGCCGATGAGCTGGAGGCGCGCTACGGGCGCATCGCCGCGGTCCGGGTGGTGGTGCAGAAGGCGCTCGAGGAGGCGCGGCAGGAGAAGCGCATCGGCTCGGGCCTGGAGGCCCTGGTCACCCTGCGCGCGGAGGGTGAAGAGCTCGCCCTGCTCGAGGCGCACCGCGCCGAGCTCTCCGCGCTCTTCATCGTCTCCAAGGTGGCGCTCGAGGAGGGAAAGCTCGCCGCCCTGGTCTCGCCGGCACCCGGAGTGAAGTGCGCCCGCTGCTGGACCTTCGCCGTGGACGTGGGCGCCGACGAGCGCTTCCCCGGCGCCTGCGGCAAGTGCGCGGCGGCCCTTCGATGACGCCGCGCCGGGGGCCCAGCAAGTGGGCGCTCCTCGCCGCCGTCACCCTGGCGGGGATTCTCATCGATCAGGTGACGAAGTTCCTCGCCGTGGACCGCCTCACCACCGCCTTCGCGCGGACCGGGGCCGAGGGGCTCTCCGCCAAGCTCGCCGCCTTCTTCCGGCTGCGCTTCCTCGAGGGCCTCGCCACCCCGCCTCACGTCGTGCTGAGTCCCTTTTGGCGCATGCGCTACGTGGAGAACCCCAACGCCGCCTTCGGCTTCCTCTCGTTCGTGTCGCCGGAGCTCCGGTACCGGCTCTTCTACGTCATCTCCTTCGCGGCGGTGGTCTTCGTGGCGGTGGCCTTCCAGCGCCTCGGGGAGAAGCAGCGCCTCCTGCAGGTCTCGCTCTCGCTCGTCCTCGCCGGCACCCTCGGCAACCTCATCGACCGGCTGGCGCGCCGCTACGTCATCGACTTCATCGACTGGCACTGGTGGAACCGTCCCGACCTCGCCTGGCCGACCTTCAACGTGGCCGACTCCATGCTGGTGGTGGGTATCGGGCTCCTCCTCCTCCACCCATCGCAGCCCAGGCCGGGCGCGCTCGAGCAGGCCCGGACCGCCTCCGCGCGAAGGGGCCGGCAGAAGCCGTAGCTCCTCGCTTTGATGCCGCGCCGAGCGCTCGAGCTCCCTGTGCATGAATGGCCCCGCGGCTCGAGAGGGGGCGGGCCTCGCACTTCGCCGCACAGGTGCGGGCGCCGCGCGGTTTTAAGATTCGAGAGCCGTCGCATAGACTCTGCCGGTGGCGCTCCCACCGCAGAGGCCCGCTTCCAAGGGGATAGGCATCCTGCAGGATGCGCGCACCCTGGAGGACGCGGCGCGCCAGGACAAGCACCGCACCGAGACGCTGCAGGAGCTCTGCGGGGAGCTGGAGGAGGACCTCGAGGCCCTGCGCGCCCGGTACGACCTCTTCTTCATCGGCATCGAGCGGCGCGAGCCCGTGCGCGAGCGGGGCGAGATGAAGCGCCGGGTGGCGCGCATGAAGGGCGAGCAGACGCGCAACACCGGGCTACGCTTTCGCATCGAGACCCTGAACGCCCGCTACCTCTCCTACGAGCGGATGTGGCTGCGCTCGGCGCGCGAGAAGGAGGCGGGCACCTACCACCGCGACCTCGTGCGGGCGCGGCGGAGGGCGGAGCGCGAGGCGAAGGCGCAGCCGGCCGAGCCGAAGGCGTCCGGGGCCGAGCGCCCTTCCGCGCCACCGGAAGGATCCCCGGCGGCGGCTGCGAGCCTACCGGCGAAGGCGCCACCGCCCGCGCGCCCATTGGCCAACGAGGTTCCCCGGTCTGCGAACCGGCCCACGGCAGGGGCCCCACCGCCCGCGGCGGCACCTTCGCCGGGAGGGCTCTCGGAGGCGCAGCTCCGGGCCCTGCACGCCGCCTACGTCGAGGCGAAGCGGGCGTGCAACGAGGACACCTCCCGCATCACCTACGACGGCCTCGCGAAGACCATCGCCCGGCAGGGCCCCGAGCTCCTCACCCGCTTCAACGCGCGGCGGGTCGAGTGGAAGGTGGTGGTGAAGGACGGGCGCGCGGTCTTGAAGGCCGTTCCCAGGAGCTGAGGCGGGACCGGCCCGGCCGCGGGCCGCGCGCCGGCGCTAGAGCCCGTACTCGGACGGGATCGTCTTCCGCAGGTCGAGCTGCGGCAGCATCATTTCCACGAAGTCAGACTCGTCGTCCGGGATCTCGCCGAGCTCCTCGCGCAACCGCGGGATCCATTCGCTCTCCATGTCCGGAGCGAGGAGACTCCCGTCCGCGCGCGCCCCCTCGATGAGGTCGAGCGCGAGGAGCGCACCGCGGCGAGCCGCCTCGAGGTGAGTGCGCGCCCTCACCATCTCTCCGGCGATGGCGACGACGTTTCGCGGCGCGAGGACGAGCGCCTGCGGGTCGAGGTGGATGTCGGACTCCACCAGGAGCTCCTGCACCTTCCGTGCGGTGGCCGGCCCGTCGAGGGTGGCGCGATTCAGGAACCGCGCGTCGTACTCGAGCTGCTCCAGGTACACGGTCGGGGCGAAGCCGCCGAGGAGCTTCACGTTCTGCACCGACTCGTTGCTCCACAGGTCGGCGCAGGCCGAGGCCACGTTGCCCACCGGGCTCGCGTGGGCGCAGGCCGAGGTCTTGCCTTCCATGGAGATGGGGATGCCGGCGATGGCCTTGAGGTAGGGGCCCTCGTATCCGCAGTCCTTGTCGGGGCCCGTCGCCCCCTCCTCCACCGCGACGAGCGTCCGCACCACCGAGATGACCCGCACCAGCGCCGCGAAGACCCGGGGGATGAAGCCCTTCTCGGCGAGGACCATGGCGGTGTTGCCGAAGCCGCAGGCGGTGTCTCCCCCGGCGATGCGCCCGGTTCGCCTCGCGATCTCCACGATCTGCTTCCAGAGAAAGCGCATGTCGCGCACACCGAGCACCGCCAGGGCGAAGGTGGCGAGCTTCACGTCGCACATGAGGAGCGCGTCGTCGTGCACCTCCTTGCCGCCGGTGCTCTCGATGGAGAGGAGGTCGCCGCCGGCGAGCGCGCCGCGCTCGAAGAGCTCGAGCATGGCCTCGAGATGCCGGGAGGTGCGCATGCGGGGAGGCCGGTCGAAGTCGCGCGTGTCGTTGGGGGTGAGGCGGAGGGCGCTCCGTAGGCCGTGCTTGTGGAACGCCTCCTCGCAGAGGCCTTCCATGAGCTCGACCAGCTCCACCCCGATGCGGGGCGTCATGGTCATCTCGATGAGCGTCTCGAACTCGAAGACGAGGCCGGGCGCATGCAGCTCCCGCGCGCGCTGCAGCGCGCCGCTCACGATCTGGCGGTAGTGGTCCTTCACCTCGGGGAGCGTCGCCTCGTTCACCTCCATGGGCGGCAAGGTGAAGTTCAGCTCCGGGTAGACGGTGCCGCCGCCGAGGACGAGGCCGCGGCGGGTGGTCACCGGATGCGGCGCGTGGCCGAAGACGAGGTCCTTCGGATCGGGGATGGCGAGCTCTTGGAAGTGCATGGGGTCGCTCCTGACGGCGGGTGAGGGTCGCGCGCGCGAAGCCCGGCCGCGCGAGAGGCTCGCCGCCCGCCTTCGCGCGCCCCTGGTCGAGCTTCGGGCGGTCTCGAGGCGGCGAGGAGCGAGGCGGCCGCCTCCGCGGCGCCGGCCGCGTCTCGCGCCCAGCCGTCGGCGCCGATGTCGCGGGCGAACCGTTCCGTGACGCAGGCTCCGCCCACCATGAGCGAGACGCGCCCGCGGAGACCTTCGCGGCCGAGCGCATCCACCACGCCGGCGAGTTCCGGCATGGTGGTGGTGAGGAGCGCGGAGCAGGCCAAGAGGTCGGCGCCCTCCTCCCGCGCCGCCCGGGCGAAGCGCGCCGCCGAGACGTCGACGCCGAGGTCCACCACCTCGAGGCCTCGCGCCTCCATCATCGTCTTCACGAGGTTCTTGCCGAGGTCGTGGAGGTCGCCCTGCACCGTGCCGATCACCACCCGCCCGCGGGCTGGGTCGCCACCCGCGGCGAAACGCGGTCGCAGGAGCGAGAGGCCCGCATTCATCGCGCGGGCGGCGATGAGCACCTCCGGGATGTGCGCCTCGTTGTTCCTCCACCTGGCGCTCACTCCGGCCATCCCCCGGAGGAGTCCTCCGTCGAGGATCTCCTCTGGCGCGAGGCCAGTGGCGAGCGCCTGCGCGACGAGCTCCTTCACGCGGTCGGCCTTGCCCTTCGGGAGGCTCTCGGCGATGGCGGCGAGGAGGTTCATGGAGAAGGTACCAAGGCCGCTGCGCGCCTATATCTTGTGGCACTCTGCGCGCTCGCTGCGCGCAGAAACAGCCACATTGCGGAGGCTGGCATACATCTTTCGGCGAAAGCGCCAAAGGCCGGAGGCAGGCCATGTGGTCCGATCACGCCTTTTCAGCAGAGGCCCGCCCGCCGGCCCCGCTCTCGGTCGAGGTGGTGTACGCCGCCGACGCGGACGAGAGCTTCGACGCGCGGAAGCTCGTCTCCGACGACGCGCGGCGCGCCGTCTTCCGCACCCTGGGAGGCGAGGGGGAGGTCGAGCTCGGCGGGCCGGACGCCGCGGCGACTGCGCCGCTCAGGGCGAAGGCGGGCACCGTCGTCTTCCTCGACTTCCACCGGGTGAGGCGGTACCGGCCGGTGGGCGGGAGGTGGCGCTTCTGGTTCTTCGAGTACGGGGGAGGTGACGACCTACCGTTCCCGCTCCGCCAGCCGGTGGTGGTGGGCGACGCTGCGCGTGACGAGACGGAGTCGAGGGAGTGCCTGGAGAGGTTGCGGGAGGCGACGCCGAGCTCCTCGGCCCACGCGTCGGCCCTCTTCACCCTGATGGTCCACCGCTGGCTCGAGGACTACCTGCAGCGCCACCAGGCGCGCGACCCCCGCGAGCCGCGCATCCGGGCGGTGGTGGCCGAGATGCGGCGAAGCCTTCACCGCCCGATGTCCATCCCCGCGCTGGCGGCGAGCGCCGGGATGGGCGAGCGCGCCTTCCGCGAGGCCTTCCACGCGATCGTGGACGCATCGCCCAAGCGCTACTTCTCGCGGCTCAGGCTGGAGAAGGCGGCGGAGCTCTTGCGCCAGAATCGCTACACCGTGGGCGAGCTCGCCGACATGCTCTCCTACTCCAGCGCGTTTCACTTCAGCCGGTCGTTCAAGGAGCTGTTCGGCGTGCCCCCCTCGACCTATGCCGCCGTGATGCGCAGCGAGCGGTGAGCCGCCCGCGGCCGCCCGGCGCCCCGGCGGGAGGTCCGCCTCACAGAGGGAGGAGTCGGGGTTCGCGGCACCCTCGTCGCGTGCCATACTCCCGCCCTACCAGGGGAGAGCTGCGAGCGATGCGCCGCAAGGACAAGGAGATCACCGACGAGGACGAGCTTCGCCGCATCCTGTGCGACGCGCGCATGTGCCGGCTCGCCATGACCGACGGCGACCGCCCCTACCTCGTCCCGCTCACCTTCGCGCTCGACGGCGACGACGTGGTGTTTCACTCCGCGCGCTCCGGGCGCAAGGTTGAGATCTTGCGGCGGAATCCCCGGGTTTGCCTCGAGGTGGAGGAGGGGATGGAGCTGGCGCCAGCGGCCACCGCCTGCGAGTTCAGCATGGCCTTTCGCACCCTGATCGGCTTTGGCGAGGTGGAGTTCGTGGAGGATGCCGCCGAGCGGGCGAGGCTCCTCGCGCTCTTCGGGCCGCGCTACGGTGCGCCGGCGGGAGAGCTCCCCGTGCACGAGGTCGCGCGCACCTGCGTCTTCCGGCTGCGGAGCCCGCGTCTCACCGGGAAACGCTCTCCGGCGTGAGAGGGCGCGGGCAGAGCCTGCGGCGGAGTGACCGCCGCGCCCTCCGCCGCTCTCCCGTGGGAGAGGGGAGAAGAAGGGTGACGGGTCGCTCGTCCCAAGGCACGGCCGGCCTGTGGGCCGGCTCTCACATCTTCTCCTTCACGCCCTTCTGGAGGAGGAGCCAGTTCACGGGGTAGCTCGTGGCGAAGCCGAAGAACATCGCCACCTGCATCATGAACCAGAAGACGGGCGAGCCCTTGCTCATCTCGTGTCCGAAGACGAGGAAGGTGGCGATGGCCATCCACCCGTACATGCCCACCTGCCAGGCCGTCAGCGAGAGGGTGTCGGCCTTCACCGCCTGCACCAGGCCCTCCTTCACCGAGAGGCCGCGCATGGGCTTGATGGTGAAGTACTGGAAGGCGATGCCGAGGCTGAAGGCGAGGATGAAGTCGTAGATCCAGGCCCCGAAGATCTTCTGACCGAAGAGGGTGAAGGGCACGGCGAGGATGAGGAGCTCGGCGACGATGTCGCCCAGCGTGCAGCCGGCGCCGCAGTGGCTGGCCCCCTTCCCCGTCAGCACGAAGAAGGGCTGCGCCTTGTTGGGAGGCGTTCGACCCTGCTCCTTCGCCGCCATGACGGCCTTCCGCTCGCCCGCCCGGCCCCAGCGGTAGTAGGCGGCGAGGCCGAAAGGCCCTGACCAGAGCGCGGTGACGGGCCACACCACGTCCATGATCCACATCGCCTGCCGGTGACCGAGCGCGAAGAGGTCGACGGCGATGATCACTGCGCTGGCGAACGAAGCGGCGAGGAAGAGGACCGAGACGACCTCGAGCCAGCGGGGGTAGCTTTCCATGGAGTGAAGCTAGATCGCAGCGCCGGCTCGCGCAGAGACCCGCTGCGGGTGTGACGAATTGCGCCGGTTCCACGTCGACACCGCGCGTACCACGTCGACTGCGGTGGCAGGGAGGGCCCGCGAGGTGCGTGACGTCAACGGAGGGCAGGAAGTTGCTGCACGGGGGGTGAACATCGCCAGCGGGGTCACGCCCGGGAAGGTCGGTGCGGACTTGCCAGGCCGTCGATAGCTCTCCCTCATGAGGGTACTCACCGCATTCATCCTGGGGGTCGTGGCGTCCCTCCTCGCGCTCGTCGTGGTGGCGGCGGCGGTCCTCCACGGGGGCGGTCTCTCGGCGCAGCCCGAGCCGTCGGACGCCGAGGAGGCGGTGGCGGAGGTGGCGCGCGATTGGGCGATGCCGAGCGAGGCGAAGAAGGCGAGGAATCCGGTGGTCCTCACGCCCGAGGCGCTCCGGGAGGCCGAGGCCCACTTCACCAGTCACTGCGCGTCGTGCCACGGCGCCGACGGTCGCGGGAAGACGGAGATGGGGCAGGGGCTCTACCCCCGGACACCCAATCTCACCTCGAAGGACTCACAGGAAATGACCGACGGCGAGATCTTCTACACCATCGAGAACGGCGTCCGGCTGACCGGCATGCCGGCCTGGGGCAAGCCGGGGAAGGCGGACGAGAGCTGGAAGCTCGTCCACCTCATCCGCCGGCTGCCCCAGCTCTCCGAGAAGGAGCGCGCCGAGATGGAGGCGATGGTGCCGCGCAGCACGGCGGAGTGACCGCGGGCTTTCACCGCGAGTCGTGCTGCGCTGCTGGCGGCAGAACAGCACCGCCGACGCGCTGGCCGCCGCGGACGCCCCGCTAGCGAGGCCCCCTTTCGTGCCGCTGGTCGCTCGTTTCCGGGCGACCGATGATCCCGCCGCGTCACGGGCCGGCGGTGGGTGACGCGCCCTGATCGGTGGTGCCGCGCCAGGCGCGCGTGAGCGCCAGGTGCAGCACCTCCTCGGGTTGGGCGCCAGCCACCCCCACCCGGCCATCCAGGATGAAGAACGGTACCGCCCGAATGCCGAGGTCCTGCGCCTCTCCCTCGTCCGCTCGCACCGCGCCGGCGTAGGCGTCGCCCTCGAGGACCCGCCGCGCCTCGCCGGCCTCGAGCCCCGCCTCGGCCGAGAGGCGGAGGAGCGCCTCCGGGTCGCCGATGGGCTCGCCCTCGGTGAAGTAGCCCCGGAAGAGGCGCTCCTTCACCGCGCCCTGCAGGCCGCGCTCGCGCGCGAGGTGGAGCAGCCGGTGCGCGTCGAAGGTGTTGCCGGGGCGGATGAGGTCGAACCGCAAGGAGATCCCTGCCCCCGCCCCGAGCTCGGCCATGGAGGCGAGGCGGTCGGCGGCCTCGACCGGGGTGATGCCGTACTTCGCCGCCAGCCGCTCGGCGTAGGTCCGGCTGGCCGGCTGCACCCGGGGTGCGGAGGGGTCGAGCTCGAAGGAGCGATACACCACCGCGATGCGGTCGGGCGCCTGCATCCCCGCCACCGCCGCCTCCAGGCGCCGCTTGCCCACGTAGCACCAGGGGCAGGCGATGTCCGACCACACCTCCACGCGCAGGGTCCGCATCGCTTCACGATAACGATGCTCTCGACGCGCGGCCCGGGCGAGCGGCGGGTGGTCTACGATTCCTCGGTGCGAGGGTATGCGGTGGCGATGACGTTGGGCGACTCTGCGGCAGGCGCGCCGGAGCGCAGAGCCGCGCTCGAGGGCGGGCCGGGGTGGGCTCGGCGCCTCGTGATGCAGACCACGACGCGTTCGGGGTAGCGTGCCCCGCGATGAGCGACCGCCCGCAGCACCCGGAAGCCGACCGCCGGCTCCGTCCCCGCGCGGACGCCGATGCCGGTGCCATCCGCCGCAAGTGGTTCGTCCTCCTCTCGGTGGGCGTTGGCACCTACATGTCCGGCCTCGACGGCAGCGTGGTGAACGCCCTCCTGCCGGTCATCCGCCGCGCGCTGGGCACGTCGGTGGCCGGCATCGAGTGGGTGGTGACAGTCTACCTCCTGGTGGTGAGCGGTGTGCTCCTCGGCTTCGGCCGCCTGGGCGACCTGCGCGGCCACCGTCGCGTGTACCTCATCGGCCTCGCCGGCTTCACGGTGAGCTCGGCGCTCTGCGGGCTCTCTCCGTCGGCGGGCTGGCTCATCGGCTTCCGCGCGCTGCAGGCGCTGGCCGCGGCCATGATCTTCTCCAACGCCCCGGCCATCCTCACCCGGAGCTTCCCGCCCGAGGAGCGCGGCCGCGCGCTGGGGCTGCAGGCGCTCATGACCTACCTTGGTCTTTCCACCGGCCCGCTCCTGGGCGGGCTCCTGTCGCGCCATTACGGCTGGGGCTCGATCTTCTTCATCAACGTCCCGGTGGGTCTCCTGGCGGTGACGCTGGCCCACCGCTTCGTGGCGCGCGACGAGCCGGCACGCGCCGGCGTGCCCTTCGACCTCCTCGGCGCCACGCTCTTCTTCGTGGGCCTCTTCCTCCTGCTGCTCGGGCTGAACCAGGGACATGCCTGGGGCTGGGGCGCGCTTGCCACGGTGGCGGTACTCGGCGCCGGGGCGGCGGTGCTGGCCGCCTTCGTGGCCGTGGAGAGCCGCCGCGTCCACCCGGTGCTCGACCTCACGCTCTTCCAGAGCGTCGCCTTCTCCTCCTCGGTGCTCGCCGCCACGGTGAACTACGTCGGCAACTTCACCGTGGTCTTCCTGCTGCCCTTCTTCCTCATCCAAGGGCGCGGGCTCTCGCCCACGCAGGCGGGGCTCGTCCTCACCGCCCAGCCGGTGGTGATGATGGTGAGCTCGCCGCTCGCCGGTGCGCTCTCCGACCGGATCGGCTCGCGCGCTCCGGCCACCTTCGGCATGGCGGTGCTGAGCGCCGGCCTCTGGCTGCTCTCGCGCGCCGGGGTGGCGACCCCGCTCTGGCACATCGCGCTCACGCTCGGCTTCTGCGGCCTCGGGCTCGGCGCCTTCACCGCGCCCAACAACAGCCGGATCCTGGGCTCGGCGCCTCGCCATCGCCAGGGTATCGCCTCGGGGGTGCTGGCCGCGGCGCGCAACGTCGGCATGGTGCTGGGGGTGGGGCTCGCCGGGGCCGTCTACACCACCGTGCTCGAGAGCCACGGCCCTGACGCCGTACCGCAGGCGGTCTCCGCCGGCCTCCTCGCCGCCGCCGCGCTCACCGGCCTCGCCGTCTTCCCCTCCGCCATGGGCGGCGCTCGCTGAGGCTCCGCTTCCAAGAGCCGCAGAATGGAGCGCCGCGGGAAGAGTGAATGCCACTGACCCTCCGCTCCGCGCTCGGAGGGTGAGCGCTGCGTTCGCTACGCCTGGCGGTCCCAAGGGTGGAGGTGGTTCACCGGCCCGCGGCCGCGACCCACCGGGTATGAAGTGCGTAGTCCCTCCGTGAGGTAGGCCTTGGCGGCGCGGATCGCGTCGAGGAGCTGGTCGCCGAGCGCCAGCCGGGCAGAGATGGCCGCCGACAGCGTGCAGCCTGCTCCGTGCACGTTGGGTGTGTCGATGCGAGGCCCCGCGATCTCGACCATGCGCTCGCCGTCGAAGAACACGTCGACCGCATCACCGGCGAGGGCGCCCCCCTTCAGGAGAACCGCGGCGGCCCCTCGCACGTGGAGCTCCTTCGCCGCGGTTCGCATGGCGGCGAGGTCGCGCACGGCGTGCCCAACGAGCGCCTCGGCCTCGAGGAGGTTGGGCGTCACCAGGGTGGCGCGGGGGAAGAGCAGCTCCACGTAGGCGCGCTCCGCGGTGGGATCGAGCAGGCGGTGGCCGCTCTTCGCCACCATGACCGGGTCGACCACCAGCGGGCGGAGGGAGAAGTGCCCCGCCGCCTCGGCGACCACCCGGATGGTCTCCGCGCTGGCGAGCATCCCCGTCTTGCAGGCGGCCACGGGCATGTCGCTCGCGACCGCCTCGATCTGCGCCGCGACGAGCGCCGGTGAGATGGCCGCCCAGGCGGTGACGCCGACCGAGTTCTGAGCCGTGACGGCGGTGATGGCCGAGGTGCCGTGGATGCGGTGCGCCGCAAAGGTGCGGAGGTCGGCCTGGATGCCGGCGCCGCCGCCCGAGTCCGAGCCGGCGATGGTGAGCGCGACCTTCATGGGCAGGGCGAATAGAGCGAGCGGAGCCAGAGCGCAAGCAGGGTGCACCGGGGCGCTGCCCCTCGAGACGCACCGAGCCGAGGTGAAGCCCGCAGCGTCAACGAGAGGGGGAGGAGAGGTGCGAGGCGGTGCGCACCGTCGCCTCGAGCTGGACCGGCTCAGCCGTGGGGAGCGGCCCTCCCGTGACATCCGCGGCCGGATAGGTGACCCGCGAGCCCTTTACGACGGCGAAGGGCGTCAGGTGGTGCTGCGCCGCCCGCCTGACGCTGCTGATGTGCTCCACCTCCGCTCCGCGGACCGTCAGCGCATCGGCGACGAGCGAGCGATGGCAACGCCACGGGACGGCCTCAGCGCACATGAGGGCGACCCGTCGCTCCTGTGCCAGCTCGTGCAGCTTGACGAGCCCTGCCGCAAAGCCATCGGTCTGCATGTAATCGGCAAAGCCCCGGAAGCTCAGATTGCGCCACGCCGCGTTCTTCGAATCCTCACGAGCCCGGCGCAGACCCCCGAGCTCCGCGAGGTGCACGTAGCGGATACGCCGGGAGCGCAGCCGCGGCCGGAGCGCGTCGCCATTGAACTGCGGGTTGTGCCGCGATTTCGGGATGGTCCGGATGTCCACGAGAGAGCCGACCTCGAACGCTCGGAGGAGAGCGACGAGCTCATCGAGCGTCCTCGTCGAATGCCCCACCGTGAAGAGCCGCACGCCCCGCCAGCTCTGTCGAGCGCTCATGCGCCGGTCACGAGGCGAGGGGGTGGGGGCTGGCGAGCCCAGGGGAGATCCTGCCCTCGTGCGAGCCCGCCAGATTGCCATCTGGGGGTCCGCCGACCCAGCGGAATCGAACGCGCTGCCGAGGACGCCCTCCAGCTCATGCTGCGATTCTCCTCCTTCGGGAGCCCATGAACCCCACGCTCATGTACGCATCGGGCAGTCTCGCGATGCCCGATCATCCTCGCCCGCGCCAGTGCCCGTGTCGCTCGTGGCGTCGCACGGGCTCCGCTCGAAGGGGGCGAGAGTGCTCGGCAGGATGCGGGCGCCCGATCCCGCTCCGGTAGTAGGCGGGGGCTCCCGCCCACCCGCGCGTTCCCCAGGCCCTCGGCCCGACCCAACCTCGGTATGAGCCCCAGCCCTTGAAACGGCCCCAGCCCCAGTAGCCGCCGACCCGGAACCAAGGGCGCGTGTACCAGGCGAAGCGACCGAGTCCCGCAGGTCCCCAGGCCGGCCTCGGACCGTATCCGTAGACCCAGGGCGCGACGACCCAGCGCCAGCCGTAGGCCGGGTAGTAGACGTACTGGTCAGGGAAGAGCTGCGGATCGGCCGGGATGGAGGTGTACCGCCTGTCGTACGGGATCCAGAGCCGCCCGTACTGGCTCGTCTGGACCCACTGCCCGGCCGGAGTGGCGGCAGGCTGCGGTGGAGGCGCCGGCCGCGGCGCGGGAGCGACCTCGGGTGTCTGCGGCGGTGGCGCTGGTGGTACGGCGGGATCGGTGAGCACCTGCGCCACGACGAGTACGGGCGCAGCGCCGAGCAGGAGCCAGAGAACGAGACGAAGCACTCTTCACCTCCATCAGGGCGCCGGCCGCGGCGCCCACGGAGATCCATCCCGCGGAAAGCCGCCGGGTTAAAAGGGACGACGCGCGGTGTTGCAGGGAGGGGCACCGCCGCAGCTCGACTTCCACCCAGCCCGCGGCTTCTTGCCCGCGGAGCGGGCGGCGGAGAGGGAGAGGGTGACCGGACATGCTCGGATGGAAGCGGCGCGGCCGCGATGGCGCCATCGTCGCTGTCGTGACGGGCGGATTCGCGGCCGTTCTCGCGCTCTTCGTGTTCTCCTTCGGAGCGGCGCTGTGGATGATCCACAGCGTGGGGACCATGTCGGCCAGCATCACGGGCAACGCGGTGCCGAGCGTCCTCCATCTCTCGGCGGCTCGCACGGGCCTGAGGCACCTCGAGCTCCTGGTCGACGACCTCGTCGACCGCGGGTGGTCCTCGGCGGAGCCCGGCGACCTCGCCGCGGTCGCGGACCAGCTCGCGGCCATCGAGGCGGATGCCGCAACCTACTTCGCCTTGCCGACCTACGGCGGCGAGGCGGCATACTGGCCCGACATCCGCGAGAGCCTCGGTGCGCTTCGGTCCGGATACGACGATCTTCGAGCCCTGTCGGGCCCTGGCGAGGATGTCGCCGCCGAGAATCTCCTGCGATCGCGGCTGAAGCCGGCCGCGGACAGGCTCGACGCGGCCATCGGCGCCGGTGCCATGTTCAACGCCGCGCGCGCCAGCGGTGTCGCGCTCGATATCGCGGCCAGCAAGAGGCGGGCGGTCGCCGTCTCTCTCGCCTTCGGAGCGCTGGCCATCGTGCTGTCCGTCGCGCTCGCCGGCCTGGTCCTGCAGCTCCTTCGGCGCTACACCGCGCTCGTCACCCGCGGCGCAGCGCTGGAAGCAGCCCGCGCGCGCGAGCTGGAGCTCTTCTCGGCGCGGGTGGCCCACGACATTCGCGGCCCGCTCGGGGTGGTGAAGATGGCGCTCGGCTACGCGCGCCGCCCGGCGCCCTCCGCCGCCATCCCGGCGATCCTGGAGCGCGGAGAGCGCAGCCTCCGGCGTACCCTGGAGATCATCGACGCGCTGTACGAGTTCGCTGGGTCGGCCCGAGCGCCGGACGGCGCCACGGCGAACGTCCGGCAGGTGCTCGCCGGGACCCTGGAGGACCTCGAGGCCGGCGCGTCGGCTTCCGGGATCACCCTCCGGCTCGAGGCGGAGGACGTGCCGCCCGTCGCCTGCCGCCCGGGTGCACTCTCGAGCATCGCCCAGAACATCCTGCGCAATGCGGTGAAGTTCATGGGCGATCGCCCTGTTCGCCAGGTCCTGGTGAGGGCCTCGAATCGAGCAGGCCGCGTTCGTATCCACTTCCAGGACTCGGGACCTGGGATCCCGGAACGAGAGCGGCGGGTGATCTTCGAGCCGTACGCCCGGGCCACGAAAGGCGGTGAGCCCGGCCTCGGGCTCGGGCTCGCGACGGTGAAGCGCCTCGCCGAAGCGCACGGTGGCCGGGTCTGGGTCGAGTCGCCACGCGAAGGAGGCGCCCTGTTCGTCGTGGAGCTTCCTACGGTCGGGGCGGGCGTCGTCCCCTCGGACGGCCGAGATCGCACCTCGACCGGCGGGTGAGCCCTCGCCGGGTGCCGCTCGCCCAGCGAGGTGCTGCCCGGGACGTGGTGGACCCCGTTCGCCGGGCCGCTCGACCGGATGGTCAGGTGCGCCTCCAAGCGTTGAAGTCGACGGTGACGCGCAACCCCGGCTGTAGTCGGAGGTGGTCGTACCCACCGTGGCGGTGGCCACCACCACCGCCCAGTAGAAGACGGGGTGGTAGCGCTTCGACGCCACCTGCGCGACGAGGGTCACGACGAAGAACGCGAGGAAGAATGTCCGCCTCTACCCGGCCCGGCGAGCCGTACCCTCGACCCCAACGACCATCATCAGCCGCTGGGCGCCCGTCGCGAGCCTCGCACCGCCTGCGCGCACCCTGGGTGGCACGAAACCCGTCGGCCCAGACGCCTGGCCATCGTCCGCAAGAGCAATGGAGAGTGACCATTCGTGAATGGAATACACCATCGGTCGCACCCCAATGGGCCGGCACGCCCGAAGCAAGGGTGCCCTCCGTTCCTTGGAGGGAACATGGCCAACTCGAAGATCGGTGGTCCCTTAGTCCTTGTCCTCGTCCTTGCCTGCGCCTCCGCGTGCGGGAGCCCGGACTGCCCAACCAAGTCGGGCTACAACTCCTGCGGCTACTGCAACCAGGATGCGACGACGAGTAGCAACCCCCACGCCGGCATGTGCACTTATTGTTCGGGCGCCTGTGGGGCCGACGCTTGCAGCCTCACCTGCGGCGGAGGAGGCGGAGGGGGCGGCTGCGATGCATCGTGGGTCACGCGTTGCGGTCAGACGGCCGGCGGAGTCCGATTCACCGGGGCGCCCTGGCCCAAGGCGTGCGGGAGCTGTCCCTCTGGCACCTCCTACTCGGGTACCGACGACAACGTCACGGCGGGTGGACCCTACAGTATCTGTCTCTGCAACGGCTCCTGAGCCGAGTGATCCGCGGGGCGGTTGACGTTCCTGTGCGGTTTCCCGATGTCGTGAAGGCAGGTGCCCAGGCGCCCTATACTCTCGATCGCCCATGGCCGCGCGACTTCGACTCGCCTCGAGGCTGTTCTTCGTGGAGTCGCTGCGCGCGCTCGCCCGCCACCGCGGCCGGTCGGCCCTCACCGCGCTGGGGATCATGGTAGGTGTCGCCACCGTCATCTGGGTGGTGGCGGTGGGCGAGGCCGGGTCCAGGCGCGCCGAGGCGGAGCTCCAGCAGCTCGGCGACAACTTCGTCTGGATCGAGGCGGGCTCGCGCACGGTGGGCGGCGTCCGGCTCGGCGCCCACGGCACCACCACGCTCCTTCCGGCCGACGCCGAGGCCATCCGGCGCGAGGTGCCGCTCGTGAAGGCCGTCTCGGAGAACGTGGACGGCTCGGTGCAGGTGATGGCCGGCAGCCGCAACTGGCGCACGCGGTACCGCGGCGTCGCGCCCGACTACCTCGGGATCAAGAGCTGGCGGGTGGCCGCGGGCGACTTCTTCACCGAGGGCCACGTGAAGCACGCCGACAACGTGGTGGTGCTCGGCGAGACCGTCCGGCGGCAGCTCCTCGGAGCGGGTGAGGCGGTGGGCCAGACGATCCGGGTCGCGAACATGTCCTTCCAGGTGGTCGGCGTGCTGGCACCCAAGGGCCAGACCAACATGGGGCAGGACCAGGACGACACCCTTCTCATGCCGTGGACGACGGTGCAGCGGAAGCTGCGGAGCCGCGACCAGCGCTGGCTCGATGACATCGTCTGCTCGGCGGTGTCGATGGAGGCCGTGCCGCGGGCCATCGAGGAGCTCACGGCGCTCCTGCGGGAGCGCCACGGCATCCGCTCCGGAGAGCCCGACGACTTCAACGTCCGGCGGCCCGACGAGGCGATCAAGGCGCACATCGAGTCGACGCGGACCCTGGAGGTGCTACTCGTCGCGCTCGCCTCGATCTCGCTGGTGGTGGGAGGCATCGGGGTCATGAACGTGATGCTCGCCTCGGTGACCCAGCGCACGGCCGAGATCGGCGTGCGGGTCGCCGTCGGCGCCCCTATGTGGGCGGTCAGGCTGCAGTTCCTCGGCGAGGCCGTCATGCTGAGCCTGGCGGGAGGGCTCCTCGGCATCCCGCTCAGCCTGACCGGCTCCTTCCTCATCTCGCGGCTGCTCGGCTGGCCCATCGGCTTTCCGGCTTCGGCCGCCGCCCTCGCCATCACCTGCTCGGCGGCGGTGGGCGTCACCTTTGGCCTCTATCCTGCCTGGCGAGCCTCGAGCCTCGACCCCATCACCGCCCTGCGGAGGGCGTGACCAGGCGCATGAGATCCGGCTGACCGGGGAGTCTCCCGATTCCGGGCGTGCGCGCCGCCTGGGCGAGGCGGCGCGGACCTCGATTCGGGGTGGCGAGCTTTCTCTCCGGAAGGAGCCGGCGGGCGACTCCTTCCGTGGCCGTGGGGGAAACGTTTCGGGTCATGGTGGCCGGGTTCGCTCTCCGGCGATGGCGATCTTCGGCCTTCAGGCGGGAAGGAGCGCCCGGATGTCGGAGGGGCTCAGGACCTTCCCTGCCGAGTGCACCACCCCGTCCACCACCAGTGCGGGCGTGCTCATCACGCGAAACTTCACGATCTCGCGCACGTCCTCCACCTTCTCCACCGGCGCGTCGAGACCCGCCTGCTCGAGCGCGGCCTCGGCATTGGCGGTGAGCTGCTTGCACTTCGCGCAGCCGGTTCCCAGCACCTGGATCTTCATGGAGACTTCCTTTCCCGTCAGAGGACGGCGTTGAAGAGGTACCCGACCGCGAGGATTCCAGCGGCCACGATGCCGACGAAGGCGGCGATGAGCGGTGGCCGCAGTACCTTGCGCAAGATGATGGTCTCGGGAAGCGACAGCCCGACGACGGCCATCATGAAGGCGAGCACCGTCCCGAGCGCGGCGCCCTTCGAGAGGAGCGCCTGGACGACAGGGATGATGCCCGCCGCGTTCGAGTACATGGGCACGCCCAGCAGGACGGCCAGCGGCACCGACCACCAGGCCGAGCGGCCCATGATGCCCGCCAGGAGCCCCTCCGGCACGTAACCGTGGATTGCGGCGCCCACCGCGATGCCGCCGACCACGTAGGGCCATACCTTCCCGACGATCTCCCGCACCGCTTCCCGGCCGCGGGCGAGGCGCTCCTCGAAGGGCATGCGCTCCTCGATCGCGCCGGCCGGCCCCGCGCCGAGCTCGTACACCCAGGGCTCGACGAAGCGCTCGAGCCGCATGCGGCCGAGGACGAAGCCGGCGACGATGGCGACGGCGAGGCCGGTGCCGAGGTATAGCGCCGCCACCTTCCAGCCGAAGAGGCCGAAGAGCAACACCAGGGCGACCTCGTTCACCATGGGCGCGGAAACGAGGAACGAGAGCGTGACGCCGAGTGGGATGCCGGCCTCCACGAAGCCGATGAAGAGCGGCACCGCCGAGCAGGAGCAGAAGGGCGTGACGATGCCGAGCGTCGCGGCGAGCACGTTGCCCACCGACTCGCGACGGCCCGCGAGCAGCGCCCTGGTGCGCTCCGGGCTGAAGAAGGAGCGGAGGACCCCCACCAGGAAGACGATGAGGACGAGCAGCAGGAGCACCTTGGGCACGTCGTAGAGGAAGAAGGCGACCGCGCTGCCGAGGTGCGAGCTGGGGGAGAGGCCGAGGAGCTCGTTCGAAAGCCACGCCGAGACGGGGGCGTTCACCGTGTACAGCGCGATCCACACGCACAGCGCGAGGACGTGGATTCCCAGCACGCGCATCGTCGGGGGCGAAGGCGGGCGCTGTGCCGCTCGCGGCGGGGCGGCGGCGGTGAGCGTGGTGCTCAAGGTCATCCCCTCGCCACCAGCCGGGTGGCGGCGCGGGCGTCCTCGCGAAGGACCGCCTCGATGCAGCCGAAGGTCTTCATGACGCAGGGCACGCGCAGGGCGTAGAAGATCTGGTTCCCTTCGCGCCGCGAGCGGAGGAGCCCGGCGTTCCTCATGAGCGTGAGGTGCCTCGAGGTTGTGGAGAGGTCGCAGCCGAGGAGGTCGCGCAGCTCGCAGACGCACCGCTCGCCCTCCTGCAGCGCGTCCAGGATCTTGAGTCGGCCGGGGTGCGCCATGGCCTTCAGGATCTCGGCGCGGGCAGCATAGTCGTGGTGGTCGAGCTTCATGTCTATTTGGCTATACACGCAAATAGTCGGCAGATCAAGGAAGGGGCGCGAGGGCTCACCCTTCTGGGCGACGCTCGCCCCGGCGCACGCACGCTTGGTCCAGCGCCTGTCAGGGGAGGGGGAGGGTCTTCACCTGCCGATCGCGGCGTGTCCTGCAGGAGTCGACCGAGCCCGAGGACCGCCGGGAGATCCTGACCGACATGGAGGGCTCGGCCCGATTCATGGTCGGCATCAGGAGGGCTCGACCTCGCGCGCTTCGAGGAGGGCCGCCTCAAGCTGCGCGTGGAACGCTGGACCTCTACGAGTTGCGGCGCAACGAGGTGCGGCTCGAGGGCATCCTCGTGCCGGGCGCTGCTCCACCGTGGACCGACGCGTGTGGGGCTCGTCGTAGACGAGCAGTCGACCGACCGCAGCGCCGATCCCTCGAAGGTCCCAGACGCGACAATGCCCCACCAGGATGCGGCACCTTGTGGTGGCGGTGCGCAATCTGAGCGTTCAAACCCCGTGCTCGACCAGACGATCGGAGTGTTGCCGATGACCTCAGCTGTCGACGCGCCATCCTGGGCGCCGCGCGCCCTCGCCGTCATGCGGATCGTGGCCGGCCTGGTGTTCCTCTCGGTGGGGACCATGAAGCTCTTCGGCTATCCACCCGGCCCGCAGCCCATGCCTCCCGTCCCGCTGTTTTCGCAGATGGGCCTGGCTGGCGTCCTAGAGACGTTTGGTGGGCTTCTGGTGGTTCTCGGCTTCCTGACGCGGCCCGTCGCCTTTGTGCTATCGGGCGAGATGGCGGTCGCCTACTTCCAGGCGCACTTCCCGCAGTCGTTCTTTCCCACGGCCAATGGCGGTATGCCCGCCATCCTCTTCTGCTTCCTGTTCCTCTACCTGGCGGTCGCAGGGCCCGGCGCCTGGAGCATCGATGGAGCCCTCGCGAGAGCCCGCAGAACGACCTGAGGCAGCACGACCAAATATGGGTCGTCGTGCCCCGAAGCTACCGCGCCATCCACTGCCAAGCGTGAGATTCGATTGAGACTCACCGCCCGGGTGAGCGACTCATCGCCGAGGCCTACCCCTGGGAGCGAGCCCAGGCGAAGGCCCGCCGCGCCCTCGCCCGATTGGCCCTACTCGCGCGCTCGAGGACTTGGAGCGCGAGTACCTCCTCGCGGCGGTGGAGAGCGCGGGGGGCAACAGGACCTGCGCCGCGGGGGAGCTCGTCATCGCCCGCAGCGGCTCCGGAGCGCAGATTGGGAAGCGCGCGGCCTCGTCCAGGCTGGCCGCGGCGGGGTCGAGAGCCGTCGCCGCATTCCAGAAGTGGCGCATGGCGCCATCCCGCCGGCGTAGTCCCACACGTAGACCGCCACCGTGCTTCCCCGGCGACCGGCTCGCGCCATCTCCACCATCCTTGCCGGCTCCGGAACGAAGTTGAGAACGAGGCCCGAGACGACCGCGTCGAAGCAGCCGTCCGCCACCGGAAGGGACCGGGCGTCGCCCACCTCGAAGGCGACCCGCGCGCCGATCGCGGTCGCGCGCGCGTGCCGCACGAACGCCTCCGACCGATTCGATCCCCGAGACCGCGTCGGGTTCCGCGTCCTCGACGATGGCCCTGACGAGCGCTCCCGCACCGCAGCCGACGTCCAGCCAGCGCCGGCGCCCGGGTACGCAGAGCCCGCGCACGAACTCGCGCGCGACGACGCGGCTCCACCGGCCGACATACGACGGCCTCGCCGCCCGTGAACCGGGCGCTCTGGAGGTAGGGAGATCCAGTCGTGTCACCCGTAGTGACGTTCCGGCGACTCCACTGGAAAGGCGGGAATCACCTCCACCATCTGCTCGTGCACGTAGCACCAGGCCCAGTCTTCGCCCGGCTCGAACGACTTCACCACGGGATGATGCGTCTCGCGGAAGTGCTTCGTGGCGTGGGTATTCTGCGAACTGTCGCAGCAGCCCACGTGGCCGCACGCAAGGCAGAGTCTCAGATGTACCCAGGAATCGCCGCTCGCGAGGCACTCGAGGCAGCCCAGTGAGCTCGGGTGCGACGGTCGAGCGCGTGGCGTGGCAAGGTCGTCGAGATGGGTGCACATGTGTCTTCCCTCGGGCTGCAGATCGATCAAATGAACCTCGGGGCGGACGGTCCCGCCCGTTCCAGCGCGGCGCGATCCCATCGGCCCAGGTCGGCCCCGGCTGCGTAGGCGTCCTCGAAGAACATGCGTGCCGCAGCTGCAGGCTCCGGCTCGCTCCGCGCGGCAGCGGTCCGGCCCACCGAACTCCTGATGGCGAGCACGTGATCGACGAGGTCGAGCTCGATGTCGAGGGCATGAACACCGTCGCGAACCGGCGCAGCGCCAGCGAGACCACGCGCGGAGACCCTCAGCGCAGTGTGCCACCAGTGATTCTGCGGCGGGCAGCCCGCGAGCAAGGTCTTGCCGACCATCTGCGTCCACATGTGCAGCAAGTCACGTGTGGGGCGCCAGGTCTCGAGCTCAAGCTCAGGCCATTCCACCGCCAGAGAATCCGCAGCAGGCATGAAGGATTTCCCTCGGGCTCGCCCTAACGGGCGCCGCTCACCGCCGCCACCTCCACGAGGCTCGCACGCTCGACGCCACCGCGCCCGGGGAGTCGCCCGGCCTCACCACCTTCCGGCTGAACGGCGACGCATGGGACCGGGTCGGCGCGGGTCTCTTCACCACCACCTCCGATGCATCGGCCTCCTTCGGGCCCAGCGGCAACGCCGGAGCCAGTGGCGCTCTTCGAGCTGATATTCCGCCCCTGGAAGAACGTGAACCTGCGCGCCCAGTACACCCTCTACGACCGGATTGACGGCTCGACCTCGAGCGTCGACGGCGCCGGGCGCGCCGCCTCGGCGAACAACAGCCTCACCCTCCTCGCCTGGTTGGTCTTCTGACCGCTGAAGGGGCCGGGCCCCAGCCAAGCGCCTCCAGGGGCTCCCTGGCCGGTCAGGTCGATGCAAGCATGTTTGTCGATGCCGGGCCGATGCGCGGTTTACCCCACGGGCCATCTGCGGGGTCTACCCGCTGAAGGCGACGCGGGTGCAGGGCCCTCACTACTGGACCGAAGTCGCAGGCCTCGCCCATGAGGCGTGGTCGCAGAGCGGAATGGCACGCGAGGTGCGTTACGGTGCGTTACGTCGACTGAAAGCACGAAGTTGCCGCACGGGAGGTGAACGGATGTGGGGCTGGATGCACGGTAATGGCAGCGGCTGGGGGTTCGGCATGGTGGGTATGGGACTCTTCTGGATCGTCCTCCTGGTGGTCCTGGTCTGGGTGGTGCGCATGGTGTGGGCTCGCGGCTCCCCGCGAGGTGGGAGCCGGCTCGATGCGCCCGAGACGCCGCTCGATGTGCTGAAGAAGCGGTATGCGCGGGGCGAGATCAACCGCACCGAGTACGAGGAGAGGCGGAAAGACCTCCTCTCCTGAGCTGGTGGCGCGCCGCCGCGCGGCGGGCCGCGCCGCAGCGGCGCACCCTTAGAGGTGCCCGCCCACTACAAGTCCGCGCTCCGCAGGCGCAGCGCGTTCGCGATGACCGACACCGAGCTGAAGCTCATCGCCGCCGCGGCGATCATGGGGCTGAGGAGCAGACCAAACGCCGGGTAGAGGAGCCCCGCTGCGATGGGAATGCCCGCGCTGTTGTAGATGAAGGCGAAGAAGAGGTTCTGCTTGATGTTCCCCATGGTGCGGTGCGAGAGGCGCCTCGCCCGGGCGATGCCGCCGAGATCTCCCTTCACCAGGGTCACCCCCGCGCTCTCCATGGCCACGTCGGTGCCGGTGCCCATGGCGATGCCCACCTGCGCCTGAGCCAGCGCCGGCGCGTCGTTGATTCCATCGCCGGCCATCGCGACGACGCGGCCCTCCGCCTGGAGGCGCTTCACCACTTCCGCCTTCTCATCGGGAAGCACCTCGGCCTCCACGTCGTCGAGGCCGAGCCGCTTCGCCACCGCGAGCGCCGTGGTCTTGCTGTCGCCGGTGAGCATGACGATGCGAATGCCCTCCTGGTGGAGGACGCGGATGGCCTCGGGCGTGCTCTCCTTCACCGGGTCAGCGACGCCGAGCAGCCCGGCAGGCCTCCCGTCCACGGCCACGAACATCACCGTCTGTCCTTCTCCGCGCAGCGCCTCGGCCCGCGCGACGAGCTCCGAGCCGCTGGCGTCCAGACCATTCATGAGCGCGCGATTGCCGAGGGCCACCTCCCGTTCCTCGATGCGGCCCTTCACCCCCTTGCCGGTGATGGACTCGAAGGCGCCGGCCTTCACCAGGGCGATGCCGCGCTCCTCCGCGCCCTTCACGATGGCGGCGGCGAGGGGATGCTCGCTCGCGCGCTCGAGCGAAGCGGCGAGGCGCAGGAGCGTCGGCTCGTCGAAGCCGGGCGCCGCCACGACGGTCACGAGCTTCGGCCTTCCCTCGGTGAGCGTGCCGGTCTTGTCCACCACCAACGTGTCCACCTTGCGCAGAACCTCGATCGCCTCGGCGTTCCGGAAGAGCACCCCCATCGACGCGCCCTTGCCGGTGGCCACCATGATCGACATGGGGGTGGCGAGCCCCAGGGCGCAGGGGCAGGCGATGATGAGGACGGCGACGGCGTTGATGAGCGCGTGGGCCATGCGCGGGTCGGGACCGATGAGCGCCCAGAGCACGAAGGTGGCGACCGCGATGAGCAGGACCGCGGGTACGAACCACGCCGCCACCTGGTCGGCGAGCTTCTGGATGGGAGCGCGGCTCCGCTGCGCGGCAGCCACCATGGCCACGATGCGGGCGAGGAGCGTCTCGGACCCCACCTTCTCGGCGCGCATGACGAGGCCGCCGGTGCCGTTCACGGTGGCGCCGACCACCTTGTCGCCCGGCTCCTTCTGCACGGGGATGGGCTCGCCCGAAACCATGGATTCGTCGATGGCGCTCCGGCCCTCCAGGACGACGCCGTCCACCGGCACCTTCTCGCCGGGCCGGATGCGAAGCCGGTTGCCCTTCTCCACGGCCTCCAGCGGGACGTCCTCCTCGCTTCCATCGTCGCGGAGGCGCCGCGCCGACTTCGCCGCCATGCCGAGGAGCTTCTGGATGGCGACGCTGGTCTGGCTTCTCGCCCGGAGCTCCAGCACCTGGCCGACCAGGATGAGCGCGGTGATGACCGCCGCCGCCTCGAAGTAGACGCCGACCTCGCCCGAGGCTTCCCGGAACGAGGGTGGGAAGAGGCCGGGGAAGAGCGCGGCGACGAGGCTGTAGACATAGGCCACGCTCACCCCGAGCCCGATGAGGGTGAACATGTTGAGGCTTCGGTGGCGGACGGACTGCACGGCGCGGACGTAGAACGGCCACGCCGCCCACAGACAGACGGGGGTGGCGAGCGCCAGCTCGATGAAGACGCGGGTCCGAGGAGGGATGAACGCAACGGCCGATGCGACACCAGGGATGTGAGGACCCATCGCCAGCACGACGAGCGGCGCCGTGAAGAGGGCCGCAAACCAGAGCCGGCGCGTCATGTCGCGCAGCTCCGCGCCCTCGGAGGGGTCCGCACCCGAGAGCGGCTCCAGGGCCATGCCGCACTTCGGGCAGCTCCCTGGCTTCGGCTCCCGGATCTCCGGGTGCATCGGGCAGGTCCAGATGACCGCGGAAGGCGCCCGCTCGGTCCCCGGCGGAGCGGCGCTGGCCGGGTGGGCCAGCGGCGCGGCCTCGGCTGCCTCCAGGCCAGACGCACGACCGTCGGTGTAGCGTTCCGGGTCGGCCCGAAACCTGGCGAGGCATTTCGAGCTGCAGAAGAGGTATTCCCGCCCCCCGTGGTGACGGTGCGGGGTGGAGGGCTCCACCGCCATGCCACAGACGGGATCCCTCAGTTCGGCCGAGCCGACCTCGCCAGCGGGCCGGTGACCTCCGTGCTCCTCCATGGCCGGTACCTCCCCCACTACGTGTCGCCACGCGGACGCTCTCTTCCGAGAGCTCGGGCCAGCGCTGCACGGGCATCATGGGTGCCCCCCCGCACGATGCGGACGGACGGGGGGCGGCGATCATCGAGCTCCCCTTCCACCAATCCGCGAAAGCGGGCGAGGCGTCACTTTCGGCGCGCAACGGGCGCCTGAGGTGGCGCCTCGGCGTGATGGTTCCTGCTACGAAGTGACCCTCGAGGTTACGTCGCTCGTGGGCACGCCCTGATCCCTTCGTCGCCAACTGGGGGAGCGGGGAGGCCCTCATCCGCGTGCCGTCTGGGGTGTGGGCGCGTACGTCTCCTTGTGAGCGCCACCGCCGTCACGCCCAGGAAGGCCGATGCGTTCCTGCCAGGCCATTGGTAGCTCTCCCTCATGAGGGTACTCGCCGCATTCATCCTGGGGGTCGTGGCGTCCTTCCTCGCGCTCGTCGTGGTGGCGGCGGCGGTCCTCCACGGGGGCGGTCTCTCGGCGCAGCCCGAGCCGTCGGGCGCCGAGGAGGCGGTGGCGGACGTGGCGCGCGATTGGGCGATGCCGAGCGAGGCGAAGAAGGCGAGGAATCCGGTGGTCCTCACGCCCGAGGCGCTCCGGGAGGCCAAGGCGCACTTCACCAGTCACTGCGCGTCGTGCCACGGCGCCGACGGTCGCGGGAAGACGGAGATGGGGCAGGGCCTCTACCCCCGGACACCCGACCTCACGTCGAAGGACTCACAGGAAATGACCGACGGCGAGATCTTCTACACCATCGAGAACGGCGTCCGGCTCACCGGTATGCCGGCCTGGGGTGAGCCGGGGAAGGCGGACGAGAGCTGGAAGCTCGTCCACCTCATCCGCCGGCTGCCCCAGCTCTCCGAGGAGGAGCGCGCCGAGATGGAGGCGATGTTGCCGCGCAGCCCGGCGGAGCGGAAGGAGCAGGAGGATGAGAAGCGATTCTTGGAGGGAGGCTCTCCCGATGGACAAACCCATGCCGACGAACCCGCTCACGACGAAGCTCATGGCGACCAGGATGGAGGGTAGAGGGCGCATCGCGAGGATCTTGGTCGTGGCCGGCGTCCTCGCGGCGAGCCTGGTCGCCAGCCCAGCGCTCGCCCACGGCAGCGCGGAGCACATGATGTGCACCGTGCGTGGAGCGAGCGCGGAGCGCCTCGAGCTGCGCACGCAAGATGGGAAGGAGGTCACGGTGCAGCTCGCGCCTTCCACCCAGATTCGGCGGGGCGCCGCGGCCGCACAGGCGAGCGACGTGCACGAGGGAGACCGGGTGGTGGTGCACGCAAGGAAGCGCGACGGACACCTCGTCGCCTCGGAGGTGAAGCTCGCCCCGGAAGGGCGCTGATGACCCGGCGTCTCCAGGGCCGGTAGCGCCCTCGTGGGGGATGACCCAGATCGTCGGGGGTCGAGCACCAAGTGTTCGCTTACGCCCGCTGCGCCGCAAGTTGTAGAAGTCGAACACCGTGCGCTTCTGAAAGTTGTAGACGTCGGAGCGCTTTCGGAGCTTGCCGAACAGGCGGTACGGGTCTTCGAAGGTCCAGTCGGAGAGGACGATGAAGTGCTCGCGGTCGTAGCGGTAGGGCAACGGATTCCGCCGGATCGAAGAGAAGGCCCCCGTAGTGCCCGAGCTGCTCCTGCAGCCGCGAGTGGCTGTGGTACCAGTACGTTCCGTACTGCTTCACCGGATAACGGTAGACGAAGGTCTCTCCTGGGCGGATGCCCGGGAACGTCACCTTGGGTACGCCGTCCATCGCGTTCGGCCCGCCCGGCGCCCTCCCGGAGCCGGTGAAGCACGGACCGGACCACCACGGGGCGGGGAACGCCGTGGTGGCCGAGATGAGCAAGAGCCGGCTCGACGAGCCGGGCGTCGGGCTCGGCGACGACGGCTGGAAGGTGCTCACCTACGCACAGCTCCGTGCCCTCGAGCCCGAGCCGCGCAAGCCGCCCGACCGCGAGGTGGAGATCCACCTCACCGGCAACATGGAGCGCTTCATGTGGTCGCTCGACGGGGTGCAGTCGAAGGATGCCCCGCCCCTGCCGCTCCGGCTGGGAGAGCGCATCCGGCTCGTCATGGTGAACGACACCATGATGAACCACCCGATGCACCTCCACGGCATGTGGATGGAGCTGGAGAACGGCCACGGGGAGAGCATTCCCCGCGTGCACACGGTGAACGTGAAGCCGGCCGAGCGGATCTCCCTGCTCATCACCGTGAATGCCCCGGGCGCCTGGGCGTTCCACTGCCACGTGCTCTACCACATGGAGGCGGGCATGTTCCGGGTGGTGAAGGTCACGGCTGCGGGTGAAGACCCGGCCGATCGCGCCGCGACGAATGGAGCGAGCGGAGGACTTCCGGCATGAGCACGCCCGATCGCCACCCCGACCCGCTCCTTTCGCGGTGGCTCCGCCCCGCCGTCGCCCTCGCGCTCGCCCTCCCAGCCGTGCCCGCCTCGGCGCAGATGATGGACGACGAGATCCACGGCTACGTCCTCCTCGACCGGCTGGAGCTCGCGCCGGGCCGTCCGGGCACGCCGGTGGAGCTCGACGCGCTGGGCTGGGTGGGCGGCGACTGGAACCGCCTCTGGGTGCGGGCGGAGGGCTCGCAGCGCACCGAGTCGGAGGACGGCGAGCTCAAGGCCGAGGCGTTCTACGGCCGGCTCATCGCGCCTTACTGGGACGCGCTCGTGGGCCTCAGCCTCGAGACCTCCTGGGGGAGCGAGTCGCACACCCGCGCCTCGCTGGCGGTGGGGCTGACGGGCCTCGCCCCCTACTGGTTCGAGCTCGAGCCGACCCTCTATCTCAGCCAGGACGGCGACCTCTCCGCCGAGCTGCAGGTGGAGTACGAGCTGCTCTTCACCCAGCGGCTCATCCTGCAGCCGCTCCTCACGCTGAAGGCCGCCGCCCAGGAGGTGCCGGAGTTCATGGTGGCCTCGGGCCTCAACAGCTTCGAGCTGGGGGCGCGGCTCCGCTACGAGGTCGTGCGGGAGTTCGCCCCCTACGTCGGCATCTCCTGGATCCGTCGCACCTTCGGCACCGCGGCCCTCTACCGCGACGCGGGCGAGCCCGCCGGCGTCTTCTCCGTGGTGGCCGGCCTCAGAGTCTGGTACTGACCCGCAAAGAGACGTGTGCTCGCTGAGGCATTGGCTGCTCTCCACCGCATCGTGGACCCAAAGGCGGGCGCCCAGCGGACGGATTGGGAGCTGACCGGGCGACCTTGGGAAGCGCCAGCGCGACGGCGACCGTCACCACGCGAAGGGCGGCAGAGATCGCCAGCAGCGCGCGCAGCGAGGCGTGGCCGTAGGCCAGGAGCCCCACCCCGGCCGAGGAGGTGAGCGCGAAGGCCAGCCCTCCCGCCGTCGCCACAGCGCCCAGGTGGAACGCTCGGCCGCGCGAGGGGGCGACCGACAGCGGGAGGGTGACGGAGGCCACGGAGTACCCTCCGAACAGGACGCCCCCCACCACCGTCTCGACGGCAAGGGGCCAGAGACGGTCGGGGCTGCAGGCGATCCAGCAGAGGGGCGAGAGGGCAAGCCCAGCCGTGCAGACGACCAGCACGCGTCGCGCGCTCCACGCATCCACGGCGCGGCCCCAGGTCCGGGAACTGGCCGTCCTCGCCAGCGCGAAGCCCGCGCCCTGGACCGCGAGCAGCGCAAGGCCGAACCGAAGGTCGCGGAGCAGGTACAGGGCGAAGAAGGGCGCGGATAGCCCACACGCTGCGTACCAGGCCAAGGTGTAGGCGATGACGCCGCGGAAGCGCCAGTCGCGGAAGGGCGCCACCAGGTCCCTGAGGCGAGCCCCCGGCTCTCGCCTGGCGGTCGGCCAGACTCCCGGGCTCGACGCGCCCAGCACGCTCGCTGCGCCTGCGACCGCGGCCACCAGGGCGAGGGCGTGGAGAACAGGGCCCATCGCCCCCGGGTCTCGCTGGCCCAGCGCGCCACCGGCGATGAAGGCCGCGGCGCTGCCCGCGGTGGCGGCCAGGGCCGCGCGGGGGCCGCAGTACCGGCCGCGCAGCGACCGTGGAACCATCTCTCCCATCCAGTCGCTCCAGGCGTTGGATGCGACGACGCCGAGCGAATGGTGGAGCACCGCGCAGACGACGAGCAGGGCCCGGACGCCAGCTTGGCCGAAGGAGCCCGGCCCGAGCACCAGCAGCGGGAGGAAGGCGCTCCTGGAGAGGCCCATGGCGACGAGCACGGTCCGCCGGTGGCCGAAGCGCGTCGTGACCAGGGCGGCGGGCAGCTGCACGGTCTGGGCGACGATGGGAAGCGCGCTCACCGCCGCGACGAGCTCGGTCCGCATCCCGAAGTGCAGCGCCCACCCGGTCAGCGCCGCGCCCCCGCAGCACGCCCCGACCAGCTCGGCGGTGGCCCCCTCCCACGTACATCGTGCGAGCGCCTTGCGGAGGGGCGAGCGCCTCCTGGCGCAGGGCATTGGTCCAGCGGCGCGAACCGAGCGCCGGGAGACAGGCGCCATCTCCGTGACGGCGCGAGAGCTGCGTCGCCACGCCGCCGCCACGACCGCAGCAATGACGGGGCTCTTCTGCCGGGATGCTCTGCCAGCGCTCACTCATGGGAAGGGAGAGCAACCTCTGTGCCCGATTCGGGGCGCACGGCGGCGTACCCCGCCCCACGTCGGCGTATCTTCACGCCCGTGCTCGGGACGGCCGTGTTCGTCTACGGGGGCTCGACCTTCATCCAGGGCGCGCTCCGTGAGCTTCGGTCCCGTGCTCCCCGGATGCCCTTCTACCCGGGACCGGGCCTCGGCGGCCACTGCATCCCGCTCGACCCCTTCTACCCGCGGGCCGAGGCCACCGCGACGTCGATGGCGAGATCGAAGTTTCCGGAGGCGGCGGAGATGGATAGGGTCGCCGTCTGGCCGCTGGTGGCGCCCACCTTCCGGCGATGGCGATCTTCGGCCTTCACTGGACGCTCCGCGAGAGCTCCCTGCCGCGACGAGGGTACTCGGCTATACCACCGGAAGCTGGCCCGAATGCCCGGCAGGTTGGAGGGCAGCCTGCGCGAGGAGTCGGATGGGATCGGAAACGAAGCGCACGCTGCTCGGAAAGCCCACGTCGCCCGGCGACGCCGCGGGGCTTCTCCTCGAGTGCCACGAGCGGATCCGCTCGTTCCTGGCGCTCTCGCGCCGAATCGCGGAGTCGGCTCCCTCGGAGGAGCATGCGGCGCTCGCGGACGCCGCCACCCGAGTTCACCGCTACTTCACCGAGGCGCTTCCGCTCCACGCCAGGGATGAGGAGGAGTCGGTGCTGCCTCGGCTGCTGGGCAAGAGCCCGACCCTGGACGCGGAGCTCTCGGTCATGGCCCGTGAGCATGCCGACCATGAGCGGCCCCTCGCGAGGCTCGCAGAGGCGTGCCAGGCGCTGGCGGGCGAGCCCTCGCACCGCGCCGAGCTCGTTGCGACCATCGCAAATGCGACAGCCGACCTGGAGCGCCAGTTTGCGGGGCACCTCCGGCGCGAGGAGGAGGTCATCTTTCCGGCCCTGCGCCAGCTCCTGGAGCGAGCTGCCGATCAGGAGATCGTGGCCGAGATCCGGGCGCGCCGCCAGCCGCGGGACCAAGGCCCTGCGCACTCCTCTTAGGCCGGCGGGCGGCCGCCGAGCTCCGGAGCGAGCCGCCGGGAGAGGCGGGCGTGCGCCGCCTCCACGTCGGGCGGGAGGTCGACGTGGGCGATGTAGCCGGCGCCCCGCGGGCCATAGCCGCCCGGTGCGTCTCGCAGGCGCGTGATCTCGCCCATGACGAGCGTGCAGAACCGCTCCATGGACCAGGGGGCCGCGTCACCGGCTCCGCCCAGCCGGAGCGAGCCCCCCTCGCACTCCACCGAGATCAGGGGCGTCGCGTGGTTGACGAACCGGGCGCCCGGCGCGTCCGACCACGCGCGACGGAAGCTCGCGTCCGTGCGCCGCTGCATGGTGGGGTCCTGCAGGAGCAGGAACGTCCGCGGAGAGAGGCCGTGCTTCTCCAGGAGACGCCGCGAGCGGACCGCGTTGTCCGCGCAGTTCGTGGACTCCGCTTCGACGAGCACCTGCCCCCGCTCCAGGCCCCAGTGGCAAATCGCGACGTCCGCCATCATGTCCGCCTCCGCAGCGGCGCGTCGCGCGGCATCCGCGTAGGTGGGGTGCCGCGAGAGCGCCTCGCGCAGGAGCGCGGTCGAGTGGCCCTGCCCTCCCGAGATGACGATGAGGGGGGCCAGCCCGTCGCGCAGCGCCTCGAAGGCCGTCTCGGCGCTCCGAAGGACGGCGCTCGCCAGCAGCACGATGCAGTCCACCGAGGAAGCCCCAAGGGCCCGGTGGAGCGCTCCAGCCGCGACTGGCTCCACGTCGCGCATCGCGAGGAACCGGAAGACGAGCCGCAGGTCGCGCGCGTCGGTCGCCGATCCGGGCACGTGCGCTACGGCGCCACCGGAGCAGGCGATGGACACGGCTCAAAGTCCCACCAGCCGCGTCTTGCAGAGCGGCGACCGGCGGTGCATTCCCGGCGAGCGGCGAAGCTTCACGCCGCGTCCTCGAACCGGGCACGAAGCATCGAAGACGCGGTCGAGGCCGTGTCGTGTGAAGCGCACGCGCCGGCCGCCGCGTACCCCCGGGGCGGTGAGGGCGGTCGCCTCGTTCATGACGTGATCTCTGTGGCAACCACGACGCATCGGCAACCACAGGCGAGGCGAGGCCGCGCGCCGGGCACCGGCCGGAACGGCGGTCCTTGGCGAAGATCCGACAGTGGCGCCGCCGGCGCCGGACGACCCGGTTCCACATCACCCTCTGGGGTCGCAAGTTCGCGCTCGAAGTCGAAGTCGTTGACGAGGTCGAACAGCCTCGTCGACGATTACCAGCCGGAGATCCCGGAAGGGCCTCGCCGCCGGCGAGCGCGAGGAGAGGAGCATCACCTCCAGGGATTCCGGCGGGATGCCCGCCTCGGCCCTCGGGCCCTGGTGCGACGAGGGGCAGCCAGTGCACGACCTCTCGACCGTGGAGGCCGAGCGAGTCGCTGACCGAGAACACGGCTCGTCTCGAGCGGGAAGTGATGAAGCAGGTCATGGTGCGTAGGAGGGGTCTCCGAAGCGCACGCGGAGGACCGCTCTTCCCGCCGGTTCACTCCACCGCTACCGGCCCTCCGTCCCACGCCGGATCGCCCTGGCGAGCTCGCGGTCGAACGCGCCAGCAAACTCGCGAGCCTCCCTGGGGCCGAACCCGCTCGGACCACCCGTCACGACGCCTCCCTCGCGCAGTTCTTGGTGGAAGTTGCGGAGCGCGAGCGCCTCGCCGACGTTCTCCTGCGTGTAGACCGTGCCGCGCAGGTCGAGCACCACCACGCCACGGGCGACGAGCGCGGCCGCCAGCGGGATGTCGGCCGTGATGGCGAGGTCGCCGGCGGCAGCCGCCCTGGCGATGTGCGCGTCCGCCACGTCGAGGCCCATCCCCACGCGCACGGTCGAGACGTGGCGCGAGGCCGGCAGGCGGATGTTCTTGTTGGCGACGAAGATCGCGCTCACGGCAAGGCGCTCCGCCGCCCGGATGACGATCTCCTTCACGGCTGTGGGACATGCATCGGCATCGACGAAGATCTTCACGGGGGCCAAGGTACGGGAATGGGGGTGGAGCCGGCCAGCGACCGCTCCCGCGGCGTGGCGATCAGGGCTCCCACGGCGAACGGACTCCAATTATGAGAGTTAGGATCGATCTACACCCATTTCCGCCTCCGGGGTCCTCTCGCGCATGCGCTCGGTGTGGGGCTTCTCGGCCCACTGGTTGAGGACCAGGACGAGGCACTGGGCCACGAGGGAGGCGATGAGGCCCGGCAGGGAGCCGAGGCACAGGGCGATGCCGTAGGCCTGGGCGTAGCCCACCGTGTACATGGGGTTCTCGAACCAGCGGTATGGGCCGGCCACGACGTACTTGGTGTGCGCGTGGGGGGTGAAGAAGCTCCTCCAGTAGTAGGACCCCTTGCCCAGGGTGGCCACGGCCCACGCCTTCATACCCACCCCGAAGAAGATGAGGGCGACGCCGACCGCCTCCAGCACGCCGAGGGGGACCGACTCGCAGAGCGTCATCCGGCTGGTCCAGCAGACCAACGCGATGGAGACGGCGTCGTTGTGCATGATGAGCGTGCAGGCGAACTTGAACCGGTGGAAGCCTCCCTCGGGCCCCCAGCGACGGGTCCACCATCCCGATTGGTCCTGGGCCCGCAGGGAGAAGCCCACGAAGGAGACGTAGAGGGCCCGGCTCGCCAGGAAGTAGAGAAAGGCGACGGAGGGGGAGGAGGGACCAGAGAGCAGGACCCCCGTCCAGACCATGGCCATGAGGACGTGGCCGACGATGTTCCCGGGCGCCAACATCCGGGACCGGGCCATGGCTCTCCTTTTTGACTGACGGGGAAGGTAGCGGCCTGCCCTCCCGGAGCAAAGAAGCGCCGGGGAATCTCCTTGGCGCTGCGTCAAGATCCCGCCGGCCCCGGCGCGCGGAGGATACGGGCCTGCGGAAGACCTCGATGAGCAGGCGGGCGAAAGCCCCCCTGCGCGGTCGGCTCCGACCTTTCTCTCAGTATGGTGTTGTGCCCCGGCCGGAGCGACCACCGCGAAGCCCGCGCGGCTCTTCGTTCGAGCGCCGTCGAGAATCGCCTCGCCGGTCCCCGTTGTGTTCGCCGCCTTTCGAGGTGCTGACAGAATGGTAGTTACGACGACGCAGCGCGGCAAGGCGCGGGCGTAGCGCAAATCTGCGCAGAACGCCACGCCGAGAGAACGTCGAAGAGACCACGCTGGGGGTCAGCTCTGCCTTCTGCCGAACCTGAGCAGCGCATCGCCCCCCCCTCGAAGGAGTCAATGTGCGTCAAGCACTGCCTGGACCCGATCCAGAAGCAGCGCCGCCGTGAAGGGCTTTGACAGGAAATCGATCCCGGAGTCGAGCACCCCGGCCTGGGAAATCACGTCCTGCGTGTAACCCGACATGTAGAGCACGCGCAGATCGGGGCGGCGGCTGCGCAGCTCGCCCGCGACCTCGCGCCCGTTGAGGCCTGGCATGATGACGTCGGTGAGAAGCAGGTCGAACGCCCCCTTCTCTCGCGCCGCAACTTCCAGCGCCTCGCGTCCACTGCTGGCGGCCAACACTCGGTAGCCAACAGCCATGAGGGACCGGAGGATGACCTTGCGTACTAGCGGGTCATCCTCGACGACGAGGATGGTCTCTGTGCCGCGTCTCGTCGTGGTTGACGCGGCCGGCGCCGTGACCGTCGCGTCAACGATGCGCGGGAAGTACAGCTCGAAGGTCGCGCCACGGCCCGCATCGCTCTCCACGTGGATGTACCCCCCGTTCTGCTTCATGATGCCATAGGTCATCGCGAGCCCGAGCCCGGTCCCCTTTCCTTGGGGCTTGGTGGTGAAGAAGGGTTCGAAGACGTGGGCCTTCGCCTCGGGCGTCATCCCCACGCCCGTGTCCCTGATCGTCAGCCGAACGTGGGGCCCGGTGCGCATGAACGGGTGGGAAGCAACGAATCGCTCATCGATCTGCACATTCGTGGTCTCGATGGAAAGCCTGCCACCGCCGGGCATTGCGTCGCGGGCGTTGATGGCGAGGTTCAAGATCGCCTGTTCGACCTGTCCCTGGTCACACCGCACCGTCCAGAGCGCTGGCTGCACGTTCACGACGAGGTCGACATCCTCGCCGAGGATCCGGAGCAGCAGCTTCTCGCTTCCTCGCACCACGGCGTTCAGGTCGAGGGGCACCGGAGCGATGATCTGCTTGCGAGCTAATGCCAGCAACTGGCGTGTCAACTCGGCAGCACGTTTGCCCGCTGCCTGAATCTCGTCGACCAGCCCTGCTTGCGCCGGTGATCCGGCGCCAAAATCGTCCTTCAGCGTCTCCGCACAGCTCAGAATGATCGTGAGCAGGTTGTTGAAGTCGTGGGCTACGCCGCCCGCGAGCCGACCGATGCCCGCTAGCTTCTGCGATTGCCGGACCTGATCTTCGAGGTGGCGCTGCTCCGTCACGTCGCGACCGTTCACGATAACCCCCTGAACGGCAGGATCGTGCAGGAGGTTCCGGGCCGTCACCTCGACTTGCCGCCATGTACCGTCCTTGTGCCGATAGCGTAATGCCTCGCGTACGGCCTCACCTGGACTGGAGAGCAAGCCCGCCAGGACTTGCCCAATGCGCTCCCTGTCCTCGTCGTGAATCAACTTTGTCACAGGTCGGCCCCACTGTTCCTCCGGCGCCCAGCCGAGCGCCGCAACTGAGCCCTGGCTCCAGAACCGGAAGCGCCCTTCCGCATCAAGCACCATGATCATGTGGGACGACTTCTCAATGAGTGAACGGAAGCGCTCCTCGCTCTGCCGGAGCACTTCGCCATCGCGCTTGCGCTGGGTGACGTCTGTCACGTACCCGTGCCACAGGATGCTCCCATCAGACTGGACGATGGGCGATGACCAGCCTTCGATCCAGCGCAGCCCCTTCCTCGGGTGCAGATAGCGATACTCGTCGTGCCAGCGGGACAGCGTGCGGGCCGCCTCCGCGATACCGTCGTTGAGGCGCTGCCTGTCGTCGGGGTGCACTTTGCTGAAGAAGGGCACCATGTCCTGCGCGAGCACGTCCTGCGAGATACCGAACAGGTCCTCTACCGCCGGAGCGCTGAAGGGCATGCACGCGCTGCCGTCGGGGCGAAGCCTGAAGGAGTAGATGACCCCCGGCACGCTCTCGGCGACCTTGACGAGCTGGTCCTTCACCCTGAGTTGCTCTCGAAGCGACTCGTTGGCCCGCTTGCTTTCCTCATGCAGCGCCGTGATATCGGTGATGACACCCAGCAGAAGCCTCCGGCCGTGCTCGTCGGTGTGCAGGCTCTTCCGCGTCATGATGACGCGAGTGCGCCCGGAAGAGTCGGTGAACTGCTCCTCGTTCTCGTTGGCGGCGGCGCCGGCGAAGACCTCGTCATCCTTTGCCCAGAAGACCTGTGCTTCATCAGGCGGGACGAAGTCGCCATCAGACTTTCCGAGCAAGTCTCTGCGCTCTCGCCCCATGAAGCCGCAAAACGCATCATTCAACATTACCCAGCGGTGATCCTCGTCCTTCACGAAGACAGGGTTCGGCAACCCCTCCAGAAGACTCTCGACGAACTTCATGGACGACACGGGATCGTGTGTCGCCGTCGGCTCCAACTCTTCGATGATGCCGTCGAAGCGCTCGATCTCCCCGTCGGGCGCGAGCGTGGGCAGCAGCATCACTCGCGCGTACCGCCTTTCACCGGATGGTCCCTGCCACTCGTGCTCGAAGGAGACTAGCGTGGCGTTCAGTCCAGGCGCGCGCGTGTACTCCTCGGCCGCATCGAACGGAGCGGCGGAGCCCGTCGCAAGAGCCGCCTCCGGCGTGTCAAAGCCGGCTATGCGCGCCGCCACGTCGTCCACGCTCACAAGATCGCCTCGTCGCGAGACGCGGAACGACCCGATCCTCCCTGGCGTCAGCGCCATTCATGATCCCCAATCAGAGCGGTCAGCGGTCTCCCAATGGGCAGGGACGCGTCCACTTTTCTCTCGACGATCTCGTCAGGGAGTCGCCAGTCCTGACGGGTACGTCGACTTCGTCTCGCAACTCGGCCTTGCCCGCTCGGCCATCAGTCGAGAGGGGCGCGAAGGTGAGGCCAAGCATCGTCTCCGTCGCGTTTGAGAACAGGAAGGCCAGCTTATCTGGAGTAGGAAGATCGTTCATGTGTCTTGGGCACTCCGCGTCATTCATGGCGAGCGTTGCAAGTTCTGAGCCTGTCGGAAACGACGTAAGCGTGCTTGTCGCTGCCCTCAACGCTCACGGTAGGTCCAGTGGCTACGTCGGCCCCGGGCGGTGCCCTGTGGAGTGCAAGACTGGCGTCCTACTCGGTGGCCGTGGCCGGCCCCCCGCGCACCCTCCCTCGCGCCGCTCCGGGGGCTCGTCCAAAGCGGCGTCGGCAAGGCTCAAAACTCCTTGAACTGTGGATCGCCGTCGAGCGGGATGATCTCCTCGGGCCGAAGGACGATGCCGGTCTGGCCGTTCCGCTTTGCCGGTGCGCTTGGCGATAGCGCCTTCACGGGAGGCCTCGCCGCAACACGGTGTGCGACGACCGGCCGCGACGGTCCCGACGCCATCCGGTCGAGCTGGAACGTCTGGACCATGGCTGCCAGCTCCTCCGACTGACCCGACAGTTCCGCCGCCGCCGACGACGACTCCTCGGAGTTCGCAGCGTCCTGCTGAGTCACCGTGTCCATCTCGCTCGGCTGACCATTCGGTATGGTGGGTCGAAGGCCAAGGGAACGATGATTCTTGAGTCGTACGATCTCGACATCATCAGCAGCGGCGTGGTCGACGCGCTCGCGGGGGTGGCGCGGAGCAGCCTTGAGCGCACGGCCATCGTGCTGGTCGCCGCTGCACTTCTCCTCATCATCGGCGCGTCACGCGTCCATCTTGGCGTCCACGACCTCACGGACGTCGTTGCTGGCCTCTCCTTCGGGAAGCGTGGGCGCTCCTCGTGCTCGTGCTCTCAACCACGCTCCTCCCACGTGTCCTTGGGCGCCCATCCCGGCGAACGTAGGTGCAGCGGCAACCCGCCCGCCCCATCATGAGCCGGACGGTGTACGGGGACTTCCCGGCGATCTCTGCTGCGTGTTCAGGTAAGCACGTGGTCGTCGCTCGGTGCCGGCGAAACCGGCGCGGCCGTCGCCCGCAGCTTCGCAGCTACCCGCTTCTGTGATGGCCTTGATGAGTGTGTCGCCGAGGTCCATGTTCGTTCTCGGTCAGGGGGCGACCACGACCGGCGGGCGGGGAATGGCAGCTCTGCAGGCGCGGCGGAACGGCGACCCTCGACGTGCGGTAAGCTCCGTCGACCCGTTGCGGTCGGCATAGGATGCCTCCGACTCCACTCTACGTCCGCGCTGACCCCAGGGCGGTGAAGGTTCCGGTCCCGTAGGCGAAATGTTACCGGACGCGCGCGACGTCGAAGATCAGATTCCGGGAGGAGCGGCACCACGGACGGTCGGGCAAGGCGACTCTCGACGATCACGGCCTCCCAGCCGATGGGCAATGGTCCTGCAATGCGCTGCTGCGCCAGGACTCATCGTGGTGGTGAGGACACGCAGGGTCGATCTCCAGCACCGGCAGGAGGTTCACGGTGAAATTCGCAGAGAGCTGGGGTGCTACAGCCTCGGAGAGGGCGGCCTCGTTTCCGTGCGACAGCCTGTGCGATGGCGCCGATGCGGGCTACTATCGGGCCGTAACGGTCCGTGCCGATGCGGCGCACGTCTTCCGCTGGCTGTGCCAGCTGCGAGTCGCGCCCTACTCCTACGACTGGGTCGACAACGGTGGCCGACGAAGCCCCCAGACCAGGACGCCGGCGCTGGAGCAACTCGCCCTCGGCCAGACGGTGATGAGGATCTTCGAGCTTCAGGCGTTCGAGCCCGGTCGGTCGCTCACGGTCGTGAACAAGCGGCACCAAGGAGCCCGACCTGTTTTCGGGGAGGTGTGGATCAGCTATGTCATCCGCCCGTCGGCGGAGGATGTCGTCCGACTCCTGGCCAAGGTCCTCGTCCGCTACCCGGGTGGGCCGCTCGGCTGGCTCATGCGCAGGCTCCTGCCCGGCGGGGACCTCGTGATGATGCGGCGCCAGCTCCTGAACCTGAAGCGTCTCGCTGAGCGGGAGGTGTGACCAGCTGCGAGGGGCCCTGCCCTGAAAGGCAGTCCGGGGGTGCGGCGAGGTACGGCGTCGAGATCGAGTACCCGACGCTGCGCCGCTTCGCGCTCGCCGAGCTCGAGTTCGGCCGCGGGGCGCCGAGCGTCCCCGTCGCGGACTGCGCGCCCGGCGCGGAGCTGCAGGTCGACACGGGCTGGATGACGCTCCTCGAGCCGGACCTCTTCGGCAAGCGCCGCCGCTTCAAGGCCTGGATCTTCACCTCGGTCTTCTCGCGGCATCGCTTCGTCTACCCGATCTTCCACGAGACGACGGCCTCCGCCATCGAGGCCTGCGAGGCAGCATGGGAGTTCTTCGGCGGCGTCTTCGAGGTCATCATCCCCGACAACACCAAGGCGATGGTCGCCAAGGCCGACGCCATCTCACCGGTGATCGTCGAGGCTTTCCGCGAGTACGCCCAGGCGCGCGCTTTCTCCATCGACACCGCGCGCGTCAGGAGCCCCAAGGACAAGGCGCGCGTGGAGCGCACCGTACCTACCGTCCGTGACGACTGCTACGGCGGTGAGCGCCTGTGCACGATCGACGACGCCAGGACTCATGGGCGCTCCTGGTGCCTGGAGGAGTACGGGATGCGGCGCCATTCGCGGACGCAGCGGATGCCGCGCGAGCACTTCGACGCCGAGGAGCGCGCGGCGCTCGCTCCGCCGCCGACCGCGCCCTACGACATCCCGACCTGGGCGGACTGCAAGGTCGGCCTCGACCAGTTCGCTCAGGTCGAGAAGAGCCTCTACTCGCTGCCGCTCGCCCTCCGCCGCCGCACGCTGCGCTTCCGAGCCGACAGCCAGCTCGTGCTCTTCTACGAGCACGGACGCCTGGTCAAGACGCATCCGCGCAAGGCGCCGGGCCAGCGCTCCATCGACCCAGCCGACTTCCCCGAAGCCTCGCTCGCCTGCGCCCAGCGTGACGCCGCATTCTTCGTTCGCCAGGCGAAGGATTTTGGTGAGCATGTCGGCCTCTTCGCCGAGGCGCTCGCAGCCCAGCCCCTGCCATGGACGCGCTTGCGCAAGATCTTCAAGCTGCTCAGCCTCGCCCGTAAGTACGGCGGCCCCCGCCTCGACGCGAGCTGCAAGACCGCCCTCGACGCCGTCATGCTGGACGTCCACCGCCTCGCCAGGATGGTCCAGCTCGATACGCGCCTCGACCCGCCCGCGGCCCAGGTCATCCCGCTCGCGCGCTACCTGCGCCCCAACAGCCAGTACGCCCTCCCGCTCGCACGGTGCGAGCGGCGCAACGAAGGAGACGACCGTGAACCCTGAAGTCATCACCCCCGAGCTGAGGACGGTGCTGCGCCGCCTCAAGCTCTCTCGCATGCTCGACACCCTGCCCGAGCGCGTCGCCTTGGCGCGCCAGCAGAAGATGCCGCACCAGGACTTCCTGCTCCTGGCCCTCTCCGACGAGGCCTCGCGCCGCGACGGTCAGGCGACCGTCCTCCGCGCTCAGCGCGCTCACCTCGACCCCGACGGCCAGCTCGAGCGCTGGGACGAGACCGCCAAGGTCGAGTTCGACCGCACGCTCCTCAACGAGCTTGCCTCGCTGCGCTTCGTGGAGTCGCATCACCACGTCGCCATCGTCGGCCCAGTGGGCGTCGGCAAGTCCTTCCTCGCCCACGCGCTCGGGCACGCGGCCTGCCGGCGGGGCTACTCGGTGCTCGCCCTCAGCGCTGACGTCCTGCTGAAGACGCTCAAGCACGCCCGCCTCACCCAGACGCACGAGAAAGAGCTGCGCAACCTGCTCGCCGTGGATTTACTCATCGTCGATGACTTCGGCCTCGACGCCATGGATGCGCAGGAGAGCCGCGACGCGCACGAGTTGATCTTCGAGCGCCACCGCGCGGGTTCCATGATCGTAACCTCGAACCGGGGCCCCGACGAGTGGCTCGCCACCTTCGCCGATCCGGTCCGCGCCCAGGGAGCCATCGACCGCTTCACCAGCAACGCCTACGACCTCGTCATCGAGGGCGAGTCGTACCGCGGGCGCCTCAAGCCAGGGCGCAAGGCTGGACAGACCACGGAGAAACGAGGAGATCGACCCGGTGCCGGTCAGTGGGCCAGGGCGCGTCACGAGGAGGAGCCCGCAGATGTCCCAGCGTCAGAACCGCAGGATCGTTCTCGCCTCACGCCCCCTTGGCTTCCCGAAGACCTCCGACTTTCGCCTGGAGGAGGCGCCCATCCCAGCGCCCGCCGATGGCGAGGTACTCGTGCGCGTGGCCTATCTGTCCCTCGACCCCTACATGCGCGGTCGCATGGACTCAGCGAAGTCCTACGCCAGACCGGTCGAGGTGGGCGCAGTGATGGAGGGGGGCACGGTGGCCGTCGTGGAGGCTTCGCGCCACCCGGACCACGCAGTGGGCGACGTTGTCCTCTCGTACGCAGGCTGGCAGACCTACGCGGTCTCCGATGGGAAGGGCCTCACGAAGCTCGACCCGTCGGCCGCCCCCGTGAGCACCGCCTTGGGCGTCCTCGGCATGCCCGGATTCACCGCCTACGCCGGCCTCCTGGAGATCGGCCGGCCCGCGCCGGGCGCGACCGTGGTGGTCGCGGCGGCGAGTGGCCCCGTCGGCTCCGCCGTGGGGCAGATCGCCCGCATCAAGGGGGCGCGGGCGGTGGGCATCGCCGGCGGTGAAAAGAAGTGCGCCTTCGTGAAGGGCGAGCTCGGCTTCGACGCGGCGGTGGATCACCAGGCGCCGGACTTCGCGCAGCGGCTGGCGGAGGCTTGCCCGGGCGGTGTCGACATCTACTTCGAGAACGTGGGGGGCGCGGTGTGGGACGCCGTCTTTCCGCTCCTGAACGACTTCGCGCGCGTCCCGGTGTGCGGGCTCATCGCGCAGTACAACGCAGCCGGCCCGTTTGGCGGCCCCGACCGGCTCCCCCTCGTCATGCGGCAGATCCTCGTGAAGAGTCTCACCCTGCGCGGCTTCATCCAGCGCGAGTTCGCAGCGCTCCGGCCGGCCTTCCAGCGTGACATGACGGCCTGGCTTGCGGAGGGGCGGGTGCGCTACCGCGAGGACGTCGTGGAGGGGCTGGAGCGCGCGCCCGAGGCTTTCCTCGGGCTCCTGCAAGGGAGGAACTTCGGGAAGCTCCTCATCCGTGTCTCTCCCGTCTGACGCCATCGTCGTTTCTCGCGGCAGAGTCGCGCAGGTCACCCGTCGAGAAAGGTGTCGCCATTACGTCGCCACAAAGCACGAAGGCCGCCCCGGCTTCCGGGCGACCTCCGCAACGTTATGGTTGCTTGAGGTTTGGTGCCTGGGGCCGGAATCGAACCAGCGACACGGGGATTCTCAGGCCCAGTTGTGATGTGGCCAAGCCCCAGTACTTCCAGACGATTCACCAGGAGAAGGGGCTCGACTGCATCAGCAGTGCGTCAAGAGCAGCAGCTACTCAGCCCCGTAGCGCTCTCGTTCGCCCGGCGGGGCAGTAAGTAAGCGGTGACCTCCTCGGCCGTCCGCCCTGGAGGAACCGAGGCCCTACACCGAGCCCGCCAGAATGGACCCGAGGCTCGGCTGGTACCCTCCCCCCTCTCCAGATCGTGTTTCAGGTAGCCCTCGCGGCCGGCGAGCACCCGAGCCGAGCCCAGCTCGACCGGTCTCTCTCGATCCGGCTACAGAGCCACGGCTGCCGGCGCTGCCGTACCCGCCTGAGCCGAGGTCTCCGGCTGCGCCTCAAGGGCGTCGGACCTCCCCAGCATGGCGAGCGACATCGTGAGCATCGCCGAGATGAGCTTGCCTGCACCCTCCAGATGCAGCTTGCGGTAGATCCGCTTGCGGCGCGCTCGGATGGTCTCAGGGGAGACGTTGGCTGCGGCCGCAGAGTCCTTACAGGCAAAGCCCTGTGCCATCCGCAGCACCTCGGACCGTTCAGCCGGCGTGAGGGATGACCCCTCCAGGAACTTGGCGGCGAACGGACTCAGGATCTCGATGTCGATGTGCGGCATGGCGTTCCCCCATCAGGCTTGAACTGGCCGCATCCCGCGCGTTACCGAGAGTGTGGCTGCCGAGTGTGCCATGGCTCGACTGCTCGTCTGTAATACGTGTAGGGTAGCCCTACCCAGCAGGGCTGTCATCCCTCCTCTGGCGCAAACATGGCGCGCAGCACCACACCACGCCGGTCCTCACACGACGCCGCGTCGTTACTCCCGGCCGGCCTCATGCCGCTCTCGCCGTGATCGTGCGAGCGGAGAGGCGATCAGGGACCTGGATCTGCCAGACGGATCTCGACCAGGGCGACCGGAGTCGTTCACCGGTTGCGGCCGTATCGCTCGTGGGACGACACCCACTCTAAGGACGAGATCGCGGCGGCAAGCGAGATCTCGCCCGCCAGCACGACGCCGGCCACAATCTCGGCGAACTTCTTCGCTTTGCCCTTTCCGAAGCAACCCATCACCTCGAGGCACTCGCGCTGCGTGGGCAGCTTGGTGCCGCCGCCGTGCGTCGCCACGATGAGCGCGGGAATGGTGATGGAGAGGTAGAGGTCCTTGTCGGGCGTGAGCTCGGCGTACACGATGCCAGCCGAGCCCTCGGCCACGTTCGCCGCGTCCTGGCCAGTGGCGATGAACATGGCCGCGAGGGCGTTGGGCGAGTGAAGGCCGTTGTTGTTCGCGCCCGAGAGGATGGAGCCCACACTCGCCACACCCCAGTGGTAGGCGATTGTCTCAGTCGACACGCGCATCACGTCGTGCAGGACCGTCCGGTTGATCACGCACTCCGCCGTCACCCGCTTGCCGCGAGTACGCAGGAGGTTGATGTGCGAGGGCTTCTTGTCGGTGGCGAGGTTCGCCTCGAGGAAGAAGCGGCGGATCGTCTTGTTCTCCGCCAGGATCCACTTGCACGCGGCGTAGGTGGCCTTCCCCACCATGTTCTGTCCGGCTGCATCGCCCGTACTGAAGTTGAAGCGGAGGTGGGCGAACTTGCTTGCCAGGTAGGTCTCGATATCCTGAAGCTTTCCGACACTCGTCGTCGACTCTGCATTCCGCCGGATGTCGGCCATGTGCTCCCGCACCCACTCCGCGAAGTCGAACGCTTCGCGCGCTGAGTCGAAGATGAACACCGGCGCGCGCTGCATGTGATCCTGCTGGACGGTGCAGGTCACGCCGCCCGACCTGTTGAGGACCTTCATGCCACGGTTGTAGGAGGCGACCAGCGTGCCTTCGGTGGTGGCGAGCGGGATGATGAACTCGCCCTGCGCATGCTGGCCGTTGACGCGGAGTGGCCCGGCGAATCCGAGGGGAATCTGGGCCACGCCCGAGAAGTTCTCGATGTTGCCCTGGGTGACCTCTGGGTCGAAGGAGGGCTTCGCGACGTGCCGTAGCCGGGCGCCGCTGAACTCCTCCACGAAGCGCTGGCGCTCGAGGACCACGGCAGGAGAGTACTTCCGCTGCCCACCGTCGAGCAGGTTGCGGCGGTGCCGCCTGCTCGGACCCTCCGCCGCGAGATGCTCGCGCTGTTCCGGGCGCGGCAACGGAAGTGGCTGGTCCCGCGGTGTGTCGGTCACCTGGTCGCGCGCCTTCACGGTGACGGGGCCAATCCCCTCGACCTCGACCGTGATCTCAACGTCGACGGCGCCGCATGGAACCCTGTGGCCCAGCGATCGAACGTGCGCGGCTTTGCGTTTAGTGAATTCTTCCGGTGTCTCGGGGGTCAGCTCCGTCGCCGAACGCCACCGTCCGTCGCCCAACTCGATCTCCAAATCCGTTGCGGGAAGCTCGAAGGGCCCGACCTTCGCTCCGAGGATCCGCGTGACCCTGACATCGCTTAGGCGGTTTTCGAGGCTGAAGTGGAATCCGGTGAAATCGTTGACGAGCGACCCTCGGGTGTAGAGCCGGGGGAGGAGCATCTCAGGTATCTTCATCGTTGCCAGTTCGGGGGTTCGAGCGGCGGTAGCGCTTGGAGTGCAGGGTATCCCGACGGGCTGCCCACCGACGGACCTTCGAGTGCGGTCGCTTGCCGCACTCAGGCGTCCCCTGGAAGCGGGGAGGTGGGAGAACCAGCGGCCACTGGGCTACGGCACGGCACTAAGGAACGGTGACCGAGTGCGAGCACGGCTGGGTCGGCGATCGCGCTCCCCTGGTCGACGCGCGCCGTGGACTGCTGCTCACCCCACCTTTCGCTGAGGGAGGGCCACTTCTCTGCTTCGCGGCATGCGCCTACTGGGCGCGGCTCCTGCGTGCCCTTCTGGCGCTGGCGCCGGCACGTCAGCGACGGCCTCGCCCAGGCTGCCGCCGTGGGCAGTTTGGTGGGGGTCACGCAGTGCTGGGTGTGGATTGGCAGGACCACGCAGGGGTACTCGCTACCTCCGACTGGTGGATCGAGCAGGCGTAGGCGAGCACCAGCTCGTCGAGATCGGCACGCTCGTAGGTGACGCTCCGGCCGTCGAAGACGACTGCGACCGTCCTATCTTCCTCGTCGATGGCCTCGATGCGCCCGATGTCCCCGTTGAAGACCTCCAGGTCGTAGTTGTTCCGGATCTGCATCACCTTGTCGCCGGCGCGGAAGAGCCGGCTGCCGTGAACGATGGATGCCCCCTGCGGGTTGAGAAGCGCCTGAAGCTCCGAGTTCATGCTCGCCGCGCCGAGAAGACCTCGGTGCATGGGCGTCAGCACCGGGCGAGCCCACACCACGTCACGCTGAAGACGGACGTGGGCGGCTACACTACACGCCGGGAGGACGGGCCCGAGCGCCACCGCCCGAGCCGGGACCGAAGGCCTTGGATCGGTTGTTCCCGCTTGGGGGTGAAGCAGACGTCTCGGCCTGATCTCGACGGGTTCAGCCCGCAACGCCCGCGTCGCAGCCCGGAATATACTGAGACAATCATGGCCGCGAACCCTAGTTCTCAACGGACGGTTCGCGAATAGCCGGCCCCGGCTCGGGGTACCTATCTGAGAGGCGGCACATGACTACGGTGATGATCACCCACGAAGTGGACAACGTGAAGCACTGGTTGGCCTCGCCCAAGCGCGCTGAGATGTTCGGCCCGCTGGGTATCACGTTGCGCATCTTCGTCGACCCGACCGGGCTCAATCGCGTCGGGATCGTCGCCAACGTGCCCGACATGAATGCGCTCAAGCAGATGCTGGGGTCTCAGGCCGGCGCCGATGCCATGAAGTTCGATGGCGTGCGGCCCGCGACAATCCAGATGCTCGTCGAGTCCTGAACCAGAGGGGGTAGGTAGCCGCCACCTTGCGGAAGCCCTTGGTGGCCTCCTCCACGTGCTCCACGGCATTAGCCGTGTGGGCAATCCTCCAGGACTCTGCGAGGCTGTTCTAGGCCTGCCTGAAGATGTGCTGGAGGCGAACCACGTCCACGACCTCGACGTAGGCGAGGCGTGCGCCGGTCGACCTGCTTGGTCTCTGGCCTACGCCGGAGTTGCTGAAGCATTCTTCTCTCTACGGCGGGCGAGAGGCTCCAGAGGCCGAGCTGCCCCTTGCAGACGACCTGCACTCGCAGCGGGACGACGTCAGCGAGCACCCAGCCCAACGGCCCACTGAACCGGGGGCTTCTGGACGTCTTGACGACCTTCTTGACACGAGCGACCGCCACCACTGCTCCGACGTCGAACCCATCGGGTACAGAACCACGCCGGCCCATGATGCGGGCGACCTTGGGTCGGCCACGTCCGAGCCGGCCGCCTTGGGGACGAGCCGGCCCCTTTGCAATGTCGTCCGCGTTAGGGTTGCCATCCCCGCGTGTATGGCGAAGAGTTCATCCGGATCGAGGCGCGGCGCCCAGCCACGATTCTCGATGTCCTTGTGGCCGGTCGCGATGGCCCAAGCGAATGGCTGACGGATTGTGAGCGCCTTCATGCCTGCCTCCGCCGCAGCGAGAGCCGGGCCACAGCGCTCATTTCCCGAATTCCTCGAAGAGCAAGCGGTCTAGTTCGAAGGTCTGCACTGCGCGGAGCCCGAGCCCAGCGCGCTCGAAGATCGTCACGAGCTTGTCCTGGTCGACGAGTTCGATGGGATTCACTCCGTCTCGACTTGCCTCCTTCTTCGCATCCGTCGTGAACGTGGCCGTGGGTGAATATGATTCCCTTGTCGGCCCGACCGTCCATCGCCCCAGGAAGTCGCGGACTTGCCCTGACGTCACCTGGCCGCCACGCTTGTAGCGCTTGCACTGGAAGAGAACCTTGAAGGTGACGAGAGGGTTCACCTCCAAGATGCCGTGGCGTCGGACCAGCTTCAGCCGGGTGTGGTTCTCATCCTGATCACTGGGACCATTGAACAAAGTGAGGGTGCGCGAAAAGGTCGTGCGAGGGGCCCTCGAACGACCGGATCTCAGGGAATCCAGCATGCTTGTCCTGTTGCGAATTCGAGGGCCTGCTCAGGATGAGATCCACACCCCTTCAGCCTGCCATGGGGATCACGCCAAGCTGCTGCATCATGCTCAACGTGTCCATGAGGATGCGGCTGTCGGCCATCTTGCCTGACTCAAGCCGGTCGATGACCATCCCCTTCACTTCAACACGACGGCCTGTCGCCGGAATGCCGAGGAACGTGTCCCGATGCGTTCCGGTCCAGGTGAAGCGCGAGACCACCTTGTCGCCTTCACAGATCTGCTCGGAGACTTTCCAGTTGATGTCTGGGAAGGCGGTCTTGAACTGCACGAGGGCGCCCTTCAGGCCCTCTCTGCCCTGCAGCTGGCCGGGCAGCGGATCGAGCTCGACAAAGTTCTCAAGCACGAGATCGTTCAGGCGTTCCCAGCGGGCCTGGTTGAGAACGTCTTCGATGAAGGCGAGGATCGTCTGTCGGTTGACGTTCGGCATGCGTAATTCCCCTTTTTGCTTGAGACGGCGTGTTGGGCTTGATCCGGCTATGCGGAGCTCTCCATAGCCGGATTTATGCTGAGCTTCGGACTATGTGGAGTCTGATGGTCGCGGTTCCCTGAAGTCGCTTCCAGGCACGGGGTGTCATCGGGGACGGCCTTCCCGTCGCTCAGCATATTCCGGAAGCTCCTTGCGGCCCCTGGCCGGAAAGGAGCTCCTGATGACGTCCCCGGAAACGACCACCCTCGATGCGCTGGTGGAGGCGTTCGAGGCATTCCAGCGCCATACGCGCGGCCTGCGTCCCTCGACACTCTACGGATACACCGTTCTGGCGCGCCACTTCGGTCGCGCCACCCTCGGCGAGGACCCGATCGACCCGCGGCGGCTCGTTGCGGCCGACGTCGTGCGCTTCGTAACGGACGTGAGCCGTCGGTTTTCGCCGCGCTCGATGAAGGCGGTGGGCACCGCACTGCGGTCTTTCCTCGGGTTCCTGCGCGTGCAGGGTCTCGTGGATGAGCGCCTCGAAGCGGCGATTCCCCCTGTCGCTTTTCGGCGCCTCTCGTCGCTGCCAAAGTGTCTGAGCGACGAGCAACTCCGGCGGGTCCTCGCCGCTCCTCTGCCTCGCACACCCTGCGCTCGGCGGGATCGCGCGATCGTCTTCTGCCTGGCGACGCTGGGCCTTCGACCCGGGGAAGTGGCCGAGATTCACCTCGAGGACATCGACTGGCGTCGCGCCATCCTCTCGCTGCGCACGCGCAAGACCCGCCGCGGCGCCCTCCTGCCGCTTCCCCGGCGGGCGGGGCGGGCGATCGTCGAGTACCTGCGACGCGAGCGCCCCGCAACGGCAGAGCGTCGGGTATTCGTGCAGCACCTGGGGTCGCGCCGGGGCACCCCGATTCTCGAGCGCCGTGGTCTCGGCTGCGGTCACACGGGCACTGCGCCGCGCCGGGGTGCGGGCTCCGATCGAGGCCGCCTACGTCTTCCGCCATACGGTCGCGAGCCGCATGGTGCGGCGAGGCGCGAGCCTCAAGGAGGTGGCCGACGTCCTCGGCCACCGCTCGATCGACACCACGACCATCTACGCCAAGCTCGACATCCCCATGCTGCGCGAGGTCGCCCGGACCTGGCCGGAGGCGATCTCATGAGTCCGCCCAGCCTCCTCGAGCTCGTCGACAGCTACCTCGAGCTACGGCGCCGCCTCGGCTTCGACCCCGAGGGGCCGCGGTGGTACCTGCGGAGCTTCGCGCGCTACGCGGGCCGGATCGGTCACACGGGGCCGATCACGGTTGCGCTCGCCGTAGGCTGGGCCCTGAGCTCGGCCGCGGGCCAGCCCGCTCGAGCCGAGCGACGCCTCGGACCCGTTCGTACTTTCGCGCGACATCGCGCCGCAATCGACCCGGCCACCGAGATCCCGCCCCGGGGGCTCTTTGGACGCCTGCCTCGGCGACAGTCACCGCACATCTACAGCGACCGCGAGATCGCGGCTCTGCTCCGAGCGTGCCGCGGCCTGCAGCCGCGCGGCGGTCTGCGTTCCGCGACTTACAGAGCGCTCTTCTCTCTGCTCGCAGCCACCGGCCTGCGCCTTTCCGATGCATTGCGGCTCGAGCGTCGTGACGTCGACCTGGCGAGCGGCCTGCTCACCGTTCGTGAGAGCAAGTTCCGCAAGTCGCGCCTCGTCCCTCTCCACCCGACCGTCACCGAAGGCCTCTCGCGCTACGCCGCGCACCGTGACGCTTTCCGGCACGCTCCGCGCTCCGCTCGGTTCTTCCAGACCGACCGATCGTCGGTGCTCGGTCGAGCCGCTGTTGAGAAGACCTTCGCCCGGCTGCGAAGCCAGTTGGGCTGGACCGACTCGGGACGCGCACGGCGACCGCGCATCCACGATTTACGGCATACGATGGCGGTTCGGAGCCTGCTCGACGCGTACGCCCAGGATCACGACGTCGACCGCAGGATCCACGCGCTGTCCACCTACCTCGGCCACGCCAAGGTCACCGACACCTACTGGTACCTCTCCGCCGTTCCGGAGCTGATGGCGCTCGCGTCCCAGCGGTTCGAGCAGTTCGCACGCCGCAGCCTGGAGAGCGCCTCATGACGCCCGCCAAGCTTTCCTTCCCCGCGCTGCTCCGCGACTTCTTTCACCTACGACTGGTCGCACAGCGTGGCGCGAGCGCACAGACGGTAGCCAGCTACCGCGACACCTTCGAAATCTTCCTCCGCTTCGCGGAGCGGCGCACCGGACGCGCCCCCTCCGCTCTGATGATTGAGGATCTCGACGCCCCGGCCGTGCTCGCGTTTCTCGACTACCTGGAGGAGAAGCGGGCCAACTGTCCCCGCACCCGCAATCTCCGCCTCACGGCGATCCGCTCCTTCCTGCGCTACGCCTCCCTCCGGGATCCCGGCGCACTTCCCGTCGCGCAGCGCGTTCTAGCGATCCCTCCCAAGCTCGTCGACCAGCCCGTCCTCGGCTACCTCTCCCGCGACGAGATCGACGCCGTCCTCGCTGCTCCCGACCACTCTACGCGGAGCGGGCAGCGCGACGCCGTCCTCTTCGCCGTCCTGTACAACACCGGAGCGCGCGTCTCCGAGGCGATCGCGATCCGCGTCGCTGACGTCCTCCTCGATCGAGCCGCCTCGCTCAGGATTCACGGGAAAGGGCGCAAACAACGCATCGTTCCGCTGTGGAAGAGCACTGCCACCCAACTGCGCCTCTGGCTCACACGCCTTCCCACCGCGCCGGAAGCCCCTGTATTCCCCAATCGTGCCGGCCGACCGCTCTCGAGGTCCGGCGTCGAGAACCGTCTGCGCGTCGCAGTGGCGACCGCATCGACGCGATGCCCGTCGCTCGCTGGACGGCGGGTTTCACCACACACTCTGCGTCATACCACGGCGATGCACCTCCTCCAGTCTGGCGTCGACATCACCACCATCGCGCTCTGGCTTGGCCACGAGGACCCTGCCACCACGCACGCGTACATCGAGGCCGACCTTGCCATGAAGGAAGCCGCCTTGCGCCGACTCGAGGACCCTGCGCCCGCATCCCTTCGCTTCCGCCCCAACGACCGCCTTCTGGCCTTCCTGGAGGCCCTGTGACTATGCGAAGTCTCGGCGACTGGCGCGAGCCTGGCGACGGGGACACCAGACGCAACTCCGCATATTCCTGCGCTCAGCATAAATCCGACCTGGTTGACAGGTTCACTACGCGACTAACTGCACCCGTGCTGCCCGCTCATACGCAGCCGGGCTCACATAGCCGAGAGCCGAGTGACGGCGCTCCGGATTGTAGAACGCCTCGATGTAGTCGAACGTCTCGTCCTTCGCGATCTCGTGGCTCTCGAAGCGCTCGCCGCACTCCATCTTGAAGGTCGAGTTCCAGCTCTCCATCGTGGCATTGTCGAGGACCTGTCCACGCCGGCTCATACTGCAGGTGATGCCGGCGCGGTCGAGGATCTTCTGGTAGTCCTCGCTCGCGTAGGTGCAGCCCTGGTCGGAGTGGTGCAGCAGCCCAGCCTCGGGCAGCGCCGCTTGATGGCCATGTCGAGCGCAGGAATGGTCAGGTGGCGGTCGTTCACCGGCGACAACACCCAACCGACGACGTACCTGGAGAACAAGTCCAGGATGACAGCGAGGAACAGCTTGCCGTTGCCGGTCACGAGCTCGGTGGTGTCGCTAACCCGCTTCTGGTTCGGGGCATCGGCTTCGAAGTGCCGGTCGAGGATGTTCGCGGCGATCGGCTGGTCGTGGTCCTCGGGGATTTCAGCCGCTCGATGACGCTTTCTCCAGCCCGTCCCCCTCGGTCCCGGGCTGTTCGTGATGGAGCTAGCCCTCGACGGTAGGGCGAGGCGCACTTGCTCGATGCGGCAGCTCGCGATGGCGGACAGGCAGACCCCTGCCAGTGGGCTCCTTCGCCAGGCTAGCTGGCGTGCGCTTGCGCGCTAGGACAACTGGTGAGTCCGACCGCACGAGAGGGTCCGTCGAGAAGCCTGCCAAACGCGCTTGAGGCCATGTAGGGGCTCGAGATTCATTGCCAGAGTCCCAAGGGCCTACTTGCGTCCCGAGGCTTCACCTCGAAGCAACTCGCAGCGATCTGGGCCATCGGCAGGAAGCTGGGCCACGAGCAGAGCTCGCTCCGTCAGCACATCAAGACCACGTTCGGCGTCCAGCCGGAGTTCCTCTCCCGGGAGCAGGCCAGCCAGGCCATCGGCGCCCTCTCCAAGCAGGCGGGGAACGGCCAGGACGACGAGTTCCACCGTGAAGCCGGGCAGGATGGCTGACATGGCTCGGCCGCAGATGCCCGACGGGCTCTACATCAGCGTCTCGCAGCTGAAGACGTTCCTGATGTGCCCGAGGAAGTACGAGCTGCACTACGTCCGCGGCGAGCCGCCGGCATTCGTGCCGGTCGCGCTCGTCTTTGGGTCCGCCATCCACGCTGCACTGGCCGCCTACTACGGCGAGATCAAGGTCAGCCGTGAGCCGCTCCGACGGGACCTCATGCTCGACGTCTTCCGGGACGCCTGGGACCAGGGCTCGTCCGGACCTGTACCGCTCCAGCCCGACGACGAGGACGACGAAGGCACCGACCAGCTCATCGACAAGGGCGTGTCCATGCTGCACGCCTTCCGCGGTCGGGCTCGATGTAGTGTCGGTCGAGAAGTCCTTCGCCGTCTCGATCCATAACGCTGAGACCAGCGACCTCTTCGAGGAGCAGCTTGTCGGGACCATCGACCTCGTCCTGAACGAAGATGGGCAGCGCGTGATCGTGGAGCACAAGACCGCTGCCAAGAAGTACGGCCTCGACCAGCTCAGGTTCGACATCCAGCCGACGGCGTACAAGCTCGCAGCTCGCGAGATGGCGCTGGGCGAAGTCGGGCTCCGCTACCAGGTCATCACGAAGACGAAGGTACCAGGGATCCAGATCGCCGACGTCCACCGCGACGACCGGGACGAGGACGACTTCCTCCGCACCGTCGGAGAGGTCCTGCGTGCCATCGACGCCGGGGTAAGCTACCCGATGCGAGGGTGGCAGTGCAGTACGTGCCCGTGGGCGAAGCCATGCGAGGCGCGTCGGGGTACTTCCACGCGAGCGGCGTGGTCTCCGCCTTCGGCCTGAGCTGCCCGGGTCCGGGGCGTGAGTATCGCGGGGCAGTGCTGCCTCGGTCTCAACGCGCTCGCTCCCCCGCATCGCCTTCTTGCAGGAACCCTTCAGCGGTCATGTTGGCCCTCGCCAGGGCGGGAGCGCGTCCCGCCCCTGGCGAAGCCTTCTCGAAGCGATGTCAGGCGCGCCGCGGCGTCACGGGATGAAGCTCATCACCGACAGGGCCAAACTGGCGCTGGCGTCGCCGTACGAAGCGTAGAAGCGGGTGCCGTCGTAGACGAGTGCGTCCGTGCTGGCGGGGCTCACGCCGCTCCGGTTGCCCACCATGGCCCAAGAGCTCGCGTCGTACTTGTAGAGTGCTAGCCCGTTGGAGCTCGAACCGAGCACATGGAGGGCGCCATTGACGACAGCCATGGATGGCTCCTCGCCCGTCGAGACGCCCGACACCTGGTTCCACGAACCCCCGGAGTATTGCCAGACGCCACCCCAGCGGAGGCCCACGTAGACCACGCCACCGATCACCGCCAGGTGGTTGTTGTAAGTTGCGCTGGCGACGCGAGAGGAGCCGACGACCTGCCAGCTGCCCGCCGAGTACGCCTCTACCGTGAACTTCCCGGTGTTGTCCGCGCCGTCCGGACCCGTGGCCTCCGTGAAGTACACGTAGGGAGTGCCCGACTCGACGAAGAAGTCGAAGTCGTACCAACCGCCGTAGGCCCAGACTCCGAGGCCGTCGGTGCCGGCGTAGCCCACCGGGCTCCAGGTGTCGCTGCCGACGTCGTACTTCTTGACGCCAATGCGCTTGTTGTATGCGCCCGCGCCATCGTCGTTGTGGAGATAGCCGACGTAGAGGTCGCTCCCATCCGAGAACAGCCTCACGTTGCCTGAGACAGGGCCGGTACTGTAGGCGGCGAGGGGGGACCATGTCGTGCCCACCAGCTTCCGGAAGTCGCCGGCGGGACCTGCCCAGTAGAGCACTTCGCCATGGGTCCTCAGGGAGGAGACGTGGCCACTGATTCCGCTGATGCCCCCGTCCACCCATGAAGTTCCGTCGAACTTCTTCACATAGGTCTCGCTGCTCGTCCAGTCGGTATAGCTGACGTAGGGGACACCTCCGACGCTGGCGATGCTTTGTGAGGACACGCGGCCGGTGAAGCGCGCCGCGCCGACAGATGTCCAGCCGAGGCGCACGCTATCGATGGTAAAGCTCTCGAGCGCCAGCTGGCATCCGTCGCTGACAATCACGGTGAACACGTAGGGCCCGCCCACCGCCTTGGGCGTGAACGTAAAGGAACCTCCTGCTCCGCCCGAGAACGTTCCGCCGACGCCCGCGACTGAGTAGGAGAGAGCATTCCCATCGAGGTCGGATGCGTTGACTGTGATCGTCACAGCGTCGTTGACGTACAGCGGGCTCGCGGGAACGCTGATGCTGGAGATCGTCGGCACTTGGTTCAAGGCACAGACGCCGTTCGTGCCATTGGTGCCGCTGGCGCCGCGGCCTCCGGGCGCGCCGTTGCAGACGTAGGAGGGCTCGCCGATGCCGACCTGGACCTTCAGGCCGCCGTTCACGCAGTTCGTGCCCAGGCCCTCCTCGGTCACGACCACGTCATCGCCGTCCGCGCCGAGCGTGCCGTTGCAGACGTAGGTCGGTGTCCCAGTCCCCACCTGTAGCATCACGCCGCCGTTTGCGCAGTGAGAGCCCGGGACCTCCTCCGTCATCGTCACGCTCTGCCCGTCGGCGCCCGGTTCGCCATTGCACGCATAGGTGCTCACCCCGGCCACATTGAACTTGACCCCTCCGAGAACACAGTGCGAGCCCGTGCCCTCAGCCGTCATGGTCACGCTAGCCCCTGCCGCTCCGGTTCCCCCGGTGCAGGCGTAGGTCGTTGAGGAGCCGACGGTGAACATCGACCCGCCCATCGGGCAGTGCCCGTCCCCCGCGGCGAGCGTGGCAACGGTTACACTTTGCCCGCTCGCGCCCGCGGCTCCGTTGCACACGTATGTGGATGCATCCGCCCCAGCCTGCAGCTTCACCCCGCCTGCCGTGCAATGCGCGCCGGCTGGCTCCACGGTGGTGACGGCGCTGGTCCCGTTCGAGCCGTTGCAGACATAGGTCGTCGCTTCGGCCCCGACCTGCAACCGGGTTCCACCATAAGTGCAGCTGGCGCCGTCCGGTTCCGCAGTCGCCAGCACGTACATCCCATCATGCCCACCAACACCGTTGCAGATGTAGGAGACCACCACGGGTCCCGATCCGACGCTCGTGTAGATGGCCTTGCCTCCGTCAGCGCAGTGGGCCCCGGGTGCCTCATCAGAGACGCTCGCGTTGGCCGAAGTGCTGGCGGTGCTGGCCTCACCCGAGACGCCTTCGCAGACATACGAAGTCGTGACCTCTCCGGTGACGGAGGTCACGTCGATACGCTTGCCGCCGACGGGACACTCGAGACCCGCGGAGGCGGCGGAGATCGCCACCGTAAGAGACGTGCCGCTCTGACCGGCACAGGCCGACAGCGCAAGGGCGAACAGAAAGGCAGGGGCAGGGCGTGTGAAGGATGGCATGACATGTCGCATGAGGCCTCAAGCCCACGGGGAATGCGCAGACGTCGCGGCGTGCGGGCGTAGTTCGGAGAGCAAGCGCCAATCCAACTCGGCTCTACGCCCATGCGACGCTGTGCCAACCTGCCAAGCGTTCTGGGTTGGTTCAGCTCGTACGCCACAGGACCCAGGGTCCGCGCGCCCTGGGTGCGGCCCGACCCCGGTGAACGGAACTTCCCAGTTCTGTTGACGACTGAACACTTGGGACCCCTGGCGCCTCCTACCAACGAACGAGGGGGCGGATTGGCGCCCTCACGCTGGACCTCCTGGCACCGCTCTCGAGCCGGGCGCCGCTGCTGGGCACCTTCCCGTCGATTCTCGAGCGTGGATCCGGTTCCAGGAGAGTCCAAGAAATCTTGAAGAGCGCGACGGCCTCGGAGGTGAAGACCTCACGCTCGGCCCCCGCCCGCTTCATCCGGTAGCGCAGATACTCGGCGGTGTCCTCCGGGGTGGACGGTAGGGTGCGCATTGAACGACGTCGCGTCGCGTCCTCCGAAGCCGCGCTGGCTCGCCCCATCCGTCATCGACTCGGGGTGGCGAGCTTTCTCTCCGGAAGGAGCCGGCGGGCGACTCCTTCCGTGGCCGTGGGGGAAACGTTTCGGGTCATGGTGGCGGGTTCGCTCTCCGGCGATGGCGATCTTCGGCCTTCAGGCGGGAAGGAGCGCCCGGATGTCGGAGGGGCTCAGGACCTTCCCTGCCGAGTGCACCACCCCGTCCACCACCAGTGCGGGCGTGCTCATCACGCGAAACTTCATGATCTCGCGCACGTCCTCCACCTTTTCGACCGTCGCGTCGAGGCCCGCCTGCCTGAGGGCGGCCTCGGCATTCGCGGTGAGCTGCCTGCACCTCGCACAGCCGGTCCCCAGCACCTCGATCTCCCGGAGGGTCCCTTTCACATCAGAGGACGGCGTTGAAGAGGTACCCGACCGCGAGGATTCCAGCGGCCACGACGCCGATGAAGGCTGCGATGAGCGGCGGCCGGAGCACCTTGCGCAGGATGATCGTCTCGGGAAGCGACAGCCCGACGACGGCCATCATGAAGGCGAGCACCGTCCCGAGGGCGGCGCCCTTCGAGATGAGCGCCTGGACGATGGGGATGATGCCCGCCGCGTTCGAGTACATGGGCACGCCCAGCAGGACGGCCAGCGGCACCGACCACCAGGCCGAGCGGCCCATGATGCCGGCCAGGAGCCCCTCCGGCACGTAACCGTGGATGGCGGCGCCCACCGCGATGCCGCCGGCGACGTAGGGCCATACCTTTCCAACAATCTCCCGCACCGCTTGCCGGCCCCGGTCGAGGCGCTCCTCCAGGGGCATGCGCTCCTCGACCGCGCCGGCAGGTCCCGCGCCGAGCTCGTAGGTCTCCCTCGCGCCAGGCGCGTTCCACCTGCTCAACGCGAAGGGGCCGGTTCCTGTGACACCGGTGGCGGCAAATCGTTCAGAGCCGCAGGAACTGGGAGGGAAATCCGCTCTTTGGCGAGGGGCCTGGTCTTCCAGCGATCCGCTCAGGCCGCGCGGCGCTCGGGCCGCGAAGCGAGGACGCCGAGTTGCTCGACGAGCCTCACCATCGCGAGCGTATCGCGCTCGCAGTAGGCGAGGAGCTCTCTCCGGAGCCGCTCGCAATCCTCGGCCGGCGAGACGTCTGGCGATAGCAGGAGCCCCTCGAGCGTCGCCGACGCCGTGTTGCCGTCGGCGATGGCGAGGTCGCCGTAGCCGACTCCCGGGACGGGCGCAGGGAGCACGGCCTTGAGGCCGAAGTTACCGCCGAACCCGGGGTGGTAGACGTGATCGCGCACCACGGAGAGCAGGTCCACCAGCCGGTCGCGGATGGCGAGCAGCGCGCCGCGGTGCTCGGGCACGGCCTCTGCGAGGTGCTCGAGCCAGGCCCGCTCGAAGCGGGCGTGGTACGCGACGATGCTCGGGGCGCTCTCGCAGGCGCGCACGACGGCCGCGGCGAGCGCGTGCAATGAGTATGGAGGCAGCACGGACATCAGGACCCCTGGCCGAGCGTGCCCGGAGCGCCGTTCGTCAGCAGCGCCACTGTGCGCTCCACGTCGGCACGCGTCACGCCCAGGTCGAGCGACGTGCGGACATGCCAGGGCGCGAGCGGACAGATCGTCCAGGATGGCGAAGCTACGAACCGTGGCTCCGCCCGGCGCGCGAGCTTCGACGGGATGGTCCTCGCCAGTGGAGGATTTCCACGGCGCGAACGAGCCCATCCAGTATCCCGCCTTCAATCTCGGGCGTCTCCCCGATGATAGGCGCCCTCACGAGGCCCGCCCTGCGCAGCAGTGTGCGCAACTCGTCGAACGGATGAGAAAGGCGCCAAGCGGACGAGATGACCACCGCGGCGCCAGTGCGCCCGGCGACCTCGTCGACGCGCCGCACGAGCGTGGGATCGAAGTGGGCGAGGTCGCCGAAGCCGTTCCGCTGTCGCGCGTACCAGTCGGCGCTATTCAGGACGCCATCGATGTCGAGGAAGAGGAGCTTCGGCGGGGAGCGCGCGGCTACGAACCTGGTCAGCATCGGAAGGCCCAACTGTACAACCCCGCCGGACGCGAGGAGCAGGCTACAGACACAGTACCCACCCATGCGGGCCAGCATTGTCCACGATCGTCTCACCGAGCCGCTCCGTTACGGGCTCCCGGTGGTGGACGTGGCCGCAGACGCAGGCCGCTGGCTGCCGCTCGCGGATCCACTCCGCGAGCTGGGCGCTCCAGCGATCGATGAACCTGCGGTCGCGCGCGGCGAGGGTCCCGAAGGGCGGCAGATGGGTGAGGAGCACGAAGCGCTCCCGCGGGATCGCTTCGAGGCGCGCGAGGAGCCCTGCCAGCTCTGGGTCGAGGGGAGCGGTCTCGGGGTGGGAGAGGTCAGGTCGTTCGTCCAGGTGCGGAGGCCGTAGCCGGCAAACCACACGCCGTCCCTCTCGACCACTCTGCCGTGGAGGTCGGTCCAGCCGAGGTTGGCGATGAGCGTGTTGTGCGCTGAGTCGCCGTCGTGGTTGCCCGGCACCGAGAGCACGGGGACGGAGTTCTTGCCGACCGCCTCGTACACTGCGCGGTCGTTCACGCCGTCGAGGCCGAGGTCGCCCGCCGACAGGACGAGCTCGATGCCTCCGGTCAGCGTGGCGGCGCCGAACTTCCGCGCGGCTCTGACATCGGCGTGAACGTCGCTCAGGCAGAGGCTCGCACGAAGCTCCCTTCCGGACGCGGTATCCGGCTATTCCCTTATCGTGCCCCGTGCGTGGGCGGACATACCCGCGCTGTCACCCGAGCGCCATGGGCTACCCTGGAACCCTACCGCCTGGGACGCCGGGCGCTCACGCTGACCTCGGCCCCGAGCATGCGAGCTGGAAGGATTGGGGGTCGCCACGAGCTTGAAGAGGTTGGCGAAGTGCTCGAACGGCGGTTCAGTTCGCGCCCTCGCAGAGCTCACGTCGAGTAGCACCCCGGGCGGTGTCCGTCCCACTTTTCAGGCTCATGGGGCCGCCCGTAGCCCGGCGGCGTAGCTGGCCTCGCGCGCAGCGACCGCAACCAAGAACGTCGTCCCTCCCGGCCCCGTGGGGTTCTGCCAGGAGGTGGCGATGGGGTTTCGGGAGCTGACGATGATCGACGTGAGGGAGCTCTTGCGGCGGCGACCGGCCGGCGAGAGCGCGCGGCGTGCGGCGCGTGAGTGCGGCGCCGACCGAAAAAAAGTGGGCTTCATCCGACTATGGAGAGCTCCGCATAGCCCGATAAGCCCAGCGGCTCGGCGGTTCGCCGAGCTGGGTGAGGCCGAGGACCCGGGGTCCTCGCGACCCGCGGCCGGACGGCCGGCGCGCCTCGCCAGGGCCGCACCCGTGACTTCTCATCAGGTGGCCACGCGCATCGGCGCTCTCCGTCCGCCTCCAGCTAGAGCTTGGTCTCCGACGCAGAGCCCCTGGCATGGCCTTCGCAGGCATTCGTGTCCGCATTCATGGAGGTTCGCCGATGGCCAGGTGGTGCGACAGATTGCCCGCTGTTCACCGTCCCGGCAATGGCTCCGGCGCTCGCACTCTGGCGAGCGTTCTACTGCGAGGACACTCCGGAACGTTGCGAAGGCTTGCGGCAGGTTCGGCTGGAGTCACGGCGCCCGTCAACATGCTCCCAAATGGCAAGCTCTTGGCGCTGCAGAAATCGAGGAGTGACCCGGGACGCCCGCCCATGTACCAAGACTTCTTCAATGGAAGTGAGTGGACGTACGCCTGCCGCTTCAGCGCCGGGGGCGACAGCGACGAAGAGTACGCCCAGCACCTGGGGCGATGAGAGAGGTCGCCGGCCGCGCAGAGGAGTCGAAGAAGCGGCTCGCCATAGTCATCTGCCAGGAAGCGGCTTCCCGGCGCCGAACTCGAGCTGGCGCAAGAAGGTGCCGAGATGACCGCCTTGCCGAGCTTCTGGCCAATCTGCTGCGCCATCGTCTCGAGCAATCGGCTTATCCGCGGCGTCGTGACCGCACTAAACTGGCTCCGAAAGCGCGAGTCTCCAGGCCATCTTCGGCGATGTTGAGGCCGCCCTCGACTGGCTCGAGGAGGTCCGCGGCATCCACTCCCTGGCCTTCGCCGAGCGGTACGGGCCTGGGGAGCGAATCTCCGTGGATAAGGATTCAGGACAGGATGCGGTCGGTCGCCGCACGTTCTTCGAGATTGGCCGAGAGTAGCGACAGACGACGACCGCCGCGACCGCAGTAGCCCTGGCAGATGCGGCAGACGCGCTCGACGCCGTAGGGCGCGCCGCTCGTCGGGGAGGCCGAGGTGCTCATTTCCCAGACCTCCCAAAGGGCTCACGCCGCTCCTCCTGCAGTGTTCCAGAGGCACTTCGTGGTCCTACACTGTTCTCCCTATTACTGGCAGGAATCGAGGGATTCATAGGCCTAGCCATTAGCGAGGCAGACCTCGCTTGGCGCGCGCCGAGGGCCGAAAAGCATAGGCACACGAATCGTGCATGCCTTTGGACGTAGCAATATATGGGCGTACAACGCGCATGTACCTGCGCACCACTCGGCGGAGGAACGCGGACGGCTCGGTGGTCGAGTACTACCAGCTCGCCGAGAACGTCTGGGATGCGGCGAGGGGCTGCGCCTCGCGAAGTTGGTTTACAACTTCGGCCCCGCCGGCCAGCTCGATCGCCGCCCTGCAGCGCCTCGCAAAGAGCATCCTGCGCGTCTTCCCGGGTGAGGAGGCCATCACGGCCGAGCCGGGTGTGCGGCTCCGCAACTCCTGGCCCTACGGCGCGATCCACGCAGTCGAGGCGATCTGGCGCGAGCTCGGCATCGACAAGGTCATCGGGGATCTCACGCGACGCCGCGGCACGCAGCAGCCCTTCGAGCGCGCACTCTTCGCGATGGTCGCCAACCGGACGCACGCGCCGTACTCGAAGCTGTACTGCTGGGAGCAGTGGCTGCGCGAAGAGGTGTTCCTCCCCGAGCGCGGAGGAGCTCGAGCTCGCAGCACCTCTACCGCGCGATGGACTTCCTCGAGGAGCACAAGGCCGAAGTGGAGAAGGCGGTCTACTTCCGCATGGCCGACCTCATGAACGCGGAGGTGGACCTCATCTTCTACGACACCACCTCGCTGCACTTCGAGGTGGACGAAGAGGACGAAGGTGCACGGCGCCGTGGTGACCAGGAGTACGAGTCACTCCGCAAGCGCGGCTACTCGAAGAACGGGCGTGAGGATGCGCCGCAGATCGTGGTCGGCCTCGCGGTGACACGCGACGGGCTGCCGGTGCGCTCCTGGGTCTTCGCTGGGGACACGGCCGACGTCACCACGGTCGAGAAGGTGAAGGCGGATCTTCGCGGCTGGAGACTCGGGCGCTGCGTGTTCGTGGGCGACGCGGGCATGAACTCGGAGGAGAATCGTCGCCAGCTCGCGCTCGGCAACGGCAAGTACATCCTGGGCTCGCGCATGCGCGCGGGCGACGAGGTGACCACCGAGGTTCTCGCGCGCCAGGGCAGGTACCAGGAGGTGAAGGATGGACTCCGCGTGAAGGAGGTGGCGGTCGGCGACGGCGAGCGGCGGCGGCGGTACGTGGTCTGCCACAACCCCGCCGAGGAAGCCCGCCAGGCAAGCCACCGCAAGCAAGTGCTCGAGGAACTCGGGCGCGAGCTCGCTCGCTGCGCAGGCCGAAGCGTGGCCA
>CAVWSG010000002.1:0-332594 GCA_963757745.1 uncultured delta proteobacterium
TATCGTCCCCCGGCCGGACGGCACGCAGCGCCTCGTCAGCACGAGCTACAGCCGTCGTCATCGCTCGCAGGGCGTCGGTGTCGCCGGCTGCGGCGGCCTCGATCCGGCGCGCCGCCTCGAGAGAAAAAAAAAAAAAAGGTCTACAACGCTCCAGGCGTTCTCCTCGTTCACGTAGGTGACGCGCTCGAGGATGCCCTCCAGCGTCGTCGCGTGAGCGGCAGCGCTCAGCCCCGTGGCCCGGTCCGCCGATCATCTCGGGGAGCTGAGTACCGCCGAGCGAAAGTCGCAAGGCCGCGAAACTCCTCGTGGGCGAGGTGTTCTGCGGCCAGCGTTTATGGGTACAGGCGAGCGTTGAGGAGATCGAGAGCGCGGCGCTGCAGGGGCGTGGGCCTGGTCGTCACGTCGAAGGCGGGCGTGTCGGGAGCGCTCGGCTGGATACGGTTCTTGACGATGGCGGCGAGGTCTCGCAGAAGCGATGTGAAGCTGTGCACCCGTTCGCCATCAGCGTGTGTTTGGTGGCTGCCTTGGCCTCGGCTCGCTCCGAGCGTCGGGCTGGGGCCACCGGCGAGTTCCGGCGAGCCTGTGCCCCCGGCCGGTCGTCGTCGTCGAACAGGATAGGCGCCAGGGCTCGGCGCATGTTCCACTCGACGTAGTAGCTCAGCATGCAGAGGAAGACATGGGCCCGCACGCGCTCCGCCTTCCGATGGTGGATTGGGCGGATATGGAGGTCGGTCGTCTTGAGGCTGCGAAAGGCTCGTTCCACCTGCGACAGGCTCTTGTAGGACCGGACAACGTCAGCGGTCGGCAAGGTTGCAGCGTTCACTGTCGTGCGCACGACGTAGAAGCCGTCGAGCGCAGTCTCGGCCGCAATGGCGGCCTCGTCTCGATGGAAGCGAAAGTCACCGTCCTCGATGGTGAGCTGAAAGTGCTTCGCCATCTTGAAGCGCCCCATCACCTTCCCGGCGCGCAACCCGATGTATTCACGCCCTCGCAGCGGACGCACAGGGCGGGTAACCGCGCGGGCGATGCGTTGCAGGTCGCGCTGGTCGCCGCCAGCAGCTCCTGCCGCTTGCGAGCCCGCTCTTGAGCGAGAAGCGGGTTTCTGCACACCACGAGGCGCTCGCCGGGATAGGCGGGATCGACAATCTCGGCCATGTCCCGCTCGTCGAACAGCGACAGTTGCAGCGAGCCTGCCTCGACGAGCTTCGCGATGGCTGGGGCGCGCAAACAGGTGATCCAATCCAGGCCCTCGACCGGAGAGAGCTCCTCCCGGATGCGAGCATCGGTGATCATCCCGCGATCACCCACGAGGACGATCCGCTTCAACGCGAAGCGGTGGCGCAGCTTCTCGATCTGCGCGGTCAGGGTCTTGGGGTGGGCCGTATTGCCTTCGAACACCTCGACCGCGACAGGGCACCCTTCACCGTTGGTGAGGAGACCGATGACGATCTGCAGCTTGTCCTTCTGGCCATCGCGTGAATGTCCCAGCTTGGCCAAGGGGCAGGTGCGGCCTTCGAAGTAGGTCGAGGTCACGTCGTAGAGCACCAGGGCGCCCTCGGACAGGTGGCGCTTGGCCAAGGCTTCCTCCACCCTGGATTGTTGGTCGAGGAGCCAATCCAGCGCTGCGTAGCAATCATCCTCGTCGGCGTCCTCCACATCCAGCCACTCGGCCAGGGTGCTATCGGACCCCAGGGAGGAGAACCCGCGAGCGGTGGCCAGTTTCGAGGCTGGGCGAAGATGCGTGCCGCGATCATCGCCGTCACCAGGTTGCGGTTGGGGCTCGCCGCGCGTGACAAGATCTGCTCGAGCTTGACCGCGCGTAACGCTCCCACGATGGCGGCGACGTGACCATGCGGGCGCGAGCGGATGACCTCGAAGGCACGTTGGAGGTCGCCGGCAACGGTCTCGCCTTTGAGAACCGCGGAGAGAGCCTGCGCCTTGTCGTCGGGCCAGTCGCTGAGATTGGCCAGGGTGCGCTTGCGGATGCGGCGGCCCTCTCGCCAGCCTTCACGCGGCGAACCGCTGGGCGTGAGCTTCGGTTGGGGACCCGCTCGATGTACATGGCAACAGCATCCACGCACGACCGACAAGCAAGCCTTCGGCGCGCTTACATGGAACCGGCCAAGGACCACGAAAACGCGAAAGGCCCTGTTCCCAGGCGCCAGCGCGAGATCAGGGCCTCACTTCAGGGGGAACTTCGGCCTAGCCCACGTCCTCAGCCTACCCTGGGGCGATGACGACCTGGGGTCGACACCGGGGGCCACCAAGAAAAGCTGACGTTCCGGGACCATCAAGAACGGACCCGAGATTCACCGGGTACCGTCCCCTCGACCCCAGGCTGGTCACGATTCAGATAGACCTCGACGTAGGCGAGGCGTGCGCCGGTCGACCTGCTTGGTCTCTGGCCGACGCCGGAGCTGCTGAAGCACTCTTCTCTCTACGGCGGGCGAGGGGTTCCAGAGGCCGAGCTGCCCCTTGCACCCGCATGGGCACTCGCAGCGGGACGACGTCAGCGAGCGCCCAACCCAACGACCCACTGAACCAGGGGCTTCTGGACGTCTTGACGACCTTCTTGACACGAGCGACCGTCACCACGGCGCCGACGTCGAACTCATCGGGTACGGAGCCACGCCGTCCCACGACGCGGGCTCCTTTACGACGTCGTCCGCCTCAGGCGTTGCCAATCCCGCGTGTATGGCGAAGAGCTCATCTGGATCGAGCGCGGCGCCCAGCCACGACTCTCGATGTCCCTGTGGCCGGTCGCGATGGCCCAAGCGAATGGCTGACGGAAGGTGACGAGAGGGTCCTCCAAGATGCCGTGGCGTCGGACCAGCTTCAGCCTGCCGTGGGGATCACGCCAAGCTGCTGCATCATGCTCAACGTGTCCATGAGGATGCGGCTGTCGGCCATCTTGCCTGACTCAAGCCGGTCGATAGCCATCCCCTTCACTTCAACACGACGGCCTGTCGCCGGAATGCCGAGGAACGTGTCCCGATGCGTTCCGGTCCAGGTGAAGCGCGAGACCACCTTGTCGCCCTCCAGATCTGCTCGGAGCTTCCAGTTGATGTCTGGGAAGGCGGTCTTGAACTGCACGAGGGCGCCGAGGCCCTGTTGCCCTGCAGCTGGCCGGGCAGCGGACGAGCTCGACAAGTTCTCAAGCACCAGATCGTGCAGGCGTTCCCGGGCCTGTTGAGAACGTCTTCGATGAAGGCGAGGATCGTCTGTCGGTTGACGTTCGGCATGCGTAATTCCCCTTTTTGCTTGAGACGGCGTGTTGGGCCGATCCGACCTGGTTGACAGGTTCACTACGCGATCAACTGCACCTGTGCTGCCCTCTCATACGCAGCCGGGCTCACATAGCCGATGGCCGAGTGGCGACGCTGCTGATTGAAGAAGACCTCGATGTAGTCGAACGCCGCCTCCTGCGGCCGCGGTGTTCGTCGAACCTCTTGCCGGACTCGCTCTTGAAGGTCGAGTTCCAGCTCTCCATCGCGGCGTTGTCGAACACGTTTCCCTTCCGGCTCCTGCTGCAGGTGATCCCGTGGGCGGCGAGGACCTTCTGGTAGTCCTCGCTCGCGTAGGTGTTCCCTGGTCCGAGTGGTGAAGGAGACCAGCTCGGGCACCGCGGGCTGATGGCCAGGTCGAGCGCCCGAATTGTCACGAAGCGGTCGTTCAACGGCGAGAGCGCCCAGCCGACGACGTACTTGGAGAACAGGTCAAGGATGACCGCCAGGAACATCTTGCCGTTGCCGGTGACGAGCTCGGTGGTGTCGCTAACCCGCTTCTTCCGCGGCTGAACTGCCGGTCGAGGAGGTTCGGCGCGACTGGCTGGTCGTGGTCCTCGGGGATCTTCAGCCGCTCAGGCTGCGACAAGGCGTCGGCCGCCGTGGACGAGCTCCGGGAGGCTCTCGCTGGGCTCAAGGGGGTCGGCGGCATGGGAGCAGGCACCGGCTCCGCCCTCGGTAGGAGCATGCCGGCCAAGACCATCCGGGCGCTGGCTGCCAGCCTCGGGACCGATGCCCGTCTGAAGCAGATCGCCCTGCTGGCCGGCAGGATGAAGCGCATCGCCGCCTCCAAGAGGCGCCAGCGGCTCCGGCACGGTGCCGACGAGGGTGACGCTCCGGTACAGCCACCTGTCGCCGGACGTGAAGCGGGACGCAGTGAAGCTGCTCGACGGGCTGGATCTCCAGCGGCAACCTGACGGCAACGGAGCGGGACCGCTAAGACCAGAAACCAAAAACCCCCGGAAACTCGGAGAGTTACCGGGGGATGTCGGAGCGGGAAAAGGGATTTGAACCCTCGACCCTCGCCTTGGCAAGGCGATGCTCTACCACTGAGCTATTCCCGCGTAAGGCTTCGCGTTCTCGCGAGGGGGCCGGTTATAGAAGTGGTGCCGGTCGGGTGTCAAGCACGGAGCTGGGCCGTTCGTGCCCCGCGAAGTTGCCCCCTTCCGGCAAGCTCGGTTCCCCACGCCTCGGCTGCGATCGCCGGCCCCCCCCCGAGGGGCGGCGAGGTGCTTCTCGACCGGACGCGGTCTGGCCTGTCCCCGCCGTCGATCTGGATGCGACCGACCAGCGCGCCGAGTTCGCTCGCCCGCCGGTAACTCACCCGCTGAACGGCCCGGGTCTCTCGGAGGCTCCAATTCGCGCGAGCGACCGGGCGGGAGTCCGCACCGGGCGCCCGCGCCAGGTCTGTCCGTTACGGCGCCGTGAGGTCGAGCGTGGTCGCGCTGCTCGATACGGTGACCGTGACCGGCGCCCCCGTGCTCGACACCGGGTTCCCTGCGCCGTCATCTCCCAGCCGGGAGACCACCGCGCTGTAGGTCGCGGCCGTGGGGAGGCCCCCGAAGCTGTAGCTCTCGCTCACTCCGTCGAAGCTTCCGGGCTCGACGCGGACGACGAGCGGCTGGGTGACGCCGACGGCGACCACGAGCGACTGCACCAGCGAGACGAGGTCGGTCTCCTCGGCGCCGACCGGCGGGGCGATGGTCCCGCCGAGCGTTCCGGAGGCAGCGGCGGCAGTGAAGGCAAGATCCTGGGTGGCGGTGGGTACGCTCGCGGTGAGCGTGATGCCGCCGCTCGCCCGGGCGGAGTACGAAGTCGGGCCGACCACCGGCTGCGCCACGATGTGGTAGGTGGCGCCCACCGGCAGCAGATCGAGCAGGTAGCTTCCGCCGACCGCGGTCGTGGTGGTCCGCATCACGGTAGGCACGCCACCCGACACGGTCTGCGCCGTCACGGTGACGCCCGCGAGCGGAAGCGGCGCAGGGAGGTCCTCGGTGAGGAGCCCCGCGATGGACCCGGTCACCACGCGGTCGACAGCGCGCACGACCGGCCGGAGGAGGTACTTGCCGGAGTTACCGGCCGCGTGGAGGAACACCGAGCGGCGGGCATCGAAGTCGATGAACACGTCCCTGGTGGTGCCCGCCGCGACGTCGAAGCTCACGTCGAGCTTCACGCCACTCTTCATGCCGGAGGGCACCACGAGCGGTTCCGTGGTGCCGTCGGTGAGCTGCACGCTGTTCCGGGCGCCGAGGAGCAGCCGCATCTGGGCATAGTGGCCAGCGGGCAGGCTGGCGCCGTCGGCCAATGTCTCGGCCACGCCGCCTGTCAGGGCGAGCAGGTCGATGACCTTGCCTGGGGTGCCGAGCACCACCCAGCCGTCGCTCTCGCTGTGGATGCTCACCTCCCTCACGTCGAGGAAGACGTGCTTGTAGTCCGAGCTGGGGCCGTCCACGAGGTGGACGGACATGGTCGCGGTCCCGCCGCTGCCGGAGCCGCATGCCGCAGCGAGCGCGGCGAGGAAGGCGATGAGCTTCGAGAGGTGGTTGTGCATGGTCGAGGTTCCTTGGTTTGCGGACGTCCGGCCGCCGGGGCTCCTTCGATCGAGAGACGACCGGCGCCGGAGAGGGTCACTGGTGGTCACAGGCTCCGGGCTGGTGCGCACGTGCCGTCCGGGCAGATGAGCCCCTCCTGGCACTCGGTGTCGGCGGCGCAGGGCGTTCCTTGTCCTCCCGGCGCGCACTGACCGTCGCAGGAGGCGGAGTTGCAATCCGCGGGCGTGGTGCAAGGCGTACCGGGCGTGCCGCCGGTGCCGCCGCACAGGCCCGTCTGCTCCGTGCAGGTGGCCACGCAATCGAGGTCGGCGAGGCAAGGGGTTCCCGGACCGCCCGGCGCGCAGCGGGACTCGACGCACATCCCTGACCGGCACTCCACCGCCTCGGTGCAGAGCGCGTCGGTACCGGCGGGTGGTGTCACGCCGCCGGGGGGGCTGCCGCCGTCCGTGCCGCAGCCGACGGGTGTCGTGGCCACCCGCTTCAGACGGATCACGGGCCGCAGGATCCAGACCGCGCCCTGCTGGGAAGGGTGCGTCATCAGCGAGGCGGGGCCATCGAAGTCGAGCGTGAGCGTGGTATCGCCGCAGGCGGTGATCTCCCACGGCCCCTTGATCTTGATGCCGGACTGGGCGCCGCTCGGCACGGCCAAGGGGAACTGCGCCCCGTTGACGGTCACGCTGTTCCCCTGGTCGGAGACGACGAGGCGCACCTCGGTGACGGTCCCGGGCAAGAGATGGGCGAAGCCGATCGCCGCAGCCTGCTGCTGCAGCGTGAGCAGATCGACCGAGAACGGGGTCGTGCTCAAGGTCACCCAGCCGGCCGAGGTGGAGTGGGCGGTCACCCGCTCGACGTTCACCCAGATCTGGCTCACTCCTGCTACGGGAGCATCGACGAGCTCGACGGAGAGCCGGCCCTGTCCGCCGGGAGTCGGCATGGAGGTCGAGGTGGTGGGCTTCGCCTCGCCGCAGGCCGTCACGAGCGCGAGCAAGAGCGCAAGTCCGGAGGCCGACGAGGCCTCTCCGAGGCGGGGTGCATGTGCGTGCATGGATGTGCTCCTCTCACTGCGAGTGTACCTTCCTGGAAACAGGACGAGTGGCCTGGGAGGCGGTTACCTGGCCGGTGCGCTTCGCAAGGGGAGCGTGCGGTAACCTGCACCCACTTCTGCTCGTCCTCCTTCGCGTGAACGCAGCGGTCACCCAGAGCTGGCGCACCGTGCCCCCCCCTCAGCGACGCGAAACCGAAGGTAGACCTATCCCCGATGTGACCGACCTCTCCGACGTGGCAGACCGGGACGCCGTCGCGCGTGTGCTCGACGGGGATCGAGGGGCCTACGCCGGGATCGTGCGCCGGCACGGGGCGGGGCTGGTGGGCTTCTGCGCCCGGCTCGCGGGGAACGCCGCGGTGGGGGAAGAGCTGGCGCAGGAGGCCCTCGCGCGCGCATACACCAGCCTCGGGAAGTGGCGCGGTGATGGGCGGTTTCGCTACTGGCTGTATCGAATCGCGCGGAACGGCGTGCGCGACTACCTCAAGGCGGGCGCGCGAGCCGAACGGCCGGAGCGGACGCCCGGTCTCGAGGTGCCCGCCCCGGGTGACCCCGAGCGGGAGCTCGGGGATCGCGAGCTGACCGCGGCGCTCGAGGCTGCCGTCCGCGAGCTGCCGCCGAAGTACCGCGAGACCTTCCTTCTCTTCCATGCCGAGGAGATGGACTATGAGCAGATTCGACAGGTGACCGGCGTGTCCGTGGGCGCTTCGAAGGTGCGAGTGCACCGCGCGCGGAAGATGCTCCGGAGCGCACTCGGTGCGTTCCTCGGACCGCGATCTTCGCCAGTATCCAGAGACAGGACAGAATGAGGGGCGCCATGGACGAGCGACGGCTCAGGCGGTGGCTGGATGGCGCGCTCGGCCCCGAGGAGGCGCAGGAGTTCCTCGCGGCGCTGCCGGAAGGCGCGCGCAGGGAGACCGAGGCGCTCGCGCGGATCGCCGAAGCCGCGCGTGCGCTCCCGCGCGCCACGCCGCCGTCCGACTTTGCGGCGCGGGCCATGGCGCGGGTTCGCACTCGACGGCCGCCTCGACGGAGCGCGCTCGCCTGGCTTCGGACGCCCGCGCTGTCGCCCCTCGCGGCAGTGGCGAGCGCGCTCGTCGTGGGTGCCGTGAGCTTCGGGGTGGCCTCCTGGCGCCTCGGGCCGACGGCAGGTCGGCCGGCGGCCTCCAGCGGGGCGCCTATGGTGGACGGGAGGCCAATGCACCCGCCGCGGGTGCTCGCGCGTCTCACCCTGCTCGCACCCGAGGCGCACGAGGTGAGCCTGGCCGCCGACTTCAACGGATGGAACCCGGCGGCCGCTCGGATGCGTCGTGGCGCGGGCGGGATCTGGACCGTGGAGGTGCCGCTCGAGCCCGGCAAGCGCTACCAGTACATGTTCGTGGTCGACGGCGCGTGGCGCACCAATCCGCAGGCCCCGGCGGTCGTCGCGGATGGGTTCGGGGGAAAGAACGCGGTCCTCGAGCTGTGACGAGGACGCCGCGCGAGCGGCGGGGTATCCTCGCGCGGTTGCCAGGCGCCGGAGCCCGGGCGTTCCTCGCCCTCTTCGCCCTGCTCGTCGTCGGCGTGCCAGGGCTGGCGGAAGCGAGGCGCGGGCGGCTGACGGCGGCGCTGAACACGGGCGCCGGCTTCACCACCGCTTCGGCCGGGGAGGGCGACGCCGACGTGTACGGACAGGTCGCCCCCGAGGCTCGGATCGACCTCGCGCTCACGCCCATCTGGAAGCTGGCCGCCTCGGGCGACGCGGCTTGGGTGCAGTACCTCCGCTCCGGCCAGGTGGTCCTCACGCAGGCGGCGGAGGTGGAGCTTCGGTACCTGGGGGTGGAGCGGCTCGAACTCTCCCTTGCTGCCGGGGGCGAGCACGGCGCCTTCGGAGCCGATGGGGGAACCCTCGACCCCGTGCTCCTGCTCAGCCCCACGGTGAGCGGGACCGCGGCCGCTCAGGGTCGCGCGCTCCTCCGCCTGCGCGCCGCGGGCCTGGAGTGGCACCTTGCCGCCCTCGGCGAGCTCCGTGCGTCGACGGTCCTCGATGGGGCCGGGGTGGGGAGCGAGGAGGGCACGCTCATCGCGGGCCTGCGCTGGCCCTTCGCGCGTCGGGCAGCGCTCGAGCTCGGTTGCCGGCTCGCATCCAGCACGAGCGAGCGCCCCCAGTTCGCGGTCACCGCCCACGCGCTGTTCGGCGGTATCGAGTGGGGCCTCGGTCCCACCCAGGCAGGCGCCGCGCTGCAGCTCCGGACTTCCTCCTTCGGCACTGATGAGGTGGAGGACCTCGGTCGGGCATTCCTGTCCCTCCGGCTGCCGATCGGCGAAGCGCTCGAGTTGGGCGCTCTATACGTCTTGGGCCTGAGCGCGGTCCGTGGCCCGAACGGCCTCTCGGCGGCGCGCCAGCTCGCGGCCCTGGAACTCCGATGGCGCTTGCCGGAGGTGGTCTGGTGAGGCGCCAGCCCGGGTCTGTGCGCAGACCCCTCCTCCTCGGGGCCGCGCTGGCTGGCCTGTGCTGCGCCAGCCCCCGCGCGGTGGCGCGACTCGATCCGAGCGGGCGGACCCTCCTGCGCGTGCGTGCCGACGGCGCGAGCCGGGCGACGCTGGCCGGCAGCATGAATGGGTGGAGGCCGGAGCCGCTCGCCACGCTGGAGGGGGGGTTCGAGATCGCGCTGGACCTTTCGCCAGGTCGGTACGAGTACCGGATCCAGGTAGTCGACCAGCAGGGCGCCCACGTGCTCTTTCCCGAAGGAGCGGAGCGCGTGGCGGACGGGTTCGGCGGCGAGAACGCAGTGCTGCGGGTCCGGTAACCCTGCGCCTCGTCGGTCGTCCCACAGGAACAGGAGGGAACGGCCATGCGAGGCCGGGTGATGAGCCGAGGGACGACACTCGCCGCGCTGGCCGTCGCGGGCCTTGTTCTGCGCGCGCAGGCCGATGAGCCGCGCGCCAGCGGCGTACCGGAGCGGATCGCGGGCGAGGTCTCGGCACGCGCGGTCGAGCACGGCGTGCCGGTGTCGTCGGCCCTCGCGCCCGTAGCCGAGGCCGCTGCACGCGGTGCCCCGGTGGAGCTCGTGGCCGCAAAGGTGTTGGAGGGACTCTCCAAGGGCGTGCCTCTCGAGCGGGTGACCCTGGTGGCCCGCCAGCTCACGGATTGGCTGGTGCTGGCGAGGGCAGTGCTCGATGACGCGCGCCGCGCCGGTCTGGCTCCCCCCGTCGACCGCGCTGGCGCACAGGCCGACCTGGCGACCGCGTTTGCCTCCGGCGTCGGCCGAGCGCAGACCGATGCCCTCGTGAAGGCGGCTCGGGAGGGACATGGCGGCGCCGAGGGCGTCACGTCGGCCGCATTCGCCATGGGTGAGCTGGCGCGGCGCGGCGTCCCTCCCGCAGACGCGCTCGGGCTCGGCCTCGCCATCGCCCGGCACGGTTCCCGTCCACCCGCGGAGATCGCGGGCCTCTTCGATGCCTGGCGGGCCGAGGGAGGAAAGGATCCTCACCCGTTCCTGGACGAGGCGGCCCGCAGGATCGAGCGGGGGCGAGCCCTCGACGGCATGGTGGACGTCTTCGGAGAGTCGCCAGACCACGTCGCGAGCGACCGCGGGCATGGGGATGCGACTCGACGGTCCGCCCGAGACGGCCTCGCCGACGCGGAGTCTGTTCACCACGGCCGCGCTGATAAGGGCGTCGTCCCCGGCGCGGGCCGGGGAAAGGACAACCCGGGCAAGAAGCAGGGACGGTAAGGCTCGCCGGCCGCCAGCCGCGCGTCCCCGGGGAGAACGAGCTCTACCTCGTGGAGGGCGACTCTGCCGGCGGCTCCGCCAAGCAGGGCCCGCGATCGCCGCACACGGGCCACAGGTAGCTGCGAAGCTGCTGGCCGCAGCGGCTCTGAGAGCTCGTGCGCGTCGGTTCCGCGCCCGGCCGCCTTCGCCGAGAAGATCGAGTCCCGGTCGAGCAGGTGCTTCGAGCTGCCACCGGGCTCGCAACCCAGGTCATCTCGGCGGTTATCTCGCTGCCTGAACTCGACTTCCAGGTGACTCCCGATAGATGATCTGGGTGGACGGCTGCGCTCACCGGCATACTGTGGCCAGTGAGTCCGCCCGCTGATCTCGAGGTACCACCGCCCGCCGGTCGCGACGTTCCGGGAGAAGCCGAGCGCGCGGCGCGGGAGGCCTTCCGCGCGGGCCGGCGCTGGCGGCCCTGGGATGCGCTGCGGGGGCCGGGTGCCTTCGTGCGGTGCTACGCCGGTGACCGCGTCTTTCTCCAGGGAAGCCCCGGCTTTGCTCGCGCCCGTGCGGCAGCGCGGCGCGCCGCCGAGGAAGCGCGCTGGCTGCGCCGGCTGGAAAGGGAGATCGGCGGCGGCGCGGGGCGGGGGCGGGTGGCTGGCGCGCTGGGGAAGCTTGGCCAGAAGCTGGCGCTGCGGCTGGCGCTCGCCGTCTGGCCGGAGACCCACCACGCCATGCCGGGCGCCGCCGAGATCCGCCGCATCCTGCTCGTGCGCACCAACGAACGGGTGGGAAACCAGCTCCTCACGACGCCGCTCCTGCGCGCGCTCCGCGAGGGGCTGCCCCACGCGGAGCTGCACCTGCTCGCCTCGGCCCGCCACGCGGGCGTGGTGGCCGGCACGGGCGTACACCGCCTCATTCGCTTCGAGAAGCGCGAGGCGTGGCGGCGGCCCTGGCGCCTCCTCGCGCTCCTCGGAGAGCTCCGGCGGGCCCGCTACCAGGTGGTCATCGAGGCCGGTCATTACTCCGGTTCCTCGCTCACCTCCTCCCTCCTGGCGCGCATCGCGGGTGGCGACCGAGCGGCGCTGGTGGGGCACGCGCGCGGCACGAGCGAACGCTTTCTCAGCCACCCCGTGCGGCACGAGGCGGCGAACGAAAACGAGGTGCGGGCCAAGCTCGAGCTCTTGCGCCCCCTGGGCCTCCTCCCGCGCGGCCTGGAGCTCGAGACCGAGCTGGGGCACGACGAGTCGCGGCGCGCGGCGCTCCTCGCCGAGGCGTCCGTCGCGCTTCCCTATGCGGTGCTCAATCCGGGGGCGAGGCTCGCCGACCGGCGCTGGCCTCCGGAGTCGCACGCGGCCGTGGCCCGTGCGCTCGCCGGGCGCGGGCTCTCCGTGCTGGTGGTGTGGGGGCCGGGCGAGCGCGACATCGCCTCGCGGGTGGCCGAGCTCGGAGCGGCGCACCTCGCGCCGCCGACCGACCTCGATGACCTGGCGGCGCTCTTCCGTGGGGCGAGGCTCTGCGTCTCCAACAACAGCGGCCCCATGCACCTCGCGGTGGCCGTGCGCGCGCCGACGGTGGGCCTCTTCCTCGCCGGTGAGTCCGGGCGCTGGGGCCACGAGCTCCCCTGGTTCGAGGCAGCCTCGCCGGCGGACGAGCTCGACCACGCGCCGGTACTGCGCGCCTGCTACGCGCTCCTCGCGCGGGAGACCCCCGGAGCGCACGGCCGGTGACCCGCAGCGATGGCGGGCGTTCACCCCGGGGTGACAAGAGGATCCGGCTTGGCGAGCGCGCTTCCCGCGCGGGAGCGGCGAGACTATCTTCCGCGGCCCGCTCGCATGGGCGGTGGGCCTGGCGCCCTTGCCCGCGAGCGGGCGACACGCACTATGCGTTCAGGGCGAGCCTGATCGGACACTGGCTGGTGGGGCTGCCGGTGGCGCTCGCGCTGGGCGTCGCTGGCCCGCTCGGGCTCACCGGGCTGTGGTGGGGCTTCTGCGCCGGCCTCTCGGCGGTCGCCACGGCGCTGTCGCGGCGCTTCCTCAGGCTCTCCTCGCGTCCCATCGCGCCGCTCGCCAGGCGCGGGTGATTGCCCGCCGCTGCCGCGGCCGCGCTTCCCGAAGATCGACAACGCCCCCATAGGGCCGGCCTTGTGGAGGCGAGACCGTGGCACAGTCCTCGCACCCCTACCGGGTCATCCGGCGTAGCATGCTTCTTCACCCGAAGGAACGCATTCGAGGAGCGCCCATGCGAAGGTCGATATCTCTCCTGGTGAAACTACTCGCGGTGACCGGCGTGCTCGCCGCGGGCGGGGAGGCGCGCGCGGCCACCATCAAGATCGCCACCCAGAGCCCGCTCTCGGGCTCGCTCTCGGTGTTCGGCGTCGACATCAAGAACGGCGCGCAGCTCGCCGTCGAGCAGCTCTCCGGGCCCCTGGTGAAGATGGGCTTCAAGGTGGAGCTCGCCCCCTACGACGACCAGGCCAACCCCGACACCGGCGTGGCCAACGCCAAGGCCATCGTCTCCGACCCCGACATCCTGGGGGTGGTGTCGCACTACAACTCCGGCGTCTTCATTCCATCGTCGGAGGAGTACCACGCGGCTGGCCTCGCCGCGGTCTCGCCGGCCACCACCAACCCACGGGTCACCGACCGCGGCTACCCGGAGGTGAACCGCGTCTGCGGTCGCGACGACGTGCAGGGTGCGGCGGCGGCGCAGCTCGCCAAGGACCTCGGCGTGAAGAGCGTCTACGTGCTGCACAACAAGACGGCCTACGGGCAGGGCATCGCCGAGTACTTCAAGAGGGACAGCGAGCAGGGTGGCATCCGCATCGCCGGCTTCGCCGGCACCGAGGAGAAGGCCAACTTCGACGCCATCCTGGCCCCCATCCTGGCGGCCAAGCCCGAGGCCCTCTACCTCGGCGGCGACTTCGACCAGGGCGCCGTGCTCTTCAAGCAGGCTCGCCAGCGCGGCTTCAAGGGCGTCTTCATCTCCGACGACTCCTTCGACTCGCCCGACGCGTCCAAGATCGCCGGCGAGGCGCTCGTCGAGGAGCCGGGCACCTACTACACCACCGTGTCGGGACCGGCCTCCAGCTACCCGGGCGCGGCGAAGTTCGTCACCGACTTCAAGGCCAAGTTCGGGGCGAACCCGCAGCCGTACGCCGCTCAGGCGTACGACGCGGCGTCGATCCTCCTCGCGGCCATCGAGAACGCGGCCAAGGAGGCCGGGGGCGACGTGCCCGACCGCGAGGCGGTCGCCAAGGCGGTCCGCGCCCTGAAGGGCTTCAAGGGCATCACCGCCACCATCACCTTCGACCGCAAGGGCAATCCGGAGGTGTCGAGGTACTTCGTGGTGAAGGTCACCGCGAAGGAGCCCTCGCAGTGGGACGGCAACAAGGTGCTGAAGACCCTGGACATCAAGGCCCCCTAGCCGGCGACCGGCGCCGCGAGAGGAGCCTCGGCCGTGAGCGGCCGGGGCTCCGGGAGAGGTCATGTCTCGAAGGCTGAGCGGATCGACGGCCGCGCGCGAGATCGCGAAGCCCATCGTCCAGATGGCGGTCTTCGTGGTCGCCGCGGGCGCGGTCTGCTCGACGATCATGCTGCTCCTCGCCTTCCTCCTCCGGGGAACGGGGGCCGATCGCCTGCTGCAGTCGACACAGGGGATCGGCATCGTCGCCTACACGGTGGCGGGCCTGCCGCAGGTGGTCATCGACGGCATGACCATCGGCTTCGTCTACGCGGCCATCGCCCTCGGCTACACCATGGTCTACGGCGTTCTCCAGTTCATCAACTTCGCACACAGCGAGATCTTCGCCATCGGGGCCTTCGCCGGGGTCGAGACCCTCATCGCCCTCGACCGGGCCGGGGTCCTCGCCGCGGCGGGCCCCGCCGCCTCCTACGGCTGGTTTGCGGTGGCCCTGTTGGCGGGGATGCTGGTGGCCGGCGTGGTGGCCGTGCTGGTCGAGCGCATCGCCTACCGCCCGCTGCGAGGCGCGCCGAAGCTCGTCCCGCTCATCTCCGCCCTGGGCGTCTCCTTCGCCCTCCAGGACTCCATCCGCCTCACCGAGAGCCTCACCACCGGTCAGTTCTTCCGGGTGATGCCCACCTTCGGCAACTTCGACGAGCGGGTCCAGCTCCTGGGGCTGCCCATCGCCATGCAGGTGAAGTCGCTGGTGGTCGTCGTCGCCGCCCTCGTCATGCTGGTGGCGCTCAACTACTTCGTGCGGGGCACCAAGGTGGGCAAGGCCATCCGGGCGGTGGCCCAGGACCAGCACACCGCTGCGCTGATGGGCATCAGCGTGAACGGCATCATCGCGCTCACCTTCTTCGTGGGCGGCTCGCTGGGCGGTGCGGCGGGCGTCCTCTACGCGCTCAAGTTCACCCGCGTCGACCCCTTCGTGGGATTCATGCCCGGCATCAAGGCCTTCGCGGCGGCGGTCCTGGGAGGCATCGGGAACCTCACCGGCGCGCTGCTGGGCGGCGTGGTCCTCGGGATGCTCGAGAGCTTCGCCGGCGCCTACCTGGGAACATTCACCATGGGTAACTTCGGCGCCGAGTACAAGGACATGGTGGCGTTCCTCATCCTGGCCCTCGTCATCGTCTTTCGCCCGCACGGGCTCCTGGGCGAGAGCGTCGGCCACAAGGCCTAGAAGGGAGCTCGACCTTGAGACAGCGGATCGCATCCAGGCTCCGGGCGCTCGGCACCGCCGCCAACCGGGGGCGCACGCCGTACGCCCTCTGCGCCGGGCTGCTCGCGGTGGGCTTCGCCGCGGTGTTCGCGGCGCCGCGCTCCATCCCCGCCTTCCTGCTCTTCACCTTCGCGGCGAGCTCGGTCTACTGGCTGCGCATGAACCGCGCCGTGCAGCTCGGCATGGCCGTGCTGGTGGCGGTGGTGCTCGTCCCCATCCTGGGGGCGAGGAACGTCTTCTACCTGGAGGTCTTCTTTCAAATCGCGGTCTTCGCCGGCCTGGCGCTCGGGCTCAACATCGTGGTCGGGTTCTCGGGGCTCCTCAACTTCGGCTACATGGCCTTCTACGCCGTGGGGGCCTACCTCTGGGGCTTCTTCGGCTCCCAGCAGCCCTACCTCCTCGCCACCAGCGGGACGGCGAAGGCGCTCGACACGCCCTTCTTCCTGGCACCCGACTGGTTCTACCTCTTCATCTTCCTGGGGATCATCGCCGCGGCGATCGTGGGGCTCATCCTCGGCCTGCCGGTGCTGCGCGTGCGCGGCGACTACCTCGCGGTCATCACCCTCGCCTTCGGGGAGATCGTCCGGCAGCTCGCCAACAACCTCGACAAGCCCTGGAACTTCACCAACGGTCCGCAGGGCATCACGCCGATCCAGCGCCCCACCATGCCGAGGGTGTTCCTCGAATTCTTGAACGCCACCCTCCGGCCGCTGGTGGGCCACAAGGTGAGCCAGAGCCAGGCCTACAACCTCCTCTTCTACGGGCTGGCCTTGCTGGTGGTGGTAGCCGTGGTGGTGGTGACCTACCGGCTGGACGAATCCAAGGTGGGCCGCGCCTGGACCGCCATCCGCGAGGACGAGCTCTCCGCGGCCGCCATGGGCATCGACGTGAACCGGCTCAAGCTGGGAGCCTTCGCGGTGGGGGCCTCCTTCGCCGGGGCCATGGGCGTCCTGTTCGCGGCGAGCCGGACCTTCGTCAGCCCCGAGACCTTCACCTTCCTCCAGTCGGTGGGCGTCCTCACCATGGTGATCCTGGGCGGCATCGGGAGCATCACCGGCGCCGTGGTCGGCGCGGTGGTGGTGACGCTCCTCAACATCCAGGTGCTGCAGAGCCTCTCGCTCTACCTGTCGCGGCTCCGCCAGAGCGAGGCGGTGATCCCCATCATCGGCTTCCACTGGCGCGACCTCTCGAACCAGCTCGACCCCTCCAAGTACCAGCGGCTCATCTTCGGGATCATCCTGGTGGTGATGATGATCTACCGCCCGGCCGGGCTCATCCCCGCGGCCCGGAGGAAGCGCGAGCTCCGGCCCGACCCGGAGCTCGTCCCCGGCGCAGAGGGCGACGGCCGTGGGTGACGCCCCGTGCATCCTCACCACCCATCGGGTGGTGAAGCGCTTCGGCGGCCTCACCGCCGTCGACCGGATGTCGATCCGGGTGGAGAAGGGGCGGATCACCAGCATCATCGGGCCGAACGGCGCCGGCAAGACCACCCTCTTCAACGCCATCTCCGGGCTCCTCCGCTGCGAGGAGGGCACCATCGAGCTCGACGGCACCCGCATCGAGCGGATGCGCGCCTGTGACATCACCCGCCTCGGCATGGCGCGCACCTTCCAGAACATCCGGCTGTTCGGCAGCATGACGGTGATCGAGAACATCATGGTCGGGGCCTACACCCGGCTCCGGCAGAACCCGGCCCAGGCCGTGCTGCGCACGCGCGCCTTCCGCGAGGAGGAGCGAGAGGCCCAGCACGGCGCCGAGAGCCTCCTCGAGTACGTGGGCCTGCGGGGGGTCGGTAACGAGCTGGCGAGCAACCTGCCCTACGGTGCGCAGCGGCGGGTGGAGGTGGCGCGCGCCCTCGCCTCGGAGCCGCGGCTGCTCCTCCTCGACGAGCCGGCCGCCGGCATGAATCCCATCGAGAGCGAGCAGGCCCTGGCGCTCTTCCGCCGCATCCGCGACGAGCGCGGCATCACCATCCTCCTCATCGAGCACGACATGCGGGTGGTGATGAGCATCTCCGAGCACATCTACGTGATGGACTACGGGGAGCAGATCGCCGAGGGGCCGCCCGAGGCCGTCGGCGCGGACCCGCGGGTCATCGAGGCGTACCTGGGGAAGGGCGCGGCCGGCGCGCTCACCGCCGGCGCGGCGAGGGGCGCGGAATGAGCCTGCTCGAGGTGGAGGAGCTGCACGCCTTCTACGGCAACATCCACGCCCTGAAGGGCATCTCGCTGCAGGTGATGACCGGCGAGATCGTGGCGCTCATCGGCTCGAACGGCGCCGGCAAGACCACCACCCTGCAATCCATCTCCGGCCTCCTCCACCCGAGGAAGGGGAGGGTGATCCTCGAGGGGAGGGAGGTCTCGCGCCTGGCTCCCGACGCGGTCCACCGCGCGGGCCTGGGGCTCGTGCCCGAGGGGCGCGGAATCTTCCCCGATCTGACCGTCCTCGAGAACCTGGAGATGGGCGCCTACATCGTGAGCGACGCGGCGGTGGTCGAGCGCGGGCTGGAGAGCGCGTTCAGCCTCTTCCCACGGCTGAAGGAGAGGCTGCACCAGAAGGGCGGTACGCTCTCCGGCGGGGAGCAGCAGATGCTGGCCATGGCGCGCGGGCTCATGTCCGAGCCGAAGTTGCTCCTGCTCGACGAGCCGTCGATGGGGCTGGCGCCGGTGCTCGTCGACCAGATCTTCGAGATCATCACCGAGCTCAACGCGCGCGGGACGACCATCCTCCTCGTGGAGCAGAACGCCCTCATGGCCCTCTCGATCGCCCACCGCGGCTACGTCCTCCAGACCGGATCGATCGTGCTCGCGGACACCGGCGAGAGGCTGGTGGCGAACGACACGGTGCGGAAGGCGTATCTCGGCACGACCTGACGCCGCGCCCCTCGCGAGGCCACCGGAATCGCCTCGGGGGTGCCCGCGCCCCCCCTGCTCAGCGCGGCGGCGCGGGAGCCGGCGAGGGCGAGTAGAGGCGCCGCAGCTCCCCGACGTGCGCGAGGAAGCCGGCGCGCACGTCCTCGGGCGCCACCACCTCGGCGTCGGGGCCGAAGCCGAGCACCCAGCCGTAGAGGTACGGCCCCGGGCTCATGTGCACGGTGACGAGGAGGGTCCCGCCCGGCTCCACCGCCGCCCGCTCCGGCCACCGCTCGGCGGCGATCCGCGCGGCGATGGCGCGGAAGCGCACCTGCACGTCGCGTTCGGCGCCGGACTGGATGTACACCTTGCCACCCTGGTAGCGCTTCGACGGGGGGCCCTTGTGCGTGCCGAAGAGGCGGGTGCCGAGCACCACCCGCACGATGCGATCGAGGCGATAGAGGTGCTCTTCCTTCTTCTCCACGTTCCAGGCCGCGAGGTACCAGTGGCCCTCCTGCGGGAAGAGGAGGCGCGGCTCGAGCGTCTTCTGGCGCGCGTCGCCGGTGGCGCTGGCGCGGTACTCCATCATCACCTCCACCCGCCTGACGATGGCCTCCTCGAGGGCGTTCGCCCACTCGCCCGGCGCGCCGACCTGGAAGTCGGTGCCGTGGGCCAGCCTCTCGGCACTGGCGCGCAGGTAGGAGGGGATGGCCCGCCGCAGGACGCGAGCGGCCGAGGCGACCGCGGGCCCGCCGCTCTTCTCGAAGGGGCGCAGCACCGCGAGCAGGGCCGCACCCTCGCGGAGCGAGAGCCCCGGGGGCTCGACGAGCTGCATGGTGAGCGAGGCCACCACCCGGCCGTTCTCGATGGCGAGCATCACCTCGTGCTCGGGGTAGGCCGGGGCGAGCGTGAGCCCGTCGAGCGCCTCGACGTCGGCGCGGACCTGGTTCGCGTCGCGCGCGCCGGTGAGGCGCGCCGCATCGTCGAGCGGAAGGCCGCGCCCCCCGGCCTTCCAGGCGGCCGGGATGAGGACGAGCAGGCGGCGAGTGCGGGCGAGGGCGTTGTCGCTCACGGTGCGCTCCCGGTCGGAGCCGCGATGGCCTGGACGACGGCGAGGGCGGCCTCGCGCGCCTCGGCAGGCTCGAGGAGCTCGGCCTCGACGCCCCAGGCCAGGCACTGGCGAACCAGGCCGTCCGTGTTGCGGATGACGAAGCGGGCCAGGCGGGCGTTGTCGGGCGCGGCGGTGAGCTTCGCCCCGGGGATGAGCGTCGCGGCGATCTTGGCGAGCGAGCCGGTGAAGCGGACCACCGCCTCGCGCCGGTCGTGGACGAGGTAATCCCAGGGCTCCTGGCGCGACCAGGCGCTGATCTCGAACCCGCCCGGCATCGGGACGAAGGGCTCGGTGGACTTGCCCGCCGGTGCCGGCTTCAACGAGCGGACGCGGCGCAGGTAGAAGAGGCGCACGCCCTTCCGCCGGTGGCAGTGGCCGACCAGGATCCACTCGCCCCGCCGGTAGGCGAAGCCGTAGGGCGAAAGATCGCGCAGGGTGAGCTCGTTGCGCGCCGGCACCCAGTAGGTCATGCGGAGGACCTTCTCCTCCTCGACCGCCCCGGCGACGAGCTCGAGCCAGCGGCGCACCGAGGCCGGCGCGACGGGCTCTCCTCCCCGCTCCAGCACCTCGGCCCGCGGCGGCAGGCCGGTGGCGCCCACCATGAGCTTCCTCAGCGCCGCCTCCAGAATCTTCCCCCAGCGGGTGGTCGCCGTCCCGCAGCGCGGCGCGCGCGGCGGTGGAGAGCACGGCCGCCTCCGGCGGCTTGAATGACAGCTTCGGGAGGTAGAAGCTCCCTGGCTCCAGCCGGTAGAGCCCACCCTCGTCCTCGGAGAAGCGCAGCGGCACGCCCAGCCGAGCGAGGTCCTTCTTGTCGCGCGTCCACTTCTTCTCCCGGGTCGCCCGGTCGCCGGCGTAGTCCTTGGGGAAGGCGGCGTACACCTCCTCGCGCGTGGCGGCGCCGTGGTGGAGGAACCAGGCCGCGAGCTTGAGGAGGCGCCGCTCGGCGGCGCGGGGGTCCGAGGTGGGCATGCAGCCTCACTCTACCGGAGGCGGTGCGCCGCATGCACGCTCAGTCTTCGCCTCGGCAGCTGCGGGAACGCCAGCGTGCCGGGCGGCCCTCGGAATCCGGTGGCTCCGAGCGTCCGCCCGGCGCGAAGCTCAGACGTCTCGCTTCAGTCGCCCTTCGGCCGAGGATCCTCGACGTACTCGAAATCGGGCTTGGAGTTCCACGGGCCGCGCTGCGGCTCCTTCCCCTTCGAGAGGTTGTAGTAGAGGTTCACCGTCTCGTCGGGCTTCACGTTGCCGAAGAACGGGTCGGTGAGCTTGCCGAGCTTCTCCAGCGCCTTCATGAACATCTTGGTGTGGGAGATCTCGCGGGTGAGGAGGTGAACCAGGGCACGCTTAGAGCCCTCGTCCTTCGACACCTCGATGAGCGCCTCATAGGTCTGGCGGGCGCCAGCCTCGGCGGCGACGTCGGCCCGGAGATCGCGCACCACGTCGCCGCCCTCGTTGATGTAGGCTGCGGTCCACGCCGAGCCCTGGCTGTCGAGGAGGTGGGGTCCGATGCCGCGCACGGCGAAGAGCGTGCTGTCGTAAGCCGCGTCCTTGTGCTTGCTGCCGCGCGTGTGCGCCTCGATGAGCCGTCCGACCATCTCCAGGTGGCCGAACTCTTCCACCGCGATGTCCTGCAGCATGTCGCGGATGCCCGGGTCGTCGCAGTGGAACGACTGCACCCAGTACTGCAAGCCAGCGGTGAGCTCGCCGGTCGCCCCGCCGAACTGCTCCAGCAGGAACCGAGCGAACTGCGCGTCGGGCTTCTCCACGCGGAGGTCTTGGATGAGGGCTTTCTTGTGGAAGAACATGTGGAACTCCAGGAAAGGGTTTGGGCTCGCACAAAGCTGCGGACGGCGCGGGTCATCGACAACCCCGGGAGACCAGCGCGCCCCGCCCCTGCCAGCATGCGGGAAGTGCCGTGGGTGAGGAAGGCTCGCTCGCCGTGGAGCGTGTCCGAAAGCGTTGCGTCGCGCTGGCCGTTGCGGTATCAGGACCGGGGCAGTCTCGATTTGTCGACCCTCAGCCGGGTGGAGCTCGGCCGAGGTGACGCGGGTCGAGGGCTCACTTCGCTCGAGACACCGACCCATGCTCAGGATGAGCAAGCTCACCGACTACGGCCTCGTGCTCCTCACGCACCTCGCGCGCGGCGGCGACGCCGAGGAGAGGACCGCCAGCGCCCTGGCCAGCCGGTCGCGCGTGCCCCTGCCCACCGTGGCCAAGATCCTGAAGGCGCTGTGCCGCGCCGGGGTCGTCACCTCCCATCGCGGCCGGCGCGGTGGTTACGCGCTCGCTCGCCCGGCCGACCAGATCTCGGTCGCCGCGGTGGTCGAGGCCCTCGATGGTCCGGTCTCGCTCACCGAGTGCAGCACCGCCGGCGGCTCGTGCTCCCTGGAGGCCGACTGCGTGGCCCGCGCCGCCTGGGGTCCGGTGAGCCGCGCCATCCAGACGACGCTCCAGAACCTCCCGCTCTCGGCGCTGGGAGAGCGCCCGGTGCGGCTACTGCGGCGCCCGGCGATCCCGACCGCCAAGGGTGGCCCCTGCGACTCCAGAGAGGTGCGCCGATGACCCAGGAGGAGACCCTCCGCCAGCTCACGGAGGGCAAGTACAAGTACGGCTTCGTCACCGACGTCGAGAGCGACCAGGTGCCGCGCGGCCTCTCCGAGGAGACCATCCGGCTCATCTCGGCGAAGAAGGGCGAGCCCGACTGGCTGCTCGCCTGGCGGCTGGAGGCCTACCGCCGGTGGCTCACCATGGAGGAGCCCACGTGGCCTAACGTGACCTATCCGAAGATCGACTACCAGGACATCGTCTACTACTCGGCGCCTCGGCCGAAGAAGAAGCTCGGCTCGATGGACGAGGTCGATCCGGAGCTCCAGCGCGCCTTCGAGAAGCTGGGGATCCCGCTCGCCGAGCAGGCGCGCCTCGCCAACGTGGCGGTCGACGCCGTCTTCGACTCGGTCTCGGTGGCCACCACCTTCCGCTCCAGGCTGGCCGAGAAGGGGGTCATCTTCTGCTCCTTCTCCGAGGCGGTGCGCGAGCACCCGGAGCTGGTGCGGAGGTACCTCGGCTCGGTGGTGCCCTCCACCGACAACTTCTTCGCTGCGCTCAACTCGGCGGTCTTCTCCGACGGCAGCTTCGCCTTCATCCCGAAGGGCGTGCGCTGCCCGATGGAGCTCTCCACCTACTTCCGCATCAACGCCTCCGACACCGGGCAGTTCGAGCGCACCCTCATCGTCGCCGAGGAGGGCGCCTCCGTCTCCTACCTGGAGGGTTGCACCGCACCGGTGCGCGACGAGAACCAGCTCCACGCGGCGGTGGTCGAGCTGATCGCGCTGCCGGACTCGCAGATCAAGTACTCCACGGTGCAGAACTGGTACCCGGGAGACGCGGCGGGCAAGGGCGGCATCTTCAACTTCGTCACCAAGCGGGCGAAGGCGATGGCCCGCGCCAAGGTGAGCTGGACGCAGGTGGAGACCGGCTCGGCCATCACCTGGAAGTACCCGAGCTGCATCCTGCAGGGCGACGACAGCGTCGGCGAGTTCTACTCGGTGGCGCTCACCAACCACCGCCAGCAGGCCGACACCGGCACCAAGATGATCCACCTCGGCAAGCGCACCCGCTCGACCATCGTCTCGAAGGGCATCAGCGCCGGCCGGGGCCAGAACACCTACCGCGGCCTGGTGAAGGTCCAGAAGGGCGCCGAGGGGGCGCGCAATTACTCGCAGTGTGATTCGCTGCTCATCGGCTCGCGGTGCGGAGCGCACACCTTCCCCTATCTCGAGGTGCGCAACCCCAGCGCCCAGGTGGAGCACGAGGCCACCACCTCCAAGATCGGGGAGGACCAGCTCTTCTACTGCCGGCAGCGGGGCATCTCGCAGGAGGACGCCGTGTCGATGATCGTGAACGGCTTCGCCCGGCAGGTCCTGAAGGAGCTCCCCATGGAGTTCGCCGTGGAGGCGCAGAAGCTGCTCGGGATGAGCCTGGAAGGCTCGGTCGGTTAGCCCACGCCTCACCACTCTTCCTGCGCTGGCGCGACTCGGCGGTGAGGGACGCCCCTCTCCGCGCCGGTGGGGAGGAGGGTAGGGGGTGCGAGGTGAAATACAAGAGATGATGCTCTCCATCGAAAAGCTCCGCGCCAGGATCGCGGGCCGCGAGATCCTCCAGGGGCTCGACCTCGAGGTCGGCGCCGGCGAGCTCCACGCCATCATGGGGCCGAATGGCTCCGGCAAGAGCACCCTCGCCGGCGTGCTCGCCGGCAACCCCGCCTACGAGGTGACGGGTGGCTCGGTCCTGCTCGACGGCGAGGATCTGCTCGCGCTCTCGCCCGAGCGGCGCGCCGCGAAGGGGCTCTTCCTCGCCTTCCAGTACCCGGTGGAGATCCCGGGCGTCGCCAACATGTACTTTCTCCGCACCGCGCTCAATGCGCAGCGCAAGGCGCGCGGCGAGGAGCCGCTCGACGCCATGGACTTCCTCTCGGTGGCCAAGGAGAAGATGAAGATCGTGCAGATGGACCCGTCGTTCGCCAGCCGCGGGGTGAACGAGGGCTTCTCCGGCGGTGAGAAGAAGCGGAACGAGATCGTGCAGATGGCGGTGCTGGAGCCCCGCCTCGCCATCCTCGACGAGATCGACTCCGGCCTCGACATCGACGCCCTGCGCGCGGTGGCGGACGGGGTGAACGCGCTGCGCTCGCCGGAGCGCGCCATCGTGGTGGTGACGCACTACCAGCGGCTCCTCGACTACCTGAAGCCGGACCACGTGCACGTCATGTCGGCAGGGCGCATCGTCCTCTCCGGCGGCGCCGAGCTGGCCCTCACCCTGGAGGACAAGGGGTACGGCTGGCTGGAGAAGGAGCCGCCGGCGAGCTCCGGTGCGCCGGCGACGGGCTCGGCGAGCCGGGAGGCGCGCCCGTGACCCTGGCGCAGCATTCCCTCGAGGAGCAGCTCCGCGGCCTCCGGCCGCCGGGCTCGCGCTCCTCTTCGGAGCAGCGGGGCGAGCCCGGCTTCCTCCGCGAGCTGCGGCTCGCCGGCCGCGAGGCCTTCCTCGCGAGTGGCCTGCCGACGCCGAGGGACGAGGACTGGCGCTACACCAGCCTCGCGGCGCTCGCCGCCACCTCCTTCGCGGCGGCGCCGCCCGGGCGGCTCACCCCGGGCCGGCTGCCCCCAGCTCCCCGGCTCGCCTTCGTGAACGGCCACCTCGATCCCCGGGCGAGCGATCTCACCGGCCTCCCCGCAGGCGCGAGGATGGGGAGCCTGGCCGCGGCGCTCCGCGAGCGGCCCTCTGCGGTGGAGCCGCACCTCGGGCGCGCCATCCCGGCCGCCCCGCGCTTCTTCGCGGCCCTCAACATGGCGCTCTTCTCCGACGGCGCCCTGGTGGAGCTCGACGCTGGGGTGACCTGCGCACTGCCGCTGCACCTCGTGTTCCTCACCGAGCCCGGAGGGTCGCCGGTGGTGGCGTTCCCGCGTGCCCTGGTCGTCGCCGGGGCCGGATCGAGCGCCACGGTGGTGGAGCACCACCTCGGCGAGGGCGTCTACCTCGCGAGCGCAGTCACCGAGCTCGTCCTGGCGGAGGGGGCCACGGTGGAGCACGACCGCGTCCAGGAGGACGCCCCCGGCGCCTTCCACCTGGCGAGCCTGGTGGTCGCGCAGGCGGCGGCGAGCAGGCTCACCAGCGCCTCGATTGCGCTGGGCGGGCGCCTCGCCCGGGTGGAGGTGCGGGCGCTCCTCGGCGGTGAGAACGCCCGGTGCGACCTCGCCGGCCTCTCGGTTGCGAGCGGAGAGCAGCTCCTCGACCACTGGGTCCACGTGGACCACGCGCGTCCCCGCTGTGCCAGCCGCCAGTTCTTCAAGGGCATCCTCGACGGCCAGAGCCGAGGGGTCTTCGCGGGGCGCATCCTGGTGCGCGAGGACGCCCAGCAGACCGACGCCGGACAGGTGAGCTCGAACCTCCTCCTCTCGGACGAGGCGGTGGCGGATGCGAAACCGCAGCTGGAGATCCTCGCCGACGACGTGAAGTGCTCCCACGGCGGCACGGTGGGACAGCTCCGGCCCGACCAGCTCTTCTACCTCCGGACGCGCGGCCTGCCGGAGGCGGTGGCGCGCGCCCTCCTCACCTGGGCCTTCGCCAGCGAGGTGGTGGGGCGCGTCGGTCCCGAGGCGCTGCGCGCGGAGCTGCGGCGCAAGGTGGCGGGCCGGCTGCCCCAGGGCGACCTCATCGCCGAGGCGGCCTGACATGGAGAGCGAGGCAGCCCGAATGATCAGTGTGCACCCCAGCCCTCCCGAGGCGGAGGTCGTCACCCTGCACTCGCCGGTGGTGGGGCCATTCGACGTACAGCGCGTGCGCTGCGACTTCCCCATCCTGGCCCGGCCGGTTCGGGGCAAGCCGCTCGTCTACCTCGACAGCGCGGCCACCACCCAGAAGCCTCGCCAGGTGGTGGAGGCCATGGCGCGCTTCTTCGACCAGGAAAACGCCAACGTGCACCGTGGCGTGCACTTCCTCTCCGAGCGCGCCACCGCGGCCTACGAGGGGGCTCGCGACCGGGTGCGACGGTTCTTGAACGCCCGCGACGCCTCCGAGATCGTCTTCGTGCGCGGCACCACCGAGGCGATCAACCTGGTGGCCTTCACCTTCGGTCGCATGCGCGTGGGGGCGGGGGACGAGGTGCTCGTCACCGAGCTCGAGCACCACTCCAACATCGTGCCCTGGCAGATGCTCTGCCAGGAGCGTGGCGCCCGCCTGGCGGTGGCGCCAGTCGACGATCGCGGGGTGCTCCTCCTCGACGCCCTGGAGAGGGCCATCGGGCCGCGCACCCGGCTGGTGGCGGTGAGCCATGTCTCGAACGCGCTCGGCACGGTGAATCCGGTGAAGCGCATCGTGGAGCTGGCCCACGCGCGCGGCGTTCCAGTGGTGGTCGACGGGGCACAGGGGGCCCCACACGCTCCGGTCGACGTGCAGGACCTCGGCTGCGACTTCTACGCCTTCAGCGGCCACAAGATCTACGGTCCGACCGGCATCGGCGCGCTCTACGGCAAGGCCGAGCACCTCGAGGCGATGCCGCCCTGGCAGGGCGGCGGCGACATGATCCTCTCGGTGAGCTTCGAGAAGACCACCTACGCCCGGCCGCCGGCCCGCTTCGAGGCCGGCACGCCCAACATGGCGGGCGCGGTGGGCATGGCGGCCGCCATCGACTGGCTGGAGGCGCTGCCGCGCGACGCGGCCTGGCGGCACGAGGACGAGCTGCTCGCCTACGGTACCGAGCGGCTCACCGCCATCCCGGGGCTGCGCCTCGTGGGCACGGCGCCCGAGAAGGCCGGTGTGCTCTCGTTCGTGTTCGAGGACATCCACCCGCACGACATCGGCACCGTGCTCGACCGCGAGGGCATCGCCATCCGCACCGGCCACCACTGCGCGCAGCCGCTCATGCGGCGATTCGGCCTCCCCGCCACGGCGCGCGCCTCGCTCGGCATCTACAACACCCGGGCGGAGATCGACGCCCTCGCCGAGGGCCTGGAGAAGGTGAGAAGGATGTTCGCATGAAGAACGAGCTCGAAGACCTGTACCAGGAGGTGATCCTCGACCACGGCCGGAAGCCGAGGAACTTCCACAAGCTGGAGGGGGCGAACCGCGAGGCGGAGGGGCTGAACCCGCTCTGCGGCGACCACTTCCGGCTCTACCTCAAGGTGTCGGGCGACCGCATCGTGGACGTGGCCTTCGAGGGCTCGGGCTGCGCCATCTCCAAGGCCTCGGCCTCGCTCATGACCGGGGCCGTGAAGGGCAAGACGGTGGCCGAAGCGGAGGAGCTCTTCGCCCGTTTCCACCGGCTCGTCACCGAGGGGCCGGAGGCGGTGAAGAGCGTCGAGCTGGGCAAGCTCGCGGCGCTCTCCGGCGTCTGCGAGTTTCCCACCCGGGTGAAGTGCGCCAGCCTGGTGTGGCACGCCCTGCAGCACGCGCTCGCCGCCAAGGGCGACGTGGTCACCACCGAGTAGGGGAGGGCAACCGTGGCGAGGCACGAACCGGTGGCGCTCACACGCGCCTGTGACGCGACCCAGATCCCCACGGGTTTTCTCGTGCGCATCGACGCGGGCGCCTGGGTCATCCCACAGCAGGTGATGGACGGCAACGTGACCGCCATGACCGAGCAGGGGAGCCTGGTGCGCATCGCCGCCGCCGAGGCCGACGCGCTTGGCCCGGTCTACGTCGAGCTGGCCAGGAAGGCCGCCGAGGAGCGCGCCCGTCGCACCGAGGGACCGTTCGACCAGGCCAAGGTGTGGCAGGAGCTCTCCACCGTCTACGACCCGGAGATCCCGGCCAGCATCGTCGATCTGGGCCTCGTCTACGACGTGGCGACCGAGCCGGTGGAGGGTGGCGTGCGGGTGGCCGTTGCCATGACGCTCACCGCCCCCGGCTGCGGCGTGGGGCCGGTGCTGGTGGAGGACGTGCGCAGCAAGGTGGCCGGTCTCCCGGGCGTGGCCGAGGTCGACGTCCAGCTCGTCTTCGACCCACCGTGGGACCCGAGCCGCATGAGCGAGGCGGCCCGCCTCACGCTCGGCTTCATGTAGCGGCGCCCGTCCGTTGCGCCGGTGGCAGCCCCGGCGCGAAGCAGGGGCGGTGGCCCGCTCGAGCTCGCGGGATGGGAGCACCTTCCGTGGAAGCGCGCCCGCCCAAAAGGGCGAGAGCAGCGGGCGGGTCGTCCAGCCGGTGCTTGCCTGGGCTACAATGGTCCCGCACCGCGCACGGGCGGTGCAGGGGGCGAGAGCGACATGTCGTGGTGGATTTGCGATCCTCGCGGGCATCGGCCTGCTCGTCTTCGAGATCATCACGCCCGGAGGGCTCTTCGCCCTGTTCTTCGGTTTCGGTGCCCTCGTCGTGGGCGGGCTCGTCTCGGCGGACCTGGGCGGCCCGCCCTGGGCGCAGTGGCTCGTCTTCGCGGCCGTGTCCATCGGTGCGATGGCGTTTCTGCGCGGCCGGTTGAGAGAGCGCATTGCCTCCCCGGCGAGCCCCATCGACAGCATGGTGGGCGAGATCGCCCAGCCCATCGAGGATCTCCCACCCCGGGCGGTGGGCCGCGTCGAGCTGCGGGGGAGCTCGTGGGAGGCCCTCAACATCGGGGCGACTACCCTGACCGCTGGCATGCGTTGCCGGGTGGCGAGGGTGGACGGCCTCCGGCTGGAGCTCTTGCCCGAACAGTGACGAGCTGGCGCCCGCCGGAGGGGCGCGGTGCGAAACACGAAAGGTGAACCATGGCTGGTGGCATCGCGCTGTTCCTTGGAGTGATCGTCGCGCTCTTCGCCCTCGTCGTCATCGTCAAGACGGCGGTGGTGGTGCCGCAGCAGAGCGCCTACGTGGTCGAGCGGCTGGGCCGCTTCTCGGGGGTGCTGGAGGCGGGGTTTCACATCCTCTTCCCCTTCTTCGACGTGGTCCGCTACCGCCACACGCTGAAGGAGCAGGCCGTCGACATCCCCGAGCAGATCTGCATCACCAAGGACAACGTGCAGGTGGGGGTGGACGGCATCCTCTACCTCAAGGTGCTCGACGCCCAGCGCGCCTCCTACGGAATAAGCGACTACCGCTTCGCCATCTCCCAGCTCGCGCAGACGGCCCTCCGCAGCGAGATCGGCAAGATAGACCTCGACCGCACCTTCGAGGAGCGCACCCACATCAACACGCAGGTGGTGAACGAGCTCGACAAGGCGAGCGGGCCGTGGGGCATCAAGGTCCTGCGCTACGAGATCAAGAACATCACGCCGCCCAAGGACGTGCTCGCCGCCATGGAGAAGCAGATGCGCGCCGAGCGCGAGAAGCGGGCGGTCATCCTCACCTCCGAGGGCGTGCGCGACGCCGCCATCAACTCGGCGGAGGGGCACAAGCAGCAGGTCATCAAGGAGTCGGAGGCGAAGCGCCAGCAGCAGATCAACGAAGCCGAGGGCCAGGCCGCGGCCATCCTGGCGGTCGCCCAGGCGACCGCCGAGGGTCTGCGCAAGGTCGGCGAGGCGGTCTCCACCGCGGGCGGCTTCGAGGCCATGCAGCTCCGGGTGGCAGAGCAGTACGTGCGCGAGCTGGGTCAGCTCGCGAAGAGCTCCACCACCCTGGTGCTCCCGGCCACGCTCACCGACGTGGGCTCGATGATCGCGCTCGCCATGAAGGTCATCCGCAAGGAGGGCGAGCCGGCCATCCTCGCCAGTCGCCCGCCGGGCGCTCCCCCTCCGCGGTCGCCGCTGACACCGGCCGCGCCGCCGTAGCATGACCGAGAAGCCCCAACCGGGCAGCCGTTCGAGCGTGCCCCGGCGCGCCCGGCCCTGTAGGGTAGCGCTCAACCTTTCACGCAGGGTCGTCCTCGAGCAGGGCGCCGGGGCGCGGTGCCCCCGTCTTTCGAGACGGCCCTTCGGAGGACACACCGATGAAGAGGCTTCTCGTCAGCGCGCTCGCCCTGCTCGCCGCGGGCTGCGCCACCTCCGGCGCCATGGCGCCCGGGTCGAAGCAGTGCCCCTCCTGCGGCGACCCGTGCGCCTTCCCCTGCCCGCCGGGCCCGGCGGTGGAGGCGCCGGCAGCGGCAGCCGTGGAGGAACCGCCCCCGCCTGCGCCCGTCGAGGAGCCGGCGCCGATGCCCGAGCCCGAGCCCGGGTGGTCGAGCCTCCGCCACCTCCTCCTCCTCCGCCTCCCCCTCCGCCCCCACGGGTGGTGGTGCAGAAGGAGAAGCTCGAGCTCGCCGGCAAGGTCTTCTTCGACACCGGCAAGAGCAGCGTCCGCGCCGATTCCACCGAGCTGCTCGACGAGGTGGCCGCGGCGATGGCCGCTCACCCCGAGGTCGAGCACGTGGTGATCGAGGGCCACACCGATACCTCCGGTTCGGCTGCCAGGAACCGCAGGCTCTCGCAGGAGCGCGCGGACGCCGTGAGGAGCTACCTCGTCCTCAAGGGTGTGGCGCCGGAGCGCCTCCAGGCGAAGGGCTACGGCGGCGCGAAGCCGGTGGGTGACAACAAGACGGCCGAAGGGCGCGAGCAGAACCGGCGGGTGGAATTCACGATCTCTGCCGTAGGGCGACCCTCACCCCCCTTCCTTCCCTCTCCGGTCAGGGAGAGGGGGGACCCCCCCCCTCTTCCTCGCCGGTTGAGGGGGTTTTTTCTGATGAGTGCGTCCTCGTCGCGGCGTCTTGACAAACGTCACGACATCCGTCACACTCCCTGACGCTGGCCCATCGGCCGCTCCCAGGGAGGCAAGACAATGAAGAAACTCGCGAAGATCCTCGCCGCCGCGCTCACCGTGGCGTTCGCAGCTCCGAGCTTCGGTCAGGTGCAGAACAAGGCGTTCAAGGGGAACCCCGACGACACCTACTACATGGTCACCTTCGTCAGCGGCGTGGAGTACTGGGTGGCCGCCTTCGAGGGCTTCAAGGATGCCGCCAAGCAGCTCGGCGTGAAGGCCGTCTACTCGGGCACGCCCGAGTACGACCTCAACAAGCAGATGACGGTGTTCGACCAGGTGGTGGCGAAGAAGCCGGCGGGCATCGCCCTCAGCCCGGTGGACCAGGCCGGTTGCTCCGACGGGGTGAAGGCGGCCATGTCGAAGGGCATCCCCGTCGTCAACTTCGCGAGCAACACCGACGCCGCCCCGGTGGGGTACGTCACCTCGGACAACGTGAAGGAGGGCCAGTTCGCGGCCCGCACCCTCGGCCGCGAGCTCGGCGGCAAAGGCAAGGTGATGGTCACCCGCAACACCCAGTCGAACCACCAGAAGCGGGTGGACGTCTTCGTCGAGACCATCAAGAAGGAGTTCCCGGACATCGAGCTGGTCGGCGACGTGCTCACCCAGCAGGACACGAACAAGGCCTACACGGCCGTCCTCACCGTCCTCCAGAAGCACCCCGACCTGGGCGCCGTCTTCAGCCCCGAAGGCCCCTCGGGTCGCGGCGCGGCCACCGCCGCCGTCGAGAAGGGCGGCAAGGTGAAGGTCCTCACCTGCGACATGGACGCCGCGATTCTCCAGATGATCGAGGAAGGCAAGATGTACGGCTCGATCCAGCCCAACGCCTACGTGCAGGGCTACCTCAGCATGCTGAACCTCTTCCTCGCCCACGAGAAGCTGCTCGACCCGCTCAACGCGTCGAGCGCCACGCCGGGCGCCTTCGTCATCAGCCTGCCCTTCGTGGACAATGGGCTCGACCTCATCAGCAAGTCGAACGCCAAGTACTTCTACACCGACAAGTGGCTGGCGAAGCGCGGCGCCAAGGCCTTCGACGCCTGGAAGTAGCTCTTCACCCGCGGTGCTCCCGGCGGCGGCCTCGCGCCGGGAGCTCTCCCCGAGGAGGAAGGCCTCATGACCCCGGCCATCCTGGAAGTGCGGCACGTCAAGAAGCGCTTCATGGCGACCCAGGCGCTCGACGACGTGAGCCTCTCCTTCCACCCCGGCGTCGTCCACGCCGTCGTGGGCGAGAACGGCGCCGGCAAGTCGACGCTCATGAACCTCATCGGCGGCGTTCACCAGCCCGACGAGGGTGAGATCCTCCTCGAGGGGACGCCGGTGCGCTTCGCCTCGCCGCACGACGCCATGGCGCGCGGCATCGGCTTCGTGCACCAGGAGATCGCGCTCTGCCAGCACATCAGCGTGGCCGAGAACATCCACATGGCGCGGGTCGACGAGCGGCGCGGACTCCGCCGCGGGCTCATCGACTTCCGGCGCCTCCACGCCAGCGCATCCGCCCTCCTCGCCCGGTTCGGCGCCCACGTGGACCCGCGGGCGCGCACTGGCGACCTCAGCGTCTCGCAGCAGCAGGTGGTGGAGATCGTGAAGGCGCTCTCCATGAACTGCAAGGTCATGATCTTCGACGAGCCCACCGCCTCGCTGAACGAGCAGGAAGCGGAGCGGCTCTTCGCCATCATCGCCACCCTGCGCGAGCAGGGGCTCTGCATCCTCTACATCAGCCACCGGCTGGCGGAGATTTTTCAGGCCTGCGACCAGGTGTCGGTGCTTCGCGACGGCCGGCTCATCGACACGAACCCGGTGAACGCGGTGACGCAGTCGCAGCTGGTGGGCCGGATGGTCGGGCGGGAGCTCGCCGACATCTACCCAGCGAAGAGCACCGTGCCGGGCGCGCCGGTGCTGGAGGTGCGGGGGCTCTCCTCCGGAAAGCGCTTCCATGACGTCTCCTTCACGGTGCGCGCGGGCGAGATCCTGGGCTTCGCCGGGCTGGTCGGCTCCGGGCGCACCGAGGTGGCCCGCGCCGTCTGCGGGCTCCTCGAAAGGAGCGCCGGCACCGTCACCGTGGCCGGCGAGCCGCTCGAGCCGAGGAGTTACCGCGACGCCATCCTCCGCGGCGTCGTCTACCTCACGGAGGACCGCAAGACCGAGGGCCTCTTCCTCGAGCGGAGCCTCGCCTCCAACATCTCGGTGATGGACCTGGGTGCCGTGGCCTCGCGCCGGCTCATCGATTCGCGGGGCGGAGGAGCGGCTGGCCACCAGGTTCATGGGCGAGATGGCCATCAAGGCGGCCGGGCCCGCGGCCAAGGTCGGCTCGCTCTCCGGCGGCAACCAGCAGAAGGTGCTCATCTCCAAGCTCCTGTCGGTGTCACCCAGGGTGGTGTTCATGGACGAGCCCACCCGCGGGATCGACATCGGAGCCAAGGCGCACATCTACCGCACCCTGCGGGCGCTGGTGGCGGACGGGGTGGCGGTGATCGTCATCAGCTCGGAGCTGCCCGAGGTGGTGGGGCTCTGCGACCGCGTGGTGGTGATGAACGAGGGGCGCGTGTGCGGGGAGCTCGAGGGAAGCGGGATCGGCGAGCACGCGATCATGGGCATGGCCTGCCTGGAGCGGGCCGAGGTCGCGGTCTAGCAGCGCGGAAAGGCGGCACCATGGACACCACGGCTGAAGCCAGGGTCGGCACGGCGCGGGGCGCTGGGCTCCGCCGCCTCATCGGACACGGCAAGGAGAGGGCGATGGAGGTCATTGCTTCACCGGGCATCGACGAGCCGCGGGCGAAGGGCGGGCGGCTCAGGAGGGCCATGGGCTTCCGCGAGGGCACCACCATCCTGCTCGTCCTCGTCATCGCCGTCGCCATGTCGTTCGCCTCGCCCTACTTCCTCACCAGCGAGAACATCACCACCACCGTGCAGAGCTTCTCCATCGACGGGTTCGTGGTCATCGCCATGACCATCGTGCTCATCAGCGGAGGCATCGACCTGTCGCTGGCCTCGGTGATGGCGCTCTCGGGGGTGCTCACTGGCGTCCTGTTCCGCGGCGGGCTGAACATCTGGATCGCCTCGCTGGCCGGGCTGGGCGTGGGCGGTGCGGTGGGCGCGGTGAACGGCTTCTTCATCACGCGCCTGGGGCTCTCGCCCTTCATCACCACGCTCGCCCTGCAGCAGATCGCCCGGGGGGCGGCGTACGTCATCTCGGGCGGCGTCCCCGTGCCGCTCTCCAACATGCCGCCCGAGTTCAAGTTCATGGGGCGCGGCACCCTCGGCGGCACCGGCATCCCCTTCACCATCGTGCTCTTCCTGGCGGCGGTGGTGCTCTTCGACTTCATGAGCCGCAAGTCGATCGTGCTCCGCAAGGTCTACTACCTCGGCTCGAACGAGAAGGCGGCTCGCCTCTCCGGGATCGACGTGAACCGGGTGCGCATGGGGGTCTACGTGCTGGCCGGCTTCCTCGCCTCCATCGCCGGAATCCTCACCATCTCGCGCTTCAACTCGGCGACGTCGTACTACGGGGTGGGGGTGGACCTGAAGGCCATCTCGGCCTGCGTCATCGGCGGCTCCAGCCTGAACGGCGGCGAGGGCACCATCCTCGGCTCCATCATCGGGATCACCCTCATGTCGGTGATCGCCTCGGCGCTGGTGTTGCTCGACGTGTCGCCCTACTGGCAGGACCTCACCATGGGGCTCATCCTGCTGGCGGCCGTGTCGATCGATTTCCTTTCTCACATGCGGAGAAAGTAGCGGAGCTCTACCCTCACCGGCCCCTGGGGGGGTGGGAGCCACGGCACGCAACGGAGAATTGAACATGGACCTGCAGCTCAGAGGCAAGAACGCGGTGGTGACCGGCGGGGCGGGTGGGGTGGGGGCGGCCATCTGCGCGCTCCTCGCCGAGGAGGGGGCGAACGTGGTCGTCTCCGACCTCGACCTCCCCCGGGCCGAGGGGGTGGCGGCGCGCTGCAAGGCGTCGGCTGTGGCGGCCCACGCGCTGCGCACCGATCTCACGGTGCCGGCCGACTGCGCCGCGCTGGTCGACCGCACCGAGGAGCTCCTCGGCAGCGCCGACATCCTCATCAACAACGCCGGACTGTGGCCCACCAATCTCGTCACCGACATCGGGCTCGCCGAGTGGCAGCGCACCCTCGACGTGAACCTCACGGCCGTGTTCCTGACGAGCCAGCGCTTCGTGGCCTCGAACCTGGCGAAGGGGCGCAAGGGCAAGATTCTCAACGTCACCTCTCAGGCCGCCTTCAACGGCTCCACCACCGGGCACGCGCACTATGCGGCGGCGAAATCGGGCGTGGTCACCTTCACCATCTCGCTCTCGCGAGAGGTGGCCGCGAAGGGTATCAACGTGAACGCGCTGGCGCTGGGCATGGTGGAGACGCCCATGTCGCGCCAGGCCCTCGCCGGAAACCGCGCGTACTACGAGCAGCGCATCCAGATCGGGCGGGTGGCCAGGCCGGAGGAGGTGGCGCGCCTCGCCGTCTTCCTCGTCTCGGGCGTCGCCGACTACTTCACCGGCGCCACCTACGACGCCACCGGCGGCATGATCAGCCGCTGACACGGATGGAGCTCAGCTCACCCTGATCGACGCGCGGCAAAGGCGCGCGGCGAGCGGCGAGCAAGGAAGGGAGAACACACCATGAGGCTCATCGGCATCGGCGACCTCTTCATCCCGCACCGCCACATCCGGGCCGGCCTGGCGCCGCTCGAGGCGCGCGGCGTGGAGGTGACCACCTTCGACTGGGAGCTCTCCGGCTTCCAGGATCTTCAGGAGAAGAACCTGGCGGTGGAGCAGCGCGGTCCCTCCGCCGTCGAGCTTCCGGCCCACGTGCGGCAGGCCGTGGCCGAGGCCGACCTCGTGGTCACCCAGTTCTGTCCGGTGGCGGCGAGCCTCATCGAGTCTTCTCCCCGGCTGAAAGCGATCGGCGTCCTCAGGGCCGGCGTGGAGAACGTGGACGTGGCGGCCGCCACCGGGCGCGGCGTCCTGGTGATGAACACCCCCGGCCGCAACGCCGACGCGGTGGCCGACTTTGCGGTGGGCCTCATCCTCTGCGAGGCGCGCAACATCGCCCGCGGCCACCACGGGCTGAAGCAGGGGCGCTGGATCCGTGAGTACCCGAACTCCGGCCGCATCCCCGACCTGCCGGGCAAGACGGTGGGCCTCGTCGGCTTCGGTGAGATTGGACGGAAGGTGGCCCGTCGGTTGGCCGGCTTCGACGTGAGGCTGCTCACCTACGACCCGTACTGCAAGTCGGTGCCAGAGGGGGTGGAGCTGGTCGAGCTGCCTCGGCTCATGGCCGAGTCCGACTTCGTCTCGGTGCACGCCCGGCTCACGCCCGAGACGCATGGACTCATCGGCGCCGAGCTCCTCGCCCGCATGAAGCCCACCGCCTACCTCGTCAACACCTCGCGCTCGCCGCTCGTCGACGAGCGGGCGCTCTACGAGGCGCTCCGGGACGGCCGCCTGGCCGGGGCAGCGCTCGACGTCTTCGACAGGGAGCCCCCCGGCGCCGACTACCCGCTGGTGCGCCTGGAGAACGTGACCATCACCCCGCACATGGCGGGCGGCTCGAACGATGCGTTCGTGAACAGTCCGAAGCTGCTCTGCGCCGAGCTGGCGAAGCTCCTCGACGGTGACGGCTCGGCCGGGAGCGGTGCCCCTCCTCGCGGGGTGGTGAACCGCGAGGCGCTGGCCGGCGCCCGGCAAAGGCTCGCGGGATAGCGCATGGCCAGCGCGCGCTACCTCTGCCTCGACTGCGGGCTCACCGCCACCAAGGCTGCCGTGTTCGACGAGGTGGGTCGCGAGCTCGCCGCGGCCACCGCCGTCACGCGGGTGGAGTCAAGGGGCGCGGCGAGCGAGATCGACATGGCGGAGCAGTGGGGGCTCGCGGCGGGGCTCATCCGAGAGGCGCTGGCGCGCGCCCGCGAGCGCGCCGGGCCGGGCGAGCTGGCCGGCGCGGGCGTCTCCGGTCACGGCGGCGGGCTCTACCCCATCGACGCGCAGGGCGGGCCGGTCCGCCGCGCGCTCACCTCCATGGACGTGCGGGCCAGCCGCATCGTGGCGGCCTGGGCACGTGAGGGACGCTCGCGCTACCCCGCCACCCGGCACCACCCGTGGGCGGGGCAGTCCCTGCCGCAGCTCCGGCTCCTCCGGGAGGAGGCACCATCCGACTACGCGCGTACGCGCTGGGCGCTCGGCGCCAAGGACTGGATGGTGCACCAGCTCACCGGCGAGGTCTCGGCCGACCGTACCGAGGCGAGCAACAACGGCCTCGTCGACCTCGCCACCGAGGCCTACAATCCCGCCATACCGGAGCTGTTCGGCGTGCCCGAGGCGGGCGCGAAGCTCCCGCCGGTGCGCGAGAGCGCGGCGGTGGTGGGGAGGGTGACGCGCGCGGCGGCCGGCGCAACTGGCCTCCCGGAGGGCCTGCCGGTGGTGGCGGGGATGTTCGACGTCATCGCCTGCGCGGTGGGCTCGGGGGCGCTGGACGACTCCTCCTGCTCGATCATCGCCGGCACCTGGAACATCAACTCGGCGTTCGACGCCCTGCTGCGTGACGCCCCACCCTCGGTGAAGACCTCGCTCGGCCCCGATCGGGGGCGCTACGCCTACGTGGAGTCGAGCGCCACCTCGGCCGGGAACCTGGCCTGGTTCCTGGCGCGGCTCGACGAGCTCTCGGGCGGCTCGCCGCCGCGCGAGGCGCTCTACGAGCGGCTCAATGCGGCGGTGGAGGGTGTGGCCCCCGGTGCTGGCGGGGTGGTCTACCTCCCGTTCATCCACCGGGCGCACATCGCCCCCGGGGTCGACGGCGCTCTGCTCGGCCTCCGTGCCGAGCACGGGCTCGCCCACCTCCTCCGCGCGATCTACGAGGGGGTCGCCTTCGCGCACCGCGCGCATCTCGAGATCCTGGCGGCAGGTGGTCTCGCGCGCTCGCGGGTGGTGCTCTCCGGCGGCGCCGCGTCCAGCCCGGCCTGGTGCCAGATCTTCGCCGACGTGCTCCGCCGGCCGGTGGAGACGAGCGACGCGTCGCAGGCGGGCGCGCGCGGGATCGCCGCCGCCGTCGCGGTCGGAACGGGGCGCTTCGCCTCCTACGAGGACGCCACGGCCGCCATGGTGCGGACCGGCCGCCGCTTCGACCCCAATCCGGTGCGCGCGCCCGCCCACGAAGAGGGATACCAGCGCTTCCGCCTCGCGATCGAGCGCCTCGGAACGGAGGCCCCCGCCGCGTCGGATTGAGCCGTGACGCGAACCCAGGTTCGACCGACCGGTCATGCCTTTCATGAGTTGACAAATGTCATGGAATATGTTAAGCACGAAACAGCACAGGCAAGCCAACCAGAAAAGGCGAGGCGGAGATGAGCGGATCCGAGACGAAGGGTGCAGTGGGGCGTGAGCTCCAGGGCAAGGTGTGCGTGGTGACCGGGGCGGCGCGGAGCATCGGGCTCGGCATCGCCGAGGCGTGCTGCGAGGCCGGAGCGAAGGTGGCCCTCCTCGACGTGAACCCGGAGGTGGTGGACCAGGGGAGGCGCCTCGCCGAGGTGGGGGCCGGTGCCCGGGGCTACCGGGTCGACATCACCGACCAGCAGGCGGTGCACGCCTGCTTCGCGGAGATCGGGAGCGACCTCGGCGCGCCCTACGCCCTGGTGAACAACGCCGGAATCGTGGACCAGCGGCCGGTGGAGGAGACGACGCCGGAGCTGCTCGACCGGATGTTCCGGGTGAACGTGCACGGCAGCGTCTACTGCATCCAGGGCGTGCTGGCGGCGATGAAGGAGCGGCGCGAAGGCAAGATCGTCAACTTCTCGTCCAAGTCGGGCAAGACCGGGTCGGCGCTGATGGTGCCCTACTCGGCGGCGAAGGGTGCGGTGATCGCGCTCACGCAGGCGCTCGCCTTCGAGGTGGCGCCCTTCAACATCAAGGTGAACGCCATCTGCCCCGGCATCACCGACGCCACCGGGGTCTGGTCGTCGGTGAGCCGTGGCTACACCGAGAACCTCAAGCTGCCGCGCGAGGAGGTGGTGAAGAAGTTCACTGCCAAGGTGCCGCTGGGGCGGCTCACCGAGATCCGCGACGTGGTCGATTTCGTGATGTTCCTCGTGACGAAGGGTGAGTACTGCACCGGGCAGGCCTTCAACATCACCGGTGGAAGGGAGATGCACTGATGACCGCGTCAGACCGGCCCGGCGACGAGGTCGTCTACCGGGCGCCGAGGGAGGTGGAGATCCGGCGGATGGAGCGCCCGCCGGCCGTGGGACGGGGAGAGGTGCTGGTGCGGGTCGAGGCGTGCGCCATCTGCGGTACCGACATCAAGTCGTACAGCAAGGGCAATCCGCGCATCCAGCCGCCGCAGACCATGGGGCACGAGTTCGCCGGCACCGTCGAGGCGCTGGGGGAGGGGGTCACCGCGGCGCGGCGGGGTGCCCGGGTGGTGATGGCCACCACCGTCGGTTGCGGGGAGTGCCGCTACTGCCGCGCTGGCCGCTCCAACCTGTGCCGGGCGGCGGAGGCCATGGGCTTCCAGTACGCCGGGGCGATGGCGCCCTGGGTGGTGATCCCGGAGCGCGGGGTGCAGCTGGGGCACCTGGTGGAGGTGGGCGACCTGGAGGCCGGGGTGGCCTCGCTCGCCGAGCCGCTCTCCTGCGTGGTGAACGGCCTCTCTCGCGTCCCCTGGAACGAGATCGAGAACGTGCTCGTCCTCGGCCTCGGGCCGCTCGGCTTCCTCCACGCCCTGGCGGCCCGGGCTCGCGGCGCGAAGCGCATCGTCTGCTCCGAGTTTCCGGGCGCTCGCGCCAATCTGGCCCGGGAGCTCGGCTTCGAGGAGATCGTCCCGCCCGCGGAGCTCGACGAGCGCTACCGCGACTTCACCGGCGGCGAGGGCTTCGACCTCGTGGTGGTGACCGCGCCGCACAACGCCACGCAGGCACGCTCGCCCATGTACGCGCGCAAGGGCGGCTTCGTCTCCTTCTTCGCCAGCCTGCCCAAGGGAGACGAGATGCTGGCGGTGGACTCGCGGCTCATCCACTACGGCGAGCTGGTGGTGTTCGGCACCTCCGACTCCACGCCCGCCCACGTGCGCGATGCGGTCGCCCTGCTCCAGCGCGAGACCGGCACCTTCGCGCGGCTCGTCACCCACCGCCTGCCGACCCGCGACTTCGTGACGGCCATGAACGAGATCGCCCTGGGCCGGGTGGTGAAGGCGGTCCTCGTTCCGTGAACGGGAGGGGGCCGCGAGAGGCGGCTGCGAAGCGGTTCGACCGAGCTGGGCCCGCGAGGAGCCCGGAAAGCGAGAAGGAGCACCCCATGGACTACCGGAAGTACATCGACCACACCGTGCTGAAGCCCGAGACCACGCGCGAGACGGTGGCGCGCTTCTGCGACGAGGCGCGGCGCCACGGCTTCGCAGCGGTGTGCGTGAACCCTTGCTGGGTGGCCTTCGCCCGGGAGCGCCTCTCCGGCTGCGAGGTGAAGGTGGCCACCGTGGTGGGCTTCCCGCTGGGGGCGAGCACCTCGCCGGTGAAGGCGTTCGAGACGCGCGACGCCATCGCCGCGGGCGCCGACGAGATCGACATGGTGATCAACGTGGGGGCGCTGAAGGATCGGCGCGACGAGGAGGTCGAGGAGGACATCCGCGGGGTGGTGGCGGCGGCCGGCAGGGCCCCGGTGAAGGTGATCATCGAGACGAGCGCCCTCACCGACGAGGAGAAGGAGCGCGCGTGCAAGCTGGCGGCGCGGGCCGGCGCAGCCTTCGTGAAGACCTCCACCGGCTTCCACAAGGGTGGCGCCACGGCCGACGACGTGGCGCTCATGAAACGGGCTGCTGGCCCGGGCGTGCAGGTGAAGGCCTCCACCAACGTGAAGACGCGCGAGGACGCCGACCGCCTCATCGCCGCCGGCGCCACGCGCCTGGGGACGAGCGCCGGGATCCTCATCCTCGAGGGGCGCGCACCGTGAACCGAGAGGCCCGCGCCCGGCACATCGCGCGAAGGTGAAGGCGAGAAGAGCCGTGGGCCGCTTCGTCCCCGCAGACGGGGATGAGCGGCCGGGAGGTACGGGGTATGAAGTCGAACATGAGCTCACGCCTCGATGTCTCCCTGGTGGTGAAGGTCGCGCAGATGTACTACCTCGACGGTCTCAAGCAGGAGGAGATCGCCAGGCAGATCGGCATCTCGCGCTCGCTCATCTCCATGATCCTCACCGAGGCCAAGGAGAGCGGGATCGTGGAGATCACCGTCCGCGACCCGCTGCTCAACGACGACGAGCTCTCCCGTCGCCTCGCGGCGTTCTACCCGGGCACGAGCTTCGTCGTGGTGCCCACCTCGTCGAGGGAGCCCGGGGCTCGCCGCAAGCTGGTGGCCCAGCGCGCCGCCGACCTCCTGGCGCGCAGCCTCCAGGGTGGCGAGGTGATCGGCCTGTCCTGGGGGCGCACCTGCCTCGAGCTCGTGGAGGCCTTCCGGCCCGCCGAGCGAAAGCTCGACATCTCGGTGGTCCCGCTCATCGGCGGCAGCTCGCAGACGGCACCCTACTTCCAGGCCAACGAGCTGGCGCGGGTGCTGGCGGAGAAGGCCGGGGGCACCCCCTACTTCATCCATGCGCCGGCGCTGGTCGCCGACCGCGAGGAGCGCGACCTCTACCTCGGCAGCTCCGCCATGCAGCAGGTGCGGCAGCGCTGGAAGAGCATCGACGTCCTGGTGACCGGCATCGGCGCCATCCCCGAGGGCCCACACCCGGACCGCGAGAGCTACACCGGCGAGCAGGAGGCGGTGCGGCAGCTCGGCGGCCGCGAGGCGGTGGGCGACATCTGCGCGCGCTACTTCGACCGGAGCGGGCGCTTCATCGTCGACGACTACTACGAGAGGGTGGTGGGCGTGCCGTTCGAGGACCTGAAGCGCGCGAACAGCGCGTTGTGCATGGCCTCGGGCGAGGAGAAGGCCGAAGCCATCGCCGGAGCGCTGCGAACCGGCGTGGCGAAGCGGCTGGTCATGGACGAGCCCACGGCGCGAGCCGCCCTCGATCTCATGCTCGAGCGCAAGGCAGGGTAGCCGGCCGGCCATGGACCTCGGCCTGGGAGGGCAGGTGGCGCTCGTCACGGGTGCCTCGAGAGGGCTCGGCCGCGCCATCGCGCTCGGCCTCGCCGCCGAGGGGGCGCGCGTGGCGGCCGGCTATCGTCGAGAGAGGCAAGCGGCGGAGGAGGCGGCGCGGCGCTGCCGGGCGGCCGGTGCGCCGGACGCCATGGCGCTCGCGCTCGACGCCTCGTCTGAGGAGAGCGTCGTCGCCGCCTTCGACGCGGCGGCGGCGCGGCTCGGCCCGGTGAGCATCCTGGTGAACAACGGGGCGGTATGTCCACGCGGCCCGGCCACCCGGGTCGAACGGGAGGGATTCGACGACGTGCTCTCGGTGAACCTCACCGGGGCCTTCCTCTGTTGCCGCGAGCTCCTGCGCCGCCGCGCTGGGGCCGGAGGGTGGGGCCGCATCGTCAACGTGGCCTCCACCGCCGCCTTCCACGGCTCCACCAGCGGTCAGGTGGCCTACGACGCCTCCAAGGGTGGGCTCGTCTCGCTCACCATCTCGCTCGCCCGCGAGGCCGCCCTGGAGAACGTCACCGTGAACGCAGTGGCCCCGGGCCTCATGCTCACCGACATGATGAGGGAGAAGTTCGCCGCGGACCCCGAACGCTATCTGGCGCGGGTTCCCCTGCGGCGCCTGGCCGAGGTGGAGGAGGTGGCCGCCGCGGTGGTGTTCCTCGCTTCGCGGCAGGCCTCCTACCTCACCGGCACGGTGGTGAACGTGTCGGGCGGGTTGCTCATGGGGTGAGCCCCGCCGGTTGCTTCTCGTCATGACGTATGCTATGACGTTTGTTACACCAGACGGGCGGTGATCGGGTGGACCGATCGGCCCTCCGGGAGGGCGAGTCATGAGCGAGGATCTCCAGGGCAAGGTGGCGGTCATCTCCGGCGTGGCCTCCGGCTTCGCCAAGGCCACGGCCCAGCTGTTCGCGGAGAGAGGGTGTGGTCTGGTGATGTTCGACCTCGACGCGGCCGGCCTCGAGGTCACGGCTGGTCGCTGCCGCGAGGCGGGTGCAAAGGTGGTCGCCTATCCAGGCGACGCCACGCGGACGGAGACCTTCGAGCGCGCCCTCGCGGCGTGCTTGCAGGGCTGGGACAAGGTCGACTTCCTCGTGAACTACGCTGGCGGCGCCGGAAAGGTCGCGCCCATCGAAGAGATGGACGACGTCACCTGCGCGAAGATCCTGGAGCTGAACCTCATGAGCACGGTGCGGAGCTGCCGCACCTTCGCGCCGCAGTTCCGCAGGCAGGGGTTCGGGAAGATCGTGAACGTCTCCTCGGTGTGCGACCGGCGCTCCTGGCCTGGCTGGGCGGTCTACTCGGCGGCCAAGGCAGGGGTGAACGCCTTCTCCAAGTGCCTCTACACCGAGATGAGGCCCCACGGCGTGGGCGTGACCCTGCTCGTGCCGGGCGGCTCCAACACCGGCTTCCAGGCCGCCGCACAGGGGGTGAACAGGTTCGAGTGGGACGAGGAGCTGGCGGTGCGCCCGGAGCACTTCGCCGACATGGTCTACCAGGCCTGCGCCCTCAGCCGGGGCGGCTGCGTCTCGGAGATGGTGGTGATCGGCCTCGCCCAGGACATCGCCGGCTTCTGAGGAGGCCGCGCGATGCGAACCATCGAATACCGCCCCCTCGATCAGGAGGGCTTCTCGCGTTACGGCCGGTACGCTGCCATGCTCGAGGTCGACGCGGGTCGCCGGCCGCCGCCGAAGCTCGGAGCGCCGCCGGTGGAGTTCTTCCGCGATCTGCTGCAGTCGGGGCTGGGGCTCGACACCACCGTCTCCTTCGGCCTCTGCCGGGTGAGCCGCCGGCCGCCGGTGATCGACGTCTCGGAGTACCACGACGCCGCCTGCGAGGCGCTCCTGCCGCTCGACGGCGACGTGCTCGTCCACGTGGCGCCGGCCGGGCCCGGCGGCAAGTTCCCGGCCGCCGAGGCCGAGGTCTTCCTCGTCCCGCGAGGCACCATGGTGGTGCTGCGCCCAGGGGTCTGGCACCACGGCCCCTTCATCGTGGGCCGGCAGGAGCGGGTGAGCTGCCTCGTCGCCCTTCCGGAGCGGCTCTACGCTCGCGACTGCAAGGTGGACGAGCTGGCCGAGGAGGAGTGGTTGCGCGTCGTCGGACCCGGGATCGATTGACCCCGAGCCGGTTGGCCGGCTGACGGCCAGCCATATTTTCATGGCCGGCTGACGCCCCCCTGCTAGGACAAGCCCATGTCCAGCCTCGAGCAGGCGCTCGCCCATCACCGGAGCCATCTCGACACCTACCTGGAGGAGCTGAAGGCGCTGGTGCGGATTCCCAGCGTCTCCTTCGAGGGCTTTCCTGCGGCGGAGGTGGAGCGGAGCGCCGAGGCGGTGGCCGCGCTCCTCCGGCGGAGGGGTTTCGAGAGGGTGGAGCTCCTGCGCGTGCCGGGAGCGCCGCCCTACGTCCTCGGGGAGGTGCTGCGCGCGCCCGGCGCTCCGACCCTGCTCCTCTACGCACACCACGACGTGCAGCCGCCCGGCGATGCGGAAGCCTGGAAGAGCCCGGCCTTCGAGCCGGAGGTGCGCGACGGCCGCCTCTACGGGCGCGGCAGCGCCGACGACAAGTCGGGCATCCTCCTGCACGTGGCCGCGGTGGAGAGCTGGCTCTCCGGCGCGGGTGAGCTACCGGTGAACGTGAAGCTGCTGGTGGAGGGCGAGGAGGAGGTGGGCTCCGTGCACCTGCCCGAGCTCCTCGCCAGCCACCGAGAGCGACTCGGCGCGGACGTGATGGTGCTCGCCGACACCGGCAACCTCGACACCGGCGTGCCCTCGGTGACCATCGCGCTTCGCGGCGTGGTCACCGCCGAGGTGGAGGTGCGCGCCCTTCGCCAGAGCGTGCACTCGGGCATGTGGGGCGGCCCGGTGCCCGACCCGGCGCTGGCCCTCGCCCGCATGCTCGCCTCGCTGGTGAATGACGACGGCTCCATCGCCATCCCCGGGATCCACGACCGGGTGCGCCCCCTCACCGCCGAGGAGCGCCGGAGCATCGAGCGCCTGCCGGTGACCCTCGACGACGTGCGGAGGCAGGCGGGGCTTCTTCCGGGGGTGGAGCTCCTCGGCGGAAACCGCCACCCGCTGGAGTCCACCTGGTGGCAGCCCTCGCTCGCGGTGAACGCCATCCAGGCCTCCTCCCGGAGGGACGCGCGGAACATCATCAACGACGTGGCCTGGGCCAGGGTGGGCATCCGCCTCGTTCCCGACATGGAGCCGGCCGACGTGTCGAGGCGCCTCGAGGAGGCGCTGCGGCGGGTGGCGCCCTGGGGCGTGCAGGTGAGCGTGAAGAGCGACAGTGGCGGCCCCCCCTGGAAGACCGACACCTCACACCCCGCCTTCCGGGCCGCCTTCGCTGCGCTGGCGCAGGGCTACGGCCGCGAGGCGCTGGCGGTCGGCTGCGGCGGCTCGATTGGCTTCGTCGAGCCCTTCTCCCGGGCGCTGGGCGGCGCACCGGCCATCCTGGTGGGCGTGGAGGATCCACTCTGCAACGCGCACTCGGAGAACGAGAGCGTGCACCTCGGCGACCTGGAGAAGGCGACCCGCAGCGCCATCTATCTGTATGATGGACTCGCAAAGGCTTTGAAGCGGCCCTGACGCAGCTCCCGGCGGCCCCGGACGAGAGACCATGGCACAGACCTCCAACAACCGCAGCGACGTCCGCACCGCCGAGGCCAGGGCGCTGGAGCGCGCCCGAGATCTCCCCAACACCCGCACAGCCCCCGACGTGGACTCGGTGCGTCGCTCGTTCATCGACCACCTGCAGTTCTCCCGGGGGAAGGACGAGCACACCGCCACCCCGCTCGACCGGTACTTCGCCCTGGCGCTCAGCGTGCGCGACCGGCTGATGCGCCGCTGGATCCAGACGCAGCAGGCCTACTACCTGTCGGATTCACGGCGAGTGTACTATCTCTCGCTCGAGTTCCTGATGGGGAAGGCGCTGGAGAACAACCTCATCAACCTGAATCTGTACCAGCGAGCCAAGGACGCGCTGGGCAGCATCGGGCTCGAGCTCTCCGACCTGTTCGGGGAGGAGCCCGACGCGGGCCTCGGCAACGGTGGCCTGGGAAGACTCGCCGCCTGCTTCCTCGACTCGATGGCCACCTTGCAGATCCCCGGCTACGGTTACGGCATCCGCTACGAGTTCGGCATCTTCGACCAGGACATCCGCGACGGTTGGCAGGTGGAGCGCCCCGAGGAGTGGCTGCGCTACGGCAACCCCTGGGAGGTGGCGCGCCCCGAGTACGAGGTGCCGGTGGCCTTCTTCGGCCGCACCGAGGCCGGCATCGATTCGCAGGGGCGCTACCGCGTGCGCTGGCTCGACGCGCGCCACGTGCTCGGCACGCCCTTCGACACCCCCATCGCCGGCTACCGCAACGGCACGGTGAACACGCTTCGGCTCTGGCGGGCCCGGGCACACACCGAGCTCGATCTGGAAGACTTCAACCGCGGCGACTACCTGGCGGCGGTGGAGGACAAGAACGTCTCGGAGAACATCTCCAAGGTGCTCTACCCGAACGACGTCACGGTGATGGGCAAGGAGCTGCGCCTCGAGCAGCAGTATTTCTTCGTGGCCTGCTCCATCCACGACATCGTCCTGCGCCACCTCAAGGTCCACCCCGACTTCCTGTCCTTCGCCGACAAGGTGGCCATCCAGCTCAACGACACCCACCCCGCCCTGGCCGTCGCCGAGCTGATGCGCGTGCTCGTCGACGACCACGAGTTCGAGTGGGAGCAGGCCTGGAAGACCTGCCGCCGCGTGTTCGGCTACACCAACCACACGCTCCTGCCCGAGGCGCTGGAGCGCTGGTCAGTCGACCTCTTCGAGCGCGTGCTGCCGCGCCACCTGGAGATCATCTTCGAGGTGAACGCTCGCTTCCTCGAGCAGCTCAAGCTCGTCCCCGAGCTCTCGCCGGGGGCGCCGGCCAGGATGTCGCTCATCGAGGAGGGGCCGGTGCGCCACGTGCGCATGGCCAACCTGGCGGTGGTGGGCTCCCACTCGGTGAACGGTGTGGCCGCCCTGCACACCGAGCTCCTCAAGACCGATCTCTTCAAGGACTTCAACGCTCTGTGGCCGGAGCGGTTCAACAACAAGACGAACGGGGTGACGCCGCGGCGCTGGATGGTGCAGTCGAACCCCGAGCTGGCGGCGATGATCTCCGAGGTGCTGGGGCCGGGCTGGGAGACCGACCTCACCCAGCTCCGCCGGCTGGAGCCGCTCGCCGACGACGCAGCCTTCCGGCGCCGCTTCCGCGAGGTGAAGCGCGGGAACAAGGAGCTGCTCGCAGCCATCATCCAAACGGAGAACGGCATCACCGTCGACATCGACTCCATGTTCGACGTCCAGGTGAAGCGCCTTCACGAGTACAAGCGGCAGCTCCTCAACGTCTTCCACATCGTGGCGCAGTACCTGCGGATGAAGGCCGACCCGTCCTATGCTCCGGTGCCGCGGACCTACCTCTTCGGTGCCAAGGCCGCGCCCGGCTACATGATGGCCAAGTGGCACATCAAGCTCATCAACGCCGTGGCCGAGGTGGTGAACCACGACATCAATGTGCGGAACCGCATCGCGGTGGTGTTCCTCAAGAACTACAGGGTTTCGCTGGCCGAGCGCATCTTCCCGGCCTCTGACCTCTCCGAGCAGATCTCCACCGCCGGGAAGGAGGCGTCGGGCACCGGCAACATGAAGTTCACCATGAACGGCGCGCTCACCATCGGCACGCTGGACGGCGCCAACGTGGAGATCCGCGAGGAGGTGGGGGCGGAGAACTTCTTCCTCTTCGGGCTCACCGTCGAGCAGGTGAAGGAGCTGAATCGGCGCGGCTACGACCCTTGGGAGTACTACCGCCAGGACCGCGAGCTGAGGGAGGTGATCGACGCCATCGCCGGCGACACCTTCTCGCCGGGCCAGCCTCGGCTCTTCCAGCCCATCGTCGACTCGCTCCTGCGAGGCGGCGACCCCTACCTCTGCCTCGCCGACTTCGCCTCTTACGTGCAGGCGCAGGAGGAGGTGTCGAAGGTCTACCTCGATCCGGAGCGCTGGTCGCGCATGGCCATCCTCAACGTGGCCCGCTCGGCGAAGTTCTCCTCCGACCGGACCATCCTGGAGTACGCCAGGGACATCTGGGACATCGAGCCGGTGAAGGTGCCGTAGGGAAGGCGTCCCACCGCCGCGAGTCGCGGCCCGATCGCGGTGCGGACCCCTCCAGGACTTGAGGCGGGGTCGCGAAGGCCCCACGAACAGCCGGCGCAGACAGGGTGCAGCGATTCTCGCTCTCCTGCTGGCGCCTTCGCCGTTCGACCAGGCCCGAGGAGCCGCTGATGCAACTGCCGAAGCTGATGAACATCGTCGTGCTGGTGCTGACGTCTGGCGTGGCGCAGGGGTGCGGCGGCACGGGGGCACAGGGCCCGGCGGGGTCGGCGGGGGCCACGGGGCCGGCCGGCGCGCAAGGGCCGGTCGGTCCCGCTGGCAGTCAGGGTCCGGCGGGTGCGGGCACGACAATCTTCCAGGCCCAGGGGACCTACACGGTGCCCCCGGGGGTGACGAGCCTGCTCGTCGAGTCCTGGGCGGGCGGCGGGGGAGGAGGATCCGCACAGGCCAGCGGTCCGGGCGGCTCCGGTTGCTTGACGGGTGGAGGGGGAGGCCAGGGCGGGCATGTGCGCGCGGCGGTGAGCGTCACCGCCGGTGACGTCTTCGACGTCGTCGTCGGGTCGGGTGGCGCGGCCGCCTCCCAGAACTGCGGACAGAACCCGCCCCAGGTCACGCTCGCCGTCGCCGGCGGCGACAGCACGGTGGGACCAGCCGGGGCCTCTCCGGTGCTCGCGGCCCAGGGTGGCCGAGCCGGAGAGAGCAGCGTCAACGGCACGCCGTCCACGCCGGGCGCGGGTGGAGCAGGCGGCGGTGGCTCGGTCACCGCACCGACCACCGGGCTCGAGCTCGACGCTGGCGCCGCAGGCTCGAGCGGCCAGGGCAACACCACCTTCGGAGTCGGGGGAGGTGCGGCGTTCGTCGTCGGGCACGGCGGCAATGGCGGCGCCTTCGCCGGCGGCGCGACCCCGGCGGCGGGGGCCGCCGGGGTCGTGCTGATCACTCCCGTCCCCTGAATCGCGTGGAGCTACCGCCGACTCACCCTGATCGCATCCCCCAGCTCGTTGCCGGGGCCGCCCGCGCCAGGATCGCGCGGGAAGTGCTCGGCCAGGACCTTTCCCACGAGCTCGATGGCCGAGCAGAAGCCGGTCGCGGGGTCGTTCTGGCGCAGGCCCGCGGCGAGCAGGTCGGCGGCGCGCTTCCAGGCCGCCTCGCCCATCCGGGCGTGGATCCCGTGGTCGCCGAGCACGATGGCCCTGTGCTCGAAGAGGGAGGCGAACACGAGCACACCGGTACCGTCGCGCGTCTCGTGCAGGCGGTGCTCGTGGAAGGCCCGCAGGGCCCGGTCACGGGCCGAGAGCTCGAGCTCGGCGCGGCCGGCGAGGAAGCGCTCCAGGGGATCCCACAGCGCCACCGCGGCGCCGAGGCCACCGGCGACGAGCTGGACGAGGACGAGCTCGGCGAGGGCGAGCGGCAGATGGAAGGCCAGCACCACCAGGGTGGCGAGGGCCGCGCCGATGAGCCCGCCGCGAAAGCGGGCCTCGGGATAGCCGGCCGAGCGCTCCACCACCACCGGCACGATCTGGCCGGTGCTGAGCGTCTCGGCTCGCTTCACCGCGGCCTCCACCCGCTCTCGGGCCGCGTCCTGGAAGTAGCGGTCGATCATCACCAGCTCCCCGAGGCGCCGCCGCCTCCGGACGAACCGCCACCGCCGCCCCAGCCACCGCCTCCACCCCCGCCGAACCCACCCCCACCCCAGCCGCCGATGAAGGGGCCGCCCATCCCGCCGAGGAAGCGCCGGCGGCGCGGGCCGAAGCCGGTGAGCACCCGCGCGAGGAGGGCGAAGACCACGAGGGCGACGAGGAGCAGCGACGAGAGGTGGATCCCGCGCTCCGCGCGGGCAGCCGGGCGCTGGCGGATGTTCTCGGGCAGGGCGCCGAGGGCCGCGAGGATGTCGACCCCCGCCTGCTGGAGGCCCGCCGCGTAGCGCCCCTGCCGGAAGGCCGGCGCGATGGTGTTGCGTATGATGCGGCCCGCCTGGGCATCGGTGAGGGCGCCCTCGTTCCCGTAGCCGGTCTCGATGCGGACCTTGCGGTCTCCGCTGGCGACGACGAGGAGGACCCCGTTGTCCTTGCCCTTCTCACCCAGCTTCCACTGCTGGAAGGCGCGATCCGCGAAGTCCTCGATGGGGTCACCGTCGAGCGTCTTCACCAGGAGATACTGGAGCTGCACCCGCTTCTCGGCGGGCTGGTTCCAGGCGGCGCGGGAGAGCGCGTCGAGCAGCTGCGCCTCGCCGGAGGAGAGCAGCCCCGCCTCGTCCACCACCGGACCCGTGAGCGGCGGGACGGCACGCCCCGCGGCGATGCCAGGTATCAGCAACGCGACGGCAAGGGCCAGGGCGGGAGTATCCGCCCTCTTCCAGCGGGAGGCCCTGGGGTCGGTGCTCTCCCTCTCCAGGAGGGAGAGGGGGCAAGGGGGGTGAGGGCTCGACTTACCGAAATTCACTTTCGGTGCCTGGGCGGCGTTGGGGGTCGTGGCGGCGAACTGCGGCTTCGGCCTCTTCTTGTAGAAGAGGCTGTTCGTGAAGCTGGTGGGCGGCACCGTGATGAGGTCGTTGAAGCCCTGCACCGCCTCCACGTAGCGCTTGCGTGCCACGGCGATGCGGTTCTCGGTGCCCTCGAGCTGAACCTGCAGGTCGCGGAAGTTCTCGTTCGCCTTGAGCTGCGGGTACGCCTCGGCCACCGCCATGAGCCGGCCGAGCGCCCCGCGCAGCCCCGCCTGCGCCGCCTCGAACTTTGCCAGATTTTCGGGGGTGAGGTCGTCGGCCTTGAGCTGCACCTGGGTCGCCTTGGCCCGGGCGGCCATGACGGCCTCCAGCGTCTCGCGCTCATGGGTGGCGTAGCCCTTCACCGTCTCCACCAGGTTGGGGACGAGGTCGGCCCGGCGCTGGTACTGGTTCTCCACCTCGCCCCAGGCAGCGGCGACGGCGTTCTCCGACTGGGGGATCGACTGGAAGCCACACCCGGTCGAGAGCAGGGCGGCGACCAGCAGGACGGGGAGGGTGACGGCGCGAAGCGTCTTGGGCATCGGGCAAGGGTAATGGCGCATGGCCGCCTGTAAAGTGGTATCGCGCGGCCCGCGCCGCGAGTGGACCGCGCTGGCTTTGAACCCTCGGTGGACCGGAGAAGGCCGACGATGACCGCCTCCTCGACCTGGAACCTCTACTATGCGGTGGTCCGCCGCATCCCGAAGGGGCGGGTGGCGACCTACGCGCAGGTGGCGCTCGTCGCCGGCACCCCGCGGGCCGCGCGGCAGGTTGGGTTTGCGCTGGCGGCCCTGCGGGGCACGCGCCATCGCGTCCCCTGGCAGAGGGTCGTGGGGCGGCGCTCGGCGCGGTGGGGCGTCATCACCATCCTCGACCCGATGGGAGCCGGCGTGCAGCGGGCGCGGCTGGAGGAGGAGGGCGTCGTGCTCGACGAGCGCGGGCGCATCAGCCTGGAGCGTTATGGCTGGAGGCCGCGCGCCGCCTTGAGGAATCTCCACGAGGGAGGCCGGACATGAAGGGTTTCGTCGCGGACATCGAGGCGCTCACCGAGGAGAACGAGAACTTCCGCCGCGTGCTCTACACCGACTCTACACCGACAGCCTCGCCGCCGAGGATCTTGCCCTCGGGTACGAGCAGCTCATGCGCGTCGAGAACTGCTGGCGGCAGCTCGAGTCCGACCTCGCGATGCGGCCCGTCCGCCACTTCCGCCCGTGGCGGATCCAGGCCCACGTCACCATCGCCGTGCTCGCGCTGCTCCTCGAACGCGTGGTCGAGATCCGGGCGGGCGACACCTGGCGCAACGTCGTCGCCGAACTCGGTCGGATCAAGGTCGTTTCGCGTCCTGCCGCTAACGCCTGGCTCGCACCTGGGGTAGAGCGTCGCGTTCCCTCGGCCTCCCCGACGAGCGGCGCGCCCTAAGCTCAGCTCAGCACCGGTCGGACACCGCCTCGGGAGAGGCTGCGGCTCAAGGTGTTTGGTGCGGATGGGGTCTTCGGCAACCACAGGCGGGCCCAGAACCGCCATCGAGATCAGGCCACGCCGCCGGCTGCCGTTCCGCATGTGAACATCCGGACCGAAGTGAGGCCGGGCGGCTACATCGGAGGCCGAAGCGTCCCCTCGCCGATGACCATGCGCTTCACGAGGACGGTCCCGTCGGACCGAAGGGGTCCGGCCGCGAACACGTGTGCTCCGACAGTCAGGTGGGCACGATCGGTCGGCTCGAGCTTCACCACCGGCACGCTGGGCGGTACGAAGATCGTCTTCTCCCCCTCGGGGTACTCGAGGACCACCTTCAGCCCCGAGTCACTTCTCGCCAGGTTGGAAACCGTGGCGTTGGTCATCGAGCTAGGCGCTGCCGCCTTGGCGGACTCCACCTGTGATGCGGTCGCGTTGGTCATGCTGCTGCCTGGCTTCAGGTCCCAGGGGCGGTGCCCTTCTCCCGCCCCGCGCATCGACTCCGGGAACAGGTGCACCTCGAGGGCGCGTAGCGTCCCGTCGGGCTGTGCCACCGCGGTGGTACCGATGAAGAGCCCCTGGCCGATGCCCGCCAGGCTGGACTTCGAGGCCAAGGAGAGGCGCACGTCGTCCGCGAGCCGGACCGTCGTCTTCTTGCCACCCGGCACCTTGATCTCGAGGTGGTCACCCTCGACGGCAGCGACGACGCCTCGAACGTGCTTCTCGGGTTGTGCCGCAGCCACTTCTGGCGCAGCGCGAGCGGTTCCGACCACCAGGCCCATGACGGTTACAGCCGCGACGACGAATCGCCTCATGACATGCCTCCGGCTAGACTCCTGCGAACCACTCGTAGCCCTGGTTCTCCCAGTAGCCACCAGTCCGCAAGGGCAGAAAATTCACCTCGGCAAGGTACTTCACCATCTTGTAGCCGAGCTTCACCGCCGAGTAGACGCGCAGTGGCGCGCCATACTCCAGGTCCAGCGGCGCGCCGTTCATCCCGTAGGCGAGGATGGTCTGCGGATGGAGAGCACTCTCCAGGTCCCAGGACGAGTAGTAGCCGGACTCGAACGACCGGAACTCGACGAAGCGCGCGCGGGGGTCGGGAGTCACCAGCCGCGCGACCTCCGAGAGCCGGACGCCCTCCCAACCCGCCACGGCCGACCACCCCTCGACGCAGTGGTGCCGAACGCGCGTCCGGGTCCGGGGAAGGCGCTTCAGGTCTTCGAGGGAGAGCGTGAGCGGGCGCCCCACCAGGCCGCCGACGCGCAGGGCCCAGCCATCGGGGGTCTCGGGGAAGTCAGTCCCAATCTTGTAGGCCGGAAAGTCGTCGGGCTCGGTCTGGTCGGCCTCCGGGAGTTCAGGAGCGAGCAGGCCAGGGTCGAATAGGGCGCGCCCGGCGCGCTCGTTAAGCCGCTCCATGAAGCCGAGGAAGCCCTCCCGGGGCGAGCCACCCGTCGGGGGGAGCCCGCTCATGGCCGCCAGGACCGCGGTCGGCGCACTCCCAAGGAGGAAGCTGCGGCGCGTCCACCTGTTCATGCTGGTGGCTCCGGTCGATCGATCCCTCCGATCGTCATGTCGGCGAGCGTCCTGGGGTGGAATACCACCTGGGCGATGTGGACCACCGCGAAGGCAGCGACGGCAGCGAGCACGCCGAGGTGGATTGCGCGCGTGGCGTCGTAGCCACCCAGGAGCGTCGTCAAGCGCGGCAACTGAACCGGCTTGTACATGGCCAGGCCGGACAGCACGAGGAGGGGCGAGGCGAGGAGGACGGCGGTATACGTGAGCCGCTGCATGCCGTTGTAGAGCCCGACCGACGAAGGCGGCTCGCGGCGCAGTCGCAGGTCGTGAAGCAAGGTGAACCAGGCATTCCGAGCGTCACGCCCTGGGAAGAAGAGTCGCCGGCGCCACTCGCCGCTCAGGAGGAGGTAGACAAGGTAAGTGGAAGCATTCGCGACGAAGAGCCAAGCGAGCGCGAAATGCCAGTGGCGAGCGCCAGCGAGCCATCCGCCGAACGTGAGGAGGGGTGGCGGTGGCCGTCCCTGGAGCGGATACCACCGGTAGAGCGCGCCCTTCGGGCCCAGGAATGGGTAGGCCCTCAGGATCTGGAAACCGCTCCCTGACATGAGAACGAGCAGGACCGCGTTGATCCAGTGGGTGACCCGGATGGTCCAGGGTTGGGCAAGGCGCGGCATGTCTGGGCGCCAATCTGCGTACCCCGGCCGCGCTGCGCTCGGTCGCTCGAGGGTCCGCCCCAATCGGAACCCCAGACGACCCGTAGTGTCTCGACACCCACCGCGGCGATTCACGCCCCGTTCCGATGGTAGAAGGTGAACCGGCCGCCGAGGCGCCGTCGGGGCCCGACACGCCTTCACGGCCAGTCCGCCTGGCCCATTCCCGCCGAGCAACACCCTGCGAGCACTGTGCTTGAGCCGCGCCGCGAGGCCCGAGCTCGTTAGCCCGATTGCAGCACCCTTTGCGGGCTGACGGACCCCGACACTGAGCCATCCCCTCATTCAGACGAGACCGAACATTTCACGGAACGTGGCCTGCTGACGAATCAGCTCATCGAACTTCTGGGTGAGCGAGTAGGGCGCGGTCGTCGCTCATGGTGGCGAGCCACTCGAAGTAGAAGAACCCCTGGTTGAGCAACGAATGTGTCCGCGTCTTCACGGTGTTCGCCTTCATCATCCTGTCGAGGCCGGACGCCTCGCCGGCGGCGCCGAGCAGGGTGAGAAGCGCGGCTGCGATGGCACGCACCAGCAGGATGCAATCGCGCCGCTCCGGCGAGCTGATCCGCGTGTCGGACAGCCCCATGCCGAAGCGCAGGTTCTTCAAATCGCGGAAGGTTTCTTCAATCGTGAACCTCTTCCCGTAATGCTTCACAATCTCGGCCCCGGTCTTGTCTGCGTGGCTGGTGGCGAGGCACCAGGGCTCCTTCATCCCCTCGGCCTTCACGCACAGCACCGCGCCTACCTCGCGCCTGGTCTTTGTCACCCGCGCCTTGCGCAGCAGGCACGGCCGCCCGTTGCCGGGCACCCACTCGGCGGCGGTCTTCGTGACGCCATGCTCGTCGGCCACCTTCACGATGCCGCGGAAGCGCACGATGAAGTCGAGGTCGAGCTGGTCCTTCAGCAGCTCATAGAGCACAACCCGGGAAGCGTGGGCCACCCGGGTTGCTAACTGCTTGGGTTTGCTGTTTTTCCAGTGACCCCGCCGTGACTCGAACACGGGACCTGCGGTTTAGGAACCCATAAAAAGTTTAGTAGTTTCGCTAAGTTACTGAATCTATTGGCCCAAAATCGACCCCAATCGACCCCATCAGGCCCCCCAAGTGGCCCAAAGTGGCCCAAGAACGCACTCACAGCAAACCGCATGGGCCAATTCACTTACAGTGTCTACTATACGCTGCGTCCCGGCAACAGCGGGCCGTCCAATAGGACTACCGCTCCACCTCCACGCTCAGCCCCGCCGCGCCTCTCGTCTCGCCCCACACACCAGCCCACACCGCACCCAGCACGCGTCTCGACACCCCTAGCCGGTAGACGTCAGGCTCCTCCAGCTTCAGCCGCTCCCATCCTGCGGCAGCCTCGATCCTCCTCCACGACGGCCGCGCGACCTCCGCCACCTTCGTCGCCTCCTTCTCCCCCGCCTCGGTAGTAGCCGTCACCACCTGCGCGACTGTCTCCGTCTTGGTCATCGAGGCGGAGGGCAGGGCACCTGTGGCTCGGCTGGCGGGAGCTCCTCGCTGTGCTCAACGCCCGGGGGCATCGAGGCGGAGGGCAGCGCGACGCTGAAGGTCGGCGAGGTGCAGTTCGACCGCAAACCGAACACGTCCATGTCGCGTCCGGCGGGCGCTCGGGGCCGTAGGTCTCCCGAAGCCACCGCCAGTTTGCGATCATCCGGGCAGGGCGGGGGCCCCGCACGTCGCGGCGTCCACGTGCAGGCGGCCCTTGCCGGCGCGCCCGGCGCTTCTCCGCGAGCTCGCGCGTGTACCCGCAGCTGGCACAGCGCCAAGTCGGCGGTGGCCCGCGCAGCACGCGCCGCTCGCGCTGGGCCTCACCCTAGCTTGCCGGCACTCTAGTACTACCCGGTCACTTTCTTGCCCCCCAGGGCGAAGTGTGATTCGAACCTTCGGATGCGACAACGTCCACGTGGGTCCAGTCGCAGATGGCCTGCTGGCAGGCCAGAACGTACACCCGGGTCGGCGAGGCGGCGACGGCCGCCGGCGCCGTGTAGACCCCGGCGTCGCTTACTTTACCGTGCTGAAGAGGGCAGACCGGCCCACATTCCGCCGCGCGCAACGGTGCAAGGCCTCCAGATTACGGGCCGTTCCCGTCGATTCGGATTCTTGCACCAGACGGGGGAGCGCGTGGGAGGGGGAGGCTATGCGCGCCCGTCGATCGCCGGGCCATCGAGCCAGGCCCCGACCGCCGCGAGCTTCTCGCCGATGCCCTTCGAGCCCACCTGCGAGACCATCCCCGCGAGCTCCTCGGGCGAGAGGGTCCAGCTGAGCGACGCCTCGCCGCGGAACTCGAAGACGGTGGTGGTGAAGAAGTCCTCCGGATATCCGGCCGACGCGAAGAGGTCCCCGAGCGCCTCCAGCCGAGCGTCGTTGCGGAAGAGCATGACCGACTCGCGGGCGGTGAGGAGCGCCTCGGGCGGCGAGCTGAGGCCTTCGAGCCCGCGCGCGACGTCGCTGGACCCCTGGGCTTCCCGCCGGCGGAGCCCACGTCCGGCCGCCGGCGTGTCCGGGTTCACGCTGAGGCGCGAGACGTTGTCGCGGATCTGGACGACGAGGACGCGCGACACCTGGCGCCGGAGCCAATCGCCCCGGGCCACGAGCAGCCTGCGCAGCCACGAGCAGGCGAGCTCGAGGCCGTAGTTGTCGAAGTAGCCCGCGTCCACGACCCGGCGCCGGGCGCGCGTCGGGAGGGGCGTCGCCGGGCTCGCGTAGGGGAACGCCGCCGAGAGGCGGGCCGCCGTGAAGAGCGGGAGCTTCTCCCAGGCCTCGGGGAAGACCCGGGAGAGGTGGTAGGCCGTGCGCGAGGCGAGCCCGGTCGACGGGTGCCCCCCGCGCTCCTCGCTGGAGAGCCAGCGGACGAGGTGATCGGTGGTGGGCGAGAGGTCGAGATTGCCGAGGAGGAGCCGGCGGCCGTCCTCGACCAGCATCGGCGAGAACACGAGCGAGGGGAGCGCTCCCGCGCGCTCGGCGTCGCGCAGGTCGCCGAGCGAGAGGTCCAAGCGGCAGCGGAGCTCGCGCGAGAGGTGGGCCTCGAAGGATCGGGCCAGCGCCTCTCCACGGTCGGAGCGGTTCACCACGGGGAGGAAGGCGAGCGGGATGTCGTGGAAGACGAGGCGCCGCGCGACCGGCGTGAGGCTGTCCATCGTGCCCACGGCCCGCATGAGCTCGAGCGGGTCCGGCTGCGGGCCGGCGCTCCCGGGACGCCGGAGCGCGAGGGCGACCCAGGCCGCCGCGCCCACCATCCCGCCCGAGGCGCCGGTCACGAGGCGCGCCGCCTGCCGGAAGCCGCAGAGCGCGTCGAGCCGGCCCAGCACGCCCGAGGTCCAGGCAGCGGAGCGGAGGCCACCGCCGCTCGCGCACACGACGACGAGCGGCCGCGGTCCGGAGGAGGCCCAGGCGTCGCAGGTGACGTCGAGCGGCAAGGGCTCTACGCCTGCAGCCCGTCGCCGCCCGGTGGGAGGGTAAGGACGGGGCGAGGCGTAGAAGGCGCCGAGCCCCGAGACGCGGAGCTTGTAGTGGCGGGTGCCCGCGACGACGAGCGCGACGAGGACCGCGCTCCAGGCGAGGCCCGGGCTCCGCAGCCAGAACTCGAGCGCTCCTTGCAAGGCCACGGCGAGGGCGAGGAGGAACGTGATGCCCACGGCCGGGGTGGCGCGATTCCGGAGCAGCACGAACGACAGCGCCATGAGGCCGGCAGCCAATCCCGCCGAGACGTGGAGCAGCGGGTCGTTCACGGTGCGCCATCCCGAGAGCGCGCCGGCGAGCGCGGCCACCCACGCCACCCCGCGAGACGCCCGGGGGCCAAGGACGACGAGCCAGGCGACGCTGCCGCCCACCACCGCGCCGGCGAGGAAGCCCTTCACCGGGACGGTCGCCGCGAAGGGGACGGCGGTGCCCTCGCCGTGGAGGTCGATCTCCGGGGTGAGGCGGAAGGATCGCGCTGCCCTGCCGCGGGCCGTTCCCGGCGCACCTCCGGCGAGGACGCGGACGAGAGCGCACGCGGCGAGGAAGAGCGCCCACGCGACGGCGCTCCAGGCGGCGTACACGGCGAGGGAAGGTCCGCCCCCGGCAGGCGCCCCGTCGCTGTCGAGCAGGAAGGCGACGAAGAGCACCTCGCAGGCGAGGACCGTCGTGGCCGCCCCGGCGACGAATCGGTGCAGGGGGCGCTCGTGCCAGAAGAGGCGGGGGAGGCCGATTCCCCGGAACGCGCCCAGCAGGACCGCGCCGACGAGGGCGAGCGGGAGCACGAGCAGCGGGTGGCGCAGGAGCGAGAGGACGAAGGACGCGGCAGACCCGAAGCTCACCCTGCACCCCCCGGCGGCATTGTCAGCGGTACACGCTGCGCCCCGGGGGGTCAAGCGAGCCCCGTAGAGGGCAATCGGTCCCACCACCCTTCGGTCGATCTGGTGTACCCGCTGCCAGAGGAGCAGTGACGCGACATCGTCGAGCGAATCGAGTCCCGGGGCTGGCTGCACCAGCTCGAGCCCATGAAGGCGCTGCGCACGGGCAACGATTGGTGCGAGCTGGTCACGCTGCAGGGCTCACGCCAGGCGCCGAGAACGGCGATCGGCGTGCACCGGCACCGTCACAGCATCTCGAGCGGGACCGGGCCAGGCGGTCGCGGGAACGCGCCGTCCAGCTCGGCGAGGACTTCGGCCGAGAGCGCGAGCTCCAGTGCGGCGCGGTTGTCCCGGACGTGCTCCAGGCTCGCCGCCTTGGGGATGGCGATCACGCCTGGCGGGTAGGGCGAACAACCCGCGTTTCGCGTCCGATAGGGAATCATCCGTCAACGAGGGACGAGGGACGCGGCTCCCGACCAGGGGAACGCTCTCACGCCGCGTGCGCCCCGGCAAGGGGTAGTTTCCCCCGCCGAGGCGAGGCTGGGCCCGGCCGACGCTGGGCCTGGTCAGTCAGGGAAGGTGGGGTCGGCGCCGTCGTAGCTCGGTGCCGGATCGAGGACCGACTCGCAGAGGGTCATCCGGCTGGTCCAGCAGACCAACGCGATGGAGACGGCGTCGTTGTGCATGATGAGGGTGCAGGCGAACTTGAACCGGTGGAAGCCTCGCTCGGGCCCCCGGCGACGGGTCCACCATCCCGATTCGTCCTGGGCCCGCAGGGAGAAGCCCACGAAGGAAACGTAGAGGGCCCGGCTCGCCAGGAAGTAGAGAAAGGCGACGGAGGGGGAGGAGGGACCAGAGAGCAGGACCCCCGCCCAGACCATGGCCATGAGGACGTGGCCGACGATGTTCCCGGGCGCCAACATCCGGGACCGGGCCATGGCTCTCCTTCTTGACTGACGGGGAAGGTGGCGGCCTGCTCTCCCGGAGCAAAGAAGCGCCGGGGAGCCTCCTTAGACGGTGCGTTAAGACCCCGCCGGCCCCGGTGCGCGGAGGATACGGGCCTACGGATGACCCCGGTGAGCAGGCGGGCGAAAGCCCCCCTGCGCAGTCGGCTCCGACCTTCCCTCAGTATTGTGTTGTGCCCCGGCCGGAACGACCACCGCGAAGCCCGCGCGGCTCTCCGTTCGAACGCCGTCGAGAATCGCCTCGCCGGTCCCCGCCTCGACGCGAAAGAACTGGTCGAGCTTCGCATGGGTCGTGGCACGTCAAGAATACGAGTGCGGGAGCTATCGTCCGCGCCGCGAATAGAAGAACCCGCCCCCACCAAAAAGGACAACGAGAAGGATGATGATGAGGATGGTCGTCGTCGACATGGGTGACCTCCGTTCGGCCCTGCCATAGACAGCACTATTCGGGGCTGGGAAACACACGAACGAGTTCGAGTGTTTGCGCCGCCATCGGGTTCAGAAGTCTTGTTCAGTCACTATGGAGCGCCTTCTCCCTCGATTCGACGAGAAGAAGCAGCACGTGGTTGCCTGGATCGCAACGAATCCCTGCTGCTGGCGCGGCCCGGTGGCCGCGCAGCTACGTCACTGCATCCTTAATCGCACCGCCCGCGTCCTTCACCGCGCGCTTCACGTCTTCGACCGCGCCCTCGACCTTGCCCTTGGTCTCGTCGCGTTCGCCCTCGCGCTTGAGTTCCTTGTTACCGGTCAGATCGCCGATGGCCTGCTTGATCTTGCCTTGCGTCTTGTCGGTGAGTTCGCCCATGTGTTCGCCGCCTTTCGATGTGCTGACAGAATGGTAGTTACGACGACGCAGCGCGGCAAGGCGTGGGCGTAGCGCAAAATGCCGCAGCCCCTAAGGCTCCTGATCGAAAGTGCCTAGTTGAGTCGCGCGGTTTCATTCGCCGTGGAAGCTATGGGTTCGCAGGGAACGGGGCTCGGGCTCGCCGTTGCGAACGGGCTCGTGCGCGCTCACGGTTGATCCCCGACCCGGCCAACATGCTCCTCGAGTTCGCCAAGCCGGAGATCTTCCTGGCGACCGCGTCCGTGCTAATCCGCGCGCAGATATATGACGCGCTCGTCAACGGCCAGCTGACACCGGAGGCGGCGGAGACGCTCTACGAGCTCGGCCGCCAGAACCCGTGGAAGGCCAAGCGCGCGCTGCTGGCGGCGCTCTCGGAACCGCCCCCGGCGTGGGTGGCCGAGGTCGCCTCCCCGTGTCTGCGCGACTGTGAGCCGACCGGCGACACCCAGGTTTACTCCGGCTCGTTCTCCAAGGTGTTCAGCGCCTCCGGCGGAGGCTGCGTCTGGCAGGAGTCGCTCGCGGGCACCATCGAGGTCGTGGTGACGGGGAAGGGGACGGTCTCCGACCCCTACAAGAGCCTGTCGCAGGTGGAACGAGCCTTTCGCAGCCTCAAGACGACCGACCTCCATATCCGCCCAATCCACCATCGGAAGGCGGAGCGCGTGCGGGCCCATGTCTTCCTCTGCATGCTGAGCTACTACGTCGAGTGGAACATGCGCCGAGCCCTGGCGCCTATCCTGTTCGACGACGACGACCGGCCGGGGGCACAGGCTCGCCGGAACTCGCCGGTGGCCCCAGCCCGACGCTCGGAGCGAGCCGAGGCCAAGGCAGCCACCAAACACACCGCTGATGGCGAACGGGTGCACAGCTTCAAATCGCTTCTGCGAGACCTCGCCACCATCGTCAAGAACCGTATCCAGCCGAGCGCTCCCGACGCGCCCGCCTTCGACGTGACGACCAGGCCCACGCCCCTGCAGCGCCGCGCTCTCAATCTCCTCAACGCTCGCCTGTACCCATAAACGCTGGCCGCAGAACACCTCGCCCACGAGGAGTTCCGCGGCCTTGCGGCTTTCGCTCGGCGGAACTTCGGTCTAGCGACCGGGTCCGTGCTTGGTCTCGATTCACGCGACACATAGTGCGGGCCGCCACGTAGTAGCGATTGCCGTCGACGGCGACGAAGCCGTCGGTGCTGCAGACCCGATAGAGCACGCGGGCGCTGTCATAGGGGTGGAGAGGCAAGGACCGCAGCAGAGGCCGCTCCTCGGCGAACATCTCCAGCTTGGGGCGACGGGTCTTCTTGTGAAGGCGGGCATCGCAGGTGGTCCGCTCCCACTCGGCGAGCTGGTGGCGCAGGTCCTCGACGTCGCGGAACCGCCGGCCGTTGAGGAAGCTTCTCTCGAATTCCCAGAAGCCGCGCTCCACCCGAGGCTTGTCGTTGGGGTGGCCGGGGCGGCAGGCCACCGGCCTGAACTCGTAGTGAGTGGCGAAGGCGAGGAAGCGCGGGTTGTAGATGGGCTGGCGCCCCTCCCAGCCGAGCACGACCGCCTTCTGCGTCGAATCGATTCTGAAGAGCGGCCTCGACCGGCTGCCCTCGCCGGTGGAGCCGACGGACCCAGAGGGCGCCACCCCCGTCACCACGAGAACGTCCGCGGGGGCGGCTACTACCACTGAGGAGACCCGTGCTGAACCAACCCACCATCGACAAGCTCAAGGACCTGAGGCTCGACGCCATGGCCGCCGCCTGGCTCGAGCAGAAGAAGCAAACCCGACCTCGGCAAGCTCGACTTCGACGAACGGCTCGGCATGCTGGTCGACGCCGAGTGGCTCTACCGCGAGAACCGGCGCATGGCGCGCTGCCTCAAGGAGGCCAAGCTCCGGCTCAGCCAGGCGTGCGTCGAGGACATCGACTACCCCGCCCGCCGCGAGCTCGACCGGGCCGTCATCCGCCAGCTCGCCACCTGCCGCTGGGTCGCCGACCACCAGAACGTCGTCATCACCGGCGCAACCGGCACCGGGAAGACCTACATCGCCTGCGCCCTGGCGCAGCAGGCCTGCCGCAAGGGCCACCGCGCGCTCTACCGGCGCGCCTCGCGCCTGGTCGATGAGCTCACCCTGGCCCGCGCCGACGGCAGCTACGTCCGCACCCTCGCCCGCATCGCCCGCGCCGACGTGCTCGTCATCGACGACTGGGGCCACGCCCCGCTCAAGGACCAGGACCGCCGCGACCTCGTCGAGGTCCTCGATGACCGCTACGGCCTCCGGTCCACCGATCATGACCAGCCAGCTGCCGGTCGCGAAGTGGCACGACCACATCGGCGACCCCACCTCCGCCGACGCCATCTGCGACCGCGTCCTCCACAACGCCCACCGGATCGTGCTAAAGGGGCCGTCCCGCCGAAAGGAGGACTCCGTCAAGACCAAATGACGACCAGCGTCGCTGCGCTCCGATCACGATGACCGATCCGCGTGATCACGATGGCCGATCTGGGCGCTCACGATGGCCGGAATACGCACATGGGTCGCGTTACTGTGGCGCATCCAGGCAGGGGAGAAGGGCTTGATCCCGAGTTTGGTGCAGGCCCGCTTGACGGCTTCGTAGTACCAGCGCTCCGAGATGCCGCCCAGCGCCTCGCCCTTGCCTCTGTAAAACCCCGTGGACCGCCCGTCGAGACCGTCCAGGCCCGGGTTCTCGTCGAGCAGGATGCGAGCGGCGAAGGCTGCGCGCTCGCCGACCTTGGCGAGGTGAGGCCTGCCGCTCTTATGCTGAGTAACCTTCAGGATCGCGACCACACCGGGCTCCCGCAGGAAGTCGGGCACGGGGTCGATGATGGAACCCGAAGCCACAAAGCGGCTCATCTCGGTGGTGTGCCAGCCCGTGGCTGCCTGCACCGTCAGTAGATGCCCGTACCGGCTGCCCTCGTCGGTGAGGTAGTCGGCAACCTTCAGTACGTCCTCCCGCGAGACGACCTTGTTCTTGCCTCCCTGCGTCTGGGCCACCCTCCCCTGCCCCACCGGGAGGTCCATGACCGGGTCCTCCGCCGCAGTGATGACCCCCAGGTGCTTGCGCAGCCAGGAGTACAGCGCCTTGATGACCTCACGGCGGTGCCGAACACCCTTCACACCATCGAGCGCAGGGAGGATGTGGTCAGCCCTACGGACCTTGCGGAGGTCAAGCATGCGCCCGTTGTCGTCGGCCAGCTTCCCGGCCCACCAGGCGAGCAGCGCCTTCTGGTACGAGATCCACTTGCGCGTGTTGCCCTTGCCGCCCTTGGCCTTCGAAAGCTGTCCCCATGTAAGGAAGCGCTCGACGAGGTCTGGTGTGAGGTAGATGGGCTCGACAGGGCGGGGCGCATCTTCCGTCCGCGATCCGCAGTACCCAGCCGGGTCGGACTCGAAACGCAGCAGCTCGATCTTGGCTTCACGCTCAGTGCGAACAGCCAGCGCCTTCTTCCAGCGCCGACCATTCACCATGCGTCGAATGGCGTAGGTCGCCGTACCATCGGCGCCGTACCGGATGAGCCCCCCCTCCCAGGTGGCGGAGAGAGCTTCGTGGGCCAACCGTGAGCCGCTGGGCCAGCGCAGGTGGCCCAAAATTGCCCAAACATACCACGGCCCGAGCAGCGTGGGCCACCCGGGTTGCCAAGGACTTGATTTCACTACTGTTTTTGATGACCCCGAGGTGACTCGAACACCTGACCTGCGGTTTAGGAAACCGCCGCTCTATCCGGCTGAGCTACGGGGCCAGCTTTGGAGGCTTCTGCCATGGCCCTCTCATCGGGCCGACCGGCACAACTAGCCGATCGGTCAAGGCGCATCAAGGAGGAAGCGAGCTTCGCGCTGGCGGCTCGGGGACGAGGCGGGGTGCGGGAGAGGGGCATGCGCGCTCAGGCCGGCGGCGGCCCTGATGGGGCTCGACGCAAGGCACTCCACCGGTCCGGCTCCTTTTCACTGGATCCCGTCGAACATCCGGGTGGGCGTGGGGATGATGAAGCCGGAGGAGGCGGTTCTTCCCCCTCGCGCCGGTCTACGAGTGGCACGGCATCGCCTTCCACCAGGCGAAGGCGGTGGAGCTCTGGCCGGAGGGTGAGCGCATGAAGCGGGGCGAGAAGCTCACCCTGGTCGTCGGGGTTTCGGCATGCTCCTGCCCCCCTTCTCCGGACAGCCAATCAAGGCCTACGCCAAGGGCGGGGAGGAAATCACCGGGGAGCTCTTCGCGCCGAGCGGCTTCATGAAGGTGGACGCCGACTACGCGCCGAAGCCCTCCGAGCAGTGGCGGGCGGCCGACTGGCCGAAGACCTACCAGAGCCCGAGGCACGCCAACATCTTTGCCGTGGGCATCGCCTTCGCCCCGCCCCACAGCCGATCCGGGATCTCTCCGGTGGCCACGGCGAGCGGCGGCGGACGCCACCGGCAGCCTGCCGATGTAGCCAGGGACGCCAGCGCCGCCAGGCGAGGAGCGCGCGCGCCAACTCGCGGCGATGCGGGCGCCGGAGGCCCGTCCCCGATGGACTTCATGCGACGATCCACCGGCGCGAGATCCACCGGTGCGAGGATCCAACGTTGCCGTTATAACGGACGCCTCTGCAGGTCACCATCGGAGCGGCCCGACGGCCGCCACAGGAGAGCGAAGCACCATGCGCATCTTCGAGGACATCACCCGCACCATCGGCAACACGCCGCTCGTCCGCCTGAACCGGGTCACCGCCGGCCTGAAGGCGCAGGTGGTGGCCAAGCTGGAGAGCTTCAATCCGCTCTCGTCGGTGAAGGACCGCATCGGCGTGGCCATGATCGAGGCCGCCGAGCGCGAGGGGAAGATCAAGCCGGACACCATCCTGCTCGAGCCGACCTCCGGCAACACCGGCATCGGGCTCGCCTTCACCGCCGCCGCCCGCGGCTACAGGCTCGTCCTCACCATGCCGGAGACGATGAGCGTCGAGCGCCGCAAGCTCCTCAAGGCGCTGGGGGCCGACATCGTCCTCACGCCGGGCGCCGAAGGGATGAAGGGGGCCATCACCCGGGCGAACGAGCTCGCCGCGCAGGACCCTCGCCACCTCATCCTCCAGCAGTTCGAGAACCCGGCCAACCCGGAGGTCCACCGGCGCACCACCGCCGAGGAGATCTGGCGCGACACCGAGGGGAAGATCGACGTCTTCGTGGGCGGCACCGGCACCGGCGGCACCATCACCGGCGTGGCCGAGGTGCTGAAGCCCCGAAGGCCGGGGCTGCGGATCGTGGCGGCGGAGCCGAAGGACTCGCCGGTCATCTCCGGCGGCAAGCCCGGTCCTCACAAGATCCAGGGCTGGGGTCCCGGCTTCGTGCCCAAGGTGCTCCGCACCGATCTCCTCGACGAGACCATCCTCGTCTCCAACGAGGACGCGGCGGTGCTGGCGCGCCGGCTCTGCAAGGAGGAGGGGATCCTGGCCGGCTTCAGCTGCGGGGGGGCCCTCTGGGCGGCGCTGGAGGTGGCGCGGCGGCCCGAGAGCGAGGGGAAGCTCATCGTGGTGGTGCTGCCGGATACCGGCGAGAGGTACCTCTCGACCTGGCTGTTCGAGGAGTAGCGCCCTCACCCGGTCCCTCTTCCCAGCCCCGCGGGGGAGAGGGAGGTTCCTCCCTCACCCGCGGAACCCCCTCTCCCGCCGGGAAAGGGGGGCCCTGCCGCCTCGAGCGGGCCTTGGCGAGGCTACCGCGCGGCGGCGAAGGCCTCGGCGAAGTCCTCCTGGATGTCCTCGATGTGCTCGATGCCCACCGAGACGCGGATCTGGTCCGGGGTGACGCCCGAGGCCTTCTGCTCATCCTCGGAGAGCTGCTGGTGGGTGGTCGACGAAGGGTGAATGACCAGGGTCTTGGCGTCGCCCACGTTGGCGAGGTTCGAGGCGAGCTTCACCGCGTTGATGAACTTCTTGCCCGGCCTCGAGGCCTCCCTTGATGCCGAAGGTGAGCACCGCCGCCGAAGCCGTTGCGCAGGTACTTGCGCGCCCGCTGGTGGTGCGGGTGCTCCTCGAGCCCGGGGTAGTTCACCCAGGAGACCTGCGGCTGCTGCTTCAGCCAGCGCGCCAGCGCCAGCGTGTTGTCGACGTGCCGCTGCACCGCGCAGGGAGAGCGTCTCCAGGCCTTGCAAGAGCAGGAACGCATTGAAGGGGGAGAGCGCCGGGCCGAGGTCGCGCAGCCCCTCGACCCGCGCGCGGATGATGAACTGGATGTTGCCGAACGGTCCCTTCTGTCCGAACACGTCGTTGAAGACGAGGCCATGGTAGCCGGGTGAGGGCTCGGTGAAGAACGGGAACTTGCCCGACGCCCAGTCGAACTTGCCGGAGTCGACGATGACGCCGCCGATGGAGGTGCCGTGGCCGCCGATCCACTTGGTGGCCGACTCCACCACGATGTCGGCGCCGTGCTCGATGGGCCGCACCAGGTAGCCGCCCATGCCGAAGGTGTTGTCGACGATGAGCGGGATGCCGTGCTCGTGTGCCAGGCTGGCGAGGCCTCGAGGTCGGCGACGTTGCCGGCCGGGTTGCCGATCGTCTCGACGTAGATGGCCTTCGTCTTCCCGTCGATGGCCTTCCGGTAGGCGCCGAGGTCGTCCGCCGTCGACGAACTTCACCCCGATGCCGAGGCGGGGCAGGGTGACCTTGAACTGGTTGTAGGTGCCGCCGTAGAGGTTGCTCGACGAGACGAGGTTGTCGCCGGTCTGGGCGAGGTTCGTCACGGCGAGGAACTGCGCGGCCTGGCCGGAGGCGGTGGCGAGCGCGGCCACCCCGCCCTGGAGCGCGGCGATGCGCTTCTCGAAGACGTCGGTGGTGGGGTTCATGATGCGCGTGTAGATGTTGCCGAATTCCTGCAGGGCGAAGAGGCGGGCGCCGTGCTCGGCAGAGTCGAAGGTATAAGAGGTGGTCTGGTAGATGGGCACGGCGCGGGCGTTGGTGCCGGGGGCCGGCTCCTGTCCGGCGTGGACCTGCAGCGTCTCGAAGCGCGGCTTGCGGCTGGGGGGAAGGGCCATGGGGTCTCTCTCGCTCCTCGTCCGGGAGGTGTGAAGGTCGCGAGCACGGGGCAGCGCACCGCTCCGAACCGCGACAGGTGCGGCATCCTATATATTGGACAAGTCTCCTGTCAAGCGGATGAAGGCTCGACCCCCGACGCGGGGTCCGCCGCGCCGGGCGGCGTCCGGGGCGCTCGTGCCCCGCAGGAGGAGCAGGCTGGATCGCGGCGCACCCTCACCGAGCGAAGCTCCAGCCGGAGCGCGTCGAACAGGAGGAGGCGCCCCACCAGCGGCTCGCCCAGCCCGAGGAGGAGCTTCAGCGCCTCGGTGGCCTGCACCAGGCCGAGGAGCCCGGGGAGCACGCCGAGCAGGCCCTTCTCCGTGAGTGAAGGGACGGGGAGGGGCTCCGCCGAGCGCGGGAAGAGACACCGATAGCAGGGTCCGCCGCGGGTACAGAGGACCGACGCCTGCCCCTCGAACCTCCGCACGCTGGCGTACACGTTGGGGAGGCCGGCGAGCACGCAGGCGTCGCTCAGCACATAACGGCTGTCGAGGTCGTCGGTGGCGCCAATTGCCAGGTCGTGCCGGGCGGCGAGCGCGAACGCATTGCCGCGGTCGAGGCGCGCCTGCACCGCCTCGACCTCCACCGCGGGATCGAGCGCGCGCAGCCGGTCGCGCCCCGAGAGCACCTTCGCCCGGCCCACGTCGGAGGTGCCGTGCAGCACCTGCCGCTGGAGGTTCGAGAGCTCCACCGCGTCGTGGTCGACGAGCGTGAGGTGGCCCACCCCCGCCGCGGCGAGGTAGAGCGCAGCCGGCGAGCCGAGACCGCCCGCTCCCACCACCAGGACGCGCGCCGCGGCGAGACATCGCTGCCCCGTCTCCCCAACCTCGGGAAGCAGGAGCTGTCGGCCGTGGCGCTCGCGCGACTCGGGGGTGAGCTCGGGGAGCGCGTCGAGGGGGGGCACTGACATGGGCCGGTCATCCTAATAGGCCGCAGCGCCAGCGTCCGGATGGGATAGGATCGCTCCCCCCCCGAAAACCACACCGCGAGGCATGCACCTTGGGCCCCACGTCGACGGCAACCGCGGCAACGCAGGAAACGACGGCAACGACCGTGCCCGCCCTCTTCCTGGAACGGGTGCATAAGACGCCCGAGGAGGAGGCCTTTCGCTACCCCGTGCCCGCGGGGTGGAAGAGCCTCACCTGGCGTGAGACCGAACGACGGGTCCGCACCCTCGCCAGCGGGCTCGCTGCCCTGGGCCTCGCGCCGGAGGAGCGGTGCGCCATTCTCTCCGGCACCCGCATCGAGTGGCTGCTCTGCGACCTCGCCATCCTCTGCGCGGGCGGCGCCACCACCACCATCTACCCCTCGAGCAGCGCCGGCGAGTGCGCCTACATCCTCTCGGACGCGGGGTGCGCCTACGCCCTCGCCGAGGATCGCGAGCAGGTGGAGAAGCTCCTCGCGGTGAGGTCCGAGCTGCCGCGCCTGCGCCGCGTCATCGTCCTCGACCCGGCAGGGGTCGCGGCGGCCACCGGGCAGGAGGGTGAACGCTGGGTCATCCCGCTCGCGGAGCTGGAGGGGCTGGGGCGGGCGCGCGACGCCGAGCGGCCGGGGGCGTTCGAGGAGGTGGTCCTCCGGGTGGCGCCGCAGGACCTCGCCACCCTCATCTACACCTCGGGCACCACCGGCAAGCCGAAGGGGGTGGAGCTGCTCCACTCCGGGTGGGTGGCGCAGGCCGAGGCCACCCACCGGGCCGAGATCATCGGCGCGGGTCACCTCCAGTACTTCTGGCTCCCGCTCTCGCACGTCTTCGGCAAGATGATCGGCACCGCCCAGCTCCGCATCGGCTTCGCCACCGCGGTCGACGGGCGCATCGAGAAGCTCCTCGAGAACCTGGCGGTGGTGCGGCCCACCTTCATGTGCGCGGTGCCCCGCATCTTCGAGAAGGTGCACGGCCGCATCGTGCAGCAGGCGCGCGCCGGGGGGAGGGTGAAGCACGCCATCTTTCGCTGGGCGGTGGGGGTGGGATCGCGTCGCGCCGAGGCGCTCCGCCGGGGGCGCCCGCCGAGGGGGCTCCTGGCGCTGCAGTGGTCGCTGGCCGACCGGCTGGTGTTCCAGCGCATCCGCGCGCTCTTCGGCGGCCGGCTGCAGTTCATCATCTCGGGGAGCGCGCCGCTCTCGCGCGAGGTGGGACAGCTCTTCGATGCAGCGGGGGTGCCGGTCCTGGAGGGATACGGCCTCACCGAGTCGGCGGCAGCCACCCACGTGAACCTCCCCAGGAGGAACCGGCCGGGCACGGTGGGCCCCCCGCTGCCGGGCGTGGAGGTGAAGCTGGGAGAGGACGGCGAGGTGCTGATGCGCGGACCCTGGATCATGCGCGCCTACCACAACCAGCCCGAGGCCACCGCCGAGGCGCTGGTGGACGGCTGGCTGCACACCGGTGATGTCGGCACCATCGACGCGGAGGGCCACCTGCGCCTCACCGACCGCAAGAAGGATCTCATCAAGACCTCCGGCGGCAAGTTCGTGGCGCCGCAGGAGCTGGAGGGCAAGCTGAAGGCACAGAGCCCGCTCGTCTCGCAGGTGCTGGTGCACGGCGATCGCCGAACCTACGTGAGCGCGCTCGTCACCCTCGACCCGGTGGCGCTCTCCGCCTGGGCGGCGCTGCACGGGCTCTCGGGCCGCCCCGCCGAGGAGCTGGCCAGCGCGCCGGAGCTGCGGGCCGAGCTGCAACGGGCGGTGAAGACCATGAACGCCGAGCTGCCGCGCTTCGCCGCGGTGCGCCGCTTCACCGCCTTGCCGAAGGAGTTCGCCGAGGCGGCCGGCGAGGTGACGCCCAGCCAGAAGCTGAAGCGCAAGGTGATCGAGCAGCGCTATCGCAAGCAGCTCGACGCCATGTACGCCGACCCGCGGCGGAACGCTTCCTGATCGCGGCGGGCAGGTCGCGGCACCACGCGCACCTCGCCGGAGAGGGCTTCCGGCGGCCGCCAGCCCGCCCCGCCCTCCGGCCTCAGCCGCGGGGTGCCGCCGCCTCTCGGCGCAGTCGCGACAGCGACGCCTCGATGCGGGCGATCCAGGGGCTGTCGATCCCCCGCGCCCGAGCCTCCTCGAGCGTGCTCGTCCACGCCTCCTCGGCCTGCCGGGCGAGCCCCTGGAGGCGGGCGCGGAGCTCCTCCCGGTAGAGGTCACGCGCCTCGGGTGTGGTGACGCGCGAAGGGAGCGGAGCGGTGAGGAGCTCCCCCCGGAGCCCGTCGTAGAGGTCGCCCGTGCGCGCGCCCGCGGCCACCGCCACCTGCGGGTCGCCCTCGTGCCCCGCGCCGAGGTAGGCCTCGCGAGCATCGAGGAGACCGCGCGCCCGCGCCTCGAGGGCGGTCGCCAGCGCCTCCTCGCCCGACTCCACGTCGAGCCTGCGCGCCGCGGCCCTCGCGGCCAGCGCCTCGCCCAGGTAGAAGCGCGCGTGGGCTGCGACGCCCCGCGGCACCGCCCCGCGAGAGCGCTCGACGGTCGCAACCGCTTCACGAAGGGTGGAGAGCGCGCCGGCAATCCGACCGTCCGCCAGCGTCATCACCCCCGCCTCGGTGAGCGCCCGCGCTCGCTCGGCCGGGGTGAGATCGGCCCGCGCGAGGACGCGGTCGAGCAGCGCCCGGGCGCCTTCGCGGTCGCCGCGCTGCTCCAGGGACGCTGCCTCCTCGAGGAGCGCCCCGGGGGGCATGCGGGCCGGGTCCGGGGCGCCCTCGACCACCTCGCTTTGGCCGGAGGTGACCTCGGCCGGCGGGGCCTCGGAACGCGGTGGCGTGCGGGCGCACCCGAGGGCGAGCGCGAGGGCGGTCGAGGCCGACGCCAGGGCGGCGCGCGAGGCGCGCCTCATAGCCGCGCGGCGAGCTGGGCCAGGCCCGGGAGGTCGTGAACGTCGCGCTCCAGCCGGAGCAAGGTGAGGTGCGCGGCCGGATCGCCGCCGAAGAACCGCTCGGCTTCACCCGCATCGATCCGGGCCTGGAGCTCGTTCTCGGCGAGGGTGCGGGCGAGGCGCTCTCCGAGATCTCCCGCTCCGGTGAGCCCCTTCGCGGCGAGCGCCGCCGACAGCGCGTCGCCGCCGGGCAGGGGATGCGGCTGCTCCGCCCCGCGCGCTGGGCTCCAGAGGGCGGGGGTGACGCGGTTGGCCACCACCGCGGCCACCGGCATCCCCTCGTGGCGGAGCCGGTCGCGGAAGGAGAGCGCCTCGTCGACCGAGCGCGCGCTGGCGCTCGACACCACCACGAAGCCCACCTCGGGCTGGGCGAGCAGCCGGCGCACCGCCGCCGCGCGCTCCTTGAAGCCGTCGTACATGCTCTGGAAGCTGCCCATGAGCTCGGCCAGCTCCTCCAGCACCTGGGCGCCGGTGAAGCGGGCCAGCCCCTTTGCCACGTAGGAGCTGCCGCAGGCGGAAGAGCTTGAAGCTCAGCTTCCCGGCCGAGACCGCCGGCGCCAGGATCGAGCGCGCGCCGTCGTTGCCGAGGAAGTCGAGCATCCGGTCGGGCGCCTCGAGGAAGTCGAGCGCGTGGGCGGTGGGGGGCGTGTCGAGGACGATGAGGTCGTAGTCGCGCTCGGTGGCGAGCTCGTACACCTTCTCCATCGCCATGTACTCCTGCGAGCCGGCGAGCGCGCTGGAGAGCTGCTGGTAGATGCGGTTCCGGTAGATGCGCTCGCGGCGGGCGCGGTCGGGCGCGTGGCGGGCCACGAGCTCGTCCCAGGTGCGCTTCACGTCGAGCATCATGGCGAAGAGCTCGCCCTTGGGCTCGAGCCCGGCCTCGGCGAAGCGCTGCGGCGCCACCCGGTTCTCCTCGTTGCCGAGCGCGCGCAGCCCGAGCGAGGTGGCGAGGCGGCGCGCCGGATCGATGGTGCAGACGAGCGCCTTGCCCCCTTCGAGCGCGCGCCCGAGCGCCAGCGCGGCGGCGACGGTGGTCTTGCCCACTCCGCCCGGGCCGACGCACACGGCGATGCGCCGCCCTGCCAGCGCGTCACGGACGGTGCCCATCGGCCCCCCTTCCCTCCAGCGCCTCGGCCACCGCCTCCACCGCCGCGAGGTCCCAGGCCTCTCGCAGGATGAGCGGCACGGTGGCCACCGGCAGGTCGATGGCCGCCTCTGCGCGGGCGAGGTGGGCGCGCGCGCCGGCCGCGCGGATGCCGTGCAGGCGCGCGGCGGCGGCGGCCGGGCCGAGCGGGGAGGGGGCGTGGGCGAGCTCGGCGAGCCGCCCGCGCTCCTGTGGGCTGAAGCGCGCCTCGGGGAAGGCATTCACCACCAGCAAACCACGGGGGACGTGGAGCACCGTCCGGACGGTGGTGTCGAGCTCGATGGCCTCGGTGACCGGCATCTCCTCTGGCAGGGTCACCAGCGCCAGCGCAGTCGTGGCGGGGTCCACCAGCATGGCCTGCATCCACTGCGCGTCCTTGCGCAGCGGCCCCGGGGGAAGGGTGTCGAGCAGCACGGAGGGAACCCGCAGGAGCTGCACGGCGTGCCCGGTGGCCGGCGCGTCGAGCACCACGCGGTCCCAGCGCGGGCGGCCGTCCTCCTGCCTCCGCACCTCGTGGAGCACCTTGCCGAGCATGACCAGCTCGGCGAGCGAGGGGATGGCGCGGAGGAAATAACGGGCGAAGCGGTTCTCGAAGACGGCATCGTAGAGCGGGCGGAAGCGCAGCACCATGAGCCCGTACTCGCGCATGGCCTCGCGCGGGGTGACGTTCACCGTGGAGAGCCCGGGGAGCGCCTCGCGGATCTCGTGCCCCGCCGGGGGCGCGCCGAGCATCGGCGCCACGCGCTCGACCGCGTCGAGCTCGCAGACCAGGGTGCGGAGCCCCTGGCGAGAGGCGCGAAGCGCCAGCGCGGCGGCGATGGTGGACTTGCCCACGCCGCCCTTGCCGGTGACGATGACGAGGCGGCGATCGAGGGGAGCGAGCTGGGCGAGCGCCGACCTGATCACGAGCTTGACAAGCTAGCGACCGGGGGGCGAGAAGTCCACCCATGAGCGTCCGCGACCTGCTGCAGAACCCCACCGTGAAGCGGGCCCTGGCGGCGGGCGAGGAGCGCGTGGGGCGCCTCGTGACACAGCTCCTGGCGGACGAGCGGGTGGTGCACGGGGTGCAGTCCGCCTTCTCCACCGCGCTGCAGGCCAGGGCGGCCGTGGACCGCGGGGTGAAGACGGCGATGCAGGCGGTGAACCTCCCCACCACGGGCGACCTCCAGGAGCTGCGCCACCGGCTCGCCGAGCTGGAGGAGATGCTCGACGGTCTGGCCGACAGGCTCCCGCCGCTGGAGGGGCGAGGCGAGCCCCCGGCGCCGGGCGAGAGGCCCCCGCCCGGCACCCCCTGACGCGCGGGCATGGCCATGCGACGCATCGCCTTCGTCAACGAGAAGGGCGGCACCTGCAAGACGACGCTCTGCGTGAACGTGAGCGCCTGGCTGGCCCGGCAGCACGGACTGCGCGTGCTCCTCGCCGATCTCGACACGCAGGGCCACGCCGGGAAATCGCTCGGCATCGACGTGCGCGAGGTGCGCCCCACCGTGAAGGAGCTGCTGCTCGGGGAGGCGAGGCTCGAGGAGGTGGTGCGCCCGACCGCGGTGCCCGGGCTCGACCTCCTCCCGGCCAACAAGGAGCTCGCCGACTTTCCCGTGCGGGTGGCAGCGGATCCGGGGCGCGGCGACAAGCTGCGGGCGGTGGTGGAGGCGCTCCCTGAAGATCGGTGGGACGTCCTCGCCTTCGACGCGCCCCCCTCGGTGTCGCTCGTCACCGAGAACGTGCTGCGCGCCGCCAGCGAGGTGGTGCTGCCGGTGGCGCTCACCTACCTCGCGCTCGACGGCTGCGCCGAGATCATGGACAGCCTGACCCGGCTGCGCGCCGAGCGCGGCGAGGCGCCGGCGGTGACGCTCATCGTCCCGGCGCTCTACCGCAAGACGCTGCTCGCCGACGAGATCCTGGCGAAGCTTCGCCAGCGCTTCCCGAAGGAGCTCTCGGAGGCTGGGCTGGGGTGGTCGGTCAAGGTGGACGAGGCGCAGAGCAGGGGGCTCACCATCTTCGAGCACGCGCCGTCGTCGAGCGGGGCGCGCGCCCTGGCGGCCATCGCCGACGAGATTCACCGGCGCCGGCCGAGGAAGGGCTAGGACGCGCTCGCCGCCACCGGCTCTTGCGCCGGCTCAGCGCATCCGGTCGACCTTTTCCTCCAGCTCGCGGATGCGGTCGGAGAGCTGGATGAGCTCCCGCCGCAGGTCGGTGAAGCTCGTCATGCTCTCGATGGTGGTGCGCACGCGCTCGTCCACCCGCCGCTGCGCCTGGAGCACGGCCTCCTGCGACGCGGCCACCAGCTCGCGTGCGCGGTCGATGGGCTGCTGGCCCTTGGTGAGGAGGCTCTGCACGCTCTGCTCGGCGGCCTGACGCACCGCCTCCACCCGCTCCCGGAGCTCGGCCTGGGCATCGCCCACGAACTGCACGGCGCGGTCGCCGCCGCTGCGGATGAGCTCGCGCAGCGTGCGCAGGCTGATGCGGGCGGTCTTCTTCTCCTCCTCGAAGATGATCTGCGTCAGCGTGACACTGGTGAGATCCTCCTTGGTGCGGTTGTCGAGCACCTTCACCTCGGTGCCGGCCTTCACCATCTGCGCGATCTCGTCGAGGGTGACGTAGCGCGACTCGACCGTGTCGTAGAGCTTGCGATTGGTGTAGCGCTTGATGATCTTCGTCTCGCGGTCGGTCGGGCCGGCCGCGGGGGACTGGCCGTTCGCCGACGGCTCGGCGGGCGTCTGCTCTTCCGACATGGGGGCGACCTCCGGGGAAGGCGGATGTGAAGAGGGCTCGGGAATCGAGGTCACGGCACGGCTCCTCGCTTGGTCATCACCACATACCGGGGTACGCTGCAGGGCGCCATCGGTGAATGGCGCTCCGTCCCATGATCGTCACCTGCACCGGCTGCAACACCAGATTTCGCGTTCCCGAGGGGCGTATCGGCCCCAAGGGGGCTCGCATTCGATGCAGTCGCTGCAAGGCCGTGTTCAAGGTCTCGGCGCCCTCGTCCGACCCTGGGTTCGAGACACCATCGGTTCCGCTCCCGCCACCCTCCACCGAGGCCGACCCCTTCAAACCTCCTTCCCGCGCGCCTCGCGGACCGGACGGCGACCCGTTCGCGGGCCACCCGCTCGCGGCTCCCCCTCACGACCCTTTTGCCGTGGGGCACGGCTCGGCAGGGGGTGACGACCCGTTCCGCTTGCCGCTCTCTCCCGGCACCTCCGACGCGCCCGGCGACGCGGAGACCACCCCGGCGAGCTCGGGCGCCTGGGACCCCTTCGGGGTGAACGACGGTCTGGCCTACCCGGACGGCGGCGCTGCGAGCGAGCTCTCCACGCGGCTCCCGGTGAGCCTCGAGGACCGCACCCCTTCCCCGGCGCTGGGGGCCTTCTCCGGCCTGCCGCGGCCACCGGGCGCAGAGGCGGGGCGCCCGGTCACGCCGGGGGGGCTCGATCTGGAGGACGACCAGAACCCGTTCTCGCGGGCTCCTTTCACCTCCCCCCCGTGAACGGAGGCACTCCCGGTGCGGAGCTCTTCCCCGGCGAGCTGGGGAACGGCGCCGTAGGGTCCTCACCCTTCGACCAAGGGTGGACGCCTCCGCCGCTCCCCGAGGCGGTGCGGCCTCACCCGCCGCCGCCTCCGCTGCCCGAGCTCGTGCCGGCCGCGCCCGCCCCCACGGTCGAGGCCGCCTACACCGCGGACGGCGAGCCCGAGCGCCCGCGACCCGCGAGGCGGCTCTCGCCCCACCTCTCGGCCGCGGGCTGGCTCACGCTGCTCGCCGCCTTCGCGGTCGCCTTCTTCCTGGTCTGGCGCGGCGGGGTGGGGCGGCGGCTCACCGAGCTGGGCCGGGGCGGCCCTCCCGCGACCCTCTCGGCGGTGGGGGTGAGGGGCGGCAGCTACGACACGGTGAGCGGGCAGCCGGTGCTGGTGGTGCGGGGCGAGCTCCTGGCGCGGAGCGCGGTGAAGGGGCCGGTGCGGGTAAAGGTCGACCTCGTCCGCGATGACCTGGTGGTGGCCACCGCCAGCGCCCTGGCCGGCGCGACGGTGTCGCCTGAACAGGTGCACGCGGCCGGGTCACCAGCCGCGGTGACGGCGCTCGGGCGCGCCCGCGACAATCGCGCGCTGGCGCATCTCGAGCCGGGAACGGACGTGCCGTTCGTGGTGGTGTTTCCGCCGCCAGCGCCCGAGCCGCGTGGCCTCGAGCTGCGGGTCAGCGCCGAGCCGGTGCCACCCGAGGTGAAGCCCAAGGCGCCGGCTGCCTCGAAGTGAGGGTGCGAGAGCTCGGGAGCGTGCGATGCGCGCAGCGTCCTGATCCGGCGGCCGCGAAGCGCTGGCGCCGCTTTCGCCTTCGACCAGCGTCGCGCGCGGGGTGCGCCGTCAGGCCTTCTTCTTCTCGGCCGTGGCGCTCGCGGTGGAGGAGGCCTGCGAGGTGGGAGCGCCCTGCGACAGCTTCTCCGGCTCCTCCTTCTTGGGCGTCACGTCGATGGAGTCGTCGTCGGACGCCTTCTTGAAGTTGCGGATGCCGCGGCCGAGCGCGTCGCCGAGCTGCGGGATCTTGTTCGCCCCGAAGATGAGCACCACCACGATGAGGATGATGAGAAGCTCTGGAAGTCGAAGTCCCATGGCGCGCATCCTATCCCAGGGAGAACGGACGATGCCATCTCGCCAGCGCAGGGCGTGGGCCTTCGGGGCCGGGAGCAAACGGGCGGGCGAGCCCCTCCTCCTCGCCCACCGCGGGGCGAGCGCCGAGGCGCCGGAGAACACGCTGGCGGCCTTTCGCCTCGCCATGGACGAGGGGGCGGATGGCCTGGAGCTCGACGTATGGCGCTGTGGCTCGGGCGAGGTGGTGGTGCACCACGACCGCGACGCCCGGCGCAGCGCCGGGAGCGCCCTGAGGCTCGACCGCGCGCCGTGGAACGACCTCCGGAGGCTCGACGTGGGCGCCTGGAAGGGCGAGCGCTTCGAGGGCGAGCGCATCCCCCTCCTCGAGGAGGTGCTCGCCGCGCTTCCGGCCGCCCTGGTGAACGTCGAGCTGAAGTCGCAGGGGTGGCCCGACCTCCGGCTGGCGACCGCCGTGGCGAAGCTGCTCGACCGCCTCGGCGCGGGTTCCCGCTGCCTCGTCTCGTCGTTCGAGCCGGCGCTGCTCGCCGCCTTCCGGCTCCGCGCCCCGCGGGTCGCGACCGGGCTCCTCGTGGAGGCGCCCCGCTGCCTCGAGGGGCGGGCGTGGGACGCGCGCGCCCGGCTCGTTCCCCGCGTGCTGGGGGTGGGGGCCATTCACCCACCGGCAAATCAAGTCACCGCAAAGCGGATGGCCGCCTGGAGGCGCGAGCGACTCCTCGTGAACGTGTGGACGGTGGACGCGCCGGGCGAGGCGCGCCGCCTGGCCGCGCTGGGCGTCGACGCCCTGGTCACCAACCGTCCGGCCGAGCTGCACGCCGCGCTCGGGGGGCGTCACCTCTCGTGTCTGTCCAAGGATGTCGGTCCCCTTCGGCCGGGCTGCCTGGGCGCGCCCGGCTTCACTGCGCCGGGCTTGCCGTAGGGTACGGTCGCACCGGCTTCAGCTGATCGAGGAGCTTCTCGGCGCTGATCACCGGGAGCCGGCAGGCGCCGCCCTCGCACACGTAGGCGGTGGTCTTTCCCCCCACGGCGCGCCGCCCCTCGACCACCTTGGCCACCTGCGAGAGCCGCTGGAGCGCCTCGCCCTCGGCCGCGCCGGTGAGCACCCTGTGGGGCAGGAACTGACCGCGGAGGAGGTCGAGCATGGGGCCAGGCTCCTCGCCCTCGGGCCACACCAGCACCGCCTGGCGGACACCGTCGGTGAAGAGGTCGAGCGCCACCAGCAGCTCGGACAGCGCGGTGGGCGAGGAGGCGAGCGCCGGCGCATACCAGCGCAGGGCGCGGTCCGCCACCTCGCGCCAGCGCGCCTCTCCGGTGAAGGCCTCGAGCCGCAGCGCATTCATCGCCGCCACCGAGGCGCCGGAGGGCTCGGCGCCGTCGTGGGTGGGCTTCTCGCGGGCGATGAGCCGCTCGCCGTCGCTCCCCGAGCCGAACCAGCCGCCGCGCGGGTCGGCAAAGAGGCGCTCCATCTCCTCGGCCAGGGCGAGCGCCTCCTCCAGCCAGCGCGGCTCGAAGGTGGCCTCGTGGAGGTCGAGGAGGCCGGCAGTGACAAAGGCGTGGTCGGAGAGGAAGCCGGGCGGGCCGCAGCGGCCGGCGGCGAAGGTTCGCGCCAGCCGGCCTCCGGGGCGCATGTGCTGCAGCACGAAGCCGGCGGCGCGGATGGCGGCCTCCACGTAGCGCGGTTCAGCGAGGGCGCGGCCGCCCACCGCCAGCGCCGAGATGGCGAGCCCGTTCCAGGCGGCGATCACCTTGTCGTCGCGGAGCGGCGGCACGCGCCGCCCACGGACCTCGAGCAGCCGCGCGCGGGCGCCGGTGAGCGAGGCCCAGCGCGCCTCGTCGGGCTGGGGCACGTGGAGGATGTTCCGCCCCTCGAAGTTCCCCCGCTGCGTCACGCCGAAGTACTCCGAGAAAGCCGCGGCCTCGTCCCCGAGGAGCGCCTCCACCTCGGAGGCCTCCCAGGTGAAGTACAGCCCCTCCTCGCCCTCGGAGTCGGCGTCGGTGGCGGCGGCGAAGGCACCCTCCGGCAGCGCCAGCTCGGAGAGGAGGTAGTCCAGCGTCTGCCGCGCCACCCGGGCGAGGTCGGCCCGCCCGGTCACCTGCCATGCCTCCACGAAGGCCACCGCGAGGAGCGCGTTGTCGTAGAGCATCTTCTCGAAGTGGGGTACCAGCCAGCGGGCGTCGGTCGAGTAGCGGTGGAAGCCGCCGGCGAGCTGGTCCATGAGCCCGCCATTCGCCATCTGCTCCAGGGTGAGGAGCGCCATCCGCAGGGATTGCTCGTCGCGGGCGCGGCGGTGGTGGCGGAGCAGCAGCCGCACCGGCAGCGAGGAGGGGAACTTGGGCGCCTGCCGGAGCCCGCCGTGCTGGGCGTCGAAGGCGTGCTGGTAGGCCTGCACGGCGGCGAGGATGGGCTCCGGGCCGGGCACCGCCGCCTCGCCGCTGGCGTCGCCGGGCGCCGCGCCGAGGACGCTCCGCACCGCCTCGCCCAGCGCCGCCGACGAGCGCTTCACCCGTTCCGGGTCCTCCTCCCGAGATCCGGGCAATCTCGCGGAGGATGGAGAGGAAGCCGCGCGAGCCGCCGCGGTCGCCGTCGCGGGCGGGGAAGTAGGTGCCCCCCACGAACGGCACGCGATCGGCGTCGAGGAACACGCTCATCGGCCAGCCTCCGCCGCCGGTGAGCGCCTGCACCGCCGCCATGTAGACGGCGTCGACGTCGGGCCGCTCCTCGCGGTCCACCTTGATGGGGAGGAAGTGGGCGTTCAGGGTGGCGGCGATCTCCTCGTCCTCGAACGACTCGCGCTCCATCACGTGGCACCAGTGGCAGGTGGCGTAGCCGATGGAGAGGAACACCGGGCGGCCGAGCCGCCGCGCCTCCTCGAAGGCCTCGTCGCTCCAGGGCCACCACGACACCGGGTTATGGGCGTGCTGCAGGAGGTAGGGGCTCGTCTCCAGGGCCAGGCGGTTCACCCAGGGAGAAACACCGCTCCCGGGGGAGGCCAGCGCGGCGCGGCCGGCGGCGCCATGGTGCGCGCGCGGCTCGCCCGGGCCCGACGGCCCCGGGGAGTGGAGGACCTGGGTGGCGAGGGTACGCTCCAGCCGCTCGGCCAGCTCGAGTGGGTAGGGCTCGGCGCCCGGCAGGGTGGGGATGGGCATCAGCCCATCCGTAACCGCGGAGTGTCCGGGGTGCCGCTTCGAGGGCGGGTGGCCCGCCGGGGGCCCTTGTCACCCCGCGCGCGCTGCCTCGGCCCGCGGCTCGGGGGCGGCGGCCTCTCCCGGCAGCAGCACCACGCGGAAGGTGGTGCCGTGGCCCGGGGTGCTCTCCACCTCGATGGTGCCGCCGAGCGAGGTGACGATGTTGTGGCAGATGGAGAGGCCGAGCCCGGTGCCGATGCCGATGGGCTTGGTGGTGAAGAACGGGTCGAAGATGCGGCGCAGGTTCTCCGGGGCGATTCCACTGCCGGTGTCCTTCACCTCCACCGCCACCCGCCCGTCGTCCATCCGGTGCGAGCAGAGCGCTACGGTGTTGCGCTCGGCAGCGCCCTCGGAAATGGCCTGGGCGGCATTCACCAGGAGGTTCAGGAAGACCTGGCCGAGCCGCGCCTCGTTGCCGTGGACGCTGGGCAGCTCGGCGAGCTCTCGCACGAGGCGCGCCCGGTGCCGGAGCTCGTTCCAGGCCATCTGGACGCACGATTCCAGCACCGGCCCGAGGTCGACGGGGCCGGCGCGCCCCTCGTCGCCCCGGGAGAAGGTGCGCAGGTTGCGAATGATGCTCCGCATCTGCGTGGCGCCCTGCCGGGCGTCGCTCACCGCGGCGAGGAAATCGGCCACCTCCGCCGCCGGGCCGGAGGCGCCAGCCACCAGGTCGCGCAGGGCGCCCTCCACGAAGGTGAGGTTGGCGGCGACGTACGACAGCGGGTTGTTGAGCTCGTGCGCCACCCCGGAGGCGAGCGTGCCCACCGAGACCATCCAATCGGCGAGCGCGAGCTGCGCCTGGAGCCGGCGCCGCTCGGTGATGTCGCGCAAGACGAGCAGATGGCGACCGGGGAGGATGCGTGCCACCGCCGCGTACTCCACCGTGCGAGTGGCCCTCCCCGCAAGCCTCAGCTCCTGCTCGCCGGCGCACCCGCCGGTGGCGATGAGCGAGCAGAAGTTCGCGCGGCAGTGCTCGAGCTCGTTCTCGCCGAAGAACGAGAACACCGGGAGGCCGGCCAGCTGGCTCGAAGGCCGCTCGAAGATGCGTCCGGCGGCCGGGTTCGCCTCGGTCACCAGCCCGTCGTCCCCGAACGTCAGGAGCCCGTCGAGCGAAGCCTCGAAGACCGCGCGAACCTCGCGCCCCCTGGCGAGCACTTCCAGCTCGGCCTCGCGGCGGGCCACCGCGCCGGCGAGGATATTGGCCACCGTCTCCACGAAGTGGACCTCGTCCTCGGTGACGGCCCGGGGAGCGGTCCAGTGCGCGCATAGGACGCCGAAGGGGTGAGCCCGCCCCCCGACCATGGCGCTCACCGCGGCGGCGTAGCCGCGCCCCCGGCTCGAGGAGGTGAACCGGGTGTCGCCCACGAGGTCGCTCACCACCACCGTCGACCCGCGGACCGCCGCCAGGGCCGCCGTGGAGGCGCCCTCGTCCACGCGCTCCGGCGACAGCGCGCCCTCGGTCAGGCGGCCAGCGCGCAGGGCGAGGAGGTTCCCGCCCTCTCCGAGCTCGAGCAGATGGGCGAGGTCGGCCCCCAGCGTCCGCGCGACCGCCCGGACCGCCAGATCGAGCAGGGCATCGAGCTCGATCGAGCTCACGGCGGCCTTGCCGAGGTCGGCCACCGCCTCCTGCTGTCGCGCCCTCTCGCGGAGCTCCACATCGGCCCTCCGGCGAGAGCTCACGTCGCGGAGCGAGATGGCGCGGCCGGTGATCCGACCGCCCGGGTCGTGCAGGGGAACACCGTAGCGTTCCAGGATGCGACCATCGGTGAGCTCGAGGTCCTCGAAGGTCACCTCCTCCGGCATGGCGAGCTGCCGCTGCATCGCCGCGGTCACCGTGGCCGGGTCGCGCACCCGGGTCAGGGTGCATCGCATGAGGAGCGCGCAACGATCCTGGGGGCTGGCCCCCAGGATCCCGGCAATCTCCTCGGCCGAGAAGCGCCACACGTCGAGGAAGCGGCGGTTGAGATCGACGACCTGTCCAGCGAGGTCGAGCTGGAGCCACCCGTCGGCCCAGGCCGAGGCGAGGTGCGCTGCGCTGCCGGGGATACAGGGGAGGGGGGTCGGGTGGGCGCTCACGGTTCAGAATCTCATGGCTGTCGCCCCCGAACTTCCGAGTGAGCCATTCTACCGGTGCGTGCACCTTTTGGGGACGCCCACTTCGGATTAGTTCGATCGAGCCAGGCCAAACGCGCCGAGGTCGCGGCTCGCCACGCCACGGTCGCGGCCACCGTGCAGCCGAACGCGAGCGTGCGCGTCAGCTCTGCTGGGCGAAGAGCGCCCGGAAGCGCGGCGGGGTGCGCGCCACCTTGCCCGAGGCGTAGTCGAAGAAGACGATGCCGGTGCGGACGCGCGCCACCTCGCGGCCGCTCTCGCGTTCGGAGAGCCGGTAGCAGAGCTCGAAGCCGCGGGGCCGCACCGCCGTCACCGCTAGCTCCGCCGAGAGCGTCATGCCGTACTTCACCTCGGCGACGTAGGCCGCGGCCACGTCGACCACCGCGATGCCCACGCCCTCCACGTCGAGCTCGGTGAAGCCGTGGGCGGCGAGGAGCTGCACCCGCGCCTCGTGGGTGAAGGAGAGGATCCGGTCGTACCCCACGTGGCCGCCGTAGTTCACGTCGGAGATGCGGACCGGAAGCTCGGTCCGGAACTGGAACGTCTCGGGTAACTCCACCTCGATCCGCGGCATCTCAGCGCCTCCAGCCCGCCAGGACCGGCGCCCCCGGAGCGCCTCACCGTGAGATGCTTCGGTCGGGCCACCGCTCTCACCACGCTCGCAGGTAGTGGCAGGTGTACCCGCCGGGGTGCTTCTGAAGATAGTCCTGGTGGTAATCCTCGGCCGGATACCAGGTGCTGGCCTTCACGATCTGCGTGACGATGGGCGCCTTCCACTTGCCGGAAGCCTGCACGCGCGCCTTCACCTCCTCGGCCGTCGCGCGCTGGGCCTCGCTCTCGTAAAAGATGGCGCTCCGGTATTGCGTGCCTCGGTCGTTGCCCTGCCGGTCGGGCGTGGTCGGATCGTGCATCCGGAAGAACCACTTCTCGAGCAGGTCGGCGTAGGAGAGCCGGCGCGGGTCGAAGACGATGCGCACCGACTCGGCGTGGCCCGACTTGCTGTCGTGCGTGTCGTCGTAGCGCGGGTTCGGCAGCCAGCCGCCGGTGTAGCCCGCCTCGGTCTCCAGCACGCCGGGGATGGCGCGCAGGAGCTCCTCCATGCCCCAGAAGCATCCGCCTGCCAGCACCGCCACCTCGCGGTCGGGGGTGGAGGTCGTCGCGACCTGGGAGCTCGTTTCGGTGTCGGGCTTCACGGCTTTCTCCTCCGGCGGCGCAGCCCTGGCCAGGGTCGAAGCGAGAGCCAGGGAGAGGGCGAGGGCGATGCGCGCGCTCCGAGGAGCCGGCGGCGAGAGGGGGAGGCGCATCCACATGGAAAATGGATAGCGGGGGTCAGGCCGCGAGACCACTCCTTTGCCCTTTTCGCCGGTTGCGCACGCGGCTGGCCGGCCGGAGAGCCGGCGGGTGGTGCTCCGCGCGCGGCAACGCCGCTACCGCGCCTGCGCCCCCGCCCCGCTCAGTGCACCGCCTCCCGCACCGCCACCACGGAGGCGGCCGGGTCGAGCCACCCGCCGCCAAACCCGGCCTGCCTGAGCCCGGCCTGGAGATAGGGGCTGCGCTTCAGGAGATCCCAGACGAAGCCCGTGCGGAAATTCTCGACCATGAGCAGGATGGGGCCCTGGTCGATCGAGAGATGCTGGTCGTCGAACCAGCCCTCCGGCTCCGGCGAGGTGGCGGGGTAAGAGAGGTTGAAGGCATCCTTGAAGCCGTACTCTCCGTAGATCTTGGCCCCGAAGAGCTGGCGGAAATGCATCAGGGTGGGGATGGCCACCTCGGGCGCGAAGGGCACCGAACCGCCGGCCGCCGTGGGCGCGATGGTCCCGTCATCCGCGGCGCCGCCCGGCGCCGCGCCGCGCGCCCAGTAGCCGTGGAAGGGAACCGCGCTCTGGTCGGGCAGGACCTGCGGCCGCTCCGGCGGGCCGTCCGAGGCGGTGAGGCCCCACACCAGGTCGCCGTACCCCTTCCACTTGCCGGGGTTGGCGATGCAGTGGGCGCGGTTCGCGTAGGTGGCCCGCGCCGAGTTCGCGAAGTAATCGCTCGCCTTCGCCTTCATGTACGGGTCCTGGATGCCGCGGAAGTCGATCCAGACGTGCGAATACTGGTGGCCGAAGAGCGGCCCGAAGGTGACGTGGGAGGTTCCCGGCGCGTCCGCCCACCCATAGGAGGTCGTCCACGCCTCCCACGCGCGAGGCTCGACGGGATGCGTCGGCGAGCCGAGCGCCAGGAGGTAGAGGATCATGCCCTCGTTGTAGCCATTCCAGTCGGCCTCGATGAACCCTTCCTCCGGGCTCCACCCCATGCTGAGGAGGGGGCTGCGGCGAGGTGAGGAGGCCCAGGCCCAATCGACGCGCTGGTAGAGCCGATCGGCCAGGCCGCGGATGGCTAGCTCGGTGGGCTCCTCGCGGTCGAAGTAGACCTGTGCGGACAGCACCCCCGCCATGAGGAGGGCGGTGTCGATGGTGGAGAGCTCGGAGTAGCGATCGGTGCGGAGTCCGCGCGGGTCGAGGAAGTGGTAGAAGAGCCCGTTGTAGCCGGAGACGCCGCCCACCTCGGGCCCTTGGGGCGCTTGCCAAAGCGTACGCAGGGTGGCGAGGGTACGAGCGGCCGCCTCGCCGCGGGTGACGTAGCCTCGCTCGACCCCCACCAGGTAGGAGGTGAGCGCGAAGCCGATGCCGGCCACGCTGGAGGCGCTCGGTCCTGGGGCGCGGTCGGGCATGAGGCCCGTCTTCTCCGGAGAGAAGCTCCAGAAGAACTGGAACGTGCGGTGTTGGAGCTCGTCGAGAAAAGCCTTCTCGCTGGCCGATGGCTGATAGGTCGCGCGGGCTGTTTCCTGCACCAGCGGAAGCGAGTCGCCCCACGCGGGAGTCACTCCGAAGAGGAGCCCCAGCAGGGTGGCGGCGGTCAGCAGGTAGACGATGGCTCGCTTCAAGCTCGATATCCCTCGCAATTCGGATTCAGGCCGCCTGGGGAGGACTCTACCAGGTAGGCGACCCACAAGGAGGCTAGCCAATGAAAGAGGTAGGTCTCAAGGGGCGGCAGGGAGTGGGCTCGGCGGGTCGGAGGCAGTGCAGGCGACCGAGCAGGCGATCGTCGTGCGGATTTTGCACTGTCCCCACCCGCGACAGATTGCGCAGACCCTGGTGGAGTGGCCGCTGCCGTTCGGCGGAGGGCGACACCATCCTGTGCGCCAGAACATGGCGGAAAACAGAGAAAAAAGGCGAGAGCCCCTGGCTGCAATCGAAGGCACCACCCGCCGCGATCGCGGGCCCTGGAGCCGGAGGATTCGAGGGGGCGTCCTGGCGGTCGCGCTGGGCGCCCTCGCCCCGCTCGCCGGGGGCGGATACCACCTCGCCTCCGCGGAGGCCGAGACGCCCGCTCCCGCCGCGTCGCCCGCGGCGAAGATCGCGCCCTTCGGCGACCAAACGGTGGTGGACAGGGCGCGGGACCTGGCGAGGTCGCCCTACGCGCCCCCGCCGGCGAACCTTCCCGAGTCGCTCTCCAAGCTCGAGTACGACCAGTACCGCGACATCCGCTTCGACCCCGCTGCGACCATCTGGGCCGAGCCGGGAAGCAACTTCCGCTTGCAGCTCCTGCCGCTCGGCTACCTTTTCAAGAGCGCGGTCGAGGTCTCGTTGGTGAAGGGCGGGGTGGCCACCCACCTCGCCTACCGCCCCGACATGTTCACGGTGGGTAAGCTGCTGAAGGAGCCGCTGCCGGCCGAGGACGTTGGCTTCTCCGGCTTCCGGCTGCTCTTCCCGGTGAACGACCCGGAGCGCTTCGACGAGGTGGGGGTCTTCCAGGGGGCGAGCTACTTCCGCTCGCTCGGCCGGGACCAGTGGTACGGGCTCTCCTCCCGGGGTCTCGCCCTCAAGGTGGGCGACCCGGCGGGCGAGGAGTTTCCCGTGTTTCGCGCGTTCTGGCTGGAGGAGCCGGCGCCGGGCGCCACCGCCATCGTCTTGCACGCGCTCCTCGACAGCGAGAGCCTCACCGGCGCCTACCGCTTCGAGCTTCGGCCGGGGCAGGACACCGTGATGAAGGTGGACGCGGTGCTCTTCCCGAGGGTCGAGGTGAGCGAGGTGGGGTTGGCCCCCGGGACGAGCATGTACATGTTCTCGGCGAACGGGCGGGCCGGGGTCGACGACTTTCGTCCGGAGGTTCACGACTCGGACGGGCTCCTCATGTTCAACGGCCGCGGCGAGCACCTGTGGAGACCGCTCGCCAACCCCACCAAGCTGCAGATCAACGCCTTCGAAGACGAGCGGCCGGCGGGCTTCGGGCTCATGCAGCGGAATCGCGACCCAGCCGCCTACCAGGATTTCGAGTCGCACTTCGAGAAGCGGCCCAGCCTCTGGGTGGAGCCGGTGGGGGGTGGGGGCCCGGCGCCGTCATCCTCACCGAGATCCCCACGCACTCGGAGATCCACGACAACATCGTGGCCTTCTGGCGCCCCCGGAAGCCGTTCCCCGCCGGCTCGGAGGTCCGCATCTCCTACCAGCTCCACTGGGGCAGCGAGCCGACCGCCGCCAAGGATTACCTTCGCGTGGTGTCCTCCGCCTTCGGGCGGGCCGACGTGAAGGTGCCCACCCCGGTTCGCCGCTTCGTCGTCGACTACGGCCCAGGCGGGAAGAAGTGCGAGGGGCTCTGCGGACCGCCCAGGGCCGCGGTCACCGCCTCGGCGGGCAAGGTGGATCACGTGGTGGTGAGCGAGAATCCCCTCACCCGCGGCTACCGGCTCACCTTCATCCTCGACCCGCAGGGCGCCGAGCTCTCCGAGCTACGCGCCGAGCTCACCTTCGACGACGAGCGCCGCGCCGAGGTGTGGCTCTACCGCTGGACCAAGCCATGACATCATCCAAGGGGTCGGTCGCGTTCCTTCAAGTTGCCGAGGGGATGCCGGTCGAGGTGCCGGGCCCGATGCCGCCGCAGCCGCTCGATTGGTTCGATGAGCGGTCGCGCCGTCGCCCCGTGAACCCCTGGGGCGCGCGTGCCGCCCGGTGGCGCAGGATGGTCGTCCTCGGGGCCTCGGTCGCGCTCGCCGCCTACGCCACGAACGAATTGCGGCTCGCGCTCTCGGTCGGGCGCCCGACGCTCCTCCCCACCCTGGTGCTCCTGCTCTTCGCGGTGAACATCAGCTGGATCAGCCTGCCGTTCGTCACCTCCCTCGCCGGCTTCGTGCGACATCTCGGCCAGCGCCGCGCTCCGCCGGCCGCGGGCGCCCCGCTCTCGACCCGCACCGCGCTCCTCATGCCCACCTACAACGAGGACCCTGCCCGGGTGGCCGCGGCCCTCGATGCCATGGCGCACGAGCTCGTCGGGCTGGGCGAGGGCCACGCCTTCGACATCTTCCTGCTCAGCGACACCACCCGGGCCGACATCGCCCTCGGGGAGGAGGAGGCGGTCCTCGCGCTGCGCCGTCGCCTCGGCCACGCCATCCGCGTCTACTACCGGCGGCGCAGGGACAACACGGCGCACAAGTCGGGCAACCTCCACGACTTCTGCACCCGCTGGGGCGGCGCCTACGACCACCTCCTCATGCTCGACGCCGACAGCCTGATCGAGGGCGCCACCCTCGTGGCCCTGGCGCAGCGCATGGAGTCCGACCCGGACGCCGGCCTCATCCAGAGTCTGCCGCACCTCCACCGCGGCACCACGCTCATGGCCCGCGTGCAGGCCTTCGCCAGCCGGGTGTACGGGGGGATGCTCACCGGGGGCCTCACCTGGTGGACGGGCAGGGAGGCGAGCTTCTGGGGCCACAACGCCATCCTCCGCACGCGCGCCTTCATGGACGCGGCGGGCCTCCCCGTGCTGCCGGGCAAGCCACCGTTCGGCGGGCCCATCCTCAGCCACGACTTCGTGGAGGCTGCGCTCATCCGGCGAGCGGGATGGGGCGTCTCCATCGCGGACGACCTCGAGGGCTCGTTCGAGGAGTGCCCGTCCTCGCTCATCGACCTCGCCATCCGCGACCGGCGCTGGTGCCAGGGCAACCTCCAGCACCTGCGCGTCATCCGCGCGAAGGGGCTGCACTGGGTGAGCCGCCTCCACCTCGCGGCGGGCGTCATGTCTTACCTCTCGGCCACCTTCTGGCTCCTCTTCGTCCTCGCCGCCCTGGCGCTCGGTGTGCAGTACGAGGTCGCCCGCCAGCAATACTTCGGGCCCACCTCCACGCTCTTCCCGCTCTGGCCGCGGATAGACCCGGTACGGGCCATCCGGCTCTTCGGCGTCACCATGGTCATCCTCTTCGGCCCCAAGACCCTGGGCTTCCTCACCACCCTCGCCGATCCGCGGCTGCGCCGCGCCAGCGGGGGCGCGGTACGGCTCACCGTGGGATTCTTGCTGGAGGTGGTGCTCTCCGCGCTGATCGCGCCGGTGATGGCCCTCATCCACGTGGGCCTGGTGCTCGACATCCTGCGCGGCAAGAGCTCGGGCTGGAAGCCGCAGCAGCGCGAGGGCGGGAGCGTGCCTTGGTCGCAGGTCCTCTACCGCCACCGCTGGCACATGGTGGCGGGTGTGGCGCTCGCCATCGTGGGCGACGCCATCTCCTGGCAGATGCTGGCCTGGCTCTCGCCCGCCGTGGTGGGCATGGTGCTCGCAGCGCCCGTCTCGAAGCTCACCGCCTCGGTGGCGGTGGGAGAGAGGGTCGAGCGACTGGGCCTGCTCCGGACGCCCGAGGAGACGGCCCCTCCCGCCATCTCGCTCGCCGCGGAGGCCGCCTTTCCCGTCTACCGCGACGCCGTGTCGGCCGCTCCCAGCCTGGCCGAGATCGTCAGCAGCCCCGAGCTGCTGGCGCGCCACCTCGCCCTCACCGACCGGCCTCCTCCGCCGCCGCCCGGGCACGTCCACCCCGTGGAGGCGGTGGCCGAAAAGAAGATCCGCGACGCCGGGAACGTGGAAGAGGCGCTGGCGAGGCTCACCATCGAGGAGCGGGCGAGGGTGCAGGCCCTGCCGGAGCTCTTGCACGTGCTGGCCGGCCAGCCTCGGCGTCCGGAGGAGGCCGCGGGCGCCGCGCCAGCCTCAGCTCACCAGCCGGGGGCGCCGTGCTGAGGCGGCGAAATCGACCAGCTCCACCGGCTTGGGGCTGAGCGCGAACTCCACCTCGTCCACCCAGCCCTCGGCATCGCCGCCGACCTGCGAAGGCACGGGCCGCTCGAAGCGCACCCCCACCCGCTCGGCGTGGAAGTCGAGGAGGGCAGGGTGGGAGAATTCGCCCGCCCAGACCCTCGGCAGGTGCCAGAGGAGGGAGGCCACCGGAAGCTCGGTGGCGAGGCGGAGCTGCATCGAGCCCGGCCGCGTGTCGGCGAAGGGAAAGGCCTTGAGGCCAAAGCCGTAGTAGGGGACCGTGCTGGCGGCGGCCAGGGCGCAGGGGCCGGCGTAGAGGAGGTCGCCCGTCGCGACGGCCTGGCCCAATTGGCGGCCGCGCGCGTCCAGCCGGTAGGCTGGCCTTCCCAGGTTCACCAGCTCGCAGTAGGCGGGACGCCGCTCGCGAAGGTGGCGGGGGAGGGAGCGGAGGGCGACCGCGAGCGCGTAGCCCGAGAGGCCCGAGGCCACGGCGCTCGCGCTGCTCCGGCCGAGCTTCTCCTTCGCCCAGGTCTTGAGCCACGCATAGTCGTTGAGGATGGCCGCGTCGAGGCCAACGCCCGCGAACGGCGTGCGCCGCCCCCGGCAGACGAGGAGGTCGAGGCGGCGCGTGCGGCGAGCTTCCCCGCGCGCGTAGGCGCCCAGCTCCTCGAGATGACCCAGCGGCCGAGCGCCGACCACCTCGGCCATCGCGTTGCCCGTGCCGAGCGCCATCACGCCGAAGCGCGGAGCGGGCAGCGCCCGCCGCTCGGTACGGTCGAGGATCTGGTTCACCCAGCCCACGAAGGTGCCGTCCCCGCCGCCCGTGAAGACCGCACCATAGCGGCGGCCGATCACGGTCTCGGCGATGGCGCTCGCCTCCCTGGCGTCGCGAGAAAGGAAGAGGTCGCGCGGGTTCACCACCCGCCGCAGGGCGTCGCACACCTCACGACTCACCTGGCGAGCGTTGGCGTTGAGCAGGACGGCGAAGCTCGAGACGGCCCGGGGCTCGATATGCCCGAAGGCCGGTTCCTGCTCGAACTTCATTTGCATCGCCGACTGCATCGTCATCAATCCTCGCTTCCGGTGGGCCGACACCTCGATGTGTCTGCGGCGCCAGGACCAAGCAAGGCCAATGCCAGCACCTTCACCCGCGTCAGCGGGCGACCAAGCGGTCGAAATTGCTGAGGTAGCACCAGGATGCACACGAAGGTTCCGGGTGGGGAGGTGCGTCGCCCGGCTCCCGAAGTGCGCAGCGAGCTACGCACCCGAGAGAGATCCGTTCGCTACGCACCCGAGAGAGATCCGACGGCGCGAGGGGAACTGGTGCGAAGCGGTGGCCACGGGTGCGCTCGGCTCCGGGCGAGAGAGGCGGGTGGTGCGACAACCATGCGCTCGCAGCGCAGGGAAAAACCCGTGGGCGCGCGCGGCGAGGAGGCGTTTGACACGGGGGATCGCCGACTTAGCTTGGCCCCACTACTCAGGAGGATGAACCTATCATGGCGAAGATCATCGGCATCGACCTCGGCACCACCAACTCCGTGGTCGCGGTGATGGAGGGCAAGGAGCCCGACGTCATCACCAACGAAGAGGGGTCGCGCCTCACCCCGTCGGTCGTCGCCTACACCAAGGACAGCGAGCGGCTGGTCGGTCAGGTCGCGAAGCGCCAGGCCATCACGAATCCCGAGAAGACCGTCTACTCCATCAAGCGCTTCATGGGCCGCCGGTACGACGAGGTGGCCGAGGAGACGAAGCGCGTCCCGTACCACGTGGTCTCCGGCCCCAATGGCGACGCCCGCCTCGAGATCGACGGCAAGCAATACTCGCGCGCCGGAGATCAGCGCGCAAGTGCTCCTCAAGCTGAAGCGCGCGGCGGAGAACTACCTCGGCGAGAAGGTGACCGACGCGGTGATCACCGTGCCGGCCTACTTCAACGACTCCCAGCGTCAGGCCACCAAGGACGCCGGCGAGATCGCCGGCCTGAACGTCCGGCGCATCGTGAACGAGCCCACCGCGGCGGCGCTGGCCTACGGCCTCGACAAGAAGAAGAACGAGAAGATCGCCGTCTACGACTTCGGCGGCGGCACCTTCGACATCTCCATCCTCGAGGTGGGCGAGAACGTCGTGGAGGTGCTCGCCACCAACGGCGACACCCACCTCGGCGGCGACAACATCGACCTCCTCCTCATGGACTGGCTCATCGCCGAGTTCAAGAAGGACACCGGCATCGACGTCTCCAAGGACAAGATGGTGCTCCAGCGCCTCAAGGAGGCCGCCGAGAAGGCGAAGATCGAGCTCTCGTCGACCATGGAGACGGAGATCAATCTGCCCTTCCTCACGGCCGATGCGACCGGGCCCAAGCACCTCGCCATCAAGCTCACGCGCGCCAAGCTCGAGCAGATGGTCGAGCCGCTGGTCGAGCGCTCGCTGGAGCCCACCCGCAAGTGCCTCGCCGACGCGAAGCTCGACACGTCCCAGATCGACGAGGTGGTGCTGGTCGGAGGGCAGACCCGCATGCCGGTCATCATGCGAGGCGTGAAGAAGTTCTTCGGGAAGGAGCCGAACCGCACCGTGAACCCCGACGAGGTGGTGGCGGTGGGCGCGGCGGTCCAGGCAGGCGTGCTCTCGGGCGAGGTGAAGGACATCCTCCTCCTCGACGTGACCCCGCTCTCGCTGGGCGTGGAGACGCTGGGTGGCGTGATGACGCGGCTCATCGAGCGCAACACCACCATCCCCACCAAGAAGTCGGAGACCTTCTCCACGGCCTCCGACAGCCAGACCTCGGTGGAGATCCACGTGCTGCAGGGCGAGCGCGAGATGGCGCGCGACAACCGGACTCTCGGGCGGTTCCACCTCGAGGGCATCCCGCCCGCGCCGCGGGGCCTGCCGCAGATCGAGGTGACCTTCGACATCGACGCGAACGGCATCCTCAACGTCTCGGCCAAGGACAAGGGCACCGGCAAGGAGACAGAAGATCACCATCAGCCACTCCTCCGGCCTCGCCAAGGACGAGGTCGAGAAGATGGTGGCCGACGCGCGATCGCACGAGACGGAGGACAAGCAGCGCCGCGAGGAGGTGGAGCAGCGCAACCGTGCCGAGAACCTGGCCTACCAGATGGAGAAGCTGCTGAAGGACAACAAGGACAAGCTCTCTCCCGCGGTGGCGAGCGAGATCGAGGAGGCGGTGAAGAAGGTCCACGAGGTGCGCGAGAAGGGCACCGCCGAGGAGGTGAAGGCCGCGGCCGAGCGGCTGGAGCAGGCGAGCCACAAGGCGGCCGAGGAGCTCTACCGCACCGCCGGGGCGGCGGCCGAGGGGGCGCCGGGCGCTCCCGAGGCCGGCGCCCCCCAGCCTCCTCCGCCCGGGGCGGTGAAGGACGACGTGGTGGATGCCGAGTACAAGCCCGTCAACTGAAGCTCTCCCCCCTCTCCCTCGGGAGAGGGGGGGCAAGGCGGGTGAGGGTAGCCCGTGAACCTCACCATCCTCAGCCGCTCGCCGGCCATCTACACCACCGGCCGGCTGGTCGACGCCGCCCGTGCGCGCGGCCACCGGGTCCGCGTCGTCGACCCCCTGCACGTGGCGCTCGGGCTCGGCAGGGGAAAGCCCGCGCTCTTCCACCACCGGCGCCGCTTCCCTACCACCGACGCGGTGATCCCCCGGATCGGGCTCTCCGTTCACGCCCACGGCATGGCGGTGCTCTCGCAGCTCCAGCTCCTCGGGACACCCGTGGTGAACGGCTGGCAGGCCATCGCCGCTTCCCGCAACAAGCTTCAGTGCCTGCAGCTCCTCACCTCGCGCGGGCTGGGCGTGCCGCTCACCGTGATGGCGAGCGACGCCGCCGCCCTGAAGGAGATGGTGCGCCACGCCGGCGGCCTGCCGGTGCTGGTGAAGCTGCTCACCCGCTGCGACCACAGCGGCCTCCTGATCTGCGAGACCTTGCAGTCGCTGGAGGCCGCCCTGGAGGCGCTCTTCGGGCTGGGTCAGGACGTGGTCGTGCAGCAGTACGTGAGGAGCGCCGGTGGCCGCGACCTGCGCGCGCTGGTCGTGGGCGGACAGGTGGTGGCGGGGCTGCGCCGCACCCCGCGGGTGGGGCGCTTCTCGCGCTCGCTGGCGCGCGGCGCCCGCTTCGAGGCGTGCGAGCTCTCCCCCGCCTGCGCGCGCGCGGCCGAGAGCGCCGCGCGCGTGGTCGGTCTCGAGGTGGCGGCGGTCGACATGCTGGAGGTGAAGCGCGGTCCGCTCGTCTTCGAGGTGACGAGCTCTCCCGGGCTGCGCGCGGCCGAGGAGGCGTGCGGGGTGGACGTCGCCACGGCGGTGATCGCCCGGGCCGAGGCGATGGTCCTGGGTCGAGCCCGCCGCGGCGAGGTCGATCACCACGGGTCGCCTGGCCAGCAGGGTACCTGAGGCGCTGCCGGGTCGGGGGCCTTCGCCGCGAAGCCACTTCACTTGCGTTCGGGCCGCGACCGAATAAGGGATCCCCTCGATGAAGCTCCTCCTGACCGTGGCAGTGGCCCTCGGCCTCGCCGTCCATGCCCCGGCGCGGGCCGACGCCGGCGCCGACGCCGCGAAGGCCTACGCCCTCGACACCGCTGGTTCGACCACGCGCCTCTCGGTGGGCGAGAAGGGGAAGCTCCTCATCGCCATCAAGCCGCTCGTCGCCGGCTGGAAGGTGCACCCGGAGGCGCCGCTCAAGATCACCTTCCAGGCACCGAAAGACCTGGGCCTCGCCAGGGCCTCCCTCGGACGGGCGGACGCCGAGGGCGCCAAGGGCGAGGTGATGCGCTTCGAGAACGCCTTCTCCCCCACCGCCGCCGGCAGTCACCAGGTGGTGGCGCGCGTCGACTTCTTCATCTGCAGCGACCTCGCCTGCGTGAAGCAGACGCGCAACGTCAGCTTCCCGCTCGACGTGTCGTGACCAGGTGCGAACCGTTCACGGCGTGAACCCGGTGCGCGAGCTGCTCCGCGCGGGTGGGCAGGGCCTCGCCGAGCTGTGGCTCACGCCGGGGGGCAACAGGGGCCAGGCCTTCGCCGAGCTCGGCCGGCTCGCCGAGGCGGCCGGGGCGACCGTCCGGGAGGCGCCGCGAGCCCGTCTCGACCGGCTGGCGGGAACCGACCGGCATCAGGGCGTGGTTGCCGTGGTGGCCGACTACCGCTACCGCACCCTCGAGGAGCTCTCCGGGCGCGCCGCCGCGGCCGGGGAGAGCCCTCTCCTTGTGCTCCTCGATGGCCTGGAGGACCCGCAGAACCTCGGGGCGGTGGTCCGCTCGGCCCACGCGCTCGGCGCCCACGGGATCGTCATCCCCAGGGACCGGGCGGTGGGGGTCACCCCGGCGGTGGCCAAGGCCTCGGCCGGCGCGGTCGAGCACGCGGCCATCGCCCAGGTGACGAACCTGGCGCGGGCGGTGGAGGAGCTGAAGCGGGGCGGCGTCTGGACCATCGCCCTCGCCGCCGATGGCGAGGTGGAGCTCGCCGACGTGGATCTCGCGCTTCCCACGGCGCTGGTGATCGGCGCAGAGGGGAGCGGCGTGCGCCCTCTGGTGCGCCGGACCTGCGACCGGGTGGCGCGCATCGCCATGAGAGGCAGGGTGGGGAGCCTCAACGCCTCGGTCACCGCGGCCATCGCCATCTACGAGGCGGCCCGGCAACGGGCTGCGGCGCAGCGGCCGCCTGGGCGAGGGAATCGCGGCTCCCCCACGCTTGACAACCACTCGGCAGGGGGCTAGAAACCGCCGCTCTACGGGGCTCGTGGGGCCGTCGAGATCCGCTCCGCAAGGTAGTCCCGCGTCGTGTCGTCCGCCTGGGCTGGCGTAGCTCAGCCGGTAGAGCAGCTGCCTTGTAAGCAGCAGGTCGCGGGTTCGAATCCCACCGCCAGCTTCGTGGGCGACGGGTCGTCGAGTGAAGAGGTCGCGCCGGGTGCGCGAGGAGAGGCGCTCGCGGGCGTCGGGCGGTGTGCTTGAAGGACGGCGGTACAGGTTGGGAGGGGTTCCCGAGCGGCCAAAGGGAGCAGACTGTAAATCTGCCGGCTTCGCCTTCGGTGGTTCGAATCCACCCCCCTCCACTCGGTCGTGGTGTCTGGTCTCGAGGTCTCGTGGTGAGGTGTTTCGAACGCGGGAATAGCTCAGCTGGTAGAGCGTCAGCCTTCCAAGCTGAATGTCGCGGGTTCGAATCCCGTTTCCCGCTCCATTCTTCCGCGTCGGTGTGAGGAAAGCAGGCGGTTCGAGGGCAGGCCCTCTTAGCTCAGTCGGTAGAGCGCGTCCTTGGTAAGGACGAGGTCTCCAGTTCAATCCTGGAAGAGGGCTCCAGCTTCAAGGGTGCAGAAAGGTCGGGAGCGCACATGGCCAAGGAAAAGTTCGAGCGAAACAAGCCGCACGTGAACGTCGGGACCATCGGGCACGTGGACCACGGGAAGACGACCTTGACGGCGGCGATCACCAAGGTGCTGGCGCAGAAGGGCATGGCGACGTTCATGGCCTACGACCAGATCGACAAGGCGCCCGAAGAGCGCGAGCGCGGGATCACCATCGCCACGGCGCACGTGGAGTACCAGACCGAGAAGCGGCACTACGCGCACGTCGACTGCCCTGGCCACGCGGACTACGTGAAGAACATGATCACCGGGGCGGCGCAGATGGACGGCGCGATCCTGGTGGTGAGCGCGGCGGACGGTCCGATGCCGCAGACGCGGGAGCACATCTTGCTCGCCCGGCAGGTGGGGGTGCCGTACATCGTGGTCTACCTGAACAAGGTGGACATGGTGGACGACCCGGAGCTGCTGGAGCTGGTGGAGCTGGAGGTGCGGGAGCTGCTCACGAGCTACGAGTTCCCGGGCAACGAGCTCCCCATCGTGAAGGGCTCGGCGCTGAAGGCGCTGGAGGGGGACAAGGGCGATCTGGGCGAAGCCGTCGATCCAGCGGCTGATGGACGCGGTGGACAGCTACATTCCGACGCCGAAGCGGGCGACGGACAAGCCGTTCCTGATGCCGGTGGAGGACGTGTTCTCCATCTCGGGGCGCGGGACGGTGGCGACGGGGAGGGTGGAGCGCGGGGTGATCAAGGTCGGCGAGGAGGTGGAGATCGTCGGCATCAAGGCCACGGCGAAGACGGTGGTGACGGGCGTGGAGATGTTCCGCAAGCTGCTCGACGAGGGGCAGGCGGGCGACAACGTGGGGTGCCTGCTGCGCGGCCTCAAGCGTGAAGAGGTGGAGCGTGGGCAGGTGCTGGCGAAGCCGGGTCGATCACGCCGCACACGAAGTTCAAGGGCGAGGTGTACGTGCTCACCAAGGAGGAGGGTGGGCGGCACACGCCGTTCTTCAACGGGTACCGGCCGCAGTTCTACTTCCGGACGACGGACGTGACGGGGGCGATGACGTTGCCGGCCGGGGTGGAGATGGTGATGCCGGGCGACAACGTGTCGGTGGAGGTGGAGCTGATCACGCCGATCGCGATGGAGAAGGAGCTGCGGTTCGCCATCCGGGAGGGTGGCCGGACGGTGGGCGCCGGCGTCGTGGCCGAGGTCGTCGCCTAGCGCTACTCTTCCTCACTCTGGAGGGCGGGTCTCCCCGCCCGCTTCTCGAACGGGGCTGTCCATGGCTGGCAATCGCAGCATCATCATCCTCGAGTGCACCGTCTGCAAAGAGCGGAACTACTCGACCACCAAGAACAAGAAGAAGACGCAGGAGAAGCTGAATCGCTCCAAGTACTGCCCCCGGTGCCGCAAGCACCAGGGCCACAAGGAGACGAAGTAGAAGGGGCCGGTCTCACAGCCGGCACGCTCATGCAGGCCAGTAGCTCGAACGGCTAGAGCAGCGGTCTCCAAAACCGCGGGTTGGGGGTTCGAATCCCTCCTGGCCTGCCAACTTTAGGTTGGCGACAAGGCAGCGGGCGAGCGCAGCGTAGGTCGCCCATTCACTCCGAGGCACGCATACATGGCGGCGGACAGCTCGACCGGAATCGACCCCAAGCGGATGGTGGTGGTCTTCTACGTGGCCGCGGCGGCCGTCATCGGCGTCTTCCTGGAGCGCGTCATCGCCCTCGGCTTTGGCTTCGCGCGCCTGAACGACCCGCCGATCTTCGGCGAGGACTGGACGCTCTCCACGGTCCTCGGCTTCGCCATCGCCGTCGTGGCGGCGATCCTCGTCTGGCGCAACGCGCGCGCCCACACCGTCTCCTTCGAGGTCGCGAACGAGCTCAAGAAGGTCACCTGGCCCTCCATGCGCGAGACGCGCGCCGCCACGGTGGCGGTGGTGGTCGCCACCTTCATCGCGGCGGCCATCCTGGGCGGCTTCGACCTCATCTGGGCGAAACTCAGCTCGCTCGTCTATTGATCGCGGTGGGCTTGCCTTCGCTGCTCGGGGGGAGTGGCGACCGGAACCCGCAGACAGCGAGAACGGAGAATGAGCGACATGGCGAAGAAGTGGTACGTCGTGCACACCTACTCTGGCTTCGAGAACAAGGTGAAGAAGTCGCTGGAGGAGCACGTTCGCCAGCACGGAGAGGAGAGGGTGGAGTACGACGAGCAGGAGCCGGGCAAGGCGGCGGAGCGCAAGGCCTCCACCCTGGCGGAGTGCTTCGGGGAGGTGCTCATCCCGATGGAGCAGGTGGTGGAGATGGTGAAGGGGGAGAAGAAGACCTCCAAGCGGAAGTTCTTCCCCGGCTACGTGCTCGTCCACATGCAGATGGCCGACCAGACCTGGCACATGGTGAAGTCCACCCCCAAGGTCACCGGCTTCGTGGGAAGCGCCAAGACGCCGCGCGACGTGCCGGCCATCAGGGAGGTGGAGGTCGCCCGCCTCACCAACCAGATCTCCGAGGGCACGCTGAAGCCGAAGCCCCGGGTGCAGTTCGAGGACGGCGACCAGGTGCGCGTCACCGACGGCCCCTTCTCCAACTTCAACGGCACGGTGGAGGAGGTGAAGCCGGAGAAGGGCAAGCTCCGCGTGCTCGTTTCCATCTTCGGCCGCGCCACCCCGGTCGAGCTCGATTTCATGCAGGTGGAGAAGACCTGAGAAGCGACCGGCGGGCGCAGGTGCTCGCCGGGCAGAGCGTGGGAGGCGCGTCAACGCCAGGATGACCACGCAGGGGACGGCCACCGGCCGCCGCCCGGAGGGAAGAGGCCATGAAGAAGATTACAGGGCAGGTGAAGCTGCAGATCCCGGCGGGAAAGGCCAACCCGGCGCCGCCGGTCGGCCCAGCGCTCGGCCAGCACGGCGTCAACATCATGGAGTTCTGCAAGCAGTTCAACGCGCAGACCCAGCAGCAAGCCAAGGAGAGCCTCATCATCCCGGTCATCATCACGGTCTACGCCGACCGCTCCTTCAGCTTCGTGCTGAAGACGCCGCCGGCCGCCGTGCTGCTCAAGAAGGCGGCCGGCCTCCACACGGAGAAGAAGAAGGGCTCCGGCGCCCACAACCCGGGCAAGGAGAAGGTGGGCCAGGTCACGCGCGCGCAGGTGGAGCAGATCGCCAAGGTGAAGATGCAGGACATGACCGCCGGCTCGCTGGAGGCAGCGATGCGCACCGTGGAGGGCACGGCGCTTTCGATGGGAATCGAGATCGTCGGCTAGGCCGCACGGGGAACGCACATGGCAAACATCGGGAAGAAGAACAAGGCGGCCGCGGCCAAGGTCGATCGCGCGCGGCACTACAAGCTCGACGAGGCGCTCTAGCTGGTGAAGGACACCGCCACCAAGAAGTTCGACGAGTCGGTCGACGCGGCCATCAACCTGGGCGTGGACCCCAAGCACGCAGACCAGGTGGTGCGCGGCGCGGTGGTGCTGCCGCACGGCATGGGCAAGGCGGTGCAGCTGGCCGTCTTCGCCAAGGGCGACAAGGCTCGTGAGGCGCAGGAGGCGGGCGCCGACATCGTCGGGCGCCGAGGACCTGGCGGAGAAGATCCAGGGGGGCTTCATGGAGTTCGACAAGGTGCTCGCCACGCCGGACATGATGGGCGTGGTGGGCCGGCTGGGAAAGCTGCTCGGCCCCCGCGGCCTCATGCCGAACCCCAAGGTCGGCACCGTCTCCATGGACATCGCCCGCGCGGTGAAGGAGCAGAAGGCCGGCAAGGTGGAGTTCCGGGTGGAGAAGGCGGGCATCGTCCACGTCCCGTTCGGCAAGGCCTCCTTCGAGCCGGAGAAGCTCAAGGCGAACCTGAGCGCGATCATGGAGGTCATCTACAAGGCGAAGCCCCAGACGGCTAAGGGCGTCTACGTGAAGAACGTGACGGTGAGCACCACCATGGGGCCGGGCATCAAGCTCGACACCGCGGAGCTCACCGCGGCCCACGCCTGAGCGCCGCCGGCGGCGCGACCGCCTTGCGGTGAGAGCTTTCGGGTGGCGGATGTTCCCCGCCCGGCGAGGTATCCGGCGGCATCGTGCCGCCGGTGTTTCCTGGTTCCAAGACAGCGGGCCCGCGCCCTCCTCGAGTGCGAGAAGTTCGAGGCGGAAGCGGTCAAACGGGCAGCGTCCCGACCCGCCGAGACGGGAGCGTTTCTCGAAGCGTCCCCTGCTTGGACAGGGGGTCGACGTACCGGCCGTCCGGCCTGTCCGAAGACCCAGTGAGCCGTCGCCAGCCCACGAGGCCGGGGCGGCCGGAAAGGTGGTGAGGACAACGTGAACCGGACGGAGAAGGAGAAGGTCATCGGCGAGCTGCACGAGCTGATGACGAAGGTGAAGGCTGCCATCCTCGCCGAGCCCAGGGGGCTCGACGTGGCGACCGTGACCGACCTGCGCAAGAAGTTTCGCGACGCAGCGCTCGACTACAAGGTCGTGAAGAACACCCTGGCCCGGCGCGCCGCGAAGGGCACGCCGGTGGAGGCCCTGGCCGAGCAGTTCGTCGGCCCGACCGCGCTCATCATGTCGTATTCCGACGTGGTGGCGCCGGCGAAGATCCTGGTCGATTTCAAGGATCGCGAGAAGCTCGGGATCCGGTCGGCCGTGGTCGAGGGACGGGTCATCGACGCCGAGGGTATTCAGGCCCTGGCGAAGATGCCGGGCATCCAGGAGCTCCGCGGCAAGATCGCCAACGTGATCTCGCAGCCGGCCGTGAGGCTGGCGCGGATGCTGGCAACTCCAGGGCAACAGCTCGCGCAGGTGCTGGGCGCGCGCAAGGAGCAGCTCGAGAAGGCAGGCTGACGGTACATCCACTCACGCGATGCGGCGGGTGGGAACCCGCCGTCGAGAAACGGGCACAAGGACATGGCAGACTTGAACACGATCGTGGACCAGCTCAGCACGCTCACCGTGATGGAGGCGGCGGAGCTGGTGAAGAAGCTCGAGGAGAAGTGGGGCGTGTCGGCGGCGGCGGCTCCGGTGATGGTGGCCGGCGGCCCGGCCGCGGCGGCGGCTCCGGTGGAGGAGAAGACCGAGTTCACGGTGGTCCTCGCCGAGGCCGGCGCGAACAAGATCAACGTCATCAAGGAGGTCCGCGCCATCACCGGCCTCGGCCTGAAGGAGGCCAAGGACCTCGTCGAGGGTGCCCCCAAGGAAGTGAAGGCGGGTATCCCGAAGACCGAGGCCGACGAGCTGAAGAAGAAGCTCGAGGCCGCGGGCGCCAAGGTCGAGCTGAAGTAGCTCGCCCGCTTGGCAGGCTCAGGCTCGGCAGGGCGCCATGCATGCGCCTTGCCGGGCCGCGAGCCTACGCTTTGACAGGAGGGCGCCGAGCCATTATGGAGGGAGCCCCTGACCAGAGCGTCGAAGAGAGACTTCACCCGAGAGGGTGAAGGGGCGGCTCGCCGGCCGGTGTCGGCTCGAGCCATTTCTGGCGGAACCCGAGCAGGGGCCGAGAGGATCGATCGCGTATGGCGCTGACCGTTCAGAACAACTTCCGGGTCCGGCGTAGCTTTGGAAAGATCAACAAGATCATCGACATCCCGAACCTGATCGCCATCCAGAAATCCAGCTACGACAAGTTCCTCCAGGCCGACGTCGCCGCCCGAGAAGCGCGAGGACACCGGGCTCCAGGGCGTCTTCAAGAGCGTCTTCCCCATCAAGGACTTCAACGAGACCAGCTCGCTCGAGTTCGTGAGCTACCACCTCGAGAAGCCCAAGTACGACGTGGACGAGTGCCACCAGCGCGGGATGACCTTCTCCGCGCCGATCAAGGTGGTGGTCCGCCTGGTGGTCTGGGACAAGGACGAGGAGACCGGCGCCCAGTCCATCCGCGACGTGAAGGAGCAGGAGGTCTACTTCGGCGAGATCCCGCTGATGACCGAGAACGGGACCTTCATCATCAACGGCACCGAGCGGGTCGTCGTCAGCCAGCTCCACCGCTCGCCCGGGCGCGTTCTTCGATCACGACAAGGGCAAGAGCCATACCTCCGGCAAGATCCTCTACAACGCCCGGATCATCCCGTACCGCGGCTCGTGGATCGACTTCGAGTTCGACCACAAGGACATGCTCTACGTCCGCATCGACCGCCGCCGCAAGCTGCCGGCCACGGTGCTCCTCCGCGCGCTGGGCGCGGTGCCCGACACGGCCAAGAAGGACCCCATCGACTTCCGCGGCTCGCACCGAGGAGATCCTCAAGTACTACTACGACACCGAGGAGATCCGCATCGAGGGGAAGGGCCGAGTTCGAGAAGACCTCGACCCCGAGCTGCTCAAAGGCCAGCGCGCCACCCGCGACATCAAGGATCCGAAGTCCGGCGAGGTGATCGTCAAGAAGAACCGCAAGTTCACGCGAGACGGCCATCAAGAAGCTGCGTGCGGCGCAAGCATCAAGCGCTGCCGATCGACGCGGAGGAGGTCTACACCAAGATCTCGGCCTACGACGTGGTGGACGAGTCCACCGGCGAGGTGCTCCTCGAGTGCAACGAGGAGGTCACCGAGGCCAAGGTGGAGGAGCTGCGCCAAGCGCGACATCAAGGAGCTTCAGCGTCCTCTTCATCGACAACCTGAACGTGCTGCCGTGCGCTCCGCGACACGCTCATGCTCGACAAGATCGCCTCGCCCGAGGAGGCGATCATGGAGATCTACCGGCGGCTGCGGCCCGGGCGATCCGCCGACCCCGGAGACGGCGACCAACCTCTTCATCAACCTCTTCTTCAACGCCGAGCGGTACGACCTGTCGAAGGTCGGCCGCCTGAAGCTGAACTTCAAGTTCGGGCTGGACGAGCCGCTCGACAGCCAGGTCCTGACCAAGCGCGACATCCTGGAGGTGGTCCGCTACCTCATCGACCTCAAGAACGGCAAGACGCAGGCAAGGACATCGACGACATCGACCACCTCGGCAACCGCCGCGTGCGCGCGGTGGGCGAGCTGCTCGAGAACCAGTACCGCATCGGCCTGGTGCGAATGGAGCGCGCGATCAAGGAGCGGATGAGCCTCCAGGAGATCGAGACGCTCATGCCGCACGACCTGATCAACGCCAAGCCGGTGACGGCGGTGATCAAGGAGTTCTTCGGCTCCTCGCAGCTCTCGCAGTTCATGGACCAGACGAACCCGCTCTCCGAGGTGACCCACAAGCGGCGCCTGTCGGCCCTCGGGCCGGGCGGCCTCACCCGCGAGCGCGCCGGCTTCGAGGTGCGCGACGTCCACCCCACCCACTACGGCCGCATCTGCCCCATCGAGACGCCGGAAGGCCCGAACATCGGCCTCATCGCCTCGCTCTCGACCTACGCGCGGGTGAACGAGTACGGCTTCGTCGAGACGCCCTACCGGCAAGCGTGGAGAAGGGCCGGGTCACCGACGAGGTGAAGCTTCTACTCGGCGCTGGAGGAGGAGAAGCACACCATCGCGCAGGCGAACGCCCCGGTCGACAAGAAGGGCAAGTTCACCGGCAACGTGGTCTCCTGCCGGCAAGGAGGGCGAGTTCGTGCAGGCTTCGCCCCGACGACGTCGACCTGATGGACGTGTCGCCGAACCAGCTCGTCTCGGTGGCCGCCTCGCTGATGCCCTTCCTGGAGAACGACGACGCCAACCGCGCGCTGATGGGCTCCAACATGCAGCGCCAGGCGGTGCCGCTGCTGCGCACCGACGCGCCGCTGGTCGGCACCGGCATCGAGGCCATCGTGGCCCGCGACTCGGGCGTCACGCGTGGTCGCCAGGCGCGACGGGGTGGTGCAGTCGGTTGACGCCGCCCGCATCGTGGTGAAGGCCGACGTGCAGGCCTCGCACCACCGACGTGGCGAACGAGGTCGACATCTACAACCTCATCAAGTACCAGCGCTCGAACCAGAACACCTGCATCAACCAGAAGCCCATCGTGAAGCCGGGCGACCAGGTGAAGAAGGGCGACGTCATCGGCGACGGCCCGGCCACGGAGATGGGCGAGCTGGCGCTCGGCCAGAACGTGGTGGTCGCCTTCATGCCCTGGCAGGGCTACAACTTCGAGGACTCCATCCTCCTCTCCGAGCGCCTGCTCAAGGAGGACGTCTACACCTCGATCCACATCGAGGAGTTCGAGTGCATCGCCCGTGACACCAAGCTCGGCAAGGAGGAGATCACCCGCGACATCCCCAACGTCGGCGAGGAGGCCCTCAAGGACCTCGACGAGTCGGGCATCATCCGCATCGGCGCCGAGGTGAAGCCGGGCGACGTCCTGGTCGGCAAGATCACGCCCAAGGGCGAGACGCAGCTCTCCCCCGAGGAGAAGCTGCTCCGGGCCATCTTCGGCGAGAAGGCCGGGCGACGTGCGCGACACCTCCCTGCGGGTGCCGCCGGGCGTGACCGGCACGGTCATCAACGCCAAGGTCTTCTCCCGCAAGGGCGTGGACAAGGACGAGCGCGCCAAGGCCATCGAGGAGATGGAGGAGGCGAAGCTCCTCAAGGACCAGAACGACGAGATCCGCATCATCCAGGACTCGGCGTACGGCAAGATCCGGCGGCTGCTCGCCGGCCAAGACGGTCTCCGGCCGCCTGGTCGACGACGAGCGGCAACCAGCTCCTCAAGAAGGGCGACGTGCTCGACGACGCCCTGCTCGACACCGTTCCCCAGCGCTACTGGGGCGAGATCGCCGCGCCAGAGCGAGGTCGCAGGAGCAAGGTCCGCAAGGTGGTCGCAGAACTTCGACGAGCAGCGCGAGCTCATCAAGCTGCTCTTCGGCGAGAAGATCGGCCGCCTGAAGAAGGGCGACGAGCTGCCGCCGGGCGTCATCAAGATGGTGAAGGTGTACGTCGCCATCAAGCGCAAGCTGGCGGTGGGCGACAAGATGGCCGGCCGCCACGGCAACAAGGGCGTCGTCTCCCGCGTGCTCCCCGAGGAGGACATGCCGTACCTCGAGGACGGCCGCCCGGTGGACATCGTGCTGAACCCGCTGGGCGTCCCGTCCCGCATGAACGTCGGGCCAGATCCTGGAGACCCACCTCGGCTGGGCGGCGCCAAGGGCGTGGGCGAGCAGCATCGAGGAGATGCATCGAGCAGAAGCTGGGGTCCCGAACAGCTCCGCAAGGAGCTGAAGCGGGTGTTCGACTACGGCGACCCTGACCGAGCGGATCGGCGACGTTCATCGACGAGCTGCCCGACGAGGAGCTGCCGACGCTGGCGCAGCGTCTCCAGCACGGCGTGCACGTGGCGACGCCGGTGTTCGACGGCGCCCGCGAGGACGAGATCCACGGCGCTGCTCGACGCAGGCGGAGCTACCATGCAGGCCAGGTGGTGCTCTTCGACGGCCGGACCGGCGAGCCGTTCGACCAGAACGTCACCGTGGGCGTCATGTACATGCTGAAGCTGCACCACCTGGTGGACGAGAAGATCCACGCCCGGAGCATCGGGCCCTACTCGCTCGTCACCCAGCAGCCGCTGGGTGGCAAGGCGCAGTTCGGCGGCCAGCGGCTCGGCGAGATGGAGGTGTGGGCCATGGAGGCCTACGGCGCCGCCTACTCGCTGCAGGAGTTCCTCACCGTGAAGTCCGACGACGTGGTGGGACGCACCAGGATGTACGAGGCCATCGTCAAGGGCGAGAACACACTGGAGTCGGGCCTGCCCGAGTCGTTCAACGTGCTCATCAAGGAGATGCAGAGCCTGGCGCTCGACGTGGAGCTGCTGGAGTCGCCCGAGGCGCAGCGCGAGCGCGAGCTGCAGGAGGCGGCCTCGGCCGCAGGCGATCCGCTCGCCCTCCGGGGCGAGAAGAAGACGGCCTAGGAGATTCCGAAGGGACCCGCGCAACAGGAGTGGGGCCCCGGCGAGCTCGGCTCGGTGGGGCGAGGGCGCAGCCCTCGAAAGGACGACCGTGAAGGACATCTTCAATTTCTTCGAGAAGCCGAAGGACCCGCTGTCGTTCTCGGCCATGCGCATCTCGCTGGCCAGCCCCGACAAGATCCGGCAGTGGTCGCACGGCGAGGTGAAGAAGCCGGAGACCATCAACTACCGCACCTTCAAGCCGGAGCGCGACGGGCTCTTCTGCGCCAAGATCTTCGGGCCGGTGAAGGACTACGAGTGCAATTGCGGCAAGTACAAGCGCATGAAGCACCGCGGCGTGGTCTGCGAGAAGTGCGGCGTCGAGGTCATCCAGTCCAAGGTGCGCCGCGAGCGGCTCGGGCACATCACCCTGGCCACCCCGGTGGCCCACATCTGGTTCCTCAAGTCCCTGCCCAGCCGCATCGGCAACCTGCTCGACATCACCCTGAAGGATCTGGAGAAGGTTCTCTACTGCGAGTCGTACATCGTCATCGACCCCAAGGAGACCACGCTCCTCAGGGGCGAGCTCCTCACCGAGGACCGCTACCTCCGGCTCCAGGAGGAGCTGGGCGAGGAGGCCTTCAGCGCCGGCATGGGAGGCGAGGCGGTGCTGGCGCTCCTCCGCGACCTCACCGACGGCAAGGACCGCAACGGCCGGGGCATCCAGGAGCTCTCCGAGGTGCTCCGGGTGGAGATGAAGGAGGCCACCAGCGACGCCAAGCGCAAGAAGATCGCCAAGCGGCTGAAGGTGGTCGACGCCTTCCGCGAGTCGACCAACCGGCCCGAGTGGATGATGCTGGAGGTCATCCCGGTCATCCCGCCCGACCTGCGCCCGCTGGTGCCGCTGGACGGCGGCCGTTTCGCCACCTCCGACCTCAACGACCTCTACCGGCGCGTCATCAACCGCAACAACCGCCTGAAGCGCCTGCAGGAGCTGAACGCCCCCGACATCATCATCCGCAACGAGAAGCGGATGCTGCAGGAGGCGGTGGACGCGCTCTTCGACAACGGGCGCCGCGGCAAGACCATCACCGGTCCCAACAAGCGGCCGCTCAAGTCGCTCTCCGACATGCTGAAGGGCAAGCAGGGCCGGTTCCGCCAGAACCTGCTCGGCAAGCGCGTCGACTACTCCGGCCGCTCGGTCATCGTGGTGGGCCCGGAGCTCAAGCTCCACCAGTGCGGCCTGCCCAAGATCATGGCGCTCGAGCTCTTCAAGCCCTTCATCTACAACAAGCTCGAGGAGAAGGGGTACGTCACCACCATCAAGAGCGCGAAGAAGATGGTGGAGAAGGAGCGCCCCGAGGTCTGGGACATCCTCGACGACGTGATCCGCGAGCACCCGGTGCTGCTCAACCGCGCGCCCACACTGCACCGTCTGGGTATCCAGGCCTTCGAGCCGGTGCTCATCGAGGGCAAGGCCATCCAGCTCCACCCGCTCGTCTGCACCGCCTTCAACGCCGACTTCGACGGCGACCAGATGGCGGTGCACGTTCCGCTCTCCATCGAGGCCCAGATGGAGGCGCGCGTGCTCATGATGAGCACGAACAACATCCTCTCGCCCGCGCACGGCAAGCCCATCATCGTGCCGAGCCAGGACATCGTCCTCGGCATCTACTACATGACCCGCGAGCTGGCCTTCGCCAAGGGCGAAGGCAAGGTGTTCGCCTCCCCGCAAGAGGTCCGCGCCGCCTACGACCAGGGCGAGATCGACCTGCAGGCGCGCATCACCGTTCGCATGAACGGGGAGCGGGTGGAGACCACCACCGGCCGCGTGCCTCCTCTACGATGTCGTGCCGAAGGTGCTGCCCTTCTCGGCCATCAACAAGGTGATGGACAAGAAGCAGCTGCAGAACCTCATCGACCTCACCTACCGGCTCTGCGGCGAGAAGGAGACGGTGTTGCTCGCCGACCGGGTGCGCTCCACCGGCTACAGCCACGCCACCAAGGCCGGCATCTCCATCGCCCTCTCGCACATGCGCATCCCCGCCAAGAAGGGCGAGCTCATCGAGAAGGCGACGGGCGACGTCGGCGAGATCGAGAACGCAGTACAACGAGGGCCTCATCACCGACGGCGAGCGGTACAACAAGGTCATCGACATCTGGTCCGAGGTCACCGAGGAGGTGGCCAAGGAGATGATGGTCGAGATCCAGACCGAGACGGTGACCGGGCCGTCGAAGGACGGCAAGCGCGAGGAGCGCAAGCAGCCCTCCTTCAACCCGATCTACATCATGGCCGACTCGGGGGCGCGAGGTTCGGCGCAGCAGATCCGCCAGCTCGCCGGCATGCGAGGCCTCATGGCCAAGCCCTCGGGCGAGATCATCGAGACGCCCATCACCGCCAACTTCCGCGAGGGGCTGAACGTCCTGCAGTACTTCATCTCCACCCACGGCGCCCGCAAGGGCCTCGCCGACACCGCGCTCAAGACCGCGAACTCCGGCTACCTGACCCGGCGCCTGGTCGACGTGGCCCAGGACGCCATCATCACCGAGTACGACTGCGGCGCGATGGACGGCATCACCCTCGGCTCGCTGGTGGAGGGCGGCGAGATCATCGAGCCGATGGGCGAGCGCATCCTCGGCCGGGTGGCGCTGGAGGACATCGCCGATCCCTTCTCCGGCGACGTGCTGGTGCAGCGCCAACGACGAGATCGACGAGGGCAAGGTGAAGGCCATCGAGGGCTCCGGGCTCGACAAGGTGCGCATCCGCTCGGTGCTCACCTGCCAGGCGCGCCGCGGCATCTGCGTGGAGTGCTACGGGCGCGATCTCGCCCGCGGGCGGAAGGTGAACATCGGCGAGGCGGTGGGCGTCATCGCGGCGCAGTCCATCGGCGAGCCGGGCACCCAGCTCACCATGCGCACCTTCCACATCGGCGGCGCGGCGTCGCGGCGGGCCGAGCAGTCGACGGTGGAGAACCGCAACGCCGGCGTGGTGAAGCTTCAACAACGTGAGCGTGGCCACCAAGAAGGACGGCACGCTCATCGTCATGAACCGCAACGGCGAGGTGCTCGTCGCCGACGAGCAGGGGCGCGAGCGCGAGCGGTACGGCGTGGTGTACGGCGCCCGCATGCTGGTGAGGGACGGGCAGAAGCATCGAGGCGAACACCCTGCTCGCCGAATGGGACCCCTACTCGATGCCCGATCATCACCGAGGTGGCCGGCCACGTGAAGTATGGCGACATCGTCGACGGCGTCACCATGAACGAGCAGGTGGACGAGATGACCGGCCTGTCGCGCAAGGTGATCATCTCCTCCAAGGACGCCGACGCCCGGCCCCGCGTCTCCATCAAGGACGAGGGCGGTCAGACCAAGACGCTCGTCTCGTCCGAGGCCCAGGCGCGCTACATGCTCCCCGAGGGGGCCGTCATCGTCGGTGAACGACGGTGACGAGGCGGACGCCGGCGACATCATCGCCAAGATGCCGCGCGAGACGACGAAGACGAAGGACATCACCGGCGGTCTGCCACGGGTGGCCGAGCTCTTCGAGGCGCGCAAGCCCAAGGAGCACGCCGTCATCTCCGAGATCGACGGCGTGGTGGCGTTCGGCAAGGACACCAAGGGCAAGCGGAAGGTGGTCATCACGCCCGAGGTGGACGGGAAGCTCCGCCCCGACCTCGCCAAGGAGTACCTGATCGGCAAGGGCAAGCACATCAGCGTGCACCAGGGCGACCGGGTCCGGGCCGGCGAGGCGCTGATGGACGGCGCCGCCAACCCGCACGACATCCTGAAGGTGCTGGGCGAGAAGGAGCTCGCCCGCTACCTGGTGGACGAGGTGCAGGAGGTCTACCGGCTCCAGGGCGTGAAGATCAACGACAAGCACATCGAGACGATCGTGCGCCAGATGCTGCGCCGCGTGCGGATCGTCGACGTGGGCGACACCACCTTCCTCGCCGACGAGCAGGTCGAGAAGTTCGTCTTCGAGGAGGAGAACGAGAAGGTGATGGTGGCCGGCGGGCGCCCGGCTCAGGGCGAGCCGCTCCTGCTCGGCATCACCAAGGCGTCGCTCTCCACCGAGTCGTTCATCTCGGCCTCCTCCTTCCAGGAGACCACCAAGGTGCTGACCGAGGCCGCCATCAGCGGCAAGATCGATCAGCTCCGCGGCCTCAAGGAGAACGTCATCATGGGCCGGCTCATCCCCGCCGGCACCGGCCTCAGCGCCTACAAGCACCTCGACATCGAGGTCGAGACCCCGGTCGATGCGGTCGAGCAGGCGGAGGAGGCGCTCGCGGCGATTGGAGATGACTGACCCGCAAGCCCGGCGCTTTGAAGCCGGGCGCGCGTAGGCGCCGCGATCGCAGGAGACTGGCCGCCTCGCGTAGTCGAGAAGCGGCTACCCGACCCGCAAGCCCGGCGCTTTGAAGCCGGGTGCGCGCAGGCGCTTGAGGTCGCAGGGGACCGGACCGTCTCGCGCAGTGGAGAGGCGGCCCCCCCCCCCCGCGGAGCGTCCACGCCCTTCCTGGGTTGGTGGCCGCACCACCCGTCAAGGCCCCTTGTTGAAGATTCCCCGCCGAAACATGGACTTACGTCGCAGCGCGTCCGAGTGGGCCCATTTGGGTCAGTAGCCCGAATCGGACTCTGCCGCATATTCGCCCGACACCAGCGGATCGGCCGTGGGTCATTTGCCCACCTTTCCAGCGAAGTCGGTCGTTGTTGACTTATGCGGTCGAGTTAGCCTAATGTCACGTTACGTAACCTACGCAAGATCCCAACGTCACGGCGCGTCGCAGGAAAGGTGAGGCGAATGAGGACTGCAACCACCCAGCGCGGCAGCAGGGAGTTCGAGGAGCTCGCCCCCTACCTCAAGGCGGTGCGGGACTTCCCGCCCCTCACCCGCGAGGACGAGCACACCTTGGCGCTGCGCGCTCGCAAGGGCGAGAACGTGGCCAAGCAGAAGCTGGTCCGCCACAACCTGGCCTTCGTGGTGGCCATCGCCCGCAAGCAGCGGCGCGGCACGGTGCGGCTCGACGACCTCATCCAGGAGGGAAACGTCGGCCTCATGCGCGCCGTCGAGAAGTTCGACCCGCACGCCGGCACGCGGTTCTCCACCTACGCCGTCTGGTGGATTCGCGCCTACATCGGCAAGTATCTCAAGGAGGCTCGCTCCACCGTTCGGCCCCAGAGCGGCACCGTGGCCCAGCCCGACCTCTCCCTCGACAGCGCCATCGACGAAGAGGGCGACGTGACCCACCTCGAGCGGATCGAGGACGACGGCCCCGGGCCGGAGGACAGCTACCTCTCCTCGGAGGGCGACCGAGAGGTGCGCGATGCCCTCGGTAAGGTGCGCAAGCGGATCGGTGAGCTGGGCTGGGACATCGTGCACAACCGGCTGCAGCAGGACGCCCCCAAGACGCTGGAGGAGATCGGCAAGCGCTGGGGCGTCTCGCGCGAGCGGGTCCGCCAGGTCGAGCTGAAGACGAAGCAGTTCCTGAACCGATACCTGGAGCCGGTCGGGCGCGAGGCGGCGTGATCCAGCGGGTTGCCCGACGGCCCCGGTCCGCCATGCGGCCAGCTATGGCGGCCTCGTGCGCTCGGCGAAGCCCAGCCAACTCCTTGTAAAAAGAGCCTCGCTCCAGGCCGCTTGTCGCGGCCCCCTCCTTGCACACCCGCCCCTGCGGAGGCTGCAATGGAGGCATCCACATCGGCGGAGGGCTCCACTCGCGGGAGCTCGAGGCGCATCACCGCGGCGTGCTGGGAAGCGTCCGCCGCGGCCAGCGCGATTCGCGAGGCGGCGGCGTGCGAGGCGGAGCAGCTCCTGGCGCAGGCCGTTGCCGAGGGTGAAACCATCCGCCGACGGGCCCGAGCCGAGGGCCGCGAGGAGGGGCTCTCCTCAGTAGCGGCCGAGCTCGTCAGGCTGGCGGCTGAGCGGGAGAGGCTCCTGGCGAGCGCGGAGGCGGAGCTCGTCGCGCTAGCGTTCGAGGTGGCGCGCTCCGTCCTCGCGGGATGGGCCGAGCGCGAGCGGGAAGCCGTGACCGTGGCCGCGCGGCGCGCCCTCGACCGGGCCCGGGAGCGGAGCAGGCTGAGGCTGCGAGCGCATCCGGAGGACGTCGAGGCCGTGCGTGCCCTCGTCTCCGGCCGGTTGCAGGGGATCGGGCACGTCGCGCTCCTGGCCGACCCGGCGGTGGAGCGAGGCGGGGTGGTGCTGGAGAGTGAGGCGGGGTGGATTGACGCGACGCTCTCCGCGCAGCTCTCCGGCCTTCGTCGTGCTCTCGAGGGCGAGCGGCGTTGACCGCCATCGATCTCCGGCGCCACCTCGCGGCCTTGCCGCGCGAGGCGCCACTCGCCGTCTCGGGCCGGGTGGTGGAGCTCACCGGCGGGGTGGTGCGCGCCCTGGTGGAGGATGCTCGCCTGGGCGACGCGGTGGAGCTCCTCCCGCGCGCCGCCCCGCCGCTCCTCGCGGAGGTGGTGGGGTTCAGGGGCGATGAGGCGGTGTTGACGCCCCTGGGGCCGGCTCAGGGACTCTGCCCCGGGACCGCGGTACGAGCGGGGACGGGGCCCCTCGCCATCGAGGTGGGAGACGAGCTCCTCGGCCGCGTCCTCGACGCGCTGGGGAAGCCCATCGACGGGCGCCCCGCCGCGCGTGACCTGACCCGCTGGCCTGTGAGCCGGCCGCCGCCCCCACCGATGGAGCGGCCCGCCATCGCCCAGCCCTTACAGCTCGGCCTCCGCGCCCTCGATGGCCTCCTCACCGCCGGCAAGGGGCAGCGGCTCGGCCTCTTTGCTGGCTCCGGAGTGGGAAAGTCCACGCTCCTCTCCCAGCTCGTTCGCGGAAGCGGTGCCCAGGTGGTGGTGGCGGCACTGGTGGGGGAGCGGGGGCGCGAGGTGCGCGACTTCGTCGACCGCACGCTGGGGGCGACCGGGCGTGAGCGGAGCGTGGTGGTGGCCGCCACCAGCGAGGCCCCGGCCGCGCTGCGCATCAAGGCGGCCGAGGTGGCCACCGCGGTGGCCGAGTGGTTCGCCGATGTCCGCGGGCTGGAGGTCCTGCTCGTGCTCGACAGCCTGACGCGGTACGCGCGCGCCCTGCGAGAGGTGGGCCTCGCGGCCGGGGAGCCGCCGGCGCGGCAGGGTTATCCACCCTCGGTGTTCGCCGCCTTGCCGCGCCTCCTGGAGCGTGCCGGCCCCAGGAGAAGGGGGAGCATCACCGCGGTGTACGCCGTCCTGGTCGCGGGCGGAGACCTCGACGAACCAGTGGCCGACGAGGTCCGCGGGCTCCTCGACGGTCATGTGGTGCTCGATTGCGAGACCGCGGCGAGGGGTCGCTTCCCGGCCATCGACGTCCTGAAGAGCGTCTCCCGGGCGATGCCGGAGGTCGCGACGGCTCGCCACCTGGCCTTGGCGAGGAGACTCCGGAGCCTGCTCGGCGCGTGGGAGCGGCAGCGCGACCTCGTCGCCATGGAGCCTACGCTCGGGGCCCGGATCCCGAGGCGGACCTGGCGCTCGAGCGCATGGGCCGGATTCGAGAGCTATCTCCGGCAGGACGCCGGTGAATGCTCCACGCTCGACGGGGCGGTCGACGCGCTCGAGGCGCTCCTCGCGTGACCGCTGGCCTTCGAGGGGGCGCGGCCGAGGGTGGCGCCCGCGGTGGGGCGCTTCTCGTCCTGCGGCGCCAGGGAGAGGAGCGGGTCGCGGCGGCCACGCTCGGACGCCACCGGGCACTGGAAGGGCAATGCCGGGAGGAGCTTCGCGCCGCTCTCGCCGGGGCGGCCGATGTCCCGGTTCGCCAAGGGGCGCCGCCCCTCACCACCGCCGGAGCGCTCCACCGGCGATGGCTTCGAGATGCGGCGGCCGGGGAGCGCCTCGCGAAGGCGCTCCGGGCGGCGGAGAAGCGGGCCGGGGAGCTGGCGGAGGCGCGACGGGGGCTCGCGCGGGCCCAGAGCGCGCGCGACACGGCCGCGCGAACGCTCGAGGCCGCGCGCCGCCGGGGCCGAAGGTCGCGGGAGGAACGCGCGGAGCAGGAAGCGGAGGACGCGCGTTTCAGGGACGCGCATCTTCCCCGGGCCGGGCCATGAGGAAGCTCCGGAGCAGCGCGACCAGGTCGGCGTTGTCGAAGGGCTTGCGGATGAACTCGTCGGCGCCGGCGTCGAGCGCGCGCTGGGGCAGGTCGGGTCCGGGGCGCGCCGACATCACGAAGATCGGTCCCGCGAAGCCGCCTGCGCGGAGCTGCCGGCAGAGCTCCAGGCCGTCGACCTCAGGCATGGCCAGATCCACCAGGGCGGCCACTGGCCGCTCGCGCTCCGCCACCGCCCGGGCCTCGCCGGCGTCGAGCGCCGGCAGGGCCTGGAAGCCCTCCAGCTCGAGCAGCAGTCCGAGGAAGCGGCAGATCTCCGGATCGTCATCGACCAGCAGCACCGGCTCGGCCATCGTGCCCCCCGTGGTCCGGCGAGCTCCGCGCGCTCTTCAGGCGCGGCGCCGTGGCCCGCTCACCTCAGCTCGAAGCGATGACTCCCTTGCGCACAGGCGATGGTGAGCGCCCGCGGACGGTAGCCGCGGGGAGGAGGCGCATCGTGCTTCTGGAACTCCGCCACCGGGAGCACCACGTGATCGCTCGCCACCAGGACGGGCAGGAGGTGAACGTACTCTCCATCGAGGGTGAGCACCACGTTCTCCCAGCGCCGGGCGGAGTCGTTCCGCACGAACAGCTGGGCGCCCATGATCGACCCCTCCGCGAGCTGCACCTCGGCGCCGAGCCCATTGCCGCCCGCGACTCCGCAGGCTGCCCACAGGGTGACGAGCGAGAGGGCCGTCCACGCGCCGACGATGGCGAGTCGCGTCCGGGCGAAGCGGTCGGCCCGCCGGAGCGCCTCGAGCTGGCGCCGCGCCCCGCGCAGAGCCTCGCCCGCGAGGCCGACTGCCCGCTCGCGAAGAACCGCCGCTGCTCCCGTTGAACTGGATGCGTCGGGCATGACGAGAGGAGAGGGTAGGCCGGACGCGGGTGAGCCCACAAGGCGGTGCGGCACCTACAGCTCGGCAGGCGCGTGCTTTTGCGCGGCGCGGGGGGCTACACTCGATCCCCGCCCCGCAGGGGGCCATTCGCCTCACCGGAGAGGGCCCACCGCGCGATGACCGATTCCACGCCACGCCTCGAGCCCGTGCTGGTCGCCGACGACGGGCGTCTGCGCGAGCTCATCGCCGGCCTCGCAGGCGAACCGGCCGTGGCGCTCGACACCGAATCGAACAGCTTTCATGTCTACCGGGAGCGGGTCTGCCTGGTGCAGCTCTCGACGCGCGCCAGCGACTACGTCATCGACCCCTTCGCGGTGGATCTGCGCCTCATCGGCCAGGCGCTCGCCGCGGTGCCGACCCTGGTCCTGCACGGCGCGGACTACGACGTGCGATGCCTCAAGCGCGCCTACGGGATGCGGCTCACCGGCCTCTTCGACACCATGGCCGCGGCGCGCCGGCTGGGCCGCCCCGGGCTGGGGCTGTCGGCGCTCGTCGAGCGGCACTTCGGGGCGCGCCTCTCCAAGGATTTCCAGCGCTCGGACTGGGGTCGCCGCCCGCTCTCGGCGGAGCAGGTGCGATACGCGGCGCTCGACACCCACTTCCTCCTGCCCCTCCACGACCTGCTCGCGCGCGAGCTGCGCGAGGGAGGGCACGAGGAAGAGGCGCAGCGGGAGTTCGAGCGCATCGCGGCGGCGGAGCCGCGCCCCAAGATCTTCGACCCCGAGGGCTGGCGGCACCTGCGCGGGGCGCGGCAGCTCGATTCCGCCCGAACGCGAGCTGCTGAGGAGCCTCTGGATCGCCAGGGAAGCGCGTGCCGATGCGCTCGACCGGCCTCCCTTCAAGGTCATGCCCGAGAGCGCCCTCCTGGAGGTGGCGCGCCGCCGGCCCAGCTCCGAGGCGGAGCTGCTCCGCGTCCCCGGGCTCACCACCGTGGTGATGAGGCGCATGGGCGATGCGTTCCGGGACCTCCTGCGCGCCGCCGGGGGGGCGCCGCCGGAAGCCGGCTGACGATCGAGGACCAAATCTAGTTCTAGAAGCTCACCCCGGCGCGAGGGGCCGGAATCTTGCGACGGCCGTCGAGGCCCGGCCGTCCCAGGCCCCACAGCACCCGGTAGATGGCCGCGTCGCCGAGGACGGCCTTCACGTAACGTCGCGTCTCCCGGAAGGGAATGTCCTCGACCCACTGGTCGAGTGGCTTGCCCGCGCCCTCCGCGGCCCAGCGCGCGACCGCGGCGGGGCCCGCGTTGTAGGCGGCCACCTGCACCGCGGGCTCGCGGAAGCGGTCGCCGAGGAGCGCCAGGTACGAGGCGGCGAGGGGGATGCTGGCCGCGGGCTCCTCGAGGTCGAGAGCCCCCGGCGCGTCGAGCCCGTGTACCGTGGCCAGCCGTTCCGCGGTGGGAGGGATGATCTGCACGAGCCCCACCGCGCCCGCGGAGCTGCGGACGTCGGGGCGGAAGGCAGACTCCCGCCTCATGATCGCGAGAAGGAGCGCACCATCGATGCCGGCCCGGGACGCGGCCGGGAAGAGCTCCTCCTCGTAGGCGAGCGGGTGAAGCCGCCGGAGCGACCTCGGCGAAGGGCCGAGCCGGTCCCGGGCCATGCGGTACGGCAGCTCCGCGTCTCCCGCGCCCTCGGCGAGCTGCGCGACGGCCTCCGCCCTGTCGCTGGCCCCGGGGCCGACGGGGAGCATCCTGAGCTCGGCCACGGTCAGTCGAGGCCGCCCCGCCGAGAGGAGGCTCGCCGCGCCGGACAGGCCGTTTAGGGCCGCGGCGCCGGCTTCCGACCGCTCCGCCATCGAAGGCGCGGCGCGCGGAGGCGCCGGAGGCGTTCCCGGGATCTCGGCGGGCGAGGCCGGGGGCGGTCGCGAGAGCCGCGCCTCGGCCAGCCAGGCGTACCAGGAGCCAGGCGGCGCCTCGCGAAGCACGCGCTCATAGATCGGGCGCGCCCCCGCCACCGTGGGGGCGAGCCGCCCTTGCCAGTAGAGCGCCGCGGGCGCCAGCGGGCCGTCTTCCAGCGCGGCGAAGGCGCGCCGCGCCGCCGGTCGCCGCCCCAGCCTGAAGAGCGACCAGGCGATGAACCAGCGCGCGTCCTCGGCCCGGCGCGCGTGCGGATGTGCGCGAAGGTAGGCGCCGAGCTGCTTCACCGTCCGGGCGTGGTCGCCCGTCTCATAGGGCATCCAGGCCGCGAGGAAGGCCGACTCCTCGGCGAGGTCGCGCGACTGCGACGCTGGCAGGCCCGGCACCTGGACGCGGAGCAGGGCGAGCCGGCCGTAGCGCTGGGCGGCCTCCTCGCGGCGACCCGAGCGGATGGCCGCGCGCGCGAGCACGAGCTCACCCCCCGCGCGCAGCGCAGCGTCCGGGTCGCGCAGGAGGCGCCGGCCCAGGGCGGCGGCCTCGGGATTCCTTCCGAGCTGGAGCAGGGTGAGCGCCCGCAGGAGGCCGGCGCGCCCGGGCTTCGGCGGGCGGCCGAGGGGCTCGAGCGCGGCGAGAGCGCCCGCGGGGCGGGAGAGCTCGAGAAACCTCATGGCGCGGGCCAGCCGCTCGTCCTCCGAGGGCAGGGGGACAGGCCCCCCCGCGCGCCGCCATGCGCGGAGCGCCCGCCCTGCGGACCTCCCCGAGGGGTCGTCGGGCAGCTCCACCCACAGCGCCCGGTAGGTCGCGACGGCGCCAGCCTCGTCTCCCGAACGGCGGAGCGCCTCGGCCAGCTCGAGCCGCCCCGCGGCCGCGCCCTCCCAGCGCGGGTCACTGGTGAGGAGCTGCTCGTAAAGCTGCGCCGCCCCGGCGGCATCGCCCTCCTGGAGAAGCGCTCCGGCGCGGGCCCAGCGGGCGCGGCGCGCGAGGCTCGCGACCTCCGAATCCGCCACCGCCGACCACTCGGCCAGCGCCTCCGCTGCTCGTCCCAGCGCGAGGAGCGCCCGGCCGCGCTCGAACCGGGAGAGGGCTGCGAGGTCGGGGTCCCCGAGGTGTGCCGCCGCGAGCCCCAGCGTCCTCTCAGCCTCGGCGAGGCGCCCCTGCGCGCGGAGGGCCGAGCCGAGAGCCAGCTCCGCGCGGGCCGCCAAGGGTCCCACCGGCAGCGCCGCCAAGGATTGGCGGGCGCCCACCTCCGCGCCGGCGTCCTCACCCTTCGAGAGCAGCGCGACGGCGTCTGCGAGACCCTCCCAGCTGGCCGTGAGCGGTGCGCCCACGACCTGCGGGTTGGCGCGCACCCCGAGCGGCAGCGCCAGCGCAGCCAGGGCGCTAACGAGAACGAGGCTGGAAGCGCAAACGACCGCGCGCCGGAGGGTCAAGGGCGACCTCTCGCGGCGCGAATCGTGGCCACGGACCGGCGGGCGTGGGAGCAGGGGATTGACACCTCGTTACCCAAATGGCGATATAGCTTTCATTCCCGTTCCTGGCAGAAACCGCTGGACCCTGGGGCGCGCCCGTCCCGGTTCACCCGCGGGCGAGAGCCGTCGGCGCAGAGCTCGCAGATGCGCGCGCCACCCTGGAGGAGACCTGTGCTGGTCACCAAACCCGTTCCCGTCGAGCTCTCCAACCCCATCAATCCGGAGAGGGGCGTAGAGGGACACCGCAACCTCTTCTGCGGATTCTACGACGGCTGCCTCGACGAGGCGGTGCGCCGCGGCTGGAACAGCTGGTCTTGCACGCGCTGTGCGCTCTTCGCCATCCAGCCCGACGTGGCGGAGGGGCTCGAGGACTACGCCACCCAGCGCCGGCTGGGCTGAAGGGCGCGGCGGGCCAGACAGCGGCCGGGCGCATCAATCGGTGTAGAGCACGACAATCCACAGGAGGCCCGCGCCGTGGCGGCTGTCGCCGCGGGCGAGGCCCACGCCCACGCGCCGGAACCTGGGGTCGCGCACGTGGTTCGAGCGCGCCGCTTCCGAGGGGCGGGTGGCCAGGAAAGCGTCGGCCACGGCGACCTCGCGCGGCAACGCGAGAGCGTGCTGGGCTAGGTCTCGCACGGAGGGCTCGCCGCGGCGGGCCATGTCGCGGGCCGCCCTGGAGGCCAGTGCCTCGAGCGCCGGGTCGAGCGAGAGCGGCGGCGCGCTCGCCCGCGCCCGCTCGCGCCAGAGCGCCTCGCGCACCCGCGCTTCCGGCCGCATCGGGTCGTCGGAACCATCGTCCACGCGCGCCAGGAAGACCTCGGTGAGGTAGGTGAAGCGCTCGCCGGTGGGCAGCACCACCCGTGCGAGGCCGCACCCAATCTCCTCGACGTCGGTGGCCAGAATGTTCTCGAGGTGGGCTGGGCTCTCCTCGATCGCGCGGTGTGCCTCGAGCGCCGACGAGCCCATGGCCACGTTCTCCCGAGCCCTGGCGAAGGGCACCTGGGCGCGGTGGAGACGGGCGGCGACGCCACCCGAGCCAGGCCACTCGTGGGCGACGAGCCGGCGGGCCGCCATCTCCTCGCTGTGCCGGCGCGCCACCGCCGCGGCGGGCGCGGAGAGCGAGAGGGGAGCGCGCCCGCGCGCGCGCCGGGTGGCATTCACCGCCTCGACTACCTGGGCCTCGGCAGCAGCCAGAGAGGGCGGCTCCTCGCGCTCGGCGAGCGCAGGGGCCCCGAGCGGCGCCCCGCCGCAGGAGACGGTGAGGATGGCGGCGACCTCGGGTCCGCGGGCGCCACGGCCCACCACCTCCACCACGTAACGGCCCGGGGCGTCGAACCGGAGCGCTGCCGAGAAGCGGCCGCCGCTCGCCTCCACCACGGCGGCGCGCGCCGAGCCGGAAGGGGTCGTGAGGTGAACCGAGGGCCGGGAGAGGCCCAGGAGCTTCCCGCGCAGCACGGGGGACGCGCCCGGCTCGACGTCGCGCGGCAGGCCGGCGAGGAGAGCGGTGCGCCGGGCGGTGAGGAGCACGAGCCAGGCTCGCCCCCCGCGCTCGAAGGCCCCGACCCCTGCATGGGTGGGATCGCTGGCGAGGCCACCGCCGTCCGCGCCGCGGAGGAGGAGCCGCACCGCCTGTGCTGCGGGTGCCTCGACCAGGCGCGCCACGGGGGCCGGGTCGTAAGCGAGCCCTCGGGCCAGCGCGGCGCGGACGTGGGCGCGGGCGAGCGGCTCGGGCTCGCCGGCGGCGGCCCGTGCGGCGAGCTCTCGCGCCGCCGCCACGAGCGCGGTGGAGGGGGCCCAGGAAGCGCCCACCGCGCTCCGCCGCAGCGCCGCGAGCGCGCTCTGCTCGAGGCTGGTCAGCGCGACGGCGGGCTCGTCGCCGTAGCGACCGGGGAGCCGAGGCCAGGCCTCCGGCGACGACCGGATGCGCGGCGCGGAGGCCACCGGCGCAGCGGCCGGCGAATCGGCCGGCGGCCGTCCGGCGCCGGCGCAGGCGACGAGGAGACAGAGGCCGGCGGTGCCGAGAAGGGGACGGGAGGACCCGCGCGCCGCGGCGATGAGAGGCGTGGAGGCGCGGGAGCGGTGGAGGAGCGGCATGGACTATCGGTCGAGCGGGCCCACCCGCACCTCCAGGCCGCGGGCCGCCTCCTTGCCCAGGCGGGCATTGACCCGCGCCGTGAGCTGCCGGCCGAGCCTGACCACCTGATCGGCCCATCCCTGGCTGCTCGCCACCAGGATCAGCCGACCATCGGTGGTCACCCCGCGCAGCGAGACCTCGCGGGAGAGTGGGAAGCCGCACGCCTCGGCGAAGGCGGCCGCGAGGGCGGTGCCGCGGGCCTCTTCCCTGGCGCCGAGCGCGTCGGTGAGGACGCTGGCGATCGATCTCCCCTTGCCGCGCACCCTGGCCTCCCCCCGGACGGCTTCCCGCTCGTCTCGCCGTCGGCAGCGCGCCGGGCCGGGACGAGCGGTCGACGCTAGACGATCCCGGTGCGCGAGGGAACGGGTGCGCGCGGCAGGGCCGAAGGGGCGGGCGGTAGGAGGCGATCCGTCGAGGCGAGCCGCTTCGCGCCGGGCGGACGGCTTTTTGTTGTAAGCTTTCGCTCCACCATGGGGCAGCGAGCCTGATCGTGGCGGAGACGAGGTCGCCTCGCAGCGGAGCCTTCACCGAGGGCGAAGCCAACGTCATCAAGCTCTCCTGGCTCATCCGGCTGCGCTGGGGGGCGGTGCTGGGCCAGGCGCTCACGCTGGCGGTGGCCGTGTCGCTCTTCCGGCTCCGGCTGCCGCTCGCCGCCCTCTACGGGCTCCTCGCCCTGGAGGTGGCCGTCAACGTCGGCCTGCGGCGCTTCCTGCTCAGGATCCCCAGCGCGAGCCAGGCCACGGTGGCCGGCGCCATGCTCTTCGACGTGGCGGTGATCACCGGCTTGCTCGTCCTCTCCGGCGGCCCGCGCAACCCCTTCACCACCATGTACCTGGTGGACGTCGCGCTGGCCGCGGTCTTGCTCTCCAGCGGCTGGGCCTGGTCGATGCTGGGCGCCACGGCGGCTCTCTACGGCTCCCTCTTCCTGTTCGACGACCTCCCGGCGCTTCAGCCTCTCTCCGCGTCCGACCTCCGGCAGCTCGACCGCGTGCACTTCCAGGGCACGGCGGTGGCGGTGGCGCTGGCGGGTGGGTTCATCGTCTACATCGTCCAGCGCGTGCGGCAGGCCCTGGCCAAGGCCGAGTGGGCGCTCGCCGCCGAGCGGAGCCTCTCCCTGCGCCGCGACAAGGTCTCCTCGCTGGCCACGCTCGCCGCCGGCGCCGCCCACGAGCTCTCGACGCCGCTCTCGACCATCGCGGTGGTGGCGAACGAGCTCGAGCGCACCGCCCGGCGGGAGGGTGCCTCCGAGGGCGCGCTGCAGGACCTGGCGCTGGTCCGCGCCCAGGTCACCCGCTGCCGCGACATCCTCCACCAGATGTCGGCGCGCGCGGGCGAGAATGCCGGCGAGCCCATCGTCCGCCTGCCGATGTCCGAATGGGTGGGGGAGGCGCTCCGGTTCCTGCCCGGAAGCGAGCGCGTGGCGGTGGCGAGCTCGGCCGACCTCCAGGCGGTGGCGGTGGAGGGGCCGGAGAAGGGGCTGGCGCGCGTGCTGAGAGGTCTCCTCAAGAACGCCCTCCAGGCGAGCGGGCCTGGGGACGCCGTTCGCCTCCGGCTGAGCGTGAGCGCAGGCTACGCCCGGGCCGAGGTGGAGGACCAGGGTTGTGGTATGCCAGCAGAGGTGCTCGCGCGCGCAGGCGAGCCCTTCTTCACCACCAAGGTTCCAGGGGAAGGGACGGGGCTCGGCCTGTTCCTCGCGAGGGCCCTCGCCGAGCAGCTCGGAGGAAAGCTCGAGCTTCGATCGTCCGCCGGCTCGCGGGACGCTCGCCACGCTGGAGATCCCCGCCGTCCCAGACCCCAGGAGTGACATGCCATGAGCGACAACGAGAGCGCCGAGCCCAAGGGCTCCGAAGAAGATCGCCCCAGCCTCCTTCTCGTCGACGACGACCTCGACCCTGCGAGAGCGCCTCGGCCGCGCGCTCCAGGAGCGCGGCTACGATGTGCGAACCGCCGCCAGCGCCGACGAGGCCATGGCGCTCGTCCGGGTCGATTCGCCCGAGCTGGCGGTCATCGACCTGCGCATGCCCGGCGGCAGCGGGCTCGAGCTCCTGCGCCAGATGCGCGAGCACGACCCGGCGACCCGCATCCTCGTCCTCACCGGCTACGGCAGCATCGCCACCGCGGTGGAGGCCACCAAGCTCGGGGCCGAGGCCTATCTTCCGAAGCCGGTCGACGCCGACGAGCTCCTCGCCGCCTTCGCGCGGAGCGGCGGCCGGAGCGGCCCCGACCACTTCGAGACGCCGTCGCTGGCGCGCGCCGAGTGGGAGCACATCCACCGCGTGCTCGCCGACAGCCACAACAACATCAGCGAGGCGGCCCGGCGGCTCAGCATTCACCGGAGGTCGCTGCAGCGGAAGCTGCAGAAGTACCCACCGCCTCGCTAGCAAGCCCCGCGCTGTGAAGCGGGGCGCGCTCTACGGCAAGCCCGGCGCTGCGAAGCGCCGGGCTTGCCGTAGGGGGCTTGCCGTAGAGTCAGACCCTGTTGCTACTGAACGAGATAGCAGATACCTTTTGTTCAGGAGAGCGACATGGCGGCGCACGCGCGGCAGATCATCGAGAGCCTTCGCGAGGAGATCGAGCGCATCGAGAGAAGGCCAATCGCCCGGGGGGGCTTCGTGGCGAGTGGCCGCCCGGAGGTCGACGCCCTCCTCCCCGGCGGTGGCTTCGCGCGGGGCCGGCTCACCGAGCTCGCGGGAGGCCCGGCCAGCGGCAAGACGGGGCTGGCGCTCTCCGCCCTCGCCTCGGCCATGGGGGAGAGAGGGCTCGGCGCCTTCATCGACGCTCGCGGCGAGCTCTACCCGCCCGCTGCGTCGGCGCTGGGTGTCGACCTGGAGCGGCTGCTGGTGGTCCGCCCCTTCGGCCCGCCCGGCACGCAGCAGCGGATGTCCACCGCGCTCTGGGCCGCCGAGGCCATCCTGGGAAGCGGGGCCTTCGAGGCCCTGGTGCTCGACGTCCCGGCGTCTCTCCCGCCCGAGCGCGCCGGGCTCGAGGCCATGGTGCGGCGGGTCCGGGCGGCGGCCGAGAGGGGCGGCGCGCTCGCGATCTGGCTCGGGGAGGGCACCGTGCACGTCCCTGCGGCGGTGCGCCTCGAGGTCGCGCAGGGGTCGGGTGGGGTGGTGGTGCGCCCCGCGCGCGAACGGCAGGCGCCGGGTGGGAGGGTGGTTCGCCCCGCGGAGGAACGGCAGGCGCCGGGCGGCGTGATTCGCCCCGCGCGCGAGCGGCTCAGGAACGCGCGGATGCCCGAGACGGGTGAGCTGTTCGCGCTGCCGCGCCGCGAGGGGGCGCACCATGCAGCTTGAGCTCGGCGTGGGGCCGGAGGAGGAGGCTCGCAGGTGGGAGCCCGCGCCCGCCCCGCGGGTGCTCGCGCTCTGCCTGCCGGATCTCCCTCTGCAGCGGGTGTGGCGCGCCAGGGAAGCCGTGCCGCCGGGGTCGAGGGCCCGCCGCTCGCCCCTCGCGGTGGAGCGCGGCGGGCGGGTGGTGGCCTGCGATGCGGAGGCGCGCGCGCGGGGCGTGAAGGTGGGGAGCCTCATCGCGCAGGCGAGGGCCGCCTGCGGCGAGCTCGAGGTGGTGCCCGCCAGCGAGGCGGAGGAGCGCGCGGCGCTGGAGGGTCTCGCCGAGGTGCTCCTCGCCCTCGCTCCGGCCGTGGAGATCGCCTGGCCCGACACGCTGCTCCTCGATGCCAGCGGGGCGCGGCTCGTCGCCGCGGAACAGGCGCGGGAACGCACTGGGGGGAACACCTCGCCCCAGGACCTCACCCCGGAGGGCGCCGGGGCTCTCTCCGCCCCCTCGGCTGGCGCGCTGGCCCGCTGCGAGGCGCTCCTCGTGGGCCGGGCGCTGGCGGTGGCGCGCGAGCGGGGATGGCGCGGCCGCGCCGCCCTGGCCAGCGGGCGCGGCCCGGCGCGCGCCCTGGCACGGCACGGCCCTCCGGCGGCTCCGGTGCCCGCAGGCGCCACCGGGGGGGCGCTGGCGCGCCTGCCCCTCGAGGCGCTCGAGCTCTCCCCGGAGACCTCCGTGCGCCTCGCTGCGCTCGGACTCCGCGAGGTGGGGGAGCTGGCGCTCCTCGCGCCCGAGACGCTCGCGCACCGGTTCGGGCCGCAGGGGCTCCTCGCCTGGCGGTTCGCCCGGGGAGAGATCCCTCGCCCCTCACGCCCTTCGTTCCGAGGGCGCTCCCCTCCGAGAGGCTCGAGCTGGAGGCACCGGTGGAGAGCGCCGAGCCGCTCCTCTTCGGCCTGCGGCGCCTGTGCGACCACCTGGCGGCGCGGCTGGCGGGCCGCGGGCTGGGGGCCACCCGCCTGGAACTCGTCTTCGCCCTCGATCCGAGGGGTGAGGAGCGGCTGGAGCTAGCCCTGGCGAGCCCCACCAGCGCCCCCGCCCGGTGGATGCTGGTCTTGCGCGAGCAGATCGGGGTGATGCGCCTCGCCGGGGCCGTCACTGGCGTGGAGCTGGCAGTGAAGGAGGCGGGTGCGGCGCCGGTGGAACAGCTCGCCCTGGACGACAGCCCGCGCAAGCTCGATGCGCTCGACACCGTGCTCGCACGCCTCGCCACCCGGCTGGGCGGGGGGGCGCTCTTCGCCGCCGAGCCGGTCGAGCGCCACCGCCCCGAGGAGGCGTACCGGCCGCGCGCCTTCGACCCCTCGAAGTCCTCGGCTGCTCTGCCTTCGACGACAGCGCCAGGCCCGTGCCGGGCGATGCGCCCGTTCCCGGGGCCGGGGCGAGCGGGAGGTGCGGCGCCCGCGGACACGCGAAGAAGCGGGCCACCACGGGGAGCGTCGACCTCGAGCCGGCCTCGCCGGTGTCGGGCGCGCTCCCCGGCCCACGCGTCTCCTCGGCCAGCCACAGCCCCTCCTCGCGCTGGGCGAGGGTGGCCGCCTCACCGCGGTGAGGACGGGGGGGCGCACCTTGCGCGTCATCACCCTCACGCCGGCCGAGCGGCTCGCCGGCGCCTGGTGGGGCGAGCCCTTCGACCGCGACTACCACCGCGCCGAGGTGGAGGGGCTGGGTGCGTGCTGGATCTTCCGCGACGCGCGCGATGGCCGGCTCTGGCTGCACGGCTTCTTCGATTGAGGGCGCCATGGCCACCCGCTATGCCGAGCTGCGCTGCAAGTCGTGCTTCTCCTTCCTGCGCGGGGCGAGCCAGCCCCGACGAGCTGGTCCGGCGGGCCGCCGAGCTGGGGCTCGGCGCGCTGGCGCTCACCGACCGCGACGGCCTCTACGGAGCGGTGCAGGCGCACGCCGAAGCGCCGCCAGCAGGGCCTCCCCTCGGTGGTCGGGGCCGAGATCGCCTGCGAGGGGCTCGCGAGCGGCCCCGGCGCCCTGCGGCAGACGCCCCTCGTCCTCCTGGCCCTCGATCGCGAGGGCCACGCCAGCCTGTGCCGGCTCCTCACCGAGGCGCACGGGGGCGCTCCGAGTGGCGCCGAGCCCGAGCGGCGGATGGCCGTGCTCGCCTTCGAGCGGGTGGCGGCAGGCGCGCGCGGGCTCTTCGCGCTCTACCCCGGGGCCGACGCCGGGGCGGTGAACCGGCTGCGCGAGGCGTTCGGCCGCCGGTTCGCCCTGGCGGTGGCGCGCCACCACGTGGCCGGAGAAGAGGCGCGCATCGCCGCGGCGCGGAGTCTGGGCGCGCGCTTCGGCCTGCGGGTGGCGGTGACGAACGACGTCCACACCCACGACCGGGCGCGGCAGTCCTCTGCAAGACGTCCTCACCTGCATCCGGCTCGGCACCACCGTGGAGGCGGTGGGGCGGAAGCTCTTCCCCAACGCCGAGCGCACGCTCAAGAGCCCCGAGGAGATGGCCCAGCTCTGGCCGGACTTCCCCGAGGGGCTCCTGGCCGCCGCCGACATCGCCGAGCAGTGCCGGTTCCGGCTCGACGAGCTGCGCGGGGAGCACCCGCTTCCCCCCGTCGAGGTTGCGCCGGGTTCCCGAAGCTCGGGAGCTGCGGCCTGCCAGGCCCTGGAGTCTCTCCCGGTCTTCCGCGCGCCGGCCGATCGCGATCCCGGCTCTCTCGCGGACCAGCTTGCTCCGGCCGCGCCCGGCTCCGAGCCGCTGGCGGGGATGGAGCTCCTCCGCTCCCTGGTGGAGGAGGGCGCGCGCTGGCGCTGGGGGGGCGAGCCGCCCGAGGAGGTGCGCCGGCAGATCGCCCGCGAGCTCGAGCTGGTCGGAGCAGCTCGGCTACGCCAGCTACTTCCTCACCGTCTGGGACATCGTCCGCTTCGCGCGGGGGCGGGGCATCCTCTGCCAGGGCCGGGGCAGCGCCGCCAACTCGGTGCTCTGCTACTGCCTCGGGCATCACCTCCATCGACCCGGTGCGCATGGGGCTCCTCTTCGAGCGCTTCATCTCCGTGGAGCGCGGCGAGCCGCCCGACATCGACGTCGACTTCGAGCACGAGCGGCGCGAGGAGGTGCTCCAGTACGTCTATCGAGCGGTACGGGCGCGACCGCGCCGGCATGGTGTGCGAGGTCGTCAGCTACCGCGCCCGCTCGGCCCTGCGCGACGTGGGAAAGGCCCTGGGGCTGGGCTCGGCGCCGCTCGACCGGCTGGCGAAGCTGGTCGGCCCCTACGACGATCTCTCCACGGTCACGCCCGAGCTGCTCGGGCAGGCCGGGCTCGACCCCGCCTCGCCCGTCCTCCGGCAGCTGCTCGAGCTGGCGAGGGAGGTCGTGCGCTTCCCCCGCCACCTGGCCATCCACGTGGGGGGTTTCGTCATCACCCGGCGCCCGCTCTGCGAGACGGTGCCGCTCGAGCCGGCGGCCATGCCCGGCCGCACGATCTTGCAGTGGGACAAGGACGACATCGCCGAGCTGGGGCTCCTCAAGGTCGACCTCCTGGGGCTCGGGATGCTCTCCGCGCTCTCCCGCTGCATGAGCTCCTCGCCGCCCACCACCCGGCGCCGGCCACCCTGCCCGAGGCCGACCGGCGGGCCGAACCCGGCGGGGCTGTGCCCGACACCGCGCGCGAGCGGCCCTGGCCGGAGAGCCTGGCGGAGATCCCCGCCGAGGACCCCACCGTCTACGCCATGATGTCGCGCGCCGACACCATCGGCGTCTTCCAGATCGAGTCGCGGGCGCAGATGTCGCTCCTCCCGCGGCTGCGGCCCAGGCGCTTCTACGACCTCGTCATCTCGGTGGCCATCATTCGCCCGGGACCCATCCAGGGCGGCATGGTGCACCCCTACCTGCGCCGCCGCGACGGCCTCGAGCCGGTGCGCTACGCCTACGGGCCGCTCCGGGCGGTGCTGGAGAAGACGCTCGGCGTGCCGCTCTTCCAGGAGCAGGCGATGCGCCTCGCGGTGGTGGCCGCCGGCTTCACCCCTGGTGAGGCCGACGAGCTGCGCCGGGTGATGACCCACAAGCGCTCGCACGAGCGCCTCGGCGCGATGAAGTCGCGCCTCGTCGCCGGCATGGCCGAGCGGCACATCCCGCGCCACGACGCCGAGGCCATCTTCCGCCAGCTCCTCGGCTTCGCCGGCTACGGCTTCCCCGAGTCGCACGCCGCCTCCTTCGCGCTCCTCGTCTACGCCTCAGGGTGGATGAAGTGCCACCACCCGGCGGCCTTCGCCTGCGCCCTGCTCGACAGCCAGCCCATGGGCTTCTACGCCCCGCACACCATCGTGGAGGACGCGAAGCGCCACGGGGTGGAGGTGCGCGGGGTCGACGTCACCGCCTCGGAGTGGGAGTCCACGCTCGAGGGGCCAGAGCCCGGCCTCCCCGCGCGCGAGGGGGAAGTGCCGGCGGTGCGCATCGGGCTCGAGGTGGTGCGAGGGCTCCCCCGCGCGGTGGGCGAGGCGGTGGTGACCGCCCGGCGCGCGCGGCCCTTCGCCTCACTGGACGACCTGGCGCGGCGCGCCGCCCTCTCGCCCGCCTGGCTCGAGCACCTGGCGAAGGCGGGGGCGCTGCGCGGGCTGGAGGTGAAGCGCCGGCGCGCCCTGTGGGGCGCGCTGGCGGCCGGCGCCAGCGCACAGAGCCCGCTCCTCGAGGGCGTTCGCCTCGACGAGCCGGAGGTGCCGCTGCCGGAGGCCACCGCGGCGGAGGAGGTGGCCCAGGACTACGCCACCACCGGCCTCTCCGATCGCGCCCACCCCATGGCCATGATCCGGCCGGCCCTGGCGCGCCGCCAGGTGCGCACCGCCCGCGAGCTCGGGCGCATGCGCGACCGCTCGGCGGTGGAGGTGGCGGGCCTCGTCATCGTGCGGCAGCGGCCCGAGACCGCCGCCGGCATCGTCTTCGTGAGCCTGGAGGACGAGACGGGCATCGCCAACCTGGTGGTGATGCCCGACGTTTACGAGCGGTTCCGCCCGCTGGTGCGCGGCACCCCCTTCGTGCTGGCGCAGGGGAGGGTGGAGCGCACCGGCAAGGTGGTGAACGTGCGGGTGCGGTCACTGGAACCGCTCCCGATGCGGGAGCGGTTCGAGGCCCGGGCCCGGGACTTTCATTGAAGGCTAGCTACACCCCGTTGTCCCACCGCAGTTCGTGCACTTGTAGCAAGCGCCATTGCGGATGGTGATGCAGCCGCAAGTGGGGCAGGGCGGGGCATCCTGCTGGTTCTGGATGCCCTGCGTGATGAGCACCTCACCGGGGCTCGGCTGCCGCGCCACCGGCGGCAGCACCATCTCCACCGTGGCCTGGGCCGCCAGCTTCCTCAGGCCCTGGGGCGCGGCCCCCGGCGGCAGCTCCCGCTTCGAGGCGTCGACGAGCTCCGCGTCCTCGCGCGGGAGGAACTTCAGGGCGAGCCAGCGGAAGAGGTAGTCGGTGATGGACTTGGCGATGGGGATGTCCGGGTTCCCGGTGAAGCCGGAGGGCTCGAAGCGCGTGTGGCTGAACTTGTCGCACAGGATCCTGCAGCGGCACCCCGTACTGCAGCGCCATGGAGATCGAGGTGGCGAAGTTGTCCATGAGCCCAGAGACCACCGAGCCCTCCTTCGCCATCGTCACGAAGAGCTCGCCCGGCGCACCGTCGTCGTACATGCCGACGGTGAGGTACCCCTCGTGGCCGCCGATGGAAAACTTGTGGGTGATGGAGCGGCGCTCGTCCGGGAGGCGCCGGCGCGCCAGCCGCTCGGGGGCGGCCGCCTTGGCCTCGTCGGCCTTGGCCGCGCCGGTGTTGAGCGGCTGGCTCCGCTTGCAGCCGTCGCGGTAGACGGCGATGGCCTTGAGGCCGAGCCGCCACGCCTCCAGGTACGCCTGCTCCATGTCGCGAGGGGTGGCCTCGTTCGGCATGTTCACCGTCTTGGAGATGGCGCCCGAGAGGAAGGGCTGCACCGCGCCCATCATCCGGATGTGCCCCATGTACTGGATGGAGCGGGAGCCGTTGGCCGGCTTGAAGGCGCAGTCGAAGACGGCGAGGTGCTCGGGCGAGAGCTCGGGGGCTCCCTCGATGGTCTCCATCTCGTCGATGAACTGCAGTACCCCGTGGATGGCCTCGGGGGAGTAGCCGAGCCGCTGAAGCGCCAGGGGCACGGTGTTGTTCACGATCTTGAGGACGCCGCCGCCCACCAGCTTCTTGTACTTGACGAGCGCGATGTCGGGCTCGATGCCGGTGGTGTCGCAATCCATCATGAAGCCGATGGTGCCGGTGGGGGCGAGCACGGTGACCTGGGCGTTGCGGACGCCGTGGGCCTCCGACAGTCGGATGGCGTCGGCCCAGGACGAGCGCGCCGCGCCGAGGAGGTCGGGCGAGGCGTACCGGCGGTCGATGCGCTCCACCGCCTCCGCGTGCTTGCGGAGGACGGCGAGGCAGGGCTCGCGGTTCTCGGCGAAGCGGGCGAAGGGACCCGCGTGGCTGGCGATGCGGGCGCTCATGGCGTAGGCCTCGCCGGTCATGAGCGCGGTGATGCCGGCCGCGGTGGCCCGTCCGGCCTCGGAGTCGTAGGGGAGCCCGCTCGCCATGAGCAGCGCGCCCAGGTTGGCGTAGCCGAGCCCGAGCGGCCGGAAGGCCTCGCTGTTCGCGCCGATGGCCTCGGTGGGGTAGCGGGCGTTGGAGACCAGGATCTCCTGGGCGAGGATGGTGAGGCTCACCGCGCGACGGAAGCTCTCCGCGTCGAAGCCACCGTCGATCGACCTGAAGTGCATGAGGTTGAGCGAGGCGAGGTTGCACGCCGAGTCGTCGAGGAACATGTACTCGGAGCACGGGTTGGAGGCGTTGATGCGCCCGGTGGCGCTGCAGGTGTGCCAGGCGTTCACCGTGGTGTCGAACTGCATGCCCGGGTCGCCGCACAGCCAGGCCGCCTCGGCGAGCTTGCCCATGAGCTCGCGGGCCCGGATCCGCTCCACCTCGCTGCCGTCGGTGCGCGCCGTGAGCGGCCACTCGGCGTCGGTCTCGACCGCCTTCATGAAGGCGTCGGTCACCCGGACCGAGTGGTTGGCATTCTGGAAGAAGACGGAGTCGTAGGCGCCGCCGCGGACGTTGAAGCCACCGTCGTAGCCGGCCTCGATGAGCGCCCAGGCCTTGCGCTCCTCGGTGGCCTTGCTCTCCACGAACTCGACGATGTCGGGGTGGTCGGCGTCGAGGATGACCATCTTCGCCGCGCGGCGCGTCTTGCCGCCGCTCTTGATGACGCCGGCGAACGCATCGAAGCCGCGCATGAAGCTCACCGGACCGGAGGCCTCGCCGCCGCCGGAGAGCGGTTCCCTCGAGGAGCGGATGCACGAGAGGTTGGAGCCGGTGCCCGAGCCGAACTTGAAGAGCATGCCCTCGGTGTGGGCGAGCTTCAGGATCGAGTCCATCGAGTCGGCCACGGAGTTGATGAAGCAGGCGCTGCACTGCGGGTGCTCCTCCACCCCCACGTTGAACCAGACGGGGGAGTTGAAGGACACCTTCTGCCGGTAGAGCAGGTGCGAGAGCTCGGCCTCGAAGGTGGCGGCATCGGCCTCCGAGGCGAAGTAGCCATCCTTGCGGCCCCAGGCGCCGATGGCTTTCACCACCCGGCCCACGAGCTGCCGGACCGACCGCTCGCGGCCGGGGGAGCCGAGCGCGCCGCGGAAGTACTTGGAGGCGACCACGTTGGTGGCGAGCGCCGACCAGCTCTTCGGCACCTCCACGTCGGCCTGCTCGAAGACGCTCTGACCGCCCTCGCCGGTGATGGAGGCCGCGCGCCGCTCCCAGGCCAGCTCCTCGGCGGGGTCCACGCCGGCCGTGGAAAAGTAGCGGGGTACGGTGAGCCCCCTCCTCGCCGCGACGCGCTTCGCCCTCACGCCCTTCCGCTGCCCGGCCGCCGTCACCTCGCGCTCCATCATCTCGAACCGTCCCGTCTCGTGGTTGCTGCGGAAGTCACTTCCCTTAGCAGGCGCCCCTGACAGCTCGTTCGGCGCCTGCGCGCCCCGAAAACCGCCCACACGTCTTCACCCTCGGAGAGTCCCTGAACGGGTCTCCTCAGGACTCTTCTCGCCTGCTCGACTCAACGGGAAATCTGGGAAAAGCGTAAGGCGACGCTCGCCCGTCGTCAAGCCTTGTACCCCAACATATGGTGGTGTCGCGTATGGCCATCCACAAGCCGATGTGATTCCGGTCACTTCGGCCCGACAGCGCCGCACCGGGGAGCGGGCCGTGCTAAAAGCCCGCCTCCGATGCCCGAAGCCAACAAGCACATCCGCAACTTCTCGATCATCGCCCACATCGACCACGGGAAGTCGACGCTGGCCGACCGGCTGCTCGAGGCCACCGGCACGGTGAGTGAAAGGGACGCGCAGGCCCAGTTCCTCGACAACATGGAGCTGGAGCGCGAGCGCGGGATCACCATCAAGGCGCAGACCGTCCGCATGGCCTACCGGGCCAAGGACGGCCAGGAGTACGAGCTCAACCTCATCGACACCCCCGGCCACGTGGACTTCGCCTACGAGGTCTCGCGCTCGCTCTCCGCCTGCGAGGGTGCCGTCCTGGTGGTGGACGCCACCCAGGGGGTGGAGGCGCAGACCCTGGCCAACGTCTACCAGGCCCTCGACCACGACCTGGAGATCATCCCGGTCATCAACAAGATCGACCTGCCCAGCGCCGACGTGGAGGGCGTGCGGCGCGAGATCGAGGAGGTCATCGGCCTCGACGCCTCGGAGGCGGTGCCCGCCTCGGCGAAGGAGGGGGTCGGAATCGTCGAGATCCTGGAGCAGATCGTCCGCAAGGTGCCGCCGCCGGAGGGCGACCCCGCCTGCCCCGCTCAAGGCCATCGTCTTCGACTCCTGGTACGACTCCTACCGCGGGGTGGTGATGCTGGTCCGCGTCTTCGAGGGAACGCTCACCCCCCGGCAGAAGATCCAGCTCTGGTCGAACAAGAAGGAGCTCGAGGTGCAGGAGCTGGGGGTCTTCACGCCCTTCTCCAGGCCGGTGGGCCAGCTCATCGCCGGCGAGGTCGGCATCGTGGTCGCCAACGTGAAGGACGTCCGCGACGCCAAGGTGGGCGACACCATCACCGAGGTGGCGCGGCCCACGTCCGAGCCCTTGCCCGGCTTCAAGGTGGTGAAGCCCATGGTCTTCTCGGGCGTCTTCCCCATCGACGCGAAGGACTACGAAAACCTCCGCGACGCCCTCGCGAAGCTCCGGCTCAACGACTCGGCCTTCACCTTCGAGCCGGAGAGCTCCCAGGCCCTCGGCTTCGGCTACCGCTGCGGCTACCTCGGCCTCCTGCACATGGAGATCGTGCAGGAGCGCCTCGAGCGCGAGTACGACCTCGCCCTCATCACCACCGCCCCCAGCGTCGTCTACCGCATTACCGACACCCTGGGTGAAGTGATCGAGATCGACAGCCCGGCCAAGCTCCCGGCGGTGCAGAAGATCGCCAGGCTGGAGGAGCCGGTGCTCACCTGCCACATCCACGGCCGCACCGACGACGTGGGCGCCATCCTGAAGCTGTGCCAGGACCGGCGCGGCGTGCAGAAGGACCTCAAGTACATCGGCGCCACCCGCGTCCAGATCACCTACGACATCCCGCTCGCCGAGGTGGTGTTCGACTTCTTCGACCGGCTGAAGAGCGTCTCGCGCGGCTACGCCAGCCTCGACTACGAGCTCGCGGGCTTCCAGGAGGCCGACCTGGTGAAGCTCGACTTCCTCATCAACGGCGAGCTGGTCGACGCGCTCTCCCTCATCGTCCACCGCGAGCAACGCCTACCAGCGCGGCCGCGAGCTGTGCGGCCGGCTGAAGGAGGTCATCCCCAGGCAGATGTACGAGGTGGCCATCCAGGCGGCCATCGGCGCCAAGATCATCGCTCGCGAGACGGTGAAGGCCTACCGCAAGAACGTGCTCGCCAAGTGCTACGGCGGCGACATCACCCGCAAGCGCAAGCTGCTCGAGAAGCAGAAGGAGGGCAAGAAGCGCATGAAGCAGGTGGGCTCGGTGGAGATCCCGCAGGAGGCGTTCCTGGCGGTGCTGAAGGTCGAGAACTGAGCCCGCGCCCGCGCCAGCTTTTCAAACCCCCCGGACTAGCGATAGAAACGCCCCGCCGATGGTTCCCCTTCCGAAGTCGAGCCGCCCTTCGCCCCGGGGCGCGGTCACCTGGGTGGGCCTCCTCCTCCTGGTCCTCCTGGCGGGCGGCGCCTACCTGGCGTGGACGTGGGTGCCCGTCTACGTGATCCACTACGAGGCGCGCCAGGTGGTGCGCGACTTCGGGAACCAGGCGGTGAAGAACCCCAACGACGCCGCGGCTGGTGGCGGGCATGGTGACGAAGCTCCGCGTCGGCTCGGACCGTGGCCCGACGGGCCCCGAGGCCGGCGAGCGCCGCGCCCGGTCGTCGACCTGCGCCCGCAGGACGTGACCTGGGAGCGCGTGGAGCCCGCCTCGCTCCACGTCGCCTTCGAGTACGAGCGGGACGGTGGTGTACCCGCTCGTCGATCGCAGGGCTCGAGCGCACATGGACGGTCGATCTGACCATGGACGTCTCGCTCCCGAACTGGGGGTCCTCGCGGTGAGGGAGCGCGAGCGTGATCGAGGCGAGCATGGACCCGGGAACGCGGCCAGGTCGCAGGCGCCGAGCGAGGTATTCGAATGAACGCTGGCGCGCATCGAGCGCGCATTGAAGCGGATGGCGCGCGAGGGGCTCGGAGCTCGCCCGCGGCGGCGAGCTCGCCATCGTGGGGATCCGGCGCGGAGGCGTACACCTCGCCGAGCGCCTGCGGCGCGAGCTGGCCGCGGCTGGGCGTGGCCGAGCTCCGCTGGTCGGGACGCTCGACATCGCGCTCTATCGCGACGATCTCTCCGAGCGCGCCAGCGCGCCGCGTGGTCGGCCCGACCGACATCCGCTTCCCCGTCACGGGGAAGACCATCGTGCTCGTCGACGACGTGCTCTACACCGGGCGGACCGTGCGCGCCGCGCTGGACGAGCTGGTCGACTTCGGGCGGCCTCGCCGCGTGCTCCTGGCGGTGCTCGTCGATCGCGGCGGCCGGGAGCTGCCCAGTCGCGGCCGACATGGTGGGCGCGCGGCTGGAGGTGCCCGAGAGCGAGCAGGTGGAGGTGCAGCTGGTGGAGGGCGGGGTCGCCTTTGGACGAGGTCGATCGTGAAGCCGAGGGGGAACGCGTGATCGGCCGGCACAAGCCACCTCCTCGGGCTCGAGCCTCTGTCGCGCGAGGAGATCCTGCCGTCCTGCAGCTCGCCGTCTCCATGAAGGAGGTCCTGCGCCGCCCCATCAAGAAGGTCCCCACCCTGCGCGGCAAGGGGGTGGTGAACCTCTTCTTCGAGCCCTCCACCCGCACCCGCACCTCCTTCGAGGCGGCGGCCAAGATCCTCTCGGCCGACGCCATGAACTGGACCTCCTCCGCCTCGTCGGTGACGCAAGGGAGAGACGCTCGTCGACACCGCGCGGAACATCGAGGCGATGCGCCCCGACGTGCTGGTGATGCGCCACGGCACCGCCGGCGCGCCGAAGCTGGTGGCGGACCACGTCTCCTGCGCGGTGGTGTCGGCTGGCGACGGCGCCCACGAGCACCCGAGCCAGGGGCTGCTCGACCTCTACACGCTCGCGGAGCACTTCACGCGCGTGGCGGGCGGCGAGGCCTTGGGCACGCCTGCCTTCGAGGCCATCGAGGGGAAGACCGTCACCATCGTGGGCGACGTGAGCCACTCCCGGGTGGCCGCGCTCCAACATCCACGGCCTCCGGCGCTGGGCGCCAGGGTCCGGCTGTGCGGGCCGCCCACCATGATGCCGCTCGGGGTCGAGGCGCTCGGGGTGGAGGTCCATCACCGGCTGCGCGACGCCGTGGAGGGGGCCGACGCGGTGATGATGCTGCGCATCCAGAGCGAGCGCTTCGGCGACCCGCTCATCCCCGGCACGCGCGAGTACTCGCAGCCTGTGGGGGCTCGACGCCCGAAGGCGGCCGCGTGGCTCGCCCCGCACTGCGCCATCCTTCACCCCGGCCCGATGAACCGCGGGGTGGAGCTCTCGCCCGAGGTGGCCGACGGCGGGCGCAGCGTCATCCTCGACCAGGTCGAGAACGGGGTTGCGGTGCGGATGGCCATCCTCTACCTGCTCACCGGTGCCGCGGCCGAGGAGGCCCAGGGCACCCCGAGCGCGTGAGCCCCGCCAGGGCTCGGTCAAGGAGATTCTCGAGGTGACCGACGTGATCTTCATCGAGGGGGGTCGCGTCATCGACCCTGCGTCGCGGGGTGGACGGCCTCCGGACGGTGGTCCTGCGCGGCGGCCGGGTGGCCGAGGTGGGGGAGCGCGTCGAGCGCCCCTCCGGCGCGGCCTTTGTCGACGCCCGCGGCCGCTGGGTGGTGCCGGGCCTCGTCGACCTCCACGTGCACCTCCGCGAGCCGGGCCACGAGTACAAGGAGACCATCGCCTCGGGCGCGCGCGCGGCGGTGGCGGGCGGCTTCACCACCGTCTGCGCCATGCCCAACACCTCTCCGCCCAACGACTCCGCCAGCGTCTGCGCGCTCATCCGGGCGCGGGCCGAGGCGGCGGGCGCGGCCCGGGTGCTACCCGGTGGGCTGCGTCTCGCGCGGGCAGCGTGGCGAGGAGCTGGCCGAGTACGGCGAGCTCTTCGACGCGGGCTGCGTGGCGCTCTCCGATGACGGCCGGCCGGTGAAGTCGGCTGGGCTCATGCGGCGCGCCCTGGAGTACGCCCGCACCTTTGGGCTCCCGGTGAGCGTGCACGAGGAGGAGCTCACCCTCGCCGGGAAGGGCGTCATGCACGAGGGGCCCGTCTCCACCCGGCTCGGCCTGCCGGGCATCCCCGCCGCCGCCGAGGAGGTGATGGTGGCGCGCGACGTGGCGCTCGCCGAGCTCACCGGGGGGCGCCTGCACGTGGCCCACCTCTCCACCGCCGGCAGCGTGCGCCTGGTGCGAGAGGCCAGGCAGAGGGGCCTCGCGGTGACCGCCGAGGCCACCCCGCACCACCTCGCGCTCACCGACGAGGACCTCGCGCGCTCGGGCTACGACACCTCCTTCAAGATGAGCCCTCCGCTGCGCTCGGCCGCGGACGTGAGGGCGGTGCGCGAGGGGCTCGCCGACGGCACCATCGACTGCATCGCCACCGACCACGCCCCCCACTCGCTGGTGGAGAAGGAGGTCGAGTTCGACGCCGCCGCCAACGGGGTGGTGGGCCTGGAGACCGCCCTGGCGGTGTGCCTGGGGCTCGTTCGCGAGGGCGCCCTGACCGAGCGGCGCCTGGTGGAGGCGCTCACCATCGCCCCGGCGCGCGCGTTCGGGCTGGAGGCCGGCACCCTCGCCCCTGGCGCCCGGGCCGACCTCACGGTCATCGACCCCGAGCTCGTCTGGCGCTGCGACCCGGAGGCGTTCCTGAGCAAGAGCCGCAACTCGCCGTGGAAGGGGAGGGAGCTCACCGGCCGCTGCACCCACACCTTCGTCGGCGGGCGGCTCGCATACGAGCTCTCCGCTCCGCGCGCGGCGGGAGGGGTCCGATGAAGAGCGCGCTCCTGGCGCTGGCCGACGGCACGGTCTTCGAGGGGGAGGCCATCGGCGCCCCCGGCGAGGCGGCGGGCGAGGTGGTCTTCAACACCTCGATGACCGGGTACCAGGAGATCCTCACCGACCCCTCGTACGTCGGCCAGATGGTGTGCATGACCTACCCGGAGCAGGGCAACTACGGGGTGAACGGCGCCGACGAGGAGTCGGCTCGGCCGCACGCCACCGGCTTCATCGCCCGAAACGTGGCCGCGCGGCCCTCGTCCTGGCGCTCCGAGGAGGGCCTCGAGGCCTACCTCGCCCGCCACGGGCTTCCCGGCATCGCCGGGATCGACACCCGAAGGCTCACCCGCCACCTGCGCACGGCGGGCTCGCAGATGGGCGTCATCGCCACCGGCCTCGGGCGGGCGGCGGCCGTGGCGCGCGCGCGCGAGCTGCCCGGCATGGAGGGGCAAGACCTGGCGAGCGCCATCTCCACGGCTCAACCCTATGTCTGGCGCGAGCGGGGAGCCGACGCCTACGGCGAGGAGGGGCGCTTCCCCTCGCCGGCGCCTCGCTTCCGGGTGGTGGCCTACGACTGGGGTCTCAAGCGCGCCATGCTGCGCCTCCTCGCCGAGGCCGGGTGCGAGGTCACGGTGGTCCCCGGGGGCACGGCGGCGGACGAGGTGCTGGCCTCCCGGCCGGACGGCGTCTTCCTCACGAACGGCCCTGGCGACCCGGCGGCCGTGCCGGGGGCGAGGGAGAACGTGGCTGCGCTCCTCGGCAAGGTGCCGGTCTTCGGGATCTGCCTCGGGCACCAAATCCTGGCGCTCGCCCTCGGGGGCGCGACCTACAAGCTCAAGTTCGGTCACCGCGGCGCCAACCAGCCGGTGAAGGACCTCGCCACCGGCAAGGTCGACATCACCTGCCAAAACCACGGCTTCGCGGTGGACGAGAAGAGCCTCGGCCGGCGTGCCCGGGTCACCCACCAGAACCTGAACGACGGGACCGTCGAGGGGATCGCCGTGCTGGACGCCCAGGCCTTCGGCGTGCAGTACCACCCCGAATCCTCGCCCGGACCGCACGACGCGCGCAGCCTCTTCGGCCGCTTCGCGGACATGATGGAGCAGCGGCGATGACCTTGGCCGAACTGAAGGAGAAGCTCCTGGCCTGGGCCACCGCCGAGGAGCGCAAGGACGAGATCCTGGCCGCGCGCCGCGACTGGTTCGACCGGCACGGGGAGCCGCACGAGGAGGACAAGAGCTTCGAGAGCCGCATGAACGGCATGCTCGACCACTACCTCTACGAGTACCGGCCGCCGGGGTCCGAGGAGAGCACCCTCGAGCGCTTCATGCGCGCCCAGGTGGCCGAGCTCACCACCGACGACCTCGCCGCCTTCCGCGCCCTCGTGAAGAGCCTGCGCGGCCTCTTCGAGGTGAAGCGCATCCGCGAGGGCGAGGTGCGCCTGCGCGACTGCTTCACCGACGTGGCCTACGACGTGACCGAGCGGCGGCAGCTCGTCGGCCTGGAGAAGGGCGACCTGCTCGAGGCGCGGCTGTTGCCCTTCGACGGCCAGCTCTTCTTCTCCGGCGCCTTCCTCTATCACCCCCAGGAGGTGCGCAAGCTCGTGCTCGCCGAGGTGAAGCGCCTGCGCAAGGCGGCGGGCAAGGGTCAGCCGGTGGACGTGGCCCCCTTCCTCGGCACGCTGGCCCGCATGGCGCTCAAGCTCGAGCGTTATCGCAACGTGAAGGTGGAGTCGCTCTACGACTTCCGGGTCGAGGGGGCGCGGTCTCCCGCGGCGAAGCCCCCGCGCCCGCCCTAGACGCACCGCGACTTTCGCTTTACAGCGGGGATCCGGCGGGGTATCGAAGCCCCGCCCGCCACCGCCGCACGCACGCCACGAGGAGCGCATGACCATGGCCGACGCCGCGCCCGCCGTCCCCGAGGGAGGGGGCCGGATCACCTTGAAGGGCGGAACGCTCGACGTCCCCGACCAGCCCATCGTGCCCTTCATCGAGGGGGATGGCACCGGGCGCGACATCTGGCGCGCCACCCAGCGCGTCCTCGACGCGGCGGTGGAGAAGGCCTACGGCGGGAAGCGGCGCATCCGCTGGATGGAGGTGTACGCCGGCGAGAAGGCCTTCACGAGGTTCAACTCCTGGCTCCCCGACGCCACCGTCCAGGCGTTCCGCGATTACCTCATCGGCATCAAGGGCCCGCTCACCACGCCCATCGGCGGCGGCATCCGCTCGCTCAACGTGGCGCTGCGGCAGCTCCTCGACCTCTACGTCTGCCTGCGGCCCGTGCGCTGGTTCAAGGGCGTGCCCTCGCCGGTGAAGCGCCCCGACAAGGTCGACATGGTGATCTTCCGCGAGAACACCGAGGACATCTACGCCGGCATCGAGTGGGAGGCCGGCTCCGAGGGGGCGAAGAAGATGCTCGCCTTCCTGCAGGCCGAGTTCCCGCGCGAGTACGGCAAGGTCCGCTTCCCGGGGACGAGCGGCCTGGGCCTCAAGCCGGTCTCCCGCGAGGGCACCGAGCGGCTGGTGCGGGCGGCCATCGACTTCGCCCTAGGCCACCGCGGGAGAGCGTCACCCTCGTGCACAAGGGCAACATCATGAAGTTCACGGAGGGTGCCTTCCGCAACTGGGGCTACGCCCTCGCCGAGCGCGAGTTCGGCGACCGCGTCTACACCTGGGAGCAGTGGGAGCGCACCACGCGCCTCGAGCGGCGAGGAGGCCGCGGCCACGCCGAGCAGAAGGCGGCGCTCGCGGCCGGGCGGGTGCTGGTCAAGGACGCCATCGCCGACATCACCCTCCAGCAGGTGCTCACCCGCCCCGAGGAGTTCGACGTCATCGCCACCCTGAACCTGAACGGCGACTACCTCTCCGATGCGCTGGCGGCCCAGGTGGGCGGCATCGGCATCGCCCCCGGCGGCAACATCAACTACGTCACCGGGCACGCCGTGTTCGAGGCCACCCACGGCACCGCCCCCAAGTACGCCGACCAGGACAAGGTGAACCCCGGCTCGGTGGTGCTGTCGGGCGAGATGATGCTCCGCCACATGGGCTGGACCGAGGCCGCCGATCTGCATCCTCACCGGCATGGACGGCGCCATCGCCGCCCACCGGGTCACCTACGACTTCGCCCGCCTCATGAAGGCGGAGGGGTTCCCCGACGTGGTCGAGGTGAAGTGCTCCGAGTTCGGAGACGAGCTCATCCGGCACATGGGGTAGGGCTGCCCAGCCGCCTCGCTCTCCGGAACAGGACCTTTCGAAGCGCACTCCTAGGGAGGACCACACATGGCTCGCAAGAAGATCGCCCTCATCGGCGCCGGACAGATCGGCGGCACCCTGGCCCTCCTCGCCGCGCAGCGGGAGCTCGGCGACGTCGTCCTCGTCGACCTCTTCGAGGGGGTGGCCAAGGGCAAGGCGCTCGACCTCATGCAGACCCGGGGCCTCATGGGCTCCGATATCTCCATCACCGGCGGCGGGACGACCGACTACGGGGTCATCGAGGGCGCCGACGTCTGCATCGTGACGGCGGGCGTGCCGCGCAAGCCGGGGATGAGCCGCGACGATCTCCTCAAGGTGAACCTCGAATCCATCTCCAAGGTGGCCGAGGGCATCAAGGCGCACGCCCCCAGCGCCTTCGTGATCGTGGTGACGAACCCGCTCGATTCGATGGTCTACGCCATGTACAAGGTCACCGGGTTCCCCAGGAACCGGGTGGCCGGCATGGCCGGCGTCCTCGACACCGCCCGCTTCCGCCACTTCGTGGGCGAGGCGGCCGGCGTGTCGCCGCAGGACGTGAACGCCATGGTGCTCGGCGGCCACGGCGACGACATGGTGCCGCTCCTCCGCTACTCCTCGGCGGGCGGCGTGCCGCTCACCCGGCTCCTCGAGAAGTCGAAGCTCGACGCCCTCGTCGAGCGCACCCGCAAGGGCGGCGGGGAGATCGTGCAGCTCCTCGGCAACGGCTCCGCCTTCTACGCCCCGGCCACGAGCGCCATCACCATGGCGGAGAGCTACCTCTTCGACAAGAAGCGCGTGCTGCCCTGCTCGGCCTATCTCGACGGTCAGTACGGCGTGAAGGACCTCTTCGTGGGCGTGCCGGTGGTGATCGGGGCGGGCGGCATCGAGCGGGTGCTCGAGGTCGACCTCGACGACGACGAGCGCGCCATGCTGGAGAAGAGCGTGGAGAGCGTGCGCAAGAGCGTCGCCGAGACGAAGCTCTAGCCCACCCGCTGTAGAGCTGCCGGGCCGGGCTCGCTCGCCCGGCGGCTCGCCGCTCCGCCGCTTTCCTTGAGTCGCGAGGGAGGGACGCGTGAAGATCCACGAGTACCAGGCGAAGGAGCTCCTCCGGAAGTTCGGCGTCCCGGTGCCGCGGGGCGCGGTGGTGCACGCCGCCGAGGAGGCGGAGCGCGCCGCCCGCGCCCTGGGCGGCACCATCGTGGCGGTGAAGGCGCAGATCCACGCCGGGGCGCGAGGGAAGGGCGGCGGGGTGCGCCTGGCGCGCTCTCCCGGCGAGGCGCACGAGCTCGCCGGCGAGATGCTGGGGATGATGCTCAAGACCCCGCAGACCGGACCGGAGGGCCAGCGCGTCCGAAAGCTGTACATCGAGGAGGGGTGCAAGATCGCGAGCGAGCTCTACCTCGCCATCACCCTCGATCGCGAGAGCGGGCGGGTGGCGGTCATCGCCTCGCGCGAGGGTGGCATGGACATCGAGGAGGTGGCCGCCCGCACGCCCGAGAAGATCGTGCACGCCGTGGTCGACCCCTTCCTCGGGCTCCTCGACTTCCAGGCGCGCCGCCTCGCCTATGCCGTCGGTCTCTCCGGCCCCTCGGTGAAGTCCTTCGCCCACTTCGCCACGCGCCTGTATGCCGCCTACATGGCCACCGACGCCTCGCTCGCCGAGGTGAACCCGCTCGTGGTCACCGTGCAGGGCGAGATCGTCGCGCTCGACGCCAAGATGGCGTTCGACGACAACGCGCTCTTCCGGCACCCGGAGATCGAGGCGCTGCGCGACGAGGACGAGGAGGACGCCCGGGAGAACGCCGCGCGCGAGCACGGCCTCTCGTACATCTCCCTCGACGGCGACATCGGCTGCATGGTGAACGGGGCGGGGCTCGCCATGGCCACCATGGACATCATCCAGCTCTCGGGAGGGCGGCCGGCCAACTTCCTCGACGTGGGTGGAGGGGCGGACGAGCCCCGCGTGACCGCCGCATTCAAGCTCCTGCTCTCCGATCCCCAGGTGAAGGCCGTCCTGGTGAACATCTTCGGCGGAATCATGAAGTGCGACATCATCGCCAACGGCATCGTGGCCGCCGCCCGGCAGGTGGGGCTCGCCATCCCGCTGGTGGTGAGGCTGGAGGGCACCAACGTGGCGCTCGGCAAGGACATCCTGGCGAAGAGCGGCCTCGCCGTGCTCTCCGCCGACGACCTGGGCGACGCGGCCCGTAAGGCGGTGGCCGCGGTGGCCGCCGGGACGGCGTCGTGATGGCGCTTCCCGGTCCGGTCGAGCGCGCGCGAGGGCGGGTTCGAGGGGAGGGCCTCAGGGCCCCGGCCCGCCGCTCGCACGGCGGGACCGGGCGGGAGCATTTCTCCGGGGGCGCAAGAATATGAGCATCTTCGTCGACGGCAGCACCCGCGTCCTCGTCCAGGGCATCACCGGCGCGGCGGGATCGTTTCACGCCGAGCAGATGCTGGCCTACGGCACGCGCCTGGTGGGCGGGGTCACGCCTGGGCGGGGCGGCACCTTCCTCTTCAAGGATCAGGTGCCCGTCTTCCACACCGTGTCGGAAGCGGTCCGCATCACCGGCGCCAGCGCCAGCGCCATCTTCGTACCGCCCTTCGGAGCGGCCGACGCCATCGTCGAGGCGGCCGAGGCCGGCATCGCCCTCGTGGTCTGCATCACCGAGGGCATCCCCACCCTCGACATGGTGAAGGTGCAGCGCTACCTGCAGGCCACCCCCGGCATCCGGCTCCTCGGGCCGAACTGCCCCGGCATCATCACCCCCGGTCAATGCAAGATCGGCATCATGCCGGGCCACATCCACCGGCCGGGCCGGGTGGGGGTGGTCTCCCGCTCGGGCACCCTCACCTACGAGGCCGTCCACCAGCTCTCCCAGCTCGGCCTCGGGCAGTCCACCGCGGTGGGCATCGGCGGCGATCCGGTGCACGGCACGAACTTCATCGACTGCCTCGAGCGCTTCGAGGCCGACCCCGGTACCGACGCCGTCATCCTCATCGGAGAGATCGGCGGGGACGAGGAGGAGCGGGCGGCGGCCTTCGTGAAGGAGCACATGACGAAGCCGGTGGTGGGGTTCATCGCCGGGCGGACCGCGCCGCCCGGGAAGCGCATGGGCCACGCCGGCGCCGTCATCTCCGGCGGCAGCGGCACCGCCGCCGCCAAGCTCGAGGCCCTGCTCCAGGCTGGGGTCACGCTGTGCGAGGGCCCGCACCTCCTCGGCCGCACCATGGCCGACCTCCTGGCGCGCCGCTCGAGCTGAGGGCTGCGACGCGCGGCGCGGGTGGACGCCGCAGCCGCGATGCGATACCTACCCGCCGCGCCGGTCGAGCCGGTCGCGACCGCGAGCTTTTCTCGACACGAGAGGTGATTCCACATGGCCAGGCAGCGAACGCTCTCCATCATCAAGCCCGACGGGGTCGAGAAGGACGCCATCGGTAAGGTCATCGCGCGCCTGGAGGCCGCCGGCCTCCGGCCAGTCGCCATGCGCATGACCCGGCTCTCCCGCGCCGAGGCCGAGGGCTTCTACGCGGTGCACCGCGAGCGCCCCTTCTTTGGAGGGCTGGTGGAGTTCATGACCAGCGGCCCGGTGGTGCTCATGGTGCTCGAGGGCGAGGACGCGGTGGCGAAGAATCGCCAGGTGATGGGCGCTACCGACCCCGCCAAGGCCGCCGAGGGCACCATCCGCCACGACCTCGCCACCAATGTCGAGAGGAACACCGTCCACGGCTCCGACAGCCCCGACAACGCCCGGATCGAGATCGCCTACTTCTTCCCGGAGACGGCGATCTACGGGCGGTGACGCCCCATTGGGGGACAAGCGCGGTGCGGGCAGCGCTTCCGAGTTAGAAAGTCTCTCTGGCTCGACAGGGGGCTCGCGCCGGTGCCTCGCCTTTCGTTGCGAGAGTCGCTCGACTTCCACCACCCCTTGCGGAGGGGATCGTCACCAGGCTTGGCAGGCGTCGACACATGGGAGCTGTTCACCGGCGCACTCTTCGTGGTCGCCTCCGCCTTCTGCGCCGGCACGGAGACCGCGCTCACCGCGCTCGGCGACACGCGCGCGCGGCAACTCTACCAGGGCGCGGACCGGCGCGGTCGATCGCTCGCCCTCTGGATCGAGAGCCCCGAGCGGGTGCTATCGCTCCTCCTCATCGGCAACACGCTGGTGAACATCGGCGCCGGCACCCTGGCCGGACGTGTGGCCGGAGAGCTGGCCGATGCCCACGGCTGGCCGGCCCCCACGCTCCTCGCGGTGGCGACGGCGCTCGCCACCGTGGTCATCCTCTTCCTCGGCGAGATCATCCCCAAGACCTTCGCCAAGCGCCACTCCGTGCGGGTGGCGCTGGCGGCCATGCCCCTCGTGCGCCTCCTGCACTGGCCGCTCCGGCCGGTCACCGCCGGGCTCCTCTGGGTGACGAACGCGGTGGTCGCGCGGCTGGGCGGAGCCCGGGCGCCCACACCCTCGGTGACGAGCGAGGAGATCGAGTACCTCATCACCATGGGCGCCCGCGAGCGGGTGCTCGGCAAGGTGGAGGAGGAGCTCCTGCACGGCGTCCTGGAGTTTGCCGACCGCGTGGTGCGCGACGTGATGGTGCCGCGAACCCGGATGGTGGCGCTCGACCGCGAGGCCGCGCCTGGCGAGATCCTGCGGATCGTCACGGAGAACGGCTACAGCCGCATGCCGGTCTACCGCGGCTCGATGGACGAGATCGTGGGTGTCCTGCTGGTGCGCGACCTCATCCCCGAGCTGGCCGCGAGCCCGACCGGCGAGGTGGCCGGGATCGAGCGGCGCATGAAGCCTCCCTTCTTCGTGCCCGAGGCGATGAAGATCTCGCGGCTCCTGCGCGAGATGCAGCGCCGCAAGACCCACCTCGCGGTGGTGGTGGACGAGTTCGGGGGCACGAGCGGGCTCGTCACCCTGGAGGACGTCATCGAGGAGATGGTGGGGGAGATCCAAGACGAGGGCGACGCCGAGGCGGCCCAGGTGCGGCTGCTCTCGCCCGGCGTCTGGCAGGCGGAGGCGAGCGTGCCCTTGCGAGAGCTGGAGGAGACGCTGGAGGCCACGGACGTCGCCGCCGCGGTCGCTGGTGATCCGTCCGCGGCGCCGCACCGGGAGACGAAGGTCCGCTTCCCGGAGGACGGCGACTACGCCACGCTGGGGGGATTCGTCACCGCCGTCGCAGGGCGGGTGCCGGCGGTTGGGACCTGCATCGCGTGGGAGGGATGGGACTTCGTCATCCGGGCGGGCGACGAGCGCCGCGTGACCAGGGTGGAGATCGAGCGCAGGCGAGCCGAGCCCGCCTCTTCTTCCTCCGAGCGGCGCGAGGAGCGGGCGAGCGAGGTCGGCTCCTTCGCTCCGCCCGCCAGGGCCGGTGGCGCGTGAGCGACGGACACTCCCCGCCTTCCAGCGGGGCCACCGGTCACCGGGAGGAGGCCGCGGAGCGGCTCGACCTGCGCGCCTGTCCGCTGCCTCGCCTGGTTCGCCTGATGGAGAGCATGGGCGAGAAGCCCTACCGGGCGCGTCAGCTCTTCCGCGGTCTGCACCTCCGCGGCGCGGCCTCGCTCGACGAGCTCTCCGACCTGCCGCGCGCGCTGCGGGAGCGCCTGGCCGAACGCTTCGACCTCCGCACCCTCGCCCTGGCGGACGAGCGCCGCTCCAGCGACGGAACCATCAAGTGGCGCTGGAGCACGCACGACGGGCGGTCGATCGAGTCGGTCTACATGCCGCACGCCGCGGACGACCGGGAGGGGCCGGCCGACGAGGGCTACGGCGACGACGAGGACGAGCCCTCGCCGGGCGGCGAGCTGGCGGCGGCTCGTCGGCCGGCCCGGGCGCGCCGGACCCTCTGCGTCTCCTCGCAGGTGGGGTGCGCCATCGGCTGCGCCTTCTGCATGACCGGCACCATGGGGCTCGCGCGAAACCTCGGCCCGGGCGAGATCGTCGACCAGGTGCACCGCGCCAACCGGCGGCTCGCCGAGCTCGGCGAGGGACCCGCGCCGAGGCCGCTCACGAACCTGGTGTTCATGGGCATGGGCGAGCCCCTGCACAACTTCGAGAGCCTGAAGCTCGCGCTCGAGCTCCTGCTCTGCGAGGACGGGCCCAACTTCTCCCACCGCCACGTCACCGTCTCCACCTCCGGCCTCGTGCCGCAGATCCGGCGGCTGGGGGAGGAGACGCAGGTGAAGCTCGCCGTGTCGCTCAACGCCACCACCGACGCGCAGCGCGACGCGCTCATGCCGGTGAACCGGCGCTACCCGCTGGCGAAGCTCCTCGAGGCGTGCCGCTCCTTTCCCATGAAGCAGGGCCGCCGCATCACCTTCGAGTACGTGCTGCTCGGTGGGGTGAACGACTCCGACGACGACGCCGAGCGGCTCGCGCGTATCGTGAACGGGCTCCCCGCCAAGGTGAACCTCATCGCCTACAACGACGGACCCGACCTCGGCTTCCGGTCGCCGGAGGCCGAGCGGGTCCGCGCCTTCCAGGAGCACCTCGCGGCGCGGCACGTCACCGCGGTGGTGCGCCGGAACCGGGGGCGCGACATCGCCGCCGCCTGCGGTCAGCTCGCCGCAGAGGGGGGGCCCGGCGACCCGCGGCGCCGCCGCTCGCCGGGCAGCGCCGCCGCCGACGTCCGCGGGGTGCCGCCAGGGCCCGCGCGGGCCGGAAGGCCCGTTTGACCGGCCGGCGAGCCGGCTGGTAGAACCCCGCGGCGCGGCGGGACGGCATGGCGCCGCTCGGTGCCTCGCGGAGGGTGCGCTGCCATGTCCCTGCTCGCCGTCGGGTCCATCGCCCTCGACTCGGTGGAGACGCCGTTCGCGCGCCGCGAGGAGGTGCTGGGGGGCTCGGCCACCTACTTCTCCACCGCGGCCAGCTTCTTCGGCCCGGTGCGGCTCGTCGCCACGGCCGGGACCGACTTTCCGGCGGAGCACGAGGAGTTCCTCGCCTCCCGAGGGGTCGACCTGGCAGGGCTGGAGCGCCGCCCGGGCCGCACCTTCCGCTGGAAGGGCCGGTACGAGCACGACCTCAACCAGGCGCACACGCTCGACACCCAGCTGAACGTCTTCGCCGACTTCCGGCCGGTGCTCCCCCAGGCCTATCTCGACTCCGAGTACGTCTTTCTCGGCAACATCGACCCCGGCCTCCAGCGCGAGGTGCTGGAGCAGGTGCGGGCGCCCCGCTTCGTCGCGCTCGACACCATGAACTACTGGATCGAATCGCGCCGCGAGAGCCTGCTCCGCACGCTCCGCCAGGTCGATCTCCTCTTCGTGAACGATGCGGAGGCGCGCCAGCTCGCCGGGGAAGCGAACGTGGTGCGGGCGGCCGCGAGCATCCTCTCCATGGGCCCGAAGTCGCTGGTGGTGAAGCGTGGCGAGTACGGCGCGCTCCTCTTCGAGGGCGACCGCGTCTTCGCCACCTCGGCCTACCCGCTGGCCGCGCTCTTCGATCCCACCGGCGCGGGCGACAGCTTCGCCGGCGGCTTCATGGGCTACCTCGCGCGCCGCAGGGGCGCGATCGCTCCCTCGGACCTGCGCCGCGCCATGGTGCTCGGCGGGGTGCTCGCGAGCTTCGCCGTCGAGGAGTTCTCGCTGGAGCGGCTGCGGCGCCTCACCCCGGCCGAGATCCGCGAGCGGTACGACCAGCTCCAGGAGCTCACCCACTTCGACGAGCTCGAGGTCGAGCTCTTCCCCCCCGCCGCTGGCGCCTGACCGCCTGGCCCCGCGCCGATGCGCATCGCCGTCCTGAGCGACATCCACGCCAACCTCGAGGCCCTCCTCGCGGTGGAGGCGGCGCTCTCCGGGCTCGCGGCCGACGCCGTGGTCTGCCTGGGTGACGTGGTGGGGTACGGGGCGAGCCCGAACGCCTGCTGCCAGCGCGTCCGGGAGCTGGCCGCCGTGACCCTGCTCGGCAACCACGACGCCGCGGTGGCCGGCCTCATGGACTACGCGTACTACTATGAGGCGGCACGGGAGGCGCTCGACTGGACCGAGCGCCGCCTCGCCCCCGCCCACCTCGCCTGGCTGCGCGGGCTTCCGTACGCGCACCGCATCGAGGACGTGGCCTTCTGTCACGGCTCGCCGGTACACCCGGAGGCCTACGCCTACGTCTTCGCCCAGGAGCAGGCCGAGGAGCTTCTCCCCCACCTTCGGGCGCTGGCGCCGGTGACCTTCATCGGACATTCACATCTCGTGAAGGCTTACGCGCTCGGAGTGACCGAGGTGGAGGAGCTCACCGGCGCGCCGCTCGCCCTCGATCCCAGGCGCAAGCACATCATCTCGGTGGGCTCGGTGGGCCAGCCGCGCGACTACGACAGCCGCGCCTGCTTCGCCATCTACGACTCCGCCGCGCGGCGGGTGGAGCTGCACCGCGTCGCCTACGACGTGGAGGAGGCGGCGCGCAAGGTGTTCGAGGCGGGCCTCGCCCCGAACTTCGGCAAGCGCCTCTTCCTCGGCGTGTGATCAGGCGCCGGCCCGCGGCGTCGGCGCGCGCCGGCTCACGATCCTCCCGGCAGCAGGCTGAGGTGCGTCTCCAGCCGGGCCGCGGTGACCACCCCGGCGGCGTCCACGCTCCAGGCGTCGAGAGAGGGACTTGCGGCGAGCCGCACCGGGGCCGGGAGCGGCAGCTCCCCCAGGAGCTCGCCGGTGGCCGCGTCGAGCGCCGCCACGCCCTCGCCGGGCACGAGTGCCACGCCGCGCGCCACCAGCGCCGGGGGGTTGGCCGGAGGAGGGTGCAGCGCGCGCCCCGGGCGCGACCAGAGCACCGCGCCCGCCCGGTCGAGCAGCGCAGAGGAGCCGTCCGCCGACTTCGCGAGGACGCCCCCGGCGCACTCCGAGAGCGCGGGTGCCCCCGGCCCGAGGGGTGGAGCGGATTCCCAGAGGAGCTCGCCGGTGCCGGCGGCGACCGCGCTCACCACCGCGTCGCCCGCCACCGCCCCTGCGACCATCAGGAGCCCCCCGCAGAGGAGCGGCGCGCCCGAGGGCGGCACGCCGAGGCTGGTCTCGAAGACCCTCTGACCGTGACCGAGCTCGATGGCGACGAGGGCGCCGCCGCCCAGCGGCGACTGACAGGCGAACAGGCTCAGACTGCCCGCCGCGACCGGGGGCGCCGCGAGGGGGCCGGGCAGGCGGACCCGCCAAGCGACCTGACCCGTGGCAGCTTCCAGGCCGTAGGCAAACCCTCCATCGCTCCCGACCACCGCGATGGGCCCCAGCACCGCCACGCGCAGCTCGCGGGCGGCGGGCGGCGCGACGTGCCAGGCGGTCCGGCCGTCGTGTGGATCGACGGCGGTGCAGGAGGACGTGCTCACGAGGAGCAGCCTCTCCCCGGGCAGGAGGAGCACGTCGCGGAGAGACTCCGGCAGCGCGCTCGGCGGGAGCGACCAGCGGCGCCCACCGGTGCGAGCGTCCACCGCCAGGAGACCTTCACCTTCTCGCACCTGGAGGAGGAGTCCTTCCTGGAGGCGCGCGAGGAGCCCCCCCTCGCGCCTCCACCGCTCGCGCCCGGAGGCAGGGTCGAGGCCGAGGAGGGCGTGCGCTCCCGCGGCGACGAGGAGCTCCTCGACGCGCGCGAGCCCGAAGCCTGTGGCAGGGCCACAATCCAGCTCCCAGGAGCGCCGGAAGGAGAGGCGGCGCAGGCGACCGGGGCCGAGAGGCGTCGTCGGCAGGTGGCTCGTTCGTCGGCCGGCCTCGAAGGCGACGAGCGCCCGGCGCCGTCCGGTGAGGTCGCCCTCCAGGAGCTCCTCCACGAGGAGGAGCCGCTCCACCGAGGAGGCGCGGAGCTCGGCGAGCCAGCCGTTCCGCGCCTGCGGGGGGTGGTGTGCCTCCACGGCCTCGCAGAGGTCGAGCGCAGCCTCGAGGAGCGCCCGCGCCAGCGGGAGGGCCGGGCAGGGGAATCGCTCTCCGCCGGCCGAGGCGGTTCCATCGCCCAGCCGGAAGCGAAGGGTGAGGGGCCCCCGGCGCGCGTCGAGGAAGGGGAGCGCGGCTTCCGTGGCCCTGCCTCGAGCGGACTCGGCGAGGCGCGCCGCGCCGCGCGCGAGGTGGCGGAGCGCGAGGAAGGGTGGGGTGTCCGACGAGAGGAGGATGCGGCCGTCGGCGGCGAGGAGGTCGACCCGGCCGGGCGCGAGGAGCGACCCGAGGTCCGGCCCGGCTGAGTCGTGGCTCGAGAGGAGTCCTGCCGCGTCGTGAAGCTCGAAGGCGCAGCCGGGCTCGCTCGGTCTGGAGCGCACCCGGCGGAGCAGAGCGAGGGGGCGCTGCAGCCCTGGCGGAAGCGAAGTCGGGGTGGCGGCGGAGCGCGCGAGCGCGCGCTCCAGCCCGCGGAAGCGCTCGACCGCGGCATCGAGGGGGCGCCCGAACGGAACGAGGTCGAGGGCGAGGGCGGCGCAAGCCGAGGCGGCGGCAGAGGCGAGGCCGGGCAGCTCCACCTCGACATCCCTCGCGAGGAGCCGGGGTGGTGCGCCCAGGTCCACGATCGAGAGGAGCGCACTGCCAGCGTCGACCCGGGAGAGGAGCAGCTCCACCCCCCCTTCGGCGAAGCTCACCTCGGCGCGCCGCTGGCCTGCGAGGAGCGCGAGGAGCGCCCTCGCGAGCGCCTCCAGCCCCGCGAGGAGCGGCCCCTCGGCACGCCCCGAGGTCACGTCCACGCCGTCGACCTCGATGGCGAGCGCTTCGACCGCCCCGTTCGCCGCCCGCACGAGCTCCTCCCCTCCGCGGCCGGAGGGCTCGCGGAGGAGAGGCTCGAGCTTCCAGCTCGTACCCGGTCGGAGGACGATCACGCCGCGGGAAGTCATGGCGCGCGGGGCGATGCACCGCAAGCGGGCTGCGCGCTCGGGAACCGCTCCGCGCCCCCCTGGAATGTTGACAGCGGGTCGCCCCGGCTACAAACTCATCCGGCGTAAGCCCCCAGCGGGCCAACGGAATTTCACCTCCAAGCCTGTCGTCCCACCCAGGAGAACATGACCTTCACGGAAGCCGCCATCGAGGTCTTGCGGCGCGAGGGGAAGCCCCTTCACTTCAAGAAGATCGCCGAGATCGCCATCCGAGAGAGCCTGCTCGACCACGTAGGCAAGATCCCGGATGAGGTCATGGCCGGGCAGCTCGCCACGCAGTGCCGCCTGCCGTTCGCCGACCGCAAGGTGGCGGTGGTGCAGGCCGGCACCTTCGCGCTGTCGGAGTGGGGCCTCGACGAGGATCCCGCTGGTCTCGACAACCTGGTGGAGCCGCCCCCCGCCGACGAGCCGCCCTACCGCGGCAACGAGCGTCACCCCACGCCCTCGCGCGAGCTGGTGCGAGCCTCGGGGCGGGGCGAAGGGCGCGAGGGGCGAGGAGAGGGCCGTGGGCGCCGGCGCGAGGAGGGGGAGGAGCAGCGCGGCCGCCGCTACCCGCCGCCGGCCGAGGTGGCCTACGAGATCCTGGCGGGAGCCGGACGCGGGCTGCCGCTCACCGAGATCGCCGCCCAGGGGGCCGAGCGCTTCCTCATGCCGGACGTCTTCGTCCGGGAGAGCGCGGCGCTCGCAGCGGCGCTCCTCGAGGACAACCGCCGCCGCGAGTCGGCGGGGCGGCGGCCGCTCTTCGCCCTGGAGGGCGAAGAGGTCACCCTTGCGGCCCAGCCCGAGCCGGGCGAGCGCGCCACAGCGCCGCTCACCGCGTCGCGCCAGCCGCTCAGCGCCGCCGACCTCCGGAAGAGCGCGCTCATGGCGCTGCGCCGGCGGCTCGCCGCCTGCGATGCACCCACCCTCGAGCACGTGGCGGTGAAGCTCCTCCAGGCCATGGAGCTGAGCGAGCTCAAGGTGGCGAAGCGCGGCCGCGACCACGTGGTCTACACCGGTCGTCGCAAGCTCGGGGTGGCCGAGGTGCGCCACTGCGTGCGCTTGCTGCGCACCGACGCGGAGCCCTCCCGGCACGACGTCTCCGACCTGCGCCGCGACGTGGGGAACTACGGCGCGCAGATCGGGATTCTCGTCGGCGCCGGTGAGGCCGGGCGCGAGGCCAGGGCCGAGGCGGGCACGGCGGGGCAGGTGCCGGTGCTCCTCTACGCCGGCGAGGGGCTGGCCGAGGCGCTCGCTGCGTGTGCCGTGGGGTGCAAGCAGGTGGTGGTGCCCGAGGTGGACGAGGCGTTCTTCGCCGCCGCCACCGAGGGCGCGCAGGTCGAGGAGGCGGCGCGCCGGGCGCGGCGCGAGGAGCGCGATCGGCGAGATGGCCGGGACGAGCGAGGACCGCGGCGCGATGGGCCGGAGCGGCGCCCGCGGCGCGAGGGCGCGGGCGAGCGCGTGCGGGGCGAGGCCGCCCACGAGCCAGGGCCTCGCGAGATCTCGGTCGAGCGCGAGCAGGAGACGCCTGGCGCTCTGCAAGAGGTCGACGCGTCCCCACCGGAGTCCGCGGACACCTTCGCGGACACCTTCGAGGAGCAGGGGGGCGACGGTTGGTCGCTGGTGCCCGACGCACCGGTGGCGTCTGGCGGTGCCGCGGTCGAAGCCGGGGCGGGCTCGTCTGGCGCCGCCGACCTCGAAGGCGGCCCGGCCTCCATTCCGGCCGACGAGGATGAGGAGGGACCGGACGAAGGTGACGGTGAGGAGGGCGAGGAGAGGGCGAGCCCGTCCTCCCCGGCCGGTGCGCCGTTGCCGGAGGGTGAACGTGGGTCCGCCGAGGGAAGTCGGCGCCGGCGGCGCCGGCGCCGTCGCGGCGGACGCGGCCGGGGCCGGGAGCCGGGCGCTCCCGCGGAGGGAGCTGCTCCGGCAGGAGAGGGTGGAGCGAGCTCCAGCGCTCGGGCGGCCGGGCCGGCCGCGCCCGCGGTCGAGGTTCGCGAGGCCCCGCCCAGCGGGACGGGCGAACCGGCGTCGGGCGGCGGCGAACGAGGTGGAGAGGGGTGACGAGGGATGCGCGGCAGGGTCCTCGCGGCGAGTGCCCTCCTGTGCGCCGCTGCGCTGGGTGGCGCCTGCCGCGGGCCCCCGACCTTCGAGGTCGCCGAGGTGCTGGTAGCCGACTCGCAAGCGGCGCAGCGCCTCGCGAGCGCAGGTATAACCCGTGCGGTGCTGCGTGAGGCGGCGACGGACCTCCTCTCCCGGGCCGAGGGCTTCGCCCCCGCCGGCCAGGGAGGCTGGCGAGCGCGGCGGTGCACGGCCCAGGTGCTGGTCTCGGCCGCCGAGGTCCTCATCCCCTCGAGCGGCAGCGGACCGGTGGCGCAGGTAGACCTCGTGCTGGAGCTCACCCCCCGCGGAGCGCCGTCGCGCCGGGAGCTCGGGCGCGCGGCCGAGCCGGTGGGGCTCGAGCCCGGCGGGCTTCGCGCGGCGCTGGAGCGGGCGGCGCGCTCGGCGCTCTCCCGCGCCGTCTCCACGCTGGCGCTGGAACGCGCGGCCGAGACGAAGAGCACCGCCGCGCTGGTGGCCGATCTCGATGCCGCCGAGGTCCCGGCGCGGCTCGCCGCCGTGCGGGCGCTCGCCGACCGCGGCGAGCACGGGGCCGTCCCGGCCCTGATGAGCGCGCTCGAGGACCGCGATCCGGCGGTGGTGGAGGCGGCGGTGGGAGGGCTCGCGCAGCTCGGCGACCCGCGCGCGGCGCCCGCGCTCATCGAGCTCGCGCGCCGCCGGGGAAGCGAGGAGACCGCGGCCATGGCCCACATCCTGGGCGATCTCGGGGGCGAGGACGCGCGGGCCTGGCTCGTCACCATGGCCTCGGGACACCCCGACGCCGCCGTGCGCGAGGCCGCTCACGAGGCGCTCGCCCAGCTCGAGGCGCGGAGCGAGGGCGCGAGCGGCGCCAGGCGGTGAGCGCGGTGCGTGGCGCGCGCCCGCCCGTCGAACGGCTGCTACAATGCGCGTCCTCGGAAGCTTTCGGCGGCAAGGGTGAAAGGTGCGTGGCATGCGTGAGGTCGGGATCGGCGTGGCCGGGTTCGGGACGGTGGGCGGAGGCGTGCTCTCCATCCTGGAGCGCCACCAGGCGGAGATCGAGGCCAGGCTGGGGGCGCGGATCGCGGTGCGGAAGGTGGTGGTGCGCGACCTGTACAAGGCGCGCGCGGCGGCGGTGCCGCAGAGCGCCCTCACCACCCGCTTCGAGGAGCTGCTGGAAGACCCGGGCATCGAGGTGGTGGTGGAGCTCATGGGGGGCACGCGCGAGGCGTTCGACCTGGTGAAGGGGGCGCTCGCCCGCGGCCGGCCGGTGGTCACCGCCAACAAGGCCCTGCTCGCCGCCCACGGAGGCGAGCTCTTCCGGCTGGCCGCCGAGAAGGGGGTCGACGTCTACTACGAGGGCGCGGTGTGCGGCGGGGTGCCCATCCTCCGCACGCTTCGTGAAGCGCTCGCCTCCGACCGCATCACCTCGCTGCACGGGATCGTGAACGGCACCACCAACTTCATCCTCTCGGCCATGGCCGAGAAGGGCACCCCGCTCGGCGCCGCCCTGGCCGAGGCGCAGCGCCTGGGGTTCGCCGAGGCCGACCCCTCGCTCGACGTCTCCGGCGGCGACGCGGCGCAGAAGCTGTGCATCCTCGCCCAGCTCGCCTTCGGCGCTCGGCTGGCGCCCGAGGACGTGCTCACCGAGGGCATCATGGACCTCGAGCCGGGCGACTTCGCCTGGGGCCGCGAGTTCGGCTACGCGCTGAAGCTCCTCGCCGTGGCCCGGCGCGTCCCCGGCGAGCGGGGGAGGGACGCCATCGAGGTGCACGTTCACCCGGCGTACATCCCCGCCGGCTCGATGCTCGCCGGGGTGCGGGGCGCCTTCAATGCCGTGCTCCTCCGCTCGGAGGCGCTCGGGCCCTCGCTCCTCTTCGGTCAGGGTGCCGGGGCCATGCCCACCGGAAGCGCTGTGGTCTCCGACATCATCGACCTCTCCCGCAACATCCTGGCGGGGAGCCCGGGGCGGGTGCCGCTCCCTCCCGCCGAGGCGCGGGTCGACCTCCGCGGCCGCGACGAGATCCGGTGCGGCTACCACCTGCGCTTCACCGTGCTCGACGTGCCGGGGGTGCTGGCCCGCATCGCCAACACCCTCGCCGGCCGCCACATCTCCATCGCCGCCGTGCAGCAGCGCGAGCAGAGCGAGGAGGGCGGCGCCGTGCCGCTCGTCATCGTCTCGCACCGAGCGCGCGAGGCCGACGTGCGGGCGGCCATCGCCGAGGTCAATCGCTTCGAGACCACCGTCGCCGCCACCCGGCTCATCCGCATCGAGTCGATTCTGACTTGAAGGGGCCATGGACCGCAACCTCGCGCTGGAGTCGATCCGCATCACCGAGGCCGCCGCGCTGGCCTCCGCCCGCCTGATGGGCCGAGGCGACCGCGAGGCGGCGGACGCGGCGGCGATGCAGGCGATGCGCAAGGCGTTCGACGACCTCGACCTCTCCGGCCGCATCGTCATCGGCGAGGGCGAGCGCGAGGCGGTGCCGGCCCTCTTCGCCGGCGAGCGGGTCGGTCCCGATCGCGGCGCCGGCGAGGAGCTGGAGATCGCCCTCGACGCCCTGGAGGGCAAGGAGCTCTGCGCCAGCGGCGCCGGCAACGCCATGAGCGTGGTGGTGCTGGCCCAGCCGGGAAAGCTCTACCCGGCCCCGCGCGCCTACATGGAGAAGATCGCCGTCGGGCCCGGCGCCCGGGGCGCCATCGACCTCACCCGCACCACGGGCGAGAACCTGCGGCACATCGCCGACGCGCTCGGGAAGTTCGTGGAGGACCTCACCGTGGTGGTCCTCGACCGGCCCCGGCACGAGAAGCTGCTCCGGGAGGCGCGCGAGGCGGGCGCGCGGGTACGCCTCATCGGCGGCGGCGACGTGGCCGGGGCGCTCGCCACGTGCTTCGCCCAGACCGGTGTCGACGTGCTCATGGGGGTGGGGGGCGCCCCCGAGGGCGTCCTCGCCGCGGCGGCTCTCCGCTGCACCGGCGGTGACCTGCAGGCCCGGATGCTCTGGCGCACCGAACGCGAGCGCGACCGCGCCCGCGAGCTGGGCCTCGACCAGCGCGAGGTGCTCACCGCCGACGACCTGGCCGGCGGCGACGTGATGTTCGCCGCCACCGGGGTCACCCACGGCGACCTCCTGCGCGGGGTGCGCTTCACCGCCGACGGCGCCTTCACCCACTCGCTGGTGATGCGCTCGCGCACCCGCACCCTGCGCTTCATCGAGGCCCAGCACCACTTCCAGCACGTCCCCAACTACGGCTGGTGAAGGGTCCGGGGCCCTGCGTCATCGACTGGGTGGATCAGCTCCTCGCGTGCTAGGCGACGCGGCTCGCCGGGAGGCCCACCCGTGAGCCTCCGCCGCGAGCGGCTGGGGGCCCTCCCAGCCGAGTGCGCGGGAGGGCCCAGCAAAAGGGGACCTTCCGCAGCGTTACAGCGCCTCCTCGCCGTGCTCGCCGGTGCGGATGCGAATGACCTCCTCCACCGGGATGACGAAGATCTTGCCGTCCCCGATGCGGCCCGTCTTGGCCACCCGCTCAACCGTCTCGACGACGCGGCCGGCGAGGGCGTCGGCCACCACCACCTCCACCTTCACCTTGGGGAGGAAGTCCACCACGTACTCGGCGCCGCGGTAGAGCTCGGTGTGGCCCTTCTGGCGCCCGAACCCCTTCACCTCGGTGGCGGTGAGCCCGGCCACGCCCAGCTCCGTGAGCGCCTGCTTCACCTCGTCCAGCTTGAACGGCTTGATGATGGCCTCGATCTTCTTCACGGTTCACCTCGTTGCTGCGGCAGGCGCGCGGAGCGCGCGTTGAAGGGCGGGTCGATCAGGCGCGCTGCGAGAGGGCGACGGGAGGGAGGCGGCCGAGCCGCCAGCGGAGCAGCGGCGGGGTGACGAGGGTGGTGACGATCACCATGGCCACCACCGCCGCGAACTCCCCGGGGCCGAGCAGCGGCGCCCCGTTCACCTTCAGCGTGAGACCGAGGCCGGCGAAGATGAGGCCCACCTCGCCCCGCGGGATCATGCCGAGCCCGACGGCGAGCCGGTCGGCCCCTGGGGTCAGCACGGCCAGCGCGCAGGCCTGCTTGCCGAGGACGGCCACCACGGTGAGCGCCAGCGCCAGCAGCACCGAGCCGCCGGCGAGCTGGGAGAGGTTCACCTGGAGTCCCATGCGCACGAAGAAGATGGGCACGAGCAGGGTGGAGAGCGGGAGGAGCAGGTTCTCCAGGCTCTCGCCCTCGGGGAGGAGCCCGGCGAAGGGCACACCCTCCAGCACCAGGCCGGCGGCGAAGGCGCCCACGATGGGGGCGAGGCCCACCGCCTCGGCGGCCCAGGAGAGCGCGAAGCAGACGATGAGTGCGGCGGTGAAGACCACGCCGTGCCCGCGCATCCGGGCCGCCAGCCGGAAGAGCCGCGGCGCCAGCGCCCGACCCAGCACCAGCGCGCCGGCCAGGAAGCCGATGGCCTTGGCGGTCACCAGCGCCAGCGTGAGGCCGGCGCCCTGACCCGAGCCGCTCACCAGGCCCACCATCACCGCCAACACGAGGAGGCCCATCACGTCGTCCATCACCGCCGCGCCGAGGATGATCTGGCCCTCCGGGCTCTTCACCCTTCGTAGAATCCTTCAGCACCCGGGCGGTGATGCCCACGCTGGTGGCGCAGAGGGTGGCGCCGAGGAAGAGCGGCACGTAGGGGTGGCGCCCGGGGAGCAGCCACAGGCTCACCGCCATCCCGAGCCCCATCGGCACCACCACCCCCACCGCCGCCACCAGAAAGGCCGAGCCGCCCACCTTCACCAGATCGGCGAGCCGGGTGGAGAGGCCCACCTCGAAGAGGAGCAGGATGACGCCCAGGTCGGCGAGCGCCTCCACCACCGGGTCGTGCACCACGAAGTCGAGCGAGGTGAATCCGGCGAGCTGCAAGGCGCCCACCGCGATGCCGGCCAGGAGCTCGCCCAGCACGGCCGGCTGCCCGAGCCGCTCGGCCAGCGATCCGCCGACCTTGGCGGCGGCGAGCAGGGCGACGAGGGCGATGAGGACGTGTGCGATCACCTGGTGCTCCTCGGAGAGGCTCGAGCGGCACCGCGATGCGCGATCCCCCTGGGCGGCCGGAGAGTCGGCGCAGCGCGGCGCTGCCGGCAACGAGCTTCCTCCGGAGCCTGGCCCAGTACGCCCCCCCGCGCTGCGGGGGGCGCGGCCAGGGCCGGGGTCGGAGGCGGTTCTACCTTCCGACGACGTGCGAGGCCACCGGCGCCCTGGCGGCGCCACCCGAGGCCGGCGGGTGGTGCGAGGGCGCCGAGTGGACGGCCGGGCCCGCGTCGCTGCTGTAGGCGAGGACGCCCATCTCGGACATGTCGAGGCCGTTCACCTCGTCCTCCAGCGAGACGCGGTTCCCCACCACCTTGCCGATGATGAAGAAGGCGAGCGCGGCCACCGGTGCGACGTAGAGGATGTTCGCCGCGATGCCGATGAGCGAGGCCACGAACTGGCCACCGTCGCCATAGAAGAGCCCGGTCACCCCGGACTCCACGCCGTTCAGCCCCTGGCCGTACACGCCGTTGGAGAAGAGGCCGAGGGCCAGGATGCCCCAGGCGCCGTTCACGCCATGCACCGCCGAGGCGCCCACCGGGTCGTCGATCTTGAGCTTGGTGTCGATGAACATGGCGGCCACGATGACGAGGACGCCGGCCACCGCTCCGATGAGCGCCGCGGCCCAGGCCGAGACGAAGGCGCAGGGGGCGGTGATGGCCACCAGGCCGGCCAGCATGCCGTTGGCGAGCCAGCTCGGGTCGGCCTTGCCCCACTTGATCTTCACGTAGAGGTAGGCGGCGAAGGCGCCGGTGGCGCTGGCGAGCATGGTGTTCGTGGCCACCACCGCGAGGCGGGAGTCCATGCCGGAGAGGGTCGACCCGGCGTTGAAGCCGAACCAGCCGAAGGCGAGGATGAAGGTGCCGAGCATCACCTGCGGGATGGAGTGCGGGGCGATGGGGTGGATGCGGCCGTCTGGCGAGTACTTGCCGGCGCGCGGACCGATCATCTTGGCGAGGACGATGGCCATCACCCCGCCGGTCATGTGCACCACCGAGCTGCCGGCGAAGTCGACGTGGCCGTGGCCGAGGCCGAAGTTGGTGCCGAGCTGCGCGAGCCAGCCGCCGCCCCAGACCCAGTTGGCGTAGACCGGGTAGATGATCGTCGCGATGACGAAGCTGAAGATGACGAAGGAGGTGATTTTCCAGCGCTCGGCGGCGGCGCCGGTGGGGATGGTGCAGGTGGTGTCCATGAACACCATCTGGAAGAGGAAGGTGGCCGCCACCCCGACGGTGAAGAGCGACAGCGGCTGGAGCGCGAAGCCGGTCATGCCGAAGAGGCCGAAGGGCTTGCCGAAGAGGTGGATGGTGAACTCGTTCGAGAGGATGGCCTGCTCGCCGAAGACGGCGCCCACGCCGCCCATCTGCAGGCCGAAGCCCACGAAGTAGAAGCCGATGATGCCCACCGCGTAGACGAGGAAGTTCATGCCCATGGTGTGGGCGGCGTTCTTGGCGCGGGTGAGGCCGGTCTCCACCAGCGCAAAGCCCGCCTGCATGAACATGACGAGGAAGCCCGCCACCATCACCCACACGATGTTGAGGGCGGTCTGCGTGTCGGCGAGACTCTTCGCCAGGTCCGCTACGCTAGGGTCAGCCATGTGTCTCTCCGGTCGAGTCGGGGTTCGCCCGGAACCTGGGCGTCCACGCGACCAGTGTTCGGGAAGCACGCTCCGGGCATGCGCTGAGGCCCTTGTGCAGCGCGCGTGCCACCGCCCGCCGCAGGTGAAATGCTCGCGAGAGCGTGGGATCGGCGCCAGCGCCCGCCTCGCCCGGCCGCTGATGGACGATGGCCGGGCCACCGGTGCCCGAGGAGCGGGCACCCGCCGCCGTCACCCCCGAAGCCCGCGCGAGGACGAAATCCTGTCGGGGTCGGTCAGCGTTCCGAGACCCAGATGCTCGCCCCCTGGGGTTGCTCCGGAAGGGGCAGCCGGCCGCCCTTCACCACCGCCTCGGCGCCCGAGAGGCGCTCGATGAAGAGGGTGCCGTCCGGGAGGCCGCCGTGCGCGACGGGCAGCTCACCCGCAGGGCGCGGCCTCTCCCCGCGGTGGCCCACGGTGAGGACCCGGCCCTCGGGGTGCTCGCGCTGGAAGACGAGGGTGTCCTCCTCCACCGCGAGCACCTGGAAGCCGCCCTCTCGCAGGGCCGCGCTGCTGCGGCGGAGCCGGACGAGGTCGCGGTGGTAGTCGAGGAGCTCCCGGTTCCACCTGCTCTCGTCCCAGACCATGCACCCGCGCTGGGCGAGCCCCGGCGCGTCCTCCATCCCGATCTCGTCGCCGTAGTAGAGCCCGGGCACGCCCGGGTAGGTGAGGAGCAGGGCCACCGCCAGCCGGTGCAGGGCGTCGCTCCCGCCCACCCGGGTGCGGATGCGCGAGACGTCGTGGCTGCCGAGGAGGTTGTACTGGTGGAGCGCGGCCATCCAGGGGATGGCGGCCCGCCGGCTCCGCCAGGCGCCGGCCAGCGCGGCGGTGGACCAGGCCGGCCCGGTGATGCTGGTCCTGGCCGCGCCGTGGACCTCCTGCTCGTAGCCGCGCAGCCAGTGCCAGAGCGGGAAGGTGAAGCCCCCGTAGTTCATCATCCCGTCGTACTGGTCGCCCTGGAGCTGCTGGCTGGCGTCGAACCAGTTCTCGCCGATGAGCCAGGCGGCGGGGTTCGCCTCCTTCACCGCGTGGCGCAGCAGCCTCGCCACCTCCGGACCGAGCTGCACCTCTCCCTGCCTGCCCAGCATGTTGGCCACGTCCACCCGCCAGCCGTCGGCCGAGAAGGGTGGTTCCAGCCAGCGCCGGATCACCGAACCCGGGCCGGAGATCATCCGCTGGCGGAGCTCCTCGCTCCGGTAATCGAGCTTGGGGAGCGACCACACCCCGAGCCAGGTGAAGTAGGCGTCGGGGTGGCGGCTGAAGCTGAAGAACGCGGCCTCGGGGGCGGCGGCGTCGGCGCGGGCGGCGGTGAACCAGGGGTGCGCGTAGCCGGCGTGGTTCGGGACCACGTCGAGGAGGTAGCGCATCCCTCGCCGGTCGAGCTCCTTCCGCAGCGCGACGAGCGCGCGGTCGCCGCCGAGGTGCGGATCCACCTGCCCGTAGTCCGAGACGTCGTACCGGTGGTTGCTGGGCGAGGTGAAGACCGGGGTGAGGTAGAGGCCATTCACCCCCAGCCGTTTTTCCAGGTGATCGAGCCGGGACGCGAGACCTGGCAGGTCGCCGCCGTAGAACACCAGCGGGAAGGCGTGGTCGCCGGGCGGCTCCTCCCAGGCGAAGGTTCGCGGCCGCGCGCCGCCGTACGTGTACTCCTCGGCGCGCGGCGCCGAGGCCGCGTCGCCGCTGGCGAAGCGGTCCACGAACACCTGGTAGAAGACGCTCCCGCGAGCCCAAGGGGGCGGCGAGAAGCCCGGGACCAGGCGGAAGTCGGTCTGGTCGAGCGGGTCGTGGTCGCTCGGTCCCGCTGCGCTGAACCAGTAGACGCCGTCCTCGGCCTCGAGGACGAAGCGGTAGTGAGCGACCGGCTCGCAGACCAGCAGGTCGGCCTCGAACCAGCGTGCCGGCGGCGCCACCGCGCCCTCGACCATGAGCGTGAAGGCCTGCTCTCCATCCGGCTCGGTGCGCAGGAAGACGCGGCGGAGCGGCGCCTCGAGCCCGGCGCGGAGCCGCACGCGCACTCGCTCGCCGGGAGCCGGAACCGGGTTGGACAGGTAGTTGGGGGAGCCGTCGTGGTGGATGGAGAGGAGCCAGGTCGGGAGCATCGACTCCGTGTAGCCGCGCCGGCTCGGCCGGCGCAATCGCCGGATCTTGGATCTGGGACGCTCTCTCGTAGTAAAGCTGGAGCGTGCTGCGCGCGCTCGGTGCCCTCTTCCGGAGGCTCTCCGGTCACCCGGAGGGCGGCGCCGCCGGAGCCGCGGCGTCGAGGAGGGGGGCGCCCACCACCGCCCCGGCGAGCCCGCCCAGCCCTGCAAGGCGAAGCACCTCGCCGCCGGAGGGTCAGCGCCGCGCCGAGCCGCTCGCCCCCGCGACCGCCGCCCGCGCCGCGGTGCCCCCGGGCGACCCCTTCGCGCCGTTCGCCGAGGCGCTAGGCGTCGAGGTTCCGCCGCCGCCGGAGGCGGACGGCGCCGGGCTCGACCCCGACGGGGCGCTCGCCGCGCTGGTGCTGGAGCGCTTCCGCGCCTCGAAGCCGGAGCAGGCCTCCTTTCCCGCGCTGGCCCTCCAGAATCTTGAACCTCGTGGCCCGCCCCGATGCCGAGCTCGCGGACCTCACCCGCATCATCACGCGCGACCCGGCCTTGAGTGCCGGCGTGCTCTCCTTCGCCAACTCCCCCCTGTTCCGCGGCGTCTCGGAGATCGAGACGGTGCGCGACGCGGTGGCGCGCCTGGGGATGGTCGAGGTGGGCCACGCGGCGGCCGCGGTGGCCGCGAGGACGCTCTTCAGCCCGCGCGTGCGCGCCGAGCAGGCGCTGGTGGGCGCTCGCGCCGACGCGCTCTTTCGCGAGGCCATGGTGGTGGCCACGGCGGCGGCCGGCCTCGCCCTGCGCCAGCCGGGCGCGCGTGCCGACCGCGTCTACCTGGGCGGGCTCCTCCATGACGCCGGCAAGACGCTCGCGCTCTTCGCGGTGGCCCGGCTGGTCCTCGACGGTCGCCTCACCATGCCGCCCGCCGAGGAGCTGGAGCGCCTGCTCGACCTGCTGAACGTCACCGTGGGTGGAGAGGCGCACCAGGCGTGGGCTCTTCCCGGCTACCTCACCGAGCTGTGCGTGCGGCAGCACGACGAGGTGGTGCTGGCCGAGCCCGAGCTCGTCGACCTCCACCTGGTGCGCCTCACGGCCGCGCTGGCAGCGATGAAGGACCCGGCCCACGCCCACCGCGCCTCGCGCGAGGTCGCGCAGAGCGCCGCCGCGCTCCGGCTCGACCCCTTCGCGGTGCGCACGCTCATGGCCGACCTCCGCCAGGCCGAGGGGCGCGCCGCAGCCCTGCCGCGCGCCTGACGGCGCCCACCGCCTCGCCGCACGCCTTCGACACCGTGCTACTTCCGCAGGAGCTCGGCCACCAGGAAGGCACCCAGCTCTCCGAGGCCCGCCCGGAGCGCGGCCGCGCCGCGCGGGGTGGCGAGCGTGGCGCGCATCGGCTCACCCGCCAGCCCCAGCTCGAGGTCGAGGCGCACCAGCACGGCCGAGACGCCCGGGGTGGTCTCGGCGGCCCTCACGCGGCCCCCGCGGGAGGCCACCCCGGCCGAGAGCCGGTCGACCACGCGATCGGCCGGGGAGCGAGGCCCGACCTTGCGGCTGGTGGCCTCGGCGAGGCCGGCGAGGAGCCCCTCCAGCACCTCCCGCGAGCCGAGCGCCGAGAGGAGGCGCTCGTGCGCCTCCTCCTCGTCCACCCGGCCGGCGGCGGCGTAGGTGGGCGCGAGCATCCGCGCCAGGGCACGGACGGTGAAGATGTGGGAGAGCCTGACGGAGGGTGCGTCCATGGGGGGAGGATACCCCACCTTCCCGCCCGTGCCGCGTGGGGGTAGCCTCCGGCAATGCTCTCGACGCGTGCGCCCCTGCGCGCCCTCCTCGCCGCCTCCCTCGTGGCCGCCTTGGCCGGTTCTCCCGCGCCGGCGGTGGCGCAGGTGGAGCCGGAGCCCGAGCCCATCTACCCGGCCGTTCCCGTTCCGCCTCCACCGCCGCCGCGGCCCAGGCCGCCGCGACCGCCCCCGCCCGCAGCGCCGCGCGCGCGCGCCGCCGGCGAGCACGTGAGGAACCCCTGGTACATCGGCTTCGGCATCGGCTCGGGGGCGGGAGGCCTCACCTACGCCGGCGAGACGCGCTCCTTTTCGCGCTACCTCGAGGACTATCACGCCGCCTACGACCCGGTGAGCATCGCCCTGCAGTTCGAGGTGGGGGCCACGCTCCGGCCCGACCTCTTGCTCGGCTTCGACCTGCGCGGGCTGCGCACGCAGAGCAGCAGCGGGCTCGACGCGGCGGTGCAGGCCACCGATTACCTGGCCATGCTCACCTGGTACCCCTCGCGCGAGGGCTTCTTCGTGCGCGGCGGGCTCGGCCTCGCCACCCTGTCGCTCGACGTCCAGGAGCGAGGCTACAGCGTCACCGACACGGTGGGTGGGCTGGGGCTGCTGGGCGGCGTCGGCTACGCCTTCTGGCTCGGCAAGCGCTTCAACCTCACGCTCAACGCCGACGTCTCCGCGCAGCTCTTCACCGACAGCGTCGAGCGCCCCACCGGCTCGCGCTTCTTCGACATCTACCTGGGGTTCGGCTGGTATTGAGGGAGGCTCGCCTCTCGAGCCGCTCCGCGGCCCGGGCCGTCATTCTCCCCCCCGGACGTTGAACTCCACCTTCCAGGCGCGGCCCGCCGCGTCGGCGCACTCCAGCTCGAGCGTCCCGATGGCGGTGACGTGGGCGCGCAGCGTGACCGGTACCACCTGCCCGGCCTGACCGCTGTCGGCGGGGAGGGTGGTCTCGATGGGGGGGAGCTCGTCGAGCTCGGCCTCGCGCTCCACCACGCTGCCGGCGCGGTCGTCGCGGCGGCTGGAGGAGGCGAAGAAGCGGAAGCTGGCCGGCTCGCCCACCACCACCCCCAGCTCGCGGGAGGGCAGCTCGGCGCTGGTGCCCTCCTCCATGCCCATGGGCGCGACGCAGAGCGCCTGCACCGGGGGAGGGTAGCCGGGGACGGCCGGCGCCGCCGTCTCCACCCCAACGTAGTAGGCGCGGGCCGTGCCGCCGCGGATGCGGATGCCGCGACCAGCCCGCACGCGCCCGTAGGTGGCTCCCCCCTTCGCCACGGCGAGGTCGAGGTCGCCGCCCGGGAGGGCGCGCGGGGCCGGGCCGCCCTCCGCCGCCACCCAGGCGGAGAGCACGGCCATGATCCGCTGCGCCAGCTCCGCAGCCCTCATCACGCCGCCGTTGAAGAGCACCGCGCTGGGATGGAGGAAGCTCTGTCCCACCAGCTCGAGGTGCGCGCCCGGAGAGGCGCTCATCGCCTCACGGTGGCGCGAGAGGAAGGCCGCCAGGTGGCGGGTGATGGCAGGGTCCTGGGCGTAGGGGAGGCCGAGGGTGGTGAGCGCCGAGCGGCGTGCGGTGGCAGGGCGCGCGCTCGCCTCCACCTCCGGTAGGAAGCCGTCGACCAGCGTCTCCACCAGCTCGGGGCGGGTGAGCTCCGTGCGCGCGACGCCGCCCACGAGCGACGTGCCGCGGCCGGGAAGCGCCACCGGCGCGCTCGCCAGGGCCGGGTCGGTGAAGAGCGCCTCCTTGGCCTTGCGCGCACCGTGAGTGAGCGCGAGCAGGCCTGCCCTGTCGAGCTTCCTTCCGGAGGACGCGAGCTTCTCCTCCAGCCTGTGGGCGAGCGCGAGGTCCATGTTGTCGCCGCCGAGGAGGATGTGGTCTCCCACCGCCACCCGCTCCAGGCCCAGGTCGCCCTCGCGGTCGACCACGGCGATGAGGCTGAAGTCGGTGGTGCCGCCCCCCACGTCCACCACCAGGATGAGCTCACCCGGGGTGACGAGCTTCCGCCAGCGGTCGCCCATCGCCTCCACCCAGGCGTAGAGGGCCGCCTGCGGCTCCTCCAGGAGGACGAGGTCGGGCAGGCCCGCCTCGCGCGCGGCCTCCACCGTGAGCTCGCGCGCCACCGCATCGAACGACGCCGGCACGGTGAGGGTGACGGCCTGCCGCTCCAGCGCGAGCGCGGGGTCGCCGCCTGCCACCGTGGCGTTCCAGGCCGCGCGCAGATGCTGGAGATATCGGGCCGAGGCGGCGAGGGGGGAGAGGCGCGGAACCTCCTCCGGGCTCCCCACCGGCAGCGAGGCGGCGCGCCGGTCGAGGGCGGGGTGGCAGAGCCAGCTCTTGGCGCTGGAGACGAGCCGCAGCGGGGTGAGCGCGCCGCGCGCTCGCGCCAGCTCGCCCACGACCTCGCGCGGGGGGGGGCTGCTGCCACTCCAGGGGAGCGCCAGCTCCGCCGAGGGCAGCTCCGAGGCGTGGGGCAGGTAGAGGTAGGAGGGCAGCAGCGGGCGCGCGGCGACCTCGCCCGGCTGGACGAGCTGGGGAATCGCGAGCGGTCGCGGGGCACCGGTCTCCTCGGCGAGCGGCAGGTAGGCGAGGGCGGTATTGGTGGTCCCGAGGTCGATGCCGACTGCGTAAGCCGCGCCACCTCCCGCGCTGGCAGGCGGCGCGTTCACAGCTCTACCTCGGCGGGCGCCAGGATGCGCGGATCCTGCCCCTCCACCGGCGGCGGGAAGCGGGCGCTCACCACCCGCCAGCCGTGGTGCTTGAGGCTGCCCTGGAAGGGGGGCGAACCGGCCACGGCCCCGGTGAGGCGCACGGCCGCGGCGTCGAAGCCCTCGCTCACGGTGACGCGCGCCTCCTCCGGCTCGCGGAAGATGGGCTCGAGGGTGAGGTAGCTGTCGAGCACCTTCCGGCAGCCAGCGTGCACCGTGCGGGCGGCTGCGCCGATGTCGGCGTCGCCGAACCCCTCCAGGCTCTCCGAGACGAAGTCGATGAGGCGGCCGTCGCGCTGCAAGAGCGCCAGCACCCGCAGCGCCTCCGCGTGATCCGGTGCAGGCGGCCGGGAGGGAAAGGCGGGAACGCTCTCCGCGGCGGCGGCCGCCTGCGGCGGGATGGGGATGGGAACCGGCGAGGGGGGAGGGGGTGGGGTGGCGGGAAAGGGCTCGGGCGGTGGCTCCGGGGGGAGCTCCGCGGAGAGTTCCACTCTCTGCTCCGGCGTCAGCACCCGCGGCGGCGGCTCGGGGAGGGCGCCGCGCTCGCGCTCCCGCAGGAGATGCACCCCCTGCGCGAAGCGCCGGTCGAAGAGCACGGCGAAGAAGGCCACGAAGGCGAGGAAGAGCCGCTGCAGCGGCGAGAGGGTCTCGTCCATGGGCCATGAAGTAGCACCCCTCACGCTTGGTCGCGACCGAACCCGCGCTGTGCCACCCTGCCGCGACGCATTTCCCGGGCGCGCCCGCCGCGTCCCCGGCAAACATGAGCGCCATGGCCCACCCCCTGGCAGGAAAGCCCGCCCCCTCGTCGGTCCTGGTCGACGTTCACCGCCTGCTGGAGGCCTACGCCAGCGTTCGCCCCGACCCGGCGAATCCGCGCGAGCGCGTATCCTTCGGCACCTCCGGGCACCGCGGCTCGTCGCTCCGCGCGAGCTTCAACGAGGCGCACATCCTGGCGGTCACGCAGGCCACGGTGGAGTACCGAGCCGCGCAGGGCACCGGTGGCCCTCTCTTCCTCGCGAAGGACACCCACGGGCTGTCGGGGCCGGCCCAGCGCACCGCCCTCGAGGTGCTGGCGGCCTGCGGCGTCGAGGTGTTCCTCGCGGAGGGCGACGCCCCCACGCCCACCCCGGTGGTCTCGCACGCCATCCTCGCCCACAATCGGGGGCGCAAGACCGGGCTCGCCGACGGCCTCATCATCACCCCGTCGCACAATCCTCCGGAGGATGGCGGCATCAAGTACAACCCGCCCACCGGCGGCCCGGCCGACACCGCGGCCACCGGCTGGATCGAGACGCGCGCGAACGCGCTGCTCGAGGGAGGAAACGCCGAGGTGAAGCGCATCCCGTTCGAGCGGGCGTTGCGCGCCGCCACCACCCACCTGCACGACTATGTCGGGCCGTACGTCGAAGATCTGGAGAGCGTCGTGGACCTCGCCGCCGTGCAGCGCGCGGGCATTCGACTGGGGGTGGACCCGCTCGGCGGCGCCAGCGTGGGCTACTGGGAGCCCATCGCCCGCCGCTACGGCCTCCGGCTGGAGGTGGTGAACCCGTCCGTCAATCCGACCTTCGGGTTCATGACGCTCGACCACGACGGGAAGATCCGGACGGACTGCTCGTCGCCTTACGCCATGGCGAAGCTGGTGGCCCTGAAGGACAGGTTCGACCTCGCCTTCGGGAACGACGCCGATTCCGACCGGCACGGCATCGTCACCCCGTCGTCGGGGCTCATGAACCCGAACCACTACCTGGCTGCCGCCATCCGCTGGCTCTTCACCTCGCGTCCGGGCTGGGGCCCCGCCACCGGCATCGGCAAGACGCTCGTCTCCTCCAGCCTCATCGACCGGGTGGCGAGAAAGCTGGGGAGGCGCCTGGTGGAGGTGCCGGTGGGCTTCAAGTGGTTCGTCGAGGGCCTGCTCGACGGGTCCATCGGCTTCGGAGGGGAGGAGAGCGCGGGCGCCTCCTTCCTGCGGAAGGACGGCACCGTCTGGTCCACCGACAAGGACGGGATCATCCTCGACCTCCTGGCGGCCGAGATCCGCGCCGTCTCGGGGAAGGACCCCGGCCAGCACTACGAGGAGCTGGCGGGCGAGCTGGGGCGGCCGGTCTACACGCGCATCGACGCCCCGGCCACGCCCGCCGAGAAGGCGGCGCTGAAGAAGCTCGCGCCGGAAGCGGTCAGGGCCGACCGGCTGGCCGGCGACGCCATCGTCGCGAAGCTCACCCGCGCGCCCGGAAACGGGGAGGAGATCGGCGGCCTCAAGGTCGTCACCGCCGAGGGCTGGTTCGCGGCGCGCCCTTCCGGCACCGAGGACGTCTACAAGGTCTACGCCGAGAGCTTCCGCGACGAGGCGCACCTCGGCCGCATCGTGGAGGAGGCGAAGGTCATCGTGGCCGAGGCGCTCTCCGCCTGAGCGCAGCGTGCGCTTCGCGTGCGCCGGCCCGGCTCCTGGGGGAGGCCGGCGGACGGGGCCTCCGAGCCTAGGCGGCCTCGCTGTCCTGGCCGCGCAGGATGGGGTCGAGCTTCCCCTCGCGGTCGAGCGCCGCGATGTCGTCGTAGCCGCCGAGCGAGCGGCCGTCGACGAAGATCTGCGGGACGGTGCGCTGGCCCGACGCCCCCACCAGCCAGGCGCGCTTCTCCTCGTCGTGCTCGACGTCGATCTCCTCGAAGGCGACCCCCTTCCTCCCGAGGAGACGCTTCGCGCTCACGCAGTAGGGGCACACCCGCTTGCTGTAGACCTCGACCTTTGGCATGCGGCCAATGTAAGTCGCGGGAGGGCGCCGCGCTCCGTACGGGCGGGCGGCACGGTCAGGCGAAGACCACCGTCTTGTTGCCGTGGATGATGACACGGTCCTCGCAGTGCCAGCGCACCGCGCGGGCGAGGACGCGCCGCTCCAGGCCCCGGCCGAGCCGCCGGAGGTCGGCCACCGCGTTGCGGTGCGTCACGCGCGCCACGTCCTGCTCGATGATGGGGCCGGCGTCGAGGTCGGCGGTGACGTAGTGCGCCGTGGCCCCCACGATCTTCACCCCGCGCTCCCAGGCCTGGCGGTAGGGGTCGGCGCCCGCGAAGGCGGGAAGGAACGAGTGGTGGATGTTGATGATGCGGCCGGCGAAGCGCTCCACGAAGGCGGGCGACACGATCTGCATGTAGCGCGCGAGCACCAGCAGGTCGGCCTGGCCCTCGAGGAGCTCCAGCATCCGGGCCTCCGCCTGCGGGCGCCGCTCGCGGTCGTTCGGCACGTGGTGATAGGGGACCCCGAAGGCCTCGACGGAGCCTCGGAGGTCGTCGTGGTTGGAGATGACCTGCGTGAGCTCCGCGGGCAGGTCGCCCCGCTTCCACTCCCAGAGGAGCTCCATGAGCGCGTGATCGTGCTTCGAGACGAGCACCGCGACCCGCTTCCGCTCGCGCGAGGGCGTGAGGGTGAAGCGCATGCGGAAGGGGGCCCCCAGCTCCTCGCCGAACGAGCGGCAGAGCTCCTCCAGCGACACGTTCAGCCCCGCCGTCTGGAGCTGGAGCCGCATGAAGTAGACGCCAGGGTGGTCGTCGGTCGAGTGCTGGTCGAGGTCGGTGATGTTGGCGCCGTGGCGATAGAGAAAGGCCGAGATGGCCGCCACGATGCCTGGCCTGTCGGGGCAGGTGAGGAGGAGGTTCGCCTGGGGATCGAGCACGCGCCGGAACGTAGACGATCTTCCGGCGCGGCGCGACCTTACAGAATGACGTCGAGCTTGCTCGCCAGCCTCAGGCGACGGCGCGGTCGTCGAGGTCGAGCGGTCGGCCGCTGGTGGGCCAGTCGATCTCCTCCGCGAGACCGTGCAACTCCTGCTTCAGCTTGTCCTTGGCGCGGATCTCGAGCTGACGCGCGCGCTCACGGCTGAAGCCGAAGTGCTCGCCGAGCTCCTTCAGCGTGACAGGCTTGTCGCTCATCACGCGCTGCTCGATGATGAAGCGCTCGCGCTGGTCGAGGCGGGCCAGCGCCTCGCCCACGCGGCCCTGGAGCAGCACCTGCTCCTGCGCGCTGGAGAGCTCCGCGTCCTGTCCCGCGCCCTCGCCCACCACGAAATCGACGTGGCTGTAGCCGCCGTCGTCGCCCATCGGCGCGTCGAGGGAGAGGTCGCGCCCCTCCATGCGCTGCGTCATCTCCTCCACCTCGCCGGGCTTCACCCGAAGCTTCTTGGCGATCTTGGCGATGTTCTCGCCGTCGGAGTCGAAGCCGTGCTCGGTGCTGAGCTTGTCGAGCTCGCGCTTCGTCCGGGCCAGCGAGAAGAAGAGCTTCCGCTGAGCCTGGGTGGTGCCCAGCTTCACCAGTGACCACGACTTGAGGATGTAGTTCTGGATGTAGGCCCGGATCCACCACACCGCGTAGGAGATGAGCCGGATGCCCTTGTCCGGATCGAACTTCTGCACCGCCTTCATGAGGCCGATGTTCCCCTCCTGGATGAGGTCGGCCATCTTGAAGCCGTAGGAGCGGTACTCGTAGGAGACCTTCACCACGAAGCGAAGGTTGGCGGTCACGAGCCGGTGGGCGGCGCGCGAATCGCCCTTGTCGCGAAAGAGGCGGGCCAGGCGCTGCTCTTCTTCCACGGTGAGGAGGGCGAACTTGTTGATCTCGGAGAGGTAGGTCTCGAGGGAGCTTGTGGCGCTCGGCAGGGACGTACGCTTCATTACTCCTCCTGGGGGGAATGACCAACGACGACAGGCAGCAAATTAGCAAGCCCTGGGCCAACTCTCGTTCGAAGTCGGCTTGACGTGTATTCAGCCACTTAGCATTCGTGGGCCCGTTGGCTTGCCCCGCGAGGGGCGGTAATTTCTACAGTGGTCACGGCAAGGGATGAAAGTCTGGGCTTTGTGTGGGTAGTTCTTTCAGAACCGCTTGCGGGACGGTTCGTGGGTGGCCATGCTCCACGATCAGCCTCCGCGACCATTCGACCATCTCTCCTCGGCCCTCGGCCGACGCCCGAGCTGCCACCTCACCATGAACGACGAGCGCTTCGTACGTCAGACTCGTCCGATCCTCGAGGCGCCGGATCGCGCTGAGCCCGCAGGGCGCGAGGGTGGGCTTCCGCCCGGCCCGGCGCGCCCCGGGCCCCCAGTCTCCCCCGACGAGACTCCTCGCGCGAGCTACCTCGGCTTTCTCGCGCACGAGGTGCGAAACCCGCTCGCGACCGCCCTCTGGAGCGCGGAGCTCCTCGCTCGCATCTCCGAAGAGGAGCGGGGCGGCGCGAGGGGGGTGAAGCTCTCCGGCATGTGCCTCCGCTCGCTCCAGCGCATGCGGCTGCTCCTCGAGGACCACTTCCTGGTGGAGCGGCTCGCCGCGGGCGGGCTGCCGGCGAGGCCGGAGGCGCTCGACCTCTCGCAGCTCCTCGACGAGATTGCGGCCCGGCCCGGAGCCCCCCGGTTCGAACGGTCGCTCCAAGGTGGCGCTTCCCTCTGGCTCGACCGCGCACTCGCGATCCGGATCCTGGAGGCGCTCCTCGCGGCCGCCTCTCGAGGAGGCGAGCGGGTGGAGGTGAAGTCGGAGCCCCGTGACGGGGCCCTCGGCCTGCGCGTGCGCGGCGCACCGCCGCCCCCCGAACCCTTCGCCCTTCCGCGCAAGGGCGCGCTGTCCGACCCCAGCGGCCGGGCGCTCTCCCTGCATGCGGCCCACGAGGCGCTTCACCACTTCGGGGGGGCGCTGGCGCTGGAGGGAAGCGATTATCTCGCCGAGTTCCCGGTGGGGCCGGTGGCCAGAGTTTGACGAGACGCCAGCCTTCCGCTAAGAGCTGCCACCTTCACTGGCCGAGCCCCCCGGGGCCGGCCCCCAAGGCAAGTCCTCCCTGGCCTTCATCGCGCGGGGCGGTCCTATGCGAGGTCTCACCATGGCCACAGGTCTCCTGGCGAAGAAGATGGGCATGACCCAGATCTTCGACGCCGCTGGCGATTGCATCCCGGTCACCGTCCTCGAATGCGGTCCCTGCACCGTCGTGCGCCGCAAGACGGCCGACAAGGACGGGTACGACGCGGTGGTGCTCGGCTACGGCCAGGTGGACGAGAAGCACGCCCACCGCCTCACCAGGCCCGAGGTGGGGGTGTTCAAGAAGCTGGGGCTCCCCATCTTCCGGCACCTGAAGGAGATCCGGGTGAAGGACGCCAAGCTCCTCGGCGAGCTGAAGACGGGCGACGTACTCACCGTCGACAAGGTCTTCAAGCTCGACCAGCGCATCGACGTGACCGGCACCACCAAGGGGCGCGGCTTCCAAGGCGTGTTCAAGAAGTGGGGCATGAAGGGCGCCGCCCGTGACAGCTCCACCGCCCACGAGCACCACCGCCACGTGGGCGCCATCGGGCAGCGCAAGACGCCGGGCAAGGTGTGGAAGGGCAAGCACCTCCCCGGCCACTACGGCGACGATCGCGTCACCATCCAGAACCTCTTCGTGGCCGGCATCGAGGCCGACAAGCACCTGCTGCTCGTGGGCGGCTGCGTGCCTGGGCACGTCGAGGGGATGGTCTTCGTCGACACCGCGGTGAAGGGCCAGCCGCGCGCGAAGCAGCAGCAGGCCGAGCGCCAGCGCGCGAAGCCGAAGGTGTAGATCGGATACTCGGTGCCGAAGTGAGGGGGGCGCGTGCGGCGCGCTCGTAGCCCCCGTCTCCTCTCCCGCACCCGCTCGCTCGGCGCCTCACCCTCTCCCCCGCGGGGAGCGGGCACCGGTCGAGGGGGCGGCTGCTACGCGGTCGCTGCCCCCCGCTTCCGGTCGCGCTCCAGCTTGTAGCGCAGGTTGGGGTTGAGCGACTTCTTCCGCAGCCGGACGCTCTTCGGCGTCACCTCGACGAGCTCGTCCTCGGCGATCCACTCCAGCGACTTCTCGAGCGACATCTCGCGCGGGGGGGTGAGCAGGATGTTGTCGTCGCGGCCGGCGGCGCGGATGTTGGTGAGCTTCTTCTCCTTGCAGATGTTGAAGTCGAGGTCGTTCTCGTGGCCGTGCTCGCCCACGATCATCCCGGTGTAGACCGGGTCACCCGGCTTCACGAAGAGGGCACCTCGCTCCTGGCCGTAGAAGCAGGCGTAGGCCACCACGTCGCCCACCCGGTCGGAGACGATGGCGCCGGTCTTCCGCTTCTCGATGCGCCCCTGCCACGGCTCGTAGCCGTCGAACTGCGAGGACATGATCCCCTCGCCGCGGGTGAGGGTGAGGAACTCGCTGCGGAACCCGATGAGTCCGCGCGCCGGCACCCGGAACTGGAGCCGCGTCCGCCCCGACCCGAGCGGCTGCATGTCGACCATCCGGCCCTTGCGCGGCCCCAGGTTCTGGGTGACGCCGCCCACCCCGTCATCCGGCAGGTCGCAGACGAGCAGCTCCATCGGCTCGTGCACCTCGCCGTCGAGCGTCTTCAGGATGGGCTCGGGGTTCGACACGGTGAGCTCGTACCCGTCGCGCCGCATGTTCTCGACGATGACCGCGAGCTGCAGCTCGCCCCGCCCCACCACCTTGAAGGCGTCGGGCGTCTCGGTGTCCTCCACCCGGATGGAGACGTTGCGGTACGCCTCGCGGTAGAGCCGCTCGCGGATGTTGCGGCTCGTCACGTAGCGGCCCTCCTTGCCGGCGAAGGGCCCGTCGTTCACCCGGAAGATCATCGACATGGTGGGCTCCTCCACGCTGATGCGGGGGAGCGCCACCGGAAACGCGGGGTCGCTGAGGGTGTCGCCGATGCCGATGTCCTCGGCGCCGGCGATGCAGACGATCTCGCCGGGGCCGGCGTCCTTCACCTCCACGCGCTTCAGGCCGTCGAAGGCATAGAGCCGCACAATCTTCGCCTGGACCACCTTCCCCTCGTCGCGCAGCACCGCGATGGGGTCGCCCTCGCGCGCGGTACCGGAGGAGACGCGGCCGATGGCGAGGCGGCCCACGTAGTCGTCGTAGTCGAGGTTGTCGACCAGCATCTGCAGCGCCTCGCGCTCGCCGGGCGGCGGGGGGGGGATGTGGGAGAGGATGGCCTCGAAGAGCGGGGTGAGGGTGTCGGAGCGCAGCGCGTCCGCGACCGTGTGGGCGGCGCGCCCCTCGCGCGCGACGCAGTAGATGACGGGAAAGTCGATCTGGTGCTCGTTGGCGCCGAGGTCGATGTAGAGCGAGTAGACGAGGTCGAGCACCTCCTTCGCCCTGCGCGTCCTGGCGGTCGATCTTGTTCACCACCAGCACCGAGGGCAGCCCCATGGCGAGCGCCTTGGAGAGCACGAAGCGCGTCTGCGGCAGCGGCCCCTCGGCGGCGTCGACGAGGAGGAGCACCCCGTCGACGAGCCTGAGCGCGCGCTCGACCTCGCCGCCGAAGTCGGCGTGGCCGGGGGTGTCGACGATGTTGATCTTCACCCCTCGCCAGGTGACGGCCGTGTTCTTGGCGAGGATGGTGATGCCCTTCTCGCGCTCGAGGTCGTTCGAGTCCATGACCCGCTCGACCATCAGCTCGTTGGCGCGGAACACTCCCGCCTGGCGCAGCATGTAGTCGACCAGGGTGGTCTTCCCGTGGTCGACGTGGGCGACGATGGCTACGTTGCGGATCTTCTCGCGTTCGATCATGGACTCACGGATGGGGCGGGCTCAAAAGGGCGCATGGTATATGCCCCGCGGCGGGACGCCGGCAAGCGATATCGGGCCGGCGCCCGGCTCCCGCCGTCGCCGTCACGTCCCCGTCGCGCCCCCTCCCCATCGAGAGACGGCTCACCCGGCGCTATGCTCCCGGGGGCGCGGCGCGCGAGGAGGGAGAGCCCCGTGATCGTCTCGAGGAGGCGTTACCGCGTCGACAACTACCTTTACCTCCTCACGGAGGGTGACGACGCAGCCCTGGTCGATCCCGGCGACCCGGCCGTCGCGCTCGCGCTCGCCAGCTCTCAGGGTGTGCGCCCCCGCTTCGTCTTGCACACCCACGGCCATGCCGATCACACGGGCGGCACCGCCGCCGTGGCCCGCGAGCTCGGGGCTGCCGTCCACGGGCGCGGTCCCGATGGCTGGAGCCGCGCGCCGGACGTCGACGTCCACGGCCGCGAGGAGCTGCGGCTGGGAGCGTTGCGGGTCGAGGTGCTGCCCGCTCCGGGGCACACCCCGGGTTCGGTGCTCTTCCGCGCCGGCGAGCACCTCTTCACCGGCGACACGCTCTTCTGGGGCGGGGCCGGCAACTGCAAGAGCGGCGACCCGGCGGCGCTCGCCGAGACCTTCCTCGGGGTGCTCTCCGCCCTCGACGGTGCGCTGCTCGTGCAGCCCGGCCACGACTACGGCGAGCAGAACCTCCGCTTCGCGCTCGAGCTCACGCCGCACCACGCGGGGGTGAGGAGCCGCCTCGCGGCCCTCGAGGCCGCGCGTGACCGCGGCGAGGAGCCGGCGCCTTCCACCCTGGCCGAGGAGCGCGCCACGAACCCCTTCCTGCGCGCCGGTGCGCTGCGACCCACGCTGGCGGCGCGCGGCCTCCATGCGAGCGGCGAACGGGAGGCCTTCGTGACGCTGCGGCGCCTCAAGGACGGCTGGCGCGACCCCGGCCGGCAAGCCAGCGCAGTCCCATCCGCAGGGGAGGGGGAGCGCCGGTGAGGCGGGGCCGGGTGCTCACGCTGCCGAACGCGCTCACCGCCTCTCGGATCGCGCTCGCCCCCCTTTTCCTCTTCCTCTACTCCGGCGGCGACCAGAGCTGGGCCCTGGCGGTCTTTGCCCTGGCGGCGGCGACCGACCTCCTCGACGGGCTGGCGGCGCGGGTGCTCCACCAGTACTCCTGCCTCGGGGCGCTCCTCGACCCGGTGGCCGACAAGGTACTGGCGGCCTGCGCGCTCTTCGCGCTGGCGGCGCGAGGGGAGCTCCCCTTCTGGTTCGCGCTCTTCGTGGTGGCGAGGGATGGAGCGCTCCTCGCAGGGGCCGGAGTGTTACGCCTCCTGCGCCCCCGCGTTCCGATCGCCCCCACCCGCATCGGCAAGTACGCCACCTTCATGCTGGCGGCCACGGTGCTCCTGGCGCTCGCCGGGCCCGCGCTCGGCGCGCCTCAGGCGCGCCTCGCCCCCTACGAGGCCGCGCTCGCCTTGGTGGCCGCGGAGTGCGTGGCGGTGAGCTTCCTGCAGTACGCGCTCCACTTCGCCCGGGCGTTGCGCGGCGGCGGCGTGCGGACGGCCTGAGAGAACGTGAACGCTCCCCGAGCGGCCGGGCTCACCCCGCCTTGGGGCTCTTGCCCCCGCGCGCCCCCGCGGAGGAGTTCCGGGCGAGCTCCTCGCGCAGCACGGTGAGGAACGCGTCGCGGGCCGGGTTCGCCGCCTCGGGACGCCAGGCGGCGCCCACCAGCCACCTCGCCTCCGGCACCTCCAGAGGGATGTAGCCCACGTTCTCCACCGGTGAGCCGGCGAGCGCTCGCGGCACCACCGCCACACCCATCCCCGCGGAAACCAGCGCCAGCATGGTGAAGAAATCGCTCGCCACCTGCACCGCGCGGGGCCGGAAGCCGTAGGCGGCGCACAGCCGGAGCACGTGCGCGTGGTAGCTCGGCGACCCTGGCGGCGTGGTGGCGATCTCCACGAAGGCCTCCTCCCGCAACCGCGCCGGCGGGCGGTGGACGAGCTCGTCGTGGCGGCTCCCGGGCACCGCCAGCACCAGCCGATCCTCCACCACCGGCAGGAGGGAGAGCGGCGCATCCACCGGCAACCGCACGAACCCCACGTCGAGGGAGCCGATCTCCAGCGCCTTCACCTGCACCGGCGAGGACATGTCTTGGAGCGACACGTGGACCTCGGGGTGCGCCTTGCGGAAGCGGGAGACGAGCCGCGGGACGAGCAGGCGGGTGGTGACGCCGAAGCCGAGCCGGAGCTCACCCAGCTCTCCGCGGGCGGCGCGCTGGGCTCGGTCGAGGACGCGGTCTGCCTGGCGAAGGAGCGGGGTGGTCTCTCCGGCGAAGAGGCGGCCGACGTGCGTGAGCTGGGCGCCGTGGGGTCCGCGATCGAATAGGGGCGCCCCCACCTCCTCCTCGAGCTGGCGCACCTGCTTCGTCAGGGCCGGCTGGCTGAGGTGAAGGGCCCTGGCGGCCCGGCCGAAGTGCCCCTGCTCGGCGAGCACCTGGAAGGAGCGAAGAAGGCGAAATTCCATGAGTATTCCTGTAAGTTATCCCACAGCTGCAAACAAATCATGAGCGACCGAAGTGCGACGTTCGCGTCCTAACTGGCCGAAACGAGACCATCATATCTAGTAGTTATCGTACGCACCACATCATGCGATTAGACGCGAGCCCTTCCCGGCGCCATCTTGACGCCGTGCAGCAGGGAGCCCTTTCAGGGAACCCAACCACGGAAGGAAGCTACGGAGAAGCACATGGAGAAGTACTTCGAGAGTCACCGCAGTGAGACGGACGGGCTGTTCACCGATGCGATTCGTACCCTCAGGACGGCGGCGGTGTGGGGCTGGGAGGAGGTCATGAAGAAGGGCGAAGTGGCGTCGGCGGTCGAAGAGGGAGCGCCGGCCTCGGCTCCCGTGGTGCTCGCATCCTCGCGCAGGAGCGACGGCGCGAAGACGATGCGGGAGCTGGGCATCCCGGGCGTGCTCGCCTCGGAGCTGGAGTTTGCGTTCGACCTCATGGGCAAGGTGAAGGGCGACCAGAATCGTCGGGTTCACCTTCCGCACCCCGGAGGGCACGTCCTACGCTCTCCGCACCGAGAAGCAGCGCCCGAGGAAGAGCCTCGGCCGGGCGGCCTAGAGCGTCCTCCAGGGCCGCGCTGCGAGCTCGCGCGCGTAGCCCGGCAGGTTAGCATCAAGAGCAGGACGGTGGATGGGCCGCCGGGACGACCGGTGCAGCCCGCCACCCGGCGGCGGGCCGTTCGTGCTCGCCGAGTCCGCGCATGGCCGACGATGGCCGACGGATCGCGCACGCGCCATGATTTCTCATGAGGCAGTTTTCAGCATGGGAGCGCGCGGGATCGAACCGCGGACCCTCGCCGTGTCAAGGCGATGCTCTACCGCTGAGCTACGCTCCCCCTTCGCAACGCACCTTCTTCCCCACGATGCGGGGTGCCGTTCTATCCGCGCACTCCGTGGGGTGTCAACGACTGAAAGCGCGGGTCATTTGCGCCGCCCGGGAGTCGGACTCGACCGGCGGCTTGCTGCGAGCCCCGAGGAGATGACCCCTCACGGGAGGCGCGTCAACGACCCCCTCACGCGTCCCGGGTCCGGGTGACACCGGCTCCTGCGACGGGCAGCGTCATGCGGAGCGGATACCATGTGAGGAGATGGCGCACCCCCGCATTCTCATCGTGGAAGACGACGACGAGCTCCGGCAGGCGCTCGCGGGCGCGGTGTCCGCGCTCGGTGCGGTCGCCGAGCCGGCTCGCAACTCCTCGGAAGCCTTGAAGCTTCTCGGGGCCGGACGGCCGCGGCCGGAGGCGATCCTCCTCGACATGGACCTCCCGCGCCGGGAAGCCGAGTCCCTGCTCGCTTGCCTGAGGGCCGACCCTCAGCTCGCCGGGGTTCCGGTGGTCACCGTGAGCGACGTCGCTGCCTCGCGCGCAGCGAGGTCTCCTGCCTCACCGAGGCGGCGCCCGGTCGACGCTCCCGACATCGCCCGCATCCTGGTGTCGCTCTGCCGGGGCTCGCTGGGAGGGCTCCCCGCGGCGGAGCCGGCGTGAGACGCCGTAGGGGAAGATGTCGACGATCTCCCCGGCCCCGATGCGCGCCCTGCATCTCGCGCCAGAAGCGCGCGGTGAGGATCGCGCCGTGCGCCGCCACGAAGTCGGCGCGCAGACGCGTCCGGCAGCCCGAGGAAGGGCAGGAACTCCTCGGGGAAGACGTCGTCCTCGCCCACGTAGAACGAGGGCTCTCCGCCACTCGTCGTCGCCGTCGCGAGCCCGCGGGATGTCCCGGAAGCGGCAGTCGGTCACCAGGCACAGCTCGTCGTAGTCGTAGAAGATGACGCGGCCGGTGCGGGTCACGCCGAAGTTCTTGAGCAGCAGGTCGCCGGGGAAGGTGTTGGTGGCGGCGAGGTCGCGGATGGCCTGCCCGTAGTCGAGGAGCGCATCGCGGGCCGCCGAGGGCTCGCGCTCGCGGATGAAGAGGTCGAGCGGCTCGACCCGCCGCTCGGCGTAGAGGTGACGGATGAGGACCCGGTCGCCCTGGAGCTGCGCGGTCTCGGCGGCCTCGGCGAGCGAGCTCCTCCAGCAGGGCGGGTTGCGAACCGCTCGCGCTCGAAGATGAGGTGCTCGAACTCCTGCGCGTCCACCAGCCGGCCGGCGCGGTCGTGGCGGAAGACGAGCGCGTACTTCTGCATCACGTCCTGCGCGGGTGATGCTCTTCGGGCGGCGCGAAGCGGTCGCGGATGACCTTGAACACCACGTCGAGGGAGGGGAGGGTGAAGACGATCATCACCATGCCCCGGACGCCCCGCGCGTGCTCGAAGCTGTCGCGGGTGCGCGAGAGGTGCCTCCACGATCTCGCGGTAGAGCACGGTCTTCCCGTGCTTGTTGTAGCCGATGGCGATGTACAGCTCGCTCGTCTTCTTGCTCGGCAGGAGGCTCTTCAGGAAGGCGACCAGCGCCCCGGTGCGGTCCACCTCCACGTGGAAGTAGGAGCGGGTGAAGCTGAAGACGACGCTCGCCTCCTGCGGGGCGAGCAGCACGGCGTCGACGTACATGCCCCCCTCCTCGTGCAAGAGCGCCAGGATGCAGGGGGAGAGCTCTTCTCCCCCGCGCAGCCGCCCCACGAGGTAGGCTCCCTTGCCGCGAAAGAAGACGGGGCGGAGCACCTCGAGCGCGTCCGTGGGGCGCCCTTCCTGACGTCGCGCGATCTCGTGGGCGGCCAGCCGCACGTCCCCCGCGAGGTCGCGCCAGGGCGCGCCGAAGGCCTGGTCGCGAAGAAGGCTCTCCAGGGCTCCGGCCAGGGAACCGGAGCCGGCCACGGGGTACACCTCGTGGATGGGCTTCCCCTGGTCCGGTGCGGTCTCCACCTCGCCCACCGTGAACTCGGCCTCCGGCACCACCCCCACCGTGCCGTACACCCGCCGGGTGACCGAGTTGAAGAAGGTCTTCGCCAGCTCGGGGTCCGAGCGGCCGGCGAGGTCGCGCGCGAAGGAGGACTTCAGGGCCGGGCCGAGGGCCGGGTCGTACGGGCCGCCCATCACCGCGCGGAGCGCCTCGACCGCCTGCGCCAGACACCTCCCGCGCAGCTCCAGCCGCTCCAACGCGTCGGCGTGCGCCGCGGACCAGTCGCGCTCCTCGAAGCGCCGGCGGGCGCGCCGAGTGAGCGCCTTGAACTCGGCGTGATAGGCGGAAAAAGACTCCTGCACCGAGAACGCGCCGCGCCGGGCGAGGTCGACGACCTGGCTCATGGGGCGGCCATAAGGCAGCGCAGCCCCCGGTGCCTCGCGCGCGGGGGGGAGTGGGCGCAAGCCGCGAGAGGAAGGCGCTCTCTTCGGGAGGCGCCGAGCGTCCACCCGGCCACCGCCACCCCCAGTCCCACCAGGAGCCCCAGCACCGCCGCCGCGGTCACGCTTCTCTCCATCACCTGTCGACCTCCGCGTAGATCTCTCCGCAGCATAGGGCCCGCCGGCCGCCGCGCGAAGCGAGGCCACCGCCCGGCCGATCCCGCATCGGTTAGACTCGCCGGCCTCGTGACCACGCCCCGTACCCTCGCCGTGCTCCTCGACATCGACGGCACGCTGCTGGACACCGTCCCCTTCATCCTCTCCTCCATGCACCACGCGTTCGAGGGGCGCGCGCTGAGGCCCACCGAGGCGCAGTGGATGGCGAGCATCGGCATCCCGCTGCGCGTGCAGCTGCTGGCCTTCACCCGCGGCGAAGAGGATCTCGCCGCCGTCACCGCCCGCTACCGGGCTCACCAGGCCGCCCACGCCGCGGGGCGCACCCGGGCCTTCCCGGGGGCGCTGGAGGCGGTGCAGGCGTTGCACGCGCGCGGCCACCCCATCGGCATCGTGACCGGGAAGATGGGCGCGGGCGCGGCGTGGGGGCTCGAGCTGGCCGGCTTCGCGCCGCTCATCGGGGCGCTCATCGCCTCCGACTCCTGCGCGGAGCACAAGCCACATCCGGGTCCGGTGCTGCGCGCGCTGGAGCTCCTCCATCGCACCCCGGGCGAGGCGCTCTTCGTCGGCGACGCGCCGGTGGACATCCAGGCGGGGAACGCCGCCGGGGTGACGAGCGTGGCCGCGCTGTGGGGCGCGCCCTCTCCCGAGGCGCTGCGCGCGGCCGGGGCGCGACACCTGCTCGAGAGGGTGGAGGAGCTCCCGCCGCTGGTGGAGCGGCTCCAGGGGGAGCGCGACGCCCGGCGGGTCATTGGCGGTGCGTGAGGGGCCTTCCGGACGGGTCGAGCAGCCGCGCGAGGCCCCGCCGCCGGTGCGCGCAGCGCACTCGGCCCCCTTCGAGTAGACCCAGATGGGTCGCTAATCGGGCACTGCGGCCTTCATTGGGGTGAATACGGATGGTGGGCGCACTTTCGCTCCCCCCGATTCCGAGGTGACTCCAAGGAGTGCCTCGCGGGAGGTGCTCCATGGTCACCGCAGCACGAGGCCAGAAGCTCGCCGCGCCCCGTAAGCCGGCGCTGGCGCCGGCCTTGGTCGAGCGGGCGGCCGCCGGGGACGCAGGAGCGCTCGACGTGCTCGCGCGCGAGGCGCAGCCCCTCCTGTGCGCTCAGGCGCGGGCGCTCGCCCGCCGGAGCGTGCGCTCGGGGTGCATGTGCGATCCGGAGGACCTGGCGGCCGAGGTGGTGGCCGAGGCGCAGGCGTTCCTCGCCGCGGGCGGCTGGGGGCGGTACGCAAAGGCCTGCGGAGAGGGGCTGGAGTGCTGGCTCTTCGGTCTCGTTCGCAACAAGCTGCGCCGGCGCCTCAGGGACTCGCGGCGACACGCCGCCCTCCTCGCCGGCGAGCCGATGAACTTCCCCGATCACATCGCGCCGGAGCGCTCGCTCGACGCGGCCCGCGCGCTCGCGCTCGCGCGGGCGCTCCCGCCCCGGGAGCGCGATGCGCTGGCGCTGTGGCTCGCCGACGCGCCCACCAGCGAGATTGCGGCCCGCCTCCGCTTCCCCTCGGCGCACGCGGTCGACTGCTGCCTCAGCCGGGGAAGGCAGCGGCTGCGGGCGCTCCTCGAGGATCCCGTCGCCCGGGCTGCGTGATCCTGCAGGCGGCGCGCCGGGCGGAGCGGCGCCCTCGCCGGGGTCCCTCGGGCGCGAGGCCGAGGTCGCACACCAGACGCTCCTGCCCGACGCTCGGGCCGCGCTCAGGGCGCGCCCGCAGCCGCCCCGGCCGCGGAGGGCGGGGCGCCCCGCCCCTCCTTCAGCGCTTGAAGCTCCTGGCGCAGGTCCTCGCGGTCGGCCCGGCAGGCGTCGAGCCGCCCCTCGATCCTGCTCTCGGCGGCGATCCGGAGCTGCGCCGAGGCGGCCCTGTCGCGCTCCGCGTCGGAGACGGCGCTCCGGAGCTCCGCCGCGCTGTCCCGCTGGTACGCGAGGTCCGCGCGCAGGGCCGCCTCGGTCTCGGCCCAGGTCTGGCGCATCGTCTCCAGCGACGACCGATAGCGGTCGGCCTCGGTGCGCGCCTCGGTGCGCCGGGCGGCGAGCTCCGCCTCGGTGGTCCTGAGGCGCGTCTCCGTGCCGAGGAGCTGGTTCTCCAGCGCTCCGGCGGCCGCCTGGGCCGCCGAGACCTTGGACGTGAGCTCCCGCACCACCGAGGCGCTGGCGGCGAGCTGGAGCTCTGCCTCGGCGAAGCGGCCCTCTGCGCGCAGCCGGCCCTCGCGCTCGCGCGCCTCGGCCCCCGCCAGCGTCTCGCGCTCTGAGCGGAGGCGGGCCACCTCCAGCTCGAGCTTGGACCGCTGCTCCTCGAGGTGGCGCACGTCGGCGTCGAGCCCCGCCACCTGGCCGGACAGCTCGCCGGCGCGGTTCTCCAGTCCGGTCTTGGCCACCACCGTGCGCAGGAGCCCGAGCCCGAGCGTCGCCGCCACCACCAGGCCGGCGAAGACGAGGTTCACGAGGAGTCGATGCCGCTGGTAAAAGAGGCTGGCACGCCTCGCCGGCCGCCGGAGCTCCCACGAGGTGGGCCGGCGCGCCAGGTAGGAGTCGAGGGCGTCGGCCAGCTCGGCGGCGGTGGGCCGCGCCGCGGGCTCGCGCGCGAGCGCCCGCGCAACCAGCTCGGCCAGGCTGCTCGGGACGGTGTCGGCGAGCGCTGTCGGGGCCCCGTGGCGTGGGTCGGATCCGTCGGCAGCCCGCTCGGGGTGGGGCGCCCGCCCGCACAGAGCGTAGAGGAGCGTGCCCCCCAGGCCGTAGACGTCGGAGGCGGTCGAAGGCGGCAGCAGGTTCTCGAACTGCTCGGGGGCGAGGTAGGGAATGGTGCCGACGCGCGTCGCCCGGCGCGGCTCGGCCAGCCCGGCGGCGATGCCGAAGTCGGCCAGCATGGGGCGGCGGCTGGAGGGGAGGACCAGCACGTTCTCCGGCTTCACGTCGGAGTGCACCACGCCCGCCTGGTGGGCCGCGGCCACCGCGGCGCAGATCGGTTGCAGGAGCCTCGCCGCGTCATCCGGCGCGAGCGGCCCGCGCTCGGCCACCCAGGTGCGCAGCGAACGCGCCACGGCGATGGAGCCGGGCGGACCGGACGGATTGGGCTCGGCGCAGAGCGCCATCTCGATGAAGAAGCGCCCGTCGCCCAGGTCGCCCGCGTCGAACACCGTCACCACGTGGGGCGAGAGCACCTGGGCCATGAGGCCCGCCTCGGTGCGCACCCGCTCCACGAAGGAGGCGTCGGCGAGGTTGCGGAAGACCTTCAGCGCGCAGGCCCGGTCGAGGTCGAGCCGCCGGGCCTGGTACACCTCGGCCTGCGTGCCCGACCCGATGAGCCCCACGATCTCGTAGCGCGCACCCTCGCCGCGGGTGGGCGCCGGCTGCGCCAGGAGCTCGCGCACCCGCTCACGCTGGGCCTCGCCCGAGGCGAGCCCGGCCAGCACCTCGGGTCGGAGGGGCTCGGCGGCGTGGCTGGCGAGCTCCCACAGGTCGAGGTCGTCCATCGGTCAAGCCCCCGCCCGCACCGGGTCCGGGACGAGCCCGTGGGAAGGCGGCGGCTCGCCGCGGTCGACGTAGCCCCTCAGGAAGGCGAGCCAGCGCCGGACCTCGGCCGGGCTCCTCCCGAGCCGCGCGGCGACCCGCGTCTCGGAGAGGTACTCGAAGAGGGAGAGCTCGGCGGCCTGGGCGATGAGCTCGGCGTCGCGCACGTTCGGGTCGGCCCGCAGCCGGGAGAGGGCGCGGCGCACCTCGACCCGGTCGTGCGAGACCTGCACCGAGGCCCAGCGCTGGAAGAAGGCGTGGTCGGCGTCGACGGTGCTGCGGGCCACCCCCAGGTGGCGCGCCACCTCGTGCTTGGAGAGGCCGGCGATGAAGCGGAGCTCCACCCCCCGGGCGATGCGCTCGCGCGGCGCGACGTGGTCGTCCTCCCGCAGGTCCTCCACCAGGCGGTGCAGGACGCCCACCTCGGCGACCTCGATGGCATCCTCCAGCTCGGGGAAACGCGCGGCGCCCTCGGTGGCGTAGAGGAGGCCGCTCGTGCGCAGCACGTCCACCGGGTTGTGGCGAACCCCGCGCCAGTGATGGGCGATGCGTGCGCTCCTCACCGCGCTGAAGAAGGCGCGGAGGAGGTGGTCCTTGCTCTCGAAGACGAGCGGCGCCTGCTCTCGACGCGACGCACCGTCCGGCCGTGCGCTGGCGAGGAGGCGCGCCAGGGCCTCGTGGGCCAGGGCCGTGCCCGACAGCGTACCCGACCGTCCGAACCTGCGTCCGCGCACCAGCCGGCGCAGCTCGTCGTAGAGGCTCGCGATGTCCCGGTCGCCGAACTCCACGGCGGGCATCCTACTCGCGCCGGAGCCTGGCCGTATCTCGGGGGCGCACACCGGCGGGCCCTCTTCCGGTTGGCCCCATATTTTCACCGCTCCGCGCGCGACCCGGAGACGAGGGGAGTTGTCCGCGGAAGGCGAGCGCCACAAGTTGAGTCCTGCAACCCAACGACAGCCGGGCCAGGGATTGAAGAGAGCCCGCCGCAGCCCTGACCGGCGCGTCGCCACCCCCGCACGATACGGAGAGACGACCATGAAGCTGCGCTACTCGATGATCCTCGCTGGAGGCCTCGCCCTCACCACCACCACCTACGCCGGCGACAACGCTGCGACGAGCGACGCGACCGCGGCGGAGGCCGCAACCCCCGACGCCACCGGCATGTCCGACACCGCGGCCACCCCGCGCTCGGGCGACCTCGGCTCCGCGGAGGCCGACGCCACCTCCGAGGCGGCCGACATGGGCACCGGCTCGTCCGACGCGGCGATGGACGACAGCGCTGCCGCGCCCAGCGACGACTCTGCCGCCCAGGACGACTCCGCCGGCAAGATGGACGAGCCGATGAGCACCGACTCCGCCGCCGGAACCGGCTCCGCCGACCTCGGCGCCAGCGACGATGCCATGGCGGACGACCAGGTCGAGCAGCAGGCGGAGGGGGTCGACTCGACCGACTCGGCGGCGGGCACCGGCGCGGACATCGCCCCGGACGCCGGCGGTGCGGACTCGTCCACCAACCCCGAGTAGCGCCTGTCCCCTCCCGGGGACGGAGTACCCGAGGCCGAGGGGTTCGCGAGGGCGGCCTTCCTCGGCCTTCTGGTGTCGCCGCGCGGCGCAGCCCGGTTGCACGGCGCGACGCTGCCGGTTCAGCTCCGGGCGGGCTGCTTCGCCAGGAGATCCTCAATCTCGTCCATGACGGCGTTCATCTCGGCGATGGCGGCCTCAAAGGGCGCCGAGGTGGTCATGTCGACGCCGGCGCCCGCGAGGAGGTCGATGGGGTAGCGCGAGCCTCCGGCCCGGAGCATGCGCAGGTAGGCGTCGCGCCGCGTGGTCTGCCCCTGGGCCGCCTCCTCGCGGATGGCGCGGGCGATGGCGGTGGAGGCGACGATGCTGGTGGCGTACTGGTAGACGTAGTAGCCGCGGTAGAAATGGGGGATGAACGCCCACTCAGAGGCGATGAGGTCGTCCACCTGGCACACCCCCTCATCGTGCCCGTAGTACTCGCGAGTGATGGCGAGGTAGAGTTCGGAGAGGCTGTCGCCGGTGAGCGTCTCCCCCCGCTCGGCGCGCTCGTGGAAGCGCAGCTCGAACTCGGCGAACTGGGTCTGGCGGAAGAGGGTGGTGCGGAGGCGGTCGAGCTGCTCGGTGAGGAGGTAGAGCCGCGTCGCGTCGTCCCGGGTGCGCGAGAGGAGGTCGTGCACGAGCAGGTTCTCGTTCAGGGTGGAGGCCACCTCCGCCACGAAGATGGAGTAGTCGGCGGTGGGGTAAGGCTGCGCGCGCATGGCGAGCCAGGAGTGCATGGAGTGGCCCGACTCGTGCGCCAGGGTGGAGAGGTCGTCGTACCGGCCGTTGAAGTTGAGCAGCTGGTAGGGGTGCACCCCGTAGACGCCGGTGGAGTAGGCGCCGTCGCGCTTGCCGGTGGACGGGAGGTAGTCGGTCCAGCCGCTCTCGAACCCCTTCCCGAGGCCGGCCGTGTACTCCACGCCGAGCGGCGCCACCGCCGCGAGGGTGAGCGCGCGCGCCTCCTCCGGCGCATACCGCAGGTCGACCGCCGCCACCATGGGCACGTAGAGATCCTGATAGCGCAGGGTGGCGACCCCCAGCATCCGCTTCTTCAAGGCCAGGTAGCGGTGCAGGGTGGGAAGGTTCGCGCGCACGTCGGCGATGAGCCGCCGGTAGACCGCGGTGGGGATGGCGTCCCGGAAGAGCGCCGCGTCGAGCGACGACGGGAACCCCCGCACCTTGCGCGAGAAGTCGGCGGCGCGCGCCTCGGCGTAGAGGGTGGCGCCGAAGGTCCGGCGGTAGGCCGCGAGCGCGCCGAAGAACGCCTGGAAGGTGCGGTCGCGGTCCTCTCGCACCTTCGAGGCGCGGTGGAGCGTGTAGGCGGAAGGGTCCATCCGCACGCTCTCGCCGGTGGAGAGCTTCACCGTGGGCCAGGGCAGATCGGCGTCCTTGAGGAGGCCATACACCGAGCGCCCGGCGTCGGTGAGCGCCCCCGCCTCGGCCACCAGCCGCTCCTCGCCGGTGGCGAGCGTGTGCGGCTTCCAGCGCAGCACGTCGTCGAGGTAGTGGCGGTAGGGCGCGAGCCGCTTCTCCTTCGCCTGCCAGGCGTGCACCCGCGCCGGGTCGAGCTTCAGGATCTCGGGGCGGAAGTAGGCCGAGGCCGAGGCGAAGTCCACCGCCAGGGCGTCGGCCTCCTGCACCAGCGCGCGCGGGCCCGACTCGCGGGTGTCCTCGTCGGCCCGGGCGCTGGCGTATACGCCGAGGCGCTGGAGCTCCTGGTCGAGGCCGAAGAGGGCGTCGATCGCGCGCGCGAGCGCCGGTCCCGACTCGCCCAGGTGTCCGCGGAAGCCCTGCAGGCTCGGGAGGCGCTTCGCGAGCTCGGCGCGCGCCGCGCGCCACGCCTCGTCGCTGGCGTAGAGCTCCGACAGGTTCCACTTGTAAATGGCAGGGATCTGCGACCGCTCCCTGCCGCTGGAGGGCGCGCTGGCCGGCTCGGAGGCCGCCGCCGGCGGCGCCGCTCCCCTCACCTCTGGGGGTAGCGCGGCGTCCGGCGCCGGAGAGGCGGTGCCGCATCCGCCGGCGAGCAGGGCCGAGAGGGTGGTGACCAGTCGCCAGGACGTTTGGTGGGAGAGCAGGTTCATGAGGGTCCCGTAACCGCGGGGCGGGGGGCAGCGCCGCTGCCCGGTTGCGGACAGCCTCCGGAACCAGGGGCGATGCCGGCAGCCGTCCGAGACCGGGCGAGCTGCGCCTTCGTCACCTCACAAGAGCCCCGGCTTCGCCGCCTGGTAGCGCGCCAGCTCGGTCTGGAGAAGCGCCACGTGCTCGCGCTCCTCCGCGCCGAGCTCCTCGTGGAGGGCGCGCTCGGGCGAGCCGGCCGGGGCGCGCGCCCCCGCCTCGGCGAAGAAGCGCACCGCGCGCTCCTCGAAGCCGATGGCCACCCGGAAGAGGTTCACCGGGTCGTCGGGGCGGTGCTCCACCCCGGCGTAGAGGGCGGCCTTGTCGATCTGGAAGCCCTCCGCCTCGGGCGGAGGGTCGACGTGGTAGCGGCGCGTCAGGGTGGCCATGTGCTCGCCCTCCATCGCCTCGAAGCGGCCGAAGAGCTCGCGCATGGCGGGCTCGCGCGCCTCCTGCGAGGCGCGGCGATAGAACGAGCGCCCACCCAGCTCGATCTCGAAGGCGGTGCGGATGGCCGCGAGCGAGGCCTCGTCACCGGCATCGCGGCCCTCCACCAGGTGCAGGCGGTTCTCGCCGCACGCCGGGCAGAGGCCATAGGGGAAGGCGAAGCCCTCGCTCGCCTTGCCGCAGCCGTCGCACCGCCAGGAGAGCTCGGCGGCGGCGCAGCAGATGTACGACTCGCCGTCGGTGTCGTCGAGCGGCCGGTGACATCGCGGGCAGGTGGGCATGGCGGCGTTCCTCGGGGAGACGGGCCCGTCAGGCGGCGGGGTTGGCCTCGGTGCCGGGCGAGGGCGCAGGCGCCGAGCCTGCCGGAGGCGGCTGGAGCTCGGCCACCTGGGCGGCGGTGACCGGCCACCTCTTCCCGGAGGAGAGGTAGGCGGCGATGGCGCGGGCCGCTCTCCGGCCGGCGCCCATGGCCAGGATCACGGTGGCGCCGCCAGTGACGATGTCACCGCCGGCGAACACGCCCGGGAGGTTCGTGGCCTGGGTGGCGCCCGGCCGGCCGTCGTCGGCCTCGATGTTTCCCCACTTGTTCACTCCCAGGCCAGGAGTGCTGCGGGTGACGATGGGGTTCGCCTTGGTGCCGAGCGCCGAGACCACGGTGTCGCAGGCGAGCTCGACGATCTCGCCGGTGCCAAGGGGCCTCCGGCGCCCCTTCGCGTCGGGCTCGCCGAGCACCATCCGCTCCACCTTCATGCCGGTCACGTTGCCCTCGGCGTCGGCGAGGATGGCCACCGGCCCGTGGAGGAAGAAGAACTCGATGCCCTCCTCCCTGGCGTGGCGCAGCTCCTCCACCCGGGCCGGGGCCTCCGCCTCGGAGCGGCGGTAGACGCAGCGCACGGTCGCCACGCCGAGCCTCTTCGCCACCCGGAGGCAATCCATGGCGGTGTTGCCGGCGCCGATCACCACCACGCTCTTCCCCAGGCGGATGGGGGTGTCGAGATAGGGGAAGCGATCGCCCCCATCAGGTTCACCCGGGTGAGCAGCTCATTCGCGCTGTACACCTGGCTCGCGTTCTCGCCGGGGATGCCGAGAAAGGCTGGAGCCCCGGCACCCACCCCCACGAACACAGCGTCGAAGCCCTTCTCTGCGAGGAGCTGGGGCACGGTGAAGGTCTTGCCGATGACCTTGTCGGTCTCGAGGCGCACGCCCAGGTCGCGCAATCCCTGCACCTCGCGGTCGATGATCTCGCGGGGGAGGCGGAAGGAGGGGATGCCGTACTGGAGCACCCCGCCCACCACGTGCAGCGCCTCGAAGACGGTGACGTCGGCGCCGTACCGCACCAGGTCGGCGGCGCAGGAGAGGCCGGCCGGGCCGGAGCCGCAGATGGCCACCTTGCCGAGGGTGCCGGCGTGGGGCGGAGGCGTGGCGCGGGGGGCCCGGGCATGGTCGCCCACGAAGCGCTCCAGCCGGCCGATGGCCACCGGTTCCAGCTTGCGGCCGACGATGCACTGCGCCTCGCACTGCGACTCCTGCGGGCAGACGCGGCCGCACACCGACGGGAAGGCGTTCGACTCGCGGATGGCGGCGAGCGCGCCGTCGAGGTCGCGCACCAGGAGGTGGCGGATGAAGCGCGGGATGTCGATGCCCACCGGACAGCCGGCCACGCAGGTGGGCACCGCGCACTGGATGCACCGCTCGGCCTCCACCAGGGCGTCGGAGAGGGTGTAGCCGAGGTTCACCTCGTCGAAGCTCTTCGCCCGCGCCGCGGCGTCGCGCTCCGGCATGGGGCGCTGCTCGGGGGCCACGTCCTTCAGCTTCTTGTAGTTGTGCTTGTGCTGCTGGATGAGCTGCAGCTCCAGGTTGCAGACGTGGGCGTAATCCTCGCCGGCCGCGCTCTCCTCCTGCTTGAAGCGCCGCTGCCGGGTCATGAGCTCGGGGAAGTCCACCGCGTGCCCGTCGAAGTCGGGGCCATCGACGCAGGCGAAGCGCGTCTCGTCGCCCACCGTGACGCGGCACGAGCCGCACATCCCGGTGCCGTCCACCATGATGGCGTTGAGGCTCACCATGGTGCGGACGCCGAAGGGGCGGGTGGTCTCGGCGCAGGCGCGCATCATGGGCAGGGGGCCGATGGCCACCACCAGATCCGGCCGGTCGAGCCGGCACAGCTCCTCGAGGGCGGCGGTGACGAAGCCGGGCCGCCCGTAGGAGCCGTCGTCGGTGCAGACAACGATCGTGTCGCAGTGCTTCCTGAAGCGCTCCTCCCAGAAGACGAGCTCCTTGGTGCGGAAGCCGATGACGCCGGTGGTGCGGTTCCCGGCCGCCTTGAAGGCGCGGAGCTGGGGGTAGACGGGCGCCACCCCGAGGCCGCCACCGACCAGCACCACGTGTCCCACCTTCTCCACGTGCTGCGGGACGCCGAGCGGCCCCACGAAGTCGGCGAAGCTGTCGCCCGCGCGGTAACGGTTCCTCATCTCGCGGGTGGTCTTGCCGAGCGCCTGCACCACCATGGTGATGGTGCCGCGCTGCCGGTCGAAGTCGGCCACCGTGAGGGGGATGCGCTCGCCGCCCTCGGCGAGGCGCAGCATGACGAAGTGGCCGGGCTGGGCCGCGGCTGCCACGTCGGGAGCCTCCACCTCCCACAGGAAGGTGGTATCCGAGAATGCCTCGCGTCGAAGGATGCGGTACATGGAACCTCGAAGGGGGCTTTCTCGTAACCGCAACGACCTCGCGGGGTCAAATTGTGCAAGCAAGGGCTCGCTAAACGCCCCTCTTGGGGCGTCATGAGCTCCACCCAGGTGCCAGCCAACTGGGGCGTGACTAACGTCTCGCCCGTAGGACACCCAACCAGGCGAGGGTCTGGCGACCGGGCGAATGCCAGGTGGTCGGGGGCCCCAGCTCACGCAAAGGATGGCCACATGCCGCACATCGACATCGAGACCCTCTCCCCCTTCGCGGCGCGCTTCATGGAGGGCACCAGCCTGACGCCGGCCGAGCGCTCGGAGGTCCTGAGGATGGCCCAGGGCTTCGCCTGCAAGGACTCAGCGGCCGCCGCGGGCGTCTCCCCCGAGACGATCCGCGCCCGGCGCAAGCGCATCTACCGCAAGCTCGACGTGTCGGGTTCCGGGGAGCTCATCTCCACCCTGCTCGCCCGCTCGCTCAACATGCTGGCGCGCGGGGAGCGGATCGAGGCCCCCGTGCTCTCGCCGCAGCCTCAGGCGCAGCCGCAGGCCGAGGTCACCGCCGTCTACGGGGCTTGATTCACGGGAAAGGGGGGGCAGGTCTGCCCTCCTCCTCTCTCTGGCCAGCGCTCCACGCCGGCGGGATGGGAGTTTCCGGGCGAGCGTGCTTGCGCCCGCTCGGCGAGTGGGGGCAGGCTCGCGCCGTGTCCGACCCGCAGTTCCCTGCCGAGCACCAGCTGAGCCCGGGCGACTCCTCCGCCGAGGTAGATCGCCGCACTCTCCTGCAGGCCTGGGCGTTACTTCTCCTCGCCTTCTCCTGGCTCGCTCTCACCGTGCCGGCGGGCGGTTTCGACGCAGACCTCGCCTACTGGGTGAAATGGAGCCACCGGATCGAGCGGTTCGGCCTCGCTCGCGTCTACGGCGGGCTGGAGGCGAGCGCCAACTATCTGCCCGTCTTCATGTGGATCCTGGCCGGTCTCGGTCGCCTCACGGGCGGACCTCTCTCGCAGGAGACCGTACCGCTCGTCAAGGTGGCCGCGCTCGCCTTCGAGCTCGGGCTGGGACTCGCGCTGGCGCAGTTCCTCTGGAGGAGGAGCCGGAACCCCGCGCTGGCGCTCTTGGTGATGTTGAACCCCGCGACCCTCTACGACTCCTGGGTGTGGGGGCAGATCGACGCCATGCACACCGCCCTCGTAGCCCTCGCCTGGATGGCGCTCGCGAGCGGCTCGGTGGCGGCAGCGTGCGTGCTCTTCCTGCTGGCGCTCAACACTAAGCTGCAGAGCGTGGTCTTTCTGCCCTTCTTCGCGCTGGCCGCCGTCGCGGTGCTCGGGAGATCCTGGCGGGGCTGGCTTCGAACCGCCGCCGCCTGCGTCGCGACCCAGCTCGCGCTGCTGTGGCCATTTCTCGACGGGCGGGCCCTGCGGGGCATCTGGGGGAACGTCACCGGCATCGTCGGCTACTTCCCCGCCGTCTCCCTCAACGCCTACAACCTCTGGTACTTCCTGGTGGAGGAGCCAGCGGACACCCCGGATACGGTGCGGTGGCTCGGGGTGAGCTACCGGGCCTGGGGGGTGGTGCTCCTCGCCGCCGCGCTGGCCGTGCTCACGGTGCCGCTCGCGAGGTGGGTGCGGGGACTCGTCCTTCGCAAGGAGCTCCGCCGCCTGGGCCAGGAGGGGTTCTTCTTTCTCGGCATGGCTGGCCTTTCCTTCTTTGCCTTCGCCACCGAGGCGCACGAGCGCTTCCTTCACCCGGCCGTCACGCTTCTCGGAATCGACGCCGTGCTCCGTGGACGGTACGCGCTCTTCGCGATCTCGTCGGCGGCCTATCTCCTCAACCTGGAGGACGTCCTCCGCTGGAGGGGCGTGGGCTACGAGAGCGGCCTCTTCGAGCCGAAGCTCATCGCCTCGGCGGTGCTGGTGGCGTGGGCCGCGGGAGCGTGGAGGGCCTGGCGCCCATCGCGCCCGGCCAGCTCGCCCTGACCCAGTCGGCTGCTCTGGCCGATGCCGCGGTCTCTCCAGCCCTGAACACCTCGCCCACGTAGAGGGGCCTGTTCTTCACCTCGTCGTGGATGCGGCCCACGTACTCTCCGATGATGCCGACACACAGGAGCTGCACTCCGCCGAGGAAGAGGACGGCCACGATGAGCGAGGCCCACCCGTGCACCACGTCCCAGCGGAGGAGGGCCGCGGCCACGGCATACAGAGCGTAGAGGAAGGCCAGGGTGGAGGAGGCGAGGCCGAGCAGGGTGGCGAGCCGCAGCGGCGCGTGCGAGAAGGAGAAGACCGCGTCGGCGGCGAAGCGCGCCATCTTGCGCAAGGGGTACTTGGTCTCGCCCGTGTAGCGCTCGGCGCGCTCGTACTCCACCGCCACCTGGCGATAGCCCGCCCAGGCGACGAGGCCGCGGACGAAGCGATTCCGCTCGCGCATCGACTGGAGCACCTCCACCACGCGGCGGCTCATGAGGCGGAAGTCGCCGGTGTCGGCGGGGATCTCCACCGTGGTGAGGCGGCGGATGAGGCGGTAGAACGCCGCCGCCGAGGCGCGCTTGAAAAGGCTCTCGCCGCGGCGGCGCACCCTGCGCCCGTAGACCACGTCGTACCCCTCGCGCCATTTCGCCACCATGGAGGGCAGGAGCTCCGGCGGGTCCTGCAGATCGGCGTCCATCAGCACCACGGCGTCACCCCGCGCCGCATCCACCCCTGCCGTCACCGCGAGCTGGTGACCGAAGTTGCGCGAGAGGCGCACCAGCACCACCCGGGGGTCGGCCGAGGCCAGCGCGCGCATCTTCACCCAGGAGCCGTCGCGGCTCCCGTCGTCCACGAGGACCAGCTCGAAGGGCTCACCGGCGCCTTCCAGTGCCTCCTTGACCCGTTGGTGGAGCACCTCGAGGCTTCCCTCCTCGTCGAAGACGGGAACCACCACGGAGAGCACCGGGGGTGAGGCGACCATGCGCCTCTCGTAGCACCGCATTCACGGCAGTGTCACGGTCTCCCCGCAGTGGCCGGGGTCCGGTGATGCTCGGGGGCGGCCCCGGGCCGGGTGAGCTTCCAGATGGCCCAGACGGCCCAGGCGTTCCCGGCCACGGTGGTGAGGGGATTCGAGCGGCGCCGCCCACTGCACCACCGTCACCACCGAGTAGAGGGCGAGGAAGCGACGCCAGCGCGCATCGCGCTCGACGAGCAGGAGGGGCAGCGCCCAGGCCACGTACCAGGGCTGGAACCAGGGCGCCGTGAGGTAGAGGGCGAGGAGGAAGAGGAGGTAGCCGTGGGCGAGCTCCTCGAGCTCGCGGGCGCGGAGGGCCACCCGGAGGAGGAGGAGGACGCAGAGAAGCCCTGACGCCGCAGAGAGTGTGCGGTAGGCGGCGAAGGAAGCCGCGTGCCAGCCGAGCTCATCGAGGACGAGGCACACGAGGTCGGTGAGCGAGTGGGCGTGGCGCGCCGCCTCACCCCCCACCATCGGGAGGACGGCTCGCAGGTTGACGGCGCGGAGCTCGTGGGCGAACGCCACCCAGAGCACCAGGGCCGCCAGCACCGCCAGGGCCGCGGCGCGAGCCAGAGAGCGCCGCGCGTGAAGGAGGAGATAGAGGCCGAGGAGCGGGGCCAGGGCGTACTTCACCGCCGCGCCGAGGGCGAGGGCGGTGACCGCCAGCGCCGAGCGGCCGCGGCGCTCGGCCGCGATGAAGGCCACCAGCGAGAGGACGAGGAGCCCCTCGTTGTGTCCCTGCGCCGTCACCTCCCAGGCGAGGAGGGGCGACATCGCGAGGAGCACGAAGACCTCGCGCTCGGCCGCGGGCAGATGCTCTCGCAGGTGCCGGAGCGAGAGGAGGAGGGCGGTGCAGAGCGCCAGGGCGAGCAGGAGCTTGTAGGCGCCGTAGCTCCCCCACAGCGGCGAGCCCAGGCGCTCTCCGGTCCACGCCGCGGCCGCGAGGAGCGGGTGGAAGAGCGGGCCGTAGGGGCTCGGGTCGTTCACCCAGCGCGCAGGGACCCCGGTGAGGAGGGCCGACGGCGCGAGCTCGCTCGGAGCGTGCACGTAAGGAGAGAAGCCCCGGCGCGCGAGGCTGCCGAATGCGAGGTTCGTGTAGACATCGCTCGAGGTGAGCGGCAGGGCCGTGAGCGCGAGCGCTTGGACCACGCCCGCCCAGAGGAGGAGCCGCCGGTCACCGAGCTCGCGCGCCCGCGGCGCGAGCCGCAGGGCCGAGACGCCGGCGAGGAGGAGGCCGGCGCCGGCCACGGCGCTCGCGACGAGGAACGGGGCTCCGTGGGTGTCGATTCGCGGCGTCCCGGTCCAGAGGAAGCGCAGCCAGCTCCCCGCGGAAGCGAGGGCCATGCCGGCCGCGCACAGGGCTGCGAGGCGGCTCGGCTGGAGCACGCCGGCCCGAGCAGCGCGCTTCGCGAAGGCTCTCAACGCCCCTCCCTCGGGGCAGCGTCGGCGCGGTCCGGCCCTACGCCGGTCGGCCCTCGCAGCCGGTACACCACCGCCCCCCCGGGCCTCGCCACCGGACGGTAGTGGTCCTGCACGTAGGCGGCGAGCTCGGGCACCCGCGAGAGCGGGAAGAGCGACCAGCGGTGGAGGTCCGCCGCGGCGGTGTCCACCACCAGGGCGGGCCGGTTCGCCTCGAGGTCCCGGAGGGCGAGGGCGATGTCGCGCTCCGACCTGTGGGGCGCGAAGTCGAAGCCGTCGGGGAGGTGGAGGGGGTCGAAGTCGCCCACCAGCGGCGCTGTCCTCATGAAGCGGGTGCCGGGGAGACGGTTCGCCAGGCAGTAGACCGGGGTGTAGTCGCCCCACATGAAGACCCGCTCGGAGGGTTCGGTGTGCGCCCGGAGCCAGGCGGCGATGGCCTTCGCCCTGGGCTCCTGCCCCGGGTAGCCGCCCGTGAGGCCGCGCGCGAGCGTGAAGCCGAGGTACGCGAGGGGCGGCACGGCGGCGAGCACGAGCGCGAACCGGCGTAGCCTGGGCGCCTGCTCTCGCCACCCCGCGAGGAGCCGCACCAGCTCGGGCGCGCCGAGGAGGGCGAGCGGGGGGACGAACTGCAGGAAGTAGTGCTCGTAGAAGCGGCGGCCCACCGAGACCGGGAGGGTGGTGAGCGCGAGGAGGACGACGAGGGCGCGCCCGAAGGCGCCCGGCGGCCTCCCCGCGCCGCGGAGCGCCAGCCACCAGGCGAAGGAGGCGCCGAGGAGCGCCACCGCGATGGAGGGGAGCACGTTCGAGAGGGCGAACACCTGGGCCCCGCCAATCTGAAAGAGGTTGCGGCGCACCACCCAGTCGTACGCCTCCGGCAGGGTGCCGGCCCAGGCGAAGGCCGAGGCGGCCACCGCCCAGGGCAACGCATACGCTGAGCCGAGGGCGGTCAGGGCCTGGAGGAGGGGAGGGCCTTCGGGGAAGCGCCGCTGGGCCACGCGCGGGCGGCGCGCCTCGAGGAGCGCGCTCGCCCCGAAGGCGAGGAGCAGGATGCCCGCCTGCAGCTTCACCAGGGTGGCGAGCCCGGCGAGGAGGCCCGCCCAGGCCCACCAGCGGAGGCGGCCCTCACCGTGGGCGCGCGAAAGCGCCCAGAGCCCCGCCGCCACCGGCGCGTTCATGAGCAGCTCGGCATTCACCGCGGGTGACTCGCAGAGCCCCGCGGCGAGCGCGAGCCAGGCCGCGGCCCACCCGGCGCGCGGGTCGCCCGTCCAGCGCAACGCCGCCGCGCGCAGGAGGAGGGCGGTGGCGAGCACGGCGGCGAGCCCGAGCGCCGGCACCCCCACCCCGAACCGGTGCCCGGACAGCAGATCGGCGGCGGCATAGGCGAGGTAGGTGAGGGGCGGCTTGATGTCCGCCACGTCGAGGTAGGGGCGCGCCCCCTCGTTCACCATGCGTCCAAAGAGCCAGAAGTCGCACTCGTCGATGTTGACGAGGCCCACCAGCAGGCCGGGCAAGCGGAGCACCAGCAGGGCGAGGAGCCAGGCCGGGAGAGCCCAGGGGCCGCCGAGCAGCCGGAGGGGCCACGCCGCGCGCGGCCGGTCGCTCGGAAGGTCCTCGCGCAAGCGGCGCGACGACTACCGGACGGGCCGGGCGCGGTCAACCCGGGGTGCGCCGCGCGCTTCTCCGCGCGCGGGCGGGGCGGTGGGCCTACATCACCCCCACCCACCGTCGCCCCTCGTCCGCCCCTTCAGCGGAGACGGCCTTCGTATCCGGCGGTGAAAGAGCCAGAAAGGACCTCGAATGGCGGCCAAGAAGCCGGGCGGTACCCCCCAGGGCAAGAAGGACGCGCCGCGCGCCGCCCCTCCCCCCGTCGCGGCGAGCGCGACGGCCGTGGGCGAGCAGGACCTCTTCCTCTGGAACGAGGGCACCCACCGGCGCGCCTATCGCGTCCTCGGCGCGCACCTCGCCGAGTCGGGCGGGCAGCAGGGGGTGGCCTTCGCTGTCTGGGCTCCCAATGCCGAGCGCGCGTCGGTGGTGGGCGATTTCCAGGGGTGGACCTCGCCTGGCCACGCGCTCTCCCAGCGGGGGAGCTCGGGAATCTGGGAGGGCTTCGTCCCCGGCCTCGGCAACGGGACCGTCTACAAGTACCGGATCTGGTCGCGCCACGCGGGGTACGTGGTGGACAAGGCCGACCCCTTCGGTCGCCGCCACGAGACGCCACCCCGCACCGGCTCGGTGGTGTGGGACACCGGCTACCAGTGGAACGACGCGGAGTGGTTGCGCAGCCGGTACGCGAGGAACGGCCTCGGCAGCCCCATGTCCATCTACGAGGTGCACCTCGGCTCGTGGCGGCACGCGCCCGAGGACGGCAATCGGCCCCTCACCTACCGTGAAGCGGCCCCGGCCCTCGCCGCCTACGCGAAGGACATGGGCTTCACCCACGTGGAGCTCATGCCCATCATGGAGCACCCGTTCTACGGCTCATGGGGATACCAGACCACCGGCTACTTCGCCCCCACCAGCCGCTTCGGGCCGCCCGAGGACTTCGCCTTCCTGGTCGACACGCTCCACCAGGAGGGGATCGGCGTCATCCTCGACTGGGTGCCCGCGCACTTTCCCACCGATGAGCACGGCCTCGCCTACTTCGACGGCACCCACCTCTTCGAGCACGCCGACCGGCGCCTGGGGCACCATCCGGACTGGGACACCTACGTCTTCAACTACGGCCGCCACGAGGTGCGGAGCTTCCTCCTCTCCAGCGCCTTCTTCTGGCTCGACGTCTTCCACGCCGACGGACTGCGCATCGACGCCGTGGCCTCGATGCTCTACCTCGACTACTCGCGCAAGCCCGGGGAGTGGATCCCCAACATCTACGGCGGGCGCGAGAACCTCGACGCCATCTCCTTCCTCCGGCAGATGAACGCCGACGTCTACAAGGAGTACCCGGACACCCAGACCTTCGCCGAGGAGTCCACCGCCTGGCCGGGCGTGTCGCGGCCGCTCTACGTGGGCGGGCTCGGCTTCGGATTCAAGTGGGACATGGGCTGGATGCACGACACGCTGCAGTACATGCACCACGAGCCCATTCACCGTCGGTACCACCAGAACGACCTCACCTTCCGCAGCATCTACGCCGGCAGCGAGAACTTCGTCCTGCCGCTCTCGCACGACGAGGTGGTGCACGGGAAGGGCTCGCTGCTCGACAAGATGGCGGGCGTCGATCGGCAGGAGTTCGCAAACCTCCGCCTGCTCTTCGGCTACATGTTCGCCCAGACCGGCAAGAAGCTCCTCTTCATGGGCGCGGGAGATCGCCCAGGGGCGCGAGTGGCACCACGAGCGGAGCCTCGACTGGCACCTCCTCGAGACCGATCGCCACGCCGGGGTGCAGGCCTGGGTGAAGGACCTCAACCGGCTCCTCGCCGCCGAGCCCGCCCTGCACGTGCGCGACTGCGTGCAGGGGGGCATCGACTGGATCGACACCTCCGACGCAGAGAACAGCGTGCTGGCCCTGCTCCGCTGGGCCGAGGAGGGCGACCCGCCCATCATGGTGGTCATGAACTTCACCCCGGTGGCGCGCACCGGCTACCGGCTGGGCGTGCCGCGCCGCGGCTTCTGGAAGGAGATCCTGAACAGCGACGCCCAGGCCTACGGCGGCGACGGGTGGGGCAACATGGGCGGCCTCGAGGCCGAGGACGTCCCGAGCCACGGCCGGCCGGCCTCGCTGATGCTCACCCTCCCGCCGCTCGGCGCCATCTTCCTGAAGCCCGCCTGAGCCCGCCGCACTCCACCGACGCACGCGGGACCGCCGCACTCGGGGTGGAATGACGCAATGAGCTCCCCGGCGCCGGCCGGACCGCTGTCACCCGGGGGGCCGCCTCACCCGAACTGCGGGTGGTGCCTCAGCCGCTCCAGCGCGCCTTCCGGCGCGTCGGCCGGGAAGGGGGCCGACGAGCGCGCCAGGCGGGAGAGCCAGGCCGGTTCGAGAGGGCGGGAGAGAAGCCCCGCCGAGATGGCGGCCGCCGTGGTGGTGGCCTTGGGTCCCGAAGGGTCGCCGAGGCCCACGTGAAAGCCGGCGAGGAGGAGCGCGCTCCGCACCGAGGTGGCGCTGCTGTAGGTGAAGAGCATGGCCTCGGGGAGACACCTCTCGCGCAGGGCGGCAAAGGCGGCGACGCTCCACGGGCCCGGGTCGTGGCGCGGGGAGAAGGGGTCCCAGAAGACGAGCTCGGCCCGCTCCGGGCGGGAGGGGAGGGTGGAGACGAGGTCTCCCAGCGCGAGCTCCCACCTCGCCCGCGGCTCCTCGTGGAGGCCGCGCCCGGCGAGGGCGCGCAGGGCGGCGATGTCGTCTTGCTCGAGCCCGAGCCGTGCGGCGCCATCCTCCGAGGCGGCGAGGCTCAGGGCGCCGAGCTCGCGCTCGAAGCTCACGAGGTGGAGCGCGCGGCCTCCCGGCGGCGCGCGGCGAAGAGCCCGCAGCGCGGCCAGTGCGTTCGAGCCCGCGCCGAGCCCCACGTCGAAGAGCACGAGCGGCGGGCCGGGGTGGGCGAGCCGCTCGGCGAGGCGCGACTGGGCGACGTAAAGCTCTTCCGCCTCGGCCGCGGCGCCCACCACCGGGTGCATCACCTCGCCCACCCTCGCGTCGAGCACCGCCGGGGCGCCGGAGCGGGTCCGAACCACCTGAAAGCGCGCCGCGGCAGCGGTGGCCGGGGCGTCCGGCAGGGCGGCGAGGGGCGCCCTCCCCCCCACGGGAGGTGAAGTCGGCTCGCCGTGCCGGGCGAGGGCCGGGTCGCTCGTCTCCGGCGCGCCTGGCCGCTCGGAAGGGGGCGCCTGTGGGCCGACCCCGCTCGGCAAGCTGGTGGCGGCGGGGGCGGCGCCGCTCCTCCGGGCGCCGGGGCGGCGCGCGCTCGGGTCGTGCTCGTGCCGGTCGACGGCCGCCAGGCGCTCGCGAGCGAAGGCGGCATAGCACCCCGCCTCGATGGCGGCGCGCGCGGAGCGCATGAGCTCCTGGTAGTGGAACAGGTTGTGAACAGAGAGCAGGCGAGGCCCCAGCGGCTCCTCGCACTTCATGAGGTGGTGAAGATAGCCGCGCGGGTGAAGACGGCAGGTCGGGCAGCCGCAGGCGGGGTCGAGCGGCTCGCCCGAGAGCCGGTGCTGGCCGCGGGTGAGCCGCACCCGGCCGGTGGAGGTGAAGGCCGTGCCCTGCCACGCCATGGTGGTGGGGATGACGCAGTCGAAGAGGTCCACCCCGTGGCCCACCGCCTCGAGGATGTCGGCCGGCGTGCCCACGCCCATGAGGTAGCGAGGGCGGCCCGGGGGGAGTAGCTCGGCGGTGGCGGCGATGACCTCGCCCCGCTCCTCGCGCGTGTCGCCCACCGCGAGGCCGCCGATGGCGAAGCCGTCGAACGGGTGCTGCGTGAGGAACGCGGCCGAGTGGGCGCGCCACGCGAGCGAGAGCCCACCCTGCACGATGGCGAAGAGCGCTTGCTCGGGGTTCGAACGGGCCGCGAGGCTCCTCAGCGCCCAGCGGTGGGTGCGCTCCATGGCCGAGCGCACCTCCTCCGGCGCGGCGGTGGAGGGGAGGCACACGTCGAGCACCATCATCACGTCGGAGCCGAGCGCGGTCTGCACCGCGATGGAGCGCTCGGGGGTGAGCGCCTGGGGCCGCCCGTCCACGTAGCTCCTGAAGCGCGCGCCCTCCTCGGTGACCACGCGGTCGTGCGAGAGCGAGAAGATCTGGAAGCCGCCCGAGTCGGTGAGGATGGGGCCGTCCCAGCCCATGAAGTGGTGCAGTCCGCCGAAGTGGCTCATGGCCTCCGGTCCGGGCCGGAGCAGCAGGTGGTAGGTGTTGCCGAGGATCATCGGCGCGCCCAGCTCGCGGAGGTCGCCGGGCGTGAGGCCGGTCACCGTGGCGCGGGTGCCCACCGGCATGAAGGCGGGCGTCTCCACCCGCCCGTGAGGCGTCGCGAGAGCGCCGCGGCGAGCGCGGCTCCCCGGGTCGCGCGGTCCGGGCTCGAAGGTGGCGGCCATGCGGGGAGCGGACACTACACCACCGGCGGCGAGCGCCGGCACCAGAGGGGCTTTCGCTGGCTGCGCGCGCCCCACCGGCCTGCCGCGGCCGGAGCCCGCCTCCCGCGTTCGCGGGAGCCCCTGAATCTCTGCTAAAGCCTTCCGCTGCATGAGCTTCCTCGGGCCCGTCACGCGCCTCACCGAGCTCTCGCTGCGGCGGTGGCGCACCTTTCTCGCCGCGGCGCTCGTCCTCGGCGCGGCCGGGATCTGGCTCGCCTCGCACCTCGAGATCCGCTCCAGCTTCGAGGAGCTCCTGCCCGAGGACGTGCCCAGCGTCCGCCACGCCAAGGAGCTGGCCCGCCGGGTGGGCGGCGACGGCACCGTGCTCCTCATGGTGGAGGCGAAGAACGGGCCGCAGGACCTCCAGAAGGCCGAGCGGCTGGCGGTGAAGCTCGCCGAGGCCTTCCGCGAGCTGGGCCCCGAGGTGATACGAGCGGTGGAGTCCGACATCGGCCCCGTCCGGCGCTGGTACACCGGGCACTGGCCGATGTTCCTCCCGCTGGGCGACCTCCGCGGGGCGCGCGACGAGCTGGTGAAGGCCATCGGCGCCGGGAAGGCGAAGGCGAACCCGCTCCTCGGCTTTCTCGGCGAGGGGGAGGGTGATGCGCCACCGGAGTCGAGCCCGGCCGGGCCGCTCGACCTCGCCGCCCACCCGAAGCTCGCGGAGCTGCTCGACCCGGCGAAGCCCTCGCCGCGCCAGAAGGTGGAGGAGGGCTTCGTCCGCTACGTCGACGGCTTCATGGTGCACCCCGATCGCCGTTCGGTGACGGTGGTCATCCGCCCCACCGGCACCAGCCTCGGCGTGGGCGAGGTGCGCGTCATCCTCGACAAGATGCAGGCGGTGGCCGACCGCTTCGCCGGCGAGGCGCGAGCGGAGGGGCTCGCCATCGGCTTCGGCGGCTCGTACCCGGTGCTGCTCGCCGAGTACCGGTCGATCATCGAGGACGCGCTCACCTCCTTCCTGGTGGTGCTGGTCCTGCTCTTCTTCTCCCTCTGGGCCTTCTTCCGCGAGCTCAGGCTGGTGGTGGCCCTGGGCGGCGCGGTGGCGGTGGCGGTGGCGGTCACCTTCGGCCTCGCCTGGCTCGGCATCGGCTACCTCAACACGCAGACGGCCTTCCTCGGCTCCATCGTGGCGGGCAACGGCATCAACTACGGCATCGTCTACCTGGGGCGGGTGGGGCAGCTCCGGCGCCAGGGCTTCGCGCTCGATCACGCCTGCCGCGAGGCGGCGCAGGTGGCGGCGCGCGGCACCCTGCTCGCGGCGCTCGGCACCAGCGTCTCCTTCGGCACCCTCCTCGTCGCCACCAACCGCGGCTTCCGCCACTTCGGCTTCATCGGAGGGGTGGGCATGGTGCTCTGCTGGGCGGCCACCTTTGCGCTGCTCCCCGCCCTGCTCACCTTGCAGGAGCGGCTGCGCCCCCGCCTCCACCCGGCCCGGCCGCTCACCCACGAGCGGGCGGTGGCCGTCCTGGAGCGCTGGATGCGCTGGCCGAAGCTGACCGTCGCGCTCTTCGCTGTCCTCACCGCCGTCGCCGCGGCGATCTTCCTCCGGCAGCTCCCCACCGCCCTCGAGCGCAACCTCGACAACCTCACCAACGACCAGACCGGCAGCGACGAGCTGCGGCGGGTGAACGCCCGCGCCCAGGGAGGCCTCGGCCAGTCAATCAGCGGCTCCATCGCGCTCCTCCCTTCGCGCGAGGCCGCGGAGGGGTACTGCGACGCCCTGGAGGCGCGCATGCGCGCCGAGCCCAGGCTGCGCGAGCTCATCCACGGCTGCGAGACGGTGGGGAGCGTGGTGCCGGTTCACCAGGAGGAGAAGCTGGCCCTGCTCCGGGAGATCGCCGGCCGGCTCACCCCGCGCGTCCTCTCGAAGCTGCCCGCCCCGCAGGCGGAGCGGGCGCGCGCCATCCGCGCCGACCTCGCCGCGCAGGGGCCGCTCGGCGATGCCGACGCGCCGGCCTCGCTCCTCGACCGGTTCCGCGAGCGCGACGGCACCGTGGGTCGCATCGCCTTCGTGCGCTCGCAGCCGAACGCCAAGCTCGAGCTGGCGCAGAACCTCCGCGCCTTCGCCGCGGCGGTGCGGCAGGTGCCGGTGGGCGACGGGAGGTACGACGCCGCCGGCGTCGACATCGTGGTGGCCGACCTCCTCGCCGACATCGAGCGGCAGGGCCCTCGGGTGACCCTGCTCTCCTTCCTCTGCGTGTGCGGGCTGGTGGTGATCTTCTTCCGGCGGCCGGGCCGCAGCGCGCTCCTCATCGCCTCGCTCACCTCGGGCGTGGTGCTGATGGCCGGCATCGCCGCGCTGGCCGGCATCAAGATCAACTTCTTCAACTTCATCGTCTACCCCATCACCTTCGGCATCGCCGTCGACTACGGCGCCAACGTGCTCTCGCGCATGGGCTCGCGGCGCACCATCGTACCGGCGCTGGTCGAGGTGGGCACCGCTGTGGCCTTCTGCTCCTGGACCACCATCGTGGGCTACGGCTCGCTCATCCTCTCCTTCAACCGGGCCCTCCGCTCCTTCGGCTGGTACGCCATGCTGGGCGAGGTCACCACCCTCGCCACCGCGCTCGTCTTCCTCCCGGCCATGGTCATGCTCGTGCCCCGCCGGGTGTGGGCGGGCCGCGAGCCGGCGGGTGCGCCGGGAGGGGTGCGGGCCGGGGGTGCGGCGGTCTCGGAGACCTCCCATGTCGATTGAACGTGTCGCTCCGGCGGCCGGCGCCGCCCCGCGGCCGCGCCTCTCGGTGGTGATCCCCCTCTTCAACGAGGAGGAGAACGTCGCCCTCCTGCTCGCGGAGCTCCTCGGGGCGCTGCGGGCGCTGGGGCGGAGCTTCGAGGTGCTGTGCGTGGACGACGGCAGCTCCGACGGCACCTTCGCCGCGCTCTCCCGCGCCGCGGAGCGGGAGCCGGCCCTGCGAGTCATCCGCTTCCGGCGCAACTTCGGGCAGACCGCGGCCATGTCGGCCGGCATCGAGGCGGCGCGGGGCGAGGTGATCGTCCCCATGGACGGCGACCTGCAGAACGACCCCGCCGACATCGCCCGGCTCCTCGCCGAGCTGGAGAAGGGGCCCGACGTGGTGAGCGGGTGGCGCAAGGAGCGCAAGGACCGCGAGCTGGGGCGCAAGCTCCCCTCCCGCATCGCCAACGCCCTCATCAGCGCCGTCTCGGGAGTCCGCCTCCACGACTACGGCTGCTCGCTCAAGGCCTACCGGCGCGAGGTGCTGGAGGGGGTGCGCCTCTACGGCGAGATGCACCGCTTCATCCCGGTGTACGCGAGCTGGCAGGGCGCCCGGGTCACCGAGCTGGTGGTGAACCACCGCCCCCGCCACGCCGGCCGCTCCAAGTACGGGCTCGGCCGCACGCTGAAGGTGCTGCTCGATCTCCTGGTGGTGAAGTTCCTCGCCAGCTACCTCTCACGCCCCATCTACTTCTTCGGTGGGGCCGGGCTCGCCTCCTTCCTCGGCGCCGTGCTGTCGTTCGGGGCCGCGATCTACTTCAAGCTCACCGGCGCGAAGGACCTGGTGGAGACCCCGCTGCCGCTCCTGGCGGTGGCCTTCGTCCTGGCTGGCGTGGTGTGTGTCTTGATGGGCGTCCTCGCCGAGCTGGTGGTGCGCACCTACTACGAGTCGCAGGGGCGCCGGCCCTACCTGGTGGACCGGGTGCTCCCCCACACCCTGGCCGCCCCCTCCCCGGGAGGGGAGCAGGGCCGGGGTGAGGGTGGGGTGGTCCCGTAGATGTGCGGGATCTGCGGCGAGGTCCGCCTCGACGGATCGCCCGACGCGGGAGCCGTCCGGCGCATGGCCGCGGCGCTCGCCCACCGCGGCCCCGACGCCGAGGGCTTCTTCACCGAGGGCCCGGCCGCGCTCGGCCACCGGCGACTCTCCATCCTCGACCTCGCGGGGGGTACGCAGCCCATGGTGCGGGAGGGGTGCGCCCTCTCCTTCAACGGCGAGTGCTATCGCCACGCCGAGCTGCGCGAGGAGCTGCGCCGCCGCGGGCACCCCTTCACCACCCGGAGCGACACCGAGGTGGTGCTGCGCGCCTATCTGGAGTGGGGCGAGGCGTTCGCGGAGCGGGTGGACGGCATGTTCGCCCTCGCCCTGTGGGACGCGCCCCGGCGCCGCCTGCTGCTCGCCCGCGACCGGATGGGGAAGAAGCCACTTCACTACGCGTTGAGGATGGGCACCGGCTGGCTCGCCGCGCCGCCGGAGCCCGGGCGGCCGGTGGAGGGCGCCACCGGCGCGCTCTTCGCCTCCGAGCTGAAGGCCTTCGCCGCGGCGGCGGCGGGCGGCGGGGGCGCGGTGCCGCGCGAGCTCGACCCCGAGGCGCTGGTGCGCTACCTGGCGGTGGAGTACGTGCCGGCGCCGCGCACCATCCACCGGCACCTCTTCAAGCTCCCCGCCGCCCACCTCGCCGTGCTCGACGGGCGCGGGTTCCGGATCGACCGCTTCTGGTCGCCGCCCGGGCCGGTCGCCGCGCGCGAGGCGCCCTCGCTGGAGGAGGCGGGGCGCGAGGTGGTGCGGCTGCTCGAGGCGGCCACCGCCCGGCGCCTCGTCGCCGACGTGCCGGTCGGCGTGTTCCTCTCCGGTGGCATCGACTCGACCGCGGTGGCGGCGCTGGCGGCGCGCCACCAGCGCCCGCTCGCCACCTTCGCCATCGGCTTCTCCGAGGGCTCCTTCGACGAGTCGGGCTGGGCCAGGCGAGCGGCGGAGGCGATCGGCTCCTGCCACCAGCTGGAGGTGCTCTCGGGCCACGCCTGCCTCGACCTCGTCCCCGAGGTGGTGGGGGTGCTCGACGAGCCGTTCGCCGACCCGAGCATCCTCCCCACGCTGCTCCTCTCGCGCTTCGTGCGGCGCCACGTCACGGTGGCGCTGGCGGGCGACGGCGGCGACGAGCTCTTCGCCGGATACGACACCTTCCTCGCCCACCGGCCGGCCCGCCTCGCCGCCCTCCTGCCGCGCCCCGCGCTCGCCGCGCTCACGGCGCTGGCGGGGTGGCTCCCGGCCTCCTCGGCCAACATGAGCCTGGATTTCCGGGTGAAGCACTTCTTGCGCGGCCTGGGCGCGCCGCCCGCGCTGCGGCATCAGCGCTGGATCGGCTCCCTCCTGCCGGTCGAGCTCGCCCTGGTCCTGCACCCCGGCCTCCGGGCCCTGGCGACGCCGGAGGTGGCCTACCGCGAGGTGCTGGAGGAGGCGGAGGCGGCGCGGAAGGCGGGCGCCGCGCCCGGCTCGGTGGACGAGGCGCTGCGCTTCTTCCTCGGGCGCTACCTCGCCGACGACATCCTGGTGAAGGCCGACCGCGCCTCGATGGCGGCGTCGCTGGAGGTGCGGGCGCCCTTCCTCGACACGGAGCTGGTGGAGTACGCGCTGCGGCTGCCGGCGCGCCACAAGCTGGGTCTCTGGCGCACGAAGCGCCTCCTCAAGGCGGGCCTGCGCGGCGTCGTCCCCGGCGAGATCCTGCGGCGGCCGAAGAAGGGCTTCGGGGTCCCCATGGCCGCCTGGATCCGCGGCCCCCTGCGCCCGCTCTTCGAGGAGCTCTTCTCGCCCGCCTCGCTGGTGCGCTCCGGGGTGCTCGCCCCCGCGCCTTGCCGCGCCCTCCTCGACCGCCACCTCGCCGGGCGCGCGGATCTGCAAGAAGCCGCTCTGGACCCTGGCGGCGTTCCTCTTGTGGCAGCGGAGGTGGGCGAACTGAGCGTCCAGGCACGGTGCGGCGCCCGCACGCGCGCGTCGGGCCACGCGTTCCAGAGGCTAGGGTCGGCCTCGAGCTGCCGGCTACCTCGGAGGCGGAAAGAGCGGGTCGCCCGGGAGGAGCCGGTACACCTTCGCCACCTCGTGCCCCTGCACCCGCTCCGCGTGCGCGACCTCGCGGAAGCGAAGCCGCCGCACCGCGGCCTCGTTGTGGCGGTAGAGCCGCCCCGGCTCGGTGACGACGTAGCAGGGCCCGTCGCGCTGACAGGCCTTCCCGGCGAGGAAGGGGGTCGAGACGAGGTCGCGCCGCCCGGCTTCCTCGAGGTAGAGCCGCGCGGTCCAGGCGACCTCGGTGACCACCTCCGCCCCGGGCTCGGCATGCGCGGCCACCCAGCGCAGCGCCTCGCGGACGCCCACGTCCCAGAGAATCGCAGTGGGGGAAGGCCTGGGTGACGCGCGCGTCGCCGCCTCCCAGCCAGCTCACGTAGAGCTTCCCGTGGGGCGCATGGGCGAGCGAAGCGCGCGCCTCGGGCGCGAGGAGGAGGAGCGCCACGGCCGCGCCGGCCCAGGCCGGGCGGAGGCGGGGCCAGGCGACGGAGAGAAGGCGCGCGAGCTCGATCGCGGCGTGCGAGGCGAGCGCGAAGAAGGGCGGCATCGCAAAGACGGCGAAGCGGGCGTACTTCGCCCCGGCGATGAGCGAGAAGGCGAGGAAGACGCCCAGCCAGGCGAGGAGGATGCGGTGCGCGGGGCGCCGGCGCAGCGCGGCCAGGACGACCCCGGCGTAGCCGAGGAGCGCCGTGGGCGGGGCGAGCTTCACCAGGAAGAAGAGCGGGAAGTAGAACCAGGGCGGGTGGTCGCCCTGGCCGGGCGGCATGTTCCCGTAGAGCCGGCCCATGAAGACGATGCTCTCGGAGACCCCCCGGTCGCCTCCCAGCGGCTCGCCGGAGAGGTAGCGCCGCACGTAGTCCCAGGTGCTGGGCAGGAGCACCACCCAGTCGAGGGCGACGAAGACCAGCGCGGCGAGGCCGCACAGCGCGAGCCAGCGGCGAAATGGGACGCGCCAGGCGCTCACCGGGCGGAGCCACAGGTAGGCGAAGACCGGGAGCGGGGCGTAGAAGATGAAGTACTTGGAGGCGAAGGCGGCACCCAGCGCCACCGCGCTCCACCGCTCCCAGCGGGCGCGGTCGGCCGCGCGCCCAGCGTCTCCACCGGGCCCGGCCTCGGCGACGTCCTCGGCGGCCGCGCGCGCCTCTGCCAGGCACCAGGCGCAGAAGGTGAAGAAGAGGGCGAGGAGGGCGTCCTCCTTGGCGATGCGGTGATAGCCCACGGCGGTGGTGGAGAGCGCGAGGAGCGCCGCGGCGAGGAGACCCGCCGCGCGCCCGAAGAGCCGGCGCCCGAGGAGCGCCAGGGGCACCGCGGTGAGCGCGCCCGCCACCGCGCTGGGGAGCCGGGCGAGCGCCTCCATGGGCAGCCGTTCGCGCAGCGCGGCCACCGCGAGGGCGATGAGCGACTTCATGAGCATGGGGTGCTCGACGTCGTCGCCGGTGAAGTCGCCTTTCAGGTATCGCAGCGCCGCCAGCCACTTGTGCACCTCGTCGTCGGCGAAGCCGGCGGCGGCGAGGTGGTGCAGGCGGAGCCAGAGCCCGGCCGCCACGCAGAGGGCCAGGGCGGCGAGCCCGAGCGGACCGAAGGGGAGGGTGCGGCCGCGGAGCCAGGCGGGCTCGGCCGCGCTCGCGCTCCGAGCCGGAGGAGGGGGCTCGCGCATGCCGCCTGGTGAGCTCGGGAGTGGCTACTCGCCCTGCGCGAGGCCCAGCCGCCGCCGCGGCGGCGGAGCCGCCTCGCTCTCGCGGGCGGCGCGCTCCACGTACCAGCGGCAGAGGCGCTCCACGCCGTCGCGCACCGAGACCTGCGGGTCGAAGCCGAGCAGCCTGCGCGCCTTGGTGATGTCGGCGCCGGTGGCGACGGCGTCGGAGCCTAGCCGGGGCGCCGAGACGAGGTTCGCCTTGCGTCCGACGAAGCTCTCGATGGCCTCGATGAACTCGCGCAGCAGCACCGGCTGGCCGCGGCCGAGGTTCATCACCTCGTAGCCGAGGGGTCGGTCGAGGGCGAGGACGATGCCGCGCGCGACGTCCTCGACGAAGGTCCAGTCGCGGACCATGTCGCCGCCGCCGAAGAGCGGAAGCTCACGCCCGGTGAAGATGCTGTCGAGGACCTTGTACGCCATCATGTCCGGGCGATTGCGCGGCCCGTAGGCGGTGAAGAGGCGCACCACGCTGCACGAGAGCCCGTGGGCGTGGTGGTAGGCGTGGCAGAGGAGCTCGGCGGCGCGCTTGCTCGCCGCGTAGGGGGCGAGCGGGCGGTCGGCGGCGTCGGTCTCCACGAAGGGAGGCCGCGCGTTGCCGTAGGCCGACGAGGTGGAGACCAGCACGAAGTTCTTGACGCGGCCGGCGCGCTGCGCCGCCTCCAGCACGCTGAGCGTGCCGACGGTGTTGATGTCCACGTAGTCGTGGGGTCGCTCGACCGAGGCGCGCACGCCGCCCACCCCGGCGAGGTGGGCCACGGCGTCGAAGCCCTGGCGGAAGAGGCGGTCGAGGAGCGGCCGATCGCGGATGTCGCCCTCGATGAGGGTGAAGCGCTCGCCTCCCGGGCCGGCGCGCACGTCGCCCACGTGCTCCCACTTGCGCGAGGGGGCATAGTAGGGGTCGAAATTGTCGAGGCCCACCACCTCGTCGCCGCGGGCGACGAGGAGTGCGCTGACGTGGCTGCCGACGAATCCGGCGGCCCCCGTGACCAGAATGCGCGCGCTCAACTCGTTCCTCTCCTCTTTCTGACCCCCGACGGAAGGGCGACCGGACCCTTACCACGGTATGTGGAGGCCACACCATGGAAAGTCCGACGCACGGCGTCCAAGAATCTCTCACGAATCTACGAACGGAGGCTACTTTCTTGCAGCAGCGCTTCCCGGTCGGGGCGGGTGACCGCTACCGGCGCGGATCGCCTCGCGCCCCACGGAGAAGATCACCCTGCGCTCCCTCGCTTTTGCGGCCCTCCTCTCGCTCCTGACCACCTCGACCGCCGGCGCCGCCGAGCTTCCGCCTTCACCCGTCGCGGGGCGCGTGCCCCTGGACTTTCACTCGATGCGCCCGGTCGAGGGGCCGACCAGCGGCCCGGCCGTCTACTACGAGGTGATGGAGGAGGATGGCAAGACCCTCGTCCGGAGCGCTTACCGGCCCGGCATGGAATCGGTGGTGATGGGGATGGAGGTACCGGAGCCCTACCGCCAGCGCGCCCGGCGCGTCCGGTGGCGGTGGCGCGTCCGCGACTTTCCCGCGGGGGGCGACGAGTGCCGGGGCGGCAAGGCCGACTCGGCCGCCGCCGTGAACGTCGTCTGGAAGCGCGGCCTGCGCTGGTACATCCTGAAGTACGTCTGGAGCACCGAGGCTCCTCGGGGGGTGACCTGTGACGAGAGGCGCACGGTGACGCTCTCCCGCGACACCGTGGTCCTGGAGCGGAACGGCGAGCGGGGCCAGTGGCACCTGGAGATCGTCGACCTCCGCCGCGCCTTCCTCGACCACTTCGCGCGGGGCGACACCTCCATCGAGGTGCCCGAGCTGGTCGGCATCGGGCTGGCGAGCGACGGAGACCAGACGCACAGCGCCTCCGGGGCGGACTTCGCCGAGCTCGAGCTGGAGCTTGGGCCGTGAGCACGGGGGGGACCGACGTGGAGGCGTGAGGTGGCGAGCGAGCGCCAGGCGGGTGCGACTGACCGCTGGAACGTGGCCCTGGCCCAACACGCCCGAGCGGACCTGCTTCGAGACGCCTCCTCGCGCGCGCCGGAGGAGGCTTGCGGCCTTCTTCTGGGGCGCTGGACGGGCCACCGCCCGCGGACGCCAGGACGGGAGCCACCAAGCCCCTCGCCCGTTGTCCCGCCCAGCCTCCGGCCGGCCCACCTCGCGGTGGAGGAGGTCTCACCGTGCGCCAACGTTGCGCCTTCGAGGCAGCGCGCTCACAGGTATGTGATCGACCCGCTCGAGCTGCTACGGGAAGCCCGCTGCGCGCGGGAGCGGCACCTCGATCTCGTGGGCTTCTACCACTCGCATCCGGCCGGACCGCCCGCCGCCTCGGTGGACGATTCTGGCGGAGGCCTGCTGGCCGTGGCATGTGTACGTCATCGTGTGCCCCGACCCGTCGGGGGCGCGACCGGGCGACCGGCCGGGCCAGTCCCTCCTGCGCGCCTTCCTGCTCCTGCCCGGCGGGGGGGGGGCGCGCTTCCAGGAGTTGGCCGTGGAATTCGAAGACGAGCCAGGCCACCAGGACGGGGGAGGGAACCGGAGATGAGGTCAAAGTCGAGAACCACCGCCGTCACGGCCCTGGCGGGCGTTCTCCTCGCCCTCGGCCAGGGGTGCGCCTCCTCGCTACCGGTCGGCCGTGCCGGCGTGTGCCCCGACTACCAGCACCTCTCCTGCCTCACCGCGGTGGAATGTGCGCCCGATCGCGCCAGGGGTTGCGACGTCTGCCGCTGCTCCTCGGCAGGTCCCCGGTACCTCCCTGCACCGGCCGCGGACCAGCGCGAGGCCATCCCGGTGACGCCGCCCGAGGCGAAGCCCGTGCGCTGAACGGAGGTGGCCCTCACTGGCGGCGAGCCGGCGCCCGCAGGCGCGGTGCGACAGCGGGCGGGGGCGCGGCGCCTCCGCCTCAGGTGACGGCGGCGAGGCGTGGCAGGGCGGCGGCCAGGGGAATGACAGCCGCGGCATCGGTCATCACCGGCACCGGCGGGGCGGTGCAGATGCGGTCGCGCCCCTCGGCCTTGGCACGGTAGACGGCCGCGTCGGCCCGCTGCACGAGGAGCTCGGCCTCTTCGGCGTCCTTCACGGCCCCGAGCTCGCCGGAGGTCGTCGCGAGCCCCAGCGAAGCGGTGATCCGGATGGTCTCCGGGGCGGCGCCCAGCCGATCCATGGGGGGGGATTCCAGGACGGCGCGCGAGCGGAGCGCCCGGAGGACGCGGCGAGCCACCACCATGGCGCCGGTCTCCGAGGTGTTGGGCATGATCACCGCCAGCTCCTCGCCGCCCCAGCGCGTGCAGACGTCGACGCGCCGGAGCTCGCTGCGGAGCACCTCCGAGGCGCGCCGGAGCGCCTCGTCCCCTGTGCGGTGGCCGTACCGGTCGTTCACGCGCTTGAAGTGGTCGAGGTCGAGCATGAGCAGCGACACCTGCTCGCCGTAGCGGCGCCCCCGCTCCAGCTCCTGCTGGAGCCGGTAGCCGAAGTAGCGCCGGTTGAAGAGGCCGGTGAGCGGGTCGGTGATCGACTGCCGCTCCAGCTCGGCCTTGGCGTGCTGCAGGGCGTCCTGCGCGGCCTTGATGCGGAGGAGCGAGGCCACCCGGGCGAGCACCTCCTCCTCGCCGCAATCCGGCATGACGTCGTCGGCGCCGGCGCGCAGCCCGGAGACGCGCGCCTCGGGGCCACCCTCGGTGGGGAGGAGGATCACCGGCAGGAACCTCGGGTCCGCCGAGGCCTTGAGGGCGCGCAGCGCCTCGCCGAAGCGGGCGTCGGGCCGCGCCGACCAGAGGACCAGGTCGGGCGGGCGCTCGCCGCTGGCCTGGCGGAGCGCCTCGGCGCCGGTGGCGCGCCTGGCGGCGTGGCCCTCGCGGGAGAGGAGCTTCATGAGGACGGCCGCGGAGGCGGGGTGGCTCCGGCGGCCCTCGCGGTCGTCGACGAGGAGGAGATGGCGGCGGGCGTTCACGCGGAGGCGCTACTGCAAGGCGCGCGCCGCGCGGCTCGAGACCAGGGCCGCACCGCAAGTTCCTGTGAACACGGCCTTTGGCCGTGAACGCCGGCGCGTCGCGTGCTTCCAGGTGGCGGACCGGCCGCCGCCGCCCTGTCTGCGTCAGCGGCTTGACGGCGCAGGCGGTGCTGGGCCTGGCTGGGCCCATCGCGCGCCGCTCTCCGCGGCCGCCCTCGCGGGCGCTCGACAGGCCGCGCAGCGTCTTCAGCCCTCGCGCCGCTTCCCGAGGTAGGCGCTCTGCACCTTGGGGTCGGCGGCGAGCGCCGCCGCGTCGCCCTGGAGCGCCACGTTCCCCACCTCGAGCACGTAGCCCCGGTGGGCGAGCTTCAGGGCCGCCCGGGCGTTCTGCTCCACCAGCACAACGGAGACGCCGGTGCTGGCGTTGATGTGGCGGATGACCCCGAAGATCGACTTCACCAGCAGGGGCGCGAGGCCGAGTGACGGCTCGTCGAGGAGCAGCACGCGCGGCCTCGCCATGAGCGCCCGGCCGATGGCCAGCATCTGTTGCTCGCCGCCGGAGAGGGTGCCGGCGAGCTGCGCGCGGCGCTCCTCGAGCACCGGGAAGAGCTCGTAGATCCAGGCGGTGGTCCGCGCGGTCTCCTCCTCGTCACGACGGGTGAAGGCGCCCAGGGCCAGGTTCTCGGCCACGGTGAGGGTGCCGAAGATGCGCCGTCCCTCCGGCGCCTGGGCGATGCCCAGCCGCACGCGCTCGTGCGCCGGGACGAGGTCGGCGGGCTTGCCGTCGAGGAGGATGCGGCCGGAGGAGGGGCGCAGGAGGCCGCTCACCGCCCGCAGGGTCGTGGACTTGCCGGCGCCGTTCGCGCCGAGCAGGGTGACGATCTCGCCCGCATTCACGGTGAGGCTCACCCCGTGCAGCGCCTCCACGTTGCCGTAGCGCACGCGCAGCTCCTGCAGCTCCAGCACCGGCGTGGTCACGCCTCCTCCTCCGTGCCGAGGTAGGCCTCCACCACCCGGGGATCGGCCTGCACCTCGGCGGGCGTGCCGCGCGAGATCACCTCGCCGTGCTCCAGGACCACCAGCGTGTCGCAGGCGCTCATGACGAGGCGCATGTCGTGCTCGATGAGCAGAAGGGTGATGCCGCGCGCCCGGATGCGCCCGATGAGGCCGAGCAGCTCGTCGGTCTCGCCCTCGTTCATCCCACCCGCCGGCTCGTCGAGGACGAGCAGCCTGGGACCGGTGGCGAGCGCGCGAGCGATCTCCAGCCGCCGCTGGTCGCCGTAGGCGAGGTTGCGCGCGCACTCCAGCGCCCGCCCTGCCAGGCCGACGAACGCGAGCTCGGCGAGCGCGCGGGCCACCGCGGCGCGCTCCTCCCGGCGCGTGCCGGGGATGGGCAGCATCGCGCCGAGCAGGCCGCCGCGGGTGCGGCAGTGCAGGCCGGCGAGCGCGTTCTCCAGCGCGGTGAGCTGCCCGAAGAGCCGGATGTTCTGGAAGGTGCGGGCGATACCCAGCGCCACGATGCGGTGGGTGGGGAGCCCCACCAGCGAGCGGCCGCCGAAGCGCACCGCGCCGCGGTCGGGGCGGTGGTTCCCGGTGATGAGGTTGAAGATGGTGGTCTTGCCGGCGCCATTCGGCCCGATGAGGCCCATCACCGCGCCCTCCGGCACCTCGAAGCTGGCGTCCTTCACGGCGACGAGGCCGCCGAAGCGCCGCGTCAGCTCCTTCACCTCGAGCAGCGGCGCGGCGCTCATGGCGCGCCCCCCGCGGCAGGGCGGCCGGCGTCGCCCTCCATCGCCCCGGCCCGCGCGGCGGCGAGGTCGGCTGGCCGGAAGCGAGGGCGGCGGAGCGGCACGAGCCCCTGCCGGCGGAAGATCATCATCACCATCATGACGAAGCCGAAGACGAGCATGCGGGCGTTGGAGAAGCCCCGGAACACCTCGGGAAGCCCCACCACCAGCACCGCCCCCACCAGTACCCCGGGAATGGAGCCGGAGCCTCCCAGGATGACGATGAGGAACAGCACCACCGACTCCCAGAAGCCGAACGACTCGGGGGAGATGATGGTCATCTTGGCGGCGTAGAGGGTCCCCGCCATGCCGGCCCACCCGGCCCCCAGGGCGAAGGCCACCAGCCGGTAGCGGTTGGTGTCGATGCCGCTTCCCTCGGCGGCCACCGGGTCCTCGCGCAGGTAGTTGAGCGCGCGGCCGAAGCGCGACTGCTCGAGCCGGTTGAAGAGCACCACGGTGAGCGCCACGAATCCCCAGATGAGCCAGTAGAACTCGTCCGGCCGCCGGATGCGGAGGCCGAACAGCGAGGGGCGAGGGATGCCGAAGATGCCGTTGGCGCCGCCGGTGAGGCCGAAGACGTCGTTCACCAGGGCGATGCGCAGGATCTCCCCCACGCCCACGGTGACGATGAGCAGGTAGTCGCCACGCAGGTGCACCACCGGTCGCGCCACCAGGGCGCCGAAGAGGGCGGCGGTGAGCCCGGCGAGCGGCAGTGTCCAGAGCACCGGAACGCCGAGCCGCGTGCTCAGGATGGCGGTGGTGTAGGCGCCCACCGCGTAGAAGGCGGCGTGCCCCATGTCGAAGAGGCCGGCGTCGCCCAGGATGAGGTTCAGCGAGAGCGCCAGGATGGAATAGAGCCCCACGCTGTTCAGCACGTCGATCCAGTAGGCGTCGAGGGCGAAGGGCGCCGCCACGAGGAGCACCACCGCGCCGGCCGCGGCCGGCCGGAGCCAGCGCTCGGAGGTGGAGGCCGAGAGTTCGCGCTTCACGTCCGCTACACCTTGTCCGCGACGCGCTCGCCGAGCAGCCCGGTCGGCCGCACGATGAGGATGAGGATGAGCACCACGAAGGCGATGGCGTCCTTCCAGGCGATGGACACGTAGGCCGCGCCCATGGCCTCGATCACGCCGAGCAGGAGGCCGCCCACCATGGCGCCCGGGATGTTGCCGATGCCCCCCAGGATGGCGGCGGTGAAGGCCTTCATGCCGTAGATCCACCCCATGGTGAAGCTCACCTGCCCGTAGTAGAGACCCACCAGCAGGCCGGCGGCCCCGCCCAGAGAGGCTCCGATGAGGAAGACGAGCCGCACCACCCGATTCACGTCGATGCCCATGAGGCGCGCCGCGCCCTGGTCGATGGCCGCCGCGCGGATGGCGGTACCCATGCGCGTGCGCTGCACGAAGAGGTAGAGGCCCCCCATGAGCAGGAGGGTGGCGGCGAGCACCACCAGCCGGATGAGCGGGAGCTGCAGCGCGCCCAGCTTCACCACCACCTGCGGGAGCACGTTCTCCGGGTAGACCTGGTAGCGGGCGCCGTAGACGAGCATGAGGGCGTTCTGCAGGAAGATCGACGCCCCGAGGGCCGACACCACCGCGGAGAGGCGGGGCGCCTCGCGCAGCGGGCGGTAGGCGGCGCGCTCCAGGAGGACGCCGAGCAGTCCCACGAGGCCCATCACCATGGCGGCGAGGGCCACCACGCCGAGCGCTGCGCCCAGCCGCTGCTGGAGGAGGAGCGAGGTGAGGAGCGTGAACCCGAGATAGGCACCGTAGGTGAAGAGGTCGCCGTGGGCGAAGTTGATGAGCTTCAGGACCCCGTACACCATGGTGTAGCCGAGGGCGATGAGGGCGTAGATCCCCCCCACGGCGAGCCCGTTGGTGAGCTGCTGGAGGAATTGCTCCATTGCGGTGGCTCCTGACCCGTCATTCCCCTCTCCCTCGCGGGAGAGGGGCCTTCCGGTCACGCCGCAGGATGCGAGGCGCAGGCGATCCGAGGCTCTAATTCTGGAGGACGAACTCGCCGGACTCGCTCACCTGGTAGACGCGGTAGAGCTCGCCCACGCGGTCGCCCTTGGCGTTGAAGGAGATCTTCCCCGTGAAGCCGGGGAAGTCCTTCACCTGCTTCACCAGCGCCTCGCTCACCTTGTCGGCCTTGGTGGACTTCGCGAGCTCGATGGCCTTCGCCACGACGCGGAAGCCGTCTCCGGCCAGCACGCCGTAGATGGAGCTGGGCTCCTCGCCGTACTTCGCCTTGTAGGCGGAGAGGTAGGCCTTCGCCTCGGGGGTGCCGAGGTCCTTCGGCACCGGCGGCGAGAGGAAGCGGAAGCCGGTGGCGGCCTCCTTGCCGGCGATCTTCACCAGGTCGGGGTTGTTGATGGCGTCGCCGCCCACGAACGGCACGTTCCAGCCCATCTGCTTCTTCTGCTTGAGGAGCAGCCCGGCCTCCGGGTAGTAGCCGGTGAAGAACACCACGTCGGGCCCGGCCGACTTCAGCTTGGTGAGGATGGCCGAGTAGTCCTGCTCCTTGGGCGTCAGCGCGTCGAAGAAGACCACCTCGATCTTCTTCTTCTTCAGGATGGCGTCGATCTCGTCGGCGAGCCCCTTGGCGTAGGCGCTGTTGTCGTGGAGGAGCGCCACCTTCTTCGCGCCGAGCTTCTCCAGCGTGGCGGCGCCGACGCGGCCCTGCTCGTCGTCGCGGGGGCAGGTGCGGAAGAAGTGCGCGAGGCCCTTCTCGGTGAGGCGCACCGCGGTGGAGCCGTTCGCCACCTGCACGATGCCCGCCTCGTCGAAGATGCCCTGGGTGGCCTCGGTCACGGCCGAGCCGTAGGTGCCGATCACCGCCACCACCCCGCGCGTGGTGAGGCGCTGCGCCGCCAGCGAGGCGGTTCGGGGGTCGCCGCCGTCGTCCTCGACCACCACCTCCACCTGCCGCCCGCCGATGCCGCCCTTGGCGTTCTGCTCCGACGCCAGCAGCTCGACGTTGCGCTTCATCTCCTGACCCTCGCTCGCCCAGGGACCGGTGATGGGGGCGAGGAGACCGATCTTGAGGTCGGCCGCGCCCGCGCGATGCGCGCCGGCGAGCGCGAGGAGACAGCAGAGCGTGAGACCCAGGGTTCGCTTCGTCGTCATGTGCTCCTCCGGGGCCACGGCGGGTGATGAGGGCCCCTCGGCCCTCGATGCGACTTCCGGCCGCGGCGAGGCTTCTCCCGTAGCACGATGCGCCCGCCCGCAGGAAGGGAAACGGCGCAGGAGCGCCGCGGATCGCTCCGCGCGCGGCCCGCCGCCCCTCGCCGCGCTCCCCGCTTCCCTCGAGCCGCGCAGCGCAACGCCGCAGAGGCGAGCAGGCGCCCGCCGAAATCGCGTGCCGTTCGCCGGCGGCCTGTTAGAAAGAGGACGGTTCGAGGAGCCTGGCGAGGCCGGCGAGGGCATCACTTTCCGTGCGCGTCCGCGCCCCCCGACACCTCACCGGAGGAGCCAAGCCCATGGACGCGCCCGATCTCGACCCCCAGGAGACGCAGGAATGGCTCGACGCCCTCGACGGCGTGCTGGAGCGCGAGGGGCCGGCGCGGGCGCACCAGCTCATCGAGCAGCTCATCGACCGCGCCCGGCGATCGGGCGCCTACCTGCCGTTCTCGGCCAACACGGCCTACGTGAACACCATCCCGGTGGAGCAGCAGCCGGCGCTCCCGGGCGACTTCGCCCTGGAGCAGCGCATCCGCCACTACGTGCGCTGGAACGCCATGGCCATGGTGGTTCGCGCCAACAAGCACACCAACGTCGGCGGGCACATCGCCAGCTTCGCCTCGGCCGCGGTGCTCTACGACGTGGGCTACAACCACTTCTGGCACGCCGCCACCGCCGAGCGCGGCAACGACCCCATCTTCATCCAGGGCCACTCCGCCCCCGGCATCTACGCCCGCGCCTACCTGCTCGGGCTCCTCACCGAGGATCAGCTCGACAACTTCCGCCAGGAGGTCGACGGCCGGGGGCTCTCCTCGTACCCGCACCCTTGGCTCATGCCCGACTTCTGGAACTTCCCCACCGTGAGCATGGGCCTCGGTCCCCTCATGTCGATCTACCAGGCGCGCTTCATGCGTTACCTGCACGACCGCGGCCTCGCCGACACCTCGCAGCGGACGGTGTGGACCTTCTGCGGCGATGGCGAGATGGACGAGCCGGAGTCGATGGGCGCCATCGGCATGGCCGGCCGCGAGCGGCTCGACAACCTCGTCTTCATCGTGAACTGCAACCTGCAGCGGCTCGACGGGCCGGTGCGCGGCAACGGCAAGATCATCCAGGAGCTGGAGAGCGCCTTTCGCGGCGCCGGCTGGAACGTCCTCAAGGTGGTGTGGGGCCGCCACTGGGATCCCCTGCTCGCCCGCGACGTCACCGGCGCGCTCCGGCGGCGCATGATGGAGGCGGTCGACGGCGAGTACCAGGCCTTCAAGTCGAGGGACGGCGCCTTCGTCCGCGAGCACTTCTTCAACACCCCCGAGCTGCGCAAGCTGGTGGAGGACTACTCGGACGAGGACATCTGGAACCTGAACCGCGGTGGCCACGATCCGTTCAAGGTGTACGCCGCCTACCACGCCGCCCAGCACCACCGCGGGCAGCCCTCGGTGATCCTCGCCAAGACCATCAAGGGATACGGGATGGGCGAGTCGGGCGAGGCGCAGAACATCACGCACCAGCAGAAGAAGATGACGGTCGACTCCATCCGCCTCTTCCGCGACCGCTTCGGGATCCCGGTGCCGGACGACCAGCTGGAGAAGATCCCCTACGTGCGGTTCGAGGAGGGCTCGAAGGAGCTCGCCTACCTGCGCGAGCGGCGCGCCGCGCTGGGCGGCGACCGGCCCCACCGGCGGCGCCGCGCCGAGTCACTGGAGGTCCCGCCCCTAGCGGCCTTCGGACGGCTCCTGGAGGGCACCGGCGACCGCGCCATCTCCACCACCATGGCCTTCGTGCAGCTCCTGCAGATCCTGCTGAAGGACAAGGTCCTCGGGCGGCGGTTGGTGCCCATCGTCCCCGACGAGTCGCGCACCTTCGGCATGGAGGGACTCTTCCGTCAGGCGGGCATCTACAGCCAGGTGGGGCAGCTCTACACCCCGGAGGACGCCCAGCAGCTCATGTTCTACAAGGAGGACAAGAACGGACAGATCCTGCAGGAGGGGATCAACGAGGCGGGCGGCATGTGCGACTGGATCGCCGCGGCCACCGCCTACTCGGTGCACGGCGTCCCGATGATCCCGTTCTTCATCTACTACTCGATGTTCGGCTTCCAGCGCTTCGGCGACTTCGCCTGGGCGGCCGGCGACATGCGCTCGCGCGGCTTCCTCCTCGGCGGCACCGCCGGGCGCACCACGCTGAATGGCGAGGGCCTGCAGCACCAGGACGGCCACTCGCACGTCCAGGCCTCGGTCATCCCCAACTGCGTCTCGTACGACCCCACCTTCGCCTACGAGCTGGCGGTGGTGATCCAGGACGGCCTCCGGCGCATGTACGTCGAGCAGGAGGACGTCTACTACTACCTGACGGTGATGAACGAGAACTACCCGCAGCCGGCCATGCCGGAGGGGGTGGAGAAGGACATCCTGGCCGGCATGTACCGCTTCCGGCGCTCCGGAGCCGGCGGCGACGCGCCCCGCGTGCAGCTCCTCGGCTCGGGCACCATCTTCCGCGAGGTCATCGCCGCCGCCAATCTGCTCGAGAAGGAATTCGGCGTGGCCGCCGACCTGTGGGCCTGCCCCAGCTTCACCGGGCTCGGGCGCGACGGCGTGGCCGTGGCGCGCCACAACTTGCTGCACCCCGGCGAGCCCCCGCAGCGATGCCACGTGCAGCGGTGCCTCGCCGAGACCGAGGGCCCCGTCGTGGCGGCCACCGACTACGTCCGCGCCTTCCCGGAGCAGATCCGCGCCTGCGTCCCGCGCCGCTACGCGACCCTCGGAACCGACGGGTTCGGCCGCTCCGACACCCGCGAGAAGCTGCGCGGCTTCTTCGAGGTCGACCGCCACCACGTGGCGCTGGCCGCCCTCTCCGCGCTCGCCGGCGAGGGGCGCCTCCCCGCTTCCCGGGTGAAGGAGGCGATGAAGAAGCTCGGCCTCCGCTCGGACAAGCCCGCCCCCTGGACCGTCTAGGAGCCCGCCCCATGTCCACGCGCGAGGTGAAGGTCCCCGAGATCGGTGGGGCGGAGACGGTCGGCGTCATCGACGTGCTGGTGAAGCCCGGCGAGAAGGTGAGCGCCGAGGCGTCGCTCGTCACGCTGGAATCGGACAAGGCCACCATGGACGTGCCGTCGCCCGCCGCCGGCACGGTGAAGGGAATCGCGGTCAAGGTGGGCGACCGCGTGGGCGAGGGGAGCCTGATCCTCAGCCTCGAGGAGGAAGAGGCCGCCGCCCCCGCGAAGCCCGACGGGCAGGTTCCGGCGCGAGGGGCGGAGAAGGGAGCTCCGGCCGAGGGGGCTCCGGCGAAGGCGGAGCCGAGCGCTCCGGCCGCCGAGGCGCCTCCGCCCGCCCTGGGGGAGGATCCCGGCAGCCCCGCGCCGGTTCGGGGCGCGCCCGCGGGCGCTGCGTCCGGCTCCGCGGTGGCGCAGCTCCCCGCGGCGTCGCTGGAGGAGCCGTCCGCCCCGCCGCTCACCTCGCCGCCCGTTGCAGGGGCGAAGCCGGCGCGGGTTCACGCCTCGCCCTCGGTGCGGAAGCTCGCCCGCGAGCTGGGGGTGGAGCTCGCCCTGGTGACCGGAACCGGCCCGAGAAGCCGCATCCGGGCCGACGACGTGCGGCGCTTCGTGAAGGACGTGATGACCGGCGCGGTGTCGGTGCAGGCCGGGGGCGCCGCCAGGGGAGGGGGAGGCGGCCTCGACCTCCTCCCGTGGCCGAGGATCGACTTCTCGCTCTTCGGGCAGGTGGAGGCGAAGCCGCTCTCGCGCATCAAGAAGATCTCGGGCGCCAACCTCTCGCGCAACTGGGTGATGATCCCCCACGTCACCCAGCACGACGAGGCCGACATCACCGAGCTCGAGGCCTTCCGCCAGAGGCTCAACGCCGAGGCCGGCTCCGGCGGGGCCAAGGTCACCCTGCTCGCCTTCCTGGTGAAGGCCTGCGTGGCTGCGCTCCGCAAGTTCCCCGAGGTGAACGCCTCGCTCGACGGCGAGAGCCTCGTCCTCAAGCGCTACTTCCACCTCGGCTTCGCCGCCGACACGCCGAACGGGCTCGTGGTCCCGGTCATCAAGAATGCCAACACCAAGGGGATCCTGGAGATCGCCGAGGAGTCGTCGGCCCTGGCGAAGCGCGCCCGCGAGGGGAAGCTCGCCGCCGCCGACATGCAGGGAGGCTCCTTCTCCATCTCCAGCCTGGGTGGCATCGGCGGCACCTTCTTCACGCCCATCATCAACGCCCCGGAGCTCGCCATCCTCGGCGTCTCGCGCAGCGTGATGAAGCCGCTCTGGGACGGCGAGAAGTTCACCCCGCGACTCTCGCTGCCGCTCTCGCTCTCGTACGACCACCGGGTGATCGACGGGGCCACCGCGGCGCGCTTCACCACCTATCTCGGCCAGGTGCTCGCCGACATGCGCCGGCTGATGCTGTGACGAGCCGATCGCCACCATGGAAGTGAAGGACGAGCTCATCGACCGCTCGGCCGGGGAGGGCGCCCGCATCGTCGCGCTCATTCAGCTCGGCGCCTGTGACGATGCCGCCGCGGTGCTGGCGGGCGAGGAGGAGGGCGACGGCCCGGAGGCCCTCCACGACTTCCGAGTGGCCCTGCGCCGCCTGCGCTCGCTCCTCCGCGCCTTCCGCCCCTTCCTCACCCGGAGCATCCGGCCGGAGGACGAGCGGCGGCTGCGCAGGCTGGCCTCGCGCACCAACGCGGCCCGCGATGCCGAGGTGCAGCTCGCCTGGCTCGACCGTCACGCCTCCGCCCTCTCCGCTCGCGGGCAGCCGGGCCTGGACCTCCTCCGCGCCCGGTACGCGGGCCGCACTGCTGGTGAGGGCGCCGAGGTGGGCGCGCTGGTGGCGCGCTACCGGCGCCTCGCCGAGCGCCTGGCGCGCCGGCTCGACCGGTTCGAGGGCCGGATCAGCGCGGAGCGTGGCCCGAGCTTCGGCGAGGAGCTGGCGCTGCTCCTCCAGGCTCACCTCGGCGAGCTGGCCGAGCGGCTCGCCTCCGTGCAGGGCTCGGACGACGAGGAGCGTGCCCACCGCGCCCGCATCGCGGGGAAAAGGCTTCGCTACCTGCTGGAACCGCTCCGCGACCATCCGCAGGCCAACGCCTCGCGCGCCGTGAGGAGGCTGAAGGGGCTCCAGGACCTGCTCGGCGAGCTCCACGACCGCCACGTCCTCGGCGCCGAGATCGCCGGGGCCCTGGGCAGCGAGGCACGGGCGCGGGCGCGAGCCGAGTTCGCCAAGGTGTGGCACGCAGGACAGCAGCTCCGGGCCGAGGAGGTCGGGCGCCCGGTCCCCGGTTCCCGCCTCGGGATGCTCGCGGTTCTCCGGGAGGTGCGCCGCGACCGCGAAGCGCTCTGGGAGAAGCTCGCCCACCAGCGCGACCGCGGGCTCTCGGCCCTGTCGGCGGAGCTGGGCCACCTCGTCCGGCAGCTCACCGAGCGGGCGGGGCTCGAGCAGGCCCCGGTGGAGCTCCCGGCGACCTTGCAGCGCGGCGGCGACGGCTCCGGCGGCGCGGTCAGCCCGTCGCCAGGCGAGCCTCCCGACCCCTCATGAGGTGGCGCCTCACCAGCCGCCGCTCGGAGGCGCTGTCGAGGCGGTAGACCGCCTGCTCAGGGGGCAGCCAGACCATCCGGTCCACCTCGTCACCCGGCTCGAAACTGCCAGCCCTGCGGGCCGACATGTGCCAGAAGAGCGAGAGGGCACGCCTCCCTTTTCGCCTGCTCGCCGTGAAACCCGCCCATTCCTCCAGCCTGGCCCTGATACCGGTCTCTTCTGCCACCTCGCGGAGGGCGGCCTCCGAAGGGGCCTCACCCCTCTCCAGACGCCCCTTGGGCAGGCGCCAGTCGCCCTGGTGACGGCGGTGGATGATCGCCAGCTGCAACCCCTCCGGGCCGCCCCGCCAGAGGAGACCTCCCGCCGCGCGCACCAAGGCGCTCTCGCTCCAACGCACGGCCGCGTCCACGAAAAAACTGTAGCAAGCCCTGCTGACAGCGGCAGGCGTGTGGCGCTTGGGGGCCGACGTTTCACGCGCTGGACGCACGCCCGTCACCGGACCGCGCCCCACCGGGAGAAGTGGGGGCTCTGCGAACAACGGAAGAAGACGTTTTCAATTGACGAAGAACGAAATCAAACGTAAGTTCCGCGCATCGAGAAGCTCTGCGGTCCGGCAGCCTCCGGGCCAGAGCCTCGCCTCGAGGGCGTGACATGTTTCCTGAAGAGCGGCGCCGAGAGATCATGAACGTCCTCCGGCAGGAGGGGCGCTGCCTGGTGGGCGATCTGGCGCGTTCACTCTCCGTGTCCGAGGTCACCATCCGCCAGGACCTCGACGCCCTGGAGCAGGAGGGGCACCTCCGCCGCACGCACGGCGGGGCCATCCTGGCCGAGAAGCTGGGGCTGGAGCGGCCGTTCCAGGTGGAGGAGAGCGCGCGCCGCGCCGAGAAGGAGCGCATCGCCCGCGCCGCGGTGGAGCTCGTCTCGCCGGGCGACACGCTCATCCTCGACGTGGGTACCACCGTGACCGAGGCCGCCCGCATCCTGGTGGCCGGCAAGCAGAACCCGGTCGTGTTCACCAACGGTCTCAACATCGCGGCCCTGCTGGAGGCGAACCCGGAGATCACCACGGTCGTCACCGGCGGTACGCTGCGCGCGAAGCAGCACTCGCTGGTGAACCCCTTCGGCCAGCTCATCCTCGACCGCGTCCACGCCGACCTGGCCTTCATCGGCTGCAACGGCATCGAGCGCGACCACGGCGTCACCAACGTCAACGCCGCCGAGGCGGAGATCAAGTCGCTCTTCATCAAGGCGGCGCGCCGGCGGGTGGTCCTCGCCGACTCGGCCAAGGTGGGGAAGGTAGCCCTCGCCAAGATCGCCGACGTGGGGGAGGTCGACACCCTCATCACCGACAAGGGGGCCGACCCCAGGGAGCTGTCGCAGCTCCGCGAGCTGGGGCTCGAGGTGATCCTCGTCTGACGTTCGCGCCGCGCGCAAGCCGTCGGGGACCTAATCCGGCTGCTCCCTCCCGGCGATGGCTCCCACCCGACGATTTGGAAAGGAACGCGATGCACCAGGCTGAAGAGGCTCCCTTCCAGCGGAGAGTGGTCCGGCTCCCCGACGGCCGCGAGCTCGTCTTCTACGACCGCCCGGCGAGCTCCGCGGCCGAGGCGCCGGCGCGCGAGGCCCCGACGCCTCCCACCGGCACGGCCGGACGAAAGGGCTGAGATGTCAGAGCTCCGCTGGCATCCCTTGCTGCAGCAGTGGGTCATCACCGCCACCCACCGGCAGGAGCGCACCTTCCTGCCGCCCGAGGACTACTGCCCGCTTTGCCCGACGCGGCCGGGGGGCTTCCCCACCGAGGTCCCGGCCGAGACCTACGATGTCGTCACCTTCGAGAACAAGTTCCCCTCGCTCCAGCGGGTGCCGCCCGAGCCCGCGGTGGAGGGCGACGCGCTCTCGCCGGTGCTCCCGGCGAGTGGCGTGTGCGAGGTGGTGCTCTACTCGCCGAACCACCACGAGACCCTGGCGTCGATGCCGCTCGAGCGCATCGAGCACCTCGCCCGCGTCTGGCAAGACCGCTACCGCACCCTCGCCGCGCGCGAGGGGCTCGCGTACATCCTCGTCTTCGAGAACAAGGGGGAGGCGGTGGGGGTGACGCTGCACCATCCGCACGGACAAGATCTACGGCTTCCCCTTCCTGCCGCCGGTGGCCGAGCGCGAGCTGGAGGCGTTCCGCCGCCACCGGGCCGAGCACGGGGAGTGCCTCCTCTGCCGCGGCGTGGCGAACGAGCTCGCCGACGGACGCCGGGTGGTGCTGGAGGGCGAGCGCTTCGTGGCCTACATCCCGTTCTTCGCGCGCTATCCGTTCGAGACCTATCTCGCACCCAAGGCCCACCAGGCCTCCATGGCCGACTGGACCGCGGCCGACGTGCGCGACCTCGCCGCCGTGCTGAAGGGCCTCCTCACCAAGTTCGACGCGCTCTTCGCCAAGCCCTTTCCATACATCATGGTGGTGCACCAGGCGCCGGTGGGCGGCAATCCGGCCGAGAGCCACCTCCACTTCGAGTTCTATCCGCCCATGCGCTCCGCCAACCGCCTCAAGTACCTGGCCGGCTGCGAGTCGGGGGCGGGGACCTTCATCAACGACACGCTCGCCGAGGAGAGCGCGGCGGAGCTGCGGCGCGCCGGCCCGGGCACGGTGGCCGAGGTCGTCGCCGCCGAGGGAGGTGCGCGGTGATCCCCGACATGCGGGTAAGGCTCGAGCAGGTGTTCGGCGAGGGCGGAGAGCTCGTCCGCACGCGCGCGCCGGGGCGGGTGAACCTCATCGGCGAGCACACCGACTACAACGACGGCTTCGTCTTCCCCATGGCCATCGAGGCGGGGCTGGAGCTCGCCGGGCGGCTGCGTCCGGACCGCCGCGTGCGCCTCCACGCCGCCGACCTGGGCCGCTCGGTGGAATTCTCGCTCGACGCGCCGCTCGCCTTCGACCAGCGAGAGGCGTGGAGCAACTACGTGCGCGGCGTCCTCTGGGCCCTCGCCCGCGAGGGCGTCACGCTCCGCGGCTTCGACCTCGCCTTCGGGGGCGACCTCCCCTCGGGCGCCGGCCTCTCCTCCTCGGCCGCGCTGGAGGTGGGCACGGCGGTGACGCTCCAGCGGCTGTTCGGGTTCGAGCTCGCGCCGGTGCGCCTCGCGGTGCTCTGCCAGGGCGCGGAGAGCGAGTTCGTGGGCATGAAGTGCGGCATCATGGATCAGTTCGTGGTGCTCATGGGCCGGCGCGGCCACGCGCTCTTCCTCGACTGCCGCTCGCTGGAGTTCAGCCACGTGCCGCTCACCCTTGGCGAGCACCGCATCGTCATTTGCCACAGCGGCGTGAAGCACAGCCTGGTCGCGTCCGAGTACAACCGCCGCCGGGCGCAGTGCGAGGCGGGGGTGAAGGTGCTCGCCGAGGGGAAGCCGGAGGTGAGGGCGCTGCGCGACGTCACCCTGGCCGACCTCGCGGCGCGCCGTGGTGACCTCGGGGAGGTGATCTACCGGCGCTGCCGCCACCAGGTGACCGAGAACGCCCGGGTGCTGGAGAGCGGCGAGGCGCTTCGCGCGGGCGATCTGCCGCGCTTCGGCGCCCTCATGAACGCCTCGCACGACTCCCTGCGCGACGACTACGAGGTGAGCTGCCCCGAGGTCGATCTCCTGGTGGAGGTGGCGCGCGCGGTGCCGGGTACGCTCGGTGCGCGCATCACCGGAGGGGGTTTCGGCGGCTGCACAGTGAATCTGGTACATCGCTCGGCCGTCGAGAGGTTCGAGGCGGAGGTGCTTCCGGAGTACCATCGGCGGACCCACCTCCAGCCCAGGTTGTTCGTGAGCACGCCGGCCGACGGCGCGCGCGTGGTCGAGGACGTGTAGCAGTCCAGGCGGTGGCAGGGCACCTCCGGGCCCGGAAGGCGGGGTGCCGGGAAGGCATGTCGAGCAGAGGGAGAGGAGAGGAGGGCAGCACGCAGTGAGCAGCACGGATCAGACCAGGCAGTCCACGCAGGGCACCAGCAGGACGAGGAGAGAACCATGAGGAAGGGGCTTCTTGCAGTGAGCGCCATGGTGGCGCTCGGCGCCAGCGCCGTCTACGCGGCCAGCATGCCGAACATCGGCTGCGCCATCTACAAGTTCGACGACACGTTCATGACCGGCGTGCGCAACGCCATCCTGGCGGCCGCCAAGGGCAAGGCCAACGTCGACGTGGTGGACAGCCAGAACTCGCAGGCCACCCAGAACGACAAGGTCGACCTGTTCATCACCAAGCACGTGAAGTCGCTCGCCATCAACCCGGTCGACCGTGCCGCGGCCGGCGTCATCATCGGCAAGGCCAAGGCGGCCAAGATCCCGGTGGTGTTCTTCAACCGCGAGCCGTTCAAGGACGACATGGCGAAGTACGACAAGACCTACTACGTGGGCGCCGTCGCCGAGCAGTCCGGTACCATGGAGGGGCAGCTCGTCGTCGACTACTGGAAGGCGCACCCCGAGGCCGACCTCAACAAGGACGGCGTCGTCCAGTACGTCATGCTGAAGGGCGAGCCGGGCCACCAGGATGCCGAGCTCCGCACCAAGTTCTCAATCAAGGCGCTCACCGACGCGGGTATGAAGGTCGAGAAGGTCGCCGAGGACACCGGCATGTGGGACCGGGTGAAGGGCCAGGAGAAGATGGCGGCCTTCCTCTCCGCCCACAAGGACATCGAGGTCGTGTTCGCCAACAACGACGACATGGCCCTCGGCGCGGTCGAGGCGCTCAAGGCGGCTGGCTACTTCAAGGACGGCAAGTTCATGCCGGTGGTCGGCGTCGACGCCACCGCCCCGGCGCTCGCGGCCCTGAAGGACGGCACGCTGCTCGGCACCGTGCTGAACGACGCGAAGAACCAGGGCAAGGCCACCTTCGCCCTCGCCTACGTCCTCGCCAAGGGTGAGAAGCCCACCAAGGCCAACACCGGCTACGAGATCACCGACGGCAAGTACGTGTGGGTGCCTTACAAGCCCATCACCAAGGCCAACATGCAGGACGCGGAGTAGTCCCTCTGTGGCGGCGGGGGGGGCACCTTCGGGCGCCCCCCGCCCAGGGCGGCATCGGCCGGGGAGGCCACGTGGGCGCATCGGATTTCACGCTCGAGCTGGTGCACGTCTCGAAGGAGTTTCCCGGCGTCAAGGCGCTCGACGACGTGACGCTGACCGTGAAGGGCGGCACGGTGCACGCCCTCATGGGCGAGAACGGCGCCGGCAAGTCGACGCTCATGAAGTGCCTGTTCGGGCTCTACCGGCCGGACGCCGGCGAGATCCGGCTCGACGGACAGCGCGTGGAGATCCCCGAGCCCAAGGTGGCGCTCGCGCGCGGCATCTCCATGATTCACCAGGAGCTGCACCCCATCCCGCACCGCACGGTGATGGAGAACATCTGGCTGGGGCGATTTCCGAAGCGCAAGGTGCTGGGGCTCCCGTTCGTCGATCACGCGGAGATGTACCGGCGCACCGAGGCGCTCTTCCGCGATCTCGGCATCGCCATCGACCCCAAGGCCGGGGCGGGCAGCCTCTCGGTGTCGAAGGTGCAGTCGGTTGAGATCGCCAAGGCGGTCTCCTACCAGTCGAAGGTCATCATCATGGACGAGCCCACCTCGTCCCTCACCGAGAACGAGGTGGCGCACCTCTTCCGGATCATCAACGACCTGCGCGACCGTGGCGTGGCCATCATCTACATCTCGCACAAGATGGAGGAGATCCTGAGGATCTCCGACGAGGTCTCCATCATGCGCGACGGTCAGCTGGTGGGCACCTGGCCGGCGGCCGAGCTCACCCAGGACCTCATCATCCGGCGCATGGTGGGTCGCGACCTCACCCACCGCTTCCCCGAGCGGAGCAACGTGCCGGGGGAGGTGGTGCTGAAGGTGGAGGGCTTCACCTCGCCCCTGCCGCGCTCCTTCCGCAACGTCTCCTTCGAGCTGCGGCGCGGCGAGATCCTCGGGGTGGGCGGCCTCGTCGGCGCCCAGCGCACCGAGCTCATCGAGGCCATCTTCGGCATGCGCTCGCTCTCCGCGGGAAAGCTCACGTTGAAGGGCCGCCCGGTGCAGGTGGAGAGCCCGCGCCATGCGCAGCGGCTCGGCATGGCGCTCCTCACCGAGGACCGGCGCGGCTCGGGCCTCTTCCCCATGCTCTCGGTGCTGGAGAACGCCGTCATCGCCAACCTGCGCCGCTACCTGCACTTCGGGCTGCTCGACGACCAGCAGCGGCGGAAGGATGGCCAGCGCACGGTGGAGCGCCTGCGGGTGAAGACGCCCTCGCTCCACACGCTCATCCGCGACCTGTCGGGCGGTAACCAGCAGAAGGTGCTGCTCGGGCGCTGGCTCCTCACCGAGCCGGACATCCTGCTGCTCGACGAGCCCACCCGCGGCATCGACGTGGGGGCCAAGTTCGAGATCTACACGATCATCGCGGAGCTGGCGAAGCAGGGGAAGAGCATCGTCATGATTTCGTCGGAGATGCCGGAGCTCATCGGCATGTCCGACCGCGTGCTCGTCATGTGCGAGGGCCAGGTCTCGGGGGTCGTCGAGGGCGAGGCGGCGAACCAGGAAGAGATCATGCGGCTCGCCACCCAGTTCATGTAGCGCGCATCCCACCATCACCCTTTCGAGCAGGAGCGGACCGAAGATGAGCACGGCACCCGAGGCGGCGGCGAAGCCGGCGAGCGCGAGCTGGTGGAGGAAGGGCCTGAAGCTCCTCTCCGAGAACGCCATCTACTCCGCGCTGGTCGTGCTCGTCCTGGTGATCGCGGTGGTCGCGAACTTCCAGGGGTACGATTTCCTCACCCTCACCAGCCTTCGCGACATCCTGGTGCAGTCGAGCACCCGGACCATCGTGGCGCTGGGGGCCTTCTTCGCCATCGTCACCGCCGGCGCCGACCTGTCGGCGGGCCGCATGGTGGGCTTCGCCGCGGTCATCAGCGCCTCGATGCTGCAGTCGCTCGATTACCCGCGGCTCTTCTACCCGGGGCTGCCACACCTGCCCCTCATCCTCCCCATCCTGGTGGCGGTGGCGGTCGGCGTCTTCTTCGGGCTCCTCAACGGCTTCGTCATCGCCCGCTTCGGCGTGGCGCCCTTCATCGCCACCCTGGGCGCGATGGTGGTCATCTACGGCGTGTGCTCCATCTACTTCAACATGCCGCCCAACAACTCCCAGCCCATCGGCGGCCTGCGCTCCGACTTCACCGAGCTCGGCACCGGCGCCATCGGCAGCGGGGAGTACTCCCTGCCGTACATCGTCCTCATCGCCCTGCTGGTGTCGGTGCTCATGTGGGTGCTCATGAACAAGACCGCCTTTGGCAAGTACGTCTACGCCATCGGCGGAAACGTGAACGCGGCCAAGGTCTCGGGCATCAACGTGAGCCTCACCACGGTGATCATGTACGCCATCGCCAGCGGCCTCTACGGGCTGGCCGGCGTGCTGGAGTCGGCCCGCACCGGCGGCGCCACCAACAACTACGGCGCGGGGTACGAGCTCGACGCCATCGCCGCCTGCGTGGTGGGCGGCGTCTCGGTGACGGGCGGCATCGGCACCGTCCCGGGCATCCTGGCGGGCGTCTTCATCTTCAGCATCATCAACTACGGGCTCACCTTCATCGGGCTCAACCCGTACTGGCAGCAGATCATCAAGGGCGTGATCATCGTCTCGGCCGTGGCCTTCGACGTGCACAAGTACATCTCGAAGAAGTGACGGCCCCCACCCTCAGTCCTTCTTCCCCCCTCGATCACCTGGAACCGGGGCCGCTTCGCGCGGGGGGCGCGAGCTTGCCGGCGAGGATGCTCGCCCAGGGGAAGCCGCAGTCGAAGCGGCGCCCGCGGAAGGTGAGGGTGCAGCGGATGCCCCAGTCGTCGAGCAGCACCTCGGGGGTGTCGCGGCCGATGACGAGGTTGAGCCGGACCAGCTCCTCCTCGGCCAGGTGCTCGGGGAGCTGCACGCCCGGCTCGGAGGGGTTCACGATGACCGACTCGACCGCCTCGGCGAGACGGCAGGCGGCCAGCATGTCGGCGTGGCGCCGCTGGAGGGAGAAGAGGTGCAGCGCACCCTCGGACCAGGCCGGGCAGGCAGGGGTGCACTCTCCCTCGGGGGGGTGCTGATGGGGCGCGTCCACGCCCCTTCCTTACTACAGGCGAGGAGAGAAGGGCGCCGGAAAGCTCGCGAGCCGGGAGGCAGACCTCGCGGGTGGCCGGTCCGGGAGCTTCGTGTACGATGCCGCGCCGGCCGGGCGGGTGGCGAAACGGTAGACGCGCCGGACTTAGGATCCGGTGCCGCGAGGCGTGAGGGTTCGAGTCCCTCCCCGCCCAAATTTCCTTGACGTTCCGCGGCTGGGAACGTACCTACCCTCGCTTCGGGAACGCTGTCGCCGGCATCCCCGGACGTGCGCGAGGGCGGACCGGAGCACTCGCGGCGGGTGCGCACCCAGGACCCATCACCCGAGGCAAGGGCTCAATGAAGATCGAGGTCGAGGCGGTCTCCCCCGTCGAGAAGAAGGTGACCGTCGAGGTCGATCCGGAGCAGGTGGGTCGCGAGATCGACCGCGCCTACGCGAGCTTCGGCCGCCGGGTGAAGCTCCGCGGCTTTCGGCCGGGCAAGGTGCCGCGCAACGTGATGGAGCGCCACTTCCGCGAGGAGGTGGAGCGCGAGGTGGTGGAGGCGCTGGTGAGCGCCGGCTTCCGCGACGCGGTGAAGGAGAACGAGCTCCTGGTGGTCGCGCCGCCCCGGGTGGACACCGGCCCGGGGGTGCAGGCCGCGCAGCCGTTTCGCTTCACCGCCACGGTGGAGGTGAAGCCGCGGCTCGAGCCCAAGGACTACCGTGGCCTGGAGGTGACCCGCAGACCGCCCGAGGTGACGCAGGAGCTGGTCTCCGCCGAGCTGGCCAAGATGCAGGAGCAGCTCGCCCAGCTGGTGCCGGTCGAGGGGCGCTTCGACGCGCAGGAGGGCGACTTCGCGGTCGTCGACCACACGGGCACGGTGAACGGCCTCCCCTTCGAGGGCGGGGACGCCCAGGGCATCACCGTGCGCGTGGCCCAGGGTGAGTTCACCGAGGGCTTCCTCCCCCGGCTCGCCGCGGTGAAGCTCGGGGACAGCGTGGAGCTCGACCACACCTTTTCCGCCACCTTCCGGGTGGAAGCGCTGCGCGGCCAGGTGGCCCACCTCAGGGTGACCTTGCAGGCGCTGAAGACGCGGCAGGTGCCGGCGCTCGACGACGAGCTCGCCAAGGACGCCGGCCTGGAGGGGGTGGGCACGCTCGAGGAGCTGCGGGAGCACATCCGCAAGGACCTCGGCCTGCGCGAGGAGCGCCGTGCGGAGGCCGAGCTGCGCGACGCGGTCGTCAAGGCGGCGCTGGCGAAGAACGACTTCGAGGTGCCGCCCGCCCTGGTGGAGCGCTCCATCGATGCCATGGTGCAGGGCGCGGCGCAGCGCTTTGCCCGGCAGGGGGTCGACATGCGCAGCATGGGGCTCGACCTCGCCCGGGTGCGCGCCGACCTGCGTGAGGTGGCGCTCCTCCAGGTGAAGGGGGCCTTGTTCCTCGAGGCCGTCGCCGACGCCGAGAAGCTCGAGGTCACGGACGAGGACTTCCAGGCGGCGGTCGCCAAGACGGCGAGCGAATCTCCACCTCCCGCTGGCCAAGGTGCAGCACGAGTTGCGCGGCGGCGAGCCGCGGCTGGCGCTACAAAACAAGCTCAGGGAGGACAAAGCGCTCGCCTTCCTGACCGCCGAGGCCAAGATCTCCTGAGCCGGCCTGGTCTCCGCTCCGGCGCGCCTGCCCGAGAACCTCCTCGGCGGCAGCCTCGAGCCACCCGAGCGCGCAGAGAAGAGTGAATCGATGCCCTACGTGCCGATGCCGTTCGTGGTGGAGCAGACGCACCGCGGCGAGCGCAGCTACGACATCTACTCCCGCCTCCTGAAGGACCGGATCGTCTTCCTGGGCACGCCGATCGACGACGACGTGGCGAACATCATCATCGCCCAGCTCCTCTTCCTGGAGGCGGAGGACCCCGACAAGGACATCACGCTCTACATCAACAGCCCGGGCGGCTCGGTGACCGCCGGGCTCGCGATCTACGACACCATGCAGTACGTGAAGCCGCAGGTCGCGACCATCTGTCTGGGTCAGGCGGCGTCGATGGGCGCGTTCCTGCTCGCCGGCGGGACGAAGGGGAAGCGCTTCGCGCTGCCCAATGCGCGCATCATGATTCACCAGCTCTCGGGCGGGTTCCAGGGCCAGGCCACGGACATCGAGATCCATGCGCGGGAGATGCTCCGCCTGAAGCAGCGCCTGAACGAGATCCTGGCCCGGCACACCGGGCAGCCCATGGAGCGCATCGAGAAGGACACCGAGCGCGACTACTTCATGGGGCCTGCCGAGGCCAAGGAGTACGGCATCATCGACGAGGTCTTCGTCCACCGTCACCGGCCGACCTCCTCGATCGACAAGAAGCAGGGCTGAAAAATGGATACAATGGAAGCCGGGGGCCGTAGGCTTCCGGTGACCAGGGTCAGGAGGCGCGTCTTGGAGAAGCGCGAAACCCTGTCGTGCACCTTCTGCGGGAAGTCGCAGAAGGAGGTGAAGAAGCTCATCGCGGGGCCGACGGTCTACATCTGCGACGAGTGCATCGGCCTCTGCAACGACATCATCGCCGAGGAGGTCGAGAGGGAGGAGAAGCGCGATCCCAAGGTCGCGCGATCCCGAAGCCCGTCCGAGATCAAGACGATCCTCGACGAGTACGTGATCGGGCAGGAGCGCGCCAAGAAGATCCTCGCGGTCGCGGTCCACAACCACTACAAGCGCATCGAGACGCCGGATCAGCGTCGACGACGTCGAGCTGCAGAAGTCGAACATCCTGCTGCTCGGCCCCACCGGCTCGGGCAAGACGCTGCTCGCGCAGACGCTGGCCAAGATCCTCAACGTGCCGTTCGCCATCGCCGACGCCACCAGCTGACCGAGGCCGGCTACGTCGGCGAGGACGTCGAGAACATCATCGTCCAGCTGCTGCAGAACGCCGACCACGACGTCGAGCGGGCGCAGCGCGGCATCGTCTACATCGACGAGATCGACAAGATCGCCCGCAAGAGCGACAACCCCTCCATCACCCGCGACGTCTCCGGCGAGGGCGTGCAGCAGGCGCTGCTCAAGATCATCGAGGGCACGGTCGCCAACGTGCCGCCCAAGGGCGGCCGCAAGCACCCGCAGCAGGACTTCCTGCAGGTCGACACCACCAACATCCTGTTCATCTGCGGCGGCGCCTTCGTCGGCCTCGAGCAGATCATCGAGCGGCGCATCGGCGGCAAGAGCGCTCGGCTTCGGCGCCGACATCAAGTCGAAGACGGACCGCAAGCATCGGCGAGCTGCTGGCGCAGGTGCAGCCCGAGGACCTGCTCAAGTTCGGCCTGATCCCCGAGTTCATCGGCCGCCTGCCGGTGATCGCCACGCTGCACGAGCTCGAACGAGGAGGCGCTGATCGACATCCTGACCAAGCCGCAGAACACCCTGGTCAAGCAGTACCAGAAGCTGTTCGAGATGGACGGCGTGAAGCTCAAGTTCACCGAGGGCGCGCTCGACGCGGTCGCGCGAGAAGGCGCTCGAAGCGCAAGGCCGGCGCGCGCGGCCTGCGCGCCATCCTCGAGGAGGCGATGCTCGACATCATGTACGAGATCCCTCACGCAAGCGGAACATCAAGGAAGTCGTCATCAACGAGGAGGTCATCGAGAAGGGCGAGCAGCCGCTCATCGTCTACAGAAGGAGGCGGAGAGCGCCTAAGCCGCCTCTCGCCGCCGCCCTGGCGTGCCGCTCGTCGCCGCGAGCTCTGCCGCAGCAGACTCTTCCGGCAACAGTCCCATTGAGCTCGCGACCGCACGCCGCGACAAATGAGATGCGCGCATGGTGTTCAAGCAACGCGAGGGGGCGGGGGCGACGGCGAAGCGTGAAGGGCAAGCAGGCGATCTCGCTGCCCGCTCCTGCCCGCTGCGCGACATCATCGTCTTCCCGCACATGGTCGTGCCGCTGTTCGTCGGGCGCGAGAAGTCGATCGCCGCCCTCGACGAGGCGATGGCCGGCGCGACAAGGAGATCTTCCTCTGCCGCGCAGAAGAAGGCCAAGACCAACGACCCGACGCCCGAGGACATCTTCCGGTCGGCACGCTCGGCACCATCATGCAGCTGCTGCGGCTGCCCGACGGCACCGTGAAGGTGCTGGTCGAGGGCAAGCGGCGCGCGCGCATCAAGCGAGTTCGTCGACGACCGACGACGTACTTCCTGGTCGAGGTCGAGCTGATCGAGGAGCCGGTCGGAGCAGAGCGTCGAGCTCGAGGCGCTGATGCGCCGCGTGCAGGCCACGTTCGAGGACTACGTCAAGCTCAACAAGCGCATCCCGCCCGAGATGCTGATGAGCGTCGCAGACCATCGACGACCCGGCGCGGCTCGCCGACACCATCGTCGCCCACCTGCTCACCTCAAGCTCACCGACAAGCAGGCGCTGCTCGAGACGGAGAACGCCGCGAAGCGGCTCGAGAGGCTCTACGAGCTGATGCAGGCCGAGATCGAGATCCTGCAGGTGGAGAAGAAGATCCGCTCCCGCGTCAAGAAGCAGATGGAGAAGACGCAGAAGGAGTACTACCTCAACGAGCAGATGCAGGCGATCCAGAAGGAGCTCGGCGAGCGCGACGAGTTCAAGAACGAGATCCAGGAGCTCGAGGAGAAGCTCAAGAACAAGCAGATGAGCGAAGGAGGCCACGCGAAGGCTCAAGAAGGAGCTCAGAAGCTCAAGATGATGAGCCCGATGAGCGCCGAGGCGACGGTCGTGCGCAACTACATCGACTGGATCCTCGCGCTGCCCTGGTACGAGAAGACCGAGGACAAGCTCGACATCGCCGAGGCCGAGCAGATCCTCGACGAGGACCACTACGGCCTGAAGAAGGTCAAGGAGCGCATCCTCGAGTACCTGGCGGTGCAGGCGCTGGTGAAGAAGCTCAAGGGCCCGATCCTGTGCTTCGTCGGGCCGCCCGGCGTGGGCAAGACCTCGCTCGGCCAAGAGCGATCGCGCGCGCGACGGGCCGCAAGTTCGTGCGCCTCGTCGCTCGGCGGCGTGCGCGACGAGGCCGAGATCCGCGGCCACCGGCGCACGTACATCGGCGCGCTGCCCGGCAAGATCATCCAGTCGCTGAAGAAGGCCGGCACCAACAACCCGGTGTTCCTGCTCGACGAGGTCGACAAGATGTCGACCGACTTCCGCGGCGACCCGGCGGCGGCGCTGCTCGAGGTGCTCGACCCCGAGCAGAACCACAGCTTCAACGACCACTACCTCGACCTCGACTACGACCTCTCCGACGTGATGTTCATCACCACGGCCAACACGCTGCAGCGGCATCCCGGTCCGCTGCAGGACCGCATGGAGATCATCCAGCTCTCCGGCTACACCGAGTTCGAGAAGCTGAACATCGCGCGGCGGTACCTGGTGCCCAAGCAGCGCGAGCTGAACGGGCTCGACGAAGGTCGACGCTGGCGGTCCGCGACGACGCGATCCGGACGCTCATCCACCACTACACGAAGGAGGCCGGCGTGCGATCCTCGAGCGCGAGATCGCCAGCGTGTGCCGCAAGGTCGCCAAGGACGTGCTCGAGGCGCAAGGAGGAGAAGCGGTACGAGGTCGGACCGCAAGATCGCTGAAGTACCTGCTGGGACCCCCGCGCTTCCGCTACGGCACGGCGGAGGAGGAGGACGAGATCGGCCTGACCACGGCCTGGCCTGGACCGAGATCGGCGGCGAGCTCCTCGCCACCGAGGTCACCGTGATGCCCGGCAAGGGCAAGCTCATGATCACCGGCAAGCTCGGCGAGGTGATGCAGGAGTCCGCGCAGGCGGCGATGAGCTACGTCCGCTCGCGCGCCGAGGCGCTCGGGCTCGACAGCGACTTCTACGAGAAGGTCGACATCCACGTGCACTTCCCCGAGGGCGCCATCCCCAAGGACGGCCCGACGGCGGGCGTCACCATGGCGACCACGCTCGTCTCGGCGCTCTGTCGCGTCCCGGTGCGCAAGGACGTGGCGATGACCGGCGAGATCACGCTGCGCGGCCGCGTGCTGCCCATCGGCGGCCTCAAGGAGAAGGTCCTCGCCGCCCACCGCGCCGGGATCAAGACGGTCCTCATCCCCAAGGAGAACCGCAGGACCTGCGCGAGGTTCCGCGGCGCGTGCGCGACCGCCTCCAGGTCGTGCTGGTCGAGCACGTGGACGAGGTGCTGCGCGAGGCGCTCCGGCTCGACGACCCCGCCGCCTTCTTCGCCAAGCTGCCGGCGGGCATCCTCGCCCAGAGAAGCCTCGCACAGGGCCCCGCCGCCGCGCCGGCGGCGAGCGCCTGAGGAGCCCTGCATGCGCCCTCTCCTCCTTGGCCTCCTTTCGCTCGTCTCGGTGCTGGCCGTTCGACCTGCCCTGGCCGCCGACGAGCCCTTGCCGGTGTCCGTGAAGGTGAACGAGCTCACCTTGCTGTGCGCCACCGGCGCGATCCTCTGCCCGGCGGCCGCGCCGATGTGCGACGACCCCTCCATCGCGGTGCCCGAGGAGACGGCCGCGGACGGGCTCGCCCTGCGCGGCGTGAAGCCGGGGACGACGCTGTGCAGCGCCGGTTCCGGCAGCGGGCAGGGGGCGCGGCGGGTGTTCCGGGTGACCGTCACCAGGTGAACGCGGGAGACGGCTCGCCGGCTGTGCCGGCGAGCCGTCGTCACCCGCCGGAGAACGAGCAACCATGCCCTCCACGGCCCTTCCCCTTCACGACCCCGTGGCGAACCCTGCCGCGGGGAGCGAGCTCTCGACCGAGGAGGCGCGCGCGCTCGCCGAGGAGGTGCGGGAGCTGGCGCGGCGCGAGGACGCCGTCATCCTCGCCCACAACTACCAGGTGCCCGAGGTGCAGGCGGTGGCCGACTACGTCGGCGACTCGCTTCAGCTCTCCATCGAGGCGCAGCGCGCGCCGCAGGGCACCATCGTCTTCTGCGGCGTGCACTTCATGGCCGAGTCGGCCAAGGTGCTGAACCCCTCGAAGCGGGTGCTCCTGCCGAACCTCTCCGCCGGCTGCTCGCTCGCCGACTCCATCACCGCCGAGTCGCTGGAGGACTGGAAGGCGCGCTACCCGGACCACGCGGTGGTCACCTACGTGAACTCCACCGCCGAGGTGAAGGCGCTCTCCGACATCTGCTGCACCAGCGCCAACGCGGCCGCGGTGGTTCGCTCCCTGCCCCAGAAGAAGATCCTCTTCACCCCCGACAAGAACCTGGGCGCGTGGGTGAAGTCGAAGGTGCCGGAGAAGGAGGTGGTGGTGTACGACGGCTGCTGCCCGGTGCACGACGTGCTCCGGGGCTCCACCGTCGAGCGGGTGAAGCGCGAGCGCCCCGAGGCGGTGATCATCGCCCACCCGGAGTGCCGGGCCGACGTGCTCGCCGTGGCCGACGAGGTCTGCTCCACCACCGCCATGCTCTCGGCGGTGGAGCGCCACCCGGAGGCGAGGACCTTCATCGTGGCCACCGAGCACGGGATCGTGAACCAGCTCCGCCGGCGCTGGCCGGACCGCGAGTTCGTGGTGGCCGACGGCTGCATCGGCTGCCGGCTGCACTGCCCGTACATGAAGATGATCGACCTCGCCATGGTGCGCGATTCCCTCGTGCGCGGCCGCCACGTCATCGACGTGCCCGCCGCCGTCGCTGCCGGGGCCCGCCGGGCGCTGGAGCGGATGATCGCGGTGCCCAGGGATGCCTGATCGTGATAAGAGGACGCGGCGATGAACCGGCTCAAGATCGGCATCTATACCGTCCTGGTCGTCCTCGTCTGCCTGGCTGCGGCCCTGCTCGTGCCGAGCTGGTGGGTGAAGCGCGAGCTCGGCCGCGCCGACGCGATGCTGCGGGGGGCGGCAGCCGAGGTGGCGACGCGCGTCGCGCCGGCCGCCGCCGGCGCGACCCCGGGTGAAGGCACGGCAGCGCTGGTGACGAGCCGCACCGCCGGCGGCGTCGACCTCACCTCCAAGGTGGATGGCGCGGCCGTGCGCAGCTCCCTGCCTCCGGCCGAGGCCGATGTGGTGCTCCGAGGCGCCCCTTCGACCCCCGGGGTCCCGTCGAGCGCCGGCGTGCTGCCAGCCACCTCTCCCGGGCCCGGCTTCCCGGCCGTCCCGCTCATCCTCGTCGACGCGCCCGCCTATCGGGTGATGGCCGTCGACATCCCCGGGGCGGCCAAGGGGTCGATCCTCGCCTCGGTGGCGCTCGCCCCGGCGCTGGCGCCGGTGGCCACCTTCCAGTGGATCGCCTTCGTGATCCTCGTCCTCCTCCTGCTCATCGGCCTCCTCCTCACCGCCTCCACCACCGACGAGCAGCGCGCCGTGGTGCCGCGGCAGCTCGTGGCGGTGGCCGACCGGATCGCCCGGGGCGACTTCAGCGCGCGCGCTCCCCCCATGGCGGGCAGCCTGGGGAGCATCTCGCAGGCGCTCAACCGCGCTGCCGAGGAGGCAGGAGCGGCCAAGGACGCCCTCGCCAACCCACGGCCCGACCCCTTCGGGCTGCCCCCCCCCCGGACCCCGTCGACCGTGGGACTGCCGCCGTCGATGGCCGCGAGTGAACAGGTCGCGCAGCCGACAAGGGAGGAGGGGCGCTTTGCCTCCGAGCCTCCGCCCGAGGCACCGCCTGCCCCAGAGGCCTTCGAGCCGGCCGAGGAAGCGCCGGCGGAGGAACCTCCCTCATCGCCGGAGCCGGCGACATCCCCGGCTGCGGCCGAAGAGGCCCGACCGGTGCCGGAGCCCGGCACCGCCCCCTACTTCTTCCCCCCCACCTCGCCCGAACGCACCCCCGCTCCCGCTCCCGTTGCCGAGGAGCGCACAGCCACGGCCATGCTGGAGACCGGTCGTCCGGTCGCGGAGGAGGCCTCCCGCCCGGTGCCCGCCGAGGCGCAGGCCGCTGGCGAGGTTTCCCCCGCCACCGAAGCCGACGAACAGCACTGGCAGGCGGTGTACGACGACTTCGTGCGGGTGCGGACCGAGTGCAACGAACGCGGCCGGATCTCCTTCGACCGCTTCCGCCAGAAGCTCGCGAGTCACCGCCAGCAGCTCGTCGCCAAGAAGGGCTGCCGGACGGTGCGCTTCCAGGTGCACGTGAAGGACGGCAAGGCGGCCATCAAGGCGAGCCCCGTCCGCTGACGAGCGACGGTCAGGCGCGCCCGGCGGCCGGCAGCCAGAGCGTGAAGGTCGTTCCCTCTCCCACGGTGGAGCTGACCTCCAGCCGGCCGCCGTGCTCCTCGGCGATGCGGCTGGCGATGGCGAGACCGAGGCCGGTGCCGCCTTCTCCCTCGCTGCCCTTCTTGGTCGAGAAGTAGGGCTCCATGACGTGCGGCAGGTCCTGCGGGGCGATGCCCGGGCCGTCGTCTTCGACCTCCACGCGGAGTCCGCCCTGGTCGGGCCGGGCGCTCACCCGCACCGCGCCGTGCCCGCGGGGTGCGAGAGCCTCCAGCGCGTTCTTCACCAGGTTGTGCACCACTTGCTGGAACTGGTCGCGGTCCACGTCGACGGCCGGAAGATCAGCCTCGAGCGCGCGCGTGAGCTGCACCCCGCCCTCCTCCTCGGGATAGAGCGACAGCGCCGCCGAGAGGAGCTCCGCCGCCTCCTCACGCCCGCGCTCGGGAGCCGGAAGGCGCGCGAAGCGCGAGAAGGCGTCGACGATGCGCACCAGGCGGCGTACCTCCTCGGCGATGGCCCGGGTGCCCTCCTCGAAGAGCTCTCCGAAGGCCGGCAGCTTGCGTTTCCAGGCTTCACGCAGCGTCTCCACGCTCATGGCCACCGGCGTGAGGGGGTTCTTCACCTCGTGGGCGAGGCGGCGCGCCACCTCGCGCCAGGCGGCGACCCTCTCGGCGGCCGCGGCCCGGGCGGTGGCCCGCGAAAGCTCGCCGGTCATGGCGTTGAAGGCCGCCACCAGCTCTCCCATCTCGGCGGAGGCCGCGACCCTGACCTGGGCGGAGAGGTCGCCCTCCCGGACGCGCCGCGCCCCCTCTGCCAGCGCCTCCACCGGGCGGGTCACCCGGCGCGCCACCAGGTGGCCGGCCACGGTGGCGGCGGCGAGCGCCAGGACGAGCGCGCCGAGGAGCGCCCACCGCACGCTGGCCTGCACCCGGGCGAGGCCGCTCACCGGCAGGGTCACCGCGATGAAGGCCCTGGGAGAACCGGTCGAGGGGAGGGCGATCTCTCGGGTGCGGGGGCGGGCCCTCCCGAGGAGGCGTGCGCCGATCGTCTGCGCCTCGCCGCGCGGTGCGGCGCTCGCCAGCGTCTTCGGGCGGCCGGCCGTACGCACCTCCACCGCTCCGCCGGTGAGCGCGGCGAGACGGTTCGCAAGGCTGGCGCCGAGCTCCAGCCCAGCCGTCACCCGCAGGGGCGGTGAGGCCCCTGGGACGGGCGACCAGGCCGCGGCCGTCAGCATCGGCTCCACGCCCTCGGGGGTGGCGCGGGAGAGCTCGCGCGGCACGGCCTCGCCGGGCCCGACGGCGGCAAACAGCTCCACGAGCTCGGGGTCCACGTCGCCGGCGCGGGCGGGGAGCTGACCCGACGACAGCACGCGCCCGTCCTCGCCGGAGAGGGTGAGCGCGTCGAGGCCCCGCGCCCGCATCCAGTCAGCAGCGCGGCCCGCAACCTCGGCCGGATTCGAAACCGGGCGCGTTCCGCTCCTCGGCCAGCTCGCTCACCTCGGGGGCGCGGGCGGCCTCGCGCGCGGCGGCGGCGGCCTCCCGCGCCACGCGCCGGTACTCGCCCGCCACGGCCCTGGCCGCGCCGTCGAGGCGGGCGCGGTACTCCTGCTCGAGCGCGCCGTCGAGCGCGCGCGACACCGGCAGCACCGCGGCGAGGAGCGGCAGCGCGGCGAAGAGCGCGAAGAGGGCGGTGAGCCGGTATCGGAGCATCATCCTGCTCCCGCTCCCGCTCCCGCTCCGGCGAGGGGCGCCTCGTCGAGCCACACGTCGCCGAGGTCCATGCTGCCGTCGGGCCGCTCGCTGGCGCCGGCCACGCCCGGGGTGAGGCGGAGGACCACCGGTGAAGCGCAGAGCGGCACCGCCAGGAGCTCGCGCTCGAGCTGGTTCGCGAGCGCCGGGAGTCCCTCCGGCCCGGCCGTCAGGGCGCGGTCGAGCACCTCGGCGCCGGCGGCCGTCCCGGCCAGCGCCGAGGCGACCTGGGCGAGCGCCAGGGTCGGGTCGGCCAAAGCGAGCGCCACCGGCACCAGGGCCACCTCGAAGTCGCCGGCCGCGAGGCGCGCCCGGAAGACGGTGGCGGGGAGGCCCTGAAGTGCAGCCCGGACCCCGCGCTGGTGGAGCAGGAGCTGGAGGCGCCCGGCCACCGCGCGGGCCGGTGGCGAGGCGCCCGGGTCGTCCAGGAAGACGAGCCGCACCCGCGCGGGAGCCCCGGTCGCGGCCTCCCGGAGCCCGGGCTGCACCGTCGCTGGACGTGCGCTCGACGGTTCCAGCGCGGGTGGGAGACGGAGGAGCGAGGCGAGCGGCACCGCGCCGTGGCGCATCACCCTGGCGAGGTCGGCCCTGTCGAGCGAGGCGAGGAGCTCGCGGAGCGGCGTGGCCGCGGCGCCCAGGCGGGGCGGGACGCGCGCCAGGAGGAGATTGAGGAGGGGAGGGGGCGAGCCGAGGGGAGGGGGCGAGCCGAGGGGAGGGGGCGAGCCGAGGGGAGCGGCGCGCACCCCGGTCGCCGCCAGCGGCGCGAGGAGGTAGGTGCTGGGGACGACTTCAGGGCCGGGCCCCTCCTCCGCTCTGAGGACGAGCCGGTCCAGAAAAGGGCGCCCGGCGTGGTGGCCGTCGAAGGGCAGAAGCACGAGGCGAGCCGCGCGCCAGGGCCCGGTTCGAGGTTCCAGCTCTCGGGTCGCCGGGAGGCGATCCCGACCCTCCGGGCGGAAGGGGCCTGCGCCGGAGAGGAGGCCTCCCGGGCCTTCGTGCACCACCGCGGCCGGCGCGGTGGCGAGCGCCGCCGCGAGCTGCGGGTAGGGGCGGGAGAGCTTCACCCGGAGCACGAGCCTGGAGAGCACCTCCACCCCGGCGAGCGAGGAGCTCCGGCCTGCCCGCACCGCCGCGGACCCCACCACCGGCCCAAGGAGCCAGGCGTGCGCCGACCCGGGCCCGGAGAGCCGGGCGAGGCTCGCGGCCACCGACCGTGCGTCGATGGGCGCGCCGTCGTGGAAGGCGAGCCCTGCGCGCAGGCGAAGGAGCGCGCCGCGGCCGCCCGGCTCGATCTCCGGCAGGCTCGCGAGCAGGGCCGGCGCGGGCTCGCCCCTGAGGTCGAGCTCGACCAGCGCCGCCCCCAGCGCTCCGGCCACGACGAGGTCGTTGCGCGTCGAGGCGAGCGCCGGGTCGAGGGTGGCCGGCAGCGCTCCGCGGAGGACGAGCTGGGCCGCGCCCCCGTACCGTGGCCGCCCGCCCGCCGCGACCGGGGAGGGGACGGAAGAGAGCCAGGCCAGGGCGAGGAGGGCGGCACCGTGGACCGCCCGAGCCCGCGCGTGGCTCGCGGGCGCACCGGCCCGGCCGCTGCTCGACTCCGAGGCGTCGCGCGCGTCGCCCTTGCGGTGAGCCGGGGGAGACCCCCGGCCGTTGTGAGGCTCGGCGGCGCGATGCCCTGTCACGGTGAGCCCTCGCCGCGCGGCCGGGCATCGGCCGAGATCAGCACGAGCGCGGTCGCGCCGGAGGTGGCGGCGGCGAGCAGCGCGTCGTCGAGGCCGTCCCCGGTGAGATTGGCGGCGGTGCCAGCGAGGAGGCTCCCCTCGCTCACCGGCGTCTCCAGGAGGAGGCGAGGCGGCGTGCCGGGTCGCCAGACCCGCAGGGTGTCGGGCAGGTCGAGCCTGATCGAGGAGGTGACCACCTCGTTCTCCCCGTCGCCGTCGAGATTGGCCAGTGCCAGGCCCGCTCCCGCCCCGGAAACCGGTGGGGCGGCCGGCTGGAGAGACGGCGAGAGCAGGCTCAACGCGCCGTGGACGTCGGCGGCTGCGAAGGCGATGCGCCCCGCGCGCGGGGCCGCGGCGACCGCGAAGAGCGCGGCCGGCGCGGTGAAGCGCGCCGGCGGGGCGCCCGCCGGCGCAAGCGCGGGAGAGCTGCTGTTTGGTGCGGCGGTGGAGGAGGTCTCCCCCGCGGCGGTGACGGGCGCGAGCGGACCGGGAGGCGACGGAGACGCCGGCGCGAGCGCGAGCGCACCGTCGAGGATCCCTCGCCCGTGAACGAACGAGCCGGAGAGGAGACCCGCGTCATTCGCCGCCAGCACCACGAGTCGGCCGGACGCCGCACCCTCCCGCGCCTCGTCGAGGCCGGCCAGAAGCCCAGGGGGCGCGATCTGGCCGGAGCCGGCGCTGGGGGAGGCGCGCTCGTCACCGGGCGCTCGCCTCCCGGGGGCTGTCCCTCCCGCGCCGCCCGTTCGCGACCGATCAGCCTCGGTGAGCTGGGTGAGCCGCCCGCCCCCGAGCGCGAAGGCCACCGCGCCGGTCCTGCCCGCCAGCGCGCACGTCGCGTGACCCGCCACCACCACCGCTGCCGCGCCCGGGTCGCGCACGCGTGGCCCCGGCGGTGGCGGCGGCCAGGGCCACCGGTCGAGGACGGCGCCGCGCGCGTCGAGGAGGAGCACCTCCGAGCTGGTCACCGCGACCACCTGCACCACGCCGCCCGGCTCGCCCGGCCCCGCGGCCAGCGCCCGCACCCGGCCCGGCACGGTGGCGAGTATCTGCACGGTGAGTGGGCCGGCCGCCCGCGGGGCGAGGCCGTTCACCAGCGCGTCGCGAGGCGCGCTGGCGGTGACGAAGCGGGTGCCGCGCGGCCGGTAGGGGCCGCGCTGAAGGAAGAAGTTCGGCCGGGTCGGCACCGCCTCGCCGGACAGGGTGAGCGCGGCGCCAGTCACGGCCACCCGGACGGCGAGGAGCAGGTCAGCGCCGCGCGACCGAGCCGCCTCCTCCGCCGGCTCGCCGCCCGCGACGATGGAGACGGTCAGGCCGCGCCCCTCCAGCGCCTCCAGGAGGGCCGCTTGCACCGCGGCCCGCAGCGCATCCTGCTGGCGAGCCGGCCCTGCGGCCGTCACCGCCAAGGCCAGCGAGCGCTCCTCGGGCGCGACAGGCCCGAGGCCATCGGCCAGCGCACCGGCGGCCCGCGCGATGGAGCTACCGCCCGGCGGCGCGTCGCCGAGGAGCAGCGCGAGCAGGGTGACGAGGTGCAGCCACATGGCCCGAGGTTACCGCCGTTCGCGCCGGGGGAACCCGGCCCATTCCCGCCAGCCTGCACGCGTCCCGTCCTCGAACTGGTCGGAGGGTCGAGGATCACGCACCGAATGAGGAGGCAGGCAGGGGTGGATTGACCCGGCGCCCACCAGCCCTGGCTCGGACCTCTGCTCGCTCAGTTCCGCAGCACGATGCTGGCGTTGAGCCCGAGCGCGAAGGCGCTCCAGGAGAGGTAGGGCGCCACCATCCAGGCGGCGGGGCGGTCGGCCCTCGCCGCGCCGGGCTTGCCGTAGAGTCATTCATCCATGAAGAAGCTCTGCGGCTCGGGCGGCGGCGCATCGATCACCGAGCGAGAGGGCGTGGTGCCGGGGACGAAGGCGATGCTCAGCGCGCCGGGCGAGTCGTCGACCACCAGCAACCCGCTCGCCGCGTCGATGCGGGCGATCTCCACCGTGGGTGGAAGCGGGAAGGTGGTCGCCGGGCGGCGCGCCAGCGCCCGCCGCATGAAGCTCATCCAGGCGGGCAACGCCGCCCCGGCTCCCGTCTCCCGGGCGCCCATCGGCTCGTGCGAGTCGAACCCCACCCACACGCCCGCCACCAGCTCAGGCGAGAAGCCGACGAACCAGGCGTCGCGGTGGTCCTGCGCGGTGCCGGTCTTCCCGGCCAGCGGCCGACCCAGCGCCCGCGCCGCGCTCCCGGTGCCGTGATCCACCACCTCGCGGAGCATGGTGGTGAGCACGTAGGCCACCTCCGGCTCGATCCCGGCCCCGTAGGCGGGCGAGGGCGGCAGGACGGCGGCGCCCTCGGCGCCACCGGGCGGGAGGATGGCGGGAGCGGTGGGCGCCCGTCCCTCCTCCGCTGGCGGCGCTGCGGCCACCAGCACCCGTCCCTCGGGGTTGGGCGGGTGGAGGGGCCGGTGCTCCTCCAGCACCTTCCCGGTCCGGTCGCGCACCCGCGCGACGAGGACGGGCGGGGACGGCCGGCCGCCGGCGGCGATGGTGGCGTAGGCGTTGGCGAGCTCCAGCGGCGAGACCTCTCCCGTTCCCAGAGCGAGCGACAGCGTGCGCGGCATGTCCGAGGCGACTCCGCAGCGCTTCGCGAAGTCGATCACCGCCGCCGCGCCGAGGGTGTCGACGAGCTTCACCGCCACCGTGTTCTTGGAGTGGGCGAGCGCCTCGTAGAGGAGCATCGGTCCGTCGTACGCCTCGCGCTCGAAGTTCTGCGGGCGCCACTCCTTGCCGGTCCACTGGTCGCGATAGATGTCGGGGGTGTCGTAGACGAGGGTGGCCGGGGTGAAGCGCCGAGAGGCGATGGCGGCGCCCCAGACGAAGGGCTTGAAGGCGGAGCCCGGCTGGCGCTTGGCCTGCATGGCGCGGTTGAACTGGGAGAGCGCGTAGTCGTAACCCCCCACCAGGGCGCGCACCCCCCTCGTGTCCGGGTCCACCGCCGCGAGCGCGCCCTGCACCCGCGGCACCTGCTCGAGGCCCAGCCGAAGCGCGAGGCCGGCGCGGGCCATGTCCGCGGGCGCGAGCTTCGCGGCCAGCACGCGCACCAGGACCACGTCGCCCACCCGGAGCACCTCGCTCACCCTGCGTGGAGCCGGCGTGGCGCTCACCGGGTTGAACTTCCGGGCCCAGGTCACCTCGGAGAGCGCGACCTCGCCCTGTCGCCTGCCCCAGGTCGACGGCGGCGGAGCGGCCGGTCACCTGGGTGACGAGGCCGTCGTAGAGGCCGTCCACCGCGAGCGGCCTCACCCGGACCATGCGGCGAATGTCGCCCTCGCCCTCGGCGCCCGGCTCGACGTCGTCCGGGGAGACGCGGGCGAGGTCCCACACCATCACCTCGCCGGGTCGAGGCTGCGCCGCCGAGAGGCGCTCGCGCCACACCGGCATGGCCGCCTTCACCTGCTCGCCGTCGAGGTGGGCCACCACCCCGCGCCAGCCCTGTCGCCGGTCGACGGCCCGGAGCTGCGCCTCCAGGGCATCCTCGGCGGCGCGCTGCAGCTCCGGGTCCATGGCGATGTCCACCACCAGGCCCTCGGTCTCCACGCGCTCGGCGCCGTACCTCTCGTCGAGATACTTGCGCACGGCGTCGGCGTACCAGACCCCGGCGCCGTCGTCGACCCGCCGCGCCAGGGCGAGGGGCCGCGCCGCCTCGCCGTCCGCCACCCGGGCCGACACGAACCCCTCCTCGGCCATGCGCCGGAGCACGTACCGCTGCCGCTCCTTGGCGGCGACCGGGTGCTTCATGGGCGAGAGGCGCTCGGGCGACTGGACCAGCCCGGCGATCATCGCCGCTTCACCCACCGTGAGCTTCGCCACGCCCTTGCCGAAGTAGAAGCGCGAGGCCTCCTCCACCCCGTAGCGGCGGTGCCCGAAGTAGATCTGGTTCAGGTAGAGGTAGAGGATCTCGTCCTTGCGGAGGTTCCTTTCCAGGCGCCGCGCCAGCACCAGCTCCTTCATCTTGCGAGCGAGGTGGCGCTCCGAGCTGAGGAGGAAGGTCTTCACCACCTGCTGGGTGATGGTGGAGCCGCCGCAGTAGGTGTGGCCCTTCAGGACGTTCTTCACCGCGCAGCGCGCGATGGCGAGGTAGTTCACCCCCTGGTGCTCGTAGAAATGGGCGTCCTCGGCCGCCAGGACCGCCTGCTTCATCACCAGCGGGATCTGGTCGAAGGGCACCACCGTGCGCCGCTCGCGGGCGAAGGAGAACACCTCGCTGCCGTCGCTCGCGTAGACGCGCGTGGCGATGAGCGGCCGGTAGTCCCTGAGGGTCTCGAAGGTGGGGAGGGCGTGCATGGCGGACATGCCCCAGGCGAACCCCGCGCCGCCGCCGCCGAGCCCCACCGCGGCCACCACCAGCAGGGCGCGCCAGGGGCGAAGACGTGCCCGGGCGCGCTCCCCGTGCTCCGGGGCGCGCTTGGCGCGAGCGGCGCGGGGGGAGCGGCGGTCGGCGAGGCTGCGTGACAAGGGCGGGTTCTCGATCGGAAGGTCCATCGAAGCTCGGTGAGGAGGTGGCGACAGTGGCACCCTGCAGGGGCCTCTACGCTCCTCCGGGCGGTGGGTGCAAGGCTCGCCGCCCGGAGAGCACCATGCCACTAAGCACGGCGCGTGCCAAAAAATGCGACCGCTGGGTCGGCTGCAGCGCGTGGGGTGCGTGTCTGCAGGGACACCGCACCGGGCGAGGGAGACACGCAGGGTGAGCGCTGCGAGGCGCCGGGCTTGCCGTCAGGTCCGCAGCCCGAGCGCGCGCATCTTCTTGTAGAGGTGGCTGCGCTCGAGGCCGAGGGCCTGGGCGGTCTCCGTCATGTGGCCGCCGTGCTCCTCGAGCGCCTGAGCGATGATCTCCGCGTTCGGCCTCCTCCACCGCGGCGTGGAAGCCGAGGCCCTCGCGCAGCCGGCTCCTGTGCTCCGCCCGCGCCCTCGCGCCGGGGAGGGCGGCCGCGGCGTCGGCCCCGCCGAGGAGCGGTCCGTCGCAGAGGATGGCCATGCGCTCCACGGCGTTGCGCAGCTCGCGGACGTTGCCGGGCCAGGCGTGAGCCTGGAGCACGAGGTGCGCGTCCCGGCCGAACGACATCGCTCTCCGGCCGTTGCGGGCGCACGCCTCGGAGAGGAAGGTGTCGGCGAGGGTGGGGATGTCCTCGCGCCGCTCGCGCAGCGGCGGCACCGCGATCGGCACCACCGCCAGCCGGTAGTAGAGGTCCTCGCGGAACCGCCCCGCCGCCACCTCCGCCTCGAGATCGCGGTTGGTGGCGGCGAGGACGCGCACGTCCACCCTCAGCGTCTGCTGGCCTCCCACCCGCTCCAGCTCGCCTTCCTGGAGCACCCGCAGCACCTTGGCCTGCATGGCGGCGGGCATGTCGCCCACCTCGTCGAGGAAGAGCGTCCCGCCGTCGGCCTGCTCGAACTTGCCGCGCCGCGCGGTCACCGCCCCGGTGAAGGCGCCGCGCTCGTGGCCGAAGAGCTCGCTCTCGATGAGCTCGGCCGGCACCGCCGCGCAGTTCAGCTTCACGAAGGGCCGGTCCTTCCGCCGCGAACCCTGGTGCAGCGCGCGAGCCACCAGCTCCTTGCCGGTGCCGTTCTCGCCGGTGACGAGCACGCGCCCCTCGCTCGCCGCGGCGCGCCGCACCCGCTCGAAGAGCAGCGTCATGGCCGGCCCGCTCCCCACCATGTCGAGCCCACCCGCCGCCTCCCGCAGCGCGGCGTTCTCCTCGGAGAGCCGGAAGAGGTCGAGGGCGTTCTTGACCGCCACGAGGAGCTTGTCGCGCTCGGTGATGGGCTTCTCGAGGTAGTCGAAGGCGCCCAGCTTGAAGGCTTGCCGCACCGTCTCGATGGAGCCGTGGCCGCTCATGATGATGACCGGGAGGCCAGGCCGCGCCTCGCGAGCGCGCCGCAGGACGGTGAGCCCGTCGAGGTCGGGCATGCGGACGTCCATCACCACGAGGTCGATGGGCGTGGCGGCGAGCTTCTCCAGCGCCTCCACCCCGCCGCTCGCGGTGGCCACCACATACCCCTCCAGCGCGAGGGCCCGGGAGAGGGTGAGCAGGATGTTGCGTTCGTCGTCGACGATGAGGACCGATGCGGGCACCGGCTGCAAGCTTCGCCAGGTGGAGACGAAAGTCCAGGTGGGCATGCTCCCACCGAGCGCCCGAACCCTGCCGGGGCTGCCCCGTCCGGACGGACACATGGTTTTCCTTTGACACGGATGGGGATCGGAGCGAGATATCGGCGCGGACTGAACCATGAACAAGGGAGGACTACGGATGCGCCGGATCTTTTGCTTTCGCTCTCGGTCGCTGTCATGACCCTCGCAGCCTGCTCGTCGAAGCCCAAGAACGGTGAGTGCAAGACCAGCGACGACTGCAAGGACCAGCAGGGTTACGGGAAGGTGTGCGTCGAGGGGATGTGCCAGGAGTGCGGCGCGGACACCGACTGCCAGGCAGGCTTCGTCTGCCGTCAGAACAAGTGCACCCCGCGGCCCGAGTGCATGGGCGACGTGGACTGCGGCGCCGGCAAGACCTGCCAGGACGGCCGCTGCATCGCCGCCCCCGAGCCGAAGCCCGAGTGTCAGTCCGACGCCGAGTGCGGCTCCGGCCAGGGCTGCGAGTCGGGTCGCTGCGTGACCAAGATGACCCAGGCCGAGCCGGCCCCGGCCGTCTGCGGCGGCGAGGAGAGCGCCGTCCACTTCGGCTTCGACAAGGTTGACATCGACGCCGAGGGGCGGAACACGCTCGGCACCGTCGCCCAGTGCCTGAAGGGCGGGGCCGGCGCCACGGTGGAAGGCCACGCCGACGAGCGCGGCACCACCGAGTACAACCTGCACCTCGGCGAGCGCCGGGCCGAGGCGGTGAAGAAGTACCTCGTGAACCTCGGCGTCGACGCCGGCGCGGTGAAGACCACCAGCTACGGTGAGGAGCGCCCGGTGTGCAACGAGCACGACGAGACCTGCTGGGCTCGCAACCGCCGCGCGGTGGTGGTCCAGTAGCCCCTCGGGGAGTTCGTCGATGAGATGGCTTGCGCTGCTTCTCCTGCTGGGCGTCTCCGGGTGCTGGGTCACCACCTCCCGTGGTGAGCAGATGGAGACGCGCATTCAGCGACTGGAAGGCGAGAGCGACTTCGCCGCCCGGCAGCTGGAGGAGCAGCGCAACACCGTCCGTCAACGTGTGGCCACCGTCGATGCCAAGGTCGGCGAGGTGCAGAAGAAGCTCGACGAGCTGAACGCCACGGCCCACCGCTCGGGGGCCGACCTGGCGGTGAACCAGGACAAGCTCGCGGAGGAGGTCGTTCGCCTCCGCGGCCTCCTCGAGGAGCAGGCGCACCGCCTGGAGCTCCTCGACCGCACCCTGGGCGCGCAGAAGGGCGAGACCGAGGCGCGCTTCGCGGCGCTGAAGGGCACGGGTGCCCTCGACGAGTTCGAGGCGCGGCGCAAGCTGGAGAGCCTCCAGCGACCCACCGACAAGAACGAGTTCTTCAGCCTGGCCCAGGCGCGCGAGGCGGCCGGAGAGCGCGCCGTCGCCCGCGAGCTCTACGACGAGTACACGAAGAAGTGGCCCGCCGACCCCCGGGCCGCCGACGCCCACTTCCGCGTGGGCGAGATCCTCTTCAGCGACCGCCGCTACCGCGAGGCCATCCTCGAGTACGGCCGGGTGGCCCAGGATTTCCCCCGCTCCGACAAGGCCCCGGACGCGCTCCTGCGCACGGGCGAGTCGATGCTGGCGCTCGAGATGGAGGAAGACGCCCGCGCCCTGTTCCAGGACGTGGTGAAGCGGTATCCGAAGACGTCGGCCGCCCAGCGGGCCAAGGCGAGGCTCGCCGAGCTCACCCGGGGCAGCAAGCGCGGCCGCTGAGCCATCGCCGGCGCTCCTTCACCCCTCGTCGTCCTCCTCCGGGCCCTCCGCGGCCCGGTCGGCCCCGCGCCCCTCGGCGTGGAGGCCCCACTGCCCGATGCGCTTCATCACCGTGCTCTTGGCGAGGCTCAGCTCCTTCACCACCGCGGCGCGGCGGCCCGCGTGGCGGCGCAGCGAGAGCCGGATCGCCTCGCGCTCGATGGCCTCCATGGTGAGCCCGCGCACGTAGAGCACGTCGTCGTCGCCACCGGCTGGGGGACCGGGGTCGCGCGCGTCGTCGAAGACGATGGCGTCGGGACCGATGACGAGCCCCTCGCCGCGGAAGAGCAGGGCGCGCTGGACCGCGTTGCGGAGCTGGCGCACGTTGCCCGGCCAGTCGTGCCCCTCCAGCCGCGCCAGCGCTGCCTCCGAGAAGCGCACCGCCTGCCCCTTGGGCACGGCGCGCTGGAGAAAGTGGCTGGCGAGGGCGCGCACGTCGCCCTTTCGCGCACGGAGTGGCGGCACGGTCACCGGCACCACGCACAGCCGGTAATAGAGATCCTCGCGAAAGCGGCCGGCGCGCACCCGGGCTCGCAGATCGCGGTGGGTGGCGGCGAGGATGCGCACCTCCACCTCGATGGGCCGCGAGGCGCCCACCCGCTTCACCTCCCCCTGCTCCAGCGCGCGCAGGAGCTTCGGCTGCAGGTCGAGCGGCAGCTCTCCGATCTCGTCGAGGAAGAGCGTGCCGCCGTGTGCCTCCTCGAAGGCGCCCTTGCGCTGGCGCTCCGCCCCGGAGAAGGCGCCGCGCTCGTGGCCAAAGAGCTCGCTCTCGATGAGGGTCTCGGCGATGGCCGAGCAGTTCACCGGCACGAAGGCGCCCTGGCGCCCCGAGAGGCGGTGGAGGGCGCGCGCTACCAGCTCCTTGCCGGTGCCGGTCTCGCCGAGGATGGTCACCGGCGCCATGGACGGGGCGACCCGCTCCACCAGCTCGAAGACCTGCCGCAGCGCTGGTGCCGAGGAGATCATCCCCTCGAAGGCTCCTGGAAGGCTTGGCCGGATTTCCGCGCGCGTTTCCACGAGCAGGGTGGCGTCGCCCCCGACCCGGGTCGCGTCGTCGGAGGTGTCCGGCGCGGCGCGGAAGAGCGCCCGGTAGCTCCCCAGGGCCAGCTCCGCTCCATCGGCGAGTGCGGCCTCGCGCACGAGCCCGCGCCCCACCCGCGCGCCGCGCCCGGTGAGGTCCACGAGGACCCAGCTGTCGCCGCGCAGCTCGAAGGCCGCGTGGGCCCGCGAGAGGGTGGGGTCGGGCAGGGAGACGTCGCAGGAGGCGCCTCGCCCCACCACGGTGCGGCCGGCGAGGGCCACCCGCAGGAGCTCCTCGCCGTGTCGAAAGAGGGCCAGCTCAGCCATGGCGCACAGCCTAGCGCGTGGCGAGCCGCTGACAATCTCCCGAGGGTGGGACGCGCCGGGGCTTCAGGGTGGGACGCGCGGGGGCTTCGCGTCAGGCCGCCGGACCGACGGTGAGGAGGGCGTCGAAGGCGGGTACCCCCTTCAGCTTCTCGAACATGGGGTCGGCGGCGAGCCAGCCGCGCACCTTGGCGGCGTCGACGGCGAAGGCCCGGCCGAGCGCCTCCAGCGAGGCCTGCGGTTTGCCCCAGAGCGCGTGGAGGGCCGCCAGGTTGTAGTTGAGCAGCAGGTCGTCAGGCTGGAGCTCCCGGGCGCGGGCGTAGGCGCGCTCGGCCTCCTCGTAGAATCCCTTCTGCGCGTAGCAGATGCCGAGGTCGAGGTGGGCCTCGAAGGCGTCGGGGGTGAGCCGCACCACCTCCTTCAGCTGGGCGATGGCGGCCCGGTAGTCGCCCTCGTCCATGAGGAGCGAGGCGAGCTCGTGCCGGGGAAAGGCGTCCTGCGGCGCGAGAGCGATGCCCGCCTCCAGCTCCTTCATCGCCTCCGCCACCTCGTCCTGATCGGCGAGCGCGAGGCCCAGGCTCACGTGCGCCTCGGGGTGAGAAGGGTCGAGCTGGAGCGCCTCGCGGAACTCGGCGACGGCCATCTCCGGGCCGTGGGCGGCGAGGAAGCACCCGAGGTTGTGGTGGGCGGTGGCGCTGTCGGGCTCGAGCGCGAGGGCCGCGAGGTACTCGCCGAGCGCCTCGCGGTAGAGCTTCTTCTCGGCGTAGACGGTGGCGAGGTTGTCGTGGGCGTGGGCCGAGCGCGGGTCGAGCTCGATCGCCTTGTGGAACTCGCGCACCGCCTCGTCGAGCCAGCCGCGATCGGCGAGCTCGATGCCGCGGGCGTTGTGCTCGTCGGAGAGCGCGATGGGGTCCTTGTCGCCGTTCACGCTGCGCGATCCTCGCCTGGCCGGGCGCAGCGGACCCGGCCCTCCCGGCCCCGCTGCGCCAGGCGGTTCTAACCCGCGCCGCCACGCCACGCCGCGCCGCCCCGGGCGGAGCGGCGGGCGACGCGGGCGCACCGCCGAGGTGGGCGGCGCGACGCGGCCGTCAGACGACGATTGACGCCGCGGAGAGCGCAACGCATCCTGCCGCTCCTCGGGTCCGGATGGCGATCTACACCACCCTCAGCGAAGACGAGCTGGCGCGCGTCATGCGGTGCTACGGGCTGCCGCCGCCCGAGCGCGTCCTCCCCGAGCCGAAGGGGAGCGTGAACACCAACTACCACCTCTGGGCGGGCGGGCGCCGGTGGTTCCTGCGCCTCAACGAGGGGAAGAGCCCGGAAGACGTGGCCTTCGAGGCCGAGGTGCTGCGGTTTCTCTCGCGCGAGGGATTTCCGGCGGTGCCCCTGGTCCCCACCTCCGGCGGGGACGCGCAGATGGAGGTGGCCGGGCGCCCGGCCATGCTCTTCGCCTTCGTGGCCGGTGCGGAGCTCGCGCGAAGCGAGGTCACTCCCGAGCGGTGCCGCGCCATCGGCGCGCTCCTCGGCCGCCTGCACGCGCTCGCGCCCCGCGTGCCAGTCTCGCGCCCGAACCCCTACGGGTGGGAGCGGGTGGCCGGCTGGGTGAGGGAGCTCGAGCCCTCGGGCGGGGGCGATCCGCTCGTCGCGCCCGCCCTGCCGCTCCTCCGGAGCGAGCTCGCCGCGTCGCGGAACCTCCCCCAGGCGCCGCGTGGCCTGGTGCACGGCGACCTCTTCACCGACAACGTGCTGTGGAAGGGGCAGGAGGTCGCCGCGGTGCTCGACTGGGAGATGTGCTGCGTCGACGCGCTCGCCTACGACCTGGCGGTGATGCTCAACGCCTGGTGCTACGACCACCGCTTCCGGCCCGAGCTGGCGCGGGCGCTCTTCGAGGGCTACCGCCGGCGCGCGGAGGTCGATGAGGCCACTCGCGCCGCGCTCTACCCGTACACCCGGTACGTCGCGCTCCGCTACACCGCCTCGCGCATCCACGCCTTTCACCTCGCCGCCCTGCCGGCGGACCGGCTGTCGCCGAAGGACTGGCGCCGCTACCGCGACCGGCTGGCGGCCCTGGTGGAGCTGCCGGAGCGCGAGCTCCTCTCGATGTGCGGGCTGTGACCCTCGTCAGAGCCCCGAGGCGAACTTCCAGCGCCCGCCCTCCTTCACCAGCTTCATGCGGTGGAGGTCGCTCGCCTGCTTGGCGATCTCGCCGCCCCGCGTCTTGATGCGGTAGTAGGCGTCGAAGAAGACGAAGGCCGAGGCGCGGCCGGCGTCGACCTCGATGCGCCGCACGGCGATGTCGAGCCGCATGGTGGTGAGCCGCTCGAAGTCGGCGGTGAGCTTCCGCTCCAGCGCCTGCCGGTCGAGGTCGTCGGAGGGGTCGGGCGTGCCGGCGTCGTCGAAGTACCTGTCCGATACCAGGGCCAGGATGGCCGCCGGGTCGCGCCGCTCGGCCGCCTGGCGGTAGGTGTCGATGGCGGCCACCACCGCGCGCGTGTCGGAGTTGTCGGGGATCTGCGTGCCGGGGATCCGCCGCGCCGCGCACCCCGCCCCGGCCAGCGAGCCGGCGAGGAGCACGAGCGCCACGGTCGAGCGCCGCACGCCCGGGAGGGGAGAAACCATGCGGCGGTTAGAGCGGTTTCGGGCGTCCTCGTCAACCCGGAGGCTGCAGGATCCGCCCCGCGACCTCCGCGCCCAGGCTCTCCACCATGAGGCGCTCCACGAAGGCGTGAAAGACCTCCCGCTCGCGCTCGTCGTGCCAGAGGAAGCGGATCCCCATGCCGGAATCGCCCCGCTCCGCCGCGCGCACCACCTCCGCGTCGATGGCGATGGGCGCGCTCCAGGAGGGGAGGCTGAGGCTCAGCGCGAGGGCGGTGCCCACGGGGAGGGGGGTGGGAGTGCGGACGAACGCGCCGCCCTTGGAGAGGTCGCGGGTGTAGTCGGCGAAGAAGCGGTTGAGCTGCCGGTACTCGACCTCGAGCTCGACGGGCGACCGAACGTGCTCCCGAAAGTCCTGCATCCCCCTGTCATGGCCACACGAGACGGAGGCCGCAAGGCCCAGCGGCTCGGCCCAGCCGCGTCAGCACGCCTGGAGGTGACCCGCTACTCCAACGCGAAACCCTGGTACTGCGCTCGGTCGCCCACCTGCACGTGGTGCGCGGCGACCCATCCGGCGTTCACCTCCAGCACCGCCCGGCTCGAGCGCCCGACGGAGCGCAGCGCCGCCGTCATCGGCTCCGCGCGCTCGACGAGGCCCACCACCTCCCCGGCGGCGTCGAGGAAGACGAGGTCGAGCGAGAGCGGGGTATTCTTCATCCAGAAGGCGTGGTCGCTCGCCTCGCCGAAGAGAAAGAGCATCCCCTCGCCGGCGCCGAGCGAGGTCCGCCACATGAGGCCGCGCTCGTGCTCCGCCCGCGTCCGGGCCAGCTCCACCCTCACCGTGGCGGCGCGTCCGGAGGGAGAGAGGAGGGTGACGGCGGGCCGCTCGCCGCGGGCGGTGCGCAGCGCTTCGGGGCTCTCGGGAGCTGGCCGGGGCTCGGGCGGCGCGCCCGTCGCGCCCGGAGCAGGCGAGGTGCAGGCGAGGGCGAGGAGAACGGCCAGCTGGGACGGAGTCGCGCCCACGTTCCAGCTCAATGGCCGCGAAGTCGGTCGATGGCGGCCTTGGGGTTCTTCACCCCGTTCTTGATGAGCCACCAGCTCACCTTGAGCCCGCCCTGTGCGAGCACGCCCAGGTAGCCGTGGCCGAGGAGCTGGGAGGTGGGCGCGTCGAGGTGGACCTCGACCTTCAGCGCGGGGTCCTTCTCCAGCACCAGCTTGAAGAACTCGATGCCGAGCTCGCCCACGTCGTGGTGGTCCTGCATGGCCGTGAGGCGCGCCACCGCGCCGTCGGGGAGGGTGAGCGTGAAGTCGGGCTTCACCGCCGCGCCCTGCGCCACCTGGGCGACCCCGCCCGCCATGAGGAAGCGGGCCGGTCCGGCGGCGAGCCGGAGGCCCACCTCGGCCTCCCCGTGGAGCGGCTTCGTCGCCTTGCGGACGACGGGCGCGGTCTCGAAGAACCTCTTCAGCGCGTCGAAGCTGGAACCATCCATGGCGCCACGTCTTAGGACGGGCCGCGCGCGGGGGCAAGCGCAGCCGGGTACCGCGCAGGGCGGCTACTGCACCGGCACCGCGCAGTAGCGCGAGCTCTGGGCGCACTGGCGCAGGTCGGTGCCGGCAGGGCAGTTGAGGAGCTGCTGGTACTGCTCCCGGGTGGCCTGGGGCAGCGTAACCAAAAAGTCGGGGTCCACCGTGACCGGCCGGCAGGTGAGGCCGGTCTCGCTGGTGTAGCAATCGTCGTTGGAGACGCACGGCTTGGAGCAATAGGGATTGCTCTTCAGCTTGCTCTCCTGCGGCTGGGCCGGCGACTTGATGCAGACCAGGCTGTCGCAGGCGGCATTGCCCGCCTCGAGCACGTCGGCCGGCACCGGATTCTTTTGCACCTCGGCCTCGCGGAGGGTGCAGGACTGGCCCACGTCGGGGCCCTGGCAGGCCGTGAGCGCCGTGGCCAGGGCAGCACACCACATGAAGGAGATCGCGCGCATCCGAGGGAGACGGTTAGCACGCGCCCCTCCCTCGATTCAAGGACACCGGACACCCACCGCGCACGACAGGAGCCCACCGGCGATTGGGGCGGAGGTGGGCAAAGTGCGCAAAATCCGTCCCTCGAAACAGGGACAGGGCGATTGCTACTCGCGGGCGGGCTGGACTAGGATGCGCAACTGGACACCGTGCGGTGAGAATCGCTTGAGACAATCCATACATAAAACTACATTGCTCTGGCTCGCTTCACTGCTGGTCCTCGAGGCCGCGCCCGTCCGGGCCGCCGAGCAGCCGGGGATCGACCTCACCCGGCCGGAGGCACCCGCCGCGGCGCGGCCATCGCCGGGCGCGCAGCCGGCGCCTCCCGCGCCGGGGAAGGCCGCGCCCCAGCCGGCGCTGGTCATCGAGGCGGCGCCGCTCTCCATCGGGGAGGGCGACGTGGCCTTCGCCGACCGGGTGAAGGCGGTGCAGCGCAAGGGCTTCCTCAAGCGCCACCGCCTCGAGCTCGGCCTCTCGGTGCCGGCCTCCATCAACGACGCCTTCTTCCAGAAGGTGGGGCTCTCCGGGAAGCTCGCCTACAACTTCGAGGACAGCTTCGCGCTGGCGGTGCGCGGGACGCACTATGAGCAGGTGCGCTCCACCCACGGCCGCGAGGGGCGCCAGGCCTTCCAGAGCCAGCTCCTCAACTCCCAGCTGCACGACACGCTCATGCTCGACGGGGTGTGGTCGCCCGTCTACGGCAAGATCGCCTGGCTCGGCTCGAGCATCGTCCACTTCGACATGTACCTCCTGGCGGGCTTCGGCGCCGCCTGGAGCGCCACCAGCGCGGCGCCGCGCAGCGTGGGCCCGCACATCGCCGGCGACCTCGGGGCGGGCGTGCGCTTCTACCCCGCCGAGTGGCTCGCGCTCGACGGTGGCGTCCTCGGCACCTTCTACGCCGACCAGCCCAGCACCGCGGTGCCCAGCACGCTCCAGAAGGTGATCGCGGTGCAGGTGGGCGTGGCGGTCTTCTTCCCCTTCCGCTTCGGGTACGTCTACCCATGACCAGGCGAGCTTCGGCAGAGCGCGCGGCCGCGCGCCCCTCCTCTTCACAGCGGGCGGCGGCTCGCAGCGCCGCGCGCCGCGCAGCGGTCCTGGCCTGCGCGCTCGCCGCCCTCCTCCTCCGCCCCGGCCTGGCGCGCGGCAGCGCCGCCGACGCCTTCGAGAACAAGGTGAAGCCGGTCTCGGGCCAGCTCTACACCAAGGCTGGCAAGCTGGAGCTGGCGCCGTCCGTGCAGATCTCGATGAACGACGCCTTCTTCTCGAAGTACCTGGTGGGCGCCCGGCTCGGCTATCACCTCACCGAGGTCTGGTCGGTGGCGCTCACCGGGTCCTATGCCTTCGCCCACGGGGCGACGGGCTCGACCACCGTCTGCACCAGCAACGCCGGCTGTCGCGAGGCCCTGCCGCGGGAGCTCTACCAGGTGCCGGGCTACGTGAAGTACCTGGTGGGCGCGGAGGTGGCCTTCTCGCCGGTCTACGGGAAGCTGAACCTCTTCGCCGAGAAGGCGCTCCACTTCGACCTCTCCATCTTCGCCGGGGCCGACCTCGTCGGCTACCGCGACGTCCTCGACGCCACCTCGGCGCTCTCCGGGGCGACCCCCGCCGATGGCACCTCGCCCGGCGGCCACCTGGGCGTGGGGACGCGCATCTTCCTCGGGCGGAACACCGCCCTCGGGCTCGAGCTGAAGGACGTCCTGTACCAGGTGAAGGGCCTGCCGACCGGCAAGCTGCAGAACCAGCTCATGGCCCAGGCGGCGCTCTCCTTCTTCGTGCCGATGACCCACCGGGAGACGCCATGACGGGTAGTGAACGAGCCCGCTTCCCCCTCAGCGCTCGGGCGGTGCGCGCACCGCCCGCGAGGCTCCTCGCGGCCCTTGCCGCGCTGGCGCTGGCCTCGCCGGCCGCGGCGCAGCAGCTCGGCCTCGAATCTCGCCCCCTCGAGCCGCGGCAAGCTGCCGCCGCTCGCGCCGCCGCCCCCGGCGGCCGAGCGCGCCACCACCGGCGCCCCGGCGGTGACCATGCCCGAGCTCGATCTCGGCGCCCGCCCGGGCGAGGCGGGCAAGCTCGTCGCCGAGGCCAACGCCCTCCTCGGGCGGGGAGACGCCGAGGCGGCGGCGCTCGCCTACCACGCCATCCTGGCGCAGGGCCGCTACGCCGAGGTCCACGACGAGGCGCGCTACCAGCTGGCGAAGAGCCTGGCGAGGCTCGGCCTCCCCCACGCCGCGCTGAACCAGCTCGGCCCGGTGCTGGCGAAGGGTCCGCAGGGCTCGCGCTGGTTCTACAACGCGCTGGAGCTCATGTTCGAGGCCGGACGCTCGGTGAACGAGCCGGTGCTGGTCTCGCTGGTGGCGCGCTACGCCAAGGACGCGTTGCCGGTCGCCTCGAAGGACCGCTTCGACTACCTCCTCGCACGCTACGCGCTGGAGCGGGCCCAGGCCCTCGACGAGCTGGGCCGCGTGGCCGAGGCGAAGAAGGCCTACGGCGAGGCGCGCCGGCTGGTGGCGCTGGTGAGCCCCGAGGCGGGCGCCAGGGCCGCCGGGAAGGGCGCCGAGGGGGTGGGCGACACCTACGGGCGGGCGCGCTTCCTTCAGGGCGTCGCGGAGTACGCCCAGGGCGAGAGCCAGCAGGCGGTGGAGTCGTTCAAGGAGGTGGTGCGCCTCACCAGCCCGAAGCGCGGCCGCGCCGCCGATCCGCGCCTGCGCGAGCTCGCCTTCCTGCAGCTCGCCCGCATCCACTACGAGTACAAGCAGAACCGGTACGCCATCTTCTACTACGGGCGCATGCCCTGGGGCGGCGAGGCCTGGCTGCAGGGGCTGTGGGAGGCCTCCTACGCCTACTACCGCATCGGCGACTACGAGAAGGCCCTGGGCAACCTCCTCACGCTGCAGTCGCCCTACTTCCGCGACGCCTGGTTCCCGGAGTCGTGGATCCTGAAGGCCATCGTCTACTTCGAGAACTGCCGCTACCCCGAGGCGCGCTCGATCCTCGACGACTTCCGCGGCGCCTTCGGCGGGGTGCACGACGAGCTCACGGCGCTCACCGCCAGGCGGGTGCCGCCGGCCGCCTTCTACGACCTCCTCCAGGACGCGCAGAAGGGCCGCGGAGTGGGCGCCACGCCCGGCATGCGGCGCATCTTCGCGCTGGCGCTCACCGACCAGAGCGTGCGGCGGCTCCACGACTCGATCGTCGAGGTGGAGCGCGAGATGGACGACCGCCTGGCGGCGCGCGGCGGGGCCTTCCGCGCCTCGCCGCTGGCGAAGGAGGTGCGCGGGGGGCTCATCGCCGAGCGCCAGCGGCTCGTCGACGAGGCCGGAGCGCGGGCCCGCGCCAAGCTGGAGTACGAGCGCGACGGCCTGCGCGAGCTCTTGCAAGGCGCGCTGCGCATCAAGATCGAGGTGGCGCGCAAGGAGCGCGAGGCGCTGGAGGGCGCGCTGGCCGGGGGCGCCAAGGCCGAGGAGATCCGCGACTACCGCTACTCCACCGCCGTCTCCGACGAGCACCTCTACTGGCCGTACGACGGGGAGTTCTGGCGCGACGAGCTCGGCACCTTCACCTACACCCTCACCAAGGGCTGCCGCGACACCGGGCGGCGCTGACCCTCGGGGATGAACCGTGCAAAAGAACCTCCTGCCCCGCGCGGCCAGCGTCGCCTGCGCGCTCCTCCTGCCGCTCTCGGCGAGCCCCGCCGCCCAGCGCCGCGAGGCGAGACCCCCGGCGCGCGCGGCCGCGCCCGGTGCCGCCGCCTCGCCGGCCGCTCGGGAGGCTCCTCCTGGCGGCGCCGCCGCGCCCGACGCCGACCTCGGCAAGAAGAGGGCGCTCTCGCCCGACGCCTCGCTGGCCGGCTCCATCGAGGCGAAGGGCAAGGGTTCCAGGGAGAGCGGCCCCGCCCTCGACTTCGAGACCTTCCGCTACGCCATCGAGGTGCAGGTCTCCGGCAAGCGCCGCGAGGAGATGCGCGACCTCGAGCAGCTCATCAAGCTGGGCGGCTCGGAGCAGGAGCTGCCGGGTTGGCTCTTCCGCCTGGCGGAGCTGCACTGGGAGGAGGCGCAGTACCTCTTCTTCGAGGCCAACCGCCGCGACGACGCCGCCGCGGCGGTGCGCGGCGACGCCTCGGCCACCACGCGGCTGGCGGACGAGAAGAAGCTCCTCCAGGAGCGCTCGCGCGCCGAGCAGCAGGAGGCCATCGCCCGCTACCGCGAGATCGTCCGCCGCTTCCCCTCCTACCAGCGCCTCGACGAGGTGGTCTTCTTCCTCGGCGAGAACCTCTGGCGGCAGAACCGCCGCCGCGAGGCGCTCGACGCCTACAGGACGCTCATCAAGCGCTACCCAGGCTCCCGCTACGTGCCCGACGCCTGGATGGCCTACGGCGAGTACTACTTCGAGTCGGCCGAGAAGGGCGACCGCAAGCTGGCGCTGGCCAAGGCGCTGGAGAGCTACCGGCGCGCCGCCGCCTACACCGAGTCCTCGATCTACGGCTACGCGCTCTACAAGCAGGCCTGGGTCCACTACAACCTCGGCGCCTGGAGCGAGGCGCTCGACCTCTTCCGCGCCGTCATCTTCTTCGGCGACCTGCCCACCTCCACGGTGGCGCCGGACAAGAAGCTCGCCCTGGCGCGCGAGGCGCGCAAGGACTACGTGCGCACCTACAGCCACGTGGGCTCGCCCCGCGCGGCGTCCGAGGACTTCGCCCGGGTGGGCGGCAAGGACGCCCGCGACATGCTGAAGAGCCTGGCCCAGCTCTACTTCGACGAGGGCAAGGACCACGACGCCATCCTCGTCTACCACGGCCTCATCGTCGCCTCGCCAGCCAGCCCAGACGCGCCCCTCTTCCAGCAGCGGATCGTGACCAGCGCCGGCCGCATGGGAAAGAAGGACCTGGCGGTGCAGCAGGCGGCGCGCTTCGTGGAGATGCTGCAGGCCGCCGAACGGCGCGGGGGCGACGAGGTGGCGAGGAAGGCGCTCGCCGAGGCGCGGGGGGACGCCGAGAACACCCTGCGCACCCTGGCCGTGCAGTATCACGCGGAGTGGAAGAAGACGCGCGACGACACCACCGCCTCGCTGGCCGCCGACCTCTACCGCCTCCACCTCTCGGTCTTCGGCGAGGTGCCGCAGGCCTACGAGCTGCGCTTCTTCCACGCCGAGCTGCTCTACGCGCTGGAGAAGTTCGGCGAGGCCGGCGACGAGTACGCGCGGGTGGCCGAGCTCGACGCCGCGAAGATGAGGGCCGGGCCGGGGGGCAAGCCGGGCCAGCCGGGCAAGTACCTCACCGACGCCCTGGAGAGCGCGGTGCTCGCCTACGACGTGGTGGCGAAGCGCGCCGAGGCCGGGGAGAAGCGGGCGAAGGGCGACGCGCTCACGAAGCTGCCGGTGCCCCCGGAGAAGCAGCGCCTCCTCGCCGCCTGCGAGCGGTACCTGGCGCTGGCTCCGAAGGGCGAGAAGCGGGTGGAGATCGCCTACAAGGCGGCCAACATCCACTACCGGTACAACGACTTCGCGCCTGCGGAGAAGCTCTTCGCCGAGGTGGCCGAGGAGCACCCGCGCCACGAGCTGGCTCGCTACGCCGCGAACCTCGCCCTCGACGGCCACAACCTGCAAGCGGACTGGCGCGGCATGAGCGCGCTGGCGCGCCGCTTCTGGGCGAACGCCGAGCTCCTGCGCGCGCACCCCGAGCTGAAGGAGGACCTCTCCAAGGTGATCGAGGGGAGCGCCTTCAAGGTGGTCGAGGAGCTGGAGCGGGCGAACCGCCCCGCCGAGGCCGCCGAGGCCTATGTGGCCTTCGTGCGCGACTGGCCCGGCTCCAGGCTCGCCCCCACCGCGCTCTTCAACGCCTCGGTCGACCTCGTGAAGGCCGGGCGGCTGGAGCGCGCCATGGCCGTGCGCGAGGAGCTCGTGCGCCGCTACCCCGACGACGCGCTCGTCCCGCGCATCGTCCTCGCGAACGCCCAGGACCGGGCCGCGGTGAGCGACTTCGAGCAGGCGGCGGAGGACAGCGAGCGGTACTTCCAGGGCTGGAAGAAGGTCGCCGCCTCCGCCTCCCGCGGCAAGAAGGGCGGCCCCTCCGGCGACGCCGGCGGCTATGAGGAGGCGAAGGCGCGCGACGCCCTCTACGACGCGAGCGTGCTCCGCGAGGGGCTCGCGGAGCGGTCGAAGGCCGAGGCCGACCGCCAGCTCTGGCTCGACACCTGGCCCACCGCCCCCGAGGCGCCCAGGGTGGCGCTCTCCATCGCCGACCTGCACGCGCGCCAGGGCTCCACGGCCCGGGAGACGAAGGCGCTCGAGGCTTACCAGGAGCGCTTCGCCAGGGACCCCGCCGACTGGCTCGCGGCCCAGGGCCGCCTGGCGCGGCTGCGGGCGAAGGCCGGCGACGCGGCCGGCGAGCGGCGCGCCTACGAGGAGGGGCTCCGCCACTGGAAGGCGCACGGGCGCCCGCAGGCCGACCGCGCCCTGGAGGTGGTGGCGCAGGCCGAGTACCTGGCGCTGGAGCCAGCCTTCGCCGAGTACGACCGCATCGACTTCGCGGTGCCGGGGAGGCTCTCGGACCCGCGCAAGGTGAAGTGGCTCCGCGACCAGGTGGGCTGGAAGGGCGTGAAGCTCACCCGCCTGGAGCGCGCGTACACCGCCATCGTGCAGATGAAGCAGGCGGAGCCCGCGGTCTGCGCGCTCTACAAGATCGGCCTCGGCTACGACCGCTTCGCCTGGGCGCTCCGGTCGGCGCCGGTCCCGGCCGAGCTGCGGCGCGACCCGGCCCTGGCGGCGGAGTACCGCAACCAGCTCGGTCAGCTCGCGGCGGCGCCCGAGAAGAAGGGGCAGGAGGCGTTCGCGGTCGCGCTCGCCAAGGCGCGCGAGCTCGGCGTGGAGAACGCCTGCGTCGCCTCGGCGGCGAAGGTGCTCTCCCGGCGCGGGGGCGAGGCCTCCGACGAGGCGCTGGAGCGCGTTCCGGAGCCCACCGCGCCGCCCGCGAGGAGCCCGCGCACCGCTCCTCACGGGCTCCTCGCGCGGCGCTACGTCCCCCCCGCCGCGCCAGAGCGCGCCGAGGGGACGGCCGAGCCGGCGCTGCCGCCGATCGCCTCGGCCGGGGGCGTGCGCCCGCCGATGGTCCCGGCTGCCCGCTCGGCGACCGGCGCGGTGGACCCGCTGGCCATCGAGCTGGCTCGCGACCCCGCCCCAGCGCGGCCGGCCGGCTCCGAGAAGGCGCTGGCGCCCGCGAGAGCCGGCGGCCCCCGCGCCGCGCCGACGGTGCCCTCGAGCGGCGAGCCGAAGCCGCTCGCCGAAACGCGCGCCGACCTCATGCCCCACCCCGAGACGGACGAGGACCTCCTCCCGTGAAGCCCCACCACCTCGCTGTCCTCCTCTCCCTCGCCACGGCCTGCGCCTCCAGCAAGGAGGCGCATCGGAAGGAACCCTCGCCCGCCGCGCCGGCCGAGTTGGCCGCGGCGGCGACCGCCTCGCCCCTCCCCGCGAACGCCGAGGCCGACAGCGCCGCGGCGCCGGCCTCCGACGCCGCGGCGGTGGCGCCGCCCGCCGGGGCGGCGGCCAAGGGCGGGGCGCCCACCTCCCGGGAGCTCTCGCCCCGCGCCCAGCGCCTCTTCGACGAGGCGGTAGCCGCCACCGCCGAGCTCCGCGGCGCCAGCGGGAAGGCGCCGGCGAGGAGCGATGCCGCGCCCGACTGGGAGGCGGTGGAGCGCCGCTGGCGCGCCGTGCTCGACGAGGCGCAGCTCCCCGAGGCGTGGTTCAACGTGGGGGTGGCGCTCGAGCGGCAGGGAAAGGCGGACCTCGCCCGCGCGGCCTATCTCTCGGCCCTCGAGGCCGAGCCCCGGCTCGCGCCGGCGGCGGTGAACCTGGCGCTCATCGACGAGCCGAAGGAGCCGCACGCTTCAGCCGCGCTGTGGGGAGAGCTCGTCCGGCGCTTCCCGGACGAGCCGCTGCCGCGCATGCGCCTCGCGGCGCTCTATGCCGCCTCGGGCCAGGGCGACGAGGCCTGGCGCCTGGCCCGCGAGGCGCTCATCCGCGACCCGGCCGCGTTGGGCGCCTACCGGGTGATGATCCGGGTGGCGCTGGAGCGGGGCAGCACCGACCTCGCCATGCTGCTCGCGGTGAAGGCGCGCAAGCTCGAGGCGAACGACCCGGAGATTCTATCCACCATGGGTGACATCGCCTGGCGCCAGAAGGACGAACCGGCGGCGGTGGGGTACTGGACGAAGGCGCTGGCGCAGGGCGGCGAATACCTGCCCGCGCGCTACGCCCTCCTCGGACACGCCCTCTCCCAGGGCCGCTGGCCGGTGGTCGCCGATCAGGCGGAGGCCATCCTCCGCGCCGTCCCCGACGACGCGCGCGTGGCCCTGGCGCTCGGCGTGGCGCAGCGCCACCAGGGGGAGCTCGAGGAGGCCCTCGCCTCGTACGCCCTCGCCGAGAAGCTCGGCGGCGCGAAGCTCCCCGAGGTGCACCTCGCCCGCGGCGTGCTCCTCATGAAGTCGAAGGGCGCGTGCGAACCGGCGCTCTCCGAGCTCGAGCGCTACCTGCAGCTCGCCGGTCCCGCGGCGGCGGCCGATGGTCCGGCGAGCCGCCTCCTGCGCGAGTGCACCGAGCAGGTGGCAGCGAGGAAGGCGGCGGGTGCAGCGCCCGCGCCGGGCTCCGTGCCGGCCTCCGCTGGGTCGGCGGCGGAGACGCCGCCGTCGGCCGGGGCGCCCCGCGCACCCGCGCCCACCAGGTGAGACAACAGGGACCCATGGTGGATTCCGGTTCCTTTTTGTCCCCTATGGCCCGGTGCTAACGTCCCCAGTGCGTGTGACAGGAGAACCGATGCGAAAGCTGATGCTGCTCGCGGTGGTGACGTTTCCGCTCCTCGGCGGAGCGCAGGAGAAGAGGCCCGAGCCGAAGATCGAGTACGAGAAGAAGACGGTCATCAACTTCGACGACGACACCATCCAGGGCGACCTCACCCGCCCCGACGGTGAGTACGTCGAGGCGCGGAAGCGCGTGGGCCATTCCAACCTCATCAGGATCCGTGAGGAGTGGCGCGACAAGGTGAAGCAGTCCGCTGCAGACCTGTAGCCGAAGGCGGCCCGAGCCATGTCCGAACCCGTCGTCCTCCAGGTCTTCCGCGGCGAGGAGCTCGTCCGCACCGAGCGCTTCACGCGCGACATCATCAGAGATCGGCCGCCTCGCCTCGGCCCACCTGTGCCTCGAGGACGAGCGCGTCTCTCGCATCCATTCGGTCCTCGAGGTGGGCGCCAGCGGCGCCGTCTCGATCATCGACATGGGCAGCGCCGAGGGCACCTTCGTCAACGGGAAGCGCGTCTCCAAGGGACCGCTCCAGGTCGGCGACGAGGTGAAGCTGGGCGGGCTCAGGATCGTGAGGTTGGCGCCGGAAGAGGCCCCGGGGCGGTACGCCGAAGGCGCGCCGATGGCCGCCCGCGGCCAGGGCAGCGCTGCACTGCTCCTCGCCCCCGAGACCTCCCAGGGGCTGGAGACGGAGCCGGTCGCCGAACCCGCTCCGGGGCCCGAGACGCCGGTGGCGCCCGCGCCCGCGGCGGAGGTCCGGCGGTCGCCGCGGCCGGCGCTCGCCCTGGTGGGAGCGCCCGAGCCGCGCCCGGTGGTGGAGGAGGAGGCCGCGGGCGAGCTGGGCGTGGAGCTGCGCGTCCTCTGGGGCGAGACCCTCCTCGACGCCCGCACCTTCGTCACCCCGGGCGAGCCGGTGACGGTGGGTGACGGAGCCCGCTGCAGCTTCCGCCTCTCCGGGCCCGACCTCCCGGGCGGGGCCTTCCCCATCCTTCGATACACGGACGGTGAGTATCGCTTCCTCTTCGCGCGCGCCATGAAGGGCGGCGTGCGCGAGCGCGAGGGAGCGCCGCTCCGCTCCATCGCCGAGCTGGTGGAGGCGCGCCGCGCCTCGCCCGACGATTCCGTGGAGGAGGCGTACGCGGTGCCGGTGCCGCCCCTGGGTCTGGTGCGGGGCGAGCTCGGCAGCGGCCTCGCGATGGAGGCGCGCTTCCGGCAGCCGCCGAAGGCGGCGGTGGTCCCGTGGTGGGAGCGGCTCGACTACCGCTACCTGAACCTCCTGCTCGTGCTCCTCTTCCTGTTCGGCGGCTTCGTCGTGGCGGTGAAGACGACCACCCGCGAGGTGGACCTGGTGCAGGACGACCTCGCCAAGGGCCAGCAGCGCATGGCGAAGTTCGTGATGAAGGCCCCGGAGGAGCGCCCTCGCAAGAACCCTTACCTCGAGAAGCTGAAGCGCGACCTCAAGAAGGAGGCCCCCGGCGAGATGGCCGAGCGGCACAAGGGCGAGGAGGGCCAGATGGGCAAGCGCGACGCGCCCAAGACGAACGGCCGTTCCGCGCCCCGCGCCATCGACCCCAACGCCAAGGAGCTGGTGAAGAGCTCCGGCCTCCTCGCGGCCCTGGGCAAGGGCAAGGGCCCCGGCGGTCTCTCCACCGTCTTCGGCCAGGGGGGGCTGGGGGGCGATCTCAAGGGCGCCATCGGCAACATGTTCGGGCCGGTGGTGGGCGACAGCCACGGCGTGGGCGGGCTGGGCCTCAAGGGCAACGGCCCGGGCGGCGGCGGGCAGGGCGAGACAATCGGCATCGGCGCGGTGGGCACCAAGGGGCGCGGCGGCGGGCTGGGCGGCTACGGCTCCGGCGTGGGGGGCCTCGGCTCGAAGCGCGACCGCGAGGTGGCCATCTCCACCGGCGAGACGCGCGTCCTCGGCGCCATCGACCCCGAGCTCATCCGCAAGGTCATCCGCGACCACGCCGACCAGGTCCGCTACTGCTACGAGCAGCAGCTCACCCTGAACCCCAGGCTCGGAGGCAAGGTGGCCATCCGGTGGCAGATCAACGCCGGAGGCAACGCCACCGACACGGTGATGGACCGCGCCGCCAGCACCGGCGAGGCGGGGCTCGACCGGGTGGCCGAGTGCATCATGAGCCGCATCGTCACCTGGGAGTTCCCCAAGCCCAAGGGCGGCGGCGTGGCGATCGTGACCTACCCGTGGATCCTGCGCAGCTCGGGCTCCATGGCCGCTGGGGGCTGAACTCTCGAGAAGGGCGCCGCGGGCGCTGCGCCGGACCTCCGCCCCGCGCGGGCGGCCCGGCGCGCCCCGCCCGCGGGCCGCCGCGTGAAGAACAGGAGACTCTCCGTGAAGCTCGAACCGCTGCGCGCCGCCCTCGTGGCCGGCCTCTTCCTCTCCCTCGCCGCCTCCCCGCTGGCCCGGGCGGCCGAGGCCGCGCCGCCGCTGCCCGAGGATCCGCGGGCGCCGCGCTTCCAGGAGGTGGAGCGCGGCTTCTTCACCAGCTTCGAGGCGGGCTACCTCACCTTCTTCAAGACGCCCACCGCCGACCGCACCCGCTTCCGGTACGCGCCGGCCGACGGCGGCACCTCGAGCGGCCTCCTCATCGGGGCCACCGTGGGCTACGACCTCACCGACCGCCTCGCCCTCGCGGCCTTCGTCCTCGGCAGTGAGAACAGCGCCGGCACCTCCTACGGCTCCTTCAGCACGCTGGTGGCCGGGGGAGACGTCCGGTACGCGTTCCTCGGCTCGCGCGACCGGTACGGCGTGGAGCGGCTCCGGCTGTACGTGCACGGCCGGGCCGGCTTCCTCGTGACGAGGCCGGTCGGCCTCTTCGGCGACAGCGACACCTACTTCGCCGGCGGTCCGGGGGTGGAGTACTTCACGCACCTGCGCCACTTCTCGGTCGGCCTGGCCGCCGACCTCGCCTACGCCGCGAAGGCCGGCGCGGCAGGGCTCGCCGTCACCCCCACCGTTCGCTACACCTTCTAGGCGCGCCTTGGAGCCCGCCCTGCGCGAGCGGCGCGCCTCGCCGCCTCAGAGCCCCCCGTTGACGAGAGCCCCGCTGGACCGTCGGATCGAAGCCCTGGAGGCCACGCTGGAGCTGTCGCCCGGCGACGAGCAAGCGTTCGGCGCGCTCGCCGCGCTCCACGAGGAGCGCGGACGCTGGGACGAGCTCATCGCGCTGCACGAGCGGCGCGCGCGCCTGTCGGGGGACGCCGGAGCAGGGGCGCTCCTCGCCCGCGCCGCCGAGCTGGCGCGGCGGCGCCAAAAGAACCCGGCGCGGGCCGAGGCGCTCTACCGGCAGGCCCTGCACGCCGACCCCGGCCACGCCGGCGCGCTGACGGCGCTGGTCGAGCTGTGCGAGGAGCGCGGCGACCCCTCGGCACTGGCGGAGGCGCTGGAGAGGCAGGCCGACTGCACCCCCGATCTCGCCGAGGCCGCTCGCCTCTACGCGCGGCTGGGGCGCCTCTTCGAGGAGCGGCTCGTCCGGCGCGACCGGGCGAGCCTCTTCTACGCCCGCGCCTGCCGGCTCCACCCCGAGCTCGACGAGGCGCGCGCCGCTGCGCTGCGCTGCCAGCTCTCGCTGCGGCGCTGGAGGGCGGCCCTGCAGACCCTCGACGCGGCCCGACGTCGCGGCGTCGCTCCCGCCGCCCTCGCCGCGCAGTACGCGCGCCTCGGGGTGGTGCTGCTCGACGAGCCGCTCGACCACGCGCTCGCCGCGGAGGCCTTCCGCGCGGCGCTGGCGCTCGACCCCGCCGCACCTCGCGCGCGGGAGGCGCTGGCGCGGCTCGAGACGCTCCCGGCGCGCTTCGCCGCCGAGGCCCAGGCACTCGCCGAGCAGGCCGACCGGACCGCCGACCGGCGCACGGCGGCGCAGCTCCTCCTCCGCGCGGCCGGGCTCCGGGCGGCCCACGACCCCGGGCACCCGGAGCTCGCCATCGAGCTGGCCGAGCGCGCCGTCCTTCAGTCGCGCGGCTCGGCGCAGGGACAAGACCTCCTGGAGCGGCTCCTCGGCGGGCGAGGCGCCTCCGCGTTGTTCGCGGAGGTGCTGACCCGCCTCTCGCGCGCGCTGGAGGACCGCGGAGCGCGCACCGCCCTCCACCTCCGGCTGGCCCGCCTCCACCTCGAGGCGTCCGGCAATGCGGCGGCGGCGCTGGAGGAGCTTTCCCTGGCGCTGAAGGTCGACCCCGCCTGCGAGCCCGCCGCGGAGCAGGCGTTCGAGCTGCTCATCGAGGCGGGCCGGCCCGCCGACGCCCTCACCGCGATGGAGCGCCACCTCGCCGCCGCCCCCTCGCGCCCCCAGCACGCAGCCTGGCGGATCGAGGCGGCGCGGCTGGCGGTGGAGCAGGGCGACGTCCCCCGAGCGCGCGCGCTCCTCGAGGCGGCCCGGCGGGCCGACCCGCGCTCGCCCCGGATCGCCCAGGCGGTCGCTCCGCTCCTCCGGGCGGCAGAGGAGTGGCGCCCGCTCGCCGACGCCCTCGACACGCAGGTGCAATCGGAATCCGACGAAGGGCGGCGCGCGCAGCTCCTCGAGGAGCTCGCCGAGGTCCACCTCGAGCGGCTGGGCGCCCCCCGCGACGCCTTCAGGAGGCTCGCCCAGGCGCTCCGCCTGGCGCCGGGGCGCTCCAGCCTGCGCCGCGCGCTCGACGCGGCCGCCGCGCGCGCCGGCCTCTTCGAGGAGCTGGCGCGCGTCTACGATTCCGCGGCTCACGCCGCCGGGGCCGACCTCGTCTCGAGGAAGCTCCTCCTCCGCCGCGCCGCCGAGGTGTGGGACCGCGATCTGGGCCAGCCCGAGCGGGCGCTCGAGGCGTGGCGGAAGCTCGTCGCGGTGGACCCCGGCGACGGCGGGGCGCGCGCATTGCTGGAGGCGGCGCTGCTCCGCGCCGGCCACCTCGCCGAGGCGGCCCGCGAGCTTCGCCAGCGCGCCGAGGCCACCGCCGACGACACCGAGCGGCGCGAGATCCTGTCGCGGCTGGCGCGAGGACTCTCCGAAGCGGGCGATCACGAGGGCGCGGCCGACGCCTGGCGCGAGGTGCTGCTCGGAGGGGGGGGCTCCGAGGAGGCGCTCCGCGCTCTCGCCTCGTCGCTCGCCCTGCTCGGGCCTGACGCCGCCGAGGAGCGGCTCAACGTCCTCACGCGGCTCGCCTGCGAGACCCCGGCGGCGGACCGCGCCCAAGTGGAGCTGGAGCGCGCGGCCCTCCTCGAAGCGCCGCTCGGCCAGCTCGGGGCCGCCGCCGACACCCTGCTGGGCGTGCTCCGGGACGGATCGCCCGAGGAGGCGCTGGAGTCGGCGGCAGGGCTGGGGCGGCTGCTCGCGCGCGACGTCGAGCCCGCGCGCCTCGCCAGCGCGCTCGCGCCGTTCTGGGCCGCGAGGGGCGAGCACGCCCGCCAGGCCGACCTCCTCGAGCTCCTCGCGGCCCGGCAGCCCGGCGACGAGACGGGCGAGGTGCGAGCCCGCCACCTCCTGGAGGCCTCCGAGGTGAGGGAGGAGCGCCTCGGCGACCCTCGCGCGGCGCTCACCTCGGCGGCCGGTGCGCTGCGGGCCTGGCCGGCCTCGCCCGCGGCGCTGGAGCGGTGCATCCGTCTGGCGGGCGGGGTGGGTGCTCACGCCGAGCTCCTGGAGCTCCTCGGCGAGGTGGCCTCGAAGCTCGCGAGCTCGCCAGCCGCCGAGCGCGTCGTCCGCCTCGTCGCGGCGGAGGTGGCGGAGCGCGACCTGGGGCGGCCCGAAGAGGCCGGATCACAGCTCCGGCGGGCGGCCGAGCTCGACCCGTCCGACGCGGCGGTGCTGGAGAGCCTGACCCGCGTCACCCTCGCCGCCGGGCGGTACGGCGAGGCGGCCGAGCTGCTGCAGAGGCGCATGGAGCGCGCCGAGGGGCCGGTGCGGCACGCGCTCGCGCTCGAGCTCGCGGCGCTCCGCGCGGAGAAGCTCGGCGACGCGGCCGCGGCCCTCCACCTGCTCCGCGAGTTGCTCGCCGCGCGGCCGGCCGACGAGGAGGCGCGGGCGGTCCTGGAGCGGCTCGCCTCGCCCTCCGGCGCCTCCTCTCGCGAGGAGGCCAGGGAGGCGAGCGCGCTCCTCGTGCGCCTCGCCGAGGCGCGCGGCGAGCCGCGTGTGCTCCTCGACGCCCTCGAGCGGCACGCTGCGTTCGCTTCGGCCGCCGAGGCGGCGGCAATTGAGCGCCGCGCCGCCACCCTCTACGGCTCCTCGCTCGGCCAGTGGCCGCAGGCGGTGGCCGCCTTGAAGCGCGCGGTGCGGGCGGACCCCTCCGACCCGGAGGGGCGGCGAGAGCTCGGCCTCGCCGCGGAGCGCGCCGGCGAAGACGCCCTGCGGGAGGTGGCGAGCCTCTACGGGGAGCTGCTGCCCTCGCTCTCAGGGGACGCCGCGCTCACGGCCTGGCGAGAGCTGGCCCGGCTCAGGGAGGAGCGGCTCGCCGACGTGGAGGGCGCGCTCGCTGCCTGGTCCGAGGTGCGCCGGCTGGGAGGAGAGGACGCGGAGAGCGCCGCGGCCCTGGCGCGGCTCCACCGCGCGGCAGGACACGTGCGAGAGCGGGGCGAGGCGCTGCTCGCGCTGGCCGCCTCCGCGGCGGGCCCGCATCGCGAGGCGCAGCAAATCGCGGCGCTCTCCGAGGCGGCCGAGGTGCTGGAGCTGGCCGGCAATCCGGCGGCCGCGGCGGGGGCCTGGCAGGCGGTGGTCGCGCTCGGGCCGGACCACCCGGTGGCCGGGGCGGCCCTGGAGCGGCTCCTCGGTGCGCTCGACCGGCCCGAGGCGCTGGCGGGCCTTCTCGCCGCCCGCCGCGAGCGGCTCGCCGCCGGGCGCGACGCCGCGCTCTCCTTCCGCCTCGCCGAGCTCTATCGGACGCGGCTCGGGTCGCCCGAGGAGGCGCTGCCGCTCCTCGACGAGGTGCTCGCCGCGGAGCGGAATCACGGCGGAGCACGCGCCGCGCTCGCCGCGCTGGCCCTTCTCCCCGGCGAGGCCGGGCGCCGCGCGATGGGCCTCCTCGACGCCCTCCTCGGGGAGGAGGGCCAGCACGCGGCGAGGGTGCACCTCCGGGAGCAGCGCCTCGCCGCGGAGGTGGAGCTCGAGGAGCGCCTGCGCCTGCACGCGGAGGTGCGGGAGCTCCACGAGCGCGCGCTGGGAAGGCCGGAGCTCGCCCTCGATGCCGCCGCCCGCGCCTTTCTCGAGGGCGGGCGCGCGGCGGCGGAGGCCGAGCCCGAGCTCGTCCGGCTGGCCGCGCTCACGGGGAGGGAGGAGCGGCTCGCCGAGGCCTACGAGGCCGCCGCCGACGGGGAGGGGAACCCCGCGGCCGAGGAGCTCCTCCGGCGCGCGGCGCGCGTGCGCTCCCGCCTCTCCGGCGCGCCGGGCGCAGCCATCGCCTCCTGGGAAGCGGTGCTTCGCCTCGCTCCGGACGATGGAGAGGCGCTGGACGCGCTGCTCGGGCTTCACGCTGGCGAGGGCGATGCGGCGGCGCTCGAGGCGGTGGGCCGGCGGCGCGCCGCGCTGGACGCCGAGGCGCCAGGCCGCGCCGCCCGTCTGGCCGAGCTCGGCGAGATCCTGGAGGCGCTCCGCGATTTGCCGCGGGCAGAGTCCGCAGCCGAGGCAGCGCTCGGGGAGGAGCCAGGCTGCGCCCCCGCCTTCGCGCTGCTCGAACGGCTCTTTCGCGCCAACGGCGACGACGACGCCCTGGCGCGGCTCCTCGGGCGCGAGGCCGAGGCGGCCCGTGACGACGGGCCGCGCCGCCTCGACCTGCTCGTCCTCCGCGCCGAGCTCCTGGAGCGATCCGGGCCGGGCGAGGAGGCGCTGGACGCCTGGGCGACGGTGCTCACCGAGCAGCGGCTCGAGGCGCGCGCCCTGGCCGGGCTCGACCGGCTTTGGGCGCGCCCGGACACGTGCGCGGCCGCCGGCCGCCTGCTGGAGGACGTCTACCGCGCCCGGGGCGACGCGCGCGGGCTCCTCGGCCTGCTCCGTGCGCGCGCCGAGGCGGCGGGCCCGGCCGAGCGAGGCCCCCTGCTCGCCGAGGTCGCCGTCCTGAACGAGCGCCTGGGCGAATACCCCGAGGCCTTCACCGCGCGTGCAGAAGAGCTGGCAGCCCTGCCTCCCGGCGCCGACGATCCGGCGCTGCGGGCCGACCTCCGGCGCCTCGCCTCCGCCGCCGGGGCCGAGGCGCGCCTCGCCGAAGCCTACGCCGCCGCCCTGGAGCGCGGGCTCCCTCCCGCGGCCCGGCGCGAGGTCCTGCGCGAGCTGGGGAGCCTCCACGACGAGACGGGCGAGCCCGAGCGCGCGGCGCTGGCGCTGGAGGCGCTCGCCAGCGAGGCGCAGACGGAGGGGACGCCCGACCGCGAGGCGTTCGCCGCCCTGGCGCGTCTCCACAGGCGGCGGGGCGCGCCCCGTCCGCTCAGCAACGCACTCTCACGCCTGGCCGAGCTCACCCCCGCCCCCGAGGCCCAGGCGGAGCTCTGGCTGGAGGTGGCCACCATCATGGAAGAGCAGCTCGCCGACCGCGAGGGCGCCGCCGAGGCCTATCGCAAGATTCTCGCCGTCATGCCGGAAGACCCGAACGCCCTCCGGCTGCTCGCTCGCCTCCTCGGGGCCGCGGAGCGTTGGGACGAGCTCGTGGAGGTGCTGGCGCGGGAGGCGGAAGCTGCCGAGGGGCGCGGGCTCGCCGCCGAGGCCGCCGAGCTGCGCTGCCGCGAGGGGCAGCTGCGGTGTACCCGCCTCGACGACCCGCGCGGCGCGGTCGCCTGCTGGCGCGCCGTCCTCGCGCGCGTTCCCCGCCACCCGGCGGCGCTGGCGGGGCTGGGCGAACTGGCGCGCGGCGGCGGGAGCGGGGCGGCGGAGGCCGCGCTCCTGCTCGAGCCCATTCTCGAGGCAGAGGGCGAGTACGGCAAGCTCGTGGAGGCGCTGCTGGCGCGCGCGACCGCCGAGGCCGACCCGGCGCGGCGGGCGCCATTGCTCCGGAAGGTGGCGGAGGTGCAGGCGGGGCCGATGAGGAGCCCCGAGCTGGCCTTCCTCAGCGCGGCCCGCGCCGTCCGGGAGGACCCCGACCAGCCCGAGTCGATCGCGCTGGCGGCGCGCCTCGCCGAAGCCGAGCACCTGGAGGAGGAGCTGGCGGCGCTGCTCGCCGAGGTCTCCGACCGGTCGCGAGACCCCTCGGCCAGGCTGGAGCTCCGGCGCCGGGCGGCGGGGCTCTCCGGGCGAGCGGGCGGCGCACGCCAGGCCGCCGCGGCGTGGACCCGGGTGCTGGAGCTCGCCCCGCTCGACCGCGAGGCGCTCGATGGCCTCGCGCGCGCGCAGCGAGAGCTCGGCGACGCCGAGGGGCTGGCGAGCACGCTCCGGCGGCGCATGGCGGTGGAGGACGATCCCCCGGCGCGGGCCGGCCTGCTCACCGAGCTGGCGGCGGTTCAGGAGGAGGAGCTCCACGATCCGGCGGCGGCGCTGCAGAGCGCGCGCCAGGCGCTCGAGCTCGACCCCTCGCGCCGCGAGGCGCTGGCGCGGCTCGACCGGCTCTGCGCCGCCACCGAGCGGTGGGCGGAGCTCGCCGAGGTGCTGGCGCGCGAGGTGGCCGCGGCCGCCGACGCGGGGGCGAAGGAGGAGCTCGCCGAGTTGCGGCGGAGGCTCGCCGAGCTGAGGGAGACGCGCCTCCTCGACCGCGAGGGCGCCATCGCGCTCTACGAGGAGCTGCTCACCGAGAGGAGCGACGACGCCCTCGCGCTCTCGCGGCTGGAGGCGCTGCTCGCCCGGGACCCGGGGCGCGGGCGCGCGGCCGAGGTGCTGGAGCGCGCCTACGCTGCCGCCGGGGCCTGGCCGCAGTACGCCGCGGTGCTGGAGGTGCGCGCCAACGAGCGGCCCGATCCGGTGGAGCGCAAGGCGCTCTTCCTCGAGCTGGCCGAGGTGCGCGAGGCGCGCCTCGGCAGCCCCGAGCTCGCCTTCACCGCGCTCTCGCGCGCCTTCCGGGAAGACCCCGCCGACGCGCCGCTGCGCGCGAAGCTCTCGAGGCTCGCCGCGCTGGCTGGCCTGGGAGAGGAGCTGGCCGCGCTGCTCGAGGAGGAGCTCCCGCGCGTGCCCTCCGCCGAGTCCGCGGAGGTGGCCCTCGCCCTGGGCGAGCTCCACGCCGGGAGCCCTGGCGGCGGCGACGCCGCGGCGAGCTGGTACCGCCGCGCCTGGAAGGGCGACGCGCGCCTCGCCCCGAAGGCGCTCCCCGCCCTCGACCGCCTTTACCGGGCGTCGAACCGCTCCGGGGAGCTGGCCGAGGTGCTGGAGGCCGAGGCCTCCCTCGCCGCCGGCGCCGACCGGGCCTCCCTGCTCTTCCGCCTGGGGCAGCTCCACGAGGAGAAGCTCGGAAACGCGGAGGGCGCCGCGCGGAGCTACGAGGCGCTGCTCGCCGAGGAGCCGGCGCACGGCGCGGCGCTGCGCGCCCTGGAGCTTCTGTACGAGGCGGCCGGGCGGGGCGAGGCGCTCGCGGAGAACCTGGCCCGTCAGCGCGAGCTGGCCGAGGACGGGGCCGTGCGGCAGCGGCTGGGGGCGCGGCTCGCGGTCACCGTGCAGGGGCTCGGTCGCGACGACGAGGCCATCGAGCTGTGGCGCGAGGTGCTGGGGCACGACCCGCATCACGAGGTGGCGCTCGCCTCGCTGGAGCGGCTGCTCGAGCGGCGCGAGCGGTGGGGCGAGCTCGCCGAGCTGCTCCGGGCCCGGATCGCGCTCACCTCCGATCGCCGCGAGGCGGCCCGACTGCAGGGCAAGCTCGGAGAGCTCCTCGCCGCGAAGCTCGGCGACACCGCGGGCGCGGTGCGCGCCTTCGGGGCGGTGCTCGACGCCGACCCGCGCAACCGGCGGGCGCTGGAGGCGCTGCGCGACCTCCACCAGGCGGCCGGCGATCTCGACGGCCTCGCCTCGGCCTTGCGCCGGCTCGTCCCGCTGCAGGAGGACGCTGCCGGGGTGAAGGCGGTGCGGGTGCGGCTCGCCGGCGTGCTGCTCGAGGCCGGAAAGCGCGGGGAGGCGGCCGAGCAGGGGCGCCGGGCGCTCGAGCTCGGACCGCACGGCGAGGCCGAGCTGGCCCGCCTCGCCGACCTCTTCGAGGCGGCCGACGCCCCGCTGGAGCGGGTGAAGGCGCTGGAGGCGCGCGGGGCGCAGCTCTCGGCCGGCGGCCGGAACACCGAGGCGGTGGAGGCGCTGACCGTCGCTGCCGACCTGTGGGAGAAGGTGCTCGGAAGGCCGGAGGGCGCCGCCTCGGCCCTGGAGAAGGTGCTGGCGGTGGAGCCGGGCCGCCGCGAGGCGTGGGACCGGCTGCGCGCCCTGCACGCGCGCGCGGGCGACTGGCGCGCCTACGTCCGGGTGTGCGAGCTCTTCGTCTCCGAGCTGCCGGAGCGCTCGGAGCAGGTCGCGCTGCTGGGGCAGCTGGTGGAGGTGCACGAGAAGAGGCTGGGGCAGCGGGAGATGGCCTTCATCACCGCCTGCCGCGCCTTCGCCCTCGACCCGTCCGACCCCGCCGCATCGGCGGCGGTGGCCCGCCTCGCCGAGGAGGCGGAGGCGTGGGAGGAGCTGGCCGGCGTCTACGAGCAGGTGAGCGAGGAGAGCGCGGGCGCCGCCCGGGCGCGCCTCCTCGTCGAGCTCGGCAAGCTGCGCGACGAGCACCTCGACGACCTCCCCGGCGCCGAGTCGGCGCTGCGGCGGGCGCTGGAGGCCGACCCCTCGAACCCCGCCGCGCTCGACGCGCTGACCGCGCTCTTCACCCGCCGCGGACGGGTGCGCGACCTCGTCATCGCCCTGGAGCAGAAGCTCGAGGCGGCGGCCGGCCTGGAGGAGAAGAGGGCCACCCTGCTGGAGATGGCGCGCATCTACGACGCCGAGCTCCACGATCCGGGCGAGGCGATCTCTTGCCTCACCCGCCTGCTGGAGCTCGATGGCGCCGATGCGGAGGCGCTCGCCGTTTTGGCGGCGCTCCACCGCCGCGAGGGGCGGTGGGCGGAGCTCGCCGCCATCCTGGCGCGGGCGCGCGACCTCGCCGCCGACGAGGCGAGCCGCCTCGCCTGCCAGCTCCAGATCGCCTCGCTGCAGGAGAACGAGCTCTCCGACGACGAGGCCGCGGTGAGCGCCTACCGCGCCGTGCTCGCCACCGACGATGCGCACCGCGAGGCGCTGGACGGGCTGGAGCGGCTCTACACCAAGCTCGACCGCTTCGCCGAGCTGAACCGCGTCTACGAGCGGCAGTCGGAGATCGCCACCGATCCGCGCGAGAAGGTGCGCATCCTGGGCAAGAGCGCCTCCATCTGGGAGGAGAAGCTGGGCGACGCTCAGCAGGCCATCCTGCGCCACGAGGCGGTGCTCGCCCTGGAGGGCGGGAACCTCGCCGCGCTGAAGAGCCTGGAGTCGCTCTACCGGCGCGAGGGCCACTGGGAGAAGCTCATCACCGTGCTGCAGCACGACGCCTCGCTCTGCGCCGACCGGCGCGAGCAGGTGGCGCTCCTCGTGCAGAGCGGCGAGGTCTGGTGGAAGGAGCTCGCGCGCGTCGACCGCGCCGAGGCGCTCTTCAGCCAGGCGCTCTCGCTCGACCCCGAGGCGAGGGTGGCGGTCTCCGCCCTGGGTCGCCTCTACGAGCGGAGCGGCAACTGGAACCTGGCCGTGGAGATGCTCACCCGCGAGACGCGGCTCGCCGGCAGCGGGCCGGAGCTGGTGGAGCTCCACGCGCGCGTGGGCCGCATCGAGGAGGAGATGCTGCAGGACCGCGCCGCGGCGAAGGTCGCCTACGCCCGCGCGCTCGACCTCGACCCCGGCCACCTCCCCAGCCTGCGCGCGCTGCGCGCCATCGCCGGGCGCGAGCGCGATCGGGAGGCGTACCTGCGGCTCCTCCTCGCCGACGCGCGCTACGCGGAGAGCGACCTCGAGAAGGCGCGACTCCTCCACGAGGCGGGTCGCATCCACCAGGAGGAGCGCGACGACGCGGAGGGAGCGGTGCGCCTCTACGCGCAGTCGCTGGAGCGCGTGCCCGACTTCCTTCCCGCCGCGCAGCCGCTGGCCGACCTGCTGGTGGCGCGCGGCGACTGGCGGCGCGCCGAGGCCACCCTCGACGTGGTGGTGCGCCTCCTCGCGCAGGAGGGCGACGCCAAGGAGCTCTGCCGGCAGGCCTACCGCCTCGGCTACGTGGCCGAGAAGCTCGGCAACCGCGAGAAGGCGCTCTCCAGCTTCCGGCGCGCCTACGAGCTCGATGCGACCTACCTCCCGGCGCTGGAGGGGCTCGGGCACCTGCTCGTCGAGGACGAGCTCTGGGATGAAGCGCTGCGGGTCTTCCTCGCCATCCTCATCCACCACCGCGACGGGCTGACCGACCTGGAGGTGGTGGAGACCTACTGGCAGATCGGGCAGATCCAGGCGCGCCTCTCGCAGGGCGATCGCGCGGCCAAGAGCTTCGAGAAGGCGCTGGAGATCGACTCCGGGCACGAGCCGTCGCGCCGCGCGCTGGTGGAGGTGCTGGAGGCCGCCGGTGAGCTCGAGGCGGCCGTGGAGCACCGCCAACGGCTCCTGCCCTCCCTGGAGGGCGCCGAGCGGGTGGCGATGCTCGTCTCCATCGGCCTCGCCTGCCGCGACCGGTTGCACGACCCCTATCAGGCCATCGACGCCTTCGCCGCCGCGGCGCGCCTCGACCCGGGCGACGCCCAGATCACCGAGGCGCTGCTCGGGCTCTACCGCGAGACCAAGCAGGCGCAGAAGGCGGCGGACGTGATCGCCCGGCTCGCCTCCTCGCCCGAGGCGGCGGCCGACGGCGCGAGGCGGGCGCGCCTCCGCCACGCGCTCGCGCACCTTCTGCGCGACGAGCTCTCCGACGAGGCCGGCGCGGCGCGCGAGCTCGAGGCGGCGCTCGACGCCGACCCGGGGTACGTGAAGGCCTTCGCCGACCTGGAGCGGCTCCTCACCCGCGGCGGGCGCTGGCGCGAGCTCGCCGCCGCCTACACCCGCATGATCGCGCGGTTGCCGAAGGGGCCCGAGGCGCGGCCCGGCGCGCCTCGCGCTGTGGAAGGCGCTGGGCGAGCTCCACCGGCGCAAGCTCGGCGACGCGGAGGGCGCGCGGGTGGCCTACGAGGTGGTGGCGAAGGCCTCCCCCGACGACGCGCAGGCGGTCGCCGCCTACGCCGAGCTCTCCGCCGCCTCGCGAGGCCGCGAATCCGAGGCCGTCGAGGCCTACCGGCGCCTCCTCGCCTCGGGCGCGGAGCCGCAGCGCGCGCTCTCCGCGCTGGTGAAGCTCCACGCTTCCCGGCGCGCCTTCGACGAGGCGTATCTCGCCGCCCAGGCGCTCGCCTTCCTGGTGGGAGGGGCCAGCGCCGAGGAGGGGCAGGTGGTGACCCGGCTCCGGCGCTACGCGCGCGACGGGGTGCAGGGGACGATCGGACCCGCCGGCTGGGCCGCGCTCGCGCACGAGCGCACGCGGGGCCCGATGGCCGACATCCTCACCTTGCTCTTCGCCGAGGCCGCCGTGCTCTTCGTGCAGGAGCCCAAGGATCTCGGCCTCAACCCGCGCAAGGACGAGGTGGACGTGGAGGGCTCGATGCTCTTCCTCGCCAGCACGGTGAAGCAGGTGGGCGCCGCGCTCTCCCTGCCCGCGCCGAGACTCTTCCGCCGCGGCGAGGCGGGGGCGCGGCTCCAGGCCCTCCCTCTGGCGTTCCCGGCACTCCTCGCCGGCGAGGCGCTGTTCCAGGAGCAGCCGCGCAAGGAGCTCCTCTTCACGGTGGGGAAGGCTGTGGCCTTCCTCCGGCCGGAGCTCGCGCTCTTGCGGCACATGCCGCACGACCAGCTCGAGGCGGTGTTCCAGGCCGCGGTGAGCCTCGGCACCTCGCGCTTCGACGTCACCGCGGAGCCGGGGCTGGTGGAGAGGCTCCGCTGGCGGCTGGAGCGCACGCTTCCCGAGGCGACGCGGACACAGCGCCTCAAGCTCCTCGCCCGCGCCTACTGCGACGTGCAGCGCCCGGGCGACGTCCGCGCCTACCTCGACGCTGCCGAGCTCACCTCCAACCGGGCCGGCGCGCTCATGGCTGGCGATCTGGAGGTGGTGCGGCGCTGCGCGGCGGGTCCGGCCGCCGTCTCGAAGCTCAAGGAGGAGGCGCGCCTGCGCGACCTCGCCGTCTTCGCCGCGTCCGAGGGGTGCGCGCGGCTGCGGGAGCGGCTGGGGCTGGCGGTGGTGGTCCCTTCGTGAGGGAGGGGCAGCCGCGGGCGAGCCCGACCTGCGGCACCCCCGACCCACAGCGGCGCCCTTGACCCAGGGGCACGACCCCCCTAGCATTCCTTTGATTTCGAGCGTTTGCGCCTCGCGCGCGGCGCTCGACCGACGCCCTCCGGGGCCTTGACTCCTGGACAGAGACCGCATGCGATTCACCTGCGAGAGCTGTAACGCTCAGTACATGATCTCGGACGAGAAGGTGGGGCCGAAGGGCGTCCGGGTCCGGTGCAAGCGGTGCGGGAACGTGGTGCTCGTCATGAGGCCCCCGGAGAAGGAGCCCGAGCCCGCGCCGGCTCCCCCGCCGTCCCCCGCCCCGGCGGCGCGAGAGGAGAGCAGCTCGTCGGAGACGACCTTGGAGCGCGAGCTCGGCCTCGCCTTCGACAGCGCCTTCGGGGATGCGGGGGCGGGTGCGGCTGGTCCGGAAAGAGCGGGCGCGGAGGTGCCACAGGCCGCCGGGAGCGCGAAGCCGCCCGGCGCGGACGAGCAGGCGACCTCTATCTTCGCGACCGCCCCGGCCGAGCCACCCGCACCCGCCGTGGAGGGCAGCTCCGACTGGTACGTGGCCATCGAGGACCGGCAGGTGGGACCGCTCTCGGCCGAGGAGGTGAGAAAGCGCTGGGAGGCGAGCGAGATCGGGCCCGACACGCTCGGCTGGCGGCCGGGGCTGGCCGACTGGAAGCCGCTCTCCTCCATGCCCGAGCTGGCGGCCTACCTCTCGCCCGCGCCTAGGGGAGATGCGGCGGCGTGGCTGGCCGGAGCAGGCTCGCCTGGCTCGCGCGGCCTGGAGCATGCCGGCGAGCGGAAGGAGCGCGCCGGCGGCGGATTCCAGGGCGCGGCGGTCGCCGCGAGCGAGACCCCGGCCGGCGCTGCGCCGGGGGCAGCGGCTTCTGGCGCCGAGCAGGCCGAGACCGGCAGCTGGAAGCCGGCTGCGGCGAGCGCGCTGGCGGCGCTCGCCAGCGAGGAGCTGGCGGGCCGGGGCGAGGAGAAGGACGGGGCGCCGCAGGCTTCACCGCAGGGCGATTCCCTGGTCGATCGGATGGGCCTCCCCGAGGGCGGGGTCGACCCTACCAACGTGATGCCGCTGCCCATCAAGGGGCTCGAGCCCACCAGCGAGCAGCCGCTCCGGTCCGCGGCCCAGGCGTCCGGCGCCGCGGCGCGCACCCCCTCCGGCCCGCCGCCTGCCAGGCGCTGGGGCGCCCTCGCCGTGGCGGCGGCCGTCCTCGTCGGGGCCGGCGCGGTGGCCGCCGTGCTCTGGGTGAAGGACTCGGGTGCGCCGAAGTCCCAGAGCGAAGGAGAGCCACAGGCGGTCGCGGCGGCGCCAGCGCATCCGGCTGCCCCGGCGCCTGCCCCGGCTGCGCCTGCGCCAGAGTCCGCGCCCCCGGCGGCGGGTCCTGCCTCACCACCGGCGGCTGCAGCCGCCGCGCCCGCGCCGGCGAGTCCCGCCCCCGGCGAGGCGGCGGCCCAGGCAGCCCCTCCGGCGGCGGAGGCTCCGGCGGCAAAGCCGCCAGCCGAGCCCGAGCCTGCGGCACCCGCTCCTCCCGCCGCCGAGCAGCCCGCGGCAGGCGGAAAGGCGGCCAGCGCGGCACCTGCCGCCGGTGCGCCTGCCGCGGCGGCCGCCGAGCGGCGCGCGGCGAGCGAGAAGGCGGCCAGGGAGGCCGCCGCGCCCGAGCCACCGCCGCGCCCGGTGCGCCCGCGCCCCACGCGCCGGCCCAGCCCCGAGCCGGTGGCCGCGGCGCCCGCGCCCCGCCCCGCGCGACGCCCAGCGAAGTCGGTGGCCGCTGCACCCGCGGCAGCAGGGGCTGCTGCGGAAGGCGAAGAGGCTGCCGCGCCGGCCCCGCTGCCGAAGGCCGTCGCCGCGGCCCGCAAGCCCTCGAGCGACCCGCTCCTCGACGTGGAGGGGGACGAGGTCGACAAGGAGCTCTCCGGCAAGGGCGGCCGCTCCGTCTTCGTGCCGCCCGCCATGGGGGGCGGCGTCCCGGACAGCGTCTCCGTCTCGCAGATCAACGAGGCGGTGGCCGGTCAGAAGGCCGCGCTCATCCGCTGCACCGAGCAGCAGCGTTCAGCCAACCCGGATGCGAGCGGCACCCTCAAGCTCGAGTGGATCATCCTCGCCGACGGGTCGGTGAGGGACGTCCGCAACCTCTCCGAGGAATTCGAGAAGCAGCCCATCGCCGGCTGCATCGGCAACGTGGTGAAGGGCATCAAGTTCCCGCGGTCGAAGACGGCGGGGCAGAAGGTGCTGTTCCCGTTCAGGTTCTGAGACGGGGTCACCCGATCGCCGCGGCGAACGACACGGAGTCGGTCCCGTCGCTCCACTGGCCGTGGTGGAGGATCTGGGCGCCCCGCCCTGCCGCGCGCATCGCGGCGTAGATGGGGGCGACGCCGCACAGCCGGCGGCGCGCCTCGTCCCTCACCGCGTCGCGGAAGAACGCCTCGGCGTCGCCGGCCTCGAGGTGGGCGAGCGTGGTGCGGTCCTCGCCGGCCAGGGCCTCGAGCTCGCCGGCCGTGGGCGGCCGGAGATCGCCGTACTGTGGCCCCACGTGGGCCAGGTCGGCGCTCGCCACGAAGCAGACCCTGCGCCCGGCGGTGGCGCGGGCGAGGGCGTCGAGGAAGGGGGCGGTGGCGCGGCGCGGGTCGCGGAGGTGGGAGGTGGACGAGCAGAGCACCGGCAGCGCGCGGAAGGGCCGGTCGCCGAGCGCCCAGCGCAGCCACACCAGCTGCAGCTCGCAGGAGTGCTCGCCGGCGTGGGCGAGCTCGTCGGCGAGGAGCTCCTCCTCGGAGAGCTCGGCCACGAGCGCGTTCACCACCGAGCGGTCGGTGGCCACCGGGCCGAACGGGGTCTGGTAATCCTGCCGGGTGAGGGTGAAGAGGTGGGGCGGGGAGGCGTGGGCGGTGCCGAACACCACGAACAGCTCGGCGTCGCACCCCTCCAGCGCGCGGTAGGCGTGGGCGTAGGTGGGGCCGCCCCGCTGGTAGTCGATGTGTGGCGCCACCAGGAGCCGCGCGCCCTCGCCCGACCGGGAACGCCCGACTCGAGATCCGGGACCGTCCGGATGGATGAAGAAGCTCGCCAGCTGGTCCCGGAGGATCGCCTCCTCCTCGGGATAGACGCCGCCCGCGCAGGTGGGAGGGCGGGGCCCGGCGCGAAACTCCGCGAGGCGCGCGGCTAGCCTCGCCTCGCGCCCGGGGCCCTGGAGGAGACCGGCCGCATCGGCCTGGCGGGCGAGCTCCAGCACCTGCCCGGGGTCCACACCCCGCAGGCCCTGGTGCTCGGCCGCCGCGGCGACTCCGGCCGCCGGCCGGCCGTCGAAGAGCGCCAGGAGGGCGTAGGCGACCGGCGCCACCACCACCGGTTCGGCGACGCCGTAGGGGTCGCGGAGCACCACCCTGCGCTCGACCCCCTCCAGCTCCACGAGGCGCGGCTCGAGCGGGACCAGTCGGGGGTGGAGGAGGTGCGGCGCCGCGGCGGCGGCCTGCTCGTCCTGCATCACGATTCCATTAGCCGGGCGGCTGCGATTCCGGACCAGATTTCAGCGGCGATTCTTCCGATTCTTCTTCTTGTTCTGCCGCTCCATCTTCCTCTTCTTCTTGCGGCGCTCGCGGTCGGCGGCGGTCTCGACCGTGCCCTGGGGCTCGGGCGAGTAGCCCATCATGCGGGCGCGGGCCATCTGGCCGCGGCCCATGGGCGGGGTGTAGCCCTTCGGAAGGCCGGCCATCTGGGCCATGGCGGCGGGGTCCATGCCGCCGCCCGCCAGCGCCCGCTGCACGTCGCCTGCCCCGGCGCCCAGCACGTCGTCCATCCCCTTGCCCTGCATCTGCCGGAGCTGGAAGAGCTGCTTGATGCCCGGCAGGCGCGAGAGGAGCCCCGGCGCGTCGCCGATGCTGCGCATCACCCCGCGCATGGCCTGGTACTGGGTGAGGAGGTCCTTCACCTCCTTCTCGGTGCGCCCCGAGCCGTGCGCCACGCGCTTCAGGCGGGTCCCGGCGAGCAGGTCGGGCCGCATGCGCTCCGCCTTGGTCATCGAGTCGACCATGGCGACGATCTTGGTGAGCGCCGCGTCGTCGAACTTGAAGCCCTCCGGCAGCTCCCCGAAGAGCGGGAACTTTTCCATCAGCTCGCCGAGCGGGCCCATCTTCCGGACCAGCCGGATCTGCGAGACGAAGTCGTCGAGGGTGAAGTCGCCCGAGAGCAGCTTCTGCGCGTCGGCCTCGGCCTGCTCCTCGTCGACGTGCTGCTCGAAGTCCTTCATCAGCCCGACGATGTCGCCGAAGCCGAGGATGCGGCTCGCCAGCCCCTCCGGGCGGAACTCCTCCAGCCGGTCGAGGCCCTCGCCCATGCCCAGGAACTTGATGGGCTTGCCGGTCACCTCCTTCATGGAGAGCGCCGCCCCGCCGCGGGCGTCGCCGTCGAGCTTGGTGAGGACGAAGCCGTCGAGGCCCAGGCGCCGGTCGAACTCCACCGCGGTCTTCACCGCGTCCTGCCCGATCATCGCGTCGCAGACGAGCAGGATGTTGTCGGGCGCCACCGCCGCCTTGATGTCCTCCAGCTCCTGCATCAGCGCCTCGTCGATGGCGAGGCGGCCGGCGGTGTCGTAGAGGATGACGTCGGCCTTCTCCCGGGCCGCCTCCTCGAGCGCCTTGCGGCACAGCTCGGGCGGCGAGAGGCCCGGCTCGTTGAAGACCGGGACGCCGAGCTGCGCGCCCAGCACCCGGAGCTGCTCCACGGCGGCCGGGCGCTGGATGTCGGCCGCGACCAGCAGTGGGCGCTTCCCCTCGGACTGGAAGCGCCGGGCGAGCTTGCCGGCGGTGGTGGTCTTACCCGAGCCCTGCAGCCCCACCATCATCACCCCGGTGAGCCCGTGAGGCTTCACCTTGAGTGAGGTATCGACCGGGCCCATCAGGGCCTCGAGCTCGTCGTGGCAGATCTTGATGAAGTGGTCCTGGGCGGTGGCGCGCAGGGTGCCCTTGGCCGTGGCGACCTTGGTCTCCACCACCTCGCCCACCGTCTTCTCGCGAACCCGGGCGACGAAGCGCTTCACCACGTCGAAGGCGACGTCGGCCTCGAGCAGCGAGACGCGGACGTCGCGCAGCGCGTCGTCCACCACCTCGGCGGTGATCTCGGTGCGGCCGCGCAGCTTGTTGCGCGCCGTCTTGAAACCCTTCGCGACCGTCTCGAGCATGGTTTCAGGGCCCCGGAGAGGAGAAGTTTGTAAACCGGGGGCTTATAGCATCGGCGGGCGCGCCGCGTCTGCCCGCGCCGGGGCGCTCGCCGGACCTCCCCGCGGCGTCAGGTGGGCTTCGCGACCAGCCAATCCTTGAAGGCGAGCTGGCCCAGCAGCCGGCTGATCTCCGGGTCGCGCGGCGCCAGGCTGAGGGCCTCCCGGAGGTGAGCCACCGCCTCGTGGACCTTGCCGCCGAGGGCTGCCCGCCGCGCCTCCTCCACGTGGCTCTGCGCCGCGGGGGGACGGGAGCCCACGCTGGCGCCCCGCAGGAGCGCCACATGCTCGGCCGCCCCCGCCGTTCGAGGGGAGGTGCTCCCCGCGCCCGCCAGGCGTCCCATCACCGGCGCCGTCACCGGCGCCTCGGCCCGCGGAGCGCGCACGATGGAGGGGAGGGGGCTCGAGTCGGCGGCGGGGAACATGGCGCGCCAGCGCCAGGGCTCGCCCGCCTCGCCCAGCGCGAGCGTGAGCACCTTCTTCTCGAAGAGGGCGAAGAGCGCGCGGTGCGCCACCTTCTCGGGGAGGGCGGCCCGGCTGAGCAGCTCGCGCACCGGCGTGCCGTGCTCCGCGGCCTGGAGCAGCGCGCGCTCCTCCGGGCAGAGCACCAGCGCGTGGCGCGGGGCGGTCTGAAGGTAGAGGGACGACTCCAAGGAGAGCCGCTCGGGGGCCAGCCCGTGCTGCTCGGCGAGGCGGGGCTGGGCGCGGAGCAGGTGCTCGAACCAGGCCTGCGGGTGGGCCGCCTGCTGCGCCGAGAAGGCGACCCCGGCGCGGTCGCCGGCGGCCCAGGCCACCTGGCCGGCGACGTTGAGCGCCTCGCGGAGGTCCTTCACCTGCACGAGGAGGCGGAGCGCGGTGCCGGGCACGAGCGGGCGTTCCGAGAGGAACTGGCAGCCGCCCGGGCCGAGGTCGGCGAGCTCGCCCATCCAGCGCGTGCCGGAGACCGAGGCCTCGGCGCGCAGGGAGAGCGGGACGCGGCGGGCTCGCCGTGCGTTGTGGATGAAACCCGGCTCGGCTGCGCGCGTGGGGCGAGACAACGCGGTTCTCCTCCCGGGCGCCCGGTGGGTGGGCGCCGCGGGAAGATCATCCACCGGGGCGCGCCCGGCAGTAAAGCGCGCGGCCGTACCGTGACCCCTGGTCACATGAACCGAGGGTGAGAAGAGGTGGGGCCGGCGGCCACAGGGTGCGCCGGGCTTGCCGTCATGGGACCGCCGGGGGTCGAACCCGGACCTCGCCTGAGCGAGAGCGAGTTTTAAGCACGCCGCGTCTGCCGGTTCCGCCACGGTCCCGCCGGCACTCTACCCCGGCCGGCGGCGCCGCGGTGGCCCTCCGCGGCGCACGGCTACCCCTTCACCGAGCCGGCCAGGATGCCGCGCACGAAGTAGCGCTGCAGCCCGAAGAAGACCACCAGCGGCAGGACCATGGAGATGAAGGCGGCCGCGGTGAGGTACTGCCAGCCGCCGCCGTAGCTGTTCACCAGGTTGCTGATGGTGACGGTCATCGGCGCCACCCTGGGCGTGCCGCCCAGGTAGATGAGGGCGACCAGGAGGTCGTTCCACACCCACATGAACTGGAAGATGGCCAGCGAGGCGATGGCCGGTACCGAGGTTGGCAGCACCAGCCGGAAGAAGATCTGCGCGTGGCTCGCGCCGTCGAGCGCGGCCGACTCCATCATCTCGCCGGGGAGCTCCTCGATGAAGCTGCGCAGGAGGTAGATGGCGAAGGGGAGCCCGTAGGCGGTGTGGGCGAGCCAGATGGCCGGGAAGGTGCCGGTGAGGCCGGTGGCGTTGAACATCCGCAGCACCGGGATGAGCGTGACCTGCAGCGGCACCACGAGCAGCCCCACCACCACCAGGAAGAGCGCGTTGCGCCCGGGGAAGCGCATCCAGGAGAAGGCGTAGGCCGCGAAGGCCGCCACCAGGATGGGCATGGCGGTGGCAGGAATGGCCACGAGCAGGCTGTTCGCGAAGCTGCGCCCCATGTTCGCCTGCGACACCACGTGCGCGTAGTTCTCCAGGGTGAACTGGAAGGGCGTGGTGAACGCCTTCCACCACCCGGTGGAGGCGATGAGCGCTGCCGGCCGGAAGGAGGAGACGAAGAGGCCGAAGGTGGGGACGAGCCAGAGGAGGCTCACCACCACCAGCACCACGTGCAGCGGCGCGCGCAGGACCGTGGCCGAGAGCCGGTCTCCCAGGGATGCCGGTGAGTGGGTGCTCATGGCGCCGTCCTCTGCTGTCCGAAGCGCTTGATGTTGATGACCATCACCGGGACGATGGCGAGCAAGAGCAGCATGGCGAAGGCGCTCGCCTTCCCGAAGTCGTGGTAGTTGAACATCTCCTTGTACATGCGGTTCGCCACCACGTCGGTGTCGAGGCTGCCGTTCGTCATCACGTAGACGATGTCGAAGATCTTGAGCACGGTGATGACGAGCGTGGTGGTGACCACGATCACCGTCGGCTTCATGAGCGGCAGCACGATGCGGAAGAAGATTTGCAGCTCGCTCGCGCCCTCCAGGCGGGCCGCCTCGAAGAGCGCCTCGTCGATGCCCTTCAGGGCCGCCGAGAGGATCACCATGGCGAAGCCGGTCCACATCCAGACGCCCACCGCGATGAGCGCCCAGTTGTTGAGCGAGCGGTCGAACAGCCAGGCCTTGGGCTTGAACCCCGGCACGATGGCCGAGAGCGCGGCGTTGAGGGTGCCCACCTGCGCCGAGCCGGCCGGCTGGTACTGGTACATGAACTTCCAGATGACGCCGGCGGCCACGAAGGAGATGGCCATGGGCACGAAGATGGACGCCTTCACCGCCCAGGCGTAGCGGATGTGGTCCGACAGCACCGCGATGAGGAGGCCGAGAGCCACCGTGATGGCGGTGAACACCACGATCCAGAGGGCGTTGTTGCGCAGCACGACCAGAAGGCTACGCGTGGTGAAGATGTGGACGAAGTTCGCGAGCCCCACGAAGTGCTCGGAGCGCGCGTCCATGAGGCTCAAGACGGCGGTGTGGACGACGGGGTAGACGAGGAAGGCGAGGAGCGGGACGGCGGCCGGGGCGAGCCAGAGCCACGGCCGGTAGGCGCCGCGGCGCCGCGCCGGCAGCAGGCCGAGCGCCCGCTCCACGCCGAAGGCCCAGGCCGAGAGGAGGAGGGGGACGCCGACGGCCGCCGCCAGCGCCCAGATGAAGGTCGTCCACGCCATCGCGCACCTCGGCGGGCGGAAATCGGCTCACGCGGCGAGGTGCTCCGCCCCGCGGGAGCCCCTCGCCGCGAAACGGCGCCTTACTTCTGGTAGGCCTCTTTCCGGACGTTCTCGAGATTCGTGAGGATCTCGTCGAGCCGGTCGGGGCTCTCCACGAAGTTGACGATGCCGGCCCAGAAGGCGGTGTTGAGCTTGCTCGGCATCATGTCCGAGGCGTCGAAGACGGTGATGTCGGCGGCGGTGAGGATCTGCGCGGCGTTCTTGCTGAGCGCGTCGGGGTAGTCGGTGAGCGGCACCGTGCGGTTGGGCGAGATGCCGTTCGCGGCCTTCACCCAGAAGGCCTGGGCCTCGGCGGTGGTCAGGTACTCCATGAAGGCCGCCGACTGCGGCGTCTTCTTGAACATGCCCATGAGGTCGCCGGCCACCTCGGCCGCCTTGGCGTACTCGGGCTTGGCCGCGGGCAGCGCGAAGAAGGAGAAGCCGGTCTCGGGCTCGAGGTCGGGGAACTGCTTCTGGATGAAGCTCTGGATGAAGGCCGCCTGGAAGTGGAAGTAGGCCTTGGGCGGGTTCTCGAAGAGGGGGATGAAGGCTTGGCCGAAGTTGGTGGAGAGGATGTAGGGCGCGCCGCCGTAGGTCATCTTCTCGTCGTTCACGATCTTGCCCCAGGCCTGCCAGGTGCCCTTCACCTCCGGCGACGTCCAGGGGAGCTTGCCCTCGTACCAGGCCTTGTACTTCTCCGGGCCGTAGGTCTTGAGGAAGATGTTCTCCAGCCAGTCGGTGCCCACCCAGCCGCTGGCGGCGCCGCTCTCGATGCCGATGGCCCAGGGGGTGGTCCCCTTGGCGGCGATGGCCTTGGAGGCTGCCATGAGCGCGTCGAACGTCTTCGGGATCTCCACCCCGGCGCCCTTCAGGCTCTTCGGGTCGTACCAGACGAGGCCCTTCAGAGACGCCTTGGGGAAGATGCCCACCAGCTTGCCGTCCACGCTGCCGAGGTCGAGCCAGCTCGCCGCGTAGGACTTCTTCATCGCATCGACGTCGATGACGCCCTTCAGGTCCACGAGCTTCCCCTGCTTCGCGAGCTCAGCCATCTTGCCGGGGTTCGGGAGGACCGCCATGTCGGGTGGGTTGCCCGAGGAGACGCGGGTGGTGAGCACCGCGTCGAGGTCCCGCGTGCTCTCGAACTCCACCTTCACGCCCGTCCGCTCCTCGAACGGCTTGGTCATGGCGTTGAAGACCTCGAGCTCCTGGCCACCCCAGACCCCCAGCACCGACACCGAGCCTCCGATCTTCTCCCCCTTCGCCGCCGGTGAGGCCGTGAAGGGAACGAGCAGCAGTGCGGCCATCCAGACGAGCTTCCTCATGGTGTGTCCTCCCCCGATGCGCGTCGGGTCTCCAAGGTGGGCCGCATCGCACTCCCGGTCGAGAGGCGCACGGCGAGCATCTGGCCAGGAAGTGAAATGGGCACCCGGGTCCGCCCCGCGCAACGCCAAGACGACGGGACAAGTGGGGGGCACGAAAAACATGCGTCCAGGGCCCGGACGGAGGGTGAGGGCCCCGCCGGGGCGGGCGCGGCCCCTACTCGCTCCGCTTGACGAAGATGTCGCGGGCGATTTCCGGATCGAGGGCGATGGTGGTCTCGCCCACCTCGATGACGTAGGAGGGCGACCGCTGGCGGAGCCGGATGGGGCTCCCCGGCAGGATGCCGAGCGAGGCGAGGCGATCCATCCGGTCGTGCACCTTCGGTGCGATGAAGGCGATGGTGCCGGCTACCCCCAGGTCGAAGGCCGGCAGGCCGGTGACGAAGGGCCGCAGCGCCTTCTGCGAGGCGGCGCAGCACTCCCCGGGCGGGATGGGCTTGCCGTGCGGGCAGGTGGGCGGGTGGCCGAGCAGCGTGCAGACCGAGTCGGTGGCCTCGGGCGAGAGGATGTGCTCGAGCTCGCAGGCCTGGCTCTCGGTCTGGGAGTCGGAGAGCTGCAGAAGGTCGCGGAAGAGCCGCTCGGTGAGGCGGTGCCGGCGGACCACCGAGCGCGCCCGCGACTCCCCCTCGGGGGTGAGGGTGACGCGGCCGTCGTCGAGCCGGATGAGCTCCTGCCGCTCCAGCCAGCGGAGGTCCTCGGCGGTGACGTCGGGGGCGTGCTCGCCCGCGGCCTGAGCCACGATGCCCGCGCCGTCGTCGCGGCCCACCTCGCGCTGCGTGAAGACCGTCTCCAGAATCTCCTCGGTGCGGCGCAGCTCGAAGCCCTTCATCGCCCGCCCTCGGCCCCTGCGCCCTGCCGCCGCCGGAGCAGGCGCTTCAAGGCTCCGGAGAGGAGGCCTGTCTCCTGCGGGAAGCTGTAGGTGCACGACGGGCAGCACACCACCTTGCAGCCCTTCGAGAGGGGGCAGCTCGGCCTGCACCCCTGTCCCGAGGGGTCGAAGGTGGTCCCGCACAGCGGGCACGTCTCCGAGGCCTCGGTCGTGGCGCGCATCAGTAGAACCGCCTCATGAGAAAGTTGACGGTGCCGCCGGCGAGGAGCGCGTAGGGCACGACGAAGGCGGCGATGGCGACACCGGTCTTCCAGCCGCGCTCCTTCAGCACCATGAAGAAGTTGGCGATGCAGGGGATGAAGAGGGTGAGGGTGACGAGGGCGACGGTGATCTCGATCTGCATCTCGCGGGAGAGCCCGGCCTTCATGAAGGGCTCGTACTGCAGGAAGAGCCCGGCGGCCGCGTAGTCGCGCCTGAGGAAGCCCATGATGAAGGCCACCGCCGTCTCCTTCGGCAGCTGCAGGACGCCCACCACCACCGGCTCGGCGGCGCGCTCGAGGAGGTGGAGGCCGCCCACCCGGTCGAGGACGTAGAGGAGCAGGGTGCCGAGGAGGAAGAGCGGCAGCGCCTCGCGCAGGTACCACTCGATGCGGGCGAGCGTCTTCACCGCCACGTTGCCCAGCTGGGGAAGGCGCAGCGGGGGCAGCTCCAGCACGAAGTCGGAGCCGCGTCCGGGGATCACGCGGGCCGCGAGCCAGCCGATGAGGAGGAGCGTCGACAGGATGGCGCCCGCGAACCAGATCGAGGCCGCGAAGGGCAGGTTGGCGGTCATCGCCAGGATCACCGCGAGCTGCGCGCTGCAGGGGACGGCGAGGGCGAGGAGCAAGGTGACGATGACGCGCTCCTTGCGCGTCTCCATGATGCGCGCGGTCATGGTGGCCATGGTGTCGCAGCCGAGGCCGAGCACCATGGGCAGGACCGCCTTGCCGTTCAGGCCCATGGCCTTGAAGAGCCGGTTCACCATCACCGCCAGGCGCGGCAGGTAGCCGGAGTCCTCCAGGATGCTGAAGGCGACGAAGAAGGTGGCGACGATGGGGAGCACGATGGCCATGCCGTAGGAGAGGCCCATCGAGAGGAGGCCGTACTTCCCCAGGAGAAACCCGTTGTGCTCCCGGAAGGGCACGCCCGCCGGGCCCACCAGGAAGCGCTGCACCGCGCCCTCCGGGAGGACCGCGCGGACGAAGCCGTCGGTCCAGGGCACGAGGTGCCCGTAGAAGATGGTGTTCTCCAGGAAGTCGACGGCGGTCTTCGCCCCCAGCACCCCCACGAACTCGTAGCAGGCGAAGAGGACGAGGGCGAGGATGGGCAGGCCGAGGAAACGGTGGGTCGACCAGTCGCCCAGCCGGCGTGCGAAGGAGGAGCCCTTCGAGGCGCGTCCTTGGTGGAGGACCTTCTCGCAGAGCGCGTCGGCGGCGGCGAGGCGCTGGCGCGAGATGACGAAGCGCAGCGACTCGGGGTAGCGGGCAGCGAGGCGCCGCCGCACCGCCGCCACCCGCTCGAGGTCGGCCCTCGGCAGCGAGGCGGCGAGCTGGCCCGAGAAGGCCTCGTCGGCGGCGAGCGCCATGAGGGCCGAGGCGCGCGCGCCGATGCCGCCGCGCCGGGGGATGATGGGGAGGAGCTCGGCGATGGCCGCCTCGATGGCCGTGTCGTAACGGACCGTGAAGGAGGAGGCGTGGGCGCGCGCCAGGCTGGCGGTCAGGGCGGGGACGCCGCGCCGCTCCACCGCCACGGTGGGGACGACCTCGACGCCGAGCGTGGCGGAGAGGGCCGCCTCGTCGATGCGGATGCCGCGCGCCGCCGCCTCGTCGGCCATGTTGAGGGCGAGCACGAAGGGGATGCCGGCCTCGGCGAGCTGCACCGAGAGGAGAAGTCCGCGCCGCAGGTTCTTCGCGTCGCAGACCTGCAGACAGGCGTACTCCTCCTCCTTCGCCAGGATGTCGCGCGTCACCTGCTCGTCCTCGGACATGGGGAGCAGGTTGTTCGTGCCGGGCGTGTCCATCACGTGCCACGGCTGCCCATCGATGGTGGCGGAGCCGCGGGTCACCTCCACCGTGGTGCCCGGGTAGTTGGAGACGGTGACGTACTTCCCGGTGAGCGCGCCGAAGAGCACGCTCTTCCCCACGTTGGGATTCCCGACGAGGATGACCGAGCGCCGGGCGGCGAGGACGCGCTTCTCCAGCTTGGGCGCCGCCGGACTTCCGAGGGCGGCCGTCACCGGAGCACCTCGCGGGCGGTGGCCGGGGCGTGCAGGCAGCGCTCGCATTCGCCGTACAGCTCGAGGCGGTGGCTCCCGAGCCGAAAGCCGTGGCTCGAGGCGATCCGCGACTGCAGCTCCTCGATGCGGTCGTTCTCGAACTCCACGATGGCGCCGCAGCGGGTGCAGATGAGGTGGTCGTGGTGGCGGGCCGGGCTGGCCGGCTCGTACCGCGTCTGACCGCCGTCGCCGAACTGGCGAGGGTGGGCGAGACCGAGCTCCGCGAGGAGCTTCATCGTGCGGTAGACCGTGGCGACCCCGATGCGCGCGTCGCGGGCGCGCACGCGCTGGGCGAGCGCCTCCACCGTGGGGTGGCCGCCGGCGGCGAAGAACACCTCGGCGATGAGGTCGCGCTGACGCGAGCGCTTCAGGCCGCGCTGCTGGATGAGGGCGCCGAGCTGGGCCGCGGGGCCGGCCTCGGCAGGGGGGGGCGATCGCTGCATGCGGGAGGGCTGGGGGCTCATCTTGAGAGCCGCTCTCACTATCATCGGCCCCCCGAAAGGGCAAGCCCCGGCGGACGGTCCACCGAGAAATCCGCACCCACCTCGTCACCAAAGGTCTATGCTGCGCCGACACCCACACGGCCGGCCTTGCGCCGGCCAGAAGCGCACTCGAGGGGAGGAACGTATGCGAAGGATGCTCGTCGCCGTTCTTGTGGTGTTCGCGGTCTGCACGTCGTGGCCCGCGCTGGCCGAGGCGAAGGTGAAGATCCTCTTCGTGCCCGGCGTCGCCGATCCGTTCTATTTCACGATGGAAAAGGGCATCAAGGCGAAGGCGGCCGAGGTGGGCGCCGAGCTCACGGTGGCCGAGTACCCGAAGGCCTGGGGGCCCGAGAACCAGATCCCCATCCTCCAGGCCATGGCGGCCCGGCAGAAGTACGATCTGCTCCTCATCGCCCCGACCTCCACCGAGGCCCTGAAGCAGCCGCTCAAGGCCATCTACGACAAGGGCACCGAGGTCATCACCGTCGACACCTTCATCGGCGATGGCGACTACTCGAAGAAGAGCGACTACTCCTTCCCACTCTCCTACATCGGCTCGGACAACGAGCTCGGCGGCAAGATGATGGCCGAGCACCTCGCCAAGATGGTCGGCGAGAAGGGCAAGGTCTTCTGCGAGGCCACCAACCCCGACGCCTCCTCGGTCAAGGGGCGGGTGAAGGGCTTCACGGAAGGCGTCGCCAAGTTCCCCAAGATGGAGCTGGTGGGCGTGGAGTGGTGCCAGGACGTACAGCAGAAGGCTCAGGAGCAGACGCTCGCCGCCCTGCAGAAGCACAAGGACATCGTCGGCATCTTCGGGACGAACGTCTTCTCGGCCCAGGGCTCCTACCAGGCGGTGGTGAACGCCGGCCTCACCGGCGCGGTCAAGATCGCCTCCTGGGACGCCACCCAGGAGCTCATCGGCGCCCTGAAGAAAGGACAGGTCGACCTCGTTCTGGCGCAGAAGCCGGGCGAGATGGGCTCGCTCGCCGTCGATTGGGGCGTGAAGTACCTCGGCGACAAGAAGGGCGTGAAGGTGCCGAAGAAGATCATCCCGGGGTTCGAGTTCTTCACCCGCGACAACGTCGATGACCCGAAGATGAAGCAGTACATCTACCAGTAGCGACCGCGGCCCCGCAGCAAGGGCCACTCGCCCCGCGACGAGCCGGAACCCGGCGGCCAGGCCTCCCTGGAGCGCGGCCGCCGGGGTATTCGGTTCCCTCATCCCTGGAAGGTGACCATGCAGGCCGTCTTCGCTGGCCGGGGAAAGGCCCGGCCGCAGCGGGAGAGCCGTGAAGGAGGGGCGGGCGGCTTCCTCGCCTCAGGCCCGGGGCGGGCGCTCGCGCGCCACTGGGCCGCCTTCTTCCTCCTCTGCATGCTCGTCGTCTTCAGCTTCACCGGCGAGAACTTCCTCTCCATCGTCAACTTCCAGAACGTCGTCCACCTGCAGACGCTGCCGCTCCTCCTCGCCGCCGCCGAGACCTTCGTCATCATCACCGGCGGAATCGACCTCTCCATCGGCTTCGTGGCCGGGCTCGCCTCGGTCACCGCCGCCAAGCTCATGCAGGCGCTCCTCGCGGCGGGGATGGGCATGGGCTGGGTGGTCGTGCTCGGCGCGGGCGGCGCGCTGCTCCTCTCGCTGCTCCCGGGCCTGGTGAACGGCCTCGTCATCACCCGCTTCCAGGTGCCGCCCTTCATCGCCACGCTGGGGATGTGGGGCATCGCCAACGGCGTCGCCCTGAAGCTGTGCGAGGGCTTTCCGGTGGCGGGGCTCCCCGCCGTGCTGCCGCGCATCGGCAACGCCTACCTTCTCTACGTGCTGCCCGGGGAGTGGGTGTCGTTCCTCGACAGGCCCGGCGGCTTCCCCGATGCCCGCGTGCGCGAGCTGTGGCGGCTCGTCCCGGTGTCGCTCCCCTTCGTGCTCCTCGTCCTCGGCGTGCTCGCCTTCGTCCTCCGGCGCGGCCGCTTCGGGCGCCACACCTACGCCATCGGCGGCAACATGGACGCGGCGGTGCGCGCCGGAATCGACGTGAAGCGGCACCTCCTCTGGGTCTACGTGCTCTCCGCGGGGCTGGCCGGCCTGGCCGGCGTCTTCAACGTCTTCCAGACCGGCATCGGCAACTACACCACCTTCAGCGCCATGCACGAGCTCTTCGCCGTGGCGGCGGTGGTCATCGGCGGAGCGAGCCTGGCGGGAGGGAAGGGGCGCATCTTCGGCTCCGCGGTGGGCGTCCTCGTCCTCGCCTTCATGGAGAACGGGCTCGCCATCTCCGGCGTGCAGCCCTTCTACCGCTACATCGCGGTGGGCGTGCTGCTCGTCGTCGCCGTGGTCATCGACAAGCTCTTCCCCAATCTGTTCTAGCGAGGTGCCGATGGAGACCGCGAGCGCCGAGAGGTCCGCCACCGCCGGCAGCCGTTTCCGCAGCCTCGTCGGCGGGCGCTGGATCTTCGCCTTCCTCGCCCTGGAGATCATCTACTTCTCCTTCACCGCCCAGGGCTTCGCGCGGCCGAGCACCGCGCAGATGCTGCTCTTCTACGGCGTCGAGATCTTCCTCTTGGCCATGGGCGAGCTCTTCGTCATCATCACCGGGGGCATCGACCTCTCGGTGGGGTACGTCCTCGGCTTCGCATCCATCGTCGCCACCGAGGTCATCTCCGGGCTGGCGAACGCCGGCGTGCCGCCCTGGCTGGCGCTCCTCCTGGGCGCCGCGGCCACCCTGCTCCTGGGTCTATTACCGGGGCTGGTGAACGGCTGGCTCGTCGCCTACCTCGACGTGCCGCCCTTCATCGCCACCTTCTCCATGCTCGGCGTCTGTCACGGCGTCTCGGAGCTGCTCATCGAGGGCGTCTACGCCGTGGGGCTGCCGAGCCTGGCCGCCCAGGTGGGCAGCGGCCACCTCCTCTACCTGGCGCCGGGGGTGGTCTCCTTCTTCGATCGTCCGGAGGTGGAGCGGGGCACCGAGGTGGTGGAACTCGTGCCGATCATCGTGGTGATCGCCTTCCTGGCCATCGGGGCGCTCCGCTTCGTCCTCGCCCGGACGCGCTTCGGGCGCCACGTCTACGCCATCGGCGGCAACCGCGACGCGGCGGTGCGGGCCGGCATCCCGGTGCGCCGGCGCCTCCTCGGCGTCTACGCGCTCTCCTCGCTCCTCGCCTCGCTCGCCGGCCTCGTCTACGCGCTCAAGTACGTCTCGGGCAAGGCCGACGCCGGCGCGAGCAGCCTGCTCGACGCCATCGCCGCAGTGATGATCGGCGGCGCGTCGATGTTCGGAGGCTCCGGCACGGTGCTGAAGACGATGGTCGGTTGCCTCGTCATCGCGGTGCTGGAGCTCGGCCTGCGCATGTCGGGCACCCCCACCTTCGACAAGTACATCCTGGTGGGCGCGATCCTGGTCATGGCGGTGGTGATCGAGCGCTACCTGCCGGAGCACCGCGCCTGACGCGGCGACACCTCACGCGAACATCCACCGGAGAGCGAGATGGACTACCTCCTCGAGACCCGCGACATCGTGAAGCACTTCGGAGGGCTCACCGCGGTGGACCGCGTGTCGGTGGGGGTGAAGGCGGGCGAGGCGCTCGCCGTGCTCGGCGACAACGGCGCCGGCAAGTCCACCCTCATCAAGCTCATCTCCGGCGTCTACCCTGCCGACGGCGGCGAGATCCTCATCCACGGGAAGCGGGCGCACATCACCTCGCCCATGGACGCGCTGGCAGCGGGGATCGAGACCATCTACCAGGACCTGGCGCTCGCCGAGAACCTCGACGTGGGGGCGAACATCTTCCTCGGCCGCGAGCGCATGAAGCGGCGCCTCGGGCTCTTCGAGGTGCTCGACGACGCGATCATGGCCTCCGAGGCGAAGAAGGTGCTGGACCGCCTCGACATCCACATCCCGTCCCTGCGGAGCACCATCCGCACCCTCTCCGGCGGGCAGCGGCAGGCGGTGGCCATCTCGCGCTCCATCTACTGGGACGCCAAGGTGCTCATCATGGACGAGCCCACCGCGGCGCTCGGCATCGCCGAGCAGAAGAAGGTGCTGAACCTCGTCCGCACCCTCAAGGATCAGGGGCTCGGCATCATCCTCATCAGCCACCAGATGTACGACGTGTTCGAGGTGGCCGACCGCATCGCGGTGATGAGACGGGGGGTGAAGGTCGGCGAGCGGATCGTCAAGGAGACCACCCCCGACGAGGTGGTGGGGCTCATCGTCGGCTCGGAGACGGTGGGCGGAGGCCGGGGCGCCGACGCCGCCCCGCGCCCGAACCCTGCGTGATGGGGCCGGCTCTCACCCGCTACACGCAGCGCCAGGAGGTCCTCCATGGATGAAGGGCTCGCAGTGGCTCCCAGGTCGTGGGTGAACGAGGGGTCGGTCGACCGCGTCCTCCGGGTGGTGGTGGGCGTGGCGCTCCTCTCCCTCGTGGTGGTGGGGCCGAGGACGTGGTGGGGCCTCCTGGGGCTCGTGCCGCTCGCCACCGGCCTGTTCGGCTTCTGCCCGGTCTACCAGCTCCTCGGTGTGAGCACCCGCCCGCTGCGGCGCTGAGCCGGTGCCGGGTCACTCGTAGTCCAGGCCGAGGTGGGTGGTGAGCTCCTCGCCCGCCAGGTGGCGGAGCGTGCTATTGAGCTTGGTCTGCTGGATGAATGAGGTGGTGCTTCGGGTAGAGAGCCCGTCACCCGTGCGTGCTCACCCCCCAGTGAATATCCTCGCTGGCAGGACTGGCCGCCCTCTCACGAGAGGGGCGGCCTGAAACCTCCTGGGGAGGTACTTCAATGGGAATCATCGCCTGGATCGTCTTCGGCTTCATCATCGGTCTCCTCGCCCGCGCGCTGTTGCCCGGCCGCCAGAACATGGGCTTCATCATGACGACGGTGCTCGGGATCGTGGGTTCGGTGGCCGGCGGCTTCGTCGCCACCGCCCTCGGAGGTGGCAATGACTACGGCGGTTTTCACACGGCCGGGTTCTTCGGCAGCCTGATCGGCGCCATCGTGGTGCTGCTCATCGCGGGCATGGCGATGGGCTCCAGGCGGCGGACCGTCTGATCCGGCAACGAGCGCGACTCACCCGGACGGGATGGCCGCCCCCGCGCGGGGGGGGGGCGAGCTACACCCCGAGGATCCCGAGGGTGAGCGCAGCGCCGTAGGCGAGGAGGGTCAGCGCAGCGAGGCCAAGGGCGCCGTTGAAATCTGCTCCCTCGCGCGCCCGCCGGAAGCGCACCCCCGTGGCCGCGGCCAGGGGAGCCGCCGCGAGCGCCCACAGCGCCGTTCGGGCTCCGGCTGCGAACGGGAGCGCGAACGCGGCGAGGGCTTGAAAGGCGAACTGGGCCTGGGCGAAGCGCATCCCGAGCTTCACGGCGATCGTTCGCTTCCCCACTGCCCGGTCGGTCTCGATGTCGCGGGCGTTGTTCACCACGAGCAGGTTGTCGCAGAGGAGCCCCACGCCGAGCCCGAGCAGTGCTGCGGACGGGTCGAGCCGGCCCGCCTGGGCATAGAAGGTGCCTCCTACCGCCACCAGGCCGAAGAAGAGCACCACGAAGACGTCTCCGAGGCCGTGGTAGGCGAGCGGGTAGGGGCCTCCGGTGTAGGCCCAGGCGGCGGCGAGGCATAGAAGTCCCAGCGGGACGAGCTCGAATCCGCACGCGAGGGCGAGTGGTAGCCCCACGGCCGACGCCGCCACCATCGCCGCGGCGAGCCCTCGCCGCATGGCGGTGGGCGTGACGAGGCCCGCCGACGTCACGCGGAGCGGCCCCCGGCGCGCGGGCGTGTCGGCCCCGCGGAGCCAGTCGTAGTAGTCGTTGGCGAGGTTCGTGGCCACCTGCACGAGCAGCGCGAAGCCGCCGCAGAGGACGGCCAGCCAGGGCCGTGCCGAGCCTTCTCGCGCGGCGAGCGCCGTGCCCACCGCCACCGGCACCAGCGCGGCGGGCAATGTCTTCACCCGGATGGCGAGGAGCCACGGGCGCATGGGCGACGCCGGCGCGTGAGGGGGTGGGCTCAAGCCCGCAGAGGCTAACAGGCTTCGCGGCCGCCGGCGCTCGGCTTCGAGCCGGTTCCCCGAGAACGCTCCGCGCCGCGCTGGCGCTTCTGACCGCTCGCGCTTGTGGGTGCACGCGCTATTCAGCGTGAGCCCAGCACCACCCGCACCTCGTGGACGCCTCCGTCCTCCAGGAGGGCGATGCCGTGCGGGTCGACCGGCTGGCCGTCGAGCGTCGCGAGCGCCACGCCACGGCAGCGGCCCTGCGGGTTCTCCACCCGGATCTGGAAGCGGGTGGCGCCCACCCGCCAGGCGATCTCGTAGGAGGGCCAGGAGGTGGGGATGCAGGGGTCCACCTCGAAGACGCCCCCGCGGCGCCTGAGGCCGAGGATGCTCTCCAGCCCGGCGCGGTACATCCAGCCCGCCGAGCCGGTGTACCAGGTCCAGCCGGCGCGGCCGGAGTGCTGCGGGTGGGCGTACACGTCGCCGGCGAGCACGTACGGCTCGCCCTTGTAGGTCTCCACGCCGGCCGGTGTGCGCGCATGGTTCACCGGATTCACGAGGTGGAACATCTCCACCGCCTCGTCGCCGCTACCCTGCCGCGCCATGGCCATCACCACCCAGGACGCGGCGTGCGTGTACTGGCCGCCGTTCTCGCGCACGCCCGGCGGATAGCCCTTGATGTAGCCAGGCTGTTGCGACGAGTGGTCGAAGGGCGGGGTGAGGAGCAGGATCACCTGCGAGGCGCGGCGTACGAGGTGGGTGCGCACGGAGTCCATGGCGCGGTCGGCGAAGCGGGAAGGCACGGCCCCCGAGAGCATCGCCCAGGCCTGGGCGATGGCGTCGATGCGGCACTCGTCGTTCTGGGCCGAGCCGAGCGGTGAGCCGTCGTCGTAGTAGGCGCGCCGGTACCAATCGCCGTCCCAGCTGTGCTCCAGCGCCGCGCCGAGCCGGGAGGCCTCGGCGCGGTAGCGTGCGGCGCGAGCGCCGTCGCCCCGGGCGGCGCAGAGGGGGGCGAAGTCGGTGAGGACGGCGTGCAGGAAGAAGCCGAGCCAGACGCTCTCGCCGCGCCCCTCCGCGCCCACCCGGTTCATGCCGTCGTTCCAATCGCCGCTCCCCATGAGCGGGAGCCCGTGGGCACCGGCGGTGGTGCCGCGGTCGATGGCGCGCAGGCAGTGCTCGAAGAGTGACGCCCGCTCCTCGGAGACCGACGCCGGCGCGTAGACCTCGTGCACGCCCGGCGCGAGCGGCGGCGCCTCCAGGAAGGGGATGCGCTCCTCCAGCACGCCCTCGTCCCCGGTGACCCGGACGTAGTGCGACACGGCGTAGGGGAGCCAGAGGAGGTCGTCGGAGCAGCGGGTGCGCGTGCCCTTTCCCGAGGGGACGTGCCACCAGTGCTGCACGTCGCCCTCCAGGAACTGATGACCCGCGGCGCGCAGGAGCTGCGCCCGCAGGAGCTCGGGGCGTGTGTGGGCGAGCGCCATGGCATCCTGGAGCTGATCGCGGAAGCCGAAGGCACCGCCGGGCTGGTAATAGCCCGTGCGGCCCCACATCCGGCATCCGAGGTCCTGGTAGAGGAGCCACCGGTTCATGAGGAGGTCGAACGAGTCGTCGGGAGTCGTGACCTGCACCGCGCCGAGCGTCTCGTCCCACCCGGCCTGCACGGCGAGCAGCGAGGCCTCCGCGCTCTCCACGCTGGCGTGACGGCGGATGAGCGCGCGCGCGTCCGCCTCGTCCTGCCCCTCCCCGAGGAGGAAGACGAGGCGCCTCGTCTCGCCGGGCGCGAGCGCCAGCGCTGTCTGGAGCCCCGCGCACGGGTCGAGCCCCGCCCCGAAGCGGCCCGAGAGCGCCTCGGCGCGGAGCGCCGCCGGCCAGGCGAGGGAGCCGTTCCGGCCGAGGAACGCGGTGCGGTCGCCGGTGGCGGAGCGAACCTCGCCGGCCACGTGAGCGAACGCCACGCGCCCTGCGAACTCGTGGCTGTAGGCGCTCTCGGCGAACACCGCCCCGCTCGCCTCGTCGCGCCGCGTGACCACGTGAAGGTGTTGCCCCACCTGCGGCGGCCCGAGGAGCCACTCGTTGTACCCGTACACCGAGAGCTGTCTGGGCTCCGCCCCGGGGTTCGTGAGGGTGAGGAGCGAAAACTTCACCGGGTCGCGAGCGTCGACGAACACCGCGAGCTCGTGGCGGATCCCGCCCTCGGTGCGCTCGAAGCGCGTCACCCCGGCGCCGTGGCGCACCACGCACCGGCCGCTCTCGCGGGTGCGCTGCATTGGCCCCGGGGTCGGGGTCCACGCCTCGAGCGTGAGGTCGTCTCGGATGAAGATCGCCTCCGAGGTGGGATCGGTCACCGGGTCGTTGGCGAAGGGCGTGAGCCGGTTCTCGCGGCTGTTCTCCGACCAGGTGAAGGAGGCGCCCGAGGCGGTGACCACCGTGCCGAGCGCCGGGCTGGCGATGATGTTCACCCAGGGCAGAGGGGTCTCGGCATCGTTGTCCAGCGCGACGACGTAGCTGCGGCCGCCGTCGGCGAAGCCGCCGAGGCCGTTCCAGAGCTGGAGCGGGGGCACCTCTGGCTGGGGCACCGTCGCTCTGCGATTCTCGCGGCTGGAAGCGGGCGGGAGGGCCTTCACCTGCACCGCCTCCGCCCAGGGTGGCGCGTCGCGCTCGAGCTGCCGGGAGAGGCCGCCGTGCTCGTCGCTGACGACGGCCTTCGCCACCGAGGCGAGGAGGAGGCGCTCGGGCTCCGGCATGCGGTCGGCGCGCAGGAGGAAGGCGCCGCCGGGCCGGTGTTTCCAGGTCATCCACGGCCCGTTGTCGAGGAGGGCCGAGAGCTGGGCCTGCACCTCGTCGAGGTAGCCTACCGGGTGCTCGTTCAGGATGACCACGTCGGCGCTCAGCCCCTTGAGCCTCCAGTACTCCTGGGCCTGCAGCACCTGCCGGGCGAGGCCGAGCCCCTCCTCGCCCTTCACGCGCACGAGCAGGATGGGGAGGTCGCCGGAGATGGAATGTCCCCACAGCCCCTCCTGGCCGAGGGTGCTCCTCGCGAGGGTCTCCGCACTGGCGCGCATCGAGCTGTCGGCGTAGAGCACGCGGGAGGCGAGCCGCTCGTAGAGCAGCGCCTCCTCGCTCGACACGCCCAGGTGGCGGAGGGCGCTCTGGGCGTGGGCGAACACCAGCGCGAAGGTGCGGGCGGTGGCCCCCGGGTCGTGGAAGCGCTGCGCAAGCGCCACCGCCGTCTCGCGGGTGAGGGCCATGCCGGTGGCGAAGCTGAGGCGCGCGACCGCCCCCGGCGAGAGGCGAATCCGCTGACGGAGGCTGGCGATGGGGTCGAGCGGGATGCCGGTGGTGCCGGAGAGCGGGCGCCCGTCGAGCGCCTGCGGGCTCTCCGGACCGCGCCCGCGGCCCAGGAAGCGGGCGCGGTCGGTCTCCCATTCCACCGGACCCTGCGTCCGTCCCTCCTGGGAGAGCACGTGGACCGCCCACACCGGCGCCTCCTCGGGGGAGCGCGGACGCCGCCGGAGGAGGAGGGCGCTCGCGTCGGGGAGGTACTCCGTCTCCACGAAGAGCTTGCCGAAGGCGGGGTGCGCCAGGTCGTCGGCCGCCGGGGTGAGCACGACCTCGACGTAGCTCGTCACCTCCAGCTCGCGCGGCCGGTCGCCGCGGTTCGTCACCACCAGACGGCGCACCTCCACGTCGTCCTCGGGAGAGACCGCCACGTCGAGCTGCGTGCCGATGCCATCGTGGCGCCGCCGGAAGGTGGCGCGCTCGGTGCCGAAGGTGGTGAGGTCCTCCTCGGCCTCCACGCCGGTGGGGTGGTGGGTGGCCGACCACACGGCACCGCTGCGCACGTCGCGCAGGTAGAGGAACTGGCTGCCCGGGTCGCGGGTGGCGTCCTGGCGGTAGCGGGTGACCACCCGGCCGCGGCAGAAGCTGGCCCCACCGCCGGCGTTGGTGATGACGGTGGTGTAGCGGCCGTTGGAGAGGAACTGGGCGTGCGGGTAGGCCGAGTGGGGCGAGCGGAAGCGGCGGAGCGGCACCACCGGCGCCTGGGGGGTGATGCGCGCCTCCTCGTCGGGCCTGGGGCGCGTGATGGCGGCGTGGATGGGCACCCGCTCCTGGAGGAGGAGCTCGGTGGCCTGCACCCTGGGGTCGGCGTGGAAGCGCGCGACCATGCGGCCGCCGTCGAGGACGTTGGCGAGCGCGACCAGCGTCATGCCCTGGTGGTGGGCGAGGTAGTTCCTCACCACCACGCCGCGGGGCCGGTGCGCCGCGCGCGCCGCCTCGAGGTCCTCGCCTCGCCGAACGGTGTAGTCGATGGCGTCGTAGTAGCCGTATGCGCCCTCCGCCCCCTCGCGGGCGAGCAGGCGCAGGTTCCTCACCGCCGCGGCCGGGTCCACCATGGCCGCGAGCGCGGTGGCGTAGGGCGCCACCACCAGGTCGTCGCCGAGCCCGCGCTTGAGGCCCAATCCCGGCACCCCGAACGCGCGGTACTGGTAGTTCTGGTGCCGGTCGACCGCGTCGTAGGCCGACTCCGAGATGCCCCAGGGCACGCCCCGCTCGGTGGCGTAGTCGCGCTGCCGCTCCACCACCCTGCGACACGTCTCGTCGAGCAGCGTGTCGGGGTAGCTCCGCATGATCAGGAGCGGCATCAGGTACTCGAACATGGTCGCGCTCCACGAGAGGAGCGTCGGGCTTCCGCGCACGTGGGTGACCGCGCGCCCCATGCGGAACCAGTGCGCTTCGGGGAGGTCGCCGCGGGCGATGGCGATGAAGCTGGCGAGGCGCGCCTCCGAGGCGAGGAGGTCGTAGCGCGAGGCGTCGAGGCGCCCCGGCCCCTCGGCGTCGGCCTCCCGGTACCCGATGGAGAGGAGCTTGCGCTGCCGGTCGAAGAGGAACCGGAAGGCCATCCCGGCGGAGAAGTCGCTCGCCCGCTCACCCAGCGAGCGGAGCCGCTTTGCGAGGTCGTGCTCGCCCGGAGCGACCGCCTCGGCCTTCTCCCGGAGCCCCTCCGCCAGCGCCATGAGCGCGCCGGCCAGGTTGCCGCTGTCCACCGTGGACACGTAGCGCGGGAGGAGCGGCGCGAGGCTCTCCGTGTCGTACCAGTTGTAAAGGTGACCCTCCAGCCGCTCCAGCCCCTCCACGGTGGTGAGGGTGGCGTCGACCCGCCGCGCCAGCTCCTCGGCGCCGATGAAGCCGAGGTCGTGGGCCGCCAGGGCGGAGAGGAGGCCCATGCCGATGTTGGTGGGCGAGGTGCGGTGGGCCACCCGAGGGGTGGGCAGCTCCTGGAAGTTGTCGGGCGGGAGGCCGTGGTCAGCCGGCCCCGAAAACACCTCGAAGTAGCGCCAGGTCTTCCGGGCCACCTCGAAGAGAAGCGCCCTGTCCTGGGCCTCGAGTGCTGTGGGCTCGCTCCGCACCGGCGGCGCGCTGAGGGCGCGCGCCACGAGCGGCGCGGCGGCCCACAGGGCGATGAAGGGGAGCGCGACGGGCAGTGCGGATGGGCGCAGCAGCGCCACCAGGGCGAGCGCGCCCGCAGCGAGGACGGGGCTCGCCGCCATCGCCCGGAAAAATGCGCTCGGCCCGCTGCCGGGAGCGGCGGCGGCGCGCGCGGTGCTCGAGGCGGCGGTCTCCCACTCGAGCAGGCGCCGCCGGGTGAGGAAGACGCGCACCAGCGTGATGCCGACGGCGTGCACCATCTCCCAGGCCTGGTTGGCGAGGAAGAGGAGCTGGACCCCCACGCGCGCCACCGCGCTCCTCGCGTCCTCCAGCAGCACGCTGAGGAACACGCGCCAGGGCTGCTGCGGCGAGGGGCCGGCGAGAGCCTCGAGGAGGGGCGGGTAGAGGGGGAAGGCCACCGCCCAGAGCACGGCCGCGGTCCAGAGCGCCGGGCTGCCCGGCAACAGGGTCCAGGCCAGCACCAGCAGGGCGAGCGTGGCCGGCGCGAGCAGGCTCCGGCGCAGGTTGTCGAGGATCTTCCAGCGCGAGAGGAGCTGGAGGGGGTTTCGCGCCCAGCCCACCTGCGCCGGCACCCGGGGGAAGAGCCAGGCCAGGATCTGCCAGTCGCCCCGAGCCCAGCGGTGTTGCCGCCGCGCGTGGGCCAGCACGCTCGTGGGGTAGTCATCGACCACCTCGATGTCGGTGACGAGGGCCGTGCGGGCGTGCTCGCCCTCGAAGAGGTCGTGCGAGAGGAGGGCGTTCTCCGGCACCCGCCCGTCGAGCGCGGCCATGAAGGCGTCGACGTCGTACAGCCCTTTGCCGGTGAAGATGCCCTCGCCAAAGAGGTCCTGATAGGTGTCGGAGACCGCGCTGGTGTAGGGATCGACCCCGGTGTGGCCGGCGAAGATGCGGGCGAAGGCGGAGCCGACGGCGCTCGTCATGGTGACGCTCACCCGCGGCTGGAGGATGCCATAACCCTCCACCACCCGGCCCTTCACGGGGTCGAAGCGGGGGCGGTTCAGCGGGTGGCTGATGACGCCCACCAGCTTGCGCGCGGCGTCGCGTGGGAGCCTGGTGTCGGAGTCGAGGGTGATGACGTAGCGCACGCCGGAGAGCACGGGAAGCTCCCCCACCTTCACGGTGTAGCTGGTGTGGGATGCGCCCCTGAGCAGGTGGTTCAGCTCCTCCAGCTTGCCGCGCTTCCGCTCCCACCCCATCCACACGCCCTCGGCGGGATTCCATTGCCGGGCGCGGTGGAGAAGGAAGAAGCGATCGCCCCGGCCGTCGGAGAGGCGCGCGTTGAGCGCCTCGATGCCACGGCGGGCGGCGTCGACGATGGCCTCGTCGCCGGGTAGGTCGCGCTCCTTCGCGTCGGTGAAGTCGCCCAGGATGGCGAAGTGCAGGCGGGGGTCGAGGTTGCCGAGGGCGAGCACCTCCAGGTGGTCGATGAGCGCCTGGGCGCCCTCTGCGCTGGTGAGCAGGGTGGGGATGACCACCAGCGTGCGCGCCTCCTCGGGGATTCCACCCGAGAGGTCGAGCCTCGGCAGCCGCCGCGGGGGAGCAGCGTGGGCGGCCAGCCGCTGGACCACCGCGATCGCCAGCTCGCTCGCCGGAAGGAGGAGGAGGAGCGCCACCCCCACCATCCACCCAGGGTGGGCCCCGCCGCCATGGGCGTAGAAGACCCCGACCGCCAGCAGGGCCGCCGTGAGGAGGGCGATGGAGCCGAGGTAGAACGCGGTCGCGTAACGGAAGGCCAGCCGGCGGAGGCTCTTCGCGAGCCCTGGCCGCCAGGCGACGTCGGCCTCCAGGCCCCGGCGCCCCTTGCCGATGAGGTGGTAGCCCACGTGCGCGGCGCGGGCGCTCATCCCCTCGGCCTCCGCGGACTGGCGCGCGCTCTCGACGGCGCGGAGCGCCACCCGCACCTGCCCCTCGCCGGTGCGCTCGGCGAGCTCCTCCACCGCCTGCCGGTAGCGGTCGCGGGAGAGGAACTCCATGCGGCCGTGCACGCCGGCCGGGTCGCGCACGAGGACGCGCTCCACCAGGCTCACCGACTCGACGAACTGGCTCCAGTCGATCTCCGAGGTGAGGCGGAGGCTCGTCACCACGTTCGCCACCGACACCTGCGCGGCCGCCTCTTGCTGGTGCTCGCTGCGGATGATCTCCTCCGGGTCCAGGCCCCGGCTGGCGAGGTGGGCGACGAGACCTTTGCGCACCGGACCGAGTCGCGGGCCGTACTCGCGCAGCCGCTGGAGGAGTTGCACCACCTGTGCCGGGTGGGGCTCCGCGGGGAGCGGCGGGGGCTCGCCCTCGCCCAGCCGGTCGGTGAGCGCGAGGTAGGCGTCGGCCGCGGCCCGGGCGTCGCGCGCGGCCAGGGTCTCCTCGGCGAGCCTGCGCAGGTTCTCGATGAGCGCGAGCTTCAGCATGCTCGGCCAGGCCCAGAGCTCGCCGAGGGTGAGGGGCGCGACCGCCTGGAAGCTGTCGAGGAAGCGGAAGAGCTGGTGCTGATCGAGGCGGCTGTCGCTGTGGCGGATGAGCTCCACCGCCATGGCGTAGACGCGGGCGGTGCCGGCTTGGTCGCGGGCCGCGAGCTTCGGCAGCTCCCGGTAGTAGGAGCGCGGGAGGTTCTGACGCACCTCGCGGCTCTCGGAGGCGACCAGGTGATAGTTGTCGAGGAGCCACTCGGCCGACGGGGTGACGAAGGTCCCGCCGTGCACGTCGGCGGCGAGCGCCTGGTAGACCTCCTTCAGGGTGCGCGCATTGTCGTGGAAGCGGGCGAAGACGCCGCGGGTGCCCCAGCGAGAGCCCGGTCGCACCGTGAACCGCGCCGCCAGCGACCTGGCGCGCTCCTCCAGCCGCTCGATGCTGAGGAGCTCGTCGCGCAGCGGCGGCGCGCCGGGCGCGATCTCGGGACGGGACCGGAAGAGCGACTGGAAGAAGAGGGCGGCGGTCACGGTCGGTGCTCGCCCGGCGGAGGAAGTTTCAACGGGGATTCGAGCGCGGAGAGTCTACGTCCTCGCGCGAACCTTTGCAGCATCCTCCGGGGGCGCTCACCGGCGGTCGCGCGCTGGCGAGGAGTGCCGCCGCCTCAGACCGGCCGGGCGATGAGGGCGCCCGAGCTCGTCCCGAAGCGGTTCGCGCCTGCGGCCGCGCAGCGCCTGCTCGCGCGTCTTCACCCCAGTGGAGGCCTTCACCTTGACGCCCGGTCCCACCGCGAGGCGCATGAGGAGCACGTCGCGCACGGTGGCCAGTCCGGGGCCGGGGCCGGTGCAGGTCTTCAACGTAGGCCGCGCTGGCCTGCTCGGCGAGCAGACAGACCACGGCCTTCTCATCCACACCATCGAAGAGGCTCGCCGGCGCGGGGCAGGCGGAGGCCGGGCCGACGCAGCTCCCGCGCAGCGAGTCGAGCATCCGCTCGCCCAGGAAGTCGTCGCCGACGCGGCCGATCATCCGGGTGTCGGCGCCGAGGCGGCCCGCCTGCACCGCCTGGTTGCCGCCCTTGCCGCCGATGAACATCCCGAAGAACGTGCCGAGGACGGTCTCTCCCTTGCGCGGCAGGTGGTCACCCTTGGTGACGAAGTCGGACAGCAGGCTGCCCAGTCTTCGGCTTCGCGCCCATCACTCTCTCAGAATGCGTCGTAGGCAATCTGCTGCGCCGGAACGCCGAGGCCGCGGAGCACGTCGGTGCAGGCCTCGATCATGGGCGGTGGCCCGCACAGGTAATACTCCACCGAGCCTGGGCTCCTGTGCTCCTTCAGGTACCCGTCGCGCACCACCTCGTGAATGAAGCCGGTGAGCCCCTCCCAGCGGTCCTCCGCGAGCGGAGAGGAGAGCGCCACGTGGAAGGTGAAGTTCGGGTGCTGGCGGGCCAGCTCCTCGAAGTACTCCTGGTAGAAGACCTCTCCCTTCGAGCGGGCGCCGTACCAGAAGCTCACCTTGCGCTGAGTGGCCTCGTTCTCGAAGAGGTGAGAGAGGTGCGCCCGGAGCGGCGCCATGCCGGCCCCTCCGCCGATGTAGACCATCTCTCTGCGGGTGGGCTTGGCGTGGAAGTCGCCGAACGGGCCGATGGCGGTGACCGTGTCGCCGGGCTTCAGGTTGAAGACGAAGGTCGAGCCCACGCCCGGCATGGCGCCGCCCGGCGGCGGGGTGGCGAGCCGCACGTTGAAGCGGAGGGTGCGCTCCCGCTTCGGGTTGCAGGCGAGCGAGTAGTTGTTACGCCGGCCAGGGGTGGGGCTCTTCGCCACGAGGTCGAAGAGCCCCAGCCTCTGCCAGGCCGGCCGGTAGCTCTCGGGCACGTCGAGGTCTCGCAGGGGGATGGCGTCGTAGACTGGGATGTCGAGCTGGATGTAATCACCGGGGGTGAACTCCAGGGGCCCGGCCGGCTCGAGGGCCTCCAGCACCAGCTCCTTGATGAAGGTGGCGACGTGCTGGTTGCTCACCACCCGCAGGGTGAGCTTCTGCTGGGCGCGTGCGCCCGAGCCACCAGGCCGCGCGACGTTCACGAAGACGCGGCCCGAGCGCTCCTCCACCGGGTAGGTGGCGAGCCCCCGGCAGACGGGGGCGCGCGCCGGCGACCCATCCTCCAGGTGGAAGCGGCCGTTGTGCTTGGCGCACTCGATGAGCTTGTCCTTCACCAAACCGTTCGAGAGATGGGCGTTGCCGTGGGTGCAGACGCCGTCGGTGGCGTAGAGCTTTCCGCCCGCATCGCGATACAGGGCAAAGGTGCGGTGGCCCACGTCGAGACGGAGCGTACCGAGGGGCGCGATGGCCTCGACCCCCGCCACGTTCACCCAGCCCTCGGCGTCGGGCCGCGCCTCGATGGCCAGCGCGCCGCCGCGTGCGGTGCGCGGGGGAGGGAGCACCCGCTTCACGTGGTAGGTGGGGTCCTTCACCTGCCGCAGCACGGCCGGGATGATCTCGCTCCAGGCGCCGCGCAGCCCGTGATAGGGCGGCGGCGTGTCGTGCTTCACCGCCTCGTGCAGCCGGGGGAGCGCGTGGTAGGGCACCAGCGGGAACATGTGATGCTCCACGTGGTAGTTCATGTTCCAGTAGAGGTAGCGGTTCAGCCGGTTCATGTAGACCGTCCGGCAGTTGAGCCGGTGGTCGAGCACGTTCTCGGCGAGCCCCGCGTGCTGGGTCATGCCGTAGACCACCATGAGCCAGGTGCCGAAGAGGTTCGGCAGGCCCACGAGGAGGAGCGGCAGGATGCTCCACGTGGCGAGCGCGACGACGATCACCGCGGCGTAGATGGCCACGTAGATGCGCGCGCGGGCGAAGAGCCTGCCGAACTCGCTCTCCGGGATGACGGTGCGCTCCTCGTCGCTCACCCGCCCCAGCGCGTGCCGCACGATGGCCTTGAAGTAGAGCGGGTAGGTGAGGAGGCCGAAGAAGCTGGCGACGATCCGCGGCACCGACGGCGGGCGCGGCACCGCGATCTCCGGGTCGCGCCCCACGATGATGGTGTCGCTGTGGTGGCGGACGTGGGTCCAGCGCCAGACCACCGACTCGCGCATCACCATGAACGAGGCGATCTCGTAGAGCGCGTTGTTCATCCAGTCGGTCTTGAAGGACGTGCCGTGCCCCGCCTCGTGCCAGCGCGAGTCGGAGGTGGAGGCGTAGATCACGGCGTAGACGAGGTAGGGGATGGCCGCCCACCACGAGGGCCAGAGCGCCACGGTGAGCCCAGCCGTACCGAAGAGCAGCGCGAACCAGAGGACCGTGTCGCGCACCGCCGGCCCATCACGACGCTGGAGCAGCTCGCGCATCGTCTCGCGCGGCACCGGCGTCTGGTACCACTCCGCCTCGGCGAGGCCCAGCTCGACGGCCTTCGCGGAGTTCTCGCCGACGAGACTGTAGGCCGAGCTCACGACCTTCCGGGGTGGACGCACGGGGGGGGAGCGGTGGTGGTCTCGTTCATCGCGGCCTCCGGAAGCGTGGCTCGTCAGGGGCGTGGCACTCCGTATAAGAGTACGACGGTTGCGGTCCACTTTCACGGCGAAATCGAAGAACCGGCGGACCCCCCGGAAAGGTGCGCGGGCCGCCTGGCGACGCGCGGCGGACCCCTCGGCGACGGCGCGGCCTCCCAGGGCGTCGGGCTCAGGCCTGGAGCGCCGTCGCCTTCCGCTCCTCGCGGCCAAGGATGATGGCCTCGATCTCCTCGGCGCTGGTGTCGCGCTTCAACACGTCGCCCACCTTCTTGCCCAGGCGCAGCACCACAATCCGGTCGGCCACCTGATAGATGTGGTGCACGTTGTGGGTGATGAAGATGCTGGAGTGGCCCGCCTGCTTGGCCGCGACGACGAAGTCGAGGACGCTCCTCGACTCCTCGACGCCGAGGTGGTTGGTGGGCTCGTCGAGGATGATGAGGTCCTTCTGGAAGTGCACCGCGCGGGCGATGGCGATCGACTGCTTCTCGCCGCCCGACATGGTGCTGATCGGCGAGTGGAGATCGATCTTCTTGATGCCGATGGCCGACATGAGCTCCCGTGCCTCCTGCCGCATCCGCGCCATGTCCATGAAGGCGAAGGGGCCGAAGCGTTTCACGGGCTCGCGACCGAGGTACAGGTTGCGCGGGATGTCGAGCTGATCCACCAGGGAAGAGTCCTGGTAGATGCTCTCGATGCCGAGCTCGATGGCGTCGAGCGGCTTGCGAATCGAGACCTCGCGCCCCTTCCAGTGGATCTTCGCACCGGGGTCGGGCCGCACAGCGCCGACCAGGATCTTGATGAGGGTCGACTTCCCGGCCCCGTTGTCGCCCACCAGCCCCACGATCTCCCGCTCGCCGACGGCGAGGTCGATACCCCGCAGCACCTGGGCGTGGCCGTAGGTCTTGCGGATGTCGCTCATCCGGACCAGTTCGCTCGCCATGGTCACTCCTCCCCCGCCCTTCGCTCCATGTAGGAGTGCATGGCCATCATCACCAGGATGATGGCGCCCACGAAGATGTTGTAGGCCATGCCCGGCACGCCCATCACGATGATGCCGTTGCGCATGACCCGGAGGAGCATCGCGCCGATCACGGTGCCGACGAGGGTCCCGGTCCCGCCAGCGAGCGAGGTGCCGCCGATGACCACCATGGCGATGACCTCCAGCTCGTAGCCCTGCCCTGCGATGGGAAAGACGGAGGAGATGCGGAAGGCGTCGATGGCGCCCGCGAAGGAGGCCACCAGCGCGGAGAGCATGAAGAGCCGGATCTTGAGCCGGTCGGTGTCGATGCCGCGGGCCCGGGCCGCCCGCGCATTGCCCCCGGTCGCGAACACCCAGTTTCCGAAGCGCGTCTTGCGGAGCACGACCAGCATGACGGCGAGCATGAGGGCGAACCAGCCGAGCGAGGCGTAGATCTCGAGGTCGCCGAAGCTGGCCGAGCCGGCCAGGAGGGGCCGGAGGATCGACTCGTTGTTCCAGGTCGCCTGAGGGAAGCCGTTGGTGATGACGAGCGCGGCGCCGCGGACGACCAGCATCATCCCGATGGTGGCGAGGAAGGAGGAGATCCTGGCCTTGGTGACGAGGAGGCCGTTCACGGCCCCCAGCGCCGCGCAGACCGCAAGCGTGGCCGCGAAGGAGAGGACGAGCGGCACCCCCAGCTTGTTGTAGAGCACGAAGGTGAGGACCGGGCAGAACGCGAAGAAGGAGCCGATGGAGAGGTCGAACTCACCGGCGATGAGCAGGAACGTCATCGCCAGGGCCATCATCCCCAGCTCGGGGAAGTAGGCGAAGAAGTTGGAGACGTTCATGGGCGACATGAACGCCGGGTTGACCAGGAAGAAGAAGGCGGAGAGCAGGACCAGGATGGTGAAGGGCCACAGTTCTCTCGTGCCCTTGAAGACGGAGCCGGCGGAGGCGAGGAGCGCGGGCAAGGTGTGCATCTCCTGTCGGTGAAGGCCACGAGTGGTTGGGGCCACCGGCCACCGGAGACCGGGGCGGCGGTGGCGATCCGGCGGGCCCCGTGAACGGAGGCCCGCCGGCCGGGCGCGAGCTACTTCTTCTTCAGGAGCTCCAGGTATTTGTCGACGTTCGTCTTGTCGTACATCGCGAGCGTGGTGACGTCGTAGCCGATCGCCATGCCCTTCTTCGCCATGTAGAGCATCGTCACGGGCAGGAAGCCCTGCGAATCGGGGTACTGCCAGGTGGCTGCCTCGATGAACCCCTCCTTCACGGCCTGCGCGGCCTCGATGGAGTTTCCCCAGCCCACCACCGGGATCTTGCCGGCCTTCCACTTCACCGACGACCACACGCGCTGGACGTTGCCCATCACCATGTCGCCAAGCCCGATCATGGCGGTGATCTCGGAACCGTGAGCCGTGAGGTAGTCGGTCATGTTGGAGATGGACTGCGCGGGATCAACGCTGGCGTTGAAGACCTCGTGCTTGATGCCCAGAGGATCGAAGACCGATGCGATGCCGGCGGTCTCGTCAGTCTGGTACTGGGCTCCAGGCACCTCGACCGGCAGCCACACCTTGTCGCCCTTCTTCACCAGCTTCTTGTCGACCAGGTAGTTCGCCCACTGGATCCCCGCCTGGTAGAGGTTCGCACCCACGAAGGCGGCCCGACCCGAAGCCGGGTCGTCGGAGTTGAAGATGACGACCGGAATCCCCTTCGACCTGGCTAGCTCGATCACCGGCTTCAGGGCGCCCGGCGTGGGGGAGGTGGTGGCGATTCCATCGGCCTTGGCGGCGATCGCAGCCTTGATGGCCTCGAGCTGCGAGGCGAGGTCGCTCCGGTGGAAGCTCGTCTTCACGTCGACGCCAAGGGCCTCGCCGGCCGCCCGCGCGCCATTCAGGGCGTGGATCCAGATCTGGTCCGTCTCCCCACCGTGAGAGATCCAATAGAACGTCATCCTGTCGGCGGCGTGGGCGATCCCACCGAATGACAGTCCGGCCAGCACGACAAGGGCGACTCGTAGCATCCTCTTCATGGGTTTGATGACCTCCTCCAGCCATTGAACGACGTCCCTGGGCGGCCAGGATTGGACGCTCCAGCTCAAGCGCCTCCGCTTCGGTGAAGCTCTCTTGCGGCAGCCGGCAAGGTGGGTGAGCCTCGCGGGGAGGGTGGCCCCGACGACCGCTCCCCCCCGCGAATGGCCGGTCGTCCCTGCACCTCGGTGCCGCCGCGCCTCTCGCGCATGGCGCGCAGCGTCTCCCTCGTGTGGACATCGATGCGGGTGAGCTGCCGCCCGGTGGGCCTCTCGCCGTAGATGACGAAGGCGTTGAGCAAGCTCAGCGCGCGGCGGCCCTCCTCGCCCGGGTTCTGGTCGATGACGAAGTCGATGAGGCCTTCCACGCACGGCCGCTCGCACTGCACGAGATCGTATCCGACGACGCGGACCTTCCTGCCGGCCCGGCGCAGCGCGGCGCAGATGCCGCCCATCCCACCGCCGGCGACGAAGAGCCCGCGAAGGCGGGGGTGCGCCCGGAGCAGCTCTTCCACGAGGCGCTCGGAGAGCTCGGCGCTGTCGAGGTTCTCGACGACGGCGATGATGTCCTCCGGCGCGTGTTCCCGCTCGTAGGTCTGGCGAAAGCCCTCGACCCGCTGCGCGTGGCCCCGGAACTGCTTCGAGCCGACCACGCAGGCAATCTCGTCTCCCCTCTGCGCGAGAAAGCCCATGAGCTCGCCGGCCACCCGCCCGCTCGCGAGGTTGTCCTGACCCACGAAGCACAGGCGCCGCGAGCGTTCGAGGTCGGTGGCAAGGGTGACGAACGCAGCCCCGGCGCGAGCTCCCCGCTCGACCGCGCGCCGCACGGTCGCACAGTCCACGGGAACGAGCACAATCCCTTTCACCCCGCCCCCCACCAGACGGTCGATGAGCTCGGCCTGCCGCGCGCCATCGATGGCGTCCGTGAAGTGAAGCGAGACCTCGGCTCCCGCGTCGACGAGCTCCTCGCGCGCCTGGTTGATCCCCCTCAGGACCTCCTGGGCGAAGATGTTCTGGGGGAGGGCGAGGATGAACGCGTACTGCACGGCCTGGCGCGAGAGCACCAGCGCCCGGGCGTGGCGGTTGGGGCGATAACCGCGGTCGCGGGCGATGGCGAGGACCCGCGCGCGAGAGGCGTCCGAATCTTGGCGCTGCCGGAGAGGGCGCGCTGGACCGTGCTACGCGAGACGCGCGCGGCGAGGGCAATCTCCTTCGCGGTGACCGGGTGGCGCATCCGGGGGGCCTCGGCTCAATCGTGGTCACGTGCCCATCCGGGCACGACGCTGCGACCGGCGTGGCAGCAGCAGCGCTGCGACCTTGTGGTCACGTGCCCACTATCCTCGCGCCGATCCGGGCCGTCAAGAAGAACCGGGGCGGGGAGAGCGCCCCCCGGAGGCCTTTCGGGCACCCGAAACGGCCGAACTGGGAGTACGGCCTGTGGTAGAGATGAGCCCTTGGGAGGTGAAACGTGCTCAAGTGGACCTTGCTCACGGCAGTGCTGGCCGGTCTCGCCTGCGGCGGGTCGGATCCCTTCGACCCGAAGAATCAGCGCAGGTCACGAACGTACCCGACAGCTTCGAGCTGCAGCTCACCGGCGTGCAGAACGGCGCCGGCCGTCTTTTCGTACCCCTGGCAGAACTCGGGGCCGGCGGCCACCGTCGACCGCTCGAGCGCCATCACCGCGGGTACGCTTGGGCTCGTCATCGCCGACGCGGCGGGGGTGGAGGTGTACTCGGGCGCGCTCAACGGGCAGACCGGCTCGGTCGCGGCGGCCAGCGGAGCTCCCGGTAAGTGGACCATCACCGTGACGTTCGCCAGCGCCACCGGCACCATCAACTTCCGGGTCCAGAAGAGGACCTGAGTGAGGCCAGAGGCGCGGCGGGCGCGGCCTCTCACGCTCCCGTACGCGTGCGGGGGGGGCGCACGGCGCGAGGTTCGACCCCCGAGTCGGGATGCAGTCCCGGGCGCTCCGAGGTCGTCGGCGCACTCGAGCGGCCGAGCGGTGAACGAGAAGGTGGGCCGCCTTTCCCGAATGGAGGGGAGGGCGATCGCCAGAGCGCCGCTTCGCAGAGCCAGGGCCCCTCCAAGCTTGACACCCCTCTCGGTTCGACAGTAGAACCGCGACCTTCCGCGAGCCGAGCGTCCCGAAGGCCGGCGCGCCGTGGTACCCGCAGCTTGCACGACGGGGAGTGGCTCAGCCTGGTAGAGCACTTGGTTCGGGACCAAGGGGTCGCAGGTTCAAATCCTGTCTCCCCGACCAACTCAAGCCCTCGGAGTCATTGGCGAAAGCCACTGCTCCGGGGGCGTCTCTTTTGGGGCTATCGCCCACTTGCATCGAGGTTGCATTAACTCGTGCCGGCTCGTCGAGACGAGAGAGCTCGCTCGACGTCGGCGCGGTAGTCCTCGACCCCGCTGTGGTCGTACACGGCGGCGGTGAGCTCGGGAGAGCTGTGGCCCAGGCTCTTCTGCACGGCGCCGAGAATCGACTCCCGCCTTGCGCAGCAGGGTCGCATGCGAGTGGCGCAGGTCGTACCAGCGGAGAGGCCTGGGGATCGGCGACACCCAGAGCCGCATGTTGCACCGCGGGCAGCGATCCTCCGTCGCCGCCAACCGCACCTCGGCGAAGCCGCACCCCTTCCTGCGGCACTTGTGCCGGTAACCGTCGACGATGCCAGCTCGGCCGAGAGCGCGGCGAAGGCGGTCAACGAGGGCGTTTCGCATAGACGGCGTGTAGGGCTTCCCGTTCGGCCGGCAGAAGACGCGCTCGGATGGCGAGGCCTTCATGGCTGCGACCAGGAAGGGGCGCAGCTCGGGAGGGATCACGACCTCGCGAGGATCCTCATCCTTGGGAAAATCTAGGTCCCAGGAACGGCAGATGTTCATCCGCCAGGTCTGCGTGTCGATGTCGACCTTGTGGAGGCCCATAGCTTCGCCCGGTCGCGATCCGGTGTAGAGGCACACGGCCGCGATCCACCTCCAGGGCTGCGCGAGCGAGGGCTCTGGGAGAGCCGCGAGGGCTCTCGGCACCTCGTCGCGGTTGAGGACCATCTGATCGGCCCTGGCACGTTTCCTGAAGTGAAACCGCTTGACCCACCGGACGGGGTTCTCGCCCGTCCACATCCGACGCTTGGGGTCGCGCGCACGCTCGAACATGTTGAACACGGCCGAGCGCAGGTGGTTCAGCGTGCGGGGGGCGAGCTCGCCGGCCTTTTCCTTGGCCTTGAGCAGCTTGTCGAGCGCCAGGGCGAAGGCACCAGCAGTTGCAGGTGTGAGAACGAAGTCACGGAGCGGAGCAAGGTGTTTGTCCACAAACTTGAGGAAGTCGTCCGTCGTGTACGCGCGGGCATCGCTCCTGTACTCCTCGCGCCACCAGTGCCCGAGCTCGCCGAAGATGAGAGGGGAAGCTGGCATCGCTTCAAGACCCTCTCGCTGTCGCCATGCCTGCCGCTCCTTCTCGCGAGCCTGAAGCATCGCCTCCGTCTTCGTGGTTGCAGGCGTGACTCGCTGCTTGGGCTTGCCGTCGAAGTCCTTCCACATCGCGTACCACTTCGAGCCGCGCTTCGTGACGGACGCCATCCCTAGCCTCGCCTCTCGGCCCGCGTACGACGAGCGGCTTCCTGCCGAACGAGTCGACGGATGATCTGGCCCATCGATACCCTCTCGGTGCGGGCCCATCGGCGGAGGACCCTAGCGTCCTCGACGCTGAACCGGACAGCGATCTGCTGGGCCTTGGGGTCCGTCGTCGTCCTCATATTGTGGGATGCATTATAGGGCTACTTCCTCAACGCCACCACCCGCCCCCCCTCACGTTCACCGCGAGCCCACGCGCGAAGGGCCTCTGGATCGAACCTCAAGTTGTGGGCAATCCGAAGGCACGGGATCGTCCCGGCGGCGGTCCGGTGATAGAGCCAGGAGCGCGAGACCCGAAGAAAGCCCGCAGCTTGGTCGACGTTCCAGAGCCCACCGTCGTTCGGAACCGCCTCGCCCGGAAGAACAGATTCGTCGGCACCCGGGTCGGGTCGAGCGGTCCCGACGCCGAGAAGCGCTGGTAGCTCGTCGCGCACCGCCGCGCGGAGTTCCTCGCGCACGACACCGCGCAACAGTTCGCGCAGCAACCCCTCCAGGGCTGAGGTACAGGGATGCGGTGTCACGGCCGCTCCTTTGCCCCGGATTCGAATCTGCTGCGCCCCTGCAGGTCCACCTCCAGCACAGGCGCCTCCCAGCGGCAGGCCGCGACGCTGCGTGGCCGAGAAGGCTGGCGTCTGGGTTCCACGGCTTCGTTTGCTGTGCGACGCCAACATGCTCGGTGGATTGCGAGTCAGCTATCGTGCATCCCGATTGAGCGGCCAAGTTGGTGTACAAACCGACCGCAGCGACAGCTCCCGCGAACTCGTCGCGGAGGGGGGCAGGGAAGACCTGCGCGAGTAGCAACTCACGCCCATGGTGGGGAGCTTCGCAGCGAGCCATACCGGCAGCATGCGATGGCGACAGCCCGCTTTACGCTAGTTTGGCTCGCAGTCCCAGCTGCCGTGTACGAGCTCAAGATCTTGAGAAGGTTTTCGACGAATTGCTCAGTGAATCTTTGCCCATCGAGGGGCTTCAGATCCTCGATGCCGTTGAGATGCATCGCGAGCGCGGCGGGCGTCATTCTCTTCGCCCGTACCTTGGCAACCTCCAGAAGCGCTTGGAGCCCCTTGGGCGTCGGCACCCATCGTGGCCAGTCCACGTCGGGTACCAACTCCACGTAACCAAGCCGCCTCCCGCGCTTGGGAGCATTGTAGAAGAAATGCTCCTCGGCGAGCGTAAGTATGGCCTGTCTCTCCGACGGGTTCCCACTCTCCTCATCATTGTCGCTATATTGACCCGCGCGAAACATCTTTGATAGCTCGTCCTTGCCGCCAAGCGCGGCGGCAGCAAGCTCGATATCCTCCCTCTTCACCCGTCGTGTGCGGTAGTGAGCCTTCGGCACCCGAGCATCCACGCAAGGTCCCGGAACGTCCCTTCAATTCTACATAGAGGTAGAAGCCCTTGGGCATCACGAGGGCTCGCTGGGCTCCGGAGGATAGGCCAATGTAGAGCGTGTCCATGTCCACAACGGATGGCGCGTCGGGAAACACCTCCAGACAAGCCCGGAAGACATGCTGTTTCAAATCGTCGGCAGGTATCGATGGGTTCATCGTCCTGAATCGCTTCAGCAAGTGCTTGAACACGGGGCGTACTGACGGTGCCAGTATCACCAGCACCTCTGCCTTTCCCCACTGCGTGATGCTGCGGAGACACACCGACCGGAAACTCAGTGTTCCTGAGCCACCGCAATGCACCAAGAACACTGGTTTGCGAGCGAGCGACCAAGCTACCGCCTGGGCCTTAGGTCCAAACTAGCTTAATTCCAAGAGCCCGCTCTCTACGCTGACGCAGGACGGTTCGAGCGAGCCGTTCACACCGGGCGCCTCCTCGTTTCGGCGGGGAGGCGCCTTCCACAGCGGTACGCCGTTTGCCGCGGCGTGATCCGATGCACCAAGAGTGGAGACTCTCAGTGCTCGACTATTCTATCACGGCGCGTTGGCCCCTGTCGGCTTGGGCAGGGAGGAACCTGCGTGGGGGGGGCGGGAGCCACGCCGGGTATCTGACCCCGTCAAGCTCGCCATCTACCAGGCTCGGGTGAGGAACCTCCTGGCCTTCGCTCGCCGGCACGGACTCCGAGCCATCTACTTTACGCTCACGTCGGCCCTGAAGACCAGGCCAGGAGCGGCGGTCGAGGAAGCACAGCTTGCTGTTCTCAGGGACGTCTCCCGCTGCTGGGCGAGGTTCCGGCACAAGGCGGCGTGGCGCCGAGTACTCGGGTTCCTGGCCGTCTTTGCCGACCACGGCAGGCCCCACGTCCACGTCCTCGCCGTCCTCCCCCACGACCTCAGCATCCGCGCCGTCTGCAGCGCGTGGACCGGCGGCTTCACCCACTACGAGCACGCCAACCCAGCCGACGCTTCGGCCATCGCCGATTACTGTGCAGCGCAGCATGCGCCCCTGAGCCCTAGCTTCCGGATAAGACGGCGTTCTTTCAGCTTTCGAGCCCCTCGTCAGAAGCACCTTGTTCTATTAGCAGCTGGAGGCGCCCCCACTCCTCCTGTCCGGCCAGCCGCAGCGCGAGCGATAGCGGGAGGACAGTCGTCCACCGCCGAGTCGGCCGCCACGGGACAGCGCTCGACCCCGAGCCGGTGGCCGCAGGCCAGCGGCGGGAGGCCGCAGGCCGGGGTCGATGCGGCTGTTCCCGTGGTCGGCGACGAGGTGGTGCACGGCTGCCCGCCCTGTGGAAGCGAGCGCCATCTTCGGCTGGTGGGTCCCCCCGTTCCCTTCAGGGCGCCCCAGCTCAAGGAGAACGTCCAGGCTCTCTCGCCTGAAGTAGCGCTCGTCCTACCCCACCTCCTGCGCCAGCTCCCCCGAGAACGGCGTGCAGCGGTGGAGGACTTCGTCCTGGCCCCGCTGGTGAACGCTGACCTGCGCCTCGTCAGGGCAGGCCTGCAACACCTCCTCGCCACTGGCGCCGTGCAGCGGCGGTCCGTGAAGAAGCAGCCTCTCTTCTGGGCTACAGCCGCCCGGGGCCTCAGGTCGGCCAAGCTCCCCACCCTGCCAGCCGGTCTGCACTACTTCCGCGAGCTCGAGCTGGCCCGTGCATCCCTCCCACCGTCCTCGCTGCCCTCCGTGCGCCTTCTCACCCAACCCAGCCGTCCACGCATCAACCCGAGAGGATTCCAATGAGCAAGAGAGCGAAGCCAAAGCAGTCACCCGTCAAGGGGCCTGCCTCGCAGTGTTCCCTGCCGTTCCCCGAGCCGCTGGTCTCGACCTCCCCGCGCGTGAAGATGTCCAGCAAGCAGCGTGAGCGGGACATCCCGGCGACGTCCGCCCCGTCTCCGGCGACGTCCGGGCTTCTCCGTCGAACGGCCACCCGACCGTGGACGGAGCGCGACCCCGCCCACCGACGTGATGGAGGGAACCCAGCCGCTACCTTCGCCGCCCTCCCTGCAGGACGCGCTCGAGCCGGCTCCCCACAGGCGGCGAGCGCGTTCAACAACGTCGGCCAACGCCGATGGTCCGCTCGTCGGCGCCGCCGACATCGAGCGCATCGAGTCGGGCCTCAAGCTGGCGGGCACAAAGAAGTTGGTCAGGCTCGCGACAGGACGGGGGTCGGGTTACTTCGCCACCCTGCTCACGGCGCAGCTGTCGGTGGTCACCGCCCCGGCCAAGACCATAGAGGAGGGGGCGCGCCTCGCGAACGACTACTTGGCGAACCTCATCCCGAAGCTCCGAGACCTGTTTGGCGCCGAGGTCATCGTGAAAGCTTCCCGGACATTCAGCCCTGGCCCCGGAGAGGAGCTGAAGCGCAACCCAACCCCGGCCTCCCCGGCCACGGCACCACCGGACCCTGTCCAGGCCGCTCCTCACCAGGACGACGGGAGAGATGGCACTGCGCCCAAAGCGAGCATGGCCCCAACCGCCATCCCGTCGCCTGCCCAGCCCAGCGTGTCTCCGCCGCTCCCCTTCACGCCAGTCCGGGCTGCAGACTCACCGAGCACCCTCACGGCCCCACCACGCCGGGCCTCACCACCTCTGCCGTTCACCCCGACGGCAACCGAGATGCCCTCACCGACGGCCCCAACCGGTCGCCCATCAGGCGCGGGAACCAACGCGATTCTCTCCTGGGAACCCGCTCGCCGTCGTGCTCGCGCAGCCGACTCTGCAGGCGCTCCTGCCGCGCCACCAGCTGGAGGCCGCTGACCGCCGACACCCTCGCGGCGAGGGCCAGCATGAATCCTCAAGTCGTGCAGGAGGCAACTCTCGACGATGGTGCGGTTAGACCGCGCCCGGTCAACATGGGCCGAAGGGCAGCAACTCTCCTGGGCCCCCCGGCCCAGGTGCGGCCACCCCTCTATGACCCCACCCCCATACCACAAGCCCTCGGTGCTCACGCCGGTGAACGGCACCTCGGGCCCGACCTACGACATCAGGGGAGCGCCCTCGACGGCCCCAATCTTCATGCCAACGCCGCCGGACTCCTGATCCCGATGGACTGGTCCATGCCGCCGCCCCAAGTACCGTCTGCCTCCCTCCCCGTACCCGGCCCGGCAGCAGCGCCGCCGGGCATCGCCTTGGCCTCCTCGGCAGGAGCCTGGTCCCCCTCGGCGCGGACTTCCAACGCGGCCGAGGTGCCTCCGAGAATGACATCGTCCGGCGGCGCTCCAGACGCGGGACCATGAGCAGAACTTCTCCCGACTACAAGTTCGCCGTCGTGCTCACACAGATGAACTTGTCCGGCTCCTGCCGCGCATCGAGCAGGAAGCCATGACCGGCGACGCCCTCGCCAGAGCAGCGGACATGAACTCCGAGCTCGTTCAGGAGGCGCTCACGTCGATGGAAAAGCAGGGTCAGGTCTTGTCGGCCAAGACGGACGAGGAACCCGTCTACTGGGCGTCCCCCAGCCTGAAGGCAGGTATGTACAGCCCCCCGCCGCTCTCAATGCGGTACGGCGCGCCTGGGGTGGTGACATGGAGACGATGCCATGAAGAGCCGGAAGACGGGCGTCTCGCGCACGCCGACCTTTGCCGACGGGGCATCATGCAGCAGCCCGGTCATCGACGTCCTTCCGCCCATCCCCGCGAAGGGAGACTGGGCACTCCCGCCGCCCATGCCGCCGACGGAGCGACCCCCGAGCCGCCGTGAAGCGCACCTTGTCGACGTCGACGGCCGCCTGTCCCCGAGGTCTGGCCCATAGTCAAGATGGTTAAGTCCTTGGGGTGCGGCGGCGCCGATACCGGCACTACCTGGGTTCCGGCCCCCGCGCTATCCGCGCCGAAGGTGAAGCCCTCCGTGTCCACGCCGCCGGGCCCCCGCTCAAGCCACCCCGGCCGCAGCTCATTCAGAGCGCCCCATTCCCACCAGCCCCAACAACACCAATCCCACCTGTGCTCTCCAAGACAGAGCCGAAGGTCCTCCCCCGGACTGCTGTTCAGTCTCGAGCTGCCGGACGCACCGGGAATGCCTCGGTGGCCCCACGGGCCAAGGCGAGGTCGGGGCCGAGCAAGAAAAACTTCCCACCCGAGGGGCCTGGCCGAAATGATGGCGCATGTCTACCCCTCTTCACGCAGCTGTCGGCCCCGTCACGCGCAGCGCAGCCCAGGTGGTGGCCAGCCGAGGAACGGCCAACTCAGCGGGGGCCGATCACGCGGGAGGGCAGGAGCAGGAGCGCCCTGAACGGTGTCTCGCGGCGTCGCTGCCCAACTGGTTCTGATGCCCAACGAGAACGTGGCCGACCACGAGGCCATGCTGGACGCCTGGGCTGAGACCCTCCGCCCCACGACAGCGGGCGAAGGCCTCCTCGCGCTCGGGTCGCCGACTGCCTCACGCGCCTTGCCGCCTCGACATGCAGGAGACCGCGTCCGCGAGGCCGGCATCGAGCAAGTAGTGCGCGACTCCACGCCTACCGGCACCAGGTACGCCTGGAGGAGGCTCGGCAAGCTACGGCCTCCATGGCGCTCACGGTCGACGGCGTTCACCAGGCTGTCGCTGCCGGCGTGGTCCAGCAGCTCGCCCCAGCCCTGCGCCAGGTGCTGGCGACCCTGGAGAGGGTGGACGTCCCGATGGCGCTCCTCGTGCCCCTGCAGCGGGCCGTGGAAGGCCTCCTGCGAGACGGCGGCCTCGACGTGGCGGCCGAGGCGTTCGTGGCCATCGCAGCGCCCGCTCACGACGTCGTGGCCTGGCTCGACCTGCCATCGCCGCGGCCACGACAGAGGTCGAACACGCTCGGAAGAGGCCGCCTCGGACCCGACCATCGGCGACGTGGCGAAGCTCAAGCTCGTCGACCTCTACCGGAAGAGGGTCCTCGGCGGAGCTGGGGCGCATCATCGCGGTGCTGGCCCAGATTCGTGCCCTGCCCGCCAAGACCGTGAGGCGGGTTCGCTCGTCCATATCGAACTGCGTGTTGTGGGCGGCCCCAACCTCGCCAAGCGCTAGGCCTAGCTGTGCGGGAAAGCCCCCCGGGGGAGGGGCCGGGTACCAGCCACGAATCTTGGCCTCGCACGAGGACCCCTTCCGGGTGATCCCGGAAGTACCCAGCCCGGCACGGAACTGGCCGGTGGGCACGACCACCCCGGCTTTCGCGAAGAGTCCCACGAGAACCCCTCGCTCGAATTTTTCTTGGGGATTTCTGGGGCGACCGCTGCAAGCGCCTCCACCGGGAGCTGCCGCGCGGTTCCCGGACGCGGGAGCGCCTGGCCGCGTCGAGGTGAGCGGGTCTGTTCCGGCCATCAGCAGGGGGCAGCGCATGCAGGCCCAGCACGGCGTGCGCATCGGCGCCAGCCGCTCGGCCGCTCGTTCGTCTCGAACATCATGGATGTGTCTGACCTTGACCCCTGGGCGTGCTCGCCGTCTCCATGCAGGAGCCGTGGCTCGACACGACGAGCGGCCTGGTGCGGAAATCCTCGTGGGCGTCTTCTCCGCCATGGCTTGTCCGTGAGGGCGGCTGCGAAGAAGCACGGCGTCAAGCCGTCCACCCTGCGTGACTTCCTAGCGCGCCGGCTGCGTAGTCGTCCCCTGCAGGTACATCTCCCGCTGCGGTAGCGGGAGGAGGAGAGGCATGAAGATTCGCAGGCCGAAGCTGTTTTCGTATCGCGGCCCTCCACTCTCCGGTGTGGGATACGAGGTCTACCGACACCTTGCGAGGTCGCCGCGATGCAAGGACGACCGCGCCTACCTCGAATCACTTTGGAGTCGTTACGCCGCGATGGGCCCCGCAAATCCGGAGTTTCTCAAGCGGTTCCCGAAGGAGTGTCCGGCGCGCATTTGGGAAATGCGCCTCGCGTGCATGTTCGACGACTGGAAGTTCAGTTTCGTGCCGTCGCCGAAGGCAGGGGCGGGGATGGACTTTGGTCTTCGGCTCGATTGCGGGGGGACCTGCTGGGTCGAGGCCACGGTTCCTGAGCCTGGTGACGGACCCGACCGACTTGAGGTGCCAGACGGCCAGGTTCTTCATGGCGAGACGATTTCCCAAGCCCACGCCCTCCGCTACCTCAACGCGATTGCCTTGAAGCGCGAGCAGTACCGGCGTGCTCTGGAGTCGGGGCTCGTTCATCGGGACGACGCCTTCATCATCGCCATCGACGAGCCCAACTCCGGCTCGCCGACTTGGAAACGCCGGGTGAGCCTCCGCTCATCGCGCAGATCATGTTTGGACGGGGTGACGCGGCCTTCTCCGTCGAACTCGGCTCGGGACGGGTCGGCCGTGTGTCTCGGACTCGCTTCAGCTTTCGCAAACACAGCGGCAGCGAGGTTGGCGCAACCCTGTTCCTGTCACCGGCCGCAGAAGAAGTCAGCGCGGTTCTCTTCAATCCACACCACGTGAGGAATCGACCCGAGGCCGGGGGTCGCAGGGTTGGCCAGGATCTTGTGCTCGTCCACAACCCGTTCGCGCGAGTGCCGTTGCCCGTCGGGAAGCTGCCCAGCGGGCGCGAGTTCTTCTTGGAACTCGGGAGCATCAATCACCGCGACACGCCACCCGTGCCGCAGCCGTGACTAACTCGGCGCGAGAGAAGGGTCCAACCCGACCTCGGCCCCCGGCCGACTGCTCCCGCCCCGTGGCGGCTCGATAGTTGGGCCTCAAGCTGCGCGGAGCAGGTGCGTAGGGCTCGCCCGGCGTGCCGCTCCCAAAGGTAGGGCCTCGCCTTGGGACCCCTCCTGCCGTTGCTGCATCAGCCCTTGCGGCATGAGCGCAACATGAAGAGGTTAGCTCCTTGGTACACCTCGCGCTCAACCGCTCGAACCCTCTGTGCAGGCCAGACGGGCCACCAATCTCGTCCCGAGAGGTCGGGACCGTTTGCGTCGTCTCCGTGACGTGCCCGGACTGCCTGGGACTCATGCGAGGCCGTGAGCCCCCGGTGCTGGTGCAGCGGTAGCGGGAGGGCTCTCGGACCAGCGGACGACCTGTCCGCCCAAGAGGGTGGCGACGGCGAAGGCATGCTCGTTCATGCCCTATGCCTTACGAGGCCAGCCCCTCTCTACGCGTCCTACCCGGGCGATCCGCAGCGCCGAGAGGAAGCTCGACCAGGCGCTCGATGAGCGGGAGCTTCTGCCGGTGCAGGCGCTCGACGCCACGCACGCATGCGGTGTCGTCGATGCAGCGACCCCTCAAGAGGATGTGCTACTGCTCGGGCCCATGGTCGAGCCCCCGGTCCCCGACTACCGTCAGTACTTCAACCCGATGCTGAAGGCGCTGAAGGCGCTCGGCGGGTCGGCGAGCATCGAGGAACGACCTCGCGGATAGCGGCAGACATGAAGCTGCCGGACGCGGTGATGGCCGTCCCGCATGATCCAGAGCACGGGGGCCAGAGCGAGGTGGCCTACCGCATCGCTTGGGCGCGCTCGTACCTGAAGGCGGCAGGGTTCGTCACCAACAGCGAGCGCGGCGTCTGGTCGCTCACGCCCGAGGGCGCAAAGGTAGACCGCGTCGACGAGAAGAAGGTTGCGCGCGAGGTGCAGCTCAGGCCGCGCGGTGGCCGCGGCAAGAGAGCACGGAGCCTCCCTCCTCCGAACCGCCCGACGACGAGGATGCCGCCGCGCAAGCAGACCAACCGGACTGGAAGCACGAGTTGCTCGAAATCCTCCACAACATTCCCGCCGACGCCTTCGAGCGCCTCTGTCAGCGGCTCCTACGGGAGAACGGCTTCGTTGAGGTCCAGGTCACGGGGAAGAGCGGCGACGGCGGCATCGACGGCATGGGCCTACTACGGCTTCAGGATGTCGTCACCTTCCGCGTCGCGTTCCAGGCGAAGCGGTGGCGTGCGGCGGTCGACGCCGCGACGGTGCGTAACTTCCGAGGCGCGAGCCAGGGCGCGGCTGACCGGGGCCTCATCGTGACAACAAGCCACTTCACGCGCGCTGCGGAGGAGGAGGCCACGCGGGTGGGTGTGCCGCCATCGACCTCATCGGCGGGCAGCAGCTCGTGGCCCTTCTACGGAAGCTGAAGCTCGGCGTGAAGACCGAGATGGTCGAGAGGGTTACAGTCGAGAGCGAGTGGTTCAAAGCGCTCTGACCCGACAGTCCTGCCCCCGGCGCATTCCGGCGAGGCCGTCCTCGCGGCCTTCACGCTTCGCCTGCACCTGCTGTGGCGCACCCTTGCCAAGGAGTACGAGCCGTACAACCATGGCCGCTGTGGTGGGCCGACAGTCCGGCCCGCGAGTGGGTTGGTTCCCGTAACGTAGTTGTCCGCTCTAGCCGCAGCCGCAACGTGAAGCGCGTGACCTCGGCAATGGGCGAGAGATGGATCTGCGTGCAGCTGGTACATCGGGCGCTGGCGGAGGGTGACCGGTGCTCAGTGCTCGCACACCGGACGCCAGGTTCACGATGCCGCTGATCTCCTCGACGGGCTCGAACCTCCCTGCGCCGGCGAGGGCGGTGCGCTCGCCGACGAGCCAGCCAGGCGCGTCCGCGACGATGAGCTTCCGGGCCTCGTCCGTTCGTGATCTTGCGTCGCGCCTATTTCCCCAGTTTGAGCGCGATGGTGGCGACGTGCTTCCCCTGGAAACGGGCGCCGGCCAGTTCGTTGTCGCTCGGCATCCGTTCGCCCTTGGGCCGGCGATGGTGACGCGCCGTAGGGGGAGCCGCCGGTGATCTCGTCGAGCCCATCTGGCCGGCGAAAGGAGTAGGGCAGGCCGACGATGACCATGCCCTGGTGCAGCAGGGTGGTGTGGAAGCTCAGGATGGTCGATTCCTGGCCGCCATGCTGGGTGGCGGAGCTGGCGAAGACGCTGCCGACCTTGCCGACCAGGGCGCCTTTCATCCAGAGCTGGCCGGTGGCGTCCAGAAACTGGCGCATCTGGCCGCACATGTTGCCGAAGCGGGTCGGCGTGCCGAAGATGATCGCATCGGCTGCGGCAAGCTCGTCCACGGTGCAGACCGGGATATGCGCCATCGCCTTCTGGGCCTCCAGGGCGCCCATCGGACTGAGCACCTCGTCCGGCAGCGTTTCGGGGACCCTGCGCAATACCGGCTCCGCCCCGGGCACTTCCTTGACGCCCTCGGCAACGGCCTCGGCCATGCGGTGGATGTGGCCGTACATCGAGTAGAAGGGGATCAAGATCTTCATGGATGGTCTCCGTATCGATGGTGCTTCGGGCTTTCCGAACGCGCTCCGGGTTTCGCTACTCGGGTGACAGGGATGGCACCCGTGCCACTCCTCTACCGGAAGGGGCCGGCCCCCGCCATCAACGGTGAAGCACGGCCGCCGTTCGCGATCAGGCGCCCAGCCGGGTCTGCACCCTCGCCAGGTACTTTAGGCGTCCTCGGTTCCATGTGCCCTCCGCCGGCCACGGCTCGCCTGGCAATGACCCTCCATCACGGGAATGCAGCCGGTGCGCTTCAGGCGGCGGCGGAGGCCGCCGTCGTCTCCGCGGAGGCGGATCGCCTTGCAGGTCATCGAGGACGTCAACGAGATCGCCTTCCAGACCAACCTCTTCGCCCTGAACACTGCGGTCGGCCGCGGAGCGGCGCGGGGAGCGACGACCTGAGCGGACCCTGACCCGGATGAGAGCGGAGGTGGCCAAGAGCGCGCCGCTACACGTCGCACCTAACCTGACGCGCCGTGAGGCCCTTCCTGGAGGGCCCCTACTGGCGCGCCTTCGATGCCAAAGTGGTTGCCTCGGTTGACGGCCGGTGCGCGCTCTTCCCAAACCGTCTTCTACCCAGGTAGTGGCGGGTAGCCGGCGGACCGGGGATGGCTGGCCGTTGAGGGTGAAAGGGCGCATGGGCGCTGATCTGTACGGGCGGGGCGCTCGTGGCGCCCATAACGAGTTCGCGTCCTGCCAGGAGGTCCTTGTGAAGAAGCTGCCCCGTGTACGAGTCCGGCACGACAAGTCCCGCCCGCTCCCAATGGCGATCAGGCAAGACCTCAAGCGCCACGCCGACGCACTTGGAGAACGGCTCCCCGCCCTCGACACCGAGATCGGGATCTACTACCCGCCCATCGAGGTGCCGAGCATTGCCTGGACGTCCTACGACGCCGCCGGGCGCCTCATGTCGATGCCGTTAGCAAGATTCCTGCCGCTCCAGTTCGGCAAGACCTATCGTTTGGCGGTCGAGGTGTCCCCGGCGGCGCTGCTCGCATTCGGCGGCAGCCAACTTCTTGATGGGGTCCTCGCGCACGAGTTCCTGCACTACATCTGGACCACGATTCACTACCTCAAGAAGGGAAGCGGATTGATTCCTGCCGATTCGCCCGAGTCCCTCGAAGCGGAGAACGTCGCGGACTACGAGGACTACAAGCGAAAGGACAAGGCGTTGCAGGTCTCGCCCGAGGAATGGATCACCGAACGCCTGGCGGATCTCGTTAACCGAGCGGAGGCCAGCGAAGCTGCCGAGATGCGCTTCATCCAGAGTTCCATGGTCGACACATGGGTAAAGAAGGACCTGCCCGTCGAGCCGATCGACATGCGCTTCTCACTGAAAGGCATGCTCGATCTCGATTCCGCCGTGATTGCAAAGGCACGGTTGGTCGGCCTCTTGCCTCCCGAGAGCTAAGGAAAACAACGAGGGCCCAGGGGTGTGCCTGCTGCCGGGGTCGCGGTCCAGCCGCTCGCCGGCCATGGCAGGGGCGGCGCCACCTCTTGCTCGTTCGGCGCAGAGCTAAGAAAGCGACGGGCGCCCCCACCGCGGACACGCTCATCGCCTTCCGGTCACGGCCTCACGTGCCGCTCACCACCCTCTTCTGTCATGGCCCACCTCGCGAGCGCCCGCAAGGCACGACGTGCGCGCGCGCGCTGCCGGCCGCACCGGGTAGCTGACGCCGGCGTCGATGGCCCGGAGGACGCCTCCGACGGTGCGGAGGAAGTCGTCCTCGTCCTGGTCGTCGCGGTGGACGTCGGCGATCTGGATCGCCGGGACCTTGGTCTTCGTGATGACCTGGTAGCGGAGCCCGACCTCGCCCAGCGCCATCTCGCGAGCGGCGAGCTTGTACGCCGTCGGCTGGATGTCGAACCGGAGCTGGTCGAGGCCGTACTTCTTGGCAGCGGTCTTGTGCTCGACGATCACGCGCTGCCCGTCTTCGTTCAGGACCAGGTCGATGGTACCGACGAGCTGCTCCTCGAAGAGCTCGCCGGTCTCGACGTCGCGGATCGGGACGGCGAAGGACTTCTCCACCGCCACGACGTCGATCCTCCGATGCGGTCTTGCCGGCGTGCTCATGGAAGGCGTGCAGCATGGACACGCCCTTGTCGATGATCTGGTCGGCACCAGCGCCCTCGTCTTCTTCATCGGACTGGAGCGGAACAGGCCCCGACGAGCCATGTTCCCAGGCGTCTCGGAAGACGTCGAGCATGAGGTCCCGCCGGAGCGGCTCGCGCGTGGCCTTGAGCTCGCCGTAGTAGGCGGCCAGGGCGGCGTGGATGGCGGACCCGAAGACGAGCGCCACCGGCACGAAGGCCGGCGGCTCGCCGCGGATGTAGTGCAGCTCGTACTTCCTCGGGCACATCAGGAAGGTCTTCAACTGCGAGACGCTGATGTAGAGCCCGTCGGGCATCTGGGGCCGGGGCATGTCAGCCGTCCTGCCCGGCTTCGCGGTGGAACTCGTCGCCCTGGCCGTTGCCGGCCTGCTTCGAGAGCGCCCCGATGGCCTGGCTGGCCTGCTCCCGGGAGAGGAACTCCGGCTGGACGCCGAAGGTCGTCTTGATGTGCTGGCGGAGCGCGCTCTGCTCGTAGCCGATCTTGCGACCGATGGCCCAGATGGCGGCGAGCTGCTTCGAGGTGAGCCGGTTCCTGGCTGGGCGCCGGGGGCGGTGATGCCACCATCGCCGGTGCGGCGGGGGTAGCCGGCACGGGCGGCTGCGGCGTGGGGATCGGCCGCGGGAACCGGGCCTCCTGGACTGGAGCCTGCGAGATGGGCTCGCTGGCCGGAAGGTTGTCGTCGTCCAGCGTCCCCTCGTAAGCCTGTCGCCCGCAGCCGAACATCGCGGCGGCCTTCTTCAGCGCGTTCGTGTATGCGCCCTTCCTGGCGTCGGCCTCGGACATGCTGGTGTGGCCGCCGTCCGAGAGCGACTCGGCGAAGACGACGAAGTCGCCGTTCTCCCAGGAGCCGAGCTCCAGGGTCAGGTCGCAGATGGCCTCGTAGGCCGGCCGGCCCTTCGCCGTCGTGATCTCCTTCACGGCCACGGTCCTGTGCGCTCTCCAGCCGCCGACCCCCAGGACCTCGTTCAGGCGGTTGCAGATGAACTGGTAGCCGATGCCGGCGGTGTCGTAGCCACGACCGGTGACCCGACCCTCCGTGCGCTGGATGGAGTTCTCGGGGAACGGTGCGGCCAGGGCGGCGTAGAGCTTCTTCTTCTCGTCTTGCGTCATGTCATCCCTTTCGGTGGCGCGCTGTAGCCGCCAAGTGAAGAGCCCCAGCTCTCGCGAAAAGAGTCGGGACCTGGTTCCATGACCTTATGCCGTCCGAAGAGGTCGAATT
>CAVWSG010000003.1:0-388532 GCA_963757745.1 uncultured delta proteobacterium
ACGTGGTGAGGATCACCACCGCCGCTGCGCCGATCGCGGCGAGGGCGAAGACGATGCAGCGAGGTGAGGACGAACGGCCAGGCGCGCCGCCGGCGCTTCACCCGCCGTTGACGGCCGCCCCGGTGGAGCCGCTCCGAGCCGCGCTCGTCGTACGGCACGCCCAGGACGAGCTCCCGCGCGAGCGGGTTGGCCGTGCGTTCCCTCGGCTCCTCGCGAAGCTGCGCTGGCGAGAGCGGCGTCCCGAACTCGAGCTCGCCGGTGTCGACGTCCTCGCTCTCCGAGCCCCCGCGCCCCTCCGGCACCGGCGGCGTCGCCCAGCGCGGCGCCTCGGGGGGGTGGCTGCCCAGGCCGGCTCGCCGCGGGCGCCCGGGGGCCGGCGGGTGCGTGGGACCCGGGGCGGAGGGCAGCCCGGCGCGGGCGCCCGGGGGCCGGAACGTCGTCGGGCCGGGGGTGGACGCGGGCCTCTGACCGGTAGCGGAAGCCGGCCTCGAAGCGGCAGGGGCGACAGGTCGCGAACCGGGGGCGGTGAGGGGCCTCGGCGCACCGGCCGGCCTGGAGGCGGGGGGGATGTGGTCCTCGCCGCGGCCGGGGGGACCGGGGTCCTCGCGCTGGGGATGGCCTGCCCCGCCCTCGCCGGCCCCACCTCGGAGCGGGGCTCATGCGAGGCAGCGGGCGGCCGGGCCGTGGCCGGCTCCGGGATGGAAGCCGGCCCGAAAGGGCGCGAGCTCGGCGGGCCGTGAGCTTCCGGACCCGGTCGGGCGGGCGGCGCGCCACCCTGGCCCGGCTTCACGGTGGGAGCAGGAAAGGCGATCTCGGTGCGCGGGGCCGCGGGGAGAGGAGCGGACGGCGCCGTCGGATTCGGGCGGGTTGCCGGTCGCCGCCCCGTCGGACGGCGCCGCCCCGGCGCTGGCGGCGCGACGCCGGGCCTCCGCCAGCGCGAAGGCGCCGGCCAGCTCGGGGAGGTCGCCCAGCTTGCGCCAGGGGCCCCCTCCCGCCGAGAGCTCGTCCTCGCGCACGGCGCGCCGCTCTCCGGCCCACCGCTTGAGGAGGGCGAGGTCGGCGCACGCATACACCTCGCCGGTGCGGTGCTTTCGCACGAGGAGCGACTGGGAGGGGGGCGGCGCGGGTGGCTTTCGCACCCGGAAGTTGTGGCCGCAACGGCTGCACCGTACGCCCAGCCCGGCCGCCCCGAGCGACTCGTCCTTCACCTCGTAGGCGGCGTTGCAGCGCTCGCAGCGTATTTCCATGTTCTCTGGCGAGGCGTGCGTGAGTGGGGCGTGAGGCGTGGTTGGTGGCTTTCCCGGCGGGGCACGGCCCTGCCGGCCGCCCGGGTGGGGGCCTCTCCGAGGGTAGCCCTGGCAAGCCTGGGCTGGCAAGCACCACACCCGTTTCACGCGAAATATTGACCGCTTGCCCCCCGCCGATATCTTCGATGGGTCGAGGCAGCGGGGCTCCCCGGGCGACAGCCCGGCGCCCGCGCGCCCGCGAGACGGGAGCACACGGCACCGATGGTGAAGGCAAGGCGGAAGAAGAAGGTCGAGCGCAAGGGCGCGGGGCGGTCGCCGCGCAGCGGCATGGGGCGCGACATCGCGGCGGTGGTGATGATGGCGGCCGCGCTGGTGCTCGGCCTCGCCCTCCTCACCTTCGCCGCGGGCGACGGGCGGCTGGTAGCCCGGGGACTGCCCACCGCCTCCAACCTGGTCGGGCCGGTGGGGCACGAGATCGCCCGCGACAGCTATCGCCTCCTCGGTTTCGCGGCGCTGGTCGTGCCGGTGGCCCTGGTCGTCTTCGGCTGGAAGCTCCTGCACGCCGCCCCGCCGCGCATCACGCTGGTGGCCTTCTCCGCCTATCTGGTCCTGGCGCTCTCCGTCGCCACCCTCGCCCACCTGGCGCTCGCCCCCCGCCACCTCACGAGCTTCCCGCCTGGCGGCGTCGTCGGACGCCTCCTCTCGACCCGCGCCGAGGTGCTCTTCTCCACGGTCGGCGCGGCCATCCTGGTCGCGACCTGCGCCCTCGTCGCCGCCATCGTGGCGGTGGACCTCCAGCTCCGCCAGGTGGTGGGCCTCTTCACCCGTGGTTCACAGGCGGTGGCCGGCTTCCTCGGCGCCCACCTCGCCAGGGCGATGGACGAGCACCGGCAGGCTGTGGCCGAGCTGCGCGCCACCGACGCCCTCACCCGCGCCCGGCGTGCGGAGGCGGAGGCCGAGGCGCTGGCCGCCGCCGAGACCGAGGGGCTCGCCATCGCGCCCGCCCCGTCGAGCGCGGCGGCGAACGAGGCCGACCCGGCCTGGGCCGTGGCACTGGCCGGCGTGGGCTCCTCGGCGAGCGCGCCTCCCGTGGAGAAGCGGGCGCGGCGGCGCCACAGGTCCACCGAGGACGAGCCCCAGACGGTGGTCTGCGACGCCACCGACCATGCCCCGCTGGAGGACGAGGAGGCCGGCGCCGAGGAGCCGGCGAAGGGCGCGGAGGAGCAGGCGCAGGAGCCGCTCCCTCCGGCGACCGCGCCCGAGATCGTGCTCTCGCCCTTCATGCAGGAGCGCGCCCGCCGGAAGAAGGAGAAGGAGGAGGACGTCCCCGCCTTCACCTTCACCCGGAAGGGCGACGTCTTCCGCCTCCCCTCCACCGACCTCCTCGACCAGCGCCAGGTGGTGAAGCAGGACGTCGACGCGAGCGGGCTCACCCACACCGCCGAGCTCATCGTGGCCACCCTGCGCCAGCACGGGGTGGACGGCGTGGTGAAGCACATCCGGCCGGGGCCGGTGGTGACGCTCTACGAGTTCATCCCGGTGGCGGGCGTGAAGCTGGCCCGCATCGAGAACCTCGACAAGGAGCTGACGATGGCCCTCGCGGCGATCCGCATCCGCATCATCGCCCCCATCCCCGGCAAGGGGGTGGTGGGCATCGAGGTGCCGAACAAGCAGCGCGCCCTGGTGAACCTGCGCGAGGTGCTGGAGACCGACAGCTTCGCCCAGGCTGGCGGCCTCCTGCCGCTCGCGCTCGGCAAGGACATCGAGGGCATCCCCTACTGCGTCGACCTGCAGCGGATGCCGCACCTCCTCATCGCCGGCACCACCGGCTCGGGCAAGTCGGTGGGCCTCAACACCATGACCCTCTCGCTCCTCTACCGGCAGACGCCGGACGAGGTGCGCTTCATCATGGTCGACCCGAAGATGACCGAGCTCTCCATCTACGAGGAGATCCCGCACCTCCTCCTGCCGGTGGTGGTCGACCCGGCCAAGGCCGCCCGCGCCCTTCAGTGGGCGGTGGACGAGATGGAGCGGCGCACCCAGGTGCTCGCCGACACCGGCTCGAAGGACCTGCGCTCCTACAACGGCAAGGTGGAGAAGCTGCGCGCCGAGGGGCGCGCGTTCGGCGACTCCCCGGTGGAGGCGAAGCCCACCGGCGACGAGGTGGTGATCGACCTCGGCGCGGCCCGCGTGCCGGTGGAGCGTCCCACGGGAGAGGCCGCGGAGCGCCCTTCGCGCGAGGACCCCTTCGACGCGCCCAGGCGCGGCTGCGGAAGGCGGCGGCCGAGGCGCGCGGGGAGGGCGACGACCCGGTGCTCGAGACGCCCGAGTACGAGGACCCGACCCTCCCACCCCCTCAGGATGCGGTGGCGGCGCGCGAGGCCGAGGAGGAGGGGCGCAAGCTCCCGCAGAAGCTGCCGTACATCGTGGTCATCATCGACGAGCTGGCCGACCTCATGATGACCGCGCCACGCGAGGTGGAGATCTCGCTCGCCCGCCTCGCCCAGAAGGCGCGCGCCACCGGCATCCACCTCATCGTGGCCACCCAACGCCCCTCCACCGACGTGGTGACGGGCATGATCAAGAACAACTTCCCGGCGCGCATCAGCTTCCGGCTCGCCTCGCGCCACGACTCCGCCACCATCATCAACGGGCCGGGCGCCGAGTCGCTGCTCGGCGACGGCGACATGCTGGTGCTCACCGCCACCCAGCCCGGTGACCCGCGTGCAGGGCGCCTTCGTCTCCGAGGGCGAGATTGAACGGGTGGTGAAGTTCCTCAAGGAGCAGGGGCGGCCGGTCTTCGACGAGTCGATCCTCAAGGCGCGCGACGCCTCGGGACGGAAGCGGCGCCGACGACCTCGACGACCCGGCCTACGACCAGGCGCTGGAGCTGGTGGCGCGCATGGAGGAGGTCTCGGTCTCCAAGCTCCAGCGCGAGATGCGGCTCGGGTACAACAAGGCGGCCAAGATCGTGGAGCGGATGGAGCGCGAGGGCGTGGTCGGCCCCGCCAACGGCGTGAAGCCGCGCCAGGTGCTCATCCGGCCCGTGGGAGAGACGAGCCCCTATCCGAACGTGTAGCGCGCGCAGCCCTCCTGTCCAGGACCTGGGCCGGCCGGTGGGAAGTCTTGGTCTTCGTCCAGCCGAGTACGGTCATCGCCTGGCAGCGGCGTAGGTTCCGTGACCACTGGAGGGTGGAGAGCATGGGCACCGAGGAAGTGCTCACGGCTCCGCGCAGTCCTTGGCAGTCCCGAGGGCCGCCGCATGTCACGACGGAGCATTCGGGATGCAGAGCAGCGTGAACCAGAACGTGCTCCCCCTTCCCGGCTCGCTCTCGACGCCGATCTGTCCCGCCGTGTGCCTCGACGATCTCCCGCGCGATGTAGAGCCCGAGGCCTACCCCGCCGCTGCGCGTGCCTGGAACGCGGAAGAACTTGTCGAAGATGCGGTCCTAGTGCTCGCGCGCGATGCCCTCCCCGGTGTCGCGCACCTCGAACCGGACCGCGTCGGGCTTGGCGACCGCCCTGATCTCCACGTGCCCGCCAGGCGGCGTGTGTCGCACCGCGTTGGCCAGCAGGTTCGCCGGTGATCATGACGGTGCGGATGCCCATGGCGCGGAAGCGCTGGAACCGCTCCTTGATGCCGCCCTTCACCACGTCCTTGAGGTGGACGATGCCGAGCACCCGGGCCCCTTCGGAGACGGCGAGCGGCGTGCCTCCCGCGTCGGCGATCCGCGCCGCATCGGCCTCGACCCGGGCTGGCAAGGCCCCGCCCAGCGCGGCCACCTGGCGGGTGATGGCCTCCACCGCGCCCTTCCGGATGACGCGCCCGTCGATGTCGCAGCCGCTCATGCGCGTCTGCGCGCTGAAGGGGATGAAGGTGTGCGTTCCGTGGTTCACCTCGCGTCCGCGCAGCCCGTATTTCTCCTTCGCCAGCACCACGATAGAGCGACCCTCCGGCGTCTCGTCGGCGAGGCTCGCCAGCTGCGCCGCGTCGGCCAGGTCCCCGGGTTCTTGGCCACCAGCCGCGGGTCGAGCTTCTTCAGGCTCTCGATGGCCGCCTGGCGCACGATGGTGGGATCGAACAGCGAGAGCTGTTTCGTCTTCTGGGCAGCCATGGCTAGAACGACGGCGTACTCGAAGCTCATGATTTCGCTCACAGCCGATCGCAGCCGCGCACGTACGCGAGGCTGACGACGAAGAAGGCGACGGTCGCAACGATGAAGAGAAGGTCCATGAATCACCCTTGCACCGAGCCAGTGCACGGCAGGTGCCAGGCAGTTTCTCCAAGCACCATCACGGGACGGGAGGAAGCGTCTTGCATTTCGCACGCACCTTTCGGGGCGTGAATCAACGTGGTCGAGATCGTCACGCCACCGCTGCGCGACCGGTCCGAGGACATCCTGCCGCTGGCGCGCCGCTTCATCGCCTTCTTCGCGAGGCAAGGCGCGCGGCAAGCGCCCGAGCTGTCCGCGGCGGCCGAGCGAGTGCTCCTCGGCTATCCGTGGCCCGGCAACATCCGGGAGTTGCGCAACGCGCTCGAGCGTGCGGTCATCCTGACGCCCGGACAGGGTCTCGAGCCCGAGAGCTTCCCCGAGCGCATCGCCGCCCAGCCGACGACGCCGATCCTCGGCGGAGACTGCTCGAGTGTGGAGCTACACCCTGTTCTCGGTCCCGCGGACCAGCCTCCCGATGTTGGCCCGGTGGCGGAGGAAGATGAGGGCGGCGACGAGGAGCCCGGCCCAGGGCACCGCGGTGTCCGCCGCGCCGCGGCCGCGGACGAGGAGCTCCTGCACGAAGGCGCCGCCGCAGCAGACGGCGGTGCCGAGGAGCGAGCCCACCGCGGTGATGCGGGTGAGCCCATAGGCGACTCCGAAGACCACCAGGGCGAGGAGCGCGGGCACCGGCGCGAGCACCAGGAAGACCCCCAGCGCGGTGGCCACCCCCTTGCCACCCTTGCCGCCGAGCCAGACGGGGAAGAGGTGGCCGGCGAAGGCGGCGAGGCCCACCACCACCGACCACCCCTCCGCGGAGAGGCCGAAGGCGCCGGCGAGCGGTCCACCTGGGGTGAACAGCACCTCGCGGGCGAGCAGCATGGGCAGCGCCGCCTTGGCCGCGTCGAGGAGCAGCGTGAGCACCCCCACGCCCTTCCCCGCCACCCTGGCCGCGTTGGACGCGCCGATGTTGCCGGAGCCCACCCGGCGCACGTCGACGCCGGTCTTGAGCCGGGTGAGCACCAGCCCGAAGGGAACCGCGCCGAGGAGGTACGCCAGGACGACCACCAGCACCGCGCCCGCGGAGGTCATGCGCCACGGGATAGCAGGAGGAAGGCCCAGTTGGCCACCAGGGCCAGCGCGCCGGCCCTGGCGAGCACGCGCGCCGCCCGCGGCCCGGGGCGCGGCAGCTCGCGCCCGAGGAGGAGCCGCCCGAGATTCACGAGCACGAAGGTCCAGGCCAGGGCGCCGAGGAGCGCCCCGGCGGGGCTGGCGGCGAGCGCGTGCCCGAGGTCGCCGTGCGCCAGGGCCACGAAGGCGTGGGTCATGCCGCAGGTGGGGCAGGGCGCGCCGGTGAGCGCCTTGAAGGGGCAGGCGTAGCCGAGCTCCAGCAACGGCAGGAAACGGGCGGCGAGGAAGGAGAGGCCGAAGAGGGCGGCGAACACCTCCGGGTGGCCGAGCTTCCTGCGAGCCGCGGGCGATGGCGCCGCGGAGGTGAGGAGCGCGTCGCGCTCGCCGGGCGCCCCCGGCGCCAGCGTTCCGGCGGCTGGGGCCTTCACAGCCCCACCGAGCCGCCGCTCGCCGCACCCTTGCCGAGGCCGGAGAGTCCGGCGAAGCCGGCCACCGCGCCGCTCAGGCAGGCGCAGGCGCAGAGGAGGAGCACCGGCATGAGCACGGCGAAGGCGGCCTTCCCGGTGCCGCACCGCTGCACCTCGGAGAGCCCGTGGATGGCCACGAAGCAGTACCAGACGAGCGCGATGAGGCCGCCGCACACCGGCAGCGCCTCGAGCAGGAAGATGCCGCAGGCGTAGCCCACCAGCGTGAGCGTGGCGTCGAAGCCGCGCGGCGCGCCCTTCACCGCGAGGAGCGCCACGTGCAGCACGGCGGTGACGAGGTAGACGGTGAAGAGGGCGAAGATCGGCGTCACCAGCACCTGGACCAACAGGCCCGCCGGGCTGCCCTTCATGAGCTCCACGATGGAGCTGGTGTCGGCGCCTTCGTTGGCGCCCAGCCGCTCGGTGAGACGGGTCACCCAGGGGAGCGCGGCACGGGTGGTGAAGTACTGCACGAAGAGCGAGACCCACATGCCCACGCTGAGCGAGATGACGCCGAACAGCACGGCCCAGCGCGACTCGCCGATGCGGACCTGCCTGAAGAAGCGGGCCGGCTCGAGGGCCACGAGCTTCCAGGTCTGGAAGAACGCGCCGAAGAAGCCGCGGCCCCGGCGATCGGCGAAGGGGGCGCTCTGCTCGGCGACCGGAGCCATGGCGCCCGGGGGCAGCGGGGTCCAGCCAGGCGGTGGCGGCGGCGGAGGCCAGCTCGGGGGCGGTGGTCCCCAGCCCGCGCCCGCGCTCCCGGCCGGAGGAGGCTCGGGCGCAGGCGACATGCCCGAGGCGTCGAGCTCGTCGCCCGGCGAGCGGGCAGGTGCGCCCACGGGTGCGGCGTCCGGCACCGGGCCGGCGGTGGGGGGCGCGGAGCCCGGCTCCTGGAGGTAGACCTCGGCGCCGCAGGCCGGGCACCGCTGGGTGCCGAAGGCGTGCGTCTCGAAATCCGCGTGACAGAGGTAGCAGCGTGCGAGCATGGAGGAAGGGCGGACGGGTGCGGCGCGAGGTCTAGCGCTTCAGCAGCGTGACCTCGTCGATGTTCAGCGTGCCGCGGGTGCGGAACACGGCGATGACGATGGCGAGCCCCACCGCCGCCTCGGCGGCGGCCACCGCCATGACGAAGAAGGCGATGGCATGCCCGTCGAGCGAGCCGCGCTGCCGCGCGAAGGCGAGGAAGGTGAGGTTCGCGGCGTTGAGCATGAGCTCCACGCACATGAACACCACCAGCATGTTGCGCTTCACCACCACCCCGGCGAGGCCGATGGCGAAGAGGACGGCGGCGAGCGCCACGTAGAGGTTGGCGGTCATCATGGGGTCACCACGGGTCAGATCCGCTGCTTCGCGACCACCACCGCGCCCACGATGGCGACGAGGAGGAGCAGGCTCGTCGCCTCGAAGGGGAGGAGGTACTGGGTGTAGAGGATGCGCCCGACCGCCTTCACCGTGCCGAAGTCGGCCCCGACCACCGGCATCTCCAGGGGGCCGAGCTCGCGCAGGGCGGCCACCACCACCGCCGCCACCCCCGCCGCGCCCAGCGCGCCGGCCACCTGCATCACCTTGGCGCGCCCGCGCTCGACCGCGTCGTCGGCGGTGGTGAGCAGCATGATGACGAAGACGAAGAGCACCATGATGGCGCCGGCGTAGACGAGCACCTGCAGGAAGGCGAGGAGGTGCGCGGTGAGGAGCACGTAGATTCCGGCCAGGAAGAAGAAGGCCGAGACGAGGCTCATGGCCGCGTTGACCGGGTTCTTCGCCACCACCACGCCCGCCGCCGAGGCGATGAGCGGCACCGTGAGGATCCAGAAGACGGCGAGCTCGGCGCGGTCGGGCATGGCGAATGGAGGCTCCTTGCGCTCTCAGGCGGGCACGCCGCCGATGATGGCGTCGCGCGAGGTCTGCGTCTTCCCCCAGGCCTCGTCGCCGGAGGGGCAGCGGCGCTCCGCGACGTGGCGATCGAAGTCGGCCCGGAACTTCTTGAGGAAGCTCTGCACCGGCATGGCCGCCGCATCGCCCAGCGCGCAGATGGTCATGCCGCCGATGCTGTTCGCCATCTGCATGAGCTTGTCCACGTCGCCGGCCACCGCGTGGCCGTGCTCGATGCGCTCCAGCTCGGCCTCCATCCACGGCGTGCCCTCGCGGCACGGCGTGCACTGGCCACAGCTCTCCTCGGCGTAGAACTTGGAGATCCGCCAGAGCGCGCGGACCATGCAGGTGGAGTCGTCCATCACGATGACGCCGCCGGAGCCGGCCATGGTGCCGGCCGCTTTCAGTGCGTCGAACTCCAGCGAGACGTCGATCTCGCTGGCTGCGAGCACCGGCGCCGACGAGCCGCCGGGGATGACCGCCTTCACTTCGCGTCCGCCCACGATGCCGCCGCAATCCTCGAAGATGAGCTTCTTCAAGTTGTAGTGGACCGGCTTCTCGTAGACGCCGGGGCGGTTCACGTGCCCGGACACGCAGAAGAGGCGGGTGCCCCCCGACTTGCCGGTCCCGAGCGCGGCGAAGGCGGCACCGCCGTGCTCCACGATCCAGGGCACGTTGGCGAGCGTCTCCACGTTGTTGATGATGGTGGGCTTGCCGTAGAGCCCCACCACCGCCGGGAAGGGCGGCTTGAGGCGCGGGTAGCCTTTCTTTCCCTCCAGCGATTCGAGGAGCGCGCTCTCCTCGCCGCAGATGTAGGCGCCGGCGCCGCGGTGGACGAAGACGTCGAGCCCGAAGCCCTCCTTGCCCCCGAGGGCCGGGCCCAGCAGGCCGGCCGCGTAGGCCTCGGCGATGGCCGCCTCGAGGATGCGCGCCTGCTTCGCGAACTCGCCCCGGATGTAGATCCAGGCGGCGTGGATGTCGTTCGCCAGGCAGGTGATGGCGATGCCCTCGAGCAGCATGTGCGGCTCGTGCTCGAGGATGTAGCGGTCCTTGAAGGTGCCGGGCTCGGACTCGTCGGCGTTCACCGTGAGGTAACGGGGCCGGACGTCCTTGGGCAGGAAGGTCCACTTGAGGCCGGTGGCGAAGCCGGCCCCGCCGCGGCCGCGCAGGTTCGAGGTCTTCACCTCGTTCACGATGTCGGCCGGCGCCATGCCGAGCGCCTTGGCGAGCGCGCCATAGCCGCCGGCCGCCCGGTAGGAGGCGAGGGTGTGGCTGTCCTTCTCTCCCCAGCGGCGGGTGAGGATGAGGGTGTCGGTCACGCGAGTTCCCCCAGCACCCTCTCGAGCTTCTCCTCGGTGAGGCGCTCCACCATCTCGTCGTCGACCAGCATGGCCGGCCCGGTGCCGCACGAACCCAGGCACTCCACCTCGCGCAGCGTGATGCGGCCGTCGGCTGTGGTGCCGCCGTTCTCCAGGCCGAGCCGCTCCCTCAGGCGGTCGAACAACCGCTCGCTGCCGCAGAGGGAGCAGGAGACGTTGGTGCAGATCTCGAGGACGTGCCGCCCCACCGGCCGGGTGTGGAGCATCACGTAGAAGGAGGCGACCTCCTCCGCGCGCGCGGGCGAGACGCCCAGGCGGTCGGCCGCGAGGGCCATCACGGCGGGCGAGAGGTGGCCGAAGAGCTCCTGCCCGAGCCGGAGGGCCGGGATCATCGCGGACGCCTTGCGATCGGCCGGGTAGCGGGCGAGGACGGGCGCGAGGCCCTCGTCGAATCGCGCCACCCGATCGGCCGGGAGGGAGCGGAGGTCGCCCTCGGCCGGAGGAGAGGAGTCGGGCATGGAGGCTCGGGAATGGCTGGAAAAGGCGAGAGCAGGCTAGGAACCGGCGCCGCCTCTTGTCAAGGAGAAGTGGGCCGGCGCACCGCCCTCGCGCGCCCCCCTCTCCTCGTTCGGAAGAGGGGGGCGACTTCCTCGCCGTTACTCCTGGGGCTTCTTCGGCGCCGGCCGGCCCTTCTTGTTGAAGGTGTCCTTCAGGGCCTTGGCCGGGGTCATCTTGATGGCGGTGCGGGCCGGGATCTTGATCTGCTCGCCAGTGGCCGGGTTGCGACCGATGCGCGCCTTGCGGTCGACCAGCTTCACCGCGCCGAGGCCGCCGAGCGGGATCTTGCCCTCCGCCTTCAGCTTCTTGGTGACGATCTCCTCCACCGCCCGGAAGACCTCGCGAACCTGCGCCTTCGGGACCTGCGAATTCTCGGCCACCGCCTGGAAGAACTGGGCCTGCGTCATGTGGAAACCTCCTTGTCGTGGGGCGGCGATCCGCTCCACGCGTGAATGTCGCCCGGTGATAGCGCGTCGGGATCGGGAGGTCAATGTCGAACTGCGCGATCCGGCTGAAAAATGGGCCTTTCGTGCGATCGGCCTCTCTCAAAGCCCTGGGGGGGAGGACTTCACGCCCCGGACCGACCCGGATGGATCGCTTTATTTCACCTCCTGGCAAGGTCGGGAGGCCTTGACGGCCGCGCGCGCGGTCGCGGCGGGAGGCGGCGCTTCCTTGACGGGCGCCGGGCGATCCTCTAACCCGTGACCGGCCGGCGCGGCGGAGCCGCAGCGCCGCTCAACCCGCACGCTCGGAGCAATGCCCTCATGAAGGCCCTCGACCAGAAGCTCTCCACCATCCGCGATGGTCGGTACACCCCGGACGACTTCATCATCGCCGACGCCAAGGACGCCGACATGGCGAAGGGTGTGGCCGCCGGCGGGCCGGTCCGGGGAGCGCAGGGGGCCGTCGTCCCCGAGCGACTCCTGCCGCGGCGGGGCTACCTCGACGACATGGCCGAGATCGTGCGCCAGGGCGTCGTCGACATCATGCTCACCTCGGCCTCGAGCGGCGAGCGCCTGGTGAAGGAGAAGGTGCTCGACGGAACCCCGGTGACGCTCGTCGTCCGGGGCAACGACACCACCGACATCTGGCTGCCGCGCGGCTCGGGCTACGCGAAGCTCCCCTCGCGGCCCTTCCGCACGGTGAACCTGGAGCTCGTCCGCCCCTTCTGCGACCTCGTCCTCTACTCCATCACCTTCAACGGCGACCTCTCACAGGACCTCGCCTCGCTGGAGGCCTTCGCCCGCTTCCGGGAGGACGCGCGCCGCTGCGGGATGCGCTACTTCCTGGAGGTCTTCAACCCGAACGCTCCGCAAGGCGTGGCGGCGGAGGACATTCCGGCCTTCGTGAACGACAGCATCCTGCGCGCGCTCGCCGGGGTGGTGGACGCCGAGCGGCCGCTCTTCCTCAAGGTGGCCTACAACGGCCCGGCGGCGCTGGAGGAGCTCGCCTCGCACGACCCGTCGATCGTGGTCGGGCTCCTCGGCGGCGGCGCCGGCACCACCCGCGATTGCTTCGAGCTCCTCGCCCAGGGGGCGCGCCACGGCGCGCGGGTGGCGCTCTTCGGTCGGAAGATCCAGCTCGTCGAGTCGCCGCTCGACCTCACCGCGCTCCTCCGCCCGGTGCTTCGCGGCGACCTCTCACCCTCCGAGGCGGTGCGCGCCTACCACGCCACGCTGGCAAAGAAGGCCATCCGGCCCGACCGGCCGCTGGAGGCCGACCTCGCCATCACCGAGAGCGTGCTCGCGCTGGGGTGATGCGTTCGGGTGAAGCCGGCTTCACGGCGCCGGGCTTGCCTTGGCGGGCACTTGCCATGTAACTCGCGATCCGGTAAGCCTTCGACCATTAAATAAGAGCGAGTGATTAACTCTCGGCGCGCATCGCACGAGCCTGATTCGAAGCGAGGTCCCGTCCGTCGAGGACGGGGTCATCCCCCGGTACGGGGGCGGAGAGAGGTGTGCTTGGTGCTCTCTTACGGGAGCGCCAGGAGTGAAGAGGCGAGGAGCGTCACCCATACAGGAAGTGCCTTTCCGAGGAGGAGAACCCGTGAAGAAGACCCTGTCGTTCGCGATCGCGGCGGCCATGCTGGTGGTCGCCTCGTCGGCCCAGGCGGCCGACAAGAAGCTCAGCAGCATCGGCGTGCTGGTCGGCGACCTCGCCAACCCGTTCTTCGTGGCCATCGGTCGCGGCGCCACCGACGCGGCCAAGAAGATCAACCCCGACGTGAAGGTGACCACCGTCTCCTCGAACTACGACCTCAACACCCAGGTCGGCCAGATCGAGAACTTCATCGCCAACAAGACCGACCTCATCCTGGTGAACGCGGTCGATCCCAAGGGCATCAAGCCGGCCCTCGACAAGGCGCGCGCCGCGGGCGTGGTGGTGATGGCGGTCGACGTGGGCGCCGAGGGCGCCGACGCCACCGTGATGTCCGACAACGTCCAGGCCGGCCGCAACGCCTGTGAGTTCCTGGTGAAGAAGCTCGGCGGCAAGGGCAACGTGCTCATCGTCAACGGCCCGCCGGTCACTGCCGTGACCGACCGCGTCCAGGGCTGCAAGGAGGTCTTCGCCAAGGCCTCCGGCATCAAGATCCTCTCCGACAACCAGAACGCCAAGGGCAGCCGCGACGGCGGCCTCGAGGTGTGCTCGAACCTCCTCACCGCCAACGCCAAGGTCGACGGCGTGTTCGCCATCAACGACCCCACCGGCATCGGCTGCGAGCTGGCCATGAAGCAGGCGAACCGGCCGAACATCCCCATCACCGCGGTGGACGGCGCCCCCGACGCGCAGGTGGCCCTGAAGGACGCGAACAGCACCTTCATGGCCTCGGCCGCCCAGAACCCCTACCAGATGGCCGCCGACGCCGTGAAGATCGGCAACGAGATCATCAAGGGCAAGAAGCCGGCGAAGAACGTGGTGCTCCTGCCGGTGCCCCTCGTGACGAAGGACAACGTTGGCAAGTACGCGGGCTGGGTGAAGGAGTAAATCCACGGCGCTGCGTTGCGCCCGACGCCCTCCTCCGGCAGCTCCGGTCGAGGGCGTCGGCACAGCACTCTCGCCCCGGAGTCGCGATGAGCCAGATCGTCCTCGAGATGAAGGGCATCAGCAAGCGGTTCGGTGCCACCCAGGCGCTCTCCGACGTGCGGCTCACCGTGCGCAGCCACGAGATCCACTGCATCGTGGGCGAGAACGGCGCCGGCAAGAGCACGCTCATGAAGGTGCTGTCCGGCGTCTACCAGCCCGACAGCGGCACGCTGTCCCTCGACGGAAAGCCGGTCACCATCTCCGGCCCCGCGGCGGCGCGCGCGCTGGGGGTGAACCTCATCTACCAGGAGCTCTCCGTCGCGGTGAACATGACCGTGGCGCAGAACGTGTTCATGGGGAGTGAGCCGCGCCGCTCGCTGGGCCGGGTCGACGAGGCGGCCATGAACCGCCAGACCGACGAGGTTCTCGCCACGCTCGGCGCGCCCTTCACCGCCACCACCCCGGCCCTCCGCCTCTCCATCGCCCAGCAGCAGCAGGTGGAGATCGCCCGGGCGCTGGTGCACAAGGGGCGCATCCTCATCATGGACGAGCCCACCGCGGCGCTCTCCGACCGCGAGACGAAGGTGCTCTTCCTCATCGTGCAGCGGCTGCGCGACGAAGGGATGGCCATCCTCTACATCAGCCACCGCATGGCCGAGGTGACACGGCTCGCCGACCGGGTGACGGTGCTGCGCGACGGCGGCTACGTGGGCGAGCTCTCCCGTCAGGAGCTCGACCCCGGCCGCATCGTGCAGATGATGGTGGGCCGCCCGCTCGGCGACTTCTACCAGCACAAGCGTGGCCGGGCGCCGGGCGAGGTCGTGCTGGAGCTGAGAGGCCTCTCGGGCGGCAAGGTGAAGCCGAGCACGCTCTCGGTGCGGGCCGGAGAGGTGCTGGGGCTGGCCGGCCTGGTGGGCGCGGGCCGGACCGAGCTGGCGCGCCTCGTCTTCGGTGCCGACCCGCGCTCGGGCGGCGAGGTCTTGCTGGAAGGGCGGCCCATCGCGCCCCAGCACCCCAAGGACGCCATCCGCCTCGGCATCGGCTACCTGCCGGAGGACCGCAAGAGCCAGGGGCTCTTCCTCAAGATGTCGGCGCTCGCCAACGCCACCATGAACGTGATCGGCGACCACACCCGCCTCGGGGTGGTGAACAACCGCGCCCTCACCGCGATCACCGAGCGCTCCATCGCCCAGCTCCGCATCCGCGTGCCAGGGCCGGAGGGGATCGTGGGCGGCCTCTCCGGCGGCAACCAGCAGAAGGTGCTCCTCGCCCGCTGGCTGGAGATCCGCCCCAAGGTGCTCATCCTCGACGAGCCCACCCGCGGCGTCGACGTGGGCGCGAAGAACGAGATCTACGCCATCGTCAACGAGCTGGCGAACCAGGGGGTGGCGGTGATCGTCATCTCCAGCGAGCTGCCGGAGGTGATCGGCATCTGCGACCGGGTGGTGGTGATGCGCGAGGGGGAGGTGACGGGCGAGCTCTCCGGCGAGGCCGTCACCCAGGAGCAGGTGATGATGCTCGCCACCCAGGCGCACCAGGTGGCGGCGCAGGCCTGAAAGGTCTCATGCCTCCCCTCCCCGTCAGGCGCGACGCAGCCCCGGCCGAGCGGCCGGCGCCCCACCCGCCGCGCGAGCCCGATAATTCACCCATGGTGTCGCCAACCCCCTCTTTTCACGCGGCCGGCCTCCAGCCGGCGTGACGGCAGGAGCCCGACATGAGCACGACGAGTGAAGCACCCAGGGTTGAGCCGGTCGCGCCCGCGCCGGCCGGGAAGGGCCGCCAGGGGGCCTTCGGCAAGGCCTTCGAGAAGCTGGGGATGCTGCCGGTGCTGGTGGCGATCTTCTTCATCTTCTACGGGCTCACCGTCTGGTTCGCCGGCGACGGCGGCTCGAACTTCCTCACCGTCTACAACACGCTCAACATCCTGCGCCAGGTGGCCATCAACCTGGTGCTGGCCGCGGGGATGACCTTCGTCATCCTCACCGCGGGCATCGACCTGTCGGTAGGCTCGATGCTGGCGGTGTCGGCGGTGCTGGGCATGATCACCTCGCTGCCCGGGAACCCCGCCTTCCTCTCGCTGCCGGTCTTCGTGCTGTCGGGCCTGGCCATGGGCGTCTTCAACGGCGCGCTGGTGGCCTTCCTCAACATCAACCCCTTCGTGGTGACCCTGGGCATGATGACGGCGCTCCGCGGCGCCGCCTACCTCTTCGCCAACGGCACCACCGTCCTCAACCGCAACATCCCCAGCTTCGAGTGGCTGGGCAACGGCTCCTTCCTCGGTGCCCCCTGGCTCACCTGGGTTGCGGCGGGGGTGGTGCTGCTCTCCTGGTTCATCCTCAAGAAGACGGTGCTCGGCATGCACATCTACGCGGTGGGCGGGAACCCCACCGCGGCGCGCCTCACCGGCATCAAGGTGAGCTTCGTCTTCCTCTTCGTGTACGCCATGTCCGGCCTCTTCTCCGGCCTGGGCGGCGCCATGAGCGCCTCGCGCCTCTACGGCGCCAACGGCAACTGGGGGATGGGCTACGAGCTCGACGCGATCGCCGCGGTGGTGCTCGGCGGCACCAGCCTCTCGGGCGGGGTGGGCTCGATCTGGGGCACGGTGATCGGCGCGCTCATCATCGGGGTCATGAACAACGGCCTCACCATCCTCGGCCTGTCGTCCTTCTGGCAGTACGTGGCGAAGGGCGCGGTGATCGTGCTCGCCGTCATCCTCGACAAGTGGCGCCAGCAGCAGCACGCCGTGAACTGAAGCCGCCTCGGCCGCTGGTCACGCCCCCACCAGCCGGAGGGGCGTGGCCGGCCGGCTGCGCGGAAACTCGACGAGGTAGTCGCCGGTGAAGCAGGCGTCGCAGAAGCTCTCGCGCTCCTCGCCGAGCGCGGCGTAGAGCCCTTCCACCGAGAGGTAACCCAGCGAGTCGGCGGTGACGTAGCGGGCGATCTCCTCGATGGAGTGCGACGAGGCGATGAGCTCCTGCCGGGTGGGCGTGTCGATGCCGTAGTAGCAGGGCCAGCCGGTGGGCGGCGAGCTGATGCGCAGGTGCACCTCGCGCGCACCGGCGGCGCGGATCATCTTCACGATCTTGCGGCTGGTGGTGCCGCGCACGATGGAGTCGTCGACCACCGCCACCCGCCGCCCCTCGAGCACCCCCCGCACCGCGTTGAGCTTCAGCTTCACGCCGAAGTGGCGGATGGACTGCCGCGGCTCGATGAAGGTGCGGCCGACGTAGTGCGAGCGCACCAGCCCCACGTCGAAGGGGATGCCGCTCGCGCGGGCGTAGCCGATGGCGGCCGGCACGCCCGAGTCGGGCACGGCGATCACCACGTCGGCCTCGACCGGGTGCTCGGTGGCGAGGCGGGCGCCGAAGGCGGCGCGGCTCTCGTGGACCGACCGGCCGAAGAGGATGGAGTCGGGCCGCGCGAAGTAGACGTGCTCGAAGACGCAGCGGCCCTGGCGCGGCGAGGGCTCGGCCGAGAGGCGCTCGGAGCGCATGCCGCGCTCGTCCACCACGATCACCTCGCCCGGCTCCACCTCGCGCAGGTACTCGGCCTCGATGAGGTCGAGCGCGGTGGTTTCGCTGGCGATGACGGGATGGCCCTTGAGGCGGCCCACCACCAGCGGCCGGAAGCCGTGGGGATCGCGCACCGCGATCATGGCCCGCTCGGTGAGGAAGAGGAGCGAGTAGGCGCCCGAGACACGCGCGAGCGCCGCCCGGATGGCCTGCACGTGGTGGTCGGTGGAGCCGGGCGCCGCCCCCTCCGACCTCACCCGCGCCATGAGGTGGAGGATCACCTCGGTGTCGCTGGTGGTCTGGAAGATGGAGCCCTGCTCCTCCAGCTCGCCGCGCAGCGCGTCGGCGTTCACCAGGTTGCCGTTGTGCGCCACCGCCACCGCGCCGCCCGCGTACTGGATGGCGATGGGCTGGCAGTTCTTGAGGTGGCTCGAGCCGGCGGTGGAGTAGCGCACATGGCCGATGGCCGCTCCGCCGGGGAGCTTCTCCAGCTCCTCCGCGGTGAAGACGTCGCCCACGAGCCCCATGCCGCGGTGGACGTGCAGCGCCTGTCCCTCGGTGGAGACGATGCCGGCCGACTCCTGCCCCCGGTGCTGGAGGGCGTGGAGGCCGAGGTAGGTGAAGTTCGCCGCCTCCACGTTGCGCCCGAGCGCAAAGATCCCGAAGACGCCGCACTCGTCCTTCAGCTTGTCGTGGATGGAGTCGTAGCCCATGGAGAAGCCGCCCTGGCCGGGCACGGGTGCGTCCTCGCGGGGCCAACTCGCGCCGCGCGATGGCGCCCCTCGCCGGGCTGGGTACTATATCCGCGGCTTGCTGAGAAAGCTCCTCACCCTCCCCCTCGTCGCCCTCGCCGCGCTGGCCACCCTGGCGCTCGCCTTCTACGCCGTGGGCTCCCTCGGTTGGCGCCCTTCGCGGCGCGGCGCGCGCATGGAGGTGGGGGAGGTGAGGCGGGGAAGCGGGCCGCTCAGCGCCGGCGCGGCGGTCGTCCCGCTGGAGCTGCCCGACCCGGTGCCGGTGGCCGGCTTCGCCCGCCTCCTCTGGGCATCGGAGGGTCGGCGCGATCCGGTCGCGGTGAGGGCGGTGGCGCTCTCCGAGCAGGGGTGCACCGTCGTCTTCGTCTCGGCCGAGCTCCTGCTCATCCCGGCTCTGCTCGTGGAGGCGGTGGAGGAGCGCACCCGCGACCTCGGCGTCGACCGGCTCCTCCTCGCCGCGACCCACACTCACGCCGGTCCGGGCGGGTTCTGGGAGGAGCCGCTGGGTGAGCGCCTCGCCACCGGGCCGTACGACGAGGCCACCTTCGAGCGGGTGGCGGCAGCCATCGTGGAGGCCGTGAAGCGCGCGCTCGCCGCCAGGGCGCCCGCCTCGCTCGCCGTCGCGCGCGGCGAGGCGCGCGACCTCGTCCGAAACCGCCATCGCGGCGGACTGGTCGACGGTAGGCTGGTGCGGGTCTCGGTCACCGCGCCCGGGGGCGCGCCGCTCGCCGACCTCGTCCTCTTCCCCTCGCACGCGACCATGCTCGGCGTGGGGAACCGGCTCCTCTCCGGAGACTGGCCCGGGGCGCTCATGCGCGGCCGGGCGGCGCCGCTCCTCTTCTTCCAGGGCGCGGTCGGCGATCAGAGCCCCCTCGTTCCCGGCGGCCTCCCCTCCACGCCCGAGAGCTACGCCGGGCTGGTGAAGCAGCGCCTCGAGGGGCTCACCCTCGGAACACCGGAGCCGGAGCCGGAGCTGGCGGTGACCACCAGCACGGTGGTGCTGCCCGCGCCCGTCCCGGGCGCCGCGCCGCCTCCCCTGCGGCGGCTCCTCGCCAACCTGTTCTACGACCTCGTGCCCTCGCTGGCGCGGATCAGCGCGGTGAGGCTCGGCCCGCTCACCCTGGTGGCGGTGCCCGGCGAGCCGGTGGCCGAGGTGGGCCGACGCTGGCGCGAGGCCGCGGGGGAGGACACCGAGCTGCTCGCGCTCGCCGGCGACTACCTCGGCTACATCGAGACGAGCGAGCGGATGGCCGAGGCCGCCGGGGAGACGGTGCGCACCTACTACGGCCCCGAGCTGGCGAGCCGGCTGGCGGGGGCGGTGCGCGCCGCCGCCAAGGCGGTGAAGTCTGCTCCCGCCGCGCCAGTCGGAGACCACGCGCCGGTCGCGCAGGTGGCCGGGGCCGAGCCCTCGCATTGAACCGGCCGCGGCCGCCCGCGCCCTGGACGACTGCGGCACTTGGCGGAAAGGCCCCTCCCCGCTGGCGGGGAGGGCAGGCGGGGTGGCCCCTCTCAGAGTCGCTGGCTCACCACGAGCTCTAGCCGCAGCCCGAGCTGCCCGGTCTCGCCGGCGAGGTGGGTGGGACCCGCCGAATAGGTGCTGCGAAGGGCGCCGAGCCGTGCATTGGCTCCCAGGGAGAGCTTGCGGTCGAGTCGCCACTCCAGGAAGGGTCCGGCCAGCGGCCCGAGGAAGGTGTACGGCGCACCGTCGCCCGAGACGAGGACGCTGGCCCGCAGTTCGAGGGCCACACCCCAGGTGAAGGTGCGGCTGGCCGGCAGCTCGAGGGTGAGGCCCACCGGCAGCTCCAGCCCCCAGGCGACCGGCTCGTAGGCGTAGAAGCCGAGCCCCGGCGCCGCGGTGAGCGCGAGCACCGCTCCCGCGCCGCGGGCGAGCGCGAGCCTGAGCGGGAGGGAGAGCGCCGCACCGCCCCGAGCGTGGAGCGTGCTCTCCACCCCGAAGCGGGCCGCGGCGCGGAGGCCCATGTCGAAGCGCGGACCGAAGCCGTGGGTGTACTCCAGCGAAGCCTCGGGCCAGCCGCCTCGCAGGGTGAGGAGGTCGAGCCCGTCGGGCACGGTCCTCGCCCCGAGCACGCTGTACTCGGGTCCCAGGCCGCGCGACTGGGCGAGGGCCGAGGCCGGGGCGAGGAGCGCGACGGCCAGCGCAAGGATGAGCGCGACGGCGGAGGGCGGTGGCGACGGCTTCATCGAACCAAGGCGTTTCATGGAGGTTCTCGTCGTGTGAAGGGCGAAGGCGCGAGCGCCGGGAGGATCTCCCCACAAGCGCGGAAGCGCGGCCGGTGGTCTCTCGATGGCGACCCCGCTCGTGGTCCGGATCGGCACACGAGGTGCCTCCTCTCCACCGAGCGGGATCGTCAGCTCACGCCTGCGGCCTGTGGCTCGCGGTCAGTACTGGGCGGGATCCCAGGTCCAGCGGAAGATGCCGCCGCTGGCGTTCTCGTCCCGGAGCTCGACCGGCAGGGTGACGATGGTACCCGGCCTGCAGTTGCCGTAAGCGCTGTCACGGATGGTGACCTTCACCACGTAGGAACCGCCCGGCAGGTTGGAGAAGGTGTACGCGTAGGCCGGCGAGCTCCCGAACGTTCCCGTCGCCACCAGCAGGCCGCTTCGAAGCAGCGACAAGCTGAGAGGCGAACCACCGCATCCTCCGAAGTCGAGTGCGCCGGAGATGGTGTAGAGCGTGGTGAAGTCGCGCCGCGCGTCGGCCGAGGCGAGCGACACCGAGGTCCAGCCCGGCGAGAAGGTGTAGCCGGAGAGGCTGGGGGTCACCGAGTACTCGCCGGCGACGAGGTGCGGGAAGGCGTAGGTGCCGCCCGCGCCGGTGGTGGTCTGGGCCACGACCCATCCGCCAGCATCCCTCGCGGTGACGGTGGCCGGCATACCGTACGGGAGGCCGCTCACGGTGCCGGAGAGCGCGTGCCCGATCTGGAAGGGGGTGATCGCCGCAGCCGAGCTCCCGAGCGTGAAGGCGCGCGCGGGTGGGAGGAAGTCGACCCCGGCCTTGGCGACCGCGGCGGTGTAGGCGCCGGGAAGAAGGCCCTCGAAGGAGAACGCTCCCGCCGCGTCGGAGGTGGCCGAGAGGTCGAGGCCCCCGGGGCCGGTGAGGCGCACCGCCGCCCCCGGGGTAGCACCCGTGATGCCGCTCACCGCGTAGCCCTGCACGAACGCGACCCCGGCGAGGTGCGCGCCGAGGACGCGCAGGCGCGCGCTCGCCGGCCGCAAGGAGAGCCCGGCGGCCGCCACCGGCATGACTTCGTATTCACCGTCGGCGAGGCAGGCGAAGGCGAAGGCGCCGGCGCCATCGGTGGTCGTCTTGCGCTCCGCGCCGCCCGAGACCGCGATCGCCCGCACCTCCAGGCCGGCCACGGCCACGCCGGAGACGACGCCGGAGAGGCTGTGGCCCCGCTCGAACTGGAGACCGCCCACGTCGGCGCCCGCGAGCACCGCCGTCCTGCTCGGCGGCTCGAAGGAGAAGCCGGGGGCCACGGGGGTGAGGGTGTAGCTGCCCACCGGAAGCCCCTCGAACAGGAAGGCGCCGGAGGCGCCGGTGGTGGCGGTGGCGCGCGCCGGGCCCTCCAGCGCAATCGTCACCCCCGCCACGCCCTTCCCTCCGGAGAGGACCGCGCCGGCGAGGGTGCTCACCCGCTCGAGCTCGAGCTTCAGCTCGGAGACGTCGGCCGAGACCGCCACGCTCGCCGGTGAGCTGGCGACGGCGCGGTAGCCCTCCTTCGCTGCGCCGAGGGTGTAGGTCCCGGCGTCGAGGCCGTCGAAGGCGAAGGCGCCGCTCGCGCCGGTGGTGGCGGTGCGGGTCGCCGCCCCTCCGAGCGCCACCACGGCGTCGGCGATGGGCGACCCCGCGGCGGTGACCTTGCCACTCACCCGGTAGGCGGGGAGCAGCGTGAAGGCGACCCCGGCGGCGTCGGCTCCACCCAGGGTGAAAGTCTGGCTCACGGGGTGGAACCGCCGTGCTCCCCGCGAGGGCGTGACGGTGTAGGTGCCGGGCGCGAGGTCACGAAAGGCGAAGCGGCCCGAGCCGTCGAGGGTCACCGCCTGACTCGCGCCGCCCGAGAGCTCGAGGCTCACGCCCGTCGCGTCCTCACCCGCGGAGACGACGCCTCCCGAGATGGAGAGGAGGGTGGGTCCGGTCCCGGCGGAGCTCTCTTCGTGGAGCGCGAACTCCACGGGCATGGGATCGTGGCTGGCGACCTCCACCTCCAGTGAGACGGGCTCGGCCTTGAAGCCCTCCTTGGAGGGCGTCACCGTGAACTTGCCGGGGCTCACCGGGAACTGGAACTTTCCGCCGGCGTCGGTGACGGTCGATCGCCCGTCCGTGGAAAGCGTCACCTTGACCCCGGAGAGGCCCACGCTGCCCAACCTCACCGTACCCTGCAGGACGCGGCTTCCGCTCTCCGCCGGCAGCGGAGCCGGCTTCTCCGCGGTCTCCACCAGGTTTCCGCCGCAGGCGGCTGCGAGCGCGAGCATGGCGGCGAGGCCTGCCGCCCGCGCGGGCCCTCGCCGGGGCCGCCCCGGGCGGCCCTCCCTCTCCCCTCCATCGTTCGATTCCGGCAACTTCCACCCCGAGATCTGCTTCACGTTCAGCATCGCTTCTCCCCGTTTGCGCGGACGAGGCTCTCCTGTCGTGCCCGCGCATGGCGGGCGCGCCTCTCCCCACGCTCTGTTTCGTCATCTCCTCGAAAACAGCTCACACGCCGCGCGCCTCCCCGGGCGCGCGGGTCCCCTCGCTCACGCCCTCCTCATCGCCACCTCCCCACGCCCCAGGGCGCCTGCGCGACGAGACCGTCCGGTCCCCGCCGGAAGAAGCGCGTGGCCTCCAGCCGCCAGTCGAGGCTGAGCCTCACCACCACGCCCCCGAGAACTGGCGACACCCGGTAGCGGAGGCGGTGCGCCGCGCCGCCGCTCGCCAGGGCGAAACCATGGGAGGTGAGCGACCCTGCGAGCGCGGCGCCGACCGGCCCCTCGGCCGGGGTGGCGTCGAGCTCGACCTGCGCGCGCTCTGGCAGCTCGCCGGCGAGGAAGCTCGCGAGGTGGTGGGCCACGACGCGCGCCTCGTCCCCGTCGACGCCCTCCTCCCAGGAGCCGCCGTCATCGAGCCGCACGTGACTGCAGCCGGCGGCGAACACCGCGGCCGCGAGGAGGAGCCGCGCGAAGCGGTGGCTTGAAGGTGCGCTCACGGCCGCCGCCCCTCGAAGGCCACCAGGGTGTGCACCTCGGCAGGTGCTCCCGGGCGCAGCGTGAGCTCCACCACCCGGCACTCCCGGCCGGCGCCGTGGACGAGCGCCGCCCGGCCGAGCACGCCGTCCACGAGGAGCCTCGTTCCGTCGAAGCGGAAGTCGATCCGCTCGTCGGCTCCGCCCGCGGCGGCGACCGGCGCGCCGTCGATCACCACCAGCGCCGGGCTCTCGTCGTGCGCGAGCGGGCGCGAGAACTCGATGACGGTCTGCCCACCGGCCACGAAGGCGCGCACCGGGCGCCACGCCGGCCAATCGCCGGAGAGCACGTAGTGGGCCTCTCCGCTGGCGGGCGACACCACTTCTCCATCGGGCGCGGCGGGCTCGGCGGACGTCGAGCGCGCCGCGGCGGGCACCACCGGTGCCTCGGCAGGCGCCACCGGCTCCGTGGCCGGCGCCGCGCCACCCGGTTTCCGCCCGCCCGGGACGCGGCGCGCGGCCGGATCCAGGAGCAGGCTCTCCCCAGCTCTTCTCGCGGGCTCCGCGAGGGGCGGCGAGTCGGCGCGGAGGAGCGCCGGGAGGATCGGCACACCCTCGCGCGCGAGCAGGTCCGCGCTCGGCGCAAGGAAGCCCACTCCCACGCCGCGCCTCGCCGCCGTCGCTTCGCCCTCGTCGCGCCGAGTGGAGGCATCGACCACCTGGTCTTCCCCGGCCGCCGCGCGGTGGCCCGATCCAGGGGAGGCCGCGGCCGCTGACACGCTGCCGGCTCGGTCGCGACGCAGCCCCTCGACCGGGACCACTCCGGCCTCGCGCGCTGCGCCTCTGGAGCGGGGAGCGTCGGCCTGTGGGGACCGAAGAGCATCGACGGGCGACGAGCCGCTCGGCGGCGCCCCTTTCCTGGCCTGTCGGATGGTGAGGGCGGTCCGGCCGCGGCCCCGGGCTCGCTCGAGGTCGCGCCGCAGCGAGGGAGGGAAGTGCTCCGGGTCGGCGGAACAGGCGGGGTCGATGGCGAGTGCCTCCTCCAGCGCGCTCCGCGATGCGCTCTGCCTTCCCATGACCCGCTCGGCGAACGCCACCTCGAGCATGGCGCGCGCCGCGGTGGCGGGCTCGTCCGAGCCGGGCCGCGAGACGGCCTCGCGCAGCGCCGCGAGCTCGCGTTCGACCTCCGCCCGGTCGAGCGAGGCGAGCGCGCTGGCGAGATCTCGTTCCAGCTCCTCCAGACCTGCGCCGGGGTTGCTTGCAGCGGCAGCCGGGGCGGCGCTGACGAGAGCCGCCAGGAGCAGCGCGGCCAGCAGGCGGGGGGCACCATCTGGGCGCCGGGGCGGCAGACCACCTCCGCACTTCGTGTTCGATGTCCTCGGCATGACCCTCCCCGCACGGCAAGGCCGTGGCGCTCACCAGACGGAAGCCGCCGGGGATTGCCAGACCCGGGCCAATTCGGCCCGTCCATGTTTGCGCGAAGAACCACACCCTCGAGACCCCGCACCGGCGCCAGAACCGGCTCCGGCGCGGACGCACCGGAGGACCGGCGGACCGGCTCATCCGGCACCCATCAGGCCTCTCCCCCACCCACCCAGCCGACCCCGGACACCGACCCACCCACTTCGCGTGATTGCTTCCGCATTGGAGCGCATACGGCCCGCGCCCCAATCAACCCGACCATATTGGCAATCGATTGGCGGGGTGTAACACAGGCCCTTCCGGGTTGTCACCGGGTGCGATATCGCCTGTTCTCGGGACATACCGGCAAGCCCGGCGCCGTGAAGCCGGGCGCGCCCAGGAGCCGGGCCGCAGGGGACCGGGCTCTTGCGTCAACGAAACGTCGAGTGAAGATCGCTGGGAGGCACGCTCACCCCCCTGCCCCCTCTACCTCGGGGCGAGGGGAGCCGCCGACAGCGGGCGGCGGGGCCGGCCTGAACCGGACCCCATGCCCTGCGCTCGCTGTGCTGAAGTTCCCGGGAGCTCGGTCCAAGAGAGCGGCCGCCCGAGCGCCCGAGCGCCCGAGAAGCCGGTCCCCCGTCCGCCGCTCGGCGGCTCGGCGGGGGCTCACCCCCACGCGGCCGGCTTCACAGCGTCGGCCTCGCGGCGAGGTGACTCACCTTCTTCTCCAGCCGGAACTGCACGTCGTTCTTCTGCCGGTTGGCCGCCTTGCGGGTGGACTTGCGCGAGGGGCGGCCGCTCTCGGTCACCTCCAGCGCGTAGACCGCCTTGCGGCCGGCGCGCTCGGAGGCGTTGCGGCTCACGAGCTCCTCGGGGTCGCCGGTGGACACCTTCTTCTTCGGGGCCTGCTTGGGCTTCTTCTCTCCCAATCGCTCCGCCTCGTACCGGAACCTCTCAGCCTTGGTCGCCATGATCCTTCCCTCGCGGCGCCTCGACCGGCGCGCCAGTCTCGGTTGGAGGTCAACGCCCTTTGCAGTGGCGCGAGGAGCAGGGTGCGCGAGCCCTCGGGCGCACGCCGCGAGCGGGCGGGCGGGCGCTGCCCTGATGGAGTGACCCACGGGTAGCGGGAGCCCCGGTTTCTGCCTCCCTCGGGAGGGGCTGCGAGGCTCCGGCGCGGGAGGCCGGCGCCCGCGGCGCGTGGGGCGATGCCCGAGGGGAGGGCCGCCGCTTTGGCGCGTCGCGCCCGCGTTCCTCGCCGGAAGCTCCTCTCGCCCCCCGCGCGCTCGCACCAGGTGCGCATCTGGCTGCCAGGTGCGCTCTTCGTTCACCTTCGGTGCGGCACGCCCCTCGCATTGACCTCTTCCCCGGACGCGCTCGCCCCCTTGGCCTGCGGCGTTCTGTCGCAGATGAGCTTTCGCTACCGGGTTCTCGTCGTGCTCGCCGTGGTGGGGGTGGCCCCCCTGCTGCTGCTCGGCTGGACCTCACTATTGGTGAATCGTCGCGAGCTCCTCGCCACCGCGGGCGCCTCCCAGGCGCGCGCCGCCGAGGACCTCGCCGAGGCCTGCCAGCGCTACGTCATCGAGGGCGCGCGCACGCTGGGGGTCTCGGCGGCCTACATCCCCTTCGACCGGCTGGCGACGCGCGACCTCGGCGCGGTGCTGGAGGTGCCGCTCCGGCAGCTCCCCTGGCTCGATGCGGTGGCCCTGCTCGACGCGTCCGGCGACGCGCTGGCGCCGACCGCCTGGGCTCCTCCCGACCGGGGCGACGGCTCGCGCCCCCCGCGGCCACCCGCCACCTCCGCCAATCTGGAGCTCCTCGCCGAGCACGTGCCACTCGACGCGGCCATCGCCTCGGGCCTCGCAATCGGTCCCCCCTTCCGCTCGGCAGCCGGCGCACCCCGGGTGGCGGTGGCGGTGCGCCTCGCCGGCGAGCCGGTGCGCGTGCTCGCCGCCCAGCTCACGCTGGGTGAGCTTGCGAGCCGGCTGCGCGCGGCGGCGGGCGAAGGCGGCCGCGCCTTCCTGGTGGGCCCGGACGGCGAGCTGGTGGAGGACGCCGCCGGGCGCGCGGAGCTCACGCCGGACGAGGCGAGGCTGGTCGCCGACGCCCGAGGGGCCCGGAAGGTCGCCACGCTGGGTGAAGGAGAAGCGCGGGCCCTGGCGGCCTACGCGCCGGTGAAGCTGCTCGGCTGGGGCGTGGTGGCCTCCCGCCCGGCCGCGGCGGCGCTGGGTCCCGTCGAGCGGGTGCGCCGCTACACGCTCTACTGGGCGGCGGTGGCGCTCCTCCTCACCGGGGCGCTCGGCCTCGTCCTCGCGCGCGGGGTGGCCGGCCCGGTGGCGCGGCTCTGCGAGGCGGCCCGGGCCGTCTCGGCTGGCGACTACGCGGCGCGCGCCGAGGAGGTGGGCGGCGGCGAGCTCGCCGAGCTGGCCCGCTCCTTCAACCACATGACCGGCGAGGTGCGCCGCCGCGACGAGGAGATCCGCGCCTGGAACGCCGAGCTCTCCCAGCGGGTGGAGGAGCGCACCGCCGAGCTGCGCGAGGCGCAGGAGCAGATCGCGCGGAGCAGGCGGCTGGCGGCGCTGGGCTCGCTCAGCGCGGGCGTGGCGCACGCCCTCAACAACCCCATGACCTCGGTGGTGGGGCTCGTCTCGCTGGTCCGCCAGCGGCTCGGGCAGGGCGAGGAGGCGGAGCTGCTCGACGAGGTGCTCATCGAGGCGCGGCGCGCGACGCGCGTGGTGCAGGACCTCCGCAGCTTCTCCGAGCAGGAGCAGGAGGGGAGCGGCCAGCGCTTCCCGCTGGAGCGGCCGGCGCTGGCCGCGCTCGACGCCTTCAGGAAGCGGATCGAGGAGCAGGGCATCGCGCTCGCCACCGAGGTGGCGAAGGGGCTGCCGCCGGCGCAGGGCCGCGCCGAGCAGATCGAGCAGCTGGTGGGACACCTGGTGGAGAACGCGGTGGCCGCCATGCCGGGCGGCGGAAAGCTGGGGATCTCCATCGGGGCAGTGGACGGCCGCGCGCTCCGGCTCTGCGTCTCCGACACCGGCACCGGCATCGCCCCGGAGATCCGCCAGCGCATCTTCGACCCCTTCTTCAGCACCCGCCCCGGCTCGGGCGGCGGCCGCGGCCTGGCGCTCGTGCACACCATCGTCCAGGCCCACCACGGCTCGATCAAGGTGGACAGCGAGCCCGGGCAGGGCACGCGCTTCACCGTCGTCTTCCCCGCCGCCGCCGAGGCGCCTCACCTCGTGTGAACCGATGAGCTCTGGACACCATCCCGACACCGCCTGGCCCGAGAAGGACGCGCTCACCGCGGCGCTCGTCCACGAGCTGCGCCAACCGCTCACCGGGGTCGAGGCCGGGCTGTCGCTCGTCGCGGCCGAGCTGGGGGAGCGGGCCACCGGCCTGGACTCGTGGCAGCTCGTCGTGAGCCAGGTGCAGCGGCTCCGGGAGATCCTACAGACCTTCTGCGATCTCACCGCCCGCCCCGGCGACACGCGCATGCCCTTCGAGCTCGCCCCGGTGGTGCGACGGGCGCTCAGCCTCCTCGACTACCGGCTCCGCGCGCTGGGCCCGCGCTTCTCTTTCGACGCCGGCGAGGGCCTTCCGCTCGCCGCCGGCGCCGCGCGGGCGGTGATCCACGCGCTGGTGAACCTGGTGGCGAACGCCCTCGACGCGCTGGAGGAGGCCGGCGGCGGTCGACTGGAGGTGCGGCTCCTCGCCCCCGCGGCGCCGGCCGAGCCGCTGGAGGTGAGGGTGAGCGACGAAGGCCGGGGCTTCGCCCCCGGGGCGGCGCTCTTCGAGGCCGGCTTCACCACCAAGGCGCGCGGGAACGGCCTCGGCCTCGACCTCTCGCGCCGCCTCATGCGCGCCTGGGGAGGAGACGTGGCGGTGATGCCGGCGGGCGAGGCGCGGCGGCGGAGCTGGGCCGGGGCGGAGGTGGCGGTGTTGGTGCCGGTGGCGGAGGTGTCGCCGTGAAGCGGCGCCGTCCGCTCGCCCTTGCGCTGGGGCTCCTCCTCCTCGTGGTGCTCCTCCTCGGGGGCGCCTGGATGATCTTCGTCCGCCACGTCTACGAGCCGCCGGTCCCGCCACCGGTCGCCGCCGCGCCGCCCCACCTCCCGGAGCCGCCGGCCCCGCCGCCCGAGGAGCCTCTGGCGCCTGAGCCGGAGCCGGAGGGCGCCGAGGTGCTCTCGGTGCAGGGCGAGGTGGAGCGCAGCGCGCCGGAAGGCGCCTGGACCCCGGTGAGGCAGGGCGACGTGCTCCACTCCGACGAGGCGCTGCGCACGAGCCGCACCGCGCGGGCCGACCTCGGCGTGGGCGGCAAGGCGCGGCTCACCGTGATGGAGGGGTCGAGCCTCACCGTCCGTGAGGTCACCCGCGCCGTGCACCGCTTCCGCCTCACCCGCGGCCGGGTCGCAGCCGACTACGGCGCCGATGGCGAGCGGGTGCTGCGAATCGAGGGCGAGAAGGGCGAGACGGCGGTGGAGGCGCAGGCGGCACGCTTCAGCGTCGTCTCCGCCGGAACCACGCTGGCGGTGGCCACCGAGACCGGCCGGGTGAACCTCCGGACCGCGGCCGGCGAGGTGGAGGTGAAGGCGGGCGAGCAGGCCGCGGCCAGCGACGGCCTGGCGCCCTCCGCTCCCGCGCCCATCGCCCCCGAGGTGCTGCTCCGGCTCGCCGAGGCGGCGCGCGCCGAGCGCGACCCCTGCGCCGCGGTGCAAGGCAAGGTGAGCCCCGGCACGGTGGTGACGGTGGACGGAGAGCCGGCCGAGGTGGACCGGCTGGGCCACTTCGCGGTGCGCCGGCGCCGGCGCGAGCCGGGGAACATCCGCGTGGTGGCGGTGGACGTGGCCGGCCGCACGGCCGAGCGCGAGCTCCGCTGTCTACGACCCCCCGAAGAACAGCATTCCATCTCCGACGTGAAGGTGCGGTGGGGCCATGCCAGGAAACGGTGAGTGGAATGGGCGAGGGGTCGTGCGGCGACTCCCGGCGATGCTGGCCGCGCTGCTCGCGGCGGCGGCCTGGCCCGCGGCGGCGACGGCGGCTGCAAAGGGCCCGGCGCAGCGCGCGGCCTCGGCGGGGCCCGCGGTAGGGGGCGCGCCCGCGGCGAGCGCAGCCGGTGCGGAGGCGGTGCCCTGCGAATCTCGCGGTGGCCTTCGATCCCCCGAAGCTCACGCTGGGTGGGGACCCGCGCGCGCTCCTGCGGGTGGGGGACGAAGACGGGGCGCAGGCCCCTTTCCTCGCGGTGAGCGCGGGCCGGCTCTCCGCCCCCCGCCGGGAGGGCGATGCCTGGGTGGCGGACTACACTCCGCCCGAGGAGGCCTTTCCCCAGGTGGCGGTGGCGGCGGCCTTCCTCGGCGGCCGCTGCGGCTACGCCTCGGCGGCGCTGCTCGGCCAAGGTGAGGTGAGCGCCCGCACGCGCCCCGGCCGGCCGGTGGAGATCCGGGTGGGCGAGCGGGTCTTCGGGCCGGTGCGCGCCGGCGCCGACGGGCGCGCGCGGGTGGCGGTGGTGGCTCCTCCCGGCGTGCACCACGCCTTCTTCGGCAAGCAGGCCATCGACCTGCACCTCCCGCCCACCCTCCAGCTCCTGGTGATGCCGGAGCGGAGCGAGCAGCGCACCGACGTCGACGCCGAGCTCGCCGTCCTGGCGGTGGCGGTGGCCGAGGACGGGCTCCCCTGGCGCGGTGCGGCGCCGCGGCTGGAGGTCTCGGAGGGCACCCTCGCCTCCGCAGGGCTGGCCGGAGCGGGCGCGTACCGCTTCCGCTGGCGTCTCGCGCAGGGTGTTCCCCGCACGGCGAAGCTCACCGCCCGGCTGGAGCAGGGCGAAACGCCCGAGCCCATTCTACTCAGGCTGGTCGCCGGTCCCCCGAGCCTGGTGACCGTGACCGCCGAAGCCCCGAAGGTGCCCGCCGATGGGAGGGTGGCGCTGCGGGTCACCGTGGCCGACGCCGCCGGGAACCCGTCTCCGGAGCGGCCGCGGGTCGAGGCGAGCCTGGGCACGGTCGCGGAGCCCGCGCTGGAGAAGCCGGGTACCTGGCGCACCGGCGTGTCGCTCCCCGGCCCGACGCAGGGACAGCGCTCGCTGGTGGTGACGGCTCGCGCCGACGGGGCGGAGGGGCGCGTCTCCGTGGCGATCGAGCCCGGACCAGTGGTACGCCTCACCCTCGCGCCGCCTGCGAAACCCGTCCCGGCCGATGGACAGAGCGAGGCCCTCGTCTCGGTGGAGGCGCTCGATCGCTTCGGCAACCCGGTCGATGAGGCTCCGACCGCTACCGCCGAGAGCGGGAGCGTCACGCCCGAGCGCGCGGGCGGTGGTTGGCGCCTGCGCTACCGGGCACCCCTCCTCGAGGGCTCGAGCGCCGACACCGTCCGGGTGCGGCTCGGCCCGGCTTCCGCCGAGTCGCGACTCGCCCTGGGCCGCCATGCGCGCCCCTACGACTTCACCTTCCGCCTCGGCCTCGCCGTCCGCTCAGGCAACCCCGCCGCACTGGAGGCGGGCGCCTCGGCGACGCGCTGGCCGCTCCGCTTCCGCGGGCAGCTCGGATTCGGGCTGGACGCGGGCTGGTCGTCGCTCTCCCGGAGCGACCTCGTCACGAGCGGCGGCACGCAGGTGCCCCTCGATGCGCGCGCCGACTTTTTCTCCCTGCAGGCGCTGGCCCGCGGGCGGAGGGAGCTGGGGACGCGCCTCGTCGGCTGGGCCGAGCTGGGCCTCGGCGGCGCCCTCGCCTCCACGCGCCAGACGCAGCCGGGCCTTCCGGCCATCTCCGGCTCGGCGCTCGTTCCGGTGGGCCACGGGTCCGTCGCCCTGGGGCTCTCCCGCGGTCCCTTCCTGGAGGGGCGCGCGACGCTGCAGGGCGATGCCGGCGGGGAGACCCTCCACGGCTCGATCACGACCTTCACCATCAGCGCGGGGTGGCGCCTTGAGCACTGACCACGAGCACGCGGCCGCCGGTTCCTCTCTCGCATCACCCCACTCCCTTGCCCGGAGCGGTGCGGCGCTCTGCGCGCTCCTCGCGCTCGCGCTCGCCCTCGCCTGCGGAAGCGCGCCCGACCGCACCCCGCAGCCCCTCTCGGTGGAGCCGGCCCGCGGCGACCCGGCCGCGCGGACGGCCATCGCCATCCGCGGCCAGGGCTTCTTCGTCGATGCCACGGTGAGCGCGGGCGGCGAGGGCGGCGACACGGTGGAGGCGCGCTACCGCGCCTGGCTCGACCAGGTGGAGCTCGAGGACGTCCGCTGGGTGAGCGGGAACGAGCTCGCCGCGGTGGTGCCGCAGGGGCTGGAGCTGGGCGACCACGACCTCCTCGTGGAAGGGCCCTCCCAGCGGCAAGGCACGCTCGCCGCCGCCTTCAGGACGGCGGTGCCCGCCCCCGCGCTCGCGAGCGAGGCCTCGCTCTCGCCGGCGGCGCTGGCGGTGGGGAAGACGGTCACCCTCACCGTCACCGTGAGGAACGCCGGCGACGCGGCGGCGAGCGGCGTCTTGCCGGCGCCCGAGCTCTCGCGGCCGGACGGGCTCGTCCTCGTGGAATCGCCGCCGCCCCAGGACGTGGCGCCGGGCGCAGAGGCTCTCTTCACCTTCAGCTACCGCGCGGCGAGCGCCGGCGCGGTGGCGGTGGCGGTCGAGGCGAGGGGCACCGACGCCCACTCCGGCGGTCCGGCCGAGGCGCCGCGCGCGGAGGCCGGCGAGGTGCTCATCGCCGCCGGGGCCGGCCTCTTCGGCACGCTGGAGGTCCCATCCACCATCCCCATCGGCGAGTTCACCGTCACCATGAAGCTCGCCAATGCCGGCGACACCTCCCTGGCCGGCGTGACGCCCTCGCCGCTCTCGAACGCCACCGGGAGCACGGTCACGCTGGTGCTCGTCTCCGGCCCGGCGGCCCCGCTCGAGCTGCCGGCCGGCGCGGTCGCCACCTTCACCTGGCGCTACCAGGTGAGCGCAGCCGGCACGGTGCGGCTGCAGGGCTCGGCCTCGGGCCGGGACGCTGGCTCGGGTGAGCTCCTCTCCACCGGAACCTTGACCTCGGAGAGCGGAGCGGCCAGCGCGGCGGAGGCCATTGCGCTCGCGAGCGACCCCTTCGGCGACGGGACGCCCGCGGCGCAGCTCCTCGTCCACCAGGGGAAGCTCGTGCTCGCGCCGGCGGAGGACGGCGCCTCGGCGGTGGAGCTCTCCGCCGATGGCCGCGTCTCCCGCCGCTTCACCCTCGCCTTCCCCAAGGACGTGAACAGGGCCGGCTCGACCAGCACCAACTCGTGGAAGAGCGCGCCGCCCTACCCCTCCATCGGAGCGCCGGGATGCCAGGCGGGCACCTCGTCGTGCGGACCGGACAACGAGGCGGGGCGCGCGCTCTGGGCGAGCGGGAGCCTCGGTGGAGCGGAGTGGATCCTCGCCGCGGGCGGGCACTCCAAGGAGGCGAGCTACGTCTACCTGGGTGCGGCCTCGGGCTCCTCGCTCGACTTCCGCTATGTCGACCTCTCGGCGGCGGCCGACCTCACGCACGCCGACGCCCTCTCCGCGGCGCTCTTCGACGGCGACCGGCTCTACCTCGGCCTCGCGGGGGAGAGGCCCTCGCTCCTCGCGCTCTCGGCGGCGCCCGCCGCACCCGGCCTCAATCCATCGAAGGCGCAGCTCCTCGACCTGAAGCTCGGCGACGTGAGCAAGGTGGGGAAGAACCACACGGTGGTGGACGCGCTGGCGAAGTTCGCGGGGCACCTCCACCTCGGCAACGCTGGGGGCCTGGTGCGCGCGAAGGTCGAGCCGCCCACCCGCCACGAGGACTTCGCCGACTGCACGCCCTCGGCCTCGGCCTGGTCCGCGGCCTCCTCCTACGAGACGAGCAAGGTGAGCGGCCTCACGCCGGCCGACCGGGCCATCCCGGCCTTCGCCACCTGGCACGGCCAGCTCTTCGCCGCCCGCAACACGCACGGCTCCTACCGCGCGCCACAGCTCTGGCGGTGCGACCCGGCCGCCTCCGGCGACGCCACCGCGTGTGACCGCCCCGACTGGAGCCTCGCCGCGCGCGACAGCTCCGGGAGCTTCAGCCGGATGAACGACGACTCGAACGGCGCCATGACACTCCTCGCCGCGACCCCGGCCTGGCTCTACGTGGGGTACGACAGCGCGCTCGGCATCCAGCTCTTTCGCACCCAGGCCGCGTCCCCGCGCGTCGAGGACTTCCGGGGTCAGGGCGGCTGCGCGGCGGGGAACCCCTGGGACTGCCGCGGCCTCGGCGGCGGTGGCCTGGGCGACAACCGCAACCGCTACATCCTCGACGCCCAGGTCCTCACGGTGGACGACGTCACCGCCCTCTACGTCGCCACCGGCGACGGCACCGGGCCGGTCCGCGTCTACCGCATCGTGGAGTGAAGCCATGCAGACCGTCCTCATCGCCGACGACGAAGCCGTCATCCTGAAGGTGCTCGGCCGCTTCCTGCAGAAGGAGGGGAGGACCCTGCTCCTCGCCTCGACCGGCGACGAGGCGCTCGCGCTGGCGCGCACCCGCGGTCCCATCGACGTGGCGCTCCTCGACAAGAACTTCGGCAACTGGTCGGGGCTGGAGCTGGCGGCGCGCCTGAAAGACGAGGACCCCCACACCGAGGTGATCCTCGTCACCGCCTACGTGTCGCTCCAGTCGGCCATCGAGGCGGTGCAGCTCGGCGCCTACGACTACGTATCGAAGCCCATCGAGGACTTCGACGCCCTCGGCCTCAAGGTGACGAACGCCGCGCACAAGGCCGCCCTGGCGCGGGAGCACCGCCGCACGGTGGCCGCGCTCGCCGAGAGCGAGCTGCGCTACCGGCAGCTCTTCGAGACCTCGCCGGACGCCCTGCTGGTGCTGGCGGCGGATGGCCAGGCGACTCGCGAGGCGAACCCGGCCGCCGGGGCGCTCTTCGGCCTCACCCCGGAAGAGCTCGCCGCGCGCCCGGTGCGGGAGCTCTTCGGCCCGGCGGAGGAGCGCTCGGAGCTCGTCCGCGGCGTCCGCGCGGATGGCACCATCTTCCTGGCCGAGGCGCGCGAGGGCGAGGTGGAGCTCGGCGGCGAGAGGCTCGCCACCTGGGCCTTGCGCGACGTATCGGTGCGCGAAGAGCTGGCGGCAGAGCGGCAGCGCGTGGAGGCGCAGCTCCGCCACGCCCAGAAGATGGAGGCGGTGAGCCGGCTCGCCGGCGGCATCGGCCACGACCTCGGGAACCTCCTCTCGGTGGTGCTGACGCTCTCCGACATCCTCTCCACGGAGCAGCCCGGTTCGGAGGACCTCGCCGCCATCCGCTCGGCGGCGGAGCGCGCGAGCGCGCTCGTGCGCCAGATGATGGCCATGGCACGGCGGAGCCCGGCGAGCCCCACCTCGGTGGCGCCGGGCGAGGTGGTGGGCGACACGGTGAGGATGCTGCGCCGCACCCTCGACCCCGCGATCGAGATCGCCTCCGAGCTCTCGCCGGAGGCACCGCGGGTGATGGTCGACCCCGGACAGCTCGGGCAGGTGGTCTTGAACCTCGCCATCAACGCGCGCGACGCCATGCCGCACGGCGGACGGCTCACCCTGCGCGCCCTCGCGGTGGAGCTCCTCGAGCGCGCCTCGAGGCGCGCGGGCCTCACGCCGGGCCGCTACGCGGCCATCGAGGTGGAGGACCAGGGTACCGGCATGAGCGCCGAGGTGCGGGAGAAGATCTTCGAGCCTTTCTTCACCACCAAGGAGGCGGGGAAGGGCACCGGGCTCGGGCTCGCCGTCACCTACGGCATCGTCAGCCAGGCTGGGGGCGCCATCGAGGTGGAGAGCGAGCTCGGGCGCGGCACCCTCTTCCGCGTGCTCCTGCCGCGCGCGCTGGAGCCCGAGGAGCACCCGGGCTTCGGCCTCCACACCGGGTCGCGCGACGGGCTGGCCCGGCTCACCGCGCTGGTGGCCGAGGACGATCCCTCCCTGCGCGAGGCGCTGGCGCGCGAGCTCCAGGGCGCGGGAATGCGCGTGCTCTCGGCCGGCAGCGGCGAGGAGGCGCTGGAGGTGGCGCACGCTCACGGCCAGGGCATCGACGTGCTGGTGAGCGACGTGGTCATGCCGCGGATGTCGGGGCAGGACCTGGCGCGCCGGCTCACGGCGAAGCAACCCGGGGTGAAGGTGCTCTTCATCACCGGCTTCCCCGGCGACCCGCGCGCGGTGGAGGCGGCTGGGCTCCCGGGCGAGCTCCTCCAGAAGCCGTTCCGCGGCGCGGCGCTGGTGGAGAGGGTGCAGAAGCTGGTCGCCACCTCTCCGGTGCTGTAGCTTCCGCCGCCGATGGACGACCTCCTCCACCGGGCCGTGCGCGAGGCGCTCTCGCTGCTCGGCATCCGCCGCCTCCTCCTCGGCATCCACGACGCCGCCTTTCCCGGCCGGCCGGGCGAGGACGCGGGGCGTGGCTCGCCCCACACCGAGGGTGGTCGCGACCTCCTGCGCTTCGCCGCGGCGCTCGGCTTCGACGGCGTGCAGCTCGGGCCGCAGGGCGAGAGCCCACCGGGGGACGCTTCCCCCTACGTGGCAACGCTCTTCTCGCGCTCCCGCCTCTCCATCGCCCTCCCGCCGCTCGCCACCCCGGCCTGGGGAGGGCTCGTCTCGCCGGCCACGCTGGAGCGGGCGCTGGCTGCGGGCGTGAAGGGCGACCGGTCGGACCACGCCGGCGCGCACGCCCGGGTTCGCCCGGTGCTGGACGAGGCCTACGCCACCTTCGCCCGCAAGCGCGCCGAGGGCCGGCCGGAGGTGGCGGAGCTCGCCGCCCGGCTCGCCGCGTTCCGGCGGGATCACCGCGAATGGCTCCTCCGCGACGCGCTCTTCGACGTGCTGGTCGAGCTGCATGGCGAGGGCGATCTCCGGCGATGGCGCGGCCCGGAGGGCGAGCTCGACCGCGAGCTCTGGTCGCTGCTCGAGGAGGAGGCGCCGCACGGCGGGGCGAGCGGCTCGCCGGCTGCGCGTCGTCTGCGGTGGCTCGCGGCGCACCATGCCCCGCGCCTCGAGCAGTACGCCTTCGAGCAGCTCCTCGCCCACCTGCAGCACGCCGAGACGCGGCGCCTCGCGCGGGGGCTCGGGCTCGCCCTCTTCGGCGACCTGCAGATCGGCCTCTCCGACCGCGACGCCTGGGCCGCGCGCGGCTTCACCCTGCGCGGATGGCGGATGGGCGCGCCGCCCAGCCGGACCAACCCCGAGGGCCAGCCCTGGGGCTACCCCGTCTTCGACCCCGCTCGCTATCCCCGGGACGGGGCCGGGGCGGGAGAGGGCCCGGCCCTCCGCTTCGAGCGCCTTCGGGCGCGGAAGGCCTTCGAGGAGCTCGACGGCCTTCGCATCGACCACCCGCACGGGCTGGTGGACCCGTGGGTCTACCGCGCGGAGGGCGAGCCCGGAGAGGAGGTACGCCGGGGCGCGAGGCTCTTCTCCTCGCCGGACGTCGCCGGACTCGCGCGCCACGCCATCGCTCGCGAGGCGCAGCTCCGGCCGGAGGAGGCGCGGCACGCCGACGGCTGGGTGGCCGAGCTCGAATCCGGCGCAGGTCGACCGGTACGCGCTCCTCCTCGACGCCGTGCTCGACGAGGCGCGGCGCGCGGGGCACGCACCCGACGCCATCGCCTGCGAGATCCTGAGCACGCAGCCGTACCCGCTCCGGCGCGTCATCGAGCGGCACGGGATGGGCCGCTTCCGCGTGACGCAGAAGGCCGACCTCGCGTGCGAGGGCGACGGCTACCGGGGCGAGAACGCCCGCCCCGAGGACTGGATCATGCTCGGGAACCACGACACCGCCACCATCTGGGAGCGGTGCGAGGCGTGGGTGGCGACCGGCCGCTCGCGCGAGCAGGCCGCCTACCTCGCCTCGCGCCTCCTCGCCCCGGGTGAGGGCGCGGCGTCGCGCGAGCGCTGGATCGCGGCCGCGGCCGGCGACGCCGGAGAGCTGGCCCAGGCGCGGCTCGCCGACCTCTTCGTCGGGCCCGCACGGCAGGTGCTGATCGCCTTCACCGACCTCTTCGGCTTCACCGAGCGGTACAACGCGCCGGGCGACACCTCCTCCTCCAACTGGTCGCTCAGGCTGCCGCCCGGGTTCCCCTCGCTCTACGCCTCCCGGCTGGCTGAGGCGCGGGCGCTCGAATCTCCCGCGCGCGCTCACCTGCGCGCTTCGCGCGCGCGCGCTCGACGCGACCTCGGCGGGCCGCGACCTCGTCACGCGCCTGGAGACGGGGGCCGAGCTCGCGCGCAGCGCGTAGGCAAGAAGGCCTGCCGCACGAAGCGCTCGCGTCCCGAATTGACGTGGCGCGGCGCCCGCCGCCCCTCCACCTTAACTGCCTCCGAATCGGGGTCCGTACCACCCGGGCTCGGCCTTGCTGTGCGCCCAGTCGGGCCGGGCGGCCCCCGCAATGGGCGTGGAGGGAAGGCGATGGGGACGAGCGCAGGGCGCGACGACGAGCTTCACCTGCCCCCGAGGAGGCCCCCGCGCGTGGTGGTCGAGGCGGTGTCGCCGCAGGTGGAGCGCGGGCGCTTCCCGGTGAAGCGCACCGTCGGCGAGGAGGTGGTGGTCGAGGCCGACGTCTACACCGAGGGTCACGACCTCCTCACCGCCGTGCTCCGGTACCGCCGCGAGAGCGAGACCTCGTGGCATGAGCTGGAGATGAAGCCGCTCGTGAACGACCGCTGGCGCGCCGCCTTCCCCATCTCGGCCCTGGAGGGCCATCGGTACACGGTGGCGGGGTGGGCGGACCCCTTTCGCACCTGGCGGGCGGGGCTCGCGAAGAAGCTCGCAGCGGGGCAGGTGGAGCTGGTCGACGTGCTGGTGGGCGCGGAGCTGGTCCTCGCCGCAGCCACCCGGGCCGAAGCCGGGCCTGGCGCCTCGAGCCCGCGCGGCGAGCCCGCGGACGCCGCCCGCCTCCGCGAGCTGGCGGGGGCGCTCCGGTCGGCGGAGTCGCCACTCGCCGGGGCGCGGGCCGCGCTCGGCGACGAGCTCGCCCTGCTGGTGGCGCGCCATCCCGACCGCTCGGACGAGGCCTCCTTCGAGGCGGAGCTCCGGGTGGAGGTGGAGCGGGAGCGCGCCCGCTACACCACCTGGTATGAGCTCTTCCCGCGCTCGGCCTCCCCGGAGCCGGGCCGCCACGGCACGCTGCGCGACGTGGCAGCGCGGCTGCCCTACGTGGCGGGCATGGGCTTCGACGTGCTGTACCTCCCGCCCATCCACCCCATCGGCACGGCGTACCGGAAGGGCAAGAACAACAGCCCGGTGGCCGGGCCGGATGACGTGGGGAGCCCCTGGGCCATCGGCTCGCCGGGGGGAGGGCACGACGCCATCCACCCGTGCCTCGGCACCATGGACGACTTCCGCCACCTCGTCGCCGAGGCGGGGCGGCACGGGCTGGAGATCGCGCTCGACCTCGCCCTGCAGTGCTCGCCCAATCATCCGTGGGTGACAGAGCACCCCGAGTGGTTCCGGCGGCGGCCGGACGGTTCCATCCAGTACGCCGAGAACCCGCCCAAGAAGTACCAGGACATCTACCCCATCGACTTCGAGACGGAGGCCTGGCGCGAGCTCTGGGCGGCCATCCTGGCGGTCGTGGAGGGGTGGGTGCGCGAGGGCGTGCGCGTCTTCCGCGTGGACAACCCGCACACCAAGGCGTTTCGCTTCTGGGAGTGGCTCATCGCCGAGGTGCGCCGCAGCTCGCCCGAGGTGATGTTCCTCGCCGAGGCCTTCACCCGGCCCAAGGTGATGTACCACCTCGCCAAGCTCGGCTTCTCCCAGTCGTACACCTACTTCACCTGGCGCAACACCAAGGCCGAGCTCACCGCCTACCTGCGCGAGCTCACCCAGGGTCCGCCCAGGGAGTTCTTCCGGCCGAGCTTCTGGCCCAACACCCCCGACATCCTGCCCGAGCACCTGCAGTACGGCGGGCGAGCCACCTTCCAGGCGCGGCTCGTGCTCGCGGCCACGCTCTCCGCGAGCTACGGGATCTACGGCCCCTCCTACGAGCTCATGGAGCACCGCGCCCGCGAGCCGGGGACCGAGGAGCAGGCCGACTCGGAGAAGTACGAGGTGCGCCACTGGGACCTCGAGCAGGACAGCCTGCGCGACTACATCGCCCGGGTGAACCGCATCCGCCGCGAGAACCCGGCGCTCCAGCGGAACGACCGGCTGGAGTTTCACGCGGTCGACAACGATCAGCTCATCGCCTACTCCAAGTCGACCGGCGGCGGCGAGGACGTGGTGCTCACCGTGGTGAACCTCGACCCGCACCACGTCCACTCCGGGTGGGTGGAGCTCCCGGTGGAGCGGCTGGGGATCCCCGCCGGCCAGCCGTTCCAGCTCCACGATCTGCTGGGCGGCGCGCGCTACTTCTGGCAGGGGCCGCGCAACTTCGTGCAGCTCGACCCCCACGCCTCGCCCGCCCACATCTTCCGCATCCGGCGGCGGCTCAAGACCGAGCGCGACTTCGACTACTTCTTCTGACAGCTTTCGGGAGCGCCATGGACAGGAACAGCGGAGCGGCGGCCGCCGGCGGCGAGGGCCGCCCGGGTCTGGCCTCCCGGGCCTGGGAGACGGTCCTCGCACCCGGCGAGGTGGAGCGGCTGCTCTCCATCCTCCCGGCCTACCTCGCCGGTCGCCGGTGGTTCGGGGGCAAGGCGCGCCACATCGCCCGGGTGGAGCTCGTCGATGCGCTCCCGGTTCGGCTCGGCGCGGGCGGCGGTGCCGGGGCGAGCGGTGGCGGGTCGAGCGCGGCTGGCGGCGGGAGAGCGCGGGCCGGCACCGGCCCCGAAAGGGACGACGAGCCCGAGGAGGGGCGCGACGCGCGGATCCTTCTCTTGCGGGTGGTTTACGACGAGGGCGAGCCCGAGCTGTACGTCCTCCCCGCGGCCTTCGCCCCGGATGGCGGCGAGGCGGCTGCGGGGCCACCCGAGCTCTCCGGCACCGAGGTGGGTACGCTGGAGGTGGGCGGGAAGCCGCGGCTCCTCCGCGCGGTCGACATCGACGCAGGGTTCGCCCAATCGGTGCTCTCGGCGGTGGCGGAGGGGCGGCGCGTCACGGGTTTGCGAGGCGAGCTCGTGGCCTGGCACACCGCCGCGCTCCCGCCCCGCCTCCCCGAGGCCGAGGCGGCGGCGCCGAAGGTGCTCGGCGCCGAGCAGAGCAACACCTCTGTGAGGTTCGGCGGGGCGGCGGTGATGAAGCTCCTCCGCAAGGTGGTGGCCGGGCCGCACCCGGAGCTGGAGATCGGCACCTACCTCACCGAGGTCGCGCGCTTCCCGCACGCCCCGGCGGTGCTGGGCGCGGTGCAGTACCTCCCGCGCGAGGGCGAGCCGCTGGCCCTCGCCCTCCTGCAGTCGTTCGTGGCGAACGAAGGCGACGCCTGGACCTTCACGCTGGGTCGCGTGGCCGGGTTCTTCGAGCGGGTGGCCTCCCGGCCCGGCGTCACGCCACCCAGGCTGCCCGCCTCTCCCCTCGACCTCGCGGGCGTGGAGCCGGGCGCGGAGTCGCGGGTGCTCGTCGGCTCCTACCTCGACGAGGCGGCGCTCCTCGGCCGGAGGACGGCCGAGCTGCACCTCGCGCTCGCCGCAGCGCCGGGGGAGGCCTTTGCCGCCGAGCCCTTCGCGCCCGGCGACGGCGCCGGCCTGGTCGGCGCGGTGAGGGAGCACGTCGGGGCCACCTTCGCGCTCCTCCATCGCCGCGCGAGCGGACTTCCGCCGGCGGTTCGCCAGCGCGCGGACGAGCTCGTATCCAGGAAGCAGGAGCTCCTCGCCGGGCTGGGGGCGGTGGCCGAGCGCCCGCTCCGGTCGCTCCGCATCCGCACCCACGGCGACTACCACCTCGGGCAAGTGCTCTTCACCGGCGAGGACTTCGTCCTCATCGACTTCGAGGGCGAGCCGGCGCGCTCGCTGGCCGAGCGCCGGGCGAAGCAGTCGCCCCTGCGCGACGTGGCGGGCATGGTGCGGAGCTTCCACTACGCCGCCTGGCAGGGGCTCGCGCAGGCGCGCGCGCGCGGGGTGGCGGGCGAACAGGCAGAGAAGTGGGCCCGGGCCTGGTACGGATGGGCGGCGGGGTCCTTCCTGCGCGCCTGGCTCGCGACGGTCGAAGGAGCCTCCTTCCTCCCGCCCGGTGGCGAGGACGGCCGCGCTGAGGTGCGCGAGCTCCTCGAGCTCTTCTTCCTGGAGAAGGCGGTCTACGAGCTCTTCTACGAGCTCAACAACCGGCCGGACTGGGTGGTGCTGCCGCTGCAGGGCATCGCCAATCTCCTCGACGCGAAGGAACCCGCCCCGGCGGGCGCTCTGACGACCGGCGCGGAGGCCCGCGGCACTTCACGTTCCGTCCGGCCGCCCTCGGTCTCGCGCGGTGCAGCCGAACCCTCCTCGGACGAGCTGCGCCGGTGGAGCGAGGGCACCGCCCACCGGGCCTACCGGTGGCTGGGCTCACACCTCGGCGAGGAGGAGAACGCTGACGGTGCGTCCTTCGCCGTCTGGGCCCCCGGCGCGGAGCGCGTCTCGGTGGTGGGCGACTTCAACGGCTGGGACGAGGCGCGCCACCCGCTGCGAAGGCAGGGCGAATCGGGCGTGTGGCGGGGCTTCGTCCCCGGCGCCGGCCATGGCGCGCGCTACAGGTACCGGCTCCACGCTCGCGGCGGCACCTTCGACAAGGCCGACCCCTTCGCCTTCCGTCACGAGGCGCCGCCGGGGAACGCCTCGCTGGTGTGGGATCTCGACACCACCTGGGGTGACGAGGGGTGGATGCGGGAGCGCCAGGTGCGAAACGGCCTGGCGAGCCCGATGTCGATCTACGAGGTGCACCTCGGCTCGTGGCGCCGCGTGCCCGAGGAGGGGAACCGCTCCCTCACCTACCGTGAAGCGGCGCCGCTCCTCGGCGCCCACGCGGTGGAGCTGGGCTTCACCCACGTGGAGCTCCTGCCGGTCATGGAGCACCCGTTCTACGGCTCCTGGGGCTACCAGACCACCGGCTACTTCGCCCCCACCAGCCGGTACGGCTCCCCTCGAGATTTGATGTTCCTCGTCGACACGCTCCACCGGCGAGGGGTGGGCGTCATCCTCGACTGGGTGCCCTCGCACTTCCCCGACGACCCGCACGGCCTCGCCTCGTTCGATGGAGCACCGCTCTTCGAGCACGCCGACCCGCGCCGTGGTCGTCACCGAGAGTGGAACACCCTCGTCTTCGACTACGGGCGCGGCGAGGTGCGGAGCTTCCTCCTCTCCAGCGCGCTCTTCTGGCTCGACCTCTTCCACGCCGATGGCCTGCGGGTGGATGCGGTGGCCTCGATGCTCTACCTCGACTACGCGCGCAAGGAGGGCGAGTGGGTGCCGAACGTCCACGGGGGGCGCGAGAACCTGGAGGCCATCGACTTCCTCCGGAAGCTGAACGAGGTGGTCGCCGCGGAGCACCCCGACGTGCGCACGTTCGCCGAGGAGTCCACCGCCTGGCCGATGGTGTCGCGCCCGGCGGCGGTGGGAGGCCTCGGATTCGGCCTGAAGTGGGACATGGGCTGGATGCACGACACGCTGGCGTACATGCAGCAAGACCCCATCTTCCGGAAGTTCCACCACGACGAGCTCACCTTCCGGATGATGTATGCCTTCGCGGAGAGCTTCGTCCTGCCGCTGTCTCACGACGAGGTGGTGTACGGGAAGCGCTCGCTCCTCGGGAAGATGTGGGGCGACGATCGCCAGAAGTTCGCCGGGCTTCGGCTGCTCCTCGCCGATCAGTGGGCGCAGCCGGGCAAGAAGCTGCTGTTCATGGGCGGCGAGCTGGCGCAGTGGCAGGAATGGAGCCACGATCGGAGCCTCGACTGGCACCTCGCGGGCGAGGCGCCTCACGACGGGGTGCGCCGCTTCGTGGGCGATCTCAACCGGCTCCTGCGCGAGCCGGCCATGCACCTCCGCGACGCGGAGCCGGGCGGCTTCGAGTGGATCGACTGCAGCGACGCGGAGGCGAGCGTGCTCTCGTTCCTCCGGCGAGGCCGGCCGGGCGACCCGGAGATCCTGGTGGTCCTCCACTTCACGCCCGTGGCGCGGCAGAACTACCGGGTGGGCGTGCCGCGCGGCGGCCTCTGGCGCGAGGTGCTGAACAGCGACGCCGCCATCTACGGAGGGAGCGGCTGGGGCAACATGGGCGGGGCCGAGGCGGTGCCCGTCCCCGCGCACGGGCGGCCGCTCTCGGTGGTGCTCACCCTGCCGCCGCTCGCGGCCGTCTTCCTGAGGTGGGAGGGGTAGCGGGCTCGCCAGCACCCGCGGTCGGTCGATGGCGAGGCGGCCCTCTCTCCAGAACAACCTCCCTCGGCGTCCACTCCACCAGCGCGCGCTCGTGGTACTTCGGTGCGGTGCACTGCCCCGCCGCACGGAGCGCCCTGCCGCGCGCCCGCCTCCACCTCACCGTGCTGCTGGCCTGCATACTCTTTCCGCTGGCGACTCCTGCCGCCGGGCCGGACCCGCTCATGCTCTCCGCGCCGCTCGGGCTCGGCACCCCCGGCCCCGTGCGCCAGCTCTTCCTCGACCCGGTGCTCGCCGACGCCCGGGCGGTGCGGCACCCGGCTCTGGCGCTGCACCTGGAGGACGCGAACAGCTGGAGCGTCCCCACCGTGCTCACCCGGGGCGGGAAGACGGTGCGGGTGCAGCTCGACGGACAGTCCGACGCCCTGGTGCTGACCGCCCGGCTGCCCTGGGGCTCCCGCTCCGGCGACCGGGTGGCCACCACCGTGAGCTGGCGGGTGACCGGCTTCTGGGGCGGCTTCGAGGACGGGGGCATCGAGGCCTGGCACCGGCTGGTGGGCGCCTACAACTCGCGCCGCGAGCGGTACGGGCGCGACCGCGTGGAGCTGCGGCTCGTCGAGCAGGGCGGCGAGGCTGCCTTCGACCTCCGCACCGGCCGCATCTCGGTGGGCGACTTGGTGATCGGTCACCAGGTGCTCCTCGCCTCGGGCGACGAGTCCGTGGTGGGGCCGGAGGGAGCGGCGCCGCGGTGGGGCGTCGCGGCGCGCCTCGACCTCAAGATTCCGGCGGGTTCGCTCGGCCGCCTGGGAGGCTCGGGGGGCCCCGACGCCGCGCTCGCGCTGCTCGCCACCCGCGAGCTCGCCCCATGGGCGGTGCTGCACGGGATGGCCTTCGTGAGCGCGGTGTCGCCCCTCGCATCCCGGATGGCGCTGCAGCCGCGCACGCTGCACTACGGGCTCGAGGCCTCGCTGGTGCTCCTCCTCGGCGAGGGGTGGGCGCTCCTCGCCGAGGACCGCTGGCTCTCGGCGCTCATGGAGGGCGGCTGGACCGTGGAGGACGGCGGCCAGAACGCCGTCTACATCTCCTCGGCGGCCGCCGCGCTCTTCCGGCCCCACAACCAGCTCTCGGGCGGCCTCAGGCGCGGGGCCTTCACGCTCACCTTCTCCGAGGACTTCACCCTGGGCGACAACCCGCGCGGCCAGCGGAGCTGGTTCTACAGCTCCAACTCCCCCGACACGGTGGTGGGGCTCATCTTCGCCGTGCCGCTCTGAACGCCGCGCGAGCCGAGCGCGAGATGCGGGACCTGGTGGGGATCGAGCCGCCCGCGGGCGGAGAGCCCGTGGTCTACGAGCGGACGGCCGGGCCCGGCTGAGATGCCGGCGGGGTCTCACCCGCGCTCCACCGCGTCGACCAGCTCGCCGGTGGGCCCGCGCAGCTCCACCCGCATCGGCATGTCACCGTGAGCGTGGGTCGAGCAGCTGAGGCAGGGGTCGAAGGCGCGGATGCCGGCCTCCACGCGGTTCAGCACCCCCTCCGACAGCTTCGCCTTGGAGACGTAGCGGCGGGCGATCTGGGCCACCGCCTTGTTCATGGCGAGGTTGTTCTGGCCGGTGGCGATGATGAGGTTCGCCCAGGTCATCACCCCGCCCTCCTTCACCTTGTAGTGGTGGAAGAGGGTGCCGCGCGGCGCCTCGATGGAGCCCACGCCCTCGAAACGGTTGCGGCGGGCGGAGGCCTCCACGTCGGTGGAGACGATCTCCGGGTCGTCGAGCAGCTCGGTGATCTTCTCCACCGCGTAGAGGATCTCGATGAGCCGGGCCAGGTGGTAGTGGAAGGACGAGAGCACGGCGCCGCGGGAGAGCTGGCGGAACTCGGCCAGCTCGTCGTCGGCGCGGGGGGTGCCGGTGCGCGTGCACACGTTGAGGCGCGCGAGCGGGCCCACCCGGTACATGCCACCCGGGTAGCCGAGGGGCAGGTAGTAGGGGAACTTGAGATAGCTCCAGGGCTCCACCGCCTCGCCGATGTAGTCGGCATAGCGAGAGGGCTCGAGCCCGTCCGCCACCACGTCGCCGGTGGCGGCCACGAAGCGGATCTTGCCGTCGTAGTGCTCGAGCAGGCCCCCGGGACCGACCAGGGCCATGAAGAGCGTGGGGAAGTTCCCGAAGACGCGCTCCTCCTCGTGGTGCTGCTCCAGCGCCACCTTGAACCAGCCCAGGGTGCGGGTGATGGTGGCGAGCGCCTCGGGGAGGCCGGCCCGGAGCTCGTCGCGCCGCGCCTCCGAGAGCGGGGCCGCCACCCCGCCGGCGGTGGCCCAGGCCGGGTGGATGCGCTTCCCGCCCAGCACCTCGATGACCCGTTGCCCGAACTTGCGGAGGCGGATGCCGTCGCGGGCCAGCTCGGGCCGGTCCTCGATGAGCCCGAAGACGTTGCGGTGCTCGGGCGGCGCGTCCATGCCGAGCACGAGGTCGGGCGCCGAGAGGTGGAAGAAGCTGAGGGCGTGCGACTGCAGGAGCTGGCCCAGGTTCATGAGGCGGCGGAGCTTCTTCGCCGGCTCGGGGATGTCCACCGAGAGGAGCGCGTCGCCGGTCTTGGCCGAGGCGATGAGGTGCGAGACGGGGCAAATGCCGCAGATGCGCGAGGTGATGACCGGCATCTCGCGGAAGCTGCGCCCCTCGCAGAACTTCTCGAAGCCGCGGAACTCGGTGACGTGGAAGCGCGCGTCGCGCACCTCGCCGTCCTCGCCGAGCAGGATGGTGATCTTGGCGTGGCCCTCGATGCGCGTGACCGGCTCGATGACGATGCGTTCCATATCGTTCACCCGAAGTGCAGCCTGCCGGTGAGGTCGGGCTTGCGGCCGGCGAGCAGCTCGGTGACGGCGTAGAAGATGAGGTCGGCCGGGGGCGGGCAGCCGGGGAGGTACACGTCCACCGGGATGACCTCGTGAAGGGCGCGCACCCGGTCGAGGAGCACCGGCACGATGCCGGGCTCGTGCGGCACGCCCGGCTGCAGGGTGACGTTCTCGCAATAGGCGCGGAGCAGCACCGGCTCGGCCGAGCCGAGGGCGTTTCGGAGCGCGGTCACGTTGCCGGTGACGGCGCAGTCGCCGAAGGCCACCACCACCTTCGACCGCGCTCGCACCCGGTGCGCCAGGGCGAGGTGCTCCTCGTTCGCCACCGCCCCCTCCACCAAGGTCACGTCGACGCCCTCGGGCAGCTCCTTCACATCCACCAAGGGTGAATGGACGAGCTCGATGAGCCCGGCCAGGTCGATGAGCCGCTCGTCGAGGTCGAGGAAGGACATGTGGCAGCCGGAGCACCCCCCGAACCAGACGGTGGCGACCCTGGCCTTCCTGCCAGGAGCCTCGATCGCGGCGGGGCCGCCCTCGTCTGCCCGGCTCGCGATGGCCACGCCGGCGTCGGCCTCCTCGCCAGGCGCGGCGGTCGCGCCTCGCTGCACGCTCACCGGATCCATTGCTTCTCCTCCCGCGCCTTGCGGAGGTAGGTGAGGAACGCCTGCGACTTGCGGGTGGCAGCGCTCCGCTCCTTCTCGTAGAGCGCGCCGGTGGGGCAGACCTGCACGCACTTGCCGCAGGAGGTGCAGGAGTCGGAGGCGCCCCAGGGCTGGGCGAGGTCGGTGATGACGCGGCACCGCTCGCCGCGGCCGGAGATGTCCCAGGTGTGGGCGCCCTCGATCTCGTCGCACACCCGGACGCAGCGGGCACACAGCACGCAGCGCGCGGCGTCGTGCACGAAGCGGGGGTGGGAAGCGTCGAGCCGGGTGCGCGGGTACTGGTAGGCATAGCGGACGTGGTCCATGCCCACCTCGTACGCCAGGTCCTGCAGCTCGCACCGGCCGTTGGCCACGCAGATGGCGCACACGTGGTTCCGCTCGGCGAAGAGCAGCTCCACCAGCATGCGCCGGTAGCGCCGCAGCCGCTCGCTGTCGGTGCGGATCACCATGTGCTCGACCACCGAGGTGACGCAGGCCGCGGCGAGCCGCGGCGAGCCCTCCACCTCCACCAGGCACATGCGGCAGGCGCCCAGCGGCTGGAGGCCCTCCAGGTTGCATAGGGTCGGCAGCTCGGCGCCGTTGTCGCGGCACGCCTCGAGCACCGTCTCGCCGGCGCGGGCCGAGACGAGCTGCCCGTTGAGGGTGAAGGTGATGCTGCCGCCGCCCTGGGGGGCGGTCCCGCGACCAGCCGGGCTCATGCGGGCACCTCCTCGCACGCCGGGGCGCGCGCCGCGGGGGCGCACGGGAAGGTGCAGACGCCGGCGGGGCAGCGCCGCTCGCGCACGTGCGCCAGGTACTCGTCGCGGAAGTAACGCAGGGTGGAGACGACCGGGTTGGGCGCGGTCTGGCCGAGGCCGCACAGGCTGGTGGACTTGAGGAGGTCGGCCAGCTCCTCCAGCAGGTCGAGGTCGCGCTCCTCGCCACGGCCGTCGGTGATGCGCTCCAGGATCTCCGACATCTGGACGGTGCCGGTGCGGCAAGGCACGCACTTGCCGCAGCTCTCCTCCTTGCAGAAGTCCATGAAGAACTTGGCCACGTCGACCATGCAGGAGCTCTCGTCCATCACGATGAGTCCACCCGACCCCATGATGGTGCCCACCGTCTGCAAGGACTCGTAGTCGACCGGCAGGTCGAGGTGCTCGGCAGGGATGCATCCGCCGGAGGGGCCGCCGGTCTGGGCCGCCTTGAAGGCCTTCCCCCCGGGGATGCCACCGCCGATGTCGTAGATGATCTGGCGGAGGGTGGTGCCCATCGGCACCTCGATGAGGCCGGTGTTCACGATCTTGCCCGCCAGCGCGAACACCTTGGTGCCCTTGGAGCGATCCGTTCCCAGCCCCGCGAACCAGGCGCCCCCGTTGCGGAGGACGGGGGGCACGTTGGCGAAGGTCTCCACGTTGTTGATGAGGGTGGGCTGCCCCCAGAGTCCGGCCTGTGCCGGGTAAGGGGGGCGGGGGCGAGGCTGGCCGCGCTGCCCCTCCACCGACTGCATGAGCGCGGTCTCCTCGCCGCAGACGAAGGCGCCGGCGCCGATGCGGAGGTCCACCCGGAAGTCGAAGCTGGTGTCGAAGATGCCGTGGCCGAGGAGCTGGAGCCGCTCCGCCTGCTTGATGGCGTTCTTGAGGCGCTGGATGGCGAGCGGGTACTCCGCGCGCACGTACACGTAGCCGTGGTCGGCCCCCACCGCGTAGGCGGCGATGGCCATGCCCTCCAGCACGCGGTGCGGATCGCCCTCGAGCACCGAGCGGTCCATGAAGGCTCCCGGGTCGCCCTCGTCGGCGTTGCAGACGAGGAACTTGCGCTGTCCGCTGGCCTTGGCGACGGTGGCCCACTTGAGGCCGGTGGGGTAGCCCGCGCCGCCGCGCCCGCGCAGCCCGCTCTGGGTGATCTCGGCGATGACCTCGGCGGGCGAGAGCTCGGAGAGCGCGCGGTGCAGCGCCGACCAGGCCCCGGCGGCGATGCTGGACTCGATGCTCTCCGGGTCGACGCGGCCGGCGTTCTCCAGCACCACCTTCTGCTGGCGAGCGAAGAACGGTGCTTCCGCGGAGAGCGCACGCTCCTCCAGCGGCCGGCCCTCCACCAGGTGCTGGCGCACCACCTCCACCGCCGCCGCCGCGTCCACCTGCTGGTAGAGCGTGCGCACCGGCGCCTCGGGGGGGCCCGACTCCACCTGCACCAGGGTGCCGGCGTGGCAGAGGCCGAGGCAGCCGGTGCCCATGAGCTGCACCTCGTCTTCCAGGTGCGCCTCGGCGATGGCGAGCTTCAGCGCCTCCTTCACGCCCTCCGCCCCGAGCGACATGCAGCCGGCGGCCGAGCACACGCACACCCGGTGGCGGCAGCGGCCGCGCGCCCCCTGCTCGCGCTCGGCGATGCTCTCCAGCTCCTCCTGGTTCATGACTCGACCCTCGCTGCGGCGCGCCACGGCGCCACGCGCGCGAGCACGCCTTCGGGCGTGTTCTTGCCGGTCACCTCCGAGTCGAAGGCCACCGCCGGCGCGATGCCGCAGGCGCCCACGCAGCGCGCCACCACCACCGAGAGCCGGCCGTCCTCGGTGGTGTCGCCCGGCTTCACCCCGTGGGCCTGCGAGAGGCCTCGCAGGATGTCGCCAGCCCCCTTCACGTAACAGGCGGTGCCCATGCAAACGGTGCAGGTGTGGGCGCCCTTCGGGCGGAGCGAGAAGTGGTTGTAGAAGGTGGCGACCCCGAACACGCGCGAGAGGGGCAGCCGCAGGCCCCGGCCGACGTAGATGAGGACGTCGTCGGAGAGGAACCCGAAGAGCTCCTGCGCCTGGTGGAGGATCTCGAGGAGCGCGTCGGCCTGGTTCTGCTGGCGCCGCATGGCGGCGTCGAGCATCCGGAAGCGCTTGTCGCCGCTGGGGTGCCCCGCGGCTTCCCGCCTCGCCACGTCGGTGGGCATACGTGAAGCTCCTTGGGCGGCGCCGTTGCAGCCGCGTGAAGGGAGTTCGAGCCCGACCGGGCCATCGTCCCGCCTCGGGCGGGGGAACACAACGGCCTCTCGACCCGCTGCGGCGAACCTCTTGGGGTGTGCATCTACTGCGGGCGTGCGTCGTAGCTGGGGGCTCCGCAAGGGTCGTGCCGCGGCGGGCGACCGGCGAGTAAGCCAAGCGCCCATGAGCCTTCATGCTCCGCGAATCGCCGTCGCCCTGCTCACCGCTGCTGCCCTCACGCCCGCCAGGGGCTTGGCTCAGACGCGCGGGTCAGGCACCACCTGGGATTCGGCAGCGCCGTCTCCCACCCGCAACGAGCCACCCGCCACCAAGGCCAGCCGCCCCCCTAGCGAGGGCAAGAGCTTCGATGATCGGCGGGGGCTCCTCGGCGCCCCCGGCGCGGGCCAGGACAAGCTCGGCGGCTCGCGCCTGGGCGTCCGGGCCGAGGTCCAGCCCATCCCGCCCGAGGGGAGCTGGGTGGCGGGCGACCGCACGCGCAGCCTGAGCTCGGCCGACGTGCGCGCGGCTCGCGCCGAGCAGGCGCCCGATCTCGAGTGGGTCACCGCCCAGGGGACCGAGGGCCAGGGAGCAGCGCCCAGTGAACGGGTCGCGGAGCCTGGCCGCGATGGCGGGCACGCGACCGCGGAGGAGGGCCCCGCCCCGCAGCCCGAACCGGAGGTGAGCGGCGAGCAGGAGTAGAGGAGCGGCCGTTCGCCGGGTAGCTCGGCCCCCGCTCCGGCGGTCGACTGCTCGTCGTCGGGTATTTCCCGACGGCCTTCGCGTCGAGCGGGCTGGGACCCATCCAAGCCTTGCGGCCGGGCAAGCCGACTGCCTGGGACCCCCTCCGGGTGTGCCATAGTGCGCCGCACGCCATGCCGAAGGCTCCTTTCTCCTGGAGGCTGCCGCTCCTCGCCCTGGCGGGACTCACCGTGGCCGTCGCCGCGGCAGCAACCCTGCTCTACCTGTCCTCGCTGAAGAGCGCGAGGGAGCGCGCCTCGGCGGAACTGTCGGCGGTGGCCGCCCTGCAGACCGAGGCGCTCGTCACCTGGCGGCAGCGACGCGAGCTCGACGCCGGGCACCTCGCCCGGTTTCGCCCGGTGGTCGAAGCCGCCGCGCGCGCGGTGAGCGGCCTTTCGCCCGAGGATCCCCTCCGGCTCCGCCAGATGCTCTCCGAGTTCGTCGAGGACGCGGGCTTCGAGCGGGCGCTGGTGGTCCGGCCGAACGGCGTCCCGCTCTTCGGCTATGTGCGCGCTGGGGCGCCGTCCGTGCCGGTGGACGAGCGCCTGGTGGCGCAGGCCCTCGCCCGCCGTGGGCGCGTCTCGGATCTCCACGCCGCGCTGGGAGAGCCGGAGCCCAGGCTCGACGTGGCGATCCCTCTCCACGACCGGGCGGGCCTCGCCATCGCCGCCCTCTACGTGCAGGCCCCGCTCGGCAGGTTCATCTCGAAGATCATCGGTCGCTGGCCGGTGCAAGGTGGCGCCGGGCGCAGCTTCATCGCCAGCCGGGATGGAGAGGCTGTCCTGTTCGTCGCCAGCCGGCCCGGCGACCCCTTGGGCGGCGTCTCGCAGCGGCTGCCGCTGGACGCCACCCCCGCCCTGACGCGAGCCATGGAGGGAGAGGAGGGGCCATTCGTGGCGCGGGGCGACGGCGGGGAGGTGCTCCTGGGCTCGACCCGCGCGGTGCCCTCCTCCGACTGGCGGCTGTGGACCGCTGTCGCGGCCAGCGAGGTGGAGCGCCACATCCGGCGGGTGGCCCTCGTCTGCCTCGTCGGGCTCACGCTCTTTTTTGTCACCCTCGGTACGGGTCTCCCGCTCTGGTGGCGGCGCGAGGCGACGCAGCAGGCGGCCCTGGAGCGCGTCCGGCGCGACCTGGCGCGCAGCGAGGAGCGGCTCACGCTGGCCCTGGCCGGTACGCACTTCGTCTGGGAGTACGACCTGGTCCGCGAGCAGCTGCACTTCGATGCCGCCTGCGCGGGGCCGATCGGCGTTATCGCCGACCAGCTCTCCGGTGCGGCCGCCTCGGTGCTTCGCCGGCTGGTGCACCCCGACGACCTCCCGCTGGTGCAGGCGCGCCTGCACGCGCACCTCGCCGGCGAGACGAGCGACTTCGAGGTGCAGCACCGCCTGGCGCACGCGCCCGAGCGCTGGGTGCTGGCGCACGGTCGTATCACGCAGCGCGACGGCGAGGGCCGGCCTCTGCGGGTGGTGGGTGTGGTGTCGGAGGTGACCTCGATCCACGACATGCGCCTCGAGCTCGATCGGACGAGGCGCCTCGCCGGGCTGGGCACGCTCGCCGCCGGGGTGGCCCACGAGGTGAACAACCCCCTCGCCTGCGTGCTCTCCAGCCTGGAGCATCTCGACGCGGAGCTGCCGCTCGCCCTCCACGGACGGCTCGAGCTGGTGGGGGCGGTACGCGACGCCCGCGAGGCCGCGATCCGGATGCGCGACGTGGTGCGATCGCTCAATGCCTTCTCGCGTCCGCGCCCGGCCGCGCCCGAGCCGGTCGACGTGGAGGACGAGGTGAAGGCGGCCCTGCGCCTCGCCGAGAACGAGATCCGGCAGCGCGCGCACCTGCGCACCGCGCTCGGGCCCATGCCGCCCGTGCGTGCCCCGCTGCACGAGCTGGGACAGGTCTTCCTGAACCTCCTGGTGAACGCCGCCCAGGCCATCCCCGAAGGAAGCCGCGACGACCACGCGGTGACGGTGACCACCGGCACCGACGCTCGCGGGTGGGCCTTCGTCCTGGTGCGCGACACCGGAGAGGGCATCGCGCCGGAGCAGCAGGCGCACGTGTTCGAGCCCTTCTTCACCACCAAGGCCCCCGGCGCGGGCACCGGCCTCGGGCTGGCGCTGTCCCACGGGATCGTGACCGGCGCCGGCGGGCGCATCGAGGTGCGGAGCGAGCCCGGCCGCGGGAGCGCCTTCTGCGTGCGCCTCCCGCCGGCCAGGCGCGCGACCGCGCACGGTGCGGCGCCACCTCCACCGGACGGCGCCGAGGTCGGGCCACGGGCTCCGTCGAACGTCCCCGCCCCCGTGCGGGCGCGCACCGACGGACCCACCGTCCTGGTGGTGGACGACGACCCGCTGGTGGCGCGCTCGATCGTCCGCTCGCTGGGACAGGGCTGCAGCGTGACCACCGTCGGCTCCGGCCGCGAGGCGCTCGCGGTGATGGGGGCGGGCGGCTCCTTCGACGTGGTGCTCTGCGACCTCATGATGCCGGGGATGAGCGGCATGGACCTCCACGCGGAGGTGGAGCAGCGCCACCCCAGCCTGGCGGGGAGGTTCGTCTTCCTCACCGGGGGAGCCTTCACCAGCCGCTCGCGCACCTACCTGGCGACGACCCCCTGCCCGGCGCTGGAGAAGCCGTTCGACCCGGTGGCGCTCCGCGAGCTGGTGGCCCGCACCGCCGGTCAAGCCGCGGCGTAGCCAGCCCGGGGGGGCGCCTCACGCGAGGCCGTCGAAGGGGTCGGCCCCGAGCGTTCCGCGGAGCTCCTCCAGGTAGGCCGGCGAGGAGACGCGGGCGAGCTCGCGGCGCACCCGCTCGCGCCGCTCGGCGAGGACGGCGGCGGCGAGCCCCTCGCGCACCGCCGGACCCTCCAGCGCCTCCTGGTGGCGGCGCCAGAGCGCGAGGTCGCGGCGCTGCTTCACGCGGAGCCGCTCCGCGTACCACGCGCTCCCGAGGGTGGCCTCACGGGTGAAGAGCGCGCGGAAGCGCGGGTCGTCCACCCTCATCCCATCGTACTCACAGTGAACCATCACGTGGAGCAGGGCGCGCAGGGGCGGGCAGGCCGCCGCCACCGTGCCGTCCTCGAAGTAGCCGCGCGCCACGCGCGTCTGCACCTCCACGATGGCCTCCACCCCGCCGGCGAAGTCGTCGAGCCCCTGCAGCTCGGGGCGCAGCATCTCCTCGGTGAAGACGCTCGACGGGGTCTCGAAGAGCCGGCCGAGGAAGCGGTCGACGAAGCGGGAGGTGATGCGCCAGCCGAGCCGGCTCGCCAGCACCTTGCGGCCGCGGTGATCGAAGTCCTCCACCTTCTCGAGGAAGCCGCGATCCGCGAGCCAGCGCGGGTCGCGCTCCTCCACGCTCATCCGGCACCAGATCTCCGGCACCAGCATGCTCACGTCGTGGTCCACGCGGTAGCGCGGGCCCACGTAGCCGGCGGCGCTGGTGAAGCCGCCGTAGCCGGTGAGGAGGAAGGAGGTGAGCGCGTTGTTCATGTCCACCACCGGCGGCAGGGCGTTGAAGGGCGCCTTGGTGAGCGCGCCCTCGCTGCCGAAGCCGGTGGTGGAGGGCGACTTCCCGGTGAGGCTGGAGAGGAAGTCCATGAACAGCTCGGGCAGTTCCTGACAGTGAATGGGGTTGAAGACCGCCAGGCAGGGGAGGCCGATCTCCGGCTGCGGTGGGTTGGTGCGGCGCCCGGCCAGCACCGCGTGCACCGGCGTCGAGAGGCGGCGGCCGGCCGGCACCTTCCGGCAGAGTCGCTCCCCCACCTCGGCGAGCCAGGTCTCGCGCGGGTGGACGAGGTCCGGCCGCTTCTGGAGATAGCGGGGGTTCTTCGACGGCTTCCCGTCGACGAGCCGCGGGTGGGCCGAGGAGGCGACGTAGGCGGCGCGCGGCGAGGCGAGGAAGCCGCGGAGGAGCGCCTTCATGGGCTCGGTGTAGAGGTCGAACTCGACCACGTGGTCGACCAGCCGCTGCGCGGCCTCGCGGTCGAGCGGCTCGAAGTTGGAGAGGAAGGTGCCGGGCGTCGCGAGGTCGAGCTCGGCCTGGGCGTCGAAGCCGCGGTGGACGGCGTCGTCCGGGCGCTGGAAGAGGAGCGACTCGCAGTTCTCCACCAGCTTGAGGCTCCCGAAGGGGAGCGCCTCCGACCCCTCCACCCGCTCGCGCGGCACCACCACCGAGGCGGTGATGTCGTCCTCCACCTGCACCTTGTCGGCGGGGTTGAAGTCGGGGCGCAGCTTGTACATGCGCCAGGAGGCGCTCTCCGGCTCGAAGCCGACCCTGAGGTAGTTGCCGAGCAGGCGCTGCCCGCCGAACTTGAGCTCGTGCCCGGGGTAGCCGTTCACCCAATCGACGGTGAAGCGCTCGCGCCAGCGGTCGCCCCACTCCGGCTGGTAGTACCGCTTCAGCACGAAGACGAGCTGCCGGAGCGTCTGCGGCAGGGCCTTCACCCAGGCGTTGTGCTCGTCGGTGTACTCGTGCGAGGGGGTGAGGAGCTTGATCACCGACCCGAGCGAGCGCTCCGGCGAGAGGAAGGGCCGGCTGGCGCGGGCCTCGTCGTGCGGCGTCCGGTAGATGCCGGAGTAGTCCTTCTCCACCACCTCGGCGACGCGGTCCATGTCGCGCTGGTGGTCCTTCACGAAGATGGGCGCCCGCTGGATCATGGGCATGAGCGACTTGGAGATCTCCGACTTGCCGCCCCCTGAGACGGTACACGGCTTGTGGCAGAGCGTGCCCGCGGGCCGCGTCCCGACGAGCCGCCAGGCGGTGCCTCCGGGCTGCTTCTCCAGGCGGATCTTGTAGCCCGAGGGCATCACGTACACCTCGCCCTCGCGCAGGATGAGCTGCTGGCGCGCGCCGTGATGTTCCCAGTGCACGACGCCCTCACGCACGTGGAGCTCGGCGTCCTCGGGGACGTAGAGGATGGTGGGGTGCTTGCGGTCCATCGCCCAGCGTCCGGGGCGCGCCTCCACCCGGTCGCCGAGGAGGGCCATCGCCTCCTCGAAGGTGGTGTCGGAGAGGACGAGGCTCTTGCCGCCCAGGAAATCTTGGCCCAGCACGTAGCTGGGGTAGGCCACCGCGCCCCCGGCGTGCTCCTCCTCGGCCGCGCCGAAGAGGTTGGCGGCGTAGGAGATCTGGGTCTTCACCTCCTTCTTGCAGTAGCCGAAGTAGTTGTCGGCGATGACGGTGACCATCACCCCGCGAAGGTCGCGAGCCGTCACCTTGAAGGCGCGCCCGTCGTTGTAGCGCTCCCCCTCGTCCTTCCAGCACATGCCGTCGCGCCGCTGCCGCGGGGTGGCCACCTCGCAGCGCGGCAGCCCGAGCTCGGCCTTGCGCAGGTGCACGAGGTGGGGCGCCAGCACCACGCAGCCGGTGTGGCCGGTGAAGCCGGCCACATCGAGCGCCGCGTCGCGCTCCGGCAGGAAAGGGTCCCCGCCGTTGCCGAAGATGCCTTCCACGAAGTCGAGGTTCGACACCAGGCTGCCGGGCGCGAAGAAGCGCACCTCCATGGTGCGGGGGGATCGCGGTCGGTGGCCGGACAGACGAGCGGCCTGAGGAGGAGCGAGACGAAGACCCGGGCCGGCTCGGTCTCATCCGCGGTGAACGGAAGCGCCAGCGCCTCGGGGGGCGCCTGGAAGGCCGCCGAGAGCAGCCGGGCGAACACGGCCTTGGGCACCGACTGCTTGTCCTCCGGCACCGGCAATCCGCCCTCGGACACGTGGAAGACGCCCTGGGTGGTGCGCCGGTCGCTCGCCGGGTTGTGGAGGACACCCTGCTGCAGCCGGTAGGAGGTGAGGTAGGGCGAGGCGAAGCGGTCTCCCACGGCGGGCAGCGAGAGCGCTCGCGCCATGCCCGGCCGGTCGAGGGTGAGCGTGCGGCCCGGCAGGCGAGGCGCGCCCTCCGGGCAGACGTCGTCGAGGTAGGCGTCGAGGAAGTCCTGGATCCGCTGGTCGACCGGAGCCAGCGGCCAGCCGAGCACGCAATCCTTCTGGTTGATGTTTTCGAGGAGTGGGCGGGCCAGCTCCAGGAAGGCGGGGTCGGCGGTGAGGCGCGAGACCGGCTCGCCGAGCGCGGCCAGCTTCAGATTCACATAGCGTACGATGGCCTCCTCGGACGAGGCGGCGGGCGTGGTGGGGTCGTTCGCCATGGGCGTGCGGTCCTCCTCGAGAGGGGCTGAGGGAAGGGTCTTAGTGCCGGCGGGGGCGGGGAACCGCCCGATGCGCCTCGGCCCGCGTCACATCGGCCACTCCACCCCGATGCCCGGGGTGAGGGCCCAGCCACCGGGCTGGCCGGCGTGGGGCCAGAACCACTTGGCGCCCACCTGCAGCCGGAAGCGCTCCAGCGTGGTGAAGCCGAACAGCCCCTCGGCGAAGGGGCGCGAGCAGCCGCCCACCCGGGCGGCCTCGCGGGCGCCGCAGCGACCAGTGGTGAAGTCGTCGCCGCTGGCGGCGAGGAAGCCGGCGCGGACGCCGAGGCGGAATCTGGCGGGTGAGCGAGCTGAGGCTCCTCGGCTGCACCTCGAGGCCGGCCGCGAGCGCACCGGACCAGACGTTCTCCCCGGAGGAGAGGAGCTCGCCGAGCCCCCGCAGCTGTGCCACCACCACCGCCCGCAGCCACGGAACGGGCGGCCCGGCGAGGCCGAGCCGCCGGCTCCAGCCGAGCTCCAGCTCCGGGCCCAGGGTGAGGTGCATGACCGTGGGCGGCGGCGCGTAGGCGAGCGCGTTCACCGCCGCGTTGGCGCCGAGCGCCACCAGCGTGCGGTCGTCAGCGGGCTGGAGCGCCGCCACCCGCTCGGCCACCTCGCCGAGGCGCTCCCGGATGCGGGGGAGCGCCTCGGCGGCGTCATCGCCCGTGAGGCCCAGGTCCTGAAAAGGGAAGCGGTGGGCGGCGAGGATACGGAGGGTGAACGCCACCTCGTCCTCGCCCTCCCGCCGCTGGAAGGAGCCGGGGGGAGGGGCTTCACCCCCGGCACGCGGGGCGGCGCCTTCCCCGCGCGCGCCTCCTCGCAGAGCCGGTTCGCGGAGGTGTCGGCCTCCGGGGGGGCCGCGGCGCAGTCGCCGTAGAGCCGCTCCAGGGAGGCCTGCAGGAGGATCCGCAGGGGCCGCTGCGCGTCGCCCTCGCAGGCTTTCAGGGCGCCCGCCTCCTCCTCCCGCTCCAGCACCGCCCGGACGCAGGCGAAGGCGCGCCAGCCGGGGAGCTCCGGGGACCAGGCCCGCTCGGGAAGGACGAGCCTCCGCGGCCCCTCCGCATTCACCATCTTCCAGGCGTCGTACATCCCCAGCGAGAAATCGAAGGCGCGAAGCTGGCGATCGAAGAACCCGAAGAACGCGGCGAGCGGCGCGCTGGCGGCGGGAGCGTGGCGCTGGTGCACGCGCACCTTGGCCGCGAGCTCGGGCTGCTCCTCGAGCAGCGTGGCGAGCTCCTTGCTGCGCGCGGTGGTGACGAAGCCTGCGACGAGCCGCGAGAGCAGGGTGGCGAGCGAATGGGAGCTGGGCTTCTGGGGCGAGAACTCCACCTTGGGATAGTCGGCGATGTCCGGGGTGATGAAGACGAAGAGCGCGTCCTCGAGCGTGCGCGCGGCCCCGGAGGCGCGCGCCAGCGGCTGGTCGCGCCAGCGCGTCCCCCCGTCCGGCAGGCGCTCCCAGCCGGCGCTGGCGAGCCGGATGGCGAAGCGGAGGGGCGTGTTATCGAGGAGGCCGCCGTCCACGAACAGGCTCTGCTCTGCATCGGCGGCGAGGCAGACCTGCGGCTCCCTCTCCTTCCGGGCGGGGCAGAAGCGCAGCGCGCGGGGTGGGAAGGCGGCCGGGAACGCCGCCGAGGCGAGCAGGAGGTCGCGCAGCGCCGGAAGGGCGATCTCGCCATCGCCATCGGTGACGAGCACCAGCCCACCCAGAGGGTCACCGGGGCGGACGTAATTCCGGACGCTGGGGGGCTTGCCCGGTCCGCGGCCCCGGATGCGGATGGCCACCTTCTCCTCCATCCGGTCGAGGGCGAGCCGGCCCCCGGCCGTGCGGAGCGGGCGAGGTTCACTTCGGGTGATGGTGACGCCGAGCACCGCATCGCAGTGCTCGGGGAGCCCCTTCTCGAGCGCTCGCTCCACCACGGCGGCGGCCTGCTCGAGGGGGCGGACCGACAGCGCGCCCAGCTTGCTCGCCTCGGCGGGCACGAAGAGGTCGTCGAAGCCGAGCGGGAACCACACCTTCCACAGCAGGCTGTCGCTGGGGTCGAGCGTGCCCTCGCCGCACCGGGAGATGATGCCGATAAGCCCGTTCAGCGCCCCGGCGGAGGCGCCGGTGACGAGCTTCAGCTCGAAGCGGCCCGGGTTGGCGCGCCCGGTCTCGAGGACGTAGTGGAGCGCCCCGGCCTCGTAGGCTCCCAGGGAGGCGCCGCCCGAGAGGGTGATCGAGGCTGGCGCCGGTCCCGCACCCATCTTGGAGAGCCGCTCCAATCCCCTGGCCGGTTCGCCCGGAGGAGCGTCGGCGCCGCGGGCCGCGCCTGCCGAGGCGAGGCCGAGCGCGAGGCAGAGCAGTGCGATGTTCGGGCAGAGTCGCATGCGCCGGGCTCTCTCCGGGAAGGGGGCGCGGTGCATTGTAGTCGCAAGGCCCGGCGAGCGGGCCGCGGGGGCAAACCGGGGGCGGTGGGCATCGCCCTCGCCGGAGGCCGCGGTCCCTGGTTCGAGAAGCGCGCTCTGGTCCGGGACCCTTCGCCTCGACGCGCGAGCGTCGCGCAGAGGGCCTGCGATAAGCTGCTGGAGATGACCCGTCTCGCCGCCCTTCTCGCTGCCGGCTCCCTCCTCGCCTGCGGGCGCGCTCTCTTGCCGCAGCCGCCGGTTCCGCCCGCGGCGGCCGAGCGCGAGCGCGCGGAGATCGCCGCCTGCCGGGAGGGTACGCTGCCGCCCTGGTTGGGCGACGAGGCGCTGACGAGGTCCGAGCGGCTCGAACAGTACGAGGCTCAGGCCTTCGATCCCTCGGAGAGCTACGCGGCCGGCACGGCGGGAAGCCATGCCGCGCCGCTGCCACCGCCCCGCGCCGCCGACCGCGCGACGGGCGCGTCTCGGTCGAAGCGCCTCCTCGCCGAGCGCCTCGCCTTCGAGGGCTGGTGCGCGGCGAGGAGGAGGGGCGAAAAGCTGGGCAGTCGCTGAAGGTTACTGCGCCGAGCTCACGGCGACGGGCTTCGCCGTCTTCTTGGCGATGGCGGTGGCCTTCTCCTTTGCCGCCGTCTTCGAGGCCACGGCTTCCTTGCTCACCTGCGACTCCTTGGAGGCCATGGTGGTCTTCATGGCCTCGCACGGGAAGGCCGGCGCGGCGAGGGTGAGGACCGCGAGTGCGGCACCGGCGCGGAGGGCAAACTGGGTCTTCTTCATGGATCGGCTCCTTGTCCCGGTCCGGGATATTGACCGGAGCGGTTCTCTTTGCCGGTGCATGGCCAGGGCGCAACCACCGCCCCCTGGGAGCTTCCGCTTGCGCCCCAAGATGGCCGTCGGCTCGAGCAAGCGCGAGGCCGCGGCGCGTGGTGCGCGACGTGGGGCTCACCGGGGACTATGGTCTCGCCATGATCTCGGGGTCCGCGGCACTCGAAGAGCCCGGCGCTTCGCCGCGCACGCCTCTCTCTCCGGCCATGGCCACGACGCTGGGGGTCCTGAACGGCCTCGTCGGCGACTACCTGCGCGATCGCAACAACGGGCTCGCCCTGGAGATGGAGCTCATCCGCGCCGGCCGAAGCCTCGCCTGCGAGCGGGCCGCGCTCCGCGCCGCATGCCCGGGCGCCACCCCCCGCCTGGCCCTCTTCATCCACGGCCTCACCGAGAGCGAGCGCGTCTGGCACTTCGAGGGCGACCCCGCCACCTCCTACGGCGCGCTCCTCGAGCGCGATCTGGGCTTCACCTCGCTCGAGCTGCGGTACAACTCGGGCCTCCACATCTCCGAGAACGGCGAGCGGCTCGACCGGCTGCTGGAGTCGCTCGTCGCCTCGTGGCCGTCTCCCTCTTCGCCTCCGGTGAGCGAGCTCGTCCTGGTCGGCCACAGCATGGGAGGCCTCCTCGCGCGCAGCGCCTGCCACGCCGCCGAGCTGAACGGCCACCGCTGGCTGGCGTCACTGCGGCGCGTCGTCTACGTGGCCACCCCGCATCTGGGCGCCCCGATGGAGAAGCTCGGACGGGTGGTGCAGTGGCTCCTCCGCAACACGCCCAACGCTCACGCCAGGCTGGTGGCCGACGTGGCGGACCTCCGCAGCGCCGGGGTGAAGGACCTCGGCCACGCCTGCCTCGTGGCCGCCGATTGGGAGGAGAGCGACCCCCACCCGCTGCGCCGGAAGCCGAGACAGCCCGTCCCGGCACCCGCGCACGCCGCGCACCACGCGGTGGGGGGCACCATCACCACCCGTGAACGGCACCTCCTCGCGCGACTGCTCGGCGACGGGCTGGTGCGCCTGCCGAGCGCGATGGGTCGGGGCACCGTCCCGCACCTCGCGCCACCCTTCGCACCGGAGGACGTGCGCGTGTTCCCGGGCGTGGGGCACCGGCAGCTGGCCCACCACCCCGAGGTGTACGCGCAGCTCCGCGCCTGGTGCGAGCGATGAGCGGGGCCCGGATGAGTGACGCTCGGAGGTGGATTGGCTTCGTCGACCTCGTCTCCGACGCGGTCCACCACGGCGCCGTCGCCGTGGAGCGCATCCACCGCGGCACGGCGCACGGGCCGCTCGCCATCCTCTCTCGCGTGCCACCCCTTGCCCCCACCGTGGAGGCGATCGACCTGGCGCAGGACAGCCTCATCCGGGCGGTGTACGCCTCGGTGCGCGGGGTGAACGCGGCGACCGCAGCGCTCCTGAAGGCCGGGCTCTCGGTCTGGGAGAGCTGCACCCCGGCCGACCCGCCCCCTCTTCCCCTCGGGGAGGAGGAGCTCCCGCCCTCCGGGCAAGGGTGAGGAGCTTCACCGCCGCGCGGCGTGCCGGCGGTGCTCCACCATGAGGCAGCGGTCCTGCACCACCAGGATGCCGGCCTCGGCGAGCCGCAGCGCGGACGCCTCGTGGCGGATGCCGGACTGAAACCACACGGCCCGGGGTCGCAGCGCGAGGAGGTCGTCCACGTGCCGGGGGATGTCGGCCGGGCGGCGAAACACGTCCACGATGTCGACCGGCCCCTTCACCCTCCGGAGATCGCGCTCTACCGGCAGGCCGAGGATGGTGACCGCCTCGGGGTCGTACACCGGCACCGGCACCACCTCCAGGCCGGCCGCCGCGAGGTACGCGGGGACGTAGTGGGCGGGCCGGTCGGAGTGCGCATCGGACCTGATCCCGAGCACGGCGACGCGCCTCGCCGAGCGCACGAGCTCCGCCATCCGCTCCTCGTCCTCGATGAGGTTCTCTCGTGCGTCCAAAGGCTGGTCCCTCCGCGACGAGGGGAAGGTGGGGACGCGTCGGAGACGCGGCCACCTTCAGCCCCACGAGACCCGGGGAGGGCGCGCCGCGGAAGGTGGAAATCTGGACGGCGGGCGGAGGGGGCCTACCATGAGGGAACGAACCGGCTCGAGCGCCCATCCGGGCCTGGTCAGGGAGGAGGCGGAGCATGGACTCCAGGAAGCGAACGGCGGTGGTCGAGGTGACGGAGCGGGCGGCGCGCGCCGCCCTCCGGCGCGAGCTGCCGGCGGGCGGTGAGCCGAGCCACACCCCTCGTCACACCCGTACGGCCTCGCCTGGCTCGTCGCGTTCGAACGGTCTCGCCGCTGCGGACGCACCTCACCTCTCCTCCCGCTTCTCCACCCCCCTTTCGTCCGAAGAGGAGAAGGTGCTGCGAATGCGCCTCGGCGCCTCGCTCCCGGCCTCGGGCGCCCTTGCGCGCCTCGAGGCGGCGAGTGACGTCGAGATCGAGCTCCTCGCCTACGAGATCGAGGCGTGGCTGCACCACCGCGGCGCCGCGGTGCGGGCGCCGCCGCAGGCGAGGATCCGCGCGTTCGCCCCGGCGCCCTCGCGCACCAAGGAGAAGATCGTCCGGGCGCTGCGGAGAAAGTAGCCGACGGTCACATCTTCACGGCGAGCGCCTGCGCCGCGAGCGCGAGGGGCGGCTCCTCTCCCGCGGTCTCGTCCGGCGCGGCCAAGAAGCTCTGCAGGAGCTCGGCGCTGCGCGGATTCCTCCACCAGTCCTCGTCGCAACGCTCCACCAGCCTGGAGCGCAGGGCCTCGGCGGTGGCCCACCCCCGAAGCTGGGCGCCGAGGAGGCCCGCATCCCCGTCGCGAGACGCGAGGCCGAGCGGCCAGGTGGCACGGCCCGCGGTCGAGAGCGCCTCGCGGTGCGCCTCGTGCCAGGCGGCGCCGCTCATCCCCCGCTCCACCTCGGTGGCGACCCGGAGCGCCGCGGCGCGCGCCCGGAGGCGGAAGAGCTGGCGGAGCGCCAGGGCGCGGACGAGGTCCTCCTGGTGGCGCCGCTCCACCTCGAGCCGGGCGCGCAGGAAGCCGCGGTCGAGGAGGAGCCCGGCGAGGAGGGCACCCAGCGTGAAGGGGGCGGCAGGCGGGCGCCGGTGGAAGGGCACCCGCGCCGCCACCAGGGCCTGGCCGGCGGCGTCGAAGAGGCCGAGCCAGTCGGCCGCCCCGCCCTGCCGCCCGAGGGCGACGCGAGGGCCGAGGGCGTGCGCGCCCGGCCACCGCGCGTCGCGCTTCTGCTCGTCGAGCTTCAGCGCCGTCAGGTCGAGCCGCAGCGCCCCGGCGGTGAGGGTGAGGGTGGGAGCCAGCGCCGCGCCCGGGAAGAGCCCCTCCCAGCCGTGCAGCGCCAGGACGAAGAGGAGGTCGGCCCGGGTGAGGTCGCCGCGAGGGGGAAGAGCCAGCTCGGCCTCGCGCGCCGCCAGCCAGGAGAGCACGTCGCCGTATGCATCGCCGGAGGCGGCGAGGAGCGCGTCAGCCGCCGTCACCAGCTCCCAGTCGGGGGTGAGGCCCACCTCGGCCCGGGCCGAGGCGCGCCGCTCCACCGCCTCGTCGCGCGCGGGGAGGATGGCTGCCTCGGCCATCGCCCTCCCCAGGTCGAGCCGCCGTTCCCGGCGCCGCTCGGCGGGCAGGAGACGCTGCGCTTCGGCCAGCGTGACGGGCCCGTCGGGACCCTGCCCGGTCGAGGTGGTTTCCGCTGCGCGCCACGCCTCCTCCGCCTCGGCCTGCGCCCGCTCCACCCGCAGGGCTCCTACCGCGGCGGCGAGGCGGGGCACTCCGTCCTCCTCGAGCGCCTTCAGCGTGGCGCGGTGGGCGGCGCGGCTGTGCGCCCGGAAGTGAGCCGCGAGGGAAGGCGCAGCCTCCAGCCCGGCCATGTGCCGGAACCGCTCGGACGCCACCTCCCCGGCCAGCACGTCCACCTCACCGCACAGCAGCTCTCGTTCGATGGCGTCCATGGTGCCCGTCTGGCCTCCAGCGGCGCGTGGCCGCGCTGCACAGGTGTAGGCTCGATTTCAGCTCGCGGGCCGGAACATATGGATAGCACGAGCGGTTTCACGGCGGCAGCGCGGACTCTGGCAGTCGGCCTCGCCGACTGCTTGACAGGACGCCTGGAAGCTCTACCTTGCCCCTCGGAGAACTCAGACATGCCCCTGTACGAGTACGAATGTCCCAAGTGCGGCCGCTTCGAGGTCCTCCAGCGGCTCTCCGACAGCCCCGTCGAGCAGCACACCTGTGGCAGCCACGTCGAGAAGGTGATGAGCGCCAGCGCCTTCGCCTTCAAGGGCTCGGGCTTCTACCAGACCGACTACAAGAAGAGCTCGAAGCCGGACGCTCCCGCCTGCGACAAGCCGAAGGCCGAGGCGTGCGCGAGCTGTCCGAGCAACAAGGCGGCCGCCTGACCGGCCGCTACCTGGTTCACCCTCCACACGAGCGCTCTCCGCGGTAGGGCGCGGCCGCCGGCGCCCCCATGCGACAGCTCCGCCTCCGCGCGCTGCCAGCCGACGAGGGCGAGCGGCTCGACCGCTTCATCGCCGGTCGAGGGGCTGTCTCGCGCGGCCTCGCTCGCCGCGCGCTCGAGGCGGGCGGCGTCTTCGTGGACGGCCACCGCTGCAAGGTGGCGAGCCGCCTCGTCCGGCGAGGACAGGCGGTGGTGGTGAACCTCGCGGAGGCGGGGCGCGCCGCTGAAGAGCCAGCCCCCCTCGGCCGCGAGCGGCTGCTCTTTGCCGACGAGCACCTCGTGGCGGTGGACAAGCCGCCGTTCGTCGCCGCCCAGCCCACCCTCACCACCGATCGCGGCGCGCTCCCCGAGCTGGTCTCGGCGCTCCTCGGCGCCCCGGCCCTGCTGGTGCACCGGCTCGACCGCGAGACCTCCGGCGTCACCGCCCTCGCGCGCACCCGCGCCGCCGCCGCCGCGCTCGGCGAGGCTTTTCGCCTGGGCGAGCCGCGGAAGACCTACCTCGCCCTCTGCGCCCGCGCCCCCGTCCCCCCGGGCGGCGAGCTCGCCGCGCCGCTGGGACCCGATCCGGCCCGGCCGGGCCGGCGGATGGTGCGCCCGGACGGGGAGCCGGCCCTCACGCGCTACGAGACGCTGGGTGAAGGACCCGGCGGCGTGGCGCTCGTCCGGTGCCGGCCTGCGACGGGCCGGACGCACCAGCTTCGGGTCCACCTCGCGCACCTCGGCGCGCCGCTCCTCGGCGACCCGCGCTACGGAGGGCCGAGGCGCGTGGTCGAGACCTCGATTCCTCGGGTCATGCTCCACGCGCGCGAGCTGGCGCTCTCCCACCCCGTCACCGGCGAAGCGCTCAGGTTCGAGGCTCCCCCCCCGGCCGACTTCGCCGAGTTGGCCCGCGCGCTCGTCCCGGGCGCGCTGGAGGTGCCGGAGAGCTCGGCGCGCGAGAGCGGCGCCCCTACCGCTCTCCTTCCTCCAGGATCCTGAGCTCGACCCGGCGGTTGGCGGCACGGCCCGCCGCGGTGGCGTTGGTCGCCACCGGCCTCGACTCTCCGTAGGCGCGGACGGAGAGTCTTTCGGGCGACACGCCGCCCTCCCGGACGAGCCAGTCCCTCACCACCTGCGCCCGCTGGCGGGAGAGCACGGTGTTCCTCGCGCGGCGGCCGGTGCTGTCGGCGTGGCCGTCGACCGCGACCAGGGTGATGCCGGGGTCGGAGGCGAGCACCTTCGCCACGCGCTCGAGCAGCGCCACGGCGTCCGGCCGGAGGGCGTGCCGGCCCACCGTGAAGCGAATCGTCTCGTCGAAGACGCTCCGGTCTCCCACGGGCGCCCGCCGCTCGATGGGGGCGGGGGGCGCAGGGGGGGCAGGCGCGACCGGCTCGGCTGGAGGCGCTGCGGGAGGCTCGGGGGGCGGTGGGGGAGCGGCGGCGAGCGCGGGCTCGGGCTCTGCAGGCGGCGCCTCGCGGGCGGGCTCGGGCGCCGGAGCCTCGCCGGCCTCACCCTTCGTCGCGGCGAACGGCCGCCAGGTGAGCTGGGCCAGCGCGCGGAAGGGCGCGGCGCCGGGATGCGAGTCGAGCGCCGTCCCGAGGCCGAGCCCGAGGTCGATGGCACTCCTCTGCCAGTGCACGCCGCCCAGGATCTCCACCGGTGAGACGGCGGTGCCGTCGAACTGGTGGCGGCCGTAGATTTCGGGTCCCACTCGGAACTCTCCCGCCCGGAGCGCGGCGCCGGCGGCGAAGGAGAGGGCGGTGCCGGTGCGGGTGAAGAGGATCTCCTGGCCGTCGCGCGCCAGGAGGCCCACCTCCCCCGCCAGGAGGACCGGCCCCACCTCGCCCGAGGCAATGACCTTGGGCTGGGCGCGCACGCTGCCGTCGGAGGCGAAGGCCCCCTGCGAGCCGGTGGGGAGCCAGACGTCGACCGCGCCGGCGAGGTGCCAGCTCCCCCGGTTCAGGACCGGGACGCGGAGGCCGAGGCGCAGGTCGCCGAAGGCGGTCGACTCGACCTGGGCGAGCCCGGCGAGCGGCCTGGAGCCGCTCTGGTACAGCGCCACCGGCGCGGAGAGGTCGAGGAGGAGCCGGCCGGCGATGGGGAGCGAGACCCCCGCCCAGCCCCAGAACTGCCGGTGAACGATGCGCCCGCCCGGCACCGGCCGCTCGTCGAGGCGCACCAGCAGCGGCTCGGTGGCCCAGGAGAGGGTGAGGCTGGCCGACGGCGTGAGGTGTCCCTCGGCGGTGGCCTCCGGCACGGCCAGCATGCGGTCGCCCGCGGGCGAGGGCACGAAGGTCTGCAGCGCGAAGCCACGCTGCACCTGCGCCCGGGCGATGCCGGGGAGACCGAGGCTCAGCGCCAGGATGAGGGCGAGCGGAAGCGACCTCCGCAGCGCACCCACCGCGTCCCCGCCACGCCGCCGCCCGGCGAGGCGCAGCCCGGCGAGCGCGACGAGGATCCACGCGGTCGCGCCGCCACCGGAGGAGCCGCAGCCGGCCCCGGAGCGGACGTCGAGGCGGGAGGGGTCGACGCAGGCGCCCTGGAAGCACACGCCGCCACCGTTGCACTCCGCGTCGGCCGCGCAGGCGAGACCCCCCGCCCCATTCAGGAGGAATTCCACCGTGTAGCTGTTCCGCGCCTCACCATCGTCGAGGGCGAAGGTGAGCGCATCGGTCCCGGACTGCCGCGGCGAGCCCGCGTAGACGAGCTCCAGGCGCTGCACGTCGAGCGTGGCCTCCCCCTTCGAGGGCGGGCCGGTCACGGTGAGCGCGAGCGCGTCACCGTCGGCGTCGTAGCCGGCGCGGATGGGGGCGGACACGCGGTCCGGGCCGAGGGGCCGGGCGCGCCAGGCCATCGAGGGCACGAAGAGCTGCTGGCCGGGGCCGGCGGCGGCGCGGCCGTCGAGCGCGCTCGGGCTCGCGTCGAAGAGCTCCACGCCATCGCCCTCGTCCATCCGCCAGTAGCCCACCAGCCCCGCTTCGCTGCCGGCGAGGGGGGCGCGCAGGGCGGAGGAGCGTTCGGCCTCGCTGCGCATCGAGGTCCAGAGGCGCACCTCGTCGAGCTGGCCGGTGAAACCATCACCCAGGGTGAGGTCGCTCCCACCCGCGGCGCTCGGGGCCGGTCCCGTTCCGATCACCGCCCCGTCGAGCGCGGCCGTCAGCGCCGCCCCATCGAAGACGAGCGCGAGGTGGTGCCACCCGCCGTCGTCGACCGGGGCCGGGAGGCTCACCTCGGCGCTCCCGCTCCGGACGACGAGCGACCGCCGGTCGGGCGAGACGCCCACCGCCAGGCGTGAAGCCGAGGCCGCGCCGAGGCGGAGGAGCTCGGGCGCGTTCCCCACGCTCGCGGCCGCCGTCCAGCCCGCCCGGAACCACAGCTCGACCGTGCCGGTGGTGGTGAGCGCCAGGGCGCCCGAGGGGTCGCCAATCTCGGCGCGGAGGGCTCCCCCAGCACCCAGCTCCAGGGCGGTGCCGGAGCCGGCCACCGGCGGCGTGTTCTCCACGCGCTGCGTCACCGTGGCGGTGGCCGGGGGGAGCGCGCCGGAGCCGGCGAAGGAGGCCGCAATGACGTGTTGCCCCTTCACCAGGCTGCGGGTGGTGCAGGAGGCGGAGCCGTTCACGAGCGGAACCGAGCAGAGCGGCGCCCCGCCCTCGGTGAAGGCGACGGGGCCAGTCGCGGGGCGCGGGCCAGTGACCGTGGCGGTGAAGGTCACCGGGCGCCCGCGACGCGAGACGGGGCGCGAGGAGGTGACGGTCAGGGAAGAGGTAGCCTGCTGCACGTCGAGGGTGAGATAGCCGTTCGACTCCGCGAAGGTGCCGTCGCCCTCGTACTTCGCCCGCAGCTCGTGGCGACCGGCGCCCAGGGCGACGGGGCAGCTCGCCCGGCCGGCGACCAGCACGACCTCGCAGATCTCGACGCCGCCGTCCTTGAAGACCACCTCGCCGGAGGGGGCGCCAGCCCCGCTCACCACGGCGATGAAGGTGAGCGGCTCACCCACCACCGGGGAGGCCGGGTCGGCGGAGAGCACCGTGGTCGTGGGGAGCCCGTCGGCGCGGGCGAGCGGAGCGGCGAGGAGGGCGGCGAGCGAGAGGGCAGCGAGACTTTTCGTGAACATGGGCTCCGGCCTCGGGAAGCGCTGCGAGGGTAGGGGTGGCTCCGATGAGGGGGGTGCAGCTCGCCCACCGGCTCCGGGCGCCATTTGTCTCCTGGGCCGCCCGCCTGTCGAGTCCCGAGATCGCCTCGCGCGTCACGAGGACATGAGACGGCGGGTGACGGAGAGGAAATGAGGCCCCTCGCCGGCCGAGGGCGCCTTCCCACTGCAACGGCCGGCCGGGGTGCGGCTATTCCCCACCGGGAACGAAAGCTGGAGGGCCCCCGGCCTGGCGGTGTAGCTTCACCGCCCCACAGGGAGGCCCGCGATGCCGACAGGTGAGTTCGAGCCCTACATCCCCGACCAGGCGAAGCTCGCCGAGCTCACCCCGCGCGCGGTCATCGTGGGCGCCCTGCTCGGCATGGTCTTCGGCGCCTCCTCGCTCTACCTGGTGCTGAAGGTCGGCCTCACGGTGAGCGCGTCGATCCCGGTGGCCGTCATCTCCATCACCCTCTTCCGCCTCGCCTCCAGGTTCGGCGTCCGGGACGCCACCCTGCTCGAGAACAACATCGTGCAGACGGCCGGCTCGGCCGGAGAGTCGATCGCCTTCGGCGTGGGGGTCACCATGCCGGCCATCATGATCCTCGGCTTCGACCTCCAGTCGACGCGGGTCATGTTGGTCGCGGTGCTGGGGAGCCTGCTCGGCATCCTCATGATGATCCCGCTCAGGCGCGCCCTCATCGTCGCCCAGCACGGCAAGCTCAAGTACCCCGAGGGCACCGCCTGCGCCGAGGTGCTGAAGGCCGGCGCGTCGGCCGACTCGCGGGCCGCGGCCTCCCCGCAGGCGCGCGCCGAGGAGGCGCGGCGCGGCGGGGCCACCCTCTCGGCGCGCACCATCTTCACCGGGTTCGGGGTGGGGCTCCTCTACAAGACCGCCATGGTCGCCCTGAAGGGCTGGAAGGACGTGCCGGAGAAGGTCTTCGGCAAGCCCTACCAGGCGGGCTCGCTCTCGGCCGAGATCTCGCCCGAGCTGCTCGGGGTGGGCTACATCATCGGCCCCAAGATCTCGGCGCTCATGTGCGCGGGCGGCGTGCTCGCCTACCTGGTGCTCATCCCCATCATCAAGTTCTTCGGCGAGGCCATCCCCGGCCCGCTCGCCCCCGGCACGGTGCCCATCAGCCAGATGGGGCCGGGCGCCATCCGCAGCGCCTACGTGCTCTACATTGGCGCCGGGGCGGTGGCGGCGGGCGGCATCATCAGCCTCCTGCGATCCTTGCCGCTCATCGTCCGCGGCATCCGCGAGGGGCTGCGCGACGCCGGAACGCGGCGGGCCGGCGCGGTGAAGAGGCGCACCGAGCGCGACCTCCCGATGAAGGCGGTCTTCGGCGGCATCGCGGCGCTCATCCTCGCCATCGTGCTGGCGAGGCCGCTCCACATGAATCTCCTCGGCGCCATCCTCATCGTGGTCTTCGGGTTCCTCTTCGTGACCGTCTCCTCGCGCCTCACCGGCGAGATCGGCTCCTCGTCGAACCCCATCTCCGGCATGACCGTCGCCACCCTGCTCCTCACCTGCCTCATCTTCCTGGTGGTGGGGTGGACCGGCGGCACCGCCTACGTGACCGCGCTCTCGGTGGGCGCCATCGTCTGCATCGCCGCCTCGAACGCCGGGGCCACCTCGCAGGACCTCAAGACGGGCTTCCTGGTGGGGGCGACGCCGCGCTGGCAGCAGGTGTCCATCCTCATCGGCGCAATCCTCTCGGCACTGGTGCTCGGGCCCATCCTGCTTCGGCTCAACACCGCGGCGAGCACCTACGTGCCGGCGGCCCAGGTGGCGCCGGCCGGCCTCTCGGTGAACCCCGCCTCGCTGCCCGGCGACCGCGAGAAGCCGATGGCCTCGCAGACGGGCGGCGACGCGCGCGAGCTCCTGGTGTGGCACAAGACCGACACGGTGGGTGGACCACCCGGGCGCTACCTGGTGAACGACGCTGGCCAGGCGGTGTGGCTCGTCGACCCGGGCATCAACGGCACGTACACGCAGCGGGCCGACGGGAGCACGGTGCGGAAGTTCGACGCGCCCAAGGCCACGCTCATGTCCTACATCATCAAGGGCATCCTCGACCGGCAGCTCCCCTGGGGCCTCGTCCTCTTCGGCGTGGTGATCGCGCTCGTGCTGGAGCTGGCCGGCATCCCTTCCCTCGCCTTCGCGGTGGGGGTGTACCTGCCGCTCTCCTCCTCGACGCCGCTCCTCATCGGCGGGCTGGTGCGCTGGCTCGTCGACTGGAAGAGCAACCGCGCCTTCGCCGGAAAGGGAATGACCGAGGAGGAGCTGGCGGCCGAGGCCGACAAGAGCCCGGGCGTGCTCATGGCCTCCGGCTACATCGCCGGCGGCGCGATCGCCGGCATCGTCATCGCCTTCATGGCAGGCCTGCTGGAGCCGGTGGACCGCGTGCTCGGCAAGTGGGCCGCGGCGCACAACCCCTTCTTCGAGGGGCCGAGCGCCGACCTCCTGGCGCTCATTCCCTTCGTGCTCCTCACCCTCCTCCTCCTCTTCACCGGCTGGGGGCTCCTCCTCGGCGAGCAGAAGAAGGGGGCCGCCGCGGCGCGAGGTTGACGCGGCGCCGAGCTCCGCGAGGTCACGCGCCGGCGAACCAGGCGGCGGCGCTCGCGCCCTGCGCCTCCCGCAGGGCCGCGCACGCCTCGATGGCCGCGATGGCCTGAGGGGTGCGCCGGGAGAGCGCGGGCAGCTCCTCGGTGCGCTTCTCCAGGAAGGTCCTGAGCGCCGCCCCGCGCTCGCGGTCGCAGAGGCTCCTGGCGAGCGCGGGCAGCTCCTCGGCGTCTGGGCCGAGGAGCGTCGGAGCCAGGCCGTCCCATCGCTTCTGCAGCGTCTTCCAGGCGGCATCGCGCGTCTCCGGCTGGGCGAGCTGGGCCCGCACGAGCCGGGCGCGCTCGGCGGCGACCAGCCTCGCATCGGAGGCGAGCGCCAGCGCCCGCGAGGAGAGCGCCGGGTCGCGAGCGGTGCCGAGCGCGTCCACGAGGAGCGCGCGCTCGCTGGGGGCCGGCGACGCGAGGAGGCGCGACTCCAGCGCGTCGAAGACCGCCGTGCCTCCTTCGTCCACCGCGGCGGCCAGCGCCGCCGGGAGGAGCGCGAAGCTCACGCCCTCCGGCCTCGCGGGCTCGCCCCCCAGCCCGAGCCAGCCGCGTGCGCGCGCCGCGAGTCCGCGGCTGGTCTCCGGGTCGCGCAGCGCGACGGCCAGAAGCTCCGCCACCACGCGGCGCAGGCGGGTCCGGTCGCGCGGCTCCTCCGGCGCCGGTTCGAGGCCCAGCTCGCGCAGCCGGGGGCGGTAGAGGTCGGCCGCGCGGGCGCGCGCCCGCGGGAGGAGCCGCCTCGGCAAGAGGTCCTCCAGCGCGGTGAGGAGGAGCGGCATGGCCACCTCGGCCACCTTCGGGTCGCCGTCGCGGGCGAGCGGCGCCAGCGAGGCCAGCACCTCGCTCATGGGGAGCTCGCCCGCCAGCGCTGCGGCGCGCAGGCCCTGCGCCCAGGCGAGCCGCTCCGGCAATGAGAGGTGGAGAAAGCCCGCCTCGCGGAGGCGGGTGCGGTCCTCGGGCGCGAGGAGCCAACGCCAGGGAACGGCGCCGCCCGCGGCTGGCATCACCCAGCGTGGACAGGCGGGGAGCGCCAGCGCGCCCTTCGCCCCCTCCATCACCGTGCACGCCTCGCCCAGCGACCCGGCCGCCTCGAAGCGCGCGCACACGGGAAGCCCGCCGGCCGGCGGCTGCGGCGTCCAGGCGGAGCCCGGGAGGCGAACGCGATTCACGGCGAGCTCCACGTGCGGGCCGGCGGCGTCGCAGCTCGCCTGGGCGTCGAGGCGCACCACCCCCCGGGCTTCGGCCAGCACCTGGAGCGCCGGCGAGAGGTCGCGCCCAGCGGCCCGGGAGAGCTCCGCGCCGAGCTCCTCACCGGTGCGGACCGCGCCGGGGCGCTCCAGCCAGCCTCGAAGGGCCTCGCGAAATCGCCCCGGACCGAGGGAACGTTCCCACGCGGCGAGGAGCGCGGCGGCGCGCGCCCGGAAGGAGGGCTCTCCCAGCAAGGCCACCTCGGTCAGGCGGCCGGGGTTGAATCGCAGCGGCTTCGACCCCGGCAAGAGCTGCGCGCTCAGGGCCCTGTCGATGGCGAGCACCTCCGGCTCGCTCGCCGACGACCCCTTCCATTCGCGGGCGGCGATCAGCGCAGCGGCGCCACCGAGCCCCTCGTCGGCCCACAGGTCGCGCCACCGGGCCGCTCCCGCCGCGCCGCCGAACCAGGCCCGGGAGAGCGCGGCGGCGAGGGTGGCAGCGTCGCCCGCGCTCACCTCGCCAGGAGGCTCGCGCGCGAGTGCGAGGAGCGGGTCGTCGAAGCCACCGCCCGTGACCACCAGGCCCGGTGCCCCGAGCGGCTTCGCCAGCCCGGGCAGGAGCACCACCTCAATCCTCCCGGCCGGGTAGGCGCGGTCGAGGAGGGCTTCAAGACGGGGGAGGACCCCGCGCGCCGCCGCCAGGAGCGGCCAGAGGCGCTGCTCCAGCCCGGGCGGAGAGAGGGCGCGGAGCGGCAGCGCGGCCTCGCGCGGCCCCGCGGCGGCGACGGGGCGCGCGGAGATGGCAGCAAAGGGGCCAGCGGCCGCGAGGAGGTGGTGGGTGGGGAGCGGCGCGGTGGTGGCGAAGCGCACCCGCTTGCGGCCCGGGCCGGCCGGCGCCTCCGAGAGCACCGGGGCGAGGAAGGCCGCGCTCCAGCTCGCTGGCACCACGAGCGCGAGGTCGAAGGGCGTTCGATAGGCCGGGTCGTCCAGGCAGGGGAAGACGTCTCGCGCTCCCCCCGGCCCGGTGGCGAGGAGCGCGTAGAGGGCGCCCTGCACGCGGATGCGGGCGAGGTGCGCGGCGGGGCCTTCACCGAGGGGGCCGGAGAAGGCCACGCGCACCACCGCTCGCCCCGGGGGCAGCGGCCGCGCGCCGCGGAGCTGCGTCGCGCCCGCCTCGCTCACCTGGAGGAGCGTGGCCGGCTGCTGCGCTCCCGAGATCTCCACGCTGGCCTCCCCCAGCTCGAGGCCGCGGGCGTGGAGCCACAGCACCGGCGTCGCCGCAGTGAGCTCGAGCGCGATGGCCACCGTCCCCTGGTACCGCTCGTCCCTTTCGTCGAGGGCGAGCTCCAGCGCGTAGTGCACCGGGCGGGCCGTGCGCGGCAGCTCGAGGTCGAGGGGCGCTCCATCCCCCATCGCCGACCGCGGTCCCGTGCAGGCCACGAGGGTCGAGGCGAGGCTCACGGCGAGGGCCGCCAGCGCGAGAGCGAGTCTCGGCACTAGAGCGGCTCGTACTCCCCGCGCTCGGAGGCCACGCCGAAGTCGAGCTCGTCGGCGAGGTCCTCGCCGCGCTGCTCGTCGGGCCCCGGCACCAGCCGCGCCGGTTCGGGTGCGGTGAGCGCGAAGGGCGAGACGGTGGGACGCGGGGCAGCACCCCGCATCATCGGCTGCGGCGGTGGCTGCGAGCCCGGCTGCGACTCGGCTGGCTCCGAGGCCTCGGCCGAGCCGTGTATCGAGGCCGATGGGGAGGCTGGGGTGGGCGGGGACGCCGGGGCGAGCGGCGGGGCCACCACCTGGGCTCCCGCGGCGGCCTGCCACCGCTCCGGCTCGGCGCGCGACCGGACCGAGGGGAGGGCAGCGGGGTCGGCCTGGCCGCGAGCAGCGGCGAGCCGGGCGCACAGCTCCTGCGCGGCGTACCGGTATCCGGCCACGCCGAGGCCCACGATCTGCCCTGCCGCGGCCGGCGCCACCAGGCTCTCCCTCCGCCACGGCTCGCGAGCGTGGATGTTGGAGAGGTGCACCTCGATGGTGGGGCAGGCGAGCGCGCGGAGGCAGTCGGGCAGGGCCCGGCTGGTGTGGGTGAGGGCGCCGGGGTTCAGGATCACGCCCTGCGCCTCCCGGCGGTGGGCTTGCAGGAAGTCGATGAGCGCTCCCTCCCAGTTCGACTGGAATGCGAGCACCTCCACCCCTTCGGCCGCACAGGTCTCCCGGACGATGCGCTCCACGTCGGCGAGCGTGTGGTGGCCGTACACCTGCGGCTCGCGCTCCCCGAGGAGGTTCAGGTTGGGGCCGTTCACGAGCAGGATCATGGCGCGCTCACCTCCTTCACCGTCTCCTGCACCGCGTCGTCGTGCGCCTGCACGTCCCACTCCACGTTCCAGGTCCGCCCGGTGCCGCGCGGCAGCACCCAGAGGAGGCCGGCCGCGGTGCGCTTCTTGTCGTGGCGCATGAGCGCGGCCGCCCGCCGGGCGAGCGGCGCGGGCAGGCTCTTCGGCAGCCCGGCCGCGTCGAGCGCCGCGTCGATCGCCTTCACCGCCGAGGCGTCGACGCGCCCCAGCCGGAGCGCGAGCCGGAAGGCGAAGGCGAGCCCCATGCCCACCGCCTCACCGTGGGTGTACTTCGAGAAGCCGCCGGCCGCCTCCACCCCGTGCCCGAAGGTGTGGCCGAGGTTGAGGAGCTTGCGCTCGCCCTGCTCGGTGGGGTCGCGCTCCACCACCTCCAGCTTGATGCGCACGCAGGCGGCCACGAGCTCGTTGCTGGCACGCCTGGCCCTGGCGGCGCGGCTCACCACCGCGAGGAGCTCAGGCCGGAGGGCCGCGTACTTCAAGACCTCGCCCATCCCGCTCGCCTGCTCGCGGGGGGGAAGGGTTCGGAGCGCGACCGGGTCGGCCAGCACCACGAGCGGCGGGTGGAACGCGCCCACCGCGTTCTTCGCCTGACGGAGGTTCGCCGCCGTCTTGCCGCCGATGGCGGCGTCGACCATGCCGAGCAGGGTGGTGGGCACCGCGGCCCAGTCGATGCCGCGCATGTAGGTGGCGGCGAGAAAGCCGGCCGCGTCGGTCACCGCGCCGCCCCCCAGCGCCACCACCAGGCTGCGCCGGGTCGCGCCGGCCCCCAGGAGGGCGCTCGCCGACCGCTCGAGCTGGGAGAGCGTCTTTCCCGCCTCCCCGTCGGGGACGGTGACGACCACGCCTCGCCCGCCGCGACGCACCGCGCCAGCCACCTTGGCCCCGAAGGGCGTGGCGAGCACCGTCTTGCAGGAGACGAGCGCCACGCAGTCGCGCGCCTCCGACAGGGCCGCCACCGCCGAGGTGGCGCCGCCCCCGACGCGCACCTCGTAGCGGTGATCGCCCTGCACAGCCTTCAAGACCGCGAGCTCGGACAAGAGCCACCTCCCGTACCCCGGAGGCGATCATACACCCGCCGTGCGACGGCTTCGGGGGAGAGTGCATCCACCCCGATCCGGTGGTGGGCGCGCGCGTACAGGGGCCGGCGGCGGGCGAGGAGCGGCCGCCAGCTCTCCGCGAGCGGTCTCGCCGGCGCTCCCGGGCCCGCCCCACCGATGCGCCGCGCTGCTTCGGCCGCGGAGACATCGAGGAAGAACACCCTCCCCAGGGCGAGCAAGCGGGTGGCGCTCTCCGGATCGCAGAAGGCGCCGCCGCCCAGGTCGGCCACGCAGGGGTGGCACAGCGCCGCCACCGCCCGCCGCTCCAGGGCACGAAAGGTGTGCTCCCCCCTCTCGGTGAAGATCCGGGCGACGGGCATCCTGGCCATCGCCACGACCTCCGCGTCGGTGGAGCGAACGGGCAGGCCGAGGAGGCGCGCGAGCTCGCGGGCCGCCGTGGACTTCCCCGAGCCCATCATCCCGGTGAGTGCGACGACCCCGGCCGGCGCGTTCACCGGATGCGCGCCCGATAGGCCTCGAGCGCGAGCTCGGTGTCCGCGACCGAGTCGCCCCCGAACTTCTCCAGGAACGCGTCCGCCAGGGTCCAGGCCACCACCGCCTCTCCCACCACCGTCGCCGCCGGCACGGCGCACACGTCGCTGCGCTCGTACTTGGCGGTGGTGGCCTTGCCGCTCGCCAGGTCCACCGAGGCGAGCCCCTTCGTCATGGTGGGGATGGGCTTCATGAAGCCGCGCACCACCAGCGGCTCGCCGTTCGTGACCCCTGCCTCCAGGCCGCCGGCCCGGTTGGTGTCGCGGGCGAAGCGCCGCACCGGGTCCGGGCGGATGGCGTCGTGGAAGGCGTCGCCGCGCAGCTCCACGTGCGTGCCCTCGCCGATCTCGGCGGCGCGGATGGCCGGGATGCCGCAGAGCGCCCCGGCGAGGCGGGCGTCGAGGCGCCGGTCGGGGTGCACGTAGGAGCCGAGCCCCGGCGGGAGGCCGGTGGCGTACACCTCGAACGCCCCCCCGATGGAGCCGCCCCGCGCCTGCTCGGCGTCGATGAGCGCCCGCCAGGCGGCGGCCGTCTCCTCGTCGTCCACCCCCAGGTCGGAGGCGAGGATGGCGGCCCGCTGCGCCTCGTCGGGAGGGAGCCCCACCCGACGCTCGCGCTCGCCGATGGCGGTGACCCGCCCGCTCACCGCGATGCCGAAGCGGCCGAGGAGCGCCCGCGCCAGCCCGCCCAGCGCCACCGTGGCTGCCGTGCTGCGGGCGCTGGCGCGCTCCAGGGCGTCGCGCGCGTCGTCGAAGCCGTACTTCTGCGCGCCCGCCAGGTCGGCGTGGCCGGGCCGCACCTGGGTGAACTTGCGCCCGCCCCGCGCGTACGGGGAGACGAGCTCCTTCCAGCTCTCGTGGTCCTTGTTCCAGACGACGAGGGCGATGGGCGAGCCGAGCGTCACCCCTCCGCGCAGGCCGGAGAGGAACTGCGCCTCGTCGCTCTCGATCTTCTGGCGGCCGCCGCGCCCGTACCCTCGCTGGCGGCGGCGCAGCTCGGCGTTCACCGCCTCGAAGTCGACGGTGAGGCCGGCCGGAAAGCCCTCGGCGATGGCGCAGAGGCCGGGACCGTGGGATTCACCAGCGGTGAGGTAGCGGAGGGTCATGGATGGGCTCCAGCGAGGTGGCGGGCGGGGGCGCGCGCAGGGCCGCGAGCATCAGCTCCTCCGGCGCGGCGAGACCCGTCCACAGGGTGAAGGCGAGCGCCCCCTGGCGCGCCAGGATGACCTCGCCGGTGACGAGCCGGGCTCCCGCCGACCGCGCCTCGCGCGCGAGGGCGGTGTCGCCGTAGACGAAGTCGGCGACGAGCTGGTGCGGGCTCAGGGGGAGGCCCGCGAGCTCCTCGCCGGGGTGGAGGCCGAGGGTGGTGGCGTTCACCACCACCTCCGCGCGCTCCACCTCTGCGGCGAGCTCATCCCATGCGGCGGGAGCGCACCGGCCCCCTGGCGAGGCCCGGAGCACATCCGTGCAGAGCTCCGCCGCCGCCTGGGGACGCCTGGCCACCACGGTCACCTCGGCGCCGAGATCGAGGAGCGCCCAGGCCGCCGCCCGCGCCGCGCCCCCCGCCCCGAGGAGGAGGGCCCGCGCACCCGTGGCCATCCCGGCCCCGGTGAGCAGGGAGCGGACCGGCCGGCGCGTCGGTGTTGTGGCCCACCCAGCCCGGCTCACCGCCTGGCGCCCTGATGAGCGTGTTCACCGCCCCGCAGGCGGCCGCGCTCTCCTCGAGCCGCAGGCAGAGCGCCGCCGCGGCCTGCTTGTGCGGCACGGTGACGTTGAGGCCGCGGAAGCCGAGCGCATGGGCTCCCCGCAGCGCCTCCCCCAGCCGCTCCGGGGCCACCGGAAGCGCCACGTACAGCGCGTCGACCGCGAGGCTCGCCAGGGCGGCGTTCTGCATGGCGGGCGAGCGGCTGTGGCCGACCGGGTGGCCCACCACGCCGTAGAGCCCGGTGCGCGTGGAGATCAACCCGCCTCCCCGCACAGCCGGTCGAGGTCCTCGAAGAAGCGCGGGTAGCTCGTGCCCACGCAGGAGACGTCGTCGAGCGCCACCTCGCCCGCCGGCATGAAGAGCTGCGCCACCGCCATGCTCATGGCGACGCGATGGTCGAGGCGGGTGCGCACCGAGACGGTGGCGAGCGGGGTGGGCCCCTCGATGGCACAGCCGTCGTCGAAGAGCTCGATGCGCGCACCGGCGGCTGAGAGCGCCTCGCCCATCGAGGCGAGCCGGTCCGACTCCTTCACCCTGAGCTCGTGCGCGTCGCGGATGACGGTGCGCCCCTCGGCCTGGGTGGCGAGGACCATCAGCGCGGGCAGCTCGTCGATGAGGCGGGGGATGAGCGCGCCGCCGATCTCGGCGCCCCGGAGCGCCCCGCCGCGGACGGTGACGTCCCCCAGGGGCTCGCCCTCTCCGGCGCCGCGCTCCTCGACGGAGAGGCGCGCGCCCATCGACGCGAGCACCTCGAGGAGCCCGGTGCGGGTGGGGTTGAGACCCACCCCGGCGGCGGTCACCTCGGAGCCGGGTAGCGCGGCGGCCGCACACAGAAAGAAGGCGGCCGAGCTGAGGTCGCCGGGCACGGTGACCGCCCCGCCGCGCGGACGGCCCGGGCGCACGGTGACGGCGAGCCCCTCCACCTCGAGCTCGACGCCCATGGCGCGGAGCATGCGCTCGGTGTGGTCGCGCGAGCGGTGCGGCTCCACCACCGTGGTTTCACCCTCGGCGAAGAGGCCGGCGAGGAGGAGCGCGCTCTTCACCTGGGCGCTCGCCACCGGGAGCTCGTGGCGCGTGCCTCGCAGCGGGCCGCCGCGCACCGCCACCGGAGGCACCCGGTCACCGTCGCGCGCCGAGAGTCGCGCCCCCATCCGGCCGAGCGGCTCGAGGACGCGCCTCACCGGGCGCCGCCGGAGGGAGGCGTCGCCGGTGAGCACCGAGAGCCCAGGCACGCCGGCCAGCACCCCGCACAGGAGCCGCAGGCTGGTGCCGGAGTTGCCACAGTCGATGACGTCGGCGGGCTCGAGGAGCTGCGTCGGGGGCTCCACCACCACCTCGTCCGGCGCGCCGCCCGGGCCGGCGCTTCGGCCAGCCGGCTCCTCCCGCACGGCGGCGCCGAGCGCCTCCACCGCGCGCCGGGTGGCCCGCACGTCCTCGGCCTCGAGCAGCCCGCGCACGCGCGACGGGCCGCGGGCGAGCGCAGCGAAGAGCAGCGCGCGGTGGGAGATGGACTTGTCGCCGGGGACCTCGAAGCGGCCCCTGAGCGGTCCGCGGCGGCGGCACACCACGGGCTTGGACGCGCTGGTTTGCTCCGGAGCTGCGCGGCTCGTCATCTCGAGCCTCCCTCGCCGGCGGCGGCCGAAGCGATCGTGCCGTCCGGAGGGACGGCGACGCCGGAGGCCGCGGCAGGGTAGAGCGCCTCGCGCGCCGCCCGCGCCTCCTCCAGCGCCGCGCGGGCGCTCTCGGGCGAGTCACCGACCGCGGCGAGCAGCCGCGCGAGCTCGCGGGTGAGGGCCTCGGCCGAGGCCGGCAGGTGGGCGTTGCGCCGCGCCACCTCGCCCTGGATGTCGAACGGAAACTGGGCGAGGCGCGTCATGTCGCGCAGGCCTGGGCCCGCGAGCTGGGAGGCCAGAGGACCCGCCTCCCGCGCCGAGAGCGCGAGCGCGCTCGCGAGGAGGTACGGGAGGTGCGACACGCGGGCCACGGCCGCGTCGTGCTCGGCCGCCCCGCAGCGCACCACGGTGGCGCCGAGCGCGGCGTGCAGCGCCGCCACCCGCTCCACCGCGCCGCGATCACCCTCGGTGCAGACCGCCACCGCCCCGCCCTGCCACAGGTTCGCCCGCGAGCCGGCGAAGCCGCCGTGGCCTCCGAACATGGGGTGCGCGCCCACGAAGAGCACGCCGGCCCGGACCTCGCGCTCCGCCAGCGCGTGAAGCCTCTCCTTCGCGCCCCCCACGTCGGTGAGCACCGCGCCGTCGGGGAGGAGCCGCGAGACCGGTCCGAGCAGCCGCTCGATGGCGAGGATGGGCGTACAGAGGACGGCGAGGTCGCAGCGCCCGAGCTCCGCTCCAAGCTCGGCGAGGGCCACGTCGACCACTTCCTCCCGCAGGGCCGCCTCGCGGGTGGGGGCGTCCGGCTCCACCGCCAGGAGCTCGATGGCCGGCAGGCGCGCCCTCACCGCCCGCGCGAGGGAGCCGCCCATGAGGCCGAGGCCCACCACGGCGAGCCTGCTCGGGAGCGCGCTCGCGGTGCCGGTCAACGCTGGCTCCCGGTGGCGCGGAGCGAGCGAGGCTCCTGCCGCGCGGGAGGAGCACCCCGGCGTCGATCGCGGCTGGCGCTCATCGGTGGAGGTCGGGGCGCAGCACCTGGGCGCCGCGCAGGTAGACGTGGCGCACCTCGGCCGGCGAGCCGGAGTCGACGTGTACCAGCACGCGGACGGTGCGGGGGAGGGAGCCCGGCACCGGGATCTCCTGCGAGCAGATCATGGGCACGCGGTCCCAGCCGCCGTGCACCCGGGCCGCGCGCGCCGGGAAGTCGGCATCGAGGTCGTGGGTGACGGTGAAGATGGCCCAGACGATCTCGTCCTGGGTGATGCCGTTCGCCTCGCTGAGGGCGCGGCACAGCTCCGCCACCCCCTCCTCCATGGCCTGGACGGAGTTCTCGAGGAGCTGGGTGGCACCGCGGAGGCCGCGCATGGGGTCGGGTAGTATACCCGCCCCCAGGCCGCGTGGCTCGGTGCTACCTGCGCACCCTATCCGTTCACCCGGGTGAGGTACTCGCCGGTGCGGGTGTCGATGCGGAGGATGTCGCCCTCGCTGATGAAGAGCGGGACGTTCACGCTGTAGCCGGTCTCGAGCACGGCCGGCTTGGTCGCGCCTGAGACGGTGTCGCCGCGGGCGCCGGGGTCGCACTTCGCCACCGCCAGGTCCATCGCGTTCGGCAGGGTCACGCCGATGGCGCGGCCCCGGAAGAACATGATGTGGGTGGTGGTGTTGTCCTTGATGAAGTTCTTCGCCTCCCCCATCTGCTCCTCGGTGAGGAAGGTCTGCTCGTAGTTCTTGTTGTCCATGAAGTTGTAGTGGTCGCCCTCCTTGTAGAGGTACTGCATCTCCCGCTCCTCCACGTCGGGCTTGCCCACCACGTCGCCGCTCTTGAACGTGCGGTCGATGGTGCGGTTCGTCAGCATGTTCTTGATGCGGGTGCGCACGAAGGCCGAGCCCTTGCCCGGCTTCACGTGCTGGAACTCCACGATCTCCCAGGGCTCGTTCTCGATCTCGATCTTGAGCCCACGGCGAAAGGCGCTGGTGTCGATGCTGTCGGCCATCGGTGTCGAATCCCTCTGTCTGTGATCTGGGAGGTCTACAGCTCCGAGAGCACCTTCGGTGCCGTGATGCGGAGCAGGTAGCGCGCCTTTCCGAGATTTGCCTCGGGGGTGAGCGCGGCGAGGAGGATGTACTCGGGCGAGACCAGCCGGGCGACGGTGACGAGGCGCCCGGCGTGGATGCTCACCTCGTCCACGCCGCCCGCGGAGAGCGCCTCGGCCGCCTGCCGCGCGCCCTGGAAGACGTTGGCGTACTCCACCAGCATCTTCTCCAGGTCGACCCCCGGCTCGGGCTCGGCCCGGTGCGTCTCCACCTCGATGCCGTCGAGCCCCATGAGCGAGCAGGCCAGCGCGCCGTCGACGGCCGAACAGACCTCCTCGAGGTGCTGGCGAAAGCTCATGAAGTGTCCTGACCGCGGTTCGGCGCCCTCTTCCCTGGCCCCGCGTGCTCGAAAGGCGGCCAGAGCCCACAGGCGCAGGGGCGGGTTCGACCCGCGGCGTCGCTCTTACCGTGGCCGGGCGCGCAGGGTCAAGCAAGTCACTTGCAGGCGGTGACCGCCTGCGCCAGGCCGATCTGCGGGCACACACCGTCGAGGGTCTTGCCGTCCACACAGCCGGGCATGTAGTAGCCCGCCTGCGTGATGGTCACCGGCACCCGGAAGAAGGTGGTCTCGAAGGACGAGCCGTCGAGGTAGTACCCCCGGCCGCGCACCAGGACGTCGATGGAGGTCCTCGGAGGCCGGAAGCACGGCGGCGAGCCTGGCGCCGGCCGCCGGCGGGATGAGCGTCACCACCGCCACCGTGGAGCCCTGGGTGCCCACCGTGATGTTCTGCCCCACCGTGAACTGGGGGAGCCGGAGCCCGGCGCCCTCGTACCGCAGATCGAGCTTCTCCACGATGGCGATGTTGCCGTTGGTGCGCCCGGAGCCGAGGTCGGAGTTGTCCACCCGCTGGTTCATGACCTCGAGGGGGAACTCGAGCGTTCCTCCCGAGGTGACGAGGTCCACGTCGAGCGAGCCCTGGGCGAGCTTCGACGTGCAGGTCGCGGGGTACTCGCACACGCCGCTGGTCGGGGTGGGCGGGAAGCACATGTCGGTGAAGGCCACCGCGTCACGGTTGTCCACCCCGCAGGCGAGTGCGCCCGCGGCGGCGAAGGCGAGGAAGAGATTGCGGTTCATGGCTGGCTCGTTCCCTGCCCGCCACGCAGCGAGGTGGCGGCGGTGGTCGCCTGGCGGTTGATGATGCGGGGGGTGATGAACACCAGGAGCTCGGTGTTCTGGTCGCTGTCGCTCTTGTTGCGGAAGAAGAAGCCGAGGATGGGGATCTTCCCGAGGAACGGCACCTCGTTGGTGCTGGTGGCGGTCTGCCGGGTGTAGATGCCGCCGATGACCGTGGTCTCGCCGTCCTTCACCAGCGCCTCGGTCTCGGCCTCGCGCTTGGAGATGGAGGGCTGGCCGTTCGCGCCGGTGAGCTGCGGGTTGGGCGAGTTGTTGGTGACCTTGATCTTCATCAGCACCGAGCCGTCGGCCGAGACGTGCGGCGTCACCTTGAGCTCGAGCTTGGCCTCCACGAAGACGGTGTTCACGCCGGAGGCCGACACCTGCGAGAAGGGGATGGAGAGCCCCTGCCCGATGGTGGCCTCGCGGTTGTCGATGGTGGAGACGCTGGGCGCCGAGATGGTCTTCACCGCGCCGGTCGTCTCCAGCGCCGAGAGGCGGAGGTTCAGGTTGAAGGCGCTCCCGGCCGAGCCGAACTGGAAGCCGATGCCGCCACCCGAGCCCTGGCCGATGGCGGCGGGCAGGTTCACCGCGTAGCCGGGGTTGGCGGCGGTGCCGGTGGTGGGACCGCCGCCCGACGCGCCGGCGGCGCTGGCGATGTTGGGGAAGAAGAGGCCGGTGGGGTTGCCGGTGGCCGGGCTGAAGGTGGCGTTGCCGCCCCACTGCACGCCGATGGCCTTGGAGAAGTTGGTGGAGGCCTCGACGATGCGGCTCTCGATGCGCACCTGCGGGATCTCGGTGTCGAGGTTGCGCACCAGGCCCTCGGCGCGGGAGAGCGCCTCCTGCACGTCCTTCACGATGAGCACGTTGGTGCGGTCGTCGGTGGTGACGCTGCCGCGGTCGGAGAGCACGTCCTTCACCCGCGGGGCGACCTCGCTGGCGCGGGCGAAGTTCACCGGGATGATGCGCACCTTGAGCGGAAGGAGCGGGATGCGCGCCTTGGCCGCCTCGAGCCGCGCCTGCTGCTCCTTGGCGATCTCCTCGGCCTTGGCCACCCGGATGACGTTTCCGATCTCCTCCTTGTCGAGCCCCTTGGTGCGGAGCACGAGGTCGAGCGCCTGGTCCCAGGGCACGTTGCGGAGCGACACCGTCACCTTGCCAGCCACGTCGTCGGCCACCACGATGTTCTTCTTCGACACGTCGGCGATGAGGCGGAGGAGGTTCCTTATCTCGATGTCGTGGAAGTCGAGGGTGATGCGGCGGCCGGTGTAGGTCTCGCGCCGCTGCACGGCGCCCGTCACCACCTGCGCTGCGGCGTCGACCATCTGGCCCGCGGCCTCCGAGCGCGCGGTCTCCACCCGCACCGGCGCCTCCTTCGCTTCCCGCGGCACGCGGGCGGCGACGGTCGGCACCTGCGAGGGGGTGACGATGGCGAGGCCACCCGGCACGCGCTTCACGCTCACCTCGGGCAGCTCGCGCCCGGCGTCTAGCACCACCCGCACCTTGCCGGCGTCGCGGCCGAAGCGCGCCTGGCGGAAGGTGTCACCTGAGAGGGACACCGGGTGGCCCGGCGCCCGGGTGAGTCCGAACAGGTCGATGGCGAGGCGCGGCGGGTCGCGCAGCTCGATCACCTCGAAGCGGCCGGCCTCGCCGTCGAGCTCGAGCTTCACCTCGCCCCCGCCCGCGCGGGCGGAGAGGAGCGAGGTGGCCGTGCCGCTCCCCTCGTCGATGCGCCGCGCGACCACGTGATCTTCGCTGGGGGCGGACTCGGCGCGCTCCTCCGCCGCCTCCGCTTGCGCGGCCGTCTGGGCCCGGGTCGCCGCGACGGCGATGGCCGGCACCGCCAGCGTGGCGGTCGACGGCGCCGGCTCGGCACCGGCCAGGGCCTGCGCGGGGGCGTCGCGGGGCGTCACCTTCACCACCACCGCCTCGTCGCGGGCGGCCACCTCGTAGCGGGCGTGCGCCTCGAGGCCCACGACGACGCGCCCCACCGAGCTGCGGGCGTCGCTGTACTGGGCCGTCGTCACCTCGCGCACCCCGGCGCGCCCCACCGCCACCGGGGTGGAGACGGCGGAAACGTCGGCGCCGGCGAGGTCCACCACCAGGCGCGGCGGGTCGGAGAGCTTGAACACCGTGTAGCTGGGGGCGCGGCTGCCGCGGATGGCGAGCTCGACACCGCCGTCGGCGTCGGAGACCGAGATTCCGCTCACCACGTTCACCGGATGGGCCACCGCCGCGAGGCGCTCGCCGGCGCCCGCCGGCGCGGCGACGAGGGCGCCGAGCGCCACGGCGACACCGAGCGCGTGGCCCACGCCCAACCGGCTTCTGCAAAGGGTCGTCATCTCGCTATTCCTCGATTTGGAGCGCCGCTTCCTGGGGAAGTTGCAGGAGGGTCTGGGTCTTGTCGCGGCTGCCGTCGGCCTTGATGGCCCACTCCGACACCACCACCTCGCCGGTGCGCACCGCCGACACGGTGCCGCCGTTGCGGCCGAGGCAGTCGCCTCGCCGGAGCGTGTAGCCGATGCCGTTCGGCGCCTCGACCATGGCCACCGGGTCGTCGAGGCCGGTCACCACCGCCACCAGGCGGAGCTGGTCCACCTCGAACTTGCCCACCGGCGACTTGCAGCGGCTCGCCACCACCTGGCTGGCGTTCTCCACCTCGGCGAGGAAGCTGCGGAAGGGGTCGCGCTTTCCGACCGAGGTGTAGCTCCACTCGCGCACCGGCTCGGGGGCGGGCTTCGGCTCCTCCTTCACCACCGGCGCCGCGGCGACTGCCGCCTTGGGGGCGGGCGGCGCGGCGGGAGGCTTCGCCGGCCGGCCGCAGGCGAAGGTCGCCGCGAGGGCGAGCGCGGCGAGCGCGAGCCGCGGCGGGTTCACGGAGGAGCGGCTCATGACTTTTTCTTCCCGGGGGCCTGGGCGGCGGCGGCCGCCGGCTTCGGCTGGTCGACGAACATGAAGGTGGTGGCGAGGAAGCGCGCGCTGAGGATCACCTTCCCGCGCTGGTCGCGGGGGGTGTCGAAGGTGAGCCCGCTCACGTTCACGATGCGGCGCAGGCGGCCCACGGCGTCGAGGAAGGTGGCGATCTCGTGGTAGTTGCCCTGCACCGAGATGGGGATGGGGATGCGCGCGTAGAAGCCCTCGTTCACCTGCTGCTGCGGCTCGATGGTGAGGATGTCGAGCCCGGCCTTGGTGGCGCGGTCCTGGAAGAGGGCCAGGAGCTCGTCGATCTTCTTGTCGTTGGGGAGCTCGGCCAGGGCCTCCTGCAGCTTCGCCTCCAGGAGCTCCTTCTCGCGGCGGAACTGGTTCAGGTTGTTGGCGATGGCCTGCTTCTCGATGTAGTCCTGATCGAGCTTCTTCTGCTCGGTCACCGCGCGCTGGATGCGCTTCTCCAGCTCGGAGATGGGCGGCCCGAAGGAGGGCAGGCCCACCGCGAAGTAGTTGAGGGCCGAGAGTCCCACCGCGACGAGGGCGAGCACCCCCGCCTTGGCCCCCGCGGGCGCCTTGGCGACCCGCTCGACGAGCTGTTCCGTGGCCATGGCGCTTCCCTAGAACTTTCCCACCGCGGCCGGCGCGACCGCCACCTTGGCGGAGGGCGTGTAGTCGAGGGTGGCGGTCAGGTTGAACTCGACGAGCTTCAGCTTTCCTTCGGTACGGGCGGTGGTCTTCTTCAGCTCGGGGCTGGAGAAGTAGGTCGCGTCCTTCAGCGCCGAGATGAAGGCCGAGACGTCATCGATGGTGCCGGCCGTGCCCTCGAAGACCACCGTGCCGCCCTTCTCCTCCATCTTCTTCAGCCACACGCGCTTGGGGATGATCGTGGCGAGCTCGTTGAGCATGCCCACCGGACCGCGCCGGCCGGCCTTGAGCTTCTCCAGCACCGCGAGCTTGTCCTTCACCGCCGCCTGCTCGGCCTTGATGTTCTTCACCTCGCCGATGATGCGCTCCAGCTGGGCGATCTCGGCCTGGGTGCGCTTCACCTTGGCCTGGCGCACGGCCAGCTCCGAGGCGCGGGAGTGGTTCCACCAGGCGTTGCCGGCCACGATGGCGACCACGGCCAGCGCCAGCAGGATGAGCTGGTTCTTGCCGGCCTCCTTCTTCCGCGAGACGCGCGGGGGCAGCAGGTTGATGCGAATCATGGCTACTTGTCCCCCGCGCGCCGGAGGGCGAGGCCCACCGCCACCGCCGCGCCGGCCGCGGCCTGGGTGATGAGCAACGGGATCGAACCGCCGGTTGTCGACCTCGATGGCCTTGAAGGGGTTCAGCACCTCCACCGGTACCGCGGCCCTGGTCTCGATGGCCTTGAAGAGGGCCGGGATGCGGGCCGAGCCGCCCGAGAGGTAGACGCGGCTGATGCGGTTGTCGGCCGAGGTGGCGGCGTAGAAGTCGAGGGAGCGCTGGATCTCGCCGGCGAGCTGGTCGGCCACCGCCTGGATGACCCGCTCCACCTCCTGCGGCACCACCGCGTCGCTCTCGCCCTGGCCGCCCACCTTCAGCGCCTCGGCCTCGTCGTAGGAGATGTTGAGCTGCTTCTGGATCTCCTCGGTGAACGAGGCTCCCGCCCATGGTCACGTCGCGGGTGAAGGTGGTGTGGCCGTCGGCCAGGATGTTGAGGTTCGTCACCGCCGACCCGGCGTTGACCAGCACCACCGTCTCGCCCGGCGCCGCCTCGTAGCTCGTCTCGTAGGCGTTCTGCACGGCGAAGGCGTCCACGTCGACCACCGTGGTGGTGAGGCCGGCCTCGGCGCACACCGCCGTGTAGTCGTGGATCATGTCCTTCTTGGCGGCCACCAGCAGGACGTCCATCTGACCCGCGCGCGTCGCCCCGGGGGTGAGGATCTGGGTGTCGATGTTCACGTCCTTCACGTCGAAGGGGATGTACTGCTCGGCCTCCCACTGGATGGAGTCGTCGAGCTCCTCCTGCGTCATGCGCGGGAGCTGGATCTTCTTGATGATGACCGAGTGGCCGCGGACGCCGATGGCCACCTCCTTGGCCTTCACCTTGTGCTCGGCGAGGAGCTCCTGGATGGCCTGGACCACCGCCGCCGAGTTCATGAGGGCGCCGTCGACGATGGTCTCCGGCGGCAGCTTCGCCACGCCGAAGGTCTGCAGCGCGTAGCCGCCCTTCCGCTCGCGGAGCTGGACGAGCTTCACGCTCGAGGAGCCGATGTCCAGTCCGAGGGCGAGCTTGCTCCTTGCCATATGCGCCCCTACCTGTCCTTTCGCGACTTCGCCGCGGGGCGAAGCTCGGCGAAGACCTCGCGGGCCCTCGCCGGCTCGAGGCCCAGCGCCAGGATGATCTTGCGCTTCGTGTCCACGCGGCAGCCGCTGCCACCCTCGATGCGCGCCAGGGTGAGCGGGGAGATGCCGGCCATCCGGGCCAGCTCGGCCTTGGTGAGGAGCTGACGCTCGCGCAGCGCCCGGACGCGATTCGTCCCTGGGTTGGTGCTGCGTGGGCGCTTGCGGGTGGTGGAGCGCGCTTCACCGGCGGAACGCATGCACCACGCAAGCTACGCGATCGGTCGTGAAGGGATCAAGAAACCACTGCACCGCAAACCTGCGCGGATGTGGGCAAAATGGGCCAAGAGAGCGTCTCTTGAGGCTTCGCCGCTATTCACCGATATGAAGTGATATCTCACTATGCATCGGTGGAGGTGAGGCTTCCGGGGGGTGGGAGGGTGCGCGCGCTCACCGGGAGGCCCCCGGCGGCAGCGTTTGGGCCGGGTCCGGGTGATGGTGATGCAGGACCGGCGCGGCGAGGCCGGGATCACGCCTCGATCCCGTATTCCTTGATCTTGTACAGGAGCGCCCGGTAGCTGAGCTCGAGCAGCTCGGCGGCGCGGGTGCGGTTCCCGCCGGTCTTCTGGAGCGCGCGGCGGATGAGCTCCTCCTCCAGCGCCCGGGTGCCGCGCTTCACCGAGAGGTCGCCGCCGGTGAGGAGGCCGGGAGGCACCGCCACGCCGCGAGGGTTTCGCACCGTCTCCGGCAGGTCCTCCTCCTCCACCAGCGGCCCCTCGGCCAGCACCGCCGCCCGCTCGATGGCGTGCTCCAGCTCGCGCACGTTGCCCGGCCAGCGGTGGGCGAGAAGCGCCGCCATCCCCTCCTCGGAGAAGCCCTCGAGGCGGGGCCCTGGGCGGAGCGGCCCGAAGCGCGCGAGGAAGTGGCTCGCCAGGCTGGCGATGTCCTCCGGCCGTTCGCGGAGCGGCGGCAGCACGATGCGCAGCACGTCGAGGCGGTAGAAGAGATCCTCGCGGAACTGCCCCGCCTTCACCGCCGCGCCGAGGTCGCGCCCGCTCGCCGCCACCACCCGCACGTCGACCTTCTCGGCGCGCAGATCACCCACCGCGCGCACCTCCTCCTCCTGCAGGAAGCGGAGCAGCTTGGGCTGGACGTGGAGGGGCAGCTCCCCCACCTCGTCGAGGAAGAGGGTGCCGCCGTCGGCCTCCGAGGCGAGCCCCTTCTTGTCGCGGACCGCGTCGGTGAAGGCGCCCTTCACGTGGCCGAAGAGCTCCGACTCCACCAGCTCCCCCGGGATGGCGCCGCAGTTCACCGCCACGAACGGCATGGCCGCGCGCGGCGAGAGCTCGTGGAGCGCGCGGGCCACCAGCTCCTTGCCGGTGCCCGACTCGCCCTGCAGGAGCACGGTGGTCTTCACCGGCGCCACCCGCCGCACCTGGCGCAGCACCTCCGCCATCGGCCCCTCGCCCGCCACGATGGCGTCGGGGCGGTACTCGGCCGCGAGCTCGGTGCGGAGCCGCCGGTTCTCGCGCCGGAGCCGCTCGCGCTCCTCGGCCTTGCGGAGCAGGAGCAGCACCTCGTCGGGCTTGAACGGCTTCGACAGGTAGTCGTAGGCGCCCGCCTTCATCGCCTCGATGGCGAGGTCGTGGCTGCCGTAGGCGCTCATCACGATGAACGTGAGGTCGGGCCGGAGGCGGAGCGCCTCGCGGAGCAGCGCGAGCCCGTCCATCCTCGGCATGCGCACGTCGGAGAGCACGAGCTCGTGGTCGCGGGCGGCGAGCTCGCGCAGGGCCTCCTCGCCGTTCGAGACCGCGGCGACCGCGTAACCGTGCCCGCGCAGGAAGACCGCCAGGAGGTGCCGCATCGGCTCCTCGTCGTCGGCGATGAGCACGCTGCGGAAGGCCACCCGGGGATGGTAGCACGGGGGCGCCGGAGGCCCGGGACGGGCGCTCGACGCAAGGGAGGCCCAGCGGCCACCCGGCGACCGCTCGAATGACATCGGACGCGAGAGGCTGGATGTCCAGGTTGTCTGCTTCTCGGCGGAGCGGGTCAGCGGAGCCGGGTCGCACGAGATGGCGGCTCGTTTTTTGGGTTGTTATAGTTATGATACTCATCAGGCCAGGGAGGTGGGCGATGAAGGAGCGCATCAGCACGCTCGACGTGAGAGCGAAGCTCGGAGAGATCCTGAACCGCGTCGACCTTCGGCGAGACGAGTTCATCATCGAGCGGCAGGGTCAGGCGCTGGCAGCGCTCGTACCCGTCCCGAAGCTCGAGCAACTGGAACGGCTCGCTCGGCGCTACGTCCTCGACGGGCTCGAGCAACAGAAGGCGAGCGGGTTCACCACCGAGGAGGCCGACGAGATCGCGGCCGAGGCCGTGCGCGAGGTCAGGGCGGCTCGTCGCGCACGGAAGAAGCGGTGAGGTGCGAGCGTCCTGGCCGAAGTGAGCTGGTCGTCGTGCCGACTGTTGCAGCGCGGTGGAAGACGCCGTCGTGAGCTGTGCCGGAATCAGCAGCGCCGTCGGTGGAGGTTCTCGTGCTCCGGGCCGTCGTGGACGCCAACGTGTACGTCAGCGCGCTCATCGCGCCGGCCGGTCCCCCCGGAGAAGTCCTGTCCGCCGCTGCATCCGGAGCCTTTCGGTTGGTGAGCTCTCCTGCCATCGCCGAAGAGGTATGCGAGGTACTCCAGCGTCCCCGCGTTCGGAAAGCCATTCGTCACGCGGATCCGCTCGCCTGGTTCGAGCACCTGCATCTCCTGGCAGAGGTGGTCGATGACCGAACTGGCCTACCGCAGGTGTGCGCGGATCCCGACGACGACGTCTATGTGAACGCCGCGCTCGAGGGACGAGCGGACTTCGTGGTCACCGGCGATGCCGCCCTCCTGGCCGTGAAGGAGCACGACCGCGTTCGGATGGTGACTCCAGCAGCGTTTCTCCGCCTCCTGGGAGCGGAGCCGGGGAGGTGACCAGGTGGCGCCAAGCTTCACGCAGAACGCCGCAGCGTCAGCTCGAAGCACGCGCCGCCCCCTTCGCGGTTCCGAGCGGCGATCGCCCCTCCGAACGACTCCAGCGTCTGCTGGGCGATCGCGAGGCCCAGGCCCGTGCCCGCTCCTGGCTCCTTGGTGGTGAAGAAGGGATTCGAACACGCGCGGCAGGTCGGCCTCCGCGATCCCCGGCCCCGTGTCCTCCACGGTGAGGAAGACGAGCTCGCCCTCTTCCACGTGAACAGGGCGTTGTTCCCCCTCTCCCGGAGGGAGAGGGGAGGGGGGTGAGGGCGGTCCGGTGAGGGCGGTCACCCTCACCTTCCCCCTCCCCTTCATGGCGTCGCTCGCGTTCAGAAGCAGGTTCAGGAGCACCTGCACCAGCCGGTGCTCGTCGGCCAGCACCGCCGGCATCGTTGGCGGAAGCGCCACCTCCACCTCCACCTCCCGGAAGCGCGCCTGCCCGCGCGCCAGCCGCAGCGCCGTCTCCACCGCGCCAGCGAGCGAGACCGGCCCCAGCGCCGGCGGCATGGGCCGCGCAAGGTCGAGGAGGTCGCGCACGGTGCGGTCGATGCGCGCCGCCGCGGCCGCGATGCGCTCCAGCGCGCCTGGCAGCTCCGGGTCGCAGCCGGGCGGGAGCATGCCCTTCGCCAGCTCGGCGTAGCCCGTCACCGCGCCCAGCGGGTTGCCCACCTCGTGCGCGAGGCCCGCGGCGATGCGGCCCACGGTGGCGAGCCGCTCGGCGCGGAGCAGCCCCTCGCGCGCCGCGGCCAGGGCGGCATTCGAGGCGGTGAGCTCGCGCACCTTGGCGGCGAGCCTTTCGCGCTCCTCCGCCAGCGCCGCCGCCAGCCGCTCGAAGGCCACCGCCGGCCGCTCGAGCGAGCCCGCACCGTCGCCCCGCGCCCGGTCCCCCTCACCTCCCAGGATCGGCAGGTCGCCCGCCCCGGCCCGGAGCCGCGCCGCTGCCGAGAGGAGCCGGTCCACCGGCCGCGCCGTGCTGCGCAGGAGGAGGAGCGCGCCCACCCCGAAGACGGCCAGCGCCACCAGGAGTGACAGCAGCGCCAGGCCGGGGAGCCCCAGCGCCTGCCGGGCTGCGAGCGGCAACCCCAACGCCAGCACCGCCACGCCCGCCACCGCCCCCAGCGCGAGGGCCTGCAGGAGAAAGAGGCCGCGGACGGAGGGGCGCACCGGAGCGTCCCCTCAGCGGAACAGGCCGACCACCGGAAAGAGGCGCTCCAGGAGCGGCGAGAACCAGAGCCACTCCACCGCACCCAGCGCCAGGAAGGGGCCGAACGGCACCGCATTCTTCGGCGGGACCCAGTCCTCTTCACCCGCCGGCGCCGCTCTACCCTTCGACTCCGCTTCGCTCCGCTCAGGGTGAGCGGGGTTCTTACGGGCGGCCGCTCCCTCCTCCGGGCCCGGCTGCGCCTTCCCCAGCGCGATGAGCGCGATGCCCACGCCCGCCCCCTCCACCGAGGCGATGAGCACCACCGGCAGCAGGCTCATCGGCCCCACCCAGGCGCCGAGGCCCGCCAGGAGCCACACGTCGCCGAACCCCAGCGCCTCCTTCTTGAAGACCTTCCCGCCCGCCCACGCCACCAGCGCGAAGGCCGCGAAGCCGATCCCGGCACCGTAGAGCGAGCCGCGGAAGCCGCCCGCAGGCGTGAGCCCCAGCGCGCTGGCAGCGAGCCCCAGGGCGATGAGCGGAAAGGTGAGGGCGTTCGGGAGGAGCCAGGTGTCGAGGTCGATGAGCGCGAGCGCGAGGAGCAGCGCCACGAAGGCGAACTCGGCGAGCGCCGCCGGGGTGAACCCGTGCCTCCAGAGCACCACCAGGGCGATGGCCGCCCCGGCCACCTCCACCAGCGGGTAGCGCATCGCAATGGGCGCCCGGCAGGCTCGGCACCGGCCGCGGAGGAGGAGCCACGAGAGCACCGGGATGTTGTCGCTCGCGCGTATGGGCGTGAGACAGCGCGGGCAGCGCGAGCGCGGCCTCACGATGGAGAGCCCCGCCGGCACCCGCGCCACCACCACGTTGAGGAAGCTCCCCACGCAGGCGCCGGTGAAGGCGGCCCATAGGGCGACGAGGAGCGCCATCAGCGGGCGGCCCCGCGAGCGCCGGCGAGCTTCGACGACGCGGGACGAGGCGCGGGGGCGAACATGAGCGACAGCATGATCCGGGGGAGAACGTCGGGTGTCAAAGCGGCGAAAGGCCCGTGACTGCGCCCGACGAGGGGGCGCGCGTCGAAGAGCGACGTCACGTACGACTGGCTGCCCGGAACACACGGTTCACGAACCGGCCCACCGTGCCCTTTCCGTCCTCGTCGATCTTCACCAGGACGCCTGGGAGCCGGGCGCCGGCTCGAAGTGCGGGAAGGCGCGCGAGGAGAGCTCCTCCATGCGCTCACGACCTACCCTGGAGCCAACCGACCCCAGCAGCTCCGAGAGCGGCACGGCCTCGCCCCGCCGCTTCAGCCGCAGGGCCACCTTCACCCCTTCGCCTCGGCGCCCTCCGCCAGCCGCCGCATGAAGAAGTCCTCCAGCGTCTCGCGGTGCGGGGTCACCGCGATGAGCGCTTCCGCCGGCCAGCGAGGAGCGCCCGCAGCGCCGGCATCGCCGTCGGCCTCGGAGTCGAAGAGCAGCGTGACGCGCTCGCCGTCCCTGGCGAGCTCGCGCCCCCGGCGAGCGCCGGCACGGCGACGCCTCGGCAGGCGCGCCGTGACCTCCACCGACTTCACCCGCGGGGAAAGGAGCTCGCCGAGGGGTCCCACGTCGCGCAGCTTGCCCTTCCGGATGACGCCCACGCGATCGCAGAGCATCTCCACGTCGGGGAGGATGTGGGTGGAGAAGAAGACCGTCTTCCCTCGCCGCTTGAGCTCCAGGATGATGTCGCGCATCTCCTTGCGGCCGATGGGGTCGAGGCCGCTCATGGGCTCGTCCAGCACCACGAAGGCTGGGTCGGCGACGAGCGCCTGGGCGATGCCCAGCCGCTGCTGCATGCCCTTCGAGTACTTGCGGAGCTGACGGTCGGCCGCGGCCGTGAGCCCCACCAGCTCGAGCAGCTCGTCGCAGCGCCGCTCGCGCTCGCGCCGCGGCACGTCGGCTAGCGTGGCGAAGAAGTGCAGCGCCTCGAGTCCCGGTGAGGAACTCGTGGAAGGCCGGGTTCTCCGGCAGGTAGCCGATGCGCGCCTTCGAGGCCTTCGAGGGGATGGGCGCATCGAAGATGAAGGCCTTGCCGCGGGTGGGGAAGATGAGCCCCATCAGCATCTTGATGGTGGTGGTCTTCCCCGCGCCGTTCGGCCCCACGAAGCCGAAGATCTCGCCCTCCGCCACCGACAAGGTCAGCCCGTCCACGGCCGTGACCCGCTTGCCCGGGCGAAGGTCGAAGGTCTTGGTGAGCCCTTCCGTTCGCAGGATCATGCGCGTCGGCATGATCGCGGGCCGCTGCCAGGGTGTCAAAGCGGCTGCTCGACAGTTTCTCCGGGACTGCCGACCCCGGAATGTCGGGGTAGTAGATGCCGCAAGGCGGGTCGCGCCGGCGGGTCAGATGGCCAGGCGCAGCTTTCTCCGGCCGAGGGCTGGCTTTGGGGCTGGCCGAAAGAGAAACGTGAGCCGTCGCCCCCCCTGCGGAGCTCACGTATCCCCACATCGGATCGACGAAAAGCGTCACCTCGTCCGACTCTCCTGCCCCTGCAGCGTCACGGTTCCACGATCGCGGGACACCAGCTTTCGCGGGCTTGGCCGATCGGGGCCTGGCATCGCCCGTGCTTTGAGGCCGGGTGCACGACGGCCGCCGGAACGCGGTCCGGTCGGCCGGAACCGGCGCTCGTCAGCGCCCAGGAGGCAACATGAAGAAGGTGTCCAAGGGCTTCACGCTGATCGAGCTCATGATCGTCGTGGCCATCATCGGTATCCTCGCCGCCATCGCCATCCCGAACTTCATGCGGTACCAGCTGCGCGCCAAGGTGAGCGAGCTCAACGAGAACGTGGACAGCATCTTCAAGTCGGAGGAGGCGATGCGCCAGAGCGAGCGCGGGAACCCCGCGGGCTCGGTCGGCCAGTACTGGGCTTTCGCGCAGATGCCCCACCGGCGCCACCCCAGGGACCAACAAGCTCCAGTGGGCCGCAGTCGACATCACGACCGCCCGCAGGATCGACTGGGCCGTCGAGGGCAGAACCTACGGCTGTGTACCTTGCGACGACAGCCGGTGCACTGCCCCCTCAGGATCTAGCGCTGACGGTCTAGGCTCAATCGGACGTGGATGGAGACAGCCTCCTGCGCTGCGTCGGTCTCTTCAAGCCCCTGCTCGGCTCCGATGGGAGCGTGGGCTCCGGCGTTCAGGCGAGCGATGCAGCCTGCGGCAGTGGCACGAACGCCATCCCAGCAGCCACCTCTAAACCTCCACCCCCGTGGTCGGCGACGAGAGCGTGTTCTAGCCTGAACAATCGGCGCTGATTCAGAACAGCAAGGCTTTTCGTGGCATCATGATGGCGCTCCCGGGGCATCGGGGGCGCCATCGCTCTTCCGCGAACGCGACATCACTCCAGCACAATCCCTCCCATGAGACGCCGCGCCGCCCTCCTCATCCTCCTCGCCGCGGCGCTCGCCTGGGGCAAGGTGGCGGTGGGCCGGCGCGTCCGGGCCGCGGCGGAGCTCACCCCCTACGACCTCTCCTACGTGCCCCGGGCGGACGCGGTGCGCTGGCTGTCGCTCGGCCATCCCACACTGGCCGCAAACCTCTACTGGCTGCGCACCATCCAGTACATGGGTGACGCTCAGGCGAGCACGCGGGGCTGGGACAAGCTCTTTCCCGTGCTCGACCTCGTCACCGACCTCGACCCGCGGCACGGCTACGCCTACCAGGTGGGCGGCAACATCCTCGCCAGCGTGGGTCGCCTGGACGAGTCGAACCGCTCCTGGAGAAGGGTACCGTGAACTTGCCGGAGCGCTACATCCTGCCCTTCCACCGCGGGGTGAACGCTTTCATGTATGCCGGCGACTACGCCCTGGCCGGCCAGTGGTTCGAGCGCGCGGCGAAGGCGCCCGGGGCGCCCCTTCACATGAGAGAAGCGGTCATGGCGCTCTACGTGAAGGGCGATCAGGCCGGCGCCGCCATCAGCTTCCTCACCCACATGCTCGCCACCACGCGGGAGCCCGAATCGCGCGCCGCCCTGGAGACGCAGCTCGAGCAGGCGCGGCTGGAGGAGGTGGCGCTACCCCTCGACGCGGCCGTCGCAGGCGTTTCGGGAGCGCTTCCAGCGGCTGCCGGCCTTCGTCGACGAGCTCGTCCGCGAGGGATTCCTCGATCACGTCCCAACCGATCCATTCGGCGGAGGGTGGACAATCGACGAGGACGGCCGGGTGCACTCCACTGTCCACCCGCGCCGGGTCATGCGGCCCGTCGAGAAGGCCGACCGAAGTCGGCTGATTGACCGGCTGCGAGCGCAACTGAAAGGGGCGACCGTTCGATGAAAGTGCTCGCCATCGCCGGCGTGACCATCCGCGAGGCGCTGAGCCGCAAGGCGCAGGTGAACCTGCTCGTCTTCGGTGGCCTGCTTCTCCTCGCCACCTACTTCGCCTCCGCGCTCACCGTCGGGTACTCGCACCGCATCCTGGCCGACCTCGGCCTCACCGCCATGGAGCTCGTGTCGCTCCTGCTCGCCACCTTCCTCGGGGCAGACCTCATCGCCGGAGACATCCAGCGGCGCGTGCTCTACCCGGTGGTGGCGAAGCCGGTTTCGCGCCTTCAATACCTCCTCGGGCGCTACCTGGGCCTCGGCGCGGCGCTCACCCTCAACGTGGCCGCGATGAGCCTCATCCTGGGGGGGTTGCTCGCCTTCGACGCCGGTTCGCTCGCCCCGATCGACCGCTCCCTGGTGCTCGCCATCCTGCTGCTCCTCCTCAAGGTGCTCACGGTGGCGGCGATAGCCGTGCTCTTCTCCTCCTTCACCAACACCACGCTGGCCGCCATCTTCACGCTGAGCCTCACCGTGGCCGGCTACCTCTCCAGCGAGGTGCGGGCACTGTGGCAGGGCGAGCACGCCTGGGTCGCCTCCGCCATCTGGTACGCCCTCCCCGACCTCGGCTCGCTCACCGTGAACGAGGCGGTCGTCTACAGCTCGGCCCTCCCCGCCTCTGCGGGCCTGGCGGCGCTGCAGGCCGCCCTGTACGCCGCCGCAGCGCTGGCCCTGGCGGCTGGCATCCTGGAGCGCCGCGACTTCCGGTGAACGTCCGGGCACCGGGGCTGGCCCCCCCGTCGCGCATTCATCGGGCTCACCGTTCACGTCATTCCGCAGGCCTCGGTCGGTGCCTTCGCCAGAGGTCCAGCGCCCGGTACACCGCCACCTCGGCTCCCGCGTGGAGGAGGTGCTCGGCGAGCGCCAACCGCTCCAATCCGCGGGCGTGGCTGCGCGCGATGCGGTAGCACTCCCAGGCTCCCCTGACGTACCCGCCGCCGGTGATCGAGCCGCCGTGCCAGCGAAAGGCGGCGAGGGGGCGCGGGACGAAGGCTGGCTCGGCGAGTCGTGCGAAGCGGAGCCAGAGGTCGTAATCCATGGCGTACGGGAGCTCGCCGTCGAGCGGACCGGCCTCCTCCAGGAGCTCGCGCCGGAAGAACACGGCAGGCTGGGGGATGAAGTTGCGCCCCAGGAGCCGGCGCCGACTGTAGCGCTGCCCCACCCACGCCTTGTACCGGGAGATGGCCACTCGAACGGTGCGATCCTGCTCGTCGACGATGTCGCACCCGCCGAAGCACCAGCGCGCTCCGCCGCGCAGGGCGCCGACCGCCGCCTCGATGGCGCCGGGAAAATACACGTCGTCCGAGTTGAGCCAGGCCACCACCTCGCCCGAGGTGCGGCGGAAGCCTTCATTGATGGCGGCCGACTGCCCACCGTCCTCTTGCGAGATGTAGCGCAACCTTCCCTCGTGTCGCCGGAGGATCTCCAGGGTGCCGTCCGTCGACCCGCCGTCCATGACGAGGTATTCGAGCTCGAATCGTCCACGCTGCGCAAGCACGCTCTCGATGGTGCGCTCGATGAACGCCACCTGGTCGAGTGACGGTGTGATGATCGAGACCTTCACGTGCGCTCCTCCTCTCCATCCTCTCACGCCCGACCTGGGATAAGCTCGGCGGGTGCCCGAGCGTCCCACGCTGAGGCTTCTGGTGGTCCTTCCGGCGTTCGACGAGGCGGCCGCCATCGGTCGCGTGGTCGAGAGCGTCCGGCGCGAGGTCAGCGCCGACGTGCTGGTGGTGGACGACGGCTCCACCGACGCGACCCCAATCGCAGCCCGTGCAGCAGGGGCGATCGTGGTGAGCCATGCCACGAATCTCGGCTACGGCGCGGCGCTTCAGACCGGTTACCGCTACGCGCTGCGCCGGGGCTACGAGGGCGTGGTGCAGCTCGACGGGGACGGCCAGCACGACCCGGCCTCCATCCCGCGCCTCGTCACGGCCCTGGCCGAGGCCGACGTGGTGGTGGGCTCGCGGTTTCTCGAGGCAGGCTCGTACCGCCCGCCCTTCCTGCGCCGCGTGGGGATGGCGCTCTTCGCCTGGCTTGCGAGCGCCCTCGCCCGTCAGCGGCTCACCGACCCCACCAGCGGCTTCCAGGCCATCTCCCGCCGCGCCCTCGCCTTCTACGCGCACGAGCGCTATCCCGCCGACTATCCGGACGCGGACGTGCTCGCCATGGTGGCGCGTTCGGGACTGCGGCTCCTGGAGGTTCCGGTCCGAATGCTAGCCTCTCCCAGCGGCAAGAGCATGCACGGCGGCCTCCTTCGTCCCCTCTACTACGTGTTCAGGATGTCGCTGGCGCTCGGCCTCGTCCTGTTCCGGAGCGAGCGCCCATGAACCCCACCCAGCGCGTCTTCGCGGTGCTGACCAGCCTCGTCACGCTTCTCCTCGTGGTGGAGCTGGTGAGGCGGCGGCGGCTCAAGGAGGAGTACTCCTGGCTCTGGGTCGCCACCGGCGTGGCGATGCTCTTCCTCTCCGGCTGGTACGGGCTCATCGAGTGGATCACCGGCCTCATCGGCGCGGTGACCGTCACCACCACCCTCTTCCTCTTCGGCCTGCTCTTCCTGCTCGCCATCAGCGTGCACTTCTCCACGGTCATCTCCCGCCTCACCGAGCAGGTGCGGCGGCTGACCCAGGAGCTGGCGATCCTCGGGGCCGAACGCGATCTCCACGCGCCGCCGATTCATTCACCTCCACGCGATCAGCCCCACGCCCCACCCCCAGATGCCTGAGCCTCCGCACGCCAGCGGCGTCTCGATCTGGCGATGTCCGGCTCTCGACCGAGAAGCACGCGGGCGCGGGTGTGGAGCGCACTCACGGTACGGACGGCGTAATAAACGAGCTGGACGGGCATCACGGCTGTGGCTTCGCGCCAGCTCTTCTTCTTGTGGTGCAGCTCGTTGAAGGCGATGGCGGCGAACTGGAGGGCGCGAGGACCGCCGGGATGCCCCCCCACGGTCCCAGCGCCAGCAGCGGAGAGGTGACAGCGCCAGGCCTCCGGCCAGGATGTCATGGCCCAGGAAGAGGCCGTGCTTGTACCAGTAGAGCGCGTGGCCGCGGCCGATGGCCCATGCCATTCGCACGTAGGCCGATAGCGTGAGACGGTGGTGGTGGCGTACCACCGCGGCCGGGGCGAAGGCGATGCGACCCCCGGCTCGCGTGATCCTTCGCGCCAGGTCATCGCCCTCGCCGCCGAAGAGGCTCTCGTCGAACCGCACACCGACGGAACGGCGGAAACCCATGTTGCCTTCCATCAGGTTGGGGGCCTTCGCGGTGGTGAGGCAGGAGCCCGCATAGGCTCGCTCGACGAGGTTCGAGGCTGCTTGATCCAGAACGACGCCAGACGCGGCCGCGGCGGCGGTCGACCGGAAGGTCTTCACCAGCTCCTCAATCCAGGTCGGCTCGACCACGCAGTCCGAATCGGTGAAGAGGACGAGGTCGCCGCAAGCAGCCTCCACGCCCACGTTGCGGGCGCCCGAGGCACCAAGGTTGCGAGGGTTGCGCAGCAGGCGGAGCGGCGCGCCTGCGTGCTCGGCGAGGTACTGCTCCAGCACCTCCGCGGAATCATCGGTGGATGCGTCCTCCACGAGGACGACCTCGTAGTCGACGAAGGTGGACGCGAGCAGGCTGTCGAGACAGGCGACGATGGCGCTGGCGCGGTTGTAGACGCCGACGACGACGGTGACGACCGGCGCGCTCACGAGTTCCACCGGGACGTCCGGGCGGCCGACCAGGTCCGGCGCATCACCACGGGCACTCCGCGCAGCGCGAAGCCGAGCTTTCCCAGGAAGGCGAGCCGCGGGTAGCGGAGGTGAGAGGTCTCCATCGTCCGGATCGTCTTGCGGAACCCTCGCGCTGGGATTAATCCGTTCGCCATGAGCACATGGGTGGCATCGCCGATATCGAACGTGCGCTCCGTGCCACCCATGAGCGCCCGGTTCATCCGAGCCTCCGGCCCCTCCCAGCGGTCGCCGCTGGCGGCTGGAACGTGACCGTATCCGTGATTCTGATGCACGAGGGTGAGCACCGGCGTCGCGTCCACAACCGGGATCCCGAGCTTGCGCGCGCGGTAGACGAGGTAGTTGTCCCAGCCCGGTCGACCCACCGCGAAGGGCGGCAGCTCCACGAGCGGACTCTCTCGCGGAAACACGAAGCAGTCGATGGCGTCGCGCCGGAAGGCTCGCCCTCCGCGCGTAGCCGTTCCTGGAGCTCTAGCGCCCATCGTGGTGAATCGCAATCGAGGCGTTCCGTCACCCCCAGGTTCCACCGTCGCGCGACGAGCAGATACGAGGGCAGCTCCAGTCGCTGAACCGCCTCGGCAAAGCCCGGCAGGAGCACGATGTCGGCGTTGACCAGGCGAGGAGCCGGTGCGTGGCCTCGCGCGCCACGCGTTGGAAGACGGGGCCGACGAGCGGCGTGCCGAAGGCGTTCCGCTCCACGTCCGGGAGGAGGCGCCCGCCCACGGCCTCCGCCGCCTCGCGCGCCCCGCCGTCGTCCCCGCACAGGAAAATCTCGCAGCCGGGGACCGAGCGGCGCCAGCTCGCCAGCGCATTTCGCTGGATGACGCCGGCGTGGCCCTCGAAAGCCTTCGGCACGGTGAGGAAGGAGAGCACCGGCCTGGCAGTATGCGGGCGCCCCGGAAGAGTGAAAGTTGAATCTCCCCCCAGCACATCGGAGAGCCGGCCGGTGAAGCGCATCCTCTACCTCCAGCACGCCTCGTCGCTCGGCGGCTCCTGCGTGAGCCTCGCTCGGCTCCTCTCCCACCTCGACCGCTCCCGCTTCTCGCCGGTCGTCGCGCTCCGCACCCCTCGCCGGAGCTGGAGCGGTTCCACGCCGCGGGAGGCGTAGAGACCCTGAGCTGGCCGGGGATCGGCTCGCTGGAGTGCACGAGCGGCTCGCCCCCTTCGCTCGCCGCCCCGGCCTCCTGGGCTCCTCGCCTCGCGGCGCTGGCCCGGTGGCGGCGGAGCGAGCGCCGTACTCTCGAGCTCGTCCAGCGGGTCCGGCCCGACCTCGTGCACCTCGACTCGGCCGTGCTGGTCCCGTCGGCCCGAGCGCTCCACCGCCTCGGCGTGCCCTTCGTGTGGCACGTGCGCGAGATGCCCGGCGGCGGCCCGCTGCGCGCCGGCCTGGGCGGGGTCCGGGAGGCGATGGCGCGCTGGCCGGGCGAACTCCTCTTCCTCTCCGAGGCGGCCCGCCAGCGGTGGACCGGTGGCCAACGCCGGGAGGGTGGTGGGCGAGCTCGTCGACCTCACCCGCTTCGTCCGCGGGTGGAGCCGCCCGGAGGCGCGGCACCGGCTCGGCCTCGGGGGCGACGACCGCGTCGTGCTCTACGCCGGCGGGCGCTCGCTGATCGAGGGGGTCCTTCCCATGCTGGAAGCGCTCGGCCACCTCCGGCCCCGGCTTCCGAGCCTCATCTGCCTCATGCCCGGCTTCGAAGAGCCCACGTCGAGCCTCGCGCGCCTCGCGTCGGCGGCGGCTCCGCGGCTGACGCTCACCGGCCGGAATCGAGCGCGCGGTGGCGCGCCACCGGCTCGGGCCCGTGTGCCGCGCCACGCCTTTCGTGTCGGACCTGGCCGACCTGTTCGCCGCCAGCGACCTCCTCGCCTTCCCCTCCACCACCGACCACTTCGCGCTGCCGGTAGCCGAGGCCGGTGCCGTCAGGGCCTGCCGGTGGTCGCCTCTCGCCACCCCTCAATCGTCGAGCAGACTGGCGGTGAGAGTGCCCTGCTGCGTCCCTCCCGGGAGATCCGGTGACCCTGGCGAACGCGATGGAGCGCGTCCTCTCCGAGCCGCACCTGGCGGCCTCCCTTGGCGACCGGGGCCACGAGCTCGCGCTCTCCCGCCACGATGCCGGCCGCTACGCCCGCCTCGTCTCGTCGATCTACGACGAGGATCCTGCGCGGCAGCGGCGCCTGACATCCGCGGCCGGCCTCCGGGGACATGCTCGCACAGGGTGCGCCCCGCCTACCTCGCCCTCCTGGCACCGGCGGCGAGCTGGCCCAGCCGGAGGAGGGCGCTCCAGCGGAAGGGGACGAGGAGCGCCAGCGTGGCCTGGAGGAACGAGCCGCGCACCCGCTGGTCCAGCACCCCGGAGGCGTAGCTCGCCGAGACCTGGGCGAGGAGCGTGGCCCAGGCCGCGCCCATCGCCCCCCAGCGCGGGATGAGCGCGAGGTTGAGGACAACGTTCACCGCGCCCCCGAGCAGCGCCGCGGCGATGGAGAAGCGGGTGTGGTTCTCCGCCACCAGGAAGCGCGAGCGCGCCATGCCGAGGGAGACGAAGAGCAGCGTCCACACGTGGACGACGAGGACGTCCGCGCTCGGACGGTAGGCCGGTCCCAGCACGAGGGTGAGCGCCGGCCGGGCCGCCACCGTCACCACCGCCGCGACGAGGTAGCTGCTCGCCGCCATGCCGTCGTAGAGGAGCTGCATCGTCCGCGAGACGCCTCGCGGGTCCCCGGAGGCCTGGGCGCGCACGAGGAGCGGCAGCACGCTCGTGGAGATGGCGATGGGCAGCATGTAGGAGAGTTCGGAGAGGGCGGCCGCGGTGGCGTAGATCCCGGTGGCCTGGTCGCCCGCCATGGTCCCCAGCATCACCTGGTCGAGCCGCATGTACACGGTGATGGCCGCGCCGGTCACGATGAGGGGCCAGGAGTCGGCGAGGAGCGCCCGCGCGCGCCTCCAGGTGAACGAGAGCTTCCCTCGCGAGCCCGGGAGGCGGTAGAGCGCGTAGCTCGCGGCGAGGGTGAGGGCGGCGTTCAGGGCGAAGGCGACCCCGAAGGCCAGGAGCGGCGCCTGCCCGGCGACGAGGAGGAAGCGGACCAGCGCGTAGAGGAGGGCCACCGCGGTCCTCGCGATGACCATCCCCGCGCCGCGATGCGCGCCTGGAACCAGAGGTCGAATACACCGGCGGCCTGGCAAACGGTGCTCGTCGCCACGACCGTCACGAGCCCGAGCTCTCCGTCCCGAGCACGGAGGCGATGGCGACGGTGAGCAGGTAGAGCGCGCCTCCCGCCACGAGCCGGAGCAGCGCGGCGCTGCCCAGGATCTCGCCCGCCCGGTCCGGATGGCGGGCGAGCTCCCTCACCAGGATGATGTCCATCCCCAGGCCGGCCGACGCGCCCACCAGGGTGGAGAAGCTGATGGCGAAGGCGAGCCTGCCAAACTGCGCGGGGCCGAGGTACTTCACCACCCACAGGTTCACCGCCGCGCCCACCAGGGCGACGATCAGCCGCTCCAGGAGGAGCCAGCCGACGCTTCCCACCAGCTGACGGCGGGTGCCATGTGCGGGAGCACCCCCATCCTGCTCCGGAGGAGCGCACAGGGTGCCGGCGGGCGGCTCTCCGCGTCCTGTCGAGTGCATCGTGGTGGCGAGCCTTCACCGAGGGGCCAAGGGAGCTCGCGCCGGTCGTCGTCGACCTGCGCCGGGCTATGATGTCGCGAATGGCGTTCGCGCCGATAGCCCTCTTCGCCTTTCGACGCCCCGCCCACCTGGCGCGGGTCCTCGACGCGCTAGAGCGCAATCCCGAGTTCGCGGCGTCGCCGCTCCACGTCTTCGCCGACGGTCCCAGGGCGGCGGCGGACCTCTCGGCCGTCGAGGCCACCCGCGAGCTCATCCGCCGCCGAGCGCCTCCCGGTGCGGAGGTGCGCCTCGCTACGAGCAACCGGGGCCTCTCCGCCTCGGTCATCGCGGGGATCTCGGAGCTCTGCGCGCGGCACGGGCGCGCCATCGCCATCGAGGACGACGTGGTCGTCTCGAGCACCTTCCTCCGGTACGTGAACGAGGCGCTCGACCGTTACGCGCACGACGAGTCGGTCTTCTCGGTGAGCGGCTACATGTACCCGTGCCACCTCCCCACCGGAGCCGACGCGACCTTCCTGCCCCTCTTCTCGCCCTGGGGCTGGGCCACCTGGGACCGAGCCTGGCGCACGTTCGACACCGCCGGACGTGGCCACGCGCGCCTGGTGGCCGACCGGCGGCTCCGCCGCAGGTTCGACCTGGGCGGGCGCTATCCGTTCTTCGAGATGCTCTGCTCGCAGCGCGCCGGGCGCGTCGACTCCTGGGCGATCCGCTCCTACCTCACGCTCTTCACGAGAGGACAGCTGTCGCTCTTTCCCCGCCGCTCGCTCGTCGCCAACGAGGGCTTCGACGGCTCCGGCGTGAACTGCGGCGACGCGCAGCCGGCCTACACGGCCTCCCGCGCCGAGGAGTTTCTCGTAGAGCGCTATCCGGAGCGGACGGTCGCCGACGAGGCGTGCTTCGACACCGTCGCCCGCTTCATGGGGCGCGACTACACCCTCCGCGGGCGCTTCCGGGGAGCCGTGCGCGCGCGGCTCCGCCGAGCAACGCGGTTCGCGACCGCCCTGCGCCGGAGTCGATGAGGCCGACCTCCGCCGGCTGTCTCGCCTCGATGAAGAGGGGGCCCGAGAAGGAGCCGAGCTTCATCCCGCCGGCGCCCTGGACGCGGCCCTGCTCTCACCCGCTCCGGCTTTCCTTTGCAGCGCCCTCTCGGCCAGCTGACGGGCTCTTCCGTAGGAAGGCGGCGCCACCGCAAGGAATCGCTCCAGGAGCGGCCGAGCCTCGTCCTTTCTTCCCGCCCGAGGAGCAGCACGGCGAGGTTGAAGAGCACCTCGGGATCCTTCGGCGGCTGGCGGAGCGCCTCACGAAGCTGTGGCTCCGCCTCGGTAGGTCGGCCGAGGGCGAGCAGGGCCGCTGCGAGCTGGGCACGAGCGTAGGTGAAGCTGGGGTCGAGCTCGATGGCTCGCTGGAATTCCGGGAGAGCTTCGTTCAGGCGGCCGGCGGTGGCGAGGGCCGTGCCGAGGTTGGCGTGTGGCCTCACCTTGCCAGGCGACTTCGCCGCCGCATCCGCCCAGAGCGTGAGCTCGCCCTTCCAGACCCGGTTGCGGCTGAAGGTCGCCACCCCGAGGACGAGCGCCAGTACCACCCCGGAGGCCACGAGAAAGCGGAACGGGTCGCGCGACGAGAGGCGGTGATAGGCCAGCCCGGCACCGGCGGCCGCCGCGACGAGGATGCCGACCGACGGGAGGTAAGCGCGGTGCTCGTACATGACGTCGACGATGGGGATGAGGCTCGACTCAACCGTGAGCGCCACGAAGAACCAAACGACGCCGAGCGAGACCAGGCGAAAAGCGGGGTCGAGCGCGTGGCCAGGGCTCGACCGGGGTTGCTCGGTTCCCAAGGCCGGCACCCTCTCTGCGTCGACGGGCCAGCGCGTGAAACCCAGAAGCGCCAGCGCCAGTGCGCAGAGCGCCAGCAAGACGAGCGCCGAGAGGAACACCCTCGGCTCGAGGAGGCCTCTTGCCAGAGGGATGTCGTGATCGAGGTTCTGACCGGCAGGCCAGACGAGGAGCCTCAGGTACTCGAGCACCACGGGCGCCTGGGTGAAGAGGTAGTCGAGCCTGGCGATGGGCGTCTGGACGCGCGCCGCACCCGCCAGAGAGTCCGCGCGGAGCGGCACGTAGCTGAGAAAGGTGAGCGGTATGACCATCGCCGTGGCGGCGATGGGTAGGAGGAAGAGCCTGTCGCGCCAGGGCCGGGGAGGGAAAAGCAAGACATCGACGAGCGCGATGAGCAGCGGCAGCGTGAACGCACTCTCCTTCGTCATCATGGCGAGCGTGGCCGAAAGGAGCACGCCGGCGTAGAGCGGCACATATCGCCAGCGAGGCGACCGGCGGGCGGGGAGCACCCCGTCGGCGGTTGCCCCTGGGGCCACCTCGCGCCGCTCACGTCCGAGCCTCCAGACGAGGAAGAGCACCACCGCGAGGAGCGAGAAGAGCGCCGCCAGCGAGGCGAGGCGCTGCACGATGTAGGTGACGGCCTGGGTCGCGAGCGGATGGGTGGCGAAGAGTGCCGCCGCCAGGAAGGCCACCGCTGGGGAAGTGGGCGCGAGCTTGAACTGGCGAGGCGCGGCGCTCTGAAAGCGAGGACGACGAGCGCGTAGACGAGCCCGACGTTTACCGCGTGGACGAGGAAGTTCACGAAGTGGAAACCGGAGGGGTTCGCGCCGCCCACCGCGTGGTTGAGGGCGAAGGTGAGGTAACCCACGTAGCGATTGCGCTGGGAAAGAAAGCCCTCCCAGCTCCGCAGCGCGCTGAATCCCGGACCAGAGGATGGTCGCGGACGTGGGCGAGGTCGTCGAACACGAAGGCGCCGGTGAACGAGCCCGAGTAGGCGAGTAGCGAGAGGATCACGGCTCCGCCCACCAACAACGAGTGACCGCCGGTGGAAGGCTGTTCTTTCTGGGCTCGCTCCGGTTCGGTCACGTCGTCCCACTCCGCGGCTCGGCGGCCGGCAAGGCCGCTCGGGTCTTTCGCACGCCGTCCGCGCCTCGCATCGCCGGCGGCTGCCGCGGTCGGACTGCTCGCGAGACCATAGCATCGCTCGTGCGCCGGCCCGGCGGAGCACCTGCCGCTTGGCGCGCCAGTGCGTGTAGGCGACCAGGCTCCCCACAAATCTTGACCATGAGCATGGCTGGGCGGTCGTGAGGCTTCGCGGCAGTGCCCCTCGGCTCGGAAACGTCTCACGCAGTCCGTCCACCGCCGAACGCGATGCCATGCACCAAGTAGCCGATCCCGCACCATTTGCATGTGGGCGTGCGTGATCCGATTGCCCACCCACCTGAATTCAGCCGTGGAACCGCGCTCCTGGGCGGCCCGGCGGGAGCCGCCTGGCGCACGACACTTGCAGGGACTTCGGGCGGAGGCCTGCCTTGCGCAAGAACCCACACCGCGGTTTCACGCTCCTCGAGCTCATGGTGGTCGTCGCCGTGATGGCGGTACTGGGGGCGCTGGCCTACGATGCGATGAGCCGGGCGCGGCCGCGCGCCACCTTCAACGGCGTCTCGGCGGAGCTGCAGTCCCTGGTGCACGAGGCGCGGATGCGGGCGCTCGCGGACGGGCTGCCGGTGGCGGTGATGGTCTTCCCCGACTTCGAGAACGGCACGTCCAAGGGGCGCTTCGTCGTCTACCGCGACGGCGGCGTGCCGGCGAGCTCCATCCTCAACGCGGCGGCGCCGCTCAACCTCGACAACTACGACCCGGCGGTGCTGGCCGCCACGACGCCGAGCGAGGTGGTGACCACGCTCGACCTGCCGCGCGGGGTGCTGGTGGGTCCGGCCACCGGCCTCGGGCTGGCGGGACTCGCCTTCCCGTACAACGCCATCGCCACCAACGTGGCGTGCTCCTTCTGCAGCACGACCGGCGACCACCGGGGCGCCATCGTCTTCGACGCCCGGGGGCGGGCGCGCTTCCACGACGCGACCGGCCCGGCGCGCGCCGACGTGGGCGGCAGCGTCTCGCTCTTTGGCACCGATCTCCCCAGCGAGGCCGCTTACACCACCAGTGCGCTGGTGGTGACGGGGGCAGGCGGGACGGCGAGGACATTCCACAATGGATAACGGGCGCCCCACCCCCCTCCCCCCTCCCCGTCCTGCGGGGAGGGGGAGCCCCTGGCCCTTCTCCTCCCCGCCCGGCGGGGAGGGGGAACGTGTCCCCTCCCCACTTCCCCCCTCCCCACGACGTGAGGAGGGGGAACGCGGCTTCACGCTCATCGAGGCGATGGTGGCGATGGGGGTGATGCTCATCGGGTCGGTGGGCCTGCTCGGCATGCACGGGGTGGGCGTGCGGATGAACGCCGACGCACGGGTGATGACGCGGGCGACGGCCATCGCGCAGGACCTGGCGGCGCAGATGCAGCTCTGGAGCTACGACGACCCGCGCCTCACGAACGGCAACACGACCAACGACGCGAACTACACCGACGGCGACTTCAGCTTCGAGCACGACGGCTTCGTCTACGACCACGAGGAGGCGGAGCTGGAGTCGCAGGACGCGACGCTCTTCCCCTGGAACGGGCTCCGCAGCGCCGAGGTGACCCGGCTCAGCTTCACCCGCTACTGGAACGTGGCCGAGGTGGACGACGTGAACGGCTTCGGCACCGCCGACGCGAAGCGGGTGGCGGTCATCGTCCGCTGGACGCAGGAGGGCGGCGCCCGGCGCGTGGTGCTCCTCACCACCATCCCGAACCCGGGGAACCTGCAATGACCGGCGCAAAGGCCCAGCGCGGCTTCTCCCTCATAGAGCTCACCGTCGCAACCGCGATCTCTCTCATCGTGGTCGCGGCGGGGGTGGCGCTGCTCATCAGCACGCAGCGCATGTTTCAGAAGGGCAGCGACGACCGCGCCATGCAGGAGACGGCGCGGGTGGCCATCGACGAGGTGAGCACGCGCCTGCGGATGGCCGGATACGGCCTCGAGCCCACCTTCACCTTCGACCTGGGCCAGGCCGACACGGTGATGGACCGGGTGCCGCCGGGCTCGGCGGTGCGCTTCGGAGGCTACGGCTGCGCAACGCCGGTCACCTGCCGCGACAGCATCGACGCCCCCGACGAGCTCGTCTTCTACGCGCGCGACCCCGACTTCGGGATGGACCTCACGCCCATCGGAAGCGGCACGGCCAAGCTCGTGCTCTCGAACCCCTCCGCGGGGACGAGCGCCGTGCGGCTCCGGGCCGGGCAGATCCTCCAGGTCATGTGCTACGGCACCGGCAACCAGTGGCTCTGGGCCTACGTGACGGTGAAGCAGAACGTCGACTCCACCGCCGCCGCGGTCGACGTGGAGCTCCTCCCGCAGGGCTCGGCCACCCTCGACTTCCCCAGCCAGAACAACCTCCTCGGCAACGCCTGCTTCCAGGGCGGCCTCCGGCGCGTCTTCAAGATCGACCGTTACCGCTACTTCGTGGCGGCGGTGGACGCGGCGGGCAACCTCCAGCCGTGGGAGACGCCGGGCACGCGCCCCTACCTCATGCTCGATCAGGGGCTCGCCGACGCGGATGGCAACGTGACGCCAGTGGCCATCGCACCCGACGTGGAGGACGTGCAGGTCTCCTACGTCTTCCCGCTCTCGGCCGCCGACGCGCAGGTGGTGGGCGCCGCCGAGGGCACTGCCGTCGCGGCGAGCGAGGCCGGCATCGACCTCGCCCCCGCCCTGGGCATCCCCTCCTACACCACGCCCACCCTCGACCCACGCCGCACCACCCACCACCCGGCCAACGTGAAGGCGGTGCGGGTGGCCTTCACGATCCGTTCGCCTCGCTCCGACCCCGGCGTCTTCGACGACAAGGTGCCGGCGGTGGCGAACCGCGCCGAGGTGGACGGCGAGGCGGGCTTCCGGCGGATGGTCTTCGAGACCACCACCCGGGTGCGCAACATGGACAACCGGCTGCCGCTCTTCCCGGTCTACTTCAGCGACAGCGGCTTCACCGGCGCGAACATCGGCGGAGGGTAGATGCAGACCTGGCGCGGGCAGCGCGGCAGCGCGCTCATCATGTCGATCATCGTCATCCTGGTCATCTCGGCAGCGGGGGTGGCCATCATCCGCTTCGCCTCGCGCGAGGTGTCGGGCTCGGTGGCCGGCCGCAAGGAGGCGGCGCTCTCGGCCTGCGCCGAGGCGGGCCGCTCGCTGCTCATGAGCCGGTGGAAGCTCCTCGGCCAGCACGGCATCACCGCGCCGGTGCTCGACGACGCGCTCGACGCGGCCACCGAGGTGAAGGGCGGCCACTATGGCCAGGATGCCCCCACCGCCGACGTGCAGGTGATCCGCATCGACCCGGTGACGGTGGGACCGATGATGGAGGTGAACGAGCTCACGAACCGCATCGGGGAGCAGGTGCAGCCGATGCGGGTGGTGGTGCACTGTGCGCAGAACGGCCGCGAGCTCGAGGTGGAGTTCGGCGTGCGCTATGGCCTGTAGCCCCCTCACCCCCCGGCCCCCTCTCCCCGAGGGGAGAGGGGGAACGATCGCCGGGCTGAGTTGGTCTTGAAGCGCGGTCACGTTGTCAGGAGATGAACGCCATGCTGCACATCCCCTCCAGGAAGCTCCTCGGCTGGCTGCCGCTCGCGGCGGCGCTGGCGCTCCTGCCGCTGCGCTCGGACGGCGGCCCGGCCGCGCAGACGCCGTGTGCCAACAACACGAGCTCGCTCGCGAGCACGCTGCAGAGCCCGGTGAATGGCGACGAGCAGTTCTTCACCCTGCCGGTGGGCCCTTCGAACGTGATGTTCCTGGTGGACACCTCGGGCTCGATGGATCAGCTGCCGCAGTGCGGCGACGCGAACAACGCCTGGAACGACAGCGCGGCGCCCGCGACCTGCAAGTGGCCCGCACTGGCCAACCCGCCGAACCCCGCTGCGGGCAATTCCTCCATCGCCGGCACGTGCGACCTGCACGCCAACGCTGATCTCGCCTGGATGCACGCCTACGTGCCCGCGGCCACGCTGGTGGACCCGGGCCACGGGCTCGCGGCAAATGGCCTCGATGACCGCCCGGGGTGGGGCACCGGCTGCACAGGGGACAACTGCCTCTTCCGTGCCGACCGCGTCTACGAGTACTCGAGCTGGGGCGAGACCTCGGCGACCTCCACCTCCAATGGGTCCTTCACCATCAGCTACGCCGACCACAACTGCCCGTCGAGGACCTCCAAGACCTCCTACATGACCATCACCCCACCCGCCGGGGCGGTCTCCGGGTGCCTCCTCGGCGCGAGCGCTCCGGGCTTCTACTTCTTCAACTGGGAGGCTGCCTACCCCTACAAGGACGGGAGCTGCAACGATCAGGTCGGGACGCAGTCGGGAACGAAGGTGCTCTTCTCCGGCGGCTGGCTCAACGCCAACCCGCCCAAGTTCATGTCGGCCCGCAAGGTGATGAAGGAAACCGTGTGGATCGACCCGGGCCACACCGCGCCCACCGACCAGCTCCGCTTCGGCCTCACCTACACCTCCACCGCCCTCACCAACAACGCGCAGCTCGTGGTGCCGCTCGGCCCGAGCCAGGCCAACTCCTATCCGGTGAACCCGGCGAAGATGGTGGAGGCGCGCCAGTACGTGCTGAACGCGCTCAACCGCAAGTTCGCGAGCGGCCAGAGCGCGCCCGCGCTGGCGAACGGCGGTACGCCCATGGCTTCCGGTCTCTTCCGCGTGGGCCAGTACTTCACGCAGCCCGGCACCTACACCAACGCCTTCGGGGCGAGCTACGAGATCGGCGCCTTCGCCCAGACCGCCATCGGCTCGATGAAGGCTTCATGGGTGGACGCCTCCTACGACTCCATCTGCTGGAGCTGCCAGAAGAGCGCCATCATCGTGGTGACCGACGGCTCGCCCAACACCGAGATGGGCTTTCCGGCCACCATCAACAGCTACGGCGCAGCGGCCTACGCGCTCGGCGGCAACTGCGCAGGCGCCACCAACAACTGCAACCCTCGCACGAAGAACCAGTGTTGCAGCCCCTCCGACACCACCGGAAATCCCCCTTCCCGTCTCCCCCGCGTGGCGGCCTGGCTGCACGAGAACGACCTCCGCTCCGACCTCAACAACGCGCAGAACCTCTTCGTCCACGCGGTGAGCTTCAACCTCCCGCCGGGCAACGCCCAGAACATCCTGCAGGCCACGGCCAACATGTCGGAGGGCACCTTCAACAACGCCGCCGACGGCGCCGACCTCGCCGCCCGGGTGGCGCAGGCGGTGGCCGAGGTGGCCACCTCCTCCACCTCCTTCGGCGCCCCGGCCGCGAGCGCGCTCACCACCATCCACGCCGCCAACACCAAGGCGTTCGTCACCCGCTTCAGGCCCAGCGAGAAGGCCACCTGGGAGGGGCACGTCTTCCAGTTCATGCTCTTCGACGAGGCGGCGGCGGGCTGCAACACGGCCAAGAAGTTCAACGCCGACGATCCCTCGCAGAAGGTCATCTGCCGCGGCAAGGAGGTGCCCTCGAACTTCAACGGCGACACCACCCCGCAGGGCTTCAACATCTGCAGCGGCACCTTCCTCCTCGACGCCGACTGCGACGAGGTTCTCGAGGAGAAGGAGACCGGCCTCTGGTTCAAGAAGGGGTCGGGGCACGTGCGAGCGAACGTGTTCTGGGACGCCGGGCAGGTGCTCTCGGCCCACAAGTATCCCACCGGCCACCCCAAGGCCGGCCTGGACGTGCCCGGCTACACCTCGGCCGCGGAGCCCGACTTCACGGGCAACATCGCCCCGGTGACCAAGTTCGCGCCGGGCAAGAGGCCGCGCACGCTGTGGACCGCGCTGCCCGACGGGACGATGACGGAGCTGGAGACGCGCAACGCCTCGGCACTCGCGCCCTACATGAACCTCACCCAGAGCTTCTGTGCCGGCTTCGAGCAGCTCGCCAAGCTCTGCGGCAGCGGCAACGACGCGCAGGGCCATCCGCTCCCCGCCTGCCCGAAGACGGTGTCGGGCGACTGGCGGACCTCCTGCGCCGAGCAGGTGATCCTCTTCGCCCGGGGCTGGGACGTGCTCGACCAGGACGACGATGGCTGCGGCGGCCCCGGCAACCCGTCCAACAAGGTGGACAACATGCTGGCCGACGGCAGCAAGGTGAACTGCGCCATCACCAGCGGCTACAGCGGCGAGGAGCGCGACCGGGCCAACGACCAGGGCAACAAGGGCGCGTTCTACAAGCTGGGTGACGTGTTCCACTCCTCGCCGGTGCTGGTGCACCCGCCCACCTCCGAGGGCATCTGCCAGTACGGCATCGACAACCAGTGCGTGCGCACCCTCTTCGGCCGCACCTCCAACGACAGCTACGCCGGCGCCTACCAGACGAGTCTCGACCTCTACGCCAGCTGCGCCACCGGGAAGCCGCAGGTGGGGGCCTACCGCGCCTGGCGCTCCTCGCTCAAGGACCGGAAGAGCGCGGTGCTGGTGGGCTCCAACGACGGCTTCCTGCACGCCTTCGACGCCGGCATTCCCGACGTCGGGATGCCGCTCGACGACGACTGCGTGCCGGGCGACCTCACCGACGGCACCGGCGAGGAGCTGTGGGGCCTCGTGCCGGCCGACCTGTTGCCCCGTCTCCGCGACACCATGTTCAACCACCAGTACATGGTGGACGGCAACGTGATGGTGCGCGACGTCTGGCTCGACGGCACGAACAACGGGCTCGGCGGTTCGGTGTCGAACGACGGCAAGAAGCAGCGCGGCGAGTTCCACACCGTGGCGGTGGTGACCGAGCGGAGCGGCGGCACCCAGTACACCGCGCTCGACCTCACGGACATCGCCACCCCGAAGCTCCTCTGGACCTTCCCCCCGCCCCTCTCGAACGACGCCCAGTACATGGGCGAGTCGTGGAGCGACTTCGCCCCCCGCCCGCCACCCATCGGGCCGGTGCGGCTCGAGACCAAAGCCGGCGACCCCGACCCCACGCACAAGGGGTGGCTGGAGAGATGGGTGGTGATGGTCAACGGCGGGTACGACCCGAGCCTCAACCGCGGCCGCGCGGTGTGGATGCTCGACGTGGGGACGGGCGGCGTCCTCTGGCGCTACACCGACAGCGACTTCAAGGCGAACCTCGGCTTCGGGCGCTCCACCAGCATGTTCCCGGTGCCGGCGGCGGTGGGCCTGGTCGACATGGGCGACCCGGCCGTCACGCCCTTCGACTCCGACAACTTCTTCGACACCGCCACCTGGGGCGACATGGGTGGAAACCTCTTCGTGGCCCGCTTCGACGTGCCGGGCAAGCGCGACGCGAACGGGCGAGTCACCAACTGGAAGGCGGCGCGCACCTTCGAGCAGAGCCGGCGCGGCGACGACGCCCAGGTGGCCACCGATCGCAGCGAGCTCTTCTACATGACCTCCAACGTGTACGAGCCGCAGCGGAAGGCGCTCCGCACGCTCATCGGGTCGGGAAACCGCGAGCGCATCCTCGCGACGAAGAAGGGCTGTTCGCCCGACGACATCTTCAGCTGCTGCCAGGCGGGGTGCGCGGTCACCACCGGCACCACCATGGCCTATGACGTGTGCGGCTCCACCGGCGGCTTCTCCTGCAGCGGCGGGCGGATGTACGGCGAACCCCTCGCCTCGACCTGCGGGAGCGGCGCCAGCTCCTGCGCCAGCGGCTCGAAGGACTTCACCGCCACCGCGAGCTACAGCCTCGACTGCGGGACCTTCAACGCCACCACCGCCGTCGGCTCGGCCACCTGCGACGAGGACGGGCTCTGCAGCGTGTCGCCGGTGGGCACCGGCCACGACCTCACCCCGTCCGGGAACACCTGCTACAAGTCGCGCTTCTACGGCATCTGGTCCTACGGCGGAGCGGCGCAGAAGACCTTCTCCACCGCTCCCAGCGAGGACTGGACGCGGGCCAAGACCTTCGACGAGAACCGCTTCACCGACGTGGACTACGACGGCTGCCTCTTCACCTCGGCGCACAAGTGCACGCTCGTCGACACCACCCAGGTGGAGGTGACGCTCGACGGTTCGTACGGCTGCGCCTCCGGCTCCTGCCGCCCGGCCACGGTGGACGACCCAGGCTGGCAGTACTGGTACAATACCGGCCCCTGTCCCACCCTGGCGGCCTGCGCCAGCGGCTGCACCGGCGAGAAGACCGCCTCCAGCGCCACCGTGACCCGCTCCTGCGGCACCTGGAACTCGTTCCTGCCGCTCGGCTCGGCGGCGACCGGCACCGACCCGTGCACCACGGCCGGGACGGCCACCCAGATCGCGGTGGGCTACGCCTCCAACTTCGTGAGCGGCGCGCCCGACCTCTCCTGCAACGAGGCGCACAACGACACCAACATCCTGCGCGGCCAGCAGCGGAGCACCATCGCGCCGCCCAGCGCCCCCATGGTGCGCTACGGCCTCTCGCCGCTCGGGCAGGTGCACTACAGCGCGCTGCAGTTCGACCCGGGGCAGCCGCCCTCCAGCACCAGCCTGGGTTCACGCGACGTGATGGAGTCGCTCTACTGGCTGGAGGTGCCGAGGGAGTCGCACAACATCAGGCACGGACCATGACGGCTACTCCCTCTCCCCTGGGGGGGGAGTGGGCAGGGGTGAGGGGGGCTCACCTCCTATGCCGTACTTGGCGAGGCGGTAACGGAGCGAGCGGAAGGTGAGGCTGAGGAGGCGGGCGGCCTCGGTCTTCACGCCGCCGGTGCGCTCCAGCGCCTGCTCCAGGATGCGCCGCTCGACGGCGTCGAGGTGCGCCTGGAGGTCGAGCCCCTCGTCTGGCAGGGAGCGGAGGTCGCCGCCGGGCGCCTCGTCGCGCGCGCCGCGCAGGGCGGCGGGAAGGCCGGCGGCGCCGATCACCCCACCGTCGGTGAGGGTGACCGCCCGCTCCAGGACGTTGGCGAGCTCGCGCACGTTGCCGGGCCAGGGGTGCGCCTCGAGGAGCCTCACCGCCTCTCCGTCGAGCCTCGGCGTGGGCTTGGCGAGCTCGGCCGCGAAGCGCGCCAGGAAGGCCTGGCAGAAGGCGGCGATGTCGCCCCGCCGCTCGCGGAGTGGCGGCATGCGGAGCTGAATGACGTTCAGGCGGTAGAAGAGATCCTCCCGGAAGCAGCCGGCGCGCACCTCGGCCTCGAGGTCGCGGTTGGTGGCGGCCACGATGCGCGCGGCCACGGCGATGTCGGCGGAGCTGCCCACCCGCCGGATCTTCCGCTCCTGCAGGGCGCGCAGGAGCTTCACCTGCACGAGCGGTGGCAGCTCGCCCACCTCGTCGAGGAAGAGCGTGCCGGAGCCGGCCGCCTCGAAGAGTCCGGCCTTGGCCGACGCGGCGCCGGTGAAGCTTCCCCGCTCGTGCCCGAAGAGCTCGCTCTCGATGAGCCCCTCGGGGATGGCGCCGCAGTTGATGGCCACGAAGGGCTGCTTCTCGCGGTCGCCGGCGGCGTGGATGGCGCGCGCCACCACCTCCTTGCCGGTGCCGCTCTCGCCGGTGAGGAGCACGGTGGTGCGGGTGGGCCCCACCTTGGCGACCAGCTCGCGCACTTCCCGGATGGCCGGGTCGTCCCCGAGGATGGACTGCTGCTCCCCGTCGCGCTCGCCCACGCGATGGCGGAGCACGCGGTTCTCGGAGACGAGCGCGCGGTGCTCCAGCGCCTTCTCCACCACCAGGCGCAGCTCGTCCACCTTGAACGGCTTCTGCACGTAGTCGTGGGCGCCGAGCTTCATCGCCTGGATGGCGTTCTCGGCGGTGGCGTGGGCGGTGATCATCACCACCTCGGTGGCGGGTGAGGCGCTCTTCACCGCCCGGAGCACGTCGATGCCGGAGCCGCGCCCCAGCCTGAGGTCGGTGAGCACGAGGTCGAACGGCTCCGCCCTGGCGCGGACGATGGCGCCGGCGGCGTCGGCCGAGAGGACCACCTCGTGGCCGGCCTTGCGGAGCAGGATGTCGAGCAGCTCGCGCATCGACTGCTCGTCGTCGACGACGAGGATGGAGGCCATGGGGGCGAGATCCTACGCCGGGCGCGGGGGGAAGCGCACGGTGAAGCGCGCGCCGCCACCCACCGGAGCGGTCACCTCCACCGTCCCGCGGTGGGCGTCGACGATCCGCTGCACGGTGGCGAGGCCGAGGCCGGTGCCGTGCGCCTTGGTGGTGTGGAAGGGGGTGAAGAGGCGCTCGCGCTGCGCGGCGTCGATGCCGGGGCCGTCGTCCTCGACCGAGAGCCAGGCGCCGCCATCCGGCTCGGCCCCACAGGAGACGGTGACGGTGCCGGAAATCCGGGAGGGCTCCCACCCGCCCGACGGCTCCACGCGCGCGCCGCGCTCCAGGCCGAGCGTGAGCTCGAGGCCGTCGCCGTTTGGCCGCGGCGTGAGGCGACCGGAGCTCAGCAGGCCGAGCGCGGGGTCGGTCCTCTCCCCCTCCTGCGCCGCATCCCGGCGCACGGCGCGCTGCTTCGCGGCGTGGGCGGCGTTGGCGAGGAGGTTCCACAGCACCTGCCGCACCTGGCCGGCATCGCACCAGGCGGGCGTCGCCGGAAGCGCGCGGACCACCTCCACCCTGGCGGCGCCTGGATCGTTCGCGAACACGTCGAGGGTCTCCCCGGCCAGGCGGGCGAGGTCCACCTCCTCCGGGCGCGGTGGCGATGGCCTCGAGAACTCCAGGAAGCGCCGGACCAGCTCGTCGAGGCGCCCCGCCTCGCGGAGGACGATGTCCATGAGGCGGCGGTCGTCGGAGCCGAGCTCGGCGCCGGCCCGCAAGAGCTCGATGGAGCCGGACATCGAGGCGAGCGGATTTCGGAGCTCGTGGGCGAGGCCGGCCGCGAGCTGGCCGAGGTCGGCGAGGCGCGCGCTCCGCTGCATCGCCTCCTCCATCGCGCGCAGCCGGGTGAGGTCCTGGAAGATGACCGCCTCTCCCAGCTCGGCGCCGCCCGGCTCGTGCAGCGGGAAGACCGTGTAGCCGAGCCGGAGCTGCTCACCCCGCGCGTTCACGAGCTCGCTCTCGCCACGTCCGGCGGTGGGCCGCAGGGCGGCGAACCAGCGGCTGGCGGGCTCGCCGCGCACGTCGGAGAGGGTGAGGCCGGTGATCGCCTCACCAGCCGGGTTGAGATAGGTCACCCGCCCGGCCGCGTCGGTGGTGACGATGCCCGAGGAGACCGAGCGCACGATGGACCCGTGCAGGGCGGTGATGGCGGCGAGGTCCACCTCCCGTTCGGCGAGCCGCTTGCCGGTGCTGCGGAGCTGCTCGGCCAGGTAGGCGGCGAGCGCGGCGGTGATGACGAAGGCGGAGGCCTGCAGGAAGAGGGTGAGCGGTGGGGGCCGGCCCGCGCGAGGCCAGCACGTGATCGGCAGGTAGGTAGCGAGCGAGAAGGCGGTCGCCATGAACGCGCCGCCCCGGTAGAGCAGGATGGCGCCGTTCACCGGGGCGAGCGAGAAGAGGAAGATGAAGGGGCTCTCGGAGCGGCCGGTGAGCGCCACCACCCCCGCCGCCAGGACCACGTCGAGCGCCACCTGCACGCGCGCCAGCGCGAGGAGGCCGCGCCCGAGCCGCAGGACCACCGCGTAGGCCACCGACACGGCGTAGGTGGCGAGAATGATGCCGTAGAGCGTGCCGGGTCCGCCGGTGCCCGTCGCCCACTCGTGGAAGGCGCTCACCCCGAGCAGGACGGTGACCACCGCCAGCCGGAAGAGCGAGATCCACCCCAGCCTGCGGGCGAGCGGCGTCGGCGACGTCACGGAAGGTGGAGGGCGCCGGTGCGCGGCGCCCGCTTCACTTTATGTTCCCGGCGATGCTGAAGATGGGGAGGTACATGGCGACGAGGAAGCCGCCCACCACCCCGCCGAGGAAGACCATCATCACCGGCTCGATCATGCTGGTGAGCGCGGACACCGCCACGTCGACCTCGTCGTCGTAGAAATCGGCGACCTTGTTGAGCATGGCGTCCATGGCGCCGGTGGCCTCGCCGACGCCGATCATCTGCACCACCATGGGCGGGAAGACCTTGGTCTCGGCCAGCGGCTCGGCGATGTTCTTGCCCTCGGAGATCTTGGCCCGGACGTACAGGACAGCCTTTTCCACGGTGCGGTTGCCGGCCGAGCGGGCCACCACGTCGAGCGCGTCGAGGATGGGCACGCCGGAGGAGAGCATCGTACCGAGGGTGCGGGTGAAGCGCGCCACCGCCACCTTGCGCACCAGCGGCCCGAAGACCGGCGCCTTGAGCATGGTGGAGTCGAACGCCACGCGCCCCTTCTCGGTGCGGACCACCGCCTTGAAGGCGAAGACGATGGCCACCGGCACCGCCACGAACCAGTACCAGTAGTCGCGCAGGCCATGCGAGAGATCGATGAGCACCTGGGTGGGCGCCGGCATCGCGCCGCCGAAGTCCTTGAACATCTTCTCGAAGGTCGGGCGTGACGAAGGCGAGCAACACCACCGTGACGCCGACGGCCACGGTGAGCACGATGCTCGGGTACACCATGGCGCCCTTCACCCGCCGCTTCAGCTTCTCGTTCTTCTCGATGTAGGCGCCGAGCCGGTTGAGGATGGTGTCGAGGATGCCGCCCATCTCGCCGGCGCGGACCAGCTGCACGAACAGCTCGTCGAAGACCTTGGGGTGCTCGGCGAGCGCGTCGGCGAAGGTGGAGCCCGACTCCACCCGCGACTTCACCGCGAGGAGCACCTTGCGGAAGGCGGGGTTGTCGGACTGCGTGCCGATGATCTCCAGCGCCTGCACCAGCGGGAGCCCGGCGTCGATCATCACCGAGAACTGCCGGGTGAAGACGAGGATGTCCTTGGTGGTGACGCCGCCCAGGCCGGGGATGGAGAGCTGGATGTCGCCGAAGCTCCGGCGCACGCGCGAGGGCTCGATGCCCATCTGCGCGAGGCGCGCCCGCACCGAGGCCTCGTCGCCGGCCTCCATGGTGCCGGTGCGCTCCTCGCCCTGGCGCGTCTTGCCCGACCACTTCCACACCGGCACCTTGGCCGGCTTCGCTGCGACGGGCTTCCCTGACATCTGGACTGCGGCCTGGGCCATGGTTCTCCTCGCGTGCGCTCCGGAGCGAGTCTAGGCGATCGGGTGTGGAGGGGTCGATGCAACGGGGTGCGGCCTGGGCCTACCTCGCGCCAGCCTGCGCGCGCGCCGGCGTGCCCGCGCTGGCGACCAGCATGTTTCGCAGCTCGTCGGGGTCGGAGGAGCGCAGGAACGCCTCCTCGGTGGTGATCTGGTGGCGGTTCACCAGCGCGCAGAGGCTCTGGTTGAAGGTCTGCATGCCGAACTTGTTCTGGCCCATCTGCATCTGCGAGTAGATCTGGTGCACCTTGTCCTCGCGGATGAGGTTCCGGATCGCGGGGTTCGGCACCATCACCTCCAGCGCCAGCGCGCGGCCGGGCCCGTTGGCGCGCGGAAGCAGGTTCTGGGTGACGCACGCCCTCCAGCACGAAGGAGAGCTGCGCCCGCACCTGCGGCTGCTGGTGCGGGGGGAACACGTCGAGGATGCGGTTGATGGTCTGCACCGCGCTGTTGGTGTGCAGCGTGGCGAAGGCGAGGTGACCCGTCTCGGCGATGGTGAGCGCCGCCTCGATCGTCTCGAGGTCGCGCATCTCGCCCACCAGCACCACGTCGGGATCCTGCCGCAGGATGTACTTGAGCGCCTTCTTGAAGCTCACGCGTGTCGGCGCCGACCTCGCGCTGGTTCACCACGCACCCCTTGTGCGGGTGCAGGTACTCGATGGGATCCTCGATGGTGATGATGTGCTCGTGCCGATCGGTGTTGATCTTGTCGATGATCGAGGCGAGCGTCGTCGACTTGCCCGAGCCGGTGGGGCCGGTCACCAGGATCAGGCCGCGCGGCTTCTTCGCCAGCTCCGCCACGATCGGCGGGAGGCCCAGCTCCTGGAAGGTGAGGATCTTGAACGGGATGGTGCGGAAGGCGCCGGCCACCGCCCCGCGCTGCAGGAAGATGTTGGCGCGGAAGCGCGAGAGCCCCTTCACCCCGAAGGAGAGGTCGAGCTCGCTGTCCTCCTCGAACTTGTGCTTCTGGGCGTCGGTGAGGATGGAGTAGCAGAGCTGCTTCGTCTCCACCGGGCTGAGCGGCGGGGTCTTGAGCGGCATGAGCCGGCCGTCGATGCGGAGCTGCGGCGCGGAGCCGGTGGTGATGTGGAGGTCGGAGGCGCCCTTCTCGACCATAGCTTTGAGCAGCTGGTGCAGATTGGCCATTGGCTGAAATCACCTTTCTCCGGGGCGCCGGGTGTGAACGCCACCCTCACCCCCTTCCCCCTCTCCCTTAGGGAGAGGGGACTCAGAATCGATCGGGCGCGGTGTTGCCCACGGCCTCGGCGAGGTCGGTCACGCCGAGCTTCACCTTCGAAAGTGCAGCCATGCGCAGGGTCTTGATCCCGAGGCGGATGGCCTCCTGCTTCAGCTCGGCGGCCGACGCGCCTTGAATGACGAGCTCCTTCAGGCCGTCCCACATCGGCATCACCTCGTAGACGGCGACGCGGCCCTTGTAGCCGCGGTCGTTGCAGCTCTTGCAGCCGGTGCCCTTGCCCATCACCTGGAAGCTGCCGATCTCCTCGGCGGGGAAGCCGGCGTCGAGCAGCGCCTGATCCTCGGTCTCCACCGGCTTCTTGCAGTCGGGGCAGAGGCGGCGGCAGAGCCGCTGGGCGACGATGGCGTTCAAGCGAGGCGGTCACCAGGAACGGCTCGATGCCCATGTTGAGGAGGCGGGAGACGGTGCCGGGGGCGTCGTTGGTGTGGAGGGTGGAGAGCACCAGGTGGCCGGTGAGGGCCGCCTTGACGCCGATTTCCGCCGTCTCGAAGTCGCGGATCTCGCCGACCATGATGATGTCGGGGTCCTGGCGCAGGAAGGAGCGCAGGGCGGCGGCGAAGTTGAGGCCGATCTCCTCGTGCATCTGCACCTGGTTGATGCCGGAGAAGTTGAACTCGACCGGGTCCTCGGCGGTGCTGATGTTCCAGGCGATCTCGTTCAGCTTGGAGAGCGCCGAGTAGAGCGTGGTGGTCTTGCCCGAGCCGGTGGGGCCGGTGACGAGCACCATGCCGTAGGGGCGCTCGATGGCCTCCTTGAAGTCGGCGAGCTGCTTCTCCTCGAACCCGAGCTTGGTCATGTCGAGCTGCAGGTTCGACTTGTCGAGGAGGCGGAGCACCACCTTCTCGCCGAACAGGGTGGGGCAGACCGAGACGCGGAAGTCCATCTCCTTGCCGCGGCCGAGCTTCAGCTTGATGCGGCCGTCCTGCGGCAGGCGCCGCTCGGCTGATGTCGAGCTCGCTCATGATCTTGAGGCGCGAGATGATGGCGTTCTTCAGCTTGATGGGCGGCTTCATCACCTCGTAGAGCACGCCGTCGATGCGGAAGCGGACCCGGAAGTCCTTCTCGTAGGGCTCGACGTGGATGTCGGAGGCGCCCTTCTTGATGGCGTCGAGCAGGATGAGGTTCACCAGCTTCACGACCGGTGCTTCCCCGGCGCTCTTCTCCAGGTCGACCACGTCGCCGTCGCGCTCGTGGTCGTCGATGATCGCGACCTCCGAGTCGTCGAAGCCCTGCATGAGGTCCTCGTACGAGGGCCCCTTCTCGGCGTAGTAGCGCTCGATGGCCTCCTTGATGGACGGCTCGGAGGCGACCACCGGCTCGACGTTGTAGCCGGTGTGGAACTTGATGTCGTCGATGGCGAAGATGTTCGACGGATCGCTCATGGCGATGATGAGCGAGCTGCCGGCGCGGTTCACCGGCACCACCTGGTGCTTCTCGGCGATGGCCTTGGGGATGAGCTTGACGACCTCGGCGTCGACGTCGAAGTCCTTCAGGTTGATGGCGGGCACGCCGTACTGCTTGGAGAGGAAGCTGGTGAGGTCGCCCTCGGCGATGGCGCCCTGCTTCACCAGCAGGGCGCCGATGCGCGTGCCGGTCTTGCGCTGCTCCTCCTGGGCCTTCTGGAGCTGCTGCAGCGAGATGAGGTTCTCGCGAACGAGGAGCTCACCGAGGCGTCCGGACATCTGGGGGGCTGGGCTTTCTCGGAAGGTGAAAGGCGGGAACTGCGACCTTCCGCGACTGTAGCAACCCCTCGCGAGACAGGTCAAGGTCGACCCGGTGCGAAAACCCCTGATATCAGGAGGTAAATGGCGGTTCGGGGTGCACCTCGACCCACACTGCAGGCGTGGGTCTCACCCCGTGAACCAGGCGGGCGAGCGCTCCCGTTCGCAGGCGCCCTCCACGGCCAGGGAGCGGGCTTTCCACATCATTCACGTCCTTTCCACAAGGCTCCGGCAGGGAAATCCCCAGAGCTGCCCACCGGAAAATCGTGCATTGTCCACCTCCTCTTCACCGCCGGGATGTCATCGTGGAGGGCTACCATCGCCGCTCCTGATGAGCGACCCCGAGAGCTTCAGACGCGGCAGCGCCGCGCCCGCCCTGCAGCTTCGCGCGAGCCGCGAGCTGCCCCACGACCTCGAGGCCGAGCAGGCGGTGCTGGGGGCGCTGCTCATCGAGGAGACGGCCTTCGACCTCGTGGCCGATCGGCTGAAGGCAGAGGACTTCTACCTGCACGCGCACCAGCTCGTCTTCCAGGCTTGCGCCGACCTCGCCCAGGAGAAGCAGGCCATCGACCCGGTGCTGCTCCACCAGCGCCTCGATGCGAAGGGGCTCCTCGGCGCCGCCGTGCCGCGCGACCTCCCCTTCGCGCTGGCGAAGGGGCTCGGCACGGCCGCCAACGTCCGCCACTATGCGGAGATCGTCTCCGAGCTGTCGCGGGTGCGCCGGGTGCAGCTCACCGCCCAGGCCGTGCTCGCGCGTGGCTACGAGGCGGGCGCCAACGTGCAGGAGTTCCTCGAGACCTCCCAGCAGGACATCTTCGCGGCGGCCCAGGGCGGCCCGGGAAGCGAGACCCTCCGACTCATCGGCGAGCCCATGATGAGGGCCATCGAGCAGATCGAGGCCACCCAGGCGCGGGTGCGCGCCGGCGAGAGCGTGCTCACCGGCGTCCCCACCGGCATCGCCGGCCTCGATCAGAAGCTCCTCGGCCTCCAGCCGGGCGCCCTCATCGTGCTCGCCGCCCGCCCGTCGGTGGGAAAGACCGCGTTCGCCCTCAACGTGGCCACCCACGCCGCGGTGAAGGGCGGCCGGCGCGTGGCCGTGTTCTCCCTCGAGATGCCGGCCGAGCAGCTCGCCCTCCGCATCCTCGCCTCCGAGGCGAAGCTCGACTTCTGGCGCATGACCCAGGGGCTCCTCCAGTCGAACGACTGGGAGCGCATCATGTCGCACGGGGACCGCATCAGCTCCTCGCGCATCTGGCTCGACGACAACTTCGTCCTCTCGCCGGTGGAGCTGCGCGCCAAGTGCCGCAAGGTGAAGCGCGAGGGCGGGCTCGACCTCGTGGTGGTCGATTACCTGCAGCTCATGAACGCGCCCGGCGCGCAGTCGCGCGAGCAGGAGATCGCCATCATCAGCCGCTCCCTGAAGAGCCTGGCAAAGGAGCTGGGGGTGCCCATCCTCGCCCTCTCGCAGCTGAACCGCAGCGTGGAAAAGCGCAAGGGCGAGCCGCCCATGCTCTCCGACCTCCGCGAGTCGGGCGCCATCGAGCAGGACGCCGACGTGGTGATGTTCCTCCACCGGCCCGAGGACAAGGACGGCGGCGACGGCGCCCCGACGGGCAAGGCCGACGTGCAGGAGATCGAGCTCCACATCGCCAAGCAGCGCCAGGGCCCCACCGGCGTGGTGGAGCTCGTCTTCATGAAGGCGAACACCTTCTTCGCCGAGCGGGCGAAGACGGGGTGATTCAGAGCTCGCGGTCGAGATACCGCTCCACCAGCGCCTTCGCCCCGCGGATGGCGTCCTGGAGCGTCTCGCCCCGGGCGAGCAGGGCGGCGATGGCGCTCCCGAGGCGGCAGCCGGTGCCGCGGGCGGTGCCGGGCCGGCGCCTTCCCTCGAACCGCACCACCTCACGCGCGGTGACGAGGAGGTCGAGCGGCGCCCCGCGCCGGTGGCCGCCCTTCACCAGCACCGCCTCGCTTCCGAGCGCGCGCGCCGCCTCGACGGCGGCCTCATCGCGCGACAGCTCGACCTCCGCGACGCCGGAGAGCGCCGCCAGCTCGGGCCGGTTGGGGGTGACGAGCGTCGCCCTCGCGAGGAGCGGCGAGAGGAGCGCCTTCGCGCCCCGGCCGCGCGGGTCGCGGAGCAGGGGCAGCCCGGACGAGGCAGCGAGCACCGGGTCGACCACCAGGGGCAGGCCCCGGAGCGGCCCATCCGCGCAGAGCCGCGCGAGAGCCGCGGCGACGGCGCCCGAGCCGAGCATCCCCGTCTTCACCGCCGAAGGCCGCGCGCCCCGGCCGCGGAAGAGCCCCTCCACCTGCGCCGCGACGAGGCGCGCCGCCACCTGCTCGAAGAGGAGGGCGCCCGCCGGGCCCTGCACGGTGAGCGCGGTGGCCACCGGCTGCGGGCGGGCGCCGAGCGCGAGGACCGCCTCGATGTCGGCGGCGAGCCCGGCCCCGCCCGAGGGATCGAGGCCGCCGGCGAGGAGGACGAGCGGCGGGACGCTCACCGGCTGGTCTCGCCGGTCCGAGGCCAGCCGCGGCGTGGTCCTGCCAACCCGAGCAGCGCTCGCGCCCCGGCGAGCCGGCCGCACCAGGCGCTTCACCCTCACGATGCGACGCCGGCCGCCAGGAGCGCCCGGCCGTCCGCGACCGTGCGGGCGGTGCCTCCCACCAGGAGCTCCGGCCCGAGGAGCGCCCGCGCCTCGGCCACCGGAAGGTCCTCGGCTCCGAGGTGCACGCCGTCGGCCCCCGAGAGCAGCGCGAGGTCGGGCCGGTCATTCACCAGCACCAGCGCCCGGCCCTGCGCGAGCGCCACGATCTCTCCTGCCGCGGCGAGGATCGCGCCCGCCGGCGAGCGCTTCATGCGCACCTGCACCACCCGCGCCCCTCCCTCGATGGCTTCCCCGGCGCGCCTCACCGGGTCGTCGTCGCCGACGATGGCGTAGAGCCCGCGCAGGCGCGCGAGGCGGGAGGGGCGGAGCGGGGTCGTGTGGCCCGGCGCGATTGCGGTCTCGATGGCGCACCTCCTTCAACCTCGCGATGGGCGGAAGCTGCGAGCCTGCCGACCCGAGCCCTTGACGCCGCTCGCTCGGCGCGTTTATCTAATCGGCCCTTTCCTTGCAAGGCGGGTTGCTCCTCCTGGCCCCGCCGACGCAGCACAAGCCCGAGGCCTTCCATGCCCACCGACCCCAAGTACCTCGACAAGCGCGTCTCCGCCCGGTACCTCAAGAAAGGCCTGCTCGACGAGAACGAGTACGAGCGGCAGCTCCAGGCGCTCCCCGACCTCGAGGCGCAGGTGCTGCCGGTCGAGTCGAGCCTGGAGCCCACCGGCTTCGGCGCCGACCTGGAAGACGACGACCTCGACGACGAGCCAGACGACGAGCCAGAGGACGACCTCGACGACGACCAGAGCGAGGACGACACGCGCGACGTCGAGGAGAGCGACGGCGTGCCTCCGCAGGGCGACAGCCAGCCGCCGGTGGGCGACCCTCCGGCGCGCGAGCAGCCGATGAAGGTCGAAGAGCCCCCCCGGGAAGGCTGAACGATGCGCGGGCGCGCGGCCTTCCTCGCCGCGCTGCTGGTACCGGCGGCTAACCTGGCCGCCGTCCTGCCGCCGCCGCCCCCCAGCAACGCTGCGGCGCGACGCACGCCGGTGGTCGCCGCAGTGGAGCGCGTGCGGGGCGCGGTGGTGAACGTCTCGGCCGAGGAGCTGGTGCGCATCCGCCTGCCCTCCGCCGGCGGGACGAGCGGAGACTCGCTGGCCGACCTCCTCTTCGGCGACATGTTCGAGCGACCGCGCTATCGGCGCGGCTACCAGGTGACCTCGCTCGGCTCGGGGGTGATCGTCTCGCCCGACGGCTATGTCCTCACCAACAACCACGTGGTGGAGCGCGGCGCGCGCTTCCGGGTGGGGCTGCTCGACGGCCGCGAGGTGACGGCCAAGGTGGTGGGCACCGACCCCTCGTCCGACCTGGCCGTGCTGAAGCTCGAGACGAAGGAGCGGCTGCCGTTCGTCCCGCCCGGGCGCTCGGACGACCTCCTCATCGGCGAGACGGTGATCGCCATTGGCAACCCCTTCGGCCTCTCGCACACCGTCACCACCGGCGTCGTCTCGGCCACCCACCGCAACTTCAAGGCGGGCGACCGCGCCCTCTTCGACTTCATCCAGACCGACGCCTCCATCAACCCCGGCAACTCCGGCGGACCGCTGCTCGACCTCGAGGGCCGGCTCATCGGCGTCAACACAGCCATCCTGGGCGAGCGGAACGCAGGCATCGGCTTCGCCATCCCCATCGACCGCGCCCGGCGCGTGGCCGAGGACCTCATCCAGCATGGCGAGGTGCGCGAGGGGTACACCGGCCTCGAGGTGGACGACCTCCCCGCGAGCGACGACGGTGCGACCGGGGCCAAGGTGGCGGGGTGCCTGGTGGCGGCGGTGGAGCCGGGCTCGCCGGCGGCCGCGGCCGGGCTTCGCCGGGGCGACCGGCTCCTCTCGCTGGACGGGCAGGCGGTCGAGAGCGCCGAGGAGTACCGGTTCCGGGTGCGCGAGCTGCCCATCGGCGCGGTGGCCCGGGTGGAGGTGGAGCGCCGGGGCGAGCACCTCGTTCTCCCCCTCCGGACGGTGGACCTGCCGCTCGAGCGGGTGGAGGCGCTGGTGGCCCGGCGCACCGGCCTCTCGCTGGGTGAGGCGCGCGGTCGGAACGGCCAGCGCTTCGTGGTGGTGAAGGGCGTCCGGCCGCGCAGCCCGGCGGCGCGGGTGGGCCTCGCCGAGGGCGACCTCGTGCGCGAGGTGAACAGCCGCGAGGTGAGCACGCTCGCCGAGTTTCGCAGCCTGGCGGCTCGGGCGCGCCGCTCGGGGCAGCTCGTCCTGCTCGTCCAGCGCGGCTATGCCGCCGAGCGCATCGCCTTCCAGCTCGACTGAGCGCGGCCCCGCCCGCTCTCCGTCTCTCCCGCCGCGGCCCTGCATGTCAGGGCCGGCCCTGGTCCTCCCCGCCGCCCGCGTGCTCGTGGCCGAGGAAGCGGTGGCTCGCGGCCCAGCCGGCGCTATCATGGCGGCGAGGAGGGTCGCCATGCCCGACGGCGCGAGCAAGCCCCATGAGCAGCCTCACCATCCCATCGACTTCTACACGTTCTGCCTGTCGCTCGGCTCCTCCGCCTTCGTGCACCTCGGCGACGCGCCGCACCCCGACGGCGGCGAGGGCGAGAGGCCCGACCTGCCGCTCGCCAAGCAGACCATCGACATCCTGGCGATGCTCCAGGAGAAGACGAAGGGCAACCTCAGCGAGGAGGAGGCGAAGTTCCTCGACCACCTCGTCGTCGACCTGAAGCTCCGCTACGTGCAGCGCCTGCGGGGGGAGTGAGCCCGCGCTGGCTGCTGCGGCCCCGCCCCCCAGGTCAGAGCCCCGCCGCCACCATCCCCTCGGCGAGGCGGCGGATGAGCTCCCGGCGCACCACGCGGCGGGTGCGGGTGAGGGCGTCGGGGTCGCGCACGGCGGGCCGCCCTCGCCGGCGCGCGGCCTCCACCACCCAGGCGATGCGCCGGCTGTCGAGGTGCGGCGGACGGCCGGCGCTCTGCTTCACGAAGAAGCCGAGCCCGCGCTCGTCGAGGATGCGGTGGAGCGCGAGGCGCGCGTCGGCGGGTAGGGAGATGTCGACGACGGTGGGCACGGCGGCGATCTGTAGGATCGATCGCGGCGAGGATCCACTTTCCTGCCGGTGATATCGGAGCGTCGGAAAATTCGACGGGAGAGGAGGATTGTGGCAGGGCGCCCTCCTCACCCCAGCAGCGCCAGGAGGCGCGTCTGCATGGCCTTCTTGCGCTTCGCGTCCTTGCAGGTCTCGATGGCCCGGGCCCACGACTCGCGGGCCGACTTCTGGAAGCCCAGCCGCTCGTGGAGCTGGGCGAGGCACTGGTGGGTGGCGTCCACATCTGGCCTGAGCTCGGCGGCGCGCTCGTAGGCGGCGATGGCCTCGAGGAGCAGCCCCTGCCGCGCCAGCGCGTGGCCGAGGTAGTAGTGCGCCTCGGCCGACCAGGGGTCGGCGCTGGCGGCGTCGCGGGCGAGCCGCCCGGCATCGGGCGCCCTCCCCTCCGCCAGCGCGGCGGCGGCGGCCCGCCAGAGCGACTGCGACCGCTCACGCGCGGCGCGCTCCTCCGGGCTCTCGGCGGCGGCCGGTCCCACCAGCGCCACCTTGAGGATGCGCGACAGCTCCTCCAGCCGGAACGGCTTCTCGAGGTAGGCGTCGGCGCCAAAGGCCACCTGGGCGTCGGCACCGACGGTACCCCGGTAGATGGCCGAGCAGAGCACCACCCGGGTGGCCCTGAGCGTCCGGTCGCCCTTCATCGCCCGGCACACCTCGAAGCCGTGCATGCCGGGCATCATGGCGTCGAGCACGGCGACGTCGGGCCGCGCCTCGCGCGCCAGGGCGAGCGCCGCGAGGCCATCCCCGGACTCGAGCGCGAGGCAGCCCATGGTGCGGAGCACGGTGGCGACGAGCTGCCGCACGGCCGCATCGTCGTCGGCGACGAGCGCCACCTTGCCCACCGCCACCCCGCTGAGCCGCAGCGTGGGCCGCTCGAAGGGCTCGCCGGCCCCGGGAGGTGGCCCGTCCCAGGGGATCTGACGGGGCGGGGGAGTGGTCTCCCGGCGCGCGCTGCGGGGCGGCGGGGCCGCTCGTGGCGGGGCGGAAGGAGCGGGAGTGGCGGGGCGCGCCCCTGCCGGCCGCTCGCCGCCCCGCTGACGGGCACGGGCACGGGCACGGGCACGGGCACGGGCACGGGCACGGAGGGTGAAGTCGCCCCCGGTGCCGGGGAGGAGGTGAACGGGGGCGGGAGCGAGAGCTCCGGAGAGAGCTGCGCGCCCGGCGAGGTGGCGAGCTCGGCCGCCAACTCCAGGAGCTCCATGGTCTGGGAGGCCTCGGGCACCTCGACCGGCTCCACCTGCCCCGGCCGCCAGAGCGCCACCTGCGGCAACGCGGACTCGGACCGGGAGGGCGCCTCCGCCCCTCGCCAGAGCGCCTGACCCGCGGCGCGCGCCCGCACGAGGCCGTCGAGCGCCTGGCGGATGGCGCTCGCCACCGCCGCGCAGCGCACCACCCGCTTGCCGGTGAAGAAGCGCACCTCGTCGGTGGTGGGGAGGTCGCCCGGGTCGGCCATGGCCAGCATGAGCTCGGAGGGGCCCACCGCCACCGGCAGGAGCAGCCGCTCCGCGCACAACCCGGCCGCGACGGCGTCGAGGAGGTTCACCGGCAGGATACTGTGCGAGAGGTCCACCCCGGGACACTCGTGGTGCCGGGCGAGCGCCCGCACCAACGCGCCCTCGCCAGCGAGGTGAAGGCCGAGCGCCGCGGATGCGAGATCGCCGTCGCGGGCCGCCTCGCGCACACCGGCGACCTGCGCCTCGGTGAGGACGCGCTCCTCCACCAGCCACTGCCCGAGGTCGGCCATCCCCTCCAAACTTAGCACCTCGATGGCGCCGCGCCGCGCTCCGCCGGCGGGGAGGGGCGGCACGCCCCGTGGCGGGACTCAGTTCTCGGCCTTCGTCTCCCGGGTCATGAGCTCGGCCACTGCCTGGCGCGGCTCCTGGCCCTCGTAGAGGACGCGGTGCACCGTCTCGCAGATGGGCATCTCCACCGCCAGCTTGCGGGCGAGCTCGCGGGTGCTCCGCGTGTTCACCACGCCCTCGGCCACCTGCCCCAGCGCCCTCTGGATCTCCTCGATCCCGCTTCCCCCGCCCGAGCTGGAAGCCCACCCGGTAGTTGCGCGACTGCTCCGAGGAGCAGGTGAGGACGAGGTCGCCCAGGCCGGAGAGGCCGGAGAGGGTGAGGGGGTTCGCGCCCTTGCGCACGGCGAGCCGGGTCATCTCCACCAGGCCCCGGGTGACGAGGGCGGCGCGGGCGTTGGAGCCGAAGCCCATCCCGTCGGCCATCCCGGCGGCGATGGCGATCACGTTCTTCACGCAGCCGGCCACCTCCACCCCCACCACGTCGGTGGAGGTATAGGGCCGGAAGGTGCGGGTGTGGAACGCGCCCTGCACGCTCTTCGAGATGCGCTCCCACCGGCCGGCGATGGTGACCGCGGTGGGGAGCCCTCGGGCCACCTCGGTGGCGAAGGAGGGGCCGGAGAGGAAGGTGAGGTAGGGGTGCATGGGGACCGGCAGCACGTCCTCCAGCACCTCGCTCATGGTCATGAGCGTCTCCACCTCGATGCCCTTCGCCACCGAGCAGAGCGGCACGCCGGGGTGGAGGAGGCGCTTCGCCTCGATGGCCACCCTCCTCACCACGGGTGAAGGCACCGCGAAGACCACCAGCTCGGCGCCGTTCAGCGCCCGCGCGAGGTCGTGGGTGGCGCCGAGGGTGGGCGGCAGGGCGAGGCCCGGGAGGTAGCGCGCGTTCTCGTGGCGCAGGGCCACCCCCTCCAGCACCCCGGCGTCGATGTCCCAGAGGGTGACGGGGAAGCCCTTCGCCGCCAGGGTGGCGCCGAGCGCCGTTCCCCACGACCCCGCGCCGAGCACGGCTGAACGCATGCGCCACCGTTCCTTTCAGGGGAAACGTACCGCTCGCCCAGGGTGAAGTCACCCGCTTCTCTTCTCCGCCGACGGGGCGGGGCGGCACGACCCGTCAGGCGAACGAGGATCCCACCAGCGCGGTGAAGAGGCGCGGGTGGGCGGCGAAGCGCGCGAGCGCCGCCGTGCGAAGCGCCTGGCGCCGGGCGAGCCCGAGGACGAGGCGGGCGGAGGCGGCGCAGCGCGCGAAGCGCAGCCGCTCGCCCTGTTCCCACCGCCAGAGCGCCCCGCGGCTGGCGCCCGCGGAGAGCGCCGCGGGAAGCGCCTCGGCCAGCGCGAGCGCGCCCGCGAGCGCCAGCGAGACGCCCTCCCCGGTGATGGCGTCGACGTAGCCGGCGGCGTCGCCCAGGAGGACGAGCCGGTCGAGGGTGCGCGCCTTCGCCCGGCGTGCAAGGGGGCCCATCCCCGCCGGGGCGGAGTCGAACGGCGTGTCCGCGAGCCGCTCCTGGAGCGCCGGGAAGCGCGCCAGCAGCGCCGCGTGGCCGGCGCGGGCGCGCTCCTCGCACAGGAAGGCCACCCCGACCCGGTGGGGACCGGCGGGCGTCACGTACGCCTCGACGCCGCTGTTGAAGTGCACCTCCACCGCCTCACCCCACGGTGCGCAGGCGTGGTGGCGGCGCAGGCCGAAGCGGGGGGGAGCGCCGAGGCGAGCTCGAGCCCCTCCCGCCGGCGAATGGCCGAGGCGAGCCCGTCGGCCGCCACGAGGAGGCGGGCTCGCACCGCGCCCCCGGCCGCATCGACCTCCACGCAGTCGGCGCCTCGCCGGTGGCGGCGGACGTCCTCCCCGGTGCGCACCTCCACGCCCAGCTCCGCGGCGCGGGCGGCGAGCGCCCGCGAGAGGTAGGTCCGGCGGATGCCGAGCCCCCCGGGCGCGGGGAGCCGGGCCTCGGCGGAGAGCGCGCCGTCAATCCAGCGAATGGCGGCGAGCCGGCTCACGCCCGCGGGGTCGAGGAGCCCGCGAACCCCCAGCCTCTCCAGCGCCCGCACGCCCGCGGGGAGGAGCCCCTCGCCGCACGCCTTGTCGGCCGGCAGGCTGCGCCGCTCGAGAACGACCGCCTCGAGGCCGCGCTGGGCCGCGGCGATGGCCGCAGCGAGCCCGGCCGGCCCGCCGCCGACCACGACGAGATCACGCAGCGCCGGCACGCCTCGGCGCCCCCTTCACGGCAAGTCACCCGCGGTGATGGAGCTTTCCTCCCGCTCCTCGCCCGTCGCGGCGCGCTCCTCCCCGTGCGCGCGCTGCTCAGAGGCCCCCATCCCGGCACCGCGCCCGGCGGGCGATGCGCGCAGGTAGGCCACCGCCGAGCGGGCCAGAGCGCCCGCCACGGCGAGGCGAAGGTGCCTCGACGGCGGGGTGAGCTCGCCCGCCAGCCAGCGCCGCAAGGCCTCGCTGCGGCGGAGCTTGCCCGAGGAGGTGCGCGGCAGCGTGCCCGGGTCGAGGAGCGCCACCGTGTGAGCGCGCGCGCCGGTGTGCTCCAGCACCGCCTGCCGCGCCGCCTCGGCCACCTGCTCGTCGTCCCGCGGGTGCCCGGAGCGCTCGGCGAGGAGGAGCAGCTCCTCGCCCTCCTCTCCCGGCTCGAACCCCACCGCCGCCGCGCAGCCCGGCCGGACGCCGGATACGTGCTCGAGCGGCGCCTCCAGCTCGTCGGGAGCGTGGTTCGCGCCCCGAAGCACCACCACGTCCTTCGCCCGGCCGTGTACCCACAGCTCGCCGCCCTCGATGAAGCCGAGGTCGCCGGTGTCGAGCCAGCCTCCGGCGAGCGCGCGCAGGGTGGCCTCGGGCTGGCCGAGGTAGCCCAGCATCACCGAGGGCCCGCGCGCGTAGATGCGCCCGAGCCGGCGCTCCGGCAGCGCCCTCCCCTCGCCGCCGCGCACCTCGACCTCGACCCCGGGTACCGGCCGCCCCACCGAGACCACCTCGCGCGCCCCCTCCTCCACCGCCCCGCGCGCGGCCAGCGCCACCGGGTCGAGCCTGCGCGAGCGCCAGCCGCGGCCAGGGGGGGTGAAGGTCACCGCGAGGGCCGCCTCGGAGAGGCCGTAGACCGGCATGAGCGCGCGGGCGTCGAACCCGTACGGCTCGAAGCGCGCCGCGAAGCGCCTGAGCGCGGCGGCCGAGACGGGCTCCGCGCCGTCGAGCGCTACCCGCCACGCCGAGAGGTCGCAACCTGCGAGCTCCGCGTCGCGGACGCGGGCGGCGGCGTAGGCGTAGGCGAAGCTGGGGGCGGCGGTGATGGTGGCGCGGTGGCGCGAGAGCGCCCGCAGCCAGAGCGCCGGCCGGGCGAGGAAGTGCTCGGGGGGGATGAGGGCGATGGGCCCGGGATAGGCGAGCGCCCCCAGCAGGCCACCGATGAGCCCCATGTCGTGGTAGAGCGGCAGCCACGAGACCATGCCGTCGGCCGGCGTGGGCTGGAGCACCTCCAGCACCGAGGCCGTCTGGGCCACCACGTTGCCGTGGGTGAGCGCCACCGGCTTCGGGTCCACGGTGGAGCCGGAGGAGAACTGCACCAGGGCGAGGTCGTCCGGAGAAACGGAGCGTGACCACCCCTCGCCCGCGCGAGCGAGGTCCTCGGCGCCGACGCAGCCGAGCGCCGGCCGGGCCGCGGCCACCACCTCGCCGAGGAGGCGCCGCACCCCCTCGCCGGCCACGAGGAGCCGCGCGCCGGACGCTCTCACCATGCGTGCGGTGGAGGCGAGGTACTCGGGCATGCGCCCGAGCCGGACCGGCGGGTAGAGCGGTACCGGCACCGCGCCGGCGAGCTGCGCGCCGAAGAAGGCGTCGAGGAAGGCCACCTCGGTGCGGAGCACCAGCGCCACCCGGTCTCCGGGCCGTACCCCCAGGTCGCGGAGCGCCCGCGCCGCCCGCCGCGCCCTCGCGTACACCTCGCCCCAGCTGAACCGCTCCTCCCGCTCGCGCAGGTCGATGAAGGTGGCGCCGCTCGCGGAGCCAGCCGCCCGCGCCAGGAGCTCGTTCACCGTGGGTGCCGCCGGGGCGGGCTGCGGCGCGCCCGCGAGCCTCACCGGAGCACCTCTGCGCTCGGCGCCCGCGCTTCGCCCTCGAGCTTGCCGGCGAGGAGCCGCGCGAGGTCGGCGAGGCTGCGGGTGCGGGCGCCCTCCTCCTCGCCGATGAGGACGCGGAAGCGGTCCTCCACCGCCACCACGAGCGAGAGCAGGGCCAGGGAGTCGAGCTGGCCCGCCAGCTCGTCGTCGTCGGCCCCCTCCCAGGCGAGCTCCAGCTCCTCGCGTGCCAGCCTGCGAATCTCCCGGGCGATCTCCTCCTCGCGTGACGTCACGTACCGGCCTCCTCGCCAGGGGTCACCGCCATGCGCTCCGGGGGGCGAGCGGGCGCGCGCGATGCGCTGCCCGCGCTCTCCTCACCCTGGAGCTCTACCCGGCCGGCGTCGCGGCCGCCCTCCACCTCGCGCGAGGAGCCCGCCGCCCCGGCCAGCGCCCGCTCCTCGACCCGCAGGCGCAGGAGCAGCAAGGCGGCGTTGGCCAGAGAGAACCCGATGGCGGTGCGCCAGGCGCTCACGGCGAGCGGCAGCGCGGCCACCTCGCTCACCACCGCCAGGTAGTTCGGGTGGCGGAGGAAGCGGTAAGGCCCCTCCTTCACCAGGGGAGCATGAGGCAGTACCACCACCCGCGTGGTCCAGCGGTCACCCAGGGTGGAGATGGCCCACATGCGCAGGGCCTGCGCCCCCACCGCCAGGCCGAGGGCGGGCCCGGTGAGGAGGGGCGTGAGCGGCGGGGAGGCGTCGAGCCCCTCGGCGGCGGCCGAGACGAGGAGCGCGGCGTGGAGCGCCACCATGACCGGGTAGTGCTCGTGGCCCACCTCCACCCCGCCCCGGGCGAGGAGCCGGCGCACGTGGCGGCGCGAGAGGAAGAGCTCGGCCACGCGCTCCAGGGCGACGAGCCCGAGGAAGAGGAGCGCCGCGGCGTGGAGGGTGCTCACCACTGGAGGAGCACCAGCTCGGCGCAGAAGCCAGGCCCCATGGCCATGAGGAGGCCCAGGTCGCCCGGCGCGGGCTCGCCCGAGGCGATGAGCTCCGCGAGGACGAAGAGCACCGAGGCCGAGGAGAGGTTTCCCACCTCGCGGAGCGACCGCCAGGAGCGGAGGAGGGCGTCGGGCGGGAGCTCCAGCGCGCTCTCGAAGGCCTGGAGCACCTTGGGGCCACCGGTGTGGGCCACGAAGTGGCGGAGGTCGCCGCGCGCGAGGCCGTGGTCGCCGAGGAACGCGTCGACGTCCTCCCGCACGTGCGCCCGCACCACCTCGGGAACCTTGGCGGAGAGCACCACCTTGAAACCGGAGTCGACCACGTCCCAGCCCATCACCCGCTCGGTGTCCGGGTAGAACACCGACCGGGTGGCCACGATGCGCGGGCCACCGGCCGCCCGGTGGTCACCCTCTCCCTGGCGGGGGGAAGGCGGGGGGGAGGGTGAGCCCACACCGGAGGCCGCCCCACCCTCCCGCCTCTGCCCGCCGCCCCACCGCGCGCCGCCGAGCACGACCGCCGCGGCGCCGTCGCCGAAGAGCCCTGAGGCGACGATGTTCGCCACCGAGAGGTCCTCGCGCTGCAGGGTGAGCGAGCAGAGCTCCACCGAGAGGAGCACCGCCACCTCCTTGGGGAAGGCGCGCAGGTAGTCGCTGGCGCGGGCGATCCCGGCCGCACCGGCCACGCACCCCAGGCCGAAGATGGGCGTGCGCTTCACCGAGGAAGAGAGGCGCAGCCGGTTCACCAGGCGCGCGTCGATGGACGGGGTGGCGATGCCGGTCACCGAGACGAAGAAGAGGTGCCCCACCTCGCCCGGCTCCACCCCGGCTCGGATGAGCGCGTCGCGCAGCGCTGCCTCACCCAGCTGGGTGGCGGCGGCAATCCAGGCGTCGTTCGAGCAGGCGAACGAGTCGAGGGCGGGGTAGTCCGCGAGCGGCAGCGCCAGGTGGCGCCCGTTCACCTGCACGGAGCGGTGCAGCTCCTCGAGGCGCTCGACGTTGAAATGCTTCTCGGCCCACAGCCCTCTCAAAGCGGCGACGAGCTCGTCCTGGGTGGCGTGGTGGGGCGGCAGGGCCCGGCCTACCGCCAGCACCCTGGGTGCGAGCGGATCGGGCGCGAGGCGAGGCTCGGAGGAGAGGAGACGCACGCCCTGAGTGTAGCCGGTGGCGCCCGTGCCGGGGATGCCGGGATGGGTGCTCCCTCGCTTGCCAAGGAGCCTCTGGCCCTTACGTTGCTTGCATGAGACCGGAGAAGCTCACCACCAAGGCCCAGGAAGTGCTCCAGGCGGCCCAGGCGCAGGCGCGCCGCCGCGATCACCAGGCCATCGACGCCGAGCACCTGCTCCTCGCGCTCCTCGAGCAGCAGGACGGCGTGGCCCGGCCCATGCTCGCCAAGATTGGGGCGGACCCGGACCTCGTGGCCTCCAGGGTGGAGGACGAGCTTCGGTCGGTGCCCAAGGTGCAGGGCACCGAGCCCTACCTCGCGAATCGCCTCCTCAAGCTCATCGACCGCGCCGAGGACGACTCGAAGAAGCACAAGGACGAGTACGTCTCGACCGAGCACCTCCTGGTGGCGCTCTCGGAGGAGCGGGGCGGGGCGGGCGATGCCCTGCGCTCGGCGGGCGCCACGCCCGAGCGGGTGCGCGACGTGGTCGCCCAGGCGCGGAAGGGCGGCCGCGTGACCTCTCCCGAGGCGGAGAGCCAGTACCGGGCGCTGGAGAAGTACACAAAGGACCTCACCCAGCTCGCCCGCGAGGGGAAGCTCGACCCGGTGGTGGGCCGCGACGACGAGATCCGGCGCGTGATCCAGATCCTATCGCGCCGTACCAAGAACAACCCGGTGCTGGTGGGCGACCCCGGCGTCGGCAAGACCGCCATCGCCGAGGGGCTCGCGCGCCGCATCGTCGACGGCGACGTGCCGGAGGGGCTGAAGAACAAGCGCATCCTGGCGCTCGACCTCGCCTCGCTGGTGGCCGGTACCAAGTTCCGCGGCGAGTTCGAGGAACGCCTCAAGTCGGTGCTGAAGGAGGTCACCGACAGCGAAGGGCAGGTGGTGCTCTTCATCGACGAGATGCACACCATCGTCGGCGCCGGCGCGGCCGAGGGCGCCATGGACGCCGGGAACATGCTGAAGCCGGCGCTCGCGCGCGGCGAGCTGCACGCCATCGGCGCCACCACCGCGAACGAGTACCGCAAGCACGTGGAGAAGGACCCCGCCCTGGAGCGCCGCTTCCAGCCGGTGTTCGTGGGCGAGCCCTCGGTGCAGGACACCGTCTCCATCCTGCGAGGCCTGAAGGACCGGTACGAGCTGCACCACAAGGTGCGCATCCAGGACGCCGCGCTGGTCGACGCGGCGCGCCTCAGCCACCGCTACATCGCCGACCGCTTCCTGCCCGACAAGGCCATCGACCTGGTGGACGAGGCGGCGAGCCGGCTGCGCATCGAGATCGACTCCATGCCCACCGAGGTGGACGAGGTGCGCCGCCGCATCGGCCAGCTGGAGATCGAGAAGTCGGGGCCTCAGGAAGGAGAAGGACGAGGGCTCCCGGGCGCGCCTGGCGCAGGTGGAGCAGGAGCTCGCGGAGCAGGAGGAGGCCTTCGCCGCCCTGAAGACGCGCTGGGAGGCCGAGAAGGCGGTGATCCAGGAGATCGCCCAGGCGCGAAGCGAGATCGAGCGCGCCCGGATCGACCAGGCCGCCGCCGAGCGCGCTGCCGACTACAGCCGCGCCGCCGAGATCAAGTTCGGCCGGCTCCCCGAGCTGCAGCAGCCGCGTGGAGGAGGCCGAGCAGCGGCTCGCCTCGCTCCAGAAGGAGGGTGCCATGCTGAAGGAGGAGGTGACGCCCGAGGAGATCGCCGAGGTCGTCTCCAAGTGGACCGGCATCCCGGTTTCACGGCTGGTGGAGGGCGAGGTGTAGAAGCTCCTCTCCATGGAGTCGCGGCTCGCACGAGCGCGTGGTGGGGCAGGAGGAGGCGGTGCGCGCCGTCTCCGCGGCGGTGCGGCGCGCCCGCGCCGGGCTGCAGGACCCGAACCGGCCCATCGGCTCCTTCATCTTCCTCGGCCCCACCGGCGTGGGCAAGACCGAGACGGCGCGCGCGCTCGCCGAGTTCCTCTTCGACGACGAGGCGGCGATGGTCCGGCTCGACATGAGCGAGTACATGGAGAAGCACGCCGTCTCCCGGCTCATCGGCGCGCCCCCTGGCTACGTGGGCTACGAGGAGGGCGGGCAGCTCACCGAGGCGGTGCGCCGCCGCCCCTACGCGGTGGTCCTCTTCGACGAGATCGAGAAGGCGCACCACGACGTCTTCAACGCCCTCCTGCAGATCCTCGACGACGGCCGGCTCACCGATGGTCAGGGGCGCACCGTCGACTTCCGCAACGCCGTGCTCATCCTCACCTCCAACATCGGCTCGGCCGAGATCCAGCGGCTGGCCGGGCGGCCCGGACGCCGGGCCGAAGGAGATCCGCGAGGCGGCGCTGGAGCACCTGCGCGCGGAGTTCCGGCCCGAGTTCCTGAACCGGGTGGACGAGATCGTGGTGTTCCGGCCGCTCGGGCGCGAGGACCTCGGCCGCATCGTGGAGATCCAGCTCGGCCGGCTGCGGAAGCTCCTCGAGGATCGGCAAGATCACCCTCGAGCTCTCCGAGGGCGCCCGCGAGACCATCGCCGACGCCGGGTACGACCCGGTCTACGGCGCCCGCCCGCTGAAGCGCGCGCTCCAGCGGCTGGTGCAGGACCCGCTCGCGCAGCGCATCCTGCGCGGCGAGCTGGGGACGGGCGACCACGTGGTGGTGGAGGAGGGCGGCGGCGAGGAGCTCGACTTCCGGAAGGCGCCGCGCGCAGCCTGAGCCGCGCCGGTGGCGTAAAAGACGCTTTCGAGCACGAGCCCCTGCGGGGGCGCGGTGCGCCCCGCCAGGGTGCGGTCGCGCGACGCCAGCAGGACGGGCATGGAGGCGGGCGACCGCTTGCCCAGGCCCACCTCCACCAGGGTGCCGGCGATGTTGCGCACCATGTGCTTCACGAAGGCGGTGGCCTCGATGGTGAGTGAGACCTCGCCCCCCGCCTCGCCGCCGACCTCGAGCGCGCGCACCTCGCGCACCGCGTGGCGCGCCTCGCAGTCGGAGGCCTGGAACGCGGCGAAGTCGTGGCGCCCGACCAGGTGGTGCGCGGCCTCGCGCATGGCGCCGACGTCGAGCGGGCGGAAGACCTGCCAGACCTGGTGGCGGACGAGAGGGCTTCGCGTGGGCAGGTTGGAGATGCGGTAGCGGTATCGCTTGCCCTGGGCGCTCCGCCGGGCGTCGAAGCCGTCGCCCATCACCTCCGCCGCGCGCACCGCCACGTCGCTCGGAAGGAGGGCGTTCATCCCCTTCACGTAGGCCACGACCGGCAGGGGGCGCTCCTCGGGGAAGCTAGCCACCTGACCCAGCGCATGGACGCCCGCGTCGGTGCGGCCGGCGGCGACCACCCTCCGCGGCGCGCCGTGCAGGGTGGCGAGCGCGCGCTCCACCTCGGCCTGGATGGAGGGGCCGTTCGGCTGGAGCTGCCAGCCCACGTAGCGCGTCCCGTCGTACTCCAACGTGAGCTTCACCACCGGCATCGCCGGTATGTTACCCCCTCTCCTGGGCCGATTCCCCCACTCCCTGGGAGGTGCCTGATCCCCTCTCCGTGACGGGACCCCCCTCTCCCTCGAGGGAGAGGGGGAAGGGGGGTGAGGGTGGTCAATCGAATTCAGCCACCCTCCCCGGATCATCCCGGTGCGCAAAGGCGAGCTCGAGCTCGTCCTCGGTGACGCGGTTCACGGAGAGCGGCGGGAGCGCTTCGCGCGGAAACCAGTTCACCTCCGGCGTCTCGGCGCTCGCCGCGAGCTCTCCCCCGAGCCGCTCGCAGCGGAAGAACACCTTGTAGACGTACCAGGGCTCGACCGGGTGCGGGTGCTTCGACCGATTCGAAGAGGGCGATGAGCTTCGTCGCCCGCGCCGTGAGGCCGGTCTCCTCCCGCACCTCGCGCACCGCCACCTCGGCGGCGCTCTCGCCCACGTCGGCCCAGCCGCCGGGGAGCGACCAGCGGCCGTCGGCGATTCTCGCGGACGAGCAGCACCCTCCCCTCGGCGTCGAAGAGGCAGGCGCGCACGTCGACCTTGGGGGTGATGTAGCCCTTCTCGCTGCGGAGCACCGCGAGCCCGCCCTGCTCGGGGAGGTCGGTATGGCGCGCCAGCATCTCCAGCGAGAGCGCGTCGAGCTGGCGGAAGCGGTCGAGGTCGAAGGGATCCCTGGAGTAGGCGAGGCCGGCGCGGGCGATGGTGCGCAGGGATTCGGCCCAGCGCAGCCAGAGGGGTCTTTCCATGGGGTGAAGGGTAGCCGAAACGCGTGCGGCACCGCTGCCGATGCTGCCCCATTCGATTGACCGGCGAGACGGCGCCGCGCTATAGCTCCCTTCACTTTTTCTTGAACCTTCGCGGGGCCGGAGCCGAAGCATGAGCCGTGAGCAGGCCATCCTGGCGCAGCTCGACGCGAGCGCGACCCGCGGCGATCGCCCGGCGAAGGCGCAGGCCGCGCTGGGCGAGGTGCCGCGCCTGGGGGCGGCCCTCTCGGCCCTGGAGGAGCGCCTCACGCTCGCCACCGAGGATGCCGAGGAGACGCTGCGCGCGGCGGCGCGCCACCTGGTGTCGGCGGGGGGGAAGCGGGTGCGACCCACCGTCACGCTCCTCGCGTGCGGCGCGTGCGGCGGCGACCTCCAGGCCGCGGTCCCGCTCGCCTGCGCCGCCGAGCTCACCCACTCCGCGACGCTGCTGCACGACGACGTCATCGACGACGGTCCGACGCGGCGCGGGCAGGCCGCCTCGCGCATCGTCTGGGGCAACGCCGTCTCGGTGCTCTCGGGCGACTGGCTCCTCACCCGGGCGCTGGAGCTCACCGCGGCCGAACCAGCGAGGTCGGCGGCGCTGCCGGCGCTCCTCGCCACCATGCGGCGGCTGGTCGAAGGCGAGGTGCTGCAGCTCTCCCTGCGCGGCTCCTTCGAGGCCACCGAGGAGGATTACCTGGAGGTGGTTCGGGGCAAGACCGCCTCCCTCTTCGGCTGGTGCGCCGCGGCCGGCGCCTGGGCCGCGGGGGTGCGCGGGCAGCTGCCGGCGGCGCTCTCGGCCTTTGGCGAGGGCGTGGGTATGGCCTTCCAGCTGGTGGACGACGCGCTCGACTACGCGGCGGAGCCGGAGCTCCTGGGCAAGCGGCTCGGTCAAGATTTCATGGAGGGCAAGGCGACGCTCCCCTTGCTCCGCGCCCTGCGGCACGTCCCGGCGCTGCGCGCGCGGATCGAGGCGCTGGTCGACGGCCGCGCGGAGCCCGCCGAGGTGGCGGGCGAGGTCATCCTGGCGGTGAAGGGCTCGGGGGGCGTGGAGGAGGCGCGCGCGCTGGCGTGCGAGGAGACGGACGCGGCCCTGGGGGCGCTCGAGGCGATCCCAGACGGCGCCCACCGCCGCGCGCTCGCCGATGCGGCGCGGGCACTCACCGAGCGCGACACCTGAAGGGGGATCGCCCTCATCCCGACCGGCGAAAGATGAGCTTCTTCAGCTCCTCGAGCCAGAGCACGGTGCTCCCCACCGCGAGGCAGACGACCCAGTCGCCGCCGGCGAGCGGAACGGTGCGAAACGCCCGCTGGAGGAGCGGGAGGTGCACCACCGCGACCTGCAGCGCGGCCGAGAGCCCCACCGCACCCCAGAGCCAGCGGTTGGCGAGGAGGGCGTGAAAGGCGCTCCGGTCGGGGAAGCGAGAGATGAACGCATTGAAGAGCTGGAAGAGGACGAGCGTGGTGAAGGCCATCGTCTGGGCTCGCGGGAAGCTCGTCGCGCCCGCGCCGGTGATCAGGCCCCCCGGGAGCGCCCAATCCATGACGAGGAGCGTGCCCGCGCCCATGACCACCCCGCCAAAGACGATGTCGAGCCATGCACGGCCGGTGATGACGCGGCTCCTCGGATTGCGGGGCGGCCGCAGCATGACGTCGTGGCTGGCCGGCTCCACGCCGAGGGCGAGGGCCGGGGCGGAGTCGGTGAGCAGGTTGATCCAGAGGATTCTGCGTCGCGAGGAGCGGCACCACCACGGCCGACCCCTCCTCTGGAACGAGCCCGATGAACCGGGCGAGCACCACTCCGAAGAACATCACCAGGACCTCGCCGATGTTCGAGGAGAGCAGGTAGCGCAGGAAGCGCTGGATGTTGGCGAAGATGGAGCGGCCCTCCTCGACGGCCGCCACGATGGAGGCGAAGTCGTCGTCTGCCAGCACCATGTCGGCCGCGCCCTTCGCGACGTCGGTGCCGGTGATGCCCATCGCCACCCCGATGTCGGAGGCCTTCAAGGCAGGGGCGTCGTTCACGCCATCGCCCGTCATGGCGACGATCTCGCCGAGGCCGTGCAGCGCCTCGATGATGCGCAGCTTGTGCTCCGGAGCCACCCGCGCGTAGACGGAGACGCGGCGCACCGTCTCCCGGAGCGTCGCCTCGTCCATCCGCTGGAGCTCGGTCCCCACCACCGCGGCGGATCCCGCCTCTGCGATCCCCAGCTCCGCGGCGATGGCCGAGGCGGTGACCGGGTGGTCACCGGTGATCATGATGGGCCTGATACCCGCACGGCGGGCCTCGGCGACCGAGGCGCGCGCCTCCTCGCGCGGCGGATCGATCATCCCGATGACCCCGAGGAACAGCAGGCCCTGCTCCACCCCGTCGCCCGATTCACCGTTCTCCGCTCGGGCATCGAGTGTCCGGCAGGCGACGCCGAGCGTTCGCAGCGCGGACGAGCCGAGCTTCTCGACCGCGCGGCCGATCTCCGCCCGCCGAGCCGGGGTGAGTGGGCGTGCGCCTTCGCCGAACCGCTCCTCGGTGCAGCGCGCCAGCAGGACGTCCGGCGCGCCCTTGGTGAACACAACCCGCCGGCCCTCGCCCTGGTGGATCGTGCTCATGAGCTTGCGCTCCGAGGAGAAGGGCACCTCACCCACCCGCGGGTAGCGACGCTCGAGCTCCTCGCCGTGCCCTGCCTTGCGGGCCGCCACGAGGAGGGCGCCCTCGGTGGGATCGCCCTCGATCACCCAGCGGCCGCCTTGCTGCCGCAGCGCGGCGTTGTTCGCGAGCTGGCCCGCGGCGAGCGCCTCCTTCACCTCGGCAAGCAGGGCTGCGTCCGCTACCGGCTTCCCCCCTTGCTCGATCTCGCCGGCGGGCTCGTACCCGGTGCCACTCAGCTCCACGCGGCCGCTGGCGGTGACGACGGCGCGGACCGTCATCTCGTTGCGGGTGAGGGTGCCGGTCTTGTCGGAGCAGATGATGGTCGTCGAGCCCAGCGTCTCGACCGAGGAGAGCCGGCGCACGATGACGTTTCGCGCCGCCATGCGGCGCGTCCCGAGCGACAGGACGACGGTCGTGATGGCGGTGAGCCCCTCTGGCACCGCGGCCACCGCCAGGGACACGGCGAGGAGGAGCACCTCGACGAGATCGCCGAGGGCGCGGAGGTGCTCCACCAGCACCAGCGTCACGGCGATCGCCACGGCGATGGCGATGACCGCGGCGCCGAGCAGCTTCCCGACGCGGTCGAGCTCCTTCTGCAGTGGGGTCGCGCCCTCTCCGGTGGCACGGAGCGAGGCCGCGATCTTGCCGAGCTCGGTGCGCTCACCGGTGCCGGTGACCACGGCCCGGCCGCGCCCCGAGGCGACCGCGGTTCCGCTCCACACCATGTTGGTCTGGTCGCCGAGGCCAGCCTCGGACTCGATCGGCCCGGTCCCCTTCACCACGGCGGCGCTCTCGCCGGTCAGCGCCGATTCGGCGGTGCGGAGCGCGATCGCCTCCACGACGCGCGCGTCGGCAGCGATGGAGTCGCCCTCCTCGAGCGCCAGGAGATCGCCCACCACGAGCGCGGCGGTGGGGACCGTCCGCTGCTCGCCGTCGCGGATCACGCGCGCCGCGGGGATCGACATGGCCTCCAGCGCGGAGAGCGCCTGCTCTGCGCGGCGCTCCTGCACGAAGCCGAGCACGCCGTTCACGAGGACGATGGCGAGGATGGTGAGCGCCTCGTAGGGGAGAGGCCCGTCGCGCTCGATCCACCAGGCGGCGAACGACACCGCGGTGGCCACCAGCAGCAGGCGGGTGAGCATGTCCCGGAACTGGGTGAGAAAGCGCCGCCAGAGGGGCACCGGCGGCGGGGCGGGCAGCTCGTTCTTCCCGTCGCGCCGCAGCCGCGCCGCGGCTTCACCCGAGGAGATCCCCCGCTGGGCGTCGCTCCGAAGTGCCGCCACCACCTCGTCCACGGACATCTGGTGCGCAGGCAGGCTGGTTTCTCTCTTCCCTGCGGCGGCACCGCGCTCAGGCATCGCGTCCCCCGTGCTCCGGCTCCGGAATCGCTGGCGCCTCCACCCGCTGCCCGGCCGGCGGGGTGGATCGCGCGCTCTTCCGGTCGAGCATGGCGCGGACGCGCTGGAGGAGCTCTCCGGGCTCCACCGGCTTCGCCATGATCTCGAGACCGGGCGGGAGGCCTCGATCGGCGAGGAGGTCGGCGGTGTAGCCGCTTGCGAGGAGCACCGGGACGCCGGGGCGCTCCCGGGTGATGGCCTCGGCGGCGTCGCGGCCGTTCATCACCGGCATGATCACGTCGAGCAGGCAGAGGGCCACCTCGCCGGCGTGCGCCTGAAAGAGCCGCACCGCCTCGGCGCCGTCCATCGCCTGGAGGACCCGGTACCCCGCGCCGGTGAGGGTGCGGGCGAGCACCCGGCGCACCAGCGGCTCGTCCTCGGCGAGGAGGATGGTCTCCTCTCCTCGCGCGGCCACGGGGCCCGCGACCTGGCCCACGGTGGCGCCCACCGCCTCGCCGGTGAGCGGGAGGAGCGCGGTGAAGGTGGAGCCCTCCCCAGGGGCGCTCTTCACCTCGAGAGAACCCCCGTGCTGGCGGACGATGCCGGAGGCGATGGAGAGGCCGAGCCCGGTGCCCTTGCCCACCGGCTTGGTGGTGAAGAAGGGCTCGAAGAGCCGCGCCCGGGTGGCGGCGTCCATGCCGACGCCGGTGTCCTTCACGGCGATGCGCGCGTGGGCGCCAGGGCGCGCGACCTGCGCGGCGCGTGCGGACGCCTCGTCGAGCTCGACCCGATCGATGGAGAGGCGCAGGTCGCCACCCCGCGGCATGGCGTCGCGGGCATTGGTGCAGAGGTTCACCATCACCTGCTCGAGCTGGCCGGTGTCGGCCACCGCCACGAGAGGCCCCTCCCCCACCTCCAGCGTCAGCTGGATGTCCTCGCCGATGAGCCGCTTCACCATGGCCGCCACGCTGCGCGTGACGCTCACCAGGTCGACCGGCTGCGTCGCCAGCACCTGCTTGCGGCTGTGGGCGAGCAGGCTTCGCGTGAGGCGCCCGGCTCGCTCGGCGGCGGCGAGAATGCCCTGGACGCCGGCCCGGGCGTCGCCCTCCGGGAGCTCCTCGAGGAGGAGCTGGCCCTCGCTCACGATCACCGTGAGCAGGTTGTTGAAGTCGTGGGCCACGCCGCCGGCGAGCCGCCCCACCGCCTCCACCCGCTGCGCGTGGTAGAGCTGTTGCTCGAGCCGCTCCCGCTCCTCGGCCGCCTGCTTCACCTCCTCGATGGACCTGGCGAGCGCCTCCTCGCGGGCGCGCACCGCCTCGACCATGCGCCCGAAGCTCGCGGCCAGCTCCTCCAGCTCGCTGAAGCGCAGGCGCGCCGGCTGGGCCGGCTGGTAGTCACCCTCGGCGACTCGGCGGGTGCTCTCGGCGAGGGCGGTGAGGGGGCGCATCACACCGCGCGCCCCGCGGAGGCCGGTGATCGCGCCCAGCAGGACAGCGACAAGGAGCGCCACCACCAGCGCGTCCCGCAGCTTCCTCCACGGGGCAAAGGCCTCGGCGGTGGGCTGGGTGACGAGCACCGTCCAGCCGGGGGCCTCGATGGGCGCGGCGCTCCCCAGCTCGCGCTCGCCGAGCAGGGTCAGCTCCGACGAGCTTCCCCTGCCCTTCATGGCCTCCCGCACCGGCCCGAGGTCGGCCAGGTTGACCTGCTCGCGCACGGCCTCGTCGCGGGGGTGCGCGATCACCGTGCCGTCGCGGTCGAGGACGATGATGCTGAAGGAGGCCTCGGCCCCCCTGTCGCCGCCGCGCGAGCGCTGCACGATCGATTCCAGGGTGGAGAGGTCGAGGTAGCCCACCACCGTGGTGGTGGCACCGGGGATGGCGGCCGCCACCAGCGGGCGGGTGGCGCGGAGCCCCACGGTGGCCGAGGACCAGGCGGGCCGGCCGGTGGTGCGCGCCTCGGCCACGAAGGGCTGCGAGCCGAGGTCGGTGCCGAGGAGGTCGGGCTCGTAGGGGGCGACGTGGGTGACCGTCCCCGACTCGTCGAGCACGAGCAGCATCTGCAGCGCCGGGTTGGCGGCCAGGTGACCAGCGAGGTGGTCGGCCATGCGCATGGGCGTGGCGCGAGGCGCGTCATCCGCCATCACCGCGACCTCGCGCAGGTGCACGAGCTGGGCGCCGAGGTAGCGCTCGATCTCGGCCGCGACGCCCTGAGCGAGCTGCCGGCTGTGGGTGATGACGTCGCGCCGCACCTGGCGGTAGACGAGGTGCAGGGCCAGCAAGCCGAAGAGGAGGAGGGGCACCAGCGCCGCCGCGAGCGATCTCACGGTGAGCTGGGCGCGCAGGCTGCGGATCCCGGCGCGCATCAGCGCTCCCCGTCGCGGGGTGGCGAGGGGGCCTCGTCCCCGGATCGCGGCGAGGCTCCTTGCACCGGAGCTCCCGCGCTACCGGGCAGGAGGGGAGAACCCGGCGCGAGCTCCACCGCGCGCCCGCCGCGCACGAGGATGAGCTTCACCGACCCCTCCACGTCGCCGATGGCGTCGAGGCGAAGATCCTGCTGCAGCCCCCGGAACACCCCCAACCCGAGGATGGCGGCCCGGACGCCCTTGCGCGAGGCGTCCCGGCGCAGCCCCGCGATCGCCAGCTGGGCCGCCTCGTAGGCGGCGACGGCGGCGAAGTCGACCGGCCGGTGAAACCGCTCCTCGTAGGCGGCGACGAAGGTCCTGTAGCGGGGCGATTCGTCCTCCAGCGCCACGGACTGCAGAAAGTTGGCCCCCTCGACCGAGCGCCCACCGCTCTCGAGCACGCTGCGGGTGAGGCCCCAGTCGGCGGAGAAGCGGCGCGGGGGCGCGGGGAGCTGCACCACCTGCTGGAAGAGGGCGGCGGTGTCGAGCGCGCCGGCGATGACCAGCACGCCCTCCACCTCGGGCTCGACCACCTGCCGCACCAGGCTCCTGAACGAGGGGACACCTCCGGAGATGAAGGGACCCGAGCGGACCACCTCCCCGCCACCGGCGGTGAGGGTGGTGGCGAACGCGTCGTGGAAAGCGCGCGCGTAGGGGTAGTTGGAGACATCGAAGAAGATGGCGAAGCGGCGAACGCCCTGCTCGAGGGCGAAGCGCGCCAAGGCCGCGCCCGACCGGGCGGACGACGGGTAGAGCAAGAAGAGGTGGTCGTCGAGGCCGCGGAGGGAGGCGGCGCTCGCCGTCGGGCTGACGAGGAGCAGCCGCTCTCGATCGGCGATGGGGAGCGCGGCCAGGGCCATGGCGCTGGTCATGGGCCCGACCACCAGCGCGACCCCGCTCGACGCCAGCTCCTCCATGGCGAGCCGTGCCGCCTGGGGGTCCTGGCCGTCGTCCTTCACCAGGAGCTCCAGCGGCCGGCCGCCGACACCCCCTTCCCGGTTGGCCTCGGCCACGGCCAGCATCACCGCGCCGCGGCCGGAGATGCCGAGGTCGTGGTGGCGCCCGGTGAGGCTGCCGAGAAAGCCGATGCGCACCGGCTCCGCGCGCCGGCAGGCAATCGTCGCCAGTGCGAGGAGAAGCAGGAACCGAGAGACGCGCCGCACCACGCTGCACTCTATGCCGCAAGTCCGCGCATCCCAAACGGGTGGGCTGCGTGCGAGCCCCCTGCCAGAATGGCGCGCGGCGGAGCGAGCGCGTGGCGATGCGTGCCAAAATGGCACGGCTGCGCACACCATCCCTCACCGCGGCACCTCGGCGCACGTGGCTCGGGCGGCCTGAGTGCAGCTGGAGGGGAAGATCTGCTCCGCCTCCCAGGTTCCAGGCACGCCGCTTGCTGCGCTCACCCCCGGCCGCCGGCTCGCCCGAATGCTAGACCTGTTCTTCAAGAAGTACGCCTGGACGGCGCACCTCGTGCTCCTCTTCGTCGCGGCGTGGCTCCTCGCGCGAACCGTGAACACGGTGGTGGGCGCGGCGCTGCGACCTCGCCCGCGCGTCGACCTCGTCACGCGGGCGGGGGTCCAGCCCCCGACGGCCCGGCCCCAGCTCGACGCCATGCGCCTCTATCCGCTCTTTGGAGTGAAGCCTCCCGCCCCCGAGGTGGTCGAGGCCGCCGCGCCGGGGAAGTCATCCGGGCCCACCACCACCAACTGCCACGACCGCGCGGCCACCCCCGTGAAGAGCGCTCTCAGGGCGCAGCTCGTGGGCGGCCTCCTCGCCGAGGATCCGCGCGCCTCGCTCGCCTCGATCACCGACCTCAACACCCGCGAGACGCGCGTGTACGGGGTGGGCGATGCGGTGCTCGGCGCGTCCATCCTGTCCGTCGAGCGGCTGCGCGACCCGAACGACGAGTCCGGGTTCAAGGTGGCGGTGGTCGTCTGCAACAACGGGGTGAAGGAGAGCATCGACTTCGGGGCGAGCGGAAGCGCCCCGGTGGGCGGCGCGCCCGCCATGGCCGCCGCTCCCCCGCCTCCAGCCGCGGGCGGCCCTCCACCTCCGGGCTCGGCGGCGGAGGGCGTGAGCCAGGTGGCCGACAACCGGTACGAGGTGAAGAAGAAGTACCTCGACGACACCCTCTCGAACCTCAGCATGGTGGCCACCCAGGCGCGCATCGTGCCGTCTTTCAAGAACGGGGTGGCGAACGGCTTCAAGCTCTTCGGCATCCAGCCGAACTCGCTCTACTCGGCCATCGGGATGGAGAACGGCGACGTGATCCAGCGCATCAACGGCTACGAGATCAACTCGCCGGACAAGGCGCTCGAGGTGTACCAGAAGCTGCGCGAGTCGTCGCACATCAGCGTCGAGGTCGAGCGCAACGGACAGACCGTCCGCAAGGAATACAACGTCACCGGGTCCTGAAAGGCCGCGCATGAAGCTCCTGGCCCACCTCCTCGCCTCCACGCTCCTCGCGGCCCTGGCCGGCGCGCCCTCCCGCGCACCGGCGCAGACGCCAGCGCCCGGGCCGCGACGTGCGGCGCCGGGAGCTCCGCGCCCGGCCACCCGCCCGGCGCTCGTCCGGCCACCGCAGGTGGCCGCACCGGTCGCCGTCCCCGCCTCCGGGCCGGCGCCGGCTCCCGCGGCACCACCCGCCCCGGCGAGCTCTGCACCGGCGCCTGCCACCGCCGCCGCGCCTGCCACCGCCGCCGCGGCCGCCCCCGGCGGCGAAGCCGGCCAGGCCGGCGGCGATGCGCGGGTGGAGGGCGCCTGCGTGCCGCTGCAGGGCAAGTTCCTCCTCGCCTTCAACCGCGCCGACGTGGTGGACATCCTCGAGCAGGCGAGCCGCTGGACCTGCCGCAACTTCGCCTTCACCGACGACGTGGCGAGGGGAAAGATCTCCCTCCTCTCCAAGACCCCGGTCACCGCCGAGGAGGCCTATGCGGCCTTCCTGGCGGCCCTCACCGCGAACAACATCGCCGTCTACCCCTCGGGCAAGTACTACAAGCTGGTCCGCATCGCCGACGCCAAGAAGGTGCCCATCCCCACCCTCATGGCCGACGGCACGGAGGCGCCCGCGCTGGAGCAGCCGGTCACGAAGCTCTTCCAGCTCCACCACGCCGACCCCGATCTGCTTCGCGGCGTGCTCGCGAACTTCCTCTCGCCGCAGGGCGCGGACCTCCAGTCGATCCCCCCCGACACCCTGATCATCACCGACATCGGGCTCAACGTGCGCCGCATCGAGAAGATGATCGACGCGCTCGACCAGCCGGGCTCGGGCGAGCTCATCCGCTTCATCCAGGTGAAGTACGCCGCGGCGAAGGATCTCGCCGAGAAGGTGAACCAGGTCTTCCAGCAGTCGCCGGCCGCCCCGTCGCGGGGCCAGCGGCGCAATCGGCGACCCACCATCGGCAGGGTGGTGCCGCGCGCCGCCCCCGCCCCGGCCAACGCGCCCGCCCAGGCGCCCGGCGCGCAGCCGGGCGCGGAGGACGAGGGGGGCTCGCTCAGCATCTCCAAGGTGATGGCCGACGAGCGCACCAACAAGCTGGTGGTCATCGCCGACGACGCCAGCTTCGAGCGCATCCGCGACCTGGTGGAGCAGCTCGACATTCCCACCGCCGGTGAAGGCCAGGTGCACGTCCTCTACATGAAGAACGCCTCGGCGGAGGATCTGGCCCAGTCGCTCCAGGCGCTCGCCCAGGGGCAGAGCACGGTGAAGCGGACCGGCGCGCCGGCCCCGACCACCAACGCCGCGGGCTTCCAGGTGCCGCCGCCGCCCGTGCCGCCCGCCGCGGCGGGGCTCCCGGCGGCGACCTCCGCCTCGCTCTTCGCCGGCGAGGTGAAGATCACCGCCGACAAGGTGGCGAACGCGCTCATCGTCCTCGCCAGCGGCCCCGACTTCGCCACCGTGCAGCGCCTCGTCGACCGGCTCGACCGGCCGCGCCGGCAGGTCTTCGTCGAGGCGGCGATCATCGAGGTGAACGTGAGCGACGAGAACCAGTTCGGCGTCTCGGCCCACGGCGCCATCCCGGTGAAGACCTCGGACGGCACCGGCTACATCCCGCTCGCCACCGAGACCGGACGCCTCAACTCCCTCTCGCCCCTCTCCAGCCTCACCTCGCTGGGCGGCCTGCTGGGCGGCTTCGTCGGGCCCACCTCCACCACCCTGAGCGACATCGGCATCAACATCCCCAGCGTCTCGGTGCTGGTGCAGGCGCTGCAGACCAACTCCGACGTGAACGTGATCTCCACCCCCCACGTGCTCGCCACCGACAACGAGGACGCGGAGATCACCGTGGGCCAGAACGTGCCCTTCCAGGCCGGCTTCAGCGCCCTCTCCGGCCTCGCCACCGCCGGCGCCGCCGGCACGGCGGTGGGCGCGGCGCTGGGGTCGGGCGGGCTCTCCTCGCTCTACGCTCCAATCCAGCGGCAGAACGTCGAGCTCCGGCTGCGCATCAAGCCCCTGATCACCGAGGGTGACAACATCCGGCTCACCATCGACGAGCAGACCGAGGAGATCGCCAGCAAGGACCCGCAGCTCGGGCCCAGCATCGCCAAGCGCACCATCAAGACCAGCATCTCGGTGAAGGACCAGAGCACCATCGTCATCGGCGGCCTCATCCAGGACCGGGCCATCCAGTCGGTGCGGAAGACCCCGCTCCTCGGCGACATCCCGGTGCTGGGCTGGCTCTTCCGCGACCAGGTGACCACCAAGACGAAGACCAACCTCCTGCTCTTTCTCACGCCCTACATCATCCACGATCCGTCGGACTACCGGCGCATCTACGAGCGGAAGCGGGCCGAGCAGCAGGCGTTCATGCAGCAGTTCTACGGCACGCAGTCGAAGTACGAGCCGGTGGTGGACTACGCCAGGAAGGCGGGGCCCTTCTCCCACCTGCACCGCGACGTGGCGCTGGAGATCGCCAGGGTGGAGAACGGCGGCCCCGGCGTTCCCGGCGAGGGGGTGATGGGACCGGAGGGCCTCCTCAGCGCCCCCACCCCGCCGGTGCCCCCCGGCGCCAGCGTCCCCCCGGCCCTCCCCGGCGAGGGGAACCCGTGAGTCCGGCCACCGCCCCCTCGGCCGCGCCGCTCGCCGGCCTGCCGCTGGGCGAGATCCTGGTGCGCACCGGGCGCATCTCTCCGGAGGCGCGCGACGCCGCGCTCCTCGCCCAGCGAGGCGAGCACAGCGGCCTGCGCCTCGGCGAGGTGCTGGTGCGCACCCACGTGCTCTTCGAGGACGCGGTGCTGGAGGCGCTGGCGGCGCAGCTCGAGCTGCCGTGGCTCGGCCGCCTCGACGCCGTGGCCGCACCGCCCGAGCTCCTGCAGAAGGTGCCGCTGCACTTCGCCAAGAGTGCCCGCGTGCTGCCCCTCGGCAGGGCGCGCGACGGCGCGGTGCGGGTGGCGGTGGCCGACCCTCTAGACACCGCCGCCCTCGACCAGCTCGCGCTCCTTCTCGGCGCCCGGGTGGCGCCGGAGCTCGCCACCGCGCAGGCGGTGCTCGACGCCATCAACGCCGTGTACGACCGGGCGGCCGACGAGCACGACCGGATCATGGCCGGGCTGGAGACTGAGGACCTCGAGTCGGTGGCGCACGAGCTGGAGGAGCCGGCCGACCTCCTCGACGCCGACGACGAGGCGCCCATCATCCGCCTGGTGAACTCGCTCCTCTTCCGCGCGGTGAAGGAGCGCGCGAGCGACATCCACGTGAACCCCGAGGAGCGGAACCTCAGCGTGCGCTACCGCATCGACGGCGAGCTGCGCGAGGTGATCCGCCCCCCGAAGCGCATCCAGGCCGCGCTCGCCTCGCGCATCAAGATCATGGGCGGCCTCAACATCGCCGAGAAGCGGCTCCCCCAGGACGGGCGCATCCGCATCAAGCTCGCCGGCAAGGACGTGGACATCCGCCTCTCCACCGTGCCCACCGCCCACGGCGAGCGCATCGTGATGCGGCTCCTCGACCAGTCGAACGTGATCCTCGACATGGCCACCATCGGCTTCGAGCCGTGGCAGCTCCGCATCATGGACGGGCTCATCACCCGCTCGCACGGCATCGTGCTCGTCACCGGGCCCACCGGCTCGGGCAAGACCACCACCCTCTACGCCGCGCTCTCCAAGATCAACGCGCCGAACCTCAACATCCTCACCATCGAGGACCCGGTGGAGATCCAGCTCGCCGGGGTGGGGCAGGTGCAGGTGAACCCCAAGATCGAGCTCACCTTCGCCTCCGGGCTCCGCTCCTTCCTGCGGCAGGACCCCGACGTCATCCTGGTGGGCGAGATCCGAGACCTGGAGACGGCCGAGATCGCCATCCAGGCCTCGCTCACCGGCCACCTCGTCTTCTCCACCCTCCACACCAACGACGCCGCCGGCGCCATGACCCGCCTCGCCGACATGGGGGTGCAGCCCTTCCTCGTCGCCTCCTCGCTGGTGGGGGTGCTGGCGCAGCGGCTCGTGCGCGTGCTCTGCCCGCACTGCAAGGAGCCCTACCGCCCCACCGCCGAGGAGCTGCACCTCGCCGGCATCACCCCGCGCATCCTGGAGGAGGCCGGGCGCCCCGAGGTGCTCTACCGGGCGAAGGGCTGCCCCGAGTGCCAGGAGACCGGCTACCAGGGCCGCACCGGCATCTACGAGCTCATGATGGTGGACGACGACGTGCGCCAGCTCGTGCTGAAGAACGTCGACTCCGGCACCATCAAGCAGGCCGCGGTGAAGCGCGGGATGCTGACCCTGCTGGAGCACGGCGCGTCCAAGGTGGCGCGTGGGCTCACCACCGCCGCCGAGGTCCTGTCGGTGACCGCGGAGGACATTCACTGAAGGTTTATGCCGGTCTTCGAGTACAAGGCCCTCGACGGGCGCGGAAGGAACGTGGGTGGCCTCAAGGAGGCCGACTCCCAGAAGACCTTGCGCGCCGCGCTCCGGCGCGACGGGCTCTTCCTCACCGAGGTGCTGGGCCAGCGCGAGGCCGCCGCGGCGGCACGCCGCGAGGTGTCGGTGCGGCGCTGGATGGTCGGCCGCATCGGTGCCGACGACGTGGCCATCACCACCCGGCAGCTGGCGGTGCTGGTGGGCGCCGGCGTCCCGCTGGTGGAGGCGCTGGGCGCGCTCGTCGACCAGGTCGACCACGAGCGGATGAAGCGGGTGATCTCCGACGTGCGACAGAGGGTGAATGAAGGAAGCCCGCTCGCCGAGGCGCTCTCCGCGCACCCCAGGGTGTTCTCCACGCTCTACGTGAACATGATCCGGGCCGGCGAGTCGTCGGGCGCGCTGGAGCTCGTGCTGGTGCGGCTCGCCGACTTCACCGAGTCGCAGGCGCGCCTCCGCGCCAAGGTGCTGGGCGCCCTCACCTACCCGGCGGCCATGTTCGGCATCGGCGTCCTCATCATGTTCGTCCTCTTCTCGGTGGTGATCCCCAAGATCACCAAGATCTTCGAGGACACCAAGGTGGTGCTCCCCTGGACCACGCGCGCCCTCATCGCCTTCTCCGGGGCGGTGCACGACTTCTGGTGGGTCTTCGTCGCCTCCTTCGCCGGCGCCGTCTGGCTCTTCCTCCGGTGGCGCCGCACGGCGGCCGGTCGGGCGGTGTGGGACCGCTGGGTGCTCACCGCCCCCATCTTCGGCCCGCTCGTCCGCCAGCTCGCCATCGCCCGCTTCAGCCGGACCCTCGCCACGCTGCTCCGCAGCGGCGTGCCGCTCCTCACCTCCCTCGACATCGTGAAGAACATTCTCGGCAACGTGCGGCTGGCGGCGGTGATCGACGACGCGCGGGCGGCGATCCAGGAGGGCGAGAGCATCGCCGCGCCGCTCCGGCGCTCGGGCGAATTCCCTCCGCTCGTCTACCACATGGTGGCCATCGGGGAGCGCTCCGGCCAGCTCGAGGAGATGCTCGCCAACGTCGCCAACGCCTACGACGCCCAGGTCGAGACGAAGATTGGCGCCCTCACCTCGCTGCTCGAGCCGGTGATGATCGTCGCCATGGGGGTGGCGGTGGCCTTCATCGTGTTCTCGATCCTGATGCCCATCCTCCAGATCAACAACCTCGCAGGAGCCTAGAGACCATGGACGCGCTCGCCTCACCTCGCCCGAAGAAGGCGGCTCGCCGCCCCGCCCACGGCATGACCCTCATCGAGATCATGGTGGTCATCACCATCATCGGTCTCATCGCCGCGGCGGTGGCGGTGAACGTGGTGGGCCAGCTCGGCTCGGCCAAGATCAAGCAAGCCCGCACCGACCTCTCCACCATCGAGAACTGCCTCGACCTCTACAAGGTCGACAAGAACCGCTACCCCACCACCGACGAGGGACTCGGCGAGCTGGTGAAGTCGGGGAAGTGCAAGCCGGGCCTCAAGGATCCGTGGGGGAACCCCTACGTCTACCTCTCGCCCGGCCAGGCCCACCCCGAGTCGTTCGACGTGAAGAGCTACGGCGCCGACGGGCAGCAGGGCGGCGAGGGCGACAGCGCCGACATCGTGAACCCCTGAGCGGTACTCCGTGCCTGCCCTCCCATGCGCCGCGGCTTCACCCTCGTCGAGCTCCTGGTGGTCATCGCCGTCATCGGCGTGATGGCCGCGGCCGCGGCGCCGGCAGTGAGCGGCATCACCGGCGCGCGCGCGCGCTCCGCGGCGGGAGAGCTGGCCGGCGCCTCGCGCTGGCTCTTCGACACCGCGGCGCTGCGCCACCAGACGTGCCGCCTCGCCCTCGACCTCGAGGCCAGCCGCTGGTGGGCCGAGTGCACGCGCGAGCGCGCCTTCGCGCCGCGCGAGGCGGGCCGACCGGAGGAGGACGAGGCGCTGGAGGAGCGCTTTCCTGACGAGCGCGACGCCGAGAAGCGGCGGCTGCTCGCGCGCCCGATCTTCACCCAGTTCGACGATCGCCTGGGTCGAAGGCGGGCGCTCCCCGGGAGCGCCCGTTTCGGCGAGGTGTGGAGCGAGCACCTGCGCGAGCCGGTCGCCCGCGGCATGGCCTACGTCTACTTCTACCCGGGCGGGAGGGCGGAGGCGGCGCGCATCCCGGTGGGCGACGGCGACAACGTCTACTCGGTGGTGACCCAGCCCTACACCGGCCGGGCGCGGGTGGTGACGGGCCTCTCCCCGGTGCCGCGGCCATGACGCCGGCGCGGGCTCATCGAAACGCACGCGCCCGCTGGGGGGCCGCGGTGCAGCGCGGGTTCACCCTGCTCGAGGTGATGGTGGCGCTGGCGCTCCTCGCCGGAGCGCTCATGGCCATCTCCGACCTGCTGGGCCGGGCGCTCGCGAATCACGTCTACGCCCGCGAGCTCACCGCCGCCACCCTGCTCGCGCGCGGCAAGATGGCCGAGCTCACGCAGAAGTACGAGGACCAGGGCTTCAAGGACTTCGACGAGGAGGAGGAGGGCGACTTCGCCGAGGAGGGGCGACCCGACATCCGCTGGAAGCTCGCGCTGGTGAAGCCCGCGAGCGAGCTCTCGGCGGAGCAGCTCTTCGCGGCGCTCTCGGGGGGCGGGGATCCGCAGGAGCTGCTCGGTCGGCTCATGGGCGGCGGCGCGGCGAACGGTACCTTCAGTGAAGGGGGACCCAGCGCGGCGGCCGGGGCGAACCCGATGGCTGGGATGATGATGGCCCTCCTCCAGACCCAGCTCACGAGCTTCGGCGAGGCGGTGAAGAAGTCGTTCCGCGAGGCGCGGCTCACCGTCTCGTGGCCGAACGGCAAGCGCCGCGATGCGTTCACCGTCACCACCCACCTGCTCGTCCTCTACCCGCGCGCGCCGGGCGGCGCCCGCGGCGACGACCCGGAGGTGCCAGCCAATCTGGCCGCGGCCAGCGCCGCGACCCAGGCCATCGCCCCCGCCGCGGACGGCCAGAAGGCGGGAGGGGCGAAGTGACGCGGGGGCTCACCCTGGTGGAGATCATGATCGCCATGGGCATCACCGCGGTGATCGGCGTGCTGCTCCTCGGCGCCTTCCAGCGCACCAGCGCGGCGAAGGAGCTCACCAGCGGGCAGGAGGAGCGCTTCGGCTCGGCGCGCGTGGCGCTCACCCGCATGTCGGGCGAGCTGGCGGAGGCGTTCCTCTCCGAGCACTACGACCACAAGCGCTTCCGAGAGCCGCCCACCGTCTTTCGCGGCAAGGATTTGGGCGCGAAGGACGAGCTCCTCTTCACCACCATGGCCCACGTGAGGCTGGTGCGCGACGCCAAGGAGTCGGACCAGGCGGTGGTGGCCTACACGGTGGAGCCCGACCCGGAGCGGCGCGGCGAGACCGCCCTCTTCCGCCGCGAGAAGGTGATCCTCGACGGCGACCCCGACCGCGACGGGGTGAAGGCGCTGGTGTGCGAGCACGTGGCTTCGTTCGACGTGAGCTACTGGGACTGGAAGCGGCAGGAGTGGGCACGCGAGTGGATCTCCACCGGACTGGAGCACCCCAACGTGCTTCCCCCGCGGGTGCGGGTGCGGCTCGGGCTCGCCATGCCCGATGGGAAGACGCAGGTCTTCGAGACGCAGGTGCGGGTGGCCATCCCCCGCCCCTTGAGCTTCTAGGATGTGTCCATGAGTGAATGCCACCCTACCCCCCGGCCAATGCCGTATCAGCGGCGCAGCGAGCGCGTGCCCGCAGGTCGGGTGAGCCACCCCCGGCGGGGGGTGGCCCTGCTGGTGGCCATCGGCTCCATCGCGGTGCTCACGGCCATGGCGGTGGACGTGGCCTACGACACGCGCGTCTCGCTGCAGACCGCGGCGAACGCCCGCGACGCGCTCCGGGCGCACTACCTCGCCCGCAGCGCGGTCTCGCTCTCGCGGCTCGTCCTGCACTTCCAGCAACAGCTCGACGCGGCGACGGCCGGCGCGGGCGGCCTCCCGCCGGCGCTCGCCGCCGCCCTCTCGCAGGCGGACGGCGGCCAGCAGGGCGGAGGACCCGACCTCGCGGCGCTGCTCGGCGGCGGCCGGCTCTCGCTCCGGCTGTGGGACCTCGTGCCGGTGGACTCCGGCTCGGTGTCGCTCTTTCTCGGGGAGCAGGGGCCTCGCGCGGGCGAGCCGCCTCGCCGGGAGCGGCCGCCGGTGGAGCTCGCCTCCGCGCGCACCCCGGGCTCCGGCGAGCCAGAGGCGGCCGGCGGGCCGGAGCGCCGGACCTTTGGCGATGTGGAGGGCGCCTTCTTCGCCCGCATCGAGGACGAGGACCGCAAGGTGAACCTGCGCCAGCTCGACTCGCTCGGCTTCTTCCCCTCGGCACAGGCCATCCGGCTCACCCAGCTCATCGACGAGCCGCGCTGGAACTTCCTCTTCGACGAGGACGACGCGAACGGGCTGCGGGTGAACCGCCGCGATCTGGTGGCGGGGCTGCGCGACTGGCAGGACCTCGACGAGACGAGCTCGGTCTACACCGGCGACGCGCTGAAGCCCTTCGACAGCGGCTTCGGCGACGAGAACGGCCTCTACGACCGCCTGCCGGAGCGGTACAAGGCGAAGAACGCGCCCTTCGACTCGCTGGGCGAGCTCTTCATGGTGGCCGGGGTGAGCGACGCCTTCATGTCCGCCTTCGGCGACAAGCTCACCGTCTATCCGGACGTGCAGGCCACCATCAACGTGAACACCGACGACCCGCAGCAGCTCCTGGTGAACGCGCTCCTCATGTCGAGCCCGCCCGGCGTGGCGCAGCCGGCGCTGGCCGACCCTGCCTTCCTCGGCAAGCTGCAGGCGATGCTGGCGCTGGCCCGCCCCCTCCCTTTCATGTCGATCACCCCGCGAGGCTTCGCCGCGGCGCTGCAGGCGCTGGGGGTGAAGGTCGACCCGCTCTATTTGCAGGCGAAGAACGTCGACACGCGGAGCCCGTTCGGCGACCGCTCCAGCACGTTCCGCATCCGCGCCGAGGGGATCGCCGGCCAGGTCCACCAGACCATCGAGGCGGTGGTCACCTTCGACCGGCGCGCGGGGCCGCTCGCCCAGGATCAGGGCCGGCTGCTTCACTGGCACGAGGAGTAACGACATGGCGCAGCGCATCCTGGGAATCGACCTCGGCCCCACCGAGGTGCGGGCGGTGCTGGTGGAGAGCGCCTTCCGCGGCCCTACCCCGCGAGCGGCGGCGCGCGCGCCGGTGGCCCCGGAGACGGAGGGAGGGCCTCCGCTCGCCGAGCGGCAGGCGGCGGCGGTGAGCGCGCTCCTCGCCGACGGGCTCACCTGCGACGTCTCGCTGGTGGCGCTCCCCGGCCCGTGCGCGCTTCACGCCGTCTCGCTCCCCTTCACCGATCCCCGCCGCATCGAGCAGACCGTGGGCTTCGAGGTGGAGGGGCAGCTCCCCTTCGACCTCGACGAGGCGAGCTGGGACTGGCAGCTCGCCTCGGTCAGGGGGGGCAAGGCCGAGCTCCTGGTGGCGGTGGCGCGCAAGGAGGTGGTGTCGCAGCTCCTCGCGGCGCTCGCCACGGCGGGCCTCGACCCGCGCGCGGTGCTCCCCCCCGCCCCGGCCTACGCCGCGCTCTTCGGGTGCGGGGTGCTGGCGGGCGAGGAGCCGTCGGCCGCCGCGGAGCCGGGGGTCGAGGCGCCGGCGGAGGCGCTCCTCGACCTCGACGAGGGGCGGGCCAGCCTCTGCCTCGTGCGCTTCGGCGCCTGCGAGGCGGCGCGCACCTTCACGGTGGGCGATGACCCGGCAACCCTCGCCCGGGAGGTGCGCGGCACCTTCAAGGCCTGGCGTGCTCGTTCCGGGGATGGCGCACCCCCGCGGCGCCTCCTCCTCGCCGGCCGGGCCGCCGCGCTCCCCGGGCTCGCCGAGGCGCTCCGGCCGGTGGTCGAGGCGCCGGTCGAGCCCGTCACACTGACCGGCGCGGCCGCGCTGCTCGCCCCAGGGGAGGAGGCCGACTTCGCCCTCGCCCTGGCGCTGGCGCTGCGCGGCCACGCCGGGAGCAGGGCGCCGCGCCTCAACCTTCGTCGAGGCGAGCTCGCCTACACTCGCGACTTCCAGCACCTCCGCGGCAAGCTCCTCCGGCTGGCCGGCTTCGCCGCGGCGCTCCTGCTGCTCGCCCTCGCCTCGTTGGGGGTGCGGACCTTCGCCCTCTCGCGGCAGGAGGCGCTCCTCGACAGGGCGCTGTGCGAGGCCACCCAGAAGCTGGTGGGCAAGTGCTACGACAACGACGAGCTGGCGGTGGCCGCCCTCCGGGGGCGGGGCACCGCGGCCGCCGCCATCCCGGAGAGCTCGGCCCTCGACGTGCTCACCGAGCTCTCCCTGCGCGCCCCCCAGAGCGTGGTGCTTCGCTTCGACCGCATCGACATCACCCGCGACAAGCTTCACCTCCAGGGGACCACCGACGCGGCCGAGAACGTGGACCGCATCGTCACCTCTCTGCGCGCCGGCCGCTGCTTCGCCGACGCCCGCTCGGGCGGCGCGCGGAAGCGCAGCACCGACGGAAAGTTCGAGTTCACCGTGGATTCCGATCTCACCTGCGAGGCCGGCGCGGCGCCGGCGGGGAAGGGGTAGCCGTGGAGCGCTTCCGAAAGCTTCGAGCCAATCTCGAGGCCTGGTTCGGCCGGCTGGCACCCCGCGAGCGCGCGCTGGTCGGCGCGGCCGGCGCGGCGGTGCTGGTCTTCGCCCTCGCTTTCGGCTTCGCCCGCCTGCAGCGCGGGGTCTCGCGCCACGAGGCGGCCATCGGGCGCAAGACCGAGGTGCTGGCGCAGGTGGGCCAGCTCGCCCAGGGCTACCGGCAGGCGGAGGCGGAGCGGGCCCAGCTCGAGTCGCGCCTGCGCGGGAAGCCCCTCCAGCTCATGAGCTACGTGGCGCAGACCGGTCAGCGCCTCGGCATCGAGGTGAACAATCTCCGACCCGGGGTGGCGGCGCCGGAGGGACAGCAGGACAAGGTGACCGAGGAGACGGTGGAGGTGAACCTCGCCAAGCTCGAGCTCACCAGGCTCGCCGCGCTCCTGCGCGAGCTGGAGCGCGGCCCCGGGGTGGTGAAGGTCCGCCGCCTCACCCTCCGCGGACGGAACGACGCGCCGGCCGAGGTGGACGTCACCCTGGTGGTCGCCACCTACCGGCTGAAGGGCGCCTGACATGAAGCTCGCCCTCTCGCGCCGCGCGCGCGTCGCGCTCTACGCGCTCTTTGCCCTCGCCGCCTTCGTCTTCGCCCTCCGTCAAACCCTGCCGGTGGAGGCCGTGCGCGAGCGGCTGGTGATGGAGGCGGCGCAGCGCGGCCTCCGGCTCACGGTGGCCGAGGTGCGGCCCGCCGGGCTCGTCGGCCTGCGCCTCGACGGCGTGGCGCTGGAGACGCGCGATGGGCTGAGGGTGCCGGTGGAGCGGCTCGACGCCACGCTTCGCCTGCTCCCGCTCCTCCTCGGGCGGCGCGGGCTCGCCTTCGACGCCTGGCTCTTCGCCGGGCGCGTCACCGGCGTCCTCGAGGCGCGGGGCAGCACGCGCCGTATCCAGGCCAGGGCCAGCGGGCTCGACCTCGCCCGCGCTGCACCCTTGAAGAGGGTCACCGGCGCCGACCTCGCCGGGGTGGTGCGCGCCGACGTCGACCTCGCGCTCGACGAGAAGGCTCCGGCGCAGAGCTCGGGCCACCTCGACCTCACGGTGGAGAAGGCCGCGCTCGCCGGCGGCGAGCTGCCGGTGCCGGGAATGAGCGCCGGGCTCACCCTCCCGCGCGTGGAGCTCGGGCGGGTGGAGGCTCGGGCCCTTGCGAAGGAGGGCAAGCTCCTTTTCGAGCAGCTGCAGTCGAGGGGGGGCGACGTGGAGGCCACCGGCGAAGGGCTCTATCTCCTCCTCGGCCCGAAGCTGGAGATCGCCCCATCTTCGGGAAGCTCCGGCTGAAGATCGCCGACAGCCTCTGGACCCGGAGCGGCGCGGCCGGGTTGAAGGGCCTCGCCGAGATGGCGCTCGCGCCGGCGAAGGCGCCCGACGGCTCCTACGGGTTGCAGCTCTTCGGGACCCTCGGTCAACCGAGGGTGAAGATGGCGCCATAGGGAATCCCCCACCCCCAACCCCCCTCCCTCCGGGAGGGGGGCTCGTCCTCCGGGCGAGGGGGGGGTGCGCCCTCCGGGGGAGGGGCCTTACCCTGCGTCAATCTTGAACTTGCCGACCCGCTCACCGAGGATCCGTGAGCGGAGGCCGAGCTTGTCGCTCACCGCGGCGAGCTCCACCACCGCCGAGGCGTTCTTCTGCCCGGAGCGCTGGAGCTGGGCGATCGACTCGCGGACGCCGCGCGTGGCCGTGCCGTGGCTCTCCACGGCGCGGGCGATGTCGGAGAGGCGCCCGTCGATGGTCACCAGGCTCTCCAGCTGGCGCTGGCCGAGGCCCGACTGCTCCTCCAGCGCGCGGCTCACCCCGTCGGCGAGGCCGCCGACGCTGCGAGAGACGCCCCCCAGCGCGGCCACGCTCTTGCCGATCATCTGCATGGCCTCGGCGACGGCGCGGGTGCCGTCGGAGACCGCCTGCACCAGCGAGGAAACGTCGCGGGTGGAGAGGGCGTGCACCTGCACCGCCTCCAGGATGGCGGCGGCGCTCTCGTGCGTCCTCGAGGTGGCGGCGCGGATCTCCTGGAGCGCGCCAGCCGAGCGCGAGGCGGCGGCCACCCCGTCGGTGGCGAGCGCATCGCCCCAATCGATGAGGCGCGCGGTCCCGGCCACGTCGTCGCGCACGGCGCGGATGATCTCGCCAATGGACTTGGTAGAGGAGGAGATCTGACTCGCCAGCTCGCGGATCTGGTCGGCCACCACCGCGAAGGGCTTCCCGTGCTCGCCGGCCTGGGTGGCGATGATGGAGGCATTGAGGGAGAGGAGGTTGGTCCTCTTCGCCACCTCTCCGACGAAGTCGAGGATGTGGTCGATGTCGTCGGAGCGGCGGCCGAGCAGGGTGACGCGGCTCTTGGCGTCGGCCACCGCCGACCGCACGCTCTCGATGCCGCTCACCGCCTCCTGCACCACCGCGCCCGCGCGCTCGGTCAGCTCGGCCGCCTGCGCCGCGGCGAGCTGGCTGTTGATGGCCGAGCTCTCCAGCCCGGAGAGCGAGCCGGTGACGCGCGCCAGCGTTCCCCGCGCCCCCTCCACGTGGCCGCCCAGCGCGGAGAGCTGATCCTGGGCTCGCTTCCCCGTCTCGGCCAGCCGGTTCACGTCCTCGCCGGCCTCGGCAACGCGTGCCTCGAGCTCGCCGGCCTCGTGTCGCACCACCGAGAGCGCCGCGGCGAGGTCGCTCAGGGCCGCGGAGGTGACGTGCACGTGATCGCCGAGCGCGGAGACGCCGCGCGTCACCTCACCCACCGAGTCCTGCATGGCGTCGGTGGACCCCCGGAGCGCGGTCAGCCCGGCGCGCTCCTCCTGGGCTCCCTCCTGCACCTTGGCGCCGATGGCGCTCATGGCGCGCATCCCCTCCTCGACGCTGCGGCTCGACGACTTCACGTCGAGGACGAGCGCGGTGAGGCCCTGGGCCATGCCCCTGAAGTCGGCGGCGAGCCAGCCCAGCTCGTCTCGCGAGAGCGAGGGGGGCCTGGGGGTGAGGTCCCCGCCGGCGACGCGGGCCATGGCGCCGCCCAGGAGCCGGATGGGCAAGGTGATGGCGCGCGCCGCCAGGAACACCATGATCGCCGCGGCGCCGAAGAGGGCGAGGCTCACCGCCGCGCTGGTGGTGAGGTACGCCCGGCGGCGCGCCCGCAGCGGCGCCTCGGGCAGCTGGCTCATCACCCGGACCCCAGGTCCGCTTTGCCAGAGGCGCCACCCCGCCTCGATCTTCTCCACGCCGGCCTCGGAGACAGGGAGGCTCGCGAGAAGGCGGCCGTCGAAGCCGCCGGCCTGGACGAGAAGGGTGCCATCGGCCGAGAACACCGCGGTGGGCGCGGAGAGGGTCGCCCACATGAGCTCGGCGGCCGCTCGGGCGCCGTGCGAGCCGATGGCCCGCGGCAGGATCGAGCGAGCGGCCGCGACGTACTCCCGGTCGGCGTCCTCGCGGTAGCTGGCGTAGCCGACCGAGGTGAGCACGAGCAGGGTCGCGGCGGCCAGGCCGAGCCCGAAGAGCACCACCTTCGCACCCACCGCCTCGCGGCCGCGCAGCTCCGGCCGCACGAGGTGCTCGAGGTGCGGCGCCACGCCCACCGCCGCCGCGCAGTAGCCGAGGAGCACGGCGGTGATCGTGAGGCCGATCGCGCAGGCGCCGGCCGCCACGGTGAGGTCGGTGCTGCTGCCGGTTGCCACCCTGGCGGAGAGCGCCAGCGCCGTCGCCACCAGCGAAATGGGCAGGAGCGAGTATGCGACTCGGTAGGGAAATGCGAGCGCCGCCGCTGCGGCACCGCGGGCGGCCCGGGGGTCACGAGCCCCCGCCCCCGGTCGGCTCGCCGCGAGGATCGGTCCAGCCCAGAGGCGGATGGCGAGCGCATCGACGGCCAGGACGAGGGCGAGGATGAGCGCATCGACCCATCGCGTGTCGCCGCCGAGACCGGGAGGTGGCTGGAAGAAGCGAACGTCCAGGAACCATATGCCGAACACCGCGGGCACCAGATGGGCCACGACGAGGGGGACGAGCAGGCGGGGAGAGCGCACGCCGCACTCTAACTCGGATGCCCTCTCGTGACGGATGACCCTACGTGCAGCGTCACCTACCGTCGTCGAAATCCGCCGTCAATTCGCGCCCCTGGCGCCGCTCGGGGCGGCCGATTCTCCCGCTCGTCGGGTTGTTCGGTAGCAAAAAACCCTCGATCATTCGGGTGGTTGGGTTGAACCGACGGATCCGCTGTGCTACGCAGCCGGCATGCGCATCAAGCGCCTCGACATCGCCGGCTTCAAGTCGTTCATGGACCGCACCGTGGTGAGCTTCGCCGATGGCGTCACCGGGGTGGTGGGGCCGAATGGCTGCGGCAAGTCCAACGTGGCCGACGCGGTGAGGTGGGTGCTCGGCGAGCAGTCGGCGCGCCAGCTCCGCGGGCGCTCCATGGAGGACGTCATCTTCAACGGCTCGGAGACGAAATCGCCGCTCTCCCTGGCCGAGGTGATGATCACCTTCGAGAACGACCGCCCGAGCGAGCTGCCCTCGCAGTACCAGGGCTTTTCCGAGCTCACCGTCGGGCGGCGGCTCTTCCGGACCGGCGAGTCGGAGTACATCGTCAACAAGGCTCCGGCTCGGCTGCTCGACGTGAACGACATCTTCCTCGGCTCGGGCGTGGGGCGCACCGCCTACTCCATCATCGAGCAGGGGCGTATCGGCCAGATCGTCTCGGCGCGGCCCGAGGATCGGCGCGCCATCATCGAGGAGGCGGCCGGAATCACCCGCTACAAGAAGCGGCGGGAGGCAGCCGAGCGGAAGATGGAGGCCACCCGCGCGAACTTGCTGCGCGTCGCCGACGTGACGCAGGAGCTCGGCAAGCAGCTCGAGAGCCTCAACCGGCAGGCGCGCAAGGCGGAGAAGTTCAAGGCGCTCCGGGCCGAGATCCGCGAGCTGGAGCTGGCGCAGGGGTCGGGTCGCTGGCTGGAGCTCACCGCCGTGCGCCGCGCGGCCGAGGAGGTGCGCGCCGCCTCCGAGCTCACCGCGCGGGAGGTGGCGGTTCGCCTCGCCGAGGTCGACGTCGCCATCGCGTCGGAGCGCGAGCAGCTCGCCGAGCTGGAGGAGCGGGTCGCTGCGCTCTCGGCCGGAGAGCACGAGCTCTCGAGCCAGCTCCGCGTCTCCCAGGTGTCGGTGGAGGCGGCAGCGGCGGAGCTCTCGGGGCTGGGAGACCGCACGCGCGCCCAGGCGGCCGAGGTGGAGAGCCTGAAGGCGCAGGGCCAGGCGCTCGTCGCCGAGCGCGAGGCGGCGGAGCGGCAGCTCTCCGAGCTCTCCGGCCACTCCGGCGCCGACGCCGCGCGCGTCTCGGAGGCCGAGCAGCGGCTCCGCGAGCTGGCGGCCGAGCGCGACGCGCTGGCGGGCGCGCTGGCTTCGGCCCGGGCCGAGGCGAGCGAGGCGGTGGGGAAGGCTTCGGGCCACCGGAGCCAGCTCGTCGGGCTGGAGCGGCAGCGGGCCGACCTCGCCGCGCGGCTCACCCGCAACCGGGCCGAGGTCGAGGCGCTCGCCGAGAGCGCCGCGGAGCTCTCCGGCTCGCGGGCGAGGGGGCTCGACGCGCTCGGCACCACGCGCCAGCTCAAGCTCCGCCTGGAGGCGGAGCGGGGCGCGCAGGAGGAGCTGCTGGAGCGCACCCGCTCCGAGTTCATCCAGAACGAGGCCAGGCTCATCACCCTCCGTGAAGAGCTCTCCGACCGGCGCGCGCGGCTCACCTCGCTCCTCGAGGTGCTGCGCAACTACGAGGGGTACGGGCGCGGCGTCCGGAGCCTCATGGCGCGGGCGGGTCAGCCGGGGGAGGCGCGCGAGGGCGGGGTCTTCGGCCTGGTGGCCGACGTGGTCTCGGCGCCGCCCGAGTACGAGAACGCGGTGGAGGCGGTGCTCGGCGAGCGGCTGCAGTACGTCATCGTGGAGAGCCACGCCCAGGGGGTGGAGGCCATCGACTTCCTGAAGGGCGCGTCCGAGGGGCGCGCCTCGCTCATCCCGCTCGCCCGGCTCCGCGACGGGGAGCCGGCGGCCGGCGAGGTGGCGCGCGACCACCCCGGCTTCGTGGCCGCCTGCCTGGAGGTGGTGCGCTTCGACGGTGCGTACGAGCGGGTGGTGCGCTTCCTCCTCGGCGACGCGCTCATCGTGAGGGACCTGCCGAGCGCGCTCGCCATCTGGCAAGCGTCGCCGCACCCGCGCACGCTCGTCACCCTGGACGGAGAGGTGCTCGACCCGCACGGCGTGGTGACCGGCGGACCGCTGGAGGGCGAGGGACACGGTGCGCTGCAGCGCCGCCGCGAGGTGCAGGAGCTCACCGACACGGTGCACCAGTTCGAGGCCGAGTACGCCCTCGCGCAGCAGCGCCACCGCACGCTGCAGGCTCGGGTGCTCCAGCTGGAGGCCGCGCTGAAGGGCCTCGACAGGGACGGCCGCGAGCGCGACCTCGCCCTGCTCGAGCAGGAGAAGGACCTGGCGCGGGTCTCGGGAGGAGCTGGCGCGCCAGGCCGAGCGGGTGGGGCAGCTCGAGATCGAGCGCACCGCCCTGGAGGAGGCGAGGGCGGGCCTCCTGTTGGAGGAGGAGGAGCACCGGCTGGCCGCCGCCACCGCCGAGGCGGAGCGCTCCCGGGCCGAGGAGCGGGCCCGGGAGGCGGCCCAGGCCGCAGAGGCGAGCCGCGCCCAGGCCGACGCTCTCCAGGCTCAGGTGGTGAACCTCAAGGTGAAGGTGGCCGCCGACGCCGAGCGGCGCGAATCGCTCGCCGCGGCGCTCCGGCGCCTCGAGGGCGCGCGGCGCGAGGTGGAGGAGCGGCGGGGCCGCCTCTTCGCCGCCCTCTCCGAGGGCAACGCCCGGGCCGCCGAGCTCCGCGGGCGCATCGACGGCACCCACGGCGATCTCGGGCGGCTCGCGGCCCAGCACGCCGAGGCCTCGCGGGCCCTCGCCGAGGCGCGCGCCGCGCAGGAAGCCGCCGCCGAGGGGCTCCGGCGGCGCGACCTCGAGCTGCGTGAGCTCCGGCGGCGAGGCGATGAGGCGGGCCAGGCGGCGAACGGCGCAGCCCTCACCGTCCGTGAACAAGCCCTCGAGCTCGGCCACCTGGAGGAGGCAGATCCGGGAGCGTTGCCAGGTGGAGCTGCGCTGGGAGGTGCACCGCTTCCACCTCGCGCCGCCGCCGGGGCCGGCCGAGCGCGAGCGGCTCGAGTCGCTCAAGGCTCAGGCCGAGCGGATGGGCCCCATCAACCTCACCGCCATCGAGGAGTACGACGAGCTGGCCGGGCGGCACGAGCTGCTCTCCAGCGCAGAAGGCCGACCTGGAGGCCTCGCTCACGGACCTCCAGTCGGCCATCGTGAGGATCAACCGCGCCTCGCGCGAGCGGTTCCGCGAGACCTTCGACCTCGTGAACGAGAAGTTCCAGCAGGTGTTCCCGCGCCTCTTCAACGGCGGGCGGGCCGGGCTGGCGCTGACGCAGGACGAGGGCGGCGGCCTCGAGGCCGGCGTGGAGATCTTCGCGCAGCCGCCGGGCAAGAAGCTGCAGAGCGTGAACCTGCTCTCGGGCGGGGAGAAGGCGCTCACCGCGGTCTCGCTCATCTTCGCCATCTTCCTGGTGAAGCCCACGCCCTTCTGCCTGCTCGACGAGGTGGACGCCCCGCTCGACGAGGCCAACGTGGGCCGCTACAACGAGCTGGTCCGCGAGATGAGCAAGGCCTCGCAGTTCATCCTCATCACCCACAACAAGCGCACCATGGAGATGGTCGACGCGCTCTACGGGGTGACGATGGAGGAGCCGGGCGTGTCGAAGCTCATCTCCGTTCGGCTCAGCGAGCGAAGGGCCCCGTCCGCCGCAGCCTGACCGCGAGAGCGGAGCGAGACTACTTCGGCAGCACCACCGCCGCCGCGTCGAGCTCCAGCCGGGCGCTCCTCACCGCGCGCTCGACGGCATCGCGGTGGCGCCGGAGGGAGCCCAGCGCCGCCTCCACCACCTCGTGCGCTGCGCCGCCCTCGAAGGCGGCCGTGACGAGCCGCTCCTCCTCGGAGGAGACGTGCCAGGAGAGCTCCTCCAGGGCCGCCTCGCGCCGCCGCTCGAGCTCGGCCAGCGCCTCCCGCTCGGCGGTGCGCCGCGCCGCCTCCAGGAGCGGCGGGGGGATGGCCCCCACCCGCGCCTCCTCGGCCCCGTCGTCGTCCTCCACCGCGCGCACCAGGGCGGGCACGAGGCCACCACCCTCGGCGAGGTCCACGGCGAGGGCCAGCGGCGAGCCGTCGAGGTAGCGGGACGCCTGCCGCGACGGCACCCGCGCGCCCGGCTCGAGGTCGGCCGAGGAGGGCCAGGAGAGGTGCCACCGCGTGTAGAGGCCCCCCCGGCGCGGCGCCTCGCCGGCCCGCAGCGCGGCGGTTCGGCCACCCTCGCCGTCGCGCACCAGGCCCACCAGCGCCTCCACCAGCTTGTGCCCGGTGGCGAACCACTCCAGCTCGTCGCGCGCCACCGCCGTCTCGCGCCAGAACGAGCCGAGGTGCGTCGAGGGCTCGTCGGGGATCTCCATGCCGGGCAGCGCCTCGATGCGGAGCTGTGCACCCAGCGTGAACGACACCTCGAAGGGGTGGACGTTCTCGTCGGTGTCGACGTCGATGCCCACCCGCCGCCCGATGTCGGCCGCCACGTCCTCCAGCTCCTCCTCCAGGGCGCGGGAGAGGGCGAGCAGCGCCTCCCCCAGCGCCTCGGGTCGCCGAGGGCCGGCCGGCGCCGGCTCGCCCATGCGCCCGAAGGCACGGCCGACCAGCCTGGTGAGCTCGGGCAGCGCCGCCGAGCGCAGGTCGAGGATGGGGTCGTACCCCTCGTGCTGGGCGCGCCGACCCTCCGCCACCCGCGCCGAGAGCGCCTGCCGGAAGGGCTCGCGCGCCCCGGCCGGCTCCTCTCGCAGCGCCGCCAGCTCCGCGGGCAGCGAGGCGAGGACGGCGTCGAGACCGCCCACCGGCTCGGCGAAGATGCCGATCTCGCGATCGTAGAGGTCGGCGAGGAACGCCTCCTCCCCCGGCTCGGTGACGAGGTGGATCTGCACCGGGCGGTGCTGGCCCAGCCTGTCGAGCCGTCCGATGCGCTGCTCCAGCACCAGCGGAGACTCGGGCAGGTCGAAGCAGAGGAGGTGGCAAGCGAATTGGAAGTTGCGGCCCTCGCCGCCCGACTCGCCCGAGAGCAGCACCATCGGTCCATCGGGATCGCGGAAGCGGGCCACCAGCCGGTCCCGCGCCTCGATGGTCTCGGCGTCGTCGTAGAGCAGCGCCTCGCGGCCTCGGCGCGCCACCGCCGCCTGCAGCTCCCTGAGCGCCTCCGGCTCGGCGTGGAAGACGAGCACCTTCTCGCCGGCCGCCGCCAGCTCGGCGCAGAGCACCGCGGCCGCCACCAGCTTCTCCCCCGCGGCCACGTCCCGGCGGCGAAGCACACGCTCGGTGAAAGCACCCACCCGGGCTCGGCGATTGCGGATGAGGCGGGGCGAGAGGCTGTAGCGGTCGGCCAGGTGGACGAGCAGCGCATCGCGGAGGTCGCCCTGGGGCTCGACCGCCCCTTCGCCGCCGGCTGGCGGAGCTTCTTCCTCGGGCGAGGCCAGGGCCCTGAGCACGCCATCCTCGGGCTCGAGCTCGAGCAGGCGGGCGAGCACGGCGCTGGCGTCGCCGCCGGCGATGAGCGCGCGCGCCTCCGCGGCGTACCGCTCGTGGCGCTCCAGGCGCCGGAGGAACGCCTCCAGGGAGGCGGTGGGCACCGGCTCCACCAGGGAGAGCAGGCGGAAGTACTCGCGCGGGTCGAGGCGCACCGGCGTGGCGGTGAGGAGGAGCAGGCCCACGCTGGCGCGGGCGATGGGCGCCACCGCCGCGTGAAAGGCGTCGTCCGCGAGGTGGTGCGCCTCGTCCACCACCACCAGGTCGAGCGGGAGGTCGCAGGCGGCGTCGACGAGCTCGGGCGCGTCGCGCAGCCGCTCCAGGGGCAGGATGGCGAGGGGACTCCGCGCCAGCGCGGCCTCCGGTCCCCCCAGCTCCTCGATGCGCTCCTCGGTGAGCAGGGTGAACAGGGCGTTGAACTTGTGGAAGAGCTCCGCCAGCCACTGGAAGGCCAGGTGCTCCGGGACCACCACCAGCACGCGCTCGGCGAGGCCGAGCTGGCGAAGCCCGGCGAAGACGAGGCCCGCCTCGACGGTCTTGCCGAGGCCGACCTCGTCGGCGAGGACGAAGCGCGGCACGCGGTCGGCGAGGATGCGGCCCGCGGCGCCCACCTGGTGCGGGAGCACGTGCACCCGCGAGGAGAGCAGCGCCCCCAGGCTGTCGGCCCGGCGGAGCGCCTCCAGCCTCGCCACGCGGCTGCGAAGGCGGAAGGAGCCCGCGCTACCCGCACGCCCGGAGGCGAGCGCGTCGAGCGGTCCCGACGAGCGGACGTCCTCGATAGGGGTGTCCTGCGGCACCTCCGCCAGCGCCTCGTCTCGGCCCGAGACCACCGTCACCCCGTCGCGACCCGCGAAGCGGACGGCCAGGCGGCGCCCCTCGTCGGCCACCTGCACCACCACCCCCACCCCCCAGCCCCGCTGCGCGCGGTGTACCACCTTCATCCCCGGTTGCCAGCGCATGCGGCCCCTTATCACCCCTCCGCGCGAGCGGTCCAGGCGATGTGGGGGCTTCTTTGCCCTCGCGCCTCCCGGCCCCGTTGACACGCTTTTGTCGTCAAGCTAGAAACCCCGCCTGCTCGTCCGTCGTGGGCGGATAGCTCAGCGGTAGAGCATCGCCCTTACAAGGCGAGGGTCGCAGGTTCGAAACCTGCTCCGCCCAAGCACCTTTCCAAGGGGTGTTAGTTAAGCTGGTTATAACGCCGGCCTGTCACGCCGGAGGACGCGGGTTCGAGTCCCGCACACCCCGCCAGTAGCGAGGCCGGGATTTCCAAGGCGTTAGCCGAGGGGGTCCCGGCTTCCTCTTGGGGCTCAAGGATCCCCCTCGACCGTGGTCGCGTGTGCTCCCGCACCGGGGCGATGCACCTGGAAGGCGCCTCGCCCCACCGCGCGATGATCCCGATTGAGACCCTGGGTCAGACACACCCAGAGAGCGAATACCTTCACTTCTACATGTAGTCGCGCCATGAAGTCCGGCAGCAAAAACTCAACGCGTGGCGGGATCATTCAGGGCGCTGCGCGAGGTCCGCGCGCGTACCGCACGGATGCGTTCGGCGAGGACGGCCGGGCCGCGCACCTGGGGTCGGTCAGACCCCTCCTCTCCGTTCAACTCCGGCGCGCAACCATCCCTGAATCAGACGGCGAAGTGACGGCGAAATGACGGCGAAGCTGTTCGCCCGGCGGAGCTGGCACGCCGGAAGCATCCTTCTTCGGGAAACGGCTCTTCCGCCGCCGAGGGCTCGCCCATGAATGCTCAGAGTTCAGGAGACACCCGCGCCAGCGAAGGCCTCACGGATGTCTCGACCGTGAAGCTCGCTGGCAAGTACATGACGTTCAAGCTCGGCGAAGAGGTTTACGGCACGGGGATCCAGAGCGTTCGCGAGATCATTCGGGTGTTGCAGATCACACGCGTGCCTCGGGCGAGCGCGTTCATTCGCGGCGTGATCAACCTCCGAGGCAAGGTGATCCCGGTCATCGACCTCCGCCTCAAGTTCGGCATGACCGCGACCGAGATCACGGAGCAGACGGTGGTCATCGTGGTTCAGGTGTCGGAGGGAGCACATCCGCTGACGATGGGCGTGCTCGTCGATCAGGTGCTGGAGGTGCTGTCCATCGACTCCGACCAGATCGCTCCGCCGCCGGAGATCGGCGCCGCGAGCCTGGACGCCGACTTCATCCTGGGCATCGGAAAGACGGCCGAGCGCGTCGTCTTCCTGCTCGACATCGGGCGAGCGCTCTCCAGCGCCGCCGCGCGAGATGTCGCGAGCGCCGGCATCGCGGCCTGAAGCCTCTACCCTTACCGAGGAACAGTCATGCTCCGTGACATGAAAACCGGGACGAAGATCCTTTCCGCCTTTGTCTTTGCGATCGTGGTCGCTGCCCTGGTGGGCGCGGCAGGCTATCTGAGCGCCGATCGCGTGGGGCAGCGGCTCGACGACATCGCTGGGGCCAAGTTCCCATCGTCGATGGCGCTCAACACGATCAACGAGGCCCAGACCACGGTGGCACGGGGGCTCAACACGCTCCTGCTGCGCCGGGCCGACGCGGAGCTGCGTCGCAGCGCGCGCGGCGTGATCGACGCTGCTTGGAAGCGGATGGACGAGGCCTGGCGAGAGTACGAGAAGCTGCCACACGGCGATGAAGCCTTGCGTCTCTGGAAGGCTACGCAGGCGCCCTTGGCGGAGTGGCGCCACGCGGCGGAGCGGGCGATCCAGAGCGTGAGCGAGCGCGAAGCGCTTCTCTCAGGGCGTCTCCCAGGATGACGCACGCGTTCAGGCGCTCGATGCGCAGGACTGGTCGGCCTTCCAGGAGGCGCGGCGGCTCTACGACCCGGCCGAGGCGGCGCTCGGCGCGGTCGGCCAGCAGACCGCAAAGGACGTGGAGCTGGGCAAGAAGGCCGGTGAGGAAGCGAAAAAGGCCGGCTGCGTTCCTGATCGTGCTGGCGATCGCCTTCGGGAGCATCGCCCTGCTCGTGATCGGCATCATGCTCGGTCGGTCCGTCGGCGGGAACGTCCGGGCGCTCCTCTCCGAGGCCGAGAAGCTCACCCGCGCGGTCAAGGCGGGGCAGCTCGAAGTGCGTGGCGACGTCAAGACCGTCAGCGCCGAGTTCGGGCCCATCGTCGAGGGCGTGAACCAGACCATCGAAGCCTTCGTGAAGCCCATCAAGGTCACGGCCAACTACGTGGACCGCATCTCGAAGGGCGAGATCCCGCCCGAGATCACCGACGAGCTACAAGGGCGACTTCAACGCCATCAAGCAGAACCTCAACAGCTGCATCGACGCGGTGAACGCGCTCGTCGCCGACGCCGACGGTCTGGTCAAGGCCGCGGTGGAAGGGCAAGCTCTCGACGCGCGCCGACGCCTCGCAGCACCAGGGCGACTTCCGCAAGATCGTGGAGGGCGTGAACGCCACGCTCGACGCGGTGCTCGGGCCCATCAACGAGGCGGCGGGGGTGCTGGAGAAGCTGGCGCAGCGCGACCTGCGCGCTCGCGTGAACGGCAGCTACCAGGGCGACCACGCCAAGATCAAGGACGCGCTCAACGGCGCGGCGAGGCCTCCACGACGCCATGGCACAGGTGTCGCAGTCGGTGACCAGGTGTCGGCGGCGTCTGGCCAGATCGCCTCGTCGAGCCAGGCGGTGGCGGCGGGCGCTTCGGAACAGGCTGCATCGCTGGAGGAGACGAGCTCCTCGCTGGAGTCGATGTCCGCCATGACCAAGCAGGCGACCGACAACGCCCAGCAGGCCAATGGCCTCGCGCAGAGCGCGAAGGGGGCAGCGATCGAGGGCGGCGCGGCCATGGAACAGATGAGCGGCGCCATGACCAAGATCAAGGCGTCTGCCGAAGGCACGTCGCAGATCATCAAGGACATCAACGAGATCGCGTTCCAGACGAACCTGCTCGCGCTCAACGCCGCGGTCGAGGCGGCGCGGGCTGGCGAGGCGGGGCGCGGGTTCGCGGTGGTAGCCGAGGAGGTTCGGTCGCTCGCCATGCGCTCCAAGGAAGCGGCCAACAAGACCGAGGTGCTCATCCGCGATTCCGTGAAGCAGGCAGTGGAGGGCGAGGTCACTGCCAAGCACGTTCAAGCGAAGCTCGGCGAGATCGTGACGGGTGTGACCAAGGTGACGGACATCGTGGCCGAGATCGCGGCCTCGTCGAAGGAGCAGGCTGCCGGCATCGAGCAGGTGAACAAGGCCGTCTCCGAGATGGACAAGGTCACCCAGCAGAACGCTGCCAACTCCGAGGAGTCGTCCTCGGCCGCGGCGGAGCTGTCGGGTCAGTCGGAGGAGCTGGCCGCCATGGTCCAGTCCTTCCAGCTCGACCGTCCGGCGGCGACGGCCACCACTTCGCGCCCAGCACAGCGCAGTGCAGCCAAGGGCGCGGTGAAGGCACTGCCGCGACCGAGCGAGCACAAGCCGAGAAACGGTCAGTCTGGCATCACCGTCCGGCCCGAGGAGCTCATTCCGCTCGACGGTGACCCGCAGTTCAAGGAATTCTGAATCAGGAGGGGCCGGCGTGCGCGGCGTCAGCGGCACGCCGGCCATTGCTGGGTCGGGACCAATCACAGCGCCGTCCAGACGAAGTAGCCCCCGCCCAGGATCACGGCGACCCCGGCCACCCTCTTCACGGCGGCCATCGCGCGGGCACCGGCCCTCCAGGCCAGCCATCGGTTGACCGACTGGAGCGACGTCCCCGCGAGCGCGATCGCGAGGGCATGGCCGAAGCCGTAGAGCCCGACGAGCAGGACACCGTATCCGGCCGTCCCGGCCCCGCTGGCGCGCAGCGCGATGGCGAGCAGCGGTGCCATGAAGGCGAAGGTGCACGGCCCGAGGGCGACGCCGAAGACGAGGCCCAGGATCAGCGCGCCGAGGGCCCCGCGGCGCCGCGTCCCAGCGGGCAGGGATCCGAATGACGGCAAGGGGAGGAGCCCGAGCAGGTTGAGCCCGACCGCGAAGAACACCGCCGCGAGGAACCAGGTCCCGGTCCGTCCCACGTCCCCGAGAATCCGGCCCGCCGCGGCCGTCGCCACCCCGATGAGCGCGACGCTGGCCAGGATCCCTGTCGCGAACGCCGACGAGAGCCAGAGTGCGCGTCGCCCCGACGGGAGCTCGGCGCCGCCGCTCATGTACGCCACGACGAGAGGTACGCTCGAGAGGTGGCAAGGGCTCAGCGCGACCGAGAGGACGCCCCAGGCGAACGCCGCAGTGAGAGCCAGGGCCGCCGTCGCGCCGAACGCGTTGCCGAAGGCTGAGAGGAGGTCGCCCACGTCACAGCTCCACGCCGAGGGACCTCCACTTCGCGAGGATTTCTTCGCGGGAGATGAATCCCTCGTGTCGGGCGAGCTCGCGGCCGTCTGCGCCGTAGAAGATCTGGGTCGGGATCGATCTGGGTCCGGTAGGCCTTGGCCTCGTCCGGCGTCTGCCAGACGTCGATGAACCTGACCTCGAGCCGGCCCGCGTAGTCCACGCGGAGCTGTTCGAGGATCGGCGCCATGGCCCTGCACGGGACGCACTTGCCCGCGCCGAGGTCGATGAGCCGGGGGGTCGGCCTCGCCGCCGCAGCGACTGGGGTCGCCGGAGCGCCACGGGCCTCGTCGGCGGAGGTCTTCGTGCCGCACCCCTCCAGCGTGGCCAGCGCCATGGTGATGGCCGCGAGCATCGCTCCTTTCCCACCGATCGTCACAGCGTCTCCCATTCTTCTCGAGCGGACTGAAGCCGCCGTGCCCACACCTCGCCGACCAGCTCCGGGCGAGAGGCTGCGAGGGGTAGGTTCAGGAACAGTTCGATCCTGCGACTCAACGTGACCTGAGCGCTCCTTCAGCGTGCGAAGAAAATGGAAAGACGCCGCCGCAAGTCGTCGCGGACGTCGCGGAAGGCCTGGAGCTGCTCTTCGTCGGACGAGCCCTTACCGGCGGGATTGGGCAGGCCCCAGTGGACGCGCCGTGCCTTGCCGAGGAACACCGGGCAGACCTCCTCGGCGCACAGGGCGACGACCGCGTCCACGTCCGACGGGTCGATCTCGTCCACGCTCTTCGAGCGGTGCCCGCGGATGTCGATGCCGATCTCGTCGAGGGCACGGATCGCGAACGGGTTCACCTTCGACGGCTTCGAGCCGGCCGACGAGACCTTGATGCCCTTCGGCGCGAGCGTGCGCGCGATCCCCTCCGCCATCTGGCTTCGCGCCGAGTTCGCGACGCAGAGGAAAAGGACATGGCGCGGCTGCGGTGTGCGCAGTTCCGCGGCTTCGATCTGCCACGGGGTCGTACTCACGGGGTCGCCTTCCCAGTGGAGGCCGGGAAGCTCCCGGCGCAGTTCTTGACGCGCGCGAGCTCCGAAGTCTCGCCGGGGAAGTAGCGGTCGCGCAGGCGGAGGGCCACGTTCACGAGCCCGATGAGGACCGGGACCTCCACCAGCGGCCCGATGACCGCCGCGAACGCGGCGCCGTGGTTCATGCCGAAGGTGGCGACGGCGACTGCGATCGCCAGCTCGAAGTTGTTGGAGGCCGCGGTGAAGGACAGGGTGGCGGTCTGCCCGTAGGTCGCGCCGGCCTTCCGGCTCATGAAGAAGGAGACGAAGAACATGAGCACGAAGTAGACGAGCAGCGGGATGGCGATCCGCACCACGTCGAGCGGCACCTGCACGATGGTCTCGCCCTTGAGCGAGAACATCACGACGATGGTGAAGAGCAACGCGACGAGCGTGATGGGGGAGATCTTCGGGATGAACACCTTCCGGTACCAGTCCTCACCCTTGAGGGCGCTCAAGCCGAAGCGGCTTGCGATCCCCGCGATGAACGGAATCCCGAGGTAGATGAAGACGCTCTTCGCGATCTCGCCGATGGTGATGTGGACCACGGCTCCGTGAAGCCCGAGCCATCCAGGCAGCACGGTGATGAAGACCCAGGCGTAGACCGAGAAGAAGAGCACCTGGAAGATCGAGTTGAACGCGACCAGGCCGGCGCAGTACTCCGTGTCGCCCCTGGCGAGGTCGTTCCAAACGATGACCATCGCGATACAGCGCGCGAGGCCGATCAGGATGAGGCCGACCATGTACTCGGGCTTGTCGCGCAGGAAGATGACCGCCAGGGCGAACATGAGCAGCGGGCCGACGACCCAGTTCTGGACCAGCGAGAGCGCGAGCACCTTGCCGTTGCGGAAGACGCGCGGCAGCTCCTCGTACCGGACCTTGGCGAGGGGCGGGTACATCATCAGGATGAGGCCGATCGCGATGGGGATCGACGTCGTCCCCACGTTCAGGCTGTTCAGTGCGGGAACGACCCCGGGCACGAGGAAGCCGAGGGCGACGCCCGCCCCCATGGCGAGGAAGATCCAGAGCGTCAGGTAGCGATCGAGGAACGACAGCCGGTGCGCGATGCTGTCCGTCGCTGGGGCCGTGGCTGGGGGGTGGATCATCCGGCTGGTCTCCTACAGGCTTCCGACGAGGGACTTCAGGCGGCGAAGGGCGGAGGGCTCGAGGCAGTAGCAGACGCAAGAGCCATCGATCTCGCCTCGGATGAGACCAGCCTCCTTGAGCACCTTGAGGTGCTGAGAGACGGTCGACTGAGCGAGCGGCAGCTCGTCCACGATGTCGCCGCAGATGCAGGAATCGCGGCGAGCGAGCAGGCGGAGGATCTGAACGCGAGCGGGGTGCCCGATCGCCTTGCTGAGCGTCGCGAGCTCGTCGTCGGCCTGTGGTCCCTCGACGGGGCGCAGGTCGGGCTCCTCCGCTCGCCGCGCCGGCGGCGGGCACACTGCTCGGCGTGGCGTTGCCATATCGGTACCTTACGATGGCAAACTCCTTCATGCAACAGGCAGCCGACCCTCGTCATCGAATCATTGCCGAGGACGCAGCGCCGCGACCCCTGCGAAACCGTAAACCGGTCGCTCAGTTGTTGGTGAGGTGGACTCAGCGACGGAGTAAGGGGTTGCACGTCCCAGCCGGGCGCGGCGAGCTCGGCACGACCGATATCTAACCGCTCGCCTCCAGGATGACGCTCTCCACGCCCTCGATCCCGTCGACGAGCGGGCTCCAGCCGGACCGAGGCTGCCCGTTACCGGTACTCTTCCCACGCGATGTTTCGCATGTCCCCGTGGCGCAGGTAGGCGCGGTGCATGGCGAGGCTCAGGGAGAGCGACAGCAGGGCGTGGCCGGAGCGGGTCAGCCGGAGGTAGTCGCGAAGCTGCTCCCGGTAGTCCGGGTGCGCGCACTTCTCGATGATGAGCTGGGCTCGCTCGCGGGGATCCCGGCCGCGGAGGTCGGCGACGCCCTGCTCGGTGACGACCACCTGCACCGAGTGCTCGCTGTGGTCCATGTGCGAGGCCAGGGGCACGATGGCCGAGATCTTCCCGTCCTTGGCGGTGGAGGGGCAGGAGAAGATGGAGAGGTAGGCATTCCGGGTGAAATCGCCGGAGCCGCCGATGCCGTTCATCAGCGTGCGGCCCATGACGTGGGTGGAGTTCACGTTGCCGCCGAGGTCGATCTCGATGGCGGTGTTCATGGACACGACGCCGAGGCGCCGCACGACCTCCGGGTGGTTCGAGATCTCCTGCGGCCGCAGCACGATCCGGTTCTTGAAGTACTCGATGTCACCAGAGACCCTGGCCATGGCGCCCGGCGAGAGGGTGAGCGCCGTGGTGGAGGCGAACGTGCAGCGGCCGTTCTCCAGGAGCGGGACGACCGAGTCCTGTAGCACCTCCGTGTACATCTCGAAGGGTGGGACGTCCTCGCTGCGCCCCAGGGCCGCCAGCACGGCGTTGGCGATGTTGCCCACGCCAGACTGGAGCGGCAGGAACTTCGGTGGGATCCGGTTCGCCTTCATCTCCGCCGCGAGGAAGTCGGCCACGTTCTGGCCAATCCGATCGGTCACCGCGGAGGGCGCGTCGAACCCGCCGACCTCGTCGGGGAGGTCCGTCCGGACGATGCCGACGATCTTCCTGGGGTCGACCACGCACACGGGAGAGCCGACGCGATCGGAGGCGCGGTAGATTGGGATCTCCTGGCGGGCCGGCGGATCCCTCGGCTCGAACACGTCGTGAATGCCGAGCAGGGTCGCGGGGTGGGAGGCGTTGAGCTCGATGAGCACCTTGTCGGCCAGGCGCAGGAACGTGTTGGAGGCGCCCACCGAGGTCGAGAGGACCACCCCGCCGCCGGGCGTGACGTCGCACGCCTCCACGATGGCCCAGTGGACGGGGCCGAGCAACCCGTAGCGGACGCTCTGCGGCAGCACCGAGAGGTGCATGTCGACGAACCGCACCTTTCCGTCGTTGATCTGGCGCCGGAGCGTGGCGTCGGACTGGTATGGCGTCCGGAAGCTGATGGCCTCGGCCGCCGCCAGCGCCCCGTCGAGGCTCCGACCGGTGGAGGCGCCGGTGAGGAGGCCCACCTTGAATTCGCGACCCGCGGCGTGCTCGCGCTCGGCCCGCTCGGCCAGCGCGGCCGGGATGGCCTTCACCGCTCCAGCGGGCGTGAAGCCGCTGAAGCCCAGGGTCTGGCCGTGCAGGATGAGCCCGGCGGCTTCCGCCGCCGTGAGGGTCGGGAACGGCAGGGGCATGAAAGAAGCTCCTCCTGAAGAAGCCGCGCGGAAGCCGCGCGCGCTCGTTCCGGATGCCATGCCTCACCTTTCGGCACGAGGCAAGGGCGGTCGTACGGCGCCCGGGCCGCATTCCGCGCCCGGGCCTCGTCTCGCGGTCGTCACGAGGGCTCGACGGCGGGCGCAGCCCGGCGCACACTCTCGGGGTCATCCCTCGAGAGGCGTGCCATGACCATCGCTCCGGTCTGGGATTTCATCGTCGTCGGCTCCGGCTTCGGCGGCAGCGTCAGCGCGCTGCGCCTGGTCGAGAAGGGCTACCGCGTCCTCGTCCTCGAGCGCGGACGGCGCTTCGGCCCCGACGACTTCCCGCGGTCGAACTGGAACGTGCGCCGCTATCTCTGGGCCCCGCGCCTGGGCATGCGCGGGATCATGAAGCTCACCTATCTGCGCCACGTCACGGCCCTGTCCGGCGCCGGCGTGGGCGGCGGCTCGCTCGTGTACGCGAACACGCTGCCCATCCCCAGGGACGGCTTTTTCCAGGCGCCGTCGTGGGCCCACCTGGCCCACTGGAAGGATGAGCTCGCCCCCCACTATGACACCGCGCTCCGCATGCTGGGCGCGGTGAAGACGCCGTTCCTCACGAAGCCCGACGAGGTGCTGCGCGAGGTGGCAGAGGATCTCGGCCGCCCGGAGGCGTTCGAGTCGACGCGCGTCGCGGTGTACTTCGGCGAACCCGGGGTCCAGGTTCCCGACCCGTACTTCGGCGGCGAGGGGCCGGCGCGCACGGGCTGCATCCGCTGCGGCGGCTGCATGGTGGGCTGCCGGCACGAAGCGAAAAACTCGCTCGACCACAACTACCTCTTCTTCGCCGAGAAGCGCGGCGCGGTGGTGCAGGCCGACACCGAGGTGACCTGGGTCCGCCCCCACGCCGATGGAGGGTACGAGCTCACGACCCGCGTCGGCACCCACGCCATCCCCTGGCTCGATCGCCGCGAGGTGGTCCGCGCGCGACAGGTGGTCTTCGCCGGCGGTTGCATGGGTACGGTGCCGCTCCTCCTCAGGCTGCGTGAGCGCGAGGACGGACTGCCCCGGCTCTCGCCGCGCCTTGGCCACTTCGTGCGGACGAATTCGGAGGTGCTGGTCGGAGTCATCAGCCGCAACCGGGAACTCGACCTCTCCAAGGGCATCGCCATCGGCTCGATCGTCCACACGGACGAGCACTCACACCTCGAGCCGGTGCGCTACCCGGCGGGCTCCGGGTTCTTCCGGCTGCAAGCGATGCCGATGGCCACCGGCGCCACGCCCTGGGCGCGCTTCTGGGACGCCATCCGCCGCACGCTCCGGCACCCGCTCCACGCCATCATCGCCTGGTTCGTGAGCGACTGGGCGCGGTCCGCGATGATCCTGCTCTACATGCGGACGGTGGACGGCACCTTGCGGCTGCGCCGCGGCCGCTCCGGCTGGACGCTGTACCGCCGCGGCACCATGACGGAGCGTCAAGGGCACGGCGCGCCGGCGGTGGCCACCGATCCCGAGGCGGCCGCCCTCGCCGAGCGGGTGGCGAAGAAGCTGGACGGCTTTCCTCAGAGCATGCTCACCGAGACCCTGCTCGGGATCCCGACCACCGCACACATTCTGGGGGGGTGCACCATCGGCGACGCCCCGGAGAACGGCGTCATCGACGTGCAGCACCGCGTGTTCGGCCACGAGGGGCTGTACGTCGTGGACGGGTCGACCATGTCGGCCAACCCCGGGGTGAATCCGTCGCTCACCATCACCGCCATGGCCGAGCGCGCGATGAGCTTCATCCCCGGGAAGCCGGATGCCGTCCGCCCCGCCCGCGCACCGCTCCCCGACCGCATGGGACGAAAGGAACGCGGGCGCCCGAGGAATCGGGCACCCGCGTGGTTCCAGGTGAGTTGTTTCGATCGCTGGTGCGTGTGCCGCTGCCGCCGTCTGGTCAGCGCTCCTCTGGTACGGCTCCGGTCCCCGTGGTCTCAGCAGGGGCCGGGGCGATCCCCGCCGGCGCCGGAGCGAGCCCCGGCGTCGCGATTCCGGTGGCGGCTGGGTCATCGACCCTGGCGGTGCGCTCGGTCTTCGAGTCGGCCTCGATCGCGATGGCGAGCGGCGCGTCTCCATCGAGGTTGAAGTGGGCGCTCACCTTCTGTCCACGGCTGAGCTGGCTCAGGCTCACCTGCTCGCCGTCGAGCTCCACCTTCGTCGCCTGCTTCACCTGCAGCGCAGCGGGGGGAAGCTTCTCGCGCTGGATGGTGATCGAGCTGTCGGTCACGGCGGCGATCGTCCCCTCGACCTCGTAATTGTTGCCGAAGGAGAAGAGCCCTTCGTTGGCCTCGCGCATCTCGCCTATGGCAGAGTCCGCCGAGCTCCCCGCTCCTCGTCTCCATCCATCGCGTCGGTCACTGCGTTCTTCACGTCCGTGCCCGCCTCCTTGATTCCCTGGCCGGCGGAGCTGGCGGCCTCCTTCATATCTTGCCCTGCGGAGCGAGCGGTCGCCTCCGCCTTCTCGCTCGTGTCGCCGGCGAAGGCGATGAGCGGCACCGCCAGCGTGGCAGCGAGCATGGTCTTCATCATGGTCATGAGTGGGCTCCCTTGAATGGTGTCTGTGATGCTTCGGATGGGCAGAAGCTAGGCACCCTGCGAGTGGCGTGAGCCGCTGCTCGGCAGGAGAGCGATACGGCGGACGGGCCGACGGCGTGCAAGGCCGCTGGAGAGACGAGAGAGCGAGCGGTTCGTGGGCGCGCGGTCGCCTCTCGGCGGCAGCCGCAAGCGCTCGCCTCGGCCCATCTCACCGCGCAGGCGTCGCGCCCGTCGCCAGGACTCGGTGGGTGACGCCCTCCTCAACCCGGCCTGGAGGCGGGGGACGGTCGTCGCGGCGGGCGGGGTCCTCCCAATCCTCCGGAAGTCGCACCACGCGCGTCCCCCTGGTCACCTGGAGCCGTGTCCCCCGCCAGGCTACCTCGCTGCGGACGAGGCCGTACGCCCAGGCCCAGGCAGAGAGCAGGTCCTTGAACGGCACCAGGACGAGCTGCATCCGCCGGCCAGGAAGGCGGAGTGCCCGGCCGCATGCGGCGTCGACGAGCACCTTGGCGATGCAGACGCCCGCCAGCCCGGCGATAGACCTGAGCTCGGGCGCGAGCATGGCTGCGCTCGCGGCGAGCGGCACCGGCTGGAGGAGGAGCAGGGCAACGTAGGCTGGCATCCCCATCGACTGCCGCTGCAATACGGCCCAGCGCGCGTACCGCGAGGTGAACTCGCGGAGGCTGCGGCGCTGACTGAAGTTGCGAACGGGCGTGCGCGCTATCGCCACGCGCTTCCCGAGGCTCTCCACGACGCGCCGGCCGAGCACGTAGTCCTCGGCGAGCACGTCGCTCACCGACTCGAAGCCGCCCAGGGCAGCGAGGTCGGAGCGACGGAACGCCATCGACTTGCCCACCACCACGTCGTGCCCGGCGAGGGCGCGCGCCCCCGCCACCCCGGGCGCGATGGCGCCGGCGAGGTGGAGACCATCGAGCACGGAGCCGAGCCGCTCCTCGCCCTCCCCGGCGATGAGGTGGGTGACGAGGCCCACCCGTTCGTCCTCGAGCAGGGCGGCGATCTCGTCCAGGTAATCGGGCGCCACCCGCACATTGCTGTCCGAGACCACCAGCACGCCGTGCCGGGCCGCGCGTGCGAGCGTGACGAGCTGGTTCACCTTGGGGTTCACGCCGGGTTCGCCGCGCTGCACCACCGCCCGGAACCGGCCCGGCCAGCGCCGGGCGGCGGCCAGCGCCACCGGCCAGGCGGCGTCGTCGATGCTGCGCGCCCCCAGCACCACCTCATACTCCGGGTAGTCGAGCCGCGCGAAGGCGGCGAGATTCTCCTCGAGACCGTCGTCGATCCCGCATAGCGGCTTCAGCACCGAGATGGCGGGGCGGCGGCTGGCCTTCGCCGGCGAGCGCCCGAGGTGGATGCGCAGGGCGAGCGCCTGGGCGACCACCAGTGCGAGGGCGAGCGCGGCGGCGGCCCAGAGCGCGAGGGCGGCATGCTCGATCATCCGTGTCCTCCTCCGAGCGGTGGCCCGCGCTCGCGTCGATGGCCGCCCAGGCGCGCACCGCGAGGTGCCCCCCGCTTCGCGTGGCGGCAAACCGCTCGCGAGGTTGACCCGCCGGCGCGGTGGGAGGTGGCCGCTGTCATGGCATGCACCCACCCCTGCCGACGCGCAGATGACACCAGCGCGAGGTGACGCGGGGCGGGCGGCCACGGGACCGCGCGGTGAACAGATGGCGTCGCCCTTTCGCGATCCGTCACGCTTCGTGCGGAGCCCGTCGCCGGGTCGCCGCAAGGCCGTCACGAGCCGCGACGAACGTGGCGCGCGCATGAAGGACGCGCTGCCCCCCATCGTCGCCGCGGTGAACATGGGGTACGGCCACCTCCGCGCGGCGCGAGCGCTCGCCGACGCCCTCGGTTCCCGCGAGGTGGCGGTCGACGCGCCTCCGCTCGCGGGCCCGGGGGAGCGGCGGCTGTGGGGTCGCGCGCGGATCGCCTATGAGCTCACCTCCAGACTGTCGCAGATACCGGTGGCCGGTCCGCCGCTCAGGTGGGCTCTCGACGAGGTGACGCTCATCCCGGCGCTCCACCCCCGCCGCGACCTCTCCGCGTCCACCCACGCCGTCCGCGCGCTCGACCGGCTCATCGCGCGTGGGCTGGGTGGCGGGCTGGTGTCGGAGCTGCGACGCACCGGACGCCCTCTCCTCACGACCTTCTACGCACCTGCGCTCATCGCCGAACGGGCAGGGGTGGAGGAGATCTGGTGCGTGGTGACCGACGTGGACGTGCACCGCATCTGGGCACCCCTCGATGCGCGCGCGACGCGCATCCGCTACCTGGTACCGACGCCACGCGCCGGCCGTCGCCTGCAGCTGTATGGGGTGCCGCCCCAGCGGATCTCCTTCACCGGCTTCCCGCTCCCGGGCGAGCTGCTGGGCGGGGTGGGCCTCCGCGCCCTCTGCGGGAACCTGGCGGCCCGGCTCGTGCGGCTCGACCCCACGGGACAATTCCGGAGCGAGCGCGCCGAGGAGCTGGAGCGCTTCCTTGGGCCGCTTCCTGCGGCAGAGGAAGGCCGCCCCCCGCTTCTCACCTTCGCGGTGGGCGGCGCCGGTGCGCAGGCGGGACTGCCGCGCGCCTTCCTGCCCTCGCTCCGCCCCGAGATCGAGAAGGGGCGCCTGCGGCTCGCGCTCGTCTCGGGGACGCGCTCCGAGGTGCGTGCAGGCTTCGAGGAGGCGCTGGCGGTGGCACGCCTCGAGCCGGCGCTCGGAAGCGGAGTCGAGGTGCACCACGCGGAGAGCCTCGACGGCTATCTCGCCGGCATGAACCGCCTCCTGGCGCGGACCGACGTCCTGTGGACGAAGCCGTCGGAGCTCTGCTTCTTCGCCGCGCTCGGGCTCCCGCTCGTCCTCGCCTCACCGGTCGGCTTCCACGAGCGGGTGAACCGGCGCTGGGTGCGGGAGAGCGGCGCCGGGGTGAAGCAGCGCGACCCGCGCTTCGCCGCCGAGTGGCTCACCGACATGCTGGAGGACGGGGCGCTGGCGGAGGCGGCCTGGGCCGGCTTCATGCGGCTCCCGAAGTTCGGCCTGCATCGGATCCTGAAGGCGGTCGCGGCGGAGCGCCAGGCCGAATAGCTACCGGGCGCGCGCGGCGCAGCTCGCCGGCCTCCTGAGTCGCCGGGCCAGGCTCTCGATCCTCCGGCGCGGCGGTCCGCTACCGGCTAGCATGAGAGCGGTGAGCCGCGCGACGAGACCTGCACGCCCGGAGCTCGACCGCGAGGTGAACGAGCTCGTCGAGGCGTGCCGCGACACATGCCTCTGGTATTTCCGGCCGGACTACCTACCCGCGACCGACGCCGAGAGGCTGCGCGTGCTGGAGGCGATCCGCAGGCACGGCAATCGCGCCACCTTCCAGCGCGCGGCGAGGCTCGAGGCATGGCTCTCACGGCCCTAGAGCGGCGCGTCTGCCGGTTGCTCGCCGAGGAGCGGCGGCGGATAGGCGAGAGCTACGTCGCAGGGGGAAGCGCGCTGAACGAGCTCCTCGGGGAGCGCCGCCTCTCCCGCGACCTCGACCTCTTCCACGACACCGCGGCCGCGCTACGCTCCACCTGGCCCCGCGACCGGGCGCTCCTCACCGCCGCCGGATTGACGGTGGAGCCGTTGCGGGAGGCGCAGGCGTTCGTGGAGGCCCTGGTCCGGGACGGGACCGAAACCGTCCTCGTCCAGTGGCTGCAGGACAGCGCCTACCGCTTCTTTCCGCTCGTCGAGCACGAAATCTTCGGCCTCACGCTGCACCCCCTCGATCTCGCGACGAACAAGCTGCTCGCCCTGGCGGGCCGTCGAGAGCCGCGCGACTGGATCGATGCCGTCGCCTGCCACGAGAAGGTTCAGCCGCTCGGTTACCTGGCCTGGGCGGCGAGTGGCAAAGACCCTGGTCTCGGGCCCCTCGCCCTCGTGGAGGAGGCCGCGCGCACGCGCTACAGCGCCGTCGAGCTCGCACTGCTGGACTTCGGCGGCGCGCCGCCCGATGCCGCATCGCTCTCGGCGCGCTGGCGCCAGGCGGTGCGCGAGGCGAGAGAGCTCGTGCGGCTCCTTCCCGAGGACGAGGTGGGGCGGTGCGTGCTCGACGAGGACGGCGCATTGCAGAGGGCGGCGCCGGGTCAGCTCGTGGAGGATCTGGCGTCCGGCCGGGTCTCCTTCCACCGCGGGCGCATCGGAGGCGCCTTCCCGGAGGTGCGGGCGACCGGGCCAGGGCGTCAGTAACGCTGCCGCTTCCCGAAGAACTCGGCGATGGCCAGGGCGGCGCCACCGAGTGCGCCGCGCTCCTCGCCGAGCTTCGAGTACTCGATGCGCACCTTCTTCTCCACGTCGGGGAGGCCAATCTGCTGGATGCCCTGGCGGAGCTTCGCGAGGAACCGCCCGCCGGCCTGGACGTACTGCCCCTGCAGGACGATGAGCTCCGGGTCGTTCACCATGATGGTGTTCCCGAGCCCCACCTGGAACCACCGCGCCACGTCGTCGAGGATGGCGGTGCAGAGCGCGTCGCCTCGAGCAGCCTCGGCGAAGACGTCGGCGAGGCTCACCTTGCCATCGCGGGCGAGCGCGTGGACCGACGACTCGACCCCTCGCGACCGCGCCTCCCGCACGAGCTGGCACACCCGGGAGGCCGAGACCATCGCCTCGAAGCAGCCGCGATTGCCGCAGATGCAGACCGGGCCGTCGAGGGGGTTCACCGTCATGTGGCCTATCTCACCGGCCAGGCCCTGGGTGCCGCGCATGAGCTCACCGTGGGTGACGATGCCGGCCCCGAGGCCCTCGTCGAGGACGTCGACGATCATGAAGTTGGTGATTCCGGAGGCGACGCCCTTTTCGCGCTCCGCCAGGGTCTGAAGGCGGTTCACGCAGTCGGCGTACATCGGCACCTCGAACCCCGGGCCGAGGAGCTCCCTGAGCTTCTGGGCGATGGGGACGTTGCGGCCCCAGGACGGATAGTGCGGCGAGTAGACGAGGAGCCCCCGGGCGGCGTCGGTGGGGCCGGGGAGCGCGAGGCAGAGGGCGACGAGCTTCTCTCCGCTCGCCGCCTTCAGCGCCTGGAAGGCGCGGACGTCCTCGGCGATGCGCGAGAGGATGAGAGGGAGCTCGCGCTCCGCCCCGACCTCGCTCTTCCGGTAGGAGGTGATGTCGCCGTGGAGGTCGGTGGTGACGGCGATGAGGGCATCGGGGGTGAGGTGCACGCTCACCACGTAGCCGTAGGTCCTGTTGAACCGGTAGAGCTCGGGTTTCTTGCCCCCCTCCTCGGTGGAGGAGCCCTTGCCTGCCGAGACCACCAGCTTCATCTCCGCGAGAAGGTCGAGCGTCTTCTTCACCGTGGTCTTGCTGAGCCGGGTGACGAGAGCCACCTCGGCCACCGAGACCCTGTCGCGCCGCCTTGTGAGGCCCAGCACCTGACGGATGCTCGTCTGCTGGCGCGCGCGCGAGGTGGCCCCGCCGCCCCGCCTTCCGGCGCCCGGTTGCCGCCGCACGCGGGGCAATGTGGCGGGCTTGACCATGGTCGCCGGCCCTTCTCTACCACGGCGGCACGCTCGGCCTCATCACGCCGGGCGGGGAGCGCTCGGACGGGCCGCGGTGGCCGGTCGCCGCGCTCGCATCGCGCGCCGCTGCTCAGGCGGTAGAACGCCCGTCGACTCGGGGCAGCAAGGGACGGACCCTCACCTGAAGGTGATTCGAGCGCCTTCCTCCACGGAAGCGCATGGAGCGGCGAGGAAGCGCGCTTCGCCGTAAAGGTGGAGCATGCGAATCCTGGTGGTCGGGGCGGGCGCAGTGGGCGGGTACTTCGGCGGCCGGCTCCTGGAGGCTGGACGCGACGTCACCTTCCTCGTCCGCCCCCGCCGGGCGGCGCAGCTCGCCGCCGCCGGGCTCGTCATCCGGAGCCCCTGCGGAGACGTCGCCCTGCCCGCACCGACCGTCAACTCCGAGCAGCTTCGAGAGCCGTTCGACGCCGTCCTCCTGAGCTGCAAAGCCTACGATCTGCAAGGCGCCATCGCGGCATTCGCGCCGGCGGTTGGCCGGGACACGGCGGTCCTCCCACTCCTCAACGGGATGCGCCACCTCGAGGCGCTGGAGGAGCGCTTCGGCCGGCGGGCGGTGATGGGGGCCCAGTGCTTCATCTCCACCACCCTCGACGACGAAGGGCGCATCGTGCACCTGAACGAGCTGCACGGGCTCACCTTCGGCGAGCTCGATGGCTCATCCACCCCACGGGCCGAGGCGCTGGCCTCCACGCTCTCCGGAGCGAAGCTCGAGGCACAGCTGAGCCGTGAGATCCTGCAGGTGATGTGGGAGAAGTGGGTCTTCATCGCCGCCGGCGCCGGCCTGACGTGCCTCATGCGCGCCTCGGTCGGAGAGTACGTGGAGGCCGGCGCGGCGCCGCTCGCCGAGGCGCTCCTCGAGGAGTGCGCAGCGATCGCGACCGCCGAAGGCCATCCGCCCGGCGCGGCGTTCCTCGCGAAGACCCGGGCGATGTTCACCTCGCCCGCCTCCGGCTTCACCGCCTCCACCTTTCGCGACGTCGAGCGCGGCGCCCGCACCGAGGTGGAGCACCTCCTCGGCGATCTCCTGCGGCGCGGGGGCGATCCCGCGACCCACCCGCTCCTGCGCCTGGCCTACTTGCACCTCGCCTCGTACGAGGTGAGGCGCGGCCGGGCGGCGGCCTCGGGGCGCGCGTCGCTGTAGTGGCGCTACCCGCGCGCCCTTCCTGCCCTGGCGCCCGACCGACGTTCCGTCCTGCTTGCGCCAACCCGAGCCAACCCAAGCGGAGCGTTTGACAGGCCTGCCTCCAAAGGCGCGTAGTGTCACTACAAACGCCACGGTGGCCTGGAGCCGTGCCGCCTTCGGGCATCCGGTCCGGAGGCGTCGCGTCTTTGCCGTGTGCGATTGGGGAGGACCCGGGGGGACCTCGAGCATTCCACGAAGGCAGGAGGTCCGCGATGTCGACGAGACGCCACGCCGTAAGAGGTGCCGCACTGCTCGCATTCGCTCTTCTCACGAGGCCGTTCACAGCGGCCGCGGCCGACGACGAGAAGACCACCCTCGCAGTCTCGATGCGCACCCTCTCCAGCCCGTACCAGGTCATGTACAAGACCGGGGCCGAGGCCTACGGCAAGATCACGGGCCTGCCCGTGGACGTGCTCACCACCGAGGCGAACAGCCAGAAGGGCCTCACCGACATCAAGGCAGAGATTGCCCGCACCGGCGGCAACGTGGTGTTCTACGTCGACCCCAACGACGCCACCGACGCGGTCGCCATCGCGCGCACCATGGATTCGGCCAAGGTCTACTGGGCGTCGTGGTGGAGCAAGCCCGCCGACGTGAAGGTGTGGGACTACAAGTACTGGGTGGCGCACGTCTCGTTCGACGGCTTCGCCGCCGGCGAGTTCACCGCGAACGAGCTCATCAAGACCTTCAAGACGCCCGGCAAGGGAAACATCATCGCGCTGCAGGGGCGCCTCGGCGACACGCCCAACGGCGAGCGCTGGGAGGGGCTCCAGAAGGTGCTGAAGGCGAACCCCGGCGTGAAGCTCCTCCAGTGGGAGACCGCCAAGTGGGACCGCACCCAGGCTTACAACATCACGAAGACCATGCTGGTGGCCCACCCCGACGTGGACGGCGTGTGGACCGCCAACGACGACATGGCCATGGGCGCCCTGCAGGCGCTGAAGGAAAAGGGGCTCGCCGGCAAGGTGAAGGTGGTGGGGTGCGACGGCATCCCCGAGGTCTTCGCCGCCATCAAGGAGGGGCTCGCCGCGGCCACCGTCTTCAACGACGGCAAGTACCAGTCGCAGCTCTGCCTCGCTATGAGCCTCGCCGCCAAGCGCGGTGAGCTCGACGTGTCGAAGATGCCGCGCAAGCACCGCCAGTTCGAGGTGCCGGCGGTGAACGTGAACCAGGCCAACGTGGATCAGGTGATCCACGACTACATCGAGAACACGCCGGTCTACGACCTCACCGACCTCTTCGCCCGATGGTCGATGGCGATGCCGTAGGTTCATCCTCTCCCAGGGGCCTGGGGCGCGGTCCGCATGGCGCGGGCCGCGCTCCCGTGCCTCCCGAAGCCGAAGTCCCGGGGCCAGGCGTCCCGGGACCGGGGCGGGCTCGATCCCTGGCAGCCCACGACGCAGGAGAGTTGATGAGCGGAGAAGGAGCCTTGCAACACGGGAGCGGCACGCCCGCAAGAGCCACACCTCGCGGCCGTGCGCTCGCGGGCTGGCTGCGCCGGAGCGGCGTCGCCGGCCAGGTGGTGGCGCTCCTCGCCATCGCCGCCATCTTCACGGTGGGCACGTCGGGGCGCTACCTGTCACCGGCGAATCTCCAGGTCATCCTCAGCCTGGCGGCCATCCCCACCCTCATCGCGGTGGGGCTGCACTCCTCGGTGGTGATGGGAGGCATCGACCTCTCGGTGGAGGGCGTGGTCGCGCTGTGCGTGGTGCTGGTCGGGCTCCTCCTCGCCAACAACGCGAACTCGAACGACGTCGGGCTCTGGATCATCCCCATCGCCATCGGCGCCGGTGGAGTGATGGGCATCCTGTCGGGGGTGGCCAACGCCCACCTCAAGATTCCCTCCTTCATCGCCACCCTCGGGGTGAGCTGGATCCTGTGGGGCCTCGCCGTCTACTTCTCGCAAGGGCAGACCGTGGCGCTGCGCGACGACCGCCTCCAGCGCTTCGTCACGGCCGACCTGGCCGGGATCCCGGTCCTGGCGCTCGTCGCTCTGGCGCTCACGGCGGCGCTCCAGCTCGTGGAGGACCGCACGCGCTTCGGCCTCCACCTCTACGCCATCGGCGGCGACGAGGTGCTGGCCCGGCAGGCTGGCGTGCACGTCGAGCGGGTGAAGCTCGCCGCCTTCACGCTGGGAGGCCTGTTCTACGGGCTCGCCGCCCTCTTCCTCACCACCCGGCTCGGGGGCTCGCAGGCCATCACCGGTCGCAACCTCCTCTTCCCCGCGGTGACGGCGGTGGCGGTGGGAGGGGTGGCCCTCACCGGTGGCGTGGGCGGGGCCAAGAACGCGGCGCTCGGGGCGCTCATCGTGGCGGCCCTGAACGATGGGCTCATCCTCCTGCACGTGAACCCTTACGCCCAGGAGGCGGTGAACGGCGCCGTGCTGGTGGTGGCGGTGGCGCTCACCATCGACCGCAGGAAGCTGGGGTTCATCAAGTGAGCGGCTCGACCGTGGGCGACGGAAGCGGGGCCTTCACCGGCGGCGGCCACGGAGCAGTCCTGGAGCTGCGCGGGATCGCCAAGTCGTACCCCGGGGTCGTGGCGCTCGACGGCGTCGATTTCACCGTGCGAGCGCGCGAGGTGGTGGGCCTGGTGGGCGAGAACGGGGCGGGGAAGTCCACGCTCATGAAGATCCTCGTCGGGCTCGTGCAGCCCGACGCCGGCACCTTCCGGTTGCGTGGCGAGGAGGTGAAGCTGGCGGGGCCCACCGACGCCGTCCGGCGGGGGCTCGGGATGGTCTTCCAGGAGGGGGCGCTCGTCCCAAACCTCTCCATCGTGGAGAACCTCTTCCTCTGCCACGAGGAGGGTTTCCGGAGAGGGGGCCTGCTCTCGCGCAAGGCGATGCGCTCGGCTGCGAGGAGCCTGCTCGCCCGGGTTCGGGTGGACGTCGACGTCGACACCCGTACCGCTGGCGTGTCGCCGGCGGTGCGCCAGATGGTGGAGATCGCCCGCCTGCTCTGGCTCTCCACCCTCTACCAGCAGGAGAACCCCATCCTCATCCTCGACGAGCCCACCACCGTGCTCGCCGAAGCCGAGCGCGAGCAGCTCTTCGCCGTGCTCCACGAGCTCGCGGAGGAGGCCTCGATCATCCTCATCTCGCACCGCCTGCAGGAGATCGTGGAGAGCTCGGACCGGGTGGTCGTCTTGAAGGACGGCCGGAACGTCACCGAGCTCGCCGCCGCCGAGGCGCGCGTCGCCGAGATCGAGCAGCTCATGGTGGGCCACGCCTTCGCCGCGGACCGCTACCGCGAGGGCGAGCAGCGCGAGCCAGGGGCGGAGGAGCTCCTGCGAGTGGAGGGGCTCGGCAAGCGGGGCGCCTTCGAACCCTTCTCCTTCGCCGTGCGAAGGGGCGAGATCGTCGGCCTGGTCGGCCTGGTCGGTTCGGGCAAGGAGGAGATTTGCCGGTGTCTCACCGGACTCGATCGGCCCGACTCCGGGACCGTGATGCTCGAGGGGAAGCTGCTCCCGGGCGGCTCGCCCAGCGCCGCGGTCGCCGCGGGCCTCGGCCACATCCCTATCAATCGCCGCTCCGAGGGGCTGGCGCTCCAGATGCCGGTGGCGAAGAACGTGAACCTCCTCGTCCTGGAGCGCCTCCGCACGGCGGGCCTGGTAAGCCGCGGGAAGGAGCAGCGCAACGCCGCGCGGTGGGCCGAGAGCTGCCGAATCAAGACGCCCACCCTCTCCGCCGCCTGCGCCAACCTCTCGGGCGGGAACCAGCAGAAGGTGGTCATCGCCAAGTGGCTCAGCTCCAGCGTGAAGCTCCTCGTGCTCGACCACCCCACGCGTGGGGTCGACGTGGGCGCGAAGGACGACATCTACCGGCTGCTGCGCGAGCTGGCGGCGAAGGGCATCGGCATGATCGTCATGTGCGACACGCTGGAGGAAGACATCGGCCTCTGCCACCGGATGCTCGTCCTGAAGGACGGGCACCTGGTGACTGAGGTGCCATGCCCTCCCTCTGCCAAGCCCGGGCCGAACGCCGTCATCGGGCTCATCGTGTGAGCGCCGATCGGCAGGGGAAAGGAGTGAACGACATGGGCGAAGCCCCCGCCACCCCCGCCACGGACGAGCGCTCCCGGCCGCGGCGGGGGCCCGCCCCCACCGTGCTCTACGCGGTCGGACTGCTCGTTGCGCTGATCGTGGTGTTCACCCTGGGGAACCGCCGCTTCCTCTCCCCCTACAACCTCGAGACCATCGCCAGCTACGCCGCCATCCTCCTCGTGGTGGGCCTCGGGCAGATGTGCACCATCCTCCTCGGCGGCATCGACCTCTCCATCGGCGGGCTCATGTCCTTCGTGGGGGTGGTCTTCATCGCCACCCTCGCGCCGCTCGGCTACTGGGCCTACCCGCTGGGCGTCGCCATCGGCGCGGCCGTCGGTTTCGTGAACGGCAACATCCTCACCCGCGTGCGCATCCCCTCCTTCATCGCCACCCTCGGCACCGGCGGAATCATGGCGAGCCTCGCCCTGCTCGTGTCTCCCCTGCCGGTCGACGTGCCGCCCGCACGCTACGGCATGCTGGAGCTGGTGGACGGCTCCTTCCTGGGGGTGAAGAACCTCCTCCTCATCGCGCTCGCGATCTTCGCCCTCTATCAGCTCGTCCTGCGCTTCACCGTGCTTGGCAACCACATCTCGTACGTGGGGAGCAACATCACCATGTCCTGGATGTCGGGCATCGACATCGTGAAGACGCGCAACGCGGCCTACGTGCTCTCGGGGGTGGGCGCCGCCCTGGCGGCCATCCTGGTGTCGTGTGTGCAGTTTGGAGGCGACCCCACCCTCGGCACCGTCTACGTCCTCAACTCCATCGCTTCGGTGGTGGTGGGCGGCACGGCCTTCACCGGCGGCTCGGGGGGGCCGGTGAACACGCTCATCGGGGCGCTCGTCCTGAGCGTCATCCAGAACGGCATGACGGTGGTGGGCGTGAACGCCTACTTCCAGCAGAGCGTCCTCGGCGCCATGATCATCGTCAGCGTCTTCCTCACCTTCGACAAGAGCAAGGTGAGCGTGGTGAAGTGAGCTGCTGGGAACACGAAGGGTGGACCCTCGACAGGGAAAGGCAGGCCGGAGATGGAAGAGAAGATGATGCTGCGCGCGCTCGGCAACAGCGGGATCGAGGCCTCGGTGGTGGGGCTCGGCACCTTCGCCATGGGCGGCTGGTTCTGGGGCGGGACGGACGAGCATAAGGCCATCGCGGCCATCCAGGCGAGCCTCGACGAGGGGGTGAACCTCATCGACACGGCGCCCATCTACGGGTTCGGACTGGCCGAGAGGCTGGTCGGCAAGGCGCTCGCGGGGAGGCGCGACCAGGCGGTGGTGGCCACCAAGGGCGGGCTCCGCTGGGACCTCGAGAAGGGCCTCTTCTTCACCCACGCCGACGACCGCTCGCCGTCCTCGGAGCCGTCCAAGTACAAGGTGTACCGGTACCTGGGGAAGGAGTCGCTGGTCCACGAGGTGGAGGAGAGCCTGCGCCGGCTCGGCACCGATCACATCGACCTCTACCAGACGCACTGGCAGGACAGCTCCACCCCCATCGAGGAGACGATGGAGGCGCTCGTCGCGCTGAAGCAGCAGGGGAAGATCCGCGCCATTGGCGTCTCCAACGTCACCGTGGAGGAGCTCCAGCGCTATGGCCAGGTGGCCTCGGCGCAGGAGAAGTTCAGCCTGCTCGACAGGAGCCTCATCGAGAAGGGTGTCGTCGACCACTGCCAGAAGCACGGGATCGCCATCCTCAGCTACTTCACCCTGGAGCAGGGCCTGCTCACCGGCGCGATGTCGCCGGAGCGGAGCTTCCCCGAAGGCGATACCCGGCGGACGAATCCCCTCTTTGCAAAGGAGAGCATCGCGCGGGTGAACGCCGTCGTGGGCGAGCTCCGCCCCTACGCCGAGAAGTACGGCGCCACCCTCTCCCAGCTCGTCCTGGCGCTCACCGCCACGCAGCCGGGCATCACGCACCTCCTGGTCGGGGCACGCGATGTCGCGCAGGCCCGGGAGAACGCCCGCGCCGGCCGGCTGCGCCTTTCCGACGAGGACGTCTCGGCGATGAACACCATCGCCGCGAAGCTCGCCGCGCCACGGACCTAAGCCGGGCGTTCGGGTGGGGCAGGGCTCCCTGCCTCGCCCCCACCTCCCGGCGTGCCGGCGCCCGCTGCCGCGGGGGGAGCGGCGGGCTCGAAGCGCGTGCGCGGAAGGTAGCGGCCGCCCTCGAGCCCCTGCACGAAGGCGAGCAGGTGCTCGCGCACGGCGCAGCGGAGGTTCCAGTTCTGGCCGGCGTCGGCCGAGGAGACGAGCGCGCGCAGCTCGATGGTGCGGTCGGTGGCGTTCGTGACCTGGAGTCCGAGCGCCTTCTTGTCCCACTCCGGCCGGGCGGTGACGAACGCCGTGAGCTCGCGCCGCACCTCCTCCACCGGCAGGCGGTAGTCGGCGTGGAGCAGCACCGTCCCCAGGATCTCCGATCCCGAGCGCGACCAGTTCTGGAAGGGCTGCTCCAGGATGCGGGTGATGGGGACGATGAGGCGGCGGAGGTCCCAGATCTTCACCACCACGTAGGTGAGGGTGATCTCCTCGATGGTGCCCCACTCGCCCTCGATCACCACCACGTCGCCCACCCGCAAGGGCTGGGTGAGGGAGATCTGCAGGCTGGCGAGCAGGGTCGCGAGCGACCGCTGCGCGGCGAGGCCCACCACGATGCCGGCCACGCCGGCCGAGGCCAGCACCGACGTGCCGAGGGCGCGGAGCGCGTCGAACTGCAGAAGGACGAGGGCGATGCCGAGCACCACCACCACGAAGCCGGCGATGCGCTTCAGCACCTGGATCTGGGTGAGGCGGGAGCGCGCGGTGCCGTCTCCCGAGGCCGCGATGGCCTCGATGCGCTCGGCGGAGGCGTCAGCGCCGAAGCGGATGGCGCGGAGCGCGGCCCAGGCGAAGAGCACCACCGCCGTGATCCGCAGGACGCGGTCGACCACCCCCTGCGCCGGCAGCGAGAGGTGGAGGACGCGCACGGTGAGGGCGAAGGTGGCGGTGCCGAGGAGGAGGCGCGTCGGCCCGAACGCAGCATCGACGAGCTGATCGTCCCATCGGAAACGGGTGCGCCGAGCCAGGCGCCGTGCAATGGCGCGGGAAAAGGCGCCGACCCCGACGGCGACAGCCAGCGCCAGCGCCAGCCCTGCGAGGAGCCCGAGCCACTGCCAGGCCTGCACCCCGAGAAGGCGGGGCTCGACCAGCACGGGCGGCAGCTCGCCGAGCCAGCGCGGGACCGCGTGGGGATCGGTCTCCGCCGCGCGTGCGGGCGGGGAGAGGAGGAGCGCGACCGCGAGGGGGACCAGCCGGAAGGGGAGCACGGAAGACCTCGGCGCGCGCATCGGCGAAGGATGGCATGTAGGCGCGCGGGCTGCACCCGCCGCGCTGCCGGCCCGATGGCCGCCTCTCACCGTCAGTCCCTCCTCCAACCGTGGCCGAGGAGCCAGGCGCGCGCGTCCAGCGTGTGGTCTCGCGGGTAGACCCAGGTGACGCCCGCCGCATCAAAGACGTGGCGACGGCCGACCGCGGCTTCGAGCAGGCCGGCTTCCGGTGCCTGCTCTCCAGCGGAGCGTGAGCGGGAGGTCAGCCGCCGAGGCGCCGGAGCACGCGCTGGCCGCGACCGGGCACGCCGACGAAGGTTCCACCCTCGATGAGCCGCTGCCCGCGGCTCCACACCGACTCGACCCTCCCCTTCACCTTCCATCCCTCGAACGGGCAGAAGTCGGTGGGCATGTGGAGGGTGGCGGCGGTCATCACCGACTCCGGCTGGGGGTCGAAGACGACCAGGTCGGCATCCGCGCCGGGGGCGAGGCTGCCCTTCCGCGGGGCGAGGCCGAAGAGCCGCGCAGGTCCGGTCGAGGTGAGCTCCACCAGGCGCTCGAGGGTGATGCGCTTCTTCGCCACCCCTTCCGTGTAGAGGATGGCGAGGCGCGCCTCGATGCCGGAGAGTCCGCTGGGCACGGCGTCGAATCGACCTCCGGCGATGCGGTAGCTGTCGGCCGGCGGCACACCCGCGTCGTCGGAGGAGACGACCTCCAGCGCGCCCGAGGCCACCCCACGCCACAGCGCCTCCACGTCGCGCGCTTCCCGCAGCGGAGGGCTGCAGATGAAGAGCTGACCTTTCGGCCCGAGCAGCGCCTCCTCGGTGAGGGCGAGGTAATGGGTGCAGGTTTCGGCGTGCACGGGGAGCCCCTCTGCCCGGGCCTCCTCGATGAGGGGAAGGCAGTCCGCCGCCGAGATGTGGACGAGGTAGACCGGCGCCCGCACCTCACGGACGAGGTCGAGGACGCGGCGCACCGCCACCACCTCCGCGGAGGCTGGCCTGGTGCGAGCATGCCAGATCGGCTCCCGGTGACCCGCCGCCACGGCGCGCGCCGTGCGGTGGGCGATGATCGCATCGTTCTCGCAGTGCACCATGAGCATGCCGCCGTGGGCGGCGGTGACCTCGAGGAGGGCGAGCAGGCCCTCGTCCTCCATGAGCCTCCCGGCGTGCTTGTAGGTGGTGAAGCACTTGTAGGTCGGGATCCCCGCCTCGACGAGGAGCGGGACCTCGGCCAGCGTCTCCGGCCGCGCATCGAGGACGATGCCGCTCGCGCTCCAGTCGATGCACGACGCGCGCGCCTCCGCCTCCTTCTGATCCAGGTTGGCGAGGATCGAGCCGCCCTTCGGCTGGGTGGTGAAGTCGATGACGGTGGTGACGCCACCGTGGGCTGCAGCCACCGTGCCCTGGCCGTAGTCGTGGAGGGTCCGCGTGCCCATGAACGGCGAGTTGAAGTGGAGGTGAGGGTCCACCAGGCCGGGGAGGACGAAGCGCCCCGATGCGTCGACCACCTCGTCGGCTGCCTCACGATCGAAGGAGCCGGGGAGGCCCACGGCGCGGATCCGCTCCGCCTCGACGAGCAGGTCGGCACGGGTGCTTCGCTCGGAGCTCACCACCGTGCCGCCACGAAACAGGGTCTTCCTCGCCATGGCCGTCGCCCTCTCTCAGCCCCCCGCTATCCGTCGCTCTCCCAGCCGTGGAAGTAACGGCGCAGCTCCGGCCGCGACAGAACTTCGAGGTGGTGCATGCGCTGCGCCGCCGGCCGGGCGTACAGGCCGGCGCGGCTCGTCGTGAGCTCGCTCTCCACCAGCGCGCGGAGCATCCGGCAGCCGGCCTCGACCGGATCGATCACCGCGGCGCCCACCTCTCCCGCCAGCTCTCTTCTGAAGGAGGTGAGGCCGGCGCACCCGAGCAGGAGCACGTCGGCACCGCGCCGGATGAGCCGGCGCGCGGCGCGGCCGAGGAGGCACAGGGTCGCCGCGCGGTCGGTTCCCAGCTCGAGCACCCGCGTGCCGATGGACACCGTGCCCGCGTAGCGCGCGCCGAGCCCGTACCCCTGGACCATGGCCTCCATGAGCGAGACCGCGCGATCCATGCCGGCCAGGATGCCGAAGCGTCCGCCCAGGAGGAGCGCCTGGGAGATGGCCGCCTCGGCGATGCCCACCAGCGGGACCGGCGCGAGCTCCTTCAGCGCCTGCAGGCCGGGGTCGCCGAAGCAGGCGAGCACGATCCCGGAGGCGCGTCCGGGCTCCGACACCGCCGGCATCACCATCACCGTGGCGAGCGCGTAGTCCCGCCATGACTCGAGCGACTCCGGACCGGCCGGCGCGTGGACGGCCTCGCTCGTCCACGGCTCGGTGAAGACGGCCGCGGCGGTCTCTCCGATCTCCGCCGTCATGGACGGCGAGGTGTTGGGGTTCACCACGAGGGCGTGCGGCATGCGTCGTACCCTCCCGGGCTCAGGCGGAGGTCACCCGCCGGAAGCTCTCCAGCAGCTCGTCGACCGAGAGGGCGTCCGGGCGCAGCCCGTAAGCTCCCAGCGCCTGGCCGAGCCGGGTGATTTGCGGCGGCTTCACCTGGGCCTCGGCGAGGAGCTCGGGGTTCGCGAACACCTCCCGCGTGGGGCCGTCGAGCAGGACGCGGCCACGGCTCAGCACCACGCACCGGAGCGCATACTCCGAGACGATGGGCATCTCGTGGGTCACGATGATGACCGTGTGTCCGCTCTCCCTCCACAGATCCCGGAGGAAGTTCATGACCTCGATCGATTGACGCCGGTCCTGCCCGGTGGTCGGCTCGTCCACGATGATGACCCGCGGGCGCATGGCGAGGATGGAGGCGATGGACACGCGCTGGCGGAGCCCCTTGGTGAGGAAGAAGGGGTGCTCCTCGAAGAGCTCCGGCTTCACCCCGCACACCTGGGCTGCCTCTCGCACCCGGGCCTCGACCTCGTCGGGAGGCAGGCCGATGTTCCGGGGACCGTAGGCGATCTCCTTGTGCACCGTGTTGTTGAAGAGCTGGTGGTCGGGGTTCTGGAAGACGTAGCCCACCTTGGTGACGATCTTCCTGGTCATCCCCCGCTCGCGCGTGTCGAGCTCGCCGATCCGCACCGAGCCGCTGGTGGGCTTGAGGATCCCGTTGAGGCACTTCGAGAGCGTGGTCTTCCCCGAGCCGTTCTGGCCGATGAGGGCGATGAACTCGTTCTCCCGCACGTCGAGGCGAACGCCGTCCAGCGCGCGCGTGCCGTCCGGGTACTCGAGCACGAGGCCGGAGACCTCGATGAGCGTCGCGCCGTTCATGGAGCCTTCCCGGGCCCACGGGCCTTCTCGAGGACCCCCCGCACCGCGGCGACGTTCTCCTCCAGGCGGGCCGAAAGTCGCCCCTGGTAGCGGCCCTCCTGCTTCAGGCGATCGAGGAACATGGTGGCCTGGGGCGGCTGGATGCCCTGCTCCACGAGGAGCGCGCAATCCTGGAAGAACTCCTCGGGCGGTGCCACCCGCACCGCGCGGCCACCCTGCATGAGCACCATCAGGTCGGAGAGCGGCGCCACCTGCTCCACGTTGTGCTCGACCACGATGATGGTCATGCTGGTCTCGCGCTTCACGTCGGCGAGGATGGAGAAGATGGCGTCCTTTCCGAGCGGATCGAGCATCGAGGTGGGCTCGTCGAGGATGAAGATGCGCGGTCGCATGGCGAGCACGCTGGCGATGGCCACCCGCTGCTTCTGACCCCCGGAGAGCTCGTAGGGCGACTTGTCCCAGAGGCCTTCGATGCCGGTGAGGCCGCTCACCCAGTCGAGCCGGCTGGCGATCTCTCCGAGGGGCAGACCGATGTTCTCGAGCCCGAAGGCGAGCTCCTCCTCCACCGTCATGGAGGTGAACTGCGCCTCGGGATCGGCGAACACGAAGCCCGTCTCCTCGGCGAGGCGCTGCGCGGAGAGCGCCCGGATGTCTTGCCCGAAGACCTCCACCTCGCCCCGCCAGACGCCGTGGAAGCTGTGGGGGATGAGCCCCTTGATGCAGGAGACCAGGGTCGTCTTCCCGTGCTCGTTGGGGCCGACCACGCTCACGAAGGTGTCGGCGGGGATTTCGAGGTTCACGTCCTCGATGGCGAAGGTGTCGCGTCCCGAGTACTTCCAGCCGAGGCCGCGCACGGAGACGGCGTTCATGTTCCTCCTCCGCTCACGAGCTGCAGGAGGTACTGGCGCAGGGGGGAGTGCTCGACCGCGAAGACCCTGAAGAAGATGCGGGCCACGGCCACCCCGAGGAGCACCAGCCCCATCGAGGAGAGGAGGACCGAGTCGAGGGCCCGGAAGACGTACTTCGTGTGGATGTAGTCGCTCCGCCGGCCTCCCTTCTCGATCTTCCCGCTGATGGTGTAACCGCGCGCGAAGAGCGCATTCGAGATCTCGTCCGTCCTCCGGATGGCGATGGTGAAGAGCGGGATCATGTACATGGCGTAGAGCTTGGCCTTGCTGCGGAGGGAGAGCGACGACTCGTCGAGACCGCGCGCGCGCTCCGCCTCGCGGATGATGCGCATGTCCTCGATGAACATCCCGGCGGCACGCAGGGCGAGGCTGAGGAAGTAGGTGATGGCGAAGGGAATGTGCATCGAGCGGATCGCCACCAGCGTCTCCCGTTCACGGTTGGTGGAGAAGTACTGGATGGTCCCGAAGAGCATGGCCATGAGGCGCCAGTAGCTGGCGAAGGTCCAGTAGAGCGACTCCAGGTAGAAGGTGTGCCCCAGCCACACGAAGGTGTGGAAGCTCGGGTCGCGATCCGGAAAGACGATGGCGACGGCGAACATGAAGATGGCCACCGTCACCGTGAGCGGGAGGTAGATGCGGAGCGCGGAGAGGTCCACCCGCGCCCACCGGAGATAGAGGAGGATGAGCACGATGAGCGCTGCGTTCACCTCCGGCATGTCGATGAAGAGCGACACCACCCCGAGGAAGACCAGGGTGCCGAGCCGGGTGAGCGGGTGGAGCGCGTAGAGCGGGGAGGTGACCGGCACGCCTCCCAGGAGCGTCCGCCGCATCCTCGGCGACGATGGGGTGCGCTGCTCCACGGTGACCTCCAAACGAGATACCCTCGCGCCTCCGGCGCCTGTGCGCCGAGACGCGAGGGTCGACGATGAGGATTGCGGGTGCGCCCGGCGTCACCGCGCGGGCGAAGTACCGCCGCCAGCCCGGGGCCTGAAGCCGGTCAGGCCCAGTAGCCCTTGCAGAAGGCCTTCGTCTTCACCACCAGGGGCGAGATGAACTTCAGCATGAGCACGCCGAGTATCCAGGAGGCGATGCTGTTCCCGAGGAACCAGCCAGCCCAGGCCACGAAGTGGGCGTCGGGGGTGATGAGCCCGAACCAGCGCAGGACGAACGTGCCCCACAGCGCGCCAAGAGCGTTGGCGCCGAAGATGCCGATGACCGTGAACCAGAGCCAGTCGCGCGCGCGCTTCAGGTTCGGGTCGAGGCTGAGCTGCCGGAAGATCCAGCCCGCGGCGATGCCCTGGATGAAGTTGCCGGGTATGTAGGCGAGGGAGACGGGGAGCGGGGCCGAGCCGCTCATGGCGTTGGAGATGACCGGGAATACGAACGCCGCGACGCCGCCCCACATCCCGTACCAGATGGAGCCCACCGCCTGGATGGCCTGCCCCGGCCAGAAGGCCGAGACGAAGCCGATGGGCACCGCCAGGCTCCCGAAGGTGCCGACCACGATCCCGATGCCCGTGAAGAGGGCCAGCGCCACGACGTGGGCGATGCCCGGCTTCCTCACCTCGCCCGGCTCCTGGAGCCAGACGTTCCGATTGCCTTCAGCCATGAGTGACGCCTCCGTGAATGTGCCCTCCCCCCGAGTGGGCGCACACTATCACGGTCTCGCGTCGCCGACGCGCGCGAGCTTCACGCAAAGTCAGCGAGCCCGAAGGGCGGGCACTCCGTGGCAGCAGGTGCTTCTTCTCCGCCCACCCGGCGTCGGATCCTCCGGGTGGACGGCCCGCTGCCACTGCTAGCCGATGGCGGCGCAGGAGAGGGCGGTGTCGGAGCGGAGCGCGCCGATGACGCGCTCGGAGACCTCGGTGGCCGGGGTGGTCTCGGCGGGGAAGAGGTTCGCGAAGTCGCGCTGCAGGGCCGTTCCGACGGCCTTGGCGTCGGGGCAGCCGGCGAGCTTCGCCAGGGTGTCGACCGTCTCGCCGTCGCCGCGGGCCGCGTCCTTGGCGAGCGCCTCGCGGTTGCCCTCGATGAAGATGCGGGCGCTGCCGGTGCCGGCCGCGGTCTCGGTGCAGTTCGAGGTGCCGGTGCTGATGCCGAAGGTCTGGGTCCCAAACGTGCCGTTGGTGGTGGAGGCGAGCACCTGGACGAGGCCGCGCTGATCGCCGAAGAGCATCGAGCCGAGACCGCAGCCGGCCGTACCGTACTTGTCCTTGGCTTGAGCCACACCCGTGGAGAGGAGGAGGGCCGCGACGACCATCAGAGCTTTGCGCATGTGTGTACCCCTTGGCTGCTGGAGCAGCGGTTGACCAGCCGTGACAGCGTAAGGGGCGCCCGGCCGCGCCGCCTGCGAGAGAGCGGGTAGGCCCTATCAGGGCGGTCTCGTCGGCGAGGGCCCCGCCTGCCGCGGCGCGTGGAGGGGGAACGTCACTCGGCGATGCCGGTACTACCCATCCGGTCCACTTCGTGCGAGAGACGCTTCATGAAGGCGTTCCTCCTCGGGGTGTCCATGTCCCTCGTCGTCCCCACCGCCGTCGCGGCTGCCGGAGAACCGGCGTCGAAGGCCAATCCTCTGCTCGCGCCCTGGCGCGGTCCGTTCGGCGGGCTCCCGCCCTTCGCATCCGTGCGGGTCGAGGACTTCGTGCCGGCCGGAGAAGCGGCCATGGCCGCCCAGCTCGTGGCGGTGCGGGAGATCGCCGAGAACCCTGCACCCCCCACCTTCGAGAACACCATCGCGGCCATGGAGCGATCGAGCCGGCAGCTCGAGCGGGTGGTCGCCGTCTACGGCGTCTTCAGCTCCACCATGAGCTCGCCGGCGTTCCAGGCGGTGGAGCGCGAGGTGGAGCCGAAGATCGCCGCCCACGACGACCAGGTGAAGCAGAACGCCGCGCTCTTCGCCCGCATCGAGACCGTGTACGAGGCGCGCGAGCATTCGGGCCTCACGCCCGAGCAGAAGCGGCTCGCCTGGCTCTACCACACGACCTTCGTACGGGCGGGGGCCAACCTCGACGCAGCCTCCAAGGCGCGCGTGGCCGAGGTGAACCAGCGCCTCGCCACCCTCTACACCGACTTCTCGCAGCACGTGCTGGCGGAGGAGGGCGAGCAGATGGCGCTCCTCGAGAACGAGGCCGCGCTGGCCGGGCTGCCGGAGTCGGTCCGCGCCTCGGCGGCCAGCGCGGCGGCGGCGCGCGGCCACGGGGGCGCCTGGGCCATCCTCAACACGCGCTCCAGCGTGGAGCCCTTCCTCGCCTACTCCAGCCGCCGCGACCTCCGCGAGAAGGTCTGGCGCGCCTTCGTCTCGCGCGCCGACCACGGCGACGCCCACGACAACAAGGCCATCATCACCGAGATCCTGCAGCTCCGGTACGAGCGGGCGCGCCTGCTCGGGTACCCGAGCCACGCCCACTGGCGGGTGGAGGACTCGATGGCGAAGACGCCGGGGCGCGCCATGGCCCTCATGGAGGCGGTCTGGCCGGCGGCGGTGGCGCGCGTGCGCGAGGAGGTGGCCGACATGCAGGCCATCGCCGACCGGGAGGGCGCTGGCGTCACCATCGAGCCGTGGGACTACCGGTACTACTCGGAGAAGGTGAGGAAGGCGAAGTACGACCTCGACGAGGACGAGGTGAAGCCCTACCTGCAGCTGGAAAAGCTCCGCGAGGGGATGTTCTGGGTGGCCGGCCAGCTCTTCGACCTCCACTTCACGGCCGGCGAAGGGCGTGCCGGTCTACCACCCGGACGTCCGGGTCTGGGAGGTGCGCGACGGCAAGGGCCGGCACGTCGGGCTCTGGTACTTCGACCCCTACGCTCGCCCGGGAAAGCGCTCCGGGGCGTGGATGAACGCCTACCGGAACCAGGAGCGGATGGACGGCGTCGTTCCGACCGTCGTCTCCAACAACGCCAACTTCGTGAAGGGCGCGCCGGGCACGCCGGTGCTGGTGAGCTGGGACGACGCGGTGACGCTCTTCCACGAGTTCGGCCACGCCCTGCACGGGCTCGAATCTCGCGTGACCTACCCTTCACTCTCCGGCACCTCGGTGGCACGCGACTACGTGGAGTTCCCCTCGCAGCTCCTGGAGCGATGGCTGCCGACGCCGGAGGTGCTCTCGCGCTTCGCCCGACACGTCCGGACAGGCAAGCCCATGCCGCGGTCGCTGGTGGCGAAGATCGAGCGCGCCGGCAAGTTCAACCAGGGGTTCGACACGGTCGAGTACCTGGCCGCCGCGCTGGTGGACATGAAGCTGCACCTCGCCGGCGCCGGGCCCATCGACCCGGCCGCCTTCGAGCGGGAGGCGCTCGCCGAGCTGGGCATGCCGAAGGAGATCGTGCATCCGCCACCGGCTGCCGCACTTCGGCCACGTCTTCGCGAACGACGGCTACTCGGCGGGCTACTACAGCTACCTCTGGGCCGACACCCTCTCGGCCGACGCCTACGAGGCTTTCACCGAGGGCAAAGGCCCCTACGACCACCGGGTGGCGGAGCGGCTCCGCTGCTTCGTCTTCTCGGCCGGCAACACCGTCGACCCGGCCGAGGCCTACCGGCGCTTCCGCGGGCGCGACGCGGGGGTCGCCGCCCTCATGCGCCGCCGCGGCTTCCCGGTGCCGGCCACCGCGGCCAACTGAGGCCGCGCTCTCCCCTGGGCCTTCACGGCGCGACGACGTACCACTGCCCCTTCGCGCCCTGCTCGCGCAGGAGCGCGCCCTCCTTCTCCAGCGCCTCGATGAGCTTCTTGAAGGTGGAGAAGCCGTGGTCGCGCTCGTCGAAGTCGGGCTCCTTGCGGACGATGAACTCCTTGATGGCCGAGGGGTTCACCGGGCCGGTGGCGCGCCCGAGGAGGGCCGAGACCGCCTCCCGCGCCACCTCCGGGACGACGGGCTTGGCCGGCTTCTCGCGCCCCTTCTCCCGGCCGCCCTTCTCCTCGCCCTCGTGGCCCGCGCCCTCCTTCTCCTTGGACGCGCCGTCGCGGCCGCGGCGCTGGGCGGGGCGCAGGTAGATGAACTCGTCGCAGGCCTTCACGAAGAGTGGGCTCGTCGCCTCGCGCACGCCCATGCCCACCACCGAGCGGCCCATCTCGCGAAGCTTGTAGGCGATGGGGCAGAAGTCGGAGTCACCCGAGGCGATGACGAAGGTGTCGATGTGCTCGCGCAGGTAGGCGAGCTCGAGGGCGTCGATGACGAGCCGCACGTCGGCGCCGTTCTTCCCGGCCCGGGTGGAGGGAGGCACGTCGATGAGCTCGACCCCGTGCTCGTGCAGGTTCCGGGTGGCGGTGGCGAAGCGGGTCCAGTCGCAGTAGGCGCGCCGGAAGAGCACCTTGCCCTTGGCGAGCAGGGTGTCGAGGGTGGGCGCGATGTCGAACTGCTCGGCCGAGAGCCCGGTGCGCGTCACCAGGTTCTCGAAATCGACGAAGAGGGCGATGTGCTGGCCGGAGTCCGATTTCATGGACGGTGCGTATCAGGCCTTCCCCCGAGGAGCAAACCGTTCACCGGCGGCGGCGCCGGAGGCTGGCGCGCTCGCCGCGGCGGGCCGTGCACGACTTACACCCTCTCGGTATATGCGCCTGGCACGCCCTTGGCGGCTGCAAGGGGGGCCGAGCTCGTGGGTACAGCGGAGCTGCTGGTGATTGCGGGGGGCGCGGCGGCCATCGCCTGGTTGAACTGGTACTTCTTCCTCGCGGGGCGGCGCGGCGCGGTCGCCGAGGCCAAGGTGGGCGCCGCCGGCGTGCAGCAGGTGGTGATCCGCGTGCAGGGCGGCTACGCGCCGGCGAGGGTGCGGCTGCGCGCCGGCGAGCCTGCTCGCCTGGTGTTCGACCGGCGCGAGGACGACAGCTGCTCGGAGGAGGTGGTGATTCCCGACCTCGGCCTCCGGCGCTTTCTGCCCGCCTTCCAGCGGACCAGCGTCGACCTCCCGCCCGTCGCACCGGGGAGTCACGAGTTCACCTGCGGGATGGGGATGCTGAAGGGCACGCTGGTGGTGAAGGGAGACGCGTGATGGACGCCACCGCGTGGGCGCGGGAGCACGAGCCCGCGAAGGCCACCCTGCAGCTCTCTGGCATGACCTGCGCCGCCTGCTCCTCCCGCGTGCAGGCCGCCCTGGCCAGGGCGCCCGGGGTGGTCGACGCCAGCGTGAACCTCATGACCGCCGAGGCGCGCGTGGCCTACGACCCGGGGGCCGTGAGCCCCGAGGGGCTCCTCGCGGCGGTGCGAGCCACCGGCTACGGCGCCTCACTCCCCAGCGCCGGTGGCGACCCGCTCGCCGAGCAGGACGCCGAGCGCGAGCGCGAGTTTCAGACCTTCCGGCGCAAGGCCGCCGTCGCCCTCGTCGCCGGGGCGGTGGCCATGGTGGTGTCGATGCCGCTCATGGCCGCCCACGCGCACCTCGGCCTCGGCGCGCCGGCCGACCCGCTCATGCGCTGGAGCATGCGGGTGCTGGACCCGCCGCTCTCGCGCGCCCTTCCCTGGCTCTACGCCTTGCCGCGCAGCGTCCTCGCCTACGGGCTCCTCGCCCTCACCGCGGTGGTGATGGCCTGGGCCGGCCGCCACTTCTACGTGCGGGCGCTCTCCGCCTTCCGGCACCACGCCGCCGACATGAGCACGCTGGTTGCGGTGGGGACGGGCGCGGCCTTCCTCCTGTCGCTCGCCGCCACCGTGGCGCCGGGCTCCTTCGTCGCGCACCACCTCGCTCCCGACGTCTACTACGAGGCGGTGGTGCTCATCCTGGCGCTCGTCCTCACCGGCAACGCGCTCGAGGCGCGGGCGAAGCGCCAGACCTCGGCTGCGCTGCGGGCGCTGGCCCGCCTCCAGCCGAAGAGCGCCCGGGTGGTCAGGGGCGGCGCCGAGGTCGACGTGCGCATCGAGGAGGTGGCGCTGGGCGAGGTCATCGTGGTGCGGCCGGGGGAGCGGCTGCCGGTGGATGGCGAGGTGCTCTCCGGGGCGAGCGCCGTCGACGAGTCGATGCTGACCGGCGAGCCGCTGCCGGTGGAGAAGGGCCCCGGTGCTCGCGTGACCGGCGCCACCATCAACGGCCGCGGGGGCTTCCGCTACCGCGCCACCGCGGTGGGCGAGGGCAGCGTGCTCTCCCGCATCGTGAAGATGGTGAGGGACGCGCAGGGCTCGCGGGCGCCCATCCAGAGGCTCGCCGATCGCATCAGCGGCATCTTCGTGCCGGTTGTGCTCTCTCTCGCCATCGCCACCTTCGTGGTGTGGTTCGTGGCCGCCGACGTGGCGCCGGCGGCCCGCGGGGTCGCCGCCGCGGTGGCCGTGCTGGTCATCGCCTGCCCGTGCGCCATGGGCCTCGCCGTGCCCACCGCGGTGATGGTGGCCACCGGCAAGGGGGCCGAGCTGGGGGTGCTGGTGAAGGGCGGCGAGGCGCTGGAGCGCGCGCAGGCGGTGGACACGGTGGTCCTCGACAAGACGGGTACCGTCACCGCGGGTAAACCCGTCGTCACCGCGGTCGAGCTGCCACCCTCGGCCCCGCTCGCCGAGGATGAGCTCCTCGCGCTGGCCGGCGCGGTCGAGAGGGCGAGCGAGCACCCGCTGGCGGCGGCCATCGCCGCCCACGCCGCCGAGCGAGGGGCGCGCACGCTGCAGGTGAAGGCGTTCGCCTCGGTCACCGGCCGCGGCGCGCGCGGCGAGGTGGAGGGGCACGCGGTGGTGGTGGGTACGCCGGCGCTCCTCGCCGAGGCGGGGGTCGATGCGGGGCCCCTCTTGGCGCGCGCCGCGGAGCTGGCCGCTCGCGGTCACACGGCGGTCTTCGCGGCGGTGGACGGCGTGCTGGCTGGGCTCATCGCCGTGGCCGACCCCATCCGGCCCAGCTCGCGCGAGGCGGTGAAGCGGCTCCGGCGCATGGGGCTCCAGGTGGTGATGCTCACCGGCGACGCCAGGGCCACCGCCGAGGCGGTCGGCCGGGAAGCCGGGATCGAGCGCGTCGTGGCCGGCGTGCTGCCGGAGGGGAAGCTCGCCGAGATCGAGCGGCTCCAAGGCGAGGGGCGGGTGGTGGCCATGGTGGGCGACGGCATCAACGACGCGCCGGCGCTGGCCAGGGCCGACGTGGGCGTGGCCATGGGCAGCGGCACCGATGTGGCGGTGGAGGCGGCCGACGTGACGCTCATGCGCCCCGACCTCCTGGCGGTGGCCGACGCCATCGCCCTGTCGCGCCGCACCATGCGGACCATGCGCCAGAACCTCTTCTGGGCCTTCGCCTACAACGTGGTGGGGCTGCCCGTCGCCGCGGGCGCGCTCTACCCGGTGATGGGGCTCCTCCTCTCGCCGGTGCTGGCGAGCGCGGCCATGGCCATGAGCAGCGTGAGCGTGGTGACGAACAGCCTGCGGCTCGGGAGATTTCGTGGAGCGTGAAGGGCGCGAGGGGAGGGGCGCTGGCGAGAGCGGCCGAGGAGCGAGCTGCGGAGGGCGAAGACGCGTCCCCAGGGTTCGGCTGTCCTGCGGCCGGGCCACCTGCGCGCGCCCGGCTGCAAGGCGCCGGGCTTACGGGTGCGGCCCGTTGTGGCAGGTGTAGCAGCCCACCTGCGTGCCGGCGGTCAGCGTCCTCCCCGCCAGCGTGCGGGTGGCGAACATCTTGCTCAGCGCGGTACCCCGGTAGTCGGTGCCGTGGCAGGGCGTGCAGGAACCGAGGTTCTTCTCTCCGAAGCTCTTGTGCGCGCTCACCCAGGAGGCGCCCACCGGGTGCATGCCGTGGGGACCGCCGAGCCCGTTCGAGGGCGGCGCCTGGTGGCAGGTGCTGCACTCACCAATGGTGCCGGCGTGCCCCTGCAGCGCCTTCGCCGCCACGTCGTCGTTCCCGCCCGCCGCCCAGATGGCGTGGGTGCTCCCGTGGCAGGCCTCGCAGGCGAGGCCACCGTGCCCCTTGCTCTGGCGGAAGAGCTTGTTCGGCTGCTGCGCGAAGCGGTCGTTCGCCGCCACGATGGGCGAGGCCGAGGCGTCGCCGTTCGCGAAGGCATACACGAAGCGGAGACCGTCCGCCGCGAGCGGAGGCGTGCCGGGGATGGCGGTCTTCTTCACCGCGTCGCTGGCGTGGCAGCTCTGGCAGCGGGGAAGATCCTGCCACGGGCGTCGCGCGGCGTGGTCGTTCTGCCCGTCGATGCTGCCCCCGGCGAGGAGCGGCAGCGCCCCACCCACCGCCGCCATGTTGCCGTGGCAGTTCTGACAGTCGAGCGAGGTGGTCATGGCGCCGCGCAGGCACTGGGTGCTGGTGCCGGGATGGCACTGGTAGCAGGACTGGGTGGAGGGGGCCGGCACCTCGCCGCCGGGCGGCACGGGCGCGTCGGCGAAGCCGGCCATCTTCGTCGCGTGGTAGCGGTGCATCACGCTCGACATGGTGCGGTGCCGCGACTGCTCGGCCGACGGGCCCGAACCGGCCAGGTCGAGCGCCGGCGAGTAGTGGCAGCTCGCGCAGAGCACGGGCGGGGAGAGGTTCGTGCCGTTGCGCGCGTTGTGGAGCGTGAGCACGTTCCGCCGCGCCTGCGCCTCGAGGTCCGGGTCGTTCGACCAGGCCATGGCGCCCGCCGGCGCGGCCGACCGTCCGGTGGCGTGACACGTCTGGCAGGAGGTCTCCTCCGAGACGGGTAGCACCACGTCGGTGGAACCCAGGTTCTTCCCCGCCTTGTCGAGCGCGGAGAAGCGCATCAGGGGATAGCGGTTCACCCGGCCGGCATCGTCGATCGGGAAGATCGGGATGCCGGGCGCGTGGAAGAGGCCGAGGCCAGCGTCCCAGCCGAGCGTTCTGCCCGCGACATTGGGCGCGTCGGCGGGCATCCACATCCCGAGGAGCCCCTCGCCCTGCGCGAGGCCGAGGCCGTAGAGCTGCCGCTCGTACTGCCAGAAGTCGCTCTTGCCGGGGCTGGTGGAGTTCACGGACCCGGTGGCGTCGGCGATGGCGCTGTAGCGAACGTCCACCTGCGAGGCGTCGAGGAGCACCGGCTTGCCCGAGCTCTGGAGCGCCACCACCTGGGCGTTCACCACGTTGAAGGGCGGCAGGATGGAGAAGACGGCGAAGCTGCTGTCGACGCAGTGCATCCCGAGGTCGTTGTTGGCGAAGACCTTGAACGCGGTGCCGTTCGGCGCGGGGGGCGGCGGCGCGAAGCTACAGGCCTGCGAGAGCGAGGGCGTTCCGGTGCATCCGGAGGGGGACGAGGACAGCACCGTCCGCGCCTGCGTCCCGTTCGCCTGGCAGGCGTCCCACCCGCTGTAGCTGTAGGTGCAGGCGGAGGTAGGGCCACTGCTCGGAACCAGGCGCCAGTTCACGGTCGTGGAGCCGGAGCGCGGCACCGTCACCCGCTGCGTGGCGGTGACGTAGCCACTCCGCTGCGCGGTGAGCGTCACCGTCCCCGCCGACTCGTACAGACGATACGAGCCGTCGGCGCCGGTGGTGGTCATGCGTCGGCCGTCGCTCACCGTCACGCCGGCGAGGTTCTTGTCGAGCCTGGCGTCCTTCACCGTCCCCACCACCCGCGACGAGCGACGCTCCAGCGAGGCCTGGGCGGGGGTGTCCTCTACCAGCACGGCGTCGTTCGCCGCCCCGTCGGTCTGGGCCGCGCCTCCGCACGCCGAGAGGACGAGCCCGAGGACCGCGATGGCTGCGCCTGAATGCCTGGTCATGGACGCTCCCTGAACTTTCCAATTGAACGCTGCCGCGGTGCGGCAAACCGCCACGCCCCAGGGCAGCGCAGCTAGGTAGAGCCCGCTCGACCGCTCCGGGTTCAGGAAAATGTCCCTTGATCGTGTGACAAAATAATCCTGCAACGATCTCAGTCGCTTGAGTGAGGTAGCCAAAGGGTGGGCGGGAATGAAGCTCGGCGGGGGCAGGCGCCTCTGTTGCGGTCGAGCTCTCCGGCACCTGACAAGTCGACTCACCGGATCCACCTTCTCTGCTCAAGGAGGAGCGATCAATGCGCACGACTTGGATGGGTCTCACCGGAGCAGTGCTTCTCATCGGCGTGGCGGCCTGCCCGCCCGACAATAGCAAACCCCGGGTGGAGCAGCCGGCCGCGGCGCCCGGCGCGATGGGCGAACCAGCCGGAGCGGCTCCGGGCGGCGCAGTCGCCCCGGCCGCTCCCGCCAGCGCGCCAGCCGCGGCGCCGAGCGACGCGGCAGGGTCGGGGAGCGCAGCCGCAGACGCGCCGGCCGAGAAGCCGAGCGACACGGCGGCGGGCGGCACGGGAAGCGCGGCGATGGATGCGCCAGCTTCCGGGGACACACCGAAGAGTGGCAAGGACAAGAGCCCCACCACCTCCGGGCTGAAGCCCAGCGGGTCGGACGCGGACGTGAGCAACTCGAAGTAGCTTCACGCAAGGCGGGCGAGGAGGCGCGGCGGCGGGCGGAGATCCCGCCCCGCCCTCCCGCCGGCGTGGGTTCTGCGAAGCCCGGCGGAAGTTCAGCTCGAGGGCGAGGCGCCGGCGTCCCTGGTGGCCGCGGGTGTCGCCGGTGAGGGGCCGGTAGCCACCGGGAGGGGTCCTGAAGGAGCACCGGCTTGTCATCTTCGGCCGGCTCGCCACCTCGGGGGTGCACGCCCTGGAAGCCACACCCGCCAGCAGCGCGTCGAGCTCCTGCTGCTGCGGCCGCTCGAAGTCCCGGGCGGTCAAGGAGGAGAGCGCAGCCACGAATCTTGGCCAGCGCCCTCCGCAGGCAGCGAGCAGGCCCTCGAAGGCCGCCACGCCGGAGTCGTACGTGGCGTAGCCGGTGAGCGAGGCGTTGTTGAGTGGGCGGGTGAGGCGAAAGTCCTGCTGCACCCGCTCCAGGATCTCGGCCTTGCGCGAGAGCTTCTCCTCCCTGCTCGCGCCCGATGCGTAGAGGAGCTCGAGCTCGAGCCGCGTGCGGTGCATGCGCTCGAGATAGGCCCGCTGGCGCAGGTGGAGCTTCTCCCAGGCTTCCGTCTCGGGCGCCTCGGACCCCAGGGTCGAGCGCAGCCACAGGGGGGTCAGGCGGTCGGCGACGAAGCTCGCCAGGTTCTCGTCGAAGGTCGACTGGTTCTTCACGTAGAGCGTGGCGTGGACGCTCTCGTGCAACACGGTGTTGGCGAGCGACCCCAGCGCCGGCTCTCCTCCGCGCACCATGGTGGAGAGGACGGGGTCCCTGAACCACCCCAGCGTCGAGTAGGCGCTCGCCGCCCGCACGTCGACGTCGAGCGACTCGTCCTTCGCCAGCCGGGCCGCGTACCGCTCGGCCGCCCTCCGGTCGAAGAAGCCGAGATACGGGACGCTCCCCACCACCGGAAAGCTCCAGGTGCGCGGCTCGAAGGCGAGCGGGGCGGAGGCCTGGACCACCCACACGGCAGCGGGCCGGCCTAGCTCGGCGTAGCTCTCGTAGTTGCGGGTGGGCCGGAGTCCCTGCTCTTCGCCGAAGGCCTTCACCCTGGCCACGGAGGCGAGCAGGCGGCGCAGGCGAGGAGGCACCTCGGAGTCGGCGATCACCTCGGGCAAGGGCCGCGCCACCCGGACGATGCCGAGCTGGCCCCGGACCGCTTGCCAGAGGTAGCCCGCCGAGAAGCGCGGCGAGCAGCCCGGAAGGAAGAGCGCGGCCATGAGGAGGAGGAGCGAGGAGCGCAGGGTGGTTCTCGAGGATCGCACCTCACCTCACTCTACCTGGTTCGCGTGCGGCTTCGAAAGCGGGGCCCGACCGGCATGACCCGGCACGACCTCAACCAGCGCGAGCGGTCCTCGTCCCTGCTTCACGCCGTGGAAATCGCCAGCGATCCACGGCGGAACGCCTCCTCGTTCTGCGCGAGGAGCGCGCCCTTGTGGCGCAGCGCCTCCCTGAGCGCCTCGAGGAGGAGCCCCTGCGGCAGCAGCTCCACCGCGGCGTCGAGCGCGCCGAGCGCCACCGCGTTCTTGACGAGCGGTTGCCGCAGCTCCGCGGCGATGGCGGCGCAGGGAACGCCGACCACGCGAACGCCCTCGGGCGCGGCGGGCGCCTCCCGGACGATGGAGCTGTCGTAGAGGATGGTACCTCCAGCAGCGACGGCCGGGCCGAACTTCGCCAGGCTGGGAGCGTTGAAGGCAACGAGCACGTCGGGGCTCGGCACGTCGGGCGAGAGCACCTCGCCCTCGGCGATGCGCACGTCGGCGTAGGAGGTGCCGCCGCGCGACTCGGGCCCGTAGCTGGGGATGTGGGTGGCGTCCTTTCCGGCGGCGAGGGCGGCCCGGGCCACGACCATCGCCGCCGTCTGCGCCCCGTCGCCGCCGGCGCCGGCCAGCTTGAGCCCCAGCTCGCGCGCCACCCCTTCCCCGCGCGCACGGGAGGGCGCTTCCCCGGCTTCCTCGCGCGCGGCTCCCAGCGCATCGAGCACGGCCGCTGGGTCGAAGAGCGGCTCGGCGAAGGACCAGCGCGCCCCCGCCGGCTCGCCGGCCGGGAAATCCTTCTTCACGCCGAGCGGAAAGACCGGCACCATCTCGTCCTTCACCCACCGCTCGGACTCCAGCGGCGAAAGGCCGAGGTGGGTGGGGCACTCGGCCAGCACCTCCACGAAGGAAAAGCCGCGCCCCTCCGCCTGGAGCTGGAGCGCCCTGCGGATGGCCTTCGCCGCCCGCGCGCGCCGCTTGGCGTCGAAGAGCGCCACCCGCTCGACGTAGACGGGGCCCTGCAGCTGCGCCACCAGCTCGGCCATGCGCAGCGGCTGCCCCATGGACGCCTCGCGGCCGCGGGGGCTGGTGCGCGTGCGCTGGCCCATGAGCGTGGTGGGGGCGAGCTGGCCGCCGGTCATGCCGTACACCGCGTTGTTCACGAAGATGACGCTGATTGGCACGCCGAGCTGGGCGGCGTGGATGATCTCGGTGAGGCCGATGGAGGCGAGGTCGCCGTCGCCCTGGTAGCTCACCACGATGCTCTCGGGGTGGGCGAGCTTGTGCCCGAGCGCCACCGCCGGCGCCCGGCCGTGCGAGGCCTGCGTGTTGCCGACGTCGAGGTAGTAGTAGAGGAAGACGGCGCAGCCCACCGGCGAGATGGCCACCGTCCGGTCCTGGAGGCCGAGCTCCTCGATGGCCTCGGCCAGGTAGCGGTGGGCGAGCCCGTGGCCGCAGCCGGGGCAGTAGTGGGTGGCGTGGGCCTTCAGGCCCTCGGCGTGGTCGTGACGCTCGAAGCGCTCGTAGAAGGTGCTCATGCCGAGGCTCCCGCCCTTCGAGGCGCACCGGCTCGGCGCTCGCGGCCGTTCCAGGCGGGGCCATTCACCACGCGTGACGCCCGGTGTGAGGCGGCGGCGGCCCGGACCGCCTCGGCGATCTCGCGCTTCGACGGGAGCGTCCCTCCATGCCGGCGGACGTGCCGCAGCTCGGGACGGGCTTCGATGCCCCCGTGGGAGAGCGCGAGCCGCAGCTCGTCCTCGAGCTGACCCTCGCTCGCCTCCACCACGAGCAGACAGCGCGCCCGGGCGAGGAGCGGCGCGAGCAGGTCGATGGGGAACGGCCAAATCGTCACGGGGCGGAAGAGCCCCACCGCGAGGCCCTCGGCTCGGAGCTGCTCGACGGCGCCCTTGGCGAGCCGGGCTGGCGTGTTGCAAGCGACCACCACCACCTCGGCGTCCTCGCACCGATAGAGCTCCGCGCGCTGCTCGTCGCGGGCGATGCGCTCGTACTTCTCGAGGAGGTGGCGGTCGTGCGCCTCCTGGTCGGCGTAGGAGAGGCGGATCGAGGTGACGAGGTTCTTCCGGTGGCCGGCATCGCCGGAGACGGCCCAGGCCGGGAGCCCGGGGCGGACCAGCGCGGGCGGCAGGACCACCTTGCCGGTCATCTGTCCGAGGTGCGCCTCGGCGAGGACCACCACCGGGTTCCGGTAGCGGAAGGCGAGGTCGAAGGAGAGCGAGGTGAGGTCGAGCATCTCCTGGGGCGAGGCGGGCGCGAGCACGATGGCGTGCGTGTCACCGTGGCCGAGCCCGCGGCAGGCGAGCTTCACGTCCGACTGCTCGGGGCCGATATTGCCGAGGCCGGGGCCGGCGCGCATCACGTCGACGAAGACGCCCGGGAGCTCCGCGCCGATCATGTAGGAGATCCCCTCCAGCATGAGGCTGAAGCCGGGCGACGAGGTGAAGGTCATGCTGCGCAGGCCGGCACCCCCGCAGCCGTACATCATGTGCACCGCGGCGAGCTCGCTCGGCGCCTGCAGGAAGACCCCGCCCAGCTCGGGGAGGAGGTCGGCCATGAGCTCCGCACCCTCGGTGGAGGGCGTGATGGGGTAGCCGAAGAAGTGGCGGCAGCCGGCGAGGAGGGCGCCCACCGCCGAGGCGTGAGTGCCCTTCATGAGCAAGGGCCGCGTGCGAGGGAGCCGGAGGAGCGCGTCGGGCACGTCGCCGGCCGCAGCCGCGAGGGGCGCTCGCACGGCATCCGCCCCGCCCATGGCGAGGCCGAACGGCTCGGGGCAGGCCTCGGCGCAGAGCGCGCAGCCGCTGCAGCCGTCGAGGGTGAGCGCCACCGGCGTGAGGCCGCTCTCGGGGTGAAGGTCGTGACCCGGCGCAATGCAGCCGCGCGCGCACGCCTCGATGCACCGCCCGCAGCCCTTGCAGAGGGCCGGCTGGAGCTGCGGCCTCGCCTCGTCGTTCCGTCGCTCCATCCGCCCCTCCCACCGCACGCCGCGGTGCTCGACCCGCCTTCCGGTGGGCTTCCCCCGAAGCTAAGGCCGGCGCGAGAGATAAGTCCAAGTAATTATGTCAATGTAAACATCACATGAGCTAATATGGCCCCGTCCGGGCCTAGGTGGCTCGGCGCGTCATCGGCAGCGCGGGGAGGGGCGGCACGCCCCGCGGTGATCATGAGGAGCTCGCCGTGGATCTGGCCCAGCTGGAGGTGCTGCTGGCGGTGGCGCAGGAGAAGAGCTTCTCGCGCGCCGCGGAGCGGCTGCACCGCACCCAACCTGCGGTGAGCCAGATGGTGAAGCGGCTGGAGGCCGAGCTCGGCAAGCAGGTGTTCGACCGCTCCTCCAAGGACGGCACGCTCACCGACGCCGGCCGGGTGCTGCTCGGCTACGCCCGGCAGATGCTGAACCTCCGCCGCGACGCGGAGAACGCGCTGGAGGAGCTGGGCGAGCTCCGGCGGGGCCGGGTGGTGGTGGCCGCCAACGAGTACACGGTGCTCCACCTCCTGCCGGTGCTGCCCGTCTTCCGGACGCGGCACCCGGAGGTGAAGGTGGAGGTCCGGCGGAGCCTGGCGAGCGAGATCCCCTCCGAGCTCTTGCGACGCGACGTGGAGCTCGGCCTCATCACCTACCGGCCGGTGCAGCCCGGCCTCACCTCGGTGCTGGTGGCGAAGGACGACCTCGCCCTCATCGTGGCGCCCGGCCACCGCCTCGCCGGGAGGGGCGAGGTCTCGGTGCGCGACCTCGGACGCGAGTCGTTCCTCGCCCACAACGTGCGCTCGGCCTACCGCCGGCGGGTGGTGCAGACCTTCGTCCGACACCGCACGCGGCTGGAGATCTCGGTGGAGCTCCCCACGCTGGAGGCGGTGAAGCGGCTCGTCGAGCGCGGACTCGGGGTGTCGCTCATGCCGCGCCTGGTGGCCGAGGCCGAGATCCGGCGCGGCGACGTGGTGGCGCTGAACGTCCGCGAGATGCGCCTCGAGCGCTCGGTCTTCGTGGTGTTCCGCGCCGGCGCGGAGCTCTCGCACGCCGCCCGGGCCTTCGTCGCCGCGGCACGCGAGGGCGGCCCCGTGGGGGAGAGGTAGAGGTGAGCGCGCCTTTACAGCCGCGCCGCGCGGGGCCAGGATCCTGGTGTGCACGAAAGCGTCCAGGGGCGGCGGCCGGACCACGAGGCGTTGCCGGCGCGCATCGCACGCGCTCTGGAGCCGCGGCCGGAGGTCCTGGAGGTCCTGCCTCTTCGTGCGGGGGCGGTGTGAGGGGCGAGAGCTGTCGGCTTCGCCGGCGCACCGGCAGCGAACCGCGCCCCCTGCGCCGCGGCGCGGGCGAGGCCGAGCCCCCTCACGCCGGGTCGCGCAGCACGCTGCGGATGGTCTCGCGGAGCCCGTGCACCGGCGCGTAGCCGAGCTCCCGCTCGGCCCGCGAGCCGTCGACGGCGCAGAGGTACTGGAGGTAGGCGGCCTGCTCGGGCGGGAAGCTGGTGAGGCGCAGGTCGTAGGCGCGGCGGAGCAGGCTCTTCACGAGGAGGTGCGGGATGGGGATGGGCCTCCGCCCGAGCTCCTTCAGGATGAGCGAGAGCGGCACCTCGCCCGGCCCGGCCACGTTGTAGACGCCGCGGGCGCCGGGCCGCAGCGAGAGGGCGAGGGCGCGGCACACGTCGTCCGCGTGCACGAGCTGGATCATGGGGTCGAAGCCGAGCACCGTCACCGGCCGCTCCAGGCGGAGGTAGATGCTCGGGGCGTTGCGCACGGTGGGGCCGACGATGTGCACCGGGCGCAGGATGACCGTCTCCACCTCGGGGTGCTGCCACAGGAACGACTGCGCCACCATGTCGAGCTCGATGAGGTCGCGCACGCCCGAGTAGCGGTCGGCCGCCATGAGCGGCGCCTCCTCGGTGAGGAAGTTGGAGTTCTCCGGCGAGGGCCCGTACACGTCGGCCGCCGAGAGGAGCACCACCTTCTTCACGCCGTGCTGGAGGCACAGGTCGAGGAGGCGGCGCGTCCCCAGGATGTTGAAGGCGTGCGCCTCGGTGAAGGGGACCCGCGGGTCGTGGATGATGCCGAGGTGGATGAGCGCCTCCACCCGGTGCTGGCGAAACACCTCCTCCACCTTGCGCTTGCGGATGTCCACCTGGTGGTGGGCCACGTCCTTGGGGCGCTCGCGGAAGGGCCGGCGGTCGATCCCCACCAGCGCGGTCTCGGTGTGGAGGAGCCGCGCCAGCGCGCGCCCCAGGTTGCCGGAGATACCGGTCACCGCCACCACCCGCGGCATGCCGGGCACCGCGAGCGGCGCGGCCGCCTGCCCGCTCACGCGAAGATCCCCTTGCGCGTGCGCAGCCCCTCGGCGAGGAGGCCGGCGATGGCCGCCTTCACCTCCTCGACCTTGGCGTCGAGCACGGCGTCCTCGTCGTCGGAGGAGCCGGTGAAGCGCATGAGGGGTCCGAAGTGCAGGTGGTAGCGGGTGGGGAGCGGGAGGGCCAGCGGGGTGGGGGTGAGGGGCAGCGAGGGCATGGCGAGGAGGCGCGCCAGCGGGCGGAGGTTGGCGAGCGAGGGGGCCTGCTCCTCGGCGCCCACCACACCCACCGGCACGATGGGGGTGCCGGTCTCCAGCGCGAGCCGCATGAAGCCCTGCCCGAAGGCCTGCAGCTTGTAACGCTGCGTGAAGGGCTTGTTGAGGCCACGCACGCCCTCCGGGAAGACGGTGAGCGCCTCCTCGGCCGCGAGCAGCCTGCGGCAGTTCTCGGGCGTGCCCACCACCTGGCCGAGCCGCGCGTAGAAGCTGGAGACGAAGGGGAGCCGCGGCACCCACCGCTCGACGAGCGCGCGCGCGAGGCGGGGCGGGTCGAGCTCGACGAGGAGCGAGAGGCCCACCATGGCCGCGTCGAAGGGGAGCTGACCGGAGTGGTTGCCGACGACCAGCACGCGGCCCTGGGTCGGGACGTGCTCGATGCCGTGCACCTGCACGCGGAAATACTTGCGGTAGAGCCAGAGGAAGGGGGCCGCCGCGGTCACCGCGAAGTCGACGTCGAGGCCGTAGGGGTCGACGCCGTAGGCGTTTCGAGGGGAGCTGAGCTTGGCGAGCCGCTCGCGGCTGCCTTCACCCCCCAGCTCGAAGGTGAGCTCGCGCAGCCGCTCGCGCAGGAGGAGGGAGAGATCCATGTCGGGGAGGAGGCTACCGCAACGCCTCCGGCCGCGCGCGCCGGGAGTGCGCGCCTGGCGCGCTCGTCCGTGGCGTGGGCCTACACCGCGGCCTGGGCACACCCTTGCAGGGGCGTCCGAGCGGATGTTACGGTGCGATAAGTTTGAGGATTTTGCCCGTGCGCCTCGCCTGCCCCACCTGCCACGCCGCCTACCGCATCGACGAAGCCAAGGTGCCCCCGAGGGGCATCCACGTGCGCTGCCCGAAGTGCCAGGCCACCTTCCCGGTGAAGCCCGCGGCCGCGGTGCCGGCCCCGGTCATTCCGGGCGCGGTGCCCCTGCCCGGCCCGAGCGCGCCCGTGCGCGCGAACTCGGCGCCTGGCGCCGTGGCGCTGCCGCCTCCCCCGCCCTCACCCGAGACGCCCGCCGCGCGAGCCGCCGCGGCGCCTGCCTCGCCATCGGCAGCCCCGCCCGCGGCGCCTCCTCCCGCGGGCCCCTTCTTCACCGATTCGCCCTTCGCGGAGGCGCCCCTCTCCGGCTCGCCCTTCTCGGACGAGCCATTCGCCGACCCGCCCCCCGCGAGCGCTCCCCCCACGAGCCCGCCCGCCACGATCGCCCCATTCCAGGAATGGGACGTGCCTGCTCCATCGAGCGCACCCTTCGAGGACGGATGGGAAGGCGAGAGCTTTCCCCCGGAGGATGCACCTCTCCCCCCGCGGGACCTCGGCGGCGCGCCCCCCGGCCGTTCCCCACCGCCGGCGGTCATCACGCCGCCGCCGCCCTCCGCGCCCCTCGGCTTCGGCGAGGTGGACCTGGGCGCGGACGCGTACGCCGATTCCTCGACGCCGTTCGGCGACCCGGGCGCGGGCCCCTTCGGCGATACCGGCGCGTCGCCCTTCGGGGCGTGGGCCGGGCCGGCAGGGCCCTGGCCGTCCCCTCAGCAGGCTGAAGCTTCGAGTGAACCGGCGCCCGGCTTCGCGGGCGGGCAGTCTTCGCGCTTCGACGGACCCTTGACGCAGGGTGAGGGCGACCCCTTCGCCGAGGAGGGCGTCCCCGGCGCTCCCGCGCCCCCGACGGCGGGCCACCCGGGCGGCGGACTGGGACCGCTCGGCGCGCGCGAGGCCGAGGAGCTGGAGATGCTCTTCGACGACGGCGGCGCCCGACCGGGGCCGCCGCCTCCTCCGCGGGCGCCTGCCTCCGCCCGCCCGGCTCCGGCCGCGGACGCTCCCGGCTACCTCGTCCGGCGCCGCTCGGGCAAGGTGTTCGGCCCGTTCCCCGGCGCCGAGGTGGAGGCCATGCTGCGCCGCGGGGAGCTCCTCGGAAACGAGGAGGTCTCCTCCGACGGCGGCGCCGCCTACGCCGCCATCGGGTCGGTGCCGGCCTTTGGCGAGGCCATTGCCCGGCTCATGCAGGCGCCCGCATCGACGGTGGGTCCGGGCATTCCCCAGGCGGCTCGACCCGGCGCGGCTCCCGGCCGGCAGCGCGCCTCCTTCGCGGCGCTGCGCGCGCCCTTGGAGCGCCTCGCCGCCACCGCCCGCGCCCACGCCGTCGTCTCCGCCCTCGCCGCGGTACTGCTCCTCGCCCTCGCGGTGGGCCTCGGGGCGGGCCTCACCTCCCAGGGCCTCTTCTTCCACCGCGTCTTTCGCGGCAGCCTGAGCCCGAACCGGCCCGGGGCGAAGCTCCTCGCCGAGGCGCGCGCGGCCCTCGCGTCGGGCTCGTCCGCGGGCGCTCGCCGTGCGCTCGACCTCGCCGACAAGGCGCTCCACCTCGACTCCGAGGACGGCGAGGCGAAGGCCGTCTTCGCGGTGGCGGCGAGCCGCCTCGCCCGCCTCCCCGGCGAGGGCGAGAAGGCCTTCGCGCGCGCTCGCTCCCTCCTCCCTGCGCTCTCGGGCGAGGTCCAGAGGGCGCCCTACGCGGCATGGGCCCTCCTCGCGGCCTCGCTCGTGCCCGGCGAGCCGCCGGCCCCGGAGGCCGAGGCGGCCCTCACCCGCCACCTCTCCGAGCGCCCCCAGGACGCCGAGGCCATCTACACCCTGGGTGATGCCGCTCTGGCGAGGGGCGACCTCGGCGCCGCCGGGGCGCGCTTCGAGCGGCTGGAGGCGGTCTCGCCCGGGAGCGCCCGGGCCGCCTTCGCGCGCGGGCGCCTCGCCGCGCGCCGGGGCGAGGATGCGGCGGCGCGTAGGCTGTTCGAGGAGGCCCTCGCCCGCGACCCGGAGCAGCGGGCCGCCGCGCTGGCGCTCGCAGAGGCGGCGCTCCGCGAGGGGGACCTCGCCGCGGCGAGAGCGGCTGCCGGCCGCCTCCTCGCCCCCGCGGCGAAGGATTCGACCGCGCCCGCCGAGCGCGCGGCGGCGCGGACGGTGCTCGCGAGGACCCTCCTGCGCGAGGGCGCCGCCGAGCCGGAGCGGGCCGCGGCGGCCGCCGCGGAGGAGCTCGCGCGCGCCATCTCGGAGAGCGCCGGCTCGGTCGAGCCGCGTCTCGAGCTCGCCGCGCTGTCCCTCGCGCGCGGCGCGCCCGAGAAGGCGACCGAGGTGCTGGCGCCGCTCGGGGAGACGCGGGACCCCGCCGCGCTGGCGCTGCGCGCCCGGGCGCTCGCGGCGCAGGGGAAGGCTTCCGACGGGCTGGCGCTGCTCGACGGCGCGCTCGCGCGCGAGGCGGGGGAGCCACTCCTGCAGGGCGCCCGCGGCGACCTCCTCTGGGCGGCGGGCCAGCGCGACGAGGCCGTGAAGAGCTTCACCGAGGCCGCGGCGAGCCCTCGCGCCCCCTGGCGGGCGCACCTGGCGCTGGCCCGGGCGCAGCTCGCTCTCGGGGACCTCTCCGCTGCGGAGGCCTCGCTCGGCGCGGCAGCGAAGGGCGGCCCCGAGCGGGCGGAGGTGCTCGCCGCCCAGGGCGAGCTCGACCTACGCAGGCAGAGCCTCGCCCCGGCCGAGGAGAAGCTGAGGAGGGCCGCGGCGCTCGACCCGACCCTCGGCGAGCCGTGGCTGGGCCTCGCCCGGGTGGCGGCGTCGAAGGGCGATGCCGCGGGGGCGCGCGAGCTGCTGGAGCGGGCGGTGTCGCGCTCGCCTCGCCTCGCGGCGGCGCAGGCCGCCCACGGCCGGGTGCTCTTCGAGGCGGGGGAGCTCGCCAGGGCCCGCGAGGCGCTCACCGCGGCGGCGGTTCTCGACGCGGGAGACGGCCGGGTGCGTGGCCTCCTCGGCGCGGTCCAGCTCGCCTCGGGCGACGCCGCCTCGGCCGCGGCGAACCTCCTCGAGGCGTCGAACCTCGAGCTCCGCTCCGCGGAGATCCGCGGTTGGTACGGCAAGGCCCTGGTGGAAAAGGGCGACCTCCCCGCGGCCCTCCAACAGCTTCGCAAGGCGGTCGAGCTCGATCCGAAGTCCGCGGAGCACGAGCTCGCGCTGGGCCGGGCGCTGGATCGCTCCGGGAGCCAGGCCGAGGCGGCCGAGGCGTACCAGACCGCGGCGGCGCTCGCCCCGGGCGAGGTCGCGCCCCTGGAGCAGCTCGCCTCCCTCTACGCGCAGCAGGGGCGCTGCGGCGACGCCGCCCCGCTCCTCTCGAAGGCGCTCACGCTGGCGCCGCGCGAGCAGCGGCTGCGGGTGGCGCTGGGCGACTGCCTCATGAAGCTCGGGAAGCCCGCCGACGCGGCCAGCGCCTTCCGCCGCGCCCTCTCGGCCGACCCCCGCCAGGCTGCGCTCCTCTACCGGGTCGGCCGCGCGGAGCACCTCGCCCACGGAAGGCCGGCCGCGCTCCCGTGGTACGAGCGCGCCGCGCGCGAGGAGCCGAAGAACCCCATGCCGCACTACTACCTCGGCTTCGCCTACAAGGACCGGGGCCAGCGCGCGCGGGCGGTGGCGGAGCTCAAGGCCTACCTCGCGGCGAAGCCCGACGCCGAGGACGCGCGCGACATCGCCCGCGAGATCGAGGACCTCGGCGGCTGAGGGCGCTTCCCAGCCCCCCTGAGCGCCCGCCCTTGGGTGCCACGGGGAGAGTCTCTCCCCCGAGCCGAGGCGACGGCGACGGCGCGAGTCGGCTTGACGCCCGGAAGCTCCCTGCGTAAACGGGTGGCCCGTCTGTCCGGCCCTTTGGCTTCTCGGCCGGTGTTCCCGGAGGTCTCATGAAGACGCTCGGCCTCATCGCGGGGCTGTTCCTTGCCCAGGCGGCGCCGGAAGCGCCAGCCGCTCCGGAGCCGCCGCTCCCGGTGGCCGGCCCGGTGCTCACCTTGAACGAGGCGCTCGCCGCGGCGCGCGCGCGGAACCTCGACCTCGCCCAGGCGCGGGAACAGCTCGAGCGCTCGAAGGAGCTGCACGTGAAGGCGTGGTCGGGCTACCTGCCCCAGGTGAGCGCCTCCGGCTCCTACACCCACAACAGCTTCGGCGACGTGACCATCCCGGCCATCGGCGCGCCCGACGGCACGCCGCCCACGGTCATCACCCGGCAGAATCAGCTCGTCGGCCAGGTGCAGGCCACCCAGGCCATCTTCGCGCCCCAGGCCATGTTCGGCATCGCCGCGGCGCGCGCGGGCGAGCGGCTCAGCGCCGAGAGCTTCGACGCCGCGCGGCGCGACATCCTCTTCGGGGTGGCGCAGGCCTATTACGCGGCGGCCGGCGCCCGGCAAATCCTCGCGGTGCAGGCGCGCCAGCTCGCGCTCGCCGAGCAGCACGCCCGCGATGCGCGCGTGCGGCAGGAGGCCGGCACCGCCACCAAGATCACCGTGCTCCGCACCGAGATCGACAGGTCGCGGGCCGAGCAGGACCTGAAGCGGGCGCAGAGCAGCTACGCCTCGTCGCGGGTGGCGCTCGCCACCCTCCTCGACCGCAAGGACGCGGCGTTCGAGGTGGAGATCCCGCCGCCGCCCGAGGCGCCGGCGGGAGAGACCGAGGTGCTGGTGGCCTCGGCGCTCGAGCAGCGCCCGGACGTGCGCGCCGCGGCGGCGGCGGTCGACCTGGCGGAGAAGAACCGCGACGTGGTCATCGGCCGCTACTTCCCCAGCGTGAGCGCCTTCGGGCGGTACGGCTACTCCAACGCGGCCGGCTTCTCCGGCGACAACACCACCTGGGCGGTGGGCCTGCAGCTCGGCTGGAACCTGTTCGATGGCTTCCTCCGGGAGAGCGACCTCCGCGACGAGCGCTCGCGCCTGCGCGAGGCGGAGAGCGCCCGGGCAAAGGTCGCCATCCAGGCGCGCGAGGACGTGGTGAGGGCGCAGCTCGACCTGGAGAGCGCGCGGGTGAACGGCCAGAAGGCGCAGGAGGCGCTCGACCTGGCGAAGGAGAACCAGCGGCTCGTCGACTGGAGCTACAAGGCGGGCGCCGGCACCTACCTCGACGTGACCGACGCCAGCACCCAGCTCAATCTCGCCGAGCTCACGCTCGTCTCCGAGGAGCTCGCCGCCGACCTCGCCGCGCTGAGGCTCCTCCGCGCCGCCGGGGCCTTCGTTCCCCGGTGAAGGTGAAGCTCAGCCGGCCGCGGCGCGCGGGCCGTCGTGACCGTCGATGAAGCTCTGGAGCTGACCTATCATCCACTCCTTCTCCTCCAGCATGAGCTGAATGAGGTCGCGCATGGAGACGATGCCGGTCACCTCGCCACCCTCCGACACGAGGAGGTGGCGCGAGCCGTGATCGCGCATGATGCCGAGGCACTCCTCCTCGCTCGTCTCGGGGCGCACCACCGGCAGCTCCCGCCCGATGGCGGCGCGGATGGGCAGCTCGGGCCGCTCGCCGTCCGCCAGCACGCGCCGAACCAGCTCGCGCTCCGAGACGAGCCCCACCACCTGGCCACCCTCGAGGACCACCACCGCCCCCACGTTCTCCTCGGCCATGCACCGGGCCGCCTCCCTGCACGAGGTGCTGCCCTCGAGCGCCACCAGCCGGTGTGTCACATGCCTCGCGATGTTCGCCACGGGAGCCTCCTTTCCGTATTCTGTGGAGATCGTACTCGACTCATCCGGCCCATGAACAGGTAGGCGGCCTCACCGCTTGGGTCGTCACCCGGCCGGGACAGGCGTCATTTCAGCGGGCGCGGCGGACGGCCACGAGGACGTTCGGGAGCTCCCAGGCGAGCCCGCCGCGCTCGTCGCCCTTCGAGCCCTCGAAGGCGCCGCGGCGCTCGAGCTCGTCCCCGCCGCCCCGCACGTAGAGCTGCGCCTCGGGCCCTCCCTCGAGGTACATGGCGCGCCGGAGGTCGATGGGCAGCCCGAGCAGGGTGTCGGTGAGGTCGTGGACGCTGGCGGGCGAGCGGGCGTGGACGAAGAGCACCCGGCCCTCGCCGTCGAGCCCGATCGCCGCGGTGCTGGCCCGCCGCCCTTCCGGGGCCCAGACGTTCTGCCGCTCGCAAGAGATCATGCGGATGGACTGCAGGAACGAGCCGTAGGGGGGGAGCGGCGGGGCCTCGCCGCAGGCGGTGTCGAGGAGCGCCACGGCCGGGAGGCCGGGCTCCTCGGGGTCGAACGCCAGCACCGACTTCATGCGCTGACTCAGCCGCCCGTTGTTCTCGTGCTCCCGGGTGCGCATGAGTCCGAGGGCTGTGAGCCCGTCGGTCCTGAACATTCCGGCGTTGATGCCCGCCGAGGCGCCGACGCCGCTCGCCCAGTCGCGCAGCGTCCGCGGGCGCGAATCGGTGGCCGCGGCACTGAGCAGCCGGAGCTCGAAGCGCGCGGGGTCGATGCGCACCACCCAGATGCGAGGATCGCCCGCCGCGCCCGGCGGCCCCGAATAGAGCCCCAAGTCGAGGCCTGGCTCCAGGGCGGTGAACCCCTCGGTGGGGGTGGGGGTCGTCCCCGCCAGCGGGGCGGCCTTCGAGCCAGGAGTGGAAGGCGCTGGGCTGGCGCGGGCGGCGGCGCTGGGGGGGGCCGGCGGGGGGCGCGCGCTGAAGACGGTCCAGCCGTCGCGCGTCGCACGCGGCCACAGGAGGAGGAGCGCCACGAGCGCTGGAGCGAGCCGGCCGCCTCTCGACACGGCGGGATCTTACATCGCATCGGGGGCTGTGCCCCGCCCCCGCCGGGAGGGTGGGCCTACTTCTGCGCGGCCTTCAGGGCGGCGGCGTAGTCGGGCTCGTTGCCGATCTCGGGAACGAGCTGCTGGTAGACCACCTTGTCGTTCTCGTCGAGCACCACCACCGCGCGGGCGGTCACGCCGGCGAGCGGACCATCGGTGATGAGCACGCCGTAATCCGTGGCGAAGGCGCCCGAGTGCATGAGCGAGAGCGTCACCACGTTCGCGAGCCCCTCGGTGGCGCAGAAGCGCTTCTGGGCGAAGGGGAGATCGGCGGAGACCACCAGGACCACCGCGCCGGGGAGGCTCCCCGCGGCCGCATTGAACTTGCGGGTGGAGGCCTGGCAGGTGGGGGTGTCGAGGCTGGGGACGATGTTCAGGATCTTCCGCTTGCCAGCGTAGTTCGCCAGCGAGACGTCGGAGAGGTCCGCGGCGGTGAGCTTGAAGTCGGGCGCCTTGGCGCCGACGGCGGGGAGCTCGCCGCTCGTCGTGACGGGGTTGCCCTTCAAGGTGACGGTGGCCATTGGGTGTTGCCTCGCTTTCCGGTGAGAGGTGCTGCGCGAAATGGCTGTGGGTGAACGCGCCTGACCCTAGCGGAGCCGGGCGCCCTGCGAACGTCCCATGCGGTACGCCGGCTCGCCCGCGCCCACGCCCGCGCGCTCGAGATGAACGAGCGACGCGAGGCGTTACACTCTTCGCATCATGAGACGCTCCTCGCCCGCCCTCCCGCTCGCCGCCGCCGCCGCGCTTCTTCTCGCCCTCCCCGCGGCGGCCTCGGCGCCGCGCGAGCGGCCGCGCGACGAGGGGCGGCCCCTCCCCTGGATAGGCGTCCGCCTGGGCGGGATGCTGGCCGTCACCTCGGCTGCCCCGGGGACGCCCAGCGCGGCCGGGGGTGGGGTCTACGCGCTGCTCGACGGACGCGAGTTTCTGGCCGACCTCTCGCTCGACGCCTTCGGCGGCAGCAACGCGGCGCTCATCTCGGGAGGTCTCGGCGTCTATTTCCCGTTCGTGCCGGCCAGCGTCTCCCCTTACGCCGGCGGCGGCCTGCGGCTGGGGTGGAGCAGGTTCGGCGGAGGGGGGGCCTTTGGCCTGCTCCCCTTTCTGGCCGGGGGCGTGCTTTTCGGCCGGGAGGGGTACTTCCAGGTGCGCGCGGAGCTCGCCTGGATCTTCGCGGGGGCGAGCGAGGAGCGGGACGACCTCCCCGGCCAGAGCTGGCACACCAGCGGCCCTTTGCTGACGCTCGGCGTGGGGTTCTGAGTGTGACCCACCGTGCACAGCCGGCGGGGAAACGGGCGCCTCCCACGGGAGGCGCGACCCCCAATCGAGGTGGCGGGCACCCCGCCGGCATGTCCCCCGGGCGCGGGGGCGCGACGAATGCGCTTATCCTCCGCCCATTCTCGGAGTAGAAGGAGGGAGCGATGCAGGATGAAGCTTCCAGACCCCGGGTCCTGGTGGTGGACGACGACGAGGCGAACCTCCGCGCCTTCGAGCGCGTGTTTCGCCGCCAGTACGAGGTGACGGTGGCCGCCTCCGGAGAGGCCGCGCTGAGGGCTCTCCAGGCGAGCGCCTTCGACGTGGCGCTGGTCGACTACTCCATGCCGGTGATGAGCGGCATCGAGCTGCTCCGGCGCATCGAGATGAGCCACCCCACGGTGAGCCGCATCATGCTCACCGCGCACGCCGACCTCCCGGAGGTGGCGGCCACCACCCGCTCCGGCCTCGCCCTGGCCACGGTGATGAAGCCCTGGGAGCGCGCCGACATCGAGCGCGCGGTGTCACGAGCGCTGAGCCTCGCGGCCATGGGCCGCGCCGTGGCCAACATGAAGGCGCGGGCCGCGCGCCGCGGCTGACCGCCCGCTGGCCCCCTCGGCCCCGCCGCGCAGCCCTCTCCGGGGGCGCCCCTCGTCACCGGCGGTGTAGCCTCGCGGACCGGGCTCCGCGGCGCCTCTCGAATCGGCTTGCTCCGCAATGCAAACTGGATTACAGACATTGCGTTAACCTTTTCAATCCACCGCAATACTCCGCGAGCGAGCGGTCAGCGGCGGCGAGGAGACTTCCGTGATGAGGGTGCGAGGCAGCGTGGAGGACATCCTGAGGGATGCGGTGGCCGAGGCGATGGCGCGCGCCGCGCCCGCGCTCCAGCGGCGGATTGCCGCCTTTGCCGCCGAGGAGCTGGAGAAGGCGGTGGCGCTCGACGCGCGCTCGCCGCGCGCCCGCGCCCCGGCGCGGCAACCGCGGCCGCGCGGGGAGGCCCTGACGCGCTGGGTGGCCGACCGCAACGCCCGGCGGGTGCCGAAGTTCGTCATCGAGGCGACCGGCCTCGACACGAAGAAGAAGATCGTGGCGCGCTACGGCGAGGTCCCCTTCGAGCGCGGGAAGCCGCTGCCGAAGCCTCTCAAGGAGCCCGCGGGCGGGTGAAGCACCCGACGAGAGCTCTCATGCGCACGGCCCTCCTCGCCTTCCTCTCCCTCGCTGCGCAGCAGGCGGCCGCCGCCGACTTCGAGGGCGTCCTCCGTTCGAGGATGACGGCGAGCACCGGCGAAGGAGGGGCGGTGAGCGGCACCGGCGTCATGTACGTCGCGCCGGCCGGCATTCGCATGGAGGTGGAGGTGAAGGTGGGCGAGCGGAAGCTCTCCTTCGCCTCGCTGGTGCTGCACGACAGGCCCGGGGTCGCCTATCGCCTCGACGAGAAGAGGAAGACCTACACCGTGGACGATGCACCCCCGGCCGCGGGCGAGTCGCCCCGCAGCTTCGAGGTCGAGAAGCTCGGCCGCGAGAAGGTGGCCGGCATCTCCTGCCTCCACGTGGCGCTCACCGAGGCGGGAGGAGAGCGCTTCGAGCTGTGGACCGCCTCCGAGCTCGGTGGGGCCGAGCGCTTCTGGAGGGCGCAGTCGCAGGCCGAGGGCCACTGGGCCGGCATGCGCCAGGCGCTGCACGACGCGGGAGCCGACGGCTGGCCCCTCAAGTGGACCGAGGGGCGCCACGGCGCGGTGTGGGAGACCACCGGCGTGGAGCGGCGCGGGGTGGACGCGCGCCTCTTCGACCTCTCCGGCTACCGGAAGGCCGATCAGTTCGAGGGGATGCAGCTCACCCCCGAGCAGCGCAAGGCGCTGGAGGAGATGAGGAAGCGGCGCGCCGACGCCAAGGCTGCGCCAGGGGGGCAAGCCGAAGCCCCCGCGAACAGCGCGGCGCCCGCGGCCGCGCCCTGCGAGGAGGAGAAGCCCTGTCCCGTCGAGTGAGCCGCGAAGGCCGCGCCACCTCCGCGAGGCGCGGCCCCGAACCTTCCCTGGCCCCTCCTCCGCTCCCCCGCAGCGCCCTGCGCCTCTTCCTCGGCGTCGCGCTCCTCGGGCTCGCGCTGGCGGGGTACCTCGTCTACGAGCACGCCGCCGCGCACGCCGGGCACACCAGCTTCTGCGCCCTCGACGACGTGGTGAACTGCGACCGCGTGGCGACGAGCTCCTGGTCGGTGGCGCTCGGACTGCCGGTCGCGCTCTGGGGCGTCTTCGGCTACGCCCTCCTCGCGGCCCTCGCCGGCTCCGGGCTCGCGCTCCGCCGGCCACACCCCCGCTGGCCGGCTGGACTCCTCGCGGTCCTCACCTTCCTCGCGCTCGCCCTGGCCCTGGCCCTCGCGCTGGCGAGCAAGCTCGCCATCGGCGCGCTCTGCCTCGTCTGCATGGCTTCGTGGGTGGTCACCTTCGCCCTCACCCTCATGGCCTGGCGCCTCCTTCGACCTGTGGGGCTCGGCGCCGCGCTGCGCGCCGACCTCGCGGCCCTGCGCGCGCGAGCGGCCCTCACCGGAGCCGCCTTGCTCCTGGCGCTCGCGGTCCTGGCGCTCGTCGAGGCGCTCTACCCTCGCTACTGGAACAGGCCGGCCCCCGCCGCCGCCACGGCGGAGCCCGCCGCGCCCGGCACGACGCCGGCGAGCCCTCCCGGCGGCGTCCTCACGGTGATCGAGTTCAGCGACTACGAGTGCCCCTACTGCGCCAAGGCCCACGAGAGGAACAAGGAGCTCTTCGGCGGGCGGAGCGACGTGGCGCTGGTGCGCAAGCAGTTCCCGCTCGACCCCACCTGTAACCCGGTGATGAAGCGGGCGATGCACCTCACCGCCTGCCGGCTGGCGCGGGCGGCCCTCTGCGCCGGGGCCCAGGGCAAGTTCGACGCCATGGATGACGCCCTCTTCCGGAACCAGCGGGCGAAGGAGCCGGTGGAGGAGCTGGCCCGCCGCGTGGGGCTCGACCTCGCCGCCTTCGGGTCGTGCCTCGACGCCCCGGAGACGACGCGGCTCCTCGAGCGCGAGGTGGCGGAGGGGGCGCGCCTCGGCGTCAACGCCACCCCCACCTACGTGGTGAATGGCGTCAGCTACGCCGGCGAGTTCCCGCCCGGCGTGCTCCCCCCGCAATCCTCGGCCGATTGAGCGGACGCGCCGGCGCGGAGGTGATGCGCGTGCCGCAGCGCTGCGTCTCGCCCCCGGCGCCGACCGCGGGGTGATGTGCACCCTCATCGCCGGGTGCACATCACACCATCCGGTCACCCCGCCCGCGCCGTGTCCCATGGGCCGGGGACACGGCGCGGGGGACTCCGGGCCGGCCCTGCCCTGCGTTGTACCGCGACTCTACGACACGGACCGGGGGTCAATGTGCGCTTCCTGATCGCGCGTCCTCCTTGACGGATCGTCGCGCCCCCGCGACACTTCGTCCTCAGCACCCACAGTGGAGTTCAACCGGTCCCGCGTGCGAGCGAGAAGCGCGCGGAGGAAAGGGGTTGTGCATGTTACGCGCTCAACGCTCGTCGGGATGCTTGCAAGCTCGCGGTCCGGTCCGCCGCCGCTCGAGGGCGCCGGGCCGCCTCCTGGTTTCGGCCCTGGGGGTGGCCTTCTCGCTCCTGTGGGTTACGCCGGGCCTGGTCCGCGCCGAGCCACTCGCCGGGGGGACGCTCTCTCCCGATAGCATCCCGAAGTTCGCGGACCCCCTCGTCATCCCGCCGGTCATGCCGGCCAAGGGCCTCCGCTGGGATCCCTCCGTTCGCAAGCTCGTGCCGTACTACGAGATCGAGCTCGTACAGTTCCAGCAGCAGATCCTCCCCTCCCGAACGACCCATGGCAGGCGCATCCCACCCACCACCGTCTGGAGCTACGGCGCCGTGGGCCACCCGGAGACGCGCAACTACCCGGCCTTCACCGTGGAGAACCTGTCCGGGGTGCCCACCCGGGTGAAGTGGGTGAACGGCCTCGTCGACGCGAAGGGGCGCTACCTCCCGCACCTCCTGCCGGTGGACCAGACCCTGCACTGGGCGAATCCCGGGCAGCTCCCCTGCATGGACGGGACGGCCCACACCGATTGCCGGCCGGCCATGCCGATGGACGACAATGCGGCCGAGGCGCTCCAGCAGCCCTACGCCGGGCCGGTACCGATGGTGACCCACGTACACGGCGCGCACGTGCAGCCGGACAGCGACGGCTATCCCGAGGCGTGGTGGCTCCCGGCGGCGACGAACATCCCTTCCGGCTACGCGCCCCGCGGCCGGCTGTTCGACCAGATCACCGGGGTCCCGCGCGAGGCGGGCGCCGCGGTGTTCCAGTACCGGAACGATCAGCCCCCAGCGACGCTCTGGTACCACGACCACACCCTCGGCATGACCCGCACCAACGTGTACGCAGGGCCCGCCGGGTTCTGGCTCGTCCGCGACCTCCGCGAGGTGGCGCTCCGGTTGCCCGGCCCGGCACCGCTCCCCGGGCTCGACCCGAACGGCAATCCGCTCGTGCGGCGGCTCACCCACGAGATCCCCCTCGCCATCCAGGACCGCTCCTTCAACGCCGACGGCTCCCTCTTCTACCCGGACAACCGCGACTTCTTCGAGGGCCTGGTGAAGGGCTCGCTCGAGAGCCTCGGCCTCCACTTCACGCCGACGAACGGCTCGGACATCGCACCCGTCTGGAACCCTGAGTTCTTCGGCAACACGCTGGTGGTGAACGGAAAGACCTGGCCCAAGCTCGAGGTGGAACCGAAGCGGTACCGCTTCCGCATCCTCAATGGCTCCGACTCCCGCTTCCTCATCCTGCGCTTCGAGCGCGAGCAGCTCGCCTTCACCCAGGTGGGCGGCGATCAGGGCTTCCTGCCCACGCCGGTCGAGCTGCGCCGGCTCCTCATCGCGCCGGCCGAGCGGGCCGACGTGGTGGTGGACTTCTCCCGGCTTCGCCCCGGCACGCGGGTGGTGCTGCAGAACGTCGGTCCGGACGAGCCGTTCGGCGGCGGTGAGCCGTGCGTGGACGGCCAGGAGCCGGGCCACGGCTGCGACTTCGAGCCGGCCGACCCCGGCTCCACCGGCACGGTGATGGCCTTCGACGTGGTGCGCGGCTTCTTCCCGGACCTCAGCAGGGTGCCCTCCAGGCTGCCGGTGGAATCGCCCCTGCCGGCCTCCAGCGTGGTCCGCAAGGTGAGCCTCAACGAGGAGATGTCGATGAACCAGGTGGCCTGCTACGACGAGGAGGGCTCGATCGTGATCGCCAACGCCACCTGCCCGCCCGGCACCGAGCGTGAGGCGTTCGGACCCTCCGCGGCGCTCCTCGGCACGCTGCGCCCGGACGGCACCGGCGAACCGATGATGTGGTCGATGCCGGTGACGGAGAATCCCGCGCTGGGCGCCACCGAGACCTGGGAGATCTACAACTTCACCGCCGACGCCCACCCCATCCATCTCCACCTGGTGCGCTTCGAGGTGCTCGGGCGGGAAGCGCTCGTCATGGACGAGCACGAGGGCATGGCCATGCAGCCGGCGCGGCTCATGGGGGTCTCACGCCCGCCGGAGCCGTGGGAGAGAGGCTTCAAGGACACGGTCATCGCCTATCCCGGCGAGGTGACGCGCATCCGAGCGCGCTTCGACCTCCCCGGGCTCTACGTGTGGCACTGCCACATCCTCGAGCACGAGGACAACGAGATGATGCGCCCCTACTGCGTGGGCGGGCAGGAGACCTGCCCAATCCCCATCGCCGGTCAGTGAAGGCCAAGCGCCTCGGCCGGCCTCCAGGTCCCGGGGGCCGCCGCAGGCGACGCTGGGCCTCCCCCCGGAGGGCGGAGGCTTCAGCGGGGAGCCGCCAGCGTCTCGCGCAAAGGCCCTCGGCCGGTTTCCGGTCGAGGGCCCATGTTCACGAGAGGTGATGAGCAGCCGGCCCGATCAGGTGCGCTCCAGCACCGCCACCGTGCCCTCGGCGCCCTGGAGCAGGGTCACGCTCTCCGCCACCGAGAACTGATAGAACACGCCCTCGCGCCCGTCGTAGGCGACGGCGAGCTCCTGGCCCACCACCACCCGCGGTCCGGAGGGCGAGCGCACCACCACCACGGCCGCGTCGGCGAGGGTCGGCGCCTTCACGATACCCGCGGTGAAGGCCGGCTCGAGCTGACGGTGGGGGGTGAGCCCGGTCCCCGGGTACGGGCGGAAGAGCTTCCAGTAGAGCGCGGGGGCGACGGCGAGCGCGCAGGGGCCGCTCCAGCCCGCGGCGTCGAGGGCGGCCAGGGCGCCGAGGAGGTCGTCGGCGGCGCGCGCCGGGTCGGACCAGTCGCCGAGCGGGAGCCGCACCGCTCCGCGGTGGCGGAGGAGCCCCGGCACGTGGGCGGCGTCGTTTCCCTGGAAGAGGAGCCGCTCCTCGGCGCGGGCCACCAGGCGCGCCGCCTCGCCAGCCCGGTCGAGCGGCAGCGGCTCGCCGCGGGCGAGGAAGGCCTCCACGCCGCGGACGCCCACCTGGAACGGCCGGTGAATGAGCGGGAGGGTGCGGACCTTTGGCAGGTGGAGGTGCGCCTCGCCCTCGGGCGCCTCGTCGTCGTCGCCCACCGGGGCATCGTCGCCGACGGCCACCCGCGCGGCGATGCCGAGAGGTCCCACGACGGGCAGGGCACGCCGCGCCGCGCGCACCTCGTCGGCCGCGGAGCGCACCGCGGCGTCGATGGCGTCCCACACCGCCTGGTCGAAGGGGGCACCGTCGCGGTCGAGCCAGCTCATGACTCGTCCTCCCCCTCGACGGCGGTGACCGGGCGGCTCGTGCCGAGGTAGGTCTTCATCTGGCGCGCAAAGCCGACGTCGTTCCGGCGGATCCACTCGAGGAGCATCATGGCGTGCTCCTTCTCCTCGTCGCGGTTGTGCTCGAGGATGTGCTTCAGCTCCAGGTCGCGGGTGGCGTCGGCGCGCTGCTGGTACCAGTCCACCGCCTCGAGCTCCTCCTGCAGCGAGACGAGCGCGCGGTGGAGCTCCTTCGTGCGCTCACTCAGTGCGCCGAGGGGTTCGTGGGTACCGGTCGAATCGGCCATGCGCGTACCTTCTCAGCGGGCTCTCACCCGCAGTGTGGAGTGGAGGAGACCTTCCGTCCCTGGCGCGCGCACGGCGCGGCGGTCGCGCTGCACGCCAGGGTGCGGCGGCGCGGCGGGGCCAAGACTAAGAGACGAGGCCGAGCATCTTGCTGAAGCGGCCAGCGTGCGACTTCTCGGCCTTGGCTAGCGTCTCGAACCAGTCGGCTATCTCGGCGAAGCCCTCCTCGCGGGCCGCCTTGGCCATGCCGGGGTACATGTCGGTGTACTCGTGGGTCTCGCCTGCCACCGAGGCCTTGAGGTTGAGCGTGGTGTCGCCCATGGGGAGGCCGGTGGCCGGGTCGCCCACCTGCTTCAGGTAGTCGAGGTGGCCGTGCGCGTGGCCCGTCTCGCCCTCGGCCGTCTCCCGGAAATTGGAGGCGATCTCCGGGTAGCCCTCCACGTCGGCCACCTTGGCGAAGTAGAGGTAGCGGCGGTTCGCCTGCGACTCGCCGGCGAAGGCGTCCTTCAGGTTCTGGTGGGTCTTCGTTCCCTCGAGCTTGCTGGCCATGGAACTCTCCTGCCTGTGGCGAGGTGCACTGCGGGTCCGGCGGGGCGACACCGGGAGCCGCAGCGGAAGGCTGCGCTTGCGGTCGTTACGCACCGGGACGGAATCGATCTCGCTTTTAGGCAGGCGCGCTCCTCGAAGCGAGGCCCCGAAAGGGTCAGCACGCCCCCGCCTGGCGCGTCGCGCCCGCTTGTCGAGCGAAGCCGGCCTCCCCAACTTCACGCCCATGGCCAACGACACCCACGACAAGAACGAAGGCGAAGGCAACCGCACCGCGGACCAGCACTACCGCGAGGGCGTGCAGCGCACGGTGAAGAAGGGACACGTCGAGGAGGACGCCCGCCGGGCCGAGAGCGAGATCGAGGCGGAATCCAGAGGCGTATCGCAAGGCCGAGGAGGAGGGGCGAAGCCGCAGCGCCGGCGAGGCCCCCAAGGACTTGAAATAAGATCTCTCGGGGCAGGGCGAGCGACGACGCGCGGGTCGGGCGCCGCAGCGGGCCTCACCCCTCGAGTATCTGCGAGCTCATGCCGCCGAGGCGGACCTCCAGCTTCGAGGACCGGCGCCCGCCGTCGCGAACGAGCTCTCGGGCTCGAGGAGAAGCCAGGGCGAGCGCTCCTCTTCGGCTCCCGGGGTGCCCGCGGCGACCCTGAGGATCTCCGGGGAGAAGCCGTTCTCTCCCGGCGGCACCAGCGAGAGTGGGCGGTCCGACGGGACCATCCGGCGGAAGCCGAAGCGCTCGTAGAAGCGGAGCGCGCCCAGGCTCCCCGCCTGCAGCGCGACCCGGCCGCGGCAGCCGCGCCGCCGGCTCCAGGCGATGGCCCGCTCCACCAGTGCCGAGCCGGCGCCGTGCAGGGTGCGCGGGTCGCGCGGGTCGTCCTTGCCGAGGAGGTTCCAGGGAGCGGTGGCGATGAGCTCGATGAAGAGGCCCCCCGGGCAGGCGAACATCGAGGAGAGCGCCTGCACCCGGCCCAGGCCCCGGACGTGGAGCAGCGAGCGGTCGCGCGCGCGGCCCTCGCCGTCTTCCTCGCCGCGGAGGACGCGCAAGAGCTCGCTCACGATGCGCCTGCTGTCCGAGAGCTTGTCGCGTGTGCTCGCCGAGAGCGGCTTCTGCTCGAGGTCGGCGAGGGCACCGAGCCACGACTCCAGCACGGCGCCGTAGGTGGGGTCATCCGCCGAGGCGAGCTCGGCGCGCAGCGAGGCCCGCCCCGCGGGGGGGCGGGCGGTGGGTTTCGGAGGGTCGTCTACGGAACGGTACGAGATCACGATGGGAGCTCCTCGGCGGGGCGCGCCCACGAGGAGCGCCCGCAGCCGCTTTCGTTCGAGGCGGACCGATATGGCCCTCCTCGGCGGTGCAGCGCGCGGAGCAAAGCACCGCTGCGGACGCCGATCCAGTCCGCGACCACTGCCTGGACGGCTCCCCGGCCGAACTCCGCGTCACCTCTGGATAAATCCCAGATGGGGCGGGTGCAATGAAACCCATACGTCACGGAGCGCCCGCTCCCAGAGGAAGGGAGAGACCGCTCGGCAGGCCGGAAAGCGCCCGGAGCACCTCCACCAGCCCGGCGCCGATGCGCTCCAGCGCGTAGCCTCCCTCGAGGACGGCGGCCACCCCGAGGCGCCGAGAGGGGAGCGCCGCCAGGAGATCCGAGGCGAGCGCGTGAAGGTCTCCGGGCTCGAGCAGGAAGCCGCCCTCGGGGTCGCCGGCGAGGAGGTCGAAGCCGGCGGAGACGAGCGCGAGGTCGGGCTCGAAGGTCGCGAGCGCTGCCGACAGCGCCTGGCCGAAGCGGCGCCGGTAGCCGGCGAAGGCCGTGCCGGGCGGGAGCGCCACGTTGCGGGTGAGCCCGCGCCCGGCGCCGCGGCCGCGCTGCGAGGCGTGGCCGGTGCCCGGGTACTCGCCCCCGAGGTGGATGGAGACGAGGTAGACGGAGGGATCGGCGTAGAAGATGTCCTGGGTGCCGTTGCCGTGGTGCGCGTCCCAGTCCACCACCAGCACCTTGCGGGCGAGCCCCAGTGCCTGCGCCGCGCGGGCGGCCACCGCCACGTTGTTCACCAGGCAGAAGCCCATGGCGCGGTCGCGGGTGGCGTGGTGGCCGGGCGGCCGCGAGAGGGCGAAGGCGCGCCCCCCCCCGGCTGCGCGGCACGCCGCGGCGATGGCGCACCCCGCGCCGGCGAGCGCGGCCCGGTAGGAATCGGCGCCCACCACGGTGTCCTCGTCGAGCCAGCGGGGCTCACCCGTCCGGGCCGCCGCCTCCGCGGCCTCCGCGAGGGTGGCGAGGTGAGCCGGCGCGTGGGCCCTCGCCAGGTCGGCGGTGGTGGCCGGGGGCGCGGTGAGCTCCTCCACGGAGTGAGCGAGCTCCGGATCGGACGCCACCGCCTCGAGGAGCGCGGTGAGGCGGAGCGCCGACTCGGCGTGATTCGACCCTGGGTCGTGGAGCGCGCAGTCGGGGTGGGAGAAGAGCGCGACGCGGTCCATCCCTCCCTTTACCGCAGATCGCCGGTGGGAATGGGCCCCCTCCCCTTCTCAGCCGCCGATGGAGAGCACGGCGTAACCCTCGAAGGACGGGAGCACGGTGGAGATGGCGTAGCCGGACGGGTTCATCACGATCCTCTCGTCGGCGCCGGCCGCGGACTGGAAGCGCGCGCGGGTGGCCGCGCCGGCGAGGTGCTGTCCCAGGAAGAGGGTCGCGCCCTGGGCCGGGCCGGGGCCGAGCGCGACGAGGTGCGCCTCCAGCGCGTCGCCGCTCCGGAAAAGGGCCACGTGCACCCGGGAGCGCCCCGCGAGGCTCGCCGCGCGCCGCGCCCTTCCGAGGAGGAGCGAGAGCGCCTTCTCCACCCCGTCGCGCGCGGCGGCGCCGGACGGTCCCGAGGCCGCCGTCGGGAGCGCCACCACCGTGCCCTTGCCGACCTTCGAGCCGGAGGGCTTCGCCGGCGGCCACGGCGGCGCAGCCGGGCGCCCCTCGGCATCGACCGCGCCGAGCGCACCGAGGACGAGGGCCTTCTCTCCAGCCTCGACCCTCCGCTGCACCTCCGCCGCCTCGGCGGGCGAGAGCGCGCTCGCCCCCGCCAGCACCAGCACCGCCTGGGCCGGCGCGTCGGAGAGCCGCAGCACGACCGGCGCCTGGACGTGGAGCCCCGCGAACGTCGCGCCGCAGCGCTCGACCGCGGCGCGGTGGTCGCCGCCGCTCCAGAGATCCGATTCGGCCGAGTAGAGGAGCGCGCACTCGAAGACCGGCGCCCGGGGCGAGGGCGCGTGCCTCTCGCGCGAGAAGCGCCTGAGCGCGCCGAGCGCCGCGATCCCGGCGTCGGCCACCCCCGCGGCGCCAGACGGAAAGTCCGTGACCTCCACCCCGTGCGCCGCGGCGAGACAGGCGAGGCCCCAGGCGTGCTCGGGGGACGCGCCGCCGGGCATCGCGATGGCGCACGGCTTGCGGCCGAGCGCGGCGCGCAGGAGCCGGAGGAGGCCCAGCACCGGCGCTTGCGCCTCGCCGCGAACGGGAAAGACGGCCGCGTCGAGGTGGCGGGTGCTCGCGAGCTGCGCCGGGCCGACGGCCTCGAAGCTGGCGGTGACGAGGAAGGGGCGCGCCGCCAGCCTGGCGGCGTCGCGCGCCGCCCGCGCGCAGGCCGACACCGCGCGCTCCAGCGAGCCATGGCGAAAGCGCCAGAAGTCGCGCCCGAAGGGGAGCGCGTCGTGACGTACCGCTCCGGACGCCTGCGCCACCGCTTCCTTCGAGAGGGCGAGGTAGTCGAGCGGCATGAACTGCTCGCCGTAGGTGCGCGAGAGCTCGCGCGAGAAGGCGCGCTGGCAGGCGTCGCAGAAGCCCGCCTGGAGGACGCCCTGCGCCAGCGGCGCATCGGGCCGGTCGAGGTGCACGCCAGCGAAGCCCTCGCGCAGCGCGGCCGTCGCGGAGGCCGCGAGCCGCTCGCGGTGGCGCGCCGCCGCCAGGCAGGCGTGGTGGGCGCCCGGCGCGCCCGAAAGCGCTCCGCTCACCGCCCGGCACGCCTCGTCGCTCGCCGCCGCGAGCCCCGCGCTCACCAGCGCGAGCGCGCTCGCCTTCGCCTCGCCGGAGAGGAGGCCCTCGAGCGAAAGGAGCGGGGGCTCGGCTCCGGCCACCGCCGCCCCTCGCGCCGCCTCCTCGAAGGCGGCGTCCGGGGAGGGCCTGTAGGGCGCGAATGCGACGGGGGACACGGCCATGTCGGGAGGTGTGGAGGACGGTACCCCGGCGCACACCTCACGGGCAATCGCCCACCGCCCGGCCGGCCGGGCGTCGCGCGGCAGGTGCGTGAAATGCCCACCAGAGAGCGAAAAGTGAGCGGATCCCCGCGTTGACGACCATCCCGCGCGGGTGCTAGGCCTTCACACGTTGTCGTAGAGCCAGGGGACAGAGCCCCGGCCGAAGGTCACGGTCCCACGTTCGAGCGTCTCGCCTCGGAAGGAAGCCAGAGCGATGTCTGAATTCTTCGGAAGCTTGTTCAAGGCCTTCGAGCAGGGTGGCTGGGGCATGTACCCCATCTCCGTCGCCCTGGTCTTCGCGACGGCCATCGCCGCCGAGCGCATCTTCGTCCTCTACTTCCAGGCCTCGGTGGACAAGGACGCCTTCCTCCAGGGGCTGAAGCGCTACATCTACGCGGGCGACCTCGACAAGGCCATCAGCTACACCGCCGGCCAGAAGCGCACGCCGCTCGTCTCGGTGATCAAGGCGGGCCTCGTCAACGTGCCGAAGGGCGAGGAGGAGGTGCAGGCGGCCCTCGACGAGGCGGCCCTGCGCGAGACGCCGAAGATCGAGCGGCGCACCGGCTACCTCGCCATGATCTCCAACGTCGCCACCCTGCTCGGGCTCCTCGGCACCATCCTCGGCCTCATCCGCAGCTTCGGCGCGGTGGCCAACGCCAACCCCGCCGACAAGGCCACCATCCTCTCGCAGGGCATCTCGGAGGCCATGTACTGCACCGCCTTCGGCCTCGGCGTCGCCATCCCGTCCCTCGTCCTCTACTCGATCCTGCAGGGTCGCACGCAGCGCATGGTGGAGGACGTGAACGAGTCCTCGGTGGGCGTCCTCAACCTCATCATCGCCAACCGCGACCGGATGAAGATCCCGGCGCGCGGCGAGGTCGAGGCGGAGACCGTGGCGTAGGCGCGGCGATGAGGCGGGCTCCTCCGAGGAGGGGCCTTCGAGCAGGGCAGCAGGTTCTCTTCCTGAAGAAAGGAGCGGCGAGATGGGCGGGACGGCACTTCCAGAGGGCGGCGGCAAGCGGCACCGGCAATCGCTCGATGCCACCATCAACGTGGTGCCCGCCATCGACCTCCTCTCCTGCTGCATCTCCTTCCTGCTCTTCACCGCCGTGTGGACCCAGAATCGGGAGGCTGCAGGCACAGCCGATGGGGGACACCCCCTCGGAGGCGCAGCCGGTGGCGAAGGCGCTGACCGTGACCCTCACCATCGGTGAGAAGGGCTACGTGCTCGCCACCAGCGCCGGCGCGCCCGCGGAGATCCCGGCCACCGGCCGCGGGCCGGACGGCTCCGCGCTCTACGACGTCGCCGCCCTGGGCGAGCGCCTGAAGAAGCTGAAGGGCGAGTACCCCGACCAGGCCGCCATCACCGTGGCCGCCGGCGACGGCGTGCTCTACGCCGACCTCGTCCACGCCATCGACGCCTGCGTGGGCGCCGGCCTCGCCAGCGTCTCCATCATGGGCGCCGGGTAGCGAAGGGGAATCCCGTGCCGATCGTGCTCCCAGGCAAGCGGCCCGCGCCGCGCTTCGCCAGCTCCAAGGTGATGGGCAGCCGCATGCGCGGCGGGCGCCGCTCCATCAACATGGAGCTGAACGTCATCCCCATGGTCGACATGATGACCATGCTCGTCATCTTCCTCCTGCAGCAGTTCTCCGCGACCGGAGAGGTGCTCTACATGCAGCGGGACATCAAGCTCCCCGACGCCCGCCACGGCCAGCAGATCGAGGTGGCGCCGGTGGTGGCCATCAGCGCGAAGCACGTGGTGGTCTCCGGCCTCAAGGTGGCCGACGTGGCCGACGTGGAGAAGGACCCCTCGCAGATCATCGCCCCGCTGGTGGAGAAGCTCCGAGACGAGCGCAAGCGCTGGGACTTCATCCACCAGAACGAGGCCGACCGGGAGAAGAACTGGAGGGGCGAGGTGAACGTGCAGGCCGACGTGAAGGTGCCCTTCCGCGTGCTCCGCCGGGTGATGACCTCCGCCTCCGAGGCCGGCTACGACAACGTGAACTTCGCGACCCTGGAGGAGAAGACCCAGCTCGCGAGCGCGGTCCCCGCGCGCTGAAGTCCCGGCGGCGGCGCCTTCATCGGAGCGCCCTCACCCGCCTGCCCCCTCTCCCTCCGGGAGGGGGCGAGGGGATGCGCCCCCACATCCCCTTAGGGGTCTCACGCGCCCCCCCATGGCGCGATGCATTGCCCGGCCGCCCGGCCGCACCTATATCGCCCCTCGTTCCCGTTCTGCTTGCGGGCGTTTGCCTCAGAGGTCGTGAGATCCGGGCCTCGAACCCACCGAGGGGAGCGTTCGATCCATGCGCGTGAGCCAGCTCGCTGCCTCGCTGTTCCTCGCCGCGACGGAGCACGCGGGGGGCGGGGAGGCCAACCTGGTGCTCCCCGACCTCGCCACCGGCAGCTTCCTCGGGATGAGCGGCAGGGGGCTCCTCTCCATCGGTTTCCTCGTCTCGCTGGCCGGCCTCGCCTTCGGCCTCGGCAGCTCGATGAAGCTCTCGCGCCTGCCGGTGCACGCCAGCATGCGCGAGATCTCCGAGCTCATCTACGAGACCTGCAAGACCTATCTCGCCACCCAGGCGCGCTTCATTGCCGTCCTGTGGGCCTTCATTGCCGTCATCATCGTCGCCTACTTCGGCTTCCTCACCGCGCCCACCAAGAGCGCCGGCGAGGTGTTCATCATCCTCGCCTTCTCGGTGGTGGGCATCCTCGGCTCCTCGGGCGTCGCCTGGTTCGGCATCCGGGTGAACACCTTCGCCAACTCGCGCGCCGCCTTCGCCTCCCTGCGCGGCAAGCCCTTCCCCACCTTCGCCATCCCGCTGCAGGCCGGCATGTCCATCGGGACCATGCTCATCAGCACCGAGCTCTTCCTCATGCTGGTCATCCTGCTCTTCGTGCCCGGTCACCTCGCCGGCGCCTGCTTCATCGGCTTCGCCATCGGTGAATCGCTGGGCGCCTCGGCCCTGCGCATCGCCGGCGGCATCTTCACCAAGATCGCCGATATCGGCTCCGACCTCATGAAGATCGTCTTCAAGATCAAGGAAGACGACGCGCGAAACCCCGGGGTCATCGCCGACTGCACCGGCGACAACGCCGGCGACTCGGTGGGCCCTTCGGCCGACGGCTTCGAGACCTACGGCGTCACCGGCGTGGCCCTCATCAGCTTCATCCTCCTCGCGGTGCAGGATCCCGCCGTGCAGGTCCAGCTCCTCGTCTGGATCTTCGCCATGCGGATCATGATGGTGCTCGCCTCGGTGGCCTCCTACCTGCTGAACGGCGCCTGGGCGCGGGCGCGCTTCGCCGGCGTGAGCCACATGAACTTCGAGGTCCCGCTCACCTCGCTCGTCTGGCTCACCTCGCTCGTCTCGGTGGCGCTCACCTTCCTCCTCTCCTGGCTCCTCATCCCCCAGCTCGGCGACGGCACCCTGTGGTGGAAGCTCTCCAGCATCATCACCTGCGGCACGCTGGCCGGCGCGATCATCCCCGAGGTGACGAAGGTCTTCACCAGCGTCTCCTCAGGCCACGTGCGCGAGGTGGTGACCGCCTCGCGCGAGGGCGGCGCCTCGCTGAACGTCCTCTCCGGCCTCACCGCCGGCAACTTCTCCGCCTTCTGGATGGGGCTCGTCATCGCCGTGCTCATGGGCGCGGCCTACGCCGTCTCCACGCTGGGCCTCGGCGGCCTCATGCTGGCGCCCGCCGTCTTCGCCTTCGGCCTGGTGGCCTTCGGCTTCCTCGGCATGGGGCCGGTCACCATCGCCGTCGACTCCTACGGCCCGGTCACCGATAACGCCCAGTCGGTGTACGAGCTGTCGCTCATCGAGACCATCCCCGGCATTCGCGAGGAGGTGAAGCGCGACCACGGGTTCGACCTCGACTTCGAGCGCGGCAAGGAGTTCCTGGAGGAGAACGACGGCGCCGGCAACACCTTCAAGGCCACGGCGAAGCCGGTGCTCATCGGCACCGCGGTGGTGGGCGCCACCACCATGATCTTCTCCATCATCGTGGTGCTCACCCAGGGCCTCACCGAGAACCTGAACCAGCTCTCCATCCTGAACCCGCTCTTCCTGCTCGGGCTCCTCCTCGGCGGGGCGGTGATCTACTGGTTCTCCGGCGCCTCCATCCAGGCCGTCACCACCGGCGCCTACCGGGCGGTCGAGTTCATCAAGGCCAACATCCGGCTGGAGGGGGTGGTGAAGGCCAGCGTCACCGACTCCAAGAAGGTGGTGGAGATCTGCACGCAGTACGCGCAGAAGGGCATGTTCAACATCTTCCTCACGGTGTTCTTCGCCACCCTCGCCTTCGCCTTCCTCGACCCCTTCTTCTTCATCGGCTATCTCGTCTCCATCGCCATCTTCGGCCTCTTCCAGGCCATCTTCATGGCGAACGCCGGCGGTGCCTGGGACAACGCCAAGAAGGTGGTGGAGACGGAGCTCAAGGCGAAGGGCACCGACCTCCACGCCGCCACCGTGGTGGGCGACACCGTGGGTGACCCCTTCAAGGACACCTCGTCGGTGGCCATGAACCCCATCATCAAGTTCACCACGCTCTTCGGCCTCCTGGCGGTGGAGCTCGCGCTCGGCTTCTCGGGGCCGGTGCGGGCGGTGGCCTTCGCCGCCTTCCTGGCGGTGGCGCTCGTCTTCGTCTGGCGCTCCTTCTACGCCATGCGCATCGGCCGCGAGGCGGCGAGGGGGCACGAGCGCGCGCCGGGAGCGGCCGAGGCCGTGCACGACACCTCCACCTGAGGCCGCGCTGCACCGCCGAGCAGCCCGCGGACGAAACGAGATCATGCGAGAGCTCACCGATCCCGACATCACCGCGCTCCGGCCGGTGGTGGCCAGGGCGTGCCGTCGCCTCAAGGTCTTTCCCCTCCCCGAGGCGGTGGTGCTCCCCGGCACGCCCACGCCCCTGCACATCTTCGAGCCGCGCTACCGGGCGATGGTGGCCGACGCGCTGGCGAGCGACCGGGTGATCGCGGTCGCCTCCGTCCAGGAGGGCTCCGAACCGGCCGGCGAGGGGGCCGCCGACGTCCCACCGCTGCTGCACCCGGTGGCGGGGGTGGGTCTCATCGAGGCCGAGGAGCGCCTCCCCGACGGCCGCTACCACCTCGTGCTGCGCGGCGTGGCCCGGGTGCGGCTCCGCGAGGAGCTCACCCTGGGGAAGCCTTACCGCGAGTTCGAGGCGGAGCTCCTCGACGACGTCTATCCGGCCGGTGGGGTGACCACCCTGGAGGCCCGCAGATCGGCGCTCCGGGAGTGCACCCTGCGGCTCGCCAAGGTGCTGCCCGCTGAATCGGGCGCCCCCCGCCTGGCCGAGATCGCGGCACGGCTGGAGTCGCCGTCGCAGCTCGCCGACGTGATCGCCGCCGCCGTGGTGAGCGACCACGCCGATCGCCTGAAGGTGATGAGCGAGCTCGACGTGGGCAAGCGCCTCGACCTCGTCACCGGCGAGGTGGCGGGGGTCGTCCTCATGCTCTCCGGGGCGCGCGCGCCGCGCGCCTGAACATTCAGTCGCCGTGCCCGCGCGCTGCGCGCCGTGCGGAGGGCCTGGTCGGTTCACTCCAAGTGTTGAACATGCCCGTCGGGTCCGCCGGCGCGGCCGGAGAAGCACGCCATGCGCCTTCGCTTCGCCCCCGACACCTTGCTCGAGCGCACCGGCCTCGCCCTGGGACTCATGCCGGTTCCGGTGGGCCAGACCTTCCTCGCCTTGGCTGTGGCGCGCACCGTGGGTGTGGCCCAGAAGCTCGGGGTCTTTCGGAGCCTGGCGCGGCGGCCAGCCACGGTGGAGGCGCTGGCAGGCGAGCTCGGGGTGAAGCGCGCCGCCCTGCGCATGGTGCTCGACCTCCTCGTGGGCGAGCGGCTCCTCAGGCGGGTGGGCTCCTCACGGCGACCGCCGGTGCGCTACGCGCTCGCCGCCCAGGGGCGGCGATGGCTCGACCCCGCCTCGCGCTCTTACCTCGGCACCTACGTCGAGCACACGCTCGACTACCTCGGCTGGTGGTCGGAGCTGGAGCGGGTGGTCAGGGAGGGCGGCTCCTTCGCCATCCACGAGGCACCCTCGGACAACGCGAGCTGGGACCGGTACATCCGTGGACAGTACGAGCTGGCGCGGCTCTCCTCGGGCGAGGTGGCGCGCATCGTGCCCCTGCCCCGAGGGGCGCGCTCGCTGCTCGACGTGGCGGGCGGACACGGCTGGTACGCCGCCGCCATCTGCCGCCGCCACCCCGGGCTCCGGGCGACGGTGCTCGACCTCCCCGGCTCGGCCAGGGTGGGGCGCGAGATCATGCGCGAGGCCGGCATGGAGGAGCGGGTGCGGCACGTCGAGGGCGACGCGCTCGCCGCGGATCTCGGAGGGCCGCACAACGCGGCCCTCTGCTTCTCCATCCTCCACCACCTCGAGCCGGGGAAGGCCGTGGAGCTCCTCCGGCGCATCCGCGCCGCGCTCCGGCCTGGCGGCCTCGTCGCCGTGCTCGACCTCTTCCAGCCCGGTCCGGACGAGCGCGCCCGCGCCTCCTCGGCCGCCACCGCCCTCTTCTTTCACCTCACCTCGGGCGTGGAGACGCCCTCCGGCGAGGAGCTCGAGGGGTGGCTCTCCGAGGCGGGATACGAGAGGCCGGTCCGGCACGACCTCAAGACGCTGCCCGATCTCAGGGTGTACGTGGCGAAGGCGGGGTAGCAGCGGGCCGGCGCCAGCTAATGTTTCACCCCGTGAAACAACCGATCCCAGCGCGGGCCGTGCGGCCCCCAGGAGGCGAGGGCCACCCAGGCGCGGCCCTTCACGCGGCCCACCGGCACGGGGCCGAAGACGCGCGAGTCGGCGCTGTGGTCACGGTGGTCACCGGCCAGCCACACGTGGCCGGGCGGGACGACGGCCGGGGCCACGTCACCGCACGGGAGGCCTGGTGTGCAGTAGGAGTGGTAGCGGTGGCCGTCGAGCTCCTCGATGAAGTCGCTGCACGGCTCCTCCATCCAGGGGCCGCCCTCGGGGCGGTTCCAGTAGCTGCAGGCGCCGGGAACCGGCTCGCGCGGCACGGGGCTGCCGTTCAGGACGAGCGCGCCGTCGCGGATCTCGACCGTGTCGCCGCCCACCGCCACCACCCGCTTGATGAGGTCGTCGTCGCGCGCGTTGTCGGGCGGGGCGAGGAGCACCACGATGTCGCCGCGCTTCGGCGAGGCCCAGGTGGCCTGCGCGGTGGCGGTGAACGGGAGCCGCGCCCCGTAGGCCCACTTCTCCACGATGACGTAGTCGCCGATGAGCAGCGTGGGGATCATCGAGCCGGAGGGGATGTAAACCGCCTCGTACAGGAAGGTCCGGAAGGCCAGCACCGCCAGGATGGTGAGCACCCATCCCCGGATCTCCCTCATGAGCTTCTGTCGTTCCACGCGCGGTCCTCTTGCGAAAGCCTTCGGCCTTGGGCCCACCAGCGGGCGGCGGGAGCCTACCACCGCCCCGCCCCCTGCGCTCGGGCGAATGCGCGGTTCTCCGCGTCCGAATCGAGCGACCTCCGCCGGACGCTCCGCGCGCGTGAGGGGTGGCCGCTCTACTCGCAGCGTGTCCGGGAGGCCGCTTCCTTCTGGTGCGAGGCCGGGCCCACCATCGAGCAGGGCTACGCGGCGGTGCTCGCGAGGGCCGCTCGCTCCTCGGCGCCGGGCACCGGGCTGCGGGCCACCTCGACGAGGAACTGGCGGTGCGTCTGGTACGGGCCGCCGGCTTCCGCTTCTCCGAAGGCCTGGCGCGCAATTCACCCAGGGTCGCCGCTTCCACCCCCCCTCGCCGGACGGAAGGGACGGCTCGGCTGCCGAGGTGAGCCCCGATACGCCAGGCACCGCACCCGTTGATGCCTCTCCGGGCCGATCGGGCGGGGGGGCCAGGCCCCCGGGCGGGGCACGTTTGCTGCATTTCACACCACGGCATCCGGGCGGAGGGTCTCGCTCCGGCGAGGTACACGCCAGGTAAGAGGTGCGGGGGCACCATCCGAAGCAGGAGACTGCGGAGTGGACTTCGAGAAGTGCGAGCGCTTCAAGATGTCCCGCGCCGGCGGCAAGGTCCGGCGCGACATGCTCCCCAACGGGAAGCGGCTCGCGGCGCCCCCGGCCGCCGCGGCGGCGAAGTAGCCGCACCGGAGCGGATGCCGTGGCCCCCGCCGCCTACTGGCCCTTCTGGCTCTCCGGCGCCCTCCTCGGGTCGATCGCGGTCGGCTTCTGGATCGTGCTGCGCTACCCGCTCGGCGTCTCGGGCATGCTCGCCCGCTTCACCAACCTGCGCGCCGAGCTCGCCGCCGAGCGCGCGGTGCCGCTCGGCGCGCTCTCGGAGGAGGAGCTGGAGCGGGCCATGATGGAGGCGACGCTGGCGGCCTTCGGGGACGTCGCCCTGCCCGAGGAGCCGGCCGGTGCCGAGCCGGTCGTGACCGAGCCCGCAAACCCCGCGCCGGCGCCCCACCGCACGATGGAACCCGCTCCCTCGCTCGCCGCCACCGCCGGCTTCTTCGTCGCGCTCGCCGCAGGCGGCGCGGTGGCCGCGCTCCTGCGCCATGGCTGGCACCTGCGAGCCGGGCTCGGACCCGCCTTCGCCGGCATCTTCGGGAGCGGCCTGCCCGCCGCGGCCACCCTCCTCGCCGGCGGCTTCCTGGTGGGGGCCGGCACCTCGCTCTGCGGCGGCTGCAGCTCCGGCCACGGCCTCACCGGCTGCTCGCGGCTCCAGCCCGGCAGCCTCCTGGCGGTGATGACCTTCATGGCGAGCGCCATCGCCACCTCCCTCCTCCTCGCCTGGAGGGCCACCTCGTGACCCGGCCGCGCACCCTCGCCCTCTGCGGCCTTCGGGCTCCTCCTCGGGTTCACCCTCGGGCAGACTGGCTTCAGCGACTTCGGCGAGGTTCACCAAATGTGGACCCTGGGGCTCTTCGGCGGCGGCCTCTCGCTCGCGAGCGTGCGCCTCGTCCTCGCCTTCATGGTCGCGGTGGCGGTGGCCGGGGTGGGCTTCTTCGCCCTCGCCCGGCGCGACGAGCTCCCGAAACGCCGCATCCACCCGGCCACCGTCCCGGGAGGCGTCCTCTTCGGCGCCGGGTGGGCGCTCTCCGGCGGCTGCCCGGCGGTGACCCTGGTGCAGCTCGGCGAGGGGCAGTACTTCGCCCTCTACACCCTCGCCGGGATCCTCCTCGGGGCATGGGCCGCACGAAAGGTGAAGACGCGGTTCCACCTGCACACCGGGTCGTGCACCGGTGAGTGAGCGCCCCTGATGCGACTTCGCCTGGCCACCACCGGGGAGCCCCGGGGCCGTGCTCACCCCGAGCGAGCGCGCAATCCCTCCGCCGGGCCGGGAGGTCCTCGCGACTTCCAGCGGCGCCGCACGCGCTCCCCCACCGAGCCGCCGGCGGCGGGCTCACCGTGCAATCGTCCGTGAAGGAAACGCCATGGCCTGCCCACGCCTCTCCACTTGCCCGCTGTTCCAGGTCTTCAACCACAAGGCGACGCTCGGCGTGTGGAAGGTCTTCTACTGCGAGGACCGCTTCCAGAAATGCCAGCGGTGGCTGCTCAGGGAGAGGGGCGACCCGGTGCCGCCGAACATGCTGCCCAACGGCCGGCTGCTGGAGGTGGCTCACCTCGACGCGAAGGTGTGACGGCCCGGGGCACCGGCGCTCCGCCCCGCGGCTGGAGCGCGGCGGCCGGCCGCCCGAGGTGACGGCTTCTTCCTCGCGCCACCATGGCGGGTGCGGGAGGCGAGCGGTTCGACGGTGATCTGGAGGCTCCTGCGGAACACCTGCCGGAAGAAGGCTGCCTCGCGGTCGGCGTCCCACAGCTCCAGATCGGCCGGGCCCTGGAGGCTGGCGCGCAGGGAGACCACCGGCCCGTGCACCGCGCCGCGCACCTCCCTCACCGGCTGCTGGTGCGAGGCGTCGAGGGCGTTCGCCACCCGGAGCAGGGCGGCGAGCTTGCGCACCAGGGCCAGCTCGGCCGCGGTGAAGCTGGCGAGGTCGGGGCGGTGGCGATCGGGCGTGGAGCGACGGTGATAGCGCGCCACCGTGGCCACCAGCTCCCGCTCGCGGGTGGAGAGCCCGGGCATGTCGGCGTTGGAGACGAGGTAGAGGGTGTGCTTGTGGTGGCGGTGGAAAGAGACCGCCAGGCCCACGTCGTGGAGGAGCGCGGCCGCCTCGAGCAGGCGGCGCGCCGAGAGCGGCAGCCCGTGCAGGCCGTCGAGGTCCTCGAAGAGCTTCACCGCCAGCGCGGCGACATGGGTGGCGTGCTTCTCGTCGAAGGCGAGGCGCCTCCCCAGGTCGAGCGCGGCGTCGGCTGCCGAGCGGTCCGTCTGCGAGGCGAGGCCGCGGCGCATGAGGTCCACCAGGACGCCGTTGCGCAGGCCGGTGTCGACGCTGGTGACGCTCTCCAGGCGGAGGTGGCGCACCGCGGTCTCCAGGATCACCGCCCCGGCCGAGATGATCTCGGCGCGGCTCGCGTCGAAGTGCTTGCGCCGCTCGTCGATGCCCATCGTCGCCAGCGTCTCCGCGGCACGGGCGAGCTCGCGGGCGGTGGCGGTGCGGCCCTTCTTCGCTGCGAAGGCCACCACCGCGTTGATGGTGCCGGAGCTGCCGATGGCCACCGCAGGGTGCGGCCTGGGCTTCGCGAGCCCCTCGCGGAACGCCTCGTCGGCGTAGCTCCGCACCAGGGCGAGCTTCGCGGGGGTGACCTTCTGGGCGGTGCCGAACATCTCGGTGAGCCGCACAGCGCCCACCGCCACGCTGGTGAGCTCCTCAGGGCTCTCGCCCCGGGCCAGCGCCACCTCGGTGGAACCGCCGCCGATGTCGATGACGAGGGAGCGCGCGGTGGGAGGCTTGCCGTGCAGCACGCCCAGGCAGACGAGGCGCGCCTCCTCGCGGCCCGACACCACCTCCAGCTCGATGCCCGCCTCCTCACGGGCCCGGCGCACGATCTCGGCGCTGTTCCGCGCCTCGCGCACGGCGCTGGTCGCCACCGCCCGGAGGAGGGCACCGTCCCGCCGGCAGATGGCCCCGTAGCGGCGGAGGGTGGCGATCACCCGGTCGGCCACCGGTCCCGGGATGGAGCCGGTGGCGAAGACGCCCTCGCCCGGCCGTACCGGGTCGCGCTCCTGGTAAACGACCTGAAGCGAGCCGTCGGGGAGCGGCCGGGCCAGCTCCACCCGGATGGCGTTCGTGCCCACGTCGATGGCGGCCAGGATCTCGGGATGCTGCGTCTGTCGCGGCAAGAAGGGCCTCCGGCCTGGCGGACAGCGTGACCGCCAGGCCGGAGTGTAGCGAGGTGCGCCTACGGCGCCACGCTGCAGGCCGGGAACGGTCCACCGGTCCAGCGGTGTCGACGCAGCGGAGTGCCTCGAGGGGAGCTCCGGGATCGGCGAGCAGCCCGATGGCGAAGACCGTGGCGACGGCGCCAAGCCAAGGTGGGGGTCTCACCTGAAGGAGCGAGGCCGCGTGGGTATTTTGGATCTTCGATGACCTCTTCGACGGCCACCTTGACCTCTCCTGCGGGCGCCGTCGCCAGCCTGCGCGGGGCCGTCCTCCGCTTCGCGCCTGGCTGGCAGGAGCGCGCCTTCACCGAGGGGCTCGCCTGGCTGCTCGCGCTCTACCACCGGCCGGAGGTGGTGGGCCTCGACGAGCTCCCGAGGGGCAAGCCGCTCCTTTACGTGGCGAAGCACCCGCAGAGCTGGCTCTATGGAGAGACCCTGCTCTTCGCCGCCGCGGTGGCGCAGGCGCGGCTCGTTCCCGTGAGCCGTTTCGACCCTGGCCCGGGCGGAGAGGCGGCGCGGGAGTCGCCCCTTCTTCTCTGGCCGAAGGCCGTGGGGCGCGAGAAACCGCAGCGCGAGGCGCTCTCCGCGCTCCGCCGCGGGGAGTCGCTCCTCGTCTACCCGGGCGGGGGGCGCGAGCGCACCGGTCCGGCCGACCTGCTGCAGTGGCGCCACCGCCGGGGGTACGCGCACCTGGCGGTCCGCACCGGCACCCCGGTGGTGCCGATGGTGATCGACGGCGCCGACCAGCAGCACCCGCTCCAGCTCGCCTTGCGGGGCGGGCGGCTCGCCTTCCTGCCGCCGGTCCCGGTGCCGGTGAAGCTCGTCTTCCGGTTCGGCGAGCCGATGGCGCCGCCGCCGCGGGGCAATTCACTCACCGTGACCGCCTTCGCCGAGGAGGTGGCGCACGCCACCCGCATCCTGCTCTCGCGCGTCCGGCGGCGGCGCGGGCGCTGAGGCGCACCGCCGCCCACGGTGGCTGCTCAGTACCTCCCCGAGAAGCTCGCCAGCAGCGCGAGGCCGTGCTGGGAGTCGCCCTCGCTCGGGCGGAGCTGCGCGCGCGCCAGGGCGGAGATCCCCGCGCTGAAGAAGCGCCCGAGGTCGAGCGCGGCCGAGGCGGCGAGGCCGATGGTGTAGAGGTCCTGGAGCGGCGCCTCGCGCCCGTCGACGAAGAGCGAGGTGCGGAGGGCGAGGCGTAGTCGCTCCAGGGCGGTGCCCTGCGCCTGCGCCCACACCGTGCGACCCCCCGTCCAGCCTCCCTCCTCCAGCCACCCGGCCGAGACGCCGCCCCTCGGACCGAAGAGGCGCGGGAGCGCCACCTCGGGGCCGCCGTAGCGCCGCTCGAGCCCGCTCGTGAGGTCTTTCGCGAAGCCGGCCACCGCTCGAAGCGTCACCTCTGGTGAAACGTCGTACGAGGCGAGGAGGTCGGCGTGGCGAGCGGGGTTGGGGAAGAGCGCCGGGGCGCCCGGGTCGAGGACGAAGAGCCCGACATAGCGGAGGCCGGCGGTGACCGTGAGCGGCTCGGTGAGGCGCGCCGAGAGGTCGAGCCTGGCGGCGTCGAGCGCGGCGGGCGCGGTGTGGTCGCCGCCCATGCCGAGCCGCGCCTGGCCCGAGAGGTCGAAGCGGCGCGCGATCCAGACGTGCCCCAGGAGCTCGGCCTCGAGGCGGGTGCCCAGCTCGGGCGAGCGCACCGCGGCGAGGCGCGCCTCGCCGTGCAGGAGGTTCTCGTCGTCGTCGCGGTCGATGAAGGCGTAGAGGCCGCCGGTGGAGCGCTCGGTGGTGGGCTCGGTGGTGGCGACGTCGGGCACGAGCCCCCCGAAGACGCCCACCTCCCCTCCCTCAATCCGGTAGCCCGCCTGGGCGCCGTCGAAGACGGTGGAGCCCGGCGCGAACCAGGGGCGCACCCGGCCCAGCGCCAGCGCGTAGGGGCGGCCTGCGGCGCGGGTGGCGAGCTGCAGCTCGCGCACCTCCAGCGTGGCGGAGCTCCCCGGCTGGAAGCGCGCCCCGTCGGCGGTGGCGCCGCGGTAGCGCGCGGTGGCGTCGACCCAGAGCTGCCAGCTCGGCGCCACCTCGTAGCCGTAGACCCGCGCCTCGAGGCGCTGCTCGTGGTCGGCCGCCGCCCCGGAGGCGAAGAAGCTCTGGTGGATGAGGCGCGCCTCGGCCCGGTACGGGCGCGGCATCGCAGCCGCCGGGGTGACGGTCGCCTCCACCAGCGCGAGTGGAGCGCTCACCACCGCCTCGCGGCGCCGCGCCGCCTCCTCCGGCGGAACGAGCGGCGGGAGCGGCCGCGCCGCCTCCGGCTCCGGCGCGGGGCCGAGGACGAAGCCGTCACCGGGCCGCGGGTCGCCGCCGCGGCAGGTGGCGCTCCGCTCGGCCACCTCCTCCACCACGCAGCTCCCGGCGATGAGGCCGCCCCGCGCGAGCGGGAGCTCGCGGCCGGGGAGGAGCCCGGCCTTCGACCCTGCGTCGAGGTAGGCGCGGCCTCCCGCCACCTCGAGGACCGCGCCGTGGCCCTCGCCCTTTGGGAGCGGCGAGAGGGCGGAGGGCGCCGCCAGCGCGGGCGAGAGGGCGGTGGCGGAGTGGCGGGTGCGGCGCGGGAGCGTGGGCGCGACGGGCAGGCTCTCCGTCTCGGCCGCGCGCTTCGGAGCCGGTGCGGCCACGGCGGCCGCGGGCCGCTTCTTTCGGCCGGCGCCCTTCCTGGCCGGCGCGCCGGCGGCCGGCCACGCCAGAAGAAGGGCGAGGAGGGCGGCGGCGAGGTGGCGCCAGGGAGGCGTCGCGCGACGGGGAGAAGCGCGCGTCAATCGCCACCTCCGTTGTTGCTCGTGTGGCAGGCGAGGCAGCTCGTCCGCCCGAAGTCCTGGCCCCAGGGACGCGCGCCGGTGCGCTTCTGCTGGTGGCAGACGAGGCAGCCGGGAGGGTGGCGCTGGTTGTCGAATCCGCCGTCCGTGCGCGGGTGGGCAGCGATGCGGTCCACCTGGCCGTCGGCGTGGCAGGTGAGGCAGGAGGACGAGGCGTAGGCGTAGCTCGCGTAGGTCACGCCGTCGCGGCTCCCCCTCACCACCGGGATGCGGGCGTGGGCCGAGGCCATGGGCGATCCGGCGTGGCAGGGGATGCAGGTCACCGCCGCGAGGGTGCGGTCGCCGCCCGGGTGGCAGGCGCTGCAGCCCAGGGTGGCGTGCGGGGTGCCGGTCACCGGAAAGAGGAGGGCGTCGTGGCTCGCGGGGAGGCTTCCACCCTGCGTACCATCGCGGTGGCAGCCGACGCAGGAGGGGCTCGCCCAGGCGAAGCCAGGCACCCCCGTGTGCGCGCTGGCGGTGGCGGCCTCCGCGTGGCAGCCGAGGCAGGTCATGCCGGGCTTGTCGCCGAGAAGCCCGGCCATGGTGAAGGAGCTGGCCGAGGGGTCGTGGCACGCCTCGCAGCCGAACGCCTGGTGCGAGCCGGTGACCTTGAAGAAGCGGTCGTGCTCCACGAGCCCGAGCCCTCCCTCCCCGCCGGAGTCGGGAGAGCAGGCGAGGGCGCCGGCGAGGAGCGAGGCGGCGAGGATGGCGGCTGGTCTCATCGCTTCCCTCCGCTCTCCAGCCGCTTCAGGGCCCCGCTTCGGGCGCTGCCCGACGCCGAGGTCGCGAAGCGGTGGCACTCGTAGCACTTGCGCTCGAGGCAGGCGAAGCCGGCCACCTGCTGCGGGTGCCTGGCGCAGGCGTGGCACCGGATGCAGGAGGTGGTGCCTCCCGCGCAGGTGCCGGTGACGGTGGTGGAGACGAGCCCTACGTGGCATTCGAGGCAGCGCACCCCGGCGTGCGCGCCGCTGCCGATGGGGAAACAGGCCTCGTGCGCCGGGAAGGTGGCATTCCGGAACGTCCACGGCTGGTGGCAGGTCTGGCACTGCGTGGAGAAGCCCGCCGCCCGGTGGTCGATGGTGGTGCCGCCGGTGCGGTCGAAGTCCTTCTGGTGGCAGCCGATGCACGCCGGCGAGGTGCGGGTGAAGCCGAGGTCGCGCCGGTCGCCGTGGCACTCCTCGCAGGCGAGGAAGGCGTGGCGCCCGATGAGGGGGAAGTTGCCCCGGCGGTGGATGTCGGCGTCGAAGGTGGCCCTCCAGGTGGTCTCGTCGTGGCAGGCAGTGCAGCGCGACCCGAGCCGGCCCTCGTGCTCGTCGCGGTGGCAAGAGCCACAGCTCCGGCCGAGGGCCCTGGTGAAGCTCTCCGCGTGACACGACTTGCAGCTCGCGCGGGCGTGCGCCCCGCGCAGCGGGAAGCCGGTCCGCTCATGGGCGAAGGAGACCTCGCTCCAGCCCTCGGTGGTGTGGCACCTGTCACAGCGGGTGACGCCGGTGGCCGGGTGCGCAGGCGCGAGGTCCGGCTTCGCCGCGGGCCCCGGCGAAGGCCTCGCCGCGACATCGGGCACGTTGCGGGCCGGGTCGCCCATGGCCGCGCGGGCCCGGGCGGGCGCGAGGCCGAGCCCGCTCGCGAGCGCGAGCCCGAAGGCGAGCATGAACGGACCGGCGAATCGCAGGGCTCGTGCGGTGAGGGCGCGCTCTCTCATGGCCGCCGCCTGTCGGGCTCGAAGCCCTGGAAGGCACCCTTGTGGAAGTCGGCGTGGCACCCCTCACAGGCGCGCGGGAGCGGCTTGTAGCGCCGCACCCGCACCCCGGGGGCCACCTCGACCGGCTGATGACACTTCTCGCAGGCGACCCGGGCGTGGCGGCCGGTGAGCGCGTATCCGGTGAAGGGCGGCGCGTGCTGGAAGCGGAGCTCCTTCCAGCTCGCGGCGTCGGCGGCGTGGCACCGGTCGCAGCTCCCGGCGAGCTGGCCAGCGTGCGGGTCGGCGTGGCAGCCGCTGCAGGAGAGCGGGAGCGGCTTGTAGCGCACCACCGCCGCGGGGCTCGCGGCGCTGCGTGGGCTCGCACCGGCCGGGTCCGGCACCGCCGGCCCCTCCGGCCGGTGGCAGGCGTCGCAGGCGGCCTCGGCGTGGCGGCCGACGAGCGGGAATCGGCTCTCCTTGGCGTGGTCGAACCGCACCTGGCGGAACGAGGCCACCTCGTGGCAGGCGGCGCAGCCGCCGTCGCGCTGGAGCTGGCCCGCGTGCGGGTCGGCGTGGCAGGTCTCGCAGCGCACCAGGCTCCCCTTCACCGTGAAGACCACCGGCGACACGCGCACCGGCCGGTCCTGCCGGACGAGCGCCGGGCGCAGCTCGCCGGCGGCGCGCTCGGCCATGGCCGGATCGGAGGGGTGACAGGCCGAGCAGGCCACCACCCGGTGCGCGCCGAGGAGCGGATAGACGAGCTGCTGGTGCTCCTCGAGCCCGAAGCGCGCGGGGCGGAAGCTCTGCAGGTCGTGGCACCGGTCGCAGGCGGCTTCGGCTGGGCCCCCACGCGCGGAGAGCTGACCCACGTGCGCGTCGGCGTGGCAGTCGGTGCAGGCGCCGAAGGCGAGGCCGCGCAGCCGCTGCGGCTCACCCGGGTGCGGCCCGTGGCAGGAGGCGCAGGCCACCGCGGCGTGCGCGCCGCGGAGCGGGTAGCGCGTCTCGTCGTGGAAGGCGCGCCCGGCGGCCCCGCCCGCCGCGCCGGCGAGCTGCTCCCAGCTCTCCACCGCGTGACAGCGCGTGCAGTCGGCCCCGAGCCGGCCCTGGTGGACGTCGCGGTGGCAGTCGGTGCACGAGCCGAAGGCGAGGCCGCGGTAGATGGCCGGCGGGCCGCGGGGCGCGTGGCAGGAGGCACAGGCCACCGCCGCGTGCGCGCCGCGCAGGGGATAGCGCGTCCTCTCGTGGAAGGCGCGGTCGGCCATCCCGGCGGCCGCGGCGATCTCCTTCCAGCCGGCGGTGGTGTGGCACCGCGCGCAATCCGCGCCGAGGCGCCCCTGGTGAACGTCCTCGTGGCACGAGGCGCAGGAGGCGAAGGCCACCGGCCTGTAGCGGACGAAGCCCTGCGCGTTCACGGGCGCGGTGACGGCGCCGTTCGCCCTGGCCGCAGCGTTCACGGTGGCGTGACACCTCGCGCAGGCGACCTGGAGGTGCCTCCCGGTGAGCGGGTAGGCGGTGCGCGCGTGCTCGAAGCCGCGGGCCGGCGTCCAGCCGCTGTCGTCGTGGCACCGCTGGCACTCCTGCCCGAGCTGGCCCCGGTGCTCGTCGAAGTGGCAGCTCGCGCAGGCGGTGATGGGCGGGGCGCCGAGGTAGCTCCTCCGCCCCTTCGCCCGCGCGGCGGCGAGGAGCGGGGCGAGGCGGGGATCCTTCACCAGCGCCGGGTCGTGGCACCTCTCGCAGGCAACGACGGCGTGCTTCCCCGAGAGCTTCACCCCGGTGCGGGCGTGGTCGAAGGCCTTCGCCCCGCCCTCCCCCCAGTCGATGAGCGGGGCGTCGCGGCCGAGGTGCTCGCGGTGGCAGAGCCAGCAGTCGCGCTCGCCCTGCGCGATCCGCCCGTGGAACCCTTCGCCCCGGGTGAAGCGCGGCAGGAGCTCCTGGTGGCACTCGAAGCACTTCCCCTGCGCGAGCCGCTCCCCGGCGGGGTGGCACCTCGTGCAGCTCTCCAGGCCGGAGAGCGCCGCGTGGGGGCGGGAGAGCTCGCCCGGAGAGAAGATGTTGGCCGCGCGCACGGGCGAGGCCTGGGAGGCCAGGGCGAGGGCGAGGGCGGCCAGGACGCCGCGGGCGAGGGGCGGCGTCATCGCGTGAAGGTGAGGAGGCCGTAGCCGAGGTAGAGCGACACCCCGATGTGCGCCGCCATGACGAGGACGAGGAAGAGGGCCAGCGAAGCGTGGAAGAGGCGCCAGCCTCCCAGGAGCTTCTTCAGCGAGCGGTAGAAGCCAATCTGCACCCGCAGCCTCTCGGCCCGGAGGTAGGCCGCCCGCAGCGCCTGGTAGCCTTCGCGGGAGGGGAAGAGCGAGCGCACGCTCCGCAGCCTGACACGGGTCGCCACGCTCTGGAAGGGCCTCCGGGCGAGCGCGAGGAGGAGCGACCCACCTTTCGCTGGCGCCGCTGCGGAGAGGAAGATGCGACGCACCCTCCCGGGATCGCGGGCGCGCGCCATCAACGGCTCCACCTCGTCCCGGAGGCGCAGGAGCTCGGCCTGCAGGTCGGCGAGCTCCTCGGCCCGCGCGCCGGTGCGCGGGACGAGGCCGTACACGTAGCGGCCGACAATCCCGGTGGCGACCACCACCAGGAGCGCTCCGGCGGTGCCGGTGGCGAGGAGGTTCCGCGACTGGAACGCCGCGTGAAAGGCGATCACCGAGGGGGCGAGGAAGCCGAAGAAGACGTGGGCCTGGAGCCAGGTGCGGATGTTCCCCCAGGAGGTGGCGAAGCGAAAGCGCTTCCTCGCCGCGTAGAGGAAGTTCGAGAGCATCACCAGGGTGGCGGCGATGCCCACCCCGTGGCCCCAGGGACCCGCCGGCCGCAGGCTCCGGTGGAGCGGCGAGCGGCGGCGGGCGGCCTCGCCGAGCAGGTAGTAGTCGCGCCCCTGCCAGGCGAGGAAGGCGACGAGGGCGCAGCCGAGGAAGGCGAGAGAGAGGGCGAGGCGCACCCCGCGGCGCCGGGCCGCCCGCTGGCGCTCCTGTGCGGCGGCGAGGTAGCGCTCCTTTCCTCCGGCCAGGCCCGCGCGCGCTTCCCCCTGGGCCTCTCCGAAGTAGCGCCTCATCGCGACGCCCAGGCGGTCGAGGAGCGCGAGGGGCAGGTCGCCGCCCAGGCTGGCGATGACGTAGTCGTTCGGGAGTCGCCGCTCCGCGCCGCGGTGATCGAGAACGACCTGGCGCTCCATCACCTCGCGCACCGTGGAGCCGAGGAGGAGCGAGAGCCGCCCTCCTGCGGCGAGCGCGAGGGCCCGCTCGCGGTTCTCGGAGCGGCACCGGGCGAGCGCCTCGCCGCGGTAGGAGAGCGTCACCTCCGCGGAGGCCTCCGCGAGCGCGGCCGCCGCCTCCAGCGCGGAGTCGCCGCCCCCGACCACCAGCACCCGCTCCCCGCGGTATTGCTCCGCGTCGTCGAGGCCGTAGGTGACCTTCGCGAGCTCCTCGCCGGCTACGCCCAGCATGCGCGGGGTACCGCGCCGGCCCACCGCCAGCACCACCTTGCGCGTGGCGATGCGCCGGCCCTCGGCGGTCAGGAGCTCGAAGGCGCCGTCCTCGCCCTCGAGGCCGGTCACCCGCACGCCCTCCTCGACCTCGAGGCCCCCCCGCTCGACCACGGCGCGGAAGCCGGCGAGGAGCTCCGGCTTCGACATGCGCCTCTTTCCGAATCGGCCGTGGAAGGGCAGCTCCACCGTCTCGGTCATCACCACCTTGTGGCGCGGGTAATGAGCCACCGCCCCGCCGAGCGCCCCCTGCTCGAGGAGCCGGTAGCTGAGCCCCGCCCTCCTGGCGCCCAGCGCCGCGGCGAGGCCGGCCGGCCCGGCCCCCACCACCGCCACGTCCACCCTCTCACCTGTGGGCGCGGTGGGCGGGGCCTTCCCCGATGTGGTCGCCCCCGCCGGCTTCCCCTGGCGCGGCGCGAACCGCTCCGCCAGGTACGCGAGGCACTCCAGTCCCTGGCGCATGGCGTTCGCGACGAGCCCCATGCCGCCGAGCTCGCCCACCACGTACACACCCGGCCGCGACGACTCGAACTCGCCGCTCACCTCGGGCAGGTCCACCCCGCGCTCCGAGGTGCCGAAGACGAGCCTGATGGCGCCCACCGGACACTCGGCCGCACACCGGCCGTGCCCCACGCAATGGTCGCCGTGAACGAGCCTCGCCGCCCCCTGCACCACGCCGAGGATGTCGCCCTCCGGGCACGCCTTGAGGCAGGAGAGGCTGCCGATGCACACCTCGGGGTCGATGACCGGGTGGAGCGACCGCGGGAGAGCGCCGCGCGCCGCGCTCTCCTCGAAGGCGCGGAGCCCCCGCGCGGCCCGCCGCCGGCGGCGGACGAGGAAGGTGAGCGCGACGAGGAGCGCGAAGAGCGCCCCGCCCGCGAGGACGAGCACACCGAGGTCCAGCTGCACGGCCCGCCTCCACCCCAAAGGAGCTCCCATCTTACCGCACCGGTGTGCCGGGAGGGGCGTCTCCCCGTCGCCGCGGCCGGCTTCGGACGGCGTGACCGCACGGCCGGCGCCATCCCCGCGCATGGGAGGCGCAAGCGCTCGACATCCTTTCTGGGAGCTGCGCCGGTTCCTTGTTAGAAACGCCCGAGCTGATGGCCAACCCGCCCTCACCAGAGGAGCGCCAGCTCCGCGGTCTCCTCCTGCGCGCCTCCCTCCTGCCGGTGGTGGTGATGCTGGTGGTGGCGGCGGTGCTGGGCTGGCAGCTCCTCACCCAGCGCAGGCTCGCGGCCTCGGTCGATCACACCGACCGGGTGCTGGCCCAGGAGGGCACGCTGGCGCTGCTGCTCGCCGAGCGCGAATCGAACCTCCGCGGCTATCTCCTCACCGGCGACAGCGTCTTCGTCGAGGGATACGCCACAGCCGAGGCGAGCCTCCCCGGCGGCTTCGAGCGGCTCGCCACCCTCGTCTCCGACAAGGCCGAGCAGGTGGAGCGGGTGCGCAGGGTGAGGGCGCTCTCCGAACGCTGGGGCGAGGAGGCGGGGGCCGACCTGGGGCGCCTCGGGAAGGTACCTGCCTCGGCCATCGCCGCCGAGGGGATGCTCTCGCGCAGGCCCCTCCTCGAGGCGGCGCGCCAGGAGCTCGCCGTCTTCACAGCGCTCGAGACGACGCTTCGCATGGAGCGTGCCCGCGTGGCCGGGGAGGCTGGACGCCGGGTGCTCGGCCTCACCTTGGGGCTCACGCTCCTCGTGGGCGCGGTGCTGGTCGTCGCCTCGCGGGCGAGCCTGCGCTCGGTGGCCCGCACCTACCGCTCCGCCACCCGGGCGGTGGAGGAGCGCGCGCGGGCGCTCGCCGAGAGCGAGGAGCGCTTCCGCCTCTTCGTGGAGGGGGTGCGGGACGCCGCCATTTACATGCTCGACCCGGAGGGCCGGGTGCGGAGCTGGAACAGCGGCGCGGGGCGCATCAAGGGCTACCTCCCGGAGGAGATCGAGGGGCGCCACTTCTCCCTCTTCTACACGTCCGAGGACGTGGCGGCGGGCGCCCCGGAGGAGGAGCTCTCGCACGCCGCCCTGCACGGTCAGTTCGAGAGCGAGCGGTGGCGCGTGCGCAAGGACGGCTCGCGCTTCTGGGCCGCCATCACCCTGCGCGCCCTGCGGAGCGAGGACGGCCACATCGTGGGCTACGCCAAGCTCGTGCGCGACACCACCGACCGCAAGAAGGCCGAGATGCGGCGCGCGGCGAGCTACGAGGTGGCGCGCGCGCTCATGGGGAACCGCTCCCTCGAGGAGGCGCTGCCCCAGCTCCTCGCCGGCCTCGCGCCGGCGCTCGGCTACGAGGTGGCCTTTGCCTGGGCACCGGCGAACGAGGCGCTCCGGGTCGTGGCGAGCTGGCAGCGACCGTCGACCGAGGCGACGCACTTCGTGGCGCTGGTGCGCGCGCTCCGCGTCCCGCCCGGCGAGGCGGCGCCCGGCGGCGCCTGGAGGAGCGGCGCGCCAGTGTGGCTCGACGACCTCCGCCGGACTCCGGAGTATCCTCGCGCGGAGGTCGCGCTCACCGCCGGCTTGAAGAGCGCCCTCGCCTTTCCGGTGAAGGTGGGCGGCGAGGTGGCGCTGGTGGTCCAGCTCTTTTCCGGCGATCCGCGCCCCCGCGACGAGGATCTCGTGCAGCTCTGCGGCGCGCTCGGTATCCAGATCGGCGCCTTTCTGGAGCGGCAGCGGGTGGAGGAGACGGCGCGGGAGGCCGAGCGGCAGCGGGCCGAGGAGCTGGAGCGCAGGGTCGAGGAGCGCACGGTGGAGCTCACCGCGGTGAACAAGGAGCTGGAGGCCTTCAGCTACTCGGTCTCGCACGACTTGCGGGCGCCGCTCCGCGCCCTCGACGGCTTCAGCCAGGTCATGCTGGAGGACTACGCCGACCGGCTCGACGCGAGCGGCCGCGACTACCTCTCGCGGATCCGCGCCGCCAGCCAGCGCATGTCGGCGCTCATCGACGACCTCATCGGCCTCTCTCGGGTCACCCGCTCTGAGATCCGGCGAGAGCCCGTCCACCTCTCCGGCCTCTTCCGCGAGGTGGCCGAGGAGGAGCGGGCCCGCCACCCGGGGCGCGAGGTGGAGGTGCTGGTACAGGAGGGGCTCCACGCGCGCGGCGACCCGCGCCTCCTCCGCGCCGGCCTCGTGAACCTCGTCGGCAACGCCTTCAAGTTCACCCGAGGCACGCCCTCGCCGCGGGTGGAGCTCTCGGCCGAGGACGGCCCGGAGGGGCGCGTCTACCGGGTGAAGGACAACGGTGCGGGCTTCGACATGGCCTACGCCGCCCGCCTCTTCCAGCCCTTCCAGCGGCTCCACACTACCTCCGAGTTCGAGGGGACCGGCATCGGCCTCGCCACCTGGCAGCGCATCGTCCGGCGCCACGGGGGCCGGGCCTGGGCCGAGGGTGCGCCGGGCCGGGGCGCCAGCTTCTTCTTCACCCTGGGGGAACACTGACATGGATCCTTCTGCGACGGTGGAGCGCAAGGTGATGCTCCTGGTGGAGGACAACGCGGACGACCGCGACCTCACCCTGCGCGCCTTCACCAAGCACAACTTCGGCAACACGGTGGAGCTGGCGGAGGATGGCCAGCAGGCGCTCGACTACCTCTTCGGCGAGGGTCCGGACGGCTCGCCCCGGCCGCTGCCGGAGCTGGTGCTCCTCGACCTCAACCTGCCGCGGGTGAACGGGCTCGAGGTGCTGCGACGCATCCGGGCGAGCGAGCGCACCCGCACCCTTCCGGTGGTGGTGCTCACCTCGTCGGCGGAGGAGCAGGACCTCGTGCAGAGCTACGCGCTCGGCGCGAACTCTTACGTGCGAAAGCCGGTCTCCTTCACCGAGTTCATGTCGGCCTCGCACCAGCTGGGGATGTACTGGCTCGTCCTCAACCGGGCGCCTCCGCCGGAGCGCCCGTGAAGCCCTTGCGCGTGCTGCTGGTGGAGGACTCGAAGGATGACGCCCTGCTCGTCACCCTCGAGCTCCGCCGCGGCGGATACGCTCCGGTGATGGAGCGCGTGGAGACGGGGAGCGCGCTCCGGGCCGCCTTCCCCAAGGGGTGGGACCTCGTCATCTCCGACTACGCCCTCCCCAACTTCAACGGCCTCGAGGCCTTGCGCCTCGTGCGCGAGCTCGACCCCGACCTCCCCTTCGTGCTCGTCTCCGGCACCATCGGGGAGGACCGCGCGGTGGAGGCGCTGAAGAGCGGCGCGGGGGACTTCATCACCAAGCAGAACCTCTCGCGCCTCGTCCCGGCCATCGAGCGCGAGATGTCCGACGCCCAGGTGCGGCGCGAGCGGCGCGAGTCGATGGAGGCGCTCGAGGCGGCGGTGGCGGCGCGCAATCAGTTCCTCTCCATCGCCTCGCACGAGCTCAAGACCCCGCTCACCTCGCTGCAGCTCCAGGTGCAGAGCCTGCAGCGCGCCGTGGCGCACGGGGTGGCCGAGCCAGCCCGGATGGAGCAGCGCCTCCGCACGGTGAACCGCTCGGCCGAGCGGCTGGCCGAGCTGGTGAACCGCCTCCTCGACGTCTCGCGCATCTCGCGCGGCGTGGTCAATCTGGTGCGGGAGCCGGTCGACCTCGCGGAGCTGGCCGAGGAGGTGGTGAACCGCTTCGGCGAGACCCTGCGCGAGGCGCGCACCGAGGCGCGGGTGGAGGCGCTGGAGCCGGTGGTGGGGGACTGGGACCGCATGCGGGTCGACACGGTGGTGACGAACCTCGTCTCGAACGCCATCAAGTACGGCGAGGGGAAGCCCATCTCGCTCGTCGTCGGCCAGGCGGACGGCACCGCGCGCCTCTCGGTGAAGGACGGCGGCATCGGCATCGCCGCGGCCGACCAGGGGCGCATCTTCGAGCGCTTCGAGCGGGCGGTGCCGGAGCGCCACTACGGGGGGTTCGGGGTGGGCCTGTGGGTGGCGCGGCTCGTGGCGGAGGCACACGGGGGGCGCCTCCAGGTCGAGAGCGCGCCGGGTGAGGGCTCCACCTTCTTCTTGGAGCTGCCGCTCGCGCCCGCGGGCGAGACGAAGGAGGCGCCCGCCGCGGCGCCCGCGAAGGAGAGCCCCCGTTGAACGCCTGTCACGCTACCCAGAGCTTCGCCGCCCAGCTCGCCGAGACGCGCTCCCGCGCCGACGCCGACGCCCCGCTGGTCCTGGTGGTGGACGACGACCGCGACATCCGCGAGTCGCTCACCGAGCTGCTCGAGCTGGAAAATTACAGGGTGGCGTCGGCCCGCCACGGCGCCGAGGCGCTGGAGCTTGCACGCGCCGAGCGGCCGGCCCTCATCCTGCTCGACCTCTTCATGCCGGTGATGGACGGCGAGGAGTTTCGACGCCGGCAGCGCGAGGACCCCGAGCTCTCCGCGATCCCGGTGGTGGTGATGTCGGCCGCGGCGGGCCTCGCGGAGCGCATCGCCGACCTGGAGGTGGCCGAGCACCTCGAGAAGCCGCTCGGCATCGACCACTTCTTCGAGGTGGTGGCGCGCTTCGCCCGCCGCCAGTAGCTAGAACCGTCAGGAAAGAGGAGGCGAACGCATGGTCGACTGCCCCGAGGGTCTGGCCTGTCCGAGCGACCCCTGCGCCATCGTCATCTTCGGCGCCACCGGCGACCTCACGAAGCGCAAGCTCCTCCCCTCGCTCTACAACCTCCGCGCGAACGGACTCCTGCCGCGCGAGTTCGCCTTCGTGGGGATCGTCCGCAAGCCGATGGACGACGAGGGCTTCCGGAAGCTCATGAGCGAGGACGTGCGCGAGTTCACCGCCCGCGCCATCGACGAGGAGCTGTGGGCCGACTTCCGGGGACGCCTCCACTGCGTCTCCGGCGACACCGACGACCCGGCCATGTACGCGCGCCTGAAGGAGCGGCTCGCCGAGCTCGACCGCGAGCACGGCACCGGAGGCAACGTCCTCTTCTACCTCGCCACCCCGCCCGACGCCTTCGGCCCGCTGGTGCGGCAGCTCGGCGAGGCCGGGCTCACCCGCGAGGAGGGCGGTCGCTGGCGGCGCGTCATCGTGGAGAAGCCCTTCGGCCACGACCTCGACAGCGCGCGGCAGCTCAACGCCAAGCTGACGAGCGTGCTCGCCGAGCACCAGCTCTTCCGCATCGACCACTACCTCGGCAAGGAGACGGTGCAGAACATCCTGGTGTTTCGCTTCGCGAACGGCCTCTTCGAGCCCATCTGGAACCGGCGCTACGTGGACCACGTGCAGATCACCGTGGCCGAGGACCTGGGGGTGGAGGGGCGCGGCGCCTACTACGAGAGGGCGGGCGTCCTGCGCGACGTGCTGCAGAACCACATCTTCCAGCTCCTCACCCTGGTGGCGATGGAGCCCCCCTCCACGCTCGCCGCCGAGGCGCTGCGAAACGAGAAGGTGAAGGTGCTCGACGCCGTGCGCCCCCTGCAGCCGGAGGAGGTGCTCGCCTCCACCGTGCGCGGGCAGTACGGCGAGGGCACGGTGAACGGCAAGCGGGTGCAAGGGTACCGGCAGGAGCGCGGCGTCTCGCCCGACTCCAAGACCGAGACCTATGCCGCGGTGCGCCTGCAGATCGACAACTGGCGATGGGCCGGGGTGCCCTTCTTGCTCCGGAGCGGGAAGCGCATGCCGGGCCGCGACACCCTCATCTCCATCACCTTCAAGCGCCCCCCGCTCCTCCTCTTCCGGGCGGCGGGCGTCGAGTCAATCGACCGCAACCGGCTCGACATGCGCATCCAGCCCGACGAGGGCATCACCCTGCGCATGAAGGCCAAGGTGCCGGGGCAGACCATCCGCCTCGCCGACGTGGAGCTGCGCTTCGGCTACGGCGACTTCGGCCCGGTGGTGCCCACCACCGGCTACGAGCAGCTCCTCTACGACTGCATGGAGGGCGACCCGTCGCTCTTCCACCGCTGGGACAACGTCGAGGCGGCCTGGCGCATCGCCACCCCCATCCTCGACCTGTGGGGAAGCCTGCCGGCGCGCGACTTCCCCAACTACGCCGCCGGCACCTGGGGGCCGGCCGCCGCCGACGAGCTGCTCCGCCGGGAGGGAAAGAGTTGGGTGAACCCCACGTGAGCCCTGGGTCGCTCGCCGCGCCCCGGCTGGTCGTCGCCCCCGACGCGGGCGCGCTCATGCGCCTCGCCGCCGAGGAGATCGTGAAGCGCGCGCGCGACGCGGTGAAGGCGCGCGGGCGCTTCACCCTCGCGCTCTCCGGCGGCAGCACGCCGCGGAAGCTCCACCTCCTCCTCTCGGACCCGCAGGAGCCGTTCTTCGGCCGCGTGCCGTGGGGGGAGGTGCACGTCTTCTGGGGCGACGAGCGCCACGTGCACCCTGACGATCCAGAGTCGAACTACGGCATGGCGCGCACCACCCTGCTCTCGCGCGTGCCCATCCCGCCGGAGCAGATTCACCGGGTCCGGGCCGAGGAGACCGACGCCTCGGTGGCGGCGAAGGATTACGAGGTCGAGCTGCGGCGCGCCCTCGGGGGGGAAGGCGTCCCGCGCCTCGACCTCGCGCTCATGGGGATGGGCGCGGACGGCCACACCGCCTCGCTCTTCCCGGGGAACCCGGCGCTCGAGGAGCGCGAGCGGCTGGTGGTGGCCCCCTGGGCGGAGAAGCTCGAGACCTTCCGGATCACCGTCACCTTCCCGGTGCTGGAGGCTGCGCGGGTGGTGCTCTTCCTCGTCACCGGCGGCGAGAAGGCGGCACGGGTGGCCGAGGCCGTCTCCGGCGACCCCTCCGCCCCCGGCGCCCTCCCCGCCACCCGGGCCCGCCCCCGGGACGGCGAGCTCCTCTGGTTCCTCGACGCCCCCGCGGCCTCCAGGATCGAAACCTCCCCCTCCCGCTAGGCGAGGCGCCTCCACCATCGCCCTGAAGTGGGGCCCCCCCTCCCGGAGGGAGGGGGGCAAAGGGGGGTGGGGCCCTTAACTGAAGGTGATGACCACCTTCCCCGACGCGCCCCGGTCGGCCACCCTGTAGGCCTCTGCCGCGTCCTCGAGCCCGAAGCGGTGGGTGACCGTCACCTCCGGGTGAAGGTTCCAGCGCACCAGCCGCTCGCACAGGTCGGCCATGTGGCCGAGGCTCGTCACCCAGGAACCGTAGAGGGTCTTCTGGGGGTGAATGAGCTCCGGCGAGACGTCGAAGTGCACGTCGCTCCCCTCGCCCACGAAGGCGATGCGCCCCCACTGGCGGGAGCCGCGGATGGCGAGGAGCCGGGCCGGCGCGGCGCCCGAGCAGTCGACGGCCGCCTCGCACCCCTTCCCGCCGGTGAAGGAGAGGATCTGGTCCAGCGTGCCCGCATCGCTGGGGAGCGCGTGCTCGACGAGCTGGAGCTTCAGGGCCAGCTCCCGGCGCTCGGGGCTGGTGTCGACCCCGATCACCTCGCGGGCGCCGAGGGCGCGGCCGAGCATGGCGGCCGCGAGGCCCACCGGCCCGAGACCGGTGACGAGCAGCCGGTCGGCGCCCGAGACGCCGATGCGGGTGAGCGCCTCCCATGCGGTGCCGAAGCCGCAGGCGATGAGCGCGCCATCCACGAAGGTGAGCGGCTCCGGCAGGTGCACGCAGGTGTTCTCCTCGGCGAGGAGGTAGGGCGCGTGACCGCCGTTTCGCTGCCAGCCGTAGGCGGCGCGGACGGCGTTGTGGCAGGAGATCATGTAGCCGGCCTTGCAGTCCTCGCAGCAGCCGCAGCCGCTGATGTGGTAGAGGACCACCCGGTCGCCCACCCCGAACTCCTTGCAGCTCGGCCCCGTCCTCACAATCTCGCCGCAAGGCTCGTGGCCGGCCACGGTGCCGGGCCTGTATCCCTCCGCGCCCTTTCCCAGGTGGGCGCGGTAGATGGCGCGGATGTCGCTGCCGCAGATGGAGCTCGCGCGCACCCTCACCAGCACCTGGCCTGGCCCGGGCTCCGGCACGTCGAAGGTGGCGAACTGCACGGTGCTGTCTCCCGGCAGGATGGCGCCGGTCATGGTCTTCGGGACGGAGGAGGTCATAGGCGGAAACCCACACCGCATCTCGCGCCGCCCGTCAAGGAGGAAACGCTGCGCTCGACGGCGGCCCCGGCACCCTGCGCGGCCGCGGGCGCAGCCCGGCAGGGCTGGTTGCCTCGCAGGCTTCTGGCCTATCGGGCAGGCCCCAAAAGGTGCAATGGCTTTTATACATCACTTGGATTTAATCGCCTCCCTCCCCCGCTGACTGCCACAGCCTCACCGCTTCTCGTGGACGTCGATGTGGGGGAAGGTCGGGTCCACGGGGGCCCGGCGGGTTTCACGTCCAGCGAAAGGGTCCCACCGTGCGCATGCTTCGAAACCTTCTGGCCGCAATGCTGGCGATGAGCGCCGGCGCGGCGATGGCCCAGACCAAGGTCACCATCGCCACCGTCAACAACTCCGACATGATCATCATGCAGCGCCTCTCCGCCGAGTTCGAGAAGGCGAACCCCGACATCAAGCTGGAGTGGGTGGTGCTGGAGGAGAACACCCTCCGCGACCGCGTCACCACCGACATCGCCACCAAGGGCGGGTCGTTCGACATCCTCACCATCGGCAGCTACGAGACGCCGATCTGGGGCAAGAAGGGCTGGCTCCTTCCCATCGAGGAGGGGATGCCCGAGAGCTACGACCGCGCCAATCTCCTGAAGCCCATTGCCGACAGCCTCTCCGCCGATGGCAAGCTCTACGCCGCGCCGTTCTACGGCGAGAGCTCCTTCACCTTCTACCGCAAGGACCTCTTCGAGAAGGCCGGGCTCACCATGCCCGAGCAGCCCACCTACGACGACATCGCCAAGTTCGTGCCCAAGCTCACCGACAAGGCGAACGGCGTCTACGGCATCTGCCTGCGCGGCAAGCCGGGCTGGGGCGAGAACTTCGCCTACCTCACCACCCTCATCAACACCATGGGCGGCCGCTGGTTCGACATGGAGTGGAAGCCCCAGCTCACCAGCCCCGAGTGGAAGAAGGCCATCAACTTCTACGTCGACCTGATGCAGAAGTACGGCCCGCCCGGCGCCGCCTCCAACGGCCACAACGAGAACCGTGCCCTCTTCGCCACCGGCAAGTGCGCGCTGTGGATCGACGCCACCTCGGCCGCCGGCTACATCTCGAACCCCAAGGACTCGCAGGTGGCCGACAAGGTCGCCTTCGCCCAGGCCCCCACCGGCACCGTCCCGAACGGCGCGCAGTGGCTGTGGTCGTGGGCGCTCGGCGTCCCCGCCTCCACCAAGCACGCGGCCGAGGCGAAGAAGTTCATCTGGTGGGCGACCTCGAAGGAGTACGTGCAGCTCGTGGCCAAGACCGATGGCTGGACGGTGGTTCCTCCGGGCACCCGCAAGTCCACCTACGCCAGCCCCGAGTACCAGAAGTCCGCGCCCTTCGCCTCTCGCACCCTGAAGGCCATCGAGGCGGCCGACCCGCTCCACCCGTCTTCGAAGCCGGTGCCGTACACCGGCGTTCAGTTCGTGGCCATCCCGGAGTTCGCCTCCATCGGCACCCAGGTAGGCCAGCAGGTGGCCGCCGCCCTCGCCGGCAAGACCAGCGTGGACAAGGCGCTCGCCACCGCCCAGGCCGCCACCGAGCGCACCATGAAGCGCGCGGGGTACTACAAGAAGTAGGCTCGTTCGCCTCGCCGTGAACCGCCCGGGTGCGGCGGGACCTTGCCCGCCCCGCCGCTCCCGGTGCCTCGCCGCCGGGAGCACCATGGCTGCCACCGCAGAGCAGGCCCACGCGGCCTCGCCCACCGGGCTCACCGCGGTGGGGAGCCGCCGGAAGAGCACCCTGCCGCTCAAGCTCCCCTCGATCGTCCTCCTCTTCGTCTGGATGATCGTGCCCCTGGCGATGACGCTGTGGTTCTCCTTCCAGCGCTACAACCTGCTCCAGCCGCTCCAGCGCGGCTTCGCCGGCTTCGACAACTACGTCTTCCTCTTCACCGACCCCGCCCTCAGCATCGCCATCACCAACACCATGCTCATCCTGGGCTGGACGCTGTTCGTGACGGTGGCCCTCGGCACCCTCCTTGCCGTCCTCTTCGACCAGGAGTTCTTCGGCCGCGGCGTGGCACGGGTGCTCGCCATCGCGCCCTTCTTCGTCATGCCCACGGTGAGCGCGCTCGTCTGGAAGAACATGCTCATGCACCCGGTGAACGGGCTCTTCGCCTGGATCGCCCGGAGCATGGGCTTCCGGGCCATCGACTGGTTCTCCGACCTCCCGCTCACCGCCATCATCATCATGGTGACCTGGCAGTGGCTCCCCTTCGCCACCCTCATCCTGCTCACCTCCATCCAGGCGCTCGACCCGGAGCGCAAGGAGGCCGCGCGCATGGACGGGGCCGGCCCCATCTCCATGTTCTTCTTCATCATCATCCCGCACCTCGCCCGCGCCATCGGCGCGGTGGTGATGATCGAGACCCTCTTCCTCCTCAGCGTGTTCGCCGAGATCTACGTCACCACCACCGGAGGCCCGGGCTTCGCCTCCACCAACCTCGCCTTCCTCATCTACCGGTACGCGCTGCGCGAGTGGGACGTGGGCAGCGCCTCGGCCGGCGGGGTCCTCGCCATCGTGCTCGCCAACATCGTCGCCGTGGTGCTCATGCGCTCGGTGGCCAAGAACATCGAGACCTGACCATGAAACGGGACATGCGCAGGAAGCTCGCCTTCACCGCGGTCGGCTGGCTGGCGGCCTTCCTCATCTTCTTCCCGGTGCTGTGGATGTTCATCACCAGCTTCAAGACGGAGATCGACGCCGTCTCCACCCCGCCGCTCCTCGTCTTCCACCCCACGGTGGAGAACTACGCGGTGGTGCAGCAGCGGGCCGACTACTTCCGCTACGCCTGGAACAGCGTGGTGACCTCCTTCGGCTCCACCGCGCTGGCGCTCCTCCTGGCCGTCCCGGCGGCCTACGCCATGGCCTTCTTCCCCACCAAGAGGACGAAGAGCACCCTCGTCTGGATGCTCTCCACCAAGGCGCTCCCTGCGGTGGGCGTGCTCGTCCCCATCTACCTCTTGGCGCGCGACACCGGCCTCCTCGACACCCGGACCGGCCTCACCATCATCTACACGCTGGTGAACCTTCCCATCGTGGTGTGGATGCTCTTCTCCTTCTTCAAGGACGTGCCGCGCGAGATCCTGGAGGCGGGCCGCATGGACGGCGCGCAGACGAAGGACGAGCTCCTCTCGCTCCTCCTCCCGCTCGCCGCGCCCGGCATCGCCTCGACGGCGCTCCTCGCCATCATCCTCTCCTGGAACGAGGCGTTCTGGAGCCTCAACCTCACCGCGGTGAACGCCGCGCCGCTCACCGCCTTCATCGCCTCCTTCTCCAGCCCCGAGGGCCTCTTCTGGGCCAAGCTCTCGGCCGCCTCCACCATGGCCATTGCGCCCATCCTCATCTTCGGCTGGGTGAGCCAGCGCCAGCTCGTGCGCGGCCTCACCTTCGGTGCCGTCAAGTAGCTGCGGGAGAACGCACACGTGGCCACCATCAAGCTCGAGAACATCCGCAAGTCGTTCGGCGACTTCGAGGTCATCAAGGGCGTCTCGCTGGAGATCGCCGACCGCGAGTTCGTGGTCTTCGTCGGCCCCTCGGGGTGCGGCAAGAGCACGCTCCTCCGCCTGGTGGCGGGGCTCGAGGAGATCTCCGCCGGCGACCTCTTCATCGACGGCGCCCGCATGAACGACGTCCCGCCGGCCAAGCGCGGCCTCGCCATGGTGTTCCAGAGCTACGCGCTCTATCCGCACATGAACGTGGCCGACAACATGGCCTTCAGCCTGCGCCTCGCCGGCGAGCCCAAGGCGGAGCGCGACCGGAAGGTGGGGGAGGCGGCGCGCATCCTCCAGCTCGAGCCGCTCCTCGCCCGCAAGCCCAAGGAGCTCTCCGGGGGGCAGCGCCAGCGCGTGGCCATCGGCCGCGCCATCGTGCGGAACCCCAGGGTCTTTCTCTTCGACGAGCCGCTCTCCAACCTCGACGCCGCGCTGCGCGTTCAGATGCGGCTCGAGCTGACCCGCCTCCACGATCAGCTCCAGGCCACCATGGTCTACGTCACCCACGACCAGGTGGAGGCGATGACGCTGGCTGACAAGATCGTGGTCCTGCAGGGCGGCGTCATCGAGCAGGTCGGCTCGCCGCTCGAGCTCTTCCACCATCCGGTGAACCTCTTCGTCGCCGGCTTCATCGGCTCGCCCAAGATGAACTTCATGCGCACCGCGGCCACCGTCGACGCCTCCGGGGCGGTGGTGGTGAAGCTCCCGGGCGGCGGGTCGTTCGAGGTCCCGGTGGAGACCGGCACGCTCGCCACCGGCGCGCAGGTCACCCTCGGGGTTCGGCCCGAGCACATCACCGTCAGTCCCGAGGGCGCCATCGGCGGCGAGGTGCTGGTGGTGGAGCGGCTCGGCGGGGTGACCTACCTCCACGTGAAGGTGGAGGGCGGCGAGCTCCTCACCGTGCAGACCGATGGCGAGAGCGCCGTGCGCATGCACGACCGGGTGCGGCTCGCGCCTCTCGCCGAGCACTGCCACCTCTTCGACGCGAAGGGCTTCGCCCTCGAGCGCTCGAGCCGCCACCCGCTCGCCGACGAGCCGGTGCGCCCCGCCCCCGGCGCCGCCCGGGCGTAGCGCGCTCGGCCCTCGCCTGCTACACGGTCACACAGCCGCTCTCCCGTAGCTCCCGCTCTCCCGGAGGGACGGGGGGTGAGGGTGTTCTCGACCTCGCGCGACCCCGACCGAAGGACCCCATGGCCAACGCACCGATTCCGCTGAATCAGAAGAACCTCGGAAAGCTCCCCGGTTCGGTGCGGGTGCCCACCTACGACCGTGCGGCCCTGCCCCACGCCATCGTCCACATGAGCGTGGGCGGCTTCCACCGCGCCCACCAGGCCCTCTACCTCGACGACCTCATGCACCGGGAGGGGCCGCGCTGGGGCCTGTGCGGCGTGGGGCTCCTCCCGGGCGACGCGAAGATGCGCGACGTGCTCCGCGCGCAGGACCACCTCTACACGGTGGTGGAGCGGAGCGCCTCGGGCGACCAGGCGCGCGTCATCGGCTCCATGACCGGCTACCTCTTCGCCCCCGACGACCCGCGCGCGGTGGTGGAGAAGATGGCCCACCCCGACTGCCGCATCGTCTCGCTCACCATCACCGAGGGCGGCTACTACGTGCACCAGGGCACGGGCGAGCTCCTCGCCGACAGCCCCGACCTGCAGCACGACCTCGCCCATCCCGAGAAGCCGGCCTCGTCGTTCGGCTTCCTCGCCGAGGCGCTCGAGCTTCGCCGCCAGCGCGGGCTCGCCCCCTTCACCATCCAGTCGTGCGACAACCTTCAGGGCAACGGGAACATCGCCCGGCGGATGATCCTCGCCTTCCTGGCGCTGCGCGACCCCGCCCTCCACGCCTGGGCGAAGCAGAAGGTCGCCTTCCCCAACGCCATGGTCGACCGCATCGTCCCCGCCACCAAGGACGAGCACCGGGCCCTGGTGAAGGAGAAGTTCGGCCTGGTCGACGGCTGGCCCGTGATCTGCGAGCCGTGGATCCAGTGGATCATCGAGGATCACTTCACGCTCGGCCGTCCGCGCTGGGAGGAGGTCGGCGCCCAGATCGTGAAGGACGTGGTGCCCTACGAGCTCATGAAGCTCTGGCTCCTCAACGCCGGACACCAGGCCATCGCCTACGTCGGCATGCTCCTCGGCCTCACCTACGCCGACGAGGCCATCGAGGACCCGGACATCCGCGCGCTGCTCGAGCAGCAGATGGGCGACGAGGTGGTGGAGCTCCTCCCCGAGGTGCCCGGCATCGACCTCGAAGCGTACCGCGCCTCGCTGGTGGAGCGGTTCGGGAACCCGGTCCTGCGCGACCAGCTCGCCCGCCTCGGCACCGAGGGTTCGGCGCGCATTCCCAAGTTCGTCCTGCCCAGCATCCGGGAGCGGCTCGCCCGCGGCGGCCCGATGCGCGCGCTCACCTTCACCGTCGCTTCCTGGCTCCGCTACCTCGCGGGCACCGACGAGCACGGGCGCGAGCTCCCCATGAACGACCCCATGCTGGCGGAGCTTCAGCAGCGGGCGCGCGAGGGTGGCGAGGACCCGCGTCCGCTCCTCGGCATGCGCCAGCTCTTCGGGGACGACCTGCCGCAGAGCCAGCCCTTCGTGGAGGCGGTGGAGGCGCACCTCCACTCGCTCTACCGCGAGGGCGCGCGGGTCGCGCTCCAGCGCGCCATCCGTTGAACGGGAGCTGCGCCCCCGCCCCGGCTCCGCGGGATTCACGAATCGGGGCCGGACGTCGAGCTCGTGGGCGCGGCGGCGAGGATGCGGCCGAGCTCCTCCACGCTGCAGGGGCGCGCGCCGGCGCGCACGCCGGCGGCAGGCATCACCGGACACATGGCCGAGTCGGGGTCCTGGGCGAGCGCCAGCCCGCCGGCGGCCACCACCGCCCGGAGCCCCTCGGCGCCATCCGCGCTGGCCCCGGAGAGGAGCAGGGCAACGAGGCCCTGACCGTGGGCCGCGGCCGCCGACTCGAAGAGCACGTCGATGGAGGGGCGCGAGTGCAGGACGGGGGGGTCCACGGAGAGTGCGAGGTGGCCGTCGCGCTCCACGTGGAGGTGGTAACCCGAGGGCGCGAACCACACCCCGGCGGTGGGGGGCGCCTTGTCGAAGGCCTCGTCCACCGGCACGGAGAGCCGCGAGAAGAGCTCGGGCAGGAGCGTCGGGCGGCCGGATGGGACGTGCAGCACCACCATCACCGACACCGACAGCCCGGCCGGCAGCCGGGGGAGGAGGTCCTTCAGCACCGGCAGCGCGCCGGCCGAGCCCCCGATGGCGATGGCCGTGATGGCGGGCAATCCGTCACACCTTCCGGTAGAGGCGGAGGCCGCGGCCCACCTCGGCGAAGGCCTCGGCCTGGCCGGTGAAGCGAAGTGACTCCCGGGTTCCCAGGCCGAGGTAGCCACGCGGCGAGAGCGCCTCGGCGAAGAGTCCGACCGCCCGCTCCTGGAGCGCCCGGTCGAAGTAGATGAGGACGTTGCGGCACGAGACCATCTGCACCTCGGCGAACACCGCGTCGGTGGCGAGGCTGTGGTCGGCGAAGACCGCGCCCCGGGTGAGCCAGCGGCGAAAGACGAGCCCCCCGTAGGCCTGACCGTAGTAATCCCCGAGCGCGTGCGCTCCCCCCGCCTCGCGATAATTTTCCTCGAACCTCGCCAGGCGGTCGGCCCGGTACACGCCTGCCTGAGCCAGCCGCAGCGCCTCGGGCGAGATGTCGGTGGCGTAGAGGGTGGTCCGGTCGAGCAAGCCCCCCTCGTGGAGGACGATGGCGAAGGAGTAGAGCTCCTCGCCGGTGGCTACCCCCGCCACCCAGAGGCGGATGGCGGCGTGGGTGCGCAGGAACGGCACCACCTCCCCGCGAAAAGCCCGAAAGTAAGGGGGATCGCGGAAGAGGTCGCTCACCTGCACGGTGAGGTCGGAGAGCAGCTCGGGGAAGGCGGCCGGGTCGTGGAGGACGCGGTGCTGGAGCTGCGAAATCGACCCGCAGTCGAAGCGGGGTAGCGCCTTTTCCACCCGCCGCCGCAGGGAGGCGCGGGCGTAGGCGCGAAAGTCGTAGCCGAACCGCTCGTGGATGGCCTGAAGGAGGAGGCGCAGCTCGAGGTCGTCCGGGTGGCCGGACCCGCGGGCCGGCTCCGGCCCAGCGGCGGCGGCCGGGCGCTCGCCTCCGCCCGCCTCCTCCCCCGGCTCTCTCTCGTCCCTCCGCGTGGCGTTTCCCCTCCGAGGTTCGTGCCTTCAGCGCGCGCCGCTCGGGAGCCACACGCGGATGAGCGATACCAGCCGGTCGACGTCGATGGGCTTCGCCAGGTAGTCGTTGGAGCCCGCGGCGAGGCACCTTTCCCGGTCGTCCTTCATTGCCCTGGCGGTGAGCGCGATCACCGGCAGGCCCGCGAAGCGCGGGTCGGCCCGGAGCCGCCGGATCGCCTCGTAGCCGTCCATGATCGGCATCATGATGTCCATCAGCACGAGGTCGATGGAAGGGGTGCGGTCGAGGGCGGCGAGCGCCTCCTCGCCGTTCCGGGCGATTTCAACCCGCACGCCGTGCGGCTCGAGGGCGGCGGTGATGGCGAAGACCGACCGCACGTCGTCCTCGGCGAGGAGCAGGGTTCGCCCCTCGAGGGCGGCATCGCGGCTCCGGACCTGCGCCAGCATGCGCCGGCGGTGGAGGGGGAGCTCCGACTCCACCCGGTGCACGAAGAGCGTCACCTCGTCGAGCAGCCGCTCCGGCGAGCGGGCGCCCTTCACCACGATGGAGCGGGTGCGCTGGCGGATGCGCGCCTCCTCGGCCGGTGAGAGCTCACGGCCGGTGTAGACCACCACCGGCGGCCGCAAAGGCAGCTCCTCGGCGGCGAGCTGCCGGAGCAGCTCCTCGCCGCCAGCGTCGGGGAGGCCGAGGTCGAGCACCACGCAGTCGAAGCCGCCCTCCCTGAGCTCCTGGAGGGCGTCGGCCGCGGTGCCCACGGTGACGATCTCCACGCCGTCCGAGCCGAGCAGGACCCGGAGGCTCTCCTGCTGCAGGGGGTCGTCCTCGACCACCAGCACGCGCCGGGGCTGGCGCTCCAGCCGGTCGGTGAGGGTGCTGAAGGCCCCCTCGAGCACCTCGCGAGCTGCAGGCTTCATGGCGTATCCCACCGCGCCGAGCTCCAGGGCCTGGTGCACGTGGTCGTGGAGCGAGATGACGTGCACCGGGATGTGGCGGGTGGCCGGATCGCGCTTCAACCGCTCCAGCACCGTGAGCCCGGAGTGGTCGGGGAGGCCCACGTCGAGGAGCATGGCCGCCGGCCTCCGGCTGCGGGCGAGCGCCACGCCCTCCTCGGCGGTGCCGGCGAGCGCCACCTCGAAGCCGCGTTCCTGCGCAATCTCGGCGAGGATGGCGGCAAAGGCCTCGTCGTCCTCCACGATGAGGATGAGGCGGCCGGCAGTGGGCTCGGAGGCTCCGTCGCCTGCCTGAGCTCGCGGGCGAGATTCGCTCTCCTGCGGTGATTTCACTCCCAGCGCACCGCCCGCTCCAGGCAGAGGCTCGGGACGAGGAGGGCCGGCCCCCGCGGGCCCGGGCCGAGGTTCGCCGACCGAGGCCGCTCCCCCCGGCGCTCGGCGCCCGGCGGAAGCTCGTTTGCGCTCCTGCGGCGCTCCCTTGGCTGCGCCGCGACCGCGCTCTCCGGGCCCGCCACCGGCAGGGTGACGGTGAAGGTACTGCCGCGTCCGGGCGCGCTCTCCAGGGTGAGCTCGCCGCCCAGCCTGCCGACGAGCTCGCGCGTGATGGAGAGGCCGAGACCGGTGCCGCCACGCCGCCGGCTGGGCCCCGCCTCGAGCTGGTGAAACGCCTCGAAGACGGCGCCCTGATTCTCCGGGGCGATGCCGATGCCGGTGTCGCGCACGGCGAAGGCCACCCGGCCGGGCGCGGCGATCTCCACGAGGAGCGCCACCCCGCCGCGGTCGGTGAACTTGAAGGCGTTGGAGAGGAGGTTCCGCAGGATCTGCAGGAGGCGCTGCCGATCGGTGGTGAGCTTCTCGGGCAGGCGGGGGCCGAGCGCCTTCTCGAAGGCGAGCCCGCGCTCGCTCGCCACCGGGTCGAAGGTGCGGGCCAGCTCCTCCACCACCCAGGCTACGCTCGTCTCCTCCAGGGAGAGCTCGACGCGGCCGGCCTCGACCTTGGCGAGGTCGAGGATGTCGTTGATGAGGGCGAGGAGATCCTCGCTCGCGCCGTGGATGGTGCTGGCGTAACGCACCTCGTCCGCCCCGAGCCTCCGCTCCGGTTCTCCGCCAGCAGCTTCGAGAGGATGAGGGTGCTGTTGAGCGGCGTGCGGAGCTCGTGCGACATGTTGGCGAGGAACTCCGACTTGTACTGGCTCGCCTTCTCCAGCTCGGTGGCCCGCGCCTGCAGCTCCACGTGCGCCGCGCGGAGGTCGTCGGCGCGCGCCTCCAGAGCCGCCGACTGCGCCTCCAGCTCGGCGTTGGTAGCCTCGAGCTCCGCCTGCTGCGCCTCGAGCTGGGCCTGGGCGGCGCGCAGCGCCCTCGCCCTGCTGCTCCAGCTCCTCGTTGGCGACGCGCAGCTCCTCCGACTGCGCCTGCAGCTCCTCGGCCTGGCGCTGGGTCTCGGCGAGCAGGATCTCGAGCCGCGCGCGGTCGGTGGCGGAGCGCAGGGCGAGGGCCAGGCGCGGCAGCGCCATGTCGAAGAGCTCGCGGTCGGCGCCGTCGATGGCGCGCGTGAGGCCGAGCTCCACCACTGCGATCACCTCGTCGTCGACGATGGCTGGCGCCGCCACCACCACCGCCGGAGCCGCGGCGAGGAGCACCGAGGCGAAGCGGAGCCGCTCGCTCGTCCCGGGCTCGAGCACCAGCGCCTTCTTCTCCAGGGCCGCCTGCCCGCCCAGCCCCTCGCGCAGCGCGTAGTGGTCCGGACCGGCCTCCGAGGTGACGGCGAAGGCCGCGCGGCGGACGAAGCGCCCATCCTCGGCCACGTGCACGACGCCCACCGGGGCGCCGAGCCACGGCGCGAGCTGGCGGAGGCCAGCCTCGGCCACCTCCTCCACCGAGCGGTCGCCCTCGATCGCCCGGGTGAGCTCCATTTGGCCCTGCCGGAGCCATGCCTGCCGGCGCAGGGCCACCTTGCTCGTGACGAAGTGATACGCCACGGCGGCCGTGCCCCAGAAGGCGACGATCCCGAGCGCTCGGTTCGTCGGCGGCAGCCAGCCAGGCATGAAGGTCGTGGGCGAGACGAAGAAGCCGGCCAGGGTGAAGAGGGTGGAGCCACCAGCCACCGCGAGCGGCAAGGCGGGGGTGAAGGAGAAGAGGGTCATCCCCAGCGGGAGCAGGTAGAGCACCCACACGGCGACTCCGAGGGGCAGCGCCGCGTCGGCCACCGCCACCGCGGCGAGGAGCACCAGCGCGCCGGCCATGAGCAGCCTGTCGGGTCTCTGGGTGAAGCGGTCCATGAATGAAGCCCTCTCGGGTGAGCAGGAGGGCGAGTGCATCCGTGCCCGGCCGTCCTATAAGCTATCCCACTTCGTCGCCTTTGCAGCCTCCCAGAAAGACCCATTGCCCTCCGACCCCGCCCGTTCCGACCGGCCCGCCATCCTGGTGGTCGACGACCGCCAGGAGAACCTCGTCTCCTTCGAGGCCGCCCTGGCCGGCCTGCCCGCCGACGTGCTCCTGGTGCGCTCCGGACGGGACGCGCTGGAGGCGCTCCTCTCGCGCGAGGTGGGGGTGGCGGTGGTCGACGTGCAGATGCCGGAGATGGACGGCTTCGAGCTGGCCCGCCTCATGCTCGGCGCCGAGCGCACCCGCCGGGTGCCCATCCTCTTCGTCACTGCGGGTGAGCGAGCGCCCTCCTCGGTGCTCCGCGGGTACGATGCCGGGGCGGTCGATTACCTCACGAAGCCCATTGACCCCACCGTGCTCCGCAGCAAGGTGGTGGTCTTCCTGGAGCTCTTCGCCCAGCGGCTCACCCTCTCCCGCGCGCTCCTGGAGCGCGAGCGCCTGGTGGGCGACCTGGGGCGGGCGCTCGCCGAGCGCGACGAGGCGGTGGCCATGCTGGAGGGCGCGGTGGAGAACGCCCCCATCGGCATGGCCTTCCTCGACGAGCATCTCCGTTTCCGGAGGGTGAATGCGGCACTGGCCGCCATGAACGGTATCCCGGCCGCCGCGCACCTCGGGCGGCGGGCCGGCGAGCTCCTCCCCGAGCTGCCGGTCGAGGAGGTGGAGGCGCTCTGGCGCCGCGTGCTCGAGACCGGCGAGGCGGTGCTCGACCACGAGGTGGCGGGATCCACCCGCGTGCCCGGGGAGCCGCGCGTCTGGCGCGAGTCGTTCTATCCGATGCGCCAGGGCGAGCGGGTGGTGGGGGTGGCGGCGCTGGTGCGCGAAACCACCGAGGAGCGGCGCAGCCAGGAGCTGCAGCGCCTCCTCGTCGGCATCGTCGGCCACGACCTTCGCAACCCGCTCTCGGTGGTGCTGCAGTCGGTCGACCTCCTCGCGCGCCCGGAGCTCGCCCAGGACATCCGCGAGCGGGCGGCCGCGCGGGCGCGCCGGGCCGGCGCGCAGATGACGGCGCTCATTCGCGACCTCCTCGACTTCACCCGCCTGCGGGGCGGTCACGCCATCGCCGTGGAGCCGCAGCCCTCCGATGCGGCCGAGCTGCTCCGGAGCTCGCTGGAGGACACCGCCCTCGCCTTCCCCGGCCGTGCGGTCGGGCTTGCTGGCGAGGGCGAGGCCGCTGGCTCCTGGGACCCGGAGCGCATGCGCCAGCTCTTCGACAACCTCGTCTCCAACGCGCTCAAGTACGGCGACCCCTCGCAGCCGGTGAAGGTGCGCTGGGAGGGGCGGGGGGGCGTCCTCCGCGTGGAGGTGGAGAACGGCGGCGCGCCCGTCCCGGAGGACGAGCTCCCGCACCTCTTCGAGCCGCTCCGGCAAGGCAACGTGCGCCCGGGGAAGGGCATCGGGCTCGGCCTCTTCATCGCCAGCGAGATCGTGCGCGCCCACCAGGGCACCCTCACCGCGCGCTCGGACGAGCGTGGGACCGTGTTCACCGTGAGCGTGCCGCGGTTCACGACCGCGGCGGTCGAAGGGGAGCGCGCGCGGGAGCTCGCGCCCCAGGAGCCCTGAGATCCCGCCGGACCGGTTCGTCGGGCGCTCACCGGCACGCCGAGGGGCTCTGCGGCCACGTCGGCAGGCGGTGGGACCCCGGGCAGGCGTCCCGGCTTCACCCCTCTCCCTACCAGGCGGGGGCAAGTGATAGCTTCGAATCGTGCTTGAAGCGCCCTCCATCGTGGCCGGGTTCAACCACACCGTGAAGCACGGTGGCCGGTCGTTTCACGTGCAGACGGAGGACTCCGGCGTGGGGAGCCCGCGCATCGTCACCCACCTCTTCCTGGGCGGAAACGTGCTCGCCTCGAAGCGCACCGACTACGGGGAGCTCCTCCTCGCCGAGGCGCTCCCGGCGCTGGTGAAGGAGCTCATGGAGGAGCAGCACAAGGAGGTGCTCCGGAACCTCGTCGCCGGTGTGTACGATGCCCCCGGGGCGGAAGCAGCGCCGGCCTACCAGCCGGGCCAGCTCGACCTCGGCGGCGCACCGCGGGGCGGCGACCCGCCCATCGTCGTACGCCCGGAGGAGGCTCCCGAGCGAGCGCGCGCGGCGGGCGCTGGCGAGGAACGATCCCCGGCCGCGCTCGGCGAGGGTTCATCGACGAGCCCGGAAGGTGTGCAGCCCGCCGGCGCGGCAGGGACGGAGGGCGCCACGGCCGCCACGCCAGCCGCCGTGGCTCCTTCGGCCGAAAGGCCCCTCGACGAGATCATCCTCTCCTACCTGGGCGAGGAGGGGGGGCGGGGTTGATCCAGCTTTTCCACGTGGAGAAGCGCTACGGAAACGACGCCCCTGCCCTCCGCGACGTCACCTTCAAGGTGGAGAAGGGCGAGTTCGTCTTCGTGACTGGGCCTTCCGGCGCCGGCAAGTCCACGGTCATGCGCCTCGTCCTGTGCGCGGAGAAGGTGACGAGCGGGCAGCTCCTCGTCCTCGGCCGCAACGTGGCGAGGCTCGGGGGGACCGGGGTGGCGGCGCTGCGCCGGTCCATCGGCGTCGTCTTCCAGGACTTCAAGCTGCTGCCCGACCGCACCGTGGACGAGAACGTGGCCTTCCCGCTGGAGGTGCGCGGTGCCTCCGCCCGCCAGGTGCGCCAGAAGGTGGGGCGCGTGCTCGGCGCCCTCGACCTCTCCTCCAAGGCAGGCAAGCTGCCCCCCTCGCTCTCCGGCGGCGAACAGCAGCGGGTGGCGGTGGCGCGGGCGCTCGTCGCCGAGCCGGCGCTGCTGCTGGCCGACGAGCCCACCGGCAATCTCGACCCGGAGCGCACGCTCGAGGTGATGGACCTCCTCCAGCTGGCGAACGCCCGCGGCACCACCGTGATGGTGGCCACCCACGACCGCTTCCTCCTCGACCGCTACCGGCGGCGCGTGGTCACCCTGAACGACGGGCGCCTGGCGCGCGACAGCGGCGCGCGGGTGGGCGGGCGATGAGCCGCACCGTCCGGCAAGGCTTCTACTTCGTGCGGCGCGCGCTCTCCTCGATGGTGCGCGGGCCGCGCGTGGCGCTCGCCGCCACCCTGACGGTGGCGGTGGCGGTGCTGGTCACCGGCCTCTTCACCGCGGTCTTGCGCGGCGGCGAGCGGCTCCTCGCCACCTGGGCGGGGGAGGTGCGACTCTCGGTGTATCTCGCGCCCGGGTCCGACCTGGCGGCCGCGCGCGCCGCGGCCCAGGCGGTGGCGCCGGGCCGGGCGGTGGAGGCCGTGAGCTCCGGGGAGGCGCTGCGCCGGTTCCGGCTGTCCCTGGGGAACCAGGCGGCGCTCCTCGACGGGCTGGGCGACGACCTCCTTCCACCCTCGGTGGAGGTGAGCGCCCCCGGCATCGGCCTCGAGGCGGCGCGCGCGCTCGCCCGGGAGCTGGAGGCCATCCCCGGCGCGGAGGAGGTGGACTTCGGGAACGCCTGGGTCGAGCGGCTGGAGAGCCTGCTCGCCCGGCTGCGCTGGGCCGGGCTCGCGCTTCTCGGCGCGCTCGGCGTGGGCGCGGCGGTGCTGGTGGCGAACACGCTGCGCCTGGGCGTCTTCGCCCGGCGCGACGAGATCGCCATCATGAAGCTGGTGGGCGCGACCGACCGTTTCGTCACCGCCCCCTTCCTGGTGGAGGGACTCCTCGAGGGGCTTTTCGGCGCGGCCCTGGCGCTCCTCGGCCTCCACGCGGCTGCGGCCTGGGGGCTCTCGCGGCTGGCGCCGGTGGTGGGCCTCGTGCGCGGGCTGGGTCGCCAGGACCTGCTTCCCCTCGGCCTCTCGCTCTCGCTCCTCGGCGGCGGCGGCGTCCTCGGCCTGCTCGCCAGCGCGCTGGCGGTGCGGCGCGAGCTTCGGAGGAGCGGGTCGCCTTGAGGCAGAAGGCGCTCCTCGCGCTCGCCCTGGCGCTCCTCTCGTCCGGCGAGCCCGGCCGGGCCGCCGACCCACGCGCCGAGCTGGAGGCGCTGCGGAAGCGGCGCGCCTCCGAGGAGGCCGCCGCCCGGGTGCTGGCGAAGCGCGAGGGATCGCTCCTCGGCGCCCTCGACGACGCGGAGCAGGACGCGCGGGCGGCGGAGGGAGCGGCGCTCGCCGCCGAGCGCTCGCGGGAGGAGGCGAAGGAGGGCCTCGCCCTGGCGCAGAGGGGAGAGCGCTCCGCCGAGGAGACGATGGAGGCGCTGCGCGACGAGCTCGTTCCGAGGCTGCGCGCCCGCGCCCGGCTCGACGCCCTCTCCGAGCTCCGGCTCCTCGCCGGCAGCGACTCGCTCTCCGACCTGGTGAAGCGGCGCTGGCTCTGGCGCCGGGTCACCGCCCACGACCTCGTGCTCCTCGGCAAGGCGCGGGTGGCCCTCGCCGAGGGCGAGGCCGCGCGCAGCGCCCGGGAGCGCGAGGCGATGCGCGCGGCGCGCATGGCGGAAGAGGCCGCTCGCCAGCGCCGCGAGGCCTCCCTGCGGCGCGACACCCACCTCGCGCTCCTCGCCTCGGTGCGCGAGGAGCGCGAGGCGCACCGGCGCGCCGCCGCCGAGGTGGCCGCCCAGGAGAAGAAGCTCACGGCGCTCCTCGCCGCGCTGGCCCAGCGCGAGGCGCCACCCGCGCGGCCCCAGGGAGGAGCCGGACCGCTCGCCGCGAGCGACTTCACGAGCCTGCGCGGGAAGCTGCCCCACCCGGCCGAGGGCGCGCTCGGCTCCGGCTTCGGGAAGGTGGTCGACCCGCGCTTCAACACGGTGACGGTGCAGCACGGCCTCGACATCGAGGCGCCGAAAGGTGCGCCCGTCCGCGCGGTGGCGCCGGGCCGGGTGGCGCACGCTGGCTGGTTCCGCGGCTACGGAAACCTCATCATCGTGGACCACGGCGGCGGCTACCACACGCTGGTGGCGCACCTCGCCTCCATGAGCACCGCCACCGGCGAGGAGGTGGAGCGAGGGACCTTGCTCGGCACGGTGGGTGACACCGGCTCGCTCAAGGGGCCCTACCTCTACTTCGAGATCCGCGAGCGCGGGCGCCCGGTCAATCCGAGGCCGTGGCTCGGGCCGTGAGCCTCGTCCTCATGCTGCGACACGCTTCCGCGAGCCGGTAGCGCCTTCTCGTACACGGTGACCCCGCCCGGGAGGCGCCCCACGGCCGCGTAGCCGAGGTGCTGCCAGAAGCTCCCGGCGAGCGGGTCCTCGTCCACCACCGAGAGGCGGAGCGCCCGCTGGCGCGCGCCGGGGAGCGCGGCCTCCAGCGCGTCCACCACCTGGCGGCCGAGACCGCCTCCGCGCACGCGCGGTCGGAGGAGGAGGAGGCCGAGGTGGGCGACGCCCGGCTCGGCGTGGTCGAGGTGGAGATCGATGAAGCCTATCACCAGAGGTGAAGCCGCCGCGCGCAGGGCGAGCACCGCGCGCCGGTCGTCGGCCTCGGCGTCTTCGAGGACGTCGCGCGCCGCGGACGCCGCGGCCGGGCCGCCCGAGGTGAGGAGGTGCCAGCCGCCGTCGTCCTCCAGGCACGCCTGCAGCGCGTCGGCGTCGGCGCGCGTGGCGGGCGCCGCACGCAGGCGCCCGAGCGCGAGGGCGAGCCCCGGGGCGGCAACCGGGCCGTTCACCTCGCCCGCGCCTCCCCGAGGAGGATCTTCTCCACGTGGCGCAGCTCCAGGGTGGGCACGGCGAAGTCGGGGCCCTCGTTCCGGAGCGCGTCGACCGAGAAGTTGCCGGTGCCCACCGCCAGCGCCGAGCAGCCGTTGGCCTGCGCCGCCGAGATGTCGCGCGGGGTGTCGCCGAGGATGAGCGCGCGCGAGGGCTCGAGCAGCCGGCCGAGCCGCGCGCCAGCGCGGCGGAGCGCCGCGGCCACAATCCGCTCGCGCGCTTCACCGTCGGTGGCAAAGCCGTTCGCGTCATCCTCGCCGAAGCCGAAGAAGCGGTCGACGCCACCGCGGGCGAGCTTGATGCGCGCGGCCCGCGGCATGTTACCGGTGCACAGGCCCACCAGCGCGCCCGCGTCGCGGAGCCGCTCGAGGAGGCGCTCCACCCCGGGCAGGATGGCGTAGTCGGCCGTCTCGATCTCGCGCTCCAGGAGCGCAGGATAGGCGTCGAGGATGCGGGTGCAGAGCTCCGGGTCGAAGTCGTGGCCGGAGGCCAACATGCCCTCGCGGATGATGAGCCGGTCGGTCATGCCATCGAGCTTGAGATGGTGGAGCCACGGCACCTCGGGCCGGATGCTCGGGCCGAGGTGCGCCTCGAGCGCCAGCTCGAGCCCACGACGGCCGGCGCCGCTCGCGTCGATGAGGGTGCCGTCGATGTCGAAGAGGAAGACGTCGAAGGGCAGTGCGGTCGCTGGGTTCATGTGGGGTATTCCGTCCGTTCTGGTGCCGCGCGGGGAGGCGCGGAGGCGAGGTTCCGGGCGCGGCGCCCTGCCCGGGGAGGATGGCGCGCGAGTGGCGAGGTTTCAGGCCGCGTCGCGGGCGAAGAGCGCCTCCACGAAGGCGTGGGGCTCGAAGCGCCGGAGGTCGTTCACCTTCTCCCCCACGCCCACGAAGCGCACCGGCAGCCCGAGCTCGTCGCAGATGCCGATGATGACGCCGCCCTTGGCGGTGCCGTCGAGCTTGGTGAGGGCGATTCCGGCGACGCCCAGCGCCTCGTGGAACTGGCGCGCCTGGGCGATGGCGTTCTGGCCGTTCGTGGCATCGAGGACGAGCAGGACCTCGTGTGGCGCGCCGGGGCAGGCCTTGGCCATCACCCGCTGCACCTTCTTCAGCTCCTCCATGAGCGGCGCCTTGGTGTGAAGGCGTCCGGCGGTGTCGCAGATCACCACGTCGAAGCCTCCCTCGACCCCGCGCTTCACCGCCTCGAAGCAGACGCTGGCCGGGTCGCCGCCCTCCTTGCCCCGCACCACCGGCGCGCTCACCCGCTCGGCCCAGATCTCGAGCTGCTCGCTGGCGGCGGCGCGGAACGTGTCGCCCGCGCCGAGGAGCACGGTGCGCCCGGAGGCCTTCACCTGGGCAGCGAGCTTCCCCACGGTGGTGGTCTTTCCGCTGCCGTTCACCCCCACCACCATGACCACGTGCGGCTTCTCGGACCCGGCGAGCGGCGGCTGCGAGGTGTCGAGGTGGCCGTCGAGCGCCAGGATGCGCTCCACGTCCTCCCGGAGGAGGGCGCGCAGCCGGTTCCCGTCGGTGAGCTCCTTCTTGCGAAGGCGCTCGCGGGCGCGGTCGAGGAGGTCGGTGGCCGTCTTCACCCCGATGTCGGCGGTGAAGAGCACCTCCTCCAGCTCGGCGAGGACGCCCTCGTCCACGGCACGCCCGCCGCCGAAGAGGGCGTCGAGCCGCGCCATGAAGCCGCCGCGGGTGCGCGCCAGGCCGGCCGCCAGGGTACGCCCCGCCTCCGCCTCCACCCGCGCTCGCTGCGCCTCCGCCTCGCGCTGCCGCGCCTCCTCGGCCTCGCGCGCGGCCCGCGCGACCTCCTCCCGGGCGCGCGCCTCCGCCGCCTCGCGCTCCTGCCGGCGCCGCTCGCGCTCCGCCCGCTCCTCCTCCTTCTTGCGCTGGTACTCCGCCTTGCGCCTCGACTCGCGCTCCTCCCGCGAGAGGCCTGGCTCCTCGGGCGGAGCCTCGGGCCGGGCGGGTCGCGGCGGCTTCACCAACGGTGGAATGTTCGGCGGCGCGGGGCGCTGCGGAACCTCGGCGCCCCCCCTGGGCTCCGCCGCCTGGCGGCGCGCCCTGGCCCTCCTTCGCGCGCGCACCAGCGCCCGGACGGCGAGCGCCAGGAGCAAGAGGAGCAGGAGGAGGACGCCGCCTGTCACGGCGAGGGTGGCGGGGTCCTGGAAGTCGAGCTGCCGCAGGGGGGGCGGGAGCCGATCGAGCGCCTCGGAGAGGGCGGGCGGGAGGACGATGGCGGCGGGGGTCACGGGAGGTCCACGGGATAAAGGCGAGGAAAAACAGGGAGAACCGTATATCACGGGGCCTGGGACGGCGCAGGCGTCAACCGCCCCGCGGTCAGGTCGTGACGGCACGGCGGCTGGCGGCGGGCCTCTCCTCGCCTACCCTGGCCATCGTGCGTGGGGAGGGACCTTCTGCCCGAAGGTCACGCGCCATCGGGAGGCTCAGCCGACCGAGGACGCTCGGGATGCCGGTCGGAGCGAGCTACCGATCGCCAGCGGCCCGCCACGCCGCGGACGCCGCGGCGAGCACCTCCTTCACCGGCACGCCGTGCCGGCGGGCGAGCGCGGCGCACGCCTCGTACTCGGGGTGGGAATTCACCACCGCCCCGTCGAGCAGGCCCACCTTCACCTCGACCGGGCCGTAGCGCGTCTCCACACGGTCGTGGCGGCGATCGAGCTCGAGCCGCTCCACCGGGAAGTGGCGCACACCCAGGGTGGTGGTCTCGAGGAGGAGCGCGCGCGCCACCTGCTCGCGCCGCTCGCCGGGGGCGAGGGCTCCCACCACCAGCCCGGGGCGCCCCTTCTTCATGGTGCATGGGGTGGCCCACACGTCGAGCGCGCCCGCCTCGAGCGCCGCCTCCACTGCGCGCGCCACCAGCTCGCCCGGACAGTCGTCGAGGTTCGCCTCGAGCTGCCACACGCCCGCGGCGCCAGCGCCTGGTGCTCCCTCCGGCGCGGCGTCCTCGCCTGGCGCGCCGCCGCCATCCGTGCGTCCCTCTCCGGCCCGAGCCCGGGATGGGGCCGCCCGGCCCCCCCCTTCCCCCACCTCACCCAGGGTGAGGCGGAGGACGTTGGGCCGATCGGGCCAGCGCGAGGTGCCCACCCCGTAGCCAATCCTTCTCGGGGTGAAGGGGGGCGGCTCACCGACCTCACAGAGCGTGGCCAGGATGGCGGCGCCGGTGGGGGTCACCGCCTCGCCGGGGGGGCCGCCCGGACGGATGGCGCGGCCCTTCAGAATCTCCAGCACGGCCGGGGCTGGCACGGGCAGCCGCCCGTGACAGGTGGTGACGAAGCCCTGCCCGAGCTCAGGGGGCTCCGCGACCACCCTCGGCCAGCCGAGGAGCTCCAGCACCACCGCCGCGCCGCACAGGTCGACGATGGAGTCGACCGCGCCCACCTCGTGGAAGCACACCTCCTCGAAGGGAATGCCGTGCACCAGGGCCTCCGCCCGGCCGATGCACTCGAAGAGCGCCAGCGCGGCGTCGCGCGCCCGGGGCGGGAGGCCGCTCGCCCGGACGAGCGCCAGGATCTCGGAGAGGGCGCGGTGGTGCGGCCCGTGCCCCGACACGCGCACGTCGAGGTGGGTGCCCGCGACGCCCATGGCCTCGGCGCGCGTCACCAGGAGCTCGAAGCCCGGCACCTCGAGGGTCGCGAGCGCCTTCTCCAGCGCGGCGCGGTCGAGCCCGAGGTCGAGGGCGGCCGCGAGGAACATGTCGCCGGCGACGCCGCCCACGGGTTCGAGGTGCAGGAGGTCGCTCACGAGGGGTCTCCCTCTTCAAGCGCGGGCGATGAGCCCGGCCGCGAAGCCGGCGCCGAAACCGTTGTCGATGTTCACGACCGTCACGTTGGGTGCACAGGAGTTGAGCATGCCCAGGAGCGGGGCGATCCCCCCCAGGGCGGCGCCGTAACCCACGCTGGTGGGGATGCCGATGACCGGCCGGCCGACGAGGCCTCCCACCACCGAGGGCAGCGCCCCCTCCATCCCGGCGGCCACCACCACCGCCACCGCCCTCGCGAGCTCGTCGCGCCGGGCGAGCACGCGGTGCAGACCGGCCACGCCCACGTCGTAGAATCCTCGAGACCTCGACCCCCATCACCTCCAGGGTGGCGACGGCCTCCTCGCACACCGGGATGTCGCTCGTGCCGGCGCAGCAGACCGCCACCGGCCCGCGCGTGGGGAGCGCCATCCGCCCGTGGCGCAGGGTGCGCGACACCGGGTCGTAGTGCGCGCCGGGCACGGCGCGGCGCGCCGGGCCGGCCTTGTCGGGGTCGAGGCGGGTGGCGAGGAGGGGCTGGCCCAGCTCCGCGATGCGCCCGGCGATGGCCGCCACCTGCGCCGCGCTCTTTCCCTCGGCATAGATCACCTCCGGCATCCCCACCCGGAGCGCCCGGTGGGTGTCGAGGGTGGCGAGGCCGGGCATCGCCTCGAAGGGCGCGCCGGCGAGCCGGGCCACCGCCTCCTCGATCCCGGCGGCGCCGGAGCGGACCCGTTCGAGGAGGGCGCGGAGAGACGCGGCGTCCAGGGTGAAGGGAGCGGGGTGCGCGGCGGGCGGAGCGGCCTTCTCTCGCACGGCGGCCGGAGGGCGCGACCGGCGCCGCGGCGGGGTGGACATGGTGCGTCTTTACCGCACCCTGGGGGCTCGCGCCACGGAGCGAAGCGCAAGGGAAGAGTTGGCGGTGACCATCGATGACCTCGCCCGGTGGCACCCGCGACGCCGGGGCGCCCCGGGCGGCTCGCAGGCATGGGCTCGCGCTTCCCCTGGCAAGGGGGTCGAATCCTTCACCCCGTCTCCCCCTCGCGAGAGAGGGGCAAGACCGGGAGAGCGGGACCGCGGCGGGCGGCGGGGAAGAAGAGCACCAGCACCTCGAGCGGCGCCGCGCCGAACGCATCATCGCCCGGGGAGAAGAGCCGCGCCGCGATGGCGGGACCGCGCGCGCCGGGGATGAGCGCCTCGAGGCCGACCCGCACCTCGCCCCGGGCGAGCGCGGGGACGCTGAGCAGGATCTTGCCATGCTCGCGCTCGGCGAGGGCGCTGGCGAAGGCGCTCCCGGCCACGTTGCTCGCCTCGAGGAGCGCGCTCTCGGCGAGAGGCCCCCAGGGGCGCCTCGCCCCGGAGGCCCCCGGCACCCTTCGCGCTTTCGGCCGCGGCTCCTCCGCGACCATCGGCTGTCCGAGCGCCGCCGCGAGCTCGGCCGCGGCCTCCTCCGGCCAGGCGAGGACGAGCGCCCCCTCGAGGAGGCCGGAGAGCCGCATGCCCACCGCGAGGAGCTCACCTCGCCAGGGCGCGCGCCGCGAGGCTGCCTCCGCCGGGCCGGCCGCCCACACCTCCGGTGAATCGAGGTCGAACCTTCGGCCGGTCATCCTGCCGAGCGCGAGCCGGGCCTCGCCACAGCCGAGTCGCGCGAGGGCGCGGAGCGCGTCGCCCGGCTCGTCCCGGCGCGAAGGGGGACCGCCGCCGCGGGTCATCCGGCCACCAGCTGCGCCACGTCGAGGATGAAGACGGGCCGGCCATTTCCGAGAATCGTCACCGCGGAGAGGCCGGCCACCCCCTGGAGCGGCTGCGCGAGCGGCTTCAGCACCGCGTCGGCTTGCCCGAGCAGCCTGTCGACCGCCAGCCCGAGGAGGGCGCCCTCGCTCTCGGCCAGCACCACCGTGCGCTTCCCCTTCGGCGGAGGGCGGGAGAAGCCGAGGAGCTCCGACAGCTCCCGCACCGGAACGCGCGCCCCCCCGTGCTGGAGCACGGCCTCGCCCTCCCCGCCCGTAAGCTCCGCCTCGGCGGCGGCCCGCACCCGCGCCACGGGGAACCCCAGCACCTCGTCGCCCACCGCGGCGAGGAGGACCTTCTGCACGGCCAGCGAGACGGGCAGCCGCAGGGTGAAGCGGGTGGAGGCGCCGCGGACGCTCGCTATCTCCAGGCGCCCGCCCATGGCGTCGACGCCCCGCTTCACCGCGTCGAGGCCCACCCCGCGCCCGGAGAGCTCTGTCACCGCGCGCGCGGTGGAGACGCCCGGGAGGCAAGCGAGGAGCAGCGCCTCCGATTCCGGGAGCGCGGCCGCCGCCTCGCCGGAGAGGGCGCCGCGCGCGACCGCGACCGCCCGCAGCCGCTCCGCGTCCATGCCCCGGCCATCGTCGGTGAGCTCCAGCACCACCTGGTCGCGCTCGCGGCGCGCGGCGAGCGCGATCGACCCGGTGGCCGGCTTGCCCGCGGCGAGGCGGAGCTCGGGCAGCTCGAGCCCGTGGTCCACGGCGTTGCGCACGAGGTGGATGAGGAGGTCCGAGAGCTCGTCGAGCACGGTGCGATCGATCGCGATGTCGGCGCCGAGGATGGAGAGCTCCACCTCCTTGCCGGTGGTCCGCGCGAGGTCGCGCGCCACCCGCGGCAGCCGCTCGGCCACCGCGGCGAGCGGCGTCATCCGCACCGCCATCACCTGATCGTGCAGGGCGTTGACCGTGCCGGAGAGGTGATCCACGCCCTCCTCCAGCGGGGGGCGCAGCTCAGCCGGGAGGGCGCGCTCCAGCTCCCGCAGGCGCGAGGTGGCGAGGAGGAGCTCGCCCACCGTGTCGAGGAAGGCGTCGAGCAGCTCCACCCGCACCCGCACCGTGCGCCCTTCCTCGCCGGCGCCCGCGCCGGTCGCCCCTCGCGCGGGGATCGGCCGCGGAGGGCACTCTTCACGGACCGTGACCGTAGCCAGGCCGCCGATGAGCGAGAGGAGGCGCTCCGTCTCGGCGCGGCCGGCGGCGCTCTCGAGCAGGATGGAGAGGCGGCGATCGGGGAGCCGTCCGGCGCGCAGGTCGTCGAGGCCGGGCGACGAGCTCACCACCTCTCCCAGCCGGGCGAGCCGCTGCACCACCAGGAAGCCGCGCAGCGCGGGAGCGGCGCTCTCCTTCGCCACCTCCACCTCGACGGCGAGGCGGACCCGCGGTCCGGACGGACGGGGGGCGGCGGGGGCGTGCGGCACGCTCGACAGCGCGAGGGGCGGGGGAGGCGGCGGCTGCGCCCTGGCGGGGGGAGGACGCCGCCGGCGGCCCTTCGCCCAGGGCGCGCTCGCGGGCGATGGCCGCGGTCGCCTCCACCCTGGCCATGAGCGCGGGGTCGGCGGCCGGGATCCTCCCCTGCTCCGCCTCGCGCAGCATGGCGGCGAGGGCATCGACCCCCGCCAGGAGCGCGTCGACGCTGGGGGGATCGGGGTGGGCTCGCCGCTCCCGGAAGGCGGCCACCAGGTCCTCGACGCGGTGGGCCAGGGCAGCCATGCCGGCCTGCTCCATCGAGGCCGACATGCCCTTCACGCTGTGGGCGTGGCGGAAGATGCCGTCCACCATGGGGCCGGTGTCCTCACCGTCGCGCGCCATGCGCTCGAGGTGCACCAGCTCGGCGCCCATCCGGGCGAGGTGCTCCCCCGCCTCCGAGACGAAGAGCGCCAGGTACCGCTGCATATCCAAGGTGTCGCCCTCTTCCCGCGGCGCCCTGCTTCGCCCTCGCCTTCGTCCGCGAACGCAGCCCGGCCCGCGCCGGGATGACGTGCGAAAGCTCAGGCCTCGCCGAGGACCTTCTTCACCACCGACAGCACGTCCTCGGCCCGGAACGGCTTCACGATGAAGTCGCTCGCCCCGGCCTCGATGGCCTCCATGACGAGCGCCTCCTGGCCGAGCGCGCTGCACATGACCACCACCGCCGACGGGTCCTGGCTCACGATCTCGCGGGTGGCCTCGATGCCGCTCTTGAATGGCATGACGATGTCCATGGTGGTGAGGTCGGGGGTGAGCGTGCGGTATTTGTCCACCGCCTCGAGGCCGTTCGCCGCCTCGCCCACCACCTCGAAGCCGCCCGCGGAGAAGATGTCCTTGATCATGTTCCGCATGAAGACGGCGTCGTCGACGATGAGGACTCGCTTCGCCATGGGTTGCCTCCGGCCGTCGTCGGCCCGCGCTCGACCGTAACATCCGTTCCCGCGTGGGAACAGGGCGCGGGAAGGCCCCGCCTGCCGCGGCAGACCTCCTCGGCGGCGCGGCGCGCCAGCACCTCGGGGTCGAGCAGCGTCACCGGGCCACCCCCGGTCTCGATGGGTCCCAGGTCGAGCTCGTCGCCATCTGCCGGGGGGGCTGGCAGCACGCAGGACTCGATGCCGAGGACCGCAGAGACGTGAAGCCCGAGCCCGCGCCAGGGGCCGTCGAGGAGGAGGATGTGGCCCTGCGCCGGCGCGAGCTCATCGGGCCCCGGGCCTGTGAGCGGCGCGAGCCGGACCACCGCCACCACGCGACCGCGGAGGTTCATGGCGCCGCGCACCGCCGGTCCGGCCCAGGGAACGCGCGCCAGCGGGCCGCGCGGCACCACCACCTCCCGCACCGCCGCGAGCGGCAGGGCGAAGCGCTGGCCTCCGGCCGAGACGAGCACGGTGCGTGAAGGGGCCGCGTCCTCGGAGAGGGCGCCGGGCGCCGAGCTTCGAGGCACGGCCACCACGTCAGCTCGCCCCGAGCCGGAAGCGCGACACCACCGACTGCAGCTCGAGCGAGAGGTTGGAGAGCTCCTGGGCCGCCCCACCCATCTGCGCCACCGCGGCGGTCTGCTCGGCGGTGGCCTTGCGCACCTGCTCGGTGGCCCGGGCGTTGGAGCTCGCCACGTCGGAGATGTGCTCCATGGCCTGCACCATCTCGCCGGAGCCGTGGAGCTGGTCGCGCGCCGCCTGGCTGATCACCCCGACCTTCTCGGCGCCGGCGGAGGCCACCTTCGAGACGTCCTCCAGGGAGCGGATGATGGCGTTGAGGTCCTCGCGCCCCTCGCCGAGCACGCCCACCGATTCGCGCATCACCCCCACCACCACCGCGGCCCTCCCGGTGATGTCGGCCGCCAGCCCCGAGATTTGCTCGGCCGAGCGACCGGCGCTCTCCGCGAGCTTGCGCACCTCGTCGGCCACCACCGCGAAGCCCCGGCCGTACTCGCCCGCCCGCGCCGCCTCGATGGTGGCGTTGAGGGCGAGGAGGTTCGTCTGCTGCGCCACCGAGGTGATGGCCTCCACGATCTTGGAGATGGCCTTCGTCTGCTCGCCGAAGGCGAAGACCTGCTCGCTCGCCACCTCGATGCGGGCGAAGACGCGCTTCACCTTCTCGCCAGCGAGCCGCGCCGCCTCGCCGCCGGAGAGCGCCCCGGCGCTGGTCTCGGCGGAGGAGCGGGCCGCCTCCTCGGCGCTGCGGGCGGTGCGCTCGATGGAGGCGGCGATGTCGCCGATGACCTTGGAGGCGAGCTCGACGAGGCCGCTCTGCTCGCCGGCCCCGCGGGCGATGTTCTCCATCGAGCTCGCCACCTCGTCGGTGGAGGCGTTCACCTCCTCGGCCGAAGAGGAGAGCTCGCTCGCGCTCTCGGCCACCGACTGCGCCGTGCGCTGGATGCGCGAAACGAGGTCGCGCAGGTTCTCCTGCATGGTGGCGATGGCGAGGGTGAGGTCGTCGATCTCGTCCCTCACGTGCGGCGTGCTCGTGGCCAGGACCGCCTTGGAGAGGTCGCCGCGGCTGATCTCCACCGCCGACTCCTTGAGGCGCGCGAGCCGGTCGACCCGGCCGAGCGCCGCGGTGAGCAGCCAGCCCATGGCGAGGGTGAGCGCCAGCACCAGCGCGGCGGCGAGGAGCCGCCCCGCGTGCGCCGAGATGGCGGGCACGGCGAAGAGGAGCACGCCACCCACCACCAGGTAGGAGAGGAGGATCTTGAGCTGGAGGGAGAGGCCGAGCCCTCCGGCCGGCGGGAGGGCGAGCGAGCGGCCCTCCAGCGCCCGGCCGCGCGCCGCGACGAGGTGGGGCGAGCCGCCGGAGAGGCGGGCGCCGGGGCGCGTGGAGGTGAAGCGTGTGTCCCGCATGCTGATCGACAAGTGGGCTCTCCGCCGGCCGGGCTCGACGCTCAGCAAAGAGGTCCGGCGAGGCCGAAGCTACGCGGCCACCAGCGAAAAGTACATGTGAGCGGGAGGAGGCTCTTTCACCCGAGGTGCGGAGAGGTGCGACCCGGCGCCAGGCTTCCGGGGAGAGGGCGAGGCGCGCGCCCCGGTCGAGGCACCGGGGGGCCGCTCGCGGTGGGGCCGCGGGCCAGCGCCACCGCCCGGCCGGCGCCGTGAGGCCTCTACGCCAGGTGGTCGTACCCCCCGCCGACCTGCGGCAGCGCGTGGCCCTCGCCGTCGACCACCCTCACCCCTGGTGAACGGGAGAGCTCGCCCACCGGGGTGAGCGGCACGCCCACCGCGGCGGCGGCGGCGAGCGCGGCGCCCACCCGCGCTGCAGGGACGGCGAGGAGGAGCTCGTAGTCCTCGCCCCCGGAGAGTGCGGCCAGAAGCTCCGGCGAGAGCCCGGCCTCCCCGCGATCGGCGCCGGCGCCCCCCGGCGTGCTCCGGGAGGCGCGCGGCGAGCCCTCCAGCGGCAGGCGCGCGGCCTCGATCAGGGCGCCCGTCCCCGACGCCCGGCAGAGCCGCCCGAGGTCCTGCAGGAATCCATCCGACACGTCGAGCGCGGCGCTGGCGAGCCCTCGCAGCGCCAGGCCCAGGGCGACCCTGGGCAAAGGCCGCCGCTGGCGGCGAACGAGCGCCCGGGGGGCACCGGGGCACCGGCCCAGGGCCGCGCCTCCGAGGCGGCCGGAGACGAGCACGCGGTGCCCGGGGCGACCCCCGTCGCGCCGCAGCGCGCGGCCAGCGGGGACGGCGCCGAGCGCGGTGACGGTGACCGAGAGCTCGCTCGCCCGGCTCACGTTACCGCCCACCAGGGCCACCTCGTGGGCGCGCGCGCAGGCGGCGAGGCCGCGGCCCACCCCGAGAAGGCGCGGGCGCGGCAGATCGCGCGGGGTGGCGAGCGCGCAGAGCGCCCAGAGCGGCCGGGCGCCCATGGCGGCGAGGTCGGAGAGGTTCACCGCGAGAGACTTCCAGCCCACCTCGGCCGGCGAGAAGCTCCCGTCGAAGTGCACGCCCTCCACCACCGCGTCGACGGTGGCGACGAGCTCCTCGCCCGGGCCGAGGCGGAGGAGCGCCGCGTCGTCGCCCACCCCGAGCGCGACGCCGCGACCGGAGCCCGGGGCGCTCCGGGTGAACGCGCGGATGAACGCCTCTTCGGGGCCCGGCCCTCCCCGAGCCTGGCGCCGCGCCGGCGGCCGCCTCACCCCAGCTCGCTGCGCGGCATCGAGAGGGCGCCCGTGCCGGGGCGCTGGCTGGCGGCGCGCACCGGCAGGAGCACGGTGAAGGTCGAGCCCTCGCCCGGGCGGGAGACCACCTTCACCTCGCCGCCGTGCGCCTCCACGAAGCTCTTCACGATGGCGAGGCCCAGGCCAGCTCCACCGTACTCGCGCGTGTTGGAGCCGTCGACCTGGTAAAAGACGTCGAAGACCCTCTCCTGGTGCTCGGGGGCGATGCCGATGCCGGTGTCGCTCACCGCCACCGCCACCCGGCCATCCGGGTCGAGCAGCGACGCCACCGTGACCCGCCCGCCGGCCGGCGTGAACTTCACCGCGTTCGACACGAGGTTCACCAGGCACTGCCGCAGCTTGTCGCGGTCGCCGTGGACGGGCGGGAGGCCCTCGGCCGGAGCGCAGATCACCTCCACCTGCTTCTTCATGGCGAGCGGGTGCACGGTGGTGGCGGCGTCGCGCATGAGCTGCGGGAGGTCGACCTCGCCCTGCATGAGCCGCACCCGCCCCGCCTCGATCTTGCTCACGTCGAGGATGGAGGTGATGAGCTGGAGCAGGTTCTCGCCCTTCTCCATGATGATGCCGACGTACTCGCGCTGCGCCGGGGTGAGCGCGCCGCCGAGCCCCTCCAGCATCATCTCGGAGTAGCCGATGACGCTGGTGAGCGGCGTGCGCAGCTCGTGGCTCATGGTGGCGATGAAGCTCGACTTCAGGCGGTCGAGCTCCTTCAGCTTCTCGAAGGAGAGCTCGAGCTGCCGGTTCTTCTCGGAGAGCTCGCGGAAGCTCTCCTGCACCGCCTCGATGTGCAGGCGCGCGGTGAGCAGGTTCTTGTGCCCGCTGAAGACCAGCACGTCGAGGATCTCGGCGAAGTGGCCGAGGACCTTCTCCGCGGTGGCCTGCGGCACGCGCCGGATCTTCTGGAGGTAGGAGGCCGCCTGCGAGGCGTCGAAGGCGTCGGCGATGGAGGTGAGCGAGCGGGGGAGCTGGCTGAGGTCGTCCGGGACGAAGGGCCCGAAGACGATGCGGCCGATGATGTCGCCCTCGTACAGCACGGGCTGCACCACGTAGCGGCACCCGGAGAAGCACTGCACGGGAACGGGAACGGCCTCCTCCGGCAAGGGCCCGTTCTTCACCTGGGCCACGGTGGCCATGCACTGCGCCCTGCCCTCGGGCTGCTGCCAGATGTAGCCGCAGAAGTCGGCGTTGCCGACCTTCACCTCGACCACGCGGTTCCCCTGCGCGTCGAACACCTTCACGCCGATGCGGTAGAGCTCGGCGAACGACTGGCACACCTCGGTGAAGGTGCGGAGATCGAGGAGATCGCCGAGCGACAGCTCCTGCTGCAGGATGGAGGCGCCCCGGTCCATCACGGCCGCGCCCCCTGGGAGATGCGCGTGCCGCGGAGGTCGACGTTCGAGAACATCTGCGAGAGGAACTCGCTCTCGGTGATGTGCCAGCTCCGCTCCAGGCCCACCCGGGCATCGAGCGAGCGGTAGGTGAGGGCGAGGAGCGTGTGCAGCGTCTCCACCACCCCCTCGCCGCGAATGGCCACCGCCGGCACCACCACCGGCCGGACCACGCCCATCAGCTCACCGAGCTCGTCCTCACCGCGCTGGTCGGGCAGGTCGCGCTTGTTCATCTGGAGGACGATGGCGAGCGTGCGGGGGTCGAGCCCGTTCGCCGCCAGGTTCTTCAGCATGTTCTCCCAGTACGCCTGGGTGGCGGCGGCCTCCGAGCGCCGCCCGTCGGCGACGAAGGCGATGGCGTCGGTGCCCTGCAGGACGATGCGCCGGGTGGACTCGTGCATCACCTGGCCGGGCACGGTGTAGAGCTTCACCTTCACCTTGACGCCCGAGGTGCTCCGGAAGAACACCGGCATCATGTCGAAGAAGAGCGTGCGGTCGTCGCGGGTGTCGAGCGTCATGAGGCGCCCGCGCACGCGGGGGTCGATGCGCTGGAAGAGCGCCTGGAGGTTCGTCGTCTTCCCGGACAGGGCCGGGCCGTAGTAGACGACCTTCAGCTGCAGCTCGCGGGTCTCGGCGTTGATGGCGACCATTCGGCCTCGGAGGGGGAGTCTAGCGGCTTTCGTCCAGGGCAATCCAGCCGGGCGGCCAATCGGTCGTTGATCTAGAGTGTGTGCCAGGATGGCGGCGCGCGCCAGCGGCGGAAGCGAGGCTCGGGCGGCGGCTCCGCTGCGGGTGGCGGTGCCGGCGGCCCTCGGCGAGGAGCAGCTCGCGGCGGTGCGGGCCGCCTCTCCGCGGGCGTCCCCCGCGCGACTGGAGGTCACCTGGCACCCTGGACTGGCGCGCCTCGCCCGCTCGGGCGCCCGGCGCATCCTCCCGTACCCGGCGTATCGCTCGCTGCGGGTGGCGCTGGAGGGGGCCGGTCGCCACGCCCTGCGCCTCGATGGGCTCTCCGGCGGATCCTTCCCCGGCGTGGAGGCGCTGTTCGCCTCCTGGGCGCTCAGCCGAAGCGCGCTCCGGATCGCCATCGACGCGCTCCCCGACCTGCGCTGGATTCACTCCTCGTCGACGGGGGTCGACCGCTTCGACCTGCCGCTCCTCGAGGCCCGGGCGATCGCGCTCACGGCGCCGGCGGGGGTGCACGCCCGCCGCATCGCCGAGCACGTGCTGGCGTGTGCCTGTGCCGACGCCAAGGGCCTGCTCCTCCGGCGAGGTCCCGCCGCGCGGCGGCCGGACGGGCCGCGCGAGCTCCGCGACCTCGTGCTCGGCATCGTGGGGTACGGCGCCATCGGAAGGGAGGTGGCGCGGCTCGCCCGGGCGAACGGCCTCGCGGTGCTGGCCCTCACCCGGGGGAAAGGGTCCGCCCCCGAGGTCGAGGGCGTCGAGCTCTCTCACGACCTCGGCGGAGTGCTCTCGGGCTCCGACGTCCTGGTGCTGGCCCTCCCGCTCACCGCCTCCACCCGCGGGCTCGTGGGTCGGCGCGAGCTCGCCCTCATGAGAAGGGACGCGCTCCTCGTCAACGTGGGCCGCGCCGGCACGGTGGTCGAGGGCGACTTGCTCGCCGCGCTCCGGCGAGGCACTATCCGGGGTGCCTGCCTCGACCTCCTCGACGACGAGGGCGACGACGTGCCTCGAAGTCACCCCGCGCTGCGGATCCCGAACCTCCTCTACACCGGCCACCGCGCCGCCACCTCGTCGCGCGCCGGTGAGGAGGTCCTCGCGAGCTTCGTGGAGAACCTCCGCCGCTACGCAGAGGGAGAGCCGCTCCTCGGCCGGATCGAGACCAGAACGTCCCCTTGAGCACCCGAGTCCACGACCCCTCCCCCGAGAGGCTCACCGTGTGCGCGGACCTCGGGCGCGGTGCGGAGGGGTATCTCGTCATCGACTCCATCCATCGCAACGGCAGCGCGGGCGGCCTGCGCGTGGCGGAGGACCTCACGCTCGCCGAGGTGACGGCGCTGGCCCGAGAGATGACGCTCAAGTTCGCCTTCATCGGCCGGCGGAGCGGCGGCGCGAAGAGCGGGCTCAGGCTTCCCCCGGGGATGGACGCGTCCGAGAAGCGCAGGCTGCTCGGCGCCTTCGGGCGCCACCTCGGGCCGCTGCTGCGCCGGGGGGTGTACGCAGCGGGCACGGACATGGCCTGCGGGCCGGACGACCTCCGGGCGTTCTACGCGGGGGCCGGGCGACGGCTGGGGCGGGTCACCGACACCGCCGGCTTCACCGCGCTCGTCGCTGCCGACGCGCTCGCAGCCTGTCGCATCCGGCTCGGAGCGCCGCCGCGCCCGCTGCGCCTCGCCATCGAGGGGTTCGGCGCGGCGGCGAGCGGACTCTTGGCGAGGCTCTCTCCCCGGGAGTTCTCAGTCACCGTCCTCTCCACCGCGCGGGGAGCTTTGGCTCGGGCGGGCGGATTCGACGCACGAGAGCTCCTCCGCGCCCGGGAGCGCCACGGCGACGCACTGGTGGAGCACCTCGGCGGAGAGCGCCTCCCCTTGGAGCGCCTCTTCGTCGAGGAGGTGGACCTCCTCGTCCCCTCGGCCCGGACCGGCAGCCTCACCGCGGAGCGCGCACGCACCCTCCAGGCGCGCTGCGTCGCCCCCCTCGCCAATGCGCCGTACGGCGAGGGCGCGCTCGCGATCCTCGCCTCGCGCGGGATCGTGGCGCTGCCGGGGTACGTGGTGAACTGCGGGGGCGTCTTCGCCTCGTCGCTCGCTGACAGCGGCGTGCCCCTCTCCTCCATCGAGCGGCTCTCGGCGTGCGAGTACCGCGCAGTGGTGGGCGCCCTGCTCGAGGCGAGCGGCGCCGTCGGCCTCTCGCCGGCGGCGCTCGCCGAGGAGCTCGCCCTGGCGCGGCTCGAGGAGCGGAGGGCGGCGGATGCGCCCGAGCCCGCCTGGCGCCGCGCCGTGCGCCTCCTCGCCGCCGACCACGCCCCGCGGCTCCTGCTCGGGGTAGAGCGGCTGCGGTGGTTCCGGCGCAACCTGGTCGCGCTCCGCCAGCGCATCGAGCGGCGTGGAACCGGTTGCACCGAGGAAGCGCGCCGCCCGGCGGAGGCCCGGGCGCGGCCATGAGCCGCACCGACGCCATCGAGCTCGTCTCGCGGCGTGCGCTCCTGCCGCTCTACACCCGCCTCACCGGTTCCCACCTGCTGCGCGACCTCGCGCGCTGGGAGCGCAGCCAGTGGCTCTCGCCCGACGCGCTCCTCGAGCTGCAATGGAGCGCCCTCCGGGAGCTCCTGCAGCACGCCTGGCGGCACAACGGGTTCTACCGGGAACGGCTCCGCGCGCTCGGGGCCGAGCCCGGGGACTTCCGCTCGCTCGCCGACTACGCGCGCCTGCCGCTCCTCACCAAGGACGACCTCCGCAGGGACGCCGGCCTCCTGCTCTCGGACGGCTTCCCACCCTCCCGGATCGAGCGGAAGCGCACCGGCGGCTCCACCGGCGTACCGGTGGAGGTGTGGTGGGACCGGCGGGCCGCCGACGCCAAGATGGCGCTCACCCTCCGTCACAATGGCTGGGCAGGGTTCCGGGTGGCGGCCCGACGGGCCGCCCTGTGGGGCAACGTCCAGCCACGGCGCGGGCTGCGCAGAAAGCTCACCGGGGCGCTCTACCAGCGCACGCTCTCGCTCGACACGCTGGCCATGGACGACCGCGCGCTCCACGCCTTCGTCACGGCGCTCCGGCGCGCCCGCGTCCGGCACCTGTTCGGCCACGCGCACTCGCTCTTCCACCTGGCGCGCTTCATCCTCGAGGCCGGGATCGCTCCCCCCATGATGGAGGGCATCATCTCCTCGGCAGAGATGCTCGCCCCGGGTGAGCGCCGCGCCATCGAGGAGGTGTTCGGGCCGGTGGTCTTCGACCGCTATGGCTGCGAGGAGGTGGGGCTCATCGCCTCCGAGTGCAGGGCGCACCAGGGCCTCCACCTCGCGTCGGAGAACGTCCTGGTGGAGGTGCTGGACGAGCGGGCCGGCGAGCCGGGGCGGGTGGTGGTGACCGACCTCCTCAACCGCGCCACCCCCATCCTCCGCTACGAGATCGGCGATCTCGCCACCACCCTCCCCGGCCGCTGCGCGTGCGGGCGCGCGCTGCCACGCCTCGGGCGCGTGACGGGCCGGACGAGCGACATCCTCCATGGGCCAGAGGGCCAGCAGGTCTCCGGCATCTCGTTCCTCGACACGGTGCTCATCCACATCCCGGGATTTCGCCAGGCGCAGGTGGTGCAGGAGGTCCTGGGCGAGCTCACCTTCCGCGTGGTGAGGGGCGAGCGGTTCTCCGAGGGCAGCCTCACGGCGCTCGCCCTCGGGGTCGCGCGCCACTTCGGCCCCGCGATGCGGCACCGCGTCGTCTTCGTGGAGAAGATCCCGCTCACCGGCCGGGGAAAATTCCAGGCCTCCATCTGCAAGCTGGGCCGGGCGGCGACCGGGGCCGCACCGTCCCCGCAGCTCGAGCCGGAGCTGGCCGGGGAGAAGGTTTCCCCCGTCGTGTGAGCGACCTTCACCGGGTCGTGGGCGGTGCGAGCGGGAAGACCGCCGCCCATCAGCCCCCGGGCGCCGGAGCGCCCTCCCACCAGGCGCGCGCCTCGGCGAGGCTTCGGAGGAGGGGGGCCGGAGGCAGGGTGGCGAGGAAGGCACGGCCGTAACCCTTGGTGAGGAGCCGCCGGTCGAGGACGGCGACGAGGCCGCGGTCGGTGCGGCTCCGCACCAGCCGTCCGAAGCCCTGCTTCAGGGCGAGCGCCGCCGCCGGCACCGACAGTTCACTGAAGGCGTCCCTCCCGGCCGCCTCGAGGGCCCGGACCCGCGCCGCCACCACCGGATCGTTCGGCGGCGCAAAGGGCAGCTTGTCGATCACCACCAGGGAGAGCGCGTCGCCCACCACGTCCACGCCCTCCCAGAAGCTCTGGGTGGCGAAGAGGACCGAGGGCTCCTCGCGGAAGAGCGAGAGGAGCTTTCCCTTCGGCCGCTCGCCCTGGAGGAGGAGCGGGTAAGGGAGGTCGGCGCAGGCCTCGCGCAGGGCTCTCATGCCCCGGAGGCTGGTGGAGAGGACGAAGGCGCGCCCGCCGGTGAGGCCGACGAGCTCCTTCACCGCGCGTGCAGCCTCGGCGAAGAAGGCTGGGTGGGCCGGCTCGGGGAGGCCGGGTGGCACCACCAGCGCGGCCTGCCGGGCGTAGTCGAAGGGGCCGGCGTAGAGCACCTCGGAGACGTCGAGCTCCGGGGCGAGCCCCAGCGAGCGGCGAAAGAAGTCGAACCGGCCGGCGGTGGCCAGGGTGGCGCTGGTGAAGATGGCGGTGTCGAGGCGCCGGTAGAGCCGCGTCACCAGCTCCTCGGCCACGTCGATGGGCGCCGCGCGAAGGAACACGCCCCTTCCCCGGAGCTCGACGTAGTGCACCCGGCCTGGGTCGCCGATGGCCGTCACCGCCGCGAGCTCGGCCCGCTGCTCCGCCGCGCGCCGGACGAGGGCGGCGAGCGGCGCCTCCTCGAAGTCGGCGAGCGCTCCGCGCAGCTCCTCCAGCGCCAGGTCGAGCCGCGCCTGGTCGTCGGCGAGCCCGGAGAGCAGCTCGGCGGTGAGCGGCACCTTCACGTCGTAGGAGGGTGCCGGAGGCGCGGCCGCTCCGCCGTGGGCGCGGGCGCGCGGAGCGCGGAAGGCCCCGGCGCCGCCGCCCGGGCCCTGCACCCGGCGGGCGAGGGCGTCGTAGTAGCGCTTCCCGGCGAGGGTGAGCTCGCGGGCGGTCACCTCCACGAGCTTCGAGAGGTCGGGCCTGTCCGCCACCGCCCGCACCGCGTCGCGCGCCAGCTCCTCGACCTTGAAGCTGGAGGCGCCGAGCCCGAACCAGTCGGTGGCCACGTCCTCCAGCGCGTGCGCCTCGTCGAAGACCACCGCCTCGTAGGCGGGGAGGACCTCGGCGCCGGCCGGCCCGGTGCGCATGGCGAGGTCGGCGAAGAAGAGGTGGTGGTTCACCAGCACCAGGTCGGCCTCGGCGGCCCGTGCCCGGGCCAGGGTGACGAAGCACTCCTGGTGAAGCGGGCACTCCTTGCCGAGGCAGGTCTCGCTGGTGGCCGAGACCTCGCGCCGGGCCGACCAGGCGTCGGGGAGGTCCACCTCTCCGAGATTGCCGGTCTCGGTCCCGGCGGCCCAATCGAGGAGGCGTGGGTAGAGGGTGGCGTCCTCGCGGGTGGCGAAGGTGGGGTGCTCGGCGAAGCGCGCCCCGCGCTCCTTGCAGTAGTAGTTGGAGCGGCCCTTGAGCAGCGCCGCCTTCACCGGCAGCCGCCCGGGGCCGGCGAGGAGCGGCAGGTCCTTCTCCCAGATCTGCTCCTGCAGCGCCTTGGTGGCGGTGCTCACCACCACCTTCCGCCCCGAGAGAGCGGCCGGCACGAGGTAGGCGAGCGTCTTGCCGGTGCCGGTGCCCGCCTCGGCTACGAGGTAGCGGCGTCCCTCGAGCGCCCGCTCCACCTCGCGGGCCATGGCGAGCTGATCCTCTCGGTGCTCGTAGCCGGGGAGTCCGCGCGCGAGCGTGCCCGCCGGCCCGAGGACGGCGTCGGGCGAGCCGGGGGCGGAGAGAATCCTCCTCCTCACCCTCTTCGAGCTCGCGCCTCACGCCTTCTCGCTCCTTGCCGTGTGGACCGATGTCATTCCGCGGCCACCTTAACCGCGCGCGCTGGTCAGAGCGAGAACGGCACCGGGATGAAGCTGGCGGCGAAGATCGCCAGCGCGAGCCAGGCGAGCGCCCTCCGCCCGCGGCCGAGCGGTCGCTCGTCCTCCACCATGGGGTGCCCGAGGCGGAGGACGAAGCGGGTGAGCCCCCACCAGACGAGCCAGTTCCACGAGAGGAAGAGCCCGGCGGCGAGGAGCGCGTGGGAGACGAGGCGCGAGACGAAGAGCGCCCTCTCCCAGCCGAGGAGGGCGTAGACCACGTGCCCGCCGTCGAGCTGGCCCAGCGGGATGAGGTTCAGGGTGGTGACGAAGAGCCCGAGCCAGGCCGCGAAGGCGACCGGGTGGAGGAAGAGTTCGTGCCCGGGCGGCAGGGGGCCCACGAGGAGCCGCTGCGCCGCCCAGGTGACGAGGCTGTCGCCGAACTGCTCCACGCCGGTGGACGCCGCCACGGGCGCCCCGAGGTACCAGTGGCGCAGGCTCTGCAAAAGCCCGTTCGGCGCGAGCGGCGGAAGCGAAGGCACCGGCAGCACCGTGGAGTGGGCGAGGCCCCAGGCGAGCAGCGGCAGCGCCACCAGGAGCCCGGCGAACGGCCCCGCCGCGCCCACGTCGAAGACCACCCGGCGGCTCTGGAGCGGCGAGCGGAGGCGGATGACCGCGCCGAGCGTACCCACCGGTCCCACCGGCATGGGAAGGAAGTAGGGAAGTGAGGCGTCGACACCGTTCTTCCTGGCGAGGAAGTAGTGGCCCAGCTCGTGGGCGAGGAGGATGCCGATGAGCGAGGCGGCGAAGGGGAGCCCGGCCTTCGCCGTGGCGAGGGCGAGGCCTGCCGGGCCGAGCGGCCCCTCCACCTCGGCGCGGGCGAGGGCGGCAGGGAGGCCGCCGGCGAGCAGCGTGGTGGCACAGGTGGTGACGAAGAGGACGACGTTCAGCGCCGGGAGGCGAGGCAAGGCGCGGGCGCGGCTGAGCTCCTGGGACATTCACGCCATCCTAGTGCCGCGGCGGCTCGTGGTCGTCTCGGTCGAGCCCGTCTCCGGGCCGCCCTGCCCGGCCACGGCTCGAGGGCCGGCGCTGGTGGAGAGCCGGTCCCGGTCGGCCATGGTCGAGGTTCGACCCACGTGAAGCGCCGTCAGAGTGCCCGCACCACGATCTCGGTGAGCTCCGCCTCGGTGAGGGCGATCGGGTTCGCCTTCATGCTGCTCGCCGCCCGGGCGCGCTCCGCGAGGAGGGGCGCATCGGCCGCGCGGGCGCCGTAGGAGGCGAGGCCCGGAACCCCCAGGTCGCGCACCAGGTCCGCCAGGAAGCCGATCCCCTCCTCGGCGCTGGCACCGTCGCGGCCGGTGAGCCAGCGCGCCACGTCGGCGTAGCGGCCCACGGTGGGATGGCCCGGCGCCCGAGCGCGCAGCGCGCGCAGGTTCACTCCGAGCGCGGGGGCGAGGAGCGCGGCGCAGACCGCGCCGTGCGGCGCCTCGAACCGCCCGCCGACCGGCGCGGCGAAGCCGTGCACGGCGCCCAGGCCGCCGTTCGCGAGGCAAAGCCCGCCGAAGAGGCTGGCGAGCGCCAAGTCCTCGCGCGCCACCGCGTCGAGCTCGCCCCCGAAGGCGCGGCGGAGCGAGCGGGCCGAGCGGCGCATCCCCTCCGCGGCGAGACCGTCGGTGAAGGGGTTCGCCCGCGCCGAGAGGTAGGGCTCGAGGTTCTGGGTGAGCGCGTCGAGCCCGCTCGCCGCGAGCACCGCCGGTGGCAAGCCGATGAGGAGGTCGGGGTCCACCACCGCGAGGCGGGCCAGCATGCGGGGCGACCGGAGGCTCGCCTTCACCCCGTGCTCCTTCGAGCCGAGCACGGCGTTGCGCGTCACCTCGGCGCCGGTGCCGGCGGTGGTGGGGATGGCGACGAAGGGCAGCGTCGGACCGGTGAGCGGCTGGCCGCGGCCGATCACCTCCAGGTGGTCGAGCGGGTCGGCGCCGGTGGCGGCGAGCCCCGCCACCGCCTTGCCGCAGTCGAGCGCGCTCCCGCCCCCGAAGGAGAGGACGCCGTCGCAGCGCTCGGCGCGGGCGAGCGCGACGCCCTCCCGCGCCAGCTCCACGGTCGGCTCGCCCGGCACGCGGAACGGGACCGCGGCGAGCCCGTGGGCCTCGAGCGCCTCCGAGAGCGGCGTCGCTCGGGATGAGTCACGGCCGGTGACGAGGAAGATGCGCGCGAGGCCGAGCGCGGCGAGGGCGTCCGGCACCTCGGCGAGTCGCCCTGCGCCGAAGAGGATGCGCCCGGGCAGGGCGAGCTCGAAGGAGGGCGTCATGTCGAGGCCACCGGCTTGCTGCGGAGCCGCGCCGCCAGGTTGGGGTCGGCGCGGCGGCAGAGCTGGGGGGAGAGGCCGCGCAGGATGAGCTCGGCATCGGCCACCGCCATCCGGCCGATGGCGTGGAGCGCCTCGGGGGTACCGCCGGTGCGGTGCGCCGAGAGGAGGAGGTTCTCGCAGCCGGACCGGAGGGGGTCGCCGGCCGGCACCGGCTCGGCGGGGAAGACGTCGATGGCCGCCTTGATGCGCCCCGACCTCACCTCGCGCGCGAGCTCGGGGAAGTCGACCACGGCCGCCCGGCTCATGAGCAGGAAGACCGCGCCGGGCTGGAGGAGGGCGAGCTCGCGCTTCCCCAGGAAGCCCTGGTTGGAGGTGGTCACCGAGGCGAAGACGAAGACCACCTTCGAGCGCGAGAGCACCTCGTCGAGCGAGGCGGGCTCGCAGTCGTGCGCCCGGATGAGCTCGTCGGGGAGCCAGGGGTCGTGCACCGCCACCGGGTTCCTGAACGGTACGAGGAGCGCGCGCAGCGCCCGCCCCAGGTCGCCGAAGCCGACGAGGCCCACCGGCGCCCCGCCGAACTGGAAGCACCCTTCGTTGCCGGCGAGCCCGTACCGCTCGGTGCCGGCGCGAAAGGCGCGGTCGGCGGCCGAGATGCCGCGCGCGAGGTCGATGGCCATGGCGAGCGCCGACTCGGCCACCGGCGCGGCGAAGGCCGAGGCGGGGGAGAGCACCCGAATCCCTCGCTCCTGGCACGCCTGGTAGTCGATGTTGGGGAGGAAGTTCCCCTCGACGTTGAAGATGGCCCGGAGCTTCGCCGCCCGGGCGACGCGCTCGCGGGGCATGGCGGTCTGGCCGATGAGGATCTCGGCCTCCGGCAGCCAGCGCTCCACCTCCTCGTCGGGCATGGGCCGCGCTTCCGAGACGACGAGCCGGCCGAGGTCCGTGAGCCGGCGGCGCGTCTCGGCGTCGCAGATGGCGTCGAGCGTGCGGGGGAGGGGATCGACGAGCAGCACCGGCTCGGCCATGGTTTCACTCCGGGGAGAGGGAAGCTCCGGCGGCAGCGCCTTCCGCTTACCTTCCTCCCCGGATCTAACGCCCTCCGTGCCGCGCGTCAGGCCGAGCAGGGCCCTCGCTCACTCGGTCTCGCGCACCGTCCAGAAGTCGGCCGCCAGGTTCGGGTCGAGGAGGTAGGCGTAGGGCATGGTGAAGTGGCCCTTCTGCCCCCAGCGCGTGCCCCAGGAGTTCCTGACGGTGAAGCGCTGCGCGGCGTCGTCGTAGCCCACCGCCACCACCGCGTGCCCGCCGAGGAGCCGCTCGTCGCCCGCCGGGAGGTTCGCCTCCCCGCTCTTCGCCACCTCGGCCGACTCGAACCCTTCGTACACGGCGAAGCCGAAGACGAACGGGAAGCCGGCGGCGAGGCAGGCGCGCATGGGGGTGAGCGCCTGCGTCACCCTGCGGTAGACGAGCACCTGGTTGTCCTCACCGTAGGTGAAGCAGGCGGCCCTGGGACGGCGGGTGAACTTCGCGGCGTCGTACGGCCAGTCGGCCTTCTGGGGCGGCCTGCTCTCCTCGGGGCAGACGCCGAGCTTCGCCACCACCTTCATGCCGTCGCGGAGCTGGGCGCCGGCGTCCTCGGAGAGGGTGCCCTCCACCGCGCGCTCGTTGTAGTAGATGAACAGCCGCGAGGGGAGGAAGTCGTCCGCCTTCGCCTGCTTCCTCCGCGCGTACTGCACGGCCGCGGCCACCGCGTTGGCGGTGCAGCTCCCCAGCTCGCCCTGGTCGTAGGGCTGTGGAAAGCCCGCCCGGAGGTCGGCGCTCGGCGGGAGGCTGACGGCGTCGATGGCCGGGGCGGCGTAGAGGAGGTCGCGGTGGTCGGGGAGGTCGCGGATCCAGCCGTAGCGCTTCACCTTGCGCGTGTGGAGTTGCATCGTCGGTGACTCCTTCTCTGGGTGACGCGCCTGGGCTCATCCCAGGCGTCTTCGGCGAGGTACGCGGGAGAGCTTCCGGCCTTCCGCGAGGGCTCGGGGCGCCGTTTACCGCAAAGGGCAGCCGTCTCGCGCGTCCCGAGGTCGCGGGGCGCACCGGAACGTCCCGAATTTCGCGGCGCCCCTCAGGGTCATCGCGCTGGGTGAACGGTGACGCAGGGTCGCTGCGGTATCCCTTGTCAGGGCGACTTGGAAACCTTTTCAGAAGAGCGCACTACTCTCGTCGTACCGGGAAGGAAGGGAGCCATGACGCCGCACGAGGGCCAGCGCGCCGAAGGGTCCCGGGCGCGCGCGCTCCCGGAGATCCTTCGCCGGCTCGACCTCCACGACCACGCCGCCCTCGTCTTCGCCAGCGAGGAGGAGCGGGCCGAGGTGGCCGGAGTCTTCCTGCGCCTCGGGCTCGAGCGCGGAGAGGCCTGCGTACACCTCGCCGGCGCCACGCACGCGAGCCGCGTGCTCCCCCACGTGCGCGAGGGCGGCCTCGACGCGGGGGAGGCCCTGGCCTCGGGCCGGCTCTCCCTCGCCACCGACCCTCGCGTGGCCCTGCGCTCGGGCTACGCCTCGCCGACCGAGCTCACCTCCGCCATCCACGCCATGGTGGAGTCGGCGCTCTCGGGAGGCGCCAGGGCGCTCCGGCTCAGCGTGGAGCCCTCCTGGACGGGCGGTGACGAGGCCAGCCTCGACCGGCTCCTCGCCTGCGAGGCGGCGGTGAAGGAGGCGCTGCGCGACCGGCCGGTGGTGGCCCTCTTCCAGTACGACCGGCGCCGGCTCACCGCCGGCCAGCTCACCGCGGCGCTGCGCATGCACCCCCTCGTCCTGCACCGGGGCGAGCTGTGCTCGAACGCCCTCTTCGTCCCGCCCCCGAGCGCCGGCGGCGAGGAGGACGCGGTGGAGCGCCTGCTGGAGGCGGTGAAGGACCACCACCGCGTCGACCAGGCCTTCGCCCTCGGCCGCCAGCGGCTCCGGCGCGCGCTCGACGGCGGCGCGCACGGCCTCTGGGACTGGCACCTGGCGAGCGGGCGCATCCTCTTCGACCGGCGGCGGCTCGAGCTGTGCGGCCCCGAGCGGCGCCGCTCCTGGCTGCAGCTCGCGGAGTGGGAGCAGGCCGTCCACCCCGAGGACCTGGGTCCGCTCTGGCGTGCGGTGCGGGGGCACCTCGAGGGGCAGACCCCCCGCTTCGAGCACGAGCATCGCGTGCGCCAGGGCGGCGGGCGCTATCGCTGGGTGTGCGTGCGCGGCGAGGCGGTGGAGCGCGACCGCGCGGGCCAGGCCGTCCGGCTCGCCGGAACCTTCACCGACGTCTCCGCGCTGCGCGCCCAGCGGGAGCGGCAGGCGGCGCGCGAGCGGCTCGCCAGCCTGGCGGCGCTGGCCTCGGCCATCGCCCACGAGGTGAACAACCCCCTCGCCTGGATCGGCGCCAACCTCGGGTATCTCCGCGAGCGCCTGCGCGAACCCGCCGCGGACGCCACCGTGAGCGACGCGGCCGAGCCTTCGGCCATCCTGTCCGAGTGCCTGGAAGGCGTCTCGCGCATCCGCGACGCCGTCGCGGTGCTGCGGAGCGTGGCCGGGCCGGACGATGGACCGCCGGCTCCCCGCGACCTGCGGGAGGAGCTCCTCGCCGCGGTGAACCTCGCCTCCGAGGAGCTGCGCCCGCCCTCGGCGCGCGTCGAGGTGGTGGTGCCCGACGAGCTCCCGCCGGTGGCCGCCCACCCCGCCCTGCGCATGGTGCTCGCGAACCTGTTCGTCCAGGCCGCCCAGGGCCACGGCGGCCCAGCGTCCGGCCCACCCACGATACGCGTGGAGGCGAGGCGCACCGACCGCCACGTGTACATCGAGGTGCAGGAGCCCGCCGCGGCGCCGGGCGACCTCGAGGAGGGGGTGGGAGACCCCTTCCCTCCTCGCGCCTCGGGAGGCCCCGCGGCTCGCCTCGCTGCCCCTTTCGCGCTCGCCATCGTCGAGGCGGCCGGCGGGCGGCTGGAAACGGAGTGCTCAACAGAGGGCTTTCGGGTCACGCGTGTGGTATTCCCAATCTTCGGAAAGAATGGAGTGAGCGCGCCTCGGAGCCACGAGTGACCTTGAAGCGGAACCGCATCCTCATCCTGGACGACGAGGAGCTGGTGGTCCAATCCTTCGCCCGGCTCCTCGACGGGCGCGCCGAGGTGACCACCCTCACCTCCTCGCGCGAGGCGCTGCGGCGGCTCCTCTCGGGCGAGAGCTTCGACGTCATCCTGTGCGACCTGCAGATGCCCGAGCTCGACGGGGTGGAGTTCTTCGAGCGGCTGGAGCGCGCCCGGCCCGAATCAGTCGGACAAGCTCGCCTTCATCACCGGCGGCGCCTTCACGCCGCGGGTGAAGTCGTTCCTGCAGCGCAACACCCGGCCGGTGGTGGAGAAGCCCCTCGACCCGGCCACGCTGCGCTCGCTCATGGGGCAGCTGGCGAGCTAGCCGCCGGCGCGACGGAGCGCGACTTAGCCCTGCGCAGCCTGGAGATCGCTTCGCGCCGCCAGGGCGGGCAAGCGCACGCGGAAGGTGGTGCCCTCGCCCTCGCGGCTCTCCACGTCGATGGTCCCGCCGAGTCGCGTGACGATGCGGTGGCAGACGGCGAGCCCGAGCCCGGTGCCCACGCCCACCGGCTTGGTGGTGAAGAACGGCTCGAAGATCCGCGGCAGGACCTCGCTCGGGATGCCGCAGCCGGTGTCGCTCACCTCCACGCACACCCGCCCGTCGGGATCGGGGCGGCAGCTCGCGGCGATGACGTGGCGGTCGGCCGCGCCCTCGGGGATGGCCTGGGTGGCGTTGATCATGAGGTTCACGAAGACCTGGCCGAGCCGATGGAAATTGGCGAGCACGGGCGGGACGTCGCCGAGCTCGAGGCGCAGGCGCGCGCGGTGCTTCACCTCGTTCGACACGAGGTTGGCGGCCGAGCGCAGGATGCGCCGCACGTCGACCGGCTCGTCCGCCCCCTCCTCCGAGCGCGAGAACATCTTGAGGTCGAGCACGATGTTGCGAACGCGCTCCACCCCCTCCTGCGCATCCTCCAGCGCCCGCAGGGCCTCCACGGGCCGGGGCTCGATCTGGCTCACCGCGTCCAGCGTGTAGGCGAGGTTCGCCACCACGAAGGTGAGGGGGTTGTTGATCTCGTGGGCGACGCCCGCGGCGAGCGCGCCCATCGAGGCCATGCAATCGGCGAAGAGGAGCTTGACGTCGCTCTCCCACTCGGCCGCGGTCTTGACGGGCTGTGCGGCCGGCACCGACTCGCCCCCACCGCGGAGCTTTCGTCGGAGGGCGGCGGTGACGCCGGCCCCGGCGAGGAGCCCGGCCGCGGCGGAGAGCGCCAGCTGTGCGATTCCCATTGCGGAAGCGACCCTCCGTGATGTGCGGCGACGGCCGTCCCGGCCCTGCCCCGGGGCGCAGTCTCTCCGTGACAGGTGAATTTCGCGCTAGGATAGCACGCTGATCAAGTTCCTCACCCGCGGGGGCGAGGGCTCCGACGCCATGTTTCACCCGAAGAGCACGGCCTCATCCGAGCTGCACCCGGCCACGCTGCGCCACCTCGAGTTCGCCCTCGAGGAGCTGGTGAGCCTGGGGCTCGCCCCGCTTCCCCCCTACCCCGCCGTCGCGCTGGCCGTGCAGCAGGAGCTGCAGCGCAAGGGCTTCGCGCTCTCCGACGCGGCGCGCCTCCTCACCGCCGATCCGGTGCTGGCGGCGAGCGTGCTCCGGTGCGCGAACTCGGCCATCTACCGCGGCAACCAGGCGGTGACCGGCCTCACCCAGGCCATTGCCCGCATCGGCACCCGGCAGCTCACCCGTATCCTCTTCGCCTCGTGCCTGTCGGTGCACGCGCAGGCGCCCGGCCCCCTCGCCGCGCTCCGCCGCGCCGCCTGGGCCGACAGCGTGGCGAGCGCCCTCGTCTGCCAGGAGCTCGCGGTGCTCCGCCGCCTGCGGGCCGACGAGGCGTTCCTGCTCGGGCTCCTCCACGACTTCGGAAAGGTGGTGACCTGCGGCTGCCTGGAGCTCCTCATCGCCCAGCGGCGCGTCGACGGGAGGTGGCCCCTCTCCGCCTGGGAGGCCATCGTCGAGCGCCACCACCAGGCGCTCGGCGCGGCCACCGCCCGCACCTGGGAGCTGCCGCGCCTCTTCACCGACGTCATCGCCGGGCACCACCGGCCCGACGACGACCCGGCGGGCCCCTTCGCCTGCGACGACCCGGAGCTCCTCTCGCTGGTGCGCACCGCCGACCGCATCACGGCCATCCTGGCGGTGGCGCCCGAGCCCGACGCCGACCTCTTGCCGCCGGGGCTCGTCCCGCCGACCGAGCGCGGACCGGTGGTGCGGGTGCTGGAGGGGCTCCCGGAGCTCATCGCCGCCTTCGAGCCGGGCGGCGCGCAGCCCGACGCCGGGCCGTCACCGGTGGTGGAGGCGGCGAGCGCCCTCGGCCCCGAGCAGCGGCCGGTGCGGAGCCCGCTCCAGGTCGGGCTCGCCGACGGCTCCCAGCGCTGGGCCGCCTCGACGGTCGGTCCGGGCGGGCTGGCCATGGTGGGCGCCGAGGCTCTGCCGGAGGGACAGCTCCTCCGGGTCACCGTGCACGCCGAGCCCGAGCCGTTCACGCTGTGGACGGTGGTGGCACAGTCGCGCCGCGCGAACGGTGCCACCCGGGTGGAGCTCCGCCCCTACAGCCTCTCCGGCCTGGCGCGCGACCGGTGGTTCAGGCTGGTGGCGGAGAGCTGAGGCTCCGAGGGTTCAGACCTTCTCGCCCACGTGGATCTGCAGCTTCACGTCGTTCGGGCGAAGCTCGGCCGCGCGCTCGAAGGCCTGCAGCGCGTCCTGGAACTCGAAGGTGCCGGAGAGGAGCGGCTTCAGGTTCACCTTGCCGGAGGCGATGAGCTCCACCGCGCGCGGGTAGATGTTGGCGTAGCGGAAGACCGTCTCGATGCGCGCCTCGCGTCCTTGGGCGCCCGCCACGTCGAAGGGCGCCGGGTCGATGGGGATGCCCACCAGCACCACGCAGGAGCCCGGGCAGACGAGAATCGAACATGCCCTTGTAAACGGCCGGGTTGCCGCTCGCCTCGAAGAGCACGTCGGCGCCCCAGCCGCTGGTGGCCTCCTTCACCACCGCGGCGAGGTCCTTCTCCTTCACGTTGACGGGGGTGATGCCGGGATACTTCCCGGCGAGGTCGAGCTTCGGCTGCAGCGTGTCGGAGATGAAGACCCGGCTGCAGCCTCCCGCGAGCGCGGCCAGCGCGCACATGATGCCGATGGTGCCGCAGCCCGTCACCACCGCCACATCGCCCGGCTTGATCTTCGCCTTCATCGCCGCCTGCATGCCGATGGCGAAGGGCTCCACCATGGCGCCCTCGGCGTAGGAGACGTTGTCCGGAAGCTTGTAGGTGTAGGCCGCGGGGTGAATGACGTAGGGCGTGAGGCAACCGTGGACCGGCGGGGTGGCCCAGAAGACCACCGCTGGGTCGACGTTGTAGATGCCGAGCTTCGCGGCGCGCGAGTTCGGGTCGGGGATGCCAGGCTCCATGCACACCCGGTCGCCCGGCGCGAGGTGCTTCACCGCCGAGCCCACCTCGACCACGCGGCCCGAGGCCTCGTGGCCGAGCACCATCGGCTCGCGCACCACGTAAGGCCCGATGCGGCCGTGCGTGTAGTAGTGCACGTCGCTGCCGCACACGCCCACGTTCTCGATGGCGATCTTGACGTCGTTCGGCCCCAGCTCGAGCGGCAGCTCCACGTCGCGGATGGCGATCTCGCCCTTCTTCTCCAGCACCACGGCCTTCATGTGCGACTCCTTTCGAGCGCCGCCCGCGGCGGCACGAGGAAATGCGATCCCGGGGTGGGGGAGCTTCTCACCGCTCCCTTCCGAAGACCATGGCGCGCGCGACCGGGGTTCGCCACCTCTCCGCCACGGCCTCGTGCCCCTCCGGCCGGGCGGGGGGGGGGACGGCGGTCGCGCACGCTCGGCCGAGCCACCAGGCGCCCTCAGCTCGCCCCCTGGGCCGGCTCGTTTCCGGCCTCGAGCCCCCGGGCCACCTCGGGGATGATGCCGAGGCGGGTGTAGAGCGGGCGAACCTCGGCGCGCAGCGCGGGGAGGGCGCGGGCGAAGAGGCCGGCGCCGGCGAGGGTGATCGCGCCCCCCAGCGCCACCGTCCAGGGCGCCCCGATGCGGCCGGCCAGCGCGCCCGCCAGGAGGGCGCCCACCGGAGCGGTGCCGATGCAGGCGGCGGTGTAGAGGCTCACCACCCGGCCGCGCTTGTCCGGTTCGGCGATGGTCTGGAGGATGGTGTTGGTGGACGCCATCTGGGTCATGAGCCCGAAGCCGCAGAGGGCGAGCGCCGGGACGGCGAGCCAGGGCGTCCGGGCGAGGCCGAGGACCACGAGGGAGAACCCGAAGAGGCTCGCGGACGCCACGATCACCTTGCCGAGGCCGCGCACCCCGCGGCGGGCCGCCAGGTACAGGGCGCCGGCGAGCGCCCCGAGCCCCACCGCCCCCACCAGGAAGCCCAGCGTGTGCGCCCCGCCGTGCAGCACGTCGGTGGCGAACATGGGGAGGAGCACGCTGAAGGGGGTGCCGACCAGGCTCACCAGCGCGAGGAGGAGGAGGGTGGCGCGCATGGGGCCGAAGCCGGCGGCGTAGCGCACCCCCTCGGCGAGGTGGGTGAGGACGCGCGGATGCTCGGCCGGGCGCGGCGGCGCCGCCGGCAGCCGGATGGCGAAAAGGGAGGCCAGCACCGCCAGGTAGCTCACGCCATTGATGAGGAAGACGATGCCCTCGCCGACGAGCCCGATCATGACCCCGGCGATGGTGGGCCCGACCAGGCGTGCCACGTTGAAGATCGACGAGTTGAGGGCGATGGCGTTCGGGAGGTCCTCCGGGCCCACCAGCTCGACGAAGAACGACTGCCGCGCCGGGATGTCCACCGCAATGACGAAGCCGAGGAAGAGGAGCAGCGCCAGCACCGCCCAGATGGTGGCGTGGCCGGAGAGCACCAGCGCCGCGAGCGCCAGCGCCTGAACCATTCCCAGCACCTGGGTGCCGATCACCATGCGGTGGCGGTTCCAGCGGTCGGCCCACACCCCGGCGAGCGGCGAGAAGAAGAGGCTGGGGATCTGGCCGAGAAAGCCGGTGAGCCCGAGCAGGAACGGAGAGTGCGTGAGGCGGTAGACGAGCCACCCCACCGCCACCGTCTGCATCCAGGTGCCGACGAGCGAGATGGTCTGGCCGGTGACGAAGAGCCGGAAGTTCCGGTGCCGGAGCGCCCGGAAGGCGTGGGCGAGGCGCGAGAGGTCGATGGCCACAGGTTTCCCCCCTCTCCCCGCTGGCGGGGAGAGGGGGCCGGGGGGGTGAGGGTGGTCAAAGATCGAAGAGCTCCGCGGCGATCACCTCGTCCTTCCGCCCGCGGATTCGCTCCAGCACCTCGTCCGCCGGCCGCTCGTCGAGCTCGATGGTGCAGCAGGCGGCCGAGGCCTCCTGGAAGATCGTGTTCTCGATCCGCTGGGCGTTGATGCCGACCTCGCGCACCGCCCCGAGCACGTTGGCGAGGACGCCCACCCGGTCGCGGTGGCGCACCACGAGGCGGCAGCGGGCCGGCGTCCGCAAGAGCACGTTCACGCAGTTCGGCACCTGGCCGGTGCGCACGAAGGCACCGATGATGCGCACCGCCTCCTCGGCGATGGCATCCTGCGCCTGCTCGGTGGAGGCGCCGATGTGGTGCGTGCCGTACGCGCCGGGGAGCTGCGCCAGCTCCGAGACGAAGTCGGCCTTGCCGCCCTCCGGCTCGCCCACGTGCACGTCGGTGCCCACCCGCAGCTTCCCGTCCCGGGCGAGCTCCAGGAGTGCAGCCTGGTCGACCACCTCCGCCCGGGCGGTGTTCACGAAGAGCGCACCCGGACGGAGCGCCGACAGCACCTCGCGCGAGACGAGGCCCTTCGTCTCGGGCTTCATGGGCAGGTGCACCGAGAGCACGTCGACCTTGCCGGCCAGGGCGAGCGGGCTCTCCTCGAAGGTGACGCCGAGCGCGGCGGCGCGGCCGGGCTCGAGCGAGCGCGACCAGGCGTGCACCTTCATGCCGAGGCCCCGCGCCCGGACGGCGGTGGCCTGGCCGATGGCACCCAGCCCCAACACGCCAAAGGCGCGGCCGTGGAGCCCCCTCGCCTCGGAGAAGCGCTTCTTCTCCCAGCGCCCCTCGCGCAGCGCCTGCACGTTGTCGGGGATGCGCCGGTCGAGCGCGAGGGCGAGGCCGATGGCGAGCTCGGCCACGGCGATGGCGTTCTGCCCCGGGCAGTTCGTCACGTAGACGCCGTGCCGCGAGGCCGCCGCCACGTCGATGGTGTTCACCCCGGCCCCGGCCCGGACCACCACCGAGAGCGCGCCGCCCGCCTCGAACACCTCGGCCGACACCTTCTTCGAGCGCACGACGAGCACGGTGGCCTCGCGCGCGGCGCCGGGGAGCTCCTTCGCCGGGAGGTCGGGGCGGTGGTCGACCTCGACCCCCAGCGCCGCCACGCTGGCGAGCTTGTCCTTGGGGAAGGCATCGGCGATGAGGACCTTCATGTGGTGGGCTCCCTGATCCCGGGTGAGCTGGAGGGGCGCGGCGTGCAGCGGATACTCACGGTCCTCCCCGGCGATTTCAAGCCGGTGTCACGCGCGCCCTCCCGTTATCTTCGCGGCCGGGCGCGAGGGTCCCCGCCCCCAGGAGACGATCCATGAAGGAGAGGGTTGTGCTCATCACCGGCGGCGGCGCCGGCATCGGCAAGGCCACCGCGGAGCGCTTCGCGGAGAGCGGGGCCAAGGTGGCGCTGTGTGACGTGAACGGCGAGGCGGGCGAGGCGGTGGCGCGCACCCTCGGACCGTCGGCGCGCTTCGACCGGGTGGACGTGACGAGCCGCGCGGAGGTGCGCGCCTGGGTGGAAAAGGTGGCCGCCTGGGGCGGGAGCGTGGACGTCCTCGTGAACAACGCCGGCATCACCCGCGATGCCCAGCTCGTGAAGCTGCGAGGCGGCCAGCCGGTGGGCGAGCTGTCCGAGGCCGACTTCGACCTCGTGGTGAGCGTGAACCTGAAGGCGGTCTTCCTCTGCACCCAGGCGGTGGTTCCGGCGATGGCGCGCCAGCAGCGGGGGGTCATCCTCAACGCCACCTCGGCGGCGGCGCGCAATGGCAACTTCGGGCAGACGAACTACGTTGCGACGAAGTGCGGCGTGGTGGGCATGACCCGCGTCTGGGCGCGCGAGCTGGGCAGGAGCGGCATCCGTGTGAATGTGGTGGCGCCCGGCTTCACCGCCACCGATATGGTGGCGAAGATGCCGGAGAAGGTGCTGGAGCAGATGCGCCAGCACACACCACTCGGGCGGCTGGGCGAACCCCGCGACGTCGCCAACGCCTACTTCTTCCTCGCCTCGGACGAGGCGAGCTTCATCACCGGCGCGGTGCTGGAGGTGGATGGCGGGCTCGTGTTGGGGACCTGACGGCAAGCCCCTTACGGCAAGCCCGGCGCTTCGCACGTCCCTCCCCCACGCGACCCCCGTCCCCCGAACACGGGTGGCTCGCCCAGCCCCTCTCTCGTCACCTGCGTGCTACCCTCGAACGGGGCGTCGCGTCAGGCGACTCCGCCTTCCAGGGGGCCGCGCGTGTCCGAACAGCCTCGCAGTCACGAGCAGCCGGCCCCTACGAATCCACCTCCTCCCTCCGCCTCCAGCTCCCGCATCATCCTGGAGGCGATGACCGAGCTCGTGGCCTCACACGAGCTGGTGCGCGACGCCTCCGGCGAGCCCATCGACTACCGCCTCCTCGATTGCAACGGCGCCTGGGAGCGGAACCTCGGCCTCTCCCGGCAGAACGCCATCGGGCGGCTCGCGAGCGAGGTGTACGGGCGCGACCCCGAGACCGGCCTCCCGCCCTACCTCGCCGAGTACACGGCGGTGGCCGAGAGCGTCGAGCCCGCCTCCTTCGAGACCTTCTACGCCGCGGCGGGGAAGCACTACGCCATCTCCATCGTCTCGCCCGGACCGGGGCTCTTCGTCACCGTCACGGCGGATGTCACCGAGCGTCACCGGGCGGCCGAGGCGCTGCGGGCCGAGAAGGAGCGGCTGGCGGTCACCCTGCGGAGCATCGGTGACGCGGTGGTCGCCACCGACGCCACGGGTCGCGTCACCGAGATGAACCTGGTGGCCGAGGCGCTCACCGGCTACAGCGCCGGGGAGGCGGTGGGCCGACCGCTCGCGGAGGTGTTTCGCATCGTGAACGAGGAGACGCGGGCACCGGCCCTGAACCCGGTGGACCGCGTGCTCGCCGAGGGGGTGGTGGTGGGGCTCGCGAACCACACCGCGCTCGTCGCACGGGACGGCTGCGAGCGGCCCATCGCCGACAGCGCGGCGCCCATCCGAGGCGCTAGCGGAAGCGTGGAGGGCGTGGTGCTCGTCTTCCGCGACCAGACGCACGAGAAGGAGCTGCAGGCGCAGCTCATGCAGTCGGATCGGCTGGCCTCGGTGGGGCTGCTCGCCGCCGGCGTGGCCCACGAGGTGAACAACCCCCTCGCTTACCTGCTCGCCTCGCTCGCCTTCGCAGAGGGCGAGCTCGCCCGGGTGAAGGAGCGCTGCCCCGCCTTCTGCCTGGAGGAAGCGGCGGCGGCGCTCGCCGACGCACGCGACGGGGCCGAGCGGGTGCGCCACGTGGTGTCCGACCTCAAGACCTTCTCCCGCGCCAGCGACGAGGCGAGCGCGGAGCTGGACGTGGCGGGCGTGCTGGACGCCGCGGTGAACATGGCCTGGACCGAGCTCAAGTACCGGGCCCGGGTGGTGCGGGAGTACGCCGAGGTCCCGCTGGTGAGGGCCAACGAGTCGCGGCTGGGGCAGGTGTTCCTGAACCTCCTCGTGAACGCCTCGCAGGCCATGGAGAAGGGGCGTTCGCAGACGAACGAGGTTCGCCTCGCCATCGGTCTGGCCCCTGGCGGCGAGGTGATGGTGGAGGTGCGCGACACCGGCTGCGGCATCCCGAAGGCGGTGCTGCCGCGCATCTTCGACCCGTTCTTCACCACCAAGGGCGCGGGCGCGGGGACCGGGCTCGGCCTCAGCATCTGCCGCAACATCGTGCGGGGTCTCGGCGGCTCCATCTCGGTGGAGAGCGAGCAGGGGCGTGGCGCGACCTTCCGGATCCTCCTTCCCCCGGGGCCGCCCGCGCCATCGGCCCACCCGAGCCCACCGCCGGCTTCCGCTCACGTGGCGCCGACCGGCCGGCGCGGCCGCGTGCTGGCGGTGGACGACGAGGCGGCCATCGGCGTCTCCATCCGCCGGATCCTGCGCGCCGACCACGACGTGGAGGTGGTGACCGACGCGCGGGTGGCGCTGGCGCGGCTCACGGCTGGAGAGCCGTTCGACGTCGTCCTCTGCGACCTCATGATGCCCGGCATGACCGGCATGGAGCTCCACGCCGCGCTCAACGCTCAGCGCCCGGAGGTTCTTTCACGCATGGTGTTTCTCACCGGTGGTGCGTTCACACCCGAGGCGAGCGAGTTCTTGGGGCGCGTTCCCAACGCACGGCTCGACAAGCCGTTCGACGCTGCCACCCTGCGCGCGCTGGTCCGGGCGCTGCTCGGGTAGCCTTCCCGGCGGACCAGAGGCCCCCGGGAGACGGAGGTACCGGCGGGGCGCCGCGCTCGAGCAGCTCCACGGTGAGCTCGACCTCCCGGCTGACGCGAGACCTCCCCGGCCGTTCCGCGGCATCGCCTTTCACTTCCCGTACATGATCACCGAGAGGAGCCCCTCGGTGGCGATGGGGGTGCGCCGGAGCTCGGCGCCGAGCGAGGTAGGCCCGAGGTGCAGGCGCGCCTCGGCGAGGAGCTGGAAGGTGGTGGTGGGCGCGGCGCCGGGGAGCCAGCGCCAGGTGGCGGTGCCGCGCAGGGCGAGGCGCTCGCCGGCGAGATAGCGCACGAGGAGCCCGGGGCCGACCCCTGGGCGGAGCGGCCAGCCCCAGGGACCCTGGAGGCCGCCGGCGAGGAGCTCGGCGTCGCCGGTGAGCGCGGCCGCCAGCGCGCCGTCACCGGTGAGAAAGGCCGGCCCACCCCCCACCTCCAGGCGCCCCGCCACGCACCCGTCGCAGCCGCGGTCGGTGACGCGGTTCGCGCCCACCCGGAGCTTCCAGGAGACGCGCCGCTCGAAGCGGTCGAAGAGATTCAGCGAGGTGGCCTCCACCAGCCAGGCCTCGTCGAGGCGGAGGGTTCCCGGGCGCGGCGCGTAGGTGAGGCGCGCCTTGAAGAACTCGAGCTGGGTGCGCAGCGGAAAGCCGCGCGGCGGGTCGATGAGGTCGTGCAGCGCCACCCGGAGGTCGAGGACGGCCAGCGGCCCGTCGGCGCTCGAGCCTCCCCCGCCGAGGCCCATGCTGAACGAACCGTGGCCGTACTCGGGGCCCCCGCGGCTCGGCGGCGCGATGGCGAGGCGGGGGCTCGCGATGCGCAGGCCGGCGCGCCGCTCGAGGAGCCGCTGGCGCAGGGCGTCGGCCTCGGGCGCCTTGCCGTCGACCATGTCGCGCCCGTGGCGGACGTCGACGAGGTCGACCGCGGCGTCGAGCACGGCCGCCTTGGCGGGGTCGGGCTCGCCCTGGAGCGCCGGTGCGGGCAGGCCATCGGCGAGCGCCGCCACCTCGTCCAGCTCCGGCCCCGAGAGCTTCCCCACCCTCGCCTCGAACTGGGTGCGCGAGGAGGCGCGGAAGGTGACCCGCCGCACCAGGCCAGGGTTCGCGAAGAGCCCCTTCACGCTGTCGGCGGGGAGCGTGATGTAGCCGAGGCGGTCGAGGAGGTGAAGCCGTGGCGCCGCCGCCTCCAGCGCGCCGAGCACGTGATAGGAGCAGTTCTCGGTGAGGTAGTAATAGTCGAACCAGGTGTGCCCGAGCTCCCACAGGTGGGCGACCAGCATGGCCACCTCACCCGGGGTGAGGGCGAGCTCGTACTGCCAGAGGTCGCGCGATTCGAAGTCGGCGTACTCGCGCACCTTGTAGAAGTAGGGGCGGGCGGTGAACTCGCCGCGGAAGAGGCCGGTGAAGCCCTTGATGGCGTAGAGGATGGCGTTGCCGGTGTCGACGGTGGCGGCGAAGTCGACGCCCTGGTCGATGAGGTCGAAGCGCTCGGCGGTGTCGTCCGAGCCGGTCTTGCCCACGCGCAGGAAGGTGTGGCCGAAGGCGGACGCAGGGTTGTTGAGGTAGTAGGAGGAGAAGACGAGGGCCACCGAACGCGGCTCGAGCCGGTTCCAGAACGCCTCGAAGCGCGGGCAGGGTACCCTGGGCAGCCGCCCCCAATCGAGATCCAGCGCCCCGGCGAGGTAGGCGAGCCGCGCCGGGAAGCGGCACTGCGGGTGCTCGGGCGCGGCCTTGGCCTTCTCCGGCCTCGACTCCTGGTGAGCGCGGGAGAGGGCGTCCACCGGCTTCTCGCCGAGCGGGAGGCGCTTGCCGGGGGATGGCGCAGCGGGCGCAGGTTCCGCTTCCCCACCCGCGGTGGCAGCGCGCTCGCCCTCCTTCCCGGCCCGTCTCGAATCCTCCTCGCCTTCGGCCTCGCCCTCCGCGGACACGGCGGACGGCTCGGGCGGCGCTGGCTCGAAGAAGGCGCGCAGGGTGGCCTCGAGCTCGGCCTCGGGATCGCCCTTGCCGCGCGGCGAGAGGAAGAAGCCGGGCCCGTCGGCCTGACTCTCCACGCCGCCCAGGAGCTTCCCGCGCCAGTGGCCGAGGCGCCGCCAGGGGAGGGAGTCGGCGAGGTGCCTCGCGCGCGCTCTCGCGACGAGCTCGGCGAGATACGCGGAGCCGGCCGCGGGCTGGACCGTCGCGGATGGCCTCTCGGCCGGGTTCGAGCTCGCAGCCTCCGTCGCCGTCACGGTGGGCGGGGAAGCAGGGGGGTGATTGCCGGGGCCGGTGGCCACCGCCGCGGCGGCGAGGAGGGAGAGGAGGACGGTCATCTCGCGGGGACGACCATCGTACCCTCATCTCTGCGGTCAGCGCTTGCCAGCCTCGACCGGAATGCGCTCGGCGCTCACCACGTGCACTCCCGGGGCGGGTGCCTTTGCGAGCTGGGCGAGCGCCAGCGCCACGTCCTCCGCCCGGGTGGGCCGGTACTTGCCGAGGAGCGGTGCGAGGAGCCGCGCCACGACGAGCCCGGCGCGCTCGGCTGGGCGCGACTCGGCGCGATCGCCGTCGAGGAGCGACGGGCGGAGCGCGTAGACGCTCTCGAAGCCGAGGCGGGCCACGTCGGCCTCCATCTCGCCCTTCACCGCTCCGTAGAACGACCAGGAGCCGGGGCTCGCGCCGAGGGCCGAGACGTGGAGAAACGCCTTCGCGCCCGCCGAGCGCGCCGCGCGGGCGAAAGTGAGGACCGCGTCGTGGTCGACGGCGCGGAAGGCGCCCCGCGAGCCGGCCTTCTTGATGGTGGTCCCCAGCGCCGAGAAGGCCACCTCCGGTGGTGGGAGGCCGGCGAAGGGCACCGCCGAGGTGAAGTCGGCCTGCGCCTGCACGAGCTTCGGGTGCGCGAGGGACAGCGCGCGCCGCCCCACCGAGACCACCCGCTCGAACGACGGGTCGTCGAGGAGCTTCTGGAGGAGCAACCCGCCCACGAGACCGCTCCCCCCTGCCATCCATGCGGTTGTCATGAGGGCACTCTTAAGCGCTCGCTCGCGACATCGAAACGGCGAGGCGGGTGCCCATCGCGGCGGCGGGCTACTTCGCGCCGCGCTCCGGCTCGGAGGCCACCCAGCGGCCGAAGTCCTGCATGTCGTAGAGCTGGCTGAAGCCCTTCTCGCGCAGGGTGCGGGCGGCGATGCCGCTCCGCCGGCCGCTCCGGCAGTAGAGCAGGACCGGCGTCGAGGGCGGCCCCACCTCGGCGAAGCGGCGCGGCATCTCGTCGAACGGGATGTTGACCGCGCCGGGGACGTGGCCCGCCGCGAACTCGGCCGGCGTGCGGACATCCACCACCTTCACGCCCTCCTTCACCAGCCGGTGGGCGGTCGGGCCGTCCACCAGCCCCGGCGGCACCGCGCCCGACGCGCCGCGGGTCCCCTGCGCCGGAGCCGCCCGAGCCTCGGCCACCGCGCGGGTGAGCGGCGCCATGGACAGGGCGAGCGCCAGCGCCAGAACGGGTCGCAAATTCATGGACTCATCGCCTCCGCATCGGGATGTAGCCGGCCGCCCCTCGCCGCGCAGGCGGTAGCGGGGGCGGAGCCTCCTGGCGTAGGGTCGAGGCTCGAACCGCACGCCAACCCGGCGCTTCCACGGAGGGCGACCATGGCCATCGACGCGCTCGCCGCGAGCGGCGACTTCGGCACCTTGAAGGCGTTCATCGCCTCGAAGAGCTCGCCCGGCGGCCACCGCGACCTCCGGGAGGAGCTGGAGCAGTTCTTCACCCGCATCTTCAACCGGTCGACGGACGGTATCACCGTCCACGATCTCGACTTCACCATCGTGGGGGTGAACACCACGCTTCGGGGCTGGTACGAGGGGCGGCCACTGGTGGGGCGGAAGTGCTTCGAGGCGTACCACGGGCGCTCTTCACCCTGCGAGAACTGCCCCTCGATGGTGACGCTCCGCACCGGCCGGCCGCACGTGGGGGTGGTGCCCTACCAGGTGGCGGGCTGCGTCCGGGGCGACCAGGAGCTCTCGGTCTTTCCTCTCCACGGCGACGACGGCCGGATGATCTGCGTCCTCGAGTACGTGCGCGACATCACCTGCCTGGCGCACGACGCCCGCATCGTGGAGAACTTGAAGCGCCGTATCCAGTTCCAGGACCAGACGCTGCAGGAGCAGGAGACGGCCCTCGCCGTTCTCCTCCGCCAGGGTCACGGCGTCGAGGAGCGGGCCGCCGCGGAGCTGGCCACCGCGCTGGAGGAGCTCGTCCTGCCGCTCGTGGCGCGGCTCGAGTCTCGGTGTGCAGCGGGCGAGGCGGCGCGCGACGTGGCGCTGCTCCGCGAGCGGCTCTCCGACATCGTCTCGGCGCGGTCGGGCGGCCTCTTGCGGGCGCTCCGGAGCCTCACCGGGCGCGAGCAGGAGGTGGCGCTCCTCGTCCGGCAGGGCGAATCGAGCAAAGCCATCGCCACCCGCCTCTGCGTCACCCAGAAGGCGGTCGAGTTCCACCGGACGAACATCCGCAGGAAGCTCGGGGCCGGGAGGAGCGAGGGGAGCCTGCGCTCGTTGCTCCTCGCCCGCTCGACACCCTAGCTTCAGCCTGGGGTATCTCGCGGGTTCCCCTGGAGTACCCACGGGCACGCACGGGCGCGCATCCTCGACCCTCACCCTCTTCGTCGGCGACCGAGGCCCTCATGAACCCCAGCGATCCCGTCTTCCAGCCCGTCAAGATCGGCCCGAAGACCGCGCCCAACCGCTTCGTCATCAACGCCATGGAGTGCGCCGACTCGGACGAGGAGGGGAACCCCAGCGAGAAGACCCTGCGCCGCTACAAGGACCTCTTCGCCGGCGGGGCCGGCCTCATCGACCTCGAGGCCATCACCGTGCAGTACGAGTCGCGGAGCCGCCTGAACCAGCTCTCGATCATGCCGAGGAACCAGAAGGCGCTCGAGAAGTTCACCCAGGAGCTGCGCAAGGTGAGCTCGAAGCCGCTCTTCGTCTGGCAGCTCACCCACTCAGGCGAGCTGAGCAACCCCGACTTCTCGCGCCGGGTGTGCGTGAAGCCGCTCCCCGGCTTCGGCGGCGAGGTCATCGACGAGGCCTACGTGGAGGCCACCATCGAGCAGTTCGTGCTCTCCGCCAAGATCGCCCACGACTGCGGCGCCGACGGCATCGACTTCAAGAACTGCCACGGCTACCTCGACTCCCAGCTCCTGCGCCCTTACAACGACCGGAAGTGGAAGTACGGCGGCCCCTGGGAGAACCGCACCCGCTTCACCTACACGGTCTATGAGCGCATCGCGAAGGAGGTGAACGACCCGAACTTCCTCGTCGGCTCGAAGGTGTCCATCTGGGAAGGCTTCCCGGGCGGCCAGGGCTCGGCCGGGCCGCGCTCGCCGGTGATGGACCTCACCGAGTCGATCGACCTCGTGAAGGGGATGGAGGCGCGCGGCGCAAAGTACATCCTGGTGTCTGCGGGCAGCCCCTCCATCACCCTCGCCCTCTCGCAGCCCGACAAGAGGGTGCCGGACGACGTCTACCTGCACTTCACCTTCCAGAAGCTTGTGCGCGACGCGCTCAAGCCGGAGACGGTGGTGATCGGGTCGGCCTACTCGGTCCTCAACAAGGGGAACAACGAGCTGCAGGGGCTCGCGCCGGAGGAGAAGACCTTCTACCACTGGGCGAACAAGAACATCCGCGAGGGCGTGACCGACATGGTGGCGCTCGGCCGCCAGTCGCTCGCCGACGCCCACCTCCCGCAGAAGTTCATCGAGGGGCGCGAGGACGAGATCGAGTGGTGCACCGCCTGCGACAACTGCATCGAGTTCCTCATCCGGCAGAAGAACGTGGGCTGCGCCACCCACATGAAGGAGTACACCGACGCGCTCCGCGCCATCCGCAAGGAGGAGGGCGCGCTCAGGGCCAAGCGGACCTGATCACGGGGCTGCGCGGGGGGACGCCCTCACCCCCCTGCCCTCCTCGCCCGGAGGGAGAGGGGGGGTTGCGCTGCCCCCCCCTCAGGCCCCGTACGGGTTGGCGGTTTGGGGGGCGCACCGGGGCGGCTATACTCGCGCCCCTCCACCGACGTGCCGTGGCGCGGCCCGAGGCTCGAGTCCCCGCGGCGAAAGGAAGAGCCATGATCATCGGTTGCTTCGCGCTCATCCAGCCCTTCTCCGGCATGCGCCGCCAGTTCGAGGCGATCCGCGAGCTCGGCTTCGACTTCGCCGACCTCACCGACAACCACGACGGCGCCACGCTCGGCACCGAGTACGGCTTCTCCGCCTCCTTCAGCCTCGATGCGCACCCCCGCACCATCCTCGACATGGTGGAGGCGTGCGGCCTGCGCCTCACCAGCGTCTGCGCTCACGCGAACCTGCTCGACCCGACCTCGCCCGACCGGTACGGCACCCACGAGATCGTGAAGGCGGTGAAGCTGGCGCATTTCCTCGGGGTGAAGCAGGTCATCACTGCCGAGGGCGAGCCGCGCACCGCCTTCGGCCACGGGCTCACCGAGGACGAGCGGCTCTTCTCCATCCGCGAGAAGCTCCACGAGCCCATCCGCTGGGCGAAGCAGCTCGGGGTGGAGCTCCTCGTCGAGCCGCACGGCCAGATGACCGACACCGTGAAGAGCATGTCGCGGGTGCTCGACGCGCTCGGGAACGACGACACCGTGGGCGTGAACCTCGACACCGGCAACAGCTGGCTCGGCGGCGGCGACCCGCTCGAGTTCGTGAAGGTGTTCGGCCGCCGCATCCGGCACGTCCACTGGAAGGAGATGCCGAAGGAGATGGAAGCGCAGCGCGGCAAGCTGTTCGGCTGCGGCATGGGCGTCACCCCGCTCGGCGACGGGGTGGTGGGCATCGAGGCCATCGTGAAGGCGCTCCTCGCCATCGGCTTCGACGGGCCGACCACCCTGGAGATCGCCGGCGAGGAGGCGGTGAAGACCTCGGCGGCGCGGCTGCGTGCCTGGAGCGCGGCAGCCTAGATCGCCGCGACCGAGCGCGTGTCCTTCACCCGTCCTCTCCGGGCCCGGGTTGCACGGGCCTCGCCATTGAAATCGATACCATCGGCTACAGTTTTCTCATTTTCCGGTTGAAGTTCCGATATCGTCGCAACGTCCCAGATTTTGTGAACCAGCCCCCGGCCTCCCCGAGGTCAGGGGTGCGTGAGAGGTCAGCCATGACGAGCGCCGCGATGCCAGCGTTTCCCAAGGTTCACAACGCCATGTGGCCGGGCCTGGTGGGCAAGGGCAGCCCCGGCGCCGAGCCGGCCATCGACCTCGACACCATGCTGAAGCTCACGGCCGCGGCCGAGGTGGACGGCGCGCGCTTCGACGGCGTCGACCTCTTCCTCTCCGACCCGCACACCAGCATCGATGCCTCCGAGGACGACCTCAGGCGGCTCGCCGACAAGGTGGGCGGCCTCGGCCTGGTGGTGGGCTCGATGGTGGCGCCGGTCTGGCCACCCACCGGCGCCTCGGCCATGGGCTCCGCCGACGACCGCGCCCGCTTCGTCGCGCAGGTGAAGAAGGCGTGCCGGATCGGCCGCATCCTGCGCGACCTGGGGATCCGCAAATACGGCGTCATCCGCATCGACTCGGCCACCGGCGTCGCCGACTGGGCAAAGAATCCCCAGGAGGGGACGAAGCGCATCGTCGAGACCTTCAAGGAGGCGTGCGACGTGGCCGAGGGCGCCGGCGAGCGCCTCGCCGCCGAGGGCGAGATCTGCTGGGGCGGGATGCACTCCTGGCGCAACATGGTGCGCCTCCTCGAGGCGGTCGGGCGGCCGAAGGTGCTCGGCTTCCAGGCCGACATGGCGCACACCCTCCTTTTCACCATGGGTTACAACTGCCCGGAGGACGCGCTCCTCCCCCAGAACTACGACTGGAAGGACGGGTCGAAGCTCGACGAGGCGCTCGCCACCGTGACGAAGGCGCTCCGCCCCTGGCTCTTCGACTTCCACGTGGCGCAGAACGACGCCACCGTGCTGGGCTCGGGCACCCACGACAAGACCGGCCACCACTGCCTGCCGGCCGACCCCAACGGCAAGCTCGACGTGGTCCGCCACGCCGGCTTCTGGCTGCGCGACGAGAAGGGCGAGGTCACCCGCGCCGTGCAGCACCTGTGCTGGGACGGCTGCATGTTCACGAACGAGGTGATGATGCGGCCCGAGACCTGGAACGCGGTGCTCGGCACCCTGCTCGCCGTGCGGCGTGCCCACGGCTGGACGCCGGGAAAGGCGGAGGTCTGAGATGGCCCCCCCGAAGAAGCTCAACGTGGGCCTGGTGGGCTACGGCTTCATGGGCCGCACCCACGCGAACGCCTGGTCCCAGGCGCGGAAGTTCTTCCCCGGCGAGACGCAGCCGGTGCTGAAGGCCGTGGCCGCGCGCGACGCCGCCAAGGTGGAGGCGTTCGCGCAGGAACTGGGGCGTCGAGTCCCACACCACCGACTGGCGCGAGCTCGTCTCGCGAAAGGACATCGACCTCATCGACATCGCCAGCCCCAACGACACCCACGCGGAGATCGCCGTCGCTGCAGCGGAGGCCGGCAAGATGGTGCTCTGCGAGAAGCCGCTCGGGCGCAGCGTGGCTGAAGCGCGGAAGATGGTCGACGCGGTGGAGAAGGCCGGCGTCGCCAACATGGTCTGGTACAACTACCGTCGCGTACCCGCGGTGACGCTGGCGAAGGAGCTCGTCGACCAGGGCAAGCTCGGGCGCATCTTCCACTACCGGGCGAAGTTCCTCCAGGACTGGACCATCGCCGCCGACCTGCCGCAGGGCGGGCCCGGCCTCTGGCGGCTCGACGTGAACGTGGCCGGGAGCGGCGTCACCGGCGACCTCCTCGCCCACTGCATCGACACCGCGATCTGGCTGAACGGCGGCATCGCGAGCGTCACCGCCACCACCGAGACGTTCGTGAAGGAGCGCCCCCACGCGCTCACCGGCAAGGTGGAGAAGGTGGGCATCGACGACGCCAGCCTCTTCCTCGCGCGCTTCGCGAACGGCTCGCTCGGCACCTTCGAGGCCACCCGCTACGCCCGCGGGCACAAGGCGCTCTACACGCTGGAGGTGAACGGCGAGCACGCCTCGCTCGCCTGGGACCTGCACGACCTCCACCGGCTGTCCTGGTTCGACCACCGTGACGAGGGCCGGCTCCGCGGCTGGCGGAGCATCCACGTCACCGACAGCGACCACCCCTACATGAAGAGCTGGTGGGTGCCCGGGCTGCAGATCGGCTACGAGCACACCTTCATCCACCAGGTGGCCGACTTCCTCGCCGGCCTCGAGTCGGGGGAGGCCGCCTCGCCCACCTTCCGCGACGGCCTCGCCACCGACGCCGTCACCGAGGCGGTGCTCCGCTCGGCGAGGAGCGGGCGCTGGGAAGAGGCTTCGCCGGGGGTGGGCTCCTGATCTCGGTGGCCGAAACCACGCCGGAGGTGCGGGGAGGGGTGGCACCCATTCTCCGGCTCGATCACGTCTCCAAGGGCTTCGTCGGCGTCCAGGCGCTGCGCGACATCTCCTTCGACTTGCGCCCGGGCGAGGTGCACTGCCTGTGCGGCGAGAACGGCGCCGGCAAGTCCACCCTCATCAAGGTGCTCTCCGGCGCGTACCAGCCCGACCAGGGCGCCATCTCCTTCGAGGGAAAGCGCGTCACCCTCGATGCCCCACCGCGCGCTCGCCCTCGGCATCCAGACCATCTACCAGGAGCACATCGTCTTCGACAGCCTGAGCGTCATGGAGAACATCTTCATGGGCTCCGAGATCGTCGAAGAAGGGGATCCTGGCGCGGGAGGAGATGCGCCGCCGCACGATCGAGGTGCTGCGCCGCCTGGAGAGCGACCTCGACCCCGACGCCTGCCTCGGAGATCTGAGCAGCGGTCAGCAGAAGACGGTGGAGATCGCCAAGGGGCTGGTGTTCAAGCGCAGGGTCATCATCCTCGACGAGCCCACCGCCTCCTACTCCGCCTCGGGAGATCGACAACCTCCTCGAGATCATCCGGAAGGTGAAGGCGACGGGCCTCGGCATCATCTACATCTCCCACCACCTCGACGAGGTGTTCCGCATCGGCGACCGGGTCACGGTGCTGCGCGACGGCGGCAGGGTGAGCCATTACCACATCGCCGGGCTCACCCGCGACCAGCTCATCAAGGACATGGTGGGGCGGGATCCATCGACCTTCTACCAGCGCGAGCCCACGCCGCATCGGCGAGGTGGTGTTCGAGGCGCGGAACGTCCGCGGCCCGGGCGTGAAGAACGCCTCGTTCGAGCTCCACCGGGGCGAGGTGCTGGGCTTCTCCGGCATGGCCGGCTCCGGGCGCTCGGAGCTCATGGAGGTGCTCTTCGGCGGGCGGCCGCTCGAGGGCGGCGAGATCCTGATGAACGGCCAGCGCGTGCGCCACGCCTCGCCGAAGAGCGCCATCCGCAACCGGATGTGCTTCATCACCGAGGACCGCCAGAACACCGGCCTCTTCCTCGAGCAGACCATCGCCGAGAACGTGGTGGTGGCGAACATGGTGAACACCCGGGCCGTCTTCGCGAGCCCCTCGGCCGAGGTGCAGATCGGCAACGGCTTCGTGAGGAAGCTCCTAACATCAAGGCCCGAGGACGCGCACCGTCCGGGCCATGAACCTCTCCGGCGGCAACCAGCAGAAGGTGGTGCTCGCCAAGTGGTTCAACACGAACGGCGAGATCTTCATCTTCGACGAGCCGACGCGCGGCATCGACGTCGAACGCCAAGCAGGAAATCTACAAGGCGATGGTCGAGCTCCTGAAGCAGGGCAAGGCCATCATCATGGTCTCCTCCGACATGCCCGAGGTCATCTCGATGAGCGACCGGGTCATCGTCATGAAGAGCGGCGAGATCGTGGGCGAGACTGACAGGGAGCACATCTCGGAGGAGAACATCCTCTCCTACTCCATCGGAGGCAAGGCCGTATGAACGAGCCCGACACCCCCGGCCGCGCGGAGCAAGGGGGCGCTGTCGCTCTTCAAGCGGCGCGAGAACCTGACGGTCACGCTCATCTTCGGGCTGTTCGTCGTGGTGATCGTCCTCCTGCAGCTGGTCATGACCGGGTGGTCGCGCTACCCCACCTTCCTCAGCCCGGTGAACATGCTCAACATCCTGCAGCAGGTCGAGCGTGCCCGGCATCGTCGCCATCGGCATGACCATGGTCATGATCTCCGGGGGCATCGACCTCTCGGTGGGCATGCTGGCCTCGCTGGTGTCGATCGTGACCGCTCTGGGCGTCTCGCAGTGGGGCCTCTCCACGCCGGTGGCCATCCTCGTCGGCATCGGCTCGGCGGTGGTCCTCGAGTCGATCATGGGCTTCATCATCTCGCGGGTCGAAGGTGGAGCCCTTCATCATCACCCTCGGCGGGATGATCACCTTCCAGGGCATCGCGCTGCTCCTCTCCAACTCGCGCGAGGTGGTGATGAGCGGCCAGCTCAACTTCCTCACGGCGAACCTCATCGCCGGGGCGAAGGACCCGGTCACCGGGCTCAACCTCGTCATCCCGCCCTACGTACTCGTCTTCTTCTTCATCGTGTTCGTGGCCGGGCTGCTCCTCAAGTACACCACCTACGGGCGCCGCATCTACGCGGTCGGGAACAACCCCAACGCCGCCTTCCTGGCCGGGATCAACGTGAAGAGCATGCGCCTCTCGGTGTACGCGCTCATGGGTCTCCTCGTGGGCATCGCCGCGGTGATGCTCCTCGCCCGCATCAACATGGGGATCATCACGCTCGGCCAGGGCCTCGAGATCGACACCATCGCCATGGTGGTCATCGGCGGCACGGCGCTGAAGGGCGGGAAGGGCAACGTGGTGGGCACGCTCATCGGCGTGTTCTTCCTCGGCTCCATCGCCAACGCCATGAACATGCTGCGCATGCCCTCCGAGGTGCAGTTCGTGGCGAAGGGGCTCGTCATCATCGTCGCCGTCTCGGCCGGCCACGTCTCGTCCGCGCTCTCGCTCTTCATGGCGAGGTGGCGGGAGCCCACGCCTGCGGCCGCGCCCGCGGGGGCGCAAGGGAGGTGAGGGGGAGGTCGTACCGCCGGAGAAGCAGCTCGTCGTGTCGCGCAGAGTCACACCACGCCAGGAGGAACCCACATGAAAGCGCTTCTTGCTGTCCCTGCTGTGCTTCGCCGCCCTGAGCCAGAACGCCATGGCGGCCCAGAAGAAGGTCATCGGCTACTACATGGACGCCTCCGATGACTACTACAAGGCCGGCTTCGAGGTGTTCAAGAAGCTCGCCGAGCGCAAGGGCTGGAGGTCCGCGACGTCGTCGGCCAGGGCACCGCGCCCGAGCAGCTCGACGCTGCCAGAACTTCATCACCCAGAAGGTCGAGCGCTCTGGTGATGGTGCAGAACTCGCCGCGAGACCACCGCCGAGTGCCTGAAGCTCGCCAAGGCCGCCAGCATTCCCGACTACGGGGCCACCCACAATCCGCCCAACGAACCCGGGTCTGGCCGGCTTCGCCGGCTTTGACTGGGTGTACGATCGGCGAGCTCGCCGCGGCGTCGGCGATGAAGCACGGCGTGAAGCGGCTCATCATGATCGAGGGCAAGCTCGGCCAGGGCACCGCCGCCGGCCAGACCCAGGGCTTCCTCCAGGGTTACAAGAAGGCGGGCAAGGACATCGGCAAGCGGCCGAGAGCGTGGGCGTCAAGGGCGCCGGCGGCAAGGACCTGAAGGTCGTCTTCTGGGGTTCCGGCGGCTGGTTCGCCGACCCGGCCAAGAAGGTCATGCAGGACGCCATCACCAGCCTCGGCCCGGACGGCTTCGACGGCGCCTACGTCCAGAACGACGAGATGATGGCCGGCGCGCTGCAGGCGATGCAGGAGGCCGGCCTCGACCCCGGCAAGTACTGGCTGGGCGCCTCCAACGGCAAGGAGAAGTCCTGGAAGTGGGTGAAGGACGGCCTCGTCACCTTGGACGTGAACGAGACCCCGACCCTGGAGGCCGACATCATCCACCAGCTGATCGACGCCGACTTCAACAAGAAGCCGCACAAGAAGGGGATCTTCGTCAGCATGATCCCCTACGAGAAGGACACGATCAACGTCGACAAGATGATCCCGTACGAGACCGCGCCCTACATGGAGAAGCGCGACAAGGGTGCCTTCATCTACGACATCAACAACCCGGTCTTCAGAGCCAACCCGGACTACAAGTAGAGTTGTCTCCCCAGGGGCGGGGCTCTCCCGGGAGCCCCGCCCGTCTCACGTCTCTCGCTTCGCGAGGAGGCTCGCCATGGCAGGCCGTCGCAAGGTGCGCGTCGGAATCGTCGGGCTCGGCTTCGGTGCCGAGTTCGTCCCCCTCTACCAGAAGCACCCGGACGCGGAGTGCGTGGCGATCTGCCAGCGCGACGAGGCGAAGCTCGCCAAGGTGGGCGACGCCTTCAAGGTGGCGAGGCGCTACACCCGCTACGAGGACCTGCTGGCGGACAAGGACATCGACGCCATCCACGTGGTGACGCCCATCGCCGCCCACGCCCCCATGACCATCGCCGCGCTGGAGGCCGGCAAGCACGCCGCCGCCACCGTGCCCATGGCCACCACGGTGAAGGAGTGCCTCGCCATCGCCGAGGCGCGGAGGAAGTCGGGCAAGGTCTACATGATGATGGAGACCGCCGTGTACACGCGCGAGCTCCTCTTCGTGAAGGAGAAGGTGGAGAAGGGCGAGCTCGGCAAGCTGCAGTTCCTGCGCGGCTCGCACCAGCAGAACATGAGCCTGCCCGGCTGGCCCGACTACTGGTACGGCTTTCCCCCCATGCACTACGCCACCCACGCGGTGAGCCCGCTCCTCGCGCTCGCCAGCGCCGCGTCCGGAGAGAGCGCCGAGGTCGAGTCGGTGGTCTGCTTCGGCTCCGGCACCATCCGGGAGGAGTACGCGAAGCGGTACGGCTCGCCCTTCGCCATCGAGAGCGCGCTCATGAGGCTGCGCGACTCCGACCTCGCCTGCGAGGTGACCCGTTCGCTCTTCGACACCATCCGGCAGTACCGGGAGAGCTTCGACGTCTACGGCACCAAGCTCTCCTTCGAGTGGGAGCAGCTCGCCGGCGAGAAGGCGGTGCTCCACTCCGGGTTCGAGGACGCGGCGCGGCTGGAGGTCCCCGACTTCGGGCACCTGCTCCCGAAGGAGATCGCCCCCTACACGCTGCACGGCGTCTACGACGAGGAGAACGCCCACACCTCGTTCATCCAGGGGGCCGGCCACGGCGGCTCGCACCCTCACCTCACCCACGAGTTCCTGCGGGCCATCGTCGAGGAGCGCGAGTCGTACGCCGACGCGAAGCGCGCCGCCAACTGGACCATGGCCGGAATCTGCGCCCACGAGTCGGCGATGAAGGGCGGCGCCCGTGTCGAGGTGCCGAAGGTCGCCTGAGCTCGCCCGGAAGGCTCGCTCTTACCCTCACCCGGCCCTCTCCCGCGAGGCGAGGGCCTTCGAAAGGAGCACCCCCAATGCGTTTTGGAGTGAACACCTGGATCTGGACGGCCCCGCTCACCGTGAAGGCGCTGAGGGAGCTCGCACCCAAGATCAAGGGCTTCGGCGCCGACCACATCGAGATCCCGGTCGACGACCCCGAGACCCTCGACTTCAAGGAGTGCGCCCGCATCCTCGAGGGCGAGGGGTTCGAGAGCGTGAGCTGCTGCGCGGCGATGAGCCCGGAGCGCGACCTCATCGACGCCGACCCGAAGGTGCGCAAGACGGGCATGGAGTACGTGAAGGCCACCGCCGACGGGCTCGCCGTCCTCGGCGGGAAAAACCTGGTGGGCCCGTTCTACTCGGCGGTGGGCCGCACCTGGTCGCAGAGCGCGGCCGAGCGGGCGAGCGACCTCGACATCCTGGTGCCGGAGCTGCGCGAGCTCTCCGAGCACGCCGCCGCGCGCAAGGTGATGCTCGGCGTGGAGCCGATCAATCGCTTCGAGACGAGCTTCGTGAACACCGCCGAGCAGGTGGTGGAGCTCGTGGACCGGGTGAATCACCCGGCCTGCGGGGTGATGCTCGACACCTTCCACATGAACATCGAGGAGAACTCCCTCGGCGACGCCATCCGGCTGGTGGGGAAGCGCCTCATCCAGGTGCACGCCAACGAGAACAACCGCGGCACCCCGGGCGCCGGGCACGTGCCCTGGGACGAGGTGGCGAAGGCGCTGCGCGAGGTGGCCTTCGACGGCGTGCTCGTCATCGAATCGTTCACGAGCGAGGTGAAGAGCATCGCCCGCGCGGCCGCCATCTGGCGCCCACTCGCGCCGTCGCAGGACGCGCTCGCGAGGGACGGCGTGAAGTTCTTGAGGAAGCTGCTCGGCTGATCTTCGGGCCGGGCCTCGGCCACCTCGTCGAGGCGGCCTCGCTCTCGCGCATGCGCGGGCGGCGCCGCCTCGTATCCGTTCAGACGAGGCTCGTCTCGTACTCGTCGGGGGGGCGCGGGGCGCCGAGCGAGCCCCCCTGGTCCGAGCTGGGCCAGAGTCGCGGTGGGCGGCGTTCCAGGTCACGATCGCGCAGCGAGGGCTCGGTCTTCTCCTTACGGGTCCGACCCTTTTGGGGCTTAACGCGGGGAGGCGCGTCCTTCGCCGCCAAGAAAGCGACACGGGGGAACCGTAACCCGCCTGGGGCGCCCATCAACCACCCGCCCGTCAGCCACGCCGCCAAGGCGGCGAAACAACAGAGCTTGATCGCCGTTGGTCCCATGGAACGCCTGCCCAATCGATGGAGAGGTGGGGTCCTCTACCACCCTGGAAGCTTGTGCGCACCGGTCACTGTGGCAAGGGGGCCCGCAAGGTCGCCCCCTCGGGCGGGATCGAGTCGAGCGCGCCGCGCGTTCCTTGCTACAATCCCCCCCTCCCCCCATGCAGAGCGTCGCCGCCAGAATGTCCGTCGCCTTCGCCGTGGCCCTCGTGGCCTTCGGGCTGGCGGCGCTCTTCACCGTACTCAGGATGCGCGCGCTCGGCGCCGACCTGCGGCTCGTGAGCCAGGGCTACCTTCCCCTCACCCGCATCGCCGCCGAGATCGACGTGAAGGAGGGCAGCACGGCGCGCGCTCTGGAGCTCCGGGCGCTCGATCCAGCCTCACGCCGGACGCTGCTCCCGCTGGCGCGCGCGCACTTCCCCACGGTGGTGAAGGAGCGGCTCTCCGATGCCCGCGCCGTGTTGGCGCGCGCCCGGACCCTCGCCTCGGGCAAGGACGAGGGGCTCCTCACCGAGGTGGCTGCCCGGATCGACGGCCTCGACGCCCGCTGGGCCGCCTACGACGCCGCCTCGCGCAAGCTCTTCGCGGCGCTGTCCGAGGAGGGCGCGAGCCCCGACGACCCCGCCCTCGCCGAGCAGCTGGAGGCTCTGGCGCGCCTGGAGCGCGGGGTGGCCCTCGACGTGAAGCGGCTGCAGGCCGTGCTCGACGGCCAGGTGGCGGAGCGGGTGCGCGCCGCCGAGCAAGCCGAGCGCCGGAGCACGGTGCTCGCCCTGCTCTACGCCTCGCTCGCGGCCGCGGTGGGGGTGGGCGCCATGCTCATCGGCCGCCGTCTCCTCGCCCCGATCCGCTCGCTCACCGAGGGGGTGAAGGCGGTGGCGGCGGGCGACCTCGGGCGCGCGGTCGAGGTGCGGAGCTCGGACGAGCTGGGGGAGCTCGCGCGGGAATTCAACGCCATGGCCGCCTCCCTGCACCGGCAGCGGACCGAGCTCTCGCGCGCGGAGCGGCTGGCGGCGGTGGGGCGCATCTCCAGCCAGATCACCCACGAGATCAGGAACCCGCTCAACGCGCTCGGCCTCAACGCCGAGCTGCTCGCCGAGCTGCTCGCCGACGCCGATCCGGGCGGCGAGGCGCGCGCCCTCACCAGGGCCATCGCCACGGAGGTCGACCGGCTGCACGGCGTCACCGAGGAGTACCTCGGCTTCGCCCGGCTCCCCCGCCCGTCCTTCGCGCTGGAGGAGCTGAACGAGCTCGTCGAGAGCCTGGCAGACTTCATGCGGCCCGAGCTCGGAGCGGCCGGAGTGGAGCTCCGGCTTTCCCTCGCGCCCGGCCTCGCGCCGGTCCGCGCCGACGAGGGACAGCTCCGGGCCGCCCTGCTGAACCTCTTCCGCAACGCGCGGGAGGCCATGCCGCAGGGTGGCCTGCTCACCGTCGCGACCCGCCCCCTCGCTCATGGCGGGGCCGAGGTGGAGGTGCACGACACCGGCACCGGCATCCCCCCCGAGGCGCTCCCCTCGATCTTCGAGCCGTTCTTCAGCACCAAGGAGAAGGGCACCGGCCTCGGCCTCGCCTTCGCGCAGCAGGTGCTGCGGGAGCACGGCGGCTCCCTCGCCTGCGCGAGCGAGCCCGGTCGCGGAACCACCTTCACCGCACGCCTCCCCCGGGCAGCGGAGGAAGAGACCCACCACGGGGCAGGCATGGAGGAGGCACTCTCGGCATGAGGCGGCATCGGACGGCGGCAGCAACGGCGAGGCTCAGGGCGACGCGGGCGCGCGGGCGGGGGCCCGCAGCCACGCGCCTGGTGAGCGGGTTTTGCGAGGCCGAGCGGAGCGTCCTCCCGAACGGGCTGCGCGTGCTGACCGTGCCCGCGCCCGGGCTGCACTCCGCCATGATCGCGCTCTACGTGCGCACCGGCTCCCGGCACGAGCGGCCGGCCACCAACGGCGTGTCGCACTTCCTCGAGCACCTCTTCTTCCGCGGCTCCACGGCGTGGCCCGACACGGTGGCGATGAACGCCGCGGTGGAGAGCGCCGGCGGGAACCTGAACGGCATCACCGCCCGCGACCACGGCTGCTACTACACGCCCATTCACCCCGACGCCCTGGCCACCGGCCTGTCGGTGCTCGGCGACATGATCCGGCGCCCGCTCCTGCGCGAGCTCGACGTGGAGCGCGAGATCATCCTGGAGGAGATCCTCGACGAGGTGGACGGCAGCGGCCGCGACATCGACGCCGACAACCTGGTGAAGCGCCTCGCCTTCGGCGCGCACCCGCTCTCGTTCAAGATCGCCGGCACCCCGGAGACCATCCGCGGCCTCGACCGGGCGGCCGTGCGCGCCCACCACGCCCGCTACTACACCGGTGCGAACCTCGTGCTGTGCGTGGCCGGGCCGGTGCGGGCGCCCGAGGTGGTGGAGCTCGCCGAGGAGCACCTGGGGGCGCTGCCGCGCGGGCGCATCTCGCGCGACGTGCCGCCGCCGCCCTGGCCGGTGGGGCCCATGCTGGAGCACGTGGAGCACGAGGACGCGCAGTCGGAGCTGTGCCTCGCCTTCCCCTGCCCACCGGAGCACCACCCGGACTACCCGGTGCACCTCGTCCTCCGCCGGCTCCTCGACGACGGCCTCTCCTCGCGGCTCCCCTTCGAGGTGGTGGAGAAGCGCGGGCTCGCCTACGCCCTCCACGCCGGGATCGACGCCTTCGCCGACGCCGGCATGTTCGTGGTGGACGGCGCCTGCGCCCCGCCCAAGCTCCCGAAGGTGGTGGCCGAGATCCTGCGCGTCCTCGGGCAGCTCGCCACGGAGCCGGTGCCGGAGGAGGAGCTCACCCGCGTCCAGCGGCGGCACCGGATGACGCTCGCCTTCTCCCTCGACAGCGCGGCCGAGCTCGCCGGCTGGTACGGTTCGGGCGAGGTGCTGGCGGCGCCGGAGGGGTTCGAGGACCGGTGCCGTCGGGTGGAGAAGGTGACGCCCGGCGACGTCCTCCGCGTCGCCCGTGCCACCTTCAACCGGCAGAACCTCCTCGGGGTATTCGTGGGGCCCTGCCGGAAGCGCGAACGAAGGGCGCTGGAGCGGGTGGTGAAGGCGGCGCTCTGAGCCTCGTTCGCGCCGGGTGATCGTGCTTCACCCAGGGTTCTTGGCGACCCGCGCCGCGAGGCGCCAAGTGCCCGGAGAGGTGTCCTTCGCCGGCGGCCAGCGCCTTGCATGGCGCGAGGTGCCGAAAGCGAGGACTCCACATGGAATGGTCGGACAGGCTCTCGATCGGCGTTGCGAGCATCGACATGCAGCACCAGGAGCTGGTGCTCAGGGTGAACAAGCTCCTCTCGGCCATGCAGGCGAGCCAGGGCACCGCCGAGGTGAGCCGCCTCGTCGCCTTCCTCGGCGACTACGTGGTGAGCCACTTCGGCAACGAGGAGCGGCTGATGGAGAAGCAGGCGTATCCGAAGCGCGCCGAGCACCAGACCATCCACGCCGCCTTCATGAAGGAGCTCGGCCAGCTCCGCGGCGACCTCGAGAGGGGCGGCGCCTCGCCCGCGCTGGCGGTGGCGCTCAACCGCAAGCTCGGCGACTGGCTGGTGAATCACATCATGGGCGTCGACAAGGCCCTCGGCGCCTTCCTCGCGGCGCGCAAGGCGGCCTGAGGACCTCGGGTCTTCACCAGGAGAGCGCCCCCCTTCGGCCCCGGGCCAGGCGCGCCACCCCGCGACCGGGAGCGCCCAATCGGTTTGGGTGGGGGCCTCGCCGGTGTTACACAGAAGGGGTGGAACCGTTCGTCGAGCGGGTGGTGCGGCGCCTCCGGGAAGAGCCCGGCTTCAGCCGCAACCGCCACTTCGCCACCTTCTCCTCGCCCGAGGGGCAGCACGCGCTGCGCATCCACCGGCACCTCCGCTCCATCGAGCGCGACCTCGCCCGCGCGGCCTCGGTGGAGCTCCTCCGCGAGGCGGGCCGGCTGCGGCTCACCCTCCGCGCGCGCGCCTTCCTCCGCACCGCCTTCCTCACGCCGGCCGAGTTCCGCATCCTGTGGACGAGCCCGCTCGTCCGGGCGGCCCTGCCGTTCGCGGGCGGCCAGGGCTAGCCTGACGGAAGCTCCACCCGACCCTCGAAGACGCGCTCGGCCGGGCCACGCATCCGCAGGCCACACAGAATCTGCCGCCACGGTGACGACGAGCGGCCCTCCGGGAAGGCGCACCTCCACCTCGCCGGGCGCCAGCAGCCCCCGCGCCACGGCGGCGAGCGCCGCCGCGCAGGCTCCTGTGCCACAGGCGAGCGTGAGGCCGGCGCCGCGCTCGAAGACGGTGAGGTCAATCCCTCCATCTCGGAGGGCGGCGAAGCCGGCATTCACGCCACCGGCGACCGCCGCCGAGAGCGCCGGTCCACATCGCTCGGCGCGCGCCCGTGAGCCGTCGCCGAAGACCACCGCGTGCGGGTTTCCCATGGAGACGCGCGAGGCGGTGAGCGCCTCGCCGGAGAGGTCGAAGCGCTCCTCGCCCTGGTAGATCGCCGGGCCCCATCTCCACCTCGACCGAGCGCACCTCCCCACCGTGACCGCGCTCGACGGCGCACGCCTTCGGCCCGCTATCCGTACCCACCGTGAAGCGCGGACCCAGCCCGCGCGTCTCGGCGAGGTGGCGCGCGACACAGCGGATTCCGTTGCCGCACATGGCCGCCACCGAGCCGTCGGAGTTGGTGACGTGCATGAAGGCCACCTCCTCCCCGCTCCCGGGCAGCACCGAGAGCACCCCGTCGCCGCCCACCCCGCGGCGCCAATCGCAGAGCCACATCGCCAGCTCCGGAGAGAGCGGCGCCGCTGGCTCGGCCACGAGGAAGTCGTTGCCGAGGCCCTGGTACTTCACGAAGGAGAGGGTCACGCGCTGCTCCGCTCAGGCGAGGTGACGCGGCGGGCGCGCCGCGAGCCCGGCCGCCGGCACGCCCTCACCACAGAAGCGGGCGATGGCGCGCGCGAGGATGGCCTCGCAGCGACGCAGGTCGTCGACCGGCACGTGCTCGCCGGTGCGGTGAGCCACCTTGATGTCGCCCGGCCCGAAGACGCACCCCTCGGCCCCAAGCGCGATGAGCTCCGGCAGCTCGGTGCCGAAGGGGATGGCCACGGCGGCCTCGCCGCTCTCCGCCTCGAGGAAGCGTACGATGGGCGCATCCTCGGGCGTCACCGCGGCGTCGTCGAGCCGCATGGGCGTACGGCTCACCGAGATCCCCTGGGGGCTCCCCGACATCACCCGCTCCAGGGCCTCGTCGAGGAGCCGGAGGACGTGCTCGGGGTCCTGCCCGGGCAGGGGGCGCCACTCCAGCGCGAAGGAGCACTCGCCGGCCAGGATGTTGCGGGCCTTGCCTCCGCGGATGAGGCCGACGTTGAGCGTGGCGTACGGCGGGGTGAAGAGCGGGTCGATCTCGCTCCGCAGCCCCTCCTCGATACGCTCCACCTCGGCGAGGAGGCGCCCGGCGGCTCTGATGGCCGAGGCCCCCACGTCGGGGAAGGCGCTGTGCCCCTCCACCCCGTTCACCGTGACGTCGACCGCGCAGTACCCCTTGTGCGCCCGCACCGGCACGAGCGAGGTGGGCTCGCCCACGATGGCGTGGCGGGGGCGCGCCGTTCCATCGGCGAGGACGAGCTTCGCGCCGGTGCAGCCCGTCTCCTCGTCGCTGGTGAAGAGGAGGTGGAGCGGCTCCGCCAGCTTGCCCCGCGTGGCGCGCGCCGCCGCCACCATCGCACAGGCCACGAACCCCTTGGTGTCGGCGGTGCCGCGCCCCCACACCGCGCCCTCCCTGAGCTCGCCCGCGAGCGCCCCGCGCCAGGCCGGGTCGTAGGGCACGCAGTCGGTGTGGCCCACCAGGGCGAGCCCGCCCGCGCGGTCGGGGCCGCGCCGGGCGACGAGGTTCGTCTTCGAGACCCCGGCGCCGTCGCGCCAGTCGAGCCGCCGCGTCTCGAAGCCGAGGGGCCGCAGGAGCTCCTCGAGGAGGTCGACCACCGGCACGTTGGAGCGCGACGAGGTCGAGTCGATGGCAACGAGCCGCTGCAAGAGGGGGATGAGCTCCATTCTTTGCTAGTGTCTCGCCCCTGGCCTGACGGTGCAAACGAGAGCGCCGGGGCAGGCACGAGACGGATCGACCTCCATGAACCGTGAACGCTCCTCGGCGGGAGGGCTCGCCGGACCGCCCGCAGCCCTTCGGGTAGTCGTCGCCCCCGATTCCTACAAGGGAAGTCTCTCCGCGCTGAAGGTCGCGCGGGCCATGGCGCGCGGGGTGCGGCAGGCCTTTCCCGCGGCCGAGGTGCGCGAGGTGCCCATCGCCGACGGGGGCGAGGGCACGGTGGAGGCGCTGGTGGCCGCCACCGGGGGACGGCTCCTCCGGAGCGTGGTCACGGGCCCGCTCGGCGAGCCGGTGGAGGCCGCGTGGGGGGTGCTCGGCGACGGCACCACCGGGGTCATCGAGATGGCCGGGGCCTCCGGGCTGCCGCTCGTCCCGCCGCACCGCCGCGACCCCCGCATCACCACCACCCGCGGCACGGGAGAGCTCGTCCGAGCGGCGCTCGACCTCGGCCTCTCGCGGCTGGTGGTGGGGATCGGCGGGAGCGCCACCAACGACGGCGGGGCGGGGTTCGCGCGGGCGCTGGGGGCGCGCTTCCTCGACGCGCGGGGCGAGGAGCTCCCCGACGGCGGGGCGGCGCTCGCCCGCCTCGACCGCATCGACCTCTCCGGGCTCGACCCGCGCCTCGCCACCTGCGAGCTGGTGGTGGCCTGCGACGTGGACAACCCCCTCTGCGGCCCGCGCGGCGCCTCGGCGGTCTACGGCCCGCAGAAAGGCGCCACCCCGGAGGCGGTGCGCGAGCTCGATGAGGCGCTCGCGCGCTTCGCCCGGGTGGCCGAGGGGTTCACCGGGCGCGACGTCGCCCGCGCGCCGGGAGCGGGGGCGGCGGGCGGCCTCGGCGCCGGCCTCCTCTTCTTCACCCCGGCGAAGCTGCGCCCAGGGGTGGAGCTGGTGCTCGAAGCCACCGGCTTCGACACCCTGGTGCAAGGCGCCGCGCTGGTGCTCACCGGGGAGGGGCGGACCGACGGTCAAACGGCCATGGGCAAGGCGCCGGTGGGCGTCGCCGCGGCGGCGAGGCGGCACGGCGTGGCCGTGGTGTGCCTCTCGGGCGGCCTCGGCGAGGGCGCGGACGAGGTGCTCCTCCGCGGCGTCGATGCGCTGGCGAGCGCGACCCCGGCCCCCATGGGCGTGGAGGAGGCGATGGCGCGGGGCGCGGAGCTCGTCGAGGCGGCCGCCGCCCGCGCCTGCCGCCTCATCGCGGTGGGCATGCGTATCCAGGCAGGGGAGGTGGCGGTGGGGGGCCCGGGAGGAGCGGCGCTCGCTCCCCCCGGATGAGCGCTTGCCAACACGCAACTGCCCGGCGGGCTCAGAGGCTCTTCATGTCGATGACGAAGCGGTAGCGGACGTCGTTCCTCATCATCCGCTCGTACGCCTCGTTGATCTTCTGGATGGGGATGAGCTCGATGTCCGAGACGATGCCGTGGGAGGAGCAGAAGTCGAGCATCTCCTGCGTCTCCGCGATGCCTCCGATCATGGAGCCGGCCAGCGTGCGGCGGCGGCCCACCAGCGAGAACGGGTGCACCTCGGGCGGCTTCGGCGGCAGGCCCACCAGCACCATGGTGCCGTCGGTGCGCAGCGTCGAGAGGTAGTCATTGAAGTCGTGGGGCGCCGAGACGGTGTCGATCATGAGGTCGAAGTGGCCGGCCAGCTTCTTGAACGTGTTCGGATCCTTCGTCACCTCGAAGGCGTGCGCCCCGAGCCGCTTCGCGTCGGCCTCCTTGGATCGTGAGGTGCTGAGGAGCGTCACCTCGGCGCCCATGGCCGCAGCGATCTTCACCGCCATGTGGCCGAGGCCGCCGAGCCCCACCACCGCCACCTTGTCGCCCTTCTTGCAGTTCCAGTGGCGGAGCGGCGAGTAGGTGGTGATCCCGGCGCAGAGGAGCGGCGCCACCCCGGCCAGGTCGAGGTTCGGGGGCACCTTCAGGACGAAGCGTTCGGTCACCACCACCTGGTTCGAATAGCCGCCGAAGGTGGGGGTGCGGCGGTCCATCTCGGTGCCGTTGTAGGTGGGCGCGTTGCCCTTCTCGCAGTACTGCTCCAGGTCTTCCTTGCAGGCGGCGCAGGTGCGGCACGAGTCGACCATGCAGCCGACGCCGGCGAGGTCGCCCACCTTCACCTTGGTGACGTTCTTGCCGGTCTTGGCGACGCGGCCGACAATCTCGTGGCCCGGCACCATGGGGTACATCGAGCCGCCCCACTCGTCGCGCACCTGGTGGATGTCGGAGTGGCAGACGCCGCAGAAGGCGATCTCGATGAGGACGTCGTCGTCGCCGACCTCGCGCCGCTCGAACTGGAAGGGGGCGAGGGCAGAGGTCTTGGTCTGTACGGCATAGCCTTTGGTGGCCAGCATATGGGCTCTCCTGAGGTAGGTTGAAGGTGGGTCGAGCCTAACCCTGCGAAGGGGCGCGCGCATGGACGGATTGCCGCAGCATGGCCCGAGCTACGTCTTTGCCGCCAGAGCCGCGTCCCCGAGGACCCGCAGCATCTCCTCGACCTCGACGAGCTTGTCGCGCGGCGCCCCGCGCCGCGTCCCTCGCTCGACCTCCACCTCGTCGAGCTGCCGCCAGTCGAGGAAGGAGACGGCGCGCACACCGCGCTCCTCGCGCAGGAGCGCCTCGATCGCCTCGCGTGCAGGCAGCTCCCGCGCCGCGAGCCCGCACCGGGCGGCGTCGAGCAGCACGTGGGACGCGACATGGGCCGAGGCGCGCTTGTGCTCGCCGATGAGCCCCTGGGGGCCGCTCCGCGCCCAGCCCACCACATACTCGCCCGGCACCACCGTGCGGTGCCGGGCGTCCACCACCCGCCCGTCGTCGTTGGCGATGGTCCGCGTCCTCTCGTCGTGAGGCACCCCCGAAATGGGGGCCCCAGCGTAACCGACGGCCGGAAGCACCATGCCCACGGGGAGCACCTCGCGCTCGCCCGTTCCCCGGGCGAGGGTGGTGCCGTCCGGCCGCTCCTCCAGGCGATTCCTCTCCAGCCCGAGCCCGGCCACCGCCCCCTCCCCGTCGGCGACCACATCGGTGGGCGAGGCGAGGAATCTCAGGTGCAGCTTCTTCGCCCCCGGGCGCTGGGGCCGGGCGGCGAGCGCGCGGAGCACCTCCACGTTGGGACTCCTGCGGGGTAGTACCGGCACCTCGAGATCGCGGGGGTCGACGACCGGGTCCGCCTCCTCCATCTCCCCGAGCTCCTCGAGCTGTGCCGGCGAGAAGGCCGCCTGGGCAGGGCCCCGCCGCCCGATGAGGAAGACCTCGCGCACCCGGCTCGCGCACAGGACCTCGAGCGCGTGGGCCGCCACGTCGGTGCGGGCGAGCTCGGCGCGCGAGCGCAGGAGGAGCCGGGCGACGTCGAGGGCGACGTTGCCGTTCCCCACCACCGCCACCCGCTCCACCGAGAGGTCGAAGGTGGCGCGGCGGTAGTCGGGGTGGCCGTTGTACCAGCCGACGAAGACGGTCGCCGGGGAGCAGCGCCGCATGCCCTCGCCGGGGATGCCGAGGCGCCGGTCGGCCTCGTTTCCGGTGGCGTAGACGATCTGGTGGTAGTGCCGGCGCAGGTCCTCCACGGCGAGGTCGCGCCCGAGCTGCACGTTTCCCAGGAAGCGGAAGAGCGGACGGGCGGCGGTGCTGGCGAAGACGCGGGTCACGGCCTTGATCTTCTGGTGGTCGGGCGCCACCCCGCCGCGCACGAGACCGTAGGGCGTGGGCAGCCGGTCGAACATGTCGACCTCGACCGGTACCTCGCTCTGCCGGAAGAGCGCCTCGGCGGCGTAGAAGCCGGCCGGCCCGGAGCCGACGATGGCGATTCGCAGGGGCATGGACCTTTGCTCTCGGAGGTGGGGCGGAAGAGGATAGCACGCACGGGCTGGCGCTCTGGCCGGCGAAGCGTCGGCGCGCCGATGGCGCGAGGCGCCCCCCAGGCTCACCCGGCGCGCTCTGCCCGCGGCTCGGCAGGCGCCGGCGCGAGCCAGCTCGAGCTTCCGCTGCGCGCGGGCGCGCGATCGAACTTGCTCGCGCAGTCGGGACGAATCCCACGGGTGAAGCGCGCCTCCGAGTGCGCCGTGATGTACGCCTCGATGCGGTGGTAGTAGCCTCGGTCGTCGCGCACCTTGTTGCAGTGGGGCGGCGCCTCACCTCGGGCTCAGGGCCACCGTCCGGGGCGCGTTCATCGCAGGTCCGCGGGAAACGGAAACCACGGAAACCGTTTTCCTCTAGTCCCGGCATCCTCCACCAGCTCGCGCCGCACCGCGCGACCCCGCCTGGGGAGCGGACGTACCCGGGCGGCGAGCGAGACGGACAGGTGAGTACTTCGATCGTTCTGGGCAAAGCGCAACCTGGCGCGCGGTGGCCTAGGTGCCCGGCCGTGAGGCATGCGGGTTTGACGGCCGTCTGGAGGGGCAGCTAAGCTCAAGCTCGCAAACGTTTGCGTCGCTTTCCCGTCCCCGGGGCACCAGACAGGCGAGAGCATGGCCACCATCAAGGACGTCGCGGCGATGGCGGGGGTTTCCTTCACCACCGTCTCCCACGTCCTCAACGACACGCGGGCGGCGAGGCCGGAGACGAGGGAGCGCGTGCTCGCGGCGGCGCGAGCGCTCGACTACGTCCCGAGCGCGGTGGCGCGCTCGCTGCGGCACCGCGTCACGCATACGGTGGGTCTCCTCGTCCCGAACAGCACGAACCCCTTCTTCGCGGAGCTCGCCCGCGGCATCGAGGACGCCTGCTACCGCTCCGGCTACAGCGTGCTCCTCTGCAACTCGGACGACCTCCCCGAGCGCCAGCAGACCTACCTGCGGGCGCTCAATCAGAAGCGCGTCGACGGCCTCATCGTCGCCTCGGCCAGCGCCGACGCCCAGTGGGTGTCGGCGCTGCGGTCCGTCCCGTTCCCGGTGGTGGTGGTCGACCGCGAGATCGCCGGGCTCGCGGCCGACCTGGTGCAGCTCGACGGCGTGCGGGGCGGTCAGCTCGCCGCCGAGCACCTCGTCGCGCTCGGCCATCGCCGCATCGGGTGCATCTCGGGCCCGCCCCGCCTCGCCATCAGCCGCGAGCGCCGGGGGGCCTTCGAGGTCGCGCTCGGGTCCGCGGGGCTCTCGCTGCCCGACCGCTGGGTCGACCGGGGGGACTTCCGCATCCTCGGGGGCTACAACGCCGCGCGGCGACTCCTGGCGAACGCCGCAGGGGTTCTCCGGCCGTCCGCCGAGCGCCCGAGCGCCCTCTTCGCCTGCAACGACCTCATGGCCATCGGCGCCCTCCGAGCGGCCGCCGAGCTGCATCTGCCCGTCCCCGGTGAGCTGTCGGTGATCGGCTTCGACGACATCGAGCTCTCGCGCTACGTCTACCCGTCGCTCTCCACGGTGGGTCAGCCGGTGCGCGAGCTGGGCGAGGCGACCGCGGCGGCGCTCTTCGCCAGGATCGCCAAGCCGGTCGCGCCCTTCGTCCACCAGCGGCTCGAGCCAGCGCTCCAGGCGCGCGAGAGCAGCGGGCCTCCGCCTCGCGATACCTCCCCGGCATGACAGCCGCCGCCGGGGTCGATACGCTCGCTCACCCGGGCGAGCCGGAGAGCTGGCCCGGGCCGCTGCGCTCCGCGACGCAGCGCCGCCCCGCCCCCGCGGCGGCGCACCGGGAGCGAGGAGATCGAGAGGCGGCCCTGACACCGGACCATCGGGAAGAGCGGGCGAGGTGGCCATGACGGCGCAGGTGGTGGTGGTGGGCAGCGTGAACATGGACCTCGTGGCCCGGGCACCCAGGCTGCCCGTGCCCGGCGAGACGCTCGCGGGCCTCTCCTTCGCCACCGTGCCGGGCGGCAAGGGGGCCAACCAGGCGGTGGCCGCCGCCCGGCTCGGCGCGCGCACTGCGATGGTGGGCTGCGTCGGCGAGGACGGCTTCGGCTCGACCCTGCGTGCGGGCCTCGCCGACGACGGCATCGACACGAGCGGCCTCCGCGTGGCGCAGGTCTCCTCGGGCGTGGCGCTCATCGTGGTGGACGACGAGGGGCGAAACGGCATCGTGGTCGTCCCCGGAGCGAACGGGGAGCTCGCACCCGGCGACCTCGACCGGAACGATGCGCTGCTCGCGGGCGCCGAGGTGGTGGTCCTGCAGCTCGAGACGCCGCTCGCCACCGTGCTCCACGCGGCCCGGCGCGCGCGAGCGCTCGGGAAGACCGTGGTGCTGAACCCGGCGCCGGCCCAGCCCCTGCCCCCCGAGCTCCTCGCCCTCGCCGACCACCTCGTGCCGAACGAGAATCGAGGCAGCCATGCTCACCGGACGGTCCGTCGACTCCGTCGACTCGGCGTGCGCGGCCGGGCGAGCCCTCGTCGAGCGCGGGGCGAGGAGCGTCATCGTGACCCTGGGAGCCCGTGGCGCCGTCGCGGTGGGCCGGAACGGCGAGGAGCACTTCGCGGCACCCTCCGTGAAGGCGATCGACTCCACCGCGGCGGGCGACACCTTCATCGGCGGCCTCTGCGCGGCGCTGGTGGAGGGGCGCCCTGTCGCCGAGGCCATTCGATTCGCACAGGCCGCGGCCGCGCTCTCCGTCACCCGGGCCGGCGCCCAGCCGTCGATCCCCTACCGCCGGGAGGTGGAGGGCGGTGGCCTGGGATCGCCCCGGCGATAGCGCCCGTCAGGGCGCGGGCGCGTCGCCGACATCGGGCGGTGGACCGCTCTCACCCCAGGGGCTATCGGGAGGGGGAAGCGTGGGGCCGGCGGAGGGCGCGGGGTAGCTCGGCTGCGCTTCCCCTTCGGTGCCCGGCGCGGGCGTCTGCGGCGCCACGGAGGCGGCCGGAGGCGGGGCGGGCTCGGGCGCCGGAGCCGCGCGTGGAGGGGGCGGCGGGGCCGGAGCGCGCGGGGGGGGCGACGACGCACCGGCCCTCACGCGCTGGATCCCCCGGGCGGAGAGCGCCACCGTGTCGCCCACCTGGAATGGCGAGAAGTCGCGATAGCCATAGGTTTCGCGGCCGCCGTCGTCGAAGCGCACCGAGACGGCGTAGCTGCGCTGCTCGCCGGAGCCCTGGCTCGCCGCCGCGCCGACGGCGGCTCCGCCCACCGCCCCCACCAGCGCCCCCGCGCCGCTCCCGTGGTGGCGGTAGTAGCCGAAGCGGTCGTAGTGGCCGTGGCCGGCGATGGCGCTGCCGAAGAGCCCTCCCACCACCGCGCCCAGCGCGGCGCCCGCCACCGGATTCCCTTCCTGGCGCGTGACGGTCTCCGACACCTGCTCCACCCGGCCATAGCGCACCCAGTCCGCCTGGGGCGCGCCCCAGGTGCGGGTGGTGGTCGTCGTGGTCGCGCACGCGCCGATGAGGAGGAGCGCGGCGACGAGCGCGAGCGGGCGATTCATCGAGCTGGGGTTGCGCATATGGTGAGACCTCTTCCTGGTGGAGCTGCCCTCGAGCAGCCCTTCTTCTCCGGCGCCTTCTGCCCCGCGGCCGCGCTTGACTTGCCCGTGGGAGAGACGCTCCGAAGGCGATCATATTCGCGTCGGGGCCACCGGGCTCTGTTCGGGGCCGCGACGCGGCCCTTCTCCCTTGCGCCACGGACTCGCACTCGAAAGCCGCTCCAGCCTCCTCACTTTCGCGGAACATTGCACGAAACGGGCCGATGCTGAGGAGTCCAGTTCATCGCGAGATTCGAGGCGCATCCCAGGTCGATCAGTGAACAGAAGGCACACCCAGGTGGGTCGGGGGTTCAGGCGCCCGTCCTCTTCCACCCATCCATGTTTGCCGAGCCGACCCGGGGCCGAGCGCACCGGTCGACTGTCCCCAGGGCGGCGAGGCTCCGCGGTTCGCGTCGGCACCACCGCGCGGCCGCGAGGGACCCTGGGGCCCCCAGGGATGCGCGGTCTCCCTCTTCCTCTGTGCCACCCCGGGTCATCCCGGGAGGTGCGGTTTGGCGCCCCCGCAAGTCCGCGTCGGACTGCTATGATGCGCGCTCACTCGTTTGACGCTGCGTGCATTCGCGGCCCCTTTTCCGGTGTGAGGTGGTCATGTTTCTGGGGATCGATCTCGGCACGTCCGAGGTGAAGGTGATGCTGGTGAACCCGTCGGGCGCCGTGGTCGCCACCGCCGGCGCGCCGCTCGAGCTTTCCCGCCCCCATCCCCGCTGGTCGGAGCAGGACCCGGAGGCGTGGTGGCAGGCGACGCTGGCGGCCGCCGAGAAGCTCAAGGCCTCGCACCCCTCGGAGCTCGCCGCGGTGAAGGGCATCGGCCTCTCCGGGCAGATGCACGGCGCCACCCTGCTCGGCGCCGACGGTGAGGCGCTCCGCCCGGCCATCCTGTGGAACGACGTCCGCTCCGACAAGGAGTGCCAGGAGCTCACCGAGAAGGTGCCAGCCACCTCCGACATCACCGGCAACCTGGCCATGCCCGGCTTCACGGCGCCGAAGCTCCTGTGGGTGGCGAAGCACGAGCCCGAGGTCTTCAAGCAGGTGAGGACGGTCCTCTTGCCGAAGGATTACCTCCGGCTCAGGCTCACCGGCGAGAAGATCTCCGAGATGTCGGACGCGGCCGGGACGCTCTGGCTCGACGTGGCGAAGCGCGACTGGTCGGACGAGATGCTCGCCGCGTGCAACCTCTCGCGCGCCCACATGCCCTCGCTGGTGGAGGGGAGCGCCGTGGCCGGCGAGCTCCGCCCCGAGCTCGCTCGCGCCTGGGGCATGAAGGGGGCGGTACCGGTGGCGGGCGGCGGCGGCGACAACGCGGCGAGCGCGGTGGGCATCGGCGCGGTGGCGCCGGGCTCCGGCTTCGTCTCGCTCGGCACCTCGGGCGTCACCTTCGTGGTGAACGATCGGTTCCGCCCCAACCCGGCGCGCGCCGTCCACGCCTTCTGCCATGCCGTGCCCGGGCGCTGGCACCAGATGAGCGTGATGCTCTCGGCGGCGAGCTGCTTCCGCTGGGTGACGAACCTGGTGGGTGGGGGCAAGAAGGAGGGAGCCCTGCTCGACGAGCTGGGGCCGCTCTCGGCCGCCCGCGGGCGCGCACCCATCTTTCTTCCGTACCTCTCGGGCGAGCGCTCTCCGCACAACGACCCCGCCGCCATGGGCGTCTTCTACGGTCTCACCCACGACGCCGATCGCGCGGCGCTGGTCTACGCCGTCCTGGAGGGCGTCACCTTCGGCCTCGCCGACGGGATCGACGCGCTCCGCGACGCCGGCACCGAGGTGGGCACGCTCTCCCTGGTAGGTGGCGGCTCGCGCAGCCCGGAGTGGGCGCAGCTCATCGCCGACGTGGTCGGCGTGCCCCTGCAGACCCACGCCGGCGGCGAGGCCGGGGCCGCGCTGGGCGCCGCGCGCCTCGCCATGATCGCCTGCGGGATGGACGAGAAGGAGGTCTGCACCAAGCCCCCCGTCTCGCGCGAATTCACTCCCGGAAAGGACGCTGGCGCCGCCACCGCCGGCCGGCTGGCGCGCTTCCGGCAGATCTACACAGCGGTGTCGCCCCTCTGGAAGCAGGCGAGCTGACGTCCGCGGTCCTGGCCCGGAGCCCTCCTCGTCCTCCGGGGGAGGGTTCAGCCGTTCCCGCCGAGCAGTGCCCGCTCCGCGGTCGCGAGCTCAGGGATCTGCACGCTGGCGGTGTTCCAGACGACCTCGATCTCCAGCCCGAAGGACCCGCGCGCGATGACCTCGCGCATCCCCTTGATCATCCGCCAGGGAATCTCGGGCGCCTTGTTGGTGATGCCGAGCGGCAGCGCCTTGGCGGCCATACCGTCTGGTGGCCCGCGAGGCAGCACAATGGGGGGACCCCCGACGGCTACGCCGACGGGGAGGGGCGGCACGCCCCTTGGTTTACGATCCGCTGCCGGCGCGCCACTTGATGTTGCACCCGATGCTCGGCGTCTGATCGGGCGCGACGGGCTTCCCCTCCGCGAGCGCCTCGAGGGCGGCGCGCAGGTCCTTGCCGGTCACGGGCTTCCCGTTCGACGGGCGGCTGTCGTCGAACTGTCCCCGGTAGGCGAGCTTGCCCTCTGCGTCGAAGAGGTAGAGGTCGGGCGTGCACGCGGCGTGAAAGTCCTTCGCCGCCTGCTGGGTGGCGTCGTGCAGGTAGGGAAAGCGCCACCGCTCGCTGCGGGCGAGGTCGCGCATGGGGCCGGGCGCGTCGTCCGGATACTGCTCGGCGTCGTTGGAGCAGACGGCCGCCACGGCGAAGCCGTCGTCGAGCGCCTGATGGGCGACCTTCACCAGCTCCTTCTGCACGTGCCTCACGTAGGGGCAGTGGTTGCAGATGAAGGCGACGAGTAGGCCCTTCTTGCCGGCGAGGGAGGCCTTGGCGTCGAAGCGCCCGCCGGTCACGACGTCGTTCAGATCGAGCGCCGGGAGCGGGGTGCCGAGGGGCAACATGGTGGAGGAGACGGCCATCTTCCATGACCTCGATGATGGGTGGGGTGAAGGATTAACCGCGGGCCGCCGACACGGCTGCGAAATGGCGCGGCCGATCCCGGTTGGGTCTCCGCCGTGACAAGGCGCCGCGGCGGTGGCGTCATGGGCGCGGATGAACCCTCCGTCAGGGAAGACACCATGACCTTCAGGACCTGCGCCGCCGCTCTCTGCCTCGCCTTTGCCGTCCCCACCTTCGCCGCGACCTCCCAGCAGCAGCGGATGACCGATTGCAACGCCAAGGCAGCGGCCAAGAGAGGTCCGGAGCGCAAGGCCTTCATGAGCGCCTGCCTCAAGGGCGAGGACATGGCCGCGCCCGCAGCCTCCCGCCAGCAGCGGATGAAGGATTGCAATGCCAAGGCTGCTGGCAAGAAGGGCCCGGAGCGCAGGTCCTTCATGAGCGCCTGCCTCAAGGGTTGAGGCGGGGAGGAGCCGCGGCCGCTCTAATCCTTCTTCATCGCCGCGTCGAAGGCGAGCGACGAGGGCGCGAAGTCGACCTTGCGCACGAACTGGAGCGCCTCGCGCGCGCCGGCCTCGCGATCCATGCCGGAGTCCTCCCACTCCACCGAGAGCGGACCCGAGTAGCCGGCCGCGTTGAGCTCGCGGATGATGTTCTCGAAGTCGACGCTGCCGCGCCCGAGTGAGCGAAAGTTCCAGCCGCGCCGGTTGTCGCCGAAGGTGAGGTGCGAGCCGAGGATGCTCGACCGGCCGTCCCGCGTCACCGCCGCGTCCTTCATGTGCACGTGGTAGATCCGCTGCGGGAAGTCGCGGATGAAGAGGTGCGGCGTGAGGCCCTGCCAGACGAGGTGGCTGGGGTCGAAGTTGAAGCCCAGGGTGGGGCGATCCTTGAATGCGTCGAGGAGCCGCTGAGCGGTGTAGAAGTCGAAGGCGATCTCGCCGGGGTGCACCTCCAGCGCGAACTTCACGCCGCAGGCGTCGAACTCGTCGAAGATGGGGGTCCAGAGCTTCACCATCTCCTTGTAGGCGCCCTCGATCATCTCCTCGCTGGTGGCCGGAAAGGAGTACCAGTACTTCCACACCGCGGAGCCGGTGAAGCCGGTCACCACCTTCACACCCATGGCCTTCGCCGCACGGGCGGTGTACTTCATCTCCTGGATGGCCCAGGTGCGGATCTTCTCGGGATTGCCACGGCAGTCGGGCGGGGCGAAGGCGTCGAGGCGCGGGTCCCAGAGGTCGCCCACGCACTGGCCGGAGAGGTGGGCGCCCAGGGCGAAGCACTGGAGGCCGTTCTTCTCCAGCACCGCCCGCTTCTTCTCGGCGTACGCGGGGTCCTTGGCGGCCTTCTCCACCTCCATGTGGTCGCCCCAGCAGGCGATCTCCACGCCGTCGTAGCCGAAGGACTTCACCTTCTGGCAGAGGGCCTCGAAGGGCAGGTCGGCCCACTGGCCGGTGAAGAGTGTGACGGGACGGGACATGGTGAGGCTCCTTCCGTGAAGTTCGGGGGGACGAGAATCTCTCGCGCGAGCTGCCGGGGAGACAGAAGGGGTCAGAGCTCGACCCAGGCCGCGCCCTTCTTCGAGCTCTCCACGCACTTGTGGATGAAGCGGACGCCGTCCAGGCCCGCCTCGACCCCGGGGAAATCGAGGTCCGCCCCGGTGAGGGCGCCGCCGGCCTTCTTCTTCGCCAGGGCGGCGGTGAAGGTGCGGTAGAGGTTGGCAAAGGCCTCGAAGTAGCCCTCGGGGTGGCCGGAGGGGATGCGCGAGTACGACTGGGCGTGCGGGTAGAAGGGGTCGCGCCCGCGGGAGAGGGTGACCGTGGGCTCGCCCAGGCGCGAGAAGGTGAGGTAGTTCGGGTTCTCCTGGCTCCACTGGATGGAGCCCTTCGCGCCGAAGATGCGCACGGTGAGCGCGTTGTCGTAGCCGATCGCCACCTGCGAGGTCCAGTAGAGCCCCTTCGCCCCGCCGTCGTACTCGACCATGATGGTGGCGTTGTCGTCGAGCGCCCGGCCCCTGACGAAGGTGTCGAGGCGTGCGGCGAGCCGCGTGATGCGGCGGCCGGTCATGTAGGCCACCATGTTCTCCACGTGGCTGCCGATGTCGCCCACGCAATTGGCGGCGCCGGTCTGCGCCGGGTCGCTCCGCCAGGCGGCCTGCTTCTGGCCCTCCTTCTCGAGCGGGGTGGCGAGCCACTCCTGCGCGTACTCGGCGTTGACGAAGCGCAGCTCGCCGAGGTCTCCCCTGGCGATCATCTCCCGCGCCTGCTTGGCCGCGGGATAGCCGGTGTAGGTGTAGGTGACGCCGAAGAGGAGGTCCTTCGACTTCGCCAGCTTCGCGAGCTCCTCGGCCTCGGCCGGGGTGAGGGTGAGCGGCTTGTCGCACACCACGTGAATCCCCTCCGCGAGGAAGGCCTTCGCCGCGGGGAAGTGCACGGCGTTGGGGGTCACGATGACCGCGAAGTCGATGCCGTCCTTCCGCTTCGCCTCGGCCTTCGCCATCTCCTCGAAGCTGTCGTAGAGGCGCTCCTCGGGGAGCCCCAGGGACTTGCCGGTGGCGAGGGTGTTCTCGCGCGAGCGGGAGAACGCACCGGCGACGAGCACGGCCGAGCTGTCGAGGGCGATGGCCTTGCGGTGCACCTCGCCGATGAAGGCGCCCTGCCCGCCGCCCACCATGCCGTAGCGGAGCGCTCCCTGCCCACCCTGTGCCGTGCCGCCCTCGATCATGACGCCTCCTGTCGGGCGAGCGCCGCTTCGAGGCCGCTCTAGCGACCCTCGACGCCCCGGCGCCGCCCGCGAAAGAGCGCGCCAGGAGGCGCCCGCCGGAATTGGTTCAGGAAGTTTACGAAAGCAGGTTACGGGCGAGGATTCAAGCCGAACCGGCACGGCGCGCACGGCCCGTTTGGGGCCGAGCGGCGCAGCGCGGATTCAGCGCCGCGGGAGGTCGGAGAGGCCGCCGCCGTTCACCACGTCCTCGAAGCCGGCGCGCTTCAGGATCTGCACCGCCGACCCCGCGCGCACGCCGGCCGCGCAGTAGGCGACGACCGGCCTGCCACGCGGGATCTCTCCGAGGCGCCGCTGCAGCTCGTCGAGGGGGATGTGCAGGGAGCCAGGGTAGGCGCCCCTCGCGACCTCGTCGGCCCTCCGGACGTCGAGCACCACCGCACCCTTCGCGAGCTTCTCCTGCACCACGTTCGACGGCATCCGTCTTCCTCCCATGAGACGCGGAAAGATGATGAGCGCGAAGACCACGACGAGCGCGACGACGATGGCGGTGGAAGCGCTCACCCCTGCTTCTCCAGCTCGAAACCGCCATCCGCCTCGAGCGCGAGCCAGCCGCCGGTGACGTTCACCACGTCGTCGAAGCCGTTCGCGAGGAGCACGCGGGTGGCGAGGTGGGCCCGGAACCCGGAGCGGCACATCACCGCCAGCCGGCGGCCGCGCGGGATCTCGCCGAGGCGCGCGCGCAGATCGTCCACCGGGATGTGCAGCGCGCCGCGCACGTGCCCGGCGCCGTGTTCCTTCACCGTGCGCGCGTCGAGCACGAGCGGCGGGCGCTCGGAGGCGAGCTCGCGTCGGAGCTCCGCGGCGGTGACGAGCGGCGCATAGCCCGAGAGGTCGTTCTCGCCGGCGAAGGCGGCGATGTTCACCGCGTCGTTGGCCGAGGAGTAGGGCGGCGCGTAGGCGAGGTCGAGCTCGGCGAGGTCGTGGAGCGTCATCTTCCCGTGCAGCGCGGTGGCGAGCACGTCGATGCGCTTGTCCACGCCCTCCTGGCCAAAGCCCTGCGCCCCGAGGAGCCGCGCCGTGCCGCGCTCGTAGACGAGCTTCAACGTGAGCTCGCGCGCCCCGGGGTAGTAGCCGGCGTGGTGGTCCTTCACCACCACCGCCGCGCCCACGTCGAGCCCCGCCTCGCGCGCCGCGCGCTCGGTGAGGCCGGTGGTGCCGGCGGTGGCGTCGAAGACCTTCACCACGCTCGTGCCGAGCGCGCCGCCGTAGCGCATGGGGAAGCCGAGGGCGTTCGACGCCGCGATGCGCCCCTGGCGGTTGGCCGGGCCGGCGAGAGGGAGGCGCACCCTCCTACCCGAGACGACGTTCGTCACCTCCACCATGTCGCCCGCGGCGAAGATGTCGGGGTCGGAGGTGCGGAGGTGCTCGTCCACCGCCAGCGCGCCCGAGGGGCCGAGCGAGAGGCCCGCCTCCTTCGCCAGCGCGAGCTCGGGGCGCACGCCCACCGCGAAGAGGACGAGGTCGGCGGGGAGCCTCTGGCCGCCCGAGAGCTGGACCTCGCGCGGGGCGTCGGTGACGGCCTCCACCTTCACCCCGTTCAGCACCTTCACCCCCTGCCGCCGCAGCTCCCCGGCGACGAGCGTGCCCATCTCCGGGTCCATGAGCGGCATCACGGTGGGGAGGAGCTCCACCACCGTGGTGTCGACGCCCCGGTGCCGGAGCGCCTCGGCCATCTCCAGACCGATGAAGCCGCCGCCGACCACCACGGCGGTAGACGGCCGCTCGCGGGTGATGGCCGCGTGGAGCCGGTCCATGTCGGGCACCGTCCACAGCGTGAAGACGTGCGGCAGCGAGGCGCCGGGGAGCGGCGGGACGATGGGCGTGCTCCCCTGGGCGAGGATGAGCCGATCGTAATCGAGCGAGCTCTCGCCCTCCGGGCCGCGCACCCGCACGCGCTTCGCCTTCCGGTCGATGGCCAGCGCCTCCACCCCCACCCGGGCGTCGACCCGGTAGCGGCGGGCGAACCCCTCGGGCGTCTGCAGGAGGAGCTTTCCGCGCTCCTCGATGTCGCCGGCGATGAAGTAGGGGAGCCCGCAGTTGGCATAGCTCACGTAGGGGCCGCGCTCGATGAGCGTCACCTCCGCCGTCTCGGAGAGCCGCCGGGCCCTCGCCGCCGCCGTCGCGCCCGCCGCCACCCCGCCGATGATGAGAAGCCTCATGCCCGGTCCTCTTTCCATTGCGCGGTGTGAGCCCCTAAACGCGAGAAAGGTTCGCGGCTCCACCGGAACGGGGGCGCGGCGCGCCGCCGCGATCACGTCGCCAAGGACTCGACCCAGGCGAAGGCGCGCTCCGCGTCGAAGGTGCTCATGCCCTTCTCGAAAAGAAGGTCGGCGAGGTGAAAGGTGGGATCGATGGGCGGCTCGGTGAGGTACGGGATGGCGAGCGCGCGCATCGACCCCCGCAGCGCCGCCTCCACCCCGTAGCGCGAGTCCTCGAGCACCAGGCACTGCCTCGGGGGGACGCCGAGCCGCCGGGCGGCCTCGAGAAAGACATCGGGCGCGGGCTTCCCGCGCGGCACCTCGTCGGCCGAGAGCACGACATCGAAGAGGGGGGCGAGCCCGGTCACGGCGAGCACGCGGGCGAGCACCTCGCTCCCCGAGCCGGAGGCGAGCGCGACCGGGAGCCCCCGAGCCCTCACGCGGTCGAGGAAGCGGCGCATCTCCGGGAAGACCGGCGTCTCGCGCTCGGCGTAGCCGAGGTAGAGGGCGTTCTTCTCGCGGGCGAGGTCGGCCGGGTCGACCGGGAGCTGGTGACGGCGGACGAGGTCCACCATCTGTTCCTTGTTGCTGCACCCCACGTAGCGCTTCTTGTCCTCCTCGGTGAAGGTGAGCCCGTGGCGGGCGAGGAGGTCGCGGTCGGCGTAGTAGTAGTTGGGCTCGCTATCCACCACGGTGCCGTCGAAGTCGAAGATCACCGCGCGGAGCGGGTCGCGCGGTGGGGGATGCACCCTCGCCGCGAGCTCCACCACGTTGCCCTCCGGGTCGCGGACCTCGGCCTCGCGAAAGCCATCGCCTGTGTCGCGCGCGGGGGAGACGGTGACGCCGGGGAGCCGGAGCAGGAGCAGGTGGGTGCGCTCCGCCTCGACGTCGTCCACCTCGAGCGCGAGGTGGTGATTCTCCTCCGAGCTGCGGCGGGCGAGGAAGCCCTCGTCGCGCGGCCGCGAGAGGAGCTCGAGCGCGAAGCCTTCGCGCTCGAGGAAGACGGTGGCGAGTCCGGGGGTGTTGCGGCTCTCATACCGGTAGGCGAGCCGGAAGCCCAGCCCGACCCGGTAGAAGCGCTCCATCTCGAAGAGGTCCTGGACCTCCAGCCCGGCATGGTGAAACCGCATCCGTCGTCCCTTCCTGGGGGGGGCTCCGTCCGCCGGCGGGAGCCCGTGCACCGGACGCTGGGCCACCGTGGAGCCGGGAGTGAACGACCCGGCGGCCTGTGAGCGCCGAGGGACCATCGGCCGGGGCGGCGCCCCTGTCAAACGCGCGGCGGGTACCGCGCCCCGGGTGGGGGGGTCGCCTCGGCGGGCGCAAGGCGTCGCGATTGCGCTATGGTTCGGAGTCATGGCGATCGGCGAGCCCAGGACGACCTTGAAGCGAAGCCGTACCAGCCGTGCGCTCTGGCTCTTGCCGGTGGTGGCGGTCATCGCCCTCCTGGCCTTCCTCTTCTGGCGAAAGTCACCGACCCAGCCGCCGCCGGTCGAGCCGCCGGCCGTGGCCGAGCCGGGCGCGATCCCCGAGCCGCCGGTGGCCCCCTCGAGGCCCCCTCCGCTCATGGAGGCCTCCCCGGCCGAGGTGCGCTCGCTGCTCGAGCCAGCCGCCAAGGCCGGCTCCTGGAAGAGCTGGCTCAACCAGAAGGACCTCGTGCGGCGCTGGGCGGTCGTCACCGACAACCTCGCCGAGGGCGCCTCGCCGCGGCGGCAGCTCTCCTTCCTCGCCCCCCGCGGCGACTTCGCGGTGATGGACAAGGCGGGTGAGAAGGTGATCGACCCGGTGACGTACCGCCGGTACGACACCTTCGCCGACACGGTGAGCAACCTCGACGCGGAGACGCTGGCCCGCGCCTACGGGGCGCTCCGCGGGGTGATCGAGGTCGCCTACCGCGCCCTCGGCTACCCCACCGCCCAGCTCGACGCGGTGACCCTGAAGGCGCTGCGGCGCGTCGAGCACGCGCCGCTCCTGGTGGGCGACGTCCCGGTGGTGCCGGCCAGGGTCGGCTTCCAGTTCGCCGACCCGCGGCTGGAGGCGCTCCCCGACGTGGAGAAGCACCTCCTGCGCATGGGTCCCCGCAACGCGAAGCTCCTGCAGGACAAGGCGCGTGAGCTGGAGGCGGCGCTCAAGCTGGGGAAGTGAGGCGCTGGACCGCCCGGCCTCGGCGCGACGCGGGCGCCCAGGGCTTCACCCTCCGTGCGCAAAGCCGGGGTAGTCGGTCATGGCGCCGTCGAGAAAGACGGTGCTGCCGGTGAGGTAGGAGGCAGCCTCGGAGACGAGGAAGAGCGCCGCGCGTGCCACCTCCCCCGTCTCGCCCAGCCGGCCGAGGGGGATCTTGGTGAGGAGGTCGGCGAGGTTCGTCGCGTCGTTCCAGACGGCCTGGTTGATGGGCGTCCTGATGGCGCCCGGCGCGAGCGCCAGCACCCGCACCCGGTGCGGGGCCGCCTCCTGCGCCATCGTCTTCGTGAGCATGGAGAGCCCGGCCTTGGCCGCGGTGTAGGAGCTGTAGCCGCCCCAGGCGATCTTCTCGTGGACCGAGGTGAGGTTCAGGATGACGCCGCTCTTCTTCGGGACCATGCGTCGAAGCGCCTCGCGCGCGCAGAGGAATGGCCCGAGGAGGTCCACCCTGAGGACGCGCTCCCACTCGGCTGGGTCGGCCTCCCAGGAGAGCGCCCGGACGCCGTCGATGCCGGCGTTGTTCACGAGGATGTCGAGGCCGCCCCACGCCTCGTCCAGCTTCGCGAACATCGCCGCCACGGCGGCCGGATCCGAGATGTCGGCGCGAACGGCCAGGGCCTCGCCTCCCGCTCCGCGGAGCGCGTGCACCACCGCCTCGGCGGCCTCGGGGTGCGCGATGTAGTTCACCGCCACGCGCGCTCCGGCCGCCGCCAGCTCGCGCGCGATGGCCTCGCCGATCCCAGAGTTGGCGCCGGTGACGAGGGCTCTCTTCCCCTCGATCCTGATCTCCATCTCTTCCCCCTTCCGGCTCGAACCTATGCACGGCGAGGGCTGCCGCCTTCGCAGCAGGCCCGAGGTCGAGGCGGCGGTGCGACCGGGGAGCGCTGGCAGCGCGGCGCGCACCTCACAACCGCGCCAGCCCGAACCACACCGCCGCGAAGGTGCCGGCGCCCACGAGGAGCCACAGGGAGACGCCCAGCGCGAGCGCCCCGGCCCCGACCGAGCCGAGCGCCTTCCTGGAGAGCCCGAGCCCCACCAGGAAGAGCGTCAGGACGAGCGCCCGGCGCCCCAGCTCGGCGACGAGGAGGCCGGCGGGCCGCAGCACCGGCCAGAAGGTGGCGAGCGCCGCCAGCGCGACGAACCCGAGGATGAACCAGGGCGGCTTGGCGCTTCCTCTCCTCACCTCGCCCCTCGCGCGTCGCCGCTCGAGGAGGCCCACCCCGAGGGTGAGTGGGACGATCCAGAGCGCGCGCGCGAGCTTCACCGTGGTTCCCACCGCCAGCGCCTCGCGGCCATAGTGGAGGGTGGCCCCCACCACCGAGGTCGTGTCGTGGATGGCGAGCGCCGCCCAGAGCCCGAAGGAGGATTGGGAGAGGCTCGCGAGGTGGCCGAGGAGCGGGAAGACGAAGAGCGCCACCGCGTTGAGGAGGAAGACGGTGCCGAGCGCGACCGAGATCTCGTGCTCCTCGGCGCCGAGCACCGGGGCCACCGCTGCGATGGCGCTCCCGCCACAGATGGCGGTGCCGACGGTGATGAGGACCCCAGTGCGCCGCTCCACCCGCAGGGCGCGGGCGAGGAGCGCGCCGAGCAGGAGGCAGGCGCCGATGCTCACCACCGTGTAGCCGATGCCGCGGGCGCCCACCCGGGCAATGACCCTGAGGTCCATCCCTCCGCCGAGCGCCACCACCGAGAGCGGGAGGAGCTTCTTCGCGAGCCTCTGGGTGAAAGCGGGGAGGGGATTGCCGAGGGTGAGGGTGATGGCGACGCCGGCCGCCAGCGCCAGGGCGGGAGAGAGTCCTCCGAGGAGGAGGCAGGCGAGGCCCACCAGGGCGATGAGCATCCCAGGAAAGGAACGGAGGGCGGCGAGTGGCGCGCCCTCTGAGACGGTCGGCATGGGCGAAGGGTACTCGGCGCGGCCGCCGGGCGCCGCGGTGCGTTGTCGCGCCGGGGACGCCCCTTTGCGGTACCGCTACATCCGGAGCGCGGAGGTGGCGACGAGGTAGGCGACAAGGGCGAGGAAGAGTGCCAAGAGCGCCGCGCTCGCGGTGGCGAGGCGCCTCTCCATGGCCGGGGCGAGAGCCGTGAGGCTCGCTCGGCCCCCGAAGGCCCTCACGAGCCCCACCGCCATCCCGGCGACGCCCCCGCCCATGAGGGTGGCATAGAGCGGGTAGCCGACGAAGCGGTACTCGCGCTGCAAGAGGCAGAAGGGGCAGTGGTGGGTGGGGAGCTCGTACACGTAGGGTGACACGAAGGCGATCACCGCCGCGAGCCCGGCCGGCACCGCTGCGGCGGCGAGCACGGCGAGGAGCCAGGCGCCGCGCCTGGTGGCGCGGAAGAGGAGCGCGGCGGCGAGCGCGCCGCCGGCGGTGGCGAAGAGCGCGGCCGCGGCCGGTCCGCCAGGGAGGCCGGCCAGCTCCCCGGCCACGCCCCCGCCCTCCGCGGCGAAGAGGCTCCCGCAACAGGAGGTGATCACCTCGGGGTGAAGCCCGGCGAAGTGCGCCACCCGGAGGCCCGCCTCGACGAGGACCAGCGGGGCGAGGCCGAGGAGGAGCGCGTACTTCACGCGCACGAGCGGGTAGTCCGGCGCCAGGTTGTCGAGCCGGTTCAGGACGAGCCAGAGGCTGGCCAGCACGAAGTTCAGGAGCCCGAGGACGAGCACCGGGTAGCCGTACGGGCTCGCGTGGAGCGTCCCGGCGGCGCACATGGCGCCGGTGAAGAGGGGCGCCAGGCTGTCCGACACGTACACGTAGAGGAAGAGCGAGACCACCTCGAAGAAGAGGACCAGGCGGAGGATGGTGGAGACGAGAAAGGTGCGCCGCTCCAGCTCGAGCTGGAGGCTCGCGCCGCTCCTCAGGTCCCAGTGGCGGAGGATGGCCACCGCCCAGCGCGAGGCGTAGAGGAGGAGGCCCGCCACCACCAGCGAGGCCACGGTGAGAGCCAGGACCGACGGGTGGAGGATCACGTCCCCGACTCCACCACCCGGCCGTCGCGCAGGAAGACCACCCGGTCGACCACGGGTGAACCGTGCACCAGCGGGTCGTGGCTCGCCACGATGACCGTCTTCCCGCGCGCGCGCAGCTCGCCGACGAGCTCCATGAACTCGCGCGAGAGCTTGGAGTCGAGGTGGGCCGTGGGCTCGTCGGCAATGATGGCCTGGGGGTCGTTGATGAGCGCCCGGGCGATGGCCACCCGCTGCGCCTCGCCGCCGGAGAGCCAGTCGGCGCGCGCGCTCGCCCGGTGCTCCACCCCGAAGAGCGCCATGGTCTCCCGGGCGCGCGACACGAGGTCGGAACGGCGGCCGCCCAGGGGGTAGCCGGGGAGCATCACGTTCTCCAGCGTGGTGAGGCCGCGCACCAGGTTCGCGTGCTGGAAGACGAAGCCGAAGGTCTTTCGCCTGATCTCGGTGAGGAAGCTCTCGGGGAGGCTGGTCGTCTCGCGACCCTCGACGAAGATGCGACCGGAGGTGGGGCGAGCCATGCAGCCCACCAGGCCGAGGAGCGTGGTCTTGCCCGAGCCGCTCGGCCCGGCGAGCACGGTGACCGCTCGGGCGGCGAGGTCGAGGGTGACGCCGGCCACCGCGTGCAGCTCGTCTGGGCGGCCCTGGTGAAACACCTTGTGAACGTCGCGGAGCTCGATCATGTCAGGAGCGCATCACCGCGTCGGGGTCGATGGTGGCGGCGCGCCAGGAGGGGAGCAGGGTGGCCACCGTGTACGGCACCACCGAGAGGAAGAAGAGTGTCGCCACCTCCTGGCCGCTCACGAAGGGCACGAGGCGGAGGTCGGGGTAGAAATTCGACCAGCCCTCCAGCACCGGCCGGAGGAGCGCCGCACCGCCCAGGAACACGTGGGCATAGGCGGCGGCGAGGCCGGCCCCGAAGGCGGTGAGGGAGATCACCACGCCCTCCCAGAACTTCACCAGGAGGACATCCGAGGCATCCCATCCCACCGCCTTGAGGATGCCGATCTCGCGCCGCTCCTCCGCCGAGAGGCCGGAGGCCTTGTCCCAGGCCACCAGGACGAAGGCGAGCACCGCCCCGGTGAGCGCCGCCACCGCGAGCCCACTTCGCCAGTCGAAGATGGAGCCGTAGGTGCGGAGCAGCTCGGCGCGGCTGATGGCGCGCGCGTCGGGGAGGAGCCGGAGCGCCTTGCGCGCCACCACCGCCACCTCACGCTCGTTCGGCACCTCCACCACCACGTCGGTGAAGAGGCCGGGCGCGATGCCGAACCAGCGCCGGAAATCGGCCTCGCCCACCAGGATGAGGTCGGAGGCCACCAGCTCGGAGGCAGGCGGCTCGACAGAGCGGACCTTCAGGTCGAGGTAGTCGCCCGAGGAGGCCCGGAGAAAGAGCCGCTCGCCCGCGCGCGCCCGCGTCACGCGGGCGACGCCGGGGCCGAGCACCACCTCGCCCGGCGAGCCCTCGAAGTGCTCCGGGACCATCACCGTGTAGTTTGCCCGCGAGAGCTCGTCGTGGTGGTAGCCCCAGAGGCGTCCCCGCGCCCCCACTACCCCGCGGAGCCCGGCGAGCGCGTCGACGTAGCGCTCCGGGGCGAGGTCGTGTCGGCCGGCGGCGAGGCGCTGCACCACCAGCGAAGGAGCGCCCTGCAAGGCGAGCGTCGCCTGCTCGCGCAGCGCCCGGGTGAAGAAGAGCACCGAGGCGAGGGTGAACACGACGAGCGCGTAGACGAGCCACAGGGAGAGGTTCTTTCCCCTGCGGCGGAGGAGCGACGCCACCGTGAAGTCGAGCATGTACCGCTGTCGCTCGAGCCACCGCCCCATCGCCGGACGTCGGAAGCTCACGGCGAGCGCGGCCTCGCCACCAGCGAGCCGGAGGGAAAGTGCTCCAGCGCCCGCGGGTGGTCCTGGAAGGCCGAGAAGGAGTCGGCCTGGGAGAGGTGGCGCGTGTAGCGCGCCTCGGTGAAGAGGCAGACGTCGGTGAGCTCGAGCCGCCTCACCAGCTCTCTCTGCAGCGCGAGCTCGGCCCGCGCGCCGCGCACGCGCAGGCGAGCGTGCAGCGCCTCGGCGCCGAGGAGGAGCGCGAGGAGGAGCAGCGAGGCGAAGAAGGCGCTCGAGCCCCGCACGCCCTTCACTCCAGCTCCGCCAGCACGGCCGGGGTCACCTCGTCGAAGCGCAGGACGCGGCGGCCGTGGTGGTCCTTCTGGAACTCCTTCGCCTCGGCCTCGCTGGCGAAGGGCACGAGCTCGTGACCCATGGGGCCGAGGACGTCGCCGCCCAGGACGAAGAAGGCCGCGAAGGCGTCGACCTGCTTCACCGCGTAGTAGTCGGTGACGTAGAGGCCGGCGACGTCGGCCTTCTTCCGCGCGGGCAGGTACTTCGACGGGTCGGTGAGAAACTTGAAGAGGTCCTTCGCGCCGTCGAAGACCGCGTGGGAGCCGTCCTTGAAGCGCACGGCGGCCACCCACTCCGGGTAACGGGCGACGAACATGCCGCACACCGGGCACTTGTCGCCCTTCTCCGGGACGACGCCCACCGCCGCGGGCTCGAGCGCGATGGCCGAGCCGGCTGCTCCGAGAAAGGGTGCCGGGCCCGAGAGCAGGAGGGCGGCGGCGGCGGCCCGCAGGGCGAGGCTCGGTCGAGGGGAGGGAGGCATCAGGAGGCCACCTTACCGCAGGGCGCAGGTAGCGCCCTCCACCTCACTTCGCCTCGGACTTCCCGGCCGCCTTGGCGCGCATGGCCTGGCGCTTCTTGCGGATCATCTTGGTGTCCTCGTACATGTCCTCGTAGGCGGCCTTCATGATGGCGTCGAAGTTCGCGATCTCCCCCCCGTGCTTCGCCACGAAGGACTCGGCGCCGGCCTGGTCGGCGAAGGCCCACTTGGCGCGCTTGGTCATGACGCCCTGCACGTCGCCTCCCACCACCCACACCGCCTTCTCGGCGTCGATGAGCTCGTGGCTCGACTCGATCGGCGACCAGGATCGACTTCGGGTTCTTGTCGAGGGCGACGGCCAGCTCCACCCCGGTGCAGTGTGCGCTGCAGAGCCCCACCTTGGTGCCGTCGTCGTACTCGATGAGCATGCGGCTGTGGGCGAACTTGGCGCGGTCCATCCCGCAGTGCTTGCAGGAGGGCGCCTCGGCCACGTCGGCCTGATCGGCCGCGCGGGCGAGGCCGGTGAAGCAGAGCGCGGCGAGCGCAAAAACGAGGAGTCGGGTCATGGCATTCCTGGGGTGTGAACGAAGGGGTCTCGAAGCTGCAGCGCGCTCGGCGGCGGATGATCGGCGACCCGGCAGTTTACCGCCTCGTTGGCGCATTTCGTCCGAGCTCCGTGCGGTTTCTTGCCACACGGTGGAAGGCGCCGAATTCGCCTGCGCCCACGCTCGCCCGCGTGCGCAATCCATGGGGCGGGAGGAGAGCGTGCGGGGCGGGAGGAGAGCGTGCGCGCGCCGGACGAGTGAGCGGGCGTGGGAGGGCACGCACCTTGGGTCGTCGACCCATCGAGAGCGCGCCACCGGAGGACGAGCCGTTACGTTTGCGGCCCACCTCATGGAGGAATCACCATGAAGTCACTCACAGGAATCGCCGCCCTCGCGCTCCTCGCCACCGGCTGCGCCACCAACTCCGGCGTGAAGGAGCAGATCCAGCCGCTCTCGGAGCGCATCTCCGCCCTCGAGCAGAAGCACTCCGGGATGGACGGGCAGTTCGGCTCGCTGAACGAGAAGCTCGACGCGCAGTCGAGCGACATGCAGGCGATGCGCTCCGAGCTCGCCGACTCGAAGAACGAGGCGATGCGCGCGCAGCAGGCGGCGGAGGAGGCCAAGGCCGCGGCCGAGCGGGCCCAGGCCGCCGCCGACCAGGCGAACGAGGCGGCTATGAAGTCGACCAAGGCCTTCGAGCTGCGTCAGCGCCGGCCGAAGTAGCGCGCGAAACCCGCCGGATCGCGCGTGACGTCCGCGGGCCAGCCTCGCCCTTCCCGGAGGGCGCGAGAGACCTTCCCCGGGTCGGCGCGCTCGCTCAGCCCGGGGCGCCGGAGCAGCCGGCGCGCCTCGGCCGCGAGCGCGTGCCGAGGCCGCCCGTCGGGGTGGACCTCCAGGTACACCCGGCCGCTCCTCTCGCCCACCTTCACCGCCTCGCGGACCAGCTCCACCCGGGTGCCGACCGGCACCTGTTCGAAGAGCCGCGGGATGTCCTCGGGGTAGAGCCGCAGGCAGCCGTGGCTCACCTCCCGTCCGACTCCCCACGGTTCGTTCGTCCCGTGGATGAGGAGGAGGCCCCGCGAGAGCCGGAGCGCGTGCGAGCCGAGCGGGTTGTCCGGGCCGGGAGGGATGGCCGCGGGGAGCTCGGGCTCCTCCCGCCGCACCGATGCGGGTGGGTACCAGACGGGATTCGCCTGCTTCTTCACCACCGTGAAGCGCCCGGCCGGCGTCGGGTGGTCACCAGTGCCGACACCCACCGGATAGCTCACGGGTTCCGGGGCTTCCAGCGGCCAGTAGTAGAGCCTGAGCTCGGAGAGGTTCACGACGAGGCGGCCCCGCGCGGCCGCCCGCGGGAGGACGAAGGCGGTGGGAAGGATGGCGAGTGAACCCTCCTTCGGCACGAAGGGGTCGAGCCCCGGATTCGCCGCGGCGATCTCGCCGAAGCCGAGGCCGTGCGAGCGAGCGAGCTCGATGAGCGACTCGCCCGACTTCACGGTGTGGAAATCGACCCCGCCGAGGACGGTGGGCGGGCCGGCCATCGCCACGGTGGCCGGAGCTGGGGGGCGAGCGCCCGGGGCGGGGGAGGCCGGCGCCGCGGCGGTTGGGGTCGCGGCGAGGACGAGGGTCGAGAAGAACAGCGCGCCCGCCGCGCCCGGGAACGAGAGCACGGGCCCCTCCTTAACTGCGCGAGGGCCCTGACACCGCAGAGGCCGCTGTTCTCGTGGCCGGCGTTTCGTCTCGTGGGACTCGCGCAGCATCCATTTCCCCAGCGAACGCTTCATCTCGCCCGTGAGAGCGAAGCTCTTGCTGCATGGCCGAGGCGCCCCCTCCGGGCCCCCCGGCCCATTGCGGCGAAACCACCCGCGCGTCCCCGCGTAGACCGAGCTGATTCGATGGCGCGAGAGGAGAGCCCCCCTTGGTGAAGCAGGTGAAGATGGAGGCGCACGACCCGCGCAGGATCCGTTCTTCCCGGCCGCACCGGCTCGGCCATGGCGTCGGCCTCCGCCCCCGCCACTTCGCCGACTTTCTCGCCGGCCCGGCAGAGGTGGACTGGGTGGAGGCGGTATCGGAGAACTTCATGGCCGCGGGCGGCCGGCCGCTGGCGGTGCTGGAGAAGGTCCGGCGCGAGGTGCCGGTGGTGCTCCACGGCGTTTCACTGGCGGTGGGCTCGGTGGACCCGCTCCCCGAGCGCTACCTCGCGGAGCTCGCTGCCCTGGTGGAGCGCATCGAGCCGGCCCTGGTGTCGGACCATCTCTGCTGGGGATCGCACCGCGGTCACCACCTCCACGACCTCCTGCCGCTCCCCTACACCGAGGAGGCGCTCGCCCACGTGGCCCTGCGGGTGGAGGCAGTGCAGGAGCGGCTCGGCCGCCGGATCTTCCTCGAGAACCCCTCGTCCTACGTGGCCTTCAAGGACTCCACCTTCACCGAGTGGGAGTTCCTCGCCGCCCTCTCGCGCCGCTCCGGCTGCGGGATCCTGCTCGACGTGAACAACGTCTTCGTCTCCGCCCACAACTTCGGCTTCGATCCTCGGACCTACCTGCATGGCATCCCGGTCGAGGCGGTGGGCTACTTCCACCTTGCGGGCCATAGCGACAAGGGAGCCTACCTCCTCGACTCGCACGATCACGCGGTGCCGGCGGAGGTGTGGGGCCTCTACCGCGAGGCCGTGCGGCACCTCGGCGAGGTGCCGTCGCTCGTCGAGTGGGACGACGCCATCCCCGCGCTCGAGGAGCTCGTGGCCGAGAGCCAGCGGGCGGCTCGCATCCAGGGCGAGGAGCTCTTGCGCGCCGAGCGCGCGGCGGGGCACCGGCGCGAGGAAGCGCGACCGCCACCCGAGAGGCTCGCCTCGTGACGCTGGCCGAGACGCAGGCGCTCTTTCACGAGGCGATCACCACGGACGAGCCGCTCGAGGTCGGGGCGCTGGGAGCTCGGCTGGAGGCGTGCTTCGCCGGGACGGCTCGCCTCCCGGCGGTCGAGCGGGTCGCCATCTACGCCGGCATGTTCCGCTCGCGCCTGGTCGAGGGCCTGCGGGCGACCTACCCCTCCCTGGCTTCCGCTCTTGGCGACGGGCGCTTCGCCACCCTCGCGCTCCACTACCTCCGCGCTCACCCGTCGACCCACCACGACATCGGGCAGGTGGGCCGGGCGCTCGCGTCCTTCCTGCGCGTGCACCCCGACCCTGCGCGACCAGACCTCGCGGCGCTGGCCGAGCTGGAGTGGGCGCGCCAGGAGGTGTTCTTCGCGCTCGCCAGCGAACCGGTGACGAGCCAGGCCTTCGAGGGTCTCGACGCTGGGAGCTTCTCGCGCGCCGCGGTCGAGCTTTCGCCAGCGCTCCACCTGCTCGCCCTCGACCACGACCCGGCGCCACTGTGGCTGGCAGTCATGGAGGGCGGGCCGCCGGGCCCGCCCGCTCCGAGGCCGTGCGCGGTGGCCGTCTGGCGGAGCGGGTTCGAGGTGTTTCACGCTCAGCTCGAGGCCGAGGAGGCGGAAGCGCTCCGGCGCGCCGCGGCCGGCGCGCCGCTCGGGCACATCTGCGAGGCGTTCTCGGAGCGTGAAGCTCCCGCCGAGGCGGCCCACGCTGCGCTCTCGGGCTGGCTCACCGAGGGCTGGGTCGTGGGGGTACGCCCTCCGCCGCGGCCGTGAGCGTGGGAGGTGCAGGCCGGGGAGGCCAGGAGGGAACCGGGACCTGCCGCCGGGCTCCGTCAGCGCATCTTCAGCGCGAAGATGCGCTGACGGTGGCTCGTGCCGTCGAGCTCCCGGAAGAGCTGGCCGCGGAAGACCATCACCACGTGCAGCGCGGCCCCGAGCACGAGACCTCCCACGTAGGGGACGGCGAGGAAGAGCCCGAGGAGCACCAGCGCGGCGAGGAGCGGGAGGTTCACCGCGAACCAGGGGAGCCACTGCGCCTCCAGGAAGCGCCAGCTCGCACCCACCGTCTGCAGCCCGCCGTGCGTTCCCCTGAGGTAGATCACCTCGGGCACGGCATTCAAGGCGATGAGGGCGATACCCCACAGCGCCAGCATGATCGCTGCCGCCTGCCCGCGGCCGCCGAGCAGGAGCTGCAAGGCCAGCGAGGCGACCCACAGGACAAAGAAGACGTTCACCACCGGCCACAGGTAGGTCGTGAGGCTCCGGCGCAGCGAGGAGAGCGGCGCGCGGCCTCCCTGCACGAGGTCGCCCAGAAAGTAGAGGTAGGAGCTGGCGAGGGCGGCCGAGGCCAGGGCCACCACGAAGCCGCCGACGAGGCCGAGGGGCAGCAGGAGCCGCCCCGCCCACGCCCGGGCGAGCAGGATGACCGCCGGCAGGAGGAGCGTCCAAGGGTTCCTGCCTATGGCGCGGAGCGCCCTCTTGAAGCAATCGGCGTAGAGCTGGAGGTAGACGGTGAGGGCGCTCATCGGGTTGGGAGCTTAGCGCGCGAACGAGCCATGCGCCGATGCGCGCCGGCCCGCTACGCGCGCACCGCGATGAGGAGCCCGTTGGGCCCGGGAAGCGCGACCCTGCGAAACTCGCCGAAGCCGGCCTCGGCGAGCCAGGATTCGTATTCTCTTGCGGTGTAGGTGCCGCCACTCGGGGTGCCGACCAGCATGTTTACCGCGAAGAGCGCCCCCGCCCTGGGCGAGGTGCGGTCGTCCGACATGAGCTGATCCTGGATGACGAGCCTTCCGCCGGGGACGAGCGCGGCGTGGACGCGCCGGAAGAGCGCGCGGTTCTCCTCGGGGCCGAGCATGTGGCAGATGGCGGAGAGGAGGACGAGGTCGTACCCATCGCCCAGGTCGTCGCGCCGCAGGTCGCCGGCGCGGGTGCGGACGCGCGCCGTGAGCCCGGCCGCTGCGATGTGACGCTCGGTGATAGGGAGCACGGGGGGGAGGTCCAGGACCTCGGCCGTGAGGCCGGGGACGGCCTGCGCGAAGGCGGTGGCGTACGCGCCGGAGCCGCCGCCCACGTCGAGCATCCGCCGCGCCCCCTCGGCCTGCACCGCCTTCACGAGGAGGGGTGCCCGCAGGGCGGCATTGCGGTGCATGGCGGCGATGAACGGCCCGGTCCAGGCGTCACCGCGCGCGGCCATCTCCTCGTGGCGCACCGGCCGCCCCGTCCTCACCACCTCGGTGAGCGAGGACCAGCTGGTCCAGAGGGAGAGATTGTGGCAGAGGGCGGCACGAGCGTCGTCGGGCGCGCCTGCTGCGAGGAAACGCGCGGCCACCGGGCCGTTCGCGTAGTTCCCCTCGCGCTTCGAGAGCACGCCGAGCGCCACCACGGCGTCGAGGAGCACGCCCGTGGCGCGGAGGTCGGTGCCGAGCGCGCCGGCGATCGCCTCGAACGTAGGGGGACGCGCGCTCGCCACGGCGGTGAAGAGGTCGAGCTCCAGCGCGGTGAGGAGCACCCGGCTCGGCATGTAGCCGCGGATCTGCTCGGAGAGCTCGTCGGGAACGGTGCCGGAAGCCTCGCGGGCGCGCATCATGGCGAGCGCCTTGCCGCGGTTCTCGCCAATCTCGGCGCGGAGCGCCGCCTCGTCCTTCCGCGCGAGCCGCTCCACCGGCCGCCCCGCCTGGAAGTGCTCGCTCACGATCTCGGGCACGTCGGCCGGGGTCACATGCGAGTACCAGACGCCCTCGGGGTAGACCACGAGGTTCGGGCCGTTCTCGCACATTCCCAGCGAGCCGCAGGGGGTGATGGCCACCGTGCTCGTCGAGATCGCGGGCCGCCACCTCGCGGCGCAGGGCGGCGAGAACCTCCTCCGAGCCGCGCGCGTGACAGCACGGCGCGCCTTCCGGCTTCCTCTGCTCACAGGCGAAGACGTGGTAGCGGAAAGGGTGCAGGGCGGCCTCCGGTCGGATGGATAGAGCTGGGCCTTCGCAGTGCTACCAACCCTCTGGGAAGAGCCGCTGATAGCGCCGGGAGGTGCGCGGCTCGGCCATCATCCCGGCCACCGCAACGCGCCAGGCGAGGTAGTGCGCGGTCTCCTTGTGGGCCGCCGCCGCGGCCTCGTCGCGGTAGGCCTCCACGAGGAGAAAGCGATGGCGCTCTTCCGAATCGCGGCAGAGGTCGAAGCGAAGCACCCCCGGCTCCTCGAGGCTCTGCCGGGCGTTCTCGCGGGTCGCCCGCTCGAAGGCATCCTCGCTACCGGGGGTGACGCGCACGTGGACGTGGACGACGAGGTGGCTCATCACACCGATGTACCGCGGAGGAGGAGCCGCTTCCAGGCGTCGGCGAGCCAGGCGCCGAGCCGGGGCGGCTCCCAGCTCAGGCCACCCACGAGGAGGAGCCAGAACTCCGGCGCGTTCATCGACCACAGCACCGCCGCCACTTCATCCCGGGTGAGCTCCCCCCTCAGCTGGCCCGTCGCGGCGAGGTGGCCGGCGAGCTCGTGCATGTTCCGCTTTCGCCGCTCCGAGATGTCACGCCAGAGGGCCGCGACCTCAGGATCCTGCCCTGCCGCGCCGACGATCACCCTGTAGACCGGGCCGAGCCGCCCGGCGATGGAGCCGATGGCGGCGCCGTACAGGTCGAGCTTGCGGGCCGCGTCCGGCTCGGCCCTCATGGCAAGCACATAGTCGCGCTCCTGCGCGGGAACGGCCTCGCTCGTCCCGGAGAGGGCGACCTCGACGAGCAGGCGGAGGAGCTGCGGCTTCGTCCCTATGGAGGCGTAGACGGTGTCCACCGCCACCCCCGCCTCGCGCGCGATGGCGGCCACCGGGGTGGCGGCGAAGCCGTCGCGGGCGAAAAGCCGGAGCGCCGCGTCGAGGATTCCGCGCCGCGTGCGCTCGGCCGCCTCGCGCCGTCCGGAGGCGTCGTAGGGGCGGCGCTTGCCGGGAGCTCTCACCTGGTGGCGCCTCGCCGGGAGCGACCGGCCGGCCGTTGCCGGGGATTCTTCATGCACCGCGCGTGCGATGGCCAGGCATCCACAGGTCGACCACCTTTTGCTCCACGCGCGGAGGCTCTCCGGGGGGCGTCAATCCGAACCTCTTCAGCACGCGCCCGACCACGGGGTGGAGCCGCGATTCGGTGAAGCGTTCGCAGTCCTCTCGCGAGCGCCAGGCGTCGATGTACTTCAGCCCTTCCCCGGTGCGCACGGCGAGGTGAAAGAGGAATCCTTCCGGAATCTCGTCGCCCAGCCCCTCCACGATGGAGGCGTACATCTCGTCGCTGACGGCGGCCGGCATCTGCTGCTCGTACACATAAGCCACGGTGCTGCTCCTTTCGTCCGAAACCAATTCGGACGAAAGGAGCTTGGAGATGAAGGTCGCGGACGGCAACGGCCCCGACGGGCCGCTCCGTTCGTCCGCGATCGAGGCGGGTCAAGGCGTGATGCTGTAGCCCTTGCTCTTCAGGTAGCCGCGCACCCACTCGATGCTCTGCGGCATGAGCTTGTCGCCGGCCGCCTCGGGAGAGATCGGGATGACGCGGCCCGTCTTCTCCATGATGTCGAGGCACTTCTTGATGTTCTCTGCGTTGACGCCCGACCCCACGTACGCCTCGCTGCTGGCGATGCCCGTCTCCTCGCCGCGCATGGCCTCGGAGGTGGCCGCGCTCACGTCCTTGATGTGCATGTGAACGACGTGGTCCTTCACGATGTCGATGAACTTCGCCGGATCCTGGCCGGCGATGTAGGCGTTGCCGGTGTCGAAGTTCACCCCGATGTGCTCGCTCTTGTTCTGGGTCACGAGCCGCATGAGGCTCTCGGGCTGGGTGGTGAGCCAGCCGTGCGGCTCGATGGCGACGATCGCGTTGTGACGCTCCGCCACCGGGATCACCAGCTCCATGTGGTACTTGATGACGTCGTACCACTCCTCCTTCGTCCGGCCCGGCGGGTACTCGCCGCTGTCCGTGACCACGTAGATGCGGCAACCGCTCAGCATGTTGCCCCACGGGATGGTCTTGCAGAGCACCTCCACCGAGTGGACGCTCCAGATCGGATAGCCGCAGTCGATCGACTTCAGCGTGAGGCCGTTCTCCGCGATGAGGTCGCGCATCGCGTAGGGGTCGTCGTCCACACTCACGTAGGGCAGGAAGCCCAGCCCCTCGAGGAGGTTGAAGCCGGTCTGGGTGGTGAGCTCGATGTTCTTCTCGCCCAGTGCTGCGATGCGCTTCAGGATCTTCCCCACGGGCCACCAGTCGGGGCGCCAGTTGTCGGTGCTGACGGTCATCTCGAACGGCATGTGAACCTCCGGTGAATGAGCGCGAAATGCTTCCTTGCCGCTGCTCCCCCCGAGCTGAACAAAACGCTAGCACGCAGCCCAGGCGCGGGGCCCGCCGCGGGACGGCCTCTGGGATTGACTCCTTCGGGTGTGCCACGAATGCCGTACCAAAAAAAAGTTGACGCCGGCCCGATTTGGGTTGCAGACGGCCCGCCCTCTGGTGCGCATGCTCCCCACCTTGCGCGGTGGAGGGGCGTGGATGGCGAGCTCGGACAAGGTGGGGATCATGGTCCTGGGGGTGATCCTCCTTGCGGGGAGCGGCTGTGCGCCCCAGCCGAGCGCCACCAGCGATGCGCCGGGGGAGGTGCACCGGCTGGTGACGAAGGCCCAAGCCGACCTCGCGGCGCGAAGTGCCGACCTTATCGCCCGCATCGACGACCTCGAGGAGCGGCTCCACGACGGGCAGGCTCGGGTGCGGCTCTGGCGGGAGCTCGAGGCGCGGCACGCCAGGGTGGCGGCGATCTCCTGCGAGAGCCTCACCCGTCACGCGAGCAGCATGGCCCACTACGAGGCCGAGCAGCAGGCGAAGAGCGACGCCCTGGCGCGGAAGAACCGCGTCGCGCTGCGGGTGGTGCCCGCGAGCGAGTCGGTGCGCTGAGCGGAAGTCGCACCGCGCGCTCTCGCAGCCGATCTGCGGGGCTCGCCCCTGGCCCACGCCGCGCTTGCCTTCGCTCCCGCCCGATCGTAGAAATGCCCCCCGCGGCGGCCTCCCCGGTCGGCGCTCGGCAGGGACGCCTGGGTAGCTCAGTCGGTAGAGCAGGGGACTGAAAATCCCCGTGTCGCTGGTTCGATTCCGGCCCCAGGCACCATAACTTCCTGACTTTCGGTGATCCACCCCGCGGCGGCGTAGAGATCCACGCGCCGGTCTTCGCGGCCGGGGTGTGGCGGCGGGATCGTGATCCACCCTGCGCCGGGAGTTCGCGGACTCGGCCGGGGCGCGCGACCGTCCGGGCATGGGTCCAGGCGGCAGGTGCCGGAGGCGCTGCACGGAGTGCCGGAGGTGGTTCGTGCCGGCAGCATCGCCGAGCAAGACGCAGCGGTGTGCGGGGGGGCGTGCCGGACGAGGCGGCGGCGCAAGCTCGAGCGCCCGGCGCCGGCGGGACCTGCAGGACCAGCGCGTGGAGGAGCGGGAGCGTCAGCGGCGCCACCGGGCGGGGGGCGCCCAGACCTGTCACGCGTCACCAGGCTCGTGACGACGACGGCGTTGCGCTCGGCGACGACAGCTTCCCCGAAGCTTCCCCGGCCGCCCCAGCCTCGCCATGATCGCACGAGGCCTCCTTGAACTCGCCCTCGCCCCCCGCGAGGCGTCAGGCTTGGACGGGGGTGATGCGGTGGCGAGGGCGGTCGTATTGGAGGCGGACGATGCGCGCGGGCTCGCGGCCTCCCACGGCGCGGACGCGGAGGATGAGCTCGCCTGGCCCCGGCTCTTCACCCAGCTGGAGCATGTCGGTGTGACGGGTCCGCTCCAGGTGGAGCACCCGAGAGCCAGGCCGCAAGCCCGTCTCGTGGACGGACCATGGGCGGTCGAGCTCCTCATCGGGTACGTCGAGCATCACCAGGAACGTGGTGTACACGCTCTCGGCGAGGTGCTCGAGGTGGGCGAGGGTCGGTTTCGGAGGAGCGTCGAGATTGTCGATCACCACGAGTTGGTACTCGGCGTGCGAGTCCGCGACCGAGCGGTAAAAGGCGTCCTCGAGCTCCGCCGCCCCGGCGCCGTGGACGTCGGCGAATCGGAGCGGCAATTTCGAGACCGCGGCTGCCGCCCGCTCGAGGCGCCGCCACTCCGCTTGTCGCAGGTCGCGCTTCACGAAGACACGGCGGAGCTCCAGGTTCGCGAGGCGCGTCATCATCATGAGCAGCGCGAGCTCGTGGTGCCCCCCGGCGCAGCACCAGAGGACGGCGTTGCCGGTGCGCGTCGTCTCGAAGGCAATCTGGCTGGCAAGGACCGTTCGAGCGCGGACCTCGCTGCAGAAGAGGAGCGCGACCCCCGGCCACCGGCCCACCGCGGCATCGAGCGCCGGGATCCCCGTCTCGAGGAGATAGCGATCCATGTGCGCAGGGCCCGAGAGTTCCATGCGCTTTGCCCGTGTCAGGATGTCATCCGCGATGCACGACGCATGGCGAATCTCAGGGACGGGGGATCGGGGCCGCGACACGCCACCAACCCTCACAGATAGGCGGACATGGGGTGGTGGGCGCACGCCGCTCAGGTAGGGGTGCTCCTATTGGGATGCGTGCTGCGAGCTTTGTGGTACAAGGCGTCGCTGTCGCGTTCATTGTTATCGCTTCGGCAACTCGGAAGACTCCTGCCTACGGTCAGGGGATTCGTACCCCCCACGCCTCGAGTTCGCGTCCGATTTCGTCCGCATCGGCATAGGACACGTGTCCGTAGGACGGGAAGTGCATGAGCATGACGCGCTCAGTCGCGTGCGCGTGAACCTTGCCGCCCGCAAGCGGCCGGGGCTCCGAGGTCACGTCTAGAATCGAGCGGAACCTCGGCCACGCTTCCTTGCCAAAGCAAACTGTTGCGAGTGGCTTCGATTCGCGCCATTTTTGCGCGAGGCGCTTGAAGCGTGTTGCTGCCACTATCTCCTCGTACTCCGCACGGTCCTCAGGCCCGAAGCCATACAGGGATTTGAAGCCCATTGGCCAAGACGCGCGAGACGGGCTTGCCCAGCGGGTAGAGGTTAGCTTGAAACCCTCTGGAACCGGGTCGCCAAAGGCGATTGTTGAGGTACCAATCGCCGCCGAGTGACTTGCCGCGCTCGCTCACCGCGCTCATAACTCGGGAAAGCACACAACGAATCTGAAGGCCCTTGAACCCGAGCGCAGCGAAATTGGGGCTCTCAGCGGGTAGGCTGACCTCCCCCAGTTTCTCCGACGCCGAGATGACTTCCTGCTCGGTTGGGCAGTCCCATTCGTCGGCTTCTTCAAGGCCAATGAACCACAGCCCCTCTTCCGGTTCGCCCCAACCCAAGTAGCGATTCACAGCCTCAAACGCTGCCGTTCCTGGCATGGTTCACCTCGAGTGTTTGAAGCGAACGGAAACTCCACCTGATACTTGCGCCCTTCAATGGTTCTTTCATCACAACTCCCCTTGGTGCGGTTCGTCGAGAGGTCTCGCTCTTGGCACGAAGGTTCCCGAATCGGGAAGGTGGCTGGCCGCAACTGGTCCAATCCGTCGGCACGGGGACTCATGGTGAAGCAGGCGCTCCGCTCGCCTCGATGCACCTCGCGATCACGAGCACCTCGGTCCCCGGTGGGGGCCTCATGGTCGAGACCTGCCTGTCGAGGCTCGCGGCGAGCTGCCGGCACACCCGCATCGACTCCACCGGCACCGTGGTCGTCTGGGCCGAGTGGCCGAGATAGATGGTCAAGATGACGAGCAGGACGGAGGTCATCGGGAGTCCTCTCCCCCTGCCGTCGTTCGGCGCAGGTAGGCGTGCCAGCAGGGGTCACAGCGGGTGGGGCGCCACCATCGATGCCTGGGAACGCGGGGCCGGCCGCCCCTCCCGCACAGCTCACACACCTCGGCGCTGTGCCTGGCGGCGGCGCTGATGCGCTCCCGGATCGGCGCGTCGGCCGCATTGATGTAGAAGCGCAGGGTCCCGAACTTCTCCTTCACCTGGCAGAGCTCGCGGTCCCAGCCGAGCGCGATGAGGTCCTCCACCAGCTCCTTGATGAGGCCGAACCAGCCCCGGCGGACCCAGTCGCGTTCCGCCGTGTAGGGCTGGGTGGGGTCGTCGCCGTCGCGCAGGCCGTACGGGTCGAGCATGGCGACGAAGACGGCGCGCTCCTCGTCGAAGTCCAGGATGTCGCGCTCGACGAGGTGCGCCTCCCAGTCGTCGGGCAGGTGGAGCAGGAGCTCGACCTCGGTCTCCGTGGCCGGCCGGAGCTCGCCCATGCGCGAGGCCTTCAGGAAGAGCCAGCCGAACCTCGTTCGCCCCACCACCCCGGGCCAGTCGATGGCCAGGGCGAGGAGCTGCCTCGTGGCGTCGTCGACCCCGTACCGCTCCACGTGGAGGTTCACCGCCCCTGACCATCGGTCGTCACCCGAAAAGGGAGAGCGCTCATAGAAGCGGGCCGCCTCCTTTCCGAAGGCAGCGACCAGCCGGCCGCCGTCGCGGGGCGTGACCAGCTCCCCGACACTCGATCGAAGGGCGCACATGCGGTAGCCGAGCTGGGCGCGCTCGTCGCCCGCGAGCCCCGCATCCACTTCACGGTTCCAGCGCACCCTGTCCTCACCGTCGGCCTCAGCCATGAGGATCCTCCGCGAGTTGCTGAAGCTCGGCCTCCCAGCAGGGGTCGCAGCGGGTGAGGTGCCACTGACGAGGGGTGACGCGCAGCGAGCCGCCTCTCCCGCACAGCTCGCACACCTCGGCGCTGTGCTCCCGGGCGGCGATGATGCGCTCTTGAAGCGGCTCGTCGCACGGACCGATATGGAAGCGCAGGGTCCCGAACTTCTCCTTCACCTGGCGGAGCTCGCGATTCCAGCCGAGCGCGATGAGGTCCTCCACCAGCTCCTTGACGATTCCGAACCAACCCCGCCGGATCCAGCCGCGCTGCGCCGAGTACGGCTGCGTGGGGTCGTCGCCCTCGCGCAGGTCGTAGGGTGCGAGGAGGGCGAGGAAGGCGGCGCCCTCCTGGTCGGGGTCCGTGGCCCCGCGCTCGGCGAGGTGCATCTCCCAGTCCTCGGGCAGGTGGGGCAGGAGCTCGACCTCGGCCGCCGTGGCCGCTCGGAGCTCGCCCGACCGCGAGGCCTTCAGGAAGAGCCAGCCGAACTTCGTTCGCCCCACCACCCCGGGCCAGTCGATGGCCAGGGCGAGGAGCTGCTTCAGGGTGTCATCGACTCCGTACCGCTCCAGGTGGAAGTCGACCGCGCCAAAGGAGCGGCTATCGCCAGGCAAGGGAGAGCGCTGGAGGAATCGGACCGGTTCTCTCCCGAACCCGGCGACCAGCCGGCCGCCATCGTCCATCTTGACCTGCGCCCTGACGTTCGAGCGGAAGGCGCGCATCCGGTACTCGAGCCGGGCGCGCTCGTCACCCGAGAGCTGCGCGTCCACGAAACAGTTCCAACGGACCCGCTCCTCTTCACCCCCGTCGCCCATGACGTTCTCCTCGCGAGCGCCGGCTCGGAGCTCATCCGCCATTCATAGAGGGTGGGCGGACATGATTCGTCCGGCTCTTGGCTGCCGCCGCGAACGCGGCGGCATAGACTCCCGCCTCGATGCCGGCACCGATGGAGCCGGTCCAGTCGTACGCGAGTCGACCGACGCTGACCCCTGCATCCACCACTTGCTGGGGATATTGCTGCGCGACTGCCTGGACCTTTGCCTCTAGAACTCGCACTTCGCAAATCGCGACCGTCGTCTGCCGGACCTGGTCGTCGATTTCGCCCAACATGCGTGCGAACTCGGGCGAGAGCGCTGATCCACGCGCGGCTGCTTCGTCGGCGCTCACGTGAGGAGCCTCACCATGCCATCGTGGAGGAGGCCAGTCTGCCGGTTCGCCAGATCCAAGAGGCGGTTCCTCCAGTGCAGCTCGGCTTCTCCACAGGCCCGTAAGTCCATCGACAGTGCCTCATGAACGAGGCGGTCGATGCGAATGCGCCGGGTTCCTGTTCGAGGCCATGACGCGGACCCTGCTCGCAGGCGACCTCTTCACCCAGGGGGGGCACGATGTGGCGCCGGTCGTGGAGTCGGAAATCCTGGGGCCGAGCGAGGCTTTCCGGAAGATGATGGACTACTACTCCCACACCAGGGATGTCGTGCCACTCATGGAGAAGCTCGCGCGCTGCGAGCCGACGACGCTGGCGTGCATGCATGGCTCCTCCTGGCGCGGCGACGGAGGGCAGCTCCTTCGCGAACTCGCGAAGGAGCTCGACGGCTGACTGAAGGCTCGTCGAGACGGGCCCGTCCGGGGCTTTGGGGTAATCTCTGATCCGAGAGGAGGCAAACCGGCGCGCCACAGCCACCCCGTCCGGCATTCCCCGCCGCCCCCTTGTCGGGATCGCCGAGCGTGATCGCGAATCGTGCTCCACGGTCTCGACTTGCACTGGATCGGGCCTTGCCGAAGACCATGCTGGCGTTTATCGAGCAGACCAAGCCCGAGGCCACCTTCTTCGTGACCGAGGGCGGGAGGCGAACCGGGCTCTTTTTCTTCGACATGAAGGACAGTTCGTTGCTTCCCTCGTTGGCCGAGCCCTTCTTTCTGAATCTCAACGCCTCAGTCGAGGTCACGCCGGCGATGAACGCCGACAATCTCAAGGCAGGGCTGAAAAGAGCGGGCGAGAGCGCGGGGTGAGCACTTCACCGTGCGGCGCGCAGGGGGCTCCATCGAATCAGGGCTGAGCGTGGAGGCTGGCCCGGGGGGAGCGGGAAGCTGAGCCGAAGGGTCCGATGGCAAAGGAGTCCTTCGGCGGGGTTCGCCGAGACGCCCCTACAGTTAAGCGAGGAGCCATCCCGTGGTCGCTGCAGCCTCGGCGACCGTCTCGTGGAAGACCCCGCCGCGTGAATCTCGTCGACTGCAGCCGCTCAGGCCGCCTTAGCTGACTTCGGCAGCGGCTTCCCCTTCTCGAAGGTCGCGCCCTCGCCGAACCTGGCGACGATCTTCTTCTTGGTGTCGAGGCCGCCGGTCAGCTCGATCACGAACTTCGGGACCCGCCGGGCGCTCCGGTCGGCCACCCACTTGGTGATTGCTTCGCCGCGAGGCCTGGCCCGTCGGGCAGGGCCGCGAGACAGCTTGCCGCTTTTCTTGAGATCGAGCTGCCTTTCGAGCTCCGCGGCGGCGAGCGCGGCAACGTGGCGCTGGATGGCGGGCGCGACCTTCTGCATCGCCTCCGTCAGCGGGCCTTTAGGAGGAATGCGCAGCGATGGATGTTCGGCTCTTCGATGACGTTCGGGACTGAAAGGTTAGCAGTGAATTACTAGTAGTCAATGGCCAATGCCCGGAGAAGGAGCGTGGGAGCGGAGATGGGGCGCCCTGCCCGTGAAGGGCCAACCCACGCATGACGATACTGTGCCGAGGAACGGTCCCGAGCGCTGGCACTGACGCAGGGTACGGGAGCGACTCGATCAGCACCCGACGGCGCTGTTGACGAGGTCCGCTCCCCGCCGGCGAGGGGCCCTTGGCCGTTCAGCCTCCCTCGTCGCGGGGTGCCCAAAGACCCTGGGTTTAGCGGTCGAAGGGCCGCTCAATCTATCATCGTCCACTGGAGTCCAAAGGCCCAGCCCGTATGGCAGTAGGGGCGTATCCCGCACGCTGGGGCATCCCTGGCGCATCCTTAGAGAGCGACCAGCAGGCGAGTCTGGTCACACCCTGGCACCCGCAGGACCCCTCCCCCGGGACCCCGCTGGACCCGTCGCGTCATCGAGAAGATTGCCTTGACCTACGGGTGCGTCGCCCTTTCGTCAGGCTCATTCAGCGGAATGGCGTGCCGGTTGCAGCGATATCGCCGGAAACGATTCTTTCCGCCTCGGGGGGGACCATGGAGAATTCGTACCAGACGTACAGAGACCGCTTCGCACCGACCCGTGCGCAGGAGGTGAACCGATGCTCTCGCGGATGAGGCTCGGCAACCAGGTACTGGCGGCCCTCGGGAGCGCGCTCGCGGTTTGCCTCGCCATCGGGGGCGCCGCCCTGATGGGCAACGCCGCCCTGGCCGGTCAGATCCGGGAGGTCGCGGGCGAGCGGTTCCCGGCGGTGGTCGGCCTCCTCGACATGAAGGATGGCCTAGACGCCACCGTGCGCGGCCTCAACGTCCTCCAGATGGAGAGGTTGGCTCTCGCCCAGAGGCACGAGATCGCCTTTCCCATACTGGAGCGGGCGGAGCGCTCCCTTCGTTCCGGGCGCGAGGCATTCGAGTCCGTTCCCCACACCGAGGCGGCCGCTCGCCTGTGGGCTGAGCTGATCCCCGGTTACGAACGGTGGTTGCAGCAGGTCGTGACCACCCGTGATCTGCTCTCGCAGCGTGACGCGCTCCTGGCGACGAAGGCCGCGACAGATCCCGCGGTGGACGACCTCTCCAACCAGTCCCTGGAGCAGTGGCACGTCACCCGGAAGGTCGGGGCCGGCGTAATGAAGGGGTTCATTGAAGTCATCGAGCAGACGCGGCGTGATGTCGCCGCCAGCCAAGTGCGGGCGGCACGCTCCGTCTCCTCGACCCGGCTCCTCGTCCTGCTCGCCATCCTCTTCGGTGCCGCCCTCGTGGCTGCGCTGGGCGTCCTCATCTCCCGAGGCATCTCCAACGTCATCAAGGCGCTCCTCACCGAGTCGGGGAAGCTCACCCAGGCCGTGGAGCAGGGCAAGCTCGATGTTCGCGGCGACGTGAACACCGTGAGCTTCGAGTTCCGGCCGGTGGTCGCCGGCGTGAACAAGACGATGGAGGCCTTCGTGAAGCCGATCCAGGTCACCGCCGACTACGCGGGTCGGATTCTCGAAGGGCGACATCCCCGTGAAGATCACGGACATCTATGAAGGGGACTTCAACCTTATCAAGCAGAGCCTCAATGGTTGCATCGATGCGGTGGGGGGGCTTGTGGCCGACGCCGACGGCCTGGTCAATGCAGCGCTGGAGGGGAAGCTCTCGACCCGTGCCGACGCGAGCCGGCACCAGGGCGACTTCCGCAAGATCGTGGCTGGAGTGAACGCCACCCTCGACGCGGTGCTGGGCCCATCAACGAGGCTGCGCAGGTGCTGGAGAAGCTGGCCCAGCGCGACCTGAGCGCGCGCGTCACCGGCAGCTACGAGGGCGACCACGCCAAGATCAAGGAAGCGGTGAACGGCGCGGCGCAGGCGCTACACGACGCGATGGCGCAGGTGGCGCAGGTCGGTGAGCAGGTGTCCTCGGCCTCCGGAGCAGATCGCGTCGTCGAGCCAGGCGGTGGCGAGCGGCGCCTCCGAGCAGGCGGCGTCGCTGGAGGAGACGAGCTCCAGCCTGGAGTCGATGGCCGAGCATGACCAAGCAGTCGGCCGACAACGCCCAGCAGGCCAACGGCGCTCGCGCAGAGCGCGAAGGGCGGCGGCCACGGAGGGCGGCGCGGCCATGGAGCAGATGAGCGGGGCCATGCGCAGGATCAAGGCCTCGGCGGAGGGGACCTCGCAGATCATCAAGGACATCAACGAGATCGCATTCCAGACGAACCTGCTCGCGCTGAACGCTGCGGTGGAGGCGGCCCGCGCCGGCGAGGCGGGACGCGGCTTCGCCGTCGTGGCGGAGGAGGTGCGGTCGCTGGCCATGCGGTCCAAGGAGGCGGCCAACAAGACAGAGGCGCTCATCCGGGACTCGGTGAAGCAGGCCACCGAGGGCGAGGTGACCGCCAAGCAGGTGCAGGCGAAGCTCGCCGAGATCGCAGGCGGCGTCGTCGAAGGTGACCGAGATCGTGGCGGAGATCGCGGCCACATCGAAGGAGCAGAGCGCGGGGATCGAGCAGGTGAACAAGGCGGTGGGCGAGATGGACCAGGTGACCCAACAGAACGCGGCCAACTCCGAGGAGTCGTCCTCGGCTGCGGCGGAGCTGTCAGGTCAATCGGAGGAGCTGGCGGCGATGGTCCAGAGCTTCCAGATTGACCGGGCGGCGATGGCCACCTCGCGGCCGGTCGCCACACCTCGGAGCACCGCGAAGGCTCCTGCGAAGGCTCCTGCGAAGGCTCCGCTCCGGCCGAGCGCGCCGAAGCAGCGCAACGGCCACACCGGTATCGTCCTCCGCCCCGAGGAGATCATCCCGCTCGAAGGGGACACGACTTTCAAGGAATTCTGACGAGGCCTCGTGCGGCGTACTGAGTGCGTGCGGGACGGGAGCCCAGGAACCATGCCTGGGCACCCACCACGCGCCTCAGCCATGTCGACCGGTCGAGGTAGCACTGACGGGGTACGGGCGTTCGTCCCGGCCTCGTCGACGCGGCTGCTAACCTAGCTTCCGCCCGCTAGCTCCCTCGACTCGACAGACATTCGCGAGGATAGGCTAACCTGCGCGACCCTAAGGGGGGGCTGCAATGACTGGGTCGAGCGCAACATGGACGAGTTCTCTCCTTGACCTTCTGTTCGGGGATCCCTGCGCGGGTCGCTGCCTCATTGATCCGGACGGGCGCGTTCTTTGCGCCAACGGAGAATGGCTCCGCGCTACCGGATTCTCTCTGGACGGAGTGCTGGGTTCGGATGTCATCGCACTGTTCCAGGAGACACGGGAGTCGGCGCTTGCGATGCACGCACGCGCTCGCGCAGGCGAGAAGGTGGTCACGCCTCCGCGCTCGCAACTCGTTTCAGATCGTGAGACGTGGTGGGAAGAGGCTCTGGAACCGGTGCCGATGGAGGGCGGCACGGGAATTCTCATCACCTCGCGGAAGATCGCCGAAGGGGCTGCGCCTCCTGGGGGCATCAGCCGACCCCCTAAGTGCGGCGAGACCGGTGCGGCGCTGCTGAATGACACGGCGGGTCTGCAAGTCCTCATAGACGCTGTGACGGACTACGCCATCTTCATGCTGGACCCAGAAGGTCGCGTTGCGAGCTGGAACTCCGGTGCCGAGAGAATCAAGGGGTACCGCGCCGACGAGATCGTGAGCCACCATTTCTCCGCGTTCTACTCCCCCGAGGACGTTGCGAGCGGCAAGCCTGATACGGAGTTGGAGATCGCTCGGACGACGGGTCGATTCGAGGACGAAGGCTGGCGTGTTCGCAAAGACGGGTCACGATTCTGGGCCAACGTCGTCATCTCGCGGATCGCTGAGCCCTCTGGTCGGCTCCTCGGATTCGCCAAGGTGACGCGCGATCTGAACGACCAGAAGCGAGTCAATGCGCTGCATGCGAGCGAGGAGCGATTGCGGTTCTTCGTGGAACACGCGCCGGCTGCGGTGGCCATGTTCGACCGGCAGATGAGGTACCTGGTCGTGAGCCGCCGCTTCCTGAGTGACTACCGCCTGAAGGAGCAGGAACTTCTGGGCCGTAGTCATTACGACGTCTTCCCAGAGATTCCCGATCACTGGAAGGAGATTCACCGGCGTTGTCTCGCCGGGGCAGTCGAAAAGTGCGAAGAGGAACCGTTCCCCCGCGCCGATGGGATGGTGGACTGGCTACGCTGGGAGATTCGTCCATGGCACGTTCCAACCGGTGAGATCGGCGGAATCATCCTGTTCAGCGAGAGCATCACGGAACGAAGGCATGCCGAAGAAGCGCAGAGAGAGTCGGAACTGCGCCTACGGTCCCATGTCCAGTCGACGCCGGTCGCGATCGTCGAGTACGACGACCAGTTCCGGATCACCGCCTGGAACCCCTCCGCCGAGGCCATCTTCGGCTGGTCGGCCGAGGAGGCGATGGGACAGCATGGGAACTTCATTGTACCGGAAAGCGCACGCCTGCACGTGGACGGCGTTTGGCGCCAGTTGCTGACTCGCAAGGCCGGGCAGCGCAGCGTCAATGATAATATCACCAAGAACGGTCGGATCATCACCTGTGAATGGAACAATACGCTGCTGGTGTCCTCCACCGGCCAGGTAGCGGGCGTAGCGTCGATGGCGCTGGATATCACCGAACGTAAGCGCGCCGAGGAGGCGCTTCGCCGGAGCGAAGCCTTCTATCAAGCCATCCTCCAAGGCTCCACCGACTTCTGGAGCGTTCTCGACGTCGATGGACGCGCCAAGTTCGTGAGCCGCGGAGCGGGTGCAATGGTGGGTTGGTCGGAGCAGGAGCTGCTGAGCCAGGAGCCCTTCGCGGCCATTCACGCTGAGGACCGCGACGGTCTCATTTCGACCTTTCAGGCCTTACGCGCGGAGCCAGGAGGAACTCGCTGCGAGACGTACCGATTCCAGCACAAGGACGGACCGTGGCGGACGCTGGAGACGGTCGCGCGCAACATGCTCCACGACCCAGACGTACAGGGCATGGTCATCAACCGGCGCGACGTCACCGAACAACGCCGACTGGAGGGGGAATGCCGGCAGTCGCAGAAATTGGAAAGCATCGGGCGCCTGGCAGGCGGAATCGCCCACGACTTCAATAATCTGCTCACTGTCATAATGAGCTGCTCGGAGACGCTCAAGGACGATGTCGCCCCGGGGTGGCCGGCGCAATCGGAGCTGGTCAACGAGATCCATGCCGCGGGGAAGCGCGCCGCCGAGTTGACACGGCAGTTGCTCGCCTTCGCGCGTAAGCAAGTCATCGCACCAGTTCCGCTTGACCTGAACGCGGTGGTGGGCGGGACTGAGAAGCTGTTGCGTCGAGTACTGGGCGAGGACATCGAGCTCTCCCTGGCTTTGGAACCGGCTCCCTGGTATGTCTGCTGCGATCCGGGGCAAGTCGAGCAAGTCATCCTCAACCTGGCCGTTAATGCTCGGGACGCGATGCCCGGAGGGGGACGGTTGGCCATTGCGACAAGCAATGTCCACATCGAACCGGATCAGGTCGACCGGTTCCACGTAGAGCAACCAGGCGATTACGTCATGCTGGTCATCCGAGATACCGGTACCGGCATGAGCCCGGAGGTGCAGGCTCACGTGTTCGAGCCCTTCTTCACCACGAAGCCGCGGGGAGCTGGGACCGGGCTGGGGCTCGCAACGGTCCATGGGATCATCAGGCAGAGCGGAGGCCAGATCCACGTAACTACCAAGCTGGGCGAAGGAACCGCGTTCCAGATCTACCTTCCGCGCACTCTGGACCCTCCCCGTCCCTGTCTGCCGCCCGCACCTTCGAGGACGATGCGCGGCTCGGAGTCGATTCTCGTCGTTGAGGACGACGCCGGGGTGCGAGAGGTGACGGTCCGGTTGCTCAGTGCCGCCGGCTACCGGGTGCTCGTTGCAACGAGCGGGCGTGATGCGCTCCACATGGACGCTGGAGAGCTCGGGCGAGTCCGTCTGCTCGTCACCGACGTTGTCATGCCTGGCATAGACGGACCATCAATCGCGAAGCAACTTGTTCAACGCTTTCCGGGCCTGCGGGTACTCTATGTGTCGGGGTACACGCACGACGCACTCGCCGAGCGTCACGTGCTCGCCGCCGGTTTGGAGTTCCTTCACAAGCCATTCACGTCGTTGTCTCTCCTCACCCGAGTGCGCGCGGTGCTTGACGCGCCCTGACCGAGGCAAACCCTTCGCGCGCCCCCATCCTCACGGGTAGACCTGCCTAACGCCCATTACCTTCGAGCTCTCCATCTGATCATCGCCACCTCTCCGCTCTTGGGTTGCAACCCCGCCTTTCACTGGGTTTGATCCCGTCCCGTAGAGTCCGGGCGGGTTCGCGGGTTAGCCAACCAACGGCGTTGTCGCCACCGGCGTCGGAGGGCACCAGTATCACCGACATCACCGGTGCCCATGTGCCCACCCGTTGGCTCCGAGGCGGTTCTCTCCATGCCAGGGACACCGTGGGCAACGCCGCGAAACGCGGCACCCGGGCCAAGTGGTTCCCTCCGGGCGTGGGGCGGACGAGTTGCTCAGCGGCTCGTGCGAGCAGTCTACAGCGTCAAACCCGGGGGCCTACAGCCCCCCGCCCCCCGTGAACGGGTGGGCCCCTGGGTCCCGGTGATCCCGGTGGAAATGGGCTCACCGGAGACCGGTGGCGACACGGCGTGCTTCCTCTCGTAGTTGACCGGCGACCGGTAGTTTCCCGCAGAGTCTGATGCAAAGCTGATGCAGTCGCCCAGGTCTACCTGAAGGCGGAATCCGAAGCTCCTCTGCGTCGAGCCGGGCGTACACCCTTTCGGCCATCCGGCCGTCTGCATGGCCCAAGTACATGCCGATGACGTCCGGGGAGACGCCCTTCATCCGCAGCCAGTGCCCCGTCGTTCTTCGTAGGTCGTTCGGGGAGCAGTGGGGGATCTTGCCTGTAGACGGCAGCCTGGATCCGTCGCCGACTGACGGTCGACATCGAGGCGGCGGAGAACTCGCTGGGGCGGGGGTCTCGGTGTAGATCGGCCGTGCGGACAGCCAGAAGAGGTGAGGGCCCCCGGTTAGCGCCAGGAGCCCTCGATGCGGATGCGGACAGCGAGAAGGGCTCCTTGTCGCTCGGAGTCGCCGCCGCGTCCAGTTCCCGGCTGTCCGCATGGCGCGGATGGACGAGGAGTCTCCGAAGCTCCAGCTTTTCTGCGCGCTTTGCCGCGAGCGGTTCTTCGTGTGCCTGAGCTGCTACCGCGGCCAGGAGTACTGCAGCCCCGCTTGCCGGCGGGCGAGCCGCCTCCGCCTCGTGCGTGAGGCTCGGGCGCGGCACCAACGCAGCGAAGAGGGGCGGGAGGATCACCGCGACCACCAGCGAACGTACCGGGGCCGGCGCGCGGAGCGCGTGATCGATCCGGGTTCCCGAAAAGTTGACGCTGGGCTGGACTGCGCCTCCGCGCGTGTCCCGGCGCCGCCGATCATCGGCGCGCTCGCGGACACCGACAGAGGACCGCAAGATGGACGAGTACTCCGTCTACCTCACCCCGTTGAGCAGTCAGACCGTCCTGTCGTTGCGGCTGGGGCGCAAGGAGATCCTGAGGGGAGTCCTGCCACCGCCGTCGGCGGTGCGGCACGAGCGAGCGGCACAGGTGTTCCTGGCGGGCCTGTCGCAGTGGCTCGACGTGCGCTTGCGCGTTGTGCTGTGTGCGGACGAGCAGGAGACCTCGTTCTGCCTCGGCCTCACCGACGAGCTCGGGCGCGGCGACGCCTCCGTGTATTACGCGGTCGAGGTCCCCCATCGCAGCCCGCGGCTTCCGGCTTCGAAGACAGCGGCTGAGCGGGAGCTCTGCCGCCTCAGGCGTTCCCGATGACGGTGGACCTCAGCGTGGAGACGGAAATCCGTCGCCTCCACTACGCCGAGCACTGGCCGGTGGGCACCGTCGCCACGCAGCTCGGGGTTCACCCCGACGTCGTGCGCCGGGTGCTGGACCTGCTCGAGCCTCGTAGGCCGAGCCTGCCCCGGCCGCGGCTCGTCGATCCCTTCACCGCCTTCATCGAGGAGACCCTGGCGCAGTACCCGCGGCTCCGGGCGACACGGCTGCACGACATGGTCCGCGCCCGTGGGTACCCGGGGGGCGTCCGCACGTTGCGCGAGTACGTCGCCCTGGTGCGCCCCGCGCCCCGGCGCGAGGCGTTTCTGCGCCTCGACCCGCTCATCGGCGAGCAAGCCCAGGTCGACTGGAGCCTATGTCGGGAGGGTGCCCGTGCCGGGTGGCCAGAGGTCGCTCTGGCTCTTCGTCATGGTGC